>JAOPKE010000003.1 GCA_025517465.1 Halobacteria archaeon HArc-gm2
CGATACTAGTTCGAGAAGTGTTGAGCCGCGCTGTTTCGGGCGTCTAAACAAGGCCTTTTATACCATTTGATGTAAAATACCCGCCCCGTGCATAGGCGAATGGATCGGTTCGGATGGCTGAAGTTAGAATGTCCCCACCAGTTCGAAGAGCGCGTAAACGATGGCACTAACCCCGAACACGAGTCCTATGGTTCCTAATAGTTGATTCCGCGGTACGACAGTCGTTTGAGAAACAACCAATACGGCCATGAGCATGACGAGAACAGCCAACAGTCGATCTGTTCGATTGGACATACCACATCCATCCAACCTGTTCAATGTGAACTGTTCGATACTCCTTTTGTATTGATCGAGAGATAGTATCAACCAATGAGCCCCGAAAGAGCGGTATCTGTAGCGATGACGAGGGGGCTTACTGTTCTGCCAGTCGTTCTGCAACATTGCTATCGATCAACTCCGCCAGTTCGTCGACGTCTTCGTCGGTCAGTTCACTGTCTGAGGTGAGCCGATTCATCATCTCGAGATCGTCGATTTTCTCTTCGAATGCGTTGCGGGCGACTTCGGACCAGTTGATCTCGGAATGGTCCTCCATCTGGTCTTTGAGGTCGTCGTCGACGTTGATGGTTACCGTTGGCATTGTGGATTGGTCCTTGGCTGAGATTATGGCTGCTGTGACTTATGTCTATTGTGGGAGCTGTGATTTCTGTGTTTACTGCGTTCGGCCGCTATTCCCATCGTGATGACTTGGATTGTGAGAATTCAATCACCCCCGCACCCCTCAGGGGGCAATAAAACACCGTTGCGTTGCCAACCCGATGAATACGTAGAGGTAACGATGGACTGATACGGTTTGCCAGTTCAAAACGAATCAATGGCTGATATCCCGCAACCGTCCAATGATGTATATTCGGTCGGGGATCGGGTCAAGATCTACATCGGCGCTGACGATCCTGATTCCCAGTATCATGGAGTCCGCTGTGAGGTCGTCGAAGTTCAAACGGACGACCTTGGTTCGGAAACGGGTCGAACCACAGACGGGTACTCGTACATGCTTCGAGAGGTAGAGACGGACGAAGAGCTTCCAATTTCGTTTCGTCACCGGGATCTCGTACCGGTCGAAAACAACGAGTAAATCACCAGTATTGGCCGACGTTGCATTTCGATATGTAACAGGACGTCCACGTCAGGGACGGGAGGACTGTTCTCGAAGTGACGATCGATGCATTCGTCGATGGCCGTCGCGGAGAGGCTCGCTTCGTACCCGAGCCCAGGGGCAATGGGACGTATGCCTATCGTGGAAGCTGTGATCTCTGTGTCCACTACGTTCAGCCGCTATTCCTGACGTGATCCCTGGAGTGCGAGGGTCTGGAACCCCCCGCATCCTTCCAGAGACGATAAAATAACGCGACGAAACTCGTCCACCTGATCTTCGGCTGCGACGTCAGTAAGCTACCTGTTACGGTCGATCCAGCGACAGAACTCGTCGAAATCGTTCGCCCCGGCCTGTTCGGCGATAGACGATAGCGTTCCTGTGTCTATCCGGTCGTGATAGGGGACGGTGACTGTCCGCGGCTCGGTCTCGTGGTCTGTGGGCGGGTCCCACTTGAGTATGTAGTGGTCCCCGCGTATCCGGTCGAGACGGAAATTTCCAACGTTACAGAGCACGCTCACGATGTCGGCTCCGCTAAAATCGCGGGATACCATCGAGAGAACGACTACTTGAGAACGTCCGGGAGATCGCCCGAACAGGTATTTTCGTCGGGATCGATTCCGAGTTCTCGTAGCTCAGCGTCGGTGGGTTCACGACCTGCACCGTTGTAACCCGCGACTGCTTCGTCGAGATTTTCGAGGGCCTTCTCTCGGGTTTCGCCCTGGCTTGCGACGCCAGTTTCTACGTCGATCGCCGTCCAGAGGTCCGTGTCCCCCTCGTTCGTAAGTCTGATCTCCTTCCCAGCGCTCATATGATGAGACATTCGTGGTTTCTCCTGATAAACGTGTCCGTCAGTCGAGTAGCGATGCGTCACCAGACAATGGGTGCCGTCAGTGAGAACTCACGACTACTCGGGCGCTCGGTGAACGTGGATCTCCGCGTCGTCGTTGACCCACGCCTGGAGTTTCTCGATCATGTAGGTCCGTGCCTCATTCTCGTCGAAGACGTCCCTGTCGAGCATGTCTCGCGTGATCGATCGCAATGCGCGAAGCCGACCACGGAGGACGCCGTCGCCGACTGGTTCGCCGTCGTTCCACCGGACCGGGACGAGTGCGCCGTTGCCGACAGTGGTGCCCTCGCTCGTGCGATGGGCAACGTGATCCATCGCGAAGGAGAACGTCCGGTAGGCCGTGATATCGAACTCTCGGTCGACGACGTAGAACGCTTCGTGCGTGAGGTAGTAGAGACGCTCCGCACAGATTGTTTCTAGCGTGAGGGCGATTCCTTTCGGTTCCATCTCGACCGGCGTTGCACAGTATCGTCCACTGTCGACTGAGATCGCGGCGCCGTCGGGCTGGACTTCCAGCATGAGTTCCAGCCGGTTTCGCTGGTCGGAACTCGGGACTGTCCCACCGAACGGTGTTTCGGCTGTGATGTCCGTCGCCAGCCGAAGTTGGTACGCGCCTTCGTGCGAGTAGTGCAAGTTGTATCGTCCGTCGGGTCGCTCGTACGCGACCAGTGCTCTGTGTGCCATGATGTGCTGCGGGATTGCCCCCGCACCCCTCGGGGGGCGATAAAATCACGTGGAGCGGAGCGGTATCATGATGAATCGGCGACCTTAGCACCACGCGAAAAGTACGCCCAGAGTCAAACTGTCGACCCGGCCGCACAGCTGCAAATGGCTAGTTCTCTACCTCGTCTCCCGATTGGCGAATAGACGATATTTTCGCAGACAATGAAGACTACGTCACCGATTCTCTGGATCAATGCTGGTTTCTACAGATGGCGTGGAATGGTAACGACGGTCGCGAAGCCGATATCCGGCATGTCATCCAGGGCTAGCGAGGAAGGGCCTGGTACAACAGGAAGGTCGTTCTCTCAACACCACTTATTGGGACGCTGGCTCGAACGATACCTCCGCAGTGTGAATCGCAGCGTCGTCGGGCGTTCCTTCCTTGTTGAGTAACTGGTCGGGGAACGCATCGTAGGCAAGCCCGATCAGCTGGGGTTCGACCTCGGCGAGGAACGCTGGGACGCCGTAGGGGCCCAGATCCGCATCGGGATTCCAGGCGCGAACCCAGAGATACGTTGGTTTCCGAAGGCGGCGCGTCCCGGGCTCGAACAGCGCGTCCGCCCAGTGAACTTTTCGCTCGTCGTCGCCGTGGATCGCCATCGAGAGTTCGCCGACGTGCCAGTAATCACCGTCGCCCCAGCGAGCGAAGCTCCGCGTCGCGTTCCGCTCGTTCGCGATCTCGACGAAGTTCGAGCTGAGTTCACGCTTCTTCCCGTACACTTCGGCCTTACCGATGTACCGAGGGACGACGTCGGCAGGGAAGAGGTCGGGACCGTCGTCGGCGAGCTGGTACATGACGTAGAGGAGCCCCTCATTCTCGGGATGGGGCGTGCCCGTGTCGTCGAGACACTTCAGCCCTTCCCGTCGAATTCGCTCGTCGATCGCTACCGAGCGCTTCAGTCGACCATTGTCGGTCAGGGAGACAGTGCTCTGCTCGTCGACGTCGAAGAGTGGGATCGGGTCGGCAGTACCGCCAGCACGGATATCCTCCAGAATGTACTCGTCAGCCCAGGCCTGCCACTGTTCGGTCTTCGAGCGGTTGGTCTGGAGTGTCGTGGACGTGATCGATTCGGTCTCTCCAGTGGAGACAGCCTCAGCTTCGGGATCGGTGACCCACTCGGACCCAGCCTTCCCGATAGCGTGGAGGATCTGGTTCGGGACGAACTCCCGGTTGGCGAACACTCGCTCGTACCGGTCCTGCCCGTGAACGAGCCCGACGAGTTTCGCTTCGAGTTCCTGGCGATAGGTCTCGTGGCCGTAGGGCCCGGCAGCGAGTTCGTCGACGTCACAGATCCAGACGTACAGTGATTGGGACGTGGCCTCACGGATAGCCGCGATGTGGTCGTACTTCGAGAAACTGCCCCACTCGCCGTCGTCTTCCCACTCCGTGACCGGGAGTGCGTCCCTGATCTTCCGAGAGTGCTGCCCGATACGGGAGCTAATATCGGCCGACTCACCGACGTAGACCGGGGTGATGTCGTGAGCGTTCTCGACTGGCTCGTCCAGCAGGTAGACGAGGTAGAGGTACTCTCCCTGGTTCAGCCCCCACTTGTACTTGCCGAGGGCGTTGCTGGTGGTTAATCCACTGGCGTCCTCGTCGAAGAACGGGACTGGGTCCGGAGTGTCCTGGGCGTGGATGTCCGAGACGAGTGTCTCTTCTATCCACTGGCCCCACAGCTCCGCTTTCGTCGACATCGATGGGGTTGTATTTGCATATTACCCATTAAAAGCATATCGGGTAGTATGCTGACCGTCGCAGATGTACTTATCCCCTGTTGAAAGCGAATCAAACATGGACGGGCGTGTTAAGATCTAAGTCGACGAGAGCATATTCCCGGACAACAGAGTGAATGACAGCAACAAATAGAGTCTGCATCTTAAGATCTAGTCTGTTATAACCATTGCTTAGAATTGGTGTGTTATGAAGCAGTATCGGTTTGTCCAGTTCCTAGGTAGTGAGATTGAGGAAGTTGGAAAAGAGGTTGATGGTATTGCTCAAAGAATTGTTGATGAATACGAACAGGGTGAACTGCCTTCTGAGCGCGAGGCGAACCAGGAGATTGCAAGGCAGATCAGGAAAGTTCTGACGAAAAGAATTCAGCAGCGCTTAGATGGAAAGGTGAAGAACGGTGTCGAGTTTTACGCTCGTGTATTATCTTCGCAGAAGAAAGGTTCTGAAGAATCCATGGTGGGTGCAGATATTGCTATCGTGTTTGAGGCAGACTTGCCGGACTACAAGGTGTCAAAATCTGTGCTCGTTCAGAGCAAGACCTGGAGATCGCGCTCTTCTAAGGACCGATTCAATATTCAGCACTTGGAGGACGAAGTCGAAGATATGTTGAAATGGTCATCTGATTCGTTCATTTTTGTTTTCCCTGTTGAAGGAAGCGTGAAAGTCATTCCTGCATTTGCCATTAAGGCATTAACCGATGCAGGAGAGTCAATTCCGTCCGACTATCCCGATAAACTCTATACCAAGAGTATTGGTCGCTTCTTTGAAGAACTAGCCGAATGTTACATAGGCGACCACAAGATCATTCAGTGGGCCAAAGAACCGCTCAGTTGGGAAGAAAACAACTTTCAACTAATGATCGATGAACTTCAAATAGACACACTCCTATACATAGGAGTACAGAAAGAATTCGACGAGACGGCGCAACACGACTTCGAATAGTCCCCGGTTTAGACATAGACTGTCGTACTTCCAAGTAGGCCTATCCGCATTCGAATGCATTTTGTCCCTCTACACCGATGCCATGTCCTTTAGGAAACCGTGGTTTGGGAAACTCAACCAGAATATCAGCACGCCGGTCACCGAGCGGTTTCTCTCACCCTATTACAACGTCAGGATACTTTGTCGTGAGCTTCGAATACGCGATCGACTTGATCCGCAAATGGAGGGATTCACCACCACTGTCAGTCTCCTCTTCAGTAGCGTGGTAGAAATGACGTGCGACGAACGATCCCTTACGGCGATGCGAGCCGCGAATTTTCAATATTACGCCGCACTTCGGACACTCAAGCGAAATGCCCATTCCCCACCTGATGCGGAATGACCTCGGTGCCGTCGTGGGGGGCGAAAACGACATACAAATTACGCATTTATAGTGGTCACCGGTATTTGTTGATGAGTTCGCGAATGTCGTCAGAGTCCACATAGAGGCCTTGGAGTCGAGTGGTTCTGTCTGCTTCTTTCAGTAGCATGTCTCCGTCTCCACCAAGTTCCTCTGCTCCACCTTCGTCGATTAGGATTCGAGAGTCAGACTGCTTTGGAAGTCGGAAAGCTACCCGAGTGTCCAAATTGGCACGGAGGTCCGTGTCGATAGCTTCGTGTGAAGGTCGCTGGGTAGAGATGACGAGATGGATACCCTGTGCCCGTGCGATTTGGGCGATGCGGCGCACATTGTCCTCGGTGTCGTCAGCGTCTTCTCCAAGTTGCTGGAGTAGGTCGCTGTATTCGTCGATGATGACGACGATGGGCTTCATCTGGTCATCCGGGTTCTGCTCGTTGTACTCCCCGATGTCACGGCAGACGCTTTCCCGAAGAAGTTGTTTTCTACGCGGAATTTCGTCATCGACGAGCCACTCGAACAGTTTAGCAGCGTCTTCGGCGTCAGTGATCACTTCGCCGTTTGAAAGATTCGGCAGGGCATCGAAGAAGATGAAGTCGGTCTCCTTTGGATCGACCAGGGCGAACTCAACATTTTCCTGGCCTTTCTGCTCCATGAAGTTCATAATCAGTGAGTACAGGAACACGGTCTTCCCGCTACCTGTTGCTCCGCCGACCAACATGTGCGGTGCTTCAGAGAGGTCAGAGCGGTAGACATCGCCGTCTGGTGTGACTCCTGCCAGGAAGGGTAGTGAGGCGGTCTCAATCTCGTCAGGCTGCTTGTACCGGTCTCCGTAGTCGCGTAGAGGGACGACGACGTTGTTCTCTCGGGGAACGTCAAGGGCAACGTATTCAGTGCCAGGGAGTTCTTGGAATATGGGTTCTTTTTCGAACGCCATTTCCCGGGCGATGTCCTCCATTCGTTGTTTTAGTGAGGCATTCTTCTCGTGGGAGGCGAGCCGAATCTTGAAGCGGACTACGTTTGGCCCAACTTCGATATCGTTAGAGTCGATTTCCTGGATGTCGATTTTGAAGTCGTTGAGTACCCGTTTCAGGGTTTCAACCTCGTCGCTGTACTGTTTTGTGGCTCCAAACCGGTCGGGCGAGGTTTCAGAGTCTTTGGGCCCTTCGCTTGTTTCCTCTGCCTTGTCCATGTCCTCGTCCGCAGTTGCACTATCCGTTTCTTCTTCCCCTTTTTGCATCCCTTCAGTGGTTCCCTCATCTTCCTCTGTAGTCTGAGTTTCCCGGTCTTCGATACCGCTGACGATCAGGCGCTTGATCGACTGGCGGGGAAGCTTGTCGATCCTGATGGACTGGGCGTTGGGAGTTACCCCGTCGATTCGTTCGTCTGAAGTGGCCTCGCTCGTGACTTCGACTGATACGATCCTCGGGTTGATATCGATTTGGGCATCGCCGTTGAATACATCGTTAATCCGGTCTGCCCACTCCTGTTTACCCTCCATCCCTTCTGCGGAGGTCAGCTCGTAGTACAGCTGTTCTCGGAGAGCTTCTTTTCGGGGCGACGTGGTGAGGTTTTTGTCGCCGGTGAACAGGCCGCGGATAGTGTCTGTCGTCTCGAAGACCTGATCGACGGCGCTTCCTTTCACGACCTTAGTGCCATCTTCGTCTTTGACAGTGTAGGCGGTGCTGGTTTCTTCAAGAGTCTTGATTTCAATGATGTCGAGGATGAGGCCGCCGTCATCGTCGAACTGGACGGTAAGGATGTCGGCTCGGCTTTCACTGTCCCCCAGGTTCAGCCATTCCCGAGTACGTGGGTTGTCGATGGAGAAGATCAATTTGGGGTCTGCAAGTGTCTGCTGAAGCCACTGTACTGCAATGATAGAGCCAAGCAAGCCCTTCGTGTTCCTGGATTTTCCGCTGCCAAGGGTTTCCCGGGTGATGAGGCGGAGAAGACCGCTTTGCTGCAGGTCAGCGATTCTCTCCGCGATTTCCTCCAAGTCGGTGTCATCTGGGGCGAGACGGTATTCGTTAATGATGCGCCGGAGGATCCGACGGAAGTAGTCGATATCCTCTGAGTACGTGGCGAAGTCGCGTTCGCCTCGTCGTTCCCTTGAGATCAGGTTGTCCTTCCAGAACGGATTACCGTTCATCGGTGGTGAGGAGATAGAGACCCAGATTGCGGAGTCGAGGAGCTCGTCAATAGTCTCTTTTTCGACGTTGAGTTCGTTGACCTCGGCGTTGTGGATGGCCTGGCGCTGATTATAGAGCTGGTTGATCAGGTCCTGGTACTCGGAGAAGAGGACGCCTTCCTTCGACGGTGAGATATTGATTTTGTCCTCGAGTAGGTCGTAGTCGAACTCTTTCGGGACATACAGAGGGTGGATTGTGGTTTCGGCGTCTCGTTCGAAGGTCTGGATGCTAAAGTCGCTCTGGTCGTTTATCAGAATGAAGTGCTGTGGATCACTTTTCAGATCCTCGCCGTATGAGTCGTAGCTGGGGTGTTCATTTGTAACGATCTCGAACTTGCCAGAGTCGTTGTCCGGACCGAACAGATTGATGATGTCCTCGGAGAGGCTGGGTGAGGCAGTGCCGTTAAGCACAGGCTTCTCTTCGTCCTCGATGAAGGCGAATTCCACTGTCGCGCCTTGGATTTCTTCTTTCTCCGCCAAGTCCGCGATATCCGAGAGCAGGTCCACCGGATCCAAGGGGTCGATAATGCTAATTTTGAGGTGGCGTCGGGATGGTGGATACGCTGACGTGAATTTATCGAGGACGTAGTCGTAGAACTTAGAGTTCGTACCTTCTGCTGCGTTCTCAATCCGGGTGTAGACCGGCAGGCGATCGACCTCCGCGGATTGTACGAGGTAGGTCTCATCTGCCAGCCGGTAGTTCCCGCCGACGTGAATGCTTCGGAGGACGTGTGGCTGTTCTTCGACGCTGTTGATGAGAAAGTCGCGTTCCTCCTCGGTCAGTGATTCCTTCTCCTCCTTCATCTCCCTCGCCAGTTTGGAGTATTTCCAAAGGTGAAGCGGGTGCAGCGGGGAGAGAACGAGTTCTCGGTCGTCTTCGTATTCTAGGATTATAGTGTCGAATAGGAGAAAGTCAGAGAGGAGTTTGGAGGAACCTTCGGAACTGACGTTCTGTATCTCTCGGTACTTCTTGTCCAGTTTATCCTGGACTTCACGGTATGACTCGATATACTCCTCTGCAGATCCCAGTAGGTCTTCGTCTCCGAGAAGCCGGATGAGGGGTGCGGATAGTAGTCCGGGTAGAGCGTCGACGAGTTCGCTGCGCGCTGTTACGTATCGGTCGATGGACTCAACCAGGTCTTCGAACTTGCCGCTGTTCTCGGCTACTCTACGGAGTTTTTCGAAGCTGCTGTCTTCGCCTCGCGGCTGGAACTTCTCGGTTCTCAGTGCTTGGAAGTTCTTGATCGCGCTCTGTCTGTCCTCTGGATTGTGGATGATTCCGCCGAAAGAGCTCTCAGTGACGAAGTGTTTGATGAAGTAGAAGAGGTCGTCGTTGACATCGAAGGCCAATTGTTCGTCCCCGGTGAATTCCATGTCGACTCGATTTTCTTCTTCCTCGACAGCTTCTCGGTACTGGTTATCGAACTCTTCAGAAAGGCGTTCCAGATCTTCGTCGTTGTCGTCGAAGACTGCTTCCACGCTGGCAGATTCGACATCTCTCCGGGTACTGGTAGTTGAACGGCGGCGGCTAGACTGGCCCGAGGTGGAAAATATCTCTTTAACCTCGTTGTATGTCAGGTCGGCAAGAATCTCCGAGTCACCTGTTCGTTCGAACCGTCGAAGCTTGGCTACAGTTTTTTCCCGTTCTTCCCTTTCGCTGTCGTCGACTTTGGTGACACTGTTAGTGAGGCGACGTCGATCTCTGTTCGACATGTGGGAAACTCGCAGTACGAGGTCCAGGTTGTCGGAAAGCCTGTCAGGGATTTCGTCGGGATTGTTGAGGCCGGGGTCGTTGAACAGCCTCAGTCTGTAGAGTTCAATTCCGAGGGCGTCGAGTGAGGCTTGTTCTGATTCTTTGAGCGTCGAGGTCGCATAGTCAGCTACTGCAGGAATTTCGAATCGATCATACAGATTGGATCCGAGGGTTTTCCAGAGAGCTTGGGCTGGGGGACTGTCGGCAAACTGTTCTTGGGCCTGTATCTGGTCGGTAATTTCCCGTGTGATTTCTGCTAGAGGCAGGTCGACCATGCCCTCGAAATCTTTCATCGAGTTCAGGCGTGCATGATCTCCCCGGATCAGGATCACCAACTTCTCTGGTTCGATACGTCCGTCCCATTCGAACCCAGTGTCGGTGCCGTTCCGCCAGTTGACGGCAACACTGACTTTGTCCGTGAGTCTGACGGAGGAGTCCTCAGTCCGTGACTGAAGATTGTCAATGTCTGCTTCACCGATGCTAACCATTGCCAGGCCGACATCGTATCGTGCTTTACTGCAGAGGATGTCGACGAACTCCTCAGCATCGAACCGGGGCGGAGATTCGATGATGACCCCGATATTTTCCTCAGTCAATTGTTCGACTGTTTCGTTGGCTGTTGCTTTGCCAATCAACTCCTCGTTGCTCTCGTATGAGTTGTCTTGTGTCTGCGTGCCTTCGTTCATATTTCCTCCTCAGGGACAGAGACGATGGTAACGCCGTCCGCGTATTCCTCGGCGTATCCCAGGCTGGATACGGCTTCTTTGAAGCCCTCGTAGTTCTGGTTGTTCAGTGGGTCACTCTCAGATGCGCTGGCGCCGAGGCGGATGTCCCACTCGGCCAGGTGCCTGCGATCCTGCTCAGTACCGCCTATGATGATCCCGTATCGTTGTCGGAGTTCTTCTGAAATATCTTGGAGGGACATGCTCGTACCAGGTTCGATTACTGAAAGTAGAATGGGTTCAAGCATTTCTGGATCAGGACGATACCTGCGTTTGTTCGCCCGGTTTCCTCGTGGTTTGAGTATCCCGGCACGCCAGGCGAATGTCTGGGCCGTGGATTGCGGTGTGTACGTGTCGAACCGGTTCGAGAAGTCGTGGATTACGTTGCTGACAGCATCCACTAGCCTGTGGAAGGTGGTATCCTGTTCGGGATCCCGCGAGGCACGGAAGACCTGTTCAAACTTTTCGTAGTCCTGTGCGATCTTGTCCTCCTTGTTCCGGTTCAGTTCCAAGAAACTGTGATTCTCAATCTCTTGGAGGATGTCGTCCTCGCTGTAGTCTTTGTAGCCCTGCAGGTCGAGGATGTGCTTGACTCCGAGCCGGGTAGCTAATTGAATCTCGGACCCTACGACGCGGAAAGATTCGAGGCTGGCATCGGCTACCGGGTTGTTTTTGTTCCCTGTGTAGTTCAGAACTAAGGGGACCGGTTCGCCTTTACCTCCATCTTCCCGGATCTCATTGTGCCGGTTGGCCATGTAGATATAGAGCAGAAACCCGCCGAATTTGATTGTGCGGCGAAGATCACGAGCGTAGTTCAGGTCGTAGTCGCCGTTAGAGTCTTTCAGGTGCTTTGATAGAGTTTCGAAGCCTTCCACGAACTCTTCCGCTATTTTCCCGCTCCCAAATGCGTCTCCGAGGACAGGCTCTTCCCAGGGCGAGACCGTGACATTACCGTCCTCTCCATCTTTAGCGAGTGGTCGGAACAAGAGGGAGATGGCATCGTGGTGGTCTTGTAGTTGGTCCGTCAGTTTCTGGTTGATAGCGCTGTTAGATTCATCCAGTACGGTGTAAATGAACTGTGAGGGGGTCACACCGATTCGACGGTAGGCGACGAACCAGTCGCTCATTGAAGTCATCGCGGAGTGCTGTGGACTACTTGCGTACAGAGCATTATCGTTGTCCAAGACTTTCCGCATCCTGTATCGGAGGTTGTCCATCTGTTCGTCGCTGAGATCGCGGGAAGACTCGAACAGATCGTGGTATTTTTCGTCCAATTCGCTGGAAGGGGTTTTCCCAGGTTTCTCGACAAACACAAACAAATCCTCCGATTGATGGGTAGAGCCGAGGACGTTGCTGAAAACGACCTGAGAAAGATGCACTGGTTTCAGGGACGCGGAGGTTGCTTTGAATCCAAATGCGGCTTCAGATGCGTCGGAGTTGACGTCGTTAAGTCTCATAGGCATTAGTATTCACCTCCGCTCCATCTGGTACCGATCATCATTGACCGTCAGAATCTCGAGTTCGCCGGTCTCCGTATCCATGATATGGACGGTACCATAGTCCTCATCGTGGCTTTCTCTATACTCAATCTCCTCCATAAACTCTAGCAACTGCTGTTCTTCCTCCCTTCCGCGTAGGATGTAAGGTATATTACCCTCCAAGGCACCAAGTGTTTCTGACAGATCTGGGTCGATCCGGAGTCTGACTGTCGAGGTCCTGCCTTCGTATTCGAGAACATGGTGGTCGTGGTTGTAGTCCATGGCATCGCTGATTTCCGGGTGGAGTTGCGGGACCCGGCGATTTAGCTCACGTTTCGGGATTTCTGTCCGGGAAATCAGGGATAAGGAACTTTTGGATCGGTAGTTGTGGGACAGCCAGACCCGAAGGTCGGATCCTTTGGAGGAGTCCGGCATAAAGTAGCTGTTAATCATCTCTATGACGTCCTCTTTTACGCTATCGTCTGCACGTTCCCTATTACGCTGGTTGTGGAAGGAGTAGTTGGTTTCGTGGTAGAGATCGCGGGCGTCGTAGTCTTTGATGGCAACATCCTCGAAGTAGAACTGGCGTTTTTTCTCGATGAAGCGTTGATCGACTTCTTCCTCTGAGTCTTCTTCGTCTCTCCGTGAGACTTCTTCTTCGGCGTCTGCCCAGAGCTTGCTGTCGATGAATGGATGTGTGAGGTCGCGGGGATGGAAGTATTCGTTGAGGAGAGTGAATATCTTCCCGCTACCGCTGAAGGCGAGGTTGTAGTATTTTAGGTCTTCACCGAAGTCAGTGACACTCTCTTCCTTGGCCCCAGTAATGCAGTAAGCGAGAAAGTTCAGAAGGTCCCGGACAGTAACGTGGGCGTCCAGCTGGCCGACCGACTGGAGGAGACGAATGATGTTATCTCTGACACGGTTGTTCCGCATCTTGTCCATATTGTAAGCGATATGGCCGTCGATGTCGTCGCCATTATTCTCTTTCAGAAATTTGTTCGAGGTGAGGTTCTCGATAGCCTGGCCAATGACTTTGCGCGTGAGGATGTTCCGGTTATTGAGGTCAATGACGACGATAGAGTCGAAGTCAGCGTTGTCGGCTTGACCTTCGTCGTAGATAATCTGGTTTTGGAACTGGTTACGAACCTTTTCCAAGAAGGGATACTCATCGGCGTGTTGGGTCGTCATCTCATAGAGAGGACCGTCGTTGATAGCGAGGATACCAGGACGGCCGTCGTCGAGGGCGTCTTGCCATTTATCGAGTAAGACGGTGTAATCGTCGTACTCGGAGGCGTCAGAAAGATAGAAACAGTCGGGTTCCGGGTATTCGGTCTTCATCTGCAGGATGTACTGAGTTTTCCCGTCGCCGGGGTTTCCGGTGAGAACGACCTGCTTTCCATCTTCCAGTGCGCTCTGCAAGTATTTCTCCCCATCTAGGCGAGTTGTTATGTGTATCTCCCTACGTTGCTCATCGGTGAGTTGTTCAGCGAAGCCACCCTGTGCCAGCTGCGAAAGGAATCGTAGATTTAGTGTTGATGCTTCAATTCCCATATTTACTTTAGATGTTGATGACCGAGTGTGCCCGCCATGTTAACTGTTGCTTATAATAAACTCACTAAGACTGGACTGTCGTTTGTCGAGATCGATCTCGCTGCTCAGTTTGAACTCTTGTTTGTCAAATTTTCTAATATTTTCCAGGACCTCCTGTTTTTGAGCTCTCATACTTGCCCACCGGTCGATCCAGTGCTGATAAATTGACTCCTGTTCTTTCTGTGGATCGTCGAATTTCCAGTAGTATTCGGGATTGTCATTGATCCCAAGTAGATAGTCTTGGGAATTCTCCGCGAGATCGATTCCGTACACGATCCGCCTGGATTCGTGTTTCAATAGATCTGTCTCTAAACCGCAGTTCTTCAGGCCGCGACGGATTTTTCGGATGCGCGGAGAGACACCTTCTCCAAACCGGCCTCGGACGACTTTGCGGCCTTCCTCTAACTGTGTGACCTGGCTTAGCCGCTTTCGTGTCTCGGGACCGAACTGTATTGAACCGTAGCCTTCAGTGTATCCGATCTGGTCGTATTCGATCTGTCCGTTTTCGGTTGGAACTCGAATACGGTCGTATTGGGCACTTCCAATCTCGAACAGGCCGGTAGTATCGAGGAAAACTAGTTCATTCGGTTTACTCACAGCTTCGCCTTTCATCGAACTGGCGATTTCGCTCTGGTAGTCGCCGTACTTGTCCTGGTACATGTCGATGACTTTCGGACCAGTCAAGGCCATCGCCACAAGCTTCCCACCGAGGATTCGGTTGTATGGAGGGATAGCACCGCAGACCATTATGTTCATCATGCCAGAACCAACCCGCTCTTTCTTGATCTCCTTCAAGGCGGTTTTGATGGCTCGCCGCCCTGAGTCCTTGTTCAAACCAGTTTTGATGAACTCGACGTCGTCTTCGTCGCTATGTTCTTGGAAGTATTTCCGGTCGCGGAGAAGCTTTTGAAGTGCTCGAGCCCGCTTTTTCCGGAACAGGGCTGTCTCACTTCTTTTCTTCCAGGACTCTATCTTCTCTGGGTTCTCGTCCTCGCCTTCTTCGATGGTCTGCTCAGCTTCCTTTTCTATCTCCTCGAGAATCTCGATAACCCGTTCGTCCGGGGTGACGAAGCTGTCCTTGGATAGATCCGGATGTTCCTCGGCGAAGTCGTCGTGCCGGATATTGGAAATCGCATCCTTGATGGAATTTTCAAGGGTTTCTCGTATATCGGAGCAGAACTCGCTGACCCTCTCTTTGTATTCCTCCTCGGTCTCCAGCCATTCTGTGTTTGTGACTGTCCGAGTTTTCTTGTCCGGCGTTCGCTTCTCCTCTGGCAGTTGTTCCTCATATTCATGAACCCGTTTCTTCCGCTGCAGTTTATCTTCGACCGCGTCAATGGTCCAGCCGATATAATCATCCCTGACTGACAGGTTCATCATAGGGCTTGCCAATGTCGCAATCCCCATCACCGGGTCTTTCGGCTTCGCTCCGTTTCTAATAAGGAAGTTGATGTTTCTTCCGGGAACTGTGTTGTATGGCGTTAGCCAGGTATAGCGAAAGTACCGCCAAATATCCATCAGGTCCAACTCGGTGTGTTCGCATTTCTCCCCCTTCTCTACTTTCTGTATGTAGGGTTGGACGACGTCTTCCAGATCTCCGGCTATTTTATCTTGGCTCTGGTCCTGAAGCGGCGCTAAATCTTGATATAATTGTTCCCCGTTAGTTATATATTCCAGAACACTTCTCCCACCATTTGTGTCATCACGGGTGTCTCTCTCCATTTTCCGGACGAACTCACGAACGCTTTCCTCTTTGAATTGTGCCCGTCGTTCCTTCTGGAGGACAGTTCTCTCTTGCTCTTTGAATTGTTCTGGATCATCCTTGTACCGATCCGGGTCTGGACGGACAACGTGTAGTCCGGAGTTTTTTCGGATGTCGTAGTTGATCTCAATAAGATCCAGGAGAACCTCTAACGCTGCGAGATATCGAATCTGGCCTTCAGTTACTCCATCTTCTATTTCGCTTTCAATTGAACGAATCTCGTCTTTGATGGCAACCTCTCGGTCGAGTTCTTCCTGAAATTCGATTAGTTCATCGGTTAGAGCCTCAAATCGCCGTTGATACTTGTCTGGGAGATCGGGCGAAAAATCAACTTCTCGTTCAGAATTCGCACCCATAGTAATCTGGTTAACGTAGCAAATCGTTCACTGCTGAAATCCAAAAGAGTATCGACTCGACTCAGGTTGTATCGCCTGCAGTCTGGTGGATCGTGAGCAAATGTATATTTGATACCATATGTATTCAGAATAACAATAGATTTAATTTGCTGTCCATCAGGTTTGATAGCACATGAAGAAGGGTACTATCAGAACTGTAATTAGCAGCCATCAGACTGTCCGTGAGTAAACTCTCCATTCCCTTTGGGCTTAACCCAGAGGGATCAAGAACTCCGATCGAAGAGGCTCAACGGAAAACAGACTATTACCGATGCCCAGAATGTGGTGAATTCCTGACCCCCCGAATCGGTACTCAACGCCAGTATTTTGCTCATAAGCAGGGGGCCCTTGAGGACATTTCCTGTTCACTCTCTAGCGACGAGGGTGTCGAAAAGATGATCGAGGATCTCCGTACCTCGGACATCGAAGAAGGTGAGCGTGAGCGATCAATTCGAACCTATCTCGGCCAACGCAATGATGGCGGGATCGAATTGTTCGGTATCGTACCTTCTCTCAATTGGGATCAACTCCAAGAGGACAAAAATGTAGACGCGCTTTTAGAGAAAATGGATATCGAAGCGACAGGAATTACCCATCCACCTGTACCGAGTAATTTCCACCCTTCAGAGGCAGAGGTCACACTTGATCTTGACCCAACAGTAGACAGTTACCGACTTCAGATTACAGGACCAGACGCACTCGGAAGCATTACCGGAACATGGACTACTCCAGGACTCGAACACGGAGACCTCTTTGTCGGTGACGAAACTCGGGCACAACGATATGACTCAGGGCGTCAAGTACGCAAAGATACGTGGGTGTATCTGGTCTCAGATAACCCCCCACAGACCGAGGTTTCATTCGTTGATGTCTACGATTTCGCGGATGTCTCTCTGGTTGGATTCCGTGCTTCCGAAAAGACGGAGCCCTTTCTTGACCGTTATGGTGAGGGCCTCAGTACAGGAAATCACGGCTTCGACGCGGACATTGTATTACCCGCGCACGCAAACCCAACTGTCGAAGCACCCCTATATGCGCTACCAGAGGAGCCAACCCTCGTAGGAGTTACTCCTTCTGAGGAAGTCGACCCCATATTTGAGGTTGTGTCTATCCCCAAAGACGCAAACGAGACAGTCGAAATCGATCGAACTGGGCCGGGGGAACCACGATACTACGTAACCGAAATACCTGTTGATGGCTCTAAGCGGGTGAGTATCCATCAGCGGAACTCGGATCGGCATCGTCTGATCCACCTCCATCCATCCGAAGAATCAATCTCCAGAATTATTTCGGGCCCACAATCTCGACAAATTGGTATCGAAATCCAAGATGGGGAGAGTCGAGAGGTGCTCTCACCTATCAGCGGGACATCTTCGAAGCGTATGCCCGCAGATTTTAATCCCCACCTCTTGCATACGAATCTTGGATATCTCGGGCCAGACGGTCTTGAGTTGGAAGTGGTCGCTACGTTTGCGGAAGAGGCGCCGCTCGGGCCGACAATTACTCGCGACGTATCAGTATTCAACAACATTATCTCGGAAGTCGTCCACTGGGTAGAGAGCGGCTGTATTGAACTCGAGATTCGATTCGACGGGATTGGCAGCGTTTCGATCGGGTTTCGGCAGCCATCGGACTCAGAAACAAATGATAACGGAGTAGTCTCAGGGGGAGACCGATGAATCTGAAACCCGGTGATGAGTTCACAGCGGAAGTAGACAACGTTACGAACCGTGGGACCTGCACGGTGAAATACGACGGAGAAAGGATTAATATTGGACCGGTCACATGCGAACCTGGACGGTCGGTTCGATTGCGATATCTCGGAGCAGACTCAGTAGCCGGGACATCGATACGCTTCGCGCTTTGCCTAACCGACGAAGTCCTCGCAGATGGGTATAAAGACCACATTCGACGCCATGTGAGTGGCCTTCTTCCAGACCGCCCTCCACAAGAGGGAGAACAGACATACATTGAGATCGATAAACTCGATGAGCATGGACTCGGGCTTGCGGTTGCAGGCGGTGAAGTCGTTGAGCTTGGGCCCGTACAAGCAGACGAAGGCGACTTAATACACGTAGTCGGACGCGAGCCAGGATATGCGGAAATATTGAACGCAAGGGCGCGTGGCAAACGCTATAGAACACGCTTCAATATTCTTCGCGAGCGTTGGCAAGAACTCCCAGTCAGGAAGGGTGTATCGTTCACCGCGACAATAGATGACACCGATGGCAATAACCTCATTGCGTACGTTGACGGGATGCCAGTACACTTCCCAGGCGGTAATGCCAGAATCGGCCAAAAAATTGATGCAGAACTCATTAGATTCAACCGGGGGCGCGGGATTGGTCGGGTGACACAGATCTCTGATACGGTTGGGGATATCGAAGATCCGGGTCATGATACGCGGATGCAGCACCTTCAGCAAGCAGGAATCGGCCAGGAACCGTTTCGTGCATTGGCCCAGCGGTTTATCGGTGTGAGTAACGAGCAACTGCCGTCAAACGAGATCGGTATCCGAGACGCCTTAATCGGTGAGGCAATTCGACTTGGGCTTGCTGAGAAGGCTGAATCGGGCGATCAACAGTATCCACAGGCACACGTCACTGCGATCCGTCACTGGGTCGTCCATAAGCTGGAGGCTGTTCTCGGACAGCCAGCCGTAGACACCGACTCACCATCCGATGATGTTGGGTGGTTCCGGGCAGCATTAACGGAGCGTACCGGCCCAACAATCACGTTCCTCGGTGATGTGATCCAGCTATCACAAGGGTACTATGCTCCAGCCCCGACGCGAGCTGTGATGATCTCCGAATCCGAGGCCGTGCTCGTTTCAGGAGATCCAAGCCGTCCATTCCTGGAGTCGGGCTTTGAGATCGAATTTCGGGGATTGACTCGGATACTTACTGACACTAGTGAAGAAGAACTGCGTTCGAGAGAAATCCCTGTTCATTCTAAAGATGAATACATCGGTCTGGGCGAAGCGCCGATCACGACACCTGCCACACTACGTGAGTACATTGAGCAACGGCCACAGGAATCGTGGGAACCGGAGGAAGATTGGGAACCATACACTGGACAGTACTATGGATTCAGCGTAGATGGTGAGCCACTCGTCATTGAAGAGGCAGATGGAACTGCGGTCAGCTTGTGGCGAGTTCCAGTCGAATACGGCGCCGATACCTACCAATTTAGGATTCAATCGAGCGACGGCAAAACAATGGCTGTCACTGTCTCACCGAAATTCCGCAAACATGCATGCCTTACTCTCGACTCAATGGCCGAGGACCCACAGACAATTGAACTCACCGCATATGACGAGGAGGTGTTGTTGAGTTGCGACTTTGCACCACCACGGGCACAGATGCGCTGGCTGTACGCAGTCGGAGCAGAGTGGCTCGAGACATCGTCGTATCAACTTCAATGGCGAATTTCGAACACCGATGCCGAATCAGTACGGGAAGTCTTCGACGAACTGCCTGTGAACATCATCGACAACACATAACATGAAATCAATCAAAGAAGTCTCGGAAGAGCTCGAGAACGACCTTCAACAGTACATCGAATCACGGTACCACCTCCATCATCCGCGGCTTCTCAAGGAACGTCGTGCCCTGATGAATGAGGGCGAGACAGCCACCGAACCTTGGGTCGAGGCCACACCGACCTATGTCTCGGGCGATCCCCTCAGAGAGTTGGACTTGCCGAGCGAAGTTGTTGACTTGCTGAAAGAGCTCGAAAGCGACGATCTCGACATCTTCGATCCACCATACAAACATCAGGCCGACGCTCTCCAATCGTTCTTCAACGACGAGGATGACCTCATCGTATCAACCGGGACGGGGTCCGGGAAAACCGAGATTTTCCTCTATTCAATTCTGGGGCAGCTCGCCCAGGAGGCAGCGCGAGGAGAGACAGCCGACCAACGTGGGATACGGACATTGGTTCTCTATCCAATGAACGCCCTCGTCGCGGATCAGCTCTCGCGGATGCGCCTACTCTTTGGTGACGAGAAAGGGGCAAATACACTTGAGGACTACATGGGCCGGCGTGTACAGTTTGGGATGTACACGAGTCGTACACCCTATCATGGGGAATACGACAAGAGTAAGAACGATAATCTGGTCAAGCCGGTCATCAACCGATATCTCAAGTTGGAGGAAGAGCAGCCGGACCTCTACGAACAACTCGCAGATAAAGGTCGTATTCCTGCAAAGGATCTGGAAAGATTCCGGAACAAGAATAAGAAAAAGGAAACTCACTTCCGTACCCAACCCGGCGATACCGAACTGTTCACACGTCAAGAGATGCACACTCGCGATGGAAGCAATCCCCATGGCGGGACGCCGGATCTCCTGATCACGAACTACTCGATGCTGGAGTATATGCTACTCCGGCCGATCGAACAGCCCCTTTTCGAGGATACCCGTGAGTGGCTTGCGGAAGACGAAGATAACGAATTGAATATCGTCCTTGACGAGGCTCACCTCTATCGGGGCGCACAGGGGGCAGAGGTTGCGCTCCTTTTGAGCCGCTTACTCCAGAAACTCGGGATATCTCGCGATCGTGTGCGCTTCATTCTTACGAGTGCGACGATGGGCGAAAATGTAGAAGAAGTAGCCCCAGACTTTGCGGCCCAGCTCACAACCGGAGATCCAGACGATTTCTCAGTAATCAGAGGAGAACAGGTGGAGTACGAAGGTGGTGAGCCGAGCGAAAAGCGTACGGCGCAACTCCTAGAGCGAGTAGGTTACCAGCTAGAGGACCCATCGAAGATTCGTAACGTCGCGAGCGAACGAGGCTGGGACCCCCTCGAAAGTGATGACGTAGAATCGGTCCGTTCGTACCTCGCCGACCAGTTAGTCGAGGACCCTCTCTTCCGCTTGGCGCACGAATTCCTTCGTGAAGAGCCACTGCGCCTATCAGACCTCGCCGAAGAGTTATTCGAGGATATCGATAAAGAATTGGCCCGTGAAGCGACTGGGAATCTTCTATACCTTTGTACGGAAGCTCGTCAGGGAGAGGACCAGGCATTGCTCCCGACGCGGCTCCATATGTTCCTCAAAGGGCTCCCCGCCCAGTATGCGTGTGTCAATCCCGAATGTAGTGGTCGACGTGTTACAGAGGGGGAAAACCTCCTCGGACGCATTTACAGTAACCCGCACACGACCTGTAAATACTGTGACGGTCGCGTCTTCGAATTGATTAGCCACCGAACCTGTGGGGCAGCGTATCTACGAGCGTATCGACGATCTGATGACGAACGCGGGCCGACTTTCCTGTGGTCAGATCCCGAGAGCAGCGAGGATTTGGACGAACTCCACCTGTTAGTTGAGGAACCTCGCAACGACCCGAATCCAGACCACGAACACGGCCGTTCGCTCGCCGAGACAACGACCTCACGGAACCTCTCAATTGCCTCTGGACACCTTGTTGATGATCGACACGTAGACGACGAGGCACTGACAACTCATATTGAGGTCCAGGTCCCGACTGAAGAGCCTCCGGATGAGGACGGTGCATGGAGTTGGACTCAATGCCCGGCGTGCGGGATCAAAGAGCGACGGCGTCCGAATGGCGACACGAAGATTGAAGATCTGGTTACCAAAGGCGAGGAGCCATTCGCACAAAGCGTCCGGTCAATGTTTGGCATCCAGCCGACCGACCCACTCAAAAAGGAGTTCCCCAACGAGGGGCGCAAGGTATTGTGCTTCTCTGATGGTAGACAAAAGGCAGCCCGCTTAGCTCGCGATCTCCAGTCAAATGTTGAATCCGACTCGTTCCGCGAGGTCCTGACCGACATTATTGGATCCACGGACGGTAAAATCACAATGGATCGGTTATTCGCCGAGTTCGCAGTTTACTGTGCCAATAACAACATCGTATTCTTTGACGACAGTGACCAATACACGAATCAGTCGGGAGTCGTGTATAAGGGGTCACGCTCCCACTTCGAGGATATTCGTGGAAACCTGTCCGACATCGTCGATGAGTACTACCTTGAGTCCATCGATGATATTCCTGAGGTCCCAGCCGCACGCAATGCGTTGTCGGAGCGTCCCCGCCAATATGAGGAACTTCTCCTCCGATCACTTGGGGATGAACAGTACTCCATCACCGGTGCCCTCGTCGGATACATTGCGCCGTCCGAGGAGGTGTTTGAGAAAATCGATGAAGCTGTCCCTGAAATTGAGACAGACCAGCTCAAGAGCATCCTCATAGAGGCGCTCCGCCATGCCTGCGAGGAACGGGCATTTGATTCAAGTATTGAAGCCAGACGACGTTCGAACTCCTACCCCTACCAAAATTGGATTGACCCGGACAAGACGGGGCTCCCTCACAGTGAAATAATCCCTGAGTACATTGTAGAATCACTCGACGACGAAGTACCGGAAGAGGCGTGGAATAGTCTGAAACGGGCGTTGATGACGACAGAACCGGTATTGTTTGGGGCCTCCCACGGTAATTACTTCGCCAATCCGAAAGCAACGACAATCGATCTCCGACTCGACGACGATTGGTACCGGTGCGAAGGATGTCGTCGGTTCTCGGTCGTGTCACTCAATGATTCGTGCCCCTACGATGGTTGCCGCGGAACTCTCAGTGCGGTAAGCGATGATGACATCCATCTCCAGGCACGCAAGAACTTCCTCCGGAATCCACCACGCGAAGTGCTTCATGGCAAACGGGACCCACTCACGCTTCGTTCAGAAGAGCACTCAGCCCAACTGAGTGCAAAGGACAACTCCGAGGCGTTTGCACGCTCCGAAGAGTACGAACTGCTTTTTCAGGACATCCTCGTCGGGGACTCTGAGGCCGATCAACCGATCGACGTGCTAAGTTGTACGACTACGATGGAAGTCGGGATTGACATCGGGAGCCTTACTGGCGTCGCCATGCGGACGGTCCCGCCAGGACCAGAGAATTATGAGCAACGTGCTGGCCGCGCAGGGCGTCGCGGGGCCGGACTCTCGACGATCGTCACCTTCGCGGACAACTCCCCTCACGAGTCACACTATTTCGAGAACCCTGAAGAGATGATCACAAGCGATGGAAACGCACCGGTCATCTACGCTGGCAACGAAAAGATCGCCCGACGGCACATCAACGCCTCGCTGCTTGCTCGATTCTTCGACCCATCGGCTGTCGAGACGGAAGCCGCCGTATTCCGCTCACTCAAAGGTACAGCCGAGTTCTTTGAAGGAAAAGGCGACCAAACGCTCGCCGCGTTTGAAGATTGGCTGGACGAAGAAATCTTCGCTGATTCATCATCGACGGTGGAGCAATTAGGTGCCCTCCTTCCGGATGCACTAGGAGAAGGACGATCATCCGACTGGGAGGTCGCATTAGTCCGCGACGCCGCTACAGAGTTCCTAAGCGAACTCCAGGATCTACAAGCCAAGACAGAATGGGAAGAGCAATCCACGGAGGACGATGATCTACTTTCCGTCCTTCTGGATGCAGCCCTACTTCCGACGTTTTCGTTCCCGACTGATGTGGCCGATTTCGTCGTGCGCGAAAATGAACCAAGGTCGTCACAGCCGAAGAACAAGTACCAGATGTCTCGGGATCTTAAGCAGGCACTCTCAACGTACGTTCCAGGCCGGGAAATCGTCGTTGACAAGAAGACCTACGAGTCCTACGGTGTCTATGTCAAATTCCCAGATAACCCGAAGAACCGCTTGGCTGGCGAAGACTGGGGAGACCTCGATTGGTTGAACTGGTGTGACGTCTGTAAGACGGTTTTTGAGGAGCATGATGGGAGTCTCGCAGCCAGGGATATGGAGTGCCCTGTCTGTGAAGGAGCGACGGTCAGTTCACTCCAGATGTACACTCCGGAGGCATTTGCACCGAAAGTCGATGAGACAGGTGCAGCTGAGAAAGGGTCGGACTACAACGAGAACCGGGCCTACGCGACACAGCCTAAATACCCGCTTACGTCGACTTCTCATGAAAGTGAGAACGCTAGCGAGATGGTTGAGGAGAAATCCATTGGCCATTCGATAGTGGGGAAGATGAATGACGAACAACTTCTTGTCGCTAATTTCGGAGCTGATGAGGATGGATTCGAGGTTTGCACCGACTGTGGGGCCGTTAGTCGCGATGGTCCACTCTCAAATCCCCATGCACGTCCCTACCCCAAGGATCTCCGATTCGTTGGTGAATATGACTGGGATGACCAGTGTACCGGGTCGACGGTCACGACGAGTTTCAGCCATCGCTTCCCCAGTGATTTGACCGTCCTCCAAATTCCGTTGGGTGATGAGATGGAGTTCGTCCCATCGGAAGCGTGGTTCGAGACACCGGGCCAGTCACTTGCGGAAGCATTAGTCATGGGTGCATCCCGTGCACTGGGAATCGAAGATGATGAACTCGAAGGGGGATTTCGAACTCGATCTGCAGAACATGCCGATATCGACGCGCAAGGCGTTATCGAGGTCTTCCTTTTCGACACAACCGCCGGTGGTGCTGGGTTCTCATCGCGCGTCTGGGAGGAATTCGACGCGGTATGTGCAAAAGCTCGCTCGATCCTCGAGAGTTGTTCATGCGATACGGCGTGCCACAACTGTCTGCGCCGATATCAGAACCGCCATCTCCACGACTCATTGAACCGCCATGAAGGCCTCGCCTTACTAGATTACGCGCAGACAGGCACGCCCCCGACGCTTCGTCCGGAAAAGACACAGAGCCTAATCCAGCAACTAGAACGTGCCTTGGAGTTGAAGCAGGAGGACGTCGCACTCAGAGCAATTGACGACGATAAATGGGAGATTGAGATTGACGAGGCGACGATGGTTTTCGGCGTCCGCTCGAGTCTGCGGCGTTCACGTGCGCCTGAGTCTACGACGTACGACGAAGACTACTCAGACTACGAATTGTCCCAGCGGTTGCCTGAGGTGGCTCACTCGATCGTCGATCAACTCCAATAGCGGAATGGATGATTCAGAACAGTTAGCACACGTAAACTGGTCGGCGTCCGCAGCGCGGCTTTTCGAAGAGTGCCCACGGCGGTTCTTCTATCGATACCAGCAATCCGAGTCTACCGGAGGCCATAGTGAATATACACCCACGCCTGGAGTCTATCTGGGGACAGTTGTGCACAAGTCTCTCTCAGCCCAGATTGCACGGTGGGCCCGAGGCGAGAACATCCATCTCCAGACAGCGACGGATTATGCAAGGGACAAACTTGAGTGGTACGTTGAAGCTAATGCTGAGGAGATCGCAGATCGGAATGGCGACACCGATGAGGGAGAATTCAATATCGATTCCTTCGCCCATTCGTTAATTCGCACCGCGCGTGAGCACATCAAGCAATTCTTCCGCGTGATTTGGCCACACTTTGAGGGGCATCGCTACATTGCTCACGAAACGCGGCAGACTTTCGATATTGCTGAAGAGCCCGTAACCGTACAACCAGATCTCTGTACACGAAGCGCAGAAGGAGACTTTGTCGTCACCGACTGGAAGACAGGGGCGTATGACCGGTTTAGCAACCCGACGATACAGATGCAAGCATATGCACTCTATGCTCATGAAGCGTATGAACCCGAGTTCAGGCGGATTCGAGTCCAATTAGTCCATACGGGAAGTGGGGAGTTCGATCGAATGGTGCCGACCAGAGATGATATCAGACGGGTGCGAGAGCGGATTACGAACGAGAGGTCCTTTTGGAACAGTCAGAGAGACGTAGGATCTTATGAGACGGATCCAACTGTCAAGAAATGCAGCCAATGCTCGTACCTTCACCGATGTACAGATGGGCAAGCCGTCGTGGGGGATACCCAGAATCAATCTAAGTAGTTAAATGCGAATTAGGTTGACTTACACCTCATCAATTGCGGGAAAATGAACCAGTTGACAATACCACTTACTTACGCAATTGATAGATCCACTTGCGGCGGATAAAATCATCAACTGATGAACGACCTTCGCGCGACTGCCAACTATCTCCCTGGGCTTTCTCTTCCCGAACCAGTTTGAAACCTGCCGCTGAATAAACCGTTCCCCTGTTACCTGCTACTCCAGCATGAGCAGAGACCCGTTGATACCCCTCTAAGAACGCCCACTTTCGAGCGCGAGCAATAAGCCAAGAACCCGTGTTTGATGGTCTTTCGGGTCGCGATCCGTACCGCGTAATTGAGATTTCTTCATCTTCATCAACCATTCGAGCCACAGGACGTCCAAGAACGCAGACTGCGATTAGATTAGACTCATAACGAGCTCCGAAAGCAGCTTTCCATCCCGGGATACCCCCTAATATGTGGTTTACTTCTTGTGACTCGAGAAAATCGTTAATCTCGTTTCGGCTTCTCTCTCGGGTTAGTTTGAGATCCGATACAGAACCAGGCGCTGATATTGGACCTTTCATCGTTTGCCTGAGGCAATTTGCGCCTCACGCAACGAGGCGCATGAAAAACAGAACGATACCACAAGAAGGAACACAAATTTCTGCCCAATATAATTGAAACATACTTCACCTTTACAAGAACAGAGGTGGTAGTTGGACAAAGGATTATCAAGGGGGGCTCCATCTCATCGAATAATGAGTTGCGACCTCCGTCGGCAGTCTCGGTGGAAACCTTGGTTATGCCCTCCCGTCTAGAACGGAATCATCCCCCAGTGATAGGCGTCGGTCTCGTCGGAAGCCTCGTTCGTGATGTTGTGAAGATCGCCCCCATCGCGAATCTCGTTTTCCCTGTCCTGCAAGTAGATCTGGACGGCGGTGCTCAGGTCTATAGATTCTACTTCAAAGCTTTTGTTTGGCTTCTCCGAACTGACCGACGGCATGGATCCGCGTCCTGTGGCGGGTTCGACTCTCATCCAGAGTCCCGCGCCATGACTTAAGGGACGCACTTACGTTACTTGATTTCTCAGTAGGTTGCGAGAGGAAGGACGCTGCAGGACTTCTTTAAATGTAGAAATAGTTTGGAGCCACTCCACTGTATTGGCAGACAACACAAATATATCAAACATTATTTATTATTTGTACCAGTATTTTTAATCCTAATCAGCGTTCAAATTAGTGAACCAGGCAGAACGCCTTTGTACGAACAGATAGCCCCTAATATCGCGATATGAATGACCTTGACGCGAAGTTCCATCACATTGGTGTCGGTAGCGTAAATGATGGCTCGGACTCACCAGTAGTCAAATACCTCTACGAGAATGGATTCATTCTATGCCATTATGAGGATGTGATAAGCTTCGATCCGAAGGATTACGATGGGGATACAGGCGACCTTGAACCAATGGTTGACGCAATTAGAGATGACTCATCGTATCTCTGCTACGTGCGGTTAGCAAGAGGCCATGGGAGCGATGGAACACGTCAATTAGGACGATTAGAAGCAAAATCGGAACCTCAGATCATTGCAGCCCGAGAAACTAATCATAAGTCCGGAAACAATGAAGTAGAAGGTTTTGAAATTCAAGAGTTCCCTGAATCTGAGTTAGAGGCCGCAAAGCAAGAGCTGAATTCAGACGCATGGAAAATATACAAAGGAGCTCAATTGACCGCTGTCAAACAGTTATCTCCAGAAGAGCATACCGGATTAAGTGAGGTTCCGTTTACTACGTGGTCCAACTGGGACCCCGCGGAGCAGGTTTTTGATTTGTACGAAGGAAACAATTTGAACCCGCGGGATCCACGGTCATTTAGTCCACCACAAACGGAGCGGCTTTGTGAAGAATTTCTTCGGTTAGTGCGTCCAAATTACTGTCCTCTGGTGGAGCCAGGCGGCTCACATGGCACCGGAGATCTCGATCTCATTGGATTTGATGATAGGACGAGAGTCCTTGGAGAAGTGAAAAATACTACTTCACCACCGTCAGAGTCCGATCTAAACGCAGTAGCTACTCAGTCTCGAGATCCCAATACCGATGCATATCTGTTTACCCGTACTCCTCCTGAGAATGACTATCCAGAAGTTATAGTGATCAATCTGTCAACGGTAATTGAAACACTGCATGAAAATCAGCGAACGCGAAAGTTGATGGAACGCATGGTCTCACATGGCTCAAGTCTAGAGGAGGACGCATCTGAGTGAGCAGAGTATAATACATATTTTCGCGTTTGTAAAACGGATATTTCTGTATAAGTCGCCCTGGCTCCCGTGTACTGGTACAACTAAGAGTATTTCCTTCGCGAGATGAGGCCGTGCTTACGATTTTTCTATGTAGTCGGGCCGTTCGGCGTACTCGATAGGGTCAGCCACACCGACCCGTTGGAACGCCTGGAGACGGAACGCACACGCGTCACAGGTTCCACACGCCGGCGCCTCCTCGCGATAGCAACTCCAGGTCAGTTCGTACGGAACGTCCAGTTCCTGCCCTCTCTCGGCGATATCCGTCTTCGAGCACTCAACGAACGGTGCGACGAGTTCGATCGTCGTCTCGGGCTTGGTGCCGACGTCGATCACCTGCTGGAAGGCGTCGAAGAACTTCGGCCGGCAATCCGGGTACCCCGAGAAGTCCTCGCTGTGGGCACCGATGAAGATCGCCGAACAGTCGTTGGCTTCGGCGTATGACGTTGCCATTGCGAGCAGGTTCGCGTTCCGAAAGGGAACGTACGACGTTGGGATCTCGTCGCTCTCTAAATCGGCGTCCTCGACGTCAAGTTCGTCGTCCGTCAGGCTGGATGCACCGATCGTCGCGAGATGCTCCGTCTCGACGTGGAGGAACTCCGCAGCCCCTACCTCCTCGGCCAGCGCCTCGGCGCACTCATGTTCTTTCTGCTCGGTCTCTTGCCCGTACGAGGTGTGGAGGAAGAAGGGATCGTACCCGCGGTCCATCGCCTCGTAGACGGCCGTCGCGCTGTCCATCCCGCCCGATACCAGAATCACTGCTCGGTTCGTACTCATAGTAATCTTCCTCAGGTTCCAGGCGCGTCGTTCCACAGGTCGACGTGAAGTCGCGGCGTGTAGCGGTAGCCGTACTCCATCGCCAGTTCGGCGACGTCGTTTCGCGATCTGTCTAGCTGGTCGCGCGTCGTCCCCTCCGGCATCAACAGGATGTCCGAGTCTGCGATTGCAGAGGTAGTCGCTGATCGAACTCGCTCGACAAGGTCCTCGATCTCTTCCATGTCGTCACGACCGGTGACGACGAACTTCAACTGGCTCTCGTAGGCGTCCACGAGCGCGGCCAGGTCGTCCATATCTATCCGGTTCGCCTCGTGTTTCTCGGCCCACTCGCCCTCGCCTCTGGGATCCTTGGACTCCGTCGGCGTGCTACTCGCGAGCTTCGGACTGATACTCGCGAGGTCGACGTGGGCGTCCCGGTAGATGGTCCCGTTCGTCTCGACGGTGGTGTGATATCCCGCTTCGCCGAGTCGGTCAAGTAGTTCGATACTCGCCTCGTGCATCAGGGGTTCGCCACCGGTCAGGACGACGTGGTCGGCGTCGTGGTCCGTCACCTCGGCGAGGATCTCGTCGAGCGTCATCCAGGCGTGGGTCGGCTCCCACGAGGTGTGATACGAGTCGCAGAACCAGCACCGGAGATTACAGCCGCTCGTCCGGACGAAGACAGTCGGCGTGCCCGCGAGTTTCCCCTCACCCTGGAGGGAGTAGAACACCTCGTTGACAGGGAGCCCATTCTCGGCTCTGGATGCCTCCTCGACTCCGTTGTCGGCGTCAGCGTTCACCGGCATCAGTAGGTGGCACAGAGTTCGCCCGTCTCACTCACTTCGACCGAGACGTCGGTGACGTTGTCACCAAATGCGGCCTGCATCCGCTCTTCGAGAACCAGGCCCATCACCTCGGCCGTCGGGGGATGGTCGAGCACGACGACGGCGTCACCGTCACCGCTCGCCTCGAACGCGTCGACGAGCGGATCGCCAGCTTCGAGAAGAAACCGATGGTCCCACTCGGCGAGTATCGAGGTGACCTCGCCCTTGTCGACGACCCAGCCGTCTTCCGAGAGATGCCCAGTCACTTCGACCCGAATCTCGTAGTTGTGGCCGTGTGGACGGGAACACTTCCCGTCGTGGTGCTGTAATCGATGCCCCGCACTGATGCGGATCGACCTGTCCCGCCCGACGACTAGTGTTCGCTCGGGTTGCTCCTCAAGGTCGTGTTGGTCACTGGTGGCTGCAGTCGGCCCCATATGAACGATAGTTCCGAGAGATTACTTAGACCTTCCTCAAAGATTATCTTTGAGGAGAGAAAGGTGAAGAGCACTCCCACGAGAGGGTACCAGGCCCGAAGGCCAGCGAGCTAGGGACTGTGGATCCACAATGGAGCCAGTTGTTCCATCGGAGACAGACTCGTATTGCTCAGGACTATTCTTGAGCCACTAGACGGAGTTTCTATCGACGAGAGATCGCTGCCGAACAGGAATACAACTATTGATGGATAATGCTTGTTTGTCACCAATCCAAGCACGAACAATACAACCTTCGTCCGAAAATGTTGTAATGGTCGGCCCCGTTGGCGAAGATATGTCCGACGAGTTCACGCTACCTGACTCTGCGCCGGGGCGCTACATCCCGTTACGGGAAGATGCCCCCCACCACCGCGCCTACTACCCGGACAACCTACCGCCCTCGATCGAACTTACTGACGAGATCGTCGACGAACTGACCAGAGCCATGCATTCACTCGGTCGGCTCGACGGCGTCACGAGTGAGGTCGAGAATGCGACGACTGTCTTTTCGTCCTTTCTGTACAAAGAGGCAGAACAATCCTCGCAAGTCGAGGGAACGGCAGTCACGGTTTCGGACATTATTGAATCCGAACTCACTGACGGAGCACCGGCAGGGAGCACAGACCCGTCAGAGAAGGACATCCAGGAGGCACGCAACTATATTCGGGCGGTAAAGGAGGGGCTTGGGTATCTACAGACTGCTGGGCGCTCCCGTTCCAATATCACGACAGAACTCGTGAAATCTCTTCACGAAACGCTCATGGAAACGGGACGAACGGACGAAGATGACCCCCTACAGGGGGAGTTTCGGCCCGACCTCGCATATATCAAAGAGGACACCGAACCGTGGAAAGATCCGGTCAGGTTCGTCCCTCCCAAACCCGACATGGCGCGGGCGCGGATGGCCGACCTCGAATCGTATATCCAATCCGATGGCCAGTATCCGGACCTGATCGATATTGCGCTCACTCACTATCAGTTCGAGACGATCCATCCGTTTCGAGACGGCAACGGTCGCGTCGGCCGCTTACTTGTTGTTCTCTTGCTCTATTGCGCCGACATCCTCGTCAACCCGATCCTGTACCTGAGTTCGTACATTAATCAGCGCCGCGACACCTACGCTGACTTGCTGTTACACGTGAGTGAGCGTGGCGCGTGGAAGGAGTGGATCCAGTTCTTCCTGACTGGCCTCCGGAAACAGGCCGACGAAGGGTTCGTTCGAGCCAAACTGCTGCTCCGAAAACGTCGCGAGTACCGAGAAACCTACGACGAAGCGGCGACGTCGACAGCGAGATTGGCACAGGCTCTCTTTAGCAAGCCGTATATTTCTATTCGGGAGGCGGCAGATCTGATCGACATGTCTTACGAATCCGGTCGCAAGGCTGTCGATGTACTGGTCGACGACGGGGTACTCGTTCCACATACAGAGCGAAAGTGGGGACGTCTCTATCGCGCCGACGAAATTCTCGATATTGTCGAACGCAGCGAAACAGCGCTTCCAGAGCCGGCAGACCTGATCGACAACGACGTAACCGGTCGACTCTCGATCTGATTATTATCTATCAAACGGGCGATGGAACACCGTCGGCAGGCAATGTAGGCACGCCGCCACTCCAGTCGATTTTCGGAATGCGTGTCCGTATCTGGACGGCGTCACAACCGGGTTCTTTCACCACTCGTCTTCGGATCGCCTCGTAGAGCTTCGCTTTCGTGAGGTTACCCCTGTTCGTCAGGAACACGATTCCCACCGGCGCCATCGTCCTAGGCGACCCTCGTCTCGAACGACCCGACGTCTGCCGACTCCCCGCCATCCGGGCCCCCCTGCTCGACGTACGGATCGACGTCGTGAAGGTCCTCGTAGAGTGCGAGTGCGTGCTCCAGCAGTTGCATCTCGTCTGTGATCTCCTCCCACTCTCGAAGCGCCTTCTTACGCTCACGAGTCGCCGCTGCCGAGACGTCCTCGTCGCTCAGTGATGCCTCCAGTTCGTCCTTGCCGTCGACGCCGTATTCGGTCTCGATCGCCTCGATGTCCTCCTTGGCCTGGACGACTTCGTCGCGGAGGTCCCCACGCGAGAATTCCACTGCGAGTTCTCGAACCCGCTCGGTGTAGAGCCGGGTGAAGTCCGGGACGTACCTGACGTCGCCGTCCTGGTCGACCCGGCGAAGGTCGCCACGGTCGGCGAGCTGTTCCAGCTCGTTCTTGGCAGTCTGCCAGCCGACGCCTGCCTGGTCCTTCACCCAGTTCGCCGAGACAGGATCCGTCACGGTCTCGACGATTTGCCTGACGCGTTCCCGTGCAGAGAGATCGTCTTTCCAGTTGGGCATTGTCCTCACCTATCGACTTGTACTTCAACTATACTGAAATATATTACGACCACTCGTAGAATATTGAGTATCAGCTGCAGCAACTGCTTCCTCGACAGCGAGGTCTTCGTCGACGCCGCCACCCTTGGGGTCGACGATGCGCTCGGCAGTGGCAAGAGCCGATTAGCACTGTTGCCCCCCGATTAAGGTCGTGGCTGCGCGCGCAGCGAAAGCGAGACCGAACGGAGTGAGGTCTCGAAGTGCGAACGGGGAACGCAATGACCCGTGAGCAGCGAGCACGGAGCGGAGGGTGGGGAGGCGGGGCCTGGGTCGGTCTGGCACCAAGAAAAAAGAGACCGCGTTAGTCGCCTATTCCCACCACGGACCGTGTTCGGGGAACCTGACCATCGACCACCCGGTGAGCGCGATTGAACACCGGCCCTCGTACCAGTTCTTGCTGGCATTGATGAACGTGACCGTGTCTCCCTCCCGAACTTTCGGCAGGTTCGACTTCTCCCAGACCGTGAACTTGATCCGACCACTGTCGTCCGCGATCAGCCCGACTTGTGCGATACTCGAATCTGAGGGTTCCCACAGCGTCTCGATGGTCCCCTCGACACTCACCCCAGGTCGATCGGCCCATTCAACTTGGTTAATCGGAATGACGTATCCAGACTGGTCACGAATGAATTCGATAACGTCGACGACTGCGTCGAGGACGTCCATCCCGTCTGCGATCCGCCGGGCTAGATGCCGCGATATCGCCGCCCGGGTCATTCCCCGTGTCTGCGCTTTCACTCGCTTTGCCTGCTTGTTCACCGTCGCCAGTTCTGCCTGCGTGAGCATCTCCCTGGGATCCTCCCGGTCCGGGCCATCCCACTCGTCCGTCTCCAAACCACGCCGTTCGAACTCCCGCGTTCGCTCGTGACTGACGTCCCAGACCGTGTCTCGTGACCGTGCTTCCCGGTCCGACTCCTGCCGGTTCCCCCACCGCCCGTGCGTTCGCTCTATCTCCCACTCGTGTGCCGCCAGTTTCTCTTCCGCCTCAAGCGTCAATCCCGTCCGGCCACTGTCCGGGTGATTCGTGTCGACCTTGCCCTGTATCTCCTGTTCGACCGACCGCCGCAGTTCCGGTTCCTGGCCAGCCGCCCGCTCGTGTCGCTGTTCGACTGTCTGTTCGTCGACCGATCCTTCATTACGAATGACGTTGTTACTGTTCATTGGAATCACTTGATGGGTGATTTTCCACGAAGGCGCTCACTCCGCGTCTTCACTTTCCAACGACCCGCCAGCCGTCGCTCTCCGCGACGACCATCGCTCGCACCTTCTACGAGACACGACCAGACACCCGAGAACGCCGTCACCCGAGGCGTCCGCGCCGCGCCCGCAAGCCGGACTCCGTCCGGCGCGGCGCGACGCCGACGGCCTCCCCCACAGACGAGTGCGGGGTGGAAGCTCGAGGTGAGCGCGCACCCAGGGCCGTAAACCCACCGCGTCTCCGCGGGTCTTCGCCGCCGCCGTCCGGCAAACGAGCACCGACGGAGTCGGCGCGCAGTGCCGGCGCAACGGACGCGGCGAAGAGACGGCACGGCCGGGGGGTTTACGGTCCTGGACGGCCGCGGACAAGGCCGCAGCGAGGGACGGCGTGGCGCGCGAACGGCCAGGAACGGCGAGCGACGGCGAGGAGTCCGTGTGAGCGAACTCGTTCGCGAACGCGGACGCTCGGCGGCGCGAGTCCGCACGCCCGGCAGCGGGCGACACGCCGACCGAGTTTGAGCGGACGCCCGGCAGGCAGCGCAGCCGTCCCCGAGCGCCGACGACCGACAGTCCCGGTCACCCCGGTCCCGGGTCGCCAGACCCGGTTTCGGGGCGCGGGGCTGTCGGGCGAGAAGCGAGCGGTGAGGGCTCGCCCGAACGGCGAGCAGCCCGACCCGGACCGCGAAAGAGGCCGCGTCTGAACCCCCTGTCCGTCGGCGCGGGCGGTGTGGAGAGCGCCGACGCAACGCGGGGTGAAGATGCAGCCGGCCCGGTCACGGTCGAATCCCGGTCGCGGGCCGAGTGCTCGCAGGCCCGCTCTCGGGTGAGTCCGGTATCGGGCGGCTGCACTCGGCCCGACCCGGCCCCGCGACCGTGTCCCGTCCGTCGCCGCCGCGGGTTGGCGGCGTCGCAACGGAACGCGCGAAAGCCCGGGCCCGGCAGGACCGTAATGCAGGCCGGGGCGCGCGCAACCCGAGGAGTCCACCCCGCACGTACGGCCAAGTGACACTGGATTTCCGGGAGAGTCGGCCATCAGGAAGGGAAGGTAGCTGAGACGATTTGGCTACGATAGCGAATCGAACACCGCACTCCCACAGTCGAGAAAGCGGTCTATCTACTATCCAGCCAAAGGAGACCTAACCACCAGGGCGGGACTGAAAGGGGCCGCGGGTTCGACCGGTCCCCGGACCCACAAGCACCGCAGGTACGAGGAGCGCAGTGCGGTCCGCGGACCGTCGAACCCGGGGGGGCTTTCGGGGAATGAATCGTTCAAGTGGAGTGGCTTTCTCCAAGCCCAGTAACCGATTTAGAATTCTCCTGTAGGTACCTTCTAGCAACGAAGAGATAGAGCAACCAGACGCGACACCTGTTGGACGCAGTGTGAAAGTCGAAACCGATGACATCCCTCTCTAGGTGGTGACTGCTTCGACTACGCCTCCCACACTGGCACAACCATTATTCCCAGCTACCACGTACACCGACCATGCACCACACACCGCCGGTGCGACAGGTGACTGCGCGCACGACCAGCGCTTGCCTCGTTCTCTCGTAGCTCGTAACAGCGCCGGCGGGTGTATCGCCTTCTCATCGAGTAGCAGCGCCGCTGTCACCGACCCACATGCAGACCACCGAGTACCAACTCCGCGACCGAATCGACCAGCTCGCAGACTACCGCGGCGAGGGGACCGAACTCGTCACCGTCGCCGTTCCGCCAGACAAGTCACTTCAAACCATCCGCGAACGCATCGACCGCGAGCAAGCACAGGCCGAGAACATCAAATCCGACCGGACACGAACCAACGTTCAGGACGCCCTCGGGCGTATCCGTCGCCACCTCCAGGCGTACGAGGAGACGCCACCGAACGGCCTCGTCGTCTACGCGGGGGTCGTCGACGGCGAACTACGCGACGACGTCTTCGACGACCTCGACCGACCAGTCGACGTCTCGATCTACCGCTGTGCGGCCGAGTTCGAGACCGCACCCGTCGAACAGGCGCTCACCCCGTCGACGGCGTACGGTCTGGTCGTCCTCGAACGAGGTCGCGCCGCCCTCGGGCGACTCGCCGGCGAGCGAATCGTCGACACTCGAACGATCGAGAGTCAGGTAATGGGCAAGTCCCGCGCGGGCGGCCAGAGCGCCCAGCGGTTCGAACGCGAACGCGACCGCCAGAAACACGAGTTCTTCACGCAGGTCGCCGACGCCGTCGAAGGGACGTTCCTCAGTGAGCCCACCGTCGATGGCCTCGTCCTCGGTGGCACGACGATCACCGTCGACGAGTTCCAGCAGGGCGACTACCTCCACCACGAGTTGCGGGACCGCGTCCTGGGCGTCTATCCGGTCGAGTACGCGACCGAGCAGGGCCTTGCACAGCTCGTCGAGCGTGCCGAGGACGTGCTGTCCGATGCTCAACGACGACGGGAACGGGCGGCGCTAGACCGGTTCTTCACGGCACTCGGACGGGATGGCGACGTCGCCTACGGGACTGATGCAACGCGAACCGCCATCGAGTACGGCGCAGTCGACGTCCTCCTCGTCGCTGACACACTCCCACCAGAGCAAGTCCGCGACCTAGAGACAGCAACGACCGACCAGGGGGGTGAGTGTCTCATCGTGTCGACCGACACGGATCGCGGTGCGCAGTTCGAGACCGCACTCGGGGGTCTCGGGGCGTTCCTCCGGTTTCCGATCGAGTAAGCCGAGTAGAACATATCCGTTGGTACAGCTGATGGACTTCTCCATCCTACCGCCGACCGACAAACCGCCCGGGCGGGATTGAAAGGGGCCGCGGGTTCGACCGGTCCCCGGGCCCACAAGCCCTCGCAGCCTGAGCTGGCGTTGTATGGTCGAAGACTGCCGTCGCAGGCACGTCCGCGTCGATGGGCCAACACAAGAATTCGTTGCGCTTCGGCTCCGATTCGCCGTTGCAAGTGCCAGCTAGGCGCGAGGAGACGACTGAAGTGCGAGAGAGACGAGCCACGAGGGGGAAGATACATTCACTTTCGCCAATAGATTTAATATTCCACATGAAAACGTTTCAATCGTGAATCAGAAAATTCAGCGGACACGGCGAGGAATGATCAAGACACTCGGTGCAGGCATTACCGGCCTCACGCTATCGGGAACAGCGAGTGGAGACCCCCCTGAAAAGACACAGCACATTCAGCTCCTCCATACGACGCGCTTCTGGAATCGCCTTCGATACAATTACTACACCAACACGGCGGAGGCCCGCTTGAACGAGCGTGTCGACAGGTTCGGCGGGAAGTACGTCGAATTTTACGGAGACGCGGGCATAACCGACGATCAGATCGAAGCTGGAAAGTCACAGGTGAATTCCCCCGCAGATTGGTCCGAGTATATGATCGAGGCCATGATATATCACTTGCGAGAACGCGAGACGCCGGTTATGGATCTTCCACGTATGTTCGTCGTGCTCGACTACGTGCCTGAAATGACCCCGTTCACAGCAGCCAAAACGGTTACAATCCCTCCATATAAATGCGTGTTCGCAAATTACTATCACGTCAACAAAAACAATCTCACTGAGGTGAAAAATGCGGGTGACACCGACCAGTACAAAGAGCCACTTCCGTCGCCGAGAGATTCAGAACCAGCATACGATGTCAGCGAGATGGCGTTCTGGATATATCTCTCACTGGTCCCCCTTATCGACGGCGACCCCGAGTACGATCCCTCCAAGGCTGCTAGCTTGATCGCTCAGGGAGCAGAGGCGCTCTGACTCGAGACCGTACCCATGGTCCCGAGGGCGGTGATACCCTCACCGCTGGGACCAACGAGTCTTTGCAGGACAGAAGAACTCACTAAGCCAGTCGACGATCTCGCGGTCCGTCGCATCTCTGTGAAACAGGTCACGACTGTCGAACGGCGCTCACGACTGGCGAACGCACCCCTATGCACAGCTAGTTGCGCCGTCAGTTCTTCACGATCGCCCACAGAGACCGGTAGAAGCGTTCTCTCGGGCTTCTAGATCTGTGTGTGAGAGCCGAGACGCATCGTGGATGACCAATACTGCCTGCTGCAATGTTCCCGAGACAGACGGTTACGCCCCTGATTTCGGTCACTTCAGAAGTCACTGCACGCCACTACGTCGGGGCCAGTTCCACGCACTGAGAGTCGCTCATTCAAAATCGCAAGACTGCAGCCGTTTGTGAAGCACACATCAGGCTCAGACCGGAACCAGGCCATCGCTTCGGTTGACCCACGCTCCTCGTGAATTATCCGTCTCACCCCTGCTAAGACCCGTTTCAGGCCACTTGTGACTGCTGACTGGCTCTGCTACCCTCGTTCCCGCCCGCTCACACACGACCAGTGTCTCCTGGTGAGAGTTCTTCTACCGGCCGAAAACACCGATCGTGAAAATACGGGGGAGACACCAAGACTCGGTTTGCAGTGCTTGGAAGCGATCTCAGTTTCTCTCGATAGTTGTGATCTCTGGAGTTGAAACAAAGGTCGGGTCCAAGACGCGCTTCGCTACCCACTACCACAAACTCACGCCGCTCGCCGATCACCTCGACCGCGTCGAACAGGACTGAAAGGGGCCGCGGGGGCTTTCATTCCGTGTCCCTATTGATGACAGTCGGATGGTACACTACTACTCGGAATCGGTATTTCCGACGGAACGGGTCGAGTACCCCCGAAAATCCGTGTCGACCCACTGCTCCCAGAACTCGTCCGCATCCTCGTAGTCGACTGATTTCCAGACCGCGGCAGTAAACCGGTCGTCACCCTTCGGCTTGCCGCCACCATGGGCGAAGTAGTGACAGTCGCTGCAGAGAGTTGCGAGATTTTCGAGCTCATTCGTGCCACCGCCACTGCGAGGAATGATATGGTGAACGACAAGGTCGGTCGAATCTCCACAGGAGACGCAACTTTGGTCATCACGTTCTAACACTCGATCTCGGGACTTCCCCTTGAGCCGACGTTGGGCGATTCCTTCGCCGGGAATATGCTTAAACTTCTCTGCGTATGACCGGGAGCTATCAGCGGCTTTCGCAGTGAGGCCATTATTCGCCCGAAGATACGGAAATGCGGTCTTGAGCTCTATGATCTTGTGTTTCTTCTTCTCGAACGGAATCTCTCGTTCCGCGAGGTGGGTTCGGTAGATTCGGATCAACTGTGATTCCACGCGTCGGAGCCGGTGAGTGAGCTCAATCCACTTTGTATCGAAACGCCGCATTTCGTACCGTACCTGCCGGCATTTCCGGCGAAACTCTTCGTGAACCTCCGGATTTCTCATCAAAGAGATTCCATCGATCTGGTCGAGAGCGTGTTCTTCCAGTGGATCCGTCCACTGATCCTCCCGATTAGAGCGGTCCTCTAAGACGTGTTCCCTTTCCCGAACGAAATCCAGATATTCGTCAGGTGCGTTGGCTCCCAGTACTCGTTCGACTTCTTCGAGATCGCCGATGTGACGATTCCACGCTGCAGCCGTGTTTAGAGGAACGTCAAATTCGTCTGCGATCTCCTGTAGAGCCTCTGGATAGAGTGGGTCTACATCGGTCATATCTGAGAAGTCTGTGTTGTACTCCTGGAATACGAGTTGCTCAGTAAAAGGCTGGGGGAATTTTGAGGCTTCATCACGATCTCGTTCCCGACCTCGTGACACGGCCGTTCGAAGGGTGATATCCCGACAATCCTTAAGCGACTCCGTTCGGCAGGGAGAGACATGCAGGAGGACCGCGTCGAGGCCGTCGCTGATGCGATCGCTGGCCTGGGCTACGACGGGATCGTCGCGTTCGACAGAACCGAGCCGGAGTACGCGACGATCGAATCGCTCTATGACGCCTACGAGAACGAAGCACTCGTCAAGCTACTCGTCGTCTGTGCGACGACGCAGGACTACCAGCTCAACGGGGATGCACAACAGTTCTGGCGCAAGCTCGACGAGGTCGCGCTCGACCATGGCACACTCGACACCCAACAGGACGTCCGTGACATCCTCGGGACGTTCATGGAGGCCGACGTCAACGCCCGGTTGAACGACCAGAAGCGAGATCGGCTCGTCCGCATCCTCGAAGCCGGCTTCGACGACTGGTTCGTCGAGAATTACCGAATCGCCACGCCACTGAAAGTCTGGGAACGGCTCGCCGGCGCACTCGATACGGGGATGAACAAGAAGACGGTCGTCCTCGCGATGAAGATATACGACATCGCCCACCTGATTCGCCACGGCGAGTACCTGGAATTTCCGTGGGAGATCCCCATCCCGTGTGACCTCCAGGTCGAACGCGTCTCCCGGACGTCCGGGGTCAACGAGGGCGGGACGACGACCGAGATTCTGGAGACGTGGGCCGCGGTGATGGAGGGCGTGAGTGAGCGACTGGACCAGCACATCTCGCTGCTCCGCATCGACTCGATCGTCTGGCAAGCCGGGCAGATCATCGGCGAACACGAACCGGACGCAAATGTAGCCCGGGACGCACTCACCGACCACTTCCAGACAGTCGGGATCGATCAGGAACCGGCGAACGAGTTAGCCAGCGAACTCACGGCGAGGATGTGAGACCGACGATGGCACCAGATTCTCCCCGTGAGATAGGACTCGTGAGTTGCGTGAAGAGCAAGCGCGAGGAGCCAGCGACTCCAAAGGATCTCTACACCTCGCCGTACTTCCGGAAGATGCGCCGCTACGCCGAGGAGGTCCACGACGACTGGTGGATCCTCTCCGCCGAGCACGGGCTCGTCCACCCCGACGGAGAGCCGATGGCGCCCTACGAGAAGACGCTCAAAAACGCGAGCAAAGCCGAGCGGGAGGAATGGGCCGACCAAGTGCTAGCAGAGATGGAGCATTCGGGCCTCCTGGAGGGAGTAACCACAGTCGTCATCCACGCCGGCAAGGACTACTATGGGGAGCTAGTGCCGCTCCTCGACGAGTACCAGGGGATAGACGTCGAACTCCCCACCCAAGGGCTCGCCTTTGGCGAGACGCTCGCCTGGTACAACGAGCAGTTTGAGTAACCACGTTCATCCGCACAGGCCGTTCTGCCGCCCGATATCGAAGCGGATCCAAGCGCCAAGGGTCCGCCCTATCCGGCTATTGAATTGAACTCGCTGCTATCCAGAGGCCGATATGCGAACCGGGTTGCCTGATCCAGCGCATCATTCCAGGTTTCGACGGTTTTCGAGGCGATCGTGTCGTGAGTGTCAGTATAGAGATGGACCGTGTACTTGCTCTCATCGGGAACAATCTCCAGATGGACGTCTGCAGGCTCACGGTCCCACGTATAGAGGCGATGGTCGCCTTCCTTCTCGACCAGTTCGTACTGTGAAAGGGAATCTCCGTCCGCCGTCGGTAGATCGAGATCCTCGACAACTGGGATCAACCAACTAGAATAGATGTGATCAATCCCAGAGTCCAGCTCGATGAGACTCTCGCGAAGGTCGGTTGCTGTCCGAATGCCGGCTTCTTGCAAGCGTCCACTCGTCGTCCCGGAAATACCAGTGATCGCGGTGAGATCGTCTGTTGGCATGGTTTCCGAGTCCGAATCCAGCCATTAGATACCACCGATGCAGGGTCTCTCACATCAGTGTGCTATTTCTGAACACGACCGCTGCACTATGGGTGAAAAGTAGTGGACAGCATTGACTGGACTCAACACATGATGACGGTCCAGGGTCAGACAAACTCCCCCAACCCAGTCTGTTCCGACTCGTCCTCCTCGATGATCCCAGCGTGATCGTGAGATGGATCGTTAACCGCAGTAGAGATGGGATATGCGTCGAGGTCGTCGCCAGGATAGGGACGGCACAGCTTCTGGCGTTCGTCGGGCCCGGCGACCAGCCACTCACGTTCGCTCGATTCGTTGAGGATGACCGGCATTCGATCGTGGATGGGGTCGACGACGTCATTGGGCTCGGTCGTGAGGATGGTCACCGTCGCCACTGACTCATCATCGCCTTCCCAGCGCTCCCAGAGGCCCGCCATCGCGAACGATGGATCGTCACCGTCGCGATAGACCCGGTAAGGCCGCTTACCACCGACGTCGCGCTCTTGCCACTCGTAGAAGCCCGTCGACGGGACGAGACACGGGCGACGTTCCCAGGCCTCGCGGAACGAGCGCTTCTCTGCAGCCGTCTCCGATCGGGCGTTGATCATGCCCTGGTTCGGGTCGTCCGCCCAAGACGGGACGAGCCCCCAGTGGAACTGGTCGATCGTTTCGGGGGCCTCGTTCGTGATGACCTCGAGGTCATCGCTAGGGGCGATGTTGAACCGGGGTCGATAGTCCACCCCGCCGTCGGTGACGAGTTCAGCGCCGAAGCGCTCCTCGAGGTCGTCGGGTTCGAGGAACAGGGAGGTACGCCCACACATTGGCTTGAAAGAAGAAATCCAGCGCACTAAGCATATCGGCCAGTCCACTTGATTTCGGATGGCAGCGGAGTAGGAGAGCAGAATATCGCCACAATCTACTTACCACACACTAGCAATAGCTGGATCAGTCTCGGATGCCAGACTGTGAGTACTGCGGGACGAACGATGGGCTCACGCGCACCTGCAAATACTGCAGGCGGAGCTACTGTGGTGAGCATACGCTCCCGGAGAATCACGACTGCCCTGGACTCGATCAGACGACGACGTTGGGACCGGAATTTCGTCAAGAGGAGACTGAGCCCACAGCTAACTCCCCCAGTACAACTACGATCGGAGAGGCGAAGGATGAAAACGAGGAGACGAAATCCGCTGACTCTCGTTCACCGACGTATTCCAAGGGTCCCGACGTCGAACGGGACGGAAGTATTGCTGGACAAAGCTCGGAGGAGACGGCCGAAAACAACGGAATTGTCGGCAGGATTGGAACGGTATTTACTGGCGCGTTCGCCGGCAAGCGGTACAAGGGAGAGTGTCCCAACTGTGGAAACTGGGTGACGAAACGGGGTACTCAGCGATTCACAGCGTGTGACGACTGCGATTGGAAGGCAGGGTTGCCAGGACTTCGGCTCTTCACCCACTGGCCAAACCGGTATCTATGGAGGCGCAGGGCTGTCCGATGGAGCAAACGAGCAGTACTGGGATCCATTCTCTTGGTGCTTCTCGCTTTCCTCATCGGTGCAACCACCGGGACAGGGATCGCTCCCATCGATAACACGGCCGGTGATGTAGCCAGTTCGGCAGGCGTGGCAGGAGTCCTGAATTCATCCGCCCCAGCGACTCCAGATTCGAATCCAGCATCCTCTGATGGGATGGTCGAATCACAGTCTGGAGTCAATCGAACAGAAGTAGCGTACCAGATTCACCGGTTCGTTAACCGGGAGCGAGCAAGTCGAGGCCTCACTGAACTCCAGTTTAACGCCCAAATTCGGAAGGCTGCCCGATATCACAGCGAAGATATGGCTACTGAAGAGTACTTCGCGCACGAGTCACCAGCTGGTCACACCTTCGAAGACCGATACGGACGGTTCGGGATCGATTGTAGCGTTCGTGTTTCGTCGAATACGATGGCTGGAGGTGCCGAGAACATCGCCTACACCTACGCTTCGGCAGATATCGTAGCCGAAAGCGGAGAGAGCATCAACCACGATGGCAATGAAACGAAGATCGCACGTGGCATCGTCACCCAATGGATGAACTCCAGTGGCCATCGGGAGAACATCCTCCGGTCCTACTGGAACACGGAAGGGATCGGAGTGGCAGTTGCTGAAGACGGAGGGAAGACGCGCGTGTATGCCACACAGAATTTCTGCTGAGCTACTTGCCCAGACAGTAGCCCTTCGGCAACAACCTACGGGGCGGGACTGAAAGGGGCCGAGGGCTCACGAGGCGAGACCCGCCAAGCACCACAGCGTAGCGAGGAGCGCAGGTGCGGTCGCAGCCCGTGAGCACGAGGGGGCTTTCTTGTTACCCTCTGCTTCAATCCAAACTGACTAGCAGGCAATTAATACTCATCCCCTCCCACGCACACCCAGACGGATTAAATGTCGCTGTGGAACAACGACGATGCCGAAGACACACCGCTCCCGACAACTGACGACCGCACCTACCTCACGATCGAACCGGCGAAGAAACCACTCGACCCAAGCAATATCACATCGAGCTTCGAGCGACTCCACCAGCTCGAAGCCCCCAAACCGGATACGTGGCTCCCGGACTTCCTCACCACCACCCCGACGCCGACGATCGAGTGGCTCCTCGTCGCGAACGACAACACCATCGACTACACGGCCAGTATCGACCCGCCCGAACTCACCGACGGGCTCGAACAAGCTCTCAGAGATTGCTTTCCCACGTCGTACAAGATCACCCAGGACGACGTCCATCCCGCCGTGGAACTTCTCTACGACACCGATCCCACCACGGCCGTCGAGTACTACGGCCAGCCCGAACGGACCAGGGACTGGCAGACACGACTCAAAACGTTCGAAGCGTTCCACGTAGATGACGGGTCGAACAACCGCGTCGCACTGAGTCCACTCATTGAGACGCTCGCCAACGAGGACGCCCCGACCGTCGTCCAGATACTCCTTCAGCCGTACCCGAACTGGGTCCACGAGGCGAGCTACCGCAAGCGGGATATCGAGGAGGGGACCGACACCAGGCTCGGCCGGCTCTCCCAGATGATCGTGGGTATCGCCGAGGACTACGAACCCACTGCCGGGGAGCGGCAACGCCTCGACGAACTCGACGCCAAGAATGCCCGCCGTTCCTTCGTCGTCAACGTCCGGGCACTCCAGCACGACCAGCCCGACCACGCCGCGACCAACCTTCAGACGGCGTTCGGCCACGTCGGCAACACCTCCTACGAGATAACCGGAAAAACCGCCAGCGACCCCACCGCCGTCCACGAGGCACTCCGCGACCGGACGCTCCACCAGCCCAGCTACGACAGTCGAATTCCCTTCAAGAGTCCACAGAGTCGCGGCATCGTCGCCGACCCCGCGGAACTGGGGAACTTCTGTCTCGTCGACGGGAGCGCCCTGGCCGACGAGGGGCGACGAGCCATCGCCCCGACCCCCGGCGAGCGGATCCCCATGCCCCTCCCACCAGAACCGCAACTCGACCGCTACCGGACCCCCGGCCTCACCATCGGGAAGCCGATCAACCAGGACGGGACGCCCTTGCCGAACCCGATCTCCCTGCCACCGTCACTCCAGCGCCTCCACGTCGCGTGGTTCGGCGCGAGCGGGGCCGGGAAGAGCGTCTCGCAACTGATCGCCGAACTCGATAACCACGCCGCCACGGACGGCGCCGCCATCATCATCGCGCCGAAAGGTGACGGGATGCCCCAGGCGTACATGCGCACCCACTACGAGCGCTACGGCAACCTCGAGAACGTCGTCTACTTCGACTGTGCAGAGGTCCTGCCCGCGATCTCCTTTTTCGACATCCGGTCGGCACTCGACGCTGGCATCTCGCGAACGACGGCCGTCGAGCAGACAGCCAACCACTACGTCGAAATCCTGCGACAACTCGTGGGTGAGGAGCAATTCGACAGCTCGATCCGGGCCGACGACATCATTCAGTACCTCGTCGAGGCGCTGTTCGACCCAGTCAACGGCGCCGATGCCTTCACGAACAGGGACCTCCACCAGACGCTGGTCCACATGAACGACACGGGGCGGACCCCGCCAGTCTCCGACGACCGCCTGGAGGAGGTGATCGCGAACGTCCTCACCAACACGGACAAGACCTTCACCAACATCATCCAGGGGGTGCTCAACCGCGTCGAGGCGGTGACCAGCAACAACAGGCTGGCCACAATGTTCAACCACGTCCCCGAGGAGGGTGACCCGCACTTCGACTTCGAGGAGATCCTCGACGAGAACGTCGTGGTCATCTTCGACACGGGCTCGCTCGAACCGGACACACAGCGCGGGTTCTCGCTGCTCGTGCTGTCGAAGCTCTGGCGGGCACTGAAACGACGCACCGAACGGAACGTCACCGACGCACATCGAGCGGGCGTCGTCCCGGACGACCTCCCGCTGGTCAACTGCTACGTCGAGGAGGCCTCCTCCGTCGCCGTCTCGTCGATCCTCTCGGAGCTGCTGTCCCAGGCACGCAGCTTCGACTGTTCGATGACGCTGTCCATGCAGTTCCCCGCACAGCTTCGCAAGGCCGACGAGGACACCTACGACGAGATGATAAACGACATCTCGACGGTCGTCACGGGGCGGGTCAACGTCGACGACCACCTCGCCAAACGATTTACGACCGACGAGATGAAACAGGCCGACGTCGCAAATCGCCTCCGGGCGCTCAAGCGCGGCGAGTGGCTGGTCTCCCTCCCCGCCGAGTTCGACGAGGACCCGCCCCGACCGTTCCTCTGTCGGTCTGCCGACCCGCCCCGTGGTCACCCCGCGAGCGACCACCCACCAGCCCGGACGGGATTCCAGGACGCCTACGAGCGCGTCGAGGAGCGCGTTCGGGGCGAGTACGGCGTCGAACTCGGCGAGCCGAGTACGACCGACGAGGCCCAACCGGACGATGAAATCGACGAGCTGAAGCAACCAGCTTCGGGCGACGACGTTCCATCACCACTCCAGACCACCAGGCGCATGCCACCGACCGTCGAGTACCTCCCGCCGGTGGACGCCCTCCGCTGTACCGAGTGTCACAATCGGTACGACCCGACCGTCGACGGCATGCGACGGGCCATCGACTGCTGTGGGAAGCTCACCACGGTCGAACGGGCCGACGTTCCCATCTGCAGCCTCAACCTGAAGCTCACACCCGAAGAACGCGAAGAGAGCCAGTGGTCCGACCGCCAGCTCATGTTCCTCCAGGCGGTGTACAACGCCCAGCAACTCCGCTACGAGGACCTGGAGTACGACCTGCTCTCCGATTCGATGATTCGTCTGCAAGAGTACGTCGGGCTCGACGGTGACGATCTAGAAGCGCTCGTCGAGGCTAACCTGCTCAGTCACGACGGCGACCACCCACATCGCCTTTACACGGTGACGCCCGCGGGTCGAGGAACCATCGGCGAGAGCTATCGCCAGGGCGTCGACTACGGCCACGGCCAGGGCGACCTGGAGGAATCGAGCCTCCACGTCCTCATGGTCGAGGTCGGCCGTCGCTACCTCGTCGAGAAGTTCGAGCACGATGAGGACTCGCCCGTCCAGCGCGTGATCCCCTACTACGACCTCGACGAGGAGGACAGCACCATCCTCCCGGCGTCGGCGGCGATGGGCACGGACGAGTCGGAAGTCGAGGATACCTTCGACGACTACGAGAGTCGCCGCCTCGACGTCGCTGGGCTCGACGTGGAGGGCAACGTCGTCGCCGCCGTCGAGGCCGAGCGCGTCAACAACGACGTCCACCGGGCCGTCCCAGAGGACTTCGACAAGATGGCCGACTGTGGCGTGGAGGAGGCTATCTGGATCGTCGAGAGCCAACCCGACGGGCACAAGGTCCTGTCGGCGCTCAACGACCCGATAGAAGGCGAGACACGAGTCGAGAAGTCCTACAGCGACTCGACGCCGCCTCAGCAGTTCATGATCGACGAGCCCGGGTTGACGGAGATCTACCCAGTTGGGTGGATACAGAACAAACTCGAAGAGATCGAGAACTAGAATGTACGACGATCTCGTATGCCTGACAATAGCGCTCCCACCCGAATTAGCGACTTCATCGTTGCAGTCCGGTAGGTGCTTGCCAGGTGATGCCGTTCTGGAGTTTGGTTGAGACAGAAAGCATGAGTATGACGCCCAGTGTAACTCCCGTGAGGAGAACTAAACAACGGGGAATCTCTGGGGTCGCTATTGGAAGGCGCGTATAAATTCCAGTTCTAATGACTCGCTGGTAGAGTCATTAGCAGGATTCTACGTGAAGATGCAGCGTCAGTAAATGTTCACACTGCTGAGCCAGTTACAGAACAAAGTAGAGTCAACTAGCTCTAGGACTACGGATTTCATACGCTGGATTAGGATGTCAATGACGTGGTCGCAATCAAGAGATAGAGCTTGATCAATGTGCAAGTCAACATAGCCATGATTCCTGTGGAAGGAGTTAATGGACCGTCTTCTGTCTATTCACACATATTCAAAACCTAATATTGTATTTTTCTTTCAAATACAAAACTTAATGTAAAGTTCTATTGTAACTAATTGCGTGAACTCAGATAGTAGATGGACGAGGCGGACGACTCTCAAGAGCATTATCGGAAGCGGAGCTGCGGTAAGCGGCTTCGGAGTTGGAACAAGTCTAGGTCAATCGACCGAGAATGAGCAGCTGTATATCGTTCTTGCAGGAGGAACCGGACTTCGTGACGAACTACGCGAGAAAGGATTCGAGGTACTACACGAGATCGGTGGGGGATCGGTAGTTATTGCGAACGGATCGACGGAACGCGAGAGTGAACTTCGGTCACTGGCCGTGGTGAGTGACGCAGTTCCGAACCAGACTATTGTAGCCGAGGAAGTAGAGCGAAAGCAAAATAATGTCGAGCCGGACAGTGAACAGTTCTCCCAGAAGCAGTGGGACAAACGTCTCACGAATACCTTTGATGCCCACGAAATCGCAACTGGCGCTGGAACGTCACTAGCGATCATCGGTACTGGGGTTGATCACTCCCATCCAGATCTCCCGTCAGTTGACGCCGAACGCAGTCGCGCCATCCACAGGGGACAATTTGAATCCGGACGGCAATCGATCAACGTCCGAACGAATCCGTCAGAATGGTTACCATCTACGCAGGATGTTGAATTACCCGCTGGCTCAGACGTTGATGGACACGGGACGCATGTAGCGGGGATCGCTGCTGCTTCACGCGATGGGGGCGGGATAACCGGCGTCGCACCTGACGCGAACGTCGTCTCACTCCGAACAGGTGCGTACCAAGAGACAGGCGCTGGATACTCCCGATTACAGATTACAGTAGCAGACGTCCTGATAGCTATCGATTATGCCGTTGAGATCGGAGTGGACGTGGCAAATATTAGTCTGATACTGGGTCCACTGAACGAAGGGATAGAACGGCGCCGGTATTTTGCTGCATTCAGACGGCTCGTGCAGCACGCCATCGAGCAAGGAACAGTTGTTGTCGTGGCAGCAGGCAATCAAGACACGAATATCGAAGAAAACCCGCTGTACGTCTTACCGAGTACTAACAGAGGCGTCATTAACGTCACGTCAACAGGTCCGAACGACCGGCGGTATTACAACTCCAATTTCGGCGAAGGTATTGTTGACGTCGCCGCACCGGGTGGTGGATACGAGACGCGAGAAAAGACATTTTATTCTGATGATGTTGAATGGCCAGCCCCTGCAAATCAAATCATTTCGACCGTACCATCGAGGATATTTGATCAAAAATATAGATATGACCTTGGCACATCGATGGCGGCACCGCAAGTAGCTGGACTGGCCTGTCTCATCCGAGAACTCAAACCCGGCCTTCATCCGCGCCGCGTCAAGCAAGCAATCGAGCGGAATGCAGTCGAGGTAGCGGGGCCAGATACGACAGAACTAGGCGCCGGGCGTATTTCAGTCCTGGATACTGTAAAGCGGTTGAAGAGGTGATTTGAGTATAGAGATAACGTCTATATAGATCTTGCCGTTGTTGTAGTAACCAGCGAACTATGATTAAATATTGGGCAAACTAGTTTGATTAACTATGCCCCACAGATATAGTCTCGAATATCGTCCAAGATATCAGGGCAGTCTGCGCGATCACTGACGCCATTGATAGAGATCAATTTCTACCGTGCGAACCCGGCTCCAGGTATAAGGTCATGTCCCGTCGACAGCGAAACTGACGTCTGCAGGCAGGTTCCGAAGTTCCCAACACCGGCAAATTCCGTTGTTTCAGGAAGGTTATATTCGGAAGCCTGGCAGTGTGAAAGCCTCCGCGTAGAGCACTATTCAGTGTGAATCAGAAAAAGGTGAATCCGGTGTTACGGGTTCACCCTCGCTGTATTACGTCTGGACGTAGTAGAACAGCCCCATTAGGTGGCCTGCAGAATCCTTTAGAGCATTTTCGGTTATCTTGCGTACTTCAGACTTTAGATTGAACTGGCTGGGATTGCTAGTTAGGTACGTCCAGAGAGTGTAGGCTCGACCATTAGAGTCGTCGGCGAGCTTCTTGAAGTCTGATTCCATACCGCTCACGTCCACTGCATCACCATAGCTCAAACTAGAGCGGAAGTCAGGCCAGATGTCGTACGCGGCCCAGTTTGCAAATTTATAATGGATGCTATCTTCCGCGCCGTTTTCTATATAGTCTAGTGCCTGATCGAGCTCTACACCAGTATGGAGTGGCTGAGCTAAGTCTGCTATGTAATGACTGGAATAGGCCGCATCTAGAAGCGCGGGTTTCGGATTGCTCGAACTCCAGCGGTCGTTTGCTTGGAGCGCGTAGTTAGCCGCATTGGTGTGTCCATATCCAGTATTGTACAATGGATTGTAATAGTGGTTAGCTGAGTGGATGACTTTCGTGAAATATTTCTCAGCTTCGCTGTCCTCAAATTTGAATGGGACATTGGCTCCATCATCGTAGTCAGGTTCCGCTGCCTCCACTTTGATAGGGTCTCTGTACTCGTCCCAGACACCCATCTCTTGGGCAGCAAACCAGGTCATTTCACCGTGATGATTTCTAGTCCCGGCCCCTCCGCCCCCCTTACGCCACTGTGTTTCCATCCCTCCTGAGGAGTGAGCGTTGGCGAGGCCGTTATGGAACGCCCTTGCAGCATTTGCTAGTGAGTCACTATCGCTACTACTCTGGGTAGACATGGTTCCCCCTCCCGCCGAAGATTGATCTCCTCCGTTTTTCCCCCAATTAGTTTTGCCGGATTTGGAAGGTTTGATCAGTATATCTTCACCGTCGGAAGTTTCTGTAACCGGATACTTACGTCGGAGTGTCTTTATGAAATCATTCGCTGCCTGGGTGTCTACATTCGGGTCGTCAGCGTTAGACACGTTGGTGTATACCGTACTCTCTGGAAGCGTAAGCAAGGTCCAGTAGTTCGTCGTCTGCTTGATTTCATTTGAGACACGGTAGAGTGTTACATCGGGATGAGCAGGCTCACGCTCATCCGGGTCAACTGGGTCAGCTCCTTCCGGTGGCCCAGCCTGCTTCTCCCCTGATGACTGTGCGGAAGCAACTCCGATACTCCCAGTCCCTGCCATTGCGATACCGATCGAACGGAGCAGTGCCCTCCGTGACTTGTTACTTGGGTTCATTTGTAACCCAGATAGTCAATGGAGCATACATGATTTAACTTTTTTTGATAGAGTTCCAATATTATTCATCGGTGCAATTGACTGCATCTTGGGTACACAGAGCCGCTTGATGGTCTATCCGAGACCAACAAAACAAGTATGCTGAACCCATAGATGAATGAAGACGACATACGGCCTCGCATCCCCAACGGCCGTCGGTCTAAGCAATCGCATGTAAGTGGCTGAATCCTCCCAGATCGTCAACCACGTTGCATCAGCTAGTCGTTCTCGCCCTAGTTGAAATGAACAGCTACACTCATCCCTGCAAGCCCTATCAAAAAATATTTATAAAGGGGATTACACCTACGTCGCACGATGAAATCGGGAAAAGTGAGCAGGCGACGCCTCCTACGAGCGACTGGAGGAGTCTTCAGCGTCGGGGCGCTCGTGTCCAGGTCAAGTCGGCCTACACGTGCCCAGTCCGGCGAGACGTGGTCCCAGTTCGGCTACGACGACGCGAACACGCGGCACGCGCCCGAGAACACGGGCCCCGTCACAGACATCTCCCAGCAGTGGGCCGTCGAAACGGGCAACAGGGTGTGGTCGTCACCGGCAGTAGCAGACGGCACTGTCTACGTCGGAAGTTACGACAACAGCGTGTACGCCCTGGATGCGACCGATGGCGCCGAGCAGTGGACTTTCGACACGGGTGGAATGTTGGAATCATCGCCGGCAGTGGCCAACGGCACCGTCTACGTCGGGAGTAATGACAACAGGGTGTACGCGCTGGCTGCTGCCGATGGCACCGAGCAGTGGACCTTCGAGACCGGTGACTCGGTGCGGTCATCGCCGACAGTGGTCGACGGCACCGTCTATATCGGGAGTACTGATAATACGGTGTACGCGCTTGACGCGGCCGACGGCAGCGAGCAGTGGGCCGTTGAGACTGGCGACAAAGTGTCCTCATCACCGGCAGTGACCAACGATACCGTCTACATCGGGAGTAACGACGGCAACGTGTACGCGCTGGACGCGGCCGATGGCACCGAGCAGTGGGTCTCCGACACAGGCAGCCCAGTGTTCGACTGTTCGCCGGCAGTGGCTGACGGCACCGTCTTCGTCGGGAGTCTTGGCAGACTCTACGCGCTGGACGCGGCCGACGGTACTACGCAGTGGACCTTCCAGATGCCCAACGACGTCGGCTCGGCGCCGGCAGTGGCCGACGGGACTGTCTACGTCGGAAGGGGCGACCACACCGTGTACGCGCTGGACGCGGCCGACGGCACCGAGCAATGGGCCTTCGACACAGGGTTCGACGTGTACTCGGCGCCGGCAGTCGCCGATGGCGTCGTCTACGTCGGAAGTTACGACAACAACGTGTACGCACTGAATGCGGCCGACGGTACCGAGCAGTGGGCATTTGAGACGGGCGATAGTGTGTACTCGTCGCCGGCAGTCGCCGACGGCACCGTCTACGTCGGAAGCTTCGACAACTCAGTGTACGCAATAGAAGGCTCCCCGGGGACGCCAAAGAGCGAGCCCACGGATGGCTCCGGGCTGGGATTCGGAGTACTCAGTGCAACGGCCGGCGCGGGGGTGGCCGGCCTCGCCAAGGCATTCTCGACGGACCGGGATTCGGACGAGTGAACGTGTGGTTGAGGCACCATTGATGGCCCCTCTCACTGGCCAGGGTCAGTAAACAGGGGTTCCCGGAGTTGTTGAAATTCTTCGGACGTCATAGGAGCAGCGGCGGCAAATCTACTCCAGATTCTGTTAATAGAGGCTCCCCAGTATAGCGTGCCACAGGATTGCCAACACTGCAACTGTATTCGGTCGGCGTTGATCAGGCAGTTTACCGATAGCGGACCGAACTAGAAACAGAAAAGAGGGGAGTTCAACGAACCCTCCTCCTTGCTAGCTCAGCTCGAATGACCGAATTGCCTCCCGATTCCGTTCGAGTTCCTCCAGCGTCCCGTAGTACGGCCGGGATGGCGCCGTGCTCCAGTCTGGGCACTCCAGTACCTCGACGTCATGCTCTCGCATGATCGCGATAGCTCGCTGATGGAGAGCCAGCACCAGTTCACGGAGTTGATCGAACGAACAAACGTACTCGCCGATTTCGGAACCGACGAGATCGGTCATCTGCCAACGTATCTGTCCATCCTCGACGGGCGTCAGTTCCCAGCGAATGAACGCACAGCCGCGCTGGCTACAGGGGCAGCAAAACGATTCCCCAGCGGCTTGGCCGTTACTCGCGAGTGCACCCAGGATTTCGTACTGTGCTCGCGCCGTGTCGAAGACCTCGAACGTCGCTGGAAGTTTGTTGTCGTGGTTGACCTCGTCACCGTTCACATAGAGATGGATCGTCCGGTGATCGTCGCCGTGTAGGGGCGTGTATACCCCGCGGATTCGGCACCGGCATGGACGCACTCAAGATCCTCGTATTCGTCGGCAAGCGATTCGACGATCGTCGAGCCACTCATTGGCACGACAACCGTATCGAGCGAGAAAATGGCTTTGCTAGTGTGCCAGCGGTCCACAGAGAAGACGGAGACACTACCTGCAGTACACTCCCGAATCGCCAGGTGGCCAAATTAACCGGGCGGGAATGAAAGGGGCGGCCGGCTCGACGACGGCAGGTGACGCAAGCACCGGAACGCAGTGAGGAGCACCGCGAGCCTCCCGAGTCGAGCCGGCCGGGGCTTTCAGGTTGTTCGCACCTCCGAGTGCATCCCTTTCACCGAACGAAAATCCAGACGGGCAACTAACGAAAAGAAGGATTTAGTACCGAACAAGTGAACCCCTGCCTGATGGGGTCTCCGCGAATACCCGATGCGAAACTCGAACAGGACCTCCAGCGCCTGGCCGAGGAACTCGATCGGATCCCGCGGGCACGGGACATCAGGCTCTACGGCGAGTACGGCTACGACACCTACCTGGACCGGTACGGCGGGATCGAGGCCGCCCTCCAAGCAGCAGGCTTCGACGCACACAGCAGGGTAAACTGTGGCCCAGGCGACATCGGGACCGAAGCACTCCTCGACGACCTCCAACGACTGGGCGAGGAACGGGGGCGAACGCCCAGGACGAGCGACGTCGAAGCCGACGGCCAGTACTCCCTGCCAACCTACTACAACTACTTCGAGAGCTTCCGCGACGCGCTCGCCCAGGCTGGCTTCTCCCGGGAGTCGTGAGGCTGCAGTTCGAAGCGCCATGCAGTCCCCCTTCTATACCGACCGCGGACGATACCGAACAGAGCCTGTTCTGAGCGTTCTAAGAGAGACCAACCACCCGTTTCGCTGGCGACAGTGAGTATCCAGGACGCTCGTCATGCCACGGACAGCTCCTCCACTCCCAGATTGGTGAGAAACGACAGGTCATGAGTCCCATCAGGCCCGTCGCGTGTCAGCGTGCTAACGGCGCCGGGGCAGTATGAGGTCAGCCCGGAATGATGGGTCGGGATACGAGACGATCGCTACCTGGACAGGGCGAACGAATGCGACGCTCGGCAGCAATCGGTATCAAAAAGCCCCGGGACGATGGCCAGATGAGGGGGGTTGGGGGGTTAGGGGTCAGAGAGCTGGCAATCGATGACCGAGGCATCCCATGCCAGTACTTGTGCTTACACTGGCGTCTGAACGGTGACTATGGTCGTATAAAACTGCTCTGGGCCAATTATCAGTCAGATACGCTTGGAAACCAGTCCATGACGGTATCACGAGATGACTGGGTGGTAGTGGAAATGATGCCGGGACTGACGTGAATCTGGTGAGAAGAACGCCCACCTTATCAAAAGGGAGTAACAGATTCAATCGTATGGTCCTCGAACTCGTCCTCCCGGGCGTCGTCGGATTCGTGTTTGTGATGGGCGCTGCCTACGCCGGAACACTTCGGGCGTTAGAAGTCTACTTCGACACGGAGCAAGACAGCATCTTCCTCTCGGACGACTACGAGCCCCCAGGTCGACAGTGAGTTCGCTGCCACTGACGACAACCTGCGTGACAGTGGACAACCGGTGAGGATTTCCACAGGGTCGAATACCCCTCTCGTCCGAAAAGTGGCCAGAGCCTATCGTTTGTGACGAATTTCGACGAAACCCGGCGATCGTTAATTTAATTCGATATGTAATTAGGGAAGACATTCAAATACACCAATCGACTTGTCCACACTGTGACTGACTATATTGAATGTGAAGGCTGCGGGTTCGTCCTCCAGGCCGACTCGTCTTCGGAATTGCAACCCCATGGTCGGTCGGATTGCCCGGACTGTGGGTCGAGGAATTTTAAGCCGCCAGAGTGAGCGAGATGGTCCAATTGTCGGTCAATTCGTCACACTGATTCATCGCGGGTAGGGCTGACCGCTCGCACAGAGTGGCTTCCCACCAATACCACGACCACGATTTCAAGAATCCCTGCAGTGAATCTGTCACACCCACCCGGTGGCACCATTGAAATCGTCTGTGATCGAGACGAGTTGCGTGTTGGATAGGGACGTATGGATCCAGGATACAGACCTTGAAACCAGGGTCTACCGACTAGATCCTCTGGCTACAGCCGCTAACGTGTCGTGTGATTAGGAGTCTCCAAAGTGATCGTCTGCGATTTCTCTGAGGGAATCGTTTGGATGGGACTGTGTCCATGGATCCTTCGGCTCTACTCGATTCGTGATACCGAGAACCCAGTCAAGATCCGTCCGGGGAATCAGCGTGATATTAAAACCATCCTGGCCACAGTATTGCATTTTTCCAGACTGGCGACGATGCCCCTTGCCGTGAGCGGGAATACCACTTTACAGGCGACATACTTGCTGACGCTGTAGACTCCGTGTTCTACAGTGTGTGCTTCTGGACGAGGTAGCCTGGTGGCTAGTCGGCTGCGAATCTGTAGAAATCCTCGTGATCGGCACATTGTATTAATATAATTCAATATGAAAATACTGCCGCATGACACGAATACATACACCCAGCAGATGACAATCATCCTGTATGTCATCGAACGACATCACCAGACGCTCGGTGCTTCGAAAAGCAGGTATTGGCGCGACTGGTGTCGCTGGACTCGCCGCGTCGGCTAGTGGGGCGGCCAGTGCGCAAAGCAAAACTGTGATTACCGGCGGTGGCGGCGGGAGTCTCCCGTTCGAACCGGGAGACCGGGTTGTCCCCGCCGACGGTGGAATTTATCCGACGGAGGATCCCTGTGGACGAATCGCCGATCAGGGCCCCTGGGGCGAATGTGCAACCGTCACCGATTGGACGTTCTGCGAGGGAGAGATTCAGATTCGCATTGATGGGGACGACAACATCTTATTCAGTGGTGCTCGAGGATGGGTTTCGGTAGACGAGGCGGAAGCGTCTGATCACTGCTAGTACAGATCACCGAAAACCGAATTTTACAGCCCTCAAATTGGCGTCACAGACGGTTTCCGCCGGTCCATTACGTTCCACCGAGTACGTTCGTGGTTTCGTGTTCGAGGGCAACTTCGTAGGAGGTTCGGCATTCGACTTCCGGGATTTACGGGTCTTCGCCCTGGACTTGGCGAGCTTGGCAAGCTCCTCGCGTTGGATTGAGACGATACATTCGATTCCCACGCCCGAATGCGTGGTACCTGGCCGCTTCATCGACGCGTTGTGAGCGACAGATGAGTTCCCGAGTTCCTGGACTGACGAGGCAAGCGTCGAACGACGGGTGAGCGCTCGGAGAATGGTACAAAATCGTCATCACGGCCACAGTACCAAGCAGCAGTCTTCTAGGACGATTTGGGTGCCTAGACACCGATTCATAATCGGTCCAAACGTCCGGGAGAGAGACAGTGGACAAAGCGTATCCCGAACTAGGCACACCAGCGTGGCGGATCACAGAGGCGTCGACACCAGCGGAACCAGCAGCGAGCGAGGAGGGGCAGCAACCGCCTTTGAGAGTGATTAATACGTCATTAGCGGTGGAACGCTGAAACCGCTAATCGCAAGACGAAAACCGATTATGAAAATTTTGACCCGGTGAGTAGCAGATCGGCGGGGTGACCGCGATGAGCGAGGGGTGAATTCGGGTATATCCATATCAATCGGACCAGCGCGAACACCCAGGTGGAACCAGCACTGGCAGCGTGGAGAAGAGCTACTTCGGATTGCTAATCTGCAAAACACGCCAGAGAAATCCAATAGCAGGTGTTCGCGTGGGTTTCGGATTCACGCCTCACGGTAAATTGAGCATCGCTCTTCACGACCAGCTCTCGGGTATCATCGAGGGCAATTTGTCCCAGTATCGTGTTTCGGCGAACCTCACGGGATCGGTCTCGAATCGGCCTGCTCGACAACCCAAAATCGCCAGAGGGAAACCGATTATGAAAATCACTCCGACCGGGCAGACCAACCACTATAGCGGCAACTTCCACCCGCTTTGACGGCGCTCATCGATCGTTCGAGTCACCCCCAGTTCGGAGCGTTCACTCCCGACGTCTCAAACCTCATTTGGCCGAATATTGGCTACTCAGTTACCCAAGCTGCCAATTTTGTTCCTTTGAGTGTCGGGAGTTCGCTCTCGAACGAGTCTTCCACCGACGCCTCGGCCTGGTTCAGCGGTCATAGAATCACCTGGCTGGAGTGGATCCCATCGGTGTTTTCGTCGATCCCCTAATCGCCAGACTGAAACCGATTATGAAATTTATAGACCTTGATTTCGGGTCCAGATATCTCGATTCGTCGAGCGCAGATTCGCCTGGTTCGGCGCTATTCCCCAGCTACGCCTGTTCGCTCCCGGGTTGGGTCCCTTTCCGAAATGGTGACTAGTTCCGATGTGACGCCATGCTTAGTGGTCCTCCCGGACGTTTGGACCGATTATGAACGCCGGACTAGCGGTCTAGATTGGCGAAGACAGTTGCTGGGACGAACTGCATCGCTATCTCCAGTTTTGTTAGAAGCGAAAGGTGGGATATCAGCGAACGGAGATTCATAAGCGAAGACGGGACCAATATTTCCCGATGCAAGCTTCAGAAAACTACCCGCTTGCTGGTCCGAAGAATAGCCCCAGAACTGTACTTGCCGAAGGCGGCTTCACCGCTGACACAGAGATTATGACCACGACGGGCCCAGTGATGGCCGCAGAACTCACCTCCGGGGATACTGTCCTCGCACTGAACCCAACGACTCGAATGGTCAAACCAAAAGAAGTGGTTAAGGTACAAACGATCCACGACGTCGACGAGATAATCGCCCTCGAAACGCGCCGGTGTGATTTCCGTCTCGCACCCGATCATCCGTTCTTCTACACGACGAAAGCGATTTCCAAGATTCGTAAAACGACTGTTGCTGATCTTCAACAGTGGTTCCAGCGAAGATTCGTCAACGAGTGGCAGCCACGCTCGGGGACGCGACTGGAGGAGGTCGACATAACGGACCTCGTCGACGTCTACGAGATTTGTGCGGCGAGTGAGGACCACGGGATCGCGTTCAGGGCTGCTCTCCCGGATGATTGTACGCCAGTAGGGAGTAGTAGTCACAAAGGATGCTTGTTCGACCCGGACACGTTCAAACAGTACCAGTCTGAAATCGAATCGGTTGCCGACCGGACGACGATCCATTCTGGCTCCAATTCGCGCCGTCGACCCTATCGGTTCGAAGGTGACGACTTCATCGAATTCCTCGGCTGGTTCATCGCAGAAGGGAGCGTCAGCTGGACGCAGTCACGCGACACGCCTCACATACAACTGGCACAGAAAGACGAACGGCACCGGCCGAAGATCGCATCACTCTTCGAGCGTCTCGGTATCAAACCGTCGGTAACGAATAACGGGTTCTCCTTCGGGTCGACTATATTCGGGACGATGCTCGATGAGCTTTGTGGGCACGGTTCGAAGAACAAACGAATTCCATCGTTCATCTGGAACGTGAGTAATCCCCAGAAGCAACTCCTGTTCGAAACACTGATGATCGGTGATGGGACGGATCAGCGGACGTACTACACGGCGAGCGAGGAACTCGCGGGTGACGTCCTTCGGCTCTCGCTGGAACTCGGCTCGAAACCACGGTATACGAAGCGGGGAGACATGTGGCGTATCTTCGTGAGTTCGAATGCAGATGGGTTCAGATCAGACCGGAATCTCGACTGGGAGGCCAATTCGGATCCGCTCTATCGGGTGACGATCTATGACTTCTCCCTGGTAATGGCCGGTCGCAATGGAAAGTTCCAGTGGGTCGGTGCGAGTGGAGTCGTATAATCTTGGTTCAAAAGTAGCAGGCCATCGACGGCGTCGTCGTCCAGGAACGAGCGGGCTGGACCCACGTCCTCGCCGTCGCGTTCGACCTGGGGACGACGACGCAACGGCAACACACGGAACTGTCGACAGTCGTTCGGGCCGGGTACGACTAGCCGAAACGCGACCAGAGGGGCTGACGAACGCAACTAGCCGGTTCAGACGTATACGGGGTGTATCTTGGATCCATCGTGACTATTTCCGGATGTTCCGCATCGACTGGGCGGACTCAGAGCACGAATCGCCGCGTCCGGACCGGGCCAGACGATGAGAAAGTACTTGTCGGTGACAGAACCAGGGCAGTCCATGTCGACCGACTGGTCCCGGCGGGCCCTCCTCGGCACGGTCGCGACGGTCCTGGCCGGCTGTTCGGCCGACTCAGAGACGACGGCAACGGCCACCGAGTCGTCGTCGACGGCCAGTGAGACGGGGACGGAGGCCGGCGAGTTCGAATCGCTACGGACCGACGACCCGGCGCTCACCTGGGCAGTAGCCCTCCCGGAAGCTGTCGTGACGCCTCCTGCGCTGGATCCAGGGGCAGACCGCCTGTACGTCGGAGCGGGAGAGCACGACGGTGAGACGCCGACGGACAAGCGAGAGTCCTCGAATGGTGCGCTCTATAGCCTTCGGACGGCGGACGGACAGAAGGAGTGGCGAACCGCGACGCCGGGACGGATAGCGGCACAGCCACTCGTCCACGACGAGCGAATACACGCAGTTGCGGGCATCGGCGGGCCACTGGAACCATCGATCGGTGAGCCGGAGATAGTCGCCTACGGCGCCGACGGCGAACAGCTGTGGACGGCAGCCCCAGGAGGTCCGGAATTGTCGCTCCTCGGTGCAGACGGCGGACGGGTGTTCGGTGGGTCGAGGGACGACCAACTCGTCGGAACCGAAAACAGATCGCTGTTCGCGCTCGGCGACGACGGGGCGGTAGTCTGGGAACGCGATGCGAGCGACGCCATGGGAGGCGCAGTAGCTGGTGCCCACCTCTTGCACTGGGACGGGACAGAGGAACTTGCCGCGTATAGCCTCGAAACCGGCACGGAGGCCTGGCAAGTTTCCGAAGCGCCGATACTGACGTCGAGCGAAAATCCCGAGCTACGGTCGGCGTTGGATCCGGTGGTGTTCGACGGTCTCTGCTTTACGAAATCGAGTGAGGCGGCCGATGGGAGTCAGGCGCTCGTCGCGCGGTCGGTGGCGGACGGATCCGAACGGTGGCGGTACGAGCCACCCGACGGCGACACGTTCCGTCCGACGGGCGTCGCTACTAGCACCGGCGTAGCCGACGGACACCACGAGGACCCCTCGATCGTGGGAACGGGGGACGACGGCACCGTATTCTCGCTGTCCGACGACGGAACCGAGCGGTGGACGACGACCGTCGGTGGCGTGCGACGGGGTAGTCCGCTCGTCGGCGACCAGATCTATATTCACGGAAACGAGACGATATACGCCCTGGACCCGACAGAGGGGACCGAGCGTTGGCGAGCGTCGGTACCGGGGAACGGCACGCTCCGTCTGCTCTCCAATGGCGTCGTTGCGTTTTCGAACCGTGAGAACGACAGCGTCGTCGCGTCCTTCCGGTCCGACGGGAGCGAACGGTGGCGATACGAGACGTCGAAGGACCTGACGCAGCCAGCAGTCCACGGGAACCGCGTGTACGTCGGTACAGCGGACGGAACCGTCCTCGCCTTCGCTGCCGAGTGACGTGTGGGAGTGAGGCGAGATGAGCGCTTGGCGTTCGACCGCCGGACGACGACCGAGCGCGAACGGACCGAACTGTCGACCGTGGTCCGGCCCGTGGGCGACCGCGAGCCCTGACTGCTGCGCCCTGCCCGACAGCGTGCGAGCAATCGGGGATGCACCCCGCCCCGAGATAGCATCGTTCAAGTAGCGGACCGAGAGACAGAGGGCAGATGCTGGATCGATCGGTCCGGACCAGGTGGCTGCTCGTCCTCGTCGCGGCGGCCGGGATGGGTGCCGCCGGGTCCTACCAGTTCGTCTGGTCGTCGCTCAGACCAGCGCTCGGCATGCGACTCGGGGCGAGCGAGGCGGCGCTGGGGACGGTCTATACGATTTACCTCGTCGCCCAGACGCTCTCGCAGTTCCCGGCGGGCTGGTTCCGCGACCGCTACGGGCCGCGCCTGCCGGTGGCCGTCGGCGCGGTGCTCCTCGCCGTGGGCTACCTGGGAACCGGGGTCGCGACGGCGACGTGGCAGGTTACGCTCTGGTACGCCGTCGGCGGCGTCGGCGCGGGCACGCTCTACACCATCGCGGTGAACACGCCGGTCAAGTGGTTCACCGAGCGCCGCGGGCTGGCGACGGGGATCGTGACGATGGCCTACGGCGGCCTGAGCGTGCTGTTCATCCCGTTCGTTCGCGACGGGCTTGCGACGGACTTCTTCGGGACGGTTGCGACGCTCGGACTCGTCACCGGCGCCATCGCGTTCGCCGGCGCGCTCGTGCTCCGGGACCCCTCCTCGAGTTCCGACGACGGGGACGAGAGCGAAGTGGACGAGAGCCCCGACGCCGTGAGTGGCCAGACCACGACAGCGGACGAGACCTACACCTGGCGCGAGGCGGCCCGGACCTGGCAGTTCTGGCTCCTGTACGCAATGCTGGTCGTCGTCAACGCCGTCGGGCTGATGCTCATCGGCAAGGCGGTTGCCTTCGCCGACCAGTTCGGCCTGCCCGCGGCGGTGCTGACGGCGGCGGCGTCGGTCGTCGCGCTCGCGGACAGCGCCGGCCTGCTGGCCATCGGCGGGCTCTCGGACCGCCTCGGCCGCGAGCGCACCGCGGCGGCGACGGTGACGCTCTCCGGCGTCGCCATCGCCCTGGCGGTGTGGACCGGCGCCACCCAGCGGGCGCTGCCGTTCGTCGTCTTGCTCGGCGCGGCGGCGTTTTTCCGGAGCCCGGTGTTCTCCATCGTCCCGTCGCTGGTCGGCGAGTACTACGGTCAGGCCCGGTCCTCGGAGAACTACGCCGTCCTCTACACCGCGAAGGCCTGGGGTGGCATCGGCGGCGGCGTCGTCGCGAGCCTGCTGATCACCCGCGTCGGCTGGTCCATGGCGTTCCTCCTGGGCGCCGCTGCGCTGAGTGCCGTCGGGCTGTCGCTGACCAGGTTGCGGCCAGTGGAATAAGTATCGTCATTCCCGGGGTCTGACTATCTCGTGTTTCAGCGGTTCAGGATGCGCACCCACACTTCCCCGATTCGTTCGTCCGTGGGAACTGAAAGCTAATGGAGCGCCGGAAGGTCAGCAAGGTGAACACCGGGCGCCGTAGAACTGCCGTGTTACCCAGTTTTCTCTGTCCAACTCCCCGAATTCTGGTGCCCGAATCGGTCCGGTGTTTTCAGCGTGAAGTACCGTTCCGTCCACGTCGTCAACCATAGCGTGACGTCCTCGAACGGCGTGCCGTCGGGGTCGTCTGGAGTGACGTAGTCAGCGCGAACCCGCCCGTCGACAGTGGCGAGTGCAGCGGTCGTCGTTGTCCGTGAGCGTACGAACGCCGTACACGACGACCGTGCCAGGTGAGAGAGATTTCGTCTCCCTCCGGTCGAAACAGCTATATTAGCATTCACTCATATTACCATTCACTGAAATGGCTCCGAACGCTACCGAAACGGAATCCCAGTCCTGTCGACCCGACGACTCGGCCGAAAACGCGTGTTGTACAGCCATTCCCGAGGTCGAGGAGGATGCGCTGGTCGCGGACGTCCAGTTGCTCTCGGCGCTCGGCAACGACACCCGGTACGAACTGGTACGCCGTATCGGCGCCGCGGAGGGCAGCGTCTGCGTCTGCGACCTCGAAGCGGTCGTCGGCATCAGCCAGAGCGGCGTCAGCCAGGCTCTGTCGCGGCTCTACTCGGCGGGGCTGGTCACGCGACGGAAAGAGGGGTCCTGGCGGTACTACGGACTGACCGACGACGCCGAACGGCTTCTGGACACGCTCGACGCGCTGGGGAACGACGATGAGTGACACACCACCAGAGCAGTCGTCGCTCGACCGTGACGCCGATGAACAGCGCCGTCTCGTCAGAGAACGCTACGCCGACATTGCCACCGGCGACGGCGCGGATTCCTGCTGTGATGACGGGACGGGCAATGGGGAGAGCCGTCGTGAGGACGGGACTGGCGGCGGGGAGGGCTGTTGCGACGACGGCACAGGCACGGACAGCGAACGACTCGGCTACTCAAAGGACGACATCGAAGCGGTCGCGAACGGCGCAGACCTGGGCCTCGGTTGCGGGAACCCCAAATCAATGGCCGACCTCGAACCGGGCGAGACGGTCCTCGACCTGGGCTCCGGTGCCGGCTTCGACTGCTTCCTCGCCGCGAACGAGGTCGGTGACAGAGGACAGGTCATCGGCGTCGATATGACGCCCGAGATGGTCGAGAAGGCCCGCGAGAACGTCGCAGTGAACGACGCGCGAAACGTCGAGTTCCGCCTCGGCGAGATCGAGTACCTTCCCGTGGCCGACGCCAGCGTCGACGTCGTCATCTCGAACTGCGTCATCAACCTCTCGCCGGCGAAAGGCCAGGTGTTCGCGGAGGCGTTCCGCGTCCTCGTTCCGGCCGGTCGCCTCGCCGTCTCGGACGTCGTGTTGACCGCGCCGCTTCCCGAGTCCCTCGAAACCGACCCGGACTCGGTGGCGGCCTGCGTCGCCGGTGCGTCGCCCGTCGCGGAGATCGAACGGCTGCTCATCGACGCCGGGTTCGTCGACGTCCGGATCGATCCGAAAGACGACAGTTCGGAGTTCATCAACGAGTGGGACGACCAGCTCGACCCGAGCGAGTACGTCGTCGCGGCGACGATCGAGGCGCGGAAACCGGCGGCCGAGCGGGACTGACCGTCGGGACCGATGTCGGCGCACGCGGATCGGTCCAGCGACGGGTGGATCGACCGACCGAACGTCCGGATGCTGGCGGTCGTCAGCGCGACGCTGTTGCTGTCGGCGTTGCTCTGGTTCAACTACTCGGCGGTACTGCCGACCGTCTCCGATCGCTGGGGTCTCAGTGGCCTCCAGGCCGGCGTCGTCTACGGCGCCTTCCAGGCGGGGTACCTCCTCGGGGTCGTCCCGTTCGGGGCGCTCGCCGACCGGTACACGCCGCGGCCGGTCATCGCAGTGGGCGCGACGGTCGCGGCGATCGGTAACCTCGCGTTCGGCGCGGTGGCGGACGGGTTTCTCGTCGGGACCGCGTTCCGCTTTCTCAGCGGCGTCGGGATGGCGGCCGTCTACGTCCCGGGGATGCGATTCGTCAGCGAATGGTTCGACCCCAGCGACCGCGGGATGGCGATGGGGGTCTACGTCGGGACCTTCTCGATCAGCAGCGGGCTGTCGTTCGTGTTGACCTCGTCGATTGCCACGAGCGCTGGCTGGCGGACGGGCATCGTCGTGACGAGCCTACTCGCACTCTGTGCCGGACCGCTCGTGTACCTGCTGGGGCGGGACAATCCTGACCGGGTGTCGAACGACGGCGGCTTCGATCGATCGCTTCTGACCGACTGGTCGTTTCTCGCCGGCGTCGGCGTCTACGGCGCACACAACTGGGAACTGTACGGGATTCGTAACTGGCTCCCGGCTTTTCTCGTCTCGACGGCGGCCGTCGGATCGACCGCCGCGCCGGTCGCCACCGCCGGGCTGCTGGCCGGTCTCGTCACGGTCGTCGGCGGCGCGGGAAACCTCGCTGGCGGCTGGCTGAGCGATCGAATCGGCCACTTTCGAGTGATAGCGGTCGCGCTCGCGTGTAGCGGCGTGGGAACGATCGTGCTCGCTGGGCTCACGTGGGAGTCGCTCGCGGTACTCGCTGCGGTCGTGCTCGGGTACGGGTTCGTGCTGACGATGGACAGCGCGCCGACCTCGACGACGATTACGCTGGTCGTCGACGACGACCAGCTCGGAACCGCGCTGTCGGTACAGGCCTTCCTGGGGACGCTCCCTGGCATCGTCTCGCCCGTCCTGTTCGGTGCGGCGCTCGACGCCGGCGGCTACGCGCTCGCGATGCCGACCCTCGGCGCGGGCGCGCTGCTCGGTGTCGGCGGCGTCTACCTCTTCTGGGCTGCGACCGGGACCCGGGCGCGGGCCGAGACCAACGTCGACGTCGCGGATTGACCACCGCCACGGTCAGAAACACTCCCGACACCGACGGCAGGAGGTTTCGGACGAGCCGGTAGCGACGGCGGTTCCGGTCCCTGTTCAGGAACGGGCTCGCAGTGAGACCAGCCGACGCTCGCGACGCCTCACCGGTCGTCCATAGCCCCCCGGGAGACCTGCTGAATACTGATGTTCGCCACGTTCGCCCCGTACTCGGCGGTTCGGCGAAGACTGTCGAGGAGGAGACCGGCGGTATGGGCTTCGCTGGGGACGTCGTGGTCGTAGAGGTCGCGGTCGAGCGTCTCGATCTCCGTGACGAGTTCGTCACGGTGCTCCAGGGCAAGGTGAGCGGCCTCGATACCGGCGTCCGCCAGGATGACGTCCGCCGCCTGGTCGACGATCTGGCGCGCGTCCTTGCCGAGCGAGACGATCCGGTCACCGAAGTCGGCCGGCAAGCCCGCGTCGGGATCGAGAGCGAAGCGGGCTATCTTCTCCGCGTGGTCGGCGATGCGCTCGAACTGCCGGCACGCGTAGTAGTACTCGAAGAGGTCGTCGCGGCCGTGGTCGAGTTTCTCCACCTCGTGGAGGTCGGTGAGCGCCCGTCGGAAGTGCCTGGTCACCATGGCGAACAGCTTGTCCGCCTCGGCGTCCCGGTCGACGACGCGTTCGGCCAGCCTCTCGTCGTCGTTCACGACGGCAGTAACGGCGTCGCGATGCATCGCGAGCGTCACGAGACGCAAGCGGAGCGCGCTCTTTCGAACCTCGACGTTCTCCGCGTCGATGAGGTTCGTCAGCCGGATGCGGGTGTCCGTGACTTCGAGCAACTCGAAGCCCGAGAGTTCCTCGACGGTCTGTTCGACGGTTTTCCGTCTGTCCACGTCGTGTCCGCTCTGGTCGACGAGCGCCACCTCGTCGAATCCGACCGCGTGGAGGGCGTGGACGCGCTGTTCGACGGCGTTCTCTCCGCTGGTCGAGACGTCGACCGTCGCCGTACGGCGCTTTCTCGATCGGTCTGCCGACGCCTCGACGAGGAGCGATCCGTCACCGTTCGGGTGCAGTGACAGGACGGATCCGGCGTCGATCCCGTTCTCGGTCGCCCACGACTTCGGCAACGAGACTGTGTACGTCGTTCCCCCAGAGAGCTGTACTTTGCGAGTCTCCATACGGCACTACCTCGCGGAGACCCTACTGATGGTTTATATGAGAGGCACGTTCCAGTTCCATCCGATATATATCCGTACCGTCGGTACGGAGGGACCGATCGAACCCTCGGCGGAGGTCGTGACGATGGATTCTATATAGCCGTCCAGACAGTCTGTGGGATAGCCCTATAGCGAGCACACGTGCCCGGAAAAGTATGTCCCGCAGAACGTGGCATCGGCCGAGAGACGCGACCAGACACGGCCGTGATGCGACACTCTCGCAGGTGATCGAGGCCATCGACCGGACGGCGCCGCCGACGAAGGCGGACTTGGCCGAGGCAGTCGGTATCTCCGAACAGTACGTCTCCGAACTGCTCCAGGAACTGAAACGGGACGGCGTCGTCAGGAAGGCCTACGTCGTCGACGACGCGGCCGTGTTCGACACCGCGGACAACGTCTCGAAGTTCTTCGAGTCGACCGCGGACGCCGCCGGCGAGAACGGCCATCGCGCGCCCGGCAACGACAGAGGGACGACCGTCCTCGAACTGCTCGAACGACTCGACGACGTGACCTCGACCCAGTACGAGGCGGCGCGACTCGCCTTCGTGGACGAGACGCCCGACCACCCGGCCGACGGGCTCGAATCGCTCACCAACGAGCGATACTTCGCAGTGCTCGGCGAACTGAAGTCCTATACACTGACGACCGACTGGCCTGGAAACCGCGTCGCGTCCGACCTGGCGACGATCGCGACCAACCTCGAAATCGTCGGCGACCGGTCGTGTTTCATCGCCGACGTCGTCGACCGCCAGGATACCCAGACGACTGGCGTCATCGAGGAACGCATCCTCGACGTCTTCGAGGCGGGCAGCCGGATCAACGGCTACCTCGTGGACGTCCTCTTCGAGGGAGATCTGGACGCCTACGACGCGTTACACGCCGAAGAGGAGACCGTCCACCGCGACCTCGACGAGCTGTTCGAACTCGTCACCGCCTACGACCCGGAGCTGTACGGCTACCTCGTGACGGTGACGCGGGCGCTCGAACGCGCGATCTACTACTGGGTGGACGCCGCCGAGATCGCCGTGCGGCTTCACTCGGGGATCGAGCCCGACCACGCGATGATCTGATCGACGCACCGCCGCCGCTCCGTCACGATACGGGCAAGCGAATCACGCAAAAGGAGCGCCTGGTCACTCAGTCGGACGCTTCCGCACCGGCCGTCTCGGGTGCGTACTGATCCAGGAACGCGTCGAGGTCCCGGAACGCCGCCAGTCGGTCGGCCAGCGTCTCGTGGTCCCAGTCCCACCACTCGGTCGCCTCGATGAGGTCGGCGACGTCTTCGGGGAACCGCCGCCGGATCGGTTCGGCGGGGGCGCCCGCGACCACGGTGTAGGGATCGACGTCGCGTGCGACGACGGCACCCGCTCCGACGACCGCGCCGTTGCCGATTTCGACGCCCGGAAGCACGATTGCACCGTGACCGATCCAGACGTCGTGGCCGACGGTGACCGGCTGGTCGGCGCGCCACTCGAAGATGGACTCGTCGTCCTCGCCCAGGTCGTACATCTCGGCGCGGTAGGTGAAGTGGTGGGCCGACGGCCGGTCGATGGGGTGGTTCGTCGGGCCGAGGCGGGCGTCCGAAGCGACGTTGCCGAACTTCCCGACCGTGGCGTAGTCGAGCTGGACGCGCTCCATCAGGTAGGTGTAGTCGCCGACGGCGGACTCGTTGACCCGTGCCCCGGCGCGCACCTCCGTCCACTCCCCGAGCGTGCTCTTCGTGATCTGGACCGGCTCGTGGAGCGTCGGTTCGGGCGAGAGGCCACCCACACGGTCCGCGCCGTGGGAGTCGACGTAGTAGCCATCGTCGGTCGCTTCGAAGGGCGTCGTCATCGGGTCACCGCCTCCCCCCAGCCGACTCGACGATCTTGCGCGGGGCGGTGACGAACGCCTCCAGCACGCCGGTCTTCTCGACGTCGTCCTCGTCGCGCAGGTACGAACGCACGCGCTGGCTCGCCAGTTCGACGGAGCCGGCGAGGACGACGACCAGGATGATGCAGGCCATCATCTCGGTGTAGTTGAACGTCTGCTTCTGGATGTTGAGTTCGAGACCGAGGCCACCGGCGCCGATGAGGCCGAGGGTGATGGCGACGCGGACGTTGTGTTCGAGGTCGAAGGCGATCCAGGCGATGAACTGGCGGAACACCTGGCTGAGCATGCCAAAGGAGATGACCTGGCGCGACCCCGCGCCGGTGCTCTCGACGCCCTCGATGGGACCGTCCGCTATCTCTTCGAGTTCGTCGGTGAACAGCCGTCCCAGGTAGCCCGTGGTGTCGACCATGATGGCCAGCACGCCGGTGAAGGGCGAGACGCCGCCGAGTGGGATGAAGATGAGCGCCCAGACCAGCGCCGGGATGGCGCGGATCAGGCTCATCGTCCCCCTGAAGAGGAAGTTGAACGGGTACGGAACGACGCGCTCGCTGGCGAGGATGCCGAACAGCAGCGCCCCCGGGAGGCCGAGGACGGTCCCGGCGAACGCGATGGCCATCGTCACCTGCGAGGCCTGGAACAGCTCCGCCTCCACCATGAAGTTCCAGTACTGGCCGACGTCGACGAACGGGACGCCGAAGTAGGTGGTCGGCGGGAAGTACTCGGTCAGCGCGTCGAAGAAGAAGGGCAACTGGGTGGCGAGCTGTGAGAGCGTGAACTCCGCCGTCTGGAGGCTCAGCAGGAACAACCATCCCCCGGCGACGACGCCGACCGCGGTCCAGAGCCGCCGGATCGTCTTCCGCCGCTTGAGTTCGGTGAGTTTCCGGTCGACGTCGGAGGTGCCGCTCTCGGCGAGCCCGAGGTAGGCACGGATCCCGCCGCCGGGCGGCGACTCCGAACTCACGCCTCGACCCTCCAGTCGTCACCGTCGGTCGGGGGCGACTCGCCGTTCGCGTCCGCGTCGACTGCGACGGGGTCGTCCGCCAGGCCGACCGTCTCGACGTCGCCGTAGAGGTCGTCGATGAGGTCGCCGGTGAGTTCGTCGCTCCCGACGTCGAACAGCAACTGGCCGTCGCGCAACCCGATGAACCGCTCGCCGAAGTGGGCCGCGATGTTCACCTGGTGGAGGCTCACGAGCGCCGTCACCTGGTGGACGGACGCGGCCTTCTTGAGGTAGCCCATCACCGTCTCGGCGCTGGACGGGTCGAGACTGGCGACGGGTTCGTCGGCCAGGAGGAGCGACGGGTCCTGGACCAGGGCGCGGGCAATGCCGACGCGCTGTTGCTGGCCGCCGCTCATCTGCGTGACACGCTGGTGTGCTTCGTCGAGGAGGCCGACGGTGTCGAGCGCTTCGAGGGCCCGTCGCTTGTCCGCACGGTCCTGCCACTGGAACAGGCTCTCGACGAACCCGGCCCGTTCGAGCGAGCCGGTGAGTGCGTTCAGGTACGCCGAGACGCCCTCGACGAGGTTGTGCTGCTGGAAGATCATCCCGACCGACGGCTGGGAGCCTTCGAGGGGCTCGCCGTCGAGGTAGACGCCGCCGCTGGTCGGCTCCGTCAACCCGTTCACGCAACGCAGCAGCGTCGACTTCCCGGCGCCGGACTCGCCCAGCAGGACGACGAACTCGTCTTCGATCTCGAAGGAGACGTCCTCGACCGCCGTGACGTCGCCGTACTCCTTCGTCAGGTTCTCTACGGTGAGTGTACTCATGATTGGAAAGTGTGCGTTGGCGACGGCCCTAGCCGAGATCGATGCCGAGGTCGTTGAGTCGCTTGATGACGGGTTCGTAGTTGTCCATCGTCGTCTTCTCGAGGGTCGTGAACGGCAGGTCGTTCTCGTTGTAGTCGTCGGGCAGGTACTCCTGTATCAACGCCTCGTCGGACGCGAGCAGTTGCTCGCGGATCTTCTCTTTCATCGGCGATTCCCACGACTGGCGCGCGTATATCGGCTGTTTGGGGATCGGGAAGGACCACCAGAACGGCCGGAGCGCCGTGCCCTCCTCGCCGCGATTGCCGGTGAACGAGTCCTCTTCTGCGACGCGGTCGGGGAGTTCCTGGTCCTCGGCGAGGTAGGCCATGCCGTTCCCGGACCAGGTGGTACATGCGTCGGCCTCGTCGTTCAGCACGCGCTGGACGGCGTCACCGTGGTTGGACCACGTCCCCTCGAAGTCGACCGGGTCCCCGTCCGGGGCGTCGCCGACGTCCAGGCCGGCCTCCTTGAGCGCGTAGACGGCGAAGATAGATCCGCTCGTCGAGAGCCGGTCGGCGAAGGCCATGTTTTTCCCCTCGATATCCGTCCGCTCGTCGATGTCCGAGTCGGGCTTCGTGAGCATCATGGAGAAGTAGAAGGCCGTCCCGCCGGTGACGGCTGTCCCGAACAGGTCCATGATGTCCGGTTTCGAGATGAGCGTCACGTCGTCCATCCCGATCTCGGCCTGTTCGCTCTCGAGGGCCGTCCGCACTGCCGAGTAGTCCTGGGGGACTTCCATCTCCAGATCGAGGCCGTCGATTTCCCCTTCGAGCATGTCGTGAACGGGAGCGTACTGCGGCCGTACGTCCGACGGTGTGTCGGGAGTCAGCAGCATCGTTATCGGCTCACTTCCGCCGCCACCGAGCACGCCCGAACACCCCGCGAGACTCGTGAGTGCGGCGGTCCCGGCTGCGCCACCGACCAGGAACCCGCGGCGACTCACCCGTCCCGTGTCCATCCCGTCCGTCCGTTCCCGTACACCCGATCCGTCGGTGCTGGTCTCGTCCAACATCACCTGAACGGCCCGGAGTGGGTAGAATAACCGTTTGCTGCGTAAAGTCCGGAGGGACTTGTTCGGTCAGCGCCGTTGCAGTCTCGATCACCAGTTCCGCAGTGGCGGTCCATACTAGTCCGGACCGCTCGATCCGGGGGATGGATCGAACCGGCTCACGCTGGCGACGATGGAGAGTACGCAGTGAAGGCTTATCGGGCCGTTTCGGGTGGATTCGCTCGATCACATGGACGATCCACACGACCGGTCGGATAGATTCGAGTTGATCGCCGCTTGCGACGGCGACGCCCTCGAATCGGTCGCCGACCAGGTACTGGCCAGCGATCCGACGCTTGACGTACTCCAGGAACCGCGGCCACAGCTCGTGATGCAGCGCGTCGTCGAACCCGTCGAACGCCGGCCGTTCAACCTCGGCGAGGTCGTCGTCACGCCCGCGGAGGTCTCCCTCGACGGCGAGCGTGGGTTCGCGATGGTCCCGGGCAAGGCCGAACGGGCCGCTCTCTCCGGCGCGATCGTCGACGCCGCCGTCGCCGACCGCCACCCGATCGCCGACGAGGCCGTCGCCGTCCTGGAACAGGCAGGCGAGGCGTACGAACGCGAGCGCGAACAGACGTGGGCGGAGAGTCGCCACACGACCGTCGAGTTCGAGACGATGGAGGACGACCTGTGAGAGCGCTCGGCATCGACCCCGTGCACGACACGCAGACCGCGTTTCGCGCCCTGTGCGACGCGACGAGTCGGCCGGGGACCGTCGCCGACGTCGGCTCTTCGCCCGCCGATCACGCGATTCTCGCCACGCTCGTCGACCACGAAGTGCGCACGTGGACCGACGACGGAGAGCTCCGTTCAGCACTGGAGAGCCAGGGCCGCTTCGACCCGATCGAACCGGCCGAGGCCGACCTGCTCCACACGCACGGCCAGCCCGACTGGGACGTCCGCGAGTGCAGCCACGGGTCGCTGGTCGAACCGAGCGAGGGCGCGACCGTCGTCTATCGCGTCGACGGCCTCGAAACGGGCCCGGACAGCGCGCTCACGACCGTCGAACTGATCGGGCCGGGCGTCGACGGGACGCGCCGCCTCAGTGCCGACCTCCCGGCCAGCGAACTCGAACGGCTCAGGGAAGCCCAGTCGACCTATCCGCGGGGCGTCGACGCCTACCTGACGAGCGGCGAGTACGTGGCGGCCATCCCGCGGTCGAACGACCTGGAGGTGGTGTAGATGGGCTACGTCGCCGTCACGGCCGGCGAGGAGATCATCGAACGCGCCGAGGACCTCTTCGAGAAGCAGCGCCTCGACGACGACGCGCCCTCGCTCTCCGTCGACCAGGTCGACGGCCAGCTCTCGCGGCTGACCGCCCAGGCAATGAGCGAAGGCGGGCTGTACGCGCCGCGACTCGCCGCGCTCGCCGTCATCCAGGCCCAGGGTGACACCGTCGAGGCGTCGTTCCTCCTGCAGGCCTACCGTTCGACGCTGGAGCGGTGGGACGAGACCAACCCAGTCGACCCGTCGGATATGTTCGCGACGCGCCGGGTGTCGCCGGCCTACAAGGACGTCCCTGGCGGCCAGATACTCGGCCCGACCAAGGACTACACGCAGCGGCTCCTCGACTTCGACATCGAGGGTGCGGACGAGATCGACCCGACCGCGGACTGGGACCTCCCGGACGCCGAGCCGACCACCGTCCGGAACGTCATGGACGTGCTCCGCGAGGAGGGGCTGGTCCACGAACCGGCGGCCGACGCCGCCGACTTGGACGACCCGGTCGACACGACCCGCGAACCAGTCACGCATCCGGCAGGCCGGGACGAGGTGCTCCAGGAACTCGCCCGTGGCGAGACCGGGGCCGTCACCGCGCTGGGCTACTCCGCGATGCGCGGCTACGGCCAGGTCCACCCGACGCTCGCCGAGGTCCGGGTCGGGAAACTTCCCGTCAGGATAACGCATCCCTACACCGGCGACGACGTCCGGGTCACCGACGTCGAGGTGAGCGAGTCCGAGGCCGTCGTGCCCGTGTACGCCAAGCGCGACGACCCGCAGTTCGCCTTCGGCTACGGCCTCACCTTCGGCCGAAACGAGCGCAAGACCATCGCGATGACCATCCTCGACGCGTCCATCCAGCTCGACAGCGAAGCAGAGCCCGCCGAGAACCCCGAGTTCGTCCTCGACGCCGTCGACGGGCTGGATTCGTTCGGCTTCATCGAGCACCTCAAACTCCCCCACTACGTCACCTTCCAGAGCATCCTCGACCGCATCCGCGCCGTCAGAGAGGGTCGAGGACTCGACGCGGAAGTCGGGACGGCAGCCTCGTCGGCTGCAGACGGTGGCGACGCGCCGGCCCAGGCCCCGGAGGTGAGCGACGATGACTGACGCTGGGGCGGACGCGGCCGACGGGACCGAGCCGGCGGCAGCCGCCGAGAGCGGGACGCAGATCTCGGCGACGTCCGTCGCGGACGCCGTCGACGACCTCTCGGGCGAGGGGCTCTCGGGGTACAACTACGCGTACCTCGACGAACACACCAAGCGCGAGGTCCGGCGGGCCATCCTGAAGGGAATCGCCATCCCGGGCCACCAGGTACCGTTCGCGTCGCGTCCGATGCCGCTGGCCCGGGGCTGGGGCACCGGCGGTATCCAGGCGTCGCTCTCCCTGCTGGGGCCCGACGACGCCTTCAAGGTCATCGACCAGGGTTCCGACGAGAGCGTCAACGCCGCCAACGTCCGGCGACTGGCCGAGACGACCGCCGAGGTCGAGACGACCACCGATACGACCGAGGCCGACGTGATCCAGACGCGCCACCGAATCCCCGAGGAGGTCCTGGACGAGGACCAGATCCTCGTCCTCCAGGTACCCATCACCGACGCGCTCCGGAAGGTCGACTCCTCCGACGCGGCGAATCGCCGGCGCCACGCCCACGCGAACTACGGGAAGATGTGGGTCCACCTCTACGAGAACGTCGTCGAGTGGGGCGAGATACAGATCGCTGCCCGTTACCCGGCGATGGTCGCCGGCCGCTATCTCATGGACCCCTCACCTATCCCGCGCTGGGACCTCCCCAAACTCGACGACGCGGACAACCTGTTCGTCTTCGCGGCCGGCCGCGAGGCGCGCATCTACGCGGTCCCGCCCCACACCGACGTCGAGCCCCTGGCCTTCGAGGACAAATCCTTCCAGGTCGAGCGGTTCCCCGACCAGTCGTGTCACTCCTGCGGGTCGACGGACACCTACCTCACCGAGATAGAGACCGAGGAGGGGACCGAGTCCGACGGTGGCGACCGGCTCTACGTCTGCAACGACACCAGCTTCTGCCTGAAACGGCAGGACGACCCGGGCCTGGCCAAGGACCACCACCTCGACCGCGAGGGAGTGGACTGGGGGCCCGGAACGCCGGGCGGGCCAGCCGGTGCGGACCGCGATGAACTCGCCGAGGGCGACGGGGGTGACGACGCGTGACGCTGCTCGATGCCAGCGACCTGCGGCGGGTCTACGGCGACTCCTGTGGCGACTGCGTCGAATTGACCGGCGACGCGGCGGGGACGAACCAGTGTCCCGAATGCGGCGCCGTGGTGGCGTGTGCCGACGTCTCGCTCGATGTCGAGCCCGGCGAAGTCCTGGGCATCGTCGGCGAATCCGGCTCGGGGAAATCCAGCGTCGCCGAGCTGCTCGCCCTCGAACGCGCGACCGATGGACAGGCAAGCGGCGACGTTCGGCTCGACGGCCACGACGGCAACCTCCTCGACGCCGACTACGAGACGCGCCACCGCCTTCGCAACGGCGCGGTCGGGCTCGTCCACCAGCACGTCCGCGACGGGCTCAACCTCGAGTTCACCGGCGGCGGCAACGTCGCCGAGAAGCTGCTGGCCGCGGGCTGGCGCAACTTCGGCGACGTCCGCGACCGCGTCCGCGACCTCTTCGAGGAGACGGAGGTCCCGGTCGAGCGGATGGACGACCCGACGGAGACGTACAGCGGCGGGATGCAACGCCGGGTCCAGATCGCTCGCGCGCTGGCCACCGACCCAGACGTGGTGATCCTCGACGAACCGACGACGGGGCTCGACGTCAGCGTCCAGGCCCGCGTGCTGGACATGTTCCGGCGCATCCAGCGCGAGGAGGACGTGGCCGCCGTCGTCGTGAGCCACGACCTGGGCGTCGTCAGGCTGCTTGCCGACCGGACGCTGGTAATGCGCCACGGACGCGTCGTCGAGACCGGCCTGACGGACCGCGTCATGGAGGACCCGCACCACGAGTACACGCAGACCCTCATCAACTCAGTCATATGACCGACGTTCTCACCGTCGAAGGACTCACCAAGACCTTCGACATGCACGCGCTCGGCGACAAACAGGTCGTCGGGCTCGACGACGTATCGTTCACCGTCCGCCGCGGCGAGTTCCTCGCTATCGTGGGCGAGTCCGGCAGTGGCAAGTCCTCGCTGCTGAAGTGTCTCTACCGGACGTACGAACCGACGGCCGGGTCGACGGTCTACCACCCCGCAGACGCCGACCTGGCGACCTGTGACGACCGCACGGTGATGGCCATCCGGGACTCGACGCTCGGCTACGCGTCGCAGTTCCTCGACGAGATTCCGCGCGTCCCGGCCATCGACGTCGTCGCCCGGCCGCTTATGGAGCGCGGGACGCCGGCGGCGCAGGCTCGCGACCGTGCCCGCGAGCTCCTGGACGCGCTCGGGCTGCCAGAAGAACTGTGGGAGGCCTACCCGGCCACGTTCTCGGGCGGCGAGCGCCAGCGGGTCAACCTCGCGCAGGCGCTCGCGCCGGAGCCGGAGCTCCTCCTGCTCGACGAACCCACGAGCGCGCTCGACCCCGAGACGCGGACGGCGGCCATCGAGTTGCTCTCAGAGTCGACCGACGCGGAGACGACGGTCGTCGGCGTCTTCCACGACCGCGACGTCGTCGAACGGGTCGCCGACCGCGTGGCCGTGCTCGACGGGGGCGAACTGCAACGCGTCGTCCCGGTCGCGGAGTTCGCTGCCGAGGAGGAAGAAGAGGTGGTCGCATGAGCCAGCGACCGCGGTCCACCGGTGAAACGGTAACTGACGCGACGTCGTCTTTCGCCGTGACGAACGCCACCGTCGTCACGCCCGACGCGGTCGTCGAGGGCGGCGTTCGGATCGAGGGCGACCGCATAGTCGCCGTCGGTGACGTCGACGACGCCGACGCAGTGACCGTCGACGCCGACGGCCAGTACGTCCTGCCGGGCCTGGTCGACCTCCACGGCGACGACATCGAGTCCCACCTGCACCCGCGCGCCGGAGCGCGCATGGACACGCACATGGCGCTCGCGGCGGCGGACCGGGCGAACCTCGCGGCGGGCATCACGACGAAGTTCCACGCCATCTCCTTCGAGATCGACCCCGATGCCGACCGGTCGCCCGAACTCGGGGCCGAGCTGACGGACGCCATCGAGTCGACGGACGACCTGCTGGCCGACCACCGCCTCCACGCGCGCTGTGAAGTCACACAGGAGGAATGCGTCGACGCCGTCGTCGACGTGACCGAGGCCGGCAACGCCGACCTCGTGTCCGTGATGAGCCACGTCCCCGGCAAAGGACAGTTTCGGGACGAGGAGGCGTTCCTCCAGTACTACCGGGACTCCCACGACCACACCGTCGAGGAAGCCGAAGAGATGATCGCCGAGCGCGGGGACGTCTCGATGGAGACCATCCGCGAGCGCATCGAGCGCGTCGTCGACTGTGCCCACGCGAACGGTGCCGTCACGGCGTCCCACGACGACGAGGACCCCGCAGAGGTCGAGCGTCTCGCCGAAGCGGGCGTCGACATCTCGGAGTACCCGATCACGATGGCGACCGCCGAACGGGCCCACGAGCTCGGGATGACCGTGACGATGGGCGCACCGAACCTCGTCCGCGGGGAGAGCCAGTGGGGGAACCTCGCCACCGCCGACGCCATCGATGCCGGGGTCGTCGACGCGCTCGTTGCCGACTACCACCCGCTCTCGCTCCTGGCCGGGACCTTCGTCGAGACCGGTGAGCCGCTCCCCGAGCGAGTCGCGAGAGTGACGGCGAACCCGGCGAGTGCGGCCGGTCTCCCGGACCGCGGCCGTCTCGAACCGGGCGCGCGAGCCGACCTCGTCGTGGTGGACCGGAACCCGACGCCGACGGTGTCGCGGGCGTTCGTCGCCGGCGACCCGGTATACCGGGCGGAGGGGTCGCGATGACGTCAGTCGGTGCTGCGATGGACGTCCGCTTCGGCGTCTCTGTCGAACAGTTCGTCGAGTACGTCACCGAGCTCGGGCTCTCCCACGTCGAACTGAAGCGCGAGTACCTCCACGGTCATCCCGACGCGCCCTCGCCGGCGGAACTCGGCACCATTGCCGACCGGTACGGCGTGTCCATCACGTACCACGCACCGTTCCGCGACTGGAACATGGGAAGTTTCAACGACGCTGTGCGGGAAGCGTCCGTTTCACAGGTGAAGCAGACGCTCGACGACGCAGCGGCGGCCGGGGCGGGGGCCGTCGTCGTTCACGGCGGCGCCGTCCCGCATCGCTACCCCTCGTGGGTCAGGGAGAAGGCCGCCGAAAATGCCCGCCAGTCGTTGCGAGAGTGCGCCGAATACGCCCAGTTCGTCGGCGTTCCGCTCTGCCTGGAGAACCAGCCCGTCAGCGACGAGAAGCAGCGCTGCACGACGACGCCAGACGACCTGGAATCCTCGCTCCGAGCGGCGGACGTCCTGCCCGAATATCTCGGCGTCACGCTCGACGTGGGGCATGCGAAGGTCAATGGCTACGACTGGCGCGACTTCGTCGACCGCTTCGGCGACCGAATTCGGGTGTGTCACCTCCACGACAACGACGGTACGGCCGACGATCACGAGCCGCTCACCGACTATCGTCAGATAGTCGACGCCGTCCCGGCCGACTACTTCGTCTTCGAGACGAAGTCGGTCGCCGACGTCGCCCGGTGTCTGGGCGTCGACGAAGACGACATCGAAACCCCGCCGACCCGTTTCGGGTGATCCCGTCCCGATACCTGACGACGTTACTCGACCGTTCCACTATCGACGCCGCTTCTGTCCGTCCGTTTTCGTCTAGTCGAGAATCTCTCGATGGCGTGGCGACGAATCTCCGCTGCCCTTCCGTGGCCTCGATACGATCACTACCAGGTAGTTACCAGTTACTACCAAAAATATCAGACTATAGATATCATATAAACGGTGATTAGCTCACTGGTCCCTGGTTCAGGCGATGTCACGGGATACCGAGGGACGGACGAAGCACGTATCGCGACGGGGCGTTCTCAAGACCACTGGAGCGGTGCTGGGCACTGCGGCGCTCAGCGGGACGGCATCGGCGTCCAGAAACTGGGGGCGGGGCCGAGGCCGAAACGACGACCTCGCCATCACGGCCCACCGCGGATTCAGGGACGTCTTCCCGCAGAACACGGTCGCCGCCATCGAGGGGTCGTGTCGCCTCGGTGCCGACCGGATCGAGATCGACGTCGAAGCGACGGCGGACGGCGAGATCGTCGTCTTCCACGACGCTGCGCTCGACGACCTCACGGACGAGGAGGGACTCGTCGCCGAAACGCCGTCCGAGACGGTGCTGGAAGCAGAAATCCTGGAGTCGGGCGAGACGATTCCGACGCTCGCCGAGACGCTCGACGCGGCGTGGCCCAGGGTGACGATGAACATCGAGTTCAAGGATTCGGGCCCGCTCTCTTGGACGGAGTTCGCCGAGCGAACGCTCCAGATCGCGTCGCAGTACCGGGGCGAGTACTACGCATCCTCGTTCGACCCGGACGCGCTCAGGGCGGTCCGGAACGTCGATCCGGACGTCGCGGTGGCCCCGATATTCGGGCAGAACAAAGAGGAGAATCTGGCGATTGCCCGGGAGCTCGACGCGGAGGCGGTCAACCCATCGACAGGGGTTCTCGACCAGGACCTCGTCGAAGCCGCACACGAGGAAGACCGGGACGTGAACGTCTGGACGATCGATAGCTGGCGAGAGGCGAGTACGCCCGTCGAACTCGGCGTCGACGGGCTGATCGCCGACTACCCTCACATGGCCACCTTCGCCACTCGTGAGAGTCGCGACGGCCGGCGAGGCTGGGGCAACCGCGGACGCGCAGGGAACTAGCTTCGCGCCACGCTCCACGCAGATTCCCCACTTCTACTATTTGGCTCCGCTCATTCGCCGTTCGACGGTCCGGCGGCGGTCCGTGATCCACTCACCCAGATCGGCGATTACGGAGAGGACGGGATACGTCTCGTCGAGCGCCTGGTACACGTACGCGGGGACGTCCGGCGCAGACCGGGGAACCCAGAGCTTCCGGTGCTGCCGACGGATGGCAGCCTGTCTATCTGCAGCCACTTCGTCACATTCCGTTTGCAGGTTTTGCAGCGTCGACCGGCGCCCCTCGAGCGCGCTAAACGACAGATTCTCGTCCTCGTCGTCGACCGTTCCTTCCACCCGGTCCAAGATGCCGTGGATCCGTTCCTCGGTGTCGGCCAGCGACTCCCGCTCGGCGTCGAGCGTCGACAGAAATCGCTCCCGCTCGTCCAGCGCCTGTTCTGTCTTCGCGAGCACCGACTGCTTGCAGTACTCGCCGAAGTGCCCCTGGAGGAGCGCCGCTGCGACGTCCGCACCGAACTCGGCCTCGAGGCTCTCTACGTAACTGTCGCCGTACTCCTCGTCGTAGTGTGGGACGCTCATCACTGTCCCCACGTACGCGTCGCGGACGGTGGCCAGACCCGTCGTCTGGGGTGTCTGGAGCTGTCGTTTTGGGCCCTGCATGGGCGTCGGCTCGACGACGTCCACGTCCCGGACCCGGTCGAGGAAGGACGAGAGGGCGTCGCGCTCGTCAGTTGTTCGCTGTGTTTCGACGGCCAGGGCGCGCCGTGCGGCCTCAAGGGGGTCGTCCGGCGTTCGGTCCGCGCGGACCGGGTCGGCTGTCATTAGCCGAAACTCGTCGAACCCGTCCATAAGGCGTTATAATACTGCTACCGAGCGCTCAGGTCGGATCAGAACGGTACGTAGTTAGCCGCAGTCGAGTGGTGACTCTGAGTGGTACGTACTGTCGAAATAGAACGACTAGAGGATTCCTTGTACCCACTCCAGCTGGGGCCGGTCGAGAGCGCCACCAGCGCCGAGTCGACACACATCTTTGAGGAGATCCAGAAACGGACATCCTCGTACGCCATTCGTATCACTGCTTCGAAGGGATCGATTCACCAGTTTCTGCACAGGGCGGCGACGGTGAGCCTCTCCGGCGTCGCCATCGCCTTCCGCTCGACGCGTCACATGCACTGCCCTGATTCATCGTGTCTGGGATAGCCGAACGCCTCGCCGAGCCCGCTCGTGACTGGCGTCTGTGGTCGACGGAGTCGTCTTTCGCTAGTTTCCCGTACTGGATATCGTCACTGGGCACCCGAGTTAGCGGATTTCAACTGGCAACTGATTTTGATTATCGGTCGTCGCCCGTTACGTCGATGGCGACCAGTTCACCCATCACACCAGCGTAGAGTTGTCCATCCGATACGAGTATACACGAGGTGGGGTATTCGGTCTCCACGTACCACCGCTCAGTGCCGTCGTGTGAGAACGCATAGACCCCGTGGTCGGTCCCGGCATACACCCCGCTCGCGTCGGCAAGCGGGCTCGCGAAATCGGAATCCCTGACAGTGTAATCCCAGCGCATCTCACCGCTATCCTGGTCGTATGCAACGAGGCGGCCGTCGTCATTCTCGTCTGGGTACGTTCCGACGTATACCTGTTCGTCTCCCGTGGTTATTCCGGAGGGGCTGATAGCCGGTGTCTCGGCGGTCCAGTTGACGGATCCGGTCGAGCGATCGAGAGCCACCAGACGGCCAATTTCTTGGTCGCGGCCAGTTGCTGCATACACAGTGTCGGCGGCGACGACCGGTGGACGACCCTCCCACTCGAGGTCGTGTTGCCAGCGCGACGTTCCATCAGCGTCCATGCAGTGGACCACGCCAGCAGCCTCGTTACAGGCGACGACGCCGTCGTCAGTCGGAGCGAGGGACAGTTCCTCTCGGGCACCGATCGCTGTCAGCCACTCTTCCGTCTCGGAACTCCGGGAGACAGAAATGAGATCTGACCCCCCAGCGTAGACGTGGCTTCCCGTGGCCACCACGGATGACATCGCAGCCGAGCCTGCGGTCCACAGATCGGACCCGTCTTGCAGGGAAAGAGCGCGCACGCCGTCGCAGCTGGGTACGTATATGCGCTGGCTGTCTGCGGCAACTGCCTTCCGCAAACAAGTGGTTTCGTCAGAGTGGAGATTCGGTTCGTCCTCGACGTGTCGAGACCATCTCTCCTCGCCGGTCCCCGTCTCGATCGAGTACAGGTCTGTGCCCGTGGAGAAGTACAGCGCGTCGTCAACGATTGCGATATCGTAGGAAACAGGCGAGCGATGCCAGATGATTCGGTCGTGGGACAGCGTCGCCTGTGGACCGCTCGAATACGAACACCCTGCCAGCAACGATCCGAAGGTGGCGCCTGTAGCTGTGAGTAGTTTCCGCCGTTCAAACGAGCTAGCCATCGCTTCGGTATGTGATATCGGTGTGAAAAGTAATTTCGTTTATCCCGGATCTGAAAAAACAAGACTCTTCGAATGGAAATTTGCTAGAACGGAACCGGAAATTAGAACCGGGTTCGACAGGCCCCCAACGGTCTTCGCGTCACGTGCACCGGCTGGACTCATTGTGTCGTGGGTACCCAGAGCCCCTGTCGAGGCGGTCGGCAGGGTCCCACTCGGGTGAATAGCGACCTTCGTCGTTCCACGCGTAGTATCGGACGTGTGTCTCTCCATAGCTGGGGAACCGCGGATGGTCAGCGACGATGTAGGTGGGCCTGGTTTCACTACTGAGGGTCACAGTAGCTTCGTCTTTCGGGGTTTCGAAGTTGCCCACGTGCGTCGAATCGAGGACCGTTCCGTTGGCGTCGTAGAGGCGCACATCACTGGCCGGTTTGGCTCGCCACCGGAAGTCAGCCAAATTTTTACTGCCACTACCAGCACGTTCGGTACGTGGTCTCCCGCAGCCAGGCACGGAACTATCGCCCGCTGCCGAAACTCCTCGCGGTCGTCGTGGCGAACGCCCTCCCGCTCGTCGGCGTCGGTCTGCTCGGCTGGAACCTCGCCGCGCTCGTCACGCTCTACTGGCTCGAACTCGGTGTCCTCTCCCTGTGGGCGCTGGCCCGGGCCCTGTTCGCCGGTCGCCCCTCGGAATTCGACGGAGACCCGCTGATCGCTGGGGCACTCGCCGCCAAGCCCGTCGGGATACCCGTCCCGTGGACCGGGCTGTGCATCCATCTCTCGTCGCTCCTGGTGCTCCCAGTCGGCGTCGGTCTCCTCGCACTCGTCTGGTTCTTCGCCGGCGCCATGACCGTCGGCGTGCTCGGCCCCGTCGCACTCGGTCCGGACGTGCTGACGTCGGTGGTGGTCGCCGGGTTCGGCATCGTCCTCAGCGAGGGCGCCTCGACGGTCCACGACTACTTCTATCGCGGCGGCTACCGCGAGCACAGCGCCCAGACGGCGATACAGGGCGTCTTCGTTCGCGGCGCGGTAATCGGTCTCGGGGGGATGGTCACGGCGATGGTCGTGGGCCTCGGTGTGGGCTCGGTGTCGATGGACGACCATATCAGAGCCGTCGACCCCTCAATCGTCGGGGTACCGCTGTTGGTGGGGATCGTCCTCGTCAAGTTCGGCTTCGATCTCGCGAGCCTGTACCGGGACCGCCTGACCGAATTCGACGAGGCGACCTTCATCCAGTTCGGGTGGGCGTACGACCCGCCCACCAGCGACGGGGTCGAGCCACTCCGGGCGGACTCGATCACCCGAGTACGGCCGACCGTTCTCGGCCGGTTGCTCGGTGGCGTCTCGATTGCACACGCCCGACGCCATCCCAGTGGCTGGGTCGGCGGCGCGTTTCTCATCCTCGTCGCAGGACTCTTCGCGACCGGGCAGGCCTGGGACGTCGTCCTCGTCTTCGCCGTTGGTGGGCTCCTCGTCCCGCTCGGGGTCGGTACACTCGACTACTGGCTGCGGTACGGCGGCGTCGAGTATCGCGTCGCCGAGGACCGAATCGTCGCCTGCGACAGATTGTTCCGGACGCGACTGTGGCGCGTCGAACGGTGGGACGAGACCGGCGTGCGCGTCGAACGCGACCGACTGGACGCGTGGCTCGACACGTCGACGGTCGTCATCGAGTGTCCCGACGAGGACCATCGGCTACCGCGTCTCCGGGAGCCAGCGCCGGTTCACGAGGTCTTCGACCGGCGAACTGGCGAGGCGTGGGCCGGCTGAGGAGTGAGGGACAAGCCACCGAAGCCGAGTGCGGAAGCCGACAGCGACGGTGGTGACGTCATCACGAGTGGGGCGCCGTGCATCGAGAGACCGCCGATCGTGTCGATCGCGGCGTCGGCCGGGACAGGCAGTACCACACCAGCCCAACACTCAAGCACCCTCTCGCTGACACGAACGGTATGAACGATCCGGACGGGGAGAACCGAAAACTGTGGGACGAGTGGAGCGACGAGTTCCAGGCGCTCTGGAACGCGGACACCGACGAGGGCGGGCTCCCCCCGGTGTACTCCCCGCTGCCGGACCCCGAGGACCTGGCAAAGTGGCAGGCCGAGCGACTCCCCGACCGCGAGGATCTGGATTTCGTGGAACTGGGCTGTGGCGGCGGACAGGGAACGGTCGGGACAGCCAGCGAGGGCGTGGGCACCGCCGTCGGCGTCGACTTCTCGTTCCAGCAACTTCGCCACGCGACCCGCGTCAGGAACGTCTACGGCGCCGACGCCCAGTTCGTCACCGGCGACGTGGCGGACCTGCCGCTGGCCGACGGCGCGTTCGACCTGGCCTACTCGGGGTACGTCTACTTCATGGTCGAAGACGTCGACGGGGCGCTGGCCGAAGCGAGGCGCGTGCTCCGGGACGGCGGACTCCTCACGTTCCAGATTCCACATCCGTTTCACGAGCAGTTCGACCCGGCGACCGTGGAACTCGAGCGGAGCTACCACGACACCGGCCCGCGACGCGACAAGAACGACGATATCCTCCACGACGACATCGTCGTCTTCGACCGGACGATCGGCGACCTCCACGGCGCCCTCGTCGACGCCGGATTCACGGTCCGGGAGCTGTTCGAAACCCCGCGGAGCGACGACCCGGACGACTACGACGAGGACGACAGCACGTCGCCGGAACTGCTGGCGATGGTGCCGCGGACGCTCGGCTTCTGGGCGGTCGCGGAGTAGCGCGCGGTCCGGCGGCTGGTCGGAGCCACCCCAGACCTGACAGCACAAAGATACTCAGATCTGTGTCAACAAGTAATTTAACAACACCAGTTGTTGTCCAAGTTGGTTCCGCACACCAGTATTGACCATGCGTGTGTGTTGCGGAGCCCCAGGCTGCCCTTCACGCCCGGTTCGTCACGCGACGTACTCAACCCTGGCGTGAAGCACTCCCACCCACCGTTTCTGTGATGCGCGCTACGACGTCGTCTGACCGCCGTTGCCGATCCCGCCCGCGGCGCCCAAGACGAAAGGCATCTCGTCATCGAAGTCGAACTTCTCGCTCGTGGAGACCTCAGGCTTCGACACGTACCATCACCTTGATCGCCTCCCGCTGGTCCATCGCCTCGTAGCCTTCCGGGACGCCGTCGAGGTCGACAGTCTTCGTGAATATGGGTGACGGGTCTAGCGTTCCCTGGAGCACGTCGGCCATGAGTTCCTCGGCGTACTGTCGTACCGGCGCGGGACCACCGGTGAACGAAGCGTTCCTGAAGAACAGCTGTTCGACGAACTCGGCACTCTCGACGTGGGGGACACCGACGTACCCGACGTGTCCACCGGGGCGGACCACCTTCGCGGCAGTCTCCAGCGCCGCTTCGGCACCGACGCACTCGAGGACGTGATTCGCGCCGCCGTACGTGAGTTCCCGGGCCTCCTCGACGGCCTCCTCGCCGCGGGCGGAGACGACCTCTGTCGCGCCGAACTCCCGGGCGAGTTCGAGGCGGTCCTCGTGGTGGCCCATCGCTACGATACGCTCGGCGCCGAGGCGTTTTGCGGCGAGCACGCCGCAGAGGCCGACCGCGCCGTCGCCGACCACGACGGCCGTGTCGCCGGCCTCGACGTTCGCACAGACCGCGGCGTGGTGGCCAGTTCCCATGACGTCCGTCAGCGGGAGCAGGGATTCGAGGGCGTCCTCGTCGTCGGCGTACCGGTCGGGAACGCGGACGAGCGTGCCGTTGGCGTGGGGCGAGCGGACGTACTCGCCCTGTGCGCCGCCGTTGTCCTCGTTCCAGGAGGCGCCGTTGACACAGGCGGTGTGGAGTCCCTTGCGGCAGAACTCACACTCGCCGCAGCTGATCGCGAACGGAGCGAACACGCGGTCGCCCGGTTCGACGTGGCGGACCTCGTCGCCCACCTCCTCGACGACCCCCATCGGTTCGTGGCCGACGGGTGCGCCATCGGCCCTGTCCTCCTTACCGCGGTAGAACCAGAGGTCAGACCCGCAGATCGCCGTGTGGGTGATCCGAACGATGGCGTCCGTCGGGTCCTCGATTTCGGGCCTGTCTCGCTCTTCGATACTGATGTCGCCTGGGCCGCGATACACTGCTGCCTTCATCGTTCACCTCAGAATGCGTGACCGACTGGCAAGTGTCCGACGCTATACGGGCGGCGTGTTCAAATGGCACTCCGAGTCGAGCGCGGCCGACACGATCTAGCGTTCGGACCGGCCGACCCCGAAAGTTCGAAACGCTGATTCGCCCGTTTCCCGTCTCCCGAGGTGGATGGTCGACTACGACCGGCTGTTCGGGCTCTGGCGGCGGACCGTCTCGCTGTCCTGGCCGATTAGCGTCCAGCAGGCGCTGACGACGCTGATGCGGACGGTCGACGTCGTCGTCGCGGGGCTGTTCGCGCCGGCGTACGTCACCGCCATCGGGCTCGCCGACCTGTACGCCCAGGTCCCGTTGCGGATCGGACTCGGGCTGGGAACGGGCGCCATCGCCCTGTCGAGCCAGGACACCGGCCGGGCGGCCACGGCGACCCGTGACCGGGCGATCACCCAGGCGTTCCTGATCGGCGCACTGGCGGGTCTGCCGCTCGTCGTCCTCGGACTACTGTTCTCGGACGCCTTCATCGCCGTCCTCGGCGCCGAGGCCGAGGTCGTCAGGCTCGGTGCGCAGTACCTCACGCTCGTGTTCGCCGCCGCGCCGATGCGCATCGTCGGCCTGGTCGGCGCCCGGTCGCTCCAGGGCACGGGCGACACGATCACGCCGATGGTCGTCAACGGCGGCGCGAACCTCTGCAACGCGGTCGCGACGGTCGTGCTCGCGCTCGGGCTCGGACCGGTCCCGGCGTTCGGCATCGTCGGCATCGGGCTGGCGACGCTGCTGGCGCGGACCGTCGAGGCCCTGGCGATAACGGGGGCTATCGCGAGCGCCCGGACCGACCTCTCGTTCGCCCGGCCGCGGTCGCTCACTATCACCCGCCAGATCGTCGGCGTCAGCCTCCCGAACCTGGCCGAGGGGATGAGTGCGTCGCTCGCGAACTTCCCGTTCAACGCGCTGTTGCTCGTGTTCGGGACGGAGGTCAACGCCGCCTATCACATCGGACGCCGGATCTACCAGCAGCTCGCGGGGCCGATCTACCGGGCCGTCAACACCGCCGCGAGCATCACCGTCGGGCAGTCGCTGGGCGAGGGTGACCCCGCAGGCGCGCGCTACGCCGGGTTCGCCATCGCGGCACTGAGTATCCTCACGATGGGGGCCGCGGGCGTCGTCCTGGTCGCCGGCGCCGGCCCCATCGCGTCGGTGTTCACCGACGACCCGGAGACGCTCGCGTACGCGGCCGCGTTCACCCGCGTGTTCGGCGTCTCGATGCTGTTCTTCGGGGTCTTCTTCCCCTTCGCCGGCAGCCTGCGCGGCGCCGGCGACACCCGGACGCCCTTTTACGCGCGGGCCATCGGGACGTTCGTCTTCATGCTCGGTGGGTCGTACCTGCTCGCGATTCCGCTGGGCTGGGGCCTGTCCGGCGTCTACGTCGGCCTCGTCCTGAGCTACGTCTGCTGGGCGGTCATCGCCGTCGGCGGCTTCGTCTGGGGCGACTGGGCCGACCGCGCGGCCGGGATGATGGCCGAGCGGGCCGAGGTCTCCGATTGATAGAGCCGGTCGTAACGACGGTCGCCGTGCCTCACTCCAGCTTCGCGGCCCGCTCGTCCTCGCTCGCCCGCTCTGCTTCGTCCAGCCGAACAGAGGTCCCCCGCTCGCTGGACTCGTAGACGGCGTCGATGACGCGCTGGACCAGCAGGCCCTCCTCGACGTGGTTCATCGCGGGGCGCTCGCCCGATCGCACGCCGTCGAGGAAGGCGGCGGCCTCCTCCACGTACCGGTCCCGGTCCGGGTCGCCCGAGAGCGTCGTGTCCCGGTGGTGGTCCAGGGCGCGGTCGTCGGAGCCGAGGACTTCGAGTTCGTCGCCGCCGATGGCGAGGCGGGCACCGCCTTCGGTGCCGCGGACGTGGAACTCGTGGTCGGGCTCGCGGTTCGTCGCCCACGCGACCTCCAGCGAGATGGTGGTGTCGTCGGCACAGCGCAACAGGAGGGTCGCAGAGTCCTCGACGTCGCGCTCGCCCTCGGTTGCGTCCCAGCCACCGGCGAAGTCGTCGGGGTCGACGTAGGACTCGCCGCTGATGAACGTATCACGGGTGACGCCGGAGACCTCGACGACGTCGGGGAAGCCAGCCAGGTAGAGCGCGTAGTCGATGGCGTGGACGCCGATGTCGATGAGCGCGCCGCCACCGGAGAGGTCCTCGTTCGTGAACCACGAGTCGAGGCCGGGGATGCCGCGGCGGCGGACGAACGCGCCCTCGACGGCCTCGACGTCGCCGAACTCGCCGTCGGCCTGGTAGGCCCTGAACAGCGACGGCGCGGCGGCGAAGCGGTTGCTGAACCCGACCATGCAGAAGGCGTCCGATGCCTCGTCGGCGGCGACGATCCGTTCGGCGGCGGGCAGCGAGTCGGCCAGTGGCTTCTCGCAGAGGACGTGGATATCGCGTTCGAGGGCGGCCGTCGCGGCCGGTTCGTGGAACGCGTTGGGCGTCGTGATGACGACGGCGTCCAGGTCGAGTTCGTCGTACATCGCCACGTGGTCGTCGAATGTCACCGCGTCGAAGGCGGCGGCGAACTCGTCGCGGGCCTCGGTGACGACGTCCGAGCCGCCGACCACGTCGGCGCCGAGCGCGGCGAGGTTGCTTGCGTGCTGAGTGCCCATCCCGCCGAGACCGACGATGCCGACGGCAGGGGAATCGGAAGTTGACATTACGTATCCGTCTCTCGTCCACCAACATGAATCCATCTTATATCGAGATTGAGAAAACGTGCCGACCAGCTCGACGCCAATCGGTTACGTCCCGCCGCGACGGGGCAGGTGCGTCGGGAACTGTCCTTTCGCCAGGCGTTTATTGGCGGATGCCCTCTCCTGGAACCATGGGACCATCGGGCTCGGCGCCGGACGTCACGCGGGAGGACGCCCTCGGCGTCTTTTCGGGACTGGCTGAGCCACACACGCCGCTCACGACCGGGGACGTCGCCAGCACGCTGGAGTGTAGCGAACAGGCCGCGGAACGACGGCTGCGGGCGCTCGCCGACGACGGCGCCGTTCGGACGCGACAGGTCGGCGACGGCCTGCGGGTGTGGTGGCAGCCGGCCGACGCGGACCTGACCACCAGTCACCGGTCGACGCTGGCGGAGTTCGGCGCGTTCGTGCGCGCTGTCGATGAGTACGCCATCTTCACGCTCGGGGCGGACGGGACCGTCGCCAGCTGGAACGACGGCGCCGAACGGATCAAGGGGTACGCGGCCGCCGAAATCGTCGGCGAGCACTTCTCGACGTTCTACACGGACGAGGACGTCGCGGCGGGCGTCCCCGAGGCCAACCTCGAAACCGCGGCCGAACGAGGACGGGTCGAGGACGAGGGGTGGCGCGTCCGTGCGGACGGGACGCGGTTCTGGGCGGACGTCGTCGTCACGGCCATCCGCGACGACGAGGGGGACCTCGTCGGCTTCACGAAGGTCACCCGTGACAAGACTGAACAGCGAGAGTACGAACAGCAACTGCGCCGGGAACGCGACCTGACCGAACAGATCCTGGAGACGGTCCCGCTGAGTATCTCCCTGGTGGAAGCCGACGGCCAGTTCGTCCGGGCCAACGAGCAGACGCTTGACCGGGTGGGACTCGACGAAGACGAGCTGATGGACGCGAACGTCAACGCGTGGGACCTGTACGACGCCGACGGGGACCCGATACCGGTCGCCGAGCGACCGTGGGAGCGGGCGCTCGCGGCCGGGGAACCGGTCACCGGGTTCGAGTGTCAGATCGACCTGTCGACGCTCGGACGGCGGTGGCTCTCGGTCAACGCCGCACCGCTCGGCGACGGGGAAGACGCGGGCGACGACCGGGTCGTGGTCACCGTCGAGGACGTGACCGACCAGAAGGAACGCGAACGACAGCTGCGGCGCGAGCGCGACCAGACCGCGCAGCTGTTGCGGACCGTCCCGGTCGGCATCGCCGTCCAGAACGCCGACCGCGAGACGCTGCGAGCCAACGAACACGTCCAGGCGGAGATGGGACTCTCGGAGCAGGAGTTCCGCGAACAGCCGGTCGACGAGGGAGAGTGGCAGATATACGACGTCGACGGCGACCCGCTCGGCCCCGAGGAGACGCCGTCGGCGCGTGCCATCGAACAGGAGGCGCCGGTGTTCGACGAGGAAATCGTCATGGAGTCGCCCGACGGCGAACGGACCCACTATCGGATAAACGCCGCGCCGCTGTTCGACGACGACGGGGCGGTCGAACGGGTCGTCCTCGCCGGCGAGGACATCACCGAGCTGAAACTGCAGCAGCGACAGCTCGAGCGCCAGAAGTCGGAGCTGGAGACCGAGCTCGGCGAAATCTTCGAGCGAATCTCGGACGCGTTCTACGCCCTCGACGACGAGTGGCGGTTCACGCACGTCAACGAGCGAGCCGCCGAGATCGTCGGCCACGCGCCCGACGAGTTGCTCGGGCAGGTCGCCTGGGACCAGATCCCGGGCGGCCGGGACGGCGCGTTGGGTGAGCGGTTCCGGACGGCGATGGACACCCAGGAGCCGATCACCTTCGAGGAGTACGTCCCCGTCTCCGACGTGTGGCTGGAGTTCAACGTCTATCCGTCGGAGTCGGGGCTCTCGACGTACTTCCGGGACGTCACCGAGCGCAAGGAGCGCGAACGGGAACTCGAACGGACCGAGCGCCGCTACCGCGCACTCGTCGAGAACTTTCCGAACGGGGCGGTCGCGCTCGTTGACGAGGACCTGTACTACCAGACCGTCGGCGGGAGCCCGACCGACGTCGCCGACCGGACCGTCGAGGAGGTGGAAGGAGGATACGTCGGCGACGTCCTGCCCGACGAACTGGCCGACGAACTCGTTCCGCACTACGAGGCCGCCATCCGCGGTGAACGCGGCGAGTTCGAGGCCGACGTCGGCGAGCGCATCTTCCAGTTCCGGGTCGTCCCCGTCCGCGACGCCGCGGGCGACATCTTCGCCGCGCTGGGCATGTCCCAGGACGTCACCGACCAGAAGCGACGGGAACGGGAACTGACGAAGTACGAAACCATCGTCGAGACGGTCAACGACGGTATCTACGTGAAAGACGACGACGGCTACTTCACGATGGTCAACGACGCCTACGCGGAGCTGACGGGGTACGACCGCGAGGAACTCGTCGGCGCCCACTCCTCGCTCGTGGTCGACGAGGCGGCCATCGAACAGTCACGCGCACTGGAAGCGGAGATGGAACGTGGTGACAACCCGACGATGGAGGCGACAATCCAGACGGCCGGCGACGAAGCGGTCCCGGCGGAGGCGACGTTCACCACGTTCGAGACGGGCGACGGCGAGCGGAATCACGTCGGCGTCGTCCGGGACATCTCCGAGCGCCTGGCACAGCGGCGCCGGCTCGAAGAGTCCGAACGCCGGCACCGCACCCTCGTGGAGAACTTCCCGGACGGCGCCGTGGGCCTGTTCGACGAAGACCTGGAGTACACCGCCGTCGGGGGCCAGTTGCTCGACGCGGCGGGAGTCGGCAAAGAAGACCGAGTCGGGAGCACTGTCTCGGACGTGTATCCGGACGACCTCGTCGAGACCATCGAACCGCACTTCGAGTCAGCCCTCGACGGCGAGTCGAACACCTTCGAGGCCGAGCTCCACGACCGTCACCTGCTGGCGCACACGCTCCCCGTCACGAACGCCGACGACGAGGTGTTCGCCGGGATGCTGGTAGTCCAGGACGTCACCGAACAGGTCGAGCGCGAGCAGCGCCTCGAAGAACTCGTCGACCGGCTGGAGGCGTCCAACGAGCGCCTCGAACAGTTCGCCTACGCCGCCTCCCACGACCTCCAGGAGCCGTTGCGGATGGTGTCGAGCTACCTCCGGCTGATCGAGCAGCGCTACGCCGACGAACTCGACGACGACGGCCGGGAGTTCATCGACTACGCCGTCGACGGCGCCGACCGGATGCGCGACATGATCGAAGGATTGCTCCAGTACTCCCGGGTCGACACGCGCGGCGACCCGTTCGGTCCGGTCGACCTGAACGCGGTCCTCGCCGACGTTCGCGACGACCTGCAGGTGCGCATCGACGAGACCGACGCCGACATCGACGCCGAGGACTTGCCCGTCGTCGAGGGCGACAGGGGACAGTTGCGCCAGGTGTTCCAGAACCTGCTGGACAACGCCATCGAGTACAGCGGCGACGACCCGCCCGAGATAACCGTGAGCGCCCAGCGGCGGGGCGACTGGTGGGAGATTTCGGTCACCGACCAGGGGATCGGCATCGACCCTGCCGACGCCGACCGGGTCTTCGAAGTGTTCCAGCGCCTCCACGCCCCCGACGACCACGCTGGGACGGGCATCGGGCTGGCGCTGGTCGAGCGAATCATCGAGCGCCACGGCGTCCACGCGCGCGAAGTGCGCGTGGGCTCGGCAGACGAGCAGAGCGAGTCCGTCGGTGGCGACATCTGGGTCGCCTCCGAACCCGGCGAGGGGGCGACGTTCACGTTCACCCTCCCGGCCGCAGGTGAGCGCGATGAGTGACGGACGCGCGGCGAGCGGTCCGGCAGACATCCTGCTCGTCGAGGACAACCCCGGCGACGTTCGTCTCACGCAGGAGGCCCTCGACGCCGGTCGCTTCCACAACACGCTCCACGTCGTGACCGACGGCGTCGACGCGCTGGACTTTCTCAACCGGCGCGGCGACTACGCCGACGCGCCCCGGCCCGACGTCGTCCTCCTCGACCTGAACCTCCCGCGGATGGACGGCGACGAGGTGCTCGCGGCGATTCGCGACGACGAGGACCTCCGGTCACTCCCCGTCGTCGTCCTGACGAGTTCGCAGGCCGACGAGGACGTCCGGCGGTCCTACGAACTGCAGGCCAACGCCTACCTGAGCAAGCCGGTCGACCCCGACGAGTTCGTCGACGTGATGCGGTCGTTCCAGGAGTTCTGGCTCTCCGTGGTTCGGCTCCCCGGGAACGGGGACTAGCCCACGCGGCCGCCGAACGGCGGCACCTGGGACGACCGCCGAACGGCGGCGCGGTGGACGGGCGCCGAGCGGAGGGTTGATTCGACGTGACCCGTTTGTCTCTCGTAGCCAGATGGACCTCTCTATCGTCGACATCGCGCCCGTCCGAAGCGGAGAGACGGCGACGGACGCCTACGAGGACACCGTCGAACTCGCGCAGGCGGCCGAGCGCCTGGGTTACTCGCGGTTCTGGGTGGCCGAACACCACGGCGTCTCGGACGCGATCGCGAGCGCGACGCCCGAGGTACTGATCGCCCACCTCGCGGCGAAGACCGACGACATCCGCGTCGGGTCGGGGACGGTGCTCCTGAACCACTACAGTCCGTTCAAAGTGGCCGAGACGTTCGCCTCGCTCGACGCGCTCGCGCCCGGCCGGGTCGACCTCGGCCTGGGGCGGGCGACGGGGATGCCCGCCGTGGACCGAGCGCTGGCCGGAGGGCGGTCCCCTCGTACTGCCGGCGACGACCACGCCGAGAAGATCGAGGAGGCGGCGCGACACGTCTACGACGCCTACCCCGACGACCACCCCTACGCCGACATCCGGATCCCGCGGTCGGCCGACGACGTCCCCGAGGTGTGGGTGCTCGGCTCAAGCCCGTCGAGTGCGAAGATCGCCGCCGACCTCGGCCTCCCCTATGCCTTCGCCGCGTTCATCCGACCGACCGTCGCCGCGACGGCCCTCGACACCTACCGCGAGCGCTTCCAGCCCTCCGAGTTCGACGAGGGCCTGGACGAACCCCACAGCATGCTCGCGGCCAACGTCGCCTGCGCCGAGACCGACCACGAGGCCGCGCGCCTCCGAGCCTCCTCCGAAGCGGCCTACCAGCGCATGGCCCGCGGCGCGTTCGGCCCGCCCCCGACCGTCGAGGAAGCCGTCGACGAGATCGGCGGCGTCCCGGAGCCGACGCCGACCTCGCTGGCACCGAGCGAGTGGCCCCGCGCCATCTCCGGCAGCCCCGAGACCGTCGGGACGCTGCTGGCGGAGATGACCGCCCAGGTCGGTGCCGACGAGGTGGTCGTCCAGAACCTGATCGAGGACCCCGAGGCCCGGATCCGCTCGCACGAACTCATCGCCGAGGGGGTCGGGATCGACGGTCGGTGAGAAGGCGACTTTGTTCCCTCGAACGACAGGATAGGCATGGGTATCGAACGGCGATTGGCACGCGCCACCGCGACCCTGCTGCTGGGCTGTGCGGGGGCCGCGGCCGTCGTCAGCGTCGGCGTCGTCGGGTTGATACTCGTCGACGGACTCACGGGGTTCAGACTGATGGCCGCTCTGGCGGCGTTCGAGGTCGCCGTGGTCGCCGGCATCTCCGGCTATGTGCTCCGGAAAGCCGTCGCCGGCCAGCTGCTCGCCCTCGACTCGCGGGCCGACCCGGTCTATAGAGGCGGGCAGTGAGGCCACGACAGGGACACAGGAACTAAATATTGCCACCGAATAGTAGCAATCGTAACGAGGGTCCGATCGTGTCCACTATCCAGGATCTCCCGTCCGAGAACATCACCAGCGAGGATACCCATCCCTCCATCATTCGTCCCGAAGAGGAACGGGAGATCGACGAATCGGCTGAGCCGGAACCGACGTTCATCTACGTCGGTGAATACGCCGGCAAAGCAGCGTACTTCAGTCCGCTTCGACAGTCCGTCGTGCTGGGCGAGGTCCGTCGAGGCGAGTTCACCGAAGACGGGTATCTACCGGCGCCTGATGCAGAGCGCCTCGAGGACCACCTCCGGAACTTCATCACTACCGCCAGGGACGAAGACGTCGAGTTCTCACTCTCGAAGCAGGCAGCTGCCCTGTTGTATGGCGACCTGCTCGCCGAGAGCGAGTGGCTCCCGGAGAAGCAGGCCAAGGTCTACCTGCTACGGTCCGTGTTCGGGATCGATCGCCAGCGCACGGCGACAGTACTGGGTATCGCACCGAGCACCGTGGATTCGCACCTCCGTGCCGTAACGCCGAAAGTGAACGCCGCGAAAGACCTCACGACTGCTCTTCAGGACTTGCGGAATCTATAGCGTTAAGTTCAACTAACCCCTCTGTGAAAAATATCCACGATCAATCGCGATGTCGTCCGGTGACGACCGTGTATATTCCACGGACAAATTCGAACCGACAGCTATCGAGACGATAGACGGAGGCTTCGAGCGACTGGGGGGCCGAAATACGCCATTCACGCTTCGGGAAGCTTCGCCAGAGGCAGCGGAACTGAAACGACGCGCAGCAGCGATTCACAGCGAACGGCCTCGGCAAGAGCGGCGTCGCGACGAACTGAGACACGAACCGATTACACTCGATCTCGAGACGTGGCGGGAAAACGTGGACGAATTCGATGTTCCCGGCGTCGATACGATTCCAGCGGCCCTCCGACAGCGACGAGCGGATGCCGCTGCCGAAATTGCCCAGTCGCTGTTCGACATAGGGACTATCGAGCGAGGAGTCGAATTCGCGGATAGTTCCGTCCATGGCCGCTACTTCAGGGGCGACGGTCCAGTCGAGGTAGGGACTTCAGCCGACGACTTTCCCGGATGGCAGATGGGCGTAACGCTGGCCCACGAAATCGGTCATGGCGTCGACGACCACATCGAGGTGAAGACCGGGTATGCTTCCGCACGCGGAGACCTGTTCGAGAATGAGAGACAGCTTAGCGAGGCGACCAGACTATCCGAACGGCTCCGTGGTCCGATGGCCCAGAGTGATATTCCCGGCGTGACGGACTATCGAAGGCATCCGACCGAAAAGGCAGCCGACACGTTCGCAGCGATGCTTATCGAACCGGAGCGGTCCCGGGAGTTAGCGCCCAGCGTCACCACACGATTCCAGTCGTACTTCGCACAATTTTTCGAGCGGTTTGACGATCGAGTCGAAGCACTCGACGCGGCCTGGATGAATCGGGAACACCGGGGTTCGTTCTAGCGTCGGTTACCGACCGCGATGGGAATTTTTCTGGAACACGCACCGATAATACGGCGGGATAGCCGTGGGATGGGAAACAGAGAATCGCTCACACCGCCTCGACGCGCTCGAAGAGGTACGTCCCGGCGGCGACCATCACGACCGACGAGAACAGGAGCGCGCCCAGATCCACGACGAGCGGGTACGTCGACGTCCCGACCAGCACCGCTCGCAACCCGTCGACGCCGTAGGTCAGGGGATTGAGGAGCGCGAGGAACTGGACCGGGCCGGGGAGGCTCGAAATCGGGTAGATCGCGCCCGAGAGGAAAAAGAGCGGGAAGATGACGAACTGGACGACGAGGTTGAACCCCTCGCTGTCGCTGAACTGGGAGGCCAGGGCGACGCCGAACCCGACGAACGTCACCGCGATCAGGAGGAGGAAGACGAGCGCCAGCGGGAGCGACAGGAGACTCACGGGCCGGAACCCCAGCGGGATGGAGAGCAGGAGGATCAGAATCGCCTGGACGAGCGCCGTCGTGGACCCGCCGGCGATGCGGCCCAGGACGATGGAGGTGCGGCTGATCGGGGCGACGAGGATCTCCTTGAGGAAGCCGACCTCCTGGTCCGAGAGGATGGAGAGGCCGGCGAAAGAGGCCCCGAACAGCATCGTGAACCCGATCATCCCCGGAACCAGGAACTGGAGGTAGTCGACGCCCTCGGGGAGGCCGGGGATCGCCGCGCCGCTGAAGCCGAACGCCAGGAAGACGAGGAAGAGCAGCGGCATCGCGATGGAGCCGATGATTCGCGAGGGCGCCCGGAGGAATCGCGTGACGTCGCGGCGCCAGAGCGCGTAGACGCCGAGCGGGTCGACGAGGTTCATCTCTCGGCCTCCGTCGCAACCGGGCGTTCGGCGTCGCCGGTCTCGCGCTCCTCGATGGTCGCGCCGGTGAGCGAGAGGAACACCGTCTCCAGGTTCGGCCGGCGGAGGTCGACCGACGTGATGGTGACGCCGGCGTCGTCGGCCAGGCGGACCAGGTCGGCGATGCGCGCCTCGCCGCGTTCGACCGTGACGGTGACGCCCTCGTCGGTCCTGGTGTACTCGGTGACCCACGACTGTTCGTCGAGCCGGTCGGTGAGGGCCCCAGTCGACCCCTCGACGGCGAGCGTCACGACGTCGCCGCCGAGCGACGCCGTGAGGGCGGCCGGGGTGTCGATGGCGGCTATCTCGCCGTCGTCGACGACCGCGACGCGGTCGCAGAGGTGTTCGGCCTCCTCGATGTAGTGGGTGGTCAGCACGATGGTCACCCCGGCCTCCCGGTTCATCCGCTGGATGTACTCCCAGGTGTCCCGGCGTGTCCGCGCGTCCAGCCCGACCGTCGGCTCGTCGAGGAAGAGCACCGCGGGCTCGTGGAGGAGGCCGCGGCCGATCTCCAGGCGGCGCTTCATCCCGCCCGAATAGGTCCCGACGGGGTCGTCGCGTTCGTCGGCGAGTCCGACGAGGTCGAGTATCTCGTCGATCCGCTCTGTCCGCTCGCGGCGGTCCATCCCGTACAGCCGTGCGTGGAACGCCAGATTCTCCGCACCGGTCAGTTCCTCGTCGAGCGCCGGCTCCTGGAAGACGATGCCGAGGCTGTCGCGGACGGCGGCCGTCTCCGATTCGACGTCGTGGCCGTCGACCGTCGCGGTCCCGGCGGTCGGCCGCAGGAGCGTGACGAGCACGTTGATGAGCGTCGACTTGCCGGCCCCGTTCGGCCCGAGCAGGCCGAATATCTCCCCGTCGTCGACGGTGAACGAGAGGTCGTCTACCGCCGTCACGTCGCCGAACGTCCGGGTCAGTCCGTCGACGGAGATGGCTACCATGGGATCGACCGGTCGTTACTGACTAATCGGTCAGTATAGTCGTGGGGACCTCTCATCGCGGGGTCGTTCGTGGTCAAGGCTACGCAGACGTTCCGTCGGCACTCACCTGAATCTTACCATTCAATTAGCTGTCAACCGGCACCACCACTTATACCACCCGAGCAACGATGGTGGGTAGAATCCCGTGCCAGCGATCCAGATAGACGACCTCACCAGGGCGTACGGAGACGTGACCGCGGTCGAGGAGCTCTCGCTCACTGTCGCCGAGGGGGAACTGTTCGGTCTCCTCGGGCCGAACGGAGCGGGCAAGACCACGACGATGGAAGTGCTCACCGGCCAGATAGCGCCCGACAGCGGGCAGGTCGCGGTACTCGGCGTCGACCCGGTCGCGGAACCCACGGCGGTCCGCGAACTCGTCGGCGTCCTCCCCGAGAAGGAGTCGCCGCCGAGTTTCATGACGCCGCGGGAGTACTTCGACTTCGTCGGGTCGGTCCGTGGACTCGACGACGAGACGGTGGACGAGCGGACCGACACCTGGGCCGAGCGCCTGGGCTTCGCCGAGAAGCTCGACACCATGGCGACGGACCTCTCCCGGGGCCAGCAACAGAAGGTGATGATCGCCGGGGCGTTCTTCCACGAGCCCGCGGTCGTGTTCATCGACGAGCCGCTGGCCAACCTCGACCCCATCGTCCAGGAGCGGGTCAAGCGCTTCCTGCGAGAGTATCGCGAGGCCGGCAACACCGTCGTCATCACGACCCACGACGTGGACGTGGCCGCCGAACTGTGTTCCCGCGTCGGCGTCGTCCACGGCGGCGGCCTCGTCGCAGACGTACGCCCGTCCGAGCTCCCGGCCGACGAGACGCTGCTGGACGTGTTCCTCGACCGCGTCGACGCGACCGTCGAGCGGGGTGTCGCCGCGGATGACTGACGGGCGGACCCGCCGGGTCTTCGTCGAGATGCTCCGCGAGGAGTGGCGCATGCACAGCCACCTCTTCCGCGGCGGTCACTTCGCGTTGTTTCCCGTCCTGATCGCCGCCCTCACAGCGGGCGCGGCGTGGCTGCTCGTCACCACCGGCACCGGCCCGGGGACCGTCTTCGCCGGCCTCCACGCGCTCGCGTTCGTCTTCGGCCTCCACACCGGCTCGATCGGCTTCGTCGGCCGCGACGCGCTCCGGAACCTGCTGGGCGACCTGACGCTGCTGGTCTTCACCGCCCGGACGCTCCCGCTCTCCCAGGACCGGCTGCTCGGTATCTTCGTCGTCAAGGACCTGGTCTACTACGCGATTTTGTTCCTGCTCCCGATGGCGCTCGGGACGGGCGCCGCGGTCGCAGTCGCCAGTGGGGGCGGTGGCGTCGCCGGCGGCCAGGGAGTCGCGGAGGGGCTTCCAGCGGCCGGCACCGCGCTCGGGCTCTGGGCGACGCTCACGCTGACGTTCGTGCTCGGCATGGGCGCGACCATCGCCGCCCTGGGAATCACTCGCCGGGGGGTGCCGGGCTGGACGCTCCTGGCCGCGCTCGGCGCGGCGGTCGGCGTCGCCGTCGCCGGGAACCTCGACGTCGCGGCCTACACGCCCTACGGCGTCTTTCTCGACGCGACGCTGCCACGGGTCGGCGCGTCGCTCGCCCTCGTCGCGGCGGTCTTCGTGGTCGGCGCGCTCACCTTCGACGCGAGCGCACGCCCGGCGGCCCGCACCGTCGCCCCCGCGTTCCGCCGGTGGCGCGACCGCGTCGGCGACCCCGTCGCGACCAAGACGCTGCTGGACGTCCACCGCAGTTCCGGCGGGTTCGGCAAGGTGCTGTTCTCGGCCGCCGTGCTCCTCGGCGTCACCGCCAGCCTGATCGACCTCGCCGGCCAGATAACGGGCGTCTCGCCCTCGGTCGGAGTCTCCTTCGGCGCCATCCTCGGCCTCTCCGGGTTCACGACGTACAACTGGCTCACCCAGTCCGACGACGTCGACTCGTACCTCGTCCACCCGCTGTCGGTCGAGGACGTCTTCGCCGCGAAGTTCCGGGCCTTCCTCCTGCTCGGCCCGCTCGTCGGCCTCGCCTTCTACGCCGTCGCACTCGCCTGGCGCGGCGGCCCGATTCTCGAAGCACTGGTCGGCGCCGTCCTGCTCGTCGGCGTCGCCTGCTACATCTTCGGGACGACAGTGTACCTCACCGGGCTCTCGCCCAACGAGTTTCTCTTCGACACCGGGCTGTTCGCCGTGTTCGGACTCGCGATGGTCCTGCCGCTCGTTCCCATCCTCGTCGTCGGCTTCGCCCTCGCGCCAGTCTCCACGGGCCTGCTCGCCGCACTGGGCGCCGGCGGCCTCGTCCTCGCGCTCGCGGGCGTGGGTCTCTATCGCCGGTCGCTGGCGAAGTGGCCGGCTCGATACCGGGAGCGATGACCGCAGCTCGGGTCAGAATATCGTGACCGCGCCGCCGATCAGGCCGATGGTGACGACGAGCCGGCCGAGACTCCCGACGAACGTCGCGGCGGCGAAGCGGACGTAGTCCCGTTCGAGGACGGCGAAGGCGTATATCGAGATGGTGTCCGGGAAGAACGGGACACAGAGCGCGCCGGCGAGGCCGGCGTAGCCGTACCGCTGTGCGAGCTGGACGGACTGGTTCTCCGACCACTCCATGACGTCCCACCGCGACCGGCGGAGCCAGCGGACGACCGGGCCGGCCTGCTTGACCTCCTGACCGACGTGGAACGCGAGGACGCTGCCGGCGGCCTTGCCGGTCGCGCTGACGAGCATGATCACGCCGAGGCGGCCCGACTGCGACAGGCCCAGATCCAGCGGCGCCGCGAGCACGATCTCGCTGGGACCGGGCAGGACGAAGGCGATCAGGAACGAGTACGCGAAGACGATACCCACGCCGGGCCAGCCGGTCGCCGACTCGACGAGCGCCTCGAACCCCCCGGCGAGCGTGGCGATGATCGTCTCGAGCGAGAGCGACAGGACCAGCGGCGCCGCCCCTGTCATCGTCCCACCGTCCGCCGTGGGGCGCGGTCGACGAGTGGCTCGCTAGTGACGGTGTGTCGCGCCGACGGGGACGGCCACGCGATGGAGAGCACGGACGAGCGGACGGTCGTCATTTCGGTGGGGAACACTCCGTGGACCGGATAGATGAGTCCGGCGATATCGGCCACGGTCTGTCCCGTCGGCGTCGTCCGTCTCCGCCAGGTGAGGACAGTCCCAGCCCGTCGGCGTCTCCCCCGGGAGCGCACCGCGGACCGGCCCCCTGACGCCGGGCGCCCGGTCACGCGTCCTCCGCGAGGACGGCGTCCACGTATTCGTCGGCCGCGCGTCGCGCGGTCTCGAGCGCCGCCGCGTCGTCGAAGACGACGGTGCGGGTCCGGGCACCGTCGACGATAGTCATGAGCGCCGACGCCGCGTGCTCGGCGTCGACGTCGGCGAACACGCCCGCCCCGATCCCGTCGTCTATCACCGTCCGGAGCATGTACCGGACGTACTCGTCGTTCTGCCGGAACCGCTCGGCGAAGGCCGCCTCGTACGGCGCCTGGCTCCGCATCTCCAGGAGCGCGATCGACAGGTCGTAGTGGTCCTCCGGCGCGAGCAGGAGCTGGTCGAGCAGTAACTCCAGGCGCCGTTCCGGGTCGGTCGTCTCCACCTCGTGGATGGTCTGGACGAACTGGTCGAGGACGAAGTCGAGAAACGCCGCGAGCAGTTCCTCCTTCGTGTCGTAGTGGTAGTGCACCGCGGCGGTCGACTTCCCGTACTCGTCGGCGATCTGTTTGATCGTGAGGTCGGCGTAGCCGTGCTCGCGAAGCGCCCGGTAGGTCGCGCCCATGATCTCCTCGTCGGGATCCGAGGCGGACCGTTCCGGCGGGTCGGACATTGGTAGTACGTTCGTCCCCGTCGGGAAAACAGTTGTGACCCGCCCGTCAGGTACCCCGACTGCCTCTAGACTGTGTCGTACTCCCCCTGATCGCGGATTCAGTCAATCAGATCCCATCGCCGTCACCTTCCGAAGGGCTTTTGACTAACTAGTCAGTAAGTTTCCTATCGACCGACATGGACGACGCTTTCCCTGCCGATATTCCGGATGCGACGTGCCCTCCCCCGTCGAGTCGCGACGACGGCTCCCGTGCGCCCGATAGCGGAACGATGGCCGCGAACCGGCCGACTACCGCGGTTTCCGCGTCGAGCCACGGCGCCGAACCGGCGGAGGGCGGTCGCTGATGGGAGTCCGCAGTCGCATCAGTGCCCTGTTCAGGGGACCCGAAGAGTTCGACCTCACGTCTGGGAGCATCGGCAAGCCGCTCTTCTTCCTGTCGATGCCCATCGTGGTCACGAACCTCTTCCAGACCGCCTACAACCTCGCAGACACGTTCTGGCTCGGCCAGTACAGCACGGACGCGCTGGCGGCCATCAGCTTCGCGTTCCCGATGGTGTTCCTGCTCATCTCGCTGGGGATGGGCATCTCCGTCGCCGGGAGCGTGCTGGTCGCCCAGTACACGGGCGCGGGCGAGGAACGCGAGGCCGAGTACGCCGCCTCGCAGACGATGACCTTCGCTGCCATCGCGTCGGTGCTCCTCGGGGTGACGGGCTACTTCCTCGTCGAGGAGTTCCTCGCGGTGATGGGCGCGTCCCAGGACGTCCTGCCGATGGCGACCGACTACATGGAGGTCATCTCGCTGGGGCTACTGTTCATGTTCGGGTTCGCCGTCTTCGTCGCGCTCATGCGCGGCTACGGCGACACCATCACGCCGATGCTCGTGATGTTCGGCTCCGTCGTGCTGAACATCGTCCTCGACCCATTCCTCATCTTCGGCTGGTGGGTGTTCCCCGAACTCGGCATCGAGGGCGCCGCCTACGCGACGGTGTTCTCGCGCGCGCTCGCGCTCGTCGTCGGCCTCGCGATCATGTTCCGCGGGACACACGGCATCGAGATCCACCTCAGGGACATGGCGCCCGACACGACGTACCTGCGCCGCCTCGTCGGGATCGGTCTGCCCGCCTCCGTCGAAGGCACCGGCCGGGCGCTGTCGATGAACCTCCTGCTGTTCATCGTCGCCCTGTTCCCGGACACCGTCGTCGCGGCCTACGGCATCGGAACGCGCGTGTTCTCGGTGATCGTGTTGCCCGCGATCGCCGTCGCCCGCGGCGTCGAGACGATGACCGGCCAGAACATCGGGGCCGACAGACCGGACCGGGCCGCGCAGGCAGCGGGACTGGCCGCGAAGCTGCTCTTCGGCATCCTCACCGCTGCCGGCGTCGTCGTCTTCTTCCTCGCTGCCCCCATCGCCGCCGTGTTCACGACCGACCCCGCGGTGGTCGGCGTGGCCGCCCAGTTCCTGCGCTACGTCGCGCTGACGTTCGGGTTCATCGGGATCACGCGGGCGTACACCGGGAGCTTCCGCGGGGCCGGCAAGACGCTCACCGCGGCGGCCATCTCGGTGCTGATGCTCGGCGTCGTCAGGTTCCCCATCGCGTGGGTGGCGGCGGGCGATATCGGCGAGACCGGCATCTGGCTGTCGTTCGCCCTCTCCAACGTCGCCGGCGCGGCCATCGCCTACGCCTGGTATCGCCGCGGCACCTGGCGCGACGGCGACCTCACCGAACCGGCCGTCGACGTCGACGACCACGGCGTCGAGGCCGTGTCGACAGACGACTGACGACTGACGATGGCGACCGGAAACCGGCGAATCGACCCGCGTTCCGTCCGCCAGTACCGGCTCCTCGATCCGGAACGCGGAAGCGTCACCAGCCCCTGTACCATACCAGCAACCGATATGACACACCGATACGCGGACCGATGCTCCGGCGAGACCGGCCGGACAGTCCGCTCGCCCCCGTCCGTCGCGCCCGAGACCCGTCATCGACCACATTACCTTAGTAGCGAGGGGATCTAACGGTGACCAGAGGATGACGTCCGTATCACCCGTCGAACCAGATCTCGAGTGGTGTCACGACGCGGTCCAGGGCGTGTCGCGCACGTTCGCTCTGACCGTCGACGTCCTGGAAGAGCCGATGTCGTCGCACGTCTGCCTGGGGTATCTCCTCTGTCGCGTCGCCGACACCGTCGAGGACGCCGGGCACATCCCGCCGGACGCACAGGTTCGACTGCTACGGACGTACGACGCCGCGCTCGACCCGGACGACGACGTGACGATGACCGAGTTCCGGGCCGACGTCGACGAGTGGCTGCCAGCGCCCGAGGAGCGCAACGACGACTGGGCGGTCGTCGCCGAGTCACCCACCATCTGGGCGACCTTCGCCGACCAGCCCCAGCCGGTCCACGACGCCGTGATCCCGCCGGTCCGGGAGATGGTCGACGGGATGGCGATGTTCGTCGACCGCCACGCCGACGTCGGCGGACTCCGCATCGACGACCGCTCGGAACTCGAGGAGTACTGTTACTACGCCGCCGGCACCGTCGGCACCCTCATCACGAACCTGCTCACGCGCGGCGAGATCTCCAGGGAGCGCGCCCGGACGCTCCGGGAGACCGCCGAGGAGTTCGGCCTCCTCCTGCAACTGGTCAACGTCTCGAAGGACGTCTACGACGACTACACCGAGGAGAACAACGTCTACCTCCCCGCCGAGTGGCTCGAAGACGAGGGGATCGACCAGGACGCCGTCGTCGACCCGGACAACCGACAACCGGCCGCCCGCGTCGTCCACCGGACCGCCTCCCACGCCTCTACCTTCCTCGACGACGCCCAGGCCTACCTGGAGGCGATGCCGCTGGCCCACGGCAACACCGTCTCGGCGTGGTCGGTGCCGTACCTGCTCGGCGTCGGCACGCTCCGCGAACTCCGCTCGCGGCCCGAAGACGCGCTGACGGAGGCCGGCGTCTCGGTGTCCCGGCAGGAAGTGATGGCGCTGATGGGCGCCGCCAGCAAGACCGGTCGCGACTCGCTCGCGGATCTGCGCGAGACCGTCGCCCGCAAGCCGTACCACCACACGGTCGACTGACGATTCTTCTCCCTCGGCGCGGTATCGAGAAGGCTAACCGTCCCGCACTCTCGACCTGATCCGTGGACGAACGGTTCACGACGGTCGGGTTGTTCGCCGTTCTCGCAACCCTCTGGGGCCTGTCCTTCCTGGCGATAGCCGTCGGTCTGGAGACGCTCGAGCCGGTGCTGTTCGCGGCCTACCGCTACGACGTCGCCGCGGTCCTCCTGCTCGGGTACGCCCTCGCCCGGACGACGGACTGGCGACCAGTGGGCGCGGCCAACGTCGGCGCCATCGTGGGTGGCGGCCTCTTCCTCGTCGCGGGGAACGCGTTCCTCTTCGTCGGCCAGCAGACCGTCCCCAGCGGCGTGGCGGCGATTATGCAGAGCCTGGTTCCGATCGTCACCTCGCTGTGGGCGCTCGGCCTCCTGCCCGAGGAGCGCGTCTCCGCGACCGGCGCGGTCGGCATCCTGCTGGGCTTCGTCGGCGTGGGCCTCATTGTCCGGCCCGACCCCGCAAACCTGCTGGGGAGCGACGTCGTCGGCCGCGTCCTCGTCTTTCTCCAGGTCGCGAGCGTCGCGCTCGGTGGCGTTCTCGTCCAGCGCGCGAAGCCGACACTGGGCAACGCCGCGCTCTCGGGGTGGTCGATGCTCGTCGGCGGGATTATCCTGCATACGACCAGTCTCGCCCTCGGCGAGACGTTCGCGCTCCCGACGACGGCAAGCGCGGGCGCGGCGGTCGCCTATCTCGGCGTGTTCGCCACCGCCATCGCCTTCTTCATCTACTTCACGCTGCTGGAGGTCCGGGGCGCCCTGGAGACGTCGCTGGTCGCGTATCTGGTTCCGGTGGTCGCCACCGTCGTCGGCGTCGTCGTCCTCGACGAGGAGATAACGGCGCTGACCGTGGTCGGCTTCCTCGTCGTCTTCGTCGGCTTCCTCGTCCTCAAGCGGCGGGCCATCGCCGACCTGGTCGACGAGGTACAGGGCTCGGTCGGACAGGCCGGCGACTGACGGGGCTCGCGAGCGGACGACACCGGCTACCTGCCCGGCTCAGAGAAGTACCGCCAGCACCGCGAGCGCGACCACGGCAGCGGCGACGCCGTTCGCGCCGCGGGCCAGCCGTGGGCCGTGGGCCGAGGTGACGGCCCGGGCCCAGATCCGCGCCGACAGCACGAGGCCGACGACGAACAGCCAGGTCCGGCCGTCGAGGACGCCGCTACCGTCGAAGTACGCGGGCGGCCGGCCCTCGACGAACGACAGCGAGTGGCCGCCCAGCGCGGCGGCGAGCGTGGCGTCCGTCGTCGCCGCGATACCGGCCGCGATGACCACGCTGGCACCGTAGACGAACAGCCAGGGAACGGCACACCAGGCGACCGCCGCCAGCGTCTGGCGCGGGGTGCCCGTCCCACCGGCCAGCCTGGCGCCCACGTGAGTAATCGTGGCCAGGACGAGCCACGGTGCGAACGCGACGCCGACGTTCACCGCGAGGTTGAGCGGTGCGGCGCTCTGGACCGACAGGGCACCGTCGCCGGTCGCGAATTGGAGCGAGTGGGCCGAGGTGTCCCCGAGCGCGACGGCCATCAACGGTACCGACTGGACGGCCACGACGACGCCGAGCGCGAAGACGACGAGCGCCGGCGCCAGCAGCGACGGCCGGTCGGGCACCTCCGCGAACGCGTCGGCCGGGCGGACGAACAGGGTTCGGAACCGAGTCGTCATCGGGCTGTCAGTCGACCGGCCCCGACTTAGTCGCCACGGTCACCCCAGCACGAACAGATAGAACGTCGTCAGTTCGATGGCGAGCGCCGGGAGGACGGCCAGCGTCGCCTGGCGGGTCGTGACGCGACGGCCGACCGCGGTGGCGATGACCCAGCACCCGAAGGCGACGATAGCGGCGACGGGGTAGAGCACGTCCACGGCGGCCATCGCCGGGCCGGACTGGACGGCCTCGATCCACGCCGCGTTCTCGGCGGGTGTCACTGGGGGCCCCGTTGTGGTCGCGTTGGTCACCAGCGCGCCGAGCCAGAACAACTGGACGACCAGCCCGGGGACCAGCCCCCAGGCGAACAGCGTGGCGTACCGGGTGAACGACCCCGTTCCGTCGAAGCGGGTCGTTATCCCGTAGGCGATGCCGGCGTACAGGAGCCAGAACAAAAACGGCGTCGCGAAGCCGAGAACCACGCTGGCCAGGGCGAGCGCCGGCGCCTCGACGACGCCGGTCCCAGTCGCCAGCGCGACGACCGGCTGGTCGCCCCGGGGCATCCGCGCGGCGAGCACCAGGTTCGCGACCAGCGGCGTGCAGGCGATGGCCGTGACGACCGCCAGCCCGCGCCAGCGCGGTCGCTGGCGTTCGGCCTCGAAGAACGCTCGAACGGGCCCGACGAGCATGGCTGTCAGGGGACACGTTCGGAAACGGACCGGATTACGGTGTCGATTCGGCACTCTCGTCGGTGCGGCTTTACGGCGATTGCCGGGATCGTTTTCGCACGCTTCGCAAGAATTTGCGTATCACCCAAGAGGGGGGACGGATATCGTTCGACGCTTCCGTACCCGACGAACAGGTGTTCCGGGACGCACCGATGGCGGACGGGCTCGATCATCTCGTGATGAGTCGAGCGTGGCCACACGTTTTTACGATAGCACGGGGAAATTCCGGGTATGGCCGAACGGGACTCCCGGCGGATCGCTCACGACCGGCTGAGTGAACCCCACATCAGGGACCGTCGGATCAGCGTCCGCCAGGTGTACGCGCTCGTTGAGGAGCGAGGCGAGGCGCCCGAAGCCGTCGCAGACCGGTTCGACCTCGACGTCGCGGACGTCTACTACGCACTGGCGTACTACCACGACCATCCGCGAGAGATGAGCGAGGTCCTGTCGGAACGCGACCGGAACGTCGAAGCGTTTCGGGAGACCGTCGACCGCCCGGACGGCGTCGACCCGGACGCGGCTTGAGATGAGTGGATGGCAGTTTCTGCTGGACGAGAACGTCGACCCGAAGACGGCATCGTATCTCCAGAAAGAGGGAATACCGGCAGAACACGTCCGCGACGCGCTCTGGCAGGGAGCGACCGACGAGGGCGACGTGTTGCCGTACGCCCGGGAGAACGAACTGGTGGTCGTGACCAGCGACGTCACTGACTTCGGTGACCTCCCGGCGGACGCTCACGCGGGCGTCGTGTTACTCCACGACGATACGATGCCCGCCTATCGAATCGCGTCGGCGCTCATCACGATGATCGACGCGTACCCCAGTCACGACGCGTTCGCAGGGCGCGAGATACTGGACGCCTGGCTCTGACGAGCGCGTGACGCCTCAGTGACTTCCGGCTATGGCAGTGACCGGTGAAAACCGACGCCGGAGTGGAACGAAGTGGAGGGGGAAACGTCAGCGTGGGACTGCCGTCAGTCCCGGAGCGCCTCGACGGGCCGGGCGTTGGCGGCCTTCCAGGCGGGGTAGAGCCCGCTGAGGAAGCTCGCAAGCGTCCCGAAGACGAATCCCATGGCCGCGTACTGGAGGGCCTCGGCGGTGAACGCAAGGGGATCCGCCAGCAGTTCGGCGTTGATCGCCATCCCCAGGAGGATGCTGAGGACCACCCCGAGGAGGGCACCACCGAGCCCCAGCAAGACGGCCTCGGCGAGCATCAGTCGGAGGACGTCGAGGCGGTGGTAGCCGACCGCACGGAGGACGCCGATCTCCTCCCTGCGCTCGATGGCCGACATCAACATCACGTTGAAGATGCTGACCGAGGCGACCACGAGCGAGATGCCCCCGATGGCCAGGAGGAACGTGTTGATCGTGGCCATCTGCTGGTTGAACTGGTCGATCAGCTGTTCGGCGTCGTTGACCTCGTAGCGCTCGTCGCGTCCGGGGTTGAGCGACCCATCCAGATCCTCCGAGGTCTCGAAGGCCTCGTTCGGGCTGTCCGTCCGGACCATCAGGAGGTCGTAGGTCGACCGGTCGAACTGGGACGGTGGCAAGAGGACGGCGTTGTCTGTCCGGACGAACGATGACTGCGGGGTGGGTTCGAGGACGGCGAGGATCCGGTGACGCTCGCCGTCGACGACGACGCTGTCGCCCGTCTGAACGTCGAGGCTGTCTGCCAGATCGGGCCCGACCAGCGCGCCGGAGCGCCAGTTGTCCGGAATCTGCCCGGTGTCCGCCGTCGCGAACTCGCCCGGGTGCGAGAACCCGTATATCGTCGCCCCGGTACTGGCCTTCTTCGCCTCGACGCCGGCGCTCTCCTGTTGCATCGTGTACACGGGATGGTCCACGTACTGCCGGACTTCCTCGAGGTGTCGCTCCTCGAAGGCCGCAAAGTCCGCGTCCTCGCCGGGCATCAGCCAGACGCTCTGGGTGACGGTATCGGCGCTCTGGAGGATCGACTGCTGGAAGGCGACGCCGCCCATGCCAAGCGACGCGATGGCGAGGACGCCGATGGTGATGCCCGCCATCGCCAGCGCCGTCCGGGCGCGCGCTCGCGAGAGGTTGCTCCGGGCGAACGCGAGCATCGGGAACCGGCGACCGAGCCAGTTGTCGATCACGACTCGATCCTCCCGTTGACGAGTTCGACGACCCGGTCGGCGTACTCGGTGACCTGGGGGTCGTGGGTGACCGTGGCGATGGCCACGTCGTCCTCGGCGGCGATGCGGCCGAACACGTCGAGCACCTGCTCGCTGGTGTCCTGGTCGAGGTTCCCCGTCGGCTCGTCGGCCAGCAGGATCTCGGGCTCGTTGACGAGCGAGCGCGCGACGGCGACGCGCTGCTTCTGGCCGCCCGACAGTTCGTTGGGGTAGTGGTCCAGCCGGTCGGCCAGCCCGACGCGTTCGAGCAGGCTCTCCGCGCGGTCGATCAACTCGGAGCGGTCGCCGTGGACCAGCCCCGGGACGGCGACGTTCTCCCGCGCAGTCAGCGTCGGCACCAGGAAGAAGCTCTGGAAGACGAAGCCGACGGTGTCCCGGCGGAGGTTCGTCCGCTCGCGCTTCGACAGCTCGGAGAGTCGCTCGCCGGCCACCGTCACGGCCCCCTCGGTGGGGACGTCGAGCATCCCCAGCAGGTTCAACAGCGTGGACTTGCCGCTCCCGCTGGGGCCGACGACGGCGACGAACTCGCCGGGGTCGACCGACACGTCGACGCCCTTGAGCGCGCGCAGCGTCTTCGACCCGGACTCGTACTCCTTGACCGCGTTCGCGGCGCTGATCACAGCCATCGTGACCACCTACCGGTACCGCCGCCAGCCGAGGCCACCGACGACGGCCACGACGACGAGGCCGCCGAGCGCGGGCACGAGCAGGCCGGAGTTGCGCTGGGTCGACTGGTCCGGCGTCGTCCGCGGCGTGTACTCGACGTCGATGGTCCGCGTGACCTGGTCGCCGTCGACGGTGTAGCTGAGCTGGAGCGGGATGGTGACGGTCTCGTTGGTCTCCTCGGTGAGGCGACCGTGGACCTCGAAGGAGGAGTAGTCGCTCGCGGCGACCTCGCCGACGAAGAACGACGCCTGGTTCTGGGCCGGCGCGACGCGGTCGCCGTTCTGGACGGCCACCTTCACGCTGGAGGCGTTGGTCGACCCGACGTTGCTCGCGCTCCCGCGGACGACCACTTCCTGTCCCTCCTGGGTCACGCGCTTGCCGGTGACGTCGATCTCGGCCGGCTGGCCCTGGTCCTCGACGGTGGCCGACAGCGTCTGCGACACGCTCCGGGACTCGCCGTCGGCGGTCAGGTAGGTCAGCTCCGCCTCGACGGTCTTGGTCCCGGTCGAGACGTTCCGGACGGGAACGTCGACGACCGCCTCGTTCCCGGGCTGGAGTGAGGAGACGACGTGGCGGTCTTCCAGGAGCGTGACGTCGTCGCTCGCGAGTTCGACCGTGACGCCGCGGACCTCGTTCGGCAGGCCGTTCGCGACCGTCAGCGAGAGGTCGGTCTTCCCGGTGGCGCTGGCCTGGCCGGCCGACAGCGACGTCGCGGGATGGGACTGACCGACGGAGACGGTCACTGGCCGCACTATCTCGACGACGTCGCCAGTGCTGGAGACGAACCGGAGGTGGACGTAGCGGTCGAACTCGCCGGTCTGGTCGAACTCCTCGGTGAGGTTCACGGCGACGGCCTCGCCGCCCTGGACGAACTGCGAGGGGTTCTCGCTGTCCACCGCGTCGTTGCTGCCGTTCCTCGTCTCCTGGAGCTCCACCCGCTGGAGCTTGTAGGGCTGGCCGTCGTCGTGCATGCTCTCGACGGTGGTCGAGACGGTGACCTCGCTCCCCGGCGGGGCCGGGTCCGGCGTCGCCTCGACGTCGACGCTGATAAAGGCCGCACCCGCTGCGGCCGCGGGACCCGCGCCGACCGTCACCGCACTCGCGAGAACGAGCGCGGCGAGTGCGAGGGTGGCGGCGCGCTTCATACGATCACCCCCGGCGGGCGCGTCCGGACCGGTGGGAGGGCGATACTACGGAGTGCTGGGGGTCGCGTCGTCATTGCGTCCTGACTGAAACACCCGTACAAGAAAACCAGCCTCGCACAGTTTCTGGGTCGGAAAGCGTGACGCGCGCTTTTTTATACCCGGACCGAACAGTCGCAGGTGTACCGTGTCTCCAGACCGTCCATCGACTCGGGGCGACCGACGGTAACCACGAGCGATGAGCGAGGAAACCGAGCTGGCGACGGTCGTCGAACTGCTCGACGACGAGTACGCCCGGGCCATCCTCGCGGCCACGAGCATCGAGCCAATGTCGGCGTCAGAACTGGCCGAGCGGTGTGACGCCTCGCCGCCGACCGTCTACCGACGGCTCGACCGTCTCCGCGATGAGGACCTGGTCGAGGCCGCCCAGCAACTGGACCCGGAGGGCCACCACTACGAGGTGTTCAGCGCCCGCCTCGCTCGCCTGGAGGTCGAACTGGACGACGGGGACTACGAGGTAGCCATCGAGCGCCGCGAACGCGACGCGGCGGACCGCTTCACCGAACTGTTCGAGGGACTCAAATGACCGGGTTCGTGCTCCAGTCGACGGCCGGATCCGCCACGATGCTGAGCCTCCTGACGTTCCTGGGCATCCTCGTGTCCGTCGTTCTGTCGGTGGTTATCCTCGTGAAGGGAGTCCAGGGCTACAGACAGACGGGCGACGCCGCCCTGCCCGGGCTCGCCGCCGGCATCCTCCTCCTGAGCGGCGCGCCGCTGCTCCTGAACGTCTTGCTCACCTCGCTGACCGGGACCGGCCTCGGGACGGTGACCGTCCTGACCGACCTGACCCAGCTGCTCGGGCTCGCGCTGATCACCTACGTCATCTACGAGACTGGACCATGACTCGAACAACTCGCACCGATCGGACAGCCACAGTTACTACCGAAGGTGTCCCACTGTGACCGGACTCTCGCTCGGCACCCTCGCGCTCCAGGCGGTCGGCGTCGGCCTCTCGACGGTCACCGCGACGGTGACGGCGCTGGTCGGCGCGTTCGTCGCCTACCAGGGCTACCGGGGCTACCGCCGCAACGACAGCCGCCCGATGCTGTACCTCGCGGTGGGTATCCTGCTGCTCACGACTGTCACCTTCCTCGTCCAGCAGGTGGTCGGCCTCGCCACCGGTGGCGCCGTCACGGCACAGTTCGCGGCGCTGACCGTCAGCATCGCAGGGCTGCTGGCCGTGCTGTACTCCTTCACCGGCGCCTAGTCTCTCGAGTCATAGTGGTGGTTGTAACTTTTTACCGACGTTCGATAGCACCGGCCACGTCGAACGTCGGTACGGGCTTACAACCACCACTATCAGTCCTCACTGTCTTCAGCAACCACGTACCGGTCCACCTCCTCGTCGCGCTTCCACTCGCCCAGCTCCTTCGGGTCGACGTGGACGAACGCGTCGTCGACCTCCGGCAGGTCCTCGATGGCCTGGACGACGGCCGACTCGATGTCGTGGGCCTCCCGCAGCGTCTTGTCGCCCTCGACCTCGACGTGGAGGCTGACGTCGATCTCCGGGCCGACGTAGTGGGCGATGGCGTCGTGAGCGCCCTCGACGTCGGGGTGGTCGAGCGCGCGCTGGATGATCTCGCCCCGGAGGTCCTCGGGCGGGGCGGCGCCGACGAGGTAGTCGACGTTGTCCCGGACCACCTCGTAGCCCGTGTAGACGATGCCGACGGCGACGACGATGGCGGCGATGGGGTCGAGGACCGGGTAACCGGCCGAGGCGCCGAGGACGCCGACCAGCGCGGCCGCGGCCGTCAGGATGTCGTTGCGGTTGTCCTTGGCCGTCGCGACGACGGCCGGGGAGTTGCGTTCGGTCCCGATGGCGAGACAGTAGCGGTAGAGGGCGTACTTCAACGCGGCCGAGAACAGCAGGACCGCGACCGCGGCCGGCCCGCGCGAGACGGTGACGTCGCCGCTCAGCAACGACTGGCTGGCCTGCCAGACGATGGCGCCGCCTGCGGCGAAGATGCCGACGGCGACGAACAGCGAGACGAAGGGCTCGATGCGCTCGTGGCCGTGGGGGTGCTCGAAGTCCGGCGGCTGGGTCGTCAGGTAGATTCCCGCGACGATGACCAGGCTGTAGGTCGCGTCGGCGAGGCTGTTGACCGCCTCGGACCCGACGGCGAGGCTGCCGGTGGCCTGCCAGACCAAGCCCTTGAGGACGACGAGCAGGACGTTGGCGGCCAGGATGACGAGGGCGACCCGGCGGAGCGCGGCCCGGCGCGACATGGGGCTGAGTGTAACCGGCCCCCCGACAAAGCCGCTTCGACAGCGCCGTTACGACAGGGACGCTGCGGCGCCGCCGCTTCGACGCGTCAGGGCTCGGGCCGGGGCCTGGCCGCGAACGTCAGCAGGCGCGGACTGAACGGGTCGTACACCGACTGGTGGCACTGACAGTACACCATGTCCTCGGCGCCGAACTTCCCGCTCCCGCTGGCCTTGAAGGACGGAACGCAACAGAAGTGGGTGCACTTGTCGAGCCACGCGATAAAGCCCTCGGCCGTGGCGGCGTCGAGGAACGTCCGGACGGTCTCGGGGAGCCTGGCGTACTCGCCTTCGCCGGCGACCATCTTCGGCACCTCCGGGCTCCGCATCACGATGACCGGGATGTCCGTCAAGTCCTCGCCCTCGGAGCGCCAGTAAGCCTTCGCGGGCTTTCCGAGTCCGGCCGTCCCGACGCCGTTGCCCCACTCCTCGTAGTCGGAGAAGTGCTCGACGCGGAGTACCTCGCGGGAGTCGAGCTCCCCCTGCCAGCTGTAGGTACCACCCGCGCGGAGGAAGTCCTCCTGGTCGGCCGTCGGCTGGATCCCCTCGGCGCGCTCGACGCCGCAGAACTGGAACCACCTGACGGAGTAGGTGAGCCCGCCCAGTTCCTCCTCGGCGCTCTGGTAGGTGCTCCCGTCCTCCGTTTCCTTCTCGACGGTCTCGGGATATCGGCCCTTCAGCTCGCCGTCGTCGATTTTGATCGGGATCAGCGGCATCCCGCGCGGGGCCGGCCCGGCGGTGTTGGCGATGCCGACGAACTGGGTCGACCCGGCGTCGATACCCGACTCGTTCGTGGTCACGTCCGCGACGACGCTACCACCCGTGGCGCCCGCGGAGGCGACGCCGCTGCCGACCATTCCCTTGACGAACCGCCGTCGACCTGACTGTGGAGGGTATTTGTCGCTCATTGGCACAGTGCTGACGACGGACAGGTGGACAAAAGATCCATCCAGTGATTTCCAGATCCTGGAAATCGTGGCGGTTCGAGTGCTCCGTCAGGCGATCAGTCGAACGCGACGGCCGTGTCCTGGTCCGCGACGGTGGCGCCGTCCTGCTCGGCGAATGCCCCGTGGAGGCGCTCGTAGGTGTCCGCGATGGCCTCGACGATGACCTGCGTGTCGCCGACGACGGGCATGAAGTTGGTGTCGCCCTCCCAGCGCGGGACGACGTGAGTGTGGAGGTGGTCGTCGATGGAGCCGCCCGCGGCCCCGCCGCCGAGGTTGAGCCCCGCGTTGAACGCGTCCGGACCGAGGGCCGCTTCCAGTGCGTCGAAGGTCCGCTGCTTCAGTCTTGCGTGGCCGAGCAGCGTGGCCTCGTCCAGGTCTCGATAGTCGCCAGTGTGGTCGAACGGGATGACCATCGCGTGGCCCGGGTTGTACGGATAGTTGTTCAACAGCACGTAGGCGTGGTCGTTGCGCGCGACGACGCGGTTCGCCCGGTCGTCCTCGCGTGTCGGCAAGTCACAGAAGACGCACTCCACGTCGACGTTCGGGTCGTCGCGTTCGACCCACTCGATGCGCCACGGCGCGAACACCTGATCCATACACGGGGGTGCAGCGGGGGCCGTTAAATGGCTTCGGCGTCCGGCCAGCGACCTCCTATAAAAACCCACCGGCCGTTCACTGATTGTTCGGGCGATCTGGACGATTAGAACTGCCCCTGAACTGTCTCGGCATAGCTAAGCCCGTAGTTCACCACAACCCATCCCCGCCTTGCGATAAACCGTCTGAACGACCCATAACGGTTCCCCCTTTTTATGCTACTATCTGGCCTCTAATCGGACAGGATGGCAGCGACAAACAGCGCACGGGACATGACGGAGCCGTGTTCCAACTGTGAGCGGACGACGCCACACGACGTCTCCGTCGAGATACTGACCGAGAGTGCCCAACCCGAGAACGCGGAGTTCTCCCGCGAACCGTATCGGGTGAGCGAGTGCATGGTCTGCGGTACGACCACCAGCACCCGCATGAACAACGCGTAGGCCATCCCACAGGCGATCTCACCGCCACATCCCCACACCCACACCCACACCCACACCCCTTACCGTGGCGTCGACGGCACCCTGCCGTCACGTGAGTCACCCTGTTTCTCGAAACAGCGAAACCAAACAGTCGAGAGTCGTACGTCCGAGACGGTCACTTCTGCCTGGAGACCGTGAAAGTACGGCGACCGCATCGTCTCCAGCGTCGCCGATCAATCCCGCTCGAAGCAACGAGTCCCTCACCAGTTCAGTTCCCGTTCGGCCCCCTTCTAGCGCGCCAGTGGCATCGAGTAACCCGTCTCGCGGTCCATCACGACCTCCCAGGTGCGTTCGCACTCGCACTCGACCTGATCGAAGACTGACGGGTCCTGGCGCAGGTCGAAGTCCTTGATCGCTCGCTGGGCGCGGTCGTCGCAGTCGCCACAGTTGTGCGGGCCGCGGTCGCTGCCGTGGCCGACGGGGTCCGAGACGACGATGACGTCGGCGTCGGCCGTCGACTCCAGTACGTCACACACCGACCAGAGCCACGGCGGACGGTAGCCGCCGTCGTGGTAGAGCTCCGCGACCATCGTGTAGTTCTGGACGTTGCAGGGGTTCATCGAGACGGTGTGACACCCCTCCACGTCGGCACAGCGGCGGACGGACCGCTTCATGTCTTCGACGGCTTCGGACTCGCTGAGGAACGGCGGCTTCATCAGAAGGTAGGCCTTCACGCCGCCGCCGGCACGCTGGGCTGCCGCCGCCGCGTCCTCGAAGTCTTCGAACTCGAAGTACTTGTTCACGCAGTCCCGGCGAACTCTGTCGGTGGCGGTCTCCAGGCCGACGGCGACGTCGGTTTCGAGACCGTTGTCCACGAAGTCGGCGACCTTCTCCTCGGAGACGAAGTCGGGCAGCGACTCGACGACGATGCGGTCGCGGTCGGCGAACGTGTCGGCGATGGCCTTTCGCGTCTCTGCGGGGACTTCGCGCTCGTCGAGGAAGCTCCCGGAGGTGTATATCTTGATGAGACCCGATGGTTCGTCGGCGTTCTCGTTCTCGTGGTCGAGGCAGTGCTGGACCTGGGCCATGAGGTCCTCGTGGGCGACGCTGCCGCCCTCGACGCTCTCGGCGACGTAGCCACACATCGTACAGCCGCCGGCGCGGGCCCACCGGCAGCCGCCGGTGTTGAGGATGATCGTCAGGCTCTGGTAGACGCCGTCCGGCGTGTTGTCCTCGTCCAGCCAGACGCGGGTGGGCTCGCGGGGGTCGTAGGACGCGTCGTTGCGCGAGCGGAACTCCCGCATCGCCTTGTTGTGGGCGTCCATGCCCTTGCCCTGCTCGTAGACTTCGGGACTGGGCGTGCTCATTAGCGGGTTCTGGGCACCGCACGCGTAAAACCGGCCCGGTCCGGCGGCTCGTCATCGCTCGCTCGTTACTACTCGTCCGTCTCGAAGGCCGCGAGCGTCGCGTCCCCGAACCCGATGGACACCGTCGCGTCGACATCTCCGGAGCCGAAACCACGGACCGTGGTATCGCAGGTATCCGTGCCTATCGTGGCTGAATCTGGCCTACTTGTCACCCGCAGCGCTACAGGACACTATTATTCTAGTATTCTAACTGTAAAACATAGATTTATGTTGTGTCTAATTATAATCAAATCCGATGGTAGATAACAACCAGGAGACAGGTGGTGCGGATGGAATCGGATCGAGTACGCGGCGCGGCGCGCTCGCAACCTTTGGAACGGCAGCTGGCGTCCTGCTCGGGACGAGCGGCATGGCCAGTGCACAGGCGAGTGGACTATCAATCTCGGTCGATCCCGACCCGCCGACTGTCGGCGGCGAAACGACGTTCACCGGGAATGCGGCCTTCGTCGACGAGTGGCGGTGGTTCATCGCACGACCCGACGGAACGATGGTGCGGAAAACCGGACAGACAGTGACGGTCACGTTCGAGCAGACTGGCAACTATTCGGCGGGCCTCTTCGCGAAGTTTAGCGACGGCGAGGTCAAGGACGTCGCGAAGGAGGGGACGATCGAGGAAAGCGGTGACGGCGAGACAGGTGACCCGGTGGCGAACATCACTTATTCGCCACAGGACCCTGTGACGAACCCGGTCACGTTCGACGGGAGCGGCTCCAGTTCGCCGGCGGGCGACGATCTGGGGTACCACTGGTACCGAAAAGAAGGAGAACCCGACTCCGAGGAGGATAGCTTCGTGTTACACGAAACGGGGGAGACGTACGAGGCGACGTTCGAGCCCGGAACCACGTGGTCTGTCAAGCTCAAGGTGACCGACTCCGAGGCCAACGCTGGTACGGAGACAGTCACCTTTACGCCAGAGAGTGTAGAACCAGTGGCGAACATCGACTATTCACCAAAAGACCCAGTCTATAGTCCGATCACGTTCGACGGAAGCGGATCTACCGTGCCGAGCGGAACGATCGAGAGCTACGACTGGTACTTCAGGAACACTGACGCGAATCCAGACAGAGATACGTTCGATAATCCGAAGAAGAGTGGCGAAACACTCGAATTCGGGCTCGCAGATGGAAACACGTATGAAGTCGGGCTAGAGGTTACCGCTTCGAGCGGGGACACCGCGAGGGAAACGGTCACGCTCGACGTGATCGACGCGACTCCGACGGGAGTGATCACTATCTACCCAGACGAGATCTCACCGACGAATCCCGTTACGCTGGACGGAAGTCAATCGACGACTCCCGTCGGAAACATTGTCAGTTACGAGTGGTCAGTGGAGTCCTACGACAGCGACAACAACCTGATTGACTCGTACGAATTGTCAGGTGAGACTGTTGAAAAGAACTGGCAGGCCGACGTCATTCACGACGTGTCTCTCACGGTGACGAACGAGGCTGGCAAAAGTCACTGGGTGAACGACTCGTTCCGACCGATGGACTCGGAGTAACTGTCACTGGTCTCGTCCATTTTTCAGCGGTCGCACCGTATTCACGGTTACCGAACTTCGACACGACATCCTCTCTTTTCCTCCCTTCTACCATGCTTGCCGAACGGAGAACAATCGCGCAGGGTGGACAGTGACGCGGTTGTGTTATCTTGATCGGACCGATTACCACGTCAGCCCTTCATACGTGATCCCTTCGCGCCGCTCGACGATGTGCCGACCATCGACCACCACAGGTCCGGCCATCGCGTCGAACTCGGCGTCGAGGGCGGCGAACTCGTCCCAGTCGGTGGCGACGACGGCACCGTGGGCGCCGTCGAGGGCGTCGGCAGCCGAGTCGGCGGCCTCGAATTCGACGTCGGGGGCGTACTCGCGGAGCGACTCGACGGCGACGGGGTCGTAGGCGACGACGTCGGCGCCGCGTTCGCGCAGGCCCTCGATGACCGGGATCGCGCGCGTGCCGCGAACGTCGTCGGTCCCGGGTTTGAACGAGAGGCCGAGGACGGCGACCTTCTTCCCGGTCACGTCGACGTGGTCGTCGAGCAGGGAGAGGAGGCGTTCTGGCTGGGCGTCGTTGACCTCGACCGCGGCGTCGAGGACTGCGGGCTCGTAGCCCACGTCCCGCGCAGCGGCCCTGATGGCGTCGACGTCCTTTGGAAAGCAGCTTCCCCCCCAACCGAGCCCCGCGCGAAGGAATCGTTCGCCGATGCGGTCGTCGAGACCGATGGCGTCGGCCACCTCGTAGGCGTCGACGTCGTACTCCTTGCAGACGTTGCCCAGGTCGTTGACGAGGCTGACCTTCGAGGCGAGGAAGGCGTTGTTGGCGTACTTTATCATCTCCGCCTCCCGGATGCCGGTCCGGACGACGGGGGCGCCAGTCTGCTCGACGAGGGGCTCGTAGACGGCGTCGAGGGCGTCGTAGGCGCTCTCTTCGTCGGCGCCGAAGACGATCTTGTCGGGGTCCATGAAGTCCTCGACGGCGGTGCCCATCCGGAGGAACTCGGGGTTCATCGCGACTTCGAACTCCTCGCCGCGGGTGACGTCGCCGCCGGCCTCGATGGCCGGGACGACGCTCTCGTCGGTGCTGCCCGGAATCACCGTACTCTTGACGACGACGAGGTGGCCGTCGGCGTCGGTGAGTACCTCTCCGAGCGATTCGGCGGCGGCTTCCATGATCGAGAGGTCGATGCTCCCGTTCTCGCGCGAGGGCGTGGGCAGCGCGAGAAAAGTGACGTCCGTCTCCCGGATGGCGTCGTAGTCCGTTGTCGCCCAGAGTCGGTCGCCGGCGTACTCGGCGATCAGGTCCGCGAGGCCCGGTTCGTGGATCGGCGCCTCGCCGTCGTTGATGGTCGCGACGACGTCCTCGTCGACGTCGACGTTGACGACCTCGTGCCCCAGGTCCGCGAGACAGGCCGCGAGCGTCGTGCCGACGTAGCCGCTCCCGACGATGCTGACGTTCATGGGCGGTGGTTGACAGGGACCGGACTTGATAATTCGGTTTGTACTGCCGGGTGCGCCCGCGTCGCGCGAGTGCGGCCGGCCGTCGGCGGTGCCGACGGGGTGGAGTATCGACAAGAGTTTTACGGGCTTGCGGTCCACTGTGGGAACATGCAAGCTGTGGTCCTCGCCGCGGGGGAAGGCACTCGCCTGCGCCCGCTCACGGAAGACAAGCCGAAAGGGATGGTCGAAGTCGACGGAAAGCCCATCCTAACCCACTGTTTCGAACAGCTCGTCGACCTGGGCGCCGAGGAACTGCTCGTCGTCGTCGGCTACAAGAAGGAGGTCATCATCAGCCACTACGACGACGAGTTCCAGGGCGTCCCGATCACCTACGCCCACCAGCGCGAGCAGAAGGGACTGGCCCACGCCCTGCTTACCGTCGAGGAACACATCGACGGCGACTTCATGCTGATGCTGGGCGACAACATCTTCGAGGCGAACCTCCAGGACGTGCTCAACCGTCAGCGCGAGGACCGCGCCGACGCCGCCTTCCTCGTCGAGGAAGTGCCGTGGGAGGAGGCCTCCCGCTACGGCGTCTGTGACACCAACAAGTACGGCGAAATCGTCGACGTCGTCGAGAAGCCCGAGGACCCGCCGTCGAACCTGGTGATGACCGGCTTTTACACGTTCACGCCCGCGATCCTCCACGCCTGCCACCTCGTCCAGCCCTCCAACCGCGGCGAGTACGAGATATCAGACGCCGTCGACCTGCTCATCAAGAGCGGGCGCACCATCGACGCCATTCGGATGGACGGCTGGCGGATGGACGTCGGCTATCCCGAGGACCGCGACCGGGCCGAGGAACTGCTCGGCGACGTTGAAGGGAGCGCTGACGAGGCTGCGACCGCGGACAGCGCAGAGTAACTGGCGCTTCGGTTTCGATTTCGAACCCTTCTCGGGCTGCTACCGCTCCTCGCCGTGGCGCACCTCGCAGGCGACGCCCCGGGTCGACTCGGCCATCTCCGGGCCGGACATCTCGGCGCGGCCGACGGCGAAGGCGGAGGGGCCTTCCACGACCACGTCGTCGCCGACGCGGATGTCGTCGCTGGCGTCGACAACGCCCGGCGCCAGCACGCTCCCGTGGGGGACGAAGTCGTCGATTTCGACGCGCTTGACCGGAACGTCCGAATCGACCCACCGTCGGGCGCCCTCGATGCCGAACGCGAGGACGCCGTACTCCTGGGCGAGCGCGGCGAGTTGCGCGCCCTCGGCGTCGTGGGCCCGAAGCTGGGGATAGCGACCCTCGGTCGTCAGGACGTCTTCGGGAAAGAGCGCGTCGCCGGCACCCTCACCGAACTGGTAGTCGGCGACGGCGCGGATCGTGTTGTGCTCGCGCTCGCGTTTCATGTACTTCGGGTAGCCGTCCATGGCCTCGGCGAGGTTCGAGAGGGACTCGCTCGTCGTCGGGTGGTCGACGGCGGTGTAAGTGAACTCGGCGTCCAGGGAGTCCTCGACCCGCTCGCATATCTCGCGGTACCCCTCGCCGGGGACGTGGACGACGACCTCGGGGTAGTCGTTGCGTTCGAGGTACCGCTCCAGGACGTCGCTGACGAACTCGATCTCGTTGGCGGTCCACCGTCCCGTCACCACCGAATCGTAGTGCTGGGCCGGGTAGGTGAGTTCGAGTTCCTGGGGGACGACGCCGATGGGCGAGGTCATCGAGAGCATATGGCCGCGGAACTGGATGGCGTCGTGGAGCTGTTTGTGGCTCTGGGAGTCGCTGTAGGGCTTGCGGGCCGAGCAGGGGACGATCACCAGGGGCTGCTCGTCGAACCGGCAGCGGTAGCGGGTGGTGACGCGCTCGGCGAAGCGCTGGATCTCGACGCGGCGCAGGGTGTCCTCCGTCGCAGCGGTGATCTCCTCGCGCCGGAGGACCGGGGTGCGCTGTTCGAGGTAGCCGTACTGCTGATCCAGGCGTCGCATCGTCGCCGTGAGCCACTGGTCCTGGCGGACCTGCCCCTCGATGTAGTCCCGCAGGCGGCCGTCCCGGATCCGTCGGCGGACGCGCTTCAGTTCGGCCTCGAGCGCGTTGACGTTGTGCTCGACGCAGGCCGCGCGGTCGAACTCCTCGCGGGAAACCTGACACGCCGGACACGAGCAGGGGAGTTCGTCCAGGTCTTCGAGGAAGTACGCCTCGTCGGTCGTCAGGTAGCGCCCCTGGGTCCCGCGGACGACGGCGCGGTCGGTGTCGACCAGGTCGACGCCGGCGTAGACGAGCGTGGCGACGTTCCTGGGAGTTGCGACGCCGGGGAGGTACAGTGCCGTGTCGGCGGGCGTCGCCTCGCGCGTCCGGACGACGGCGTCGACGAACGCGCTCGCGTGGCCGACGTAGCCGGTCGCGCCCGAGAGGACGTACGCGTCGGCCCCGTGGTCCGCAGCGGTGTCGGGCGAGACGACGGCGGCGCTCGGGTAGTCGACGTCTGGGTAGTCGACGGCGAAAGCGTCCTCGACCTCGTCGGGCGTTCCCGCGGGGAGCCCGCGGTGCGGGAGGACGGTGAGAACCGAATCGTCGCCCCCGGGGACGTCGCGGTCTTCGGGCCAGAGGCTCCCAGCGTCCGCGACGACGTCGTCCGCGAGGCGGGGCGTGACGTGGGCGTCGGCCAGGCGGAGTTCGCCCACCCGCGCGGCCCCGTCGCGCTCGTGGACTTCGAAGTACTCGGTCATGGTCGTCCTGGGGCGCGGGACGGCAATTAACTTGTTATCCCCGGCCGGGACCTCACCGGCGACTCCCTGCCCGTCCGCGGTCGGCTCGATGGCTCTCACTAGTCGACCGCGTTCGGTGGTTGTCCACGTCGATCCGGTCACGCCCGGAGTGCCCCCTGTCGACGCTTCCTCTGGCGGTTAGCTCTGCTTACGAGTCGGTGTCGTGGGATACGATCACGTTTCTCGTCCGATCGCCATCGGGGTGGTCTAGACTACTCTGGACCTCGATCCGGAAAAGCCGCCGCAGTCTATCGGTTCCGGCGTTCCCGCGTTCGGTTCGCGGTACGCTGCGTTTTCTTTTGGAACTCGGGGACGACGGTCGAACGAGACATGTCTCCGGACGATACACTCGACGAAGACGACCGACGACAGGCGGAACCGGACGCGCGGACGTCGCGACGGTGGTTCCTGGCAGCGACGGGGCTGACGGGACTGGCCGGCGTCGGCGGGTTCGCGTTCGCACAGCAATCCTCGAACACCTACGAGTTCGGCGGCGAGGTCGCGGGCTGGCAGGCCCGGTCGCCCGCCGCCATCGAGGGCGAGACCAACCCGACGCTGGACCTGGCGGCCGGCACGGAGTACGAGGTAGTCTGGGAGAACCTCGACGGCGCGCCCCACAACTTCGTGATTCAGGACGCCGACGGCGACCGGATCGTCGGCACCGAAATCGTCGACGAGCAGGGCGCGACCCTGTCGTTGACGTTCACTGCGACCGAGGAGATGGCCCAGTACATCTGTACGATCCACCCGTCCTCGATGGTCGGCGATATACAGATCACCGGCGGTGAGTCGGCGACTGGAACCGGCGGAACGGCGACGCCGCAGGCCGACCGGTTCGTTCCCGAGGGCCCGACCGTCGGCGTCCAGCGAGTCGCCGACGGCCCGCTGACGAGCCCCGTCGCTATCCGATCTGTCCCGGGGATGGACGGGGCGCACGTCGTCGTCGACCAGCCGGGACAGCTCTACTTTCTGGCGGACGGTGAGTTGCAGCCTGACCCGCTGCTCGACGTCGGCCCGACGCTCGCCTTCGGGCGGGAAGGCGGCTTCGACGAACGGGGGTTGCTCGGCCTGGCCTTCCACCCCGAGTTCGAGGAGAACGGGCGGCTGTTCCTCCGGTACAGCTCCGTGGACCCGTACAGCGACGACGGGCTCGTCGGTCCGGGCGACCGCGAGTTCCCCGACGACTGGGACCACGTCGAAGTGCTCTCGGAGTTCCGGGCGGTCGGCACCGGGTCCCAGCTCGGGGTCGACGCCAACTCCGAGCGAGTGCTGCTCGAAGTACCGAGCCCGCAGTTCAACCACAACGGCGGCGCGGTGACGTTCGGTCCCGATGGCTACCTCTACACCACCGTCGGCGACGGCGGCAACGCCAACGACGTCGGTCTCGGTCACGTCGCAGACTGGTACGACGGGAACGAGGGCGGCAACGCCCAGAACGTGCGGGCAAACCTCCTCGGGAAAGTTCTCCGGGTGGACGTCGACGCCGGTGCGTCGGCGGGCGACGACGAACCGCCGGGGAGCGGGCTTCCCTACGGCGTCCCCGACGACAACCCTTTCGTCGGCACCGGGGGGATGGACGAAATCTACGCCTATGGGCTGCACAACCCCTGGCGGATGTCCTTTGACGGCGGAACCCTGATCGCGGCAGACGTCGGCCAGGACCTGTACGAGGAGGTCGACGTGATTGAGGCCGGCGGCAACTACGGCTGGAACGTCCGCGAAGGGTTCCACTGCTTCGACGCAGCGAACCCGACCGAACCGCCAGCGGAGTGTCCATCTTCGGCCCCCGACGCTCCGCCCCACGACGGCCGGCCGCTCCGCGACCCAGTCCTCGAGTATCCCCACACCTACGACGGGACGAGCGTGGGGATTTCGATCACCGGCGGCTATGTCTATCGCGGCGACGAACTCTCCGAACTGTCTGGCCGGTACGTCTTCGGCGACTGGTCCACCAGTTTCGCCGAACCCCGGGGTCGGATCTTCGTCGCGACGCCGGACGGCGGCGGGAGCGGGACCGAGACAAGAGCCGCGACCGCGACCAGCGCTGCGACTGGGACCGAGACCGGCGCCGGAAGTCCCTCGGCGACCGCGACCGCGAGTCCAGCGGGCGAAGGCGGGGAGGCGACGCCCGGGAGCGGCGGTGACGACCAGTTGCTCCCGTCCGACCAGCCCTGGCCCTTCGAAGAAGTCCTGATCGAGGGCGGCGAAGGCCAGCAGCTCAACCGGTTTATCAACGCCTTCGGCCAGGATTCGGACGGGAACCTCTACGTCCTCGCCAGCCGCACGGGGCGGATCACCGGCGACGGCGGCGAGGTGTACCGGCTCGTCCCGGCCGGTGACGGCGACCAGATCAGCCAGCCGGAGATGGAGACGCCGATGCCCGGAGCCGACGATGGCGGTGAAGGTGCAGGCGAGAGTGCGGGCAACGAGACGACGAACGAGTCGGCGGGCACCGAGGCGGGGAACGAGACGACGGCTACCGAGACGATATCGACCGACCAGACGCGGACGACGGAGGGGATCTAGCTGGACGAATCGCCGTCCCGTCGCTCGGCGAGGTTCCGAACCTCGACCCGGTCGGGCACCCGGTCCAGCGCCGACGGCGGCCAGCGGTCGTGGCCGAGCGTGAACTCGGCGTCGGGGTTCAGTTCGACGAGTCGGGCGAGCCCGTCGGCCGCCGCCTGGTAGGCCTGCGGTTCGAGCGCCTCCGGCACCTCCGCCGTGAAGGGGTACGTCTCGCTCAACTCCCGAGGATAGGGACCGAACGGCGCGGCGATGCGCCAGTTCTCGTCGAACTCGTCGCCCCGGCTCCCCTCGGTGACGAACACGTCGCCGGAGAGGTCGAACCGGTCGAGGCGACGGTGGTGACGCACGACTTCGGGCCGGCGGGCGCTCTCCGTCGAGAGGTAGAAGAACGTGTCCTTGGAGACGGGATCAGTCTCCTCCAGCTGGTCGGCGTGGTGGAGTAAGGTGCGGTACCCGTCGAGCATGTCCGGGTGGGCGCGGGCGCGCGACTCGACGAGTTCCAGCAGGTCGCCGTCGCGGATGGCCTGCTTGATCGTTCGAATCTCGCCGTAGGTGACGTGGAGGTTGTGGCGGGCGAGCAGTTCCTCCGTCTCCCGGTCGCTCATCTTCCGCAGGGCCTCGGGCGTGTACTCGGCGCAGACCGGGCACTGACACGGGAAGTACTCCATGTCGTCGAGGTGCTCGGTTCCTCGGACGGTGAGGTAGCGCCCGTCGCGGGCGTACAGCGCGTAGGCGGCCGAATCGAACAGGTCACAGCCGAGCGCGACGGCCAGCGCGAACATCATCGGGTGGCCCGCGCCGAAGAGGTGCACAGGCCTATCCTCGCCGAGGCCGCGTTTGCAAGCGGCGACGACGTCGACCAGGTCGGCGTAGCGGTACTCGTTCATCAGCGGGACGACGGCGCCCAGCGGGAAGACGTCCAGCGAGGTGCCGTCGGCGTGTTCGGCGGCGGCCTCCCGGAGGTCGGGGTAGGTCGACCCCTGGACCGGCGCCGTGACGAGCATCTCGCCGACGTCGACGGTCTCGGCGAGTTCGAGGCGCTCCTGCGTGGTCTGGAGTTCCTCCTCGGCCTGCTCGCGCTCGACGTCTGGCGGTGTCGGGATGTCCACCGGCGTCCCGATGTCGCTCCCGATGTCGTGCTGGAACTGCAGAATCTCCTCGGTGGTGACGGTGATGTCTCCGTACTCGGCGAGCTGGAACGACCCGGAGTCGGTCATGATCGCCCCCGAAAAGTCCAGCAGGTCGTGGAGGCCCTGTTCCAGCGCTGGCTCGCGCAGGTCGTCGCTTCCGTGGAGGACGTAGCTGTTGGTGATCAGGATCTCGGCACCGAACTCGGATTCGAGGGTCGCCGGCGACACGGTCTGGACGTGGGGGTTGACGACCGGGAGGAGTGCGGGGGTCTCGACCGTGACGCCGCGACGGGGAACGGTGAGTTCGCCCAGCCGCCCCGCGGCGTCGTAGTGGCGGACCTCGAAGTGACTCATTGGATAGTTTGGGGGCGAGTGGACGCCTAAGGATTGCGTTCTCTGGGCCGGTTGCGACGTGGCTCAGAACTCGGTCCAGTCGACGACGGGGACGTCGTCGATGCGGTCGAAGTGGTCGACGTTGGCACGGTCGATGTTGTCAAGGACCGACGTATCACAGCGATTCATCGTCACTCCGCGTTAGCCTTCCCGGCTCAGCTGTCCGATATCGTCCTTCACCGCTTCCTGCGTCTCCGGGTCAAGGACGCTTGCACCCGTGACGTCTGCGAGCTTTCCGTCGTCATCGAGCCGATCCCTGATGACGTCGCTGAAACTCCGATCCCCCTTCTCGCGTTTCAACGCTCGATAGACGTCGTCGTCGATCTCGATGTGCTTGCTCATGATGTGCATATAGTGGTTTTACGCAAAGAGTTTTCAAACGAGTACAGCGCCATCGACTCTCACGGACGTAATCACCCGTACAGGATGTCGTCGATGTCGTCTTCCTCTGTTTCGACGCCGGAGTCGAACATACCGGACCGGGCGGCTTCCCTCTCCGCTTCGGAGAGCGGGACGGTCGAGGCTCGGAATGAGTTCACGACATAGGATTCCGAGGCCTCTTCGACGAGCTGTCCCAGTAGCTCCTCTAGCGTGACGTCCTGCCCCGTTCGCTCTCGGACTACCGCCTGGAGTTCTTCCAGACGTGACTTCGTGTCCGCATCCACTTCGACCGTCGGCATACGATTCAGTAACGCTTGCTGCTGGATTAATCTACCCTTGGTGACTTCGGTGGCTGATGGTTGGTTCGCCATCATTCTGCTCGGTACAGATGAAAGACATAGCGATCTGGGGGTTTTCGGCGATATAGCTGTGAGTGCGAGGTTCAACAACTCGAAAGCCCTCGGCGCGCTGGGGTCGCGCGACCCGCCCTGCGCTCCTCGACTTCGTCTGCGGTGCTTGCGGGGTCGTGCTTCCCCCACCCCGCCTCGCCCTTTCAGTCCTCCAGGCACTGCATAGCTCGCGCGGCCTCGCTCCGTTCGGCCCGCGCTCGTGATTGACCCCCCACTCCTCCCCAGATTCGGGCCCTCCGGCCCGAATCACGCTTCCGGAACGCCCCGCACCCGCCGGGCCGGGAGTGAGTGGCCGAGCAATAGCGAGGCCCTCACGACCTGGGGAAGGGCAGGGCTGCAGTGCGGCCCTTGGAGGACTGAAAGGACGAGCGTGTTTCCGGGAACCTGGACGACGCAAGCACCGCAGGCGGAGTCCTCGTGAGCGAAGCGAACGAGGGCTCGTCAGAGCTTGCCTCTGACGGCTGCCGAGGAGCACAGCGAGTCCCGGGACCGGAAACGTGCGAGGGCTTTCTGAGTGTTGTCGCGCCAGTCCCTTCCAACGAAAAGTCGCAGAACCATCCGCTCACTTCACACCATGCAGAACACAGAGAAAACGGCTGCCGTGTGCTCACTTCATGTCACGAGCTCACGCAAGTAGTCACGCAGGTCCTCGATGGGCGTTCGGGGGCAGGCCATCAGCGTGGACATCGTCTCCGAGTCGATGCTCGACCCGGAGACCGTGACAGTGGTCGTTGTGTCGTTGCAGTCGAACCAGATCGGCGTGACCTCGATGACCTCCGTCTCCTCGCCCTGCTGGAACGTTATCGTATAGCTATCCTCGTAGTCGATGGTGCCGTTCACCCTGGCCCCGGAACCGAGTTCGAACGTCCGCCGAAAGACGAGCGTGTCGTCGCGTTCGATCCGCAGGTCGACGGTCTCGGACTCGTTCCCCGTGTTGCGGATCACCAGCTCGATGGGTTCCTCGGCCCTGCCGAGGTTCGAGTCGACGGCGAGGAACTCGACGGTCGTCTGGTTCGTGACCTGCTGTGTCGTCGTCTCGTTGGGGGCCGGCGTGGTGGGTCCGTCTGCGAGGCCTGCGCTACACCCCGAAAGCAGTGCGGACAGCGCGATCAGCAGGAGGAGGATCCTTTCTTTCACACCGACGGCATCGCGACGAAGGCGTATATGCTTCCTGTGAGCGGTCCGTCGCAGAGTCCGAGCGGCCATTCGAGCAGAAAATATATATGCGGCCCGTGTTACTCACAATCTGAGTAACTAATGACGATCCTCGTAACTGGCGGCGACGGCTACGTCGGGTGGCCCGCCGCACTGCGAATCGCGGACCGGACGGACGACCGAGTGCTGCTCGTGGACAACTTCGGCCGACGTGAGTGGGTCGAGGAGACGGGCGCGACGAGCGCGACGCCCGTCGCGAGCATCGACGAGCGTCTCGAGGCAGCGCGCGAGGTTCACGGCCTGGACAACATCTCCTTCGTCGAGGGCGACCTCGTCGAGAAGAGCTTCGTCGACGAACTCCTCCAGGTACACGAACCCGAGACGATCGTCCACGCCGCGGCCCAGCCCTCGGCGCCGTACTCCCAGATCAACGGCGAGCGGGCGAACTACACCCAGCACAACAACATGCAGGCGACGCGGAACCTGCTGTGGGGGCTGGAGGAACACGACCTCACCGACACCCACTTCGTCGAGACGACGACGACGGGCGTCTACGGCGCGCCGGAGTTCCCCATCCCCGAGGGCGGCGCGACGATGGAAAATCAGGGCGAGCGCGACGACGTGCCGTTCCCGGCGATGGCCGGATCCTGGTACCACCTCACGAAGTCCCACGACGCGGCCAACATGCGGCTGGCGCACAAGCAGTTCGACATCCCCGTCTCGGACGTGCGGACGGCCATCGTCTACGGGACCGAAACGGAGGAAACGCGCGAGGACGACCGACTGAAGACGCGCTTCGACTTCGACTACTACTTTGGCACGGTCACGCACCGCTTCTGCGCCCAGGCCGTCGCCGGCTACCCCGTGACGGTGTACGGCAAAGGTGAACAGCGCAAGCCCTTCATCTCGCTGGAGGACGCCGTCGAGGGACTCGCCCAGCTCGCCGTCGCCGACCCGGACGACCGCCCGGAGGGCCTCACAGTGTATAACCAGGTCACGCGCGCGATCAGCATCGTCGAAATCGCCGAGACCATCGCCGACGTCGGGTCGGAGTTCGACCTCGACGTCGACGTCGAGCACTTCGAGAACCCCCGCGACGAGGACGAGACCCACAAGATGGAGATCGAGGACGACCGCTACGCCGACCTGATCGGCGAGCAGGCCCAGAGCTTCGAGGACGGCGTACAGGACATCTTCCGGACGCTCACCCGCTACGCCGACACCATCGAGGCCCACGAGGACCGGTTCCTCCCGGGCGTCCTCGAGGAGTCGGAGGACTGAGGCGGGATGGACGTCCTGGTCACCGGCGCCTGCGGCTACATCGGGAGCGCGCTCGTCCCGCTGTTGCAGGACGACGAGCGCGTCGACCGCCTCGTGCTGCTGGACAACCTCTCTGACGGGTCGCCCCGCTCCTTGCTGGGCTCCGTCGGCGACTCCCTGGAGTTCCGCCGCGGCGACGTCCGCGAGTACGGTGACGTCGAGAGCGCGACCCGGGACGTCGACGCCGTCGTCCACCTCGCGGCCATCACGGGCGCCGCGAGCACCCACGACCGCCGGGAGGAGACGTTCGCGGTGAATTACGACGGCACGGAGAACGTCCTGACCGCGGCGGGCAAGTTCGGCGTCGACGACGTCGTGCTGGCCTCCTCGTGTAACGTCTACGGCCGCGCGACCAGTACGGACATCGACGAGACCACCGACGCCGACCCGATCAACCCCTACGCCGAGACGAAACTCCAGTCCGAGGAACTGCTCGCCGAGTACTGCGAGGAGTTCGGCATGGACGGGACGGCCCTGCGGATGGCGACCAACTACGGCTACTCGCCGGCGATAAGGTTCAACCTCGTCGTGAACTACTTCGTCTTCCGGGCGCTGACCGGGCGCTCGCTGACGGTGTACGGCGACGGCTCGAACTGGCGCCCCTTCGTCCACGTCGAAGACGCCGCCCGCGCGTACGCCCACGCCGCGCTCGAACCCGACCGCTGGGACCACCGCGTCTACAACGTCGGGACCAACGACGGCAACTTCCAGATTGCCGACGTCGCCGAGTTGGTCCGCGAGGAAGTGGGGCCGGTCGACGTCACCTACCTGGAGGACGAACACCCCGGCCCGTCGTACCACGTCAACTTCGACCGACTCGCGGAGACGGGGTTCGAGCCGTCGTGGACGCTCCGCGAGGGCGTTCGCGACCTGAAACGCCGGTTCGAGAACGGCGCAGCGATCCAGCAGTGACCGACACACCAGACGATACCAATGACTGACACGCCACACATCGCGATAACCGGTGCCGCGGGTTACATCGGCAGCCGCGTCGCCAGAGAGATACAGGAGACCCACCCCGACTGGGAACTGACCGCCATCGACAACTTCTACCTCGCCAAGGTCCGCTCCATCGGTGACCTGGAAATCGACCACGTCGACATCCGTAACCGGGACCGACTCGAGGCAGCCCTCGACGGCGCCGACGTCGTCCTTCACCTCGCCGCCGTCAGCGGCGTCGACGACTGCCAGGAGAACCAGGACCTGGCCTACGACGTCAACGTCCAGGGGACCAACAACGTCGCCTGGTTCTGCCGCAAGACCGGCGCCGGCCTGGTGTTCCCGTTCAGCATGGCCGTCCTCGGCGACCCCGAGGCGTTTCCCATCACCGTCGACCAGCCGCGCGGGCCGATGAACTGGTACGGCCGGACCAAACTCCTCAGCGAGCGCGCCATCGACACCTTCGCCGATGGGGCGTTCCCCGCCCACCAGTACATGATCTCGAACCTCTACGGCTCCCACGACGTCGACGGGACCACCGTCTCCAAGGGGACCGTCATCAACTTCTTCGTCTCCCGGGCGAAGGCCGGCGAGGCCCTGACGGTGTACGAGCCGGGGACCCAGTCCCGTAACTACGTCCACGTCGTCGACGTCGCCCGCGCGTACGTCCGCAGTTGCGAGCGCCTGCTCGACCAGCTGGCGGCCGGCGAGACGGGCGTCGAGAAGTACGAGGTCGCCAGCGACGAGGACCCCAGCGTCGAGACGGTGGCCAACCTCGTCGCCGATATCGCCGCCGAGGAGACGGGCGAGCGACCCGAAGTGAAACTCGTCGAGAATCCGCGGGCCGACGACGAGACGCTGACGGACACCTTCGAGGTGGACACCTCCCGAGCCCGCAACAAGCTTGGCTGGAACGCGGAACGGAACATCGAGTCGGTCGTCCGGGAAATCTTCGCCGACGAGTAAGCGGAGCCCGCGGCGCTGAGACCACCGCTCACCGCGTGATGTCGAACCGGGCGCCGCCCCGGTCGCTCTCCGTCACGGACACCTCCCACCCGTGAGCATCGGCGATCTGGGAGACGATCGAGAGGCCGTAGCCGGTCCCCTCGTCGGCTGTGGTGTAGCCGCGTTCAAACACGTTCGCCCGGAGTCCCTCGGGTATCCCGGGCCCGTCGTCCGCAATCCAGAGCCCCGGACGGTCGACTGTGCGGCCGACGCGTACCGTGACCGTCTCGCCCACCTGCCCGGTGGCGTCCTCCTGAATGTGCGAAGGGGGGCTCGTGGAGCTATGCTCCACGGCGTCTCCGGGAGTATCACGACCGGAGGCTCGTCGAGCGCCGTGCTCGACGGCGTTCCGGAAGAGGTTCTCGAGCAGTTGCATGAACCTGCTCTCGTCGGCGTCCACCTCCCCCAGGCCGGGGTCGCACTCGAGCGTCGCCTGGCCCGTGTCCACGTTCTGCCAGGCGGCGCGGACGCAGCGTTCGACGTCGACGAGTTCGGTCTCGCCGATGAGGTGGCCGTCTTTCGAGAGCGCCAGAATGTCGTCGACGAGGACGTCGATCCGTCGCAGCGATTCGGCGACGCTATCCAATTCCACGACGTCGTGTTCCTCCTGTGCCAGTTTCGTGTATCCCTGCGCCACCGTGAGCGGGTTCCGGATGTCGTGTGCGAGGATGTCGGCGAACTCGTCGAGGCGCTCCTTCTGGTCGCGGAGCTGTTCCTCACGCCGTCGCCGTGCGGTGACGTCGCGGATGATGCCCGTGAAGTACTGCTCGCCCCCGTGCTCGTGTTCGCGGAGGCTGATGAGCGTCGGAACCTCGTGGCCGTCTTTGTGGAGCGCCGGGAGCTCCATTCCGTCCCAGTCGATGTTTCGGTCGCCCGTCTCGACGAACGCCCGGAGCGCCGACGCGTGTACCGGCTGGAGCCGCTCGGGGATGATCTTCATCTTCGGACTCCCGATCAGTTCCGCCGGCGTATACCCCAGAATGTCCTCGATGGCGGCGTTCGCGTAGACGATTTCGCTGTCCTCGTCTATCGTCAACATCCCCTCGGCGGCGTTCTCGGCGAGCGTCCGATAGAAGTCGTCGACGACGTCGTGGGGGATGTCCGGCTCCATTCTCTCGTTGTAGACTCGACGGACTACGATGGGTTAACCCTTCCCGAGAGTTCTCACGTTTTGAAATGGGCGGTGGACTCGTTCGACCCGGGCGTCTACCGCCTTCCCTTCGATGCTGCCGCTTCGACGCCCTGGAACTGCACGCAGACTACGTAGCCGAAGATTGACACCATTCGGGACTGAACCGGGGGATATGTCCGCCATCTCTCGCAGCCTCCGGACCCCTCACGCCCTCGCCGCGTTCGGCGGTCTCGGCTATGCGGCCGCACTCTTCTGGTGGTTCTCCTCGAGGGGCCTCCACTTCTCGTCGCCGGACCCCGTGACGACGGCTATCGGGTTCGGGTACAGCGTGGGCGGCCTCTTCCTCCTGGGCGCCGTCCCCCTGTACCTGCTCGTGCGCTTCTCGCTCGTCACGCCCGTGCTCGCGACGGGCTGGACTCTCGGAAACACCGTCTATCAACACCTCTACGGGACGCACCTCCACCCGCTGAGTTCGTACCTGATCGTCTGGCCGCTGCTGTTCGGCCTGGCCGTCCTGCCGGGGGCCGTCGAAGCGCTGGTCCGGCTCGGACTCGACCGCGGGTTCGACCGGTTCGGACTTCGGCCGCTGGTGTGACGTGTAGTCGAAGCGCTGCTCTGACGACGGTCGTCGGGCCTCACGTGTCAGTACCACTATGGTCCAGCACAGAAATCTGCCACTGTGACCCACGACGAGTTCCCCGGCGTCGCGCTCCACAACGTCGCCGAGACGGCCACGGCGCCCTGGAGTCCAGATGGCCACCGGCTCCGCCGCGTTCCCGCGGCACTCGGAAAGAGACTCAACGTCGACGCCCGCGAGCGGATGGGCTACCCGACGAACGCCGAACTCCGCTTCGTCCCCGAAACCGACGACGCCTCTGTGCGGGTGACGGTCTCGGCGCAGGGGAGAACTGTGCTCCACCCGTTCTGGGGTGGTTTTCAGGGCGAGGAACCGATCGAGTTCGGCCCTGTCCCGAAGACCATCGAACTGACCGTCCCTGACCGAATCAGTGCGCTCGACGACGCAGTGGCGACGGGCGCGTTCGACCCGCGCGTCTGTCGCCTGCGCTTCGACGCCTGGGAACCCGTCGCCGTCCACGACGTCGCGGGGGCGTGCCGACCGCCGACGGACGACGAACTCCCGGACACGCAGTACCTCACACACGGGACGTCCATCACCGAGGGCGCCGCGGCCTCCGCCGCCCACCTCACCTACGTCTCGCGGGTCGCCCGTCGTCTCGGCGTCGACCCGGTCAACCTCGGGGCGTCGGGGTCGGCCTTCTGCGAACCGGCGATGGCCGAGTACCTCGCGGACCGAGACGACTGGGACGTGGCGACGCTCGCGCTGTCGGTCAACATGGCCAACCGCGGCTTCACCGAGAAACAGTTCGACGAGCGCGTCCACGCCTTCGTCCGGACCGTCGCCGAATCGAACCCCGGGAAGCCGGTCGTCTGCGTGACGCTGTTTCCCTACCACGAGGACCTGGTGCGGGACGGCGACCGAGAGCGCGCGGCCGCGTTCCGGTCGTCGCTCCGCTCGGCCGTCGAGTCGTGTGCGACCGACAACGTACACCTCGTCGAGGGCCCCGACCTCATGGACGCGACCGGCCTGACGACGGACCTGCTCCACCCCGGCGACGCGGGGATGGAGGCCATCGGGCGCGGGCTCGCCGAAGAAGTTCGTCCGCTGCTCGACTGAGGCCCTTCACCCCCGCTGGGGCGCCGCGCTGGCGAGTGCTCAGCGGCCGATAGTCCCCTGCCGCGTAATGGGTGCGTCCGGATCGACGAGGAAGGCGACCACCAGCGCGTCATCCCGCGCCGTGATTGTCAGTCCCTCGTCGTCGACGAGCAGCCCGCTCTCTCCCTCCTCGAAGCGCGCGTCGGCGGCCTCGACTGCCCCCTCGAACACGTAGAAGTACGCGTCCCGCCCCGCCATCTCGGGAAGCGCGACGCTGGCGCCCTCGTCGATCCGGGCGTCGAAGCAGTCGACCTCGTTACGAACGGACAGGGGCGCGTCGGACCCTTCCGGGCCGAAGAGGTGGCGCCACTCGTCGGCGACGGGGTCCGGGACGGGTTCGTGCTGGATCTGCGGTTCCAGGTCGAGGCTGTGCGGTCGGACGAATATCTGGAGCATCCGGAGCGGCGGGTCGTCGGCGAGCGTGCGCTCCTCGTGCCAGAATTCGGTGCCCGCGCCCATCACCATCAGGTGGTCGGAGTCGGTGACGAGTTTGTTCCCCTCGCCGTCGTCGTGGCGCATGACGCCGGCCGGGACCCACGAGATGATCTCCTCGTTCCGGTGTGGGTGCATCGAGATGAGCGTGTCGGGGTCCATGAACGACTCGACGACGGTCGCGAGCGGGCCGTAGCCGTGGTCGTCGTGGTCCGGGCGGTTCCGACCGGGGAAGTTGAAGTGCGTCCTGAACTTGCCCTGATCCTGTATCACGTCCGTTCGCGGCGCTTTGTAGAGTTTCTCTCGGGTGTCTGCTTCCATTGTCGGTACTACGTGCCGGACGCCTTTGACGGTCCCGGCGTCACGAACGCGAGCAGGTGGCGTCGATGCCGCCAAAAGCACACTCGGTTGACAAATCGAGCGCCGTCTCACAGACGCGTCTCGTCACGATCGGCGAGGAACCCCGGCCAGGTCCGGCGGTCGTCGGCCGGAGAGCCACCCCTGGACTTATTTCGCCCGATGGAGACGCCGGATCATATGGTTCCCGACAGAAGCGGTGGAAGCGCTGCGGATAGTGGATCGGTGACGGACGGTGGAGCGGCCGCCGGAATCGACGAGGCCGCCCTCTACACCGTCGTCAGGAAGGCCGTCGAGGACGCCATCCTCGGCGTCATCGGCACCGTCCTCCTGGTGGGTGTCGCCTTCGTGATCGCGTACGTCGGGCTACTCGGCGTGCTGGCCTCAGCCGGGTCCACTGGAGCCGGGTTGGCGGGCGTCGCAGTCGGCGTTGCCCTGATCGCCATCGGTCTCTACCTCGCCGCGGCGACGCTCGAACTGATCCCGCCGATCCGCGAATGGGGTGGCGAGTGACGGGCGTTCGCTAGAAACCGCCGCTCGACGCTGGCTCGCACCGACTCCTCACTCCCAGACGTCGTCGACGCGCTTCCCGTCGTGGACGATGCCGTTCAACGCCTCGACGACGGCCTGCGGGTCCTCGGTCTGCCAGACGGAGCGGCCGATGACCGGACCGCGCGCGCCACAGCCGACGGCTTCCTCGATGTCGCCGAGCATCGCCCGCGTCGACCCGGACGCCGGGCCGCCCAGCACGGTGACGGGGACCGGCGAAGCGTCCACGAGGTCGGCGTAGGAGTCGGGTTCGCCAGTGTACGGCGCCTTCAGGACGTCGGCGCCGATCTCCCAGGCGATGCGGCAGGCGTCGGCGACGTACTCCGGGTCGGTCTCCAGGGGCTCCGGAACCCTGCTCCCCCAGCCGACGGGTTCGACGACGAGCGGGACGCCGGTGCCACGGAGTTGCTCCGCGAGGTCGGCGACGGCCTCGATGTTTTGCCGAAAGAGGTCGCGGTCCTCGCGGCCGAAGACGAGGACGGTCTTGACGCCGACGGGGTCCAGTTCGAGTAGCGCGTCGACGTCGAAGGGCTGGGTCCAGATGTCCATCGCCTCGTCGCGGCCCGGCCGGGTCGAGAAGGTGACGACGTCCGCCGTGACGAGCAGGTCCGCCTCGGAGTTCTCGAACCGGTCAGAATACCGGCGGGCGAAGTGGGGCCCGACGAGGACGCCGTCGGGGTCGCCCGCGAGGACGGCGGAAAGCGTCGCGCCGGCGTCCTCGAACCCCTCCAGCGCGCCCATGCCGAGGCCGTGGTCCAGGGCGATGACGACTGCGTTGCCCGACTCCGTGTCGAAGAGGTCGTAGCTCATGGGCGTGGAGTGGAATGGAACAGGAAGGAAGGTATCGGTTCGGAGATCCGGGCGGCAGAAAACTACGCGTCGTCCCGTTCTTGAAACCACTGGGCGACCGCCTGCTGGAACTGTTCGAACCAGTGGATATCGCTGTGGAGTACGTCGTAGACGATGTCGTGATCCACGTCACCGTACCGGTGCGCGAGGATGTTCCGGAATCCCACCGCCTCCTCCAATCGTGCCTGCGTCTCGTCCGAGATGATTCCGGCAACACTGAGGGCCTCGATTTCCTTCTTCGAGGTTCCACTCGGTGAGAGGTCTTCGGACGCTCGGATGTGTTGAGCGAGGTCGATACAGGACTGCACGAGATTCATCAACGTTCGCTCGACTGCCCGTTGTATCACGACGTCGTTCACGTACTTCTCCTTGGACATCCCACGCATCTGCTTCAGGTCCTCGGTGTACTCGTTGATGTGTCGGAGTTTGTCGACGACGATCTCCTCGTCGACCATCTAGATATCTCCCCGGGCGAGTCGGTCGATGAACGCTTGGTCGGCCGCTTCCCGTGCGGCTGACGACGACTCGTATTCGGCCTCGATCTGGGTCCGGTACTCGTCGATGGTCTGTTCGTCACCGACGAGACGGACGCCATCCCGGAGGGCCGCGTGTGCGACAGGAGTCGGCGACGAAGCGATGTCACTGACGTCGACGAAGCCGTCGGCATACTCCTGGAGCGCCGCGTCGATACGGTTGCGTCGACGGAATCGCTCGTGTGAATCCATGCCGTCGGGGAATCGAAGGGCGACGTCGACGTCCGAGGACGAGTCGGCAGTTCCGCGCGCGTACGAGCCGAACAGGACGGCGAACACGACGTCCTCCTCGCCGAGATATTCGCGCATCCCTGCGACATCCACGCCGACGATGGTCGGCTCCCCTGGCTCGTCCATACGCCGGGATTATCGCCCCTGGGTAATATATTCAGTGTCCGTTCGGAAATCCGGGCGGCGTTACTCGTCCTCGAACAGCGCGTAGTAGAGCACGGCGAACGCGGACCGGCCGTCCTGGAGGTCACCGGTGCGCACGCTCTCGACGAGGTCGTCGAAGGACGCCGTGTCGACCCGGATGGACTCGTTGTCGTCGAGTCGCTGCTCGGCCGTCGGTTCACAGTCGTGAGCGACGAAGTAGTGGAAGTACGAATCCGCGAACCCGTTGGCCGGTTCGACGCTGGTGAGGTGTTCCATCGCGCCGGCCTCGTGGCCTGTCTCCTCGACCAGTTCGCGGTGGGCGGCGGCGGTCGGGTCGTCGTCCTCGGGCTCGATGCTGCCCGCGGGCAGGCCGCGATTGACGCGCTCGACGGGCTGGCGCCACTCGTCGATGACGACGACGTCGCCGTCGGGCGTGAACGGAAGGATAACGACGGCCTCGCTCTCCGAGAGGTAGTCGAACTCCGCCGTGGTGCCGTCCGGGAGTCGAACCGACTGGTTGAAGATATCGAACCCGTCGCAGGTGTAGGCGGTCTCCGTGGCGAGCGTCTCCCAGGCGAGGTCCTCGCCGTTCGGTCCGTCGGCGACGTCTCGGTCGGTCATGGGGGTATCTGGCCGGCCCAGGAGGTTAAGCGTCGATGATCCGCGGTGAGCGTGGTCAGTCCGACCCGGTTCGGCCCACGTCGACCACGTTGTCGGCGCCGGTCTGGGCCACGACGGCGTAGTCTTCGACGGTCGGGTTCTTCACGGTGTATGCCAGCAGGCTGGAGAAACCGTTCGGACCGGGGTGGAGACCGATACCGCTCCCGGCGCCGACGAGTCCCGGGGGCTCCGCGTCGAGCGTCTCGCGCCACCACGCCCGGTCGAAGAAGAGGTCGGCCATGTCCATGTGCTTGGCCTCGTGGGTGAAACACCGACCGTCGTTCCGGAGCACGGGCCAGAGGTGTTCGAGCGCCGTCTCCGCGGACGCTCGCAGACCCACGTCGAGGAAGGCGGAGACGCAGGGTTCGTCGAACCCCGGCATCGTCTCCTCGAAGTACCCCGGGTGGAACACCACGGCGCCGGGGTCGCCGTAGGCGACGACGTTGGCCTCCACCTCGTCGATGGTCGCGTCCCAGGAATTCTCCTCGTAGGCGTGGACCCGCGCGGAGTCGACGACCAGGTGCGTCTCGTCCTCGGCCGTCGGTTCGGGCATCCCCTCGAAGGAGTCGAACACGTGGAGTGTGCGGCCACACAGCCCCGCCACGAGCGAGAGGTTGGCGGTGCTACCGCCCTTGAAGCAGCCGCACTCGACGACGCAGCCGTCGACATCCGGGGGAACCTCGAGGATGGCGGCCGCCATCACCAGATGTTCGACGAAACTCGACCCGGTCGGGATCTGCCAGTTGTTCCGTACCATCCGCGCCGCGAGGACGAGTTTCGACGCGAGGCCGACGTCGTACGCCGCGCCGGTGTCCGGGTCGAAGTAGTCGGCGAGGATGATCGGCAGTGACGCGGCGGCTATCGCGAGGCGGTACGCGCGGGCCACCGCGCGACGCGCGTCTGTCGTGTCGAACATGGTTCGGTGAAACCCGCCCCCATCTGTTTGTTATAGGCGCTGTACCGATCGTATGTAGCACGTACTTCGGCGTCCGTCGACCGCTCACGTCGTGTCGCGTTCGACGAACGTGCCCGTCCAGTTCGTCGGGACGTCGACGGGCCGCCCGTCCAGTGTCCACGACGAGTCGGAGAGCGGCAGGGGCCGGACCGCGAGCGATTTGCGTCGGCTGCGAAGCCACGACAGCGGCGGCCGGTCGTCGGGCCTGAACCCCAGTCGGTGGAGGATCGCCGGGCTGGTCGCGCCCGCGCTGACGGCGACGAGCGTCGAGTCCGCGTGGTCCCGGGTCACCGCTCCGAAGAGTGACGTGGCGGTGCCCATCAGCGAAGCGTCGCCTGGCAGCGGCAGGACGTCTGCGACCTGCGTGACGGTGGCGCCGTCGGCGAGCGTGCGGGTCCGCGCGACGAGCGCGGCGACGACGGTTCCGCCGCGGCTGGCGAGGTAGGTCGTTCGTGACCACGCCGGGCTCCCGAACCGCCACCTGAGGAGCTCCTCGTCGCGGAGCACGTGGAACCTGCCCGGCACGCGGCGGTCGTAGAGCGACGCGAGGGTCGCGCAGGGGACGCCTCGCCGGGACTGCACGTCGACGTCGGACCGTCCGGACGCGTGAGTCCCGGTTCGCCGCACCGACCTGACCAACGGTCGGAGGGTCCGGCGAGCGAGCTCTCTGGCCGGTCCGTCGAACCGCTCTGCGAAGAGGCGAGCCGGGTCCTGGACGCGGTAGTACGTCACTTGCGGGCCGAGCGTCCGCCAGCCGAGTTTCTCGTAGCCGGGCCGGGCCGCGTCGTTGGGGAAGTTGAACAGTAACGCGGGATCCTCGTCCGCGTACGTCGCGATCGCTCGCCTCGTCATCCGGCTGAAGAGACCCCGCCGCCGGTGATCTGGGTGGACCATCGTATCGCTCGGTTGCAGCGCGTCGACGACCGACTCGCCGGCGCGTATTCGAAAGGCCATGAACGGGCGCGCACCGACGATCTCGCCGTCGTATTCGGTCACGAACATCGGCACGTGGCCCACGATCGGGTTGGACGCGTACTTCCAGTCGAACCAGTCCTCACCCCGGTCCCGGCCCCAGACGGTCCGGTCGAGGGCGAGGACTCCGTCCCTGTCCTCGGAGCGAAATTCACGCACTGTATACGAATCCCCCGGCCCACGTTTCCGGTCCACATCTGTGGCGCCAACCATCGGTACCCTCATCCTCTGTCCGCCAGCAGTTTCAATATGTATTGCACAATACGGCAACAGGTTTCCATTACTTGGGTAAGGCAGTCGTACCACGGGGACGACGGGTGCCGTTGGCACGAACGAGCGGCTGGTAGCGGTCGGTCGTCGGGTACCGGTTCGTCGTGGACGGTTCACGGCACGCGCCGCCCTGCTGGCCACGCCCGTTTCCATCTCTCGCCGCATCGACGTCGTAGCCGCCGTTCCGGCGCCGACGTGATCGGACCTCGTCGACTCGACTGCGTGGCCCGTCGAGGAGGCGCCCGCGACTCGTTCACGCAGTCGAGGCCGGGGACGCTTTTGTGTCGTCAGTCCGAAATGACGGCGTGCTCGGGGCAACGTCTGATGACGGCGCAGCGAGAGCCGACGCGGGCGAGGGTGACGTCGTCGTCGACGTCGGCCTGCTGGTCGCCCATTCCCCCCGGAGCGGCGGCGTCGACCTCGCGGGCTTCGCCGACCGGGCTGCCCGGGACGTCGTCGGCGAACTGGCGTCGGCGACGGACGCGAGCTGGCGGTTCCACGCGGAAGAGCCCGAGGAGCTGTCCGATTACGACGCCCGCTACCCCTCCGAGTTCCTGGAGGATGCGGCACTGCGGATGGTGGAGGGACCCTACGACCTGGTCGTCGTCGTCACCGACGTCCCGCTGCTCTCGCGGCGCGAGCGGCGCGTGCCCGGGCTGGCCTCGCCGCTGGGACGCGTCGCGGTCGTCTCGACGCGAACGCTGCGGCTGTCGCCGCGCGACCAGCCGCGACGGTCGCTCGACGACGCGGCGGTGCGCTGGAACGGCGCGGCGCTGGTGCTCCACCAGATCGGGCACGTCCTCGGTGCGGGCCACGACGAGGGCGGCGACGCTGCGATGGCGCCGTTCACGTTCGACGCCGAACGGGACGGCGTCCCGCGGTTCGACGCGACGCTGAGCAGACAGTTCCGCCGCGAGGCGGGCCGGATACCCGAGGAGGAGACCGACGCCCGCGGCCCCCTCGGCCGGCTGTGGTTCTACCTCGTCAGCGTCGCCCGGAACCCGGGGGAGGTAGCCGCCGCAGTGGTCAGGAGCCGGGCGCTCGCGCTGCCGCTGTCGCTACCGAAGCTGTCGACGGCGGCGCTCGTGCCGACGCTCGTCGTCGTCTTCAGCGCCGAGACGTGGGACGTCGGGCTGAACATCACCGACGGCACCGCGGCGCTGTTCGCCGTCGGGTCCATCCTGCTCGCGGCCGTCTACCTCCTCTTCTCGCACAACCTGCTGTTCCCCCGCGGGCGCCAGCAGGTGCTCACCGAACACGTCGCGCTGGTGAACGTCGCCGTCTTCTGCATCCTCGTCCTCGCCATGGTCGGGCTCTACCTGCTGGTCGGGGTGATCATGCTCACCATCGAGTACGTCGTCTTCCCGCCGAACCTGATGACGAACTGGCCGAGCCTGGAGGACCCGACCGTCGGCGTCGTCGAACTCGTCCGCATCGCGGGCTTTATCGCCACCATCGGCGTCCTCTCGGGGGCGCTCGGCGGCGGCCTGGAGAAACAGACGATCCTCCGGCATCTGGTCCTGTTCAACGACCGACCGTGAGGTGATTTTCGTCGTAGGGGTCGTCGTGTCGGCCCGTCGTTCGTTCATGGTCAGTAGAGATCGAGGACTGAGCGAATAGTGGCGTCGGGTTCGGCGCTTATAGCACGAACTCAAACAACTCGAAAGCCCTCGGCGCGCTCTCTGGAATCGGAATCGAGACCGCAAACACTTCGAAAGCCCTCGGCGCGCTCGCCTCGCGCGGCTCGCTGTCGTTCGAGCGAGCGGAGCTCTCTCGTGATGACGAAAGGCGCGCAGCGCCTTTCGAACCACGCTCCTCGCTCCGCTGCGGTGCTTACGTCGCCGTGCTTCGGCCAGTGCACCTCGCCCTTTCAGTCCACCAGGAAACTTCGTCGCTCGCGCGATAAAACGCGCTCGCGATTAGTTCCGCCAAACCTCCCCGGATTCGCGCCGTCCGGCGCGAATCACGCTTCCTGACCGCTCCGCAACCGCACAGCGGTCGGCCGGGAGCGCGTTTCATCGCGCGACCAGGGGAAGGGCTGGGCTGCGGTGCTGTGCTGACCTGGAGGACTGAAAGGGCGAGGTGCGGTCCGGGAACCCCGGACCTCTAAGCACCGCAGCGGAGCGAGGAGCGCAGGAGGTCCGCGGGACCGGAGCGCGCCGAGGGCTTTCTGGTTGTCAGCGGTCTCATTTCTTCCAGCACTATCCCACCAAACCACCCACTCACTACACACACCTCTCCAACAGCCACTCTCAGCCGACCTCGTCCCGGCTACTTCACCTTGTTGCGGAGGCCCTGGAAGAAGGGGCCGGGGTCGTCGAGGTTGAGGTAGTCGAAGTGGGGCTCCGAGAGGCAGGAGGCGGCTATCTCCCAGGCCGTCCCGGCCAGCGACGGCCGCTGGACGAGCGGCGAGTCGTCGGTGAGGATGCTCAGGAGGTAGCCCAGTTCACCGTGGAGCAGGTGGCTCCCGACGCCGATCTCGTAGTCCGGGTCGATCTCGTCGGCCCGGTCCATCGCCTGGAGCCAGTAGTAGCCCGGGAAGTCGACGCCGGCCCGGACGGTCGAGGGCAGGGACTGCCACATCCGGGGGTTGATCTCCGTGAGGACGAACTCGCCGGTGCGCTCGTCGCGCATGTACTCGATGCAGGCCAGGCCGTGCCAGTTCAGGTGGCTGAGCAGGTCGTCGGCGACGGCGTCGAGTTCGGGGATGTCGGTGGACCGGCGGTAGACGCCGCCGCCGCCGGTGTAGGAGTTGCCCCGGATCTGGTGGTGCTGGAAGGTGGCCAGCGCCTCGCCGTGGTCGTACAGCCCGGCGAACATGTACTCCTCGTCGTAGGGGACGAACTCCTGGACCACGGGGTCGTGTTGGTACTCCTCGCGGATCGCGCCGGGGTCCGGTTCGGCGCCGGGCTGGAGGTGTTTGACCGCCTTGACGACGGCGGACTCCCCCGGGTCGAGGTGGTCGACGTAGTCGTCGACGACCAGATTGTACCGGGACTTGACGATGAGGTCCGGCCCCCAGTCGTCGACGTCGGAGAGGCGACGCGTCTCTGGCACCGGCACGCCCGCCGCCTCGGCCGCCTCAGCGAGGCGCAGGCGGTCGTGGACGGTCCGTAGCTGGTCGAACGACGGGACGGGCAGTGAGACGTGCTCCTCGAACTCCTCGCGGTAGCGCGAGAGGACGTAGCCGTCCTCCGGCCGGATCGGGATGATCGTTCCGACCGTCGGCCGCTCGGCCAGTTCGAGCAGCGCGTCCCGGTAGGCCAGCAGGTCCGCTTTCGGCGGCGGCAGGTCGACGGACTCGTCGCAGTACCGCGACGCCGCTGCCGGGACGGCCTCCTTCTCCGAGGCGACGATGGTCCGGACGCCCCGCTCCGAGAGCGACCTGACACAGACGTAACTCTGGGCCTCGTGCCCGGTCGGAATGACGACGGCGTTCACCCTTCGGTTCTCCTCATGTCGGCAGTGAGGCGTGCGCTCGGGATTAGTATGCTCTCCTGAAGATTCGCCGGCGGTGTCTAGAGCCACCTTACCGGAGACGCTAGATGGATTCAGTGCCGACGCGGCCGCTTCCGTACCAGTCGACCGTCTGCCGGTTTCTCCGGCCGCTAGAGAGCGGCTACTGCCCCGTGTTGCTGTTCCCGCGTGCCGTCAGTAGCTGGTGTACCGGTCGGTGTCGAGGTAGTTGTGCGCGACGACGATGGCGTGGTCTGCGTGGATGGCTTTGGGCCCCAGGGAGAGCCGCTGGTCGGCGACGTCGTCGAGGAGCGCGCTCTCGGCGTCCGTGAAGTCGTGGTGGTCCGAGAGGACGAACACCGGGTCGGTCGGCGGGTCGACGTCGACGGCGGGGTCGCCGTTCTCGTGGAGCTGGACGACGGTCCCCCCCTGTGCGGCACTCTCCACGGTCGCCTCGAACCCCATCCGGGAGAGCGAGACCCCCGGCGACGTCTCGACCGGGACGTGACCGATGGCCTCCTCGCGTTCTTCGAGGGCGTTCCGGACCCGCGCCGCCGTCGAGCGCTCGTCGGGGTTGAAGTTCCGGAGCGCGCCCCCGTCGAAGGTGACGGTGTACTCGTCGGCGAGGACGAGGTGGACGCGGACGTCCTCCCGGAGGCCGTGGGAGAGCACGAGCGCGCTCGTGACACAGCGCGCCAGCAGGTCGAGGCGTCCCGCGCCACCTGGGAGGTCGTCGAGGGAGAACTCCGGTGTCGTCGGGACGTCGTGGCCGGTGACGACGAACTGTCGGCTCATGGCTGTAGGCGTCGGACTGTGTACTTAGGTGTATTGACGTTCGTTCCGGACACATGTGGCGTAACACGCTTCGGAGAAGCGCTCGCACCGAGGAGTATGACAAGACCAGAGACCACGGTCAGCGAAGGGTGGTTCGTCACAGTTCCCGAAGCAGTTCGTCGCCGTCTCGACATCGAGCCAGGCGACAAGCTACGCTGGGACGTCGACGAATCGGGTAACCTCTCTGTGGAGATCGTGCGACAGCGACACGGCGCATTCGAAGGAGACGACCTGAAGGCACCCATGGGCGGCGACGGCATCGAAACGCACGATATCCCCGGGAACGAGGCCGATTCCACGCTCTCGGAGGATTCCTGAGTTCTGGTCCTCTGTCGTTTCTGAACGAATCGTGCACATCCAGCCGAGACGAGATCCTCGCGACATTCTATCCAGTAGGACGACCTTTCTCACCGCGGCCACCGATCTGTCGCGCGACACCAGATTTCTAGACGGAGCCAGCGCGACGCCGAAGATAATCCCGCGTTAGTCGCGTAAGGGCACTCTATAACTAACCACGAAGTTCCCAATAGGGGCCTACGGGCTTGCGGTTTCGTCTGCGAACTCGGTTGGCTTAACGAGGGTGGATACACGAGGGAGCGCCAGATGATTTACACCGATACACTGCCGACACTATGAACCGGGAAACGGGCGCGTGGCTCGCGGTCGCCCTCCTCTCTATCAGCGCGATGGGCGTCTCGGCGACGACGCTGGAGTCGACCATGTCGACGGACGCCAACGACGTCATCGACCTGGACTACGACCAGGTGCCCATCGGGCAGGACACCGCCTCGGACGTGATGGACGAAATCGAGGGGGACGAGCAGGAGGGTGAGCCCGCGAGCGCGACGAACGCGGACGCGAATGGGCAACGCGACGCGACGAGCAGCAAGCCGGCGGAGAGCCAGTCCCAGCAACGGCAACAGCAGCGAGAGCAGCAGCAGGACGAGAGCGGCGAGCAGGGCCTTGAACCGATGTCACTGCTCGACCGGCTCCTGGCCCTGCTGATGGCCCTGTTGCCGTACCTGCTGGTCCTCGCCGCCGTGCTGGGTGCGGCCGGAATCGCGTATCGATACCGGGATCGGCTGCTGGCCGCGTTCGCGGATCCGGACGACGAGGAAGATGGCGAAGGCCCCGCACCTGCAGCCCAGTCGGACCCGCGGGAGGGCTCGCCCGCTCACGCCGTCGAACGCGCGTGGCTCGGGATGGTCAGCCGCCTCGACCTCGATCGTCCAGGAACGATGACGACCAGCGAGTGTGCGAGCGCCGCCATCGAGGCCGGGCTGGACAGGGAGGCCGTGAAGCGACTCACCGAGACGTACGAGGAAGTCCGCTACGGCGGCCGTCCCGTCACTGCCCAGCGCGAAGAGACCGCCCAGCAGAGTCGGGACCGACTCGACGCCGGAGGTGGGACCTGATGGCACTCACGCGCAAAGCGCCGGCCGCCGCAGGAATCTTCCTGCTGGTTCTCGGCATCCTCGCCGTCCTCTCGCCCGCCGTCGCGGGACTGATCCCCATCGGGCCGGCCCTGGCGCTCGCCGGCAACGACTACGTGCTGGTTGCCGTCCTCGCCGTGCCCGCGCTCGCCGCCGTCGTGGGCCTCGTCCTCTCGCGGACGACGACGGGCGTCTCGGAGGCGACGCCGCCCCCCGTCGAAGGAACGGACCCAGCCTCGCCCGGCCGCGACGTCGACGACGCGCTCGGGTCGCTCCCGTTCCTGCGCGTGATCGATACGCACCGACGTGTCCACGCGCGCGTCCGGGCCGCCGCCGTCGATGCCGTCGCCGAAGCGTACCGGTGCTCCCGGCCCGACGCCCGCGACCGCATCGAATCGGGCAAGTGGACCGACGACCAGGCCGCCGCGGCGTTCCTCGCCGACGACGAACTCGACCCGCCCGGACTCGCGGGGCGCCTCGCCACGCGTCTCCGCCGGGACGACTGGTTCCGCCGGCGCGTCGACGCGACGGTGGCCGCGCTCGAACGGCTGGAGGGGGAGTCGGGGATGGAGGGTGAGTCGGCGTGAGCGACGTTCGCACCACTGGTCGCTGGCGCGGCGTCGTCGCGCTCTCGCTGTTCGCGGGCGCCGTCGGCCTCCTCGCCCAGCGCCCCAGCCTGCTGTTGCTCGCCTCTGTCGGCGTCGGCTACGCCGTCTACCCGCGGCTCGTCCCGGAACCGCCCGAACCCGACCTCGCCGTCGAGCGGACGATATCGGAGCGGACGCCCGCACACGGGGAGTCGGTCGACGTCGCGGTCACCGTCCGCAACGAGGGCGACCGGTGGCTCACCGACCTCCGCGTCGTCGACGGCGTGCCCGCCCTGCTCCCCGTCGTCGACGGGACGCCGCGGCGCGCCACGGCGCTCGGCCCCGGCGAGGAGACGACCATCGAGTACGCCGTCGAGGGTCGCGAGGGGAAACACCGGTTCGAACCCTCGACCGTGCTCACGCGGGACCTCGGCGGCGCGACGGAGCGGACGACGACCGTCCACGAGTCGACGGTGATCGACTGCGGCGTCTCGGTCCCCCAGGCCGCCCTGCGGGACCTGACCCGCCGCCGGACCGGCGAACTCGTCACCGACGACGGGGGGAGCGGGCTGGAGTTCCATCGCATGCGCGAGTATCGCCGCGGCGACCCGGTGAAACGGATCGACTGGCGACGCTTCGCCAGCGGTGGCGACCTGACGACCGTCGAGTTCCGGGAGGAACAGGCCGCCGCGGTCGTGCTCTGCGTCGACGTCGGGACGTCCACCGCACCGGACGAACCGGGAGCGTCGCCGACCGCCCACGCCGTCGCCCGGAGCGTCGCCGCGGCCGACCGCCTGGCCGCCGCGCTCGCCGACGCCAACCACGAGTTCGGCCTCGCCGCGCTCGGCCCGGAGCCCTGCTGGCTCCCCCTCGGCGTCGGCAAGAGCCACCTGGCCCATCTCCGTCAGTTGCTCGACGCCGACCCCGCGTTCGCGCCGTCGACAGTCGCTGGCAACCAGGACGACGCGCTGGACCGCGTCGTCTCGCCCGAATTCGAGAGCAGGGACGTCGCGCCCGAGGTGAACGACACCCAAGTGGGGCCCACGGTGGACCAGCCCGGGACCGCCGGCGCCGAACCCGCGCTCTCCGACGGTGGCCGGCTGGTGGACGGCGCGACGAGCGGGCGCGACCGCCAGACCGCCGAACTCCGTGAGCGACTCGGGGGTAACACGCAGATTACGCTGCTGAGCCCACTGGCCGACGACGACGTCGTCGGGACGGTGCGGACCCTGGAGGCCGCCGGCCACCCAGTCACCGTCGTCAGCCCGGACACGACGGCCGGGGAGACGGTCGGGAACCGCCTGGCCGCGCGCGAACGGACGACGCGGATCCAGGCGCTCCGCCGCCTCGGCGTCCCCGTCGTCGACTGGCAGACCGGCGACCACCTCGGCAACGCACTCGCGAAAACTATGGAGCGATACAGATGACGTCGCTGGCTGCCTCGCGTGACCTGCTCGACCGACCGACTGCGCCCGGCGCGCTGCTGGCGATGCTTGCTGGATTCGCCGCCGTCGCGCTGCTGATCGAGGGTGCCGGCCAGTGGCAGGCGCTCGTCGTCGACATCGTCGGCCTGGCGCTCTGTGCCGGTGGCTACGTGGCGTGGCAGCGCGGGCAGAAGGTTCCAGGGTCGCTCGCGGCGCTCGCGGGCGGCGTGCTCGTTCTCGTGGCGCTCGCGCTGGCCGTCTCCCAGCCGGAGGCGATGACGGAACGACTGGAGCTACTACCTGGATTGCTCGGTCTCGCGGTGCTGCTGGCAGGGCTGTTGCCCGTCCGAGCGGGCTGGGAGCGCAGGCTCGTGACCACCGGGGCCGCGTTCCTGTTCGTCGGCGTCGTCACGAGCGGCGTCGTCCGCGGTGCCTCGGAGATTCAGTTGCTGGCCGCCGGCGTCGCGTCGGTGCTCGCCTGGGACCTCGGTGAGCAGGCCGTCTCGCTGGGCGGCCAGGTCGGGCGACGTGCGCAGACCCATCGGGCAGAACTGGTCCACGCTGGCGGGAGTCTACTTGCTGGAGTCGCGATTCTGGCGGTGACGGTAGGTGTCGCTGCGCTGGACGTGCAGGGCCTGTCGCTGGCTGGCTTCGCCGTGTTGCTGGTCGCCGGGTTCGCGCTGGTCGTGGCGACGCGGCAGTGAGGACTTCGCTGTTCGCGCCGGCCCCCGAGACTCCGGTGGCGGGTCGCGCGGTCCACCTGATCGTCGTCGCGTACTTCGTTCTCAGATCGCGGGAACGCGGACATCGTTTCAAATAGGCCCGCTGCGACTGTACAGATATGAGTTCAGCACTCGATCGACCCCTGTCAGAGGACCCGCCCGTTCGCCCGGAGCGAGTGATGCCGCTCGTCGCGGCCGTCGTGACCGGTCTCGCCGGCCTGCTCGTGGCCGTCGGCCTCCTCTCGCTGTGGCCCACGCTGGCCAGAACGGTCGCCGGGTCGGTGTCGCCGCTGGCGCTGGCGATCCCGCTCTTCGGGGCGCTGCTCGTCCTGGTCGTGGTCGCGTCGGCGCGAACCCGGCCGCGACGGACGCGGTAAGCTGACGAACAACTGGCTGCAGGTAGCGGCTCTTTTCGGCGCAATTCGTTCGGGGATCGTTCGCGAATTCGCTGTTCCGTCCGATTCTGGCGGCACCCGACTGCGAAGTGAGTCCGTGGCCCTGGACCGGGGGAACCGGTCGTCAGGCCGTTCGCCGACTGGCCCAGTAGAGTGCGCCAGCAGTGACGACGAACAGGAGCGTCGAGAGGTCGTAGGCCACGCCCGGAACAGTCGATGCGAGCGGCGATCCCACGCCGACGAGGATCGCCGCGAAGGCCGCGCCGACGGGCCACAGGCAGCCGACGCAGGTAGCGACGCCGAGGAGACCAGCGAGGGCGGTCCGGGAGCCCGAGAGCACGAGCGTGTACACGAGTACCGCGAGCGCGGCGTACCCGACGACCTCGAACGGGAGGACTGCGAGGTGGACGAACTCGGTCGTGTAGAACAGCGCCGGTCCCCAGCCGGGCGAGAGCCAGACGACGGACGGTGACATCGACATCCCGCCGTGGCGGATCAGCCCGCCTGCGACGGCCAGGACGAGGAAGTAGCCGAGGGCGAGCGTACCTGCAGCGAGGCGCCGTCGCCAGGACGCACTTACGGTCGGTCGACGGAGCAGAACCCAGGCGCCGACGTTTATCCAGACGAACGGGTAGAGCGTGTAGCGGAGCGCGACGACGGCGGTGTCGGTCAGGTGGAGATACACCCCGAGCATCGTGAGTTCGACGACGAGCAGCGCGCTGACCGCGCTGACCGTAGCGGAGCGACCGAGCGGCAGCGATGGACCGACCGATCGGTCGACGGCAGTCGCCACGGGGTCAGGCACCTCCCGTGTGGTCGTCGGCGGTCGTCCCGGCGCGGAGGTTCCACGCGGTGACGGCGAGGAGGACTGCCATCACGAGCCCCGTCACGGCGACGAGGTACTGACCGACCGAGAGGGAGACGCCGAACAGGGCCGCGAGCGTCCGGAACTCGACGATGACCGGAACGAGGAACGCGAGGATGACGAGCAGGCCGGCCCGGGAGATTCGCCCGCTCACGTGACCACCTCCAGCCAGGACAGCACCACGGGATACGATTCGGTTCCCGGCCCGAACAACCCGCCGTCGGCGACGATGGCGCCGATCGGCAGGCTGTAGGCCAGCAGGACGAGCAACAGTGCGATAGCCACCCACAGGGAGAGGTTGTCAAGCACTTCGGGGGAGTCCTCCGGACCGGAGAGCGCCGGGGGAAGGGACCGGTCGACGGTACCCTCCATCGGGTCTTCCAGTAGCGAGATGATGAGGTTACCCAGGAAGAGCACGACGGAGACGAACAGCAGCGTCCCGCCGATGGCGACCTGGGCGTCGAGTTCGGCGACGCTGCTGAGGCCGGCGTCGAAGGCGAACCCGTCGTACTGGGGTTCGGCCGTCCGGCGCGGGATGCCGACGAGCCCGGCGCGGTGCATCGCGTTCGACATCAGCACCATGCCGACGAACCACATGACGACCTGGAACAGACCGATGGTCCGACTGTACAGCCGTCGGCGGGTCAACTGCGGTAACAGCCAGTAGGTCGCCGCCATGAACGTCAGGGCGACGGCCGTGCCGACGGTGAGGTGGAAGTGGCCGGGAACCCACAGCGTGTTGTGGATGAGGTAGTTGATGTTCATCCCGGCGTTGACCATCCCCGAGAAGCCGCCGGCGGCGAACATCAGGCCTGCCAGCGCCATGCCGGTGAAGGCCGGGTCGCGCCACGGTAACGCACCGAGCCACGAGAGGTAACCCTCACCACCGCGCTGGCGAGCGCCGTGTTCCATGCTCGCCACGACGGTGAACGCGGTCAGCAGGCTCGGGAGCAGCAGGAACATCGTGTTCGTCATCGCGATGAACTTGAACCCCTCCGCGATGCCGGGGTCGAGGTACTGGTGGTGTATCCCGACCGGCGTCGACAGGATCAGGAACAGCACGAAGACGACGCGTGCGAGCGGGTCGCTGAACAGCCGTCCGCCGGAGATGGACGGTAACACGGTGTACCACAGCAGGTAGGCCGGCATCAGCCAGAAGTACACCACCGGGTGGCCGAAGTACCAGAACAGCGTCCGCGTCAGCAGCGGGTTCACCTGGTCGATGATCCCGAGCGACCACGGGAGCAGGAAGAAGACGACGGAGATGGCGACCCCGATGGTCGCGATGTACCACATCAGCATCGAGGTCAGCACCATGAACGTCTGGAGCGGGATGCGGCCGTCGTTCTCGCTGCGCCAGATCCACCACGAGCGGAACCAGTCGAAGCCCGCGAGCCACGTCCCGATGATGAACACCGCGAGTCCCGCGTAGAAGAGCGGGTGTGCCTGGAGCGGCGCGTAGAACGTGAAGAGCACGTCCGCGCTGATCGGGATCGAATCGACGAACCCGCCGAGGATGGCGACGCCGGCCAGCACCGTGCCCGCGACCATCGTCAGGTACCAGGCCCAGGTGAAGCGGATGTTCTCGACCGGCCTGTCGAGACTCCGGGTCACCGCCCACGTGAACAGTCCGACGAGGAAGAAGATAGTGAAGGAGATGACGAGCAACACGCCGTGCAGCGTGAGGACCGTGTAGTAGTCCGCCGAGTCGATGAACCGGACGTAGCCGACCCGGTGGAGCGCCTGGACGATGCCTGCCAGCGCGCCGATGCCGAGCGCGACGAACGCGCTCCACAGCGACGCCCGGACCACCTGGGCTTCGTCGGGGAACCGGTCGAGGAACAGTTCTTCGCCCGGCAGTTCTTCGCTCGTCACGCGTCGTCACCTCCGTACTCGTCTTCGGGAACGACGACGAGTTTGCCCTCCATGTCGTGGTGCCCCTGCCCGCAGTACTCGTTGCAGATGATGCCGTACTCGGCGGGCTCGTCGAAGTCGACGGTGATCTTTGCGACCTGTCCGGGAATGACCATCGTGTTGACGTTCGTCCCGACGACCTGGAACCCGTGGATCACGTCCGCGGACGTCACGTAGAACGTCACGCGGCTATCGGCCGGCACCCGGATGGGGTCGGGCTGGTACATGAACTGGCGGGCGACGACGGTCACCTCGTACTCGCCGTCCCCGACCCGTTCGACGCCCGGTTCGCCGAACCGCTCGTTCTCCGAGAGGGACGTGGAGTCGACGGTCCCGCCGGAGGCGTCGACCATCGCGATGCCCGCGCCGGCGGCACCGTAGACGACCGTCGCGATGAAGCCGACGATGAGGAACAGCGACGCCACGAGCCATATCTTCTCGTACGTGTGGACGTTCATCCTACCACCGTCGGCCCGTTGCCGAGGAACTCGACGAAGTAGGTGAGGACCCACATCCCGACGAGGATGAGAAAGTACACCGTGATGAGGGTGAGCGTCCCGACCGGGTCGAACTCGTCGTGTCCGATTTCCTTTAGTTCTCTGTCTGTTGCCATTCGTTTCTGCTGAGTAGCTTGGGGGGTGAGTGGAAATACGGTCTGCCTGTTCCCGGCAACTGAGACCAGCCAGCCCCTTTTTATGAGCGCGCCCCTAACCGCGACTGATGGAACTGACACCGCGTCTCGGTGCGACTGTCGGGCTGCTGTCACTTATCCCGGTGGCCGTCTTCGCGCTGTCACGGGGCGAGCTGTACGTCGGGATCGCGCTGGTGAACGTCCTGCTGATCGTGGGTAGCCTCTACGTCGCGTTCACGCCGGTGAACGGTCACGAACCGGATGGCGCAGTCTGACACGTGGCTGCTCGCCGCGGACCTGATGGGCGCCGACCTGCCGGTGTTCCTCGTCGTCGGCGTCCTCGCGGGCGCCCACTGTCTGGGGATGTGCGGTCCGCTGGTGACGCTGTACGGCGACCACGTCGACGCGTCCCGCGACCGTCGTCGCACAGGCCACCTGACCCTCCGGGCCGTTCGCCAGCACGTGCTGTTCAACCTCGGGCGAGCGAGTAGCTACGCGCTCGTCGGCGCGGCCGCCGGCTTGCTCGGCGCTGTCGTCTTCGATTCGGCCGCCGCCGTCCAGGGGGTCGGTGACGGTCTCCGCGGCGCCGTCGGCGTCCTCGTCGGGATGCTCGTCGTCGCCGTCGGCGTCTCGTACCTGCTCGGTGGCGCGGGCGCGCTCCACCGGTTCGTCCCCGGCGGCGGGCCGTTCGGACGACTCGTCACCGTGGCGACGAACCGCGTCGACCGCCTGGCCGCCGGGCCTGGCATCGCCGGCCTCGGCGCCCTCCACGGCCTGTTCCCCTGTCCGATCATCTACCCGGCCTACCTGTACGCCTTCGCGGTCGGCGACCCCGTTCGCGGTGGGCTGTCGCTCCTCGTCCTCGGTCTCGGCACCGTTCCCACGCTGCTGCTGTACGGCCTGTTCCTCGACGCCGTCGGGGTCGCCCACCGCCGTCGTCTCCACCGTGCGCTCGGCGTCGCGTTCGTCGTCCTGGGCTACCTCCTCCTCGCCCACGGCCTGATGCTGTTCGGCGTCCACGTGCCCCACCCGACCATCCCACACCGATCACTCTCCCATGTCCTGTAGGCTCTGTGAATTGCCGACGCCCGACCCGCCCGTGACCGCCCCCGACGTCGACGGCGCGTTCTGTTGTCGGGGCTGTCTCGAGGTCCAGCGCCGGCTCGGGGACGAGGCCCGGGCCGCGCTCGACGACCGCGACGACGACGACGGCGCCGCGACGGTCCCGGCGGGCTGCGAGCAGGGCTTCCTCGCGGTCGAGGGGATGCACTGTTCGACCTGCGAGGTGTTCGTCGAGTCGCTCGGCCGCGACGTCGAGGGCGTCGAGGCGGTCGAGGCGAGCTACGCGACGGAACTCGCCAGGGTCGTCTACGACCCCGAATCGGTCGACTTCGACGCCCTCCCGGACCGGTTGACGGGCTACGGATACGAGGCCCGGCACCCCGACGCGGACCGCAGTCCGGACGAGGACGGGCTCGTCCGCTTCCTCGTCGGCGGGGGGCTCTTCGGGATGATGGCGATGCTGTGGTACGTCCTCTTCCTGTATCCGACCTACTTCGGCTATCCACCGCTCGTCGAGTTCGGCGGCCTCGACTTCGTCTACATCGCGGCCAACGTCTGGGCGTTCACGTCGATCGTGCTGTTCTACACCGGCTTTCCGCTGTTGCGCGGCGCGTACGTCAGTCTCCGGTCCTGGCGACCGAACACCGACCTGCTCGTATCGCTGGCCGCCGTCGGCGCCTACGTCTACAGCACGCTCGCGATGGTCCTCGGACGGACGGAACTGTACTTCGACGTGACCATCGCGATCGTGCTCGTGGTGACCGCGGGCACGCAGTACGAATCGCGGGTCAAACGACGGGCGACCGACCTCCTCTCGGAGCTGACCCGTCTCCAGGTCGACGAGGCCACTCGCCATCCCGACGGTGAGACGGTCCCCGTCGAGACGGTCTCGCCCGGCGACCGACTGCTGGTCCGGCCCGGCGAGCGAGTTCCGGTCGACGGGACCGTCGTCGAGAACACCGCGGCGGTCGACGAGGCGCTGGTGACCGGCGAGTCACTCCCGCGCCGGAAGGAGCCCGGTGACGACGTCCGCGGCGGCACCGTCGTCACCGACGCCCCGCTCGTGGTCCGGGCCGGGGACGAGGTGACGAGCACGCTCGACCGCCTCGTGGAACTCCTCTGGCGTATCCAGAGCGCCCGTCCCGGCGCCCAGCGGCTCGCCGACCGACTCGCGACCGTGTTCGTCCCCCTCGTCGTCTCCCTGGCCGTCCTCGTGGCCGGCTGGCTGCTGGCGACCGGCGCGAGTACGACGACCGCCCTCCTGACGGGGCTGACGGTCCTCGTCGTCTCCTGCCCGTGTGCGCTGGGGCTGGCGACGCCGCTCGCCGTCGCAACCGGCACCCGGACGGCCGCCGAGCGGAACGTCGTGGTCACCACGCCCGCGCTGTTCGAGACGGCGCCCGACGTCGACACGGTCGTCTTCGACAAGACCGGTACGCTGACCACGGGCTCGATGCGCCTGCTGAACGCGACGGCACCGGACGCCGACGCGACGAAACTCCTGCAGCGGGCCGCTGCCCTCGAACGCTACTCGGCCCATCCCATCGCGACGGCGGTCGTCGCGGCCGTCGACGACCCGCCGGAGGCAGTCGACGTATCACAAGGCGACCGGTCCGTGACGGGAACCGTCGACGACGAGCGCGTCGTCGTCGGCCACCCGTCGGCGTTCGAGACGCGCGGTTGGACCATCCCTGCCTCCCTCGTCGAACGGGCCGACGAGGTCAGAGCCGACGGGTCGGTCCCCGTCGTCGTCGGCTGGGACGGCCGGGCCAGGGGCGTGCTCGCCGTCGGGGACGAGATGCGGGCCGAGTGGTCGGCTGTCGCCGAGTCACTCGCCGACCGCGACGTCGTCGTGCTGACCGGCGACGAGGGAGCGGCCGCCGACCGACTCCGCGACGACCCCGGTGTCGACCGCGTCTTCGCCGGCGTCAAGCCCGAGGCCAAGGCCGCCACGGTCCGGCGCCTCCGCGCCGAGGGGACGGTGGCGATGGTAGGCGACGGGAGCAACGACGCGCCCGCGCTCGCGGAGGCCGACGTCGGCATCGCGATGGCCAGCGGCACGGAACTGGCCACCGAGGCCGCCGACGCAGTCGTCCTCGACGACGACCTGCGCGCCGTGCGGGCGACGTTCGACCTCGCTTCGGCCACGAACCGTCGCATCCGGACCAACCTCGCGTGGGCGTTCGGCTACAACGCCGTCGCCATCCCCCTGGCCGTCGCCGGGTTGCTCAACCCGCTGTTCGCCGCGGCCGCGATGGCGTCGAGTAGCCTGCTCGTCGTGCTCAACTCCTCGCGGTCGCTGTGAGCGAGTGATTTCGGGTGTCTCCCTGTCGCGTCCGAGACGGCCGCTCCCACACCACCTCGCCAGTGGCCATCGGCGCCCGTCCGCGGTGTCTGGTCTTTTCACCGGCCGGTGTCCGTCACCACAGCCACTCCGCAGGCGGTGACGACGTCGGCCGCCTCCGCCTACAGCTTCTCGGCGCTCCGGGCCTGCTTGGCCCGCCGGCTCGCCTGATCCTGGCGGTTCTCGGCCGCGTTGACGAGCGAATCCGGCAGGTCGTCGCTGGCCTCCGCGAGGCGCTGTTCCGCCCGTTCGAGCCGGTCGGCGACCGCTTGGAGCTGTCTGTCCGCGTTCCCGCGGTCACCCTGGAGGGCCGAACAGCCAGCGAGTGAGGTGGCGCCTGTGGCTGCGAGTGTGCCGAGGAGGGTTCGGCGGTCGAGGTTCTGTTCACTCATCAGCAGAGAGCTGATGGGAGGGAGTATCGATCGCGAGTGAATGCATTACCCAACGACGGCTAGACGCGGGGAAAGGTCTTCTGGCAGTCGGGCAGTGGGGTGATTCTGGTCACCGAGACCGGGCGCGCGAACGACACACGGGCCTCCGGAGCCCCCGGCCCGACGAGTGTCGCGGACGGCCCGACCGCGTCACGTCGGCGGTGGCTCGCGCCGGACCTCGGTCACCTCGTAGCCGAACGTCGTGAACCCGACGGCGGCGACCACCATGGCGCCCACCAGCAGGACACTCCGGAACTCGCTGCCCGTGGCGTTCAGGTGACCTGCGCCGGCGGGGACCGACAGGACCGCCGTCAGGACCACGGACAGGAGCATCACCGCGACGAGGACAAGCACCTCCACACGTATCGCCCAGACGAACGACTGCGTCGCGCCCCGGCCGGTGGCGTTCGCGGCGCCGCCGTGCGCGAGGCGGGAGAGCAGTCGACGGCCGGCCGTCCGACGGCGACAGGCCGCGGGCTGGAGTCGAGACAACAGGAGGAAGCGGTTGACCCCGCCGAGGCCCGCGGCGGCGAGCGCGAACGCCACCTTCACCGCGAGGACGACGCCGTAGTCGGAGGCCCGCACCGTCGTCGCCCCGGGCAGGTGCCAGACGGCGATGAGCAGGCCGGCGACGCTGGCCAGCGTGACGCCGCCGACGGCGATGGGCGAGAACGACCGGATCGCTCGCGCCACCGCCCGACGTCTCGCGTCCTCGTCGACGGCCCGGAGCACCGGCGGACAGACCGTCGTGAGCGCGACGAGGCCGCCGGTCCAGACCGCCGCACCGGCCATGTGTCCGAACTTGAGCGCGATCGCGACGCGGGCGTCGGGAACGACGGTCGAGTACCCCGACGCACAGACGGCCAGCAGGACGAGGACGCCGCCGGCGGTGGCACCCCGGAGCCACCATCGACGCGGCACCACGACGAAGCCCACGATGCCGACGAGCGCGACCAGACCGAGCCCCAGGGTGACCGCCGTCTGGGCGACCCAGACCGCCCCCCACTCGGTCGCCAGGAGCGCACGGCCCCCGTCGGCCGAGAGGGGGAGCCCGCCGGAGTTCGTCGCGAGTAACAGCGCGGTGGCGGCGGCGAACGCGGTCAGCGCCGGGACCCCCACGAGCAGCAGGACCAGACGGTCGACGACGGTCGTCCTGACGTCTTCCGCGTCGGCCAGCGGGTACACCACCAGCTCCGCCGTCGGTGGTCCCCCCACCAGGACGACGACTGCGAGCAGCAGCGTTCCACGGAGCGGCGCGGTGAGTTGCGAGGCGAGTTCCATCGTGGTATCCGGTTCGTGTCCGTCGCGCGGCCCGGTCTCGACGGGGTGGTCGTGATCGACGACGGCGCAGGTCCGCGAATCGCTGTCGGCGTCGTCGCGTCGGGCGGCGTCACCGGTGGTGACCAGACGTCACGCGACGTTGCGGATCGTTCGAACGCCGACGACTGGCCGTCGCGCGTGGCGCTCCCCCCGTTAGTGTACGGCACCGTTGCGCGCCACGTCCGCGATTCGAGCGGGCCGGCTCGGACCCCCGCAATATCTTTCGAGTTTTGTAGAAATTAAAGTTATGAATATTAGATCGTATATAATATCTAAATGCGAAAGAAGGGGAGTGGCGCCGGCGTCGCTGGCGTCCCCCTGGCCCGTACTGGTCGCAGGGCTACGGTGAGGGAAGTAGCGTCGTCGATCGGCCCGCGGATGTAGCGGGGCGTCCGGCAGCGTCTCGCTCGCGCGTCGCTAGCGAGGAACAGGCAGGGCAGGCGTGGAGTTCGTCGTCGTTCCGGACCTGACGCGGTAGTACTGCGGCGAGCACGTCTCGCCGCAGTTATCGCAGGCCGAGCTCACGCGACCCACTCCGAAAACCGAAATCGGCGTATACGTGTCTGAGAAGCCTGAAAACGGGAATACGCTATGAGCCGGCGCGGATGTAGAACCGGAGGCAGACGGTCGCCCTCACTCCGTTCGGCCGCTGCGACTGCCAGGGTTCGAATCTGCGTGCCCACTTCTTCGCAACGACTACTCGTCACTGACGCTCCTCGTATTGCGTTGAGAGAAGTGGGCCGGCGCAGATTCGAACTGCGGTTACGGCCACCCGAAGGCCGAAGGATACCAAGCTACCCCACCGGCCCGTGTGGTAGCAGTTAGTGCAATGTGAGGCCGAGTTTTAACGGTTCCGAAACCGTCCATTGGCCAGGTCCGATTGCGGGACACGAACCATACCGTACGCCCGCAGCTCGCGAGTCGCGCCCCCATTACGAGAGAGATGAGCGGCGTCGCGTCGAGGACCTACATTCACAGGTCCTCAATGTCGTCGTCGAGGTGGTCGCCCGATACCCACGTACTATCACCTTCCTTCGCTACTTGGACGAAGTCCCAGACCGAAACGCCGGCGAGATCGGCAGCGTTAGTGAACGTGGTCCTGCCCTCCCCCAAATGTTCTAGGGCCTGTTCGCGACGCTAGTTCTCGAGTCCTTCGGTGAGGAGTTTTCGGACGGCCGAACGCTGGTCGAGATGTTCTTCATCGACGTATCTTTCTAACTCGGCTTCGAGTTCGTCAGGCATCTGGACTGATATCGTCTCCATTGCATTTGCGTCAAGTGCGTCGTATATAGACATTTTTGCAGTCCAGTCTGGCTGTCAGAATCTTCTAGTAGTGAATCGGCTTGGGTATAGGACCGGTTACTTGCCGTCGAAGGTGAGATACTCGTCGACTGCTTCGACGAATTCCACGTACTGGGCGAGATCGTTTTGCAGGGCGTCGAATACGATGTCGTCGTTTACGATGGGTCCGTACGTATGTACGAGGACGTCTCGAAAGCCGACAGCAGTCCGCAATCGATCGGCGAGGCCCGCGTCGATGATCCCTTCGTTTTCGAGAGCGGTGACACGCGCCTTCCGTCGTTCGGGAACGTCAGCGCGTTCCTGTTTACAGAGCTCCGACGAGATATCGAGTACCGCTTCGGCCAACTTCTCGAACTTCCGCTCGATCGCGTCTCGCCGATCCTGTTGGTCGGGCGCGACCTATTCTTCACGCGATAACTATTGATACTCGCGGAGACGTATTACATTCCGCTCGATATCCTCGATAGCGTCGGCGATTCGGTTGGCCCGGTCCGGAGGGAGGTCGTCGGCACTCATCGTCCCCGTTGCCGAGCTCCCACTGATTTCACGAGAATCCCTCGCGGAGTCGACTGGCCGCGGCTGTGACTCGCTTTCTCGCATTTTCGACTGACGGCTCGTCACCTGTGAGTCGCCGTTCGAGCGTTTCCAGCCGTTCCTCGGAACCGAGGACGAGGACACCGTCGTCGAACACGACGCTCGCAAACGGCGGGGAAGTCGAATGAACGTCGACGAGGTCCACCGGCCGTTCGATCTCGTCTTCCAGCGTCGAGTAGAGGTCGAGATACACTGCCGCGTACCCCTCGTCTGTCGGGCGGTACTCACTGAACTCGATAGCGATATCGAGGTCAGCGGGGTCCGCGTCTGGTTGTACAGTGAATCCGAAGAGTACCGCTAGACCGACTCCATGGGCAGCTAGCACATCACGGAGACACTCGAGTTCGTCGCCGGTGAGTGCGACTCTCTCCTCGTCGAACCCGGGCATATGCGAATGTTTGGAGGGCATTTGTTTATAGATTTCTCACAGGCGGTGCTCCGGCTAACCGGTCGTCGGAACGGATCCCCTCGACAGGAATCATCACGCCCCGGCCCAGGTAGGCTCGAATTGCGACGACCCGTCCACGGCGATACGTGTGCGAGTTCCTCGTCAGAAGAATGACACCATATCAGACATCGTAAACAGGTAGATGTCGTCGCGTTCCGTTGCTGCATCCCGCAAGTCCGACGTAAATCCAGACCTCGAGAAGAGAGCGCAGGCCACCAGTAGCTGGCGTTCATCCCCCCGTGGTACGAGGAGGCCCACGCCCGTTCTGACGCTCTGTCGATCAGTATGCGTGCGATAATATGATCGCGATCATAACGGGCTCATCAGTTGGGGTGATACCGCTGTGCCCCTGCGAGAGGTACTGTTGAGTATGTGCGGGGAGACGAGACTGATGGTATAGCAAACACGTCGAAAGCCCTCGGCTTGCTTCGCGGCGCAGCCGCGAAGGTATAGAAGGTCGGCGGAAGCCGACCTTCCGCTCGCGCGCCCTGAGCGGGATATCCTCGCTCCTCCGTCGCTCGGATAGGGCCCGACTCAGCCCCCGCGACCGGCCTCGTGGTCCGAGAGACCTTCGGTCTCTCGTCATCACGAAAGAGCGAAGCTCTTTCGAACGACCCTTTCATTCCTCCAGGGACAGCTATCGCTCGCGCGGCCATCGGCACGCGCTCCCGAATGAACTCCCCGCTCCTCCCCGAACCCGCCGCGTCCGCGGCGGGTCACGCTTCCTTGCCGCTCAGCAACTGCCCGGCTGTGGCCGGCAATCGTTCGGCCAGCGCTCGTCGATTCGACGGCTTTCCCGGTCGGATTGCACTGCGCCGTCTCGACGTGGGAAGACGCGCCTCCGCGGGGTCACAGGTGCCCGTAGCCCTTCCGTTCGAGTTCCGCGTCCAGTTCGACGTGCATCGCCTCGACGGTCCCCTCGGCGAATCGCTGGCCCGTCATCGCGCCCGAGATTTCCGCGATTTCGGCGTGCCAGTCGCGTACGGTCGACGCGAGGTCAGCCAGGAGGTCCTCGGCCGTCTCGTCGGACCCGTCGACGTCCGCGACGACCTGCCAGCCGGGCTGGAAATTTTCGAGGACGTATCCCCGCTCCGCGAACTGGATCGCGAAGCGCTCGCAGACGGCGCCGAATCCGGTTTCGATGCTGAGCAGCGGGATGACGTGGACGACGTCGTCACGGTCCTCTAACGCGCGGAGATCCGCGACGGGCACGGCGGTGTCGGGGAGGACCGAACCGAGTGGGTCTGGGAGGGCTTCGTTATCAACGGTCTCGGTTCTGTGCGTCGGCTCGTATTGGTCGACGGCGTCGCCCTTCCCGTTCACGACCCCCGGTTCCGCGTCGCTCGGTTCGTCATTCAATATCTCTTTCAGGATAGCGTAGAAGCGCCACTCGTCGCCGTAGTCGTAGACGTAACAGATCCGGTCGTACTGTTCGAGCCCGAGCTGTCGGGTCAGCTCGCCGATGGTGACGGCGCCCGCGTTCTCGGTCCTCTGGGGGCCTGTCAACAGGTTGGGGCCGGACGACTCTTCGTACTCTCGTGGACTCTGGTAGACGACGTCGCTGTTCCAGTAGTCCTCGTCGGTCCCGACGAACCACAGGTGATCCTGGCCGAGTCCGACGGCGGCGTTGATCGCCGTCTGGAACTCGGCGATCGTCCTGTCTGCCCCGACGACGATGTCCCGCCAGAGCGCAGTCGGATCCCGGTCGAACTTGACCCGGAAGCGATAGGCGGTCATGTGTTGACGGTCGAATGAGTTTTCCGTAATCGTTTCGGCGCAACGTTACTTCCCGCGTCGGTCATCACCTGCCAGCGGGGGTAGCACCAGCCGCTTACGGAACTGGAATCCCGGGAACCCGTTAGACTGTCCCCAGGCGGGCACCGTTCCGGGGTATTTTTCACTCCATCCCGATACCCTCCCGTATGAATATCTTAGTCACCGGCGGCGCGGGGTTCATCGGCGGTCACCTCGCCGAACAGTTCCTGCGGGAGGGCCACGACGTCAACGTTCTCGACGTGATGCACCCGTACTACGACCTGCGGATCAAGGAGCACACGCTGGACATCCACCGCGATGTTGCGGAATCTGAGGGCCGTGAGTACGAGTTCGTCGAGGGCGACGTCCGAGACGCAGATCTCGTGGACGAACTCGTTTCGGACGCTGACTACGTCTACCACCAGGCCGGTCGTGCGGGCGTCCGTGACAGCGTTGCGGAGCCTCGTGAGTACCACGAGGTGAACGTCGACGGGACGCTGAATATTCTGGACGCGGCCCGTGCCAATGGCGTGGAGCGCGTGATAATGGCTTCGTCCTCGTCCGTCTACGGCGGTCACGAGGAGTTCATTCCCTTTTCCGAGAGCGACCCGACGATGCCCGTGAGTCCCTACGGCGCGTCGAAGCTTGCCGCCGAGCGCTACGCCGGTGCCTACCACGAGGTGTACGACCTGCCGACGGTCGCGCTGCGGTACTTCACCGTGTACGGGCCGCGCATGCGCCCGAACATGGCCATCTCCAACTTCGTCTCGCGGTGTATGAACGGCGACGCGCCGGTGGTGTACGGGGACGGCTCGCAGACGCGTGACTTCACCTACGTCGAGGACGTCGTCGGCGCGAATCTGTCGTTGCTAGATACCGACGTTGCGGACGGTGAGGCTATGAACATCGGTTCGACGGACAACATCGCTATCAAGACGCTGGCCGAGGAGGTTCGCGACCAGCTGGCGCCTGGACTTGAGTTGGAGTTCGCCGAGCGATACGAGTCGGACGCCGAACACACCCACGCCGATACATCTCGGGCTGCTGAGTTATTAGGGTACGAACCGAGCCATACGATTCGAGAGGGTGTAGGGAAGTTCGTCGAGTGGTACGAAGCGAATCGGGAGTGGTACGAGCCGCTGGTGTTGTCGTCGTAAGCTCTGACCATCGCCACGTTGAAATCCACCGCAGCGAGATGGAGAGACGAATGCGAATCCTCCGAGTCGCCCAGCACCTCTATCCCGACACCAAGGGCGGCGGGCAGTATCACGTCCACGCAATGAGTCGCGACCAGGCGGCGATGGGGCACGATGTGACTGTGCTTACGACGCGGGTAGATGCTGACCAGCCTCGCATCGAGGAGACGGACGGATATACCGTGGTGCGGGTTCCGAAGGGAGTGACCGTCGCCGGAAATCAGATTTCGCTGTCAGTGGCCCGATACCTGTGGGGGGCTGGCAGCGAGGAGTTCGACGTGATCCACGCCCACTCACACCTGTACTTCTCGACGAACCTGGCAGCGTTGAAGCGCCGCTTCGAGGATATTCCGCTGGCGATCACGAACCACGGCCTGTACTCGCAGTCCGCCCCTCAGTGGGTGTTCGGGTGGTACCTAAAGACGCTCGGCCGGTGGACCTTCAATCAAGCCGATGTCGTGTTTTGCTACACTGACACTGACCGGGAGCGGGTGCGCGACTTGGGCGTGACCAGCCGGATCGAAGTCGTCTCCAACGGCATCGACACCGACCGGTTCACGCCGGATGGCCCGACGAGCGAGTTGATCGCGGCCGACGGGCCGATCGTGCTCTTCGTGGGCCGACTGGTCGAAGGTAAGCGGCCTGAAGACGCCATTCGGGCCGCCTCACAGGTTCGAGGACGTCGATCTGACGTGGAACTGTACCTGTGTGGCGACGGCCCGTTGCGGGACGAAGTGGTCGAACTCGCCGGCGAGCTCGAGATCGACGACGCCACCCATTTCCTCGGTCACATCCCCTATGACGAGATGCCGAAGGTGTACCGCAGTGGGGACGTGCTGATTCTTCCGAGCCGGGCCGAAGGCGTCCCGCGGACCGTGCTGGAAGCGATGGCCTCCAACGTTCCGGTGATATCGAGCCGACTGGAACAGACAGCGGGTATCGTCGAGTGCAGCGGCGAAACCGTCGAGATAGGAAACGTCGAGGGATACGCTGCATCGCTCGAACGTCTTCTTGCTGCTGATAGTACAAGGGAGCAATCGTCCCGCCAAACAGTAACGAGTGAATATAATTGGGAGCGAACCGTTCGCAGGACGACAGACCACCTTTTGGAATTGCTATAGCAAATCAGTCTTTTGCAAAGGCTCCGTACTCATAGTTGAGTGCTGAAGATATATACAGGAACCTCCGAAATCCGATATTCAATGCTACTCATACTCTGCGATGACTATTCTCTTTGAATCCGTCGCGACTCGCCGAAGATATCGAACAGGAGCCCGGTCCGTGAAGGCGAAAACCGCCGCAGCGGTCGTTCCGACTGCCAACCAGAAGCTACTGTACGCGAGCCCCGAGGCGAACTGGAGTTCAACGAGTATCGCTATATACCCGGCCAAGAGTGTCACAGAAATCGCGAGCGAACTATTATCGAGCGCTCGATTCGAGAGGAGACGGACAAGCTCAAGCGCCGGGAGTAGGTGAATAGCGACGAACGGAACGAACCCGAGCAATCCGGATTGAACAAGCGTATTCGCGTAGAGATTGTGTAACACGTGCGAATGGCCGTACATTTCCATATTGTATATGACGAATGCTCCTTTGCCGACGCCGAGCAAGGGGTTTCGGATGATTATCGTCATTGCCACCTGTAGCTGTTCGAGTCTGACAAACACCGTCGCCGGTTTGACTGCGACAAGCAGCGGGAGGAGCACGCCAAGTACCGCGAGCGCGCCCGTTCCGGCCAAGAACCCCAGGAGGACTAACCGCCTTGGTCGATCCCGATATCGCAGTGCGATCGTGAGAAAGAGGAGAGCCGAGACGAGCACTAAGCAGGCGAGCCACGTGCTACGGGACTGCGTGACGACGACCGCAGTTCCTATCACGCCCGCCGCGATCATGGCGACTGAACGCTGGATCCGGAAGACTTCAGGCTGCGCCGAGGCTACGATGGCGGTTGCGAATCCAAGGGAGACGTACGCGCCGAACCGACCGTAGATGTCGAACACGCCGGACGACCGGGCGAATGGGAGTGTTATCCCGGCTATCGTCCGCCCCGTTTCACTCACCGTCGTCGGGTCGAAAACCACCACTCCAAATCCTTGGAAGAGCACGGTAAGCGATGCGCCGACCGCGCCTACGACTAGAACCCGGAGGACCCCGCGTATGCGGTCAACTGTCGTCAGAGTGCCCAGACAAAGCAGGAATAACGCGACGTGTTGTGTCCTAGTAAATAGCGCTCTCAAGGCGTCAGCCGGAATCTGAGCGATGACTATAGATATGACGCCCGATACGACGAACAACAGGCTGAAGATGACATACAAAGCTGCACTCCTTGACAGTTCCAGACGCCCGAACCCCGGCCTCCAACTCCGAGCGGAGATCGTAATAGCCGCTACCAGCAACACGAGATCGAACAGGGAGACAAAGCCGATGACGGTCTCGAACTCGATTACGCTATCCAGCGGAATCAAAAGCGCGACCAGATAGAGGGTTCGTTCGACCGGGAGAGTGACGCAGACTGCGAGGAGGGCCGTGACGAGGAGAAGTGAAACCAGCATAACCCGATACTATGTAATTAGAAATGCGCCAATTAAACCTGCCTATTCATGGTCTATCAGCGGCGCGGTATAGTGGAATTGACACCAGCCGGTACGTCGTCAAGAACGAAACTCTCCTATAGTCGTCTTCGCTTCGTTCATTCGATGAGGCTGTTGCTCCTCACCGATATTCAGTACCCCTGCGATCATCTCCCGTTTCCCGCCAACGTGTTCAACGTCCGGTTCACGGAACGCGGACACGAATTGATCTGGGTTATGAGGTCAGGTGAGGACCACTCGTTGACCGAGCGAATGGAGTGGAACGGAAACGTCGTCTATACACTTCCCGACCGTGAGTACGACCCGAAGCGAATAGTCTACCGATACGTAACGGGTCGACTAGACTCTCATCCGGTGCTCGACATCGTACAGTCGACCGGTCCGGTAGACGGAGTGTACGTCCGGAATGACCTCTCTATGGCTCTCGTCGCGACCGTCCTCTCGCGGAGCGACTCGATCCCATATTTCCACCGGATCTCTCACCTGAAGGCGGAGACGGAGATTCACCGAGCGAGGGCCGGCCTCGTCGATTCCCGCACAAGTAGTTACCTTAGAGGAACGCTTGGGCGGCAAGTCAGGAGACACGTCTGTAACAACGCTGACCTCGTGGTCCCAATCAGCGATTCGATGGCTGGTTATCTCCGGGACTGTGGGTATCGGAGCCCGCTTTCGACGGTTACCACCGGGGTCGATTGTCGCCGAGACGTCCAGAGCCCAGCTACCAAGTTTCGGTCCGAGTACGGGATCCGGGACGACCAGTCCCTCCTCGTTTATATCGGATCCTTAGGTCCGGAGCGACATCCCAGCTTCCTTGTCGATGTCCTCGCAGCGATACCTGAGAGTGCGGATGTCAAACTCGCCGTCATCGGCGGGAAACACGAAGAACGTCTCGACACAATCCGCGCATACGCCGCAGATCTTGAAGTTGACGACCGGCTCGTTTTCACGGGCTGGATCTCGGACCAGACGACAATCGAACGCGGGATCGCCACTGCTGACGTTGCACTTTCGCCGCTCCCGCCCGACGTTCCGAGTCTCTATCACAGTTCGCCGGTAAAGGTAAACGAATACCTCAGACAGGAGACGGCAGTCGTCGGAACCGACATCCCCGACCATCGGTGGGTTCTGGATCAGTCGAACGGCGGTTGCTGCGTCGAGTATGATGTGAACTCGTTCGCAGGTGCCATCACCGACCTCCTGTCAGACCCGGAACGCCGAGCGAGGATGGGTCGTAACGGTCGACGGTTCATCGAACAGACCCGTTGCTATGACGTATTGACCGACCAGTTGCTCGATGCCTTCGCGGACACGACTGGCGATCAGTGGTCCTGACGCAGTCCGAACGTTATCGGTAGAGGGCCCGCTTGAGGCGTTGTTTCGCCTGTAATGAAATTCGGAATCCGGTGTTCCCGAATAGGCACGCTGCGTAGTGGTACCACGCAAGATAGTTGGTCGGATCGACGCGTATCGCGCGGCCGAAATTTCGGCGAGCGCCGGCAAGGTCGTCATTGCGTGCATTGGCAAACGCGCGGCTCGAGTAAATGCGGGAACGACCTGCCTGTGTCATTTTCTCTCCGTGCTTTTCGAGCAATCGATTCTGGCCCGCGATCCGGCTGTTCACGTCGTCGCTTATCTGATCTGCACCATGGTGATACTTCACGAGCGGTCGATCGATACCTTGTAGTGAATACCGCTCGAGCAGGCGGATGAAGTACTCGATATCCTGCGCAGCGGGCATCTCCTCGTCGAGCGGCCCGACTTCTGTGAAAACCTCTGATCGCAACGTCACTGTCGAAAAGCCGCCAACGATGTTTTCCGCGATTACCTGGTCCTGGGTGATGTATCCGTCCGGTGCTTCCGATATCGTGAAGACTGACCCGTTACGAACGTGCTCGAATGCCGTGAATGCCCCGGCACAGGAAGTGTCCGTGTTCGAGAGGCGTTTGACGACGACTTCGAGATGGGTGGGATAGAACTCATCGTCCGAATCGAGAAACGAAATGAAGTCTCCCTCTGACGCGCTAATTCCGGTATTTCGCGCCGAATTCGCCCCTTGATTCTCCTCCAGACGGACGTACTCAACGCGCTCGTCATCGTATCCGGTGACGACTGACTGGGTCTCGTCGGTCGAACAGTCGTCGACGACGATCAGTTCGAAATCAGTCATCGTCTGGGCAAATACGCTGTCGATTGCCCGCCCCAGGACATCAGCGCGGTTATGGGTCGGGATGACGACACTCACCAGTGCCATGTGCTCGTGATCCCCACTAGTTCTGTTCCACGTTCCGTCGGTCTTCGAGATAATACTCTATTGTCTTCTCAAGACCATCTTCGAACGACCACTTCGGCTCCCAGCCGAGCGTCTGAATTTTCTCCGTGTTGAGGGCATACCGCTGGTCATGGCTTGGCCGGTCTTCGACGAATTCGATCTGGTCCTCCGACGCACCGACCGCGTCCACAACCGCCTTCGCCACTTTGAGGTTCGACAGTTCGATTCCGCTACCAACGTTGTACGTCTGCCCGGGTTCGCCGTCAGTCAGGACGCGGTAAAGTGCCCGGCAGTTATCGTGGACGTACAGCCACTCACGGACGTTTGAACCGTCACCGTAGATGGGAAGCGGTTCGCCCGCGTCTGCGCGGGTGATGAATTTGGGGATAAGTTTCTCCGGGTGCTGTCTCGGTCCGAAATTGTTAGAGGAACGGGTTATGAGCACGGGCAGCCCGTGGGTCGTCATATAACTGCGCGCGAGGAGGTCCGAACCCGCTTTTGTCGCCGCATATGGATTTCTAGGGTCGAGCCTGTCGGTTTCACTGAACGTGCCGTCCATAATCTCGCCGTACACTTCGTCAGTCGAAACGTGGACGAACCGTTCGATGTCGGCCTCCGCGGCGGCCTCTAGCAGTGTCTGTGTCCCAACCACATTCGTCGACGCAAACGCGGTTGCGTCGTCGATAGATCGATCGACATGCGATTCGGCAGCAAAGTGGACGACGACGTCGGCGTTCCCGACGAGTTCATTCACTCGCTTCCCGTCTCTGATATCCGCTTCGACGAACGTGTGGCGGGGAGACTTGAGCGCCTGTCCGAGATTATCTTTCGATCCCGCGTAGGTCAGGGTGTCGAGGGTGGTCACCGCGTGCTCTGTCTCTTTGAGCACGTATCTGACGAAATTGGAGCCGATGAATCCGGCCCCACCGGTAACGAGTAACTTCCAGGTCATTGGCAGACCGTCGCAATCGATGTCGTTGACTGTTCGGACATTATATCGAGTACTCGTTTCTATTCTCAAAGAAGTGCTCCCGTTCGTCGGCCGCGAGATCTTCGAACTGGAGGACACTCTGGCAGTTAAGGCCGGGGCACTTCATCACGCGACGCTGCTCTAGCTCGTTGGCTGCGACGATCGTCCCACATCGGTCACAAGTGAGTGTAAATATCTTCATAGTTTCACGTCTGAATGTTCGCCGATCACGAGCCGGTGTCCGTCCGGAAGCAGGCCGTCGGCGCTGCCGATCGCCACACCGCGCCCAATAAGACTATCGATGATCTTCTCGTCGGTCGAAATTTCGGCGTTTCCGATAATGACGCTGTTTTCCAGGTGAGCGCCATGGATCGTCGTTTCCGACCCAACAGACGTGTAGGGGCCGACATACGTTCCCGGTCCGATTTCCGAGTCGGGGCCGATTGAAGCCGGGCCTCTGACGACCGCTCCATTCCGGATCACGCTGCTCTCGTCGAGGTCCACATCACCTCGAATCTCGGCCCCTACTTCGACTGTTCCGTCTGTCGAACTTGTCTGATCGTCGAGAACGAGTCGGTTTGCCTCGAGGATGTCCTCTGGCTTGCCTGTGTCTTTCCACCAGCCTTCTACTACGTGCGAATCGATGTCGTGTCCGTATTCGAGCAGCGACTGGATTGCGTCCGTGATTTCGAGTTCACCTCGCCAGGACGGGTCCAAATCTTCGATGACATCGAATACCGCCGGTGAGAACACGTAAATTCCGATCAGAGCTAGATCACTAGGTGGCTCGTCGGGCTTTTCGACTAGGCGGGTGATCATGCCGGACTCGTCGACGTCGGCGACGCCGAATTGCTCCGGATGCTCGACGGGCTGCAGTGCGATTCCGGCAGCGACATCCCGTTCTCGAAACCCATCGACGAGCTCGTCGATGCCCTGCTTGAGGATGTTGTCCCCGAGGTAGACCACGAAGTCGTCCCCGTCGACGAAATCACGAGCGCAGCCGACGGCGTGTGATAGGCCGAGCGGGTTACCTTGGATGATATACGTGATGTCAACGTCCAGCGAACCACCGTCGCCGAGCGTTTCTTGGATGGTTTCCCGGCCTTTATTTCCCAGGACAAGGCCGATATCCGTAATTCCGGCCTCTCTGAGATCTTCGATGGCGTACTCGATGACGGGTTTGTTCGCGACGGGGACCAACTGCTTCGGTCCAGTGTGCGTAATTGGTCGAAGGCGAGTACCTCGACCGCCGGCGAGAATGAGCCCCTTCATTCGTTCCTACTTGGAAAACTGGATGTGTGAATATAACCCTTCTCACTCCACGAGGTCATCATACCTTTGTTCGAGTTGCTCTGCTAGTCGGTCGATGTCATGCCGCCGTTCCATGTTCTGCCGTCCGACGCGCCCCATAGCTGCCATCCGTTCGGGGTCCGCTCCGAACTCACGGAGTGCACCAGCTAGCGACTCAACGTCCCCCGGCGTTACCAGCAAGCCGGCGGAGCCATCTTCGACCACGTACGGGATGTCCGCATGCGTCGTCGCGACGACCGGTTTCCCGCTTGCTTGGGCCTCAAGGAGGACTGTCGGGGCGCCACCTTCCGAGTCGCCGGTCGATGCCCGCTTGCTCGGCGCCAGTAGCAGGTCGCAGTTCCTGACCTCCTTTAGATACGATTCGTAGTCTAGGTAGCCGGTAAAAGTGACCTTCTGACCGACCCCTTGGCGTTCGGCGACGTCTCTGAGGTCGGCCTCGGTGTATCCGCCGTCTTGACCGCCCACGATCCGTAATTCTGCGGATTCGTCCTCGAATGCATCAGCGAACGCCAGGATTCCGTCTGGCATGCCCTTTTTCTCGACGAAGCGACCGACCATGAGTATACGGAACGTGTTGTCGACCGACGGATACTGCGGCTCAATGCGGGTGGTATCGATGGCGATCCGCTGGAGCGAGACCTTCTCCTCTGGGCAACCGAGCTGCACGAGTTTTTCTCGCATCGATGGCCCCTCCACTAGAAAGCGGTCACCGATTTCAAATAGTTCCAAATAGCTCGCGCGGAGCGTGTCGTTACCTTGGACGAGCTGGGAGGCGTCGTACCCGTAAAAGGAGGTGACGAGCGGTCGATCTGGGGCTCGTTGTTCGGTAAGCCTGAGCCCCATCGGGCCAAAGTGTGCGTGCAGGACGTCCGGATCTGCCTGCCTAATTACGTTTCGATAAAACGTGCGCTCTAGTCCGTATATATCGAACTTCTCAAGCGCGCCATAGAGCCAGAATCGAGGATTCATTCGGGAGAGATCCGTTAATACGTATCGGGGATCAAAGGGGAACCGGTCGAGGTGTCGACTCCGGGCAGCTGCGACGAACGGGTCGTATCTGTCGTGGTTCTTTAGGTACTGGTAGATGAACGTCTGGGTCGGTTTCAGGTACGTGCCGACGAAGTGGCCGACAGTCCGTCTCATCGCTCGGTGACGTGGAGTGTCTCGATCACTCGCTGCTGGTCCCTCTCGCTCATTTTCGGGTACATAGGTATCGAGATGATCCGGTTATAGAGTTCTGTAGCGATGGCGTATTCTCCCCCGACGCCATCGTAGTACGTCAGTTCCGAAATCGGCGGGTAGTGGACCCCGCTCACGATATTCCGCTCGGTGAGTCGATCGTACAGTTCGTTCCTGGTGAGTGGATACCCGTCGCCGACCTGAACGACGAACAGGTGGAAAACGTGTTCCGTGTTGGATTCGTCCCCATACCAGTATAGCCCCTCGATTCCCTCGATTGCGTTGCGATATCGCTGTGCGACTTGACGCCGACTCTCGTTCATCTCGTCGAGTCGCTCTAGTTGGCTGAGCCCCATCGCAGCCTGGAACTCGCTCATCCGAAAGTTGAATCCGAGACCATCGACGTCGTATCCCCAGTTGTCCCGTTTTTCGTCCGGGGACTTCGTCTGGTGATGGTTTCTGAGCTTCCGAATCCTTTCCGCGAGTTGTTGGTCGTTCGTGACTACCATCCCTCCCTCGCCCGTCGTCACGTTCTTCGTCGCGTAGAAACTGTAGCAACCGGCGTCCCCCCACGATCCGACTGGCTTCCCTTCGATGGTCGCCCCGGGCGCGTGCGCGCAGTCTTCGACGACTGCGGCCTCATGTTGTTCGGCGAGCTTCGTTATCGCTTGCATGTCGGCTGGGAGTCCGTAGAGGTGGACCGGGATGACTGCGGTCACGTCGTATGTTTCCAGCAGTCGCCGTAGACTATCCGGATCCATGTTCCCGTTCGAAGTCACGTCGCAGAGAACCACCTCGCCACCGAGCAGACGAACCACGTTTGCTGTGGCGGAGAACGTCATCGCGGGCACGACGACGGTATCCTCCTCACCGACGCCAAGCGCCCGAAGACAGGCGTACAACGCAGACGTACAGGAGTTGACAGCGACTCCGTGTTCAGTCGCGTGCGCCCCCGAAAACTCCTCTTCGAACGCTCGCGTCTTCGGACCGAGCGTCAGCCACCCGGACGCCAGCACTTCTCGGATCCCCTCAATAACCTCGTCCCCAATCACGTTTTCCGGCTTATACAAGGGGACTTCATTTACCATGTCAAAGGCCCAACCAGCAGCGCCAATAACGCTTTCGAAGTTGCTAACTGCGGTTACTCATTTTACCGAGATTCATCAAATGTCACGGTGTTCACTCACGGTCCACAAGAGCCAATTTGATCCGGCCATTAGCATCACAAAATGGACGATATCTGGCAGAGGCGCCATGAAATTCGGCCGCTTTACCCCCTTTCTCTTAACTAAATATGATCGGAGAATCGTTATCTTCTGTTCAGGTGGTTTGTGGGTATGTTGTCCCCAGCGACAAATCGATCTGAATTGTTCAAACCACAAATATATGAAAAGGCCGGCGTGAAAAGTGGGGGGTTACATAAGCTGTGGACGGACGTGGCGCAACCTGTCACACCTTTATGCGTGTCGCAGAGTCTAGGGGGAAGATATACGACCAAGAAGGTTCTGGCCTGGGCTTACTACCGAATTTCTAGCGAATGTCCCTTCCTATAGCCTGAGCGAGAATAGCACATTCAAAGCCGCTGCCCGAGAGTGAACAAATCAAAATAAATTAATAATCCCCTGACGACTGGCAAGTATGCGCGGTTTGTTGAAGGCAGTCCTCACGCGGGCTATGGCACTCCTCGGGGTTCAATTTGCGATTTTTTATGCTCGTAATCCGCTGTTTCCCTCATTGACTACTGAACTTCTCAGCCAACATGGGGCCGAGATCGGGGAGGGGGCGAGGATTAAACGGACATTTTACATTGACAATGCTGTTAATGATCAAAATTCAGCAGGTGATTTTAGCCATTTGACCGTCGGATCAAATACATATATTGGAGATCAGGTTTATGTTGACTTAGCAGATGAGGTTCGTATCGGCGAAGATGTAACTGTTGGCGGGCAGACTTCATTTGTTACACATGCTGACTGTAATCGGTCACCGTGGATAGCAAAGCAGTATCCACGTGAGCAGGGCCCGGTCATTGTTGAGCCTGGTTCATGGATTGGCTTTGGATCGTCGATTATGCACAACGTCACAGTTGCAGAGGAGTCACTCGTTGCATCCGGTGCGGTACTCCGTGACGACACTGAAGGCCGGACGGTCTATGGTGGCGTGCCTGCGGAGAAAATTGGTGAAATCTAAATAGATTCGAAAATTTCTCGGAAGATTGTGTATGGATCGTAGTCGGTCGCTTTTGCGATAAAAGCCATATATGAGAGGTACACCACAACGCCGACTGCGATCAAAGCAGCAAGCTTCCCGGCGCCTTTGAGCGGAACCCCGTAGCGACCAATCGCCCAGACCACACCGAACAACGCAGTGCTACCCAGTACTGGATGAATGACAAGCGCAGTAATTGACGTGATGTCGGCCTCTATGAATGATGAGACAAGGCTCAAGTGCATTGGGAGCACAGTAATTGAACTGACTATTATTACCCCAGCAACGCCTAATAAGCCGAAATTCGTCGCAGCAGGGTATATGCCAATAACAATGATGGCTGTTTGTATTGCCTGTAACTTAACTTCAACATCCGGTCGGCCAAGCGATTTATACACCGGCCCGATACTTGCCCCAAAACTCCTCAATGCGCCCCAGATTGCCAGCAGCTGCATAATTGGGATGACCGGCTGCCATTGGGAACCTAACACGATCGGGACAAACTGTGGCGTCACGGCGATGATGCCAGCGGCCATCGGAAAAGCGATTATTGTTGATAGTTCTACAGTCCGGAAATAGCCCTCCCGAAGCTTCGCAATGTTTGTCTGCACCTTGGAGAAGGCGGGGAAGGCGACCCGTGAAATGACGTGTGTAACCTCGGTCGCTGGTGCGTTGGAAAATCGGTATGCGATCTGATAGAAACCGAGTGATGTTGCAGTGAAGAACCACCCAACAAAGGCATCATCGCCCTGGCCATATAGGAAGACAAGAATTGAGGACGCGAAGATCCATTTTCCGAAGTCAAACATCTCCTTGCCGTACTCCCAGTTGAATTCAATACTTGGGCGATACTCGTGGATTCCGTATGAAAGTACGAGTTTGGCAAAATTTGCCGCAACGATGCCTGCGACAAGCGCCCAGACGCTACGGAATACAAGCGCCATGACGGTTGCGACGACCAATTTGAGCAGGCTGCTCCCAACCTGATACACAAACTCTTTGTCGAAATTTAGATCCTTCCGGAAATACACGACCGCCGGGTTTTGTAGACTGAGTATCAATGGCGTTATTCCAATAACCCGAATGAGACGCTCGGCTTGTGGTTCACCGAAAAAAGTTGCGAGATAAGGGGCTACAACGAAAGCGAAGCCGAATATCACGGCTCCGCGGACAATTTTCATCACCCACAAGGTGCTGAGGTAAGAATCGATATTCTCCTTCTCAAGTTGTATGAGTGCCTGATCGAACCCGAGCTGGGACATTTTCCTCAGAGCAGCAACAACCAGAAGAGCGATACCAAACAGCCCAAACGCATTCGGTGAGAGTAATCGTGCGAGAATAAGGATATTTAATATCTGCAGAATCCTATCGCTAACGTTGATACCTGCTACCCAGATGCCGCTCTGAATAGCCTGCTCCTGCGTTGACCCCCCCGTAGTGATACGATGATAGAGGTCTCGAAATGTATCGAGCATTGATTCCTGCTTTTACCCCTTAACGGCTAATAACTCACGTTCCCCAGTAAATACCGGCATCCATTCAGGTACTGAGTGTACACTGGTAACAAATTCAACGTCCACATCATCATTGATCGCAGGGTCGGTAATTGATATGTATACCTCGTGAAACTCACCGACGAATTGACTGTACGAATCTTGCTTCCTGTCCGCAACTAGGGTTACTCACGGTCTAAGCCGACAGATTTTGAGTCTACGAGACGCTCAAGGAGGCCGGTCATCCCGACTGCAAATGCGTCGCCCACTACGACGGCAAATACGCCGCCGACGGAGTTCACATTTCCGGGTCGCTGTTGGTCACGTTCGATAGCCATCCGATGGATAATCGTGGTCCAAGTAACGTCACGCTCCCACAGCGCTTATTACCTCGTTCCAACCTCAATTGACCAATGGGAACGGGCTTGCGGTACCGGATTCTCGCTGTCGCTGGCGCGATAGCACTCACTGCTGTCGCCATCAGTGTTGCAAACCATCCGTTCGTTCAGACCTTCGTCACCTCCCTTCCAGTTCTCGAGAACCTCAAGCCGGTTACCAAGACCAACGGCGATCTCATCGACGAGATATTCACGACCTCGATCATCATTCTTGCGGCTCTCTGGCCGTTATTCAAACCACAGCCACGTCGAATCCTCGACGCCATCGCGCTGACGCACAAGCGGACGTTCCTGGCCGCGACGGCGCTGGCGACCATCGGATACTTCGACTGGTCGACACGCCTCCCGCGAACCACGCTAATAACGACCGTCGCAATCCTCGGCGTCGTTCTCCCTATCTGGTTCGTCACCATACGTCGGCGTCCGCTTTCGCCGACGCGAGCCGTCATCGTCGGTGACGATCGCGCGACCATCGAACGACTCTACGACGCCGCCGAGATGCCTATTCTCGGATACGTATCACCTGCGACTGTCACGCCCGACGACGGTCCGGCTATCACCGCTCGCGTCACAGACGGCGGCGTCACGACGGACACTGTCCCGGCCCGTTCCAGACTCGGCGGACTCGCCAAACTCGAAAACGTGCTCGTCGAACACGACGTCGACACCGTCCTCCTGGCATTCGATACGCCCGACCGCGAGGAGTTCTTCGGGACGCTCGCGACTTGCCACCGCCACGGCGTTCGAGCCTTCGTCCACCGCGACCACGCAGACCGCGTACTCGTTGCCGAATCGACCGGTGAGGAACTCGTCAACACCGACCTCGAACCGTGGGACTGGCAGGACTACGCCGTCAAGCGACTCTTCGACGCCGTCTTCGCCGCAACGGGCATCGTCCTCCTCGCACCCGTGATGGTCCTCATCGCAGTCGCCATCAAACTCGGTTCCCCGGGACCGATCCTCTACAGCCAGCGTCGGACGGCTGAATTCGGTGAGACGTTCACCGTCTACAAGTTCCGGACCATGACCGACGGGAAGGAGGACGTCCGGCCCTCGGAGGACGGCGAGAACCACCGCATCACCAGAATCGGCCGCGTCCTCCGGAAGACCCACCTCGACGAGATCCCCCAGCTCTTTGCCATCCTCAAAGGCGACATGAGCGTCGTGGGACCCCGCGCGGTCTGGACCGACGAAGAACACCATCTGGAACAGTCGGTGAGCAACTGGCGCAAGCGCTGGTTCGTCAAACCGGGCCTCACCGGCCTCGCCCAGATCAACGGCGTCTCCAGTACGGACCCCGACCGAAAGCTCCGCTACGACATCGAGTACATCCGCCAGCAGTCGTTCTGGTTCGACCTGAAGATCGTCACCCGACAGATCTACGGCGTCGTCGTCGACGCCGCGTCCATCGTCTTCGGCTGGTCGGACGAGGACGAGGTGTAAATGGTGTGGGTAAGTTCCAATTGAATCTACAGTCTATCTTTCCGCCATCTACCTGCAAGTCGATCGAAAGGATCCCTGGTGGACTGAAAGGGCGAGACGCGGTCGGCGAAGGCAGGCGAAGTAAGCACGCGAACGGAGTGAGCGCGCGCAGCGAGCCTCCCGAGCCGAGCGCGCCGAGGGCTTTCTCCGTGTTTGCGGTAGGTGCGTCGCTTCCTGCGAGTTCGCTCTATCGTATTCCACCCGATGATCGCCGGTACTGACTACACTTCGGCCTTATCGGACGAGGGCTCGTCGTCGACGAGCGGGACGGCGATGTCGACCTCGATGCGCTCGTACGGGACGATAGGTTGAGTCGACTGTCCCGGCCCGCTGTCCGCTAATTCGATGACGTCCAGGAGCGCTAACTGTTTGAGGTCGCCGTGGACGTCAGAAACGTCACGGTCGACGATTCGGGCGGTCTCGCGCATGCTTTCCGGTTCGTGCTCGGCGATGGCACGGACCAACGAGAGCCGCATCGGTGACAGGTGTTCGACGAGGTCGTCGTAGGAACCGAAGCTCAGGACGCGCCGATCTCCCCATTGCTCGACGTCGTCCTCGTCGTCGGTCGACGCGTCGTCGAGCTGCCGGAGCGTTTCCTCTCGCAGGGAGTCGCGGTCTCCGATCGTGATGTGGAGCGTGGTCATGGGTGCGTTGGTAGCAGGTTGGTGACTCGGGGCCGTTATCAGTATCGACGGGGCGGGTCGCCACCGGCGGCGTTCCAGTACGCGTCCGCTTCGCCCCAGAATCGCACGATGAGTGGTTCGATCCCGGGGAATTCGATCGTACTCTGGTCTGCCCCGACTTGCCGTTCGTGTCCTTTCGTGGATTCGTGGGCGTTGTCGTAGCGGAGGAGATCCAGGCCGTCAGTCGTTCCCAGGTGGAATTTGTAGTCCCACCCAGACGGATATTTGTCGAGCTGATCCGTCTCGCGAACGGTCACCGACTCGACCAACCCGTCTTCGACGTGGGTGTAGTTGGCCCGAGTCGAGTAGCCTGCCATCCCTACCCGTTGGTTCCTCTCCCAACAGAAAAACTGTTGGGGTATTATCCAACGGTCGCGGTTCCTGACCGGTAATCAGATACAACGCTCCATTCACTACGTCACATCGAGTTGCGGGTCAATGCCGATGGGAGCCCCTCTTCGCAATTGCACCACGAATACTACCGGCACTCACACTCCCAACTCCCCTCCAACACTCGAACACAACGACTTTCACAGGCTACTCCAACCAAACGCATAATGGAGATACTCGACGAGAAGGGGCGCCTGTTCGGCGTCGTCAACGTCGTCGACGCCCTGGTCGTGCTGCTGGTCCTCGCCGTCGTGGCTGCGGGCGTCGCGCTGGTCGTTGGGGGACAGAACTCACCCGACGCTGGCGGGACGAACGACACAGATTCCGAATCCACGCGATACGCGACGCTCTCCTACATCGTCCCCTACGAGAGTTCCGCCGCGACGCTCCAGGATAACGACACGGTACGATTCGTCGACGGCGGGGAGTACTACAACGTCAGCGACGTCTACCGGAGCTTCACGCCCAGTGGGTCGGTCCACGTCGTCACCACGGTCGCATACGACGAGGAGTTCACCGCGAACGGTAACCAGCTGTACGGCGGCCAGTCCACGCAACTGACCACCGGATCCTATCGCGTTACCGCCAACACCGTCGCCGTCAACCAGTCGACGGCGTCGATACCCACCCAGCAAGTTCCCGTCGTCCTGTCGGCGAACGTCACCTCGTCGGTCGCCCAGGCCGTCGCGGAGGGCCAGGAGGCGACCATCGGTAACGAGACCGTCGCCACCGTCGAGTCAGTCCGACGCGGTGAGACCAACGGCGACCGTCAGCAGGTGTGGCTCGGCGTCGAACTGCGTGCCTGGGACCGAACGACTGGCCCCGTCTTCGACGGCCAGTCGCTCCGCGTCGACAACCCGGTCACCGTCGTCACGGACACGGTCGTCGTCCGCGGCCGGCTCCACGAAGTCGGCACGACGGAGCTTCCCGAACCAGCCGACAGCTAACGCGTCACGTCCACTGCCGAACCACGGTCATCATGATCGGCCACTACTACGAGCAATCGAAAGTTCACTCGGTCGTCCAGCGACTGGGAGACGCCGGAACGAACCTGGACGACGCCTATCACAGGTCCGTCCTCGGACGAAGCGTCGACCGACTCGCCGAGATAACTCGCCAGTCCTACCTCTTTCGCTGGCTGACCGCCGAGCCAGACCCGGACGTCATCGTCATCGACCTCCGGGAGACGTGGACCGTCGGGCCCGTCATCGCCGTCCTCGACTGGTTCGCGCCCCACGCCGCTCGCTCATGGGACGGGTCGGTCGTCCGGACCACAACGGAGCGAACGGCCACCGCGTTCCGGGCAGCGCCGGTTCAGCTAACGAGTGCATTGCTCCTCGGCGTGCTCGCCATCCAGTTCGTCCTCTCCTGGAACAGCGCTAGCGACACCACGCTCGCGGGCCTCTGTTTCCTCGCCGCGTTCGCTATCGTCGGTCTGCGCGTCGACTGGACGTGGGACGAGCTCGTCGAAAGCAAAATAGGCAAACTCGCGACGGCGCTGCTCGTCCCGCCAGATCTCCCAGAGGACGAGAACTGAGTTCTAGCCGGAGGGGGCAATGGCGTCGCTCCCACCGAGAGACGTAGGGTGGAGAGGGACGAGTCGTCTCAGCAGAAACGGCTATTCGGTTGGTTGACGCTAGCCCGACGTGTGGTCGACGACGAGGTCCGCCAGCTATACGAGCGGTACCAGTCCGCCGAGAGCGACGAGGAACGGCACGAAATCGCCCTCGAAATGGGCAAACTCGACGGACGACGCCACGCGGATATTTACACCGCGCTCGAAGACGAATAACGTTCATCGGCGCTGGCCACTCGGGGGGAGCATCGATAGTATTCTAGAGGACCCGCTGCAGCACGAAACCCGGTGACTTTATTCTCGCGAGCGGACAGCACACGCACATGACAGACGCGGGCGGCCCGGCCGAGCTCCTGGACGAGCGTCCCGACCTGGCCGACCCCCTCGAAGCAGTTCTCGCCGTCGACGACCACGAGGACACCTGGTCGTTCGACGACGTCCCGGTCGACTCCGGACCCTTCGGCGAGCTCGTCTCGCGCGGCGTGGTCGAGAGCGCCGGCGACGACTACCGGGTCGCCGACCCCGCCGCCGCCCGCGCGGCCCTGAACGGTGACGCGGGCGCGGTCACCACCGACGCCGAGGACGCGTCGGGCCGCGCCGCCCCCTCGTTCGAACTCCCGACCACCACCATCGACCGGACATCGGCCGCCATCGTCGCCGCGGCCATCGCCTTCGTCGGGCTCGTCCGCGCCCACCCGATACAGTCCGTCTACCGCGACGGGAACGTCGTCCTCTCCGGCAACGACCCGTACTACTACCGCTACTGGGTCGAGCAGGCGCTGGCCCCCGGTGAGAGCATTCTCGACCTGAGCGCGCTGGCGACGCTTCCCAACGCCGTCCAGAAGGGGGAACCGCTCACGGTGGCGACGCTGTGGTGGGTCTCCGAACTCCTGGGCGGTACCCCCGACGTCGCCGGCCACGTCCTCGCGTGGTATCCCGTCGTCTCGGCCGTCGTCACGGCCGCGATGGTCTACCTCGTCGCGGTGTGGGTGACCGACGACAGGCGCGTCGGCGTCGCTGCCGTCCTCATGTTCGCCCTCATCCCGGGCCACGCACTGCGAACGAGCCTGGGCTTCGCCGACCACCACGCCTTCGACTTCCCGTGGCTCGCCGCGACCGCGCTGTGTCTCGTCGCACTCGCGCGGACGGAGAGCCAGAACCTTCGAGCGCCGCGCACGTGGGCCGTGAGCGCCGCACTGGGCATCGCTATCGCCGCCCAGACGCTGGCCTGGGAAGCGGGCCCGCTCCTCGTACTCACAGTCGGTCTCGTCGTCGTCGCGAAGGCGCTCGCCGACGTCCACGCGAGCCGCTCACCGCTCCGTCAGGGCGTTCCGATCGTCGTCGGGATACTCACCGGGGCCGCGCTCGCTGCGCTCGTCCACGTCGTCGTGGGCTGGCACACGCAGCAGGTCGCGTTCGCCCCCGCGTTGCTGTTCGTCGGGGCCGTCGGCGCGCTCCTGGCCGCCGAGGCCGTCCAGCGAACCACCGGCGACGTCCGGCACCTGGCCGCCGTCGACGCGGTCGGCGCCGTCGTCGGCTTCCTCCTCTTCCGGGCCGCGCTCCCCGAGTACTGGACGCGCCTCCAGAGCGAACTGGACCGACTCTTCAGGAGCGACAGCATCGCCGAGACGGCCGGGCTGCTCTCCCCGGACTCGTTCGGCTTTCTCTACCTGTTCGGCTTCGCGCTCGCGCTCGCGCTCCCGTTCATGGCCATGGGTGCCTGGCGCGCGGTCGACGACGACCGCTGGCTCGTCGCGAGCGTCTACGGCTGGTACTTCTTCCTGCTCGCGACGTTCCAGGTCCGCTTCGTCGGCGAACTGGCGGCCTTCGCCGCCGTCTTCGCGGGCTACGGCTTCGTCTGGGTCGCCGCCTGGATCGACGCCGCGGGCCCGATCGGCGACCGCGTCGAACGTCTGCGCCTACCAAATCGCACCCAGCTCGGGACGCTGGTCCTGCTCTTCGTCCTCGTCGCCAGTCTCGGCATCGTCCAGGTCCCGGTCAAGACGAGCCAGGTGACCATCACCGACGATACGTATCACACCTCGCAGTTCCTCGCCGAGCACTCGGCCGACCTCGGCCAGGCGTACCCCGACAACTACGTCCTCAGCGAGTGGGGGCAGAACCGCCACTACAACTACTTCGTCAGCGGCGAGTCCCGGAGCTACGGCTACGCGCAGTCGAACTACGACCGATTCATCCGGAGTCCGAACCCCGACGAGTCCTACGACCGGCTGGAGGGCCGCGTCGGCTACGTCGTCCTCGACCCGACGCGCAACATCGGCGTTCGAACCGCACACTCGCGACTGACCGAAACGTACGGCAGCGCCACCGACACACGCCCCGGCCTCGCACACTACCGCGCGCTCTACGTCGCCCCGGGCGAGTCGCGCGTCGCCTACGCCGTCGTCCCCGGTGCGACGGTGACGGGGAACGCCTCGGCCAACGCGACCGTCTCACTCGCGACAGACGTCTCTCTCCCGAACGCCGAGTTCACCTACGAGCGCCAGACGACGGCGAATGCCGACGGGACCTACAGCGTCCCGGTGGCCCACCCTGGGACGTATCGAGTGGTGGCCGACGGCGAGACGCGCGAGGTGACGGTGAGCGAGTCGGCAGTGCGGAACGGAACGACGGTGTCCGGTTCGCGGGCCGAGTGAACGGCGCCTCTCGCTCGGCGCGTTCGACTGGTCACCACGTCCGGAAATCCGCCTGACGCGAGCGTTATCACCGATGAAAAATCGGCAGTCAGCTTTAGGCCGCCCGCTACCGGACCCGACGTATGAAAGACTGGTCGAACGAGTTCGGGCACGGAGCGATGAACGCCCGGCTCGACGTCGACGCCCTCGTCGACGAGTGCGGGCTTGACGAACGGGAGATCGCGTGGCGCAAGGAGTTCGTCGGATTCGACGAGACGGACGAACGACACCTCTCGAATCTGGAGTCGACGTTCCGTGACCACACCGAGGAGATCGCCGACGAGTTCTACGAGAACCTCACCGGTCACGACCAGACGACGGCGATCTTCGGCCGGTCCGAGAAAGGCCTCGAACAGCTCAAACGGACCCAGTCGGCCTACCTCGTGACGCTCGCCAGCGGCGAGTACGGCATGGACTACTTCAGGGACCGGGCCCGCATCGGGAAGATCCACGACATGCTGGAGATGCCGATGAAACACTACGTCGGCCAGTACGGCGTCTACTACGACCTCGTCTTCCCGCTGCTGTTCGACCGCGTCGAGGATCGGCTGGTCGAGCGGCTGACGGGGGAGGACGGCGCCGCCGCGGGCGAGGACGGACCGCTCGCGAGTGACGGCGGTGCCGTCGCCGCGCAGGCCGACGCGGGTCCGTCGGTCCGGTCGACCGTCCGCGACGAACTGGACCGGGGGCTCGAAGAGATGCTCGCCGTGTTGCGTATCATCAACCTGGACATGCAGGTGGTCGCGGACACGTACATCCACTCGTACAGTCAGGAACTGGAGGCGTCGATCGAACAGCGGGAGGCACTGATGCGCGAGGTAGAGCGGGACCTGGCCCAGCCGATCGAGGGCCTGCACGAGTCGGCCACTGACGTGGCTGACAGCGCCGACGAGATCACCGCACTCGCGGCGTCACAGGCCGAGTCGATGGCCGACGTCGGGAGCGAGGTCGGGAACATGAGCGCGACAGTCGAGGAGATCGCCGCCACTGCGGACGAAGTCGCAGCAACCAGCGAACGCGCCGAGGAACTGGCCTCGGACGGCCGTGCGGCTGCGACGGAAGCCATCGAAGTGATGGAACGGGTGACGGGGTCCTCACAGGACGTCGTCGCGGACGTCGACAGGCTCCACGAACGCATCGACGAGATCGACGAAATCGTCGAGGTGATCAACGACATCGCAGATCAGACGAACATGCTCGCGCTCAACGCGTCCATCGAGGCCGCCAGGGCGGGTGAAGCGGGCGACGGCTTCGCCGTCGTCGCCGACGAGGTCAAGAGCCTCGCGGAAGAATCCCAGGAACACGCCGGGGAGATCGAGGGGATGGTCGACGACATCAAGGCCGAGACGACCAGCGCCGTCGAGAGTCTCGAGGAAACGACCGACGAGGTGGACCGGGGGATGGCACAGGTCGAATCCGCCATGGAGACGCTCCAGGACATCGCCGACGCCGTCGCCGAGGCGTCCCAGGGCATTCGCGAGGTCTCAGACGCGACCGACGACCAGGCCGCGTCGACGGAGGAAGTCGCGAGCATGGCCGACGAACTCGTCGCACAGGCCGACCGCGTCGCCGACGAGATCGAGTCTGTCGCCGCGGCCAACGAGGAACAGACCGTGAAAGTGAGTGAGATCCGCGAGACCGTCGACCGACTGACCGAGTGACCCGTCGGCGCCTACTCCACGGTGACGCTCTTCGCCAGGTTCCGCGGCTTGTCGATGGAGCGCCCGAGGAAGTTCGCGGTGTGGTAGCTCGCAAGTTGCAACTGGACGTTGGCGAGCGACGCAGCGGCCCGACGAGGCGCGGTTGTGCTGCTCTTAACGACTGGATTTTACAGCGGTATCGAGGCGAAAGCCCACCCCTAAAGGGGTGGGATGAAGCCGACAACTGGGAATCTATCCACATCCGTAGGCATGACTGGGGTTAGACAATTAAGTAACATCTATAGGTGTGGGAATTCTATATATTGACGATGCCTCGTGGGTTCGACAGGGAACGTACCTCGGTTCACAAACTCCAGTACCACTTCATCTGGTGTCCGAAGTACCGCAAGTCGGTACTGACTGGCGAGGTACGCGACCGTCTCGAAGCACTCATCGAGGAGAAAACCGACGAACTCGACCTCGAAATCTTGGAGTTGGCGATTCGCTCTGACCACGTCCACCTGTTTATCACGGGCGACCCGACGCTCGCTCCGAACAAGATAATGCAACAGGTCAAGGGCTATTCTTCTCGCCACCTCCGCGACGAGTTCGATTTCGGCCTGCCGTCGCTGTGGACGCGCTCGTACTTCGTCTCGAGTGCGGGCGACGTATCCAGCGAGGTCATCGAGGAGTACATCGACGCCCAAGCAGGGGAATAGCCATGCAACGGAACGTCTCGACCACGGTGCGGGTCAAACTCCACTCGCTCACCACCAGGAAGGCTGACCTGCTCGCCCGGGAGTACGAGGCGTTCCAGACCGCGGTTCACGGCGGAGACGCCGACCTCTACTCTGCGACCGACCAGCAGGCGTCGAAGGTTCAGCGACAGAAAGACCCGAACTCCGACACCGAACAACCCGTCGTGCTTCGCAACGACGTGTTCGACGTATCCCACGACGAGGACACCGTCCTGTCGTCGTGGTGGGTCAGAGTCCCCGTCTACGACCCCGAACGGGGACGGGGCAACTCCATCTGGTGTCCCGCACACGTCCCTCGGAAGGACGAACAACTCGTCCGTGACGGTAATATTCGGGACAGCGAACTGGTGTACCGGAACGGTGACTGGTACGTTCACCTCGTCGTCAAGCGGTCTGTGACCGTCAAAGACGAGTACGACGACGTGCTGGCCATCGACATGGGCGCACGGTGGGTAGCTACCTGCGCGTTCCTCTCCGACCGCAAAACTACATTCTACGGCGAGGAAGTCCGTCGTATCCGCGAACACTACAAGCAGTTGCGAAAGTCCATCGGGAAGGCCAAACCCCGACAGGGACAGCAGGTCGTGGAGCGTATCGGTGATGCAGAAGCGCGGAAGGTGGACGACCGCCTCCACAAGATTGCTCGACAGATCGTGGACGACGCCGACGAACGGAACGCAGTCATCGTCGTGGGCGACCTCGGTGGCATCCGCAAGGACAACGACAAGGGACGGTACGTCAACGACAAGACCCACAAGATGCCGTTCGCCCGCCTGCTCAACTACATCGAGTACAAAGCCCACGGCGCAGGTATCGACGTGCAGTTGGTAGGAGAATACGACACGTCGAAGACGTGCAATCGATGTGCCTGCGAAGGTGTCCGAGAGACGCAGGGACGGTTCGAGTGTCCCGAGTGTGGGTTGGACGACAACGCGGACAAGAACGGTGCGCTGAATATCGGCAAACGAGCCCTGGGCAAGTTCTCAAAACCGCTGTCCGAGGCGGGGGCTGTACTGGCACAGCCCGAAACGCAGGTCATCGTCCATCGTGACGACGAACCTGCGAACCTCTCCGTTTCCGTGGGTTCAACCCCCAGTGGGGGAACCCCACGGCTTTAGCCGTGGGAGGATGTCAGGTGGCGCACTGTCTGCGAATGTCCGTACCGACTCGGCCGCTAGGAGGCCCGAGAGTGGTTTCGGCAGGTCATCACAGGCCATCCTCATCGACGAGCCGTTCGTTCAGGAACGCCCGTCCCTCGATGACGACAGTCGACTCCTCGACGCCCATCGTTGCGAGCACGTCGGCGATCGCCCGCTCGGCAAGTCTGTCGCTGACCAGGACTGCCACGTGTGACGACTGGTCGGTCGCGTACTGGTACGCCAGACCAGCGAGGACGGCGTCGGTCGTCTCGACTTCGTCTTACGTGACGTCGTCCGCGGAGAGACTGAAGATCCGTTCACGCGTTCTGTCGATCGCGTCGGAGACCTCGGGATCGGTAAAATCGACCTCGGCCCGATCGAGCCAGCCCGCATCTTGCGCCGACCGAAGCCGGTCACGCTGATATCGGTAGGTCTCCGGACTCTCACCGAGTTCTTCGGCGACGTGGTCGGGGATCCGGACAGCGATGTCTCGCCGAGTGACGTAGCTCTCGAACGCCTGGTACTTGTCGTTCGACGGGCCACCCATTGCGAATACGACGCTGGTGTCGACGATCGCGATGCTCCCGCGCGGAAGCTCCGGCCCCTGCATTTCTCAGGGCTCCACGTACGGGTCGTACGCGGTCGCGTCTTCGAGGACGTCCTGGAGAGCCGTGATGACGGTCGTTCCCTCGACGGGGTGGACGTCGAGCTTGTTGGCGGCCGTCCGCTGTGTCATTTCGCCGGCCCTTACGCGGAGCGTATAGTGCAGCGCTGCCGCCAGTTTCGGAATTCCCTGCCGCTCGACGAACACCCGAATATCCTCGTCGTCGTACTGTCGGCCGATGGCGTCGACGAGCACGGGCGTCGCGACCACTTCGCCGTGATCGGTGTCGACGGTGAGGTGAATCGGTTCGACGGAGATCCGTGTGGGCGTCTCGTCTTCTTGACGCGTCAGGATGCCCATCTCTTCGAGCTCGCCGACGTACTTGTACGTCGTCGAGTGGGGAACGTCGAGGTCCTCCTTGACCCTCTCGATAGCGACCGGGCCGTTTCGGAGGACGTAGACGTATAGTCTGGCCAACTGGGGTGTGGTCAGCAGTTCGGCGTAGGTGAGGACGTCACTGAGTGTCTCCTCGGGGTTGGCGGAGTCAGTGAGCCGATAATCCGTCGACATCACGATCCATATTATATGTATTGTGTATTAATCCTTCCGCTGCCCTGGATTAGTCGTCGAGACACCAGTGGGTTGTGGCAATATCCAGTGGCTCTCTATCGCGTAGCTAGGGTGTTTCGAGCCTGTCTGATGAAATGTCAGTAGTCACAGCAAGGGCGGGTGTCGAATGGGTGCGCTCACTGGAAAGGGGACGACAGCAGCGTTCTTATTCCACTGTCACACTCTTCGCCAGGTTCCGCGGCTTGTCGATGGAGCGCCCGAGGAAGTTCGCGGTGTGATAGGCCGCCAGCTGGAGCTGGACGTTCGCCAGCACCGCGGCGGCGCGCGGATGAGTCTCCGGGATGGTCAGGACGTGGTCGGCGTAGCGTTCGATGTCCGACTGGCCGTCGGTGACCGCGACGACGGGGGCGTCACGGGCCTCGACCTCCTTGACGTTGCCCACGGTCTTGGTCGCCTGCTCGCCGTCGCCGACCGTCGTGGCGAAGACGGGCGTGTCCTCGGTGACCAGGGCGAGGGTGCCGTGTTTCAGTTCGCCCGCGGCGAAGCCTTCGGCGTGTTTGTACGTTATCTCCTTCATCTTCAGCGCGCCCTCAAGGGCGACGGGGTGCATGTGGCCCCGGCCGATGAAGAAGTACGAGTCCGCGTCCTGGTAGTGCTCGGCGACTTCCTTCGCGTCGGAGTCGTCGATGAGTTCCTGGACCTGGCCGGGGAGGTCCCGCAGCGCGGCGATGATCTCCCGGGCCTCGTCGGAGCGCGTCGTCGCCAGCGCGAGCAGGTTGAGCGCGCCGAGCTGGCTGGAGAACGTCTTCGAGGCGGCGACGCCGATCTCCGGGCCGGCGCGGATGTACAGCGCGTGGTCGCACTCGCGGGCCGCCGTCGAGCCGACGACGTTGGTGACCGCGAGCGTGCGCGCGCCGCGGTGGCGCGCCTCTCGGAGCGCGGAGAGGGTGTCGGCGGTCTCCCCGCTCTGGGTGACGCCGACGACGAGCGCGTCGCCGATGGGCGGCGGGCTGGTGGCGTATTCGCTGGCGAGGAACGCCTGGGCGGGGATGCCCGCGGACTGGAACAGCTGGGCGGCGTAGAAGGCCGCGTGGTAGCTCGTGCCGCAGGCGACGAACTGGACGCCCGTTGGCGAGAGGTCGCCCAGGTCGCCGATGTCGACGGAGGCAGAGAGTTCGTCGACGCGACCGCGCAGGCACTGCCGGAGCGCACGCGGTTGCTCGTGAATCTCCTTGAGCATGTAGTGGTCGTAGCCGCTCTTGCCGGTCTCCTCGGGGTCCCAGGAGACGGTGTCGACCGCCTTCTCGACGACGGTGCCGTCGACGTCGGAGACTTCCCAGCCGTCGGGACTGATGCGGGCGTACTCGCCGTCGTCCAGGTAGACGACCTGGTCGGTGAAATCGCGGAACGCGGGGACGTCGCTGGCGAAAAACGTCGCGTCCTCTCCCAGGCCGAGCACGAGGGGGGAGTCGTTACGTGCGACGAACACCGACTCGGTGCCGGCGACGGTGAGCGCGACGGCGTAGCTGCCCGCCAGTTGCTCGACGGCCTGTCGGAACGCCGCTTCGGGGTCCAGCCCGTCGTTCAGCGCGTCCTCGACGAGGTGGGGGACGACTTCCGTGTCCGTGTCGGAGTGGAACGTGTGGCCCGCCGCGACGAGTTCGTCGCGCAGGGACTGGTAGTTCTCGATGATACCGTTGTGGACGACGGCGACGTTTCCGGTGCAATCCTGGTGCGGGTGGGCGTTCTCGTCGGTCGGCGGGCCGTGTGTCGACCAGCGGGTGTGGCCCATGCCGACGGTCCCCTCGACAGTCATGCCGCTGAGGTGCTCGCGCAGGTCCTCGATCTCGCCGGCGCACTTGCGCACGTCGAGGCTCTCGTCGGCAAGCGCGACGCCCGCCGAGTCGTAGCCCCGGTACTCCAGTTTCGAGAGGCCGTGGACGAGCGTGTCGAGCGTGTCCTCGCCGCGGCCGGCACAGCCGATTATCCCGCACATTATCGCACCACCTCCACGCCCTCGCCGACGTGGCCGTAGGCGTGCACGCCGGAGTGGAGCGTCGCCTTCGGGCCGACGAGCGTGCCCGGGGAGAGCGAGACGTTGCCACGGGCCCGCACGCGGTCGGCCAGTACCGCACCGAGTCGCTGGTCCTCGTAGACGTCGGTGCCGACCTGGACGTCGGCCGGGCCGCCCGGGATGGTGGTGTTCGCGCCGAGCGTGGTGTCCTGGCCGACGACGGCGTCGATGATGGTCGAGCCCGCGTCGACGCGCGCGTCCACGTCGAGCACCGAGTTCCGTATCGTCGCGTTCGCGCCGACGGTCACGTTGTCACCCAGCGCGGTGTTCGACCCGACGACGGCGTTGGGGCCGACTTCGCAGTCGGGGCCGACGACGACGGGGCCCTGGAGGGTCGCGTCCTCGTGGACCGTCGCGGAGTCGTCGACCCAGACGCCGTCGGCGCGTTCGTCTTCGACGACGCGTCCGCGGGCGAGCACCTCCCGGGCGACGGCGAGCAGGTCCCACGGGTAGGTCGCGTCGACCCACATCCCGTCGGTCATGATCGCCCGCACGCGGCCGCGTTCGATGAGCCGGGCGATGGTGTCGGTCAGGGCGAGTTCCCCGTCCGAGCGGGGCGTCTCGTCGATGGCGCCGAAGATGCTCTCGGGGAAGGCGTAGATCCCCCCGTTTATCAGTCGGTACTGGTTGGAGTCGGGCTTCTCGACGATGGAGACGAGGTCGCCGTCGCGGAGGTCGACGGCGCCGTAGCGCTGTGCGTCGGCGCGCTCGATCACCGCGAGCGCGGGCGTGTCCTGGTCCTCCTCGAAGTGGTCGACGACGGAGGCGACCGTCGCCCCGTCGATGAGGCGGTCGCCGTTGACGACGAGGACGGGGCCGTCGACGACGGAGCGGGCCTGGAGGAGGGCGTGGCCGCTGCCGAGCTGTTTTGCCTGGGTGACGTAGGAGATCGGGACGTCGCGGTACGTGGGACCGAAGTAGTCCTTGACGCGGTCGCGCTTGTAGCCGACGACGGCGACGATTCGGCTGATGCCGGCGTCGATCAGCGCGTCGAAGACGTACTCGAGGATAGGGCGGTTCGCCGCTGGCAGCATCGGCTTGGGGCGGTTACGCGTCATCGGACGCAACCTGGTCCCCTCGCCTGCCGCGAGGACGACGGCTGTTCGAACGCTCATACAGCAGTAGACTGCGGGAGGCACTTTCAACGTTGTGTCCCTACTACCGTTCGCGAGAACGCTAGACGGTGGCTAATCCGCCCGTTCGTCCAGTTTTCTGTGGAACGCCCTCGCTACTGATCGGCAATTCTCCGGAGAGGAACACCCGGTACGACATTGCTTCGCATCGGCCCGGCTGGTTCACGAGAATCCGACTGGCAAAACTGGCTAGCGCCGCCAACGACAAACCATTAGGCCCGCAGTCTCGAAACTCCGGCCATGACAGACGTGGACCTGGAGTCGGAGCAGTACGAGAAACACCGCGAAGCCGGGCGAATTCTGGCCGACGTGCGCGACGAGGCCGCGGAGATGGTCGAAGTCGGCGTCTCCCACCTGGAAGTCGCCGAGTGGGCCGAAGAGGAGATCCGCGAACTCGGCGGCGAGCCGGCGTTCCCGGTCAACATCAGCATCGACCACGAGGCCGCACACGCCACGCCGAGCAAGGACGACGAGGCGACCTTCGGCGAGGAGATGGTGAACCTCGACATCGGAGTCCACGTCGACGGCTGGCTGGCCGACACCGCCGTGACGGTGGACCTGTCGGGCAACGACGACCTCGCGCAGGCCCCCGCGGACGCGCTGGAGGCCGCCATCGACACCGTCGCGCCGGGCGTCAGCACCGGCGAGGTCGGCGCCGCCATCGAAGAGCAGATCGAGGGCCACGGCTTCAACCCCGTCGTCAACCTCACCGGCCACGGCCTGGGCCACTGGGAGCAACACACCAAGCCGAACATCCCGAACCGCGAGATTGCCCAGGGCGCCACCTTCGACGTCGGCGACGTCGTCGCCGTCGAACCGTTCGCCACCACCGGCGGCGGCAAGGTCAACGAAGGCACCGACGAGGAGATCTTCGCGCTCGAACGCGAGGGCACGGTGCGCAACCGCGCCGCCCGCCAGGTCCTCGAACAGATCACCGAGGAGTTCAGGACGCTCCCCTTCGCGGCCCGGTGGCTCGACTCGCCGCGCGCGAAGATGGCGCTCCGCCGGCTCAAGCAGAACGACATCGTCCACGGCTACCCCGTCCTGCAGGAAGCTGAAGGCGAACTCGTGAGCCAGAAGGAACACACCCTCATCGTCACCGAGGACGGCTGTGAGGTCACCACGCGGTCGCGGTAGGTTTCGGGCTCCAGCTCTCTTTGCTTGCTCCCGCCGAGAATGAGGCGAGTGGTCGCTGTCGTGAGAGCAACCGCGGCTGCGAAGCGACCTCTCACAATCGTGCCGTGTGGCCTGTACAGGAGGTTTCACTCATCGTTTAATGGCGATACTGGTAACAGCAGTCCCGGCTACCGCGAGAAGCAATCCCACTCCAGAAAGGGCATCGATTGATTCGCCCACTATGAGGAAGACGATCGCGAGCAACGTCATTTGTACCCCCGCAAACATTGCTTTCACGTTCGGTTCATCTCCAGTCATACCGAACAACGACATGTAGGACTGCTAAATTGTTACCGGTCACTTCAGACGTCTACTGAACAGACAGTCCGGCAGACCGAACCTGCAACCAGAACCGACTCCATCCGCGGTGCTAGATGTCGTCCGTCGGCTCGTGTTCGTCGCGCATTCGTTCGACTTCGGTGGCGTACCGTTCCCGAGTCGCCTCGTCCTCGACGGCACCGAGGTTCGAGCGGGAGACGAGTACCGATGCGCTCGTCCCGCGCGAGTCGCTGAAACTCGTGAGCGCCCGTTCCTTCCGGTAGTCACGGCGGCCGTCGGGCGTGGCGTAGGTGAGAATGATCAGGTTCTGTTCGTCGTCGGAGTAGGTCCGCTCGACGAGCCAGACGCGTTCCTCGTCGCTCGCCGCCGGTTCGGCCTCGTCCACCGAGTTCGCGACCATGCTCGTGCTTCGGACGCCAGCCGTTTCCCCTTTCCCCAGTCCGGGTGTGATACTGCCCCAGACGCCGCTTTCACTTTCGCTCCGGTACCCACACGTTTTTAGTTCAGCAGATATTTTATACAATTAGGGGTCAGGGCTAAAGTCACACGCTCCGTGACCCCGTTCCCATCCTCTCGACGTCGACACCGGACAGCTGCCGGACTACCGGGAGACCGTCGTCGGACTACCGCTGGACGAGGTCGAAGAGCCGGTCGAACCAGCCGGCGCGACCAGTGATCGGTCTGTCGGAGTCGAACAGTCGGACAGTCAGATAGATCATCCCTGCGGCGAAGACGAGTTCGTAGGCGAGCCCGGCCACGACCAGCTCTGTCCCGCCGAACAGCAACTGCTTGGGCGCGATGACGGGGTGCGTGAACGGGATGAGGAACAGCACAGCCTGCATCGGGAGCGACAGCGAGGAGAAGTCGGTGAACATCGTCATGAAGAACGGCACCATCGTCAGTCCGACGAGGGGAAGGAGTAGCATCTGGGCTCCCTGCTGACTGTCCGCGAAGATGCCGAGCGAGAGAGCGAGCGCCAGCGTCCCGACGAGCGCCAGGAACAGCGAGAGCCCGATCAGAACGTATTCCAGCCCGCCGAGCGTGAGTGCACTGGTCGCCCCACCCGCGAAGTCACCGCCGACCTGGAGGAAGCTCAGACCAACCATGTAGACCGCGGTGGCGAACAGGCCGATGGCCGAGCCGCCGACCAGTTTCGCGGCGACGATGGTCCGGCGCGGCACCGGCATCGTCAACAGCGTCTCCAGCGTGCGATTCTCCGTCTCGCTGGCCATCGAGTTCATCACCATCTGACCGGAGAAGAGGATGGTCACGGTGATCACCGCCGGGACGAAGAAGAACTGGCCGGCCAGCGTCGCCGACAGTTCGGCCGGAGATGTCTCGATCCGCTCGCCGCGGACGATAGTCGTGTACGAGTGGCCAATGGGGTCGAGTTCGGCCCGCGTCGCGCCCGTCTTCGCCACGGTGACGTTCGTCGCGGCGCGCTGGAGCACGCGCTCGACGTCGGCCGACGAGACGGCGCCGAACAGACTGACACTGTCGGTGACCGTGTACACGTGGACGGTCCCGCGCTCCCCGTTCTCGATCCGCTCCGAGAAGTTCGTCGGTATCACCACCACCGACTCGCCGTCGGCGGCCCGCGTCTCACGAATGGCGGCCTCCCGGTCTGTCCCCCGATAGCTGACGTTGGCCTCCGACCGGAGCGTCTCGGCGACAACGGTCCCGTACTCCCCGTCGTCGTGGTCGACGACGCCGACAATGGGGTCGCCCGCACCCGAATCAGCCACCGCGCCGATGCCCTGCCCCATGCCGACGAACAGCACCGGAATCAGCAGGATCGGGAGGATGTACTGGGGCCGGAGGAGTTCGCGGGCCTCCTTCCAGACGAGTCTGAGGAAGGGCCTCACGAGACCACCTCCGGACCGACGGTCCGGCGTAGCCGCGCTCGCTCTCGACGGTCGTTCACGCGACCACCTCCATGAACACGTCCTCGAGGTTGGCAACGTCGTAGCGCTCCAGCAGTTCCGCGGGCGACCCCTGGGCGACGATCTGTCCGTCGTCGAGCAGCCCCACCCGGTCACAGAGGTACTCGACTTCGAGCATGTCGTGGGAGGACAGCAGAACCGAGCGGTCCTCGTCGGGGTAGGACTTGATGATCTCCCGGACCTTGCGGGAGTTGCGCACGTCCAGTCCCGACGTCGGTTCGTCGAGGATGACCAGTTCGGGTTCGGTCATCAGCGCGCTGGCGAGCAACAGTTTCCGCGTCATTCCTTTGCTGTACTCGCCCACGGTGTCGTCGATGCGCTCGCCCAGGTCGGCCATCTCGACGCCCTGAGCCACGTACTCGTCGGCGTCCCCGTAGAAGTCCGCGACGAACCGGAGGTTCTTCCGCCCCGAGATGGACTCGTAGGCGCCGGCCTCGTCGGGCAGGTACCGTATCGACTCCCGCACGTCGATCGCCGCCTGCTCGACGTCGTGTCCGCAGACGGTGACGTCGCCGTCGTCGACGTGCAACAGCGTCGCTAGCGTCCGAAGGGTCGTCGACTTGCCCGCGCCGTTCGGGCCGACGAGGCCGAATATCTCCCCGCGGCGGACCTCGAAAGAGACGCTGTCCAGCGCCTGTACGTCGCCGTAGCGCTTCGCCAGTTCGTCCACAGAAACCGATGGCGGCGACATCTCGTATCTTGCCGACACGTCCGGAGGAACGGGTTTGAACGTACCGGTACGCGGCCGAAAACTACTCCGCGAAGCCCTGCAGGACGCCCTGGCCGTCGACCGCCCCGACGTCGGGGAGCGACGCCCGCTCGGGGTGGGGCATCATCACTGCCACGTTGCCACTCTCGCCGACGATGCCAGCGACGTTGTGTTTCGACCCGTTGGGATTCGACTCGGGCGTCACCTCGCCCTGGGCATCGCAGTACTTGAACAGGATCCGGTCGTCGGCTTCGAGTTCGTCGAGGCGGTCGTCGTCGATTTCGTAGCGACCCTCGCCGTGGGCGATGGGAAACTCGACGACCTCGCCCTCCTCGTACGCGCTGGTCCACGGCGTGTCGGCGTTCTCCACGCGGAGGTGGACGTGCTCGCACTGGAACCGCGCGCTCTCGTTGGTCGTGAACGCCCCCGGCGTCAGTCGCGACTCACAGCCCACCTGGGCGCCGTTGCAGACCCCCAGCACCGGGACACCATCGTTCGCTGCGTCGCGGACTTCGGCCATGATCGGCGACCGCGCTGCCATCGCTCCAGCGCGGAGGTAGTCCCCGTAGGAGAACCCGCCAGGGAGCATGATCCCAGAAACGTCCTCGGGCAGGCCGTCCTCGTGCCAGACGATTTCGGCGTCGATACCCAGATGTTCGAGGGCTTGCACGGAGTCGCGGTCGCAGTTCGACCCGCCGAATCGGATGACGGCGACTGTCACAGTGACCACCCCGTGTGGGAACAGAGAGTCGTCGTCATGGAGACGGCGACGGTCATTCGGCCTGCTCGACCTCCACGTCGTAGTCGTGGATGGTCGGATTCGCCAGGAGCCGCTCGGCCATCTCGCCGGCCCGCTCGGCGGCGTCGTCGGCGTCCGCGGCGTCGAGGTCGATCTCGTAGCGGTCGGTCGAGCGCAACGCGTCGAGTTCGAAGCCCAGCCGGTCGAGCGCGCGCTTGGTGGTCTCGGCCTCGGGGTCCAGCACGCCCCGCTTGAGCCGAACCGTCACCGTGGCGGTGTACGCGGTCATTAGGTGTGTGGCGGTGTGGGCCGGAGAAAACGCTTGTGTTCTGGTGGTCAATATGGGTTTGCTGACTTTTGGGATCAAGTAATGGACTAATCAGATTCTGCGGCAGGGTTTGCCGGGCCAATTTCTATTGTTGAGTAGTATTCCAATAGATACTCTTTATCACTAATTTCACCGTTAACCCATTTAATTGCCAAATCATAAGTGATGTATGCGGTTTCATATAGTCTGCCATCTGTCGAAATTGCGTTGATATTTACTCGTTTTGGAACCCAGCTCTCATCTCTTTGCGATTGATTGTCGCTAGTATAATATTCAACTCCAGCAGAATATCCAAAGGATATATTCTTTCTTTCCATAGAGATTGTAGAATTGTTGTCTGGATCCTCCATTTCATAAGTAATTGATATGCTGTCATTAATTGGGTCAGAGCTGCTGTTCGAAATGACAATGCCCTCTTTTTGAAGTCCATCAATATATCCGTCTAAGAATACGGTATATTTCTGACTTTTATTAGGATCAGGTGAGTTGTGAGAAGTCGGGCTTGAAACCGATGTTAGAGTGGGAGTTGAGGTAGGAGTATAAGTTGGCCCGATCGTTGTAGTTTGGCCAGTTTCATCATCCGAATCAGTATTTGGATTTTCCGATACATTGAACCCACTGCACCCTGCTAAAAGGCCCGAAAGCACCAACATTACCATGGCTATCTTTACAGTTTTGACCATCTTTCTTGCTGTCGTTTCTGTCATATTATTGGAATCTCCATTAATTCATGTATCTTTGAGTAGATGGCGGTGGACTCGCTGGTTCTATTGGGGGTAGAGATGTTTCACCTGAGTCATCATCAGAAGATTCGTCTCCATCTGAGGATTCAGAACTAGATTCATCACTACCAAAGCCAAGAGAGGACGAATCTGATCCCCATCCGTTGAAGGAATCATCGTATGAATTTTCAAAACTGTTCAAGTTAGATTGAGTGACTAAATTCCGTGTAGGAGCGCCATTTGAGGATTCTTCAAACGTTTCTACCTGTCTTGGAGTCATCATCTGAACGATTCTTCCCGCGGTATTGTCGTACAAATCCAGCCCTTCCTCGCCGTTCTGTTCCAGCACTCGGTCTTCGTAGATCATGTCGGCGTCGCCTTCACCGGTACAGCCGATGAACTCGCCGTCGAAGCCGAAGTACGGTGACCCGCCGTCGGGACAGTGCTCGTAGTCACTGTAACCGCCGAGGACAGTACTGGAATCGACGTAGACGAGGCGCGACGTGGTTTGCGAGTACCCCTTCATGTCGAGAACGGTGGCGTTGAGCCGGTAGGGTTTCGTCTCGGAGAACGAGTGATTGATCGTCACGGTCTCGTTCTCGCCGGAGAGGTCGACCGTCCGTTCGACCGAGCCGTTCTCGATCCAGTACAACTGGCTGAGGTTGGCGCTGCCGGCCGAGGCGTTGACAACGAACGATGTCTGCGAGTCCGGTGTCGTCTCTCCCGGCCCCAGAATACCCACCGACGGACCGCTCGACTCCTCGACAGTGACGTAGAGGGTGTCGGTCCGGGTCGCGCCGTCGTCGTCGGTGACGGTGAGATTCACGGTGTAGTTGCCGGTTTCGCTGGGCGTGAACTGCGTCCGGACGCTGGCGTCGTCGGCGGTGTCGACGGTCGCCCCGTTCGGACCGGTAATCTCCCACGACACGGTGGCGAGAGAGCCGTCGGGGTCCACCGAGCCGCCGGCGTCGAGGTAGACCGTGGTGCCGTTGTCGACGGTCTGGTCGAGGCCGGCCTCCGCGAGCGGGGGTTCGTTCCCGTCCGCGGCACTGGCGCCGGCGAACAGCACCGCTATCGCGACGACTACCAAGACGGTGACCCCCAGCCGTGCCATCGTACGTCCAGTTGGTCCCGGATTGGGTTATAAAATTTCGGTTCGTGTCTGGGAAATTAATAGGTGCTCGTTCCCGACGAGAGAGGACGCTCTGATGGGGTCGTGCGAACGGAGTCCCGTCGTAGCGGGAGCTACGGTCCCCGAGAGCGATGGCTGTGACTCGGTGGCAGGAGCGGGTGGTCGAAACACGAAGGCTTTTGGCTCGCGCTGTCGGATTCTGGAGCAATGACCGCCGGTAGCGCGACGAGGTGGGCCACATGACGCGCCACCTCACGGAGATAACCGTCGTCGGCGAGGACGACACTGGCCTCATCGCGGAGGTCACCTCGCTGCTGTTCGAGCGAAGCATCAACATCGAGGACCTGGACCAGGCCGTCCGCGAGGGCGTGTTCCGGATGACGATGCACGTGGACACCGAGGGGATGGTCTGCACGGAGGAGAAACTCCGGGAGGACCTCGACGAACTCGGGGACAACCTCGGCGTCGACGTCCAGGTTCGCTTCCCAGCCGAGCGCGAGACCCAGTCGATCGCCGTCCTCGTCACGAAGGAGAGTCACTGCCTGGAGGCGCTGTTCGAGGCGTGGGCAAGCGGCGACCTGGAGGCCGACATCGACGTCGTCATCGGCAACCACTCCGACCTCCAGCCGCTCGCCGAGAAGTACGACGTCCCCTTCCACGACATCGGCGACGAGAAGGGGACCCCCGACGAGGACGAACTGCTGGACCTGCTGGCCGAGTACAACGCGGACCTGATCGTCCTCGCGCGCTACATGCGCATCCTCAGCCCCGACGTCGTCTTCCGGTACGAGAGCCGGATCATCAACGTCCATCCGAGCCTGTTGCCCTCGTTCCCGGGCGCCTCGGCGTACATGCAGGCCATCGAGGAGGGCGTCCGAATCGCCGGCGTCACCGCCCACTACGTGACGACGGACCTCGACCAGGGCCCGATCATCACTCAGCGGGCGTTCAACGTTCCCGACGACGCCAGTGAGGAGGAGCTCCAGCAGATCGGCCAGCCCCTGGAAGCCGAGGCGCTGCTGGAGGGCATCAGACTCCACCTCGCCGACGAGGTCACCGTCCACCGCGGCCGGACCAAGCTCCGGGACGCCGACGACGTCGACGCCCAGCTGGGAGCACCCGCCGAACTCGACGATATCAATCCAGACCGACCCATCGACGGGCTCGGCGAGTTCGTCGCGGGAGCGGACGACGAGGACGCCGAGGTCGAAGCGGACGACTAGGCCAGGGAGGGCCGCTCGCAAGAGCGTGCCCGACCCCGTAGTCGGACGGTTCGCAGAGGCGGACGACTAACCGCTGGACGACGACTTATTCTCCGAGGGCGAAGTAACGGTCCCGGTGGCGCCGGCAACCCGGATTGAATGCCGCTCCGCACTCGGGACAGCTGTCGTCGCAGTCGAGGTACGCGTCGACCGACAGCGTCACGCCGCAGCCACCGCAGAGGACCGCGGGCCGGTCGAACCGATCCGGCGAGATTCGCTCGGGCTCGTGATCGGTGACCGTCTCGTGGCAGCGGAAACACGGGTAGTAACAGTCACAACAGGCGAACCGTATCGCGACCACGTCGCGGTCCGAGTCGTAGTGGTCGCAGCGGGTCGCAGGGTCGACGGCGACGCCGCGAAGCGGGACGGAGAACCGGTCGTCAGCGTCCGGGGGCGCCGTGGTTCGCCGACGAGTGCCGTTCACGTCCGTGTGGTCAGTCATAGATTGCTGTCGTCCCCCTGAAGAGCGAGATAGCCGCCGTCGAACTCAGAGGTCCCCGACCGTCTCGACGGCGTCGTCGAGCGACGGCGCGTCGAACACCGCACGGCCGACGTACGCGTTCGTTCCGGCACAGTAGAGATCACGAGCGGCCTGGATCACCCCCCCATCGAGCGGTTCGGGCGACTGCTCGCACAGCGACTTCCAGTCGGCGACGCCCTCGGCGTCGGCGCGTTCCTTGGCCTCACCGACGGCAGCGACCCAGTCAGGCTGGGTCCGTTTGTGGTACTGGCGGACGACCTCCTTCGAGACCTGCTGACCGTCGTAGGCGAAGCGGTTCTCGTCGAAGGTGCCGACGACGTCCGCGACGCGAATCTCGCCCTGGTAGTTGAGACACTCGATCTTGCCGTCCTGGTGGACGAGGCCGGCCTCGGCGGCCTGCTCGGTGACGACGCGGTTGACCTCACGGGCGACCGCTTCCAGGTCGTCGACGTCGGCGACACCGGCGATACGGTCGGCCTCCGCTCGGTCGAGATAGCGGTCCTGCTCCTCGTACTTCGTGGAGAACTCGACGATGGGGTCGTCCAGTTCGACGGTCTCGTCGGGCCACTCGTCGAGGTCGAGGCCGTGGTCGGCGGGGTCGGTGCGGGAGCGTAGCGAGGAGCCGACGCCGACCCGGTTCCGGAAGACGATCTCCAGGGGGACCAGGTAGTTATCGCCGGCGTCGGCGTGGTAGGCGTCGTAGGCGTAGCTCCCGTCTTCGAAGGGGAGGTCGGGCACCTGCGTGAGTTCGATGGCCATCTCCCGGGGCGCGACGCCGTCGTCGAGGGCCGCGTCGAGCGAGACGGTCTCGCCGACTCGCGGTTCGTCACCGCTCGCGCGTTCGGAGGCGCGTGGCGCCTCCCCGTCGACCACGACGCCATCGTAGTGCGTGGGGACTCCCTCGTCCACCAGCAGTTCGAAGTTGAACGCGCCCATGGTACACAGCGAGGCGCCCTTGTCGGGAATCTCGTCGGGCATCTTCCCCCAGTCGAAGACGGAGTAGTCGTCGGTGAAGACGAACGCGCCCCGGCCGAGGTCGGCGGCGGTGGCGGGTTCGTCCACGCGGAACTCCTTCACAGAGGTCATTGGCGAAGGCTCTCGGGCCCGGACCAAAGACGTTTCTCACTCGCGGTTCCGCTCCGTCCGCGCGCACTGGCCGCCGTCCCAAAACAGCTATTCGGCTGGTCTGACCAGTGTGACGCCATGGCTGGATCGACCGCCTTCGCAGCGGGGATCGTCGTGGTCGCGACCGGGGCCGTCTGGCTCGGGAGCGCCTGGCTAGAGGGTGCCAGCGAGGATCTCTCGGGGTACTACGGCCTCCCGCAGGTCGTCCAGGGATCCATCGTCGCCGCGGTCGGGTCGAGCTTTCCGGAGCTGGCGACGGTCGTCTTCTCCGCGGTCCTCACGGAATCGCTCGGGCTCGGTGCCGGCGCCATCGTCGGCTCGGCTATCTTCAACATCCTCGTCATCCCGGCGCTCGCCGGCATCTCGACCGAGGAGGACATCGAGGCCAACCGGACGCTCGTGTACAAGGAAGCCCAGTTCTACATGCTCGCCGTCTCCGCGCTGGTGATCACCTTCGCGATGGCGGTCATCTACAACCCCGATACGACCGTCGACTACATCGCCGGGACGCTCACCCGCCCACTGGCGCTGATCCCGCTCGGTCTCTACGGGCTCTACCTCTTTATCCAGGCCCAGGACACGGCCGACTACGTCGCCGATCCGTCCGCCAGCGAGGGGGTCGACGTCGGTCGGCAGTGGGGTTTCCTGCTGGCCGGACTGGTCGTCATCCTGGTGGCCGTCCACGAACTCGTCGGCGCAGTGGAGACGCTCGGGACGGTCGCCGGCGTCCCGGAGTTCATCATGGGCGTGACCGTGCTCGCGGCCGCGACGAGCCTCCCCGACGCGCTGGTGAGCGTCCGGGCCGCCCGCGACGACCGCGGCGTCGCCTCGCTGGCGAACGTCCTCGGGTCGAACACCTTCGACCTGCTCGTCGCCATCCCCGTCGGCGTCCTCATCGTCGGCCAGTGGTCGTTCAACTTCGCGCTCGCCGTCCCGATGTTCGCCGTCCTGACGCTGGCGACGGTCCTGCTGTTCACCGTCCTCCGGACCGAGCTCGCCCTCTCGACGGCCGAATCGGTCGCCTTGCTGGTCGCTTACGGGCTCTTCGTCGCGTGGGTCGTCCTCGAAACCGCGACGAGCGTCGTCGACTACCTCCCCGCCGGCGGGTGAGAGCGGCCCTGGAAAGCCCTCGTTTGTCCGCACTAGGGTCGGACAATCCCCAGCACGCGAGCGTTCTCGTCCCCCTACTCGGCCCGGCTGTGGCGCGTCTCGCTCAACGGACCCGCTAACAATAGGCCGGTGGCCCCATGCCCGGGTATGCATCGAGCGAAATCGACAGTCGTCGCCGTCGCCGTCCTGCTCACGACCGCGATCGCCGCGCCCGCGCTGGTCGGAACCGTCGCCGCACAAGAACAGGGCCAGCAGATCGGCGAGTGTACGACCATCAACGAGTCCGGAACGTACGAACTGAACAGGTCCATCGGCGTGAACGACTCGGCGAACGAGGCCGCCGTCAGCGACGACGGATCCACCGACGTCGTCGCCACGTCCGGGGATTCGAACGAGACAGCCCTCCCGGCCGAGACCGGCGTCGTCGCAGCCGACGCGAACGCGAGCGCCTGCATCGCCGTCGAAGCCAGCGACGTCACCCTCGACGGCAACGGCTACACTGTCGACGGGAGCGACGCGAGCGCGCTGAATCTCTCCGGGGCCGAGACGGTCGACGCGGTGAACGCCTCTGACGGTGCGAACGCCTCGGCAGACACCAACGAATCGGTCGTCAACGGCGTCGTCGTCCGCCCGGAGACCGAGAACGGCACCGTCTCCAACGTCACCATCAGCAACGTGACCGTCCAGCACTGGTACGTCGGCGTGTACGTGCAGAACGCGGACGGCGTGACGCTCCGCAACGTGACCATGGCGAACAACACGGTGCCCGGCTTCCGCCTGGACAACTCCACCGGCCTGTCGATCCAGAACGTGAACCAGACCGCGGCCCAGTGAAACTGACGGAAAACCAGTCGTTTCCGGCTTCCCGCACGTTTTTACCGTGGTCACCGTACACAGAGGCAGATGTCGGACGCCTCACGGTCGCCGAACGTCCCCCGCGACGAGTTCGACTTCCGTCACCGGCCGGAGACGGACCAGTCTTTCGAGAACGCGCTGGCGAAGGTCCGCGACGGCGAGCGCCTGACGGTCGACGACGGCGTCGAATTGCTGACGACGGGCACGGACCACCAGGGGATCGACCCCGTCCGGAAAGAACAGGTACTGGAGGCCGCAGACCGCCGCCGCGCCGAGGTGGTCGGCGACGAGGTGACCTTCGTCGCGAACCTGAACAACAACGTCACCACCGCGTGCAACACCGGCTGCCTGTTCTGTAACTTCAAGGACCGCTCGGAGCAGTTCCGCTCGGCGAACGACGAGGATCACGGAGGCTTCACCAAGACGCCAGCGGAGTCCCGCCGGATCGTCGCGGACGCCCTGGAGACGGGCATCTACGAAGTGACCTCCGTCTCGGGGCTCCACCCCGCCTTCGCGCTGGACGACGAACACCGCGAAATCCTGGAGGCGAGCGACCGCGAGGACCTGAACTACCGCCCGCCCGCCGAGTACGACGTCGACCCGGGCACCTACTGCGAGCAGATGGAGGCCATGTCCGTCGGCGGCGTCCACCTCCACTCGATGACGCCCGAAGAGGCCTACCACGCCCGCCGCGGCACCGACTGGAGCTACGAGGAGGTGTACGGCCGCCTGAAGGACGCGGGCCTCGATTCGGTACCCGGCACCGCCGCCGAGATCCTCGTCGACGAGGTTCGCGCGGAAATCTGTCCCGGGAAGATCCGCACCGACGAGTGGCTGGAGGCAATGGAAGCGGCCGCCAGCGTCGGGCTCCCGATGACCTCCACGATCATGTACGGCCACGTTGAGAACGAGATGCACCGCGTCATGCACCTCGAACGTCTCCGGGAACTTCAGGACCGGACGGGGAACATCACCGAGTTCGTCCCCCTGTCGTTCATCCACCCCGATACGCCGCTGTTCGAGCGCGGCATGGTCTCCGGCGGCGCGACGACGGCCGAGGACGAACTGATGATCGCCGTCTCGCGACTCTTCCTCGACAATATCGACCACATCCAGTCGTCGTGGGTGAAATACGGCGACGAGCAGGGTCTGAAGATGCTCTCCTGCGGCGCCGACGACTTCATGGGGACCATCCTCTCCGAGGAGATAACCAAGCGCGCGGGCGGGGGCTACGGCGAGGCCCGCTCCTTCGCGGAGTACGTCGAGATGATATCGGCCATCGGCCGGACGCCCGTCGAACGCTCGACGGACTACGAGCAGCGCCGCCGAATCGACCCCGACGACCCACCCTTCGGGCCGGAACTCGGACCCCAGGCTGACGGGATGCCGCTGGTCGAGCGAGAGAAATGATTAATTGACAGGAGTCGGAATCGGCGCCCGATGCCCGATCCCCTCCACGCCGCCCTCCAAGAACGAACGATGCTGGGTTCCGTTCTCGGCTGGGCGACCGTTGCCGGCATATTCTGGCTCATGCTCGACGGTGCGCTGGTCCAGGTCGCACTCGTCGTCGCACTCCTCTTCAGTATCGATTCGATCGACGTCCTGCGCGACGTCTACGGGTTCAGTTCCGCTATCAAGCCGCTCGTCGTCGGCATCGTCGGCCTCGCCAGTATCGGCGCGATACTGTCCCTGGAATCGGTGGCGATGTTCGACGAGCCAGGAGGAACGTGGCGGTTCCTGTTCTTCGCTGCCCTCACCGCTGCCGCCTGCTGGATCCTGTACGACGGCGTTCGACGACTCCGCCGCGAAGGCATCTGGTCAGACGACGCCGGATAGCGCCGCGGCTCTATCGTCGTCGGGGAACGCGGCTGGTGTCGCGAAGGAAACGGTTAATTGACACGAGTGAGAGGCAACGATCGATGGCAGACGCCCTCCAGAGCACCCTTCGTGACCGGGTAGACCCCGGGTTACTGTTGCATGGGATCGCCTATGCCGGTGCTCTCTACTGGCAACTCCGAACGTCGCCAACACCGTTGAGGGACCTCATCGTCATCGTCGCCGGCGTCACCGTCGTCGTCGCGATCATCGTTCTGGCGAGTTGGCTGACCGAGACGTACGACCTGCAGTCAGCGCTCAAGTCACTCGCTGTCGGCGCGGTCGCGACGACGTACGGCGCCGCCCTGTTCGTCTTCGGCGATATCCCGCCGGCCGTCTCCGTCGGATTGCTCGTCGTCGGCGTGTGGTTCCTCTTCGACGCCGTCCAGGTCGTCCGACACGACGGCCTGGACGCCGACGAGCGCGGTCCCCCAGACCGACCCGGCGTCCCTCGCGACGACGTCGCCCGGAACGTCGACTACGCGCTGCGCGACAGGCCCAGAACGAAGCGCGAACTCTGCGACGAACTCGACCTCGACGTGGCGGCCGTCGACGACGCCCTGGCGACGCTCGACGAGCGGCGCGTGCTCACCCGCCAGGGGAGCGAACTCAGGACCAGTCGGACGCCAGTCGAAGAGCCGGGTTCCGTCGCCAGGATTCGGCGCGAAGTCAGACGGGGCGCCAGCCGCCTGGCGCGTCCGGTCACCGTGGAGTTGCAGGGCTGAACGGTCGGCTGGGACGGCGTGTTACGCCGGATTCTCGCCCGTCCGAAGCTCCGACCGGTAGCGCTCGGTGCGGACCTCGCCGATCGAAATCGGGCGGCATCTCGACGGAAATGATTATCTGACGACACGCCAAACCGTCGTCCGATGGCAGAGACCCTCCGCGGTGCGGTTCGAGAGCGAGCGACCGCGCGAGTGCTGTTCGGGTGGATCGTCGTCGTCGCCGTCCTGTACGCCCTCCTCGGGTCCTCGCCGCTCCAGCTGGCGACGTCGCTCGCGACCGGTGCCGTCGTCGGCACCGCCGGCCTCCTCACCGAGGTGTACGACCTCCGGGACGAGGTCGAGTCCCTCGCGCTCGGCGTGGTGTCACTGGCCGGGGGCGCCGCGCTGGTCGCCGTCGAAGGCGGTCACCAGTCCGCCGGCGTGAGCTTTCTCCTGATCGGGGCGTGGACGACCCTCGACGCCGGACAGGTCCTCCGTCACAGAGGGGTCGCCGACCCCTCGAAAGCGCGGGACGGGCGCGAGGTATATCGCGACTACGTCGCTCGCCGGGTTCACGAGGCCGTCCGGGACCAACCGCGCACGCCGCGCGAACTGCGGGAAGCCCTCGACGCGGACGGCGAGGACGTCGACCGGGCCGTCGAGGAACTCGAAGCGCGTGGCGTCCTCCGGCGCGTCGGCGGCGAACTCCGTTCCGCTGACGACGACGAGCAGGCCGACCGCGGACCGCTCGCGCGGACTCGGTCCGTAGTCGCAGCGGGCCTCCGCCGGCTGGCACGACCGGTCGCGATAGAGTTCGAGTCGGAGTCGTCGGCCACGGGCGACGTTCGCTGAGGCCAGGGGCGACCGGCGTCGTCAGGCCGGATTCTTGCCCGTCCGGAGCACCGACCGGAATCGCTCGCCGTGGACGTCGTCGGCGTCGATTGCGTCCGTGATCCGGTCTGAAACCCACACCTCGTCGCTCTCGTCCACGAACCGCTCGTACACCGGGAGCCGCTCGCGGAGCGGGACGCCGGCCTCGTCGGCGATCTCCTCCAGTTCCCGGAGCGCGGGCCAGGCGTAGTCGGGATTGATGTGGTCGTCGGTGACGGGGGACACGCCACCCAGGTCGTCGATGCCGCAGTCGACCAGGTCGCGGGCGGGCGCGAGGTTCGGCGGGACCTGGACGCTGATTTCGTCGGGCAGCCCCGCCCGGGCCATCGCCGTCACGCGCCGCATCGTCTCCAGGTCGGGGGTGCCGTCCGTCCAGCGCTCGTTCTCGACGACGGGCTGGACGATGACCTCCTGGATGTGGCCGTAGCGTTCGTGCATCTCGCAGATGGCCAGGATACTCTCGGCCCGGTCCGCCCAGTCGTCGCCGATGCCGACCAGAATCCCCGTCGTGAAGGGGACCGAGAGTTCGCCGGCGTTCCGGAGCGTGTTGAGTCGCTGGCCGGGGTTCTTGGCTCGGGGGCCGCCGTGAGCCTGCACGTCCGCCGTCGTCTCCAGCATCACGCCCATAGAGGCGTTGACGTCGGCGACGGTGGCCATCTGCTCGCGCGTCTGGTCGCCGGGGTTGGCGTGGGGGAGGAGGCCCTCGTCCAGCGCTATCTCGCAGGCCTCCCGGAGGTAGGTGTGGATGGAGTCGTGGCCCCACGATTCGAGCTGGTCGTGGACGGCGGTGTACCGGTCGTCCGGGTCGTCGCCGAAGGTGAACAGGGCCTCCGTACAGCCCGCGTCGGCACCGCGGGTACAGACGTCGCGAACCTCGTCGGGCGACATGAGTTCGGCCTGACCCGGCGGGTCGTAGTACGTGCAGTAGGTGCAGGTGTACCGACACGCCGTCGTGAGTGGGATAAAGACGTTCCGCGCGAAGGAGAGTTCCGGCGCCGAGTCGACGTCCGCGGGCGTGACCGCCAGGAGGCGTTCGATACGCTCCTCGTCGACGGACAGGTTCACGTCGTACTCGGCGGCGCCGGGTATCACTGCTACTGGCTGGGAGTGCCTCGCTCAAAAGGGTTCAGTATCGGTAGCGCACGCGGAGGTGGCGGACGACCACTCACGCGGACCGCCGACCGGCCAGCACGATGAGGACGGCGACGGCCAGCGGCGGCACCAGACCGGCCAGGCGGGGCAGGCCGTAGAGGAACTCGACCACCGGGGCGAACGTGCCCGTGACGAGTTCCTGCTGTTCGGCCGGCGTCGAGATGATTCCGGCGACGTACAGCGACCCCACGAACAGGTAGCCCAGCGCCGCGAGCGTGGCGTCGTACCGGGCGGTCGAAACCCCGCGGCGGTGACGGCGGGCGACGAACAGAATGGGGGCCAGCAACGGGGCCACGACGGTCAGGCCGACGAAGATGAAGAAGGCCCGCGAGAAGGAGAACGACCCGCCGGGGGCGCCAGCCGTCGCACCGAGCAACACGACGACCGACAGCCCGAACAGCAGCGCGACGGCGAGCGCCAGGAACCCGCCGACCAGGGCGTAGCTCTTGAACAGGTACGACCCGCTCGACCGGAAGGCGTAGGGAAACGCGCCGAACACCCCGGCGTACGAGTCGTCGTCGGAATCGGACGCGTCAGCCTGGCCGTCCGAATCGCCCGAGTCGTCGGACGTCGCACGTCCGTCGGCGTCGTCCCCGGGAACGGCGGCGGCGAAGGAATCGGCGACATCGTCACTGTCGACTGAATCACCGACATCGTCGGTCGCGTCGTCGGCCATTGGTTTGCGGTTTCCCCGCTCCGGGGTTAAGCCCGGTGGTTTCACCGGCCCGCGCGGGGACGGAAGTGGCGGGTACTTTTATCGGCGCCAGTCGAGGACCGAACCATGTACGTGGACATCGGAAACGCGCTGACGTCCGTCGCCGACCCGGGCGTCACGCGGTCCGAACTCGAGGGCATCGACGACCAGGTCGCAGCCGCCCACTCGCGCATCGCCGAGGGACGCGCGGACAACGAGTTCGGCTACGCGGCGCTGAACCTGCCCGACCTCGTCGACGCCGGAAGCATCCGCCGCGCGGTCGAACCGGTCGCCGACGCCGGGACCGTCGTCACCGTCGGCATCGGCGGGAGCGCGCTCGGTGCGCGGACGATCACCACCGCGCTCACCGACGACGCCGGCGACAGTCACGTCGTCCTCGACAACGTCGACCCCGACGAGATCGAGGGCGTGCTCGCGGATCTCTCCTTCGAGGACGTCGCCGTCAACGTCGTCTCCAAGTCCGGGACGACGGCGGAGACCCTCGCGAACTTCCTCGTCGTCCGCGAGGCGATGGCGGCGGCCGGCGTCGACTGGACCGAGCGGACCGTCGTCACGACCGGGCAGTCCGGCCCGCTCGCGGATCTGGCCGCCGAACACGACCTGCCGACGCTCGCGGTTCCGGCGGGCGTCCCCGGCCGATTCTCCGCGCTCTCCGCCGTCGGGCTCGTGCCCGCGGCGATCCTCGGCTGCGACGTGGAGGCGGTCCTCGATGGGGCCGCGGAGGCTGCTGAGAGTCTGGGGCCGTCGCTGTTCGACTGCCCGGGCTACGCCTACGGCGCCGTCTCCTACGCGCTGGAGGCCCGCGGCGCGACCGTCAACGCGTTCATGCCCTACGCCGAGCGGCTGGAGCCGTTCGCCGAGTGGTTCGCTCAGCTGTGGGCCGAGAGCCTCGGCAAGGACGGCAGGGGCCAGACCCCCGCACGCGCCCTCGGCGCCACCGACCAGCACTCCCAGCTCCAGCTCTACCGGGCCGGCCGGCGGAACACGATGGTGAGCTTCGTCACGCCGCGCGAACGGCCCGCGGTCGAGGTGCCCGAGCCCGACGCCGAAGCCCTGGCGTATCTCGCCGGGACCGACCTCGGGGAGTTGCTCGACGCCGAACTCCAGGCGACGGAGGCGAGCCTGGCCGAGGCCGGCCGGCCGAACGTCCGCGTCGAAATCGACCGACTGGGCGCCCACAGCCTCGGGGAACTGCTGTATGGAATGTGTGCTGCCTGTATCGTGGCCGGCGAACTGGCCGGCGTCGACACGTTCACCCAGCCGGCCGTCGAGTGGGGGAAGGAGACCGCCCGCGACCTGCTCCAGGGCGAGGAGACCGACCGGACGACCGCCGTCGAGGACAAGACCGAACTCGTCGTCGAGTAACCGGTGCAATCTTGGCTCTCGGTCCCGAACGGTGCCGTAGCTTCGCATGGAATCTACTGGTGCTGCCGTCGACCGGGTCGACGAGCGCTTGCTGGTGGTGAGTCTGTTCGGCGCGGTGGCCGTCATCTCCGGCGCCTTCCTGCTGGCGGTCATCTTCCAGTCCGTCGTGGCCCTGGCGCTGGGCGTGCAATCGCCCGAAGCGATTCAGGGCCAGCCCGGCCTCTACACGGTCCTCAGCGCGAGCACCTTCGTCGGGTTCATCGTCGCCGCCGTCGGCTTCCTCTCGATTCGCGAGGAGTGGGACGTCCTGCACGTCCGCCGACCGACGCTCCGGGATGTCGCGTTCGTCGTCGTCGGCCTCCTCGCCCTCGCTATCGCGGCGACGGTGACTTCCGCGCTCGTCTCGGCGATCATCGCCGTACTGGATTCGGCGTTCGGCGTCGACGCGCAGTTCGCGACGAACGAGGTAATCGAGACCGGCCAGCGGAACCCGACGACGTTCCTCTACATGATTCCGGTCGCCATCCTGCTCGTCGGCCCGGGCGAGGAACTCGTCTTCCGCGGCGTCGTCCAGGGACTGCTCCGGCGGGCCGTCGGCGTCGTCCCGGCGATACTGCTGGCCAGCCTCCTGTTCGGCCTGGGTCACTACCTCGCCATCGCCAGCGGGAACGCCTGGACGTACGTCTTCGTCGCTGGCGCGATGGGCATCGTCCTCGGCGCCATCTACGAATACACGGAGAACATCGCCGTCCCCGTGGCCATCCACGGCCTCTGGAACGCCGCGATTTTCGCGAACCAGTGGGCCAACGCGACCGGCGCTTCGCTCCCGTTCTGACCCCGTCGCTGGCGTCAGACAGCGGTCTGACGGGTTTTTATTACACGAAATCGCATACCTGAATTCCCATGCCAACCCGGTTCGCCGTCGCGTGCGACGAGGAGCAAGCCCAGGCGGTCTCGCGCCTCGCCCACCGGTACGGCATCACCGAGGAGGAGGTCGTCAAACAGCTGATCGACCTCGGTCTGGAGTCGCTGGAAGAGGAGGCCCAGTAGCGCACCCAGGCGAGCCGTCCACTTCGCTATCGCTCCGAGTTCTCGTCGTCCGGTAACCGTTCGATGGCTTTCTCCCAGTCGTAACGCGCGATACCGCCCAGCTCGGCGAACCGGCCAGCGTACTGTTCCGTGGGTATCGGCCCCCACATAGAACCGCTCCCCTCCCAGCCGCGCGACCGCCAGAGCCACAGGCCAGTCAGGCCGACCCACAGCACGCCGAAGATGGCGAGCCCCACGAACCCGTCGGGGTACGCGACGGCGATCCCGACCGCATCGAGCGCCACCAGGAGCGCCTGCCCGCCGAAGACCAGCCCGGAGCAGACGGCGAACGCGGCGACCAGGAACCGAAACACCCGCTTCGGCACGCCGGAGACCGAAATCGTCCGGGACATGGTCGACGGTAGTCGGCCCACTGACAAGAAGCTAGCCGGTCGCGGGCGACTGTGACGCGAGTGACCGTCGGTCCGTACCCTACGCCGGGTTCTTCCGCGAGAGGTCGCTGCCACACACCGGACAGCGGTCGTGGTTCTCCTCGAACTCGCGGCCGCAGCCCGCACACTGGAAGCGCCAGTCGCGCTGCTCGTCGATGCCCTCCTGTGCGATGACCTCGACGGAGACGTTCAGCTTCTCGGCGACGTTCTGCATCGCGTAGTCGTCGGTGACGAGGCGAGCGTCGAGTTCGAAGGATGCGGCCACGAGACGAACGTCGGTGTCGGAGAGCGTCGCCAGATCACCGGTCTCCCGGGCGGCCCGCTCGACGCGCTCGACGGTCTCGGGTTCGGGGATGTGCATGTGCATGCCCGAGCCCTCCAGCGCGTCGAAGCGGAACGCGCTCTCGTCTTCGAGTTCCTCGCGAACGAGCGGGATGGAAGCGATGGGCTCGTCGGTGTGATACTCGTTGATAAACGCGGACGAATCGAGGACGTACATCTAGCGCTTGATGATCATGTGGTCCTTGACCGCCTGGACCCGGTTGACGGGGACGAGGATCCGTCCGGTCTCGTCACGGTCGAAGCCGGTCTCGCCCACCGACTCGTTGGCGTCGATCACCAGGTCGTGGAGCGCGCCGGACTTGAGGTCCATCGTGATGTTGTACAGGCTGCCCAGTTCGGCACCGTCGGTGCCCATGACGTCTTTCCCCGAGAGATTCTCGGCGAGGATCTCTGGCATACCGACTCTTTCCGAGTGCGTGAATATAAACGCCACGGGCTGTCTGACAGACGTCAGCGGCGCGAGAGGAGCGACGGTGCAGGAACGCCGGCAGAACGACGGCTCTAATTCGGAGGAGCCGCTAGGGTCGCTACATGGCTACCGTCGGCGCGCTACGCAGGTCCACGCCCGACGTGACGTCGGTCCAGCGTGATCGGGCCATCCTGGCGCTCACTATCTTCGTCGTGCTGTTCGCGCAGGTGCTGCTCTATCCCGGTGTCACCGACTTAGTCGCCGCACTGGGCGCGGTGGGGGACCTCGACGCGAGCACGTGGTTCCTGGGGTCGGAGTTCGCCGCGTTCGTCCTCTTCGCGGGCCTGTGGGGCGTCGTCAGCGACCGGACCGGGCGGCGCGTCCCGTTCATCGTCGCCGGCGCGGTGGGCGGGTCGGCCGGCTACGCCGCCCTCGTCGTCCTCGGCGGGACGCCCGGTGCGACCTTCGAGTCGGTGATCGTCGTCCGGTTCCTCCAGGGCATCGCGACGATCAGCGCGTTCTCGCTGGCGATGACGATGCTGATGGATCTCGAGGGAGGGAACGGCCAGAACATGGGCGCGGCGGGCATCGCCATCGGCCTCGGGACCGCCTCGGGCGCGCCGGTCGGCGGCGCCCTCACCGAGATCGGACCGTTCGTCCCGCTGTGGGTCGCCAGCGGCGCGCTGCTACTTGCCGGCCTGCTCGCGCTCCTGCTCGTCGACCGGGCGCCGACCGGGAAGCGGGTCGGCCTCCGGAGCGCCGTCCGTCGCCTCCGCGAGACGCCGGCGCTGGGGTTCCCCTACGCCTTCGGCTTCATGGACCGGCTCACCGCCGGCTTCTTCGCGCTCGTCGGCACGGTCTATTTCAGGGACGTCTTCGAACTCGACGCGGCCGGCGCGGGGATCATGCTCGGGCTCTTCTTCGTCCCCTTCGCCCTCCTCCAGTACCCCTTCGGTATCCTCTCGGACCGGGTCGGCCGACAGGTGCCCGTGGCGGTCGGATCGATATGCTACGGCGGCGCCGTCGTCGCGGTGTACCTGGCGCCGACGGTGTGGCTCGCTGGCGCGACGATGGTGCTACTGGGCGTGCTGGGTGCGCTCATCTCGCCGGCGACGATGGCGCTGGTGTCGGATCTGTCCGGTGAGACCGACCGCGGCGTCGCCATGGGCGGGTTCAACGTCTTCGGCAACCTCGGCTTCCTCGCGGGCTTCGTCGTCGGGAGCGTCGTCACCGATACCTTCGGCTACGGCGCGGCGTTCGCCACCGCGGGACTACTCGAGGCCGGCATCGTGGTCGTGGCCCTGCCCGCGTTCCTGCGTCTCGACCTCGCCCGGACGGCGACGTTCACCGAGTGAGGGCCGGATCGAACACCGCCGAGGGCGTGGCGGCGAGAACCGGCCCGCCCTCCGGCGGCGGCCATTACGATGCACTTATCCGGCACCACCGGCTTCTTTCTGACAACTTCTGGACGGTGACTTCTATGGCAGAAACAGACGCAGACTCCGACGACGGACCGGACGCGGGCGCCCTTCGTACCCCCATCGTCGCGGTTCTCGGGCACGTCGACCACGGCAAGACCAGCCTGCTCGACAAGATCCGCGGCTCCGCAGTGACTGCCGGCGAGTCCGGCGCCATCACCCAGCACATCGGCTCGACCGCGGTCCCCCTGGACGTCATCTCGACGATGGCGGGGGACCTGGTCGACCCGACCGACTTCGACCTCCCCGGCCTGCTGTTCATCGACACGCCGGGCCACCACTCGTTCTCGACGCTACGCTCGCGCGGCGGGGCGCTGGCCGACATCGCCATCCTCGTCGTCGACGTCAACGACGGGTTCCAGCCCCAGACGCTCGAAGCGGTCGACATCCTCAAACGCACCGCGACGCCGTTCATCGTCGCCGCGAACAAGGTCGACACCGTGCCGGGGTGGAACCCGAATCCGGACGAACCGATCCAGGTGACCAAGGAGAAACAGTCCGATCGGGCGAGTTCGGACCTGGACGAGAAACTGTACGAGATCATCGGCGAACTCTCCGACAACGGCTTCTCCGCGGACATGTACTGGCGCGTCCAGAACTTCCAGGCCAACGTCGGCGTCGTCCCCGTCTCCGCCGAGACCGGCGAGGGCGTTCCCGACCTTTTGACGGTCCTCATGGGCCTCTCCCAGCGCTACCTCAAAGAGGAGATGTCCGTCGACGTCGGCGGCCCCGGCGTCGGCACGGTGCTCGAAGTCAAGGAGGCCCGCGGGTTCGGCACCACCGTCGACGCAGTCGTCTACGACGGCACCGTCCGCGAGGACGATACCATCGTCGTCGGCGGTCTCAACGGCCCCATCGTCACGGACGTGCGCGCCCTGCTCAAACCCAAACCGCTCGCCGAGATCCGGACCGAGCAGGAGTTCGAGCGCGTCGAAGAGGTCGCCGCCGCCGACGGCGTGAAGATCGCCGCGCCGGACCTCGACTCCGCGATGGCCGGCGCGCCCGTTCGCGTCGTCCGCGACCAGGACGTCGACGAGGTCGTCGAGGCCGTCGAGGCGGAACTGGCCGACATCGCCGTCTCCACCGCGGAAGAGGGCCTCGTCGTCAAGGCCGACACGCTCGGCTCACTCGAAGCGCTCTCGGGCACGCTCGAGGAACACGAGATACCGATCGTTCGCGCGGAAGTCGGCGACGTCGCCCCGCGCGACGTCCGCGTCGCCGGGACCGCCAACGAACCGACCAACCGGACCATCCTCGCCTTCGGCGTCGACGTGCTGGACGACGCTCGCGATCTTGCCGACCAGGAGGACGTCAACCTCTTCGAGAACGACGTCATCTACCAGCTGATCGAGGACTACGAGGACCACGTCGAGGCCATCGAGACGGCCCAGCAGGACCAGATCCTCGACAACATCACCCGGCCCGCCCGCTTCCAGATTCTCCCCGACCACACGTTCCGCCAGTCCGACCCCGCCGTCGTCGGCGTGGAGGTCCTCTCCGGGACCGTCACCCGCAACTCCAACGTCGCGCTGTTCGAGGACGCGGAACCCGAACGCGTCGGCCGGATGAAGTCCATCCAGGACGAGGGCGAGGACGTCGACGAGGCCCGGATGGGCGACCGCGTCGCCGTCTCCATCGACGGCCCCACCGTCGGCCGACAGATCGAGGAGGGCGACGAACTGTGGACCGAACTCCCCGAGAAACACGCCAAGATCCTCGAACAGGAGCTCAAGGAGGACATCCCCGGCGACGAGCGCGAGGCTCTCGGCCTCTACCTCGAGAAACAGCGTAACCGCGACCCCTTCTGGGGCAAGTAGGCGTTTTGTGTAGTCATCTGTGAATACGATTCGTGGCTATCGAGGCCGAGCGCGCCAGACTACTCTAACAATCAGATGTGTGAGTAATTCGCCACTTCTCTCGAACGCCTCGAAACCTCCAGAGTGTGGAGGTGTAGACACCTGTCAAGATTATAGAACGGGACCCTATCGCTGCACGGTAAGGAGTGGATTCACGCGCCCGTTGTAACCGATTTTCCGCTCAAATAAATCGGGCTATGATTTGTAGAATGAATCCGAGACTAAGGAGTAGAAAGCCACTTGCCCGAATGATAGCCTGTTCTCGGTCAAGAAGTGGTCGAATCTGTTTTTTGACCACACGATAATCAACATCAACCCCCAAGTCCTTTCCTAAGGCTAATTGTTCAGATTCATCCTCAGAATCCGTAAACAGAAATACAGACTCATAACCATACCTCGACGATGTGGATTGGCCCACCCTGAAGGCCCATACTTCAGGTGGAAACTCGACATCGTATTTCGTCTCAAGTAGTTCTTTGAGGGGTTCGTACCCGATCTCTCCTTCTCGAATTCCCGTACTCTCCATCTTTTCAAGCCCATTCCGGACTACTGCTGACCCAAGAACCAGTCTCAGTCTTGGGATATCGGGGAGAGCGATGACAGCAGCTCCAATTATATCAAGCCCCAACCCACCTGTGACGAGAGCGTTTGCGATACTTTCCATATAAAAATCGACATTCCCAACCTCATCAAATTCACGGCTAAGACCTCATCTCAAGTATGTTTCCCGCCTGCTAGCCAGATCTCCTCGCAGGCTCCCCATCTTTGTTGTGCTGACGTTTGTACACACAATTCAACCCCTTCTGGGGGAAGTAACGGTCCGGTGGCCGCCAGTCGCTAGTTCAGGTGCCCGTGGGCAGGTCCGACCGACCGCTCCGTTTCACCGTACAGGCCGCGCTTGCTGTAGAGGTAGACCAGCGCGACCGACGATATCGCCAGCCCGACGACGTTCCCGCCGAGGAGGTTGAGCACGACTGCGATTCCGAAACTGATCATCCCGACCGGCCACGCCCACGAGTGGAGTTTGAGCAGACCGACCGCGATGACGAGGTGGGCGACCCCGACGACGATCAGCAGCGGCCCGATCAGGAGGCCAAGCAGACCCATCGCGGAGACGGCGAGGCCGTTTGCGATCCCGAGCAACCCGTCGAAGACGGCGAAGACGCCTAGCAGAACGATGCCGGTCGGCGGGACGTTGGTGCTCATACCCCACCCAGAGGGATGCCGACCTTATTTCTTTCCGACGCTTCACAGTTCGAAAGAGCACGGCTGGAGTACTCGTCCCTCGCGCCGACGCGTGCTCCCCCGGCTCGCCCGGCCGGTGTAATAACATTTAATTAGAAAACGCCCGTCCGTTGAGGTAGCATGTCCCCCTCCGTCCCCATCGCGACGGCGGACGTCGTGCTGGCCGCCGTCGCCCTCCCGATGGTGCTCGCGACGCTGGTCGGACTCTTCTACTCCGTCCAGTTCGCCGTCGCGCTCGGCGCGGGGAGCGTCCCCGCCGGCGGTACCATCGGCTACGCGCTGTTCTACGACCCGCCGAACGAAACGTAGCGACCGCAGAGAGGAGAGAGAAACCGCCGTTACTGTGCGACTGCCGGCGCGTCGCCGCCCATCGCATTCTTGACCTGGAGCGCCGCGGAGGCCGCCAGCCCGTGGACGAGGTCGTCCAGTTCGTCGTCGTCGATGCGGGCGTCGTCAGACTCGGGCGTGAAGTTCGCGCTCACGACCGCGCCCATCGGCGGCTGGACCGCGATGGTCGCGCGGACGCCCGCGTCGTCGTTCGTGATCTCCGAGCCGACGACGAACTCGGCGGGCAGCACGTCACGCATGCGCGCCGCCATCGTCGAGAGGTCCTGCCGAAGCAACTGCCGCTGCTCGGCCGTCAGGGAGACAGTTTCGGGCTCTGCGCCGAGGGGAGAGTTTCCATACATGAAGGGTTCGACTCCTCTTCGGCGACGGCGCTTAAAAGCCCGGCGGTGCTCGCAGTTGCAGCCCATTCGCGGCTATCGCCGTTCGCTCGTTCGTTGGCGCTTCGCTTCGCTTTCACGGCTGCGCCGTTCGAGTGACCGCGGCGCGTCGCGCCGCTCTGTCAGCGCCGGCCGGCCCACGGGTCACTTCGTTCCCCGTTCGCTCGTAAGCCGGTCCTTCGCTTTGCTCAGGACCGGCCTGCCCTCCCCATACACCGCACAAACCACTGCACTCGCGTACTCGTCGGTCGCCGTCGCGGACTCGACGACGACCTGCTCGTCGACGAAAGCCCAGTCGCGAAGTTCCCGGCCGGCAGCGAGGCCCTCGCGGATCTCGGACTCCACCGATTCGGGGTCGTCGCCGTCGACTTCGTAGAAGATGCCACGTCCCGACTCGCTTCGGGCCCAGCCGACGCCCGCCGCGACGGACTCGCCCGGCGCGGCGACGGCGGAAGACTCGACGACGTGGAGTTCGTCGCCGACGGGGCCCAGATCCGGGGCAGTCCCGACCACCTCGATGTCGGGACCGGCGGGGATGACCGACGACAGCGTCACGAGGTTGTAGTTGTGGACGCCGGCGTCGGCCAGTGCCGTATCGAAGGCCGACAGCTCCGTGGGACCCTCGCCTGCGCCCCAGACGACCCTGATGAGACTCATTATCGGATCTGAACGACCTGCGGGGTAAGGCGTTTCGTTTCCGGGCGTCGCCGGTCTCTCGTCGAGAGCGCCGGGATCAGCGAGAGCGACCGCGTGGGTCAGTTGCGGCGGCCGTCTGCCAGGATGTTGCTTCCCGGCAACAACCCCGGATGCAAACGAGGCCTTACCGCAACAACCCATTTTGCGCAGACTGTCGTTACGTACCCCTACGGATGCAACGGCCACGTCCCGGACTCCTGACCACGGCGCTGATCCTCTGCGTGGCCGTGGTGCCGCTCGCGACCAGCGTCCAGGCCGTGCCGTACGCACAGGCGGTCGCGCCCGACCAGCGCCTGCCGGCCCAGCAGGTCGAAGGGACCGACACCGGGTCGCCGCCAGCCAGCAACGAGACGACGCCGACGGGCACCGACGGCGTCATCCTCTCGGTCGACCTCTACGAGAACGGGACGGCGGGCTGGGAGATCGAGTACCGGACGCGACTCGAGAACCGCGACGACAGGACGGCGTTCTCGCGCCTCCAGCGGAACCTCGAGTCGGACGCTCGAAACGCCAGCGGCGGGTTCCACGACCGGATCCGGGGGACCGTCGCGGCCGCCGAGTCGGCGACGGGTCGAGAGATGGCCGCGACGGAGTTCGACGTCCGAACGACGGTCCGGCGGATCCCCCGCGAGTACGGGGTCGTCGTCTACAGCTTCCGGTGGGACGGGTTCGCGACCGGCGAGGACGGGGAGCTCCGCGCCGGCGACGCCCTCGAGGGGTTCTTCCTCAGCGGCGGCGAGCGCCTCGTGGTCACCTGGCCCGAGGGGTACGAACTCGACGCGGTCGAGCCGACGCCGGACGCACAGCGCGAGCGGACCGTCGTCTGGCGCGGCCCGACGACGTTCGGGGCGGGCGGGCCACAGCTCACTCTCAGCCAGCAGCCACTGGCCGGAACGAGCCCCGTCCCCGTCGCCGCGGCGGTCGGCGTCGTCGCGCTCGCCGCTGGCACCTGGGCCCTCCGGGGCCGCGTCGGAACGCCCCCAGCCCCCTCCCTGGCGCGACTGCTCGACGACGGCAGCGGGGGCGACGACGCGGAACTCCTGAGCAACGAGGAACGCGTCGTCCGCCTGCTGGAGGAACGCGGCGGTCGCGTCAAGCAGCAGGAGGTCGCCAACGAACTCGGCTGGACCGAGGCCAAGACCAGCTACGTCGTCTCCAACCTCCGCGAGGAGCAGTGGATCCGGAGCTTCCGGATGGGACGCGAGAACGTCCTGTCGCTCGCAGACTCGTTCGACGGCCAGGGATCCAGGACATGAGTCCGCACCGTACGACGCGACAACGCCACGCCCGACTTTCGATACGATGACCGACGACTCCACGTCCGACGCGCGACCGATCGCTCTCCTCCTCCTGGCAGCCGCGGTCGGGCTCGTCCTCCTCGTCCCGACCGCGTCGGCCCAGGACGTATCGTGTACCGAGGTACTCGAGAACCAGAGCGACGCCCACAACGCCTCCACCGCCCCCGGCGGGCTGCTCGCCGACGCCATCGGCGACCAGCGCGACGAGATCGGCAACGAAATCGACGAGAACGGGTTGGAGGCCCGTCTCGACAACGCGACCTCGACTCGGGAACGGGCCAGGGTGATCGCCGCGGAGGTCGACCGGATCGAGGCGAACGTTTCCACGGTCGAACGGTGCTGGGGGACCAACGGGACCGAACCGGCCGCCAACAGGAGTCTCGACGAACTCGACGACGACGAGCGCGCGACGCTGGAGAACCACACCCACACGCTCCACGACCGCCTCAACGCGACGCACGTCGCGGCCGACAGGCTCCCCCGGTCCGTGCGTCGCAGCCACGACGTCGACGCCCGACGGCTGACGTCCCTGGAGCGACGAGTCGTCGCGGTCCGAAACGCCACGGCCCGAGCGGAGCCGACGACGGACGACCGGTTCCCCTTCTGACGAATTCGGCGGAGAGACCGCACCTGTCACGCGCAGAAAACGCGCTCGCAGGCCTCACCCGAGGTCGGCCGGATCAACGACCTGGCCGTCGAGCAGCACCACCACGTCGTCGGTCGCCGTCTCGAACGCCGTCACCTCACCGCTGAACAGGTACTCGTCGACGCTGCTCCCGGTCACGCGCCCCGTCACGGCGTCGACCAGGTTCCCGTCCGGGTCGGCCGGGGTCCCCCCGGAGATGGACTCGACGGCGCCGGAGACGGCGAGCTCGTAGTCGACCGCCGGACCCTGGGCGTGAACGGAGAGCCGCGTCGGCCCCTCGCGTTCGCCCGGACCGTCCCGCCGGAAGTCGAGTTCGACCGCGACCTCACCCTCGACCACTTCGAGGTCCACCATCGGGCCGGAGAAGCGGTAGCCCTCGCGCTCGCCCTCGCCGTCCAGCCGACAGATGGCGACGTCGTCGTACGATGGCTCCGAGTCGCCCAGCAGGCAGTCCGATCCGATCTCGCCGCCGACCTCGACCCTGACGATGGCCCGCTCGGAACGGGCCTCGAGGACGAGCCTGTTCGGCTTCGGGTGGCCGCGGGCCGCGTCGGCGTCGGTCCCGGCGACGTCGGCCTCGCCGGGTCCGGCCGGGCTGTCCGTGGAGGGCTGTCCGTCGACGCCGCCGGTCGCGCGTCCCGCGTCGGCGGCCTGGTCGTTGTGTGACATCACCAGACACCGGGACCGGACACTGTGTCAAGGCCGAATATCGTTCAGTTCCGTTGCCGAGAATCGGGGTGAGTTCGACCCGATCAAGGCCGATTCAACCGAACAAGGGGCGCCTTACCGCCAGACGGAGCCGCGATAGCCCGCGATTTCGAACGCGTGTCGCACCAGTTGCGAGTGCCCGTCACTGGCCACTCGACCGGCCAAGCACGTGGATTCAGCACAGTTCGGCATCGAAAACAGTGGTTCGGGACCGGATCAGGCGAACGCGACCGGGAGGCTGCCGTCCTCCGTCTCCGATTCGATCTTCTCGAGCGCGTCGTCGAAGTCGACCTTTCGGACCTCGGTTCGCTCGTCACGGATGGCGAACATCCCCGCCTCCGTGGCGACGGAGGCGATTTCGGCCCCCGAGAGGCCGTCGGTCTGCTGTGCGATCGGGGCCAGGTCCACGTCGTCGGCGAGGTTCATCTCCTGGGTGTGAATCTCCAGGATGCGCTGGCGGCCGTCGAACGCCGGGTTGGGCACCTCGATGAGGCGGTCGAAGCGGCCGGGCCGCAGGATGGCCCGGTCGAGCATGTCGAAGCGGTTGGTGGCGGCGATGATGCGTATCTCGCCGCGCTCGTCGAAGCCGTCCATCTCCGAGAGGAGTTGCATCATCGTCCGCTGGACCTCGGCGTCGCCAGAGGTCTTGGATTCGGTCCGCTTGGCGGCGATGGCGTCGATCTCGTCGATGAAGATGACGGCCGGTTCCCGCTCGGAGGCGAGTTCGAACAGGTCACGAACCAGTCGCGAGCCCTCGCCGATGAACTTCCGCACGAGTTCGGAGCCGGCCATCTTGATGAACGTCGCGTCGGTCTCGTTGGCGACGGCCTTCGCGAGCATCGTCTTCCCGGTCCCCGGCGGCCCGTGGAGCAGGACGCCGCTCGGCGGTTCGATGCCGACCTCGCGGAACTGGTCGGCGTTGATTAGCGGCTCCTCGACGGCCTCGCGGACCTCGCGGATCTGCTCTTCGAGGCCGCCGATGTCATCGTAGGTGACTTCGGGCGAGCCGGTGACCTCCATCGCCTGGGCGCGGGCGTCCGTCTCGGCTTCGAGGATCTGCTTGACGCTGAAGGAGTCGTTGATGGCGACCCGGTCGCCAGCGTCGAGGTTCTCGCGGATGGAGGGGGCGACTTCGGTCAGCACCTCCTGGTTGTTGCCGTGCTGTTTGACGATGACGCCGTCCTCGGTGACCTCCTCGGCCGTGGCGATGTACAGCGACGACGTCTTGAGCATCTCGTTTTCGCGTTCGAGCTGGTCGACGTCGTCGGTCAGGTCGGCCTGTCGGCCGCGAGCGGCCTCGAGTTGCGATTCCAGTTCACGGTGGACCGTCGAGAGCTTGACGAAGTGCTCCCGGAGCGCCTCGAGGCGCTCGTCGGGGGTCATTTCCGGGTCCAGGTCCAGCCGGGGTCTGTCGGGAAGCGAAGGGCTGCGCGACATCGGATATCGGTCGTACGGCATGGAACTACAAAGTGCCTTTGGGTGCGCCAGGGTTCGCCGTCTGTCGAAGCCGTCGCTATCGGGCCGTCGGGGAGCTGGGCGACGCGGCCGGCGGCCGGCCGGCTACAGCGTCTCGAACCCGTAGACGAACCCCTCGTCGCTAGGGGCCGCGACGGTGCCGTCGACGACGGCCGGCCTGTCGTGGAGGCCGTGGTACGCGTCGTAGGACTGCCGGAGTTCACCGGTTTCCGGGTCGAACCCGTGGAGGCGCCCGCCTGCAGTCGCGGCGTACGCCGTGCCGTCCGAGATCGTCGGCATCGAGATGGGGCCCTCGTCGGCCGAGAACTCCCACAGCGGCGAGCCGTCGGCCAGCGACAGGGCCCGGTAGTGGCTCGCCGGGGACCCGACGGTTCGGGCGACCACGACGCCATCCGATCCCGCGTCAGCGATCACTTCGAGCCCCGTGACGTTGTTCGACAGATCGCGCGTCCACACCGTCGTCCCCTCCTGGTCGACGGCCCGCACGGCGTTCCGCCAGGACGCGACGGCGTGGTCCGATCCGCCGGCGAGCGCGTACACCCGCTGGTCCACCGACCAGCGTTCGGAGCCGTCGGCGGCGTCGTACCCGTGCAGGCCGTCGTCGACCTCGGCGACCACCACGTCGCCGGCGACGGCGGGCGTCGCTCCCCCGACGTCGATAGACGGCGCACAACGGCCGGCACCGACGGCCCACTGCTCACTCCCGTCGGCGGCATCGACGGCGTAGATAGCGCCGCCACCGTCACCCCAGCCGAAGTAGAGGGTCCCGTCGTGCAGGCAGAGACCGGTCCGCGCCTCGCCGGGAGTGCTCGCCCGCCACGCGACGGAGCCGTCCGACGGATCGCGGGCGAGGAGGGAGAACGACGCGTGAAAGCAGTACTCGTCGTTCGCGACCGGCCGGCCGACGAGGTCGTCGTCGCTGATCTCCCAGCGGGTCGCGCCCGTTGCGGGTTCGAGTGCGGCCAGGGCGCCGTCGTCGCCCGACGTCGAGGCGGCGTAGACGACGCCGTCCCCCGCGACGGCCACCCGGTCCGGTTCGTCGCCGACCTCGGCCCGCCAGCGGACCCCGTCCGGGCGCTCGTCGATCCGGTAGACGTCGTCGTCGTCGACGACGGCGTACAGCGCGTCTCCCGCCGATACGGTGCGGACCGGTTCCGAACCGACAGTGTCGATGTAGCGACGGGAGAAACGCCAGCGTTCGGAGCCGTCGGCCGGGTCGAGGGCCGCGACCTCGTCGAGGACGCCCGCTCCGTTCTCCACGACCGACTGCAGCGGCACGTAGAGGTGGTCGCCGTCGGCGACGAGTGTGGAACGCCGGTCGGCGATCGCCAGATCGACCGTCCACAGCGTCTCCCCCGTGCCCGCGTCGAGCGCGCGAACGCCCCGGGGGTAGTGCTGGACGAACAGGCGACCGTCCGCGAGGACCGGTGCCGTGTCGACGTTCTCGTCGAACGTTCGCTCCCAGACGAGAGTGCCATCGGCGGGCGAGAACGCACGGACGGCGTCGTGAGCCGTCACGTAGACGGCGTCCGCGGCGACGGGGGCCGCGTACGGCGACGCGGCGACACGCCAGCGTTCGGTGCCGGCAGCCGGGTCGAGCGAGTACAGGAACTCGCCGTCGGTGACGTAGACGGCCGACCCGTCCGGGGCGACCGCGGGAGCCTTCCGCGAATCGTTCGCCATCGATATCGACGCGACGTCGTCCGCGAAGCGCCACTGCTCGTCGCCGGTCTCGACGTCGAACGCCAGGAACGCCCCGTCCGCCATCGCCAGGAAGACGGTTCCGTCGGCGACCGTCGGCGTCGACAGTTCCGCGTCGAGGTGGTGGGACCACTGGACCGTGCCGTCGGTCGCGTCGAACGCGTATACGCAGTTCCCGAGGGCCGCGACGAGCGTCCCGTTAGCCAGCGCGAGTGCCGTTTCGTCTCTGTTGCGGTCGACCTCGCCGTCGACCGTCTCGGCCCAGCTGACGGCACCGGTGTCGCGGTCGAGCGCCGTGACCGTCGCCCCGGACTGAACCGTGAACACGCACTCGCTACCGACGACGGGGCCGCTCGCGTCCCGGTCGAGTCCGGTTCGCCACGAGTACATCGGGTCCGCCAGCCCGGCCCCGCCGGGATTGTATCCCGTGTTAGCGGGGTCGAACTGGTACGAACCCCAGCCGGAGGGATCAGTCGTCGCGGAGTCGGACTCCGTTTCGCCGGAGCCGCGGGACGCGCTCGTAAGGGCGCCGAGACCGAGCGCGCCCGAACCGACGACGCCGAGCGCCTGGAGGACCGTCCGTCGCGAGCGAGGATGCTTCGACATTGTCCGTCCGGAATCGGTCCGGAGACAATCCTATGCAGCAGATAAGGATCGTTTAGCTGGTATCTAAGCTGGCGACACCGCCCTCAGACCAGCGCTGACAGTTCGTCCAGGTAGTCACCGTACGTCGACACCGCGCGCTCGACGGGCTCGGGCGAGGCCATGTCGACGCCAGCGCCCCGCAGGAGTTCGAGCGGGTACTCCCTGGATCCGTTGGAGAGGAAGTCGACGTAGCGCTCGGCGGCGGGCTCGCCCTCCTCCAGGATGCCGTCGACCAGCGCGACGGCGGCGGAGATGCCGGTGGCGTACTGGTAGACGTAGAACGCGCGGTAGAAGTGCGGGATACGCATCCACTCGCGGGCGATGCGGTCGTCGACGGCGGCCGGTTCGTAGTACGTGCCCTTGAGGTCGCGGTACAGGTCGTCGAGCCGGTCCGGCGTCAGGGGTTCGCCGGCCTCGTCCATCTCGTGGGTCCGGTGTTCGAACTCCGCGAACATCGTCTGGCGATAGAGGGTCGAGCGGAACCGTTCGAGGTACTCGTTGAGGACGTGTCGTCGCAGTCGCTCGTCCTCGACCGTCTCGAGCAGGTGGTGGGTCAGCAGTGTCTCGTTGACCGTGGAGGCCACCTCGGCCACGAATATCTCGTAGCCCGAGTAGACGTAGGGCTGGTGGTCGCTGGTGTACTCCGAGTGCAGCGAGTGGCCGAGTTCGTGGGCAAGCGTGTACATCGACTCGACGTCGTCCTGGTAGTTCATGAGGATGAACGGCTGGGAGTCGTAGGTGCCCCCGGAGTACGCGCCGGACTGCTTGTTGGCGGTCTCGTAGACGTCGACCCACCGCGATTCGAGTCCGTCGGCGACGCGGTCCTGGTACGCCTCCCCCAGCGGCGCCATCGCGTCGACGACGAATTCGCAGGCCTGCTCGTACTCGAGTTCGGGGGACTCCTCCTGGACGACCGGGACGTACAGGTCCCACATCTGCAGTTCGTCCGCCCCGATTGCGTCGCGTTTCAGCTCGGCGTGACGATGCAGTTTGTCGAGGTTGTCGTTGACCGTCTCGACGAGGTTGTCGTACACCTCGACGGGGACGTTCGGGCCGTCGAGGGCGGCCTCGCGCGCCGTGTCGTAGTCGCGCGCCTGGGCCATCTTCACGTCCGTCTTGACGCTGTTCTTGTAGGCCGCCCCGACCGCGTTGCGAACCGTCTCCCACTCGTCGTAGAACGTCTCGTACACCCGCTGTCGGAACTCCCGGTCCGGGTTCTTCTGCAGCGTCGTGAAGTTGTTCAGGGTAATTGGCTGAGGCTCACCGTCCGGATCGTCGACAGTCGGGAACGCCATGTCCGCGTTGGCGAGCATGTTGTACACCTCGCCGGGCGCGCCCGTGACCTCGCCCAGTTCCGCGAGCAGGTTCTCGACTTCGGCCGAGCGGGTGTGTTCCTTCATCCGGAGCACGTCGTCGAAGTAGTGCTCGTACTCGGCGAGTGCGGACTCCTCGTCCATCATCGCCTCGACGTCGTCCCACGCCAGTTGCTGGAGGGCCGGTTCGAGGAAGCTCGCCGCGCTCGACGCATCCGACGAGAGTGACTGGGAGCGAGCCGTCAGGGCCTGGTATCTGTCCCGCGTCGTGTCCTCGTCCTTGCGCATCCGGGCGTAGGAGGCGACGTTGGCGACGGTCCGCATCAGCTCCTCGTAGGTCTCCAGCGTCGAGAGGAGCGTGGCGGCGTCGTCGGTCGCCCGCCCTTCGTAACTCTCCAGGTCCGCGACGAGTTCCTCGGCCGACTCGTAGGCCGCCTCCCACTCCTCGTCGTCGGCGAACAGGGACTCCAGGTCCCACTTGTGCTCCTCTGCGATCTCCGAGCGCTCGGGCACCGAACTCATTACCCCGGGGTTGGGTCGGTCCCCTCCTAAGCCTTTCCGGGGCGGTCGCGAGACGGCGTCGCTGGCTGGGCGACCGCCAGAAGATATATATTAGCTTCGGCTAATATTAGTAGTTGCTAAGATGAGCGAACCACAGCCGGACGGCGATTCGGTGACCGCACGAGACGGGCAGGCGTCGGGCTGTTGCACCGTCGGCCACTCACTGACGGACGACGAGATAGCGGCCGACGTCCAGACGCTCGCCGCCGTCGGGAACGACACGCGCTACGAGGCGCTGCGGCTCATCGCCGACGCCGACGATGACGTCTGCGTCTGTGAACTGGAACCCCGTCTCGGCGTGAGCCAGGGCGCGGTTAGTCAGGCGCTCTCGCGACTGTTCGGCGCCGGCCTGGTCGAACGGCGAAAGGAGGGGCGATGGCGGTACTACACCGCGACGCCGCGCGCGGACCGACTGCTCGACGTTCTGGACGACACGAGGTCACTCGACGATGACTGACACCACCACTGACACCGACGAACCGGCACTCGACGAACGGGAACAGCGCGCAGCCGTCCGCGAGCGGTACGCCGACATCGCGATGGACTCGTCGTCGTCCGCCTCGTGCTGTGAGGACGGCGACGACTGCGGCAGTGACTCCGAGCAACTCGGTTACTCGGCCGAGGAGCTCGACGCCGTCGAACCGGGCGCAGACCTGGGACTGGGCTGTGTCAACCCCACCGCCATCGCCGGTCTGGGCGAGGGCGAACGCGTCCTCGACCTCGGGTCCGGCGCCGGGTTCGACTGCTTCCTCGCCGCCCAGGAGGTCGGCCCCGAGGGCAGCGTCGTCGGCGTCGACATGACGCCTGCGATGATCGAGAAGGCCCGCGACAACGTCGAGGCGAACGACGCGACGAACGTCGAGTTCCGCCTCGGCGAGATCGAACACCTCCCCGTCGCCGACGCGTCCGTCGACGTGATACTCTCGAACTGCGTCGTCAACCTCTCGCCGGCCAAGCCGCAGGTGTTCCGCGAGGCGTTCCGCGTCCTCCGCCCCGGCGGCCGCCTCGCAATCTCGGACGTCGTCCTCACCGCTGCGCTGCCGGCGGACGTCCGCGGAGACCCTTCGTCGGTCGCTAGCTGCATCGCCGGCGCGTCGCCCGTCCCAGACCTCGAATCGATGCTGGCCGACGCCGGGTTCGAGAGCGTCGCCATCGAGCCGAAAGACGACAGCGACGAGTTCATTTCCGAGTGGGACGCCAAGCGCGACCTGAGCGACTACGTCGTGGCAGCGACTATCGAAGCCGAGAAGCCGCGGTCCGACCAGGCCTGACTGGCGGACTCAGTCTCTCGACCGCCGCTCGAAAGCATCCCGATGGCCGGCAGTCGAACCGGTCCGTCACTCCAGTCCGTCCAGAATCGATCCGGCCACGCGCGCGTTCGTCGCGTGCTCGACGCGGCGTTCCGAGAACACCGACCGCGCGCTCGCTGCAGCCTCCGCGTCGACGGCAAACTCGACGTCGTAGACCACGTCCCACAGCACGAGCGGTGGGGCTGGTGCGGTCGGAACGCCGGCCGGCCCGGACAGCGACTCGTCCGAGAGGACTCGCCGTACCCGCTCCAGCGTCGCCTCGCCGCCGATCACCTCGTGAATCAGGCCGACCGCTCGCCTGACCATGTGTCGCGCGAATCCGCCGGCGCGCAGGCGAAGGACCAGAAAGTCGCCGTCGCGCTCGACGCTCGTCTCCAGCGTCCGGACGGTCCCCCGCTCGTCGGGCGTCAGGTTGTGGAAGTCGTGCTCGCCGGCGAGCGCGGCCACCGCATCGCTGACCAGTACGTCCTCGGCGTCGGGCGCGTACAGGTGATACAGGTACTCGCGCGCGAGTGCGTCGTGGGTCGCGTGGAAGGAATCGGAGACGGTCGCGCTCGCCCAGACGCGCACGTCGGCGGGGAGTTCGCTGTTGAACGCCGCAGGCGTGAGCCACTCGGGGGCGTCGAAGGCGACGGTCTGAGCGAGCGCCGAGACGCCGGCGTCGGTCCGACCCGCCGCCGCGTAGGCCGGCGGTTCGTCGCCGTCGACGGCACCGAGGCGACCGAGCGCGTCGAACAGCACGTCCTCGACGGTGGGGACGTCCGGCTGGCGCTGGAAGCCGTAGTAGGGCCGGCCGTCGTAGGCGACGCGATAGGCGCGCATGCTCTCTCGTCGCCGGGGGAGACACTTAGCGCGCACGGCTCCGGGCGAGCCCGTCGGACCACCGCCGACCGGATTCCCAATTTCTCGGAACGGCGTCTGGGGTTTAGATGGCTGGAGGACGTAGGGACATCCAATGGCAGCCTCCCCACCGACGGCCGACGAGTCCTTCCCGCGTCCACCGCTGTCGTTCGTCGACGGCGACGACCGCCGGATCGCTCTCGAGGCGACCGACGGCGACGACGCGTACCAGGACCTCGTGGCCATGTACGACGACTTCGCCGACGAGGACCTCTCGCAGGGAGTCCCGCCCCGCGACGAGCAGCGCCGGCACGGGTGGGTCGAGGAACTGCTGGCCAACGGCGTGAACGTGCTCGCCCGGCACGAGGACAGCGTCGTCGGTCACGCCGTCCTCGTTCCGTTCGACGACAGGTCGGAACTGGCCATCTTCGTCCACCAGGACTACCAGCACGCCGGCATCGGGTCGAAGCTCATCCGCGCGCTCCTCGGCGAGGGGGAAGCCGCCGACATCGACCGCGTCTGGCTCTGCGTCGAGCGCTCGAACGACGTCGCCATCAACCTCTACCGCTCCGTCGGGTTCGAGAAGACGGTCGACCGGATGGAACTGGAGATGGAACTGGAGTTCGGGGACGAGTCGGAGACGGAGGATACCGCGTAATCACTCGACGTCCAGGGACCGCTCCTCTTCGCCGGTTCCCGCATCGTCTTGCTCTGCGAGTAGCCGCTCCAGCTGGTGCTCGAATTCCGCTTCGTCGATGTCGCCGGACACGTACGCCGCCCGGAGTTCCTCGACTGGATCCGTCGGCTCGGGGTCCACCTGCTCGTCGGCCGTGAGATTCCGCCCTTTCGAGAACTCACGTCCCGTCCGTCGCCAGATACTGGCCTCCTCACTGTCAGCCACGATAGCCAGCGAATCGCCCAGAACTGCGACCAGCGGCACGACGAGAAAATACCCGACGAAGAAGACACCACCCATGAGTCGAGGAACGCCCGCGACGAAACCGGCGAGTACTCCCAGCGCGAACGTCGCGACGATCAGCCACCCGAGCAGGCGGCTGCGCTCCATCGGAAACAGACGGCCCATCGTTCACAGAGGAACGGCCGCGAAACAAAAATCTACTCGTCAGGCGAAGTCGTCGTACGTCGGCCGGTCGCGGTCGCCGGGGAACTCGTCGACCGGCGCCGTCGTCTGGTCGCCGCTCTCCATGTCCTTGACAGTCACTTCGTCATTCTCCAGGTCCTGCTCGCCGACGATGACGACCGTCTCGGCGTTGATGGAGTCGGCGTAGCCCATCTGGGCGCCGAAGCTCCGGTCGGAGACGTCCGTCTCGACGACGTGGCCCGCCTCGCGCAGGTCGCGAGCGATGCGGGCGGCGACCGAACGCGTGTCGCCGACCTGCAGGAGGTAGTAGTCCGTCGACAGCTCCTCCTCGGGCCAGACGCCGGCGCGCTGGAGGAGCAAGGGGAGCGTCGAGTTCATGACGCCCGGGGCGAACCCGACCGCAGGCGTCTGCTGGCCGCCGAAACCCTCGATGAGGTCGTCGTAGCGCCCGCCGCCGAACACCGACCGGGAAACCTCGCCCGTCGAGTCGAAGCACTCGAAGACGACCCCGGTGTAGTAGTCCAGCCCGCGGGCCGTCGTCAGCGACACCGTGCAGTACTCGCGGACGCCGAAGTCCTCGGCGGCCGAGAGCACGGCCTCCAGGTTCTCGACCGCGGCCGCGACGTCGGCGGAGCCGGTCATCTCCGCCAGCGTCCCGAGTTCGTCGGCGTCGGTGTGGAGCATCTCGTCGAAGTTGTCCGCCTGGCCGTAGTTCAGGCCCGCGTCGGTGAGCAGGTCCATGTACTCCTCCTCGTCTATCTTGGCGCGCTTGTCGACGGCCCGGATCGCGTCCTGGACGTCTACGTCCGCCTCGAACGATTCGAGGAGACCAGAGAGGATGTCCCTGTGTGAAACCCGGAAGTCGAAGTCGTCGCTCGTCAGCCCCAGACCGGTGAGCACGTCCACGGCGACGGCCATAACCTCGGCGTCGGCCGAGGGGTCGCTAGATCCGAAGATGTCGATGTTGGTCTGGTAGAACTCCCGGAATCGACCCTGCTGGGGCTCCTCGTAGCGCCAGAAGGGGCGCGTCGAGACCCACTTGATCGGCTTGGGGAGTTCCTGTTGCTTGGCGACGACCATGCGCGCGACGGTCGGGGTGAGTTCGGGGGTCAGCGCCACGTCGCGACCACCCTTGTCCTCGAAGCTGTACAGTTCCTCGACGATCTCCTCGCCAGACTTGTCGACGTACATCGCCGTCGGTTCCATCGCCGGCGTGGCTATCTCCCGAAACCCGTAGTTCCGGGCCGTCTCCTCGACGGTGTCGATGACCTCCCGGTGGGCGGCCATCTCCTCGGGATAGAAGTCGCGAAACCCCTTGATCCGGTCGTACATGTCACGCGCTTCGCCGAGCGCACAATTGAAACTGTCCTTCTGTGCGTCGGCGACGTGCGCCCACGCCCCCTATTCGCTCTCGTCCGCCGTGGAAGGCTCGCGCTGGACGACGAGCACTGGCCCGAGAAACTGCTCGGCGACCTGGTCGGCCGGCATCCCGAACACGAACGTCGTCAGGGACGGGTCGGTCTCGCCCATCACGACGGCGTCGTACTCGTCTGCTGCGCCGACGATAGCCTCGAGAGGACCGCTGTCGCGCTCGATACGCGTCTCGACTCCCGGTCTGTCCAGCCCGAGGTCGCGCATCCGGTCGACGACGCCGTCGAGGAGCGTCTGGACGTCCTCGTCGGTCTCGTCTTCGTCGGCGACGTGGTACAGCGTCACCGAGACGTCCGTGTCGGCGAAGAGCCCGACGACCACGCGGGCCAGTCGGTCGACGCCGACCGCGCCGCGGACTGCGACGAGGACGTCCGACGGAGGTCGCGTCGCGTTGGGGACGAGGACGGCCAGCGCGTCGTACTCGCTGATCATCCGGTCGATCGTCTGCTGCCCGTCGTGGGTGAACACGAGCCGCCGCTCGACGCTGGCGCCCGCGTCCTCGAATATCGCCTCGTACTCGTCGAGGCGCTTCCTCGCGCGCTCCTCGAACTGCATCCGGGCCTGTCCCGTCGCGGTCTGGTCCGGCACGACGTGATAGCCCAGCAGGACGACGTGGGCGTTCGCGAGGAGTTGGGGCACTCCCTCCGGAATCGGTTCCCCTTCGAGCACGCGAACCGGGACGAGTATCGACGGTCTCTCTGTCATGACTAGATCTCCCCTTCGAGGACGACGTCGCCCGCGTAGTATCTGTACCAGAGGTACGAGACGAGCATAACTGCGACGCCGATGACGATAGAGGCGGGTTGCATGAACGCGATCAGGCCGAAACTGGCGAGCGCGCCGACCGCCGGGACCAGCGGATAGGCCGGCGTTCGGAAGTCGGGGTCGTACCAGTCCGGGTCCCGGCGGCGGACGACGATCAGCGCGACGCAGATCAGGCCGTACATCACCAGGTGGAGGAACGAGGCGACCTCGGCGAGCAGTTCGACCTCGCCGGTCGCGACGAGGACCAGGATCGGGCCACCGGCGGCGAGCAGGGCGACGTGTGGCGTGCCGTACCGGAGGTTCACCTCGCTCGCCCGGCGCGGGAGCAGGGCGTCCCGGCTGAGCGCGTACACCGCCCGCGAGGCGCTGAGTATCGACGCGTTCGCGCTGGAGAACGTCGCCAGGAGTCCGGCACACAGGATCGCTATCGCACCGGGCAGCCCGAGGAACTCGCGGGCCACCTCGACCATGGCCGTCGCTCCGAACCTGCCCAGCTGGTCCGCGCCGAAGGCACTCGTCGCGACGAAGATGGTGACGACGTAGAACACGGTGACGACGACGACCGAGCCGACCATCGCCAGCGGGAGGTTCCGCCCCGGCTGCTTGATCTCCCCCGCGACGGTCGCGACCTGGGCGAACCCGAGGTACGACGTGAACACGAGCGCGGCGGTCGTCAACACCGGGACGTACCCCTGAGAGAAGAACGTCTCCGGGACGGCGCCGCCGCCGAAGACGCCGGCCGCGTCGAGGACGCCGTAGGAGAGAAATCCCGTGAGGACCACCAGCAGGATCCCGACGACGCCGTTCTGGAGTTTCGCGGTGTTCTCCGTGCCGCCGATGCTCAGCGCGGTCAGTCCGGCGCCGAACACGACCCCGATGGCGATGACCGGATTGATGGAGAGCGAGAGGCCGACTTCGGCGAGGACGGCGGTGGCGTAGTGACCCAGTCCGACGAGGTAGAACGCGGCGGCGAAGACGAGCCCCAGCCACAGGCCGAGGCCGACTATCGCGCCGAATCCAGTGCCCATTCCCCGCGAGATGAAGAAGTAGCCGCCGCCGCTCCGGGGCATCGACGTGGCGAGTTCCGAAGTCGGCAGCGCCACCAGCAGTGCGATCACACCGCCGATTGCGAAGGAGAGCGTCGCCGCGAGACCGGCGTTTTCGGCCGCCAGCCCCGGAAAGACGAAGATACCCGCACCGATCATGGTACCGATCCCGATCGCCAGCCCGCCGGTGAGCCCGATAGTGCGTTCGAGTTCGACGTCCTCGTCGTGGACCGTCGCCTCGTCGGTGACCGCGTCAGGCTCCTCGGCAGGCGCCTCACCGGCGACGTTCTCGCCCGTGGACACCGCTTCCACCGGACGGTCGACCATACAGGATCGTTTTCACATCACGTAGAAAAAGCCGGCGGCGGGAACAGGGGCCAGAGCACCGATTCCCGTGCGACCGTCACCGAAGGCCGACGACGCGGGACTGCGTGTGTTCGGGGAAGACGTCGTCGACCGTCGCCGTCCCGTACTCGTCGGCCAGTAGCGCGCGCAACTCGGTCTCGTAGTCGGCCTTGGGAACTGTCTCGCTGGGCCCGGACTCGACGACCAGCCGCTCCTCGACGAGCCGGTCGATAGCGCCGCGCCCGAAGCCGGCCAGCGGCGCCACGTACTCCACGCCGAACCGGTCCTCGACGCTCTGGGCCAGCGGCCGGTCGACCGTCGGCGCCCGGTCGTCCCGCCGGGTCCCGTCGGCGACCGCGTCGAACGCTCCCACGTCTGCGATTCGCTCCAGGGCGTGCTCGTGGACCAGCTGGATCCCACCGCTGGGGTAGCCGTCCGCAACCATCCGTTCGACCGCTGCCTCGGCGACGTCGGCGTCGAGAGTCAACGTCTCGAAGGGGAGTCCCACCGCCTCGGCCGCGTCGCGACCGTTCTCCACGACGCCGTCGTCGATGCCGAAGCCGCCGCTCACGAGCGTCACGTCGAAGAAATCGTCCAGCAGGAGCGCGGCGAGCGTGGAGTCCTTGCCGGCGCTGTACAGCAACCCGCAGTCCATCTACCGGCGCCGGATGTCGAAGCTCTTCGAGTCCGGCGTCATCTCCTTGAGCAACTCCTTCATCTTCTCGTCGTCGATCTTCCCCTGGACGCGACCACTCTGGGCGAGAGCGACCATCTGCTGTTCGACCTGCTCGCCGACCTGGGGCTTTGACATCTTCAGCGTGTTCAGGCGCTGGCGCGCGTCGTCGGTGAGGTGCTGTCGCAGGACGGCCTTCTTCTGGGCCTCGGCCCGATCCTGTGCCGCCTGCTGGGCCTCGGCGTCCTGGCCGCCGCCCTCCTGTTGCTCCCGGAGCTGTTCCATCTTCTTCTGGCGCAGTTCGTCGAGCTCTTCCTCGTTTGGTTCCCCACTCATGGCTTACGCTATATACCGACTTCTGGGGGAAAGGAGTTTCGACCCCACCTTTTTCTTCGTCGGGTTCGCGCTCCGCGCGAACCACTCCTCGAAAAACGTGGGCGAAAAAGGCCGGTCGCGCGGAGCGCGACCGATGAACCGGCTCGCTTCGCTCGCCGGATGCTTGACCGCAACTACCGGTTCAGCCACGCCCGGTACACTCCGCGAATAGCTGTTCAAACCTCAATGAGACCTAATCGAGATCCATCTACGTATCTTGACTGGCCATCGACGGCATCTTTGCAGGCCACCAAGAGCGGGCTACACGAGCATACCGCTCGCCTTCGGCGAGCGGTTTCACCGTCAGAGCGGAGCTCTGACGAGCCCAACGTCGTTGCACTCCGTTAGACACCGGACGCGAACGGAGTGAGCGTCCGGCTTTTTTCGCGAACGTTTTTCGAGGAGTGGTGCCCGCAGCGGGTCACGAAGTGACCCGCGAGGACACCCGACGAAGAAAAAGGCTCAGGCGTAGCGCTCGAGGTCCGGTCGGTCGAGATCCTGGAGGACCTCACCGGCGAGTTCGTCGAGGAACGCGGTGCCCTCGGCGGAGACGCGCCGTCCCTCACCGCCGGCGGCCTCGATGTAGCCGACTTCCTCGAGCTGCTGGAGCGCGGTGCGGATGACGTTCCCGGAGGCCTGGGCCTTCTGCGGGGGGCGGACCTGGTAGCGGTTGGATCCGCCCTTGGCATCGCCGTACTCGGTCCGGAGGCTGTTGACGCCGACGGGGCCGTCGACGGCGACCTTGCGCAGGAGGCTGGCGGCGCGGCGCTGCCAGAAGTCGTCCTGTTCGGGGGGCAGTTCGCGGGAGTTGCCGGTCTTGGTGAACTCGGCCCAGTCGGGGGCCTCGATTTCGTCCTCGTCGGCGAGCTCGACTGCGGCGGCCTCGATGAGGTCCTCCGCGGGTACGTCGTAGAGCGTCGTCATTGCAGAAGGATTCCCGTCGGCGTCATTTAAGGCCATCGTTAGCGACCGGTGACGTCGCTCCGGTCGGCCCCGAGCGCGCTGGCGACGCCGCCGCCGAGCAGCGTCGGGAGCCAGTAGGTCGCACCGCGGTGGATCAGCACCGCCGACGTCGCGATGGCCGGTGACACGGGCGTGAGCGAGACGAGCAACGTCGCGATGACCGTCTCGATGGCGCCGGACCCCCCGGGGAGCGGCGTCACGCTGGCGATAGAGCCGACGGGGATTACGAGGAGCATCGCTGCGAAGGGGACGTCGATGGCCGGAGCCAGCGAGTACAGCGACAGCCACAGCGACGTCGAGAGGGCGAGCCAACCGAGCGCGGAGAACCCCAGGGCGCGAAACAGCGTCGAGCGGTCGCCCGCGACCCGGTCGATGGCCAGGAAGAAGCGCTCGATGCGCTCCGCGATGGCGGCCGGCGTCGGTGCGGACCGCCCGGGGAGCAGGCGTCCGAAAGCCCGGACGACCGGGGTCAGCAGGCGGACGACGGCAGCCTCGAGTTCGTACCGGTAGCGCCAGCCGAGGTACGAGCCGACGGGGAGGGCGACGGCCAGTACGGCCACGGCGCCGGCGGCAAACAGGAGGTTCCGGCCCAGTCGCACGGTACCGGCGATGACGAAGGTGAACCCCACCAGCGAGAACCCGATAGTCGGGACGAAGTGGAGCGCGTCGACGCTGGCGATGGCGGCGAGTCCCGTCTCGTACTCGCTGTCGGCGGCCTCCGAGATGAGCAGCGCACTCACCGGTTCGCCGCCAGCCTGGCCGAACGGGGTGACGTTGTTGGAGAACACGGCGGCGGCGTAGACGAGGATCGCAGTCCGGGCCGACACCGGCGAGCCGAGGACGTCGAGGACGGTCTGCAGCGCGAGCCCCCACGAGGTGAGCCAGACGGCCGCGACGACGATGACGAGCCCGATGACGGGGAGACTGGCCTGCGTAAGGGCTCGAACGATGTCGTCGACGCCGACGACCCACACCAGGATCGCGAGCACGACCAGCGCCCCCGCGAAGCCGAGTACGGTCGGGAGCCGGTCGCTTTCCATGGCGGTACAGAGGCGTGGCGGCCGTTTCAACCCCACGATGGCGGAGACCGACGGTTTTAGTGGTTCGCCGTCGACCCACGTCCATGGACGAACGGGCGGCCCTCGACGCGCTCGCCGACCGCCTCCCGACCGCCGGCGACGACTGCGCGGTCGTCGACGGGCAGGTGCTCACGACGGACATGCTCCACGCCTCGACCGACTTCCCGGCGGGGACGACCCACTACACCGCCGGCTGGCGCGCAGTCGGCGCCTCGCTCTCCGACGTCGCCTCGATGGGGGCCGAGCCGACCGCCACCGTCGCCGTCTACGGCGCACCGACGTTCGACGAACAGGACCTGCTCGCGTTCGTCGACGGCGCCACCGACGTCTGCGACGCGGTCGACACCGAATACGTCGGCGGCGACCTCGACAGCACGAGCGAACTCACCGTCGTGTCGACCGCACTGGGCCGGACGGACGACCCGGTGTTTCGTTCCGGCGCCGAAGTCGGGGACGCCGTCTGCGTGACCGGGACGCTGGGCCGGAGCGGGGCGGCGTTCCGGCGCTTCGAACGGGGCGACGTCGAGATAGCCAACGACCTCTACCAGTTCCTCCCGCGCGTGGCCGCGGGCGTCGCGCTCCGCGAGCACGCGACGGCGATGATGGACTCCAGCGACGGCCTGGCCCGGTCGCTCCACCAGCTCGCCGAGGCCTCGGACTGCGGGTTCGCCGTGGAGTCGCCGCTCCCCATCGATCCCAGCGTCGACGCGGTGGCCGCTGACGAGACAGACCGACTCGAACTGGGCGCGTTCTTCGGCGAGGACTTCGAACTGGTGTGTACGATGCCGAAGGGTGATGTCGCACGTGCACGCGAGGCGGTGCCCTGCGATTTGACCAGAATCGGGACGGCGACGGAGTCGGGCGTCACGCTCGACGGGGACCCACTACCGGATCGGGGCTGGACGCACTAAGGGTGAGAGTGGGCGTTCGATTGCTGGCTTTGCTTCTCCGAGTGGTCTGTACAGATCAAGGACTGAGCGAATAGTGGCGTCGGGTTCGGCGCTGATAGCACGAACTCAAAAACTCGAAAGCCCTCGGCGCGCTCGACTCGTGCGAACCCGCTGTCGTCCGAAAATCGAAGATTTTCGTGATGACGAGAGAGCGAAGCTCTCTCGAACCATGCGCGCTCGTTCCTCGCGTGCTTGCGGGTTCGGACTTCGCCGACCGCACCTCGCCCTTTCAGTCCACCAGGGACAGCCGTTGCTCGCGCGATGAAACGCGCTCGCGATTAGAACCACCACTCCTCCCCGGTCGCTCGCCGTCCGGCGAGCGACACGCTTCCTGACCGCAACCGCCCGGCGGTCGGCCGGGAGGCCGTCTCGTCGGCCGACCAGGGGAAGGGCAGGGCTGCGGTGCTTCGGCCGGGAGGCCGTCTCGTCGGCCGACCAGGGGAAGGGCAGGGCTGCGGTGCTGTGCTGGGCCTGGAGGACTGAAAGGGCGAGTGCGTTTCCGGGAACCTGGACGACGCAAGCACCGCAGGCGAAGCCGAGGAGCGCAGCGAGTCCCGGGACCGGAAACGCGCGAGGGCTTTCTGGGTGTTGGCGTTCTCATTTCTTCCACACCCCTCTCTTGAGAACCCACTGTTCCATACACACAAGCCACACATCAGGAGTCTCTGCGACCGAAGATAGCGCGAAGACCAACGATCACACCTGGGCGCCGAGTTCGAACGGAACGGGCGTGAAACAGAGGATGCCGAGGACGAAGGTCAGGATGGCCAGCGCGACCCGTTTACTGTCCAGCGGCGTGTCCCGGATTGGGGTTGCCGGCCCGGCGTAGGCGAGCCCGGTCGCCAGCAGCCCCCACATCACCCAGATGCCGACGGCATTGGTGACGTCCGAGATGAAGTAGAGATAACCGGCGAGTCCGAACAGGGCGGCCGGGACGGCCGCGGCGACCGTCTCCTGGCGCTGGCCGAACACCGAACGCACGATGTGGCCGCCGTCGAGCTGGCCGACGGGCAGGAGGTTCAGGAACGTGATGAACATCCCGACCCAGCCGCCGAAGACGACCGGGTGGTACGCGTTCTCGGCGAGCTTCGCCGACGTGCCGGTCGCGGCGGCGATGCCCTGGAGCAGGAGCGGGAAGTGGAACTCGACGACGGTGGCGCCGGGTTCCGGCGTCCCCTGCTGGACGGCGAGGGGGTCCAGCTGGAGGCCGATGGCCGAGACGACGATAGTCGCGACCAGTCCGGCCAGCGGGCCCGACGCACCGATGTCGAACAGCGCCTTGCGGTCCGGGATCCGGCCCTTCATCCGAATCACCGCGCCCATCGTCCCGATGAGCGTCGGAAAGGGGATGAAGTAGGGCAGGCTCGCCTCGACGCCGTGGTACCGGCTGGCGACGTAGTGGCCGAGTTCGTGGACGGCGAGCACGCCGAGGACGGCCGCGGCGAACGGCCAGGCCCGGAGCAGCGCGAGGGGGTTGCCGGTCGGGTCGATCTGGTACCACTGGACGGCACCGACCAGAAGCGTCGAGCCGATGGTGAGCAAGAGGAGGACGACGTTGGTCCACGGGATCCCGTCGATGCCGGGCGTGCGCGGCCGGGCGACGAGCACCCACCCGTGGGTCGGGATCTGTACGTCGGATTCCGGGTCGTAATCGCGCTCCAGCGAGAGCTCATACCCCGCGTCGTGGAAGGGCTCCCAGAGTCGCCGTTCGATGGCGTCGGGCGTGGTTCGCGGGTCGCCGACGTACAGCAATCGGTCGCCGTCGCGCCGGACCTGGTAGACGTGGAAAACCGGCCTGAGTTGCTCGACCGACGGCGCACCCGCCAGCGAGTCGCCCGCGTCCATTACCGGAAGTTAGGCCGCGCGCCTGCATAAAACCCCGGACGGGCGACTGTCCAGGGGCGACGGGTCACGGTCGAGCGACTGGCCGTAGGCTGTTCGCAGGAGTACCTCACAATCAGGGCGAAAGGGGAACGAAAGGGGAACGAAAACAGGGTGCGTGGAGGGGACCGCGGGCGGCCTAGACCGATTCGACGCGCCAGGTCGTCGCGCTCGTGTACGACCACTTCTCGACCTCGAGTTCGGCCGAGTCCTTGAGCTTGACCATCAGCGCGCCGATCTCCTTGGGGGAGAGGCCGACTTCGTCGGCGATGAACTTGCTCTTGAAGTACATCTCGCCGTCGGCCGCCTTGTCCTGCAGGAAGGCCTTCAGTCGGTCTTCCTTACTGAGCTGTTCGCGGGAGGGCTGCGCAGTTACGCTCATGTTGTTGACCTCGACTATCCATTACCCCGGGATGAGTATATAAAGAAAGGAAGCTTCGAGTCACTTCGGGCACTTTCAGGTTGAAACGTCGGTACGCCGATTTTTCACGACGTTTCGAGAGACGCTTAGACCTTTTACAATCTGATCTGAGGGAGTATTACGACGACCCAGCTGGAGTTTCTGAACGGTTCAGAAAGGGTCGATTGAACGGCAAACGGGGCGTAAAACAAGCGTTTATTGCCGATAGTTTCCGCCGGTCTGACGGTCGTCTGACGACCAGATAGACCCGGAGCCCCGGGTATCGAGTCAGTAGGTCGTGGTCCCGGTGCCGGCGTCGTTCGGGGTTGACAACCCTTAAGACCGCCACGGGGGTACGCCGACCCAATGAAGGTAGTCGTCTCCGTCGGCGGGAGCGTCCTCGCGCCGGACCTCGAAGCCGACCGGGTCTCCCAGTACGCCGCAGCGCTCGAAGGCCTCGACGACGAGGGCCACGAACTCGGCGTCGTCGTCGGCGGCGGGCCCACCGCACGTGAGTACATCGAGACCGCCAGGGAACTGGGCGCCAACGAGATCGAACTCGACGAGATCGGGATCGCCGTGACGCGACTCAACGGCCGATTGCTCATCGCCGCCCTCGACGAGCGCGCCGCACCCACGCCCTCGGAGACGTACGAAGACGGGCGGGAGGCCCTGCGTCGCGGCGACATCCCGGTCCTCGGCGGCACCGTCGCGGCCCAGACCACCGACGCCGTCAGCGCGGCCTTCGCCGAGTACGTCAACGCCGACCTGCTCGTCTACGCGACGAGCGTCCCAGGCGTCTTTAGCGCCGACCCGAACGTCGATTCGGCGGCCGAGAAGTACGAGGAGATGACTGCCGACGAACTGGTCGACCTGATCGCCGGCCTGGAGATGAACGCCGGGAGCAACGCCCCCGTCGACCTGCTAGCCGCGAAGGTCATCCAGCGCGCCGGACTGCGAGCCATCGTCCTCGACGGCAACGACCCCGAGGCGGTCGCACGCGCCATCCGGACCGGTGAGCACGACGGGACCGACGTCCTCCCGAACGGCCACGAGACGGACCCCGAGCAATGGGACCGAGAATGAGCGACAGCGACGCGGACTCGGCGACGACCGATCCGTACGCCGTCGGTGGACGAGAGAGCGGCGAGGACGATGGCGCGGACGCACGGCACGTCTTCTGGGCCGACGAGGTCGCCGACCGCATCCTCGAACGTGATCCGAGTGAACCCATCGTCGTGAAGGGCGGCATCTCGCCCTCGGGCGTCCCCCACCTCGGCAACGTCAACGAGATTATGCGGGGCTACGTCGTCGCCGAGGTCCTGCGCGAGCGCGGCCACGAGGTCCGGCAGGTGTTCACCACCGACGACCGCGACCCCCTGCGAAAACTGCCCCGGAAGCTCGCCGACCTCGACGGCAACGTCGTCGACCTGGGCGACGTCAACGCCGGCGCGCTGGGGAAGAACCTCGGCCACCCCTACACGGACATCCCGGATCCGTTCGGCTGCTGTGAGTCCTACGGCGACCACTTCTCGTCGCTCATCGAGGACTCGGCGAACCTCCTGGGCGTCGACATCGACGTCGTCTCGACGACCGACCTCTACGAAGCGGGCGAGTTCGAGGAACTCACCCGCTACGTCCTCGAACATCAGGAAGAGGCCCGCGAGGTCCTCTCGGAGTACCAGGACAAGATCGACGAGGAGTACGTCCCGTTCAACCCCATCTGTGGCGAGTGCGGGAAGATTACGGAGACGGTGACGGCGGTCGACCTGGAGGCCGAAACTGTCGAGTACGAGTGCACCGACATGGAGGCCGGCGACCAGACCATCCAGGGCTGTGGCCACGAGGGCACGGCCACCTTCCGCGAGGGGAAACTCCCCTGGCGCTTCGAGTGGCCCGCCGGCTGGGACGTCCTCGGCGTCGACTTCGAGCCGTTCGGGAAGGACCACGCCGAGGGCTCGTGGCCCTCCGGCGTCGACGTCGCCGAGAACGTCTTCGACATCCAGCCGCCGGTCCCGATGGTGTACGAGTGGTTCACCCTCGACGGACAGCCCTTCTCCTCCTCGGAGGGCCACGTCGTGCTGGTCCACGACCTCCTCAAGATCCTCGAGCCCGAGGTCCTCCGGTACTTCTTCACGAAAGACCCGGGCAAGGCCCGGGACTTCAGCGTCGAGCGACTGGACCAGACCGTCGACGACTTCGACCGCACCGAGGCCATCTACTTCGGCGAGGAGTCCGGAAGCGAGCGCGAGGAAGCGCTGGCGTCCCGGACCTATCCGCTCTCCGTCCGCGCCACCGTCGCCGACGCGTTCAGTTCAGAACTCGACGAGACAGCGTGGCAGACCCTCGCCGACGACCCCGAGGCTCGCGTGCGCGTGGACGAACTGCTCGACGACGAGTTCGCCGACCGCGTCCGGATCCCATACACGTTCGCCGCCGTGCTGGGGATGTTCGACGACCCCGCCCTCCGCGAACAGGTGGCCCGGAAAGAGGGGCACCTCACCGACGCGACGCCCGCGTGGGCCGTCGACACCGCGCTCGGACGGGTCGACCTGGCCGCCGAGTGGGCCCGCCGCACCGACAACGAGTTCAACTACGAACTGAAGCGGGCCGAGATTCCCGACGCCGACTTCGACGCGGCGACCGAGGCCGCGCTGGACGAACTCGCCGACTTCGTCGCCGAAGGCCACGACGGCGAGGAAATCCAGGGCGAAATCTACGAGACCGCCCGGCGCCACGACCTGGAACTGGGCGACTTCTTCGGCGCCGGCTATCGTCTCCTGTTCGACGAGGACGAGGGGCCCCAGCTCGGATCGTTCATCGCCAAACTCGACCGGGAGTTCGTCGTCGAGCGCCTGCGACGGGAGGAGTGAGTTTTTCGCGAGAGCGTGACTTCCGAAACTGGGACGACTACCACCAGCCACGATTTTCGCCTGTTTCGACGACCAGCAAGGTGGGACTGAAAGGGGCCGCTTCCTCGTCGAGCGAGACGAAGCAAGCACCGTAGTGAGCGCTAGCGAACGAGGAGCACAGCGAGTCGCAGCCGGCGAGGAAGCGGGGGCTTTCTGGTTGTTCGCGGTAGTCGTAGCACTCACCGCATCGAGAACTCCTACCCGTCGTCGCCATTCCAAACCCTCTTTGTCGGGCGCCGCTACGATTACGACGAATGGTGAGCACGCTGACGTGGGTCCTCGCCGGCCTCGTCGGATATTCGATACTCGTGATGGCGTTGCGGACCCGCGGACTGCTGCCGGAGTCGGTCAAAGTCTCCGGGCCGATTACGACGATACACACGAAGCGGGGGCGCGAGTTCCTCGACTGGGCCGCTCAGCCGAAGCGCTTCTGGCGGGCCTGGGGGAACCTCGGTATCGGCATCGCCCTTGTGGTGATGGCCGGTGCGTTCGTCGCGGTGCTGTTCGCCGGCTACCAGTCGGCTATCCAGCCGGCCGCCCAGCCGGTCCAGAACCCCCAGAACATCCTGGTGATCCCCGGCGTCAACGACTTCCTGCCGCTGTCGGCGACCCCGGAGATCGTCTTCGGGCTGGCACTCGGCCTGGTCATCCACGAAGGTGGCCACGGCCTCCTCTGTCGCGTCGAGGACATCAAGATAGACTCGATGGGGCTGGCGCTGCTGACGGTGGTCCCGCTCGGTGCGTTCGTCGAACCCGACGAGGAGGACCGGGCACAGGCGGACCGGGGCGCCCAGACGCGGATGTTCGCCGCGGGCGTCACCAACAACTTCGCTATCTCCATCGTCGCGTTCATCCTGCTGTTCGGCCCCGTCGCGGGTTCCATCGCCGTCGTCGACGGCGTCACGGTCGGCGACGCCGCGCCGGGTTCGTCGGCCGCTGAAGCCGGCCTCGAACACGGCGACGTCGTCACCGAGGTGGCGGGAACCCCCGTGGCGAACGCGAGTGAGATGGAACGCGTCCTCGGGGAGACCGACGACCGAAACGTGACGATCCGCCTCGCCTCCGGCGAACAGAAAACCGTCGAACGGCGACTGGTGATAACCCGTGCCGTCCCGAGCGCAGTGCCGGGTATCGACCTGGACGGGGAGCGGCCACCGCAGGTGCTGGCCGTCAACGGGTCCGAAGTCCACACTGAGCGGGGCTTCCACCGTGCCGTGGCAAATCGGAGCATCGCCGAAATAGAGACCGATAGCGGCTCCTCGACCGTGCCTGTGGGCGCGTACGTCGCACAGGTCACAGCGGGCGGACCGCTCGGTGGGGCCGGTGCCCCCACCGACGGCACCCCCGTGGTCGTCACTCAGATAGGTGGCGAGCGCGTCCCCAACGCGACCGCGCTCTCGACCGTGCTCGACGGACACGAACCCGGCGACACGGCGACGGTCGTCGCCCACGTCGACGGAGAACGACGGAGCTACGACGTCACCTTCACCGAAGGCGACGACGGCGGTGCGCGACTCGGCGTCTTCCCCCGTGCCGGGACGACGGGGCTGACCGTCGACGACCTCGGCATCCACGAGTACCCCGCGTCGGGCTTCCTGCAGGCCATCGGTGGCGGCGGTGACTTCCTCGGCGGCCTCTCGGCCGACAGGGTCTACATGCAGATCCAGTTCATGCTCGTCTCGCCGTTCCTGAGCCTCATCCAGCCCGGTGCGGTGTTCAACTTCGCCGGCTTCACCGGCGGCGTCGAGAACTTCTACCGGGCGGCGGGACCACTCGGCTTCCTCGGTGGCGGCGTCATCGCACTCGCGAACGTCCTGTTCTGGACGGCCTGGATAAACTTCCAGATCGCGCTGTTCAACTGCATCCCGACGTTCCCGCTGGACGGCGGCCACATCCTCCGGACCAGTACGGAGGCCATCGTCTCGCGGCTCCCCATCGAGGGGAAGCGGTCGGTGGCGACCGCCATCACGGGGACGATTACGATCACGATGATCGCCGCGCTCATACTGATGATCTTCGGGCCGCAGCTACTCTCCTGACCACCGCTCGGCGGCGGTCGCGGACGGGACATTCGTTATTCCTATACCGACGCCCCTGATAGCGCGAGTATGTTCCTGCAGCTCCGCGCGGAGGTCGAGGACGCCCTGACCGGGGCGCTCGACGCGCTCGACCTCCCGACCGACGACCTTGGGATAGAAGAGCCGCCGGAGGACGTGCCGGCCGTCGTGGCCTCCAGCGCCTCCTACCGGCTGGCCGGTGAGTTGGGCGCGCCGCCGCCGGAGGTAGCCACTGAGATAGCCAGTGAAATCGACGCCGGCGACCTCGACTACGTCGGGAGCGTCGAGACCCAGGGCCCCTACGTGAACTTCCTGCCGAGCGAGTCGTACTTCGCCGAGACGCTGAAGGCGGCCCAGTCCGAGGAGTTCGGCCACCTGCCCGACCGGGACACCAGCGTCGTCGTCGAACACACCTCCGCGAACCCGACCGGCCCGGTCCACGTCGGCCGGGCGCGCAACCCGATCATCGGCGACGCGCTGGCGCGCGTGCTCGACTACGCCGGCTACGACGTCGAGACGAACTACTACGTCAACGACGCCGGCCGACAGATAGCCGTCTTCACCTGGGCCTACGAGACCTTCGACGAGGACGACCTGCCCAAGCCCGAACGCGACTCCCCGGAGTACGACATGGTCCGGTACTACCGCAAAGGGAACTCCTTCCTCGAAGACGCCGACGCCGACCGCGTCGACGAGGCCGAGAGCGAGATTCAGTCGATCCTCCAGGGCCTGGAGGAAGACGACGAAGAGACCTACGAGCGCGTCGGCGAAGTCGTCGACACGGTGCTTTCGGGCATGACCGACACCCTGGCTCGCCTCCCCGCGGAGTTCGACGAGTTCGTCAAGGAGACCCGCTTCATGCGCGACGGGTCGACCGACGATTTGGTCGACCGGCTGAAAGAGCTCGACGAGGCCGTCTTCGAGGACGAGGCCTGGCAGCTCGAACTCGACGAGTACGGCATCGAGAAGAACATGGTGTTCCTCCGCTCGGACGGCACCTCGCTGTACACCACGCGCGACCTGGCCCACCACGAGTGGAAGCTCGCCAACTTCGACGAGGCCGTCACCGTCCTCGGCGAGGACCACAAGCTCCAGGCCGACCAGCTCGACGCGACCCTCGACCTGCTCGGCAACGACACCGACCGCATTCGCTCCATTCACTACTCGTGGGTCAACCTCCCCGAGGGCGGGATGAGTACGCGCGAGGGGACCGGCATCGACCTCGACGACCTGCTGGACGAGGCCGTCTCGCGCGCCCGCGACGAAGTGGAAGAGCGCATGGACGACCGCATCCGCGACGACGACCTGACCGACGACGACGTCGAGCGCATCGCCCACCAGGTCGGCGTCGGCGCCGTCCGATACGACATCGTCTCCAAACAGCCGACCAAGGGCATCACCTTCGAGTGGGAACGGGCCCTGGACTTCGAGGCCCAGTCGGCCCCCTACGTCCAGTACGTCCACGCGCGCTGCTGTGGGATTCTGGACGAAGTGGACGGGGGAGTACCCGAAGCGGTCGACTTCGACGCGCTCGACGCCCAGGAGGCCGAAGACCTCCTGCGAGCCATCGCTCGCTTCCCGGCCGTCGTCGAGCAGTCCGCCGAGGAACTCCGGCCCCACGTCGTCGCCACCTACACCCGGACGCTCGCCGAGCGGTTCAACGCCTTCTACCGCGAGTGCCCGGTGCTGACGGCCGACGACGAGGAGACTCGCGAGGCCCGGCTCGCACTCGTGGCCGCCGCTCGCCACGCCGTGGCGAACTCGCTCGACGCGCTCGGCGTCGAAGCGCCCGACTCGATGTGATCGTCGAGGGGAGTTGGTATTCGTTTTCTGTGTTTGTCCGTTAGCGCCAGTGCAGGGCCGGTTTTGTGAACTGAGCGGATGATTCGCGTTTGAACGAGTGAAGCAAACACCGACAGCAAGACCCAGAAAGCCCTCGGCACGCTCGGGTCGCGGGGACCACCTTGCGCTCCTCGCTCCGCTGTCGTTCGAAAGGCGCTCCGCGCCTTTCGTGATGACGAGAGAGCTTCGCTCTCTCGAACCACGGTGCTAAGGGGTCCCGGCTTCCCCGACCGCGCCTCGCCCTTTCAGTCCACCGTCAGAGCAAGCTCTGGCGAGCCCTGCCTCGCTACGCTCGGCAGGACCCCAGGACAGCACCGCCTCTGCCCTTCCCCTTCCACGCGAGCGAAGCGAGTGTGGGCTCGAAAGACGAGGTGTGCCGAGTCTTTCGGTGGGTCGCGCGATGAAACGCGCTCCCGGCCGAGCGGTTGCGGAAGGAAGCGTGATTCGGCGCGGACGCGCCGAATCCGGGGAGGAGTGGTGGACTCAATCGCGAGCGCCTCTGTGGCGCGAGCGAAGCTGAGCCTGGAGGACTGAAAGGGCGAGGTGGGCTCGGCGAAGCACGAGCCCGCAAGCACCTACGGCGCGCAGCGGGTTCGCGCGAGTCGAGCGCGCCGAGGGCTTTCGGGGCGTTTATTTTCATGCTCTCTGCTGGAACGTCGAAACCCGCCAATCGCTACGTAGCTGATCTGTACTGAACAGGTCAGGTAGTCATCAGCAATAGAGACGAACAACACCACGACTCCCGCGGACACATCGCCACCTAGTTGAACAGGCCGAAGACGCCGCCCGACCCATCTTCTTCCTCGTCCTCGCTCTCTTCCTCCGCGACGTCGCCGTCGACGAACCACTCCTCCTCGAAGACGGTCTCCAGTTCTCCCACGGTCTTGCCGCCGAAGAAGAGACCGTCGAGGTTGTCGGTCAGCTGCCGGAACGCCTCGGCGGCGGGGCTCTCGGGCGTGTTGACGACGAGCGGTTCCTCGCTGGTCGCCTTCTGGTCGTCGGGGACGACGGCGAGCAACTGGAAGCCCAGCCGGTCCTGGATCTCGGCGACGTCGGTGTGGCGAGTCACCCGGTTGAGGACGGCGCCGATGACGTCGCCGTCGATGCGGTCGGCCAGCTGGGCCGTCTTGACGGTGTCGCCGACGGCGACGTCGTCGGGCGTCGTCACGAGGACGATGCCGTCGGCCAGCCCGAGCGGGACCGCCACCTCGTGGCTCAGCCCCGCGCCGGTGTCGATCATGACGACGTCGTAGGCGTTTCGTAGCGTCTTGATCACCTGCCTGAGCTTCGCCGGGTCGGCGTCGGCGAAGGCGTCGAGGCTCTGCTCGCCGGGGATTATCGTGAGCCCGCCCGGCGCGTCGGTCAGTGCCTCGCTCACGGCCGCGTCGCCGGCGAGTATCTCGTGGAGACTGGTCGCGTGGTCGATACCGAGCATGGCCCCCAGATTCGCCATCCCCAGGTCTGCGTCCACCACCACCACGTCGTGACCCTTCTCCTGCAGCGCGGCACCGACGTTGACCGCGGTGGTGGTCTTGCCGACCCCTCCTTTCCCGCCCGCGATCGTACAAACGTACCCCGCCATAGTGTGCTAGGTAGGGGCAGGAATGGCTATCATATAAAGCCGTCCGTCGCAGCGGCCGGAGCGACCCGTCACACGCCACACAGGTTCTGTGCCCGCGACCCACTGCTTATCATCGACCGAGCCCTGGCCGAGGGTATGACTGTCACCACGCTGGTCGTCGCCGACGACCGCTCGGGCGCCTGCGACACGGGACACCAGTTCGCCGCCCGGGGACGCGAGACGGTCGTCGTCGGCCGCCGCGACCGGTCTGCCACCGCAGACGTCCTCGTCGTCGACACCGACTCGCGCTACGCCGACGCGAGTACCGCCGCCGAGCGAGTTCGCGACGCCGTGACGACCCGGGACCCCGACCTGGTCTACAAGAAGGTCGACTCGACGCTCAGGGGGAACCTCGTCGCGGAGGTCGACGCCGCGCTCACTGCCAGCGGCGCGGACCTGGCGCTGGTCGCCCCGGCGTTCCCCGCCGAGGGCCGGACCACCGTCGGCGGCTACCACCTCGTCGACGGGACCCCCGTCGCCGAGACGGCCGCCGGATCCGACTCAGACGCCCCCGTGGAGACCTCCCACCTGCCGACGCGATTCTCGGGCTCGAACTACCAGGTCGACCACATCCCCATCGACGCCGTCGGCGACGCGTCGACGGTCGCGGGTCGACTCGCCGACGCTGCAAGTGGGGATGACCCGACGGTCCTCACCTGCGACGCGGCGACGGACGACCACCTCGCGGCCATCGCCGCCGGTGCCGCAGACGCCACCGACGCCGCGGACAGCCCGCTCGACGTACTGTACGTGGGCAGCGCCGGCCTCGCCCGCCACGTCACCGTCGGGAGCGAAAGCGGCCCGATCCTCGGTGTCGTCGGCAGCGCCAGCCCCAGAACCTTCGACCAGCTCGACGCGCTCCCCGACGAGCAGGTCGTCGCCCTGGACGGCCCGGCCCTGATCGACGACGAGGCGACGGCCGTCTCCGCGGCCGTCGACCAGGCCCTCGACCGACTCGGAAAGGGGACGTCGACCGTCGGAACGGCCGTCGTCGTCACCGCAGCGAAATCGCCCACCGACGTCGACGCCACCCTCCAGGCGGCAGAGGAGGCCGGCCTCTCGGGAGCAAGCGCACGGGAGCACGTCGCCTCGGGGCTGGCAGCCGTCGCGGCGCGAGTCACTGAGGCGTCGTCGCCGGGGGCCTACCTGCTCTCCGGCGGGGCCGTCGCCGCGGCGACGCTCGACGCGCTCGACGCCGACGGTATCCGCCTCACCGGGCAGGCCGTCGAGGACGGCGTCCCTATCGGCCGCGTCGTCGGTGGCGCCGCGGCGACGTCTCCCGTCGCGACGAAGGCCGGCGCCTTCGGCGACCGCAGGACAATCCGTAACTGCCTCGGCGCCCTCGCTGGGTACGATGAGTGAGCACAAGCCGGTCGTCGCCGTGACGATGGGTGACCCCGCCGGCGTCGGTAGCGAAGTGATCGTGAAGGGCCACGCGCGAGCGAGTCGGGACGCGGTCCCCCTCGTCGTGGGCGACGCCGACGTCCTCAGGGACGCCGTCGAAGTCTGCGGGTCGGCGCTGTCGGTTCGAACCGTCGACGACCCCGCCGACGCCCGCGACGACCCGGAGACCATCGACGTGCTCGACCTCGACAACGTCGACGACCTCTCCTACGGCGACCTCCGGGAGGCCTACGGCGCGGCGAGCCTGGAGTACGTCGAGCGCGCCATCGAACTCGCCAGAGCAGGCGCCGTCGACGCCATCACGACGGCGCCGATCAACAAGCAGGCCACCCGCCTGGCCGGCAGCGAGTACGCCGGGCACACGGGGATGCTCGCCGACGCCACCGACACCGACCACTACTCGATGCTGCTCGTCGAGGACGACCTGCGCGTCTCCCACGTCAGCACGCACGTCCCACTGGCCGAGGCCTGCGACCTCGTCACGGAGGAGCGCGTGTTCCAGACGGTCCGCGTCACCGACGAGGCGCTGCGCTCACTGGGCGTCGCCGATCCAACCGTCGCCGTCGCGGGGCTCAACCCCCACGCCAGCGACGGCGGCCTGCTCGGTGACGCCGAGGCCGAAGCAATCGAGCCAGCTATCGAGCGTGCTCAGAACGAGGTGGGCATCGACGTCCTCGGCCCCGAGTCGCCAGACACCGTCTTCTCGCAGGCCGCCGCGGGCGACGACGTCGACTGCGTCGTCGCGATGTACCACGACCAGGGCCACATCCCCATCAAGATGCTCGGCTTCCAGTCCGGCGGCGTCAGCGGCGTCAACGTCACCATCGGGCTCCCCATCGTCCGGACGAGCGTCGACCACGGGACCGCCTTCGACATCGCCGGCGAGGGAATCGCCTCCGAGGAGAGCCTCGTCGACGCCGTCGACCTCGCGGCGAAGATGACCTCGGATTAGAGCGGCGTCTCCAGTTCGCCGTCGGCGTCGAACGCGAGCGCTTCGAGGTCCCCGACGGTGACCTCGGGGTGGTCCGCGAGTTCGTCGGCGACCGGCTCCGACACCAGCAGGTCGTCGGGTTCCAGCGTGTTCTCGATGCGCGCGACCCGAAGGTCCGCCGGGTCGCGGACACCGGTCATCGAGCAGGCCACGAGGAGCGCCGTCGCGTCCGCCGGGACGGTGTAGGGCAGGCGCGCCCGCGAGGGCTCGCCGCTCGTCGCGATGTTGACGTACGTGTCGCCCAGGTCGATGGCGTCGAGGACGTCGACGTGGGCGAAGTCGGCCAGCCCGACGCCCACCGCGTTCCCGTGGGACGCCTCGGTGAGCGAGCGGACGTAGATACGGGTGATATCAGGTGCGTCGGGCTCGGCCTGGCCGTGGAAGTTCACGCGCCCGAGGACGTTGGTGTCCATCCCGGTGCCGCTTACCTCCTTGCCCATCTCGTCGACGACCAGCAGGTCCAGGTCGTCGACCGGCAGCGTCGCGAGCAGGTCCTTCGAACGGTCCAGCAGTTCGGGCTCCTCGTCGAGGATCCGGTCCGCGGGGAGGCCGACGATTTCGGCCGCCCGCTCGTGAGCGTTCTCCAGCAAGGCCAGGCCGCCGACCACCGGTGCGGCGTCGAGGACTATCTCGGCGCGCTCGCCGATCACCGCGTCGAACCCGCGGGCCAGCGCGGCGTTGTGGGTCACTTCGGCGCCGCGGTGTTTCCCCATCCCGACGACCGCCATCTTCGACAGTCCGCTCTCCAGCCCGCCGCTGTAGTCGGTGTGGGCCTTCACCCGGTTCGCCAGGACGACGCCGTCGGCCGCCAGCGCGTCCGCCGCGACGTACACCGGCCGTCCTTCCTCGTCGGTTCCGACCTCTTCGACCGCCATCGACGACCGGATCGGACAGCCCACTCGCTCCTCGGTTATCCCCACCGACCGGAGCGTCTCGACCTGCCCCTCCGCGGTCGCCCCGCCGTGGCTCCCCATCGACGGGAAGACGAACGGCTCGTACCCCCGCGAGTCGAGGGCCTCGACGAGGGCCGAAAGCAGTTCGGGCGCGTCCGCGATACCCCGACTCCCGGCGGTTATCGCCACCTCGCCGCCGGCCGGGACGGCCGAGAAGTCGAGTTCGTCGACCGCCTCGAGCGTCGCAGCCCGGACGTCCTCGACCGCCGGCGGGTCGCGGTGGCGCGTCGCCCGTGCGAACCGCGGCAGGTCCTCCAGATCGTAGTCGTTGGCACCCTCCAGCCGTTCGCGGCCGGGGATCGAGAGATCGACCATGTTGGTACACGTTGGCGGTCCCGGATGCTTGACGGTGTCGGCGGTGAAAGAAGACCGACCGCTGCTCACGGGTCGCTAGCGCTCCCCGTTCGCAATAAGGCGCCCCCTCGCTGCGCTCGGCGGCGCCCTGCTCACGGGTCGCTAGCGCTCCCCGTTCGCTCATACGTCGGGCCGTTCGCTTCGCTCGCGCCCCGACCGCTGCTCGCGGGTCGTTCCTCCCCGCTCGCAATAAGGCGCCCCCTCGCTGCGCTCGGCGGCGCCCTGCTCACGGCTCACTTCGTTCGCCGGAAGACTCACTCTGTTCGTCTTCCGAGCCCTGGCTCGCTCCGCTCGCCAGGACGCCGTTCGCATTCTGCAGGCCCCTCACTTCGTTCGGCGCCTGCCTGCTCGCGTGTCGCTAGCGCTCCCGCTCGCAACAAGGCGCCACCTCACTTCGTTCGGCGGCGCCCTGTCAACACTTTCTTACGCGCCCTCGGCCAATTCATGCCTAATGAGCGAGCAAGAGCAGGAGCAGACAGACAAACAGAAGTACGAGTTCCGGAAGGTGATAGAGGAACTCAAGGGCTACGACGGGTCCGGGACCCAGCTCGTCTCTATCTACGTTCCCGAGGACAAGCTCATCAGCGACGTCGTCGCCCACGTCACGCAGGAGCACTCCGAGGCGTCGAACATCAAGTCGAAGGACACCCGAACGAACGTCCAGGACGCCCTGACCAGCATCAAGGACCGGCTGCGCTACTACGACCACCACCCGCCGGAGAACGGCACCGTACTGTTCTCCGGGGCGGTCGACGCCGGCGGCGGCCAGACCAACATGGTCACCGAAGTGCTCGACAGCCCGCCCGAGCCCATCCAGTCGTTCCGCTACCACTGCGACTCCCATTTCCTGACCGAGCCCCTGGAGAACATGCTGGCCGACAGCGGCCTGTTCGGTCTCATCGTCCTCGACCGGCGCGAGGCCAACGTCGGCTGGCTCAAGGGCAAGCGCGTCGAACCGGTCAAGTCCGCCTCCTCACTGGTCCCCGGCAAGCAGCGCAAAGGTGGCCAGTCCGCCCAGCGATTCGCCCGGCTGCGACTGGAGGCCATCGACAACTTCTACCAGGAGGTCGCCGGGATGGCCAACGACCTGTTCGTCTCGCGGCGCCACGAACTCGACGGCGTCCTCGTCGGCGGCCCCTCGCCGACGAAAGACGAGTTCCTCGACGGCGACTACCTCCACCACGAGCTCCAGGACAGCGTCCTCGGCAAGTTCGACGTCGCCTACACCGACGAGTCGGGACTGTACGACCTGGTCGACGCCGCCAGCGAGGTGCTGGCCGAACGCGAGATGCTGGAGGACAAGCAGGCGATGGAGCAGTTCTTCAAGGAGCTCCACGACGGCAACGAGGCCACCTACGGCTTCGAGCCGACCCGGGAGAACCTCATCATGGGCGCCGTCGACCAGCTGCTCATCTCCGAGGACCTGCGCCAGGACGTCGTCACCTACACCTGCGAGAACGGCCACGACGAGCGCGAGATGCTCGACCGCCGCAAGTCGACGCCCGACCACGAGTGCTCGCGCTGTGGCGCCACCGTCGACGCCGAGCAGGCCGAGCGCGAAGACGCCATCGACCACCTGATGGAGATCGCCGGCCAGCGCGGGACCGAGACGCTGTTCATCTCCACGGACTTCGAGAAGGGCGACCAGCTACTGTCGGCGTTCGGCGGCGTCGCCGGCCTGCTCCGCTACTCCACTGGCGTCTGATCAGTTTTCTACCCGTCGCTCGCGAACGAGCAGAGGCACAAGTGTGGACGCCCCCGGAGGGGACGCCCACGATGCGGCAGTCCGGATGGTGGCATGGGACGGGTCGAAGGCGGACCCGGGGACTACGGAATGCCAAACTGTCAGAGGGATGGCTGCGTCCTCGGCATCCGCCGTGCCGTCGTTGCCGCAGCAGTTGGTATACAAGGCTTGCGTAAATCAGTCCTGCCTTACTAGTTAGGATTTCACAGCAATTGGGCCAGTTGACGCCGCCGTCCCCGGAGATCCGTCGCCGGTTCGAGCGCCGGGTCGTCCGCCAACCGGTCGACGACGAGCAACGGATCCGCGCCCGCCCGCTCGACTTGTTCGAGGAGCGCCGAGATCTCCTGGCGATAGAGCGCGAGCGACGAGAGGAGGCCGACCATCAGGGCCGCCGGCACCGCCGCGTCGTCGTTCGACGGGAACGCGTCGCTGATCGCCGTGAAGTCGGGAATCTCGTCGGAGGGATCCGACGTCGGGTGGAGCGTCAGGCACCGCCGGCAGATGGCCGCGCCCGATTCGTCGCCCGGGAGATACTCGCGATAGGCCTGTTCGACGGGGAAGACAAGCGTCGGCGCACCGCACTCCGGACAGTCCATGGCGCTACTGGACGCGGCACGGGGAAAAAGGACGCGGCGGTGGCACTCACCACCCAGCCGGAGTCACTGCAGGTAGCCGAGCCGTTCGAGCTGGGCCTTCCGGCGACCGTCGATAGTGACGGCGTCGTCGACGTTCGCGTGTTCGAACGAGTCCAGCCACTCGTCGAGCGTCTCTCCGAGGTCCGCCGCCGTCCTGGGATTCGACGCCGCGACGTCGGCCGTCTCACCGGGATCCGACCGGAGGTCGTACAGCGACCGCGACCCGTCGGACCCGCGGACGAGCGCGTGCGACCTCGTCCGGATCGCACGGAGCGACCGGTCGTGTTTCTCGACGTGGGCAGGCAGGTCGCCGACGTGGTGTTCGAGCGCCGCCATCGACGGCTGGGGTGCCATGTACTCGCTGACGACGAACTCCCGGCTGCGCGCGTGCGTCGCCGGGTGGAACGAGCGCCCCTGGAACGTCGCCCGTGCGTCGTCGGCCCGGACCCCGGCCGCGTCGAGGAGCGTCGGCGCCAGGTCCACCAGGCTCACCAGGTCGGTCAGGTCGCCGTACCCGGTGAACGCGCCGCCGTGGACGACGAGGGGCACGTGGACCAGCGTGTCGTACAGGCAGTACTGGTGGTCCATCATGCCGTGGTCGCCGACGTTCTCGCCGTGGTCCGCCGTGACGACGAACACCGTGTCCTCCCACTCTCCCGTCTCGCGGAGTGCCTCGCTGATGGCGGCGATCTGTTCGTCGACGGCGGCGATTTCGGCACGGTAGAGCCCCCGGAGGGCACGCAACTCCCGGTCGCTGAGAGTGACGTTGCCGGCGAGGTACTCCCAGGGTTCCTGTGGGACCGCCATCGCCTCGTCGTAGGTGACGTCGGCGGGCAGGTGCTCCTCGGCGAGTCGCCGCGGCGGACGGTAGTCGAGATGTGGTTCGATGTAGTTGGCCAGCAGAAAGAACGGCCGATCACCGGAGCGGTCACTCAGCCAGTGCTCGATCCACCGCGTCGACCGGGCGGCGCCGTCGTCGTTCCGGTCGCGGTTCCGGACGAGCGACTGGTAGAGCGCGTTGACACCGTTGACCACCGGGTTCCCCTCGAACAGCTTTCGGCCGACGGCGTCCACGCTACTCCCCTCGGTGACCTGCACGATCTCGCCCAGGCTCGTGTCCGACTGGACGAGCTGCCACATCTGGCGGAACTCGTCGAACCCCCGGTCGAAGCCCGAGGCCGAACTCAGCCACGTGTTGTTCGAGACGCAGACCGTCTCGTAGCCGGCGTCGCCGAGAAGTGCCGGGAGCGTCGGAAGTGACCCGTCGAGGCGCTCGTGACCAGTGTAGGCGCCGTGTTTCGACGGATACGAGCCGGTGAGCATCGACGCGTGGGCGGGGAGCGTCCACGGTGCGGTGGAGAACGCCCGCGTGACCCTGGTCCCCGCTTCGGCGAGTTCGGCGAGCGTCGGTGCGACGCTCGGATCGAAGGCGTCGTCTGCGCGTGTCGTGTCGGCGACGAAGAGAACGACGTTCGGCTGCCCAACCATTTGAGAGGGGTTGGGGTCTCGCGGGTAAATTCATTCGGCGCTTACTCGGACTATCCACGGCTTACCGAAATCGCCAGACGCGACCGTCGCCACCGCGTGCGTCTCCGTCGAAAGACAGTGGCCAGAAACCAGATCGGAGCGACGTCCCGTGACTGGCCGTCTCTGTAGCCCTCACCATCACTCGGAACTGAACCCCGGACCGGCTAGAGGGAACGCAATCGCAATACGACACCTTACGCTCGCGAGTCGGTGACGAGGTATCTTCCAGCTACGTTCCCTTACGTATCAATATTATAAAATTTAACTGCCGATCTATGCGCGCCGAACGGTATGGATCCACAAGATCCACCCGAACACGACGCGACGGGACAGAACCGGCGACAGTTCATGCGACGCACCGGCGCCGCCTCCATCGCGGCCGCCGTGGGCGTCACCGGTCAGGCGACGGCGATGACCGACGACGGCGAGTTCGAGACGGACCCATACTCGCTCGGGGTCGCGTCGGGCGATCCGCTCCCGACGGCGGTCGTCATCTGGACGCGGCTCGCACCGGACCCGCGGACGGCCGACGGCGCGATGCCCGACGAGGCTGTCGACGTCGAGTGGACCGTCGCCAACGACGAGTCGATGAGCGACGTCGTCAAGACCGGCACCGCGACTGCCGAGCCAGCGCACGCCCACACGGTCCACGTCGACGTTCGCGAACTCGACCCGAACACCGAGTACTACTACCAGTTCGAGGCCGGGGGGGAGACCAGCCCGGTCGGCCGGACGAAGACCGCACCGTCGCCCGACGCGAGCCCCGAGGAGTTCAACTTCGCGTTCGCCTCCTGCCAGCGCTGGGTCGACGGCTACTACACGGCCTACGAACACATGGCCGCGGAGGAACTCGACCTCGTCGTCCACCTCGGCGACTACATCTACGAGTACGGCATCGGTGCGAACGGTGGAGCCCGCGACGAGTCGGTCCCGATCCAGTACCGGGAGGAGATCACCACGCTCGACGACTACCGCCTGCGCTACGGGCTCTACAAGTCCGACCCCGACCTGAAGGACGCCCACGCCAGCGCTCCCTGGCTCGTCACTCGCGACGACCACGAGGTCGACAACAACTGGGCCGGCGACGTGCCGGAGGACGACCAGTCCACCGAGGCGTTCCGCCAGCGCCGGGCCGCGGCGCTCCAGGCCTACTACGAACACATGCCGTTCCGGATGTCACAGAAGCCCGACGGGCCCGACCAGAAGCTCTACCGGAACTTCACGTTCGGTGACCTCGTCGAGTTCAACGTCCTCGACACGCGTCACTACCGCGACGACCAGGCCTGCGGCGACGTCGGCGCCGCCGTCGGCTGCGACGAGCGTTTCGAACGCCAGATCCTCGGCGACGCCCAGCGCGAGTGGCTGCTCGACAACCTGCAGAACTCGACGGCGACCTGGGACGTGCTGGCCAATCAACTCCCCATCGCCCGGGTCGACCGCGTCGAGGGCGAGGAAGAGGGGTACCGGACCGACCAGTGGGACGGCTACGTGCCGAGCCAGGAGGCCGTCTTCGGCGCCTTCGAGGAGCACGTCGACAATCCCGTCGTCGTCACGGGCGACGTCCACTCCCACTGGGCCAACGAGATCCGCAGCTTCGACGACCCCGCCAAGCCCATCGGGACCGAGTTCGTCGGCACCTCCATCGCGTCGAACGGTGACGGACGCGAGACGACCGAGTTCGGACAGATGGTGCTAGCGGAGAACGACAACGTCCTCTACCACAGCGCGAAGCGGGGCTACGTCAGCTGTCGGATCACGCCCGACCAGTGGCAGACCGACTACAGGGGCGTCGACTACGTCACCGAACGCGGCGCACCGATCCGGACCGACGCCCGGTTCGTCGTCGACGAGGGGCAACCGGGGCTCCAGGGCCAGACGACCGTCGCGCCGACCCCGACCACGATGGCCAACGGCGATTCGGCCGCTGCCGAACTCGTCGCCCGGTGGCTACCCGACGGGCTGGCCGGCGGGAAGGTCACCGTCTCCGTCGCCGACCCGTCCGTCGCCGTCATCGACGACGTGACGGTCGCCGACGCGTTCGGTGCCCAGACCGTCTCCGTCGCCGACGACGGGAGCGAGGCGACATTCCGATTCGTCGACCTGGAGGACGAAATTCAGACCGTGGGCTCCGACGGCGAGGTTACCCTCGCCGCCGTGGCACTGTCGGGCACCGGGGCCGGTGGGACCGACCTCGACGTCGCCGTCGACCGGCTGAGCGACGACGACGGCGCCGACGTCCCCACCGCGGCCGAGTCCGGGCCCGTCTACGTCGGCCCGCCCGCCGTCGGCGGCACCGCACCGACCGACCCCGACGATGACGGCCTGTACGAGGACGTCAACGGGAACGGACGGCTGGACTACGACGACGTGGTCGCGTTCTTCGAGGACCTGGAGTCCGACCCCATCGCCAGCTACCCGAACGCTTACGACTTCAACCAGAACGGCGACATCGACTACGACGACGTCGTCGCACTCTACCGCGAGATGAACTGAGAGAGACGAAGAATCGGCGGCGCGGCCGCCGCCGCACCGATACGGCGTCGAACGGAGGAACGCATAGTGTCGGTTGTACGCCCTACCGGCGTTCGACGCGACCGGTGCCGTCTACCGCCGGTGAAAAGTCACAACCGACGCTATCAGTCGTCGTCGGCCGCGACGGTCGCCAGTTCCTCTTCGGCCGCTTCTTCCGCACGCTCGGCCTTCTCCTCTTCTTCCTTCTTGGCCTTGATCTTCTTCATGCGGAAGATCTCTTCGCGCTCCTGCTCCTCGAGTTTCTGCTCGATGTACTCCTGGTTGTCGTAGAGGTCGGGCAGGAGCTTGAACTCCAGGGCGTTGACGCGGCGCTTGGTGGTCTCGATCTCTTCGAGCATCTTCTTCATCGCCGTCTCGACCTCCGCGGCGAGGATGATGTTCTCGATGAGTGCCTCGTAGGAGTCGGCCGCCTCGTCGATGCGTGCGGAGGTGCCCATCACGCCGTACCCACGCTCGTCAAGGGACTTGCGGACCTTCGAGGACTCGATCTGTGGGACGACGACGCCCATGATGTTCTTCGACTGGGTCGTGATCTCCGGGTGTTCCTTGAGCGCCGCGGCGGCCCCGCGGACGGCGACGTCGCCCTCCATCGCGCGGGCCATGTTGATGGCACGCTGGGCGCGCTCGTAGGAGTCGTCCAGGTCCGAGCGGACGTCCTGGGCCTGGTCCAGGATGTCCATGAACTCCATGATGAGCCCGTCGCGTTTCTTTTCGAGGGTGTCGTGGCCACGCTCGGAGAGCTCGATGCGGTCCTCGATCTGCATGAGCTCCTTGCGCGTGGGTTTGACGTCCTTTGCCATTACTGGGGGCTTACGGACCGAGGCAGTTAATCGTTTTCAGTTGTTCGCGGCGGTTTCGGCCGTTCTCGTCAGGCGGACGGGGCAGATGGCACAGACGTGGCTCGGAACTGCTGGCGACGGAGAGGAAACGGACCGGGTACCGTACGTGATCCGGACTCACGGAGCCCGATTCCGGCGTGAACGTACGGCTCACGGCTCACTCCGTTCGCCGTTCGCCCGCAAGCTGGCCCCTCCCAGTAGTCGGCGCCGGCCCGACTAGGCCGCCACGATCTGCTGGTAGTCGAACTCCTCGGCCATGCGCTGGAGGTCCTGCAGCGCCGACTGTTCGTCCGCCAGGTTCGCCTCGATGGCCTCGATGATCTCCCGGTCCATGTCGGCTTCCTGGGCCCACTGGAGCATGTTCTCGTAGGCCGTTATCTCGTAGCGTTCGGTCTTCTGGGCGGCGCCGATGGCGTAGCGGTTGGCGACCTGCTCGGCCGGGGCTTTCTCCTCGAAGAACTCCTCGGTCTCCTCGATCATCCCCTGGATGCCCTCGCACTCCTCGCGTTCGGGCTCCTCGCCGAGCGTCTCGAACGCCTGCTCCAGGTGCTGGATGTGTCGCTCCGTCTCCTCCCTGTGTTCCTCGAAGGCCTGCTGGGCTTCCTCCTGCGTCGTCTGCTGGCTCAACTCGTCGAGCGCGTCCAGCAGGCGGTGTTCAGTGTCGTAGACGTCTTTCAGCTCGATCAGGAACAGGTCTTCGAGTGTTTCTGCGGGCATACAGATCGACGGACGGGCGTCCTGTGGGTAGTCGTAGTGCCTGCAGTGGCAACCCGCAGACGGCGGCGTGACTGGCGGTTTGAGAAACAGAAAACGGGGATAGAGAACTGCGGCGTCAGTCCGCGGCGACTTCTTCGGCTTCCTGTTCCTCGTAGTACTCCTCGATGAGGTCCTCGTCGATACGGTTGAGTTCCTCCTTCGGGAGCATCGAGAGCAGGTCCCAGCCGATGTCCAGCGTCTCGTCGATGGAGAGGTCGGCGTCCGACCCCTGGTCGACGAACTCCGCCTCGAAGCGGTCGGCGAAGTCGAGGAACCGGTTGTCACGCTCGGAGAGCGCCTCGCGACCGACGATGTTCACGAGGTCGCGCAGGTCCTCACCCTCCGCGTACGCGGCGTACATCTGGTCGGAGACGTCGGCGTGGTCCTCGCGGGTGAGGCCCTCGCCGATCCCGTCGTCCATCAGCCGCGACAGGCTCGGCAGCACGTTGACGGGGGGTTCGATCCCCTCGCTGTGCAGGTCACGGTCCATCATGATCTGCCCCTCCGTGATGTACCCCGTCAGGTCGGGGATCGGGTGCGTGTCGTCGTCACCCGGCATCGTAAGGATGGGGATCTGCGTGACAGAGCCCTCGCGACCCTTGATTCGACCCGCGCGCTCGTAGAGCTGCGCCAGGTCGGTGTACATGTACCCGGGGTAGCCACGGCGACCCGGGACCTCCTCACGCGCGGCGCCGATCTCTCGCAGCGCCTCGCAGTAGTTGGTCATGTCCGTCAGGATGACCAGCACGTGGTATCCCTTGTCGAAGGCGAGATACTCGGCGGTGGTCAGCGCGAGTCGCGGCGTGATCGTCCGCTCGACGGCGGGGTCGTCCGCCAGGTTGGTGAAGACGACGGAGCGTTCCAGCGCACCGGTGCGCTCGAAGTCCGCCATGAACTCGTTGGCCTCTTCCTGGGTGATACCCATGGCGCCGAAGATCACTGCGAACTCGGAACCGTCGTCGTCACCGTCCTCCTCTTCCTCCGGCACCGTCGCCTGGCGTGCGATCTGCAGCGCCAGGTCGTTGTGCGGCAGGCCGGAGGCCGAGAAGATCGGCAGTTTCTGGCCGCGGACGAGCGTGTTCATGCCGTCGATGGCCGAGACCCCGGTCTGGATGAACTCCTCGGGGTACTCCCGGGAGTAGGGGTTGATCGCCTCGCCGACGATGTCGCGGCGTTCGTCCGGGACGATCTCCGGGCCGCCGTCGATGGGCTGGCCGGAGCCGTCGAGGACGCGCCCGAGCAGGTCCTCGGTGACGGGCATCTTCATCGTCTCGCCCAGGAAGCGAACCGAGGAGTTGCGGTCGATACCCTCGGTCCCCTCGAACACCTGGATGGCGACGTGGTCGCTGGCCGATTCGAGCACCTGGCCGCGGCGCGTCTGGCCGTCGCCGGTCTCGATCTCGACGATCTCGTCGTAGCCGACCGGTTCGTCGGTCTCGACGAACACCAGCGGACCGCTGATTTCGGTGATGGTCTGGTATTCTTTCATCGTTAGTACATCTCCTGGAGTTCGGACTCGATGTCGTCGACGAGCTCGTCGACGAACTCGTCGTAGTCCTCCTGGACGCCGATGCGGTTGATGCGCGGCGCGGCGTCGATGTCGGTGATCTCCTCGACGGGAACGCCCGCGTCGAGGGCCTCGAAGGCCGCGTCGTTGTACGCGCGGATGGCGCCGAGGAGGAGGTAGGTCTTCTCCGGCGGACAGTAGGTGTCGACCGGGTGGAAGCCGTTCTGCTGGAGCCACGCCTCGCGGAGGTAGCGCGCGACCTCGAGGGTCAGCTGCTGGTCCTCCGGCAGCGCGTCCTTGCCGACGAGCTGGACGATCTCCTGCAGTTCCGCTTCCTCGTCGAGCACGTCGATGGCCCACTGGCGCTGTTCGGGCCAGTCGTCCTCGACGTTCTCGACGAACCACGGGTCCAGCTGGTCTCGGTAGAGCGAGTACGACTCGTTCCAGTTGATAGCCGGGAAGTGCCGACGTTCCGCGAGGTCGGCGTCCAGCGCCCAGAACGTCTTGACGATACGCAGCGTGTTCTGGGTGACCGGCTCCGAGAAGTCACCGCCCGGGGGCGAGACCGCGCCGATGACCGACACGGAGCCCTCGGTGCCGTTGACGTTCTGGAAGTAGCCGGCGCGCTCGTAGAACTCCGAGAGGCGCGCGGCGAGGTAGGCCGGGTAGCCCTCCTCGCCGGGCATCTCCTCGAGGCGCGAGGAAATCTCGCGCATGGCCTCGGCCCACCGGGAGGTGGAGTCGGCCATCAGTGCGACGTCGTAGCCCATGTCGCGGAAGTACTCCGCGATGGTGATCCCGGTGTAGACGCAGGATTCACGCGCGGCGACGGGCATGTTCGACGTGTTCGCGATGAGGCACGTCCGGTCCATCAGCGTGTTGCCGGTGGTCGGGTCCTCCAGCTCCGGGAAGTCCTCGATGACTTCCGTCATCTCGTTCCCGCGCTCGCCGCAGCCGACGTAGACGACGATGTCCGCGTCGGCGTACTTGGCGAGCTGGTGCTGAGTGACCGTCTTGCCCGAGCCGAACGGGCCCGGAATCGCGGCCGTCCCGCCCTTCGCGATGGGGAACAGGCCGTCGAGGATGCGCTGCCCCGAGATGAGGGGCGTCGTCGGCGTCTGCTTCTCCTCGGCCGGTCGCTGCTGGCGGACCGGCCACTCCTGGCGCATCTGGATCTCCTCGCCGGAGTCCAGTTCGACGACCGTCTCCTCGACGGTGAACTCGCCCGATTCGATCGAGACGACTTCGCCGCCCTCGGAGCCGGGCGGTACCATCACTTTGTGGTCGATACTCGGCGTCTCGGGAACGGTGCCGACGATGTCGCCGGTCTCGACGACGTCGCCTTCGTCGACCTCGGGCTCGAACTCCCAGGTCTTCTCCAGGTCGATACCCGGGGCGTCGACGCCCCGATCCAGGTACGGCGACCCCATCTTCTCCTCGAGGACGTCGAGGGGGCGCTGGACGCCGTCGTAGATGGCGTCGAGCATGCCCGGCCCGAGGTCCACGGAGAGGGGTGCACCGGTCCCTTCGACCGGTTCGCCGGGGGAGACGTCGGAGGTCTCCTCGTACACCTGAATCGTGGTGATGTTTCCTTCGATCTCGATGACTTCACCCATCAGCCCTTCGTGACCGACGTACACGACGTCGTTCATCCGGGCGTCGAGGTCGGTCGCGGTGACGACCGGTCCCGAGACGCTCTCGATAACGCCGTCCTCTCGGACGTCAGATTCTGTGGCTTGACTCATGTTAGTCTTCCTCCATCAGGTCGATACCGATCGCTCGCTTGATCTGCTCGCGCAATCCGCCGCTGCCGGCGCCGCCGCCGAGCGTCACCAGCACCGGTTCGACGCTGGTCTCGGCGTCCTGGCGCACCCCGCGGGAGAGCGCGTCCATGTCCTCGCTGTGCATCACGACGATGCCGACGTCGTCGTCGTCGAGCATCTCCTCGACGGCCTCGTCGAGGCGTTCGTCCTTCTCGTCGTCGGGAACGTCGGCGAACTTCCGGACGCCGGCCAGCCGAAAGCCGGTCGTGAAGCTCGGGCTCCCGATCACGCCTATCTCCTGGCTCATAGGGTCACCAGCTCCTGTTCGATCTCGTCGGGTTCGAGCCCCGCCTCGCGGCCGCGGGCGATGGCCCGGATGTTGTCGACCTCGCGCTCCTTGGCGAGGACGTACGAGAGAACCGGACAGACAGACAGCGTGTAGCGGTTCGATAACCGGTCGGCGTACTCCAGCAGGGCCGCGTCCAGCGCCCGCTCGAAGTCGATGAGGTTGTTCGCGTCCTCGAGGGCGTCGAGCGCCGCATCGAGGTCGTCCCCGTACGTGCTCTCGCGGACGCGCTGGACGAGCTGGTCCGTGTTCGTCGCCAGCTGCCGGATGGTCGTTTCGTCGAAAAGCTGTCCGCCCTCGATGTAGTACTCGGAGGGGTCGATGTCGGCCCCGCTGCGTGCGAGCCGCAGTGCGTTCCGGAGGTTCCGGAAGTCGATCTCCGTGGTGAGGAACTCGACGTACAGCGCGGTCGGCGTGTCGGGCTCCGTCACCGTCGGGAGTCCGTCGACGAGCAGCTCGTAGAAGGCGCGGTCGAGCGCGTTCTCGAGCGGGACGAGCACGTCCATCTCCTCGAAGACCTCGTAGGCCGCCGACAGGCCCTCGTCGTACACGGTGCCGTCCAGAATGGTGACGACCTCCTCGATGGACCCCGCGTTGACGAGCTGGTCGACGACGTCGTCGGGGAGCTCGCCGGCGCGGATGAGGTCGTCCTCGATGTGGCTCGCGTCGGCGCCCGCGTAGATGCCGCGGATGACCGTCTTGACGTTCCAGACGTCGAACTTTCGCAGGTAGCGGGCGATGTAGTCGTACAGCTCGCCCTCTGCCCACCGGAGCAGGTCGTCGAAGTGCTTGGCGAGGTTCCGGTTGAGCGCGTACTCGACGAGGTCGACGCCCCCGTACCGCGAGCCGAGGGCGTTCATCTCGGTCTCGTACTCGGTCTCCTCCATGAACCGAGCGATCTCGCCGGTTCCCATGCGGACCAGTTTCCGGTAGTCGTCGTCGTCGAACAGGGCCGCCCGGCGGGCGCGGACGCGAGCGTTGACGTACTCGTAGTTCCCGGCCCCGCCACTTGTCTGTTCGTCGACTTGCACGGTCATTGCTCCTCGAACAGCCGCGAGCTGACGTCTCGCAGGTTGTCCTCCCACACCGATTCGATAACCGAGTCGAAGGTGTTGTTGACCCGGACGCGCGAGGCGTCACTTTCGACGACGACGCCACCGAGGCAGTCGTACTCGCCGGCGTAACTGAAGCCGTCGTAGTCGGCGAGGACGCCCTCGATCAGTTCCTCGTCGTCAGCGCGGCCGTAGACGTCAACGTCGGCGTCGGCGTCGAACTCGGTGGCGGCCGCGTCGACGAGCGACCGGGTGAGTTCCTCGCGAGTGTCGCCCTCGAGGCCGGCGATTTCGGCCTCGACCTGTTCGCGGACGTCTTCGAGGACGTCGCGGCGGGCCGAGAGCCGTTCCTGCTTGGCCTCGAGCTTGGCACTGGAGAGGCGCTGTTCGCGCTCCTGCTCCACCTCGCGCTCGGCCTCGCGCTCGCGCTCTTCGCGGATCGACTCGGCGTCGGCCTCCGCGTCGGCGATGATTTCGTCGGCCTCTGCCTCGGCCTCCGACCGGAGCGCTTCCGCGCGTTCCTGGGCCTCCTCTCTGATGTCCTCTACGACAGTCTCCATGCTCATAGTTCGACGGAAGACGTCCCCGGGCTCGGTTCGTGCGACGTCGATCGACGCCGTCCGGCCGGCCTGGACGGTTTCAGTGGGGTAGCGAGTGTATCCAAGTTCATGATCGTGAGCCTCCTGTAGTTGATCGTCCGAACGGGTCAATCTCGGCCTAGACGACCCATAAAACTTCCCAAACGCGCCGATATTCACGCCCCAGACAGCAACCCTCGCCGTCCGTCGAGACCGCGTCGAGCAAGCCGAAAAGGCCGTCACGGCTCGCGGGTCGTTCGTCGGGCCGATACGCCGACGGGTGATGGCCGGTCGCCCCGGCCGTCCGCCCGGTGATCGCTACCGTCGCGATCAGGCCAGGAAGAAGACGACGAACGCGATGATAATCAGGGTCTCGGGGAGCGCAGTGAAGATCAGCGCCGAGACGAACAGATCGTCGTCCTCGGCGATGGCGCCGACCGCGGCCGACCCGATACCACGCTGTGCGTAGCCGGTACCGAGGGCGGCGAGCCCGACGGCGATCGCGGCGGCGGCAGGTCCCTCGAGCGCAGGGGCGGCAGCGGCTGCCCCCTCTGATTGCAGTGCGACGTTGGCGAGTTCTGTGATAGTTGCAGTCATTGTTTTAGGTCGCGTTTACTTCTCTCCGAACAGTTTGCCGTTCTGCGGTTGCGTTCTTAAACCTTCCCAAATACACTGACCGATTCGGCCGAAAACGGGTGATACGGTGGCCACTACTGGCGTGTCAGGGGTTTCCACATGTAGAAAATCGGAAGGATCTTCGCGCTACTCCTCGGCGGTGTACTCGCGCTCGTGACCGAACGGCGAGTAGGCCGTGCCGCCACCGTCGTAGAACTTCGAGAAGAACTCGAAGTACTCGAGTCGGATTGCCTGGATGCCCGAGGACGTGACGCCGAGCACGAGCACGACCAGGTGGCCGACGATCAGGACGGCGATGCCAGCGACCGTCAGCGCGATGCCGCCGTGCATCATCCCGCCGAACATGACCTCCGCTTCCGGATAGTGTTCGGCCACGTACTCCGGCCCGTAGCTCAGCATGAAGTGGAACTCGCCGTGGTGCTCGTAGGCACCGAAGAACAGGAGATTTACCGCGAAGGCCATCCCCGCTTTGGCGAGCAGCACTGCGCTGATTCGCAGGTAGGAGAGGGCGTGAGCGAGCACGACGTGGATCTCGACGAGCTCGTGGGTCGGTCCCACGAGGATCATCAGGATGGCGACGAGCAACATGGCCGCACCGAGCAGGCCGACCCACTCCGGGAGCCCGGTGAAGCCGAGTTTGAAGGCCGCTTTCTCCCCGCTAGCGAACGCGGTGTAGAGGAACTCGGGCTTCGAGTTCGCACCGAGCCGGCTGAAGATGAACAGCCAGAGGCCGACCAGAGCGAACAGCCAGGACCCCGTTTCGAGCATCGCCTCCTTGAATCCGTGGAGCGAGTAGTTCTCGGCGAACTCGAAGACGTAGCCCAGGCCCATGTGGACGACGCCGAACAGGGCGGTGATGAGGAACCAGGCCTCGGCCCAGTACGCGTTGGCCGGCATGAGTCCCTTCTTGATCGGCGCCCCACCGATCAGCGGGTCCCACAGCAGGGTCGAGATCGTGTGCAGACCGAATATCTCACCGTAGAGGACGCCGAAGACGAGCGTCGAAATCCCGGCCGCGGCGGTGATGAGGCCGAAGTTCTTCATCGCGTCGCCGTCGAACGACTTGTACATGTAGTAGCCGATACCGGTGTAAATGGCACCGTAGCCGACGTCGCCGATCATGAACCCGAACATGAGCGGGAACGTCAGGAACAGGATTATCGTCGGGTCGAACTCCGAGTACTTCGGGTTACCGACGGCGTTCGTCAGCAGCTCGAAGGGCTTCGTCGCCTTGGGGTTGTCCTGGACGACCGGCGGGTCGTCGTCGCCCATGGTCACGACGCCGCCGTCGGCGACCGTCTCTTTCTCCTGACTCGTCTCTTCCTCGGCGGCGGCCGCTTCGTCGGTCTCGCCTTCGTCTTCGAGCCTGACGGTCGACCCGTGTCCGTCGACCGTCTTGCCGGGACCGGCTTCCTCCGCGACGGCCTCGTGGCCCTCGTGGTGGCTGACCCGGTCGTACTCGGCCTGTTCGAGCTCCTCGACCTCGACGTGGTCACCGACGGCCGCTTCGAGCGCCGAGACCAGCTCGTCGTAGCGGTCGGTCGGCACCCATCCCTCGGCGACGAAGGCGTTGTCGGTCGTCGCGAAGCTCAGCGGCGCCTCGCGCTTCTGCACTGCGATGGTGAGCGTCTCCTCGGCCGCCAGGAGGAAGCCCGCGACGTCGTCCTTGATGCCCTCAAGGTCCCGGTCGACGCCGTCGAGTTCGGATTCGAGTTCCGCCTTCCGCTCGCGCAACTCGGCCAGTTTTGCCTCCGGGTTCCCCTCGGCTTCGGGGACGTCGTAGGCCTGGAACGGCACACCGACGAGCAGGTCGGCGACGGTGACGTCCTCGTTGGCCGGGTAGACGAACACCGCGACGGCGCCGTCCTCGGCGAACACCTCGTAGGCATCGACGGCGTTCGAGCCCGCAAGCTCCGATTCGATCAGCTCGGCGTCGCCCTCTCCGACGGCGACTTCGAGCGAGTCGTACCCGGAGAGCAGGTCGAGGTCGATCCCCAGGTCGACGAAGGGCTCGAACGAGCCGATACGGTCCTCGACGGTCCGTAACTCGTCGCGAAGCTCGGAGCGGCGGTCGTCGAGTTCGTTGACGTCGGCCTGGATCGAGGCGACCTCCGATTCGAGCGCGTCCCGTTCGACGAGCTGCGTCGGTCCCGCGTCCTCATCCTCGACGTCGAGGATGGACTCCAGTGACCGGACCGTGACGAGCAGTTCGGAGGCCTCGTTAGCCCCCTCGGCTGGGTCTCCTGGCTCGAACCCCTCCCACGAGCCGTCGTACTCGGAGAGGTGGAGCAGGTCGAGACCGTGGACCGTCTCGACGACGTCGTCGACGACGCGTTTGGATCCCGTGACCGAGACCCGGCTCATTCGCTCAGGTCTGAGCATGCACCGCCTCCTCGAACAGCTCCGTCACGTAGTCGACCACCTCGTCCGTTCGGTCCTGCGCGGTCGCCTCGAGTTCCTGGCGGGCCTGTTCACCCTCCTCGAGAATGCGGTCGCGCTCGGCCTCGATCTCCTCGCGTGCCTCGGCGAGGCGCTCCTCTGCGGCCGAATCGGCCTCGTCGCGAGCCTCCTCCCGGATCGCTTCGGCCTCCTCCCTGGCCTCCGCGACGATCTCCTCGCGGTCACGCTCGGCCTCGTCGACGATCTCGTCGGCCTCCTGTTCGGCCTCCTTGATCTGGTCGAGAACTTGTGGCCGTGGCATTTTCTAATCGTCTTCAGGTAGCTCTAGGGAGTATTTGGTAGTTGCGAAGTAAGCTTGGTTCTGATCGGAGTGAAGAACCAAGTTATTGCGAACGGGGAGCGCCAGCGACCCGTGAGCAGCGGGGTCGCGAACGGAGTGAAGAACCAGGTTATAGCGAACGGCGACCGGAGGAAGCCGTGAGCAGCCCCGAACCGCGCCGACCGAAATCCCCGGAGTTAATGCCCGACCCCTCGAAATCGCCCGTAGCAATGGGAGTGCTCGAAGACAAGTCCCGCGCGCGCACGTTCTACAAATATCTCTCGAAGGTGTACGACCGGGTGAATCCCTTCATCTGGAACGAGGAGATGCGCGACGAGGCCATCGGGCTGCTGGGGCTGGAGCCGGACGACGACGTCCTCGACGTGGGGTGTGGCACTGGTTTCGCCACGGAGGGGTTGCTCGAACACGTCGACCGGGTTCACGGCCTCGACCAGAGCGAGCACCAGCTCGAACGAGCCATCGGCAAGTTCGGGACGGACGGGCCGGTGGAGTTCTGCCGCGGCGACGCCGAGCGCCTCCCCTTCGACGACGACTCCTTCGACGTCGTCTGGTCCTCGGGCTCCATCGAGTACTGGCCCAACCCCGTCGTCGCGCTGCGGGAGTGCCGGCGCGTGACGCGGCCGGGTGGCCAGGTGCTCATCGTCGGCCCGGACTACCCGAACCAGACGGTGTTCCAGAAGCTCGCCGACGCCATCATGCTGTTCTACGACGAGGAGGAGGCCGACCGGATGTTCCACGAGGCGGGCTTCGACAGCTGGCGCCACCACATCCAGCAGTCTCGGCCAGGGAGCCCGCGGGCGATTACGACGCACGCGCAGGTTCCCGAAAACTAGCTCGCCCGCGAACGCACCACGACGACAGTCTGTTTCTCCCGCGCGATCCGGGCAGTCACCTGATCGCCCTCGTCGATAGTCGGCGAGTTCGTCGAGGCGAGCCTGAACCCGGCGGTCTCGCCGGCGCGCCAGGTGGTGTCGCCGCCGCTGTTGAACGGCCCGGTCGGCCCGCTCACGAAGCCGGTCGCAGCGAAGAAGGGGACCGGCGGTTGTTCGGTCAGCGGCGTCCCATCGATCGTGATCGAGAGGGAGAGGCGACTGACGTTTAGCGTGTCTCCGCCGCGGTGGGTGAACCGGAGGCGGTCGGTTTCGGCGTCGACCGAGAGCGAGACAGCGGCACTGGTGGGTTCGTCCGGCGTTTCGAGCACGAGTACCGCAGTTCCGACGGCGGACGCCGTCAGCACTGTAATCGCGAGGAGGAGAGCGACCCCGACGACGGGCGCCACGGCGCGGTCCATGGCGGCGCTGGCACCCTCATCGTATATGAATGTCCGCCCTCAGTCGGGGAGGTAGACGCTCACGGACTCGTTGTCCTCGGTCGTCGCGGTGATCCGGTCGGGGCCCCGTGGTTCCACGAGCCAGAGACTCCCGTCGGCCCCGGTGTGGCCGACCGGTTCGCCGTTGACCGTGACCGTCGCGTTCGTCGGGACGGCGGTCTCGTTGTGCGAGAGGTCGACGTGGAGCGGCCCGCTCTCGTAGGTCTTGTTCACGCGCATGTCGAGCGATTCGTTGTGGGCGGTTATCGTGTTGCTGACCGGCATGGCCGAGAGTTTGTGGCGCTGGGACTCGCGGAACACGTTCGTCGTGGCGCCGTCGATGTACGCGGTCAGTTCCCCGTTGGTGAAGTCCGCAGTGAACCGGTAGATGCCGGTCCGTCCCAGGCCCTGGATGGCAGGGGAGAGCGAGTGGTTCGTGACCCACGGGTACAGTTCGTAGCCGCGGAGCCGAGCGGCGTTGCCGCGCGGGACGTCGGCCTCCATGAAGGTATCAGTCGCGTTCTCGTCCCGTTCCGTGGCGAGATACGTCTCGCGAACGTAGGAGTCGTCGGTGACGTACGCCAACGTGTACCCGTCGCCGGAGGTCTCGGCGTAGATTGTCTGGCCGGCCGTCTCTCCCCCAGCGGCCCGGCTGACGTGTTCGCTTGCCGGCCCCTGGAGCACCTCCAGTTCGCCGTTGATATCCGCCAGCCTGACTCGAATTCTCGTGGATGGGGAGTAGTCGTCGTCAGCGCGAGCGACGGCGTCGACGTGCTGGATCGTCGCCCGCAGGTGTTCGGAAGCATTGTGGATCCGGGCCCGTTCGCGGGTGAACTCGGCTGCGGTCATCGATCCGTTGGCGTACGCGGACACGGCGGCCTTGTCACGGCGTTCGAGGGCCTGCTGGCGGCGTTCCACGCTATCGGCGGCGTTCCGTATCGCGGCAGTCTTCTCGGTATCGTTCGCCGCCGATTCGAACGATCGCTCGAAGGAGATTCTGATGAACTCGCTCTGCATCCCGGTCGTGTCGCCGTCGATAGCGGTCGCGAGTGAGAGACCGTCGGCAGTCGTTCCGGTCGTCGTGACTTCGTTCGCCGGGACGGTGAGGTAGTTCGACGTGTTGTCCATCGACACGATCAGTGGACTGGTCTGGGCGGCGTCGTCGGCACCGGCACCCAGCGGTGCGAAGGCGCCGACGACGAGGAGGAAGAGGAGGGAGACCAGTAGGGCGAAACTTCGACGCATTTCCGAGTGAGTACAGGACGAATCACCAAAAACCCATCTCTTTGTCCACCCGGAGCGGACACCCGAGAGGAGTGAAGACGTTTTAAAACGGCCGCTGACGTTTTATTTGCGGATGGAAAGGGTTTTCCTCCCGGGCACTGGAATCACCACAGAGAGATGTCCGCCCGGTTTCGTCCCGCCCTCCTCGCCCTCCTCGCGCTCACGGTGGCCGTCGCGCCGCTGGCGGCCACCGGGGCGTCCCTCCCGTCAGCGACTGGGTCCGCCATCGCTGCCCAGACGACGGCGACGCCCACGGAGACGATCCCCCCGGAGACGACCCAGATCGAGATCCAGCTGCAAGCGAACGGCGACGCCGCCTGGACGATAACGACGCGCCTCGACGCCACGACCGAGGAAGAGAACGCGACGTTCCGCGACCTGGCGGACCAGTACGAGAGCGGACAGAAGACTCCGCCGTGGCTCGATACGGTTCGCGCCGCTGCCGCCGCGTCGTCCCAGGCGAGCGGCCGTCAGATGAACGTCACCGACGAGCGTTTCACCAGCGACGTCAACAGCTCCACGTTCACTCTTCGCTTCACCTGGACCGACTTCGCGCGCGAAGATGGCGATTACATGGCTGTCGACGACGCGTTCAACACGACACGGGGCACCTGGCTCGACGGGCTGACCGAGAGCCAGGAGCTAACCATCGAACTACCGGATGGATATGCGGCTGTCAGCGCTCCCAAGGCAGTTCAGAACGGTCAGTTCCACTGGCAAGGCCCCCAGCAGTTCGAGCCGGGCTACATGACCATCGTCTACGACGGTGATGGCGGTGTCGTCAGTCCGAATCCGGATCCCCCACGCGAGAGCCTCATCTGGGGCGGGTTCTTCGTCGTCGGCATCATCGCTGTCGGCGCGTACGTCTTCGCCAGGCGAAACGGGGGCCTGCCGTCGCCAGTGCTTGGAGGAGGGGACGGAACCGATTCCCCGTCCGCGAGTCCGCCCACGTCGCCGTCGACCGGTGACGCAGACGAAGAGACGGTCACGACGGGTACCGTCGAACCGACCACCGAGGAGTCCGAACCGGACGACGACGTCGACGAGGAACTGCTCAGCGACGAAGAGCGCGTCGAACGGCTCCTCGAGGCCAACGGCGGCCGCATGAAACAGGCGAGCATCGTCAAGGAGACCGGCTGGTCGAACGCGAAGGTGTCGCAGTTGCTCTCCGCGATGGAGGACGACGGGGCCATCAACAAGCTTCGCATCGGTCGCGAGAACCTCATCTCCTTCCCGGACGAGGACGTGACCGAATTCGACCAGGACTGATAGTGGTGGTTGTAACTTTGTACCGACGTTCGCCGGAACCGTCCACGTCGAACGCCGGTAAGGGCTTACAACCACCACTATGAGACCTGCGGCCGAGCATTCGGGACACGGCGGCCGGAAACGGATGTCACGTGGGTGAGAGTTCGGAAACGTTTATTCGCCCGCCGGACCCACGTCTGGTGTGAAAATTCTTGTCACGGTCAAGGAGGTGACCGTCGTCGACGACGAGTTCGAGATCGACGGGCTCTCGATCGACGACCGGTACGTGACCTACGACCTCAACGAGTGGGACGAGTACGCCGTCGAGGAGGCCGTCACGATAGCCGAAGACGTCGAGGACGTCGAGGTGGTGACCGTCACCGTCGGCCCGGAACGCGCCGACGAGACCATCCGGCAGGCGCTGGCCAAGGGCGCCGACCGCGCCGTTCGCGTCTGGGACGACCGACTGGCAGAGGCGAGCATGCTGGATCCGGCGACGAAAGCACGCCTGCTCGGTGCCGTCGCCGAGGAAGAGGACCCGGACCTCGTCCTGACCGGCGTGCAGTCGGGCGACGATAGCCTGGGCGCCACCGGCGTCTCGCTGGCCGAACGGCTCGAGATGGGCTGGGCGGCGGTCGTCAACCAGCTGGATCTCAGTGCGGACGAGGGTGTGGCGCACGTCCACCGCGAGCTGGAGGGCGGCGTCGACGAGATATCCGACGTCGAGCTCCCGGCGGTGTTGACCATCCAGACGGGCATCAACGACCCGCGGTACGCCAGCCTCCGCGGGATTCGCCAGGCCCAGAGCAAGGACTTAGCCGTGAAGTCACTCGACGACCTCGGGCTGGGCCCCGACGCCCTCGACAGCCCGATCGAACAGACGGCGCTGTACGAACCCGAGACCGAAGGCGAAGCGACCCTGTTCGAAGGCGGTGCCGGGGAGACAGCCGGTGAACTCGCCGGACTACTCCGGGAGAAGGGGGTGGGCCAGTGACGGTCCTCGCCGTCGCGGAACACCGCCGCGGGGAACTCCGTGACGTGAGCGACCAGCTCGTCGCCGCCGGGTACGACCTCGCGGACGAGACCGACAGCGAGCTCCACGTGGCCGTCGTCGGCGGCGACACGGCGGAGTACGGCGACCGGCTGAACCGACCGAGCGTCGACGTCGTCCACACCGTCGAGGCCGGTGCGGAGTTCAACCACGACGTCTCCGTCCAGGCGGTCGAACAGCTGGTCGACGCAGTCGACCCGACCGTCCTCCTCCTGCCACACACCGTCAACGGGATGGACTACGCCCCCGCGGTGGCGAGCCAGCTCGATCGACCGCTGGTCACCGACGCGGTCGACCTGGCCGTCGACGACGACCTGACGGTGACGCGCGAACTGTACGGCTCGAAGGTGGAGACGACCGTCGACGTCCACGCTGACCGCGCCGTCGTGACGGTCCGGCCCGGCGAGTGGCCACCGGCGGACGGGAACGGCGAGGCCAGCGTCGAGGCATTCGACGCGACTATCGACGAGTCACAGGTCCGCTCGACGGTCACCGGGTTCGAGGAGGCCGTCAGCGGCGACGTCGACATCACGGACGCCGACGTCCTGGTCTCGGTCGGCCGCGGCATCGAGGAAGAGGAGAACCTCGACCTCGTCCGCGACCTGGCCGACGCCCTCGGCGCGACGCTGTCGGCGTCCCGACCGATCGTCGACAACGGCTGGCTCCCCGCCGACCGCCAGGTCGGTCAGTCCGGCAAGGTCGTCACGCCGGACGTCTACCTCGCCATCGGCATCTCCGGCGCCGTCCAGCACGTCGCCGGCATGAAGGGCGCCGACACCATCGTCGCCATCAACAAAGACCCCAACGCGCCCATCTTCGACATCGCCGACTACGGCATCGTCGACGACCTCTTCGACGTCGTCCCGGCCCTGACCGAGGAGTTTCAGTAATCGAACACGCCCGAGCACTGCGAGGGCGTGCCTTTTTCGCCCACGTTTTTCGACGAGCGGTTCGCGAGCACAGCGAGCGGACCCGAGGAGAAAAAGGTGGTACTGGCATCGTCGACGACCTCTTCGACGTCGTGCCGGCGCTAACTGAAGAGTTCAGGTGATCGATCACGCCCGAGCACCGCGAGGGCGTGCCTTTTTCGCCACCGGGAGAGCAGCGCTCTCCCGAGCCCACGCTCGCTCCGCTCGCGTGGACCACGTTTTTCGACGAGCGGTTCGCGAGCACAGCGAGCGAACGGATCCCACAGAGCCACGCGTCCAGGGGGTACCGTTCCTGGACGAACGACGACACCGTCGTCGAAAACACACCCACGATCGCATCCGTCAGCTACTTGCCCACCTCTCCCAAAGCCACGCCACATGGAATACCTGGAACGGCGCCGGGACCAGGTGGAGGACCGCCTGGTCGAGGTGCTCGACGCCGTCGAGCCCGGCGAGCTCGCCGACCAGGTCCGGCACGTCACGCTCGCGGGCGGCAAGCGCGTTCGCCCGACAGTGACCGTCCTCGTCTGTGAGGCACTGGGCGGCGAGCCGACCGACGCCACAGACTACGCCGTCGGTATCGAACTCGTCCACAACGCTTCGCTCGTCATCGACGACATCATCGACGAGTCCGACGTCCGCCGGGGGACGCCCTCCGCGTGGGCCGAGTACGGTCACGGGCCGGCGATCATCGCCTCCGACGGGTTACTCGGCGAGGCGTTCGGCCTCTTCTCCGCCGACGAACGCGCGATGCAGGCCGTCTCCGAAGCGATGGTCGAACTCGGCGAAGGGGAGGCGACGGAACTCGTCGCCCGGCCCGCCTCGGAGGACGAATACATGGAGCTCGCCCGGCGGAAGACCGGCGCGCTCTTTCGTGCCGCCGCGGAGCTGGGGGCCATCGCCGCCGACGCCGACGCCTACACCGTCGAGGCCTTCGGCACCTACGCCGAGCGCGTCGGCGTCGCCTTCCAGATCCGCGACGACGTGCTGGACGCGACGGCCGACTCCGAGAAACTCGGCAAACCCGCCGGCCAGGACGCCGAGATGGAGCGACCCTCGTTCGTGGAGGTGACCGGCCTGGCGCCCGAGGAGGCCAACGAGCGCGCCCGCGCCGAGTCCGACGCCGCCCTGGAGGCGCTGTCGACCGTCGACGCGCCCGACTCCCAGGCCATCGAGTACCTCCGGGACCTGGCGGAGTTCGTCGTCGTAAGAGAAAAGTAGGACGCTCCGACCGCAGGGAGGAGCATCTTCAAACCGAACGAGGAGTGGAACGACCCGTGAGAAGGCCGGCGCGATCGAGTGCCTACCCGTGGAACCGGTACAGCGACGTGACGTAGGGGAGGCGGTTGAACATCCAGATGGCCAGCGGCAGCCCGACGATAGTTATCGCCAGGAACGACGCGACGTTGGCCCAGAGCCACGAGAGCCACCAGCCGACGAAGACGAAGTAGACCGCCCGTATCGGGAGCGACTGCTGCCCGCGAGCGGAATCGGGGTCGTCGAGCGACCGGGGTTCGGCCAGCGTGAGCGCCGTCGGAACCAGGTTCGTCAGCTTGATCCCGACCGGGATGAGGACGATGGTCGCGTTGCAGAACCAGGCGACGTTGACGAGTATCGGCGTGAGCCACCAGCCGACGAAGACGAACCAGAGGGCGCGGACCGGGAACGAGCGCTGGGCCATACCAGGGGTAGGGCCTCATCGCACAAAGCGTTGGCCGAACGTAGTCCTTAAGCGCGGCGTGGGACAACGAAGTGGCAATGACAGTCATCGCGACGGTCGGTCTGCCCGGCAGCGGCAAGGGCGAGGCCGCGAACGTCGCCGAGGAACTCGACGTCCCCGTCGTGACGATGGGCGACGTCATCCGCGCGGAGTGTCGCGACCGCGACCTCGACCCGGCCACCCACCACGGGCAGGTCGCACAGGCGCTCCGGGAGGAAAACGGCCCGGCAGCCATCGCCGAGCGCTCGCTCCCGCTGATCGAAGACGCGCTGGAAGACAGCGACGTCGTCCTCGTCGACGGCGTTCGCTCGGGCGTCGAGGTCGACGAGTTCGAGACGGCCTTCGACGGGGAGTTCGCGCTCGTCAGCATCGAGGCCCCCTTCGACGTGCGCGCGGAACGAATCGACGAGCGCGGCCGCGACAAGGGGAGCGACGAGGGCGGCGAGTCCCTCGAAGCGCGCGACGAGCGCGAACTCGGCTTCGGCATGGGCGAGGCCATCGACCGCGCCGACGTCAGCATCGACAACACGGACAGCCTCGACGCGTTCCGCGCCCGCGTACGGACACTGCTGACCGAGGGCGTCGCCGCCTACCGGAGCCAGTACAGCCAGTGACAATGACCGCGCTCGATTCCACCACTCGCGCTCTCCAGCAATGACCACCATCTACCAGATCGACGTTCAGATAACGGCTCCCGTCGCCGACACCGAGGTGACCGACCGGGTCGCCGACGCCATCACGAACCTCTTCCCGAACGCCGACCCGGAGTTCCGCCACGGCGAGCTGTTGGCGGAGACCCACGACATGGACCACTTCTCCGAGTTGCTCCACCGCTTCGAGATCCTCGACACCGCCCGCTCGGTGTTCTTCGACGAACTGGACGGGGACACCATCGCCTTCGACCTGAAGAAACAGGCCGCCTTCGAGGAGCGGATCAACTTCGCCGTCGGCGACCCCGCCGAACTGGGCGACATCCACGTTCGCGTGCGCGTGAACGAACCCTCCGCCGAGGAGTTCATCGACCACGTCGCGCCGCCGACAGAGGAAGGCAAACCGGTCGACCTCGACGGGTGAGTGTCGCGACCGCCGGCGCTGACGGCGCCGCACTGGCCCGCCGCAATCCCCATCCGCCGCAATCCCGTCCCGTCGCAACCCATTTGTCCCCGACTCCCGACCGCCCGGTATGGCCACCGACACCGTCGTCTGTTTCGACCTCGACGGGACCCTGGTCCACTTCGACCGGGCGTACGACCGCATCCTCACCGAAGCGTTCGACCAGCACCTCGACGGAACCGACGACGTCCACCTCGACGCGTACGACGAGGCCTTCTTCGCCGCGTTCGACGCGCTGGAGGCCGACCCCTACGCCGCCGGCGTTTCGGCCGTCGCCGACCAACCGGACGTCGAGACCGCACTGGACCGCGACGAGGTGGTCGCGACCATCCGCGAAGCAGAGTTCGCCGCAGCCTCGGTCCCCGACGCCGCCCGGGAGTGCCTGGACGAACTCACCGCGGACGACCACACCACCCTCGCCGTCGTCACGGACGGTGTCGGCGAGTGGCAGCGAGCCAAGCTGGACCACCACGAGCTGACCGACTACTTCGACGAAGTTGTCGTCTCCTACGACGTCGGCGGCCACAAGACCGACGGCGCACCCTACGAGGCGATTCGGGACCGCCTCGACGCCGACGAGTACGTCATGGTCGGCGACGACTACGGGTCCGACGTCGAGGGCGCGCGTGCGGCCGGGTTCGTCCCCATCCACTACGAGAACGGCGACGACGGCCCGGAACTGTTCGCGACGTTGCGGGCGATGATGTGACTGGGAGTTGTTTCTGATGTAGTTTTTCAGGAGTACACTGGCGAGTGCCAACAGCCCGAAAGCCCTCGCGCCGCTCGACCACTCCGGGGCTCGCTGCGCTCCAGCGGGTGCTTGCGTCGCCCGGGAGGGTTCGACCGCCGCTCGCCCTTTCAGTCCGCCAGGGACTGCATAGCTCGCGCGGGCTTCGCCACGCGCTCGCGATTGGTGCCACCACTCCTCCCCGGATTCGCGGCGTCCGCCGCGAATCACGCTTCCTGACCACACCGCCGTCAGAACGAAGTTCTGACGAGCATCGCCTCGCCGTGCTCGGCTCAACGCAACCGCGCGGCGGTCGGCCGGGAGCGCGTCCACGAGCAGCGGGCGGCCCGAGCGAAGTGAGGGCCGCCGGACGGGCGAGCGGGAGCGAAGCGACACGCGAGCCGCGAGGGGCGCGCGACCCGGGGAAAGGCAGGGCTGCCGGGAGGTCCTTGGAGGACTGAAAGGGCGAGTGCGTTTCCGGGAACCCCGGCCTCGCAAGCGACCGCGAGAGCTTCGCTCTCGCGTAGTCCTCAGCTCCGCTGAGGGCACCGGAACGAAGTGAGGCGCGCAGCAAGCCCCGGGACCGGAAACGCATGAGGGCTTTCGGTTCTCGATAGAGAGTCTTCCAATCTCACTCCTCGAACCCGCTCACGAAAATCGCGACGGACTCACTTACGTCGCGCCGTCTGGTCACCCGGACGTCGGTCACCCACTTGACCCACTGGAAGCCACGCCGGCCGGGCGCGACGAGTCGCATCGGGAACCCGTGGTCGTGGCTGATGCGTTCACCGTCGACGTGGGTGGCCAGCAGCGCGCCGCGGGCCTCCTCCACTGGCAGCGACCACCGGTAGCCCGTCACCGACCGGAACTGGACCCATCGCGCACTGTCCCTCGGTCCGACAGTATCGAGCAGGTCCCCGACGGCCAGTCCCTGCCAGTCGTGGTCCGAATACCAGCCGCTGGTGCAGTCGAGCACCGCGCGCTGTTGAGCATCGGTTCCCAGTTCGTCGGTCGCGAGCTCGTCCAGGCCGAACGTCGCGGGTTCATCGACGAGCCCGCCGACCCGGAGTTCCCAGTCCTCGGCGTCGATAGGGGCGGGGTCGTCGGCGACCCAGCTGGTCACCGGGAAGGCGTTCCCGTCGCCGCTGCCCTCCTCGCGGGAACCGGTGAACCGACGGTCAGCGCCGGCGGTGTCGAGCAGGTCGTTGGCGGCCCGCTGGCCGCGCCAGGCCAGGGCGCTCAGCCCGACGACGGCGGCGTACTGGAGCGCGGTCCGTCGGCCGTGGTGCGGCGCGTCAGCGGGGGAGTGATAGCGGTGTCGGAGGTGCCAGAGAAGGACGACCGGCACCGCGACGCCGAGGGTCATGTGGACCATCAGGAGTCCCCACGGGCCGACGCGGACCGAGCCGCCGAAGGCCCACCAGAGCCCCGTCCCGAGCGCGCCGAGGGAGGTGACCGCCAGCAGAACGGAGACGAGACGGACGCGCGTGAGCCGGTCCGGACGGAGCCGGGAGGCGACGCGGCGGAGCTTGAACCCGAGCAAGACGACGAGCGCGAACGCCGCGATAGCGTGGACGTCGAACACCCACGCGCCGCTCGGGTCGCCGACGACGAGGCTGTAGAGGCCCGTGCCGACCAGAATCGCGACCGCGGCGGCGAGGGTCCAGTCGACGACGCGGGCTGGGGGTTCGAGGCGTCGGAGCGGATTCACCGTGAGCCGATCTTTGGTACGCAGACGCATGGATTGTGCGGTCGGCGAGAACTGGCGAGGATCACGGGTCTGAGCCCGTCAGCGACTGCAGCCGCCACGCTCAGTACGACTCCTGGGCGACGACGGTGCCGTTCGCGTTGCGCACGGTCACGGTGTCGCCGTCGTTGTTCCAGATGGCGCCGTTCGAACTCCAGAAGTAAGCGGTTTCGTTGTCGGTGCCGGACCCGGAGTAGAGCCGGATCGAGTCCTCGGCCGGGACCCTCGCATCCGCGGGGAAGGTGTACTCGCGGTCCGCGACGTCGGTGACCGTCCAGCCGCCGATTTCCCATGGCTTCTCGTCGCCGTTGGTCAGCACGACGAACTCGCCGTTCAGGTGCTCGTTGTCGTCGCCGGGCGCGTCGGCGACGACGCGGACGTCGAGACCGTCGCTCGCACTCCGGGATGCGGGGTCGGCGCACTGCCACACGCCGATGCCGGCCTGCCGAGCCTCGGCTTCGGCGGCGTAGAACGAGTCGGCGCGGGTGAACGAGGTGTCGTAGACGCGGGCGTACCCCCGGGCGACGAGCTGGTAGTTCAGGTTCGCATCGTCCCGCACGACGTATGCGAGCAGGCGGTCGTACCGGTCCCGAGTGTCGGTCTCGGGGTCGACGACGAGGGTGACGTCGGCCCCGTCGACCCACTCGGTCAGGGCGGTGGACGCCCGGTCACCCGCGTCGGCGAGGCACGCCCGGCCGGACTCGTTGCCGGGAACGCCCTCGAACTCCGCCGGGTCGGTCTGGCCGCGGGTCTCCGGGGTGTCGACGCCGACCAGCCGGACGGTGTCCGCCGAGCCGTCGGCGTAGCGAACCTCGACCGTGTCGCCGTCGACGACTCGCGTCACCGTGGCTTCGCGGCTCTCCCCCTCCGCCGGGACGCCCGGGTCGCCCGTCGCGTTCGGTGCCGCCGGGCTGGCCGGTCCGTCCAGGCCGTTGGCCGGCCCCTCGGTGGTGACCGAAACCGCGCCACAGCCCGATAGCGCGACGGCGAGCATGACCAGGAGCATCAGCGAGTGGTGGCGCCGGCGGCGGCGGTCCATACCGCACCTGCACCGCGCCGGCCTACAAACCTGGCGACCCGGTGGTCCGATCGTCGCGTCGATCGGGGCCGATCGCACAAACAGTCAAATGGCTACCAGTCAACGACTAGACCAGAGATGCTCGTGCCGACCCCGGTCCGGGAGATAATGCGGTCGCCCGTCGAACGGATATCGCCAGAAGCGGCCGTCGTCGAGGCGGCAGAACGGCTCCGCGACGGGGACGTCGGGTCGCTCGTCGTCGTCCACGGTGGCGAGCCAGTGGGGATCATCACCGAGAGCGACGTGGTCGCAGTGGCGGCCGCCCGCGGGGACACGGACGCACTCACCGTCGGGGACGTGATGTCGGAGGACCTGGTGACCGTCGACCCCGACGCCACCGTGGAAGCGGCCGTCGAGTCCCTGCGGGCCCACGACGTCGAGAAGTTGCCGGTACTCGAAGACGGGGCGCTGGTCGGCATCGTCACGACGACGGACGTCGCCGACTACGTCCCCCGCGGCACCTGGACGGCGGGCGAGCACGCGCCCGTCCAGAAGCGCCACCGATTCACGCGCCCGGACACGGCCTACGAGGACGAGGAGTGGGACTTCGAGAGCTACGGCACCGAGGACGGCATCGACGTCGGCGACCACGTGACCTTCACGAAGACGCTCGCCGAGAGCGACGTCCGGGCCTTCGCCGAGGCCTCGGGCGACACGAACCGGCTCCACCTCGACGCGGAGTACGCCGAGGAGACGCGCTTCGGTCGGCGAATCGTCCACGGGACGCTCGTCGCCGGCCTCATCAGCGCGGCACTCGCCCGGCTTCCCGGCCTCACCATCTACCTCTCACAGGAGGTGAGCTACCGCGGCCCGGTCGACCTGAACGAGCGAGTCACGGCCCGTTGCGACGTCGTCGAAGCCCTGGGCGAGCGCCGCTTCCGGCTCACGACCGCAGTAGAGGACGCCGACGGCGAGACGGTCGTCGACGGCCAGGCGGTCGTCCTCTCCGACCCGCATCCCGAGGGCGTCTGAATGCAGTTCGGACGCGACGAAGCAGGCGTCGCGGTCCGAACGTCGCGATCCGGACGCCTCTGCACCCGAAACGGGGGTTTATGCCGCCTGCAACCGTATACCAATGCACGAATGAGTGACGACGTGTTCACGGATCCCGAGGACGAAGCGCGGTCGCCAGGCGAGAACGGGACGGACCGGGCGGACGACGAGTGGGTCGACATCCGCATGACGGACCCGGCGGCCGGCGAGTGGAACCTCGACGCCGTCGTCGTGGACGGGCAGGTCGAGTACGTCGACCTGCAGGTCCGCCCGGACGTGCTCGCCGACTTCGTCGACTGCCTCGTCGCCGACGTGAGTCCGGAGCGCGCGAGGCGGATCCTGGAGCGCGTCGCCGCCGGCCAGGACATCGACCTCGGGGCCGAGCGCACCGACGCTTAGTCCTGCGAGCGACGACACGAGTGCGGCCGGCGTCTCCCCGTTTCCGCGTTCCTCATCCGGCATATGTCCCGCCTCTCCCGCGTCCTGACCGCTGTGCTGACCGTCGCCCGAACCGCGGACGACCACGACGTCAAGTACCCGGCGGCGGCGATGGCCTACTACGCGTTCGTCTCGTTTCTCCCCCTGTCGGTGCTCGTCCTCGCGATCGTGGGCGAGTCCCTCGCGGGCGAACTCCAGCGAACCACGCCGCGCTTTCTCACGCCCGAGGCCCAGGCGCTCGTCCGGGAGGGGTTGACGGCGGCGTCGGGCCGGGCCGGCGCCGTGGCCTTCGCCGTAGTCGTCATCGCCTGGGGCGGGGCGAACGTCGTCCTCGGCTTCCAGACCGCCGTCGAGCGCGTCGAGGAGCGCGAGGGGGACCCGCTCGGCGAGCAATTGCGGGCCGCCGCCAGCATCCTGGGGTCGCTCGCCGTCGCCGTGGTCCTCATCGTCCTCACGAGCGTCACCTTCGCGTTGCTCCCCTCGGGGTCGCCGTTCGCGTTCGTCGGTCACGCCGTCCTGCTGCTCGTGCTCACCGTCGCCTTCCTCCCGATGTACACCGTCCCCTCGCAGGAGGTGACCCGCTTCGTCGAGGCCGTCCCCGGCGCGTTCGTCGGAGCGCTGGGCTGGACGATACTGCTGACGATCGCCCAGGTCTACGCCGCCAACGCGGCGAGCTACGCGATATACGGCGTCCTCAGCGGAGTCATCATCATCCTCACGAGCCTCTACCTGGGTGCTATCTTCCTCATGCTCGGTCTCGTGGTCAACGCGATTCGCGCCGACGGGACAGCGGTCAACAGGTAGGGACCCGGGCGCCGACGTGCGGTGGTGCCGTCACGCCAGCAACGCGACCACGGCGATACCGATGAAGACGACCTTCAGCGCGGTGTTGACGGCGACCACCTTGGAACCGAACTCCGCGCCCCAGATGCCGTACTGGAACGGGATCGACCGTTTGAACGTCGACACCGCGAAGGAGACGATACCGCCGATGAGCATCGTCGCGACGGCCTGTCGCGGGGTGAACACCCCCTGTTCGATCAGCGGCGCGATGACGATGGCGCCGTTGGTCGTCTCGATAGCGAACACCGCGATGACCGGCACGGCGGCGCCGGGAAGCCCGACGAGCCCCGCCAGCGTCTCCACGGGCGCGGCGAGGCCCGGAATCGACACGCCGACCGTGGCCTCTATGAACGCCGAGACAGCGTCCTGCCGGGCGATCAGGACGGCCACGAGCACGTACACCACCAGCAATCGCGGCAGGATCGAACGGAGTTTGTCGCCCGTGCTCCAGACCGCCTCCCGGACCTTCCCGCGCGCCGTCGTCGGGCCGTCGTCGTCCTGGTCGCCGCCGGCCGCGTTCGACCCGTCGACGGCCGACATTGCGGCGGTGTCGACGTTCCCGCCGGAGAGGAGGAGACGGCCGGCCAGGATGCCCACGAGCGTGATTGCCAGCGCGATGGCCGCCCGGAACCCGACGTACAGCAAGCCGACTTCGAGGCCGAGGATGGGGATCAACACGGGCGCGTAGAAGGTGAAGATGTGCTGGGCGAAGCCGAAGAACGTGTTGATGGTGACGGCCACCAGCGTGGCGCGGTCGTCCAGCACCCCGGACTCGCGGTACTCGGCGAGCATGCCGTAGCCCGCCGTCGGCGAGGCCGTCGTCGCCAGGATGGCCGTCCCCACCTCTCTCGGGAGGTTGGCTGGCTCGGTGAGGTACCGCGAGAGCGCCGCGACGCGGTCGACGAGGCCGAACGAGACTGCCAGGTTCGCCAGCAACACCCCGATGGCGACGAGCACGCCGATACGGGCCACTCTGGGGAGGACGGTCCCGACGAGCAGGTCCACCAGCCACTCGGTCACGGGAGAGGGTTTCGACCCCGGCGGCTAATGGTCGTCGTTTTCGGCGAAATTACGCGCCGGTGAGCACGCCACTGACAATGGTTGACGAAATGACCCGCTCAGCCCCTCTCGACGGCTCGCAGAGTTCGTCCGTACGTCTCTGTTTGTCACCGGTCAGTCACCCAACGGGAAAGGAAAGGGCTCATAACAGGGGAGGGAAATTTGATTGACATGGCGTCGACCTCGTGGAAGCGGGACTTCGCGAGCGGGCTCATCATCCTCCTGCCGATACTGGTCAGTCTGTACGTCCTCGCGTACCTCTACGGTATCCTCGCGGGCGCGCCGTTCTCGCTCGTCATCGATGCGGGGACGCTCCGCGACCTGAACCTCCCGTCGATGCTCGTCAACAGCGCTTGGTTCCTCACCTTCGTGCGCGTGATGACGACGCTGTCCGTGTTCATCCTGCTGGTGTTCTCCATCGGCTACCTGATGCGGACGGCGATGGGCGACTACGCCGAGGGAAAACTCGACGAGCTGATGAACCAGCTCCCGGGGCTGCGGGTGGTGTACAACGCCTCGAAGATGGCCGTCGAGACGGCCGTCTCGGGGACGGAGGACCTCCAGGCGCCGGTGAAAGTCGAGCCCTGGAACGGGATGCGGATGACGGCGTTCAAGACCGGCAAGTCCACGCCGGACGGCCGGGACCTGCTCTTCCTGCCGACCGCGCCGAACATCACCAGCGGCTACGTCATCGAGGTCGAACCCGAAGACTACGAGGAGGTGAACGAGAGCGTGGAGGACGCGCTCACTCGCATCCTCTCGGCCGGCTTCGGCGACACGGACGACGACACCCCGGCGATGACCATCGGTGCCGTGACCGACGACGACGACGACGACTGACGACGCGACGACTGGCGGCCCAACGACTGTTTTCGCGAACGGACTGACTGAAATCGAAGCAGCGCTCGCCCGCTAGACGTAGGTGAACCACTCGTCGTACTGCTCGGGCGCCTCCTCGACGACCTCGAAGAAGCGGGTCTGGATCTCGTCGGTGACGGGGCCCTTGGTGCCGGCACCGATCTGGTTGTCGTCGACGCTGCGGATCGGGGTGACCTCCGCGGCGGTCCCGGAGAAGAACAGTTCGTCCGCGGTGTACAGTTCGCCCCGGGAGATGGTCGCGTCGTCGTGGACGGTGTAGCCCATGTCCTCGGCCAGGTCGATGACGGTCTGGCGGGTGATACCGTCGAGGATAGACTCCGCGAGGCCGGTGGTGTGAATCTCGCCGTCGCGAACGAGGAAGATGTTCTCGCCCGGTCCCTCGGCGACGTTACCCTCCTTGTTGAGGACGATGGCCTCGGTGTAGCCGTTCCCCTTGGCTTCGAGCGACGCGAGGACGCTGTTGACGTACGCGCCCGTGGTCTTGGCGTTCGTCGGGATCTGGCTGGAGGCGTGCTTGCGCCACGAGGAGATGGCGACGTCGACGCCCTCTTCCAGAGCCACCTCACCGAGGTAGGCGCCCCAGGGCCACACCGCGATGGCGGTCTCGACGGGCGATTTCGAGGGGTTCAGCCCGAGCGGGCCGTAGCCGTAGTAGGCGATGGGCCGGATGTAACACGACTGGAGCTCCTCGCGGCGGATGAGTTCGAGCGTCGCCTCCGAGAGCTCCTCCTGTTCGAAGGGAATCTCGATGTCGTACACCTTCGCCGAGTCGTAGAGGCGCTGGAGGTGTTCCTCCCAGCGGAAGATGGCCGGGCCGTTGGCCGTGTCGTAACACCGGACGCCCTCGAAGACGCCCGTGCCGTAGTGGAGGCCGTGGGTGAGGACGTGCGTCGTCGCGTCCTCGAAGTCGACGAACTCCCCGTCCTGCCAGACGGTGTCGACGCCCTCGAACATCTCCGGGCGGTCGGTCACGCCGTCCACCCCCGGAACCCGTGGGTCGTCGTCCCGCGATGCTGTTCCCGGCGAGCCGTCCTGCCACCGTCGTCGGAATGCATATCCTGCCCATTGGACGGCACCGTTAAGAGTGTTGACGGTCCGCGCGTCGACGTGACACACCACCGAAATGCGTTTCCGGACCCTCGCATGTCCGGCCTGCTCACGGTTCGCTTCGCTCACCGTTCGCAAAACGCTGGCCCCTCCCTACGGTCGGCGCCAGCCTGCTCGCGTGTCGCTCACTCCGCTCGCTCCCGCTCGCCCATACCTCGGCGCTCACTCCGTTCGCGCCGAGCGGAGCGACGTCACCCGGCGGTAGACCCGCTGTCGGTTGTAGACCAGCTCGGCCAGCAGCCAGCCGACCGACAGGACGAGCGCGCCCACGAGCGCGACGAACCCCCAGGGCGCCATCCAGACGGGCTTGACCCACTGGGAGACCCCCTCCCAGGTCTCGGCGAACTCGTCGAAGGCGGCCTCGCCGGGCCAGCCCGCGGTCGTCTGCTGAATCCAGACGGGGAAGCTCGTCCCCTCGGTGCCGCTGCTACCGGTCCCGACCGTCGCGTTGTTCGGCTCGGCGTTCTGGAGCGGGAAACTCCCGTTGACGCCCTGGTCGCGCATCGTCGGGCCGTTCGATTCGGGACCGTACTTGACCCGCTCGGCGTCGTAGGGGCCCCACGGCGTGTTCACCTCCCAGACGATCTCACCGCTGGGAGTCACCTCGACGACCCGGTGGTTGAGCGAGTCGGTGATCAGCGTGTTGCCGTTCGGGAGGCGGTCGGCGTCGCGCGGCCAGCTCATGTTCTGGTCGCCCAGTTCCCAGACGAGGTTCCAGTGACACTCATCTGGCGGCGTGCCGGCGCCGAGTCCCGGGTCGGCGTCGCCGCAGTCGCGCTCGTACTCGACGATGCGGTCGTTGTCGCTGTCGGCGACGAGCATCGTCGGCGTCCCGTCATCCGACTCCAGGTAGTCCGGGTTGTGTTGCTCGTTGAGGATCGAGTGGTTGTCGTCCTCGCCGAGCCGCATCTCGATCTCCTTGGTCGAGCGGTTGACGACGATGGCCTGGTCGAAGTTCCGCGGCGAGACGAGGTAGCGTCCCTCCTCGATCTTGTCGACGTCGTTGACGTGGCTCCAGTCGGCGTTCATCCCGCCGTCCGTCGACTCGGGGTAGTGGTTCTTGAAGTACCACTCCCAGACGACCTCGTCGCTGGTGAGGTTGTAGACGAACAGCCGGTCGTTGCTGACCTCCCCGTTCCCGCCGCCGTTGCGCATGTTCGCGACGAGGAGTTCGTGCTCGTTCAACATCGCCACGTCGTGGGTGTCCTCGGCGTCGAACTCCTGTTCCCAGACGCGCTCGCCGGTCTCGGGGTTCAGTTCGTAGGCGAGCGTCGTGCCCGGGAGCGTGGACGTGACGAGCAGGTTGCCGTCGTCCAGCGGGTCGACGTCGTAGAACCAGGAGGTCCCCGTGTCGGTCCCGTTGGCCAGTTCAGTGATCCCGCCGGTCTCGTTGACGCGCAGCAGGCGTGCGGGCTTCTTCTCGCTCCCTTCGCCCTGGAAGTGGAATCCCTGGACGGCGACCGCAGTCGTGCCGTCTGCCGGGTCCTTGATCGTCCCGGCGCCGAGCTGGGGCGGTTCGTACCCCAGTGTCAGACCGGCACAGGCGACGAGGAGAACGGCGACGACGACCGCGGCGGTCCCACGGAGAACCGTGTGACGAGGATACGAATCCATAGTGGAGGGTAGTGAGGGAGGGTTCGGATCCGAAAAATAAAGGCTTTCCCGTCTCGGTCGGTCGGTTACGCGAACCGCTCGGCGATAGCGGCTCCCTCGACGTACACCAGGCCGTGACGGTCGGCGTAGGCCCGGGCGGCCGCCGGGGGGAGCTCGGCACCGCTCTCGTCGTCGAGCATCTCGCAGACGACGACGGCGGGGGGCAGGTCGGCCGCGGCAGCGAGCGCGATGCCGAGTTCGGTGTGACCCTGACGCTCGGCCAGCGACGACGCGGCCCGGAGCAGGTGGACGTGGCCGGGCGCGCGGAACGTGGCGGCGAACGCCTCGGCGTCGGGATCTTCGCTCGCGGCAGCCAGCTCGGTGATCGTCAGCGCCCGCTCGGCGTCGGTGATCCCCGTCTCGGTGTCGCGGTGGTTGACCGTCAGCGAGAACGACGAGCGGTCGTCGTAGGAGAGCTGGTGGTCGTCGGTCAGCGGGTGGTCGACGGCCGCCTGGACGAACGGCAGGTCGAAGGTATCGCTGACGGCGTCGGAGAGGGCGACGCAGACGAGTCCACCGGCGTCGTTGCGCAGCCGGGCGACGGCGTCGGCGGTGACGCTCCCGGCGGGGTACACCAGATCGGTCTCGCCCTCGCGGTCGGCGGCGTCGTGGACCAGCACCGGCTCGCCCCGCCGGAACGCCTCGACGGCGTCGTCGACCGATTCCGCACTACTCACGTCACTGCTCGTCGACATGGACAGTCACCTCGTCGCCGTCGGCCAGGTCGAGAACCTCGCGGAGTTTCTCCGGCGCGATGACCTCCAGCTGGTCCTCGCCGTGGTGGGTGCGCTCGGGGGCGATGACGTGGGCCGGTTCGTACTCGCCGTCGCCGCCGACGACGCTGGCGGGGTAGCAGTAGGCCGGGCCGTAGGTACGCTCCTCGTCCTCCCATCCCTCGATAGTGATGGGGTCGAACGCGCTCATTCGGGCGCGCTTGCGAACGCTCTCGTCGAGGAGGTCCACGTTGAGCGTCCCGGCGAAGGGTTCGTAGCCCAGTTTCTCGACGAACTGCTCCATGTATCCCGGGAGAGTGATGTAGTGGCGTCCCTCGCCCATCCCGGAGGTGACGATGCCGCCCAGGTCGACGCCGACGCCGCGGTCGAAGATGCGCTGATAGTCGGCGTACTCCCGCTGGAGGGCGGCCTCGCCGACCTCGGTGATCGCGATCCGCTGGCCGTCGCTGACGATGTCACGCTCGATCAGATCCGCCTCCTCCAGGCGCTGTAGCCGGCGCGAGGCGGTCTGGTTCGAGGCCTCGAGCCGGTCGGCGATGTCCGCACACGACGCCTTCTCCTGGCCTTCGAGCGCGCCGTCGAGGGCCAGCAGCTTCAGCGTCGCGAGTTCGTCGTAGCCGACGGCCCGCGATGTGGTTGCCATTGTCCGAGAGTCGGTCCCGCTTCTGATAAGCATAACGGATGTGGCACGCGTAACGCCTTTGGAGCGGGTTCCCGGGAGCGGTCGTCCCGGTCGAAATCGATCTCACTGACGGGGACGGCGTCGAGGCGTGGTGGACGAAGCGACCGGAAGGGGCGCGCTGCGCTTCGTCGCGAACGTCGACCGCCCCGACTGCGTCGCCGAGCGCCTCGACTCGCTGTGGGCGGCGATTGCCGCGTCGTCACCACCCGAACGCCGCCTCGCCGCCTGGACCAGAGTTTCGCTTCGTCGACTGGGTGAACGACTGGGTCGACGCAGAATACCTGCCCGACGAGCGGTTCAACCGCATCACGTTGGGGCGATCCAAACTGGACCGGACGGGCTCGCTCTCGGCGAAACTCGACAGGCGGCCGGCAGTCGTTCGGGACCTCGTGGTGGCGGGCGACCACAGGCCGAGACGTTCCTGGCCGACGTTCGGCAGATCGGCGCGGATCACAGTCGTTCCGACCAGTTCGCGATTCGCAGCCTGGGCGGCGAGCCAGCTTTCGGTCGCTGCGAGGGCGCTAGCGTCGGGCGGGTTCGAGTTGCGTCACACCGACTGGCGGTCGCAAGCACGCCCGCCCGGGCCGAGTTACGTCTTGCCCCACTCCCACTGACTGCGCTCGACGGCCGCTTCGAGTTGGGCGATGTCTTCCGCGAGGTCGTCGTGATCGGCGTCAGGCACGTGGTCGGCGAGGGCCTGTGCACGCTCGAGTGCCGACTTCGCGCGTTCGAATTCGTCCCCGTCGCCGTCGTCTGCCACCTCCTCCAGCCGTTCGGCCTCGGTCTGGAGGGCTTCGTACAACTCGACAGTGACTGCCCGGGCGCGCTCGGCCACGTTGGCCTCGTCGAAGGCCTCGACCGAATCCGCGACCGAACTGGCGGCCTCGAATCGGTGGCGGGCTTCCTCGAATCGGTCTACGGCCGCGAGTGGGTCGGCGTCCCGGGCCGCTTCCCTGGCAGTCGCCGCGTCGGCGAGGAACGCCTCGGCCCGTTCTTCGAGATCCGCCTCGACGCCGTCCAGGGCGGCGTGGACGTCCTCGTCGTCCACCGACGACCGCGTCGCGGCCAGTGTCTCACACGCGTCCCGGAGGTGGCCACACGTCGCCTCGTCGTCGTCGGTCACCGCCGCCGCGTCGATGGCGTCTTCGACGTCCTGCACGCGGGAGTCGGTCTGCAACGCCTCGAACTCTGCAGCGACCCCATCGATAGCCGCGTTCATCACATCCTCCGGCGCCTCGTACTCCGATGCTGGAATTTCTCGGGCCCGTTCGAGTTCGGACCGCACGGTCTCCGCGGCGGCCGCCGTGTCGGCACCAGCGGTTCGCCGCCGTTCGAACGTCTCCATCGCGTCCCGGACCGAGTCCAGGGCCGCGTCGAGGGCCGCCCAACTCGAACCGAGGCGCTCGACGTAGGAGACGAACCGGTCGGGCGCCCCGTCCGTCGGCGAGAACTCGATTGTCTGGTTCTGGCTCTCCACGACCACCGACGAACTCAGGAGCGAGTCGCGATACTCGGCCCCGGTCACGTCCGCGAGATCGATGACGACGTCGGGTTCGCCGGCGTTCTCCTGGCCACCGACGAACACGAGGACGCGCCGGCTCGTGGCCATCGCGACGACGTCGTGGCCGGGTCCGGCATCGATTGTTATCGTCCGACTGTTCTCCGTATGCGTGAGCTCTTTCGTGGTGACGAGCACGTGCCGGACGTCCTCGTCGTCGAGCACGCCCGACAGCGACTTCGTGGCTTTGTCGTACCGCGTCGGTACTCCCCCGGCACCCGCACGTTCAGCGGCGGCGATTACCTCATCAAACATGGTTCCCTCAATTTCCTAACTACACGGACCGTCTGGCTTGCACTCGGTCCCCCGTGACTACGCTGATGTGTTCCACCGACAATATAATAGTATTTGATTATAAAACGACAGGTTCGTTCACCGCGCTCCTTCCTGGGCCAAGAACGGGGCGCCCCGACGCCTGCCTGGCGCGGCCTCACCGACGGCTGCCGTCGCCATGCCTCGCGGTCGTGCTCAGTAACTCACCACGGGGTCCCGCTCCCAGAACTCGCTCGACTTCTCCAGTTTGGGCACCCAGGTCTGCTCGTCGCGGGCGAGCACGGCGACGTTGGACGCCTCGACTTCCTTGATCGTGTCGTGGTCGGGCAGGAACTCGCCGACGTCCTTCGTGAACTGGAGCACCTCCTCGTGCTCGGGCATCGACTCGCGGTCCAGCCGCCCTCTGGAGTGGCCGACGTGCATGTACGCCTTCATCTCGACGAAGTCGGCGTCGGCGCGATCGCACATCGCCGCGTACCACGCCGGATAGTGCATGTTGTGACCCTTGACGAGCGTCGTGCGGATGACTGTGCGAGTGTCGTCCTTCTCGGCGAGGACGTCCAGTGTGTCGATCAGCGACTCCCAGGCGCCGCCCTCGACGGCTTTGACGGTGTCGTCGAACGTCTTGCGGTCGGGGGCGTCGACGGAGACGTACAGTTGCGTGGGGTCACAGCGCTCCAGCACGTCGGGGTTCGTGCCGTTGGAGACGAGGAACGTCGTGATGTCGCGGTCGTGGAACTCCTCGATGAGTTCCGGGAGGTAGGGGTAGAGCGAGGGTTCGCCGTCGAGCGAGATGGCGACGTGACGGGGTTCCATGGCCTCCTCGAAGCGTTCGCGCGGGACCTTCTCGTTGCCGCCGAAGCCCGAGAGGAGTTTTTTCTGGAGTTCGAGGGAGGCGTCCGCGACGGCCGCTGGGTCGTCCCACTCGACGTCGCCGAGTTCGTAGGCGTGGCCGGCGTGGTCGCGCCAGCAGAAGACACAGCGCTCGTTGCACTTGACGACGGGCGTCATCTGGATGCATCTATGGGACTCGATCCCGTAGAAAATGTACTTGTAACACTTGCCCTCCCCGCGCAGGGCGTTGGCCGTCCAGCCACAGGTCTGGGCGGCCGTGTGGTTCTCGCTGTGGTAGTCGGGGTCCGACACCTGCTTCGGACCGCCCTCGGAATCGCTCATTGGAGAGGGCAACGGCGCCGGCGCTGAAACATCCTTTCCTCGGGGACGGCTTCGCCCGCCTTCGACGCGGCCCCGCCCATCGAGATGACCGCTGTGGCGCCCCCCAGCGATCGCGCCGTGGCGCCATCCCTCGAGGCCGTCCCAAGACGACCGCCTCGATGAGCCATCGTGACATACTGATTGTTTTAGGAACACGGCTAAGTACCACCCATTCGTATCGAAACTCAGGTGAAAGACAGACGTATGATTTCAACTATAGAAGAAAGTGCCCAGTATGATCGATCAGATGCGTCGTCGGCGTTCATCACTGGCGACGGGGAACTCGACGCGCTCCGGACAGCCGTCGTGGCCGACGTCGAGCAGGCGGTCGACGAGGCGGGGGCCGACGGCGTCGTCGTGGGTCTCAGCGGCGGCATCGACTCCACGCTGACGGCGTTCCTGGCCGCGGAAGCCCTCGGGAGCGACCGCGTCCTCGGAGTCACGCTTCCGAGCCGGAAAGGCCACCGGCCGGACGCCACCGACGCGAAGACCATCGCCGACGGCATCGGCATCGAGTTCGCGGAGATACCGCTGTGGCAGTCCGTCGAGACCGTCGAGTCGGCGATAGCCGACGGGACCGGCGTCGAGGGTGACACGGTCGTCGGCGGCAACCTCGTCGCGCGCCTCCGGATGGCCGCGCTCTACTACGTCGCGAACGCCCGGTCCCGGCTCGTCGTCGGGACGGCCAACCGGTCGGAGCTACTGACGGGCTACTTCACGAAGTACGGGGACGGCGCCGCGGACCTGTACCCGATGGGCGACCTCTACAAGACCGAGGTGCGAGCGCTCGCCCAGCACGTCGGTCTCCCGCGGCGCATCGTCGCCAAGGAGTCGACCGCCGGGTTCTGGAGCGGCCAGACCGACGAGTCCGAACTCGGCGCGCCCTACGAGATCATCGACGCGCTGTTCGTCCGGGTCGTCGACGAGGAAGCGAGCGTCGACGAGGCAGCCGAGGAACTCGACGTCGACCGCGCGATGGCCGAGGAGCTACTCGCCCGTTACGTCGACACGCAGCACAAGCGCACGACGCCGCCGATACACGCGGTCGGCGGCCGGCGGTCGGCGTCGCGCCCGATTCCGGGCCGGGTCACCGACGCCATCGCCGACGCTGACTGATCGAACGCACGCGCGGACATGGGAAGTTTCCTTACCGTCCGCACGAAACCCTCGGACATGACGAGAGAGCCCCCACAGACCGAGGAGGGGTGGTACGCGCTCCACGACCTGCGACGCATCGACTGGGACGCCTGGCGGGAGGCGTCCGCCCGCGACCAGGAACGCGCCCTGGTCGACGGCATCGACTTCCTGGAGTACTACGAGGGCGTGGAGGACGCCGAGGAGGGCCAGACGGCCGTCTACACCATCCAGGGCCACAAGGCCGACCTCATGGTCGTCCACCTGCGACCGACGATGGCCGACGTCGACGCCGCCGAGCGCCAGTTCGAGCAGACCGAGTTCGCCCGCTACACCGACCGCGCGACGTCGTACGTCTCCGTAACCGAGGCCTCGGGGTACACCGACAAGGCCAAGGAGTACTTCGACGGCGAGGTCGACGACGACTCCGGCCTGGCGAAGTACATCCGGTCGCGGCTCCACCCGGACATCCCCGACGACGAGTTCGTCTGCTTCTACCCGATGAACAAGCGCCGCGACCCGGGGCAGAACTGGTACGACATGCCGTTCGACGAGCGCGCCGAGCACATCGAGCGTCACGGCGATATCGGCCGAAGCTACGGCGGGAAGGTCTCGCAGATGATCGCCGGCTCCGTCGGCTTCGACGACTGGGAGTGGGGGATCACGCTGTGGGCCGACGACATGACCGACGTCAAGGACCTGCTGACCGAGATGCGCTTCGACCCCTCGACGTCGAAGTTCGCCGAGTTCGGCTCCTTCTACGTCGGCCGCCGCTTCCGGCCGGGCGATCTCCCCGCCGTCATGGCGGGCGAACGCGTCCCGACGGGCGAGGGGGAGTCAGCCGCGAGCGGTGAGCGGGTCGCCCACGCCAGCGCTGGGAACAGTTCGCCGACCGGCGACGGCGACCGGCCGACGGCGACGACCGCCCGGACGGCCGGCGACGCAGGCGACACGGGTGGTGCCCATCCCGGAAGCGCCGGCGAGGGCGACCACCCGCACGCCGGGGACGCTGCCAGCGACGACGGCGGTAGCACCGCGGAATCCGCGGACGACGAGAGGTCGGCGGACGAGGATTCCTCGTCCGGCGGCCCGCCGATGGGCGGCGGCGGCGAGTTCGCCGAGGTCGACGATCTCGGGCAGCGTCTCGGCTCCCTCGGCGTCCGAGAAGGTGAGGACTACGACGCCGGTGACTACGGTCTACTGTTCCACTCCGAGGCCGACGCCGAGGAACTGGCCGAAGAGGTCGAGGGGCTGCGCTCGAACTTCGACCACTACGACCGCCACGTTCTGACGAGCGTCCGCGCCCAGGGCGGCCAGGCGGCCGTCGTGAGCGTCTGGACGGCGAAGGAGGCCGCCGAGACGGCCGCCGGCTTCCTCGGCGACCTCCCGGGCATCGACGAATGCTACGGTGGCCACCTCGGCGAAGGGGGCGGGGCCGGGGATGCCGACGCGACCGACGAGTCGGCAGCTGGTGACGCTGACGAGGACACCGACGAGGAGGACTCCATCCGCGAGGAACTGTCCGATCTCGACATCTACGCCGGAAAGCCCCACGGCGAGGACGTCTACGCGCTGGTGCTGTACTCGGAGACCGACCCCGTCGAACTCGCCGCCGAAGTCGACGGCCTGCGCGAGCACTTCGTCCGCTACGACAGCCACGTCAAGACGGCGGTGTACAGGGACGCGCCCGCGGAGACCGTCGCCGTCGTCAGCCTCTGGAAGACGCGGGACGCCGCCGACACCGCCAGCGAGCACCTGGCGGACCTCCCCGGCGTCGTCGGCCGCCCGGAGCACGAGGACGGCTTCGGGACGATGGGGATGTTCTACACCGTCAAGCCCGAGCACCGCGAGGAGTTCGTCGAGACGTTCGGCGAGGTCGGCGGGATGCTCGCGGAGATGGACGGCCACCGGGAGACGGCCCTGCTGGCCAACCGCGAGGACGAGAACGACATGTTCATCGCCAGCCAGTGGGACGCGAAGGAGGACGCCATGGCGTTCTTCCGCTCGGACGCCTTCGCAGACACCGTCGAGTGGGGCCGGGACGTGCTAGCTGACCGGCCGCGGCACGTCTTCCTGGCCTAAGTCAGCGGACACGAGCGAAGCGAGTGTCCGTTTTTTTTTTCGCCCACGTTTTTGCGCGAGCGGTGCGCGGAGCGCACCCGAAGCGGAAAAAGGTGGAGTCGGGGCCGGGACGTGCTAGCTGACCGGCCGCGGCACGTCTTCCTGGCGTAGGCCGGCGCGCGACGACCGAAGGGAGGGGCCGGTGATATTGCGAGCGGGAGCGAACGAAGTGAGCGACACGCGAGCAGGCTGGTTCCGACCGAAGGGAGGAACCAGCTTACGGGCGAACGGCGTCCTGGCGAGCGGAGCGGGCCAGGGCCCGGAAGTCGAGCAACGCGAGTCTTCCGGCGAACGAAGTGAGCCGTGAGCAGGCCGGTGACGGATCCCGCCCCCGTTCGATACCGTCACGAACTCCCGTTCAAGCAGTGCTTGCGCCGCCAGTCGACGCCAAAAGGTACCCCACGGTTAAGTCCCCCCTCGTGTTTGTCACGGGCAGTATGACCGGGGACGAAAGGGGGCTGCTGGACGGCAGTCGTCGCTCGCTGCTGAAGGGACTCGCGCTCGGCGCCGTGGGGACGGCGGGCGCGAGCGTCGGGTGGCCGCACGTCGCGCCGCACGTGCGAGGAACGGAGACGGAGGAACGCAGCCCGCAACAGGCGATGAACGCGCTCGTCGCGAACGAAGACGTGACCCACGTCGCGTCGGGTGGTCGCTGGGCAGACGCGAGTACCTGGGAGGAGGGGGAGATTCCCGACCACCGCGCCAGGGTGCACGTTCCGGCCGAGACGACCGTGACGCTCGACCACGAGGACGACACCGAGCTGATGACGGTGCGGGTCGACGGGACGCTCGAGACCGATCCGGAGTCGACGGCGCGACTGCGCCTCGACACGCTCGTCGTCACGGGGAGCGGGACGCTCGAACTCGGGACGCCCGACGCGCCGGACGTCGCGGGGACGACGATTCGGTTCCGCGACGACGGCCCTATCGACGAGTCGTGGGACCCGACGCGGGTGAGCCGCGGCCTGCTGACGATGGCGGGCGCGACGGTCACCGCCCACGGCGCCGAGAAGGCGGGATTCCGCCCGACGAAGACCGGACCGCAGGCCGGCGACGAGTCCCTGACGTTCGCCGAGGCGCCGACGGGCTGGCAGGCCGGCGACTCCCTCGTCGTCGCGGGGATGAACCCGGCGAGCAACGAAGACGAAGCGGTGACCGTCGCCGGCGTCGACGGGGCGACGGTGGCACTCGAATCCGCGCTGGAGTACGACCACCGCCCGCCGGCCGAGGACCTCTCGGCGTACGTCGCGAACCTCGACCGGACCGTCCGCCTGGCGTCCGAGAACGACCAGGCCAAGCGCCGCGGGCACGTCATGCTGACGTCCCGTGACGTCGACCTGGCCAACGTCGGGTTCTACGACCTCGGACGGACGGAGAAGGCCCGGCCCTTCACCGACCCGCTGAACGGCAAACCGCCGGAAGACGTCCCGCCGAACCCCCAGGCCCGCTACGCCTGCCACTTCCACCGGACGGGAATCGACACGACCGCGGAGCCCCGTCGGGTTCGGGGCTGCGTCGTCCACGGGAGTCCCGGGTGGGGGTACGTCAACCACAACAGCTACGTCGAAATCGAGGACAGCGTCTCCTACGACGTGTTCGGCGCCGGCTTCGTCGCCGAGGTCGGCAACGAGGTCGGTTCCTTCCGGAACAACTTCGCGTTGCGTTCGACGGGCTCGGGCGGCTTGCCGGACAACCGCCAGTTCCACGAGGACGACGAGGGGTCCATCGACGACTTCGGCCACGGCGGTTACGGCTTCTGGCTACAGGGCCCCGGCGTGGCAGTCGAGGACAACGTCGCCGCCGGCCACCGCCACCACGGCTTCGTCTACTGGACCCGCGCCAAACCCGACCACGAGGTCGATCCCGAGCGGATCGACGGCGTCACCGACGAGATACCCACCTTCCCCGTCGAGAACCTCGACGGCCAGGCCTACCTCGAACAGTCCGACGAGCTCGCGGACGGCCGGGTGCCCTCCGGGAACGTCAAACTGCGGTCGTTCAGCGGCAACACCGTCTTCGCCTCCGGCGGCGGGCTGGACATGTCCCGCCACCGCTTCGGCGACGACCCGCCCGAAGAGGGCGACCACGCCAGCGTCATCGAGGGATTCACGGCGTTCAACATCGGTGCGTTCGAGCCGGAGTGGGGCGGTATCAGACCACCGCGTAGCGCCGGGTCGCAAGGCGGCAACAACGGCATCTCGATCCGGTACAGCCGCCACGTCTCCATCGAGGACGTCCGCCTCGTCGGCGGCCGGGGCGACTCGCGCGGCATCGGGATCAACCACAACCACGCGCCCAGCGACGTGCGCGTCGAGGGTGGGGAAATCGAGGGCTGGAAGGTCGGCGTCCGCTCGTTCCCCCGCGGCGAGGCACCCATCCGCGACGTCGACTTCGACAACGAGGTGGACGTCCAGTTGACCGGCGGCGGGACGGACCACCGCTGGTCGGTCCAGTCCGTCCCCATCGAGGGCGCGTCGTTCGCCGACGGCGGCCGGGCGTCGGTGTACATGGGCACCGAACTCGACGAGGACCTCTACGGGCTGTTCTCGCCGGAGAGCGTCGCCTCCCTGAACGGAGAGTCCCTGTACTTCGAGTCCCAGCGGCCCGACTTCGTCCCGCTCCCGACGCGGGCCGACGTGAGCGACGTCGACGAGGACGCGCTCTCGGACCTGACTGACGTCAAGCCCGGACAGCTCGTCGGCGAGACCAACGCCGACCTCTGGGACGAGTTCGGCCTCAGCGTCGAAGGCGAGGTCGTTCCCGACGACGCGGGGCGCGTGGCCAGCGTCGAGGGTGGATACCTCGGCGGTGCCAGTGGGTCAGGCGGCGGCTCGCCGGGGGGCCAGTCACCGCCCGGCCCCCTGGAGAGCGTGACGACGGCGACGGGGTCACTCGTCGAGTGGGGCCGACTCAGTCAGGGGAAGCCGCTGTACGTCTACGACGACCCAGAGTTCCTGGCCATTCCAGGCAAGTACGCCAACCTGCCGTACCTCCGGTTCGAGGGCGAGGACGCCCACGAGGAGCGACGGTCGTTCACCTACCTCCAGTTCGACGCGCCGATGACGCTCTGGGTCGCACTCGACGACGAAGTCAGTCCGGGCTGGCTCTCGCGCTGGCAGAAGACCGGCGACACCCTCGGGACGAGCGACGACACTCGCGCCGTCTACCGAACCGAGGTCGACGCCGGGACGACGATTCTCGGGGACTCGGGAGAGAGCCACCGGATGTACACCGTCTTCTACCGGAACCGCTAACGGACTGCCGCGTCGAGGCTCCTCGCCAAAGCACAGGGCGTTTACCGCTCGCGTCTGAAACCAACCCACATGAACGCGGTGGAGATCTGGATCCGCCTGCTCGCAGGGGTCGGACTGATCCTCGCGAACGGCTTCTTCGTGGCCATCGAGTTCGCCCTGACCAGGGTCCGCCAGTACCCGGAGTCGGAGTTCGACGAACCGGGGCTCCGCCGGGCCTGGGAGATGACCCACGAACTTGAGATATACCTCACCAGCTGTCAGGTGGGGATCACGGCGTCGAGCATCGCCGTCGGTATCGTCGCCGAACCGGCGCTCGCCGCCATCTTCGAACCGGTGTTCGCCAACACCGGGCTCGCCTCCGTCGGCGCCGGTGCCATCCTGGCGTTCGTCATCATCAACCTCGTCCACCTCACCCACGGCGAGCAGACGCCGACCTACCTCGGCGTCGAACGCACCAAGTTCGTCTGCCGGTACGGCGCGACTCCGCTGTACTGGTTCGCCTGGAGCATCCGGCCGGTGATGCGCATCGGCGACACCGTCGCCAAGTGGACGCTCGGGCTGTTCGGCATCGAGATGACCGGCGCCTGGCTCGAGACCGAGGAGGAGATAATCGAGACCAGAGCCGATCTGCGCAACCGGCTCGGGTCGCTGCTCGAGCGCGGCGACCTCTCCGAAGAACGCCACGACGAAGTGATCAGCGCGCTCGAAGTTGGGGAGGTCCCCGTCCGAGATATTATGGTGGACGTCGACGACGTCGTCTTCCTCTCGACGGACGCCGACCCCGAGGAGAACTTCGACCGCATGGCGGGCACACCGCACGTTCGCTTCCCGCTGCTAGCCGACGACGACCCCGAACAGTTCGAGGGCATCGTCTACGCGCCCTCGATCGTCGACAACGTCGACGCCCTCCGCTCGGGGGAACAGTCCTTCGCCGACGTCGCCGCGCCGCCGATGACCGTCGCCGCCGACACGACGGTCAGCGACGCCGTCGACCAGTTCCAGACCGAGAGCCAGGAGCTCGCACTCGTGATGACGGAGGGTGAAGTGGTCGGCCTGGTCACCGCGACCGACGCCTTCGAGGCGGTGATGGGCGAACTGGAAGATCCGCTCGACTGAAAACTGGAAACGACCCGCTACTCCTCGGTGACCGTCTTGTCGAGTTCAGCTTCGCCGAAGTAGATCTCCGCCCCGTCCTGGGCCACTTTCTCCGCCAGCACGGCGCACTTGATCCGCATCGGCGAGATGTCGACGCCGAGCATGTCGACGACGTCGTCCCGGCCCATCTCCTGGAGTTCCTCGATCGTCGTCCCCTGTAGCTTCTCCGAGAGCATGGAGGCCGACGCCTGCGAGATGGCGCAGCCGTCGCCGCGGAAGGCGACGTGTTCGATCGTCTCCTCCGATTCGTCGAGGACGACGTCCATCTCGATGGTGTCACCGCACATCGGATTCTCGCCGACGTGGGTGAACGTGGGGTCCTCGATCTCCCCGTGGTTGCGGGGATTCTTGTAGTGGTCGAGGATCTGCTGTCGGTACATGTCAGAGCCGCCAATACCCATGTTGGCCGTATTTGGCGAGTGGGCGGCAAAAGGGTTCCGGGGCGGGTGGCGCGTGACGACCGGAGGGAGGAACGGGCCACCGGACGAGCGAACGGGAAGCGAAGCGACCCGTGAGCAGCGGACGATGCGAGCGAAGCGAGCATCGTCGAACGAGCGAGCGGGAGCGAACGCAGTGAGCGACACGCGAGCCGGTCGGGGCCGACCGAAGGGAGGGCCCGACGAACGAGCGAACGGAGTGAGCCGTGAGCAGGGCTGCGCGCGACGAGTCGAGTGGCCACCGACAGCGCCCCATCTCGACGAACGTCGAGTACCGCCACCGCACTAGCAGTTATTTCCGCTATACAGCTAGCGTCAATTATACTGCCGTGGCAAACTTGATAGTAAATACCCAACAAAGCTTATTAGCTCCCGACTATGTGAGGAACTAACGGAGTCGGGATGCTCAACAGTATTCAGAGTCTATCTAACCCGTCGGGCACGTCGGCCGCCGGGAGCGACGCCACTGCCGCTCTCGATCCGCTCCTGCAGGACGGTGAGACGGTGCGGTACGTCCTGACGAGTTCGAAGGGAATCGAGCAGACCCAGGACGGGCGGACGACGACCGTTCAACCGGGCTCGAGCCACGACGCCTACGCCATCGTCACTGACTTCCGGGTGCTCTTTCTCGTCGGGAGCGATGCCGAGGAGCCCTCTATCGACATCGAGTTCGACCTGCCGATGGTCGCGAGTTCGAAGGCACGCAACAGCCTGCTGAGTTCGAGTCTCGTGGTCGCCTCCGAGGAAAAGACGACGGTCAAGTTCACCCCCTCTGGTGGCCCGGACGTCGAGGAGGTGGCCGAGTACATCGACCGCCTCAGCGACTGCTGGGCGGACTTCCACCGCGCCATCGCCGCCACGCGCGAGGCCATCGACGCGTTCGAGGCCACGCTCACGGCCGGCGAAGACGCCCAGGAGGAACTCACGACCGCCCAGTCGCGGCTCTCGAACGCCCATCACCACGCTACGCGCAACGAGGACGGGCCTGTCGAGGCCATGCTGGAGATACTGGAACCCGTCGAGGACGAACTCGACCAGCTCCAGGTCGAGGCCCGTCTCGACCGGGTGGACGACTTGCTCGCCGACGCCGAGGCAGAAGACGCGTTCGACGACGCCGTCGCCGCGCTCGTCGAGGCCCGCGACCGCCTCGAAGAGGCCCGCGGGGCGCTCGACGAGGAGGCCCTCGCGGGTGAAGGTGCCGCGGAATCCATCGACGAGCGGACGGCGGCCATCGACGACTACGCGACGTCCCTGCTCGCCGACGCCGAGGACGCCTGTCACCAGGCACTCGACGCGGCCGACGCCGACGCCGCGGCGAAAGCCTGGGAGACCGCACTGGCGCGGTACCGGACGGTCCGCGACGCCGACTGGGACGAACTCGGCGGGGTGGACGAGGACGCGCTGGACTTCCAGATCGCCTGGGTCGTCGGCAACCGCATCGACGCCCTGTGTGCCCGCGGCGCGGAACTGGAGACCGAAGGTGACGACCTCGACGACAGCGGCGACGACGCGACCGAACGGTTCGAGGCGGCGAAGGACGCAGTGGAGACGGCCCAGACCCTCGCCGACGAGCATCCACACACCGACGCAGACCGCTTCGACGAGCGGCTCGAGGACCTCCAGGAGAAGGTCGAGGTCAGCGAGTGGCAGTGGGGCGACGCCTGAGGGCGACGGTCCACAGTCGGTGAGACGGTCCGCACTGTTTTTCGACGCCGGGACGACACGACGTCGCCGTCGAGCCATCGACTGATATCTCGAACCGGTAGGTCTCGGTACGCTTCGGCGGTACGACGGCCGTTAATGTCACGTTAAGCGCGACAGCCCCGGGAGTAGTTTTCTCCCGATCCAAGGTTATAATTATTCGTGACGCTGTAAATTGTCAACGGGGGTTGGCTGATGTTCAATCGAGTAAGCAAACTATCCAAGCAAGCGTTCGTCGCTGACGCGTCACAGACGCGGGGGGACCTCGATGTCGGGTCATTCGAGTCGTCGCTCGCCGACGCCGAAGCGGTGCAGTACGTCCTCGCCAGCGCGGCGGGCATCGAACAGACGACGGCGGATCGCACGACGACCATCGAACCCGGCCCGGACACCGCCGCTTACGCGGTGGTGTCCAACCGGCGCGTCTACTTTCTGCTCGGCGACGACCTCGCCGAACCGGAGTTGACCGTGGACATGGAGCAGATCTCGAACGTAGAGCTGCGGAACGCCCTGCTCTCCACCACACTCGTCTTCTCGACGACGACGGGCACCGTCCGGTTCGTTCCGGCCGACACCGAGACGGCAGAGGTCGTCGTCTCCTACGTCTCCCGCGTCGGGACGGCCTGGGCAGACCTGTTCGAGGCCCTGGAGAAGGCCCACCGGTCGCTCGCGAGCGTCGAATCGGCCATCAAGGCCGGCGAGGACCCGGAGAGCGCCATCCAGCAGACGCGGACACGGCTCTCGAACGCGCACCACTGTGCGACCCACCACGACGACGCGCCGACGGAACTGATGCGGGACCAGATCCAGCCGGTCGAGGACAGGCTCGAGCAGCTCCGCTACGGCTCCCGACTCGATCGGGCGGACGGACTCATCGACGACGCCCGGCGCGCCCAGCGATCCGGGGCGTTCGAGGACGGCGTGGCCGCCGTCGTCGAGGCGACGGACGTCATCCGCGACGTCGCGTCGGTCCTGCACGACGTCGACGCACCCGGGCTCAGTGACCGGCTGACGTCACAGGCGAACACGCTCGACACCATCGCCCAGGCGCTCCTGAACGAGGCCGAGCGTGCCTGTCACCGTGCCCTCCAGGCCGCAGACGACGCAGCGGCCATCGCTGCCTGGCAGGAGGCGCTCGACCGCTACCGCGAGGCCGCCGCAGCCGGCTGGGACGGCCCCGCCGGGGCGAGCCAGGAGGCCCTGCGTTTCCAGCTGACCTGGGTCGTCGGCAACCTCGTCGACGCGCTCGTCTCCCGCGCCGACGAGCGGGAGGCCGCCGCCGAGGAGTTCGGCGGGACCGGGTCGGACGCCATCGGACGCTACGAGGAGGCCTGCCGGAATCTTGAGCGCGCCCGCGACCTGGCCGAGGACCATCCGGAACTCGCTGCGGCCCCGCTCGAAGACCGGATCGGCACGCTCGAAGTGAAAATCGAACGCGCCGAGTGGCAGTGGGGCTCCGCCGACTGAGCCGGACGCCGTGACCCACATCGGTCCCGTCGCCGTGGCCGAGCGACGCGTCGACCCGAGCGACGGTGACGGACGCCAGCCCCCGTTTTGTCTCGTCCGGTTCGTCGTGACCAGTGCCGCTCGTGGTCGTCAGTAATCGACTACGCGAACAGCTGCCGCGCCTCGTCCATCGCCTCGATCAGCACGTCGACTTCTTCCCTCGTATTGTAGATGTAGAACGACGCGCGGGCGGAGGCGGCGACGCCCAGTTTGTCGTGGAGGGGCTGCGTGCAGTGGTCGCCAGCGCGGATGGCGACGCCCGAGTCGTTGACGATAGAGGCCAGGTCGTGGGCGTGGACGCTCTCCAGGTTGAACGCGACGAGGCCCGAGCGGTCGTCGCCCGGCGGTCCGTATATCTCGATATCGTCGAACTCGCTCAGGCGGTCGTAGGCGTACTCGGCCATCGCCTCCTCGTGGCGGCGGACTCGGTCCATGCCGATGTCCTCGAGGTAGTCGACTGCGGCGGCGAGCGCGATGCCCTCGCTGATAGAGGGGGTGCCGGCCTCGAACTTCCAGGGGAGTTCGTTCCAGGTCGAGTCCTCGTAGGTGACCTTCGTGATCATGTCGCCGCCGTAGAGGTACGGCTCCATCTCCTCGAGGACTTCCTCCTTCCCGTACAGCGCGCCGCTACCGGTCGGGCCGCACATCTTGTGGCCCGAGAAGGCCAGGAAGTCACAGTCGATCTCCTTCACGTCGACGGGGCGGGTGGGCACCGACTGGGCGCCGTCGACGAACGACAGCGCGTCGTGATCGTGGGCGATGTCGGTGATCTCCGCGACGGGGTTCACGGTACCGAGCGTGTTGGAGACGTGGACGACGCTGACCATCTCGGTGTCGTCGGTGATCAGTTCGCGCGCGGCGTCCATGTCGAGGCGCCCCTGGTCGGTGATGGGGATGTACTTCACGTCCGCGCCGGTCTTCTTGCCGATCTGCTGCCAGGTCACCAGCGACGCGTGGTGTTCCATCTCGGTCAGGACGATCTCGTCGCCGGGACCGAGTTCGTTCAGGCCCCACGCGTAGGCGACGAGGTTCTCGGCTTCCGTCGTGTTCTTGGTGAAGACGACCTCCTCGCGGCCGTCGGCGCCGACGAAGTCGGCGACGGTGTCGTGGGCCTCCTCGTAGGCGATAGAAGCCTCCTGACTCAACTGGTGGATGCCGCGGTGAACGTTGGCGTTGTAGTTGTAGTAGTAGTCGGCGATGGTGTCGACGACCTGCTTCGGCGTCTGGCTCGTCGCCCCGTTGTCGAGGTAGACCAGGGGCTCGCCGCCCACCTCCCGGTCGAGGACGGGAAAGTCCTCGCGGATGGCCGCGACGTCGAGAACGTCGGACTCGGATTGGCTCATTGTATAACTAGTTTTTCTGGATGGCCAACTTTCCTTCGATCCGACCGTCCGTCTCGGCGAGTACGACCGACCCCGACGGGGTGAAAACATGTCATCGAGTCGTGCGGAATCGGGCGCTGGGCGCGGTTTAACAGTGATATATTTCGTTGAACGATCGGAATGATTAATTCGTGGTGGGGACGCGTAGGGAACCATGGGGGCTGACGGATCGAGGGGTCAGGAGGTCGTATCGAGTACAGAGCGACAGGCGATACAGTACGATCGCACGAAGACGGACCGGAGCCGGGCGTCGGTCAACGACCGGCCGGGACAGGACCGGCACGAACTGCCGGCGACGATACCCGTCGGCGAGTATCACGCGTACTTCCACCGGAACAGACACCGGGCCAACGAGCGACCGCTCCGGCGCGTCGGCGGGCGGGACCTGGACTGGCTGTCGACCGACCAGTGGCTCGCCTACGAGGTGGACGTCCCCGAGGCCGGGAGCTACGACCTGTCGCTGCGGGTCGCCGCCGAGAGCGCCTTCGGCGGCGGCGACGTCGGCGTCGTCCTGAACGACGACCCGCTCGCGCGACTGGCGTTCGACCCGACGGGGGGCTGGTACAGCTGGGAGGAGATCGGCGAGGAGATAGAGCTACCTGCGGGGGAACACACCATCAGACTGGTCGTCTTCGACGGCGGGTGGAAGCTCGAAGCACTCACGATCGAGTGACGTCGGGGGCGTCACCGTCACTTTCTACGTCCGCATCCACTACGCCGCCAGCGTCCGCCCTGCCGTCCGTATCCGCCGTGCCGTCCGCATCGGTCGCGCCATCCGCCTGCTCCGTGCGCCGGACGTACTCGGCGTGGCGGCGCTGGTACTCTTCGAGGCGGTAGTTGTCCCACGCCAGGTCCGAGAGGAGGTGGGCGTAGAGGACGACGGCGGTGAAAACGGCGAACGACTGGTCCCAGAGCCACAGCGCGGCGACCAGTCCGCCGGCGATGACGACGTGGCTGAACAGCCGCTGGATCGCCCAGAGGTCGTCGTTCGCGAAGATACCCGACGGGTCGGTGAGCGGGAGCAGCGGATTTCGGAGGACGCGGGCGAGCGCCGACCAGTCGCCGCTCACCAGGCGTGCGACGAGGAAGTGGTCGAAGTCGATGCCGACGCCGACGGCGAGGGCCCACCCGATTGCGGCCCACCACGGGACGACGTCCGGGAGCGAGAGGGCCCAGACGCCGACGACGCCGACGGCCAGCGAGATCAGGGCGTGGTCGCGTGAGTACATCTGCCCGGAGAATGCAGCGGCGCGACCGTAAAGTTACATCCAGAGGAGCTGTGCGTGGCGGGTCCCGTCGAGGTCGAGGACGTTCTCCTCCTCCACGAAGCCGTGTTCGACGGCGAGAGCGACGCTGTCGGTGCCGACGAGGTTTGCGACGCTGCACCGCGCGAGGCTGTCGACGACGGTCTGTTCGTCGGCCTCCTCGCCGTCGTAGAACGCCTCGTCGACGGTGAGGGAGACCTTCCCGTTCTCGAAAGTCTCGCCCAGGACGTCGGGGTCGCAGACGGAGACGAGCAGCCCCTCGTCCGTCTCGCGTTCGTTGAGTAGCATCGATCAGCGACCTCCAGGGACGATCACTCGACCAGTTCCTCCTCGGCTCGTTCGCGCATCTCTTCTGCCTCCTCGGCGATCTCCTGGGCGCGGTCGTACTCGCCGACTTCCTCGAGGGCGCGGGCTTTCTCCCCGAGGATCTCGGCGTTGCGAAAGCCCAGGCGGATGGCGTTGTCGAACGCCTCGACGGCGTCCTCCGCGAGGCCGCGCTCCAGGAGGAAGAAGCCGCGGTTGTACCAGGCTTCGGCGAAGCGCGGGTCCCGCTCGACGGCGCGCTCGGCGTGCTCCAGGGCCTGCTCGGTCTGGCCGGATTCCCAGAGCGCGTAGGCCAGGTTCGTCTCCGCAGTGGCGGTGTGTTCGCTGCTCGGGGCGCCCTGGCTCGCTCGCTCGGGGTCGCGTTCGGCGTCCTCCTCCTCGGCGATGGCGATGGCCTCCCGGTAGGCGCCGATGGCGGCGTCCCACTCCTCCATCTCGGCGTGGGCCGCGCCCTTGTTCGTCCAGGCCTCCTGTTCGATGGAGAGTCGCTCGGCGAACATCGCGGCCCGCTCGAACGTCTCGGCCGCCTGTTCGTACCGGTTGATCTGGACGTATGAGACGCCGACGCCGAGCAGTTCCTCGGCGTCGACTTCCCCCTTCGAGAGGTTGCGCTCGTCGAGCATGTCCGTGACGACCCGGGAGTCGACCGGGTCCACCTTGTCGGGGTCGACGGACAGCTCCGGCGGGTCCAGGTCGAAGGGGTCGTACGGATCCCCGAAGCCCTGCCCCTCGGAGAACTCGTGGTCGTCGCGCTCTCGGTCAGTCATAGCCTCCGTTTGGCGAGGCGGAGTGTTAAGGGCTACGTCCCGCAGATATGGTGCCCGTCGCGGTCGCCCGCAACGATCGGTCGCTCAACTGCCTGAAGAATCGTTCCGCGGTTCGGTCACGCTACTCGAAACAGGGACGGAAGCGCCCCGTCAGTCGGCGCCGTGTCGAGGGACGTGCCCGCAGTCGGTGCACTCCCACGTGCCGACGCGTCGGGCGACCGCGCTCCCGCAGTCGGGACAGGTGTACGTCTCGGTCGTGGTCTGCTGTTGGGTTGCCATTACCGGAGCGAAATCGGTGCGCGACCAAGAGGGTTGTTCTAATATTGCCATTACTGTACTAGCGACATATAATCGCATGGTAGCGGGTATCGACCGACCCGGGATCTGCCGACTGGCGCGGGATTTTCCCCGGCGGCGCACGCACCCCATGGTATGAGCAAGCGACTGTTCGTCAGCGTCGACCTGGACGGCCTCGCCGAGGAGGTTGCCGCAGCCCAGGAGCTGTTCGCAGATGCGAGCGGGCTCAGCTTCACAGACCCCGAGCAGGCCCACGTCACGCTGAAGTTCCTCGGCGACACCGACGGGGGGCGCGTCGACGACCTGGTGAGAGAACTAGAGGTCGCCGTCGCGGACAGCGGCGTCGAGCCCTTCGAGGCGGCGTTCGGCGGCCTCGGCGTCTTCCCATCACTCGACTACATCAGCGTCGTCTGGTTCGGTACCCGAGCGGGTAGCGAGCAGCTCACCGCGCTCCACGAGGCCATCGAAGAACGCACCGTCGCGATGGGGTTCGAACCGGAGGACCACGAGTTCACCCCGCACGTCACGCTCGCGCGGCTGCAACACGCTGGCGGCAAGGAACTCGTCCAGGACGTCGTACAGAACCGCGATCCTGCCGTCGGCACGCTCTCAGTCGACGAGGTGCGACTCACCGAGAGCGTGCTCACCGAAGACGGCTCCGAGTACTCGACGGTCGCTTCGATTCCGCTCTGAGGAGCGCCGTGTCAGTTCAGCTCTGCGAACGGAACTGCCGGGCTCCCCGGGAGTACGCGGGTGACCATCCAGTCCAGTCCCGCCGGGTCGACCGGAGCGAGGTCGAGGCGGACGGTACTGCCGACGTCGCGGGCGGCGAGTTTGTCCCTGAGCAGTGGGTCCGCGTAGTCCACCACGTGGAACGCCGTGTCGGTGACCGTCTCGATGACCGTGAGGTCACCGTCGTCGTCGACCGGATCCGCGACCCTGAACGTCCGTCGGCTGCTGATCTGTTTCGTCGTGGCCATGTGAGCGAGGTGTCTGGAAAGCTGTATAAATTTTCCGTAGAAGGTGTGTAAGTAGCATAATGGCATACTAGGACAGAGGCCGCCCTGGTTTAGGACCGCCAAAACAATCAGTTTCGTGATAGTTATGTAGGCGGGCCGGACTACCGTCCAGTATGCCGCTGGTCGAGAATCTGGTGCTCGTGTTCGTCGCCGGGCTGATTACGGCGCTAGCCACCGGGCTCGGAGCGCTCCCATTCTTCGTGGTCGACGACTTCTCAGACAGGTGGAACGTCGCCCTCTGGGGACTCGCCTCGGGAATCATGGTCGCGGCGTCGGTGTTCGGACTGCTCCGGGAGGGGCTCGCCTACGGGTCGCCGGTCCTGCTCGTCCCCGGGATGGCCGCGGGCGTCGCACTCGTGGTCGGCGGCCACCGCCTCGTCGACGGGATCGAACACAGCCCGAAACAGTACGAGGAGGCCGACTTCCGGAAACTCGTGCTCATCCTGGGCGTGCTGACCGTCCACAGCTTTCCCGAGGGCGTCGCGGTCGGCGTCTCCTTCGGCGAACTCGGGCTGGCCGGGGCCGAGACGGTCGGCGTCCTCGGCTTCGGCCTGCCCGTCCTCGCCGTATTCATGACCGTCGCCATCTCCATCCACAACGTTCCCGAGGGCGTCGCGATATCCATCCCGCTGCGGTCGCTGCACGTCAGCGAGTGGCGCATGGTGTGGTGGGCGGTGTTCTCCTCACTCCCGCAGCCCATCGGTGCCGTCATCGCGTTTTACTTCGTCTCGCTCGCCAAGGAGTTCCTGCCGCTGGGCTTCGGGTTCGCGGCGGGCGCGATGATCTATCTCGTCGCCACGGAGTTCGTCCCCGAGGCACTCGAGCACGGCGCCGACCTCCCCGGAAGGGGCCGTCGCGAACTCGTCGCGGGCGCCCTGGTCGGAGTCCTGATCATGGTCCCCCTCGCGTTCGTCTAGTTGCCTCCATCAGAAGACGCTCCGCTGTTCGACGACTTTCAGGTCGACGAACGCGGACAGGTCCTCACCGTACTCGTCGACGCGATTCTCCAGCCGGTAGTTCGAGTGGTCGACGACGAAGTAGTACGGCCCGGTCGCGTCGAGCGGTTCGCGAGCGCCAGCGTCCTTCGTCGCGGCCTCGTACACGCCCTCGGCGTCGGCCTTCGGGACCGCGGCTTTGCTGAACGAAGCGTGGCCACGTGGCGTCTCCTCGGGTTCGTCTCCGCCGACGAACGCGTCGTAGTGGTCGAACTGCGCCTCGCCGACGAAGAAGTAGACGTCGAAGGCGCGCTGTCTCGACCTGACCGTGTAGGAGACGGCCCCGCCCGGGTCCGAGACGTCCGGCACCTCCCTGACCCAGCCGTCACCCGGTTCGACGCTGATGCTCTCGGTGACGCCCACGACGACGTTGCCGCCGGTCCCGAGACAGCCGCTGCCGACCGCCATCGCGCCCACGCCAGCCGTCCGCAGGAACGTCCGTCGTCTCATGTCGATACGCTCTCTGATAGCCCCGCATAACTGTTCGTGGCCTATTCCCGCGGTTGATAACGGCGGTGACGTTCGCCGCCGGTCGCCCAGTGTGGCGGGGCCCGCCCGCCTCCCGCGCCCGCCTCCGGTGAAAAGAACACACATTTATGCCCCGGCACGGAACAGACGGACACTATGAGCAAGAAGTCCAAGGCCAAGAAGCAGCGTCTGGCCAAACTCGACAACCAGAACAGCCGCGTCCCGGCGTGGGTCACCCTCAAGACCGACCGCAACGTCCAGCGCAACCCGAAGCGACGCAACTGGCGCCGTAGCAACACCGACGAATAATGAGCGCAAACGACTTCGAGGAGCGCGTCGTCACCGTCCCGCTCCGCGACGCCAAGGCCGAACCGAAACAGGAGCGTGCCGACCGTGCGATGTCGCTCGTCCGCGAGCACCTCGCCAAGCACTTCTCCGTCGACGGGGACGCCGTCCGACTCGACCCCTCGATCAACGAGGCAGTGTGGGCCCGCGGCCGCTCGAAGCCCCCGAGCAAGCTTCGCGTCCGCGCCGCCCGCTTCGACGAAGAGGGCGAGAGCGTCGTCGAAGCAGAGACCGCGGACTGATACCTTGCTCCGCGCGGTCTTCTCCGGGTCGGCGTACGTCGGTGTATTCGCTCGCGCGACCGACGACTGTCTCCTGGTTCGACCGGACGTCGAGGACGACCTCCGCGAGGACCTGGGCGACGAACTCGAGGTTCCCGTCGTCCCGACGACCGTCGCCGGGTCGGGCACCGTCGGCGCCCTCGCGACCGGTAACGAGAACGGCCTGCTCGTCTCCAGTCGCGTCACCCAGCGCGAACGCGACCGGATAGCCGAGGCCACTGACCTGCCGGTCCACGAACTGCCGGGCCGGATCAACGCCGCCGGCAACGTCGTCTGCTGTAACGACAACGGCGCGTACGTCCACGCCGACCTCTCCCGGGAGGCCGTGCAGGCGGTGAAAGACGCCCTCGACGTCCCCGTCGAGCGCGGCACGCTGGCGACGGTCCAGACCGTCGGCACCGCCGCCGTCGCGAACAACCGGGGCGTCCTCTGTCACCCCAAGTCGACGGACGGCGAACTCGACGCCCTCGAAGACCTGCTCGGCGTGCCCGCCGACATCGGGACGGTCAACTACGGCGGCCCGCTCGTCGGCTCCGGGCTGGTCGCCAACGAGAACGGCTACGTCGTCGGCAACGATACCACCGGCCCGGAACTGGGCCGCATCGACGACGCGCTGGGCTACATCGACTAGACGCGCCGGAATCGATTTCTTCGCCGTTCGTCGTCGCTTTCGTAGCGTAGCGAGGGTCTCGTCACCACGTTCCGCGGAGCCGCGAAAGAGGCGGAGACGGAAGATACTTCCCGCTATGACTCGCACCCGCAGACATGAGTGAGTTTACTGTGACGGGTTCGTTCAAGGCCCGCGACGGTTGGCAGGACTTCGAGAAGACGATCGAGGCACCGAACGAGAACGTGGCCGAGGACCGCGCGTACGCGGAGTTCGGCTCCAAGCACGGGCTCAAGCGCACGCAGGTCGACATCAGTGAGGTGGCGGCATGAGCCTCGGTGGTGGCGGCGGCGGCCAGGCCCAGCAGCTCGCCCAGGAGATCGAACAGATCGAGCAGGAGCAGGAGGCCATCGAGAACGAGATCGAGAACCTCCGCGACGAGCAGACGGAGATCGACGAGGCCATCGAGGCTATTCGTACGCTCGACAGCGGCGACACGGTGCAGGTCCCGCTGGGCGGCGACGCCTACCTCCGCGCGGAGATCGCCGACATCGACGAGGTCATCGTCTCCCTCGGCGGCGGCTACGCCGCGGAGCGCGAGGAAGAGGGCGCCATCGACAGCCTCGAGACGAAGAAGGACACCATCGACGAGCGCATCGAGGAACTGCAGTCTCAGGTCGCCGAACTCGAGAGCGAGGCAGAGCAGCTCGAACAGCAGGCCCAGCAGATGCAACAGCAGCAGATGCAGCAGATGATGCAGCAACAGCAGGCCGAGCAGGGCGAGCAGGACGACGAGTAGGGCAGCGATGTTCGACGGACTGAAAGACAAGCTGGGCAGTTTCACGTCCGACGTCGAGGAAGACGTGGACGAGGAGGCGCTCGAGGACGAAGCGGCAGACGCCGAGGCCGAAGACGACCAGCCTGCCGAACCCGAAGCGTCCGCCGAAACGAGTGCCGAGACGGCGGACGGGGAGTCGTCCGGCGACGCTTCCGACGAGGAAGAAGCCAACCAGGTTGGCGAGTCGGCAGTCGAACCCGAGGTCGAGGAAGATGCCGACGAGGAAGACACAGACGAAGACGAGGACGACGATTCGGGCCGCGGGTTCGCCCAGCGCGCGAAGATCCTCGCGTCGGGCAAGTCCGTCATCGACGAGGAGGACCTGGAGGGCCACCTCGACGACCTCGAACTCGCCCTGCTCTCCAGTGACGTCGAGATGAGCGTCGCCGGCGAGATTCTGGATGGCGTGAAGGAGAACCTGGTCGGCGAGACCCGTCGCCGACTCTCCAGCACGGGCAACCTCGTGCGCGACGCGCTCCGGGAGGCGCTGTTCGACGTGATCAGCGTCGGCCAGTTCGACTTCGAGGAGCGCGTCACCGAGGCCGACAAGCCCGTCGTCATCATGTTCACCGGCGTCAACGGCGTCGGGAAGACGACGACCATCGCCAAGCTCTCGCAGTACCTCGAAGAGCGGGGGCTCTCGTCGGTGCTGGCCAACGGCGACACCTACCGCGCCGGCGCCAACGAACAGCTCCAGAAACACGCCGACAACCTCGACCGGACGCTCATCTCTCACGAGCAGGGCTCCGACCCGGCGGCGGTCATCTACGACGCCGTCGAGTACGCCGAGGCAAACGACGTCGACGTCGTGCTGGGCGACACCGCCGGCCGTCTGCACACCTCCGACGACCTGATGGCCCAGCTGGAGAAGATCGACCGCGTCGTCGACCCGGACATGACCGTCTTCGTCGACGAGGCGGTCGCCGGCCAGGACGCCGTCAACCGCGCACGTGAGTTCAACGAGGCGTCGGCCATCGACGGCGCCATCCTGACGAAGGCCGACGCCGACTCCCAGGGTGGTGCCGCGATTTCGGTCGCCCACGTCACGGGGAAACCCATTCTCTTCCTCGGGACGGGCCAGGGCTACGACGACATCGAACGGTTCGACCCCGAGGCGGTCGTGGACCGGTTGTTCGAAGAGTAGGCTGGCGCGGCCTCCGGCCGCGCCAGCTACAGACCGAGCGGGGAACGGAGTAACCCGCGAGGAGTAGGTTGGGGCGCGAGCGGAGCGAGCGGTCCAACTATCGTCCGAACGGTGAGCGGAGTGAGGGCAAGGTAGCGGTAATTCTTTCCAGCACCAGTGACGGCCGGGCCCACCGACTATCGTCTAAGACCGAGGAGCCGTCCGGTACTGGCCAGTAGACTCGTATGTTCCGAGAGCCGGACCCGCAACAACCAGCAATATTCTCCTCATCAGAGTAGGTGAGGGGCATTTCGCCGTGACGAGTCGCTTGAAGAGCGTACGTGTCAACTAGAACTACGACATGAGTGATCGTGGCCCATCGTCGCGGAGGCGATACAGATGAATTCGGTCGAGCGGTACAAACAGGAGAAACACCCCCTCGACGTCGTCGAAGACGTCAGGGAGTACGCGGAGGATGGGCTGACCTTCGACGAGATAGAGGAGCGCGCGGGCGACGGCGAGTGGGAGCGCCTGAAGTGGGCTGGCATGTACGCCCACGGCCGCCAGCGAGGCTACTTCATGATGCGGACGAAAGTCCCCGGCGGCTATCTCACGCCGGAGCAGGCCGAGGTCATCGGCGAAGTGGCCGAGGAGTACGCTACCGCACCGGAGGAGTACGGCGGCGAGGAACAGAACGACGTCTGGGGCGACGCCTTCCTGGACATCACGACTCGACAGGACATCCAGAAGCACTGGATCGAGGTCGAGGACGTCCCCGAGATCTGGGAGAAGTACGACGAGGTCGGCCTGACGACCATTCAGGGGTGTGGCGACTCGGCGCGCAACGTGCTGGGGTGTCCCGCCGCGGGCCTGGACGAGCACGAGTGCTTCGACGCCCAGCCAGTGATCGAGGCCGTCTCGGAGTTCTTCACGGAGAACCGGGAGTACGCCAACCTTCCCCGGAAGTTCAAGATGACCATCACGGGCTGTGCGCACGACTGCGGGCAGTCCCAGATCAACGACGTCGGACTGACGCCGGCGAAGAAGGAACTGGATGGTGAGCCCCACTACGGCTTCCACGTGAAGGTCGGCGGCGGCCTCTCCGACGGTCCGCGCATGGCCTCGCCGCTGGACGTGTTCGTCCTCCCGGAACACGCCGTCGAGTTCTGCCGCGCGGTGGCCCAGACGTTCAAGGAACTGGGCGACCGGAACAACCGCGGGGTCTGCCGGATGCGCTACCTCGTCCAGCAGATGGGGCCCGAGAAATTCGAGGAAGCCGTCCGCGACCGCTGCCAGGTCGACCTCCCCACGCGCGGGACGGACCTGACCGAGGGCTACACCGGCGACCACGTCGGCGTCCACGACCAGAAGGGGGGCGACCTGAAGTACGTCGGCTTCAACGTCATCGCCGGGCGGATGGGCGGCGACGAGTTCGCGGAGGCCGCCCGAGCGGCGAAGGAGTACGGCACCGAGGACGCCTCCATCAGACTGGCGACGGACCAGAACTTCCTCGTCACCCACGTCCCGCCCGAGAACGTCGGCGACCTGCTGAACGAACCCTTCGCCCGGAACTACCGGCCCGATCCGGGACCGTTCTCCCGCGGCGCCGTGGGCTGTACCGGTTCGGAGTTCTGTAACTACGGTATCATCGAGACGAAGAACCGGGTCCGCCGGTGGGCCAAGGCGCTGGACCGGCAGATAGACACGCCCGAGGACCTCGACGTCGTCCGGATGCACATGTCGGGCTGTTCGGCCTCCTGTGCCCAGCCACAGATCGCCGACATCGGCTTCCGCGGCGAGACGGTCAACGTCAACGACCCCGAAGGGACCACGAACGAGGAGGGCGACAACATCGTGGAAGGCATGGACTTCGGCCTCGGCGGGAGCCTCGGCTCGGACAACGAGTTCCTCGACTGGGTCGAGAACGCCGTGCCAGCCGGGAGCGTCATCCCGGCGCTGGAACAGCTGTTCGACGCCTACGCGGACGAACGCGAGGAAGGGGTTCGCGCGAGCGAAGTGAGTGCGAGCTCGTCAGAGCGTAGCTCTGACGGTGAACGGTTCTACGAGTGGTGCCGCCGGGTCGACAACGACCGCCTGCGCCAGATAATGCAGCGGGCCGACGCCAACGTGGCCGGTGGCGTCGCCCTCGACGAGGAGGGAGGTGTCGCGGATGACTGAAGAGCGTGACGCGAGCGGCGACGGTCGCATGCCGGGAGTCCCGGACGGACCCGGGACCGACCACAGCGACGTGTCGGGTGCCGAAGCGCACGGACACGCCGACGGGGACCACTCACACGGGCACGCACACGACCACGGTGACGGTGAGGAAAGCTGTGGCTGCGGGAGTTCCTGCGGCTGTGGCGAGAGCGAGTCGCGGGCGGTGCCTGATGGGGGCGCAGCAGCCGCCAACGTCGACGAGAACGGGAAGCTCGGCGACGTCGAGTTCACGAAACCCGCCGAGGGCGTCAGCCAGGACGTCGAGGACGGCCGACCGGACGAAATCGTTAATCCGCCCGACGGCGCCAAGCCGGGCACGCCGTCGTACGGGATTCGCGCGGAGATGAACGACATCGAGACGCCCGCGGACAAGACCTGGTTCATGGAACTGGACGAGGCGGTCATCGACGAGGGCCGCTGCATCCAGTGTGGCACCTGCGTCGCCTCGTGTCCCTCCGACTCCATCGGCATCGGCGACGACGGGCTACCCGAACTGGTGAAGATGTGCACCGGCTGCTCGATGTGCTGGGACTTCTGTCCCCGTGGGGGCTTGCGCTACGAACGCCAGTGGAAGATCACCGGCGGCGACGACAACGTCAAGGGCGCCGGCGACCCCATCACCGAGTTCTCCGCGAAGGTCGAAGCGGACTGGCGCGAAGGATCTCAGGACGGCGGGCTCGTGACGAGCGTCCTGATCCACCTGCTGGAGGCCGGTGAGATAGACGGCGCGCTCGTCGCTACCGAGAGCGACGACCAGCCCTGGAAGGCCGAGTCGTTCCTGGCGACCACGCCGGAGGAACTGATCGACAGCGCCGGGAGCATCTACAACCAGACGATGGCGCTGGGGAACCTGGGGCTGGACCAGTGGGAGCACAAGCTCCCGGACAAAGATCCGGAGGACATGTCGCTCGCGCTCGTCGGGACGCCCTGCGAGATCGAGGGGATCCGCGCCCTGCAGGACTTCGAGTGGGACTACGCGAGCCAGGAGGCCGGCGTCCGTGCCGTCGACTACACGATCGCCCTGATGTGCACGAAGAACTTCAATTACGAGCGGCTGATGGGCGAGCAACTCGTGGAGAAACGGGGAATCGACCTCGACGACGTCGGCAAGATGGACGTCCTCGACGGGAAGATGATGGTGTACGACCGGTCTGGCGAACTCATCGTCGACGAGGACGTCGAGGAGTTCCACGGCGCCGCCCTCAAGGGCTGTGACGAGTGCGCCGACTTCACCGGCTACTGCGCGGACCTGACGGTGGGATCGGTCGGATCCAGCGACGAGTACTCCTCCGTCATCGTTCGAACGGAGCAGGGGCTCGACGCCTGGGAACTGACGAAAGCTGACCTGGACTACCACGACCTGGAGGACCGCGGCGCCGTCGGCGGGCTCCAGTCCTGGGACAAGAAGAAGGCCTTCGACTCCCTAGAGCGCCCGTTCGACCCCGACGCGCCGCGCTTCATCGACTACGCCACCCACGCCGAGAACTACGGAACGGAGCTGAATCCCCACGAGGCCGGACACTGAGCCACGCCATGCCGGTCCGCGTGTCCTCGTGACGGCGGTGGAGAGGTCATCCCCGGTACTCCCGGTACAGGTCGCGACCGACGACACCGATCCCGAAGAAGCCGATCAGAGTCTGCACGAGGTTTCCCAGGACGGGGATCGCCATCGGAACCGCGAGGGCGAGCGCACCGACTCCAGCGGCCTTCCCACCGTACCGGTCTGCTCGCCCCCGGAGCGCGGCCCCGATCCAGACGATCGAGACGGCGTTGCCGACGATACTCACGACCGCGAGGACGAACAGTCCCGGGATGCTGACGATCAACCCGATGATCGTGAGCGCCACGAGAACGAGAGCGATCGGAACGACGATCGCGACGATGAGGCCCCAGCCGAACGCTTCGCCCGGGTCGTGGCGAATCTCCTCGACCATCCTCGTCGCGTAGCGGGGACCGATCAGCACGAGTCCTCCGCCGAAGACGAGGTTGACCACGAAAGCGGTACAGAACCGGATCACGAGTCGGGTCCCGAGACCGAGTTCTGCGCCGGGGTTCGGGGACTGTGCGGCCGCCAGACCGCTGAACGCGAGGAGAACGAGAGCGCTGGCACCTCGTGCGATCGGTCGGATGGAGGGCATCACGCTCGGTCTCTCCGCCCCTCCGCAAATCAGTTTCGACCGGTCGGCAGCGCCGCCGTTCCGCCCACCGTCACTCCCCGCGTCGCCGGAAGCCATCGCCCCGCGCTGGCGCGCCGCTGGCACTGAGTGACCGCGCAGTTCGTTCGGCCGACCGCGGAGCGAGGACGGATCGGCACATCTTAACCCGCGCGTCCGACGCGACGCGCCGAGCTATGCGTGACCTTCCGTCGGAAATCCCGGCCATAACAAAGGGTGACTGTCGGCAACTGTCGGGTGCCCTCAGCGTGTCGGTGCGCCCCCACGTGACCCCTCACACGTGTCCCGGGTCGCCACTCGGCGCGTTCGGTCCCGCTGGCGCGACGGTCACTCCCGCGCCGCTTCGACCGCCGCGACGAAGTCGGCGGCCCGCTCGCGGACCCCTTCCATGTCACCCTCCTCGATGGCCTCGTAGTTCACGAGTGCCGACCCCGCGCCGACCGCCATCGCGCCGGCCTCGAAGTAGTCGGCGACGTTGTCCACGGAGACGCCGCCAGTCGGCATGATCGGCACGTCGCCCAGCGGTCCCTGCAGCGCGCCGATGTGGCCCGGCCCGACCGTCGAGGCGGGGAACATCTTCAGGACGTCCGCGCCTGCGGCCATCGCCCGGTCGGCCTCCGTCGGCGTCATGACCCCCGGGACGGAGACGACGCCGGCGCGGTTGCACACCTCGATGACCTCCTCGTTGACGTTGGGCGCGAGGACGAACTCCGCGCCGGCCTCGACGACGTTCCGGGCCGCCGCGGCGTCCATGACCGTGCCCGCACCGATCACCGCGTCGGTGTCCGCGAGTTCCCGGTCGACCGCCGCGATCATCTCGCTGCACCGCTTGGCGTCGGCCGTCAGTTCGAGCGCCGTGACGCCGGCCTCGTGGATGGCCTTCGCCACGGGGACGATGTCGTCCTCGTCGATCCCGCGCAGCACCGCGACGACGCCGCTCTCGACCAGTTTGTCCTGGACCGCCTGTTTGCTCGTCATGCACCGAACTCGGAGTGGGAGGGTCTAAAAGCGTACTACTCTCGTCTGACAGTGAGTGACTCCCTCGCCCGCTCTCCGTCCCGTCGCTGGGACGTTCACGCGAACCCCGGGCTCACTCCTCGTCCGGTTCGTATGCCAGCGCCGGGTCCGTCCGCGGTGACCCGGTTCCGAGCACGACCACCTCGTCGTCGGCGTCGGCCGGATTGAACGCCCGGTGTGGGTTCCCGGGCTCGACGACGAACACCTCGTCTTCGCCGACCTCGAATTCGCCGTCCGGCGTCTCGACGTAAAGCGTCCCGGAGAGCACGTAGAAGGCCTCCTCGCGCTGCTCGTGGTAGTGGTAGGTCCGGGGTAACTGCTCGCCGGGTTCGATGGCATACCGCGCGAGGTGGAGCAGGTTCAGGTCGGCGGCGTCGGAGACGGCCCGGCGGTCGCAGGGGTAGTCCGCGAGCGAATCGAGGTCGTCCGGGTCGACGTGGTGGTAGGGCATGGTGGCGGTGGTCGCGGGACGACCGTAATACCCACTCCTCCGGCCCGCGACGGCCGCGCGGCCTCCCGGAGCGACCGGGAGACCTACTCGTGGATCGGCTCCTCGAAGAGGCGGTCCCCGGTCTCCTCGCAGGTGACGGCGACGACCTCGTAGGAGCTACAGCAGGACTCCACGGTCTCCTGGCCGAACTCGATGCCGCCCTCGGCGGTGGGACACTCCTCGAGGAAGAGCCGGAGGCCGTTCAGCAGGCTCCCCTTCTCGCGGGTCGAGAGGGCCTCCCAGTCCGGCAGCCGGCTCCGAAGCACTGCCGCGCCCGCGGCGTCGGCGATCATCGCCGCCTCGGAGGGCCACTGGCCGATGCGACCGTCGCCGTCCGTCAGCACGCGGCCGTCGTCGAACTCTTCGATTTCGCTCTCCTCGACGTCGAGGTCGAACTGGCCCACCAGCCGCTCGGCAAGGTCCGTGGACTCCTCGCCGTCGAAATCCGCCATCGCGTCGTCCCACGATCGCTTGAACTCCTCGGTCAGGCACAGGTCCTCGCCGTCCTCGCACGCTTCGAGCGCCCCGGCGTTCGACAGGACGATCTCCGGGTCCAGGGCGCCCGCCTCGTCGCGTGCAGCCTCGACCACGCCGCCGTTCGTCGCGGACTCGGCGGTGCTGGTCCCGTCGCCGTTCGGGACGGCAGCAGCACCAGCGTCCCGTGGAGTCGCCTCGTCACTGTCGAGGCCGGCGCCGAGACCACTCGGGGCCGGTCCGACCGGTTCCTTTCCGAACAGTCGGAGGACGTCGTCGGGGAGGTACCGCTTCGTGAGTGTGGGCGTCCCGGGGACGAGGTAACCACGGAGGTAGATCAGGACCACCGAGGCCACGAAGACGCCGGCGCCGGCCTTCCGGGACCGGCGGCCGGCCACCGCGGCGGCGACGACGGCGATGAGGAGGTTGACGCCCGTGCACGGCATGCAGCGATTCTCACCGGTGTACTCCGGTTGTTTCAGCTCGTCGATCATCTTGATTCAAGTATGATAGCCAGTTATATGTGTTTTAGGCTTCACGACCGGCGGTGGTCGGTAGCCCGCATCTCGTCGACGGGGTCGCGGACTGCAGCGGGATACGGACCCGGTGGGAATCGGATCGAAACGGCTCCGGCCCGACAAAAAGGCTTTACCGCCGCCACAGCGTACCACGCGACAACAATGGTACTCGACGATCTGGGGAGTTCGCTGCGGGGGACCCTCGACAACCTCCGCGGGAAGTCCCGCATCTCCGAGGAGGACATCGAGGACATCGTCAAGGAGATTCAGCGGTCGCTCCTGCAGGCGGACGTCGACGTCTCGCTCGTCCAGGAGCTGTCGGACAACATCAAGACGCGCGCGCTCGACGAGGAGCCGCCGGGGGGAACCTCGCCCCGGGACTGGGTGCTCCGCATCGTCTACGAGGAACTCGTCGACCTGGTCGGCGAGTCCACCGAACTGCCTCTCGAAGAGCAGACGATCATGCTCGCCGGCCTCCAGGGGTCGGGGAAGACGACGACGGCGGCGAAGATGGCGTGGTGGTTCTCGAAGAAGGGCCTCCGACCCGCAGTCATCCAGACCGACACCTTCCGCCCCGGTGCCTACGACCAGGCCAAGCAGATGGCCGAGCGCGCCGAGGTGGAGTTCTACGGCGACCCCGACGAGGAGGACCCCGTCAAGATCGCCCGCGAGGGGCTGGAAGCGACCGCGGACGCCGACGTCCAGATCGTCGACACCGCCGGTCGGCACGCCCTGGAGGACGACCTGATCGACGAACTCGAACAGATCGACCGGACGGTCGAGCCGGACCACTCGCTGCTCGTGCTCGACGCCGCCATCGGCCAGGGCGCCAAGGACCAGGCCCAGAAGTTCGAGGACGCCATCGCCGAGGGCGTCGACGGCGTCGTCATCACCAAACTCGACGGGACGGCGAAAGGTGGTGGTGCGCTGGCCGCCGTCAACGAGACGGACTCCACTATCGCCTTCCTCGGGGCCGGCGAGACGGTCAAGGACATCGAGCGTTTCGAGCCCTCGGGGTTCATCTCGCGCCTGCTCGGCATGGGCGACCTCAAGCAACTCACCGAGCGCGTCGAGCGCGCGATGGAGGAGACCGGGGCCGAGGACGAGGACTGGGACCCCGAGGACATGCTGGAGGGCCAGTTCACCCTCAAGGACATGCGCAAGCAGATGGAGACGATGAACAAGATGGGACCGCTCGACCAGGTGATGGACATGATTCCGGGTCTGGGCGGCGGGCTGATGGACCAGCTCCCCGACGACGCCATGGACGTCACCCAGGAGCGCATGCGCGACTTCGAGGTCGTCATGGACTCGATGACCGAGGAGGAACTGGAGAACCCCCGCGTCGTCGGCCAGAGTCGCACCGAACGGATCGCGAAGGGGTCGGGCAAGCCCGAGGAGCGCATCCGCGAACTGCTCCAGCAGCACAAACAGATGGAGCAGATGCTCAAGCAGTTCCAGGGCATGGGCGATGGCGACATGGAACGGATGATGCAGCAGATGCAGGGCGGTGGCGGCGGTGGCGGCGGGATGGGCGGGATGGGCGGCGGCGGCAACCCCTTCGGCGACTGAGTCCGTCGGTCGAACGGTGCGCTTTCTGCGGTCTGGACCGACCTCTCCGCCGCAACACTAATGGCCGGTTTCGCCGTTTCGACGGGTGAGGCGACTATTTCCGATGACTGACGCCGTCGACGACGTCGAATTTCTCGCCCGGTCGGAGAACCGGGTCGCCGTGCTGGACTCGCTCCGGGAGGGGCCGGCGACCCGGGCGGCCCTCCAGGATCGCCTCGGAATCGATCGGGTCACCCTCGGACGGATTCTGGCGTCCTTCGAGGACCGGGAGTGGGTGGGGACCGACGGCGAGCGCTACGCCACGACGTTTCTCGGGGACCTCGTCGCCGACCGGTTCGGCGGGTTCCGGTCGTTCGTGGCGACGGCGCGGGACCTCCGCGCCCTCGTCGGGACGGTGCCGCTCGCCGAACTCGGATTCCCGGTCGACCGGCTCGCGGACGCGACGGTGACGACGGCCGGCGAGGGCGACCCCTACGCCCCCGTTCGGCAGTTCATGGAGTGCGTGCGCGATTCGGACTCGCTGTCGGGCTACGACACGACGACGATAGCGCCCATCTACGTCGACGAGATCCGCGAGGAGATACTGGGCGGGATGACCACGGAGATCGTCTACCGTCCGCCGGTGATCGACCAGATCGTCTCGGACTACCGCGAGGCGGTCGCCGGTGCGGTCGAGAGCGGTCACCTGACGCTGTGGGTCGCCGAGGACCTCCCGTGCGGCCTCGCGATATTCGACGACCGGGTCGGCATCGGCGCCTACGACGACGAGACGGGGATGCTGGAGGTGTTCGTCGAGAGCGACGACCCCGCAATCAGGGAGTGGGCCACGGAGAGTTTCGCGACCGTCCGCGAGTCGGCGACGTCGCTGTCCGCGTGGCTCGACGGCCCGCTCTGATCGTCCACGGACCGCTCGACGTTCACGGCGTGAACGCCGTTCGTGTCATGAACAGATACTGTTATATCCGCACTCGACTTTCCGAACTACGTTAGCCGATCTACGGCCCTAATCCGGTTGAAGGCCGAGATTCGGCGGTTTCACATGAGCGAATGCACCGACCGACGTGGAGAGGTATCAACATCTAGCTACGAAACCGGCGAGGTTGCGTCGCCGGTCAGCGGGTCGACACGGACGACGTCTATCGGGGTCGGTCGGTGATGCGAGGACGCCTCCTCGTCGGAGCGGTCGCCGTCCTGATCGTCCTCGCAGGGTGTACCGGCAACGGCCCGCCGTCGGAGGCCCCCGTCGTGTCTGCCGACGGTTCGTCCGGCGAGAGCGCGGGCGCGTCAGGGACCACCGTCGACGAAGGCGACGGAACGAACGAAGATACGGTCGCCGCCCAGTGGGAGCGATTCTCCTTCGAAGAGGGCGAGTTCTACCGCTACCGCGTGAACGACGTCCGGAACGGCGAGACCGCGACGTTGACGTGGGACGTCGTCGCCGTCGACGGGAGCGAAGTGACCGCAGACGTCACGCTCGACGACGGCAACCGGTCCTACACCAGAACGGTGACGGGCGAGAACGCGACGATCCTCTGGGACCTCCGGAACGTCGACTACGAGAGCGACGACGCCGACGCCGCTATCCGGACGGTCGGCTACCTCACCCTGGGCCCCTTCAACGCGATGACGGCCTACTACGAGCACCGCGAGCTCGAAGTCGGTAACAGCTGGCGGCTTTCGGGGACCCCGGAGGCCGGTTACATGACCGCCAACGTCGAGGGCCGGAACAGCTACGCCGGCCTGGAGTGCTACGAGACCGCGATCCGGGTGCCCGACGGCGAGGAGTGGGCCGACAGCGACTCCTACGAGTTCGAGTCTTGCATCACGCCCGACGCGAGCCTCGCGCTCCGCACGGCCTACTACGACGGCGAGAGCGGCGAGAAGACCGTCGAGATCGTCCTGGAGGAGTACCGGAGCGGGTGAGCCAGCGGCGAGAGAGACCGCACTGGCGGCTGGTGGCCGTCGGTGCGTGCGAGGACAGTCCGCGGCGTCCAACCGGACGCTCGCGAACCGAGCGCGGTGTGTAACAGAATTCAGATGAACGAACGAGCGGCACACAGGTGGGTGGCATCGATGAGAACGAACGCGACTGCGGACCGGTTGTTGGCTAACCGGCAGACCGGAACGGACGAAGAGCCGGTGATGACATGACGCCGGGACGGCCCGTCCGCGTGCTTGCGATGACGATGCTGCTGGTCGTCGCGTCGTTCGCGCCGGTCGTTCAGCCGGTCGGCGTCGCGAGCGCGGCCAACGCGGGTTCCGGGTCGACGAATCTCGTCACCGACTGCCAGACGATCAGTACACCCGGTCACTACACGCTCGCGAACGACGTCAGCACGTCGGATTCGAGCAACTGTGTCCAGATCGACACCGACGACGTCACGTTCGACGGCAACGGCCACGTGATCACGTACGTCGGCAGCGGGAACGGTCCGTCGGCGGTCAGCGTCAGCGGCGGTTCGAACTTCGTCGTCCGGAACGTCACGACCCGGTACTTCTCGACCGGCGTCCGGCTCTACGGCGCCGACGACGGCGAGGTTACCCGCGTCACCGTCGAGCCCGAGAGCAGTTCGAACGACCCGGGCGCCAACGCGAACGGCATCGCCCTGTACGCCGGTTCGGACAACAACCTGATCCGGAACAACGCGATCGACAAGCCCGGACAGTGGGGCGATGCCGGTACCACCGGGAGTGGCATCCTCGTCGTCGACTCCCACGACAACGTGCTGGTCGGGAACGACGTCTGGAACCCGTCGGACGTGGGTATCCAGCTGGACGGTGCGTACCGGAACAACCTGACGAACAACGTGGTCCAGGCCAACTCGTGGGACACCCAGCGAACCGTCCGTAACGGGATCCGCCTCGATTCGGACAGTAACGGGACGACCCTCCATGGCAACTACGTGTACGGACAGAGCTCTTCCTCGACGCAGGCCCTGCAGGACGGCATCCACGTCGCCTCAGACGACAACGTGCTGACGAGCAACTACGTCCAGAGCGCCTACTGGTCGGGCGTCGTCGTCTACGGGGTCGGCAACGAACTGGACGGCAACACCGCGACGGGCAACGTCGAGCACGGGTTCGAGATACGGAGCACGGACGTCGTGCTGACGAACAACCTCGCCACCAGTAACCGCTACTCGGGTCTCTATCTCGACGGCACTACTGCGGGAACGGTCCTGAACAACACGGCATCCGGCAACAGCGACTGGGACGTCGAACTCGTCGCCACAGCGGGTCTGGACGCGGAGAACACCGCGCTGTCGTCCGGCGGACCGGGCGTCACGCTCCGCGGCGCGAGCGCCACGATCAAGGGCGTTATCGCCAGACCAACCCCGGACGACATGGACCACGTCGGCCAGTTCTTCGAGGTCTCCAGGGACCCGACGGTCGACGTCTCCTACACCGACGCGGCGGCCGCTGGCGTGGCGGAGGAGAACCTCTCGCTGTGGCACTATGACGGGAGTTCCTGGTCGCACTCGGGCGGGAGCGTCGACACCGCCGCGAACGTCGTCTCCGGGTCGGTGACGTCCGGCATCTACGCGCCCCTCGCGAACGACACGCAAGTTCCGACCATCTCGAACTTCGACGCCACGAGTCCGACCAACGGCGAGCTCCGGGTGTCGTTCGACGCGGACGAACAACTCGACGCGATCGCGGTGACCCTCGCCAACGAGTCTGGCACGGTCACGACGCTCGACGCGGCCGACTTCACCGAATCGGGCGACAGCTCCTTCACGTACGAGAACACCTCGACGCTCTCCCCTGGCTCCTACGACGTGACCCTGGCGACCGCCGCCGACGCGGCTGGCAACGACGGCGCGAACGGAGAAATGGCGAGTGCGACCGTGTCCGGCGTATTCGAGATCACCGCGTTCGATGCGGTGGACGCCAGGGACGGCGACCGCATCGTCACGGACGGCGACGTAGTGGCGCTCAGCGCGACCGTCACCGGACAGAACGTCACTTCGGTCACGACGGACGCCAGTTCGTTCGGCGGTGGGCACGTCACGTACAGTGACCCCGACGGGGACGGCATCTACGAGGGGACGTTCACGGTCGACAGGCCGTACAACCTCGAGTATCTTCGGGGACTCTCGGTCACGGCCACTGACGACCTGGGCCGGACCGCGACAGCGACCACGACGCTCGACCTCGACACGACGGTGTACGTCGACGACGTGGTCGTCACCGACCTGGCGGACGGCGACGGGTCAGTCGGGCACGGTGACAGCGTTCGCGTCTCGGTCGAGGTGACAGACTTCTCGGACCTCACCGTCGTGGGCGGGACGGACGTGCTGGGCGTCCCCAACGTGACCCTCGTCGACCAGGGGAACGGGTGGTACAACGCGACGGTCACCGTCGACGCGGCGACGGCAGATCCCGACGGTCTCGTGTACGTCTGGGCCAACGCGACCGACGCGGCCGGTAACTCGCACGAGCGCCGGTCCAACTACATGTTCATCGACACGGGCGACCTCGATCCGCCGACGGTCACCGACCCGACGGCGACGAACCTCGAGGGGCCCGACGACGACGTCGATGATGGCGACCAGATCGCGCTCTCAGTGAACGCGACCGACGGCCTCGGCGTCGACGAGGTCACCGCCGACGCGTCGGCGTTCGGTGCCGGTACGGTCACCCTCACTGACGGCGACGGCGACGGCGTGTACGAGGGGACGTTCACCGTTGACACGGCCACGGCGTCGCCTGACGGTGCCTACGGGGTCGAAATCAGCGCGTACAACGTGCGGAATCGGCGTTCGATCGAGACCACGAACGAACTGACGCTGGACACGCCCCGCGATCTGACGGCGCCGACCATCTCGTCGCCATCGTTCACCGAACCTCTCGACGACGGATGGGTCACCGGCGGCGATAGCGTCGCCGTCCGGGCCACCGTTACCGACGCGAAGAGCGGCGTGGCGACGGTCGAACTGGACGCACGGGACCTGGGTGGCGGCAACGTCACGCTTTCCGACCCCGACGGTGACGACGTGTACGAAGGCTCGTTCACCGTCGACGCCGCGAACGCCGCGCCCGACGGCTACCAGTCGCTCACCCTGCGGGCGACGGACGTCGACGGCAACGTCGACACGCGCTGGCTGTCGTTGCGCCTCGATCGCGCCATCGAGAGCGACGCGACCGCGCCGACCATCAACGAGTTCGACGTGTACTCGAACGAGGGCCGCATCCTCGTGCAGGTCAACGCCAGCGAATCGCTCTCCGATCTGGACGTGACGATCCGAAACGAGTCCGGCGTGACCGTCGCGACCCTCGGCGACGCCGTCGACGGCGGGAACTACGGCAGCTACTACGAGTACTTCCTCAGTCACACGCCCGCGGCAGATGGGGACTACGACGTCACGCTGGAACGGGCCGTCGACCGTGCCGGTAACGACGGCGCTGCGGGCGAGAGCAAGACGGTGACGGTCGGCGGCGGGATAGTCAAACCGCCCGTTTCGGAGCCTGCGACCGGTATCACCGTCTCCGGCCAGCTACGCGAGGCCGGCGGAGCGCCCGCGGCGGGCGACTACGTCGTGCTGGTCAACGCGACCGACACCGACCAGTCGATGTCGGTCCCGACCGATTCCAGCGGAAACTTCTCGGCGACAGTCCCGAAGGGACCGACGTACGTCGTCGTCTACGTCCAGCAGAACGGCTCGGGCGGGCCGGGTCCGGTCGACGGATCGCCCGACGTCGCGTCCCTGGGTACGGTCGACGACAACGCCACCATCGACCGCACGCTCCCGAGCGCGGCCCCGCTCACGGTCACCGTAGTCCGGGGCGACACTGGCGGGCCGGTCGCCAACGCAACGGTCGGAATCGCCCCCGACACGACCGATCTACTCGGCATCTTCGAGGGACCGACCGACAGCGCTGGTCACCTGAACTTCGGGGCCAGCGATCGCGACGCGATAGAGGTCGCGGGCACTGTTCACCTCCGCGCGACGCCGCCGGCCGGCACGAACCTGACCGCGAACCGGACCGCGTTCGACGTCGACGGACCGACGGACGTGACCGTCGTCCTCGGGGCACCGACGGCGTCGAACCGGGCGCCGGTCGCGGTGGCTGACTCCTATTCGGTGGACGAAGGCGAGACGCTGTCGGTGGACGCCCCTGGTCTGCTCGCGAACGACCTCGACCCCAACGGTGACTCGCTCCGCGCGACGCAGTTCGGCCAACCCGACAACGGGACCGTCTCGCTGACGTCGGACGGCTCCTTCGAGTACGTCCCCGACCCGGGCTTCACGGGGACGGACGCGTTCACCTACCTGATCCGCGACGAACACGACGAGGACTCCGCATACGCCACCGTCACTATCGCGGTGTTCGAGGACCCGAACCGCGCACCGACTGCCGTCGACGACCACTACACGACCGACGCGGGAGTCACTCTCACGGTGAGCGCACCAGGCCTGCTCGCCAACGACTACGACCCGGACGGTGATTCGCTCCGGACGGTCGGCTTCAGCCAACCCGACAACGGGACCGCCTCGCTGAACACCGCCGGCGAGCTAGAGTACGTTCCCGATCCGGGATTCACCGGGACGGATTCGTTCACATACCTGATCGAGGACGACTCGGGGACCGAATCCGGGTACGCGACGGTCACCGTCGACGTGGCGCCGGATCCCAACCGAGCACCGACTGCCGTCGACGACCACTACACGACCGACGCGGGAGTCACTCTCACGGTGAGCGCACCAGGCCTGCTCGCCAACGACTACGACCCGGACGGCGATTCGCTCCGTACGGTCGGCTTCAGCCAACCCGACAACGGGACCGCCTCGCTGAACACCGCCGGCGAGCTAGAGTACGTCCCCGACTCCGGATTCACCGGCACGGACGCGTTCAGCTACCTGATCGAGGACGACTCGGGAACCGGATCCGGGTACGCGACCGTCACTATCGACGTCACTGGATCGAATCGCGCACCGACGGCCGTCGACGACCAGTACTCGACGCTCCGTGAGACGAATCTGACGGTGAGCGCACCGGGCCTGCTCGCCAACGACTACGACCCGGACGGCGACACGCTCCGGACGGTCGGCTTCAGCCAACCCGACAACGGGACCGCCTCACTGAACACCGCTGGTGAGCTAGAATACGTCCCAGACCCCGGATTCGCTGGGACGGACACGTTCAGCTACCTGATCGAGGACGACTCCGGAACCGGATCCGGGTACGCGACGGTCTCGGTGACCGTCGTGGATCCGACGGGGACAGCGCCGGTCGCGGTCGACGACAGCTACACGACAGTCGAGGGAGTGAACCTCTCCGTGGCTGGGCCCGGAGTTCTCGCGAACGACCTCGACCCCAACGGTGACTCGGTCGACGCGGTCAACTTCGGCACCCCGGGTAACGGGACCGTCTCGCTGACGTCGGACGGCTCCTTCGAGTACGTCCCCGACACGGGGTTCACGGGGACGGACACGTTCAGCTATCGCATCCAGGACGCGAACAGCGAGTACTCCGGGTACGCCACTGTCTCTATCGATGTACAGAAGGACCCGAACCGCACGCCGGTCGCCGTTCCGGACTACTACACCACGGTCGAGGGCGTCAACCTGACGGTGAGCGCACCAGGCCTGCTCGCCAACGACTACGACCCGGACGGCGATTCGCTCCGGACGGTCGGCTTCAGCCAACCCGACAACGGGACCGCCTCGCTGAACACCGCCGGCGAGCTAGAGTACGTCCCCGACCCCGGATTCGCCGGCACGGACACGTTCAGCTACCTGATCGAGGACGACTCGGGGACCGAATCCGGGTACGCGACGGTCACCGTCGAGGTGTTCGAGGATCCGAACCGCGCGCCGGTCGCCGCACCGGATTACTACACCACGGACGCGGGAGTCACTCTCACGGTGAGCGCACCAGGCCTGCTCGCCAACGACTACGACCCGGACGGCGATTCGCTCCGGACGGTCGGCTTCAGTCAGCCAGACAACGGGACCGCCTCGCTGAACACCGCCGGCGAGCTAGAGTACGTCCCTGACCCCGGATTCGCTGGGACGGACACGTTCAGCTACCTGATCGAGGACGACTCGGGAACCGGATCCGGGTACGCGACCGTCACTGTCGACGTCGTGGGATCGAACCGCGCACCGACTGCCGTCGACGACCACTACGCCACGCTCGAAGGCGAGAACGTTACGGTACGCGCACCGGGCCTGCTCGCCAACGACTACGACCCGGACGGCGACACGCTCCGGACGGTCGGCTTCAGCCAACCCGACAACGGGACCGCCTCGCTGAACACCGCCGGTGAGCTAGAGTACGTCCCTGACCCCGGATTCGCCGGCACGGACACGTTCAGCTACCTGATCGAGGACGACTCCGGGTCCGGATCCGGGTACGCGACGGTCTCGGTGACTGTCGTCGACGTGACGCAACCGCGCCGGGCCGCGGTCGATACGAACGCCGTCGACTTCGGCGACGTCACGGTCGGCGGAGACGCGTCCGCGACGGTCACGGTGACGAACGTCGGTGGAACGCCGCTCACGCTTTCGGGCATCGGCCTCACCAGTTCGGGAACGACGCCGTTCCAGCTCGTCGACGGCGCCGGGACTACGGTGCTCGCGACTGGCGAGAGTCGGGAGATCACGGTCGCGTTCGAACCGAACGACACCGGGACCGCGACCGGGACGCTCCGGGTCCACACGGACGATTCGACGCGTCCGACCGTCGACGTCTCGCTCTCGGGAACTGGTGTCGCGGCCAGCGGGAACGGCGGGGGATCATCTACCGGAAGTGGCGGTTCGTCGTCCGGATCGAACGGCGCCAGCGGCTCGGCGCCCACGCCAGGACCGAGGCAGACCACCGTCGTCCAGTCCAGTTCCGGCCAGACGGACGTCGCTGTCACCAACGCCAGAAACGGAACGGCCGTCTCGGTGAACACGTCGGGCCAGACGTCCGGAAACGTCTCGCTCGACGGCCTCGATATCACGCCGCTCGTCGACGGCGACTTCACGCTGAACGTCAGCGCGAGCGAGTCGACGCCCTCGGGCGCACCGTCGTCGACTCCGGCTGGCGAGACTCCCATCGCCTACCTGAACGTAGACCACTCCATCGCCGACGGCGACATCGGCGAGGTGACGTTCCGGTTCCGCGTCTCGAATGCCACGCTCGCCGACCGTGGTCTCGCACCGGCGGACGTCGTCGTCTACCGCTACCACGACGGCCAGTGGGGGGCGGCCACGATGAACGTCACCGCAGGGTCGGCCGACGAGTACGTCGTCGAAGCGACCGTTCCGGGGCTGTCGGTGTTCGCCGTCGGGACCGCTGCCGACGCGGCCACCGAGACGCCGACGCCGGCGGCCACCGCCACGCCACCGCCGACCACAGACGGGGTCACGCCGACCCCGGAAATCGACGACGGCGCGGCCCGGGAACCGATCGAGCAGTCCGGGGTCCCGGTCGGTGCAGTGCTCGGTGTCCTCGCGCTGGTGGGAGTGGTCGTCGCCGCCTGGTTCACTCGGCGATAGGACCACTGCGGCGTACGGGCGCTTTTTTGCCGCTCCGGGCAGTGACTCAGGACGATGACCGTCCGCGAGGTCGCCGTTGAGGCCTACCGGGAGACACTGCCCGTGCTCCTCCCCAGCGCGGTCGGCGGCCTGTTCGCGGGCGCGGTGCTGGGCGGGATGGAAGCGGAACTGGAGCAGGTAACCGGCCTCATCGTCCTCGTCCCCGCCCTCCTGGCGACCAGGGGAAACGTCTACGGCTCGCTCGGCGCCCGCCTCGGGTCGGCGCTCCACCAGGGACTCGTCGAACCCGAGTTCACCCTGAGCGACGACCGGCTCAACCGCGCCGTCGCCGCGTCGATGGCTAACGGCGTGCTCGTCAGCGCCTTCGCCGCGACGCTCGCGTTCGCGCTGCTGGTCGCGCTCGGCCGGGACGTCGCGGGTCTCGCGACGCTCGTCGCCATCGCCGTGCTCGCGGGGCTCGTCTCGGGCGTCCTCCTGGCGACCGCCGTCATCTCCGTCGTCTTCCTGGGCTACCGGCGCGGACTCAACCCGGACACGCTGGCCGGCCCGGTCGTCACGACGACGGGCGACGTCGTCGGCGTCGCGACGATGCTGTTCGCGGCCAGAGTCGTCCTCGCTGCGGGGGGTGGGTAGGATGGCCGGCGCGCGCCAGGAGTGGACCGTCCGCGGCATCATGCGGACGATGCTGCCGATACTCGCAGTCCTGACGGCGGTCGAACTGGGCAGCGGTCTCGTGCTCGACACCTTCGAGGACACCCTGCTGCGGTACCCCTCGCTGCTCGTGCTGGTGCCGGTGACGATCGGGATGGCGGGGAACCTCGGAAGCGTCCTCGCGGCGCGACTCTCGACGGCGTTCCACCTCGGTCTGCTCTCCTTCTCCCCGACGGACGACCGACTGGCCGGCAACGCCGTCGCGACCGTCTCGCTGTCGCTGACCATCTTCCCGCTCGTCGGCGCCGGCGCGTGGCTCGTCCAGGGGCTGTTCGGCGCGACGGCGCTCCCGCTCCGAACCGTCGTCCTCGTCGCGCTCCTGAGTGGGCTGACGCTGGCCGTCCTCGCCGTCGCCGTGACGGTGGTCACCACCTACGCCGCCTACCGCTTCTCGCTCGACCCCGACGAAGTGGTGATTCCGGTCGTAACGAACGTCTGCGACGTGCTCGGCGTGCTGGTCCTCTTTGGTGTGGTTCGAGTACTGGTGTGAGAACGCCAGAACGTGAGGGGTAGCGACAGCAGATCCAGCGAGTCAGCTCCCCAGCAGCGCCCGCACCGCGAACAGCGCGTTCTCCTTGCGTTCGACCACGCGCCGGTAGAAGTACGACAGCCAGCGGTCGCCGTAGGGCACGTACTGCCAGACCTCACAGTCCTCGGCCAGGTCGAACTGCGCGTCGGTGCGGACGCCCATCAGCATCTGTATCTCGTAGGGCGTCCCGAACTCCTCGTGGAGCGACCGGGCCAGCGAGATCATCTCGGGGTCGTGACTCCCCACCGCGATTCCGTCGTCGAAGTTGGCGAACAGATATCGAAGGTCGTCGCGGTAGCGGGCGTCGACGTGGCCCTTCCCCTTGTACGCGACCGCCTCCGGCGGGTCGTAGGCCCCCTTGACCAGCCGTACCTTCCCCGGGAGGTCGGCCAGTCGCTCCAGGTCGTCGTGGGTGCGCCGGAGGTTGGACTGCAGGCAAACGCCGACGCCGCCGTCGTGTCTCGTCACCTCGGCCTCGAAGGCGTCCAGCGTCGCGTCCGTCGTCGTGTAGTCCTCCATGTCCAGCCAGACGAAGACGTCCCGCTCGGCGGCGTGGTCGACGACCCGCGAGAGGTTCTCCCGGAAGACGTCCTCGCTCACGGTCAATCCGAGCTGGGAGGGCTTGGCCGAGATGCACGCGTCCAGATCCATCTGGACGACGTCGTCGACGAGCCGCTGATAGGCCTCGGCGTCCGCGTCGGCCGGGCCGCGCGTCTCGTAGTGTTCGCCGAGGTGGTTCAGGATAGCCCCCACCCCGCGGTCGTTCAGCGTCGTCACGTGGTCCAGCGCCTCGGCGGTCGTCTCGCCGGCGACGAACTGTCGCGCGAGCGGAGGGATCACGTCCGTGTGTAAGTGACGGGCCGACTAAATGGATGCGGCGCTGGGAGTGATTGCCAGTTTTTGCGAAGAATGGATGACGACCGCAAACAACCAGAAAGCCCCGACCGGTTCGCCTCCCGCGGCTCGCTGCGCGCTTCCTTCGCTCACTCCGTTCGCTCAGTGCAGTGCTTAGATCGCCGGGGTTCGGCGAACCGGACGCCCCTTTCAGTCCCGCCCATCTGGAAGTTCCACGGGGCGGGACTGAAAGGGGCCGGGTACTCGTGAGCCGAAACGACGCAAGCACCGCAGCCGAGCATCGCGAGGTGAGGAGCGCAGCGAGTTGCAGGCCACGAGCGCCCGGGGGCTTTCTGGTTGTTCGCGGTGTCGTAGTAATTGTTCAAGCCGGCTCCCCGTCCATCTCCCACCCGCACCGAGAAAGCGTTAAGGGGGAGCGAAGAAAGGCCCGGACAATGAGCATTCTCGCGACCGTCGCCACGGCGCTGTGGGCGATGCTGCCGGCCTACGTCCCGAACAACGCGGCCGTCCTGGCGGGCGGCGGGCGGCCGATCGACGGCGGCCGAACGTGGGACGGCAAGCGCGTGCTCGGCGACGGAAAGACCTGGCGCGGGACGCTCGCGGGGACCGTCGCCGGCACCCTCCTCGCGCTCGTGCTCAACGCCGTCAACGGGGCCGCGAACGACGCCCTGGGCATCGCGTCGCTCCCCGAATTTCCGATCCTCGCCGCGGTGGGCCTCGCCCTCGGTGCGATGGTTGGGGACATCGGCGCCTCGTTCCTCAAGCGCCGGACCGGCCGCGAGCGTGGCGCCGCCTTCCCCGGCCTCGACCAGCTCGACTTCGTCGTCGGCGCGCTCCTTCTGGCCGCCATCGCCGACTTCGGGTGGTTCACCGAGACGTTCACCGTCCCCGTGCTGGTCGTCATCCTCGTCGCGACGCCGCTGCTCCACGTGGTGACGAACACCATCGCCTACTGGCTCGGGCTCAAGGACGAGCCGTGGTAAGCCGGGACAGCCCGTGGTGACACTGACCGCCGACCAATCCGGCCCGCGCCCAGTGGTCGGCGCGCGCCCGAAGTAGCAGACTTTTCACCGCTGACCGTGGAGTCACAGCTATGACTACGCGAGGGACGCTGCGGCTGGCGACGCGGGGGTCGGACCTGGCGCTTCGCCAGGCCGCCGCCGTCCGGGAGGCGCTCGAAGACCGCCGCTACGACGTCGAGATCGTCGAGGTGGAGACGACCGGCGACCAGCTCCGCGACGAGCTGATCCACCGCCTGGGCAAGACCGGCGCGTTCGTCCGCAGCCTGGACGAGCAGGTCCTCGACGGCTCCGTCGACGCCGCCGTCCACTCGATGAAGGACGTCCCCACCGAACAGCCCGACTCGCTCGTCGTCGGGGCCGTTCCCCAGCGCGCCGATCCGTCGGACGTGCTGGTCACCCCCGACGGCGCGACGCTCTCGGAACTCCCAGAGGGCGCCACGGTCGGCACGTCGAGCCTGCGCCGGAAGGCCGAACTCCTGGCAGAGCGACCCGACCTGGACGTCCAGCCGCTCCGTGGCAACGTCGACACGAGGGTCGAGAAGTTGCTCGCCCCCTCGCTGCAGGCCGAACACGAGGAACGCAGCGAGGAGGAGAAAGAACGCAAGGAGCGACTGGAGGACGACGAGTACGTCTTCCCCTACGACCAGGACGTGGAGGAGTGGTTCGACGGGCTCCGGGAGATCGAACGTCAGGCACTGGGCCGGGACGTCGACACCGAGTTCGACGCCATCGTCCTCGCACGGGCGGGACTCGAACGCTCGGGGCTGCTGTACAACGTCGAGGCGACGCCGCTGTCGACCGAGACGTTCGTCCCCGCACCGGGCCAGGGCGCGCTGGCGGTCGCGACCGCCGACGGAGAGTTCGCCGAGGAGATGAACGAAGTACTGAATCATCCGCGTTCCCGCGCGGAGACGACCGTCGAGCGGATCGTCCTCGAGGAACTCGGCGGCGGCTGCGTCGCGCCGCTGGGCATCCACGCCGTCCTGCAGGGGCGGTCAATTCGCACGCGCGTCCGGGTGCTCTCACAGGATGGCACCGAGGAGGTGAGCGCGACGCGGGATGTCCCCGTCGACCGCCACGTCGACGGTGCGAAGTCCTTCGCCGCTGATCTCGCGGACCAGGGCGCCAAAGAGCTGATCGCGGCGGCGAAGAAAGAACTCGACGACGGCGGCGAGGCGGACGAGGACGCCGCCTCCGCCGTCGAGACCGACGACGAAGAAGTCGTCGAGGAGGGGGGAGCGGTCGACGAATGACCGGGACCGTCTATCTCGTCGGCTCGGGCCCCGGCGACCCAGAACTGCTGACCGTCAAGGCGAAGCGACTGATCGACGAGGCCGACGTCGTCCTCCACGACAAGCTTCCCGGCCCGGAGATCCTGGAGGCTATCCCCGAGGAGAAACGGGAGGACGTCGGCAAACGCGCAGACGGCGAGTGGACGCCACAGGAGTACACCAACCGGCGCATGGTGGAACTCGCCGAGGACGGCGACGACGTCGTCCGGCTCAAGGGCGGCGACCCGACCGTCTTCGGCCGCGGCGGCGAGGAGATGGTTCACCTCGCCGAGAACGAGATCGCCTTCGAGGTCGTGCCGGGCATCACCAGCGCCGTCGCCGGCCCGGAAGTCGCCGGCATCCCGGTGACCCACCGCGGCCACGCCTCCTCCGTCTCGTTCGTCACGGGCCACGAGGACCCGACGAAGGACGAATCGGCCATCGACTGGGGCGCGCTGGCCGACACGGGCGGCACCATCGTCGTCCTGATGGGCGTCGGCAAGCTCCCGGACTACACCGCCGCCCTCCGGGAGAGCGGGATGGACCCCGAGACGCCGGTCGCGCTGGTCGAGCGCGCGACCCGTCCCGACCAGCGCGTCGCCGTCGGCACGCTCGATACGATCGTCGACGTGCGCGACGAGGAGGGGATCGAACCGCCCGCAATCACCGTGATCGGCGACGTCGCCGGCGAACGCGAGCGTGTGAAAGCGTTCCTGCGGAACGAGCGACTCGACGACGGACTGGAGGCCACCGACGATGCGTGAGGAACCCCGCCTCCGCGTCGCCGTCTTCCGGCCCGACGACGAGCGCCTGGACGACGCGGTCGAACTGCTCGAATCGCTCGGGGCCGACCCCGTCTCCGACCCGATGCTCGCTGTCGAACCGACGGGAAACGCCCCGCAGGAGGGCGCAGATTACGTGATTCTCACGAGCAAGACGGGGGTCGAGCTGGCGGCCGAAGCCGGCTGGGAACCCGGCGACGCCACCGTCTGCGCCATCGGCGCCGCGACGGCCGACGCGCTACGCGAGGCGGGCTACGCCGTCGACCTGGTCCCGGAGGAGTACACGTCGTCGGGGCTGGTCGCGGCACTGGAAGGGGAGGTCGACGGGGCCAGCGTCGAGGTAGCCCGCTCGGACCACGGTTCGCCCGTCCTGACGGACGGACTCGCCGACGCGGGCGCGGACGTCCACGAGACCGTCCTCTATCGGCTCGTCCGGCCAGATGGGGCGGGCGAGTCGGTCGAAATCGCGGCCGATGGCGAACTCGACGCCGCGCTGTTCACCTCCTCGCTCACGGTCGAGCACTTCCTCGACGCCGCCGACGAACGGGGCGTTCGAACCGACGCCATCGCGGGTTTGAACGACGCCGTCGTCGGCGCGATCGGCGAACCCACGCGGGAGACGGCCGAGGGCCACGGCGTCGACGTTGACGTCGTCCCGGAGACGGCCGACTTCGAGGTGCTGGCCTGTGCCGTCGTCGAGGACGCCGCGCCGACGCATCGGGAGTGACCGGGTCCGAACGACGAGCGGACCGCCCGGCTTCTCGCGGCTTAATCCGATATTAACGCCGGCTCGGGCCGGTGAATCCACGGTTCGAACCCGCCCTGCCAGTCCAGGACCACGACAGGTGACAGTCACTGGACTGTTCGGTGGGAGTGCTTAGCGACTGGATAAATAACACCGGTTGCGACGTACCAGTCCAACGATAGATGAATGCGAGACTGTTCGCAGTGTGTGGCATCGCCGCGCTCCTCGTCGTCGGCGCGGGTGGCGCCGTCGCGAGTGGGTTCGGATCCGGCCCTGGTCCGGGCTTCGGCCCCGACAACGCGCCAGGCAGCGGCGCGGATCCGGGAGAGACGCCGGCTTCGCCACCGGATAACGGTGGTGGAGACGACGGGACCGAGACCACCACCGACGAACCGGCGTTCACGGTCGTCGCCGACAACACGGAGGAGTGCGGACGAACCTGTCGCGACGTGACGTCGACGGTCACCAACCGCCAGAACGCGACGGCGGAGGACGTCACCGTCTCGACGCAGATCTACGCCGGCAAGGAAGGGAACGGCAAGCAAGTCTGGCAGGGGTCAGCCGACGTCGGCACCCTGGCCGGCGGTGAGTCTCACTCCGAGACCAAGCGGATCACGCTCGGTTGGAGCGACGCCATCGCGGTCAAGGGCGCCGGCGGCTGGGTGACCATCGAGACGACGGTGGAATCGGACGACGAGACGGTCACGATCACCGAACGACGCGACGTCGCGTAAGTGGGGCGTGGGCGGTCGGCTGACGTCCGGACCCCCAACGTTTAATTCATCCTCACCGGCAGTGAGAGCATGCGATTCGACGACGAATACTTCGACGAACTCTACGCCGAGGCCGAGGGGGACCCGTGGGGCTACTACGAGAGCGAGTACGAGCGCCGCAAGGGCGAGCGTCCCCTCGCCGCACTCCGGGGCCGGAAACCGGCCGAAGAAGTCGACCGCATACTCGACCTGGGCTGTGGCAACGGCGCCAAAACGAGACTCGTGACCGAGGCGTATCCCGACGCCGAGGTCGTCGGCGTCGACTGCTCGAAGGAGGCGCTCGACGCCGCCCGCGAGTGGGCCCCCGACGCGTCCTACGAGCGGGCGGACATCGTCGACTGGGTGGCCGAAAGCGAGCGCACCTTCGACGCCGTCGTCGCCGTCGGATCGCTGTACTACCTCTGTGCGGACTACTCCGTGACCGACCTGTTCGAGTTCGCCGACGACCTGCGTGGCGTCGTCGCCGACGACGGCCTGATGGTCGCCGCTCACAATCACATGCCACGCGACGACGGGCCGGTGTTCGCCCAGGAGCGAACCGTGCGTACCGTGCGGAGGATACTGGAATCTAATTTCGAGACCGTCGAACGGAGTAGGTACGAGGCCGAGAAGCAGTCAGGGATCGACCCCGAGGAACCCGCCGAACAACCCTACGAGGTCTGGGCGCTGCGACCAGCGAGTGGGTGAGTCGCTGTCGGAAGCCCGGAACGGTCTCACGTTGCGAGAGGCGTCCGTGTGTGAGATTGCGCCCCCAGCGGCGATCGCGTTCTCCCGGCCCCAGTCCGATAGTTTATACGCGAGCGGGCACCACCCTCGCTCAGCATGGGACCGGTACCCGACCTGGACGACCGCGCCGTCGCGTGCGCGAATCGACTCCAGCGAGCCGACGAAGTACTGCTCGCGTCCCACATCGACGCCGACGGACTGACGAGCGCGGCCGTCGCATCGTCGGCGCTTCAACGCGCAGGCATCAAGTTCGAGACGGTCTTCGAGAAGCAACTCGACGCGGAGGCCATCGCGGGCATCGCCGCCACCGACTACGACACCGTGCTGTTCACCGACTTCGGCTCCGGGCAACTGGACGTCATCAGCGACCACGCGGCGGCGGGGGATTTCACGCCCGTCATCGCCGACCACCACCAGCCAGCGAACCCCGAGGAGTGCCACCCCGACGCCGTCGTGACGACCGACGGGTACGCCGACACCGAGTTCCACCTCAACCCGCTGCTAGAGGGGATCAACGGCGCCTCGGAGCTCTCAGGTGCGGGGGCCGCCTACGTTCTCGCCCGTGCGCTCGCCGAGACCGGCGACGCCGACGAGGCGGACGTCACCGACGGCAACCGCGACCTGGCCGGCCTCGCCGTCGTCGGCGCCGTCGGCGACATGCAGGCCGTCGGTGGGGAACTGGTCGGCGCGAACGCGGGCATCGTCGCCGAAGGCGTCGAGGCGGGCGTCCTCGACGAGGGCACCGACCTCACGCTGTACGGTAAACAGACGCGTCCGCTCCCGAAGTTGCTGGAGTACGCGACGGAAGTCCCGATACCCGGCGTCTCCAACGACCAGGCCGGTGCGATCCGGTTTCTCGACGGCCTGGGACTCGACCTCAAGACGACTGGCGACTGGCGGACCTGGGCGGACCTGACCGACGACGAGCGCCAGACCGTCGCCAGCGCGCTCGTCAAGCGGGCCGTCGAGCGGGGCGTCCCCGCCGGCAAGATCGACTCGCTCGTCGGGACCACCTACACGCTCGCCGACGAACCCGTCGGCACCGAGTTGCGGGACGCCAGCGAGTTCTCCACGCTGCTGAACGCCACCGCCCGCTACGAGCGGGCCGACGTCGGCCTCGCGGTCTGTCTGGGCAACCGCGACGGCGCGCTGGACCGGGCCCAGACCCTGCTCGCGAACCACCGGCGCAACCTCTCGGAGGGGCTGACGCTCGTCCAGGAACGCGGCGTCACCCACGAGGAGCACGTCCAGTGGTTCGACGCCGGCGAGGCCATCCGCGAGACCATCGTCGGTATCGTCGCCGGGATGGCGCTCGGCACCGACGGCGTCGACTCGGACAAACCGATCCTCGCGTTCGCCCGGAAGTCCGAGGAGGAGACGAAGGTGTCCTCGCGGGGTACCGGCCCGCTCGTCGGCCGCGGCCTCGACCTCTCTGCCGTGATGGGCGAAGCATCGCGGTCCGTCGGCGGTGACGGCGGCGGCCACGACATCGCCGCCGGTGCGACCGTTCCAGCTGGGAAAGAACAGGACTTCGTCGAGGCCGCCGACGCCATCGTCGCCGAACAGTTGAATTGATCTGGTTTTCGACATATTTCGGTACGTAGCGGGTACTGCAGCTATTTCACACGCCCATCGTATTGCCCTCACCAACGGTCTGTGCTTGTGTGAAGTGCTCGGATGTTTTGATGGGATAGCGCTGGAAGAAAGGATACCGCTAACACCCAGAAAGCCCTCAACGTGCTCCGGTCCCGGGGCTCGCTGCGCTCCTCGGCTTCGCCTGCGGTGCTTGCTTCGCCCGGGTTCCCGGAGCCCGCCTCGCCCTTTCAGTCCACCAGGCACCGCACCGCAGCCTTCCCTCCCCCTGGTCGGCCGACGAGACGGCCTCCCGGCCGACCGCCGGGCGGTTGCGGAGCGGTCAGGACGCGTGTCGCGCCGCCAGGCGCGACCGGGGAGGTTTGGTGGACTCAATCGCGAGCGCCTCGGTGCGCGAGCAACGCGGATCCTGGCGGAATGAAAGGGCGAGGTGCGCTCGCCGACGTCCGACGACGTAAGCACCGCAGCGGAGCGAGGAGCGCAGCGAGTCGCACGAGGCGAACGCGCCGAGGGCTTTCGACGTGTTTGACGTCGTGCTAAGAGCGACAACCCCGGCACCCACCAAACGCTACGTAGCTGATCTATACTGATCGGCAAAAAGAGCTAAGCGTCTGCTCCAGAGAGTACCCACGGAATGCAAGAGCGCGACGTGCTGGACCTGTTCCTCGTCGCCGTCCTGGCGGTCCTCACCTACGTCGAGGCGTTCGGGCTGGCCGACCCCATCGCGACGGTCGACGAGATACTCGCCATCTTCGCCGGCATCGGCGTCGAGGTGTACCTCGTCCTCGGGGGGCTGTTCGGCATCGTCTTCGTCGGCTACCTCACGGTGTACCTGCCGAAGAAAGACGCCAGCCAGCCCGTCCGCCGATAATCGAACGGCAGGCGCCACGGCGGCGACGGTCGAGACCGACGGGCTGGCCGCGAGCGCGTGGAGACCGCGTGACCTTTATCTGGGGGCGCCGATCCGTCTGGCAATGACCGACTTCGACCCCGAACAGTTCGAGGACAAGTACGCGAACTACTTCCCCGAGCTACAGAAGGCGTACAAGCAGGCCTTCGAGGAGATGAACGACGCGTACGACTCGGAGCTGATCCACGCCATCGACCAGCAGATCCTCAACGAGTCGGAGCCATTCTACGAGGGGGACGGCGAGTTCCGGATCGACCTGCCAGAGAGTCCCGTCGACCGTCTGGACGCCATCGTCGTCGCCGACGAGAAAGTCGAGGCGGTGCTCGAACGCTACGTCGACGAACTGGAGCGCCAGCATCGACGTATCTTCGGCTTCGAGGAGTGACCGCCCATCGTCGTCGGCCCGACCCCCGTTCCGGAACGCGGGCAACGAACGGACGTGGGCAACGAACGGGTGAGTCCAAAGGTCTAAGCGCCCGCGGAATCAAAGACAGGATATCATGAGCACCGAAACAGACGAGGCCGCGAACGACGACCTGAAGGAGCGCATCTCCAACTTCCTGCGCCGCAACTTCCCCCAGATCCAGATGCACGGCGGGAACGCGGCCATCGAGGACCTCGACCGCGAGGAGGGCAGCGTCACCATCCAGCTCGGCGGCGCCTGTTCGGGCTGTGGCATCTCGCCGATGACCATCCAGGCCATCAAGACGCGCATGACCAAGGAGATCCCCGAGATCGACACCGTCCACGCGAACACCGGCATGGGCGGCGGTGGCGGGATGGGCGGCGGCGGTCCGTCGATGCCCGGCGACTCCCGCGGCGGCGAGATCGGCGGCGACGACGACGAAGGCCCCGAAGCGCCCTTCTAGGGTTCGCGGTTCGTCGGTCGAACGCGGCCGTCGGTGGCCGTCTTGACGGTTTGCGGATTCTCCCATCGTTTTCACACCTGCTCCTGGCCCGTAGCGACAGCGGCCAGCCATGGTGACCGTCAGTACGCGTCCCGGGCAGGGACGGGGTAGGGCGGGGTGCAGACCTGACAAGTACCATATTATTTTGCCGTATTATCCAGCATCAATCAGGTAGGGCGATAGACGCTCGTCTGCAGTTGAATCAGACGTATCGAGCGTCGACGTCGCCACATTCGCCACAATTCGAAAGAGCCTTGGTTACTATCGGCGAAAATCGTCCGACGGATTTGATCCGGTCCGAGGCGGCCCCCTGTGGCCGCTCGAAGGGTTTGTGAATGTTAGCCCACGATCGATCTGCGACGTCGTACTTCGTATTAACAGGTGAAAAAGTAGTATCTCATCCTGATATTTATCGCCGCAACAGGGCGTCGCCGCCGTCGCCCCGGCGGCGGGACGCGGGACGCCCGACCGCCGACGGTGCACTGGAAGAAGACGGCCACGAACGAAGGGGCGCTCCGTGGTCAGGTCCCCTTCATGCCGCCGCTGGCCAGGCCCTTGACGACCCACTGCTGGACCGCTGCGAACAGGACGATGACCGGGACCATCGTTATGGTCGCCGCCGTCAGCACGAGGTGCCAGGCGACCTGGTTCTGGGACTGGAACAGCTGCAGCCCGTAGGGAAGCGTGCGGGTCGCACCGGTCTGGGAGAGCACCGAGACGAGCAGGAAGTCGTTCCACGAGATGGTGAACGTGTAGAATCCCGCCACGGCCAGGCCCGGCAGCGACAGCGGGAGGATGACCCGGGCCAGGACGTCCAGTTGCGAACAGCCGTCCATCTTGGCCGCCTCGTCCAGCGATTCGGGGATGTCGTCGAAGTATCCCTTCAGCAGCCAGATGGCCAGCGGCAGGGCGATGACCGAGTGGGCGATGATGATCCCGAGGTGAGAGTTGATCAGGTCCAGCGTGTACATCAGCAGGAAGAACGGGATCAGGATCAGCACGTAGGGCAACATCTGGGTCCCGAGGAAGGCCAGCAGGAGCGAGCCTCGCCCCGGGTAGTCGAACCGGCTCAGCGAGTAGGCGGCGAGGGTACCGACCGACAGTGTCAGCGCGGTCGTCGCCGTCGCGATGATGGTCGAGTTGACGAAGTACTGCTGGAAGGCGCCCGTCGAGAGCACGTTGACGTAGTTCGCGAGCGTCAGACTGGACAACGACGGGAGCAGCGCCGACGAGTAGAGGAACGACTGGTTCGTGAACGTCGCCAGTATCATGTACAGCACCGGGAGCAGGAGGAACAGCATGAACACGCCGAGGGCCGCGTACACGGCCAGCGCTCGCCGTGGCGAGACGTCTTCGTCGAGCCACTCGTCGAAGCGCTGGATGGCGCTCGTCGTCCCGGTTCCGCCGTCGATAGCGTCCGTTTCAGTTGCCATGGGATACCTCGCTGTACATCAGTCGGTGTCCTCCAGTTTCACGTACACTGCGGTGAACGTGAGCATGATGACGAGCATCACCACGCCCATGCTCGCCGCGTAGCCGAGCGCGTACGTCTCGAAGGCCGTCTTGTAGACGTACGTCGCCAGCACTTCGGTGTTGCCGAGCGGCCCCCCGCCGGTCGAGAGGTAGACGATCTCGAAGTTGTTGAACGTGAAGATGACGTGCAACACGATCATGATCATCGACACGTAGGAGATCTGCGGGAGCGTGACGTGGCGGAAGCGCTGGAGCGCGCCCGCGCCGTCGAGGCGCGCGGCCTCGTACTGGGTCTCGGGGATCGAGTTCATCGCCGCCATCAGCGCGATGGCGTAGAAGGGGACGTTCCGCCAGACGTGCATCAACACGATGAGCGGGAACGCCATCTCCGGGTCGCCGAACCAGTACGTCGTCTCCAGGCCGAGCGCGCCGAGGACGATGTTCGCGGGGCCGAAGCCGTTCTGGACCATGAACCGGAACAGGATGACCATCACGATGATCGGCAGGACCCACGTCACCATCGAGACGCTCCTGAAGAAGCGCATTCCCGGCACTTTCTCCTTGAGCACCATCGCCAGCGCCATCCCGAGCAGGTACTGCAGCGACACCGCGAGCGCGGTGAGCAACACCGTCTGCCACAGGGCGGTCCGGAACACGGCGTCGTTGGCCATCTCGGCGAAGTTCTCGAGACCGACGAACGTCTCCTCGCCGGGCTGGAGCAGCGAGACTTCCAGGAACGCCATCTGGATACCCCGGACCGTCGGGTACAGGATGATCGCCGCGACCAGTATCGTCGCCGGCAGGATGAGTGCGTAGCCGAGCCACGTCTCCGAGAGGAGCGACTTGAACTCCTCACTGTAGCGCGGAGACCGACCCTGAGACGTGTTCGTGGCCATCTGGATTACAGGTCGCCTTCCAGGCTTTTCAGGTTCGAGTGGAGCGTGCTCCCGGCGTCGTAGGGGTCTGTCTCGCCGTAGGCGACCTCCTGCATCAGCGGGTAGAACTCCTGGCGCACCGGGCCCCAGGAGATCTTCGCCAGCGCGCGCCCCGTCTCGAACACGTCGGTGAATGGCATCCAGTTCTCGCTCTCCAGGGTCGTCTCGACGTCCTCGTGGACCGGCGTGACGTAGTTGCCCGGGGAGTGGGACTTCTGCTGTTCCATCACCGTGGGGCTACACCGGGAGGCGACGGCCTCGAATCCGAGGTCGCCGTTCTCGGAGTTGGCGTTCACCATGACCGGTTTGACCTCGAGGTAGGTCGCGCGCTCCCCGCCCTCGGCGTAGGGGAGGTGAGCCACGGCCGTGTTCTCGTCCAGAACCTCCGAGGCCGCATCGGAGTCGTCGATCTCCGGACCGCTCGTCCAGCCGCGGATCCACGGGCCGCACTCGATCATCGCGAAGTTGCCGTTGATGTACCCGGGGTCGTTGACCTGCCAGCCGGTCCCCAGCTGGTCGGGGTCGGCGATGGGATCGTCGCTCGCCCACACCTGGTGGTAGTACTTGTCGAAGACGAGGCCCAGCGTGTCCGCGTCGACGTTCAGCGTCCAGCCGTCCCCGTCAGTCGCGTAGAGGTTCTCCGTGTGCTGGTAGACGTGGGACATCCACTCCTGGAACGCGCGGACGCCGCCGTCCTTGGTGCAGTTGTGGAACGGCGTGAGGTCGGTCTCGGACTTGATCAACCGGCCGACCTCCAGGAACTCGTCCGCTGTCTCGGGCGGATCCTGTCCCAGTTCCTCGAAGACGTCGCGGCGGTAGATCATCGCCCGTCCGTTCCCGGTGTAGGGGAGCGCGTACAGTTCGCCCTGGTACGACATCGCCTCGATCGTGCTATCGACGTAGCCGTCGTACCACTCGAGGGCCTCGGCCTCGTCCCCGATGGGTTCGATGAGGTCCGCCTCGATGTACTCGGTGAGGTGCGAGAGGACGCCCTCCACGGAGTCGGGATCCCCCGAACGAGCGCCCGTGAGGTACGCCGAGCGCATGTCCTCGTACGTGTAGTCGGTTATCTGGACCTGCTCGCCGGTGCGCTCCTCGAAGAAGTTCTGGATGTTCGAGATCGCAGTATCGAGGTCCTCCTCGTCGGAGGGGAGGCCGGCGTCCCAGTGGAGCACGTCGGCGCCGGATCCACCGTCACCATCGTCGCCTCCCCCGGTCTCTGTCCCGAGACTATCCCCGCCTCCGTCGCCGTCTCCTTCCAGGCTACCACCGTCTCCGCCGTCGCCACTACACCCGGCCAGGGCGATACCAGCGCCCAGGCCGATGCTCTGTACGAGTTTTCGTCGCCGAAGGCTGTCTGGACTGCTGTCTGGCATTGCTTCCCATTGACAGTCGTGAAGGATAAGTATATATATTTCCATTAGTTTCCTGACAATACTGTCCGGAACCGGCGTCCGCTGCCCAGCGTCGCGGTAGCGACGAGCGCACTCGTCCCGGCCACCGGTATATTTATCCAGCGAACGCCACTGTGTCGACGCATGCCGAAGATCACCTTCATCGGTGCGGGTAGCATGGTGTTCGCCACGACGCTCGTCGGCGACGTCCTCTCGTTCGACGAACTGCAGGACAGCGAGATCGCGTTGATGGACATCGACGAGCACCGCCTCGAACAGACCGCGCGGGTCGCGGAGTCGATGGTCGACAACGCCGGCCTGGACGCGACTGTCGAGTCGACCACGGACCGCGTCGAGGCCCTGGAGGACGCCGACTACGTGCTCAACATGATCAACGTGGGCGACACCGAGCCCTTCGAGAACGAGATCCGCATTCCGGAGAAGTACGGCGTGAAGCAGGCCATCGGCGACACCATCGGGCCGGGCGGCATCTTCCGGGCCCTGCGGACCATCCCGACGATGCTCGACATCGCGAACGACGTGGAGGAGGTGTGTCCCGACGCCCTCTTCCTGAACTACACGAACCCGATGTCGATCCTCTGCCAGACGCTGTACGACGCCACGGACGTCGAGACGGTCGGCCTCTGTCACAGCGTCCCCCACACCGCAGAGGCCATCGCCGACTACGTCGACGTCCCGCAGGACGAACTCGACTACTGGGTGGCTGGCATCAACCACGTCGCCTGGTTCCTCGAGGCCGAACACGACGGCGAGAGCGTCTATCCCGCGCTCCGCGAGGCGATGGACGACCCCGACATCTACGAGCGGGACACCGTCCGCTTCGAGATGATGCGACACTTCGGCTACTTCCCGACGGAGTCCTCCCACCACATGTCCGAGTACGTCCCCTACTTCCGGACCGACGAGGCGACCATCGCGGAGATGACGGGAACGGACTACGCCGAGCGCATGGAGACCGCCACCTACCTCGAGGGCTGGAAAGAGCGGTCGGCCCAGCGCGACGACCCCGACCTGGACGTCGACCTCGATTCGGTCGCGCCGGAGCGTTCCGAGGAGTACGCCTCCCGCATCATCCACGCCGTCGAGACCGACACGCCCCGGCGGATGAACCTCAACGTCTCGAACGAGACGAACGCCATCGCGAACCTCCCAGAGGACGTCTGCGTCGAGGTGCCCGTCCTCGTCGACGGCACGGGCGTCAACCCGTGTTCCGTGGGCGAACTACCCACCGAGATCGCCCACTTCCCGCGCCAGCACGCGTCCGTCCACCGCCTCGTCGTCGAGGGCGCACTGGAGCACGACCGCGAGAAGATCCACCGGGCGGTCAAACTCGACCCGCTGACGGCCGCGGCCTGTACGCTCGACGAGATCCACGAGATGACCGAGGAACTGCTCGAGGCGAACGAGGAGTACCTGCCGCGGCTGGAGTGACGACCGCGCGTCTGGAGTGACAATCCGGTTCGCGAGCGTTACTCGGCTACTTCTGCGCCCGTCCCCGTCTCGACGCCGGTCAGCGTCCCGAAGTCGTCGACCTCCGGCGGCGTCCGGTTCCTGACGGCCTCGCCCGTGTCGCCGTCGAAGAGGTGGATATTCTCCTGCGGGAAGGTGACGTGGATGGTCCGGCCGGCCTCCAGCACGATGTCGCCCTCGAGCGTCGCCGTGTACTGCTGGCCGCCGACGTTCAGGTAGACGTAGGTGACGTCACCGAGTGGCTCGGTGACCTCGACCTCGGCCGGAATCGCGTTGCGGGTGTCGGCCGGAACGGCCTCGACGTCCTCCGGTCGGATGCCCAGGGTGAAACGGTCGCCCGCGCCCTCGACGTCCGCGTAGACGTCGTCGTCGAGTTCGTACTCGAACGTCTCGTTGACCAGCGTCGGCGAGCCCGTCGCGTCCAGTTCCAGTTCGAAGAAGTTCATCGACGGCGAGCCGATGAAACTGGCGACGAAGCGATTCGCGGGCTCGTGGTAACACTCCAGGGGCGTCCCGAGTTGCTGGAGCTGGCCCTCGTTGAGGACGGCGATGCGGTCGGACATCGTCATGGCCTCCGTCTGGTCGTGAGTGACGTAGACGGTCGTGACGCCGAACTCCTGCTGGAGCGACTGCAACTCGGTGCGCATCTGCGTCCGGAGCTTCGCGTCGAGGTTGGAGAGGGGCTCGTCCATCAGGAACACTTCCGGTTCGCGGACGATGGCGCGGCCGAGGGCGACGCGCTGTTGCTGCCCGCCGGAGAGGTCGCCCGGCTTCTTCCCCAGCAGGTCCTCGATCCCCATCATCGCGGCGACCTCCTCGACCCGCTCGTCGATCTCTTCCTTCGAGAGGTCGGTCGCCATCTTGAGCCCGAAGGCCATGTTGCCCCTGGCAGTCTTGTGGGGATACAGCGCGTAGTTCTGGAACACCATCGCCATGTCGCGGTTCTTCGGCTTGTTGTCCGTGACGTCGTTCCCGTCGACGAGAATGTCGCCCTGGGTCGGCGTCTCCAGGCCGGCGATGCAGCGGAGCGTCGTCGACTTCCCACAACCCGACGGCCCGACGAGGACGATCAGCTCACCGTCCTCGATCTCCGCCTCGAAGTCGTCGACCGCGACGATGTCGCCACTGTCGTCGTTGAATACCTTCGTCAGGTTGCGAATCTCTAGCTCGCCCATAGTCGATGATGTAGGATGACGATGATAAACCTTTCCGCAGTGGGACGGAGTAACACGCCACGCCAGGTGCGGAGCCGGGGACCGGTCCGCGACGGCTAGACCGACGAAGAAGCGGTGCGGGGTGCCTCGACGAGTTCGTCCGGGAGGTAGTCGGCGTTTGCCGCGAGCAGGTCGTCGACCATGTCGTCGATCTCGGAGAGCGTGCAGGTGGCCGAGGTCAGCGGGTCCAGTTTCACCGCCTGCCGGAGCGCGTTCTGGTCGTGTTCGAGGGCCGCCTTCACCGCGAAGCGCTGGACGCTCGTGTTCGTGCGGTCGAGCGCCACCAGCTGGGCGGGGAGTTCGCCGACGGAGCAGGGGTGGACGCCCTGGCCGTCGACGAGACAGGGCACCTCGACGCAGGTGTCGTTCCCGAGGTTCGCGATGGCGCCCGCGTCGTTACGGACGTTGATGTTCATCCGACGCTGCTCGCCGGTCTCCATCGAGTGGACGATGCGCGAGCTGTACTCCTCGGAGCGCTCTATCTCCGGGTCGATGTCGTCGGCCGTCATCTCGCGGGCCTCCTGCTGGTACTCGCACCAGTGCTCGAAGTACCGGCCCGTGGGCATCCAGTCGACGAAGTAGTCCTCGAACTCCTCGTCGACGGTGTAGGCCTCGATGGTCTCCTCGTCGGTCCGGAAGTACGGCACGTACTCGGACATGTGGTTGCTCGACTCCGTGACGAACGCGCCGAAGTGCCGGAGGATGTCGAACCGGACGTTGTCACGCTTGTACGTCTCCGGGTCGTCGGCCGCCTCGTACAGCGCCGGATAGATGCTCTCGCCGTCGTGTTCGGCCTCGAGGAACCACGCCATGTGGTTGATGCCCGCGACCCAGTAGTCCAGTTCCTCGCGCGGAACGTCCGCGTAGTCGGCGACGGCCTGCGCGGTGTGCTGGACGCTGTGACAGAGGCCGACGACGTCGACGTCGGTGGCCTCGTCGACGGCCCAGCACAGCATCGCCATCGGGTTGGTGTAGTTGAGCAAGAGTGCGTCCGGGCAGAGTTCCTCCATGTCGCGGGCCAGGTCCAGCACGACGGGCGCGGTCCGCAGGAAGCGGAAGACGCCACCGGGGCCGAGCGTGTCGCCGACGGCCTGGTTCACGCCGTACTCCTGGGGGATGCGGATCTCGTTCTCGAAGGGCTCCCGGCCGCCGACGTGGATCATGTTCAGCACGTAGTCGGCGCCGTCCAGGGCCTCCCGCCGGTCGGTCGTGGTCTCGATGGTCGCGTCGACGTCGTTGTGTTCGACCATCTCCCGTCCAGCCGTCGCGACCCTGTCGAGTCGCGCCTCGTCGATGTCCATCAGGGCGATCGTACTCCCCTGGAGCTCCGGGTACGAGAGCACGTCACCCATCAGGTTGCGAGCGAAGACGATACTGCCGGCGCCAACGAAGGCAATCTTCGGCATGGCTGAAGATTACCTGTCGAACAGATAAATCATGGGGACGACCCGCACGGACGCCACCCCGGTGACGGGGGGAACGGAAGCGACCGGGGCGGAACGCCGAGCCGGAGGCAGCACGTACCGGCCATTCTCGGCACTGACAGCGCGGGTAATCGCCGCGTACCGCCCACCTGCCGCGGGCAGAAGCGAGTTCGGATCAGCTCGCGTCAGCCGCATCGAGGACCGCGGCCATCGCCTCGTCCGGGTCGCCGGTCGGCGAGAACTCGCAGCCGACGTAGCCGTCGTAGCCGGCGGCGTCGATGGCGTCGAAGACGTTCGCGTAGTTCAGTTCGCCCGTCCCGGGTTCGTGACGGCCCGGGACGTCGGCGACGTGGACGTGACCGATGTCGTCGACGTTCTCGGTGATCGTATCGGTGACGTTGCCCTCCGTTATCTGCTGGTGGTAGACGTCGTAGAGGAGCGTCACGGCATCCGAACCGACCTCGTCGACTATCTCGAACCCTTCCTCGCTCGTGGTCAGGTAGTAACCCGGGTGGTCGACCGTGGTGTTGAGCGGTTCCAGCGCGATAGTGACGCCCGCGTCCTCGGCGTCCGGAGCCACCCGCGAGAGCACCTCGACGACGTTGTCGTGCTGGACCTGGCGGTCCAGACCGTCCTGGTCCGGACCGGTCGTGGCGATGAGCGTGGGGATTCCCAGGTCGGCCGCCGTCTCGATCGACTCGCGGATCGTCTCGACGGCGTCGTCGGCCGCCGCGGGGTCGGTCAGGTCCCCGCCGGCGACGCAGGCGACGACGTCGACGCCCGCCGCGTCCGCCGCGGTCCCGATGGCGTCGAGGTCCTTCTCGCGCCAGTCCCAGAACTCGACGGCGTCGACGCCGGCGTCGGCGGTCCGGCGGATCCGCTCGTGGAACGGCTCGTCGTCGTACACCATCTCGATACAGACCGAGAGGTCGACCATCTACTCCTCCTCCATCGGTGCCGGCGTCAGGTCGCCCGCGTCGAGCATCGCCTGGAGCGGGTTGTCGTCGATGGACAGCGGGAGGTCCACGCGGCCGCGCCGCCGGGAGGACTCCCAGGTCGCGAAGATGAGTTCGGTGGCCCTGAGCGCGTTCTCGGCGCCGAGTTCCGGCGTTTCTCCCTCGCGGAGACAGCGCACGTTCTCCGCGATGGCGCGGTCGACGAACGCCCAGTCGTGGAGGCCGTCCTTCGTCTCGACGGTCTCCCAGTCGCCGCCGTCACGGCGGATCCGTAGCGCCGGGAGTTCCTCGCCGTCGTCGCCCTCGGGGCCGACCTCGATGACGCCGTCGGTCCCGATCAGGCGGTTGTGACAGGCGAAGGCACTGGCGGGACCGCCCGTCCCGGTGCTGTCGGAGGCTGCGACGCCGTGGACGCCGTTCTCGTACTCCCAGTGGACGATCGCCTGGTTCTCGTTGTGGGTGCCGAACAGGATATTCTCCGCCGAGTAGTCGATCTGGCCCAGCACCCACTCCCCCGGCGTCTCGTCGTTGAAGTAGTTACAGAGGTCGAAGGAGTGGCTGCCGTAGTCGAAGATACCGACCGGCGCCCCGAACTCCACTCGCCGGAGGTCGCCGATCTCGCCCGCGTCGAGCAGGTCCTTGGCGGTCCGGACGGCGTCGCTGAAGCGGCGCTGGTGGTTGAACGTCAGCTGGACGTCGTGGCGGTCGGCCGCCTCGGTCATCTCCCTGGCCCCGCCGTAGGTGTCGGCCATCGGCTTCTCGCAGTGGATGGCGTCGACGACGCCGCTCCGGATGCAATCGAGCGCGATGGACGCGTGGACCGCCGGGGGGACGCAGAGGGAGACGATATCGGGCTCGACGGCTTCGAGCATCGCCTCGTAGTCCGTGAACACGCCCCCGTCGTCGAGGTCGAACTCGTCGGCGAAGGCCCGCGCGTTCTCCTCGACGACGTCCGCGCAGGCGACGAGTTCGCAGTCGTCGACCTTCTCGTACCCCGTCGCGTGGTGGTACGCCATCGCGTACCCGTCTCGACCGGGGTCGTCCGGTTCCGTACCCGTTCCGATAACTGCGACGCTGTAGGACACACCGACAACTGCGCCGGGAGCGTACAAAAGCGTTCGTGCGACGCTGGGCGACCAGTTCGCGGAGTGTCGAGTCACAAGCCCCGGACCCGGTCACCCAGCGAATTATTTACGCAGGGCCGGTGTTACGTTGCAGTATGGACGACTGGCTCGACCCGCGAACCGTGGGCCGGAATCGGCTTGGGCCCCACGTGGACGTACTGCCCTACGAGAACCCCGAAGCCGCACAGACGCGCGAACGCACGCGGTCGCCCTGGATACGCTCGCTCGACGGCGAGTGGGAGTTCGACCTGGCCGCGACGCCGGCGGACGCGCCGGCCGGATTCCAGGACCCGGGGTTCGACGCCGGCGACTGGGACGGCATCGACGTGCCGATAAACTGGCAGGCGGCGGGCTACGGCGACCCGCACTACACCAACGTCGTCTACCCGTTTCCGCTCGACCCGCCGAACGTTCCGACGGAGAACCCGACCGCCTCGTACCGCCGGACGTTCCACGTCGACGAGGACTGGGACGGGCGACAGGTCCGCCTCCACTTCGAGGGCGTCGACTCGGCGTTCCACCTGTGGGTCAACGGCGAGCGGGTCGGCTACAGCGAGGGCGCCCGACTTCCCTCGGAGTTCGACGTCAGCGAGCACGTCGAACCCGGTGAGAACACGGTCGCCGTGCGCGTGTACAGGTGGACCAACGGGAGCTACGTCGAGGACCAGGACATGTGGTGGCTCAGCGGCATCTTCCGGGCGGTGTACGCCTACGCCGTCCCGGAGACCCACGTCGCCGACGTCGACGTGCGGACGGAACTCGACGACGCGTACCGGGACGCCCACCTCACGGCCGCCGTCGACGTCGCGAACGTCGGGACGGCGGACGAGGTGACCCGCCGGGTAGACGCGACGCTCCGGGACGAGGACGGCGAGGTCGTCACCGAGCTGGAGGCCGCTGTCGACGTCGCTGCGGGCGAGACAGCGACCGTCACGCTCGAAACCGACGTCGACGACCCCGAGAAGTGGACCGCCGAGACGCCGACCTGCTACGCTCTGGAGGTCGAACTGGTGGACGCGTCAGACGGGGGGAACGGCGAGCGGACGGACGGCGCGGTGACGGAAGTCGTCGCGGAGACCGTCGGCTTCCGCGAGGTCGAGGTCACGGACGGCCAGTTCCTCGTCAACGGCGAGGCGGTGACGATCCGCGGCGTGAACCGCCACGACTTCCACCCGGACCGGGGCCGCCACGTCCCCGTCGAGTCGATGCGCGAGGACGTCGAGCTGATGAAACGGCACAACGTCAACGCCGTCCGGACGGCCCACTACCCCAACGACTCGCGCTTCTACGACCTCTGTGACGAGTACGGCCTCTACGTCGTCGACGAGACGGACCTGGAGTGCCACGGGATGGAGCTGGCCCGCGAGACGCCACACATCAGCGACGCCGCGGAGTGGGAGGACACCTACGTCGACCGGATGGTCCGGATGGTCGAGCGCGACAAGAACCACCCGAGCGTCGTCGTCTGGTCGCTCGGCAACGAGTCGGACTTCGGGTCGAACCACGTCACGATGGCCGAGGAGACCCGCCAGCGAGACCCGACGCGACCGATCCACTACGAACCGGACGAGGAGCAGGTCGTCTCGGACATCGTCGGCCCGATGTACCCGCCGTGGGACCAGCTCGAGGCCTGGGCGGCCGAAGACGAGTACGAGCACCCAGTCATCCTCTGTGAGTACGCCCACGCGATGGGGAACGGCCCCGGCAACCTCCGCGAGTACTGGGACGCCTTCTACGAGCACGACCGCCTGCAGGGCGGGTTCGTCTGGGACTGGCTCGACCAGGGACTTCGCCAGACCACCGAAGACGGCGAGGAGTGGTTCGCCTACGGGGGTGACTTCGGCGACGAACCGAACGACGCGAACTTCAACATCAACGGCCTGGTGTTCCCGGACCGGACGCCCTCGCCCGGGCTGACCGAGTACAAGAAGGTCATCGAGCCGGTGACGTTCGAGCCGTCGGACCTCGAAGCCGGCGAGGTGGTCGTCGAGAACCGCTACGACTTCCGCGATCTCGACCACCTCCGGGCCACCTGGCGCGTCGAAGCGGACGGGGAACTCCGCGAGAGCGGCGCCGTCGACCTCCCGGACGTCGCCGCCGGCGAGCGCGCGACGCTGACCGTTCCCGTCGATCCCGAGCACCTGGACGACGACGCCGAGAACCTCCTCACGGTCGAGGCCCGACTCGGGGGCGAGACCAGGTGGGCACCGGCAGGGCACACCGTCGCGACCGGGCAGTTCGAACTGCCCGGCGGCGAGCCGTCGGCCCCCGCTCCCGACTCGTCAGCGCCGCTCAGCTGTGAGACGACCGACGACGGGCTCGTCGTCTCGAACGCGGCGTTCGAACTGACCTTCGACGACACCCGGGGCGTCGTCGACTCGCTGTCCTACCGGGGCCGGGAGGTGGTGGCAAGTGGCCCCCGAACGGGGCTCTGGCGGGCACCGACCGACAACGACGAGGGGCTCCCCCTCTCCCGGACGCTGCTCACCCGGCTGCGAGAGGTCCACGAGAACGGCGAACGGCTCACCCACGACGACGTCAGGACCATCGGGTTCGCCCAGCTCTGGCGGGAACACGGGCTCGACGACCTGCAGTTCCGGACGGACGAGGTGAGCCACGAGGTCGTGGGCGAGGAAGCCGTCGAGATAACCGTCGAGGGGCGCCTCGCCCCGCCGATCTTCGACCACGGCTTCGCGACGGAACAGGTGTACACCGTCCGGGACACCGGTGCGGTCGAGATTCAGACGCGAATCGAGCCCGAGGGAGACCTGTCGCTGCTCCCGTCGCTCCCCCGCGTCGGCCTGGACCTGACGCTCGACGGCGAGTTCGACCAGGTGACATGGTACGGTCGCGGTCCCGGCGAATCGTACGTCGACAGCAAGGAGGCGGCGCTCGTCGGGCGATACGACAGCTCCGTCGAGGAACTCCACACGCCCTACGTCCGCCCGCAGGCCAACGGCACCCGGACGGACGTCCGCTGGGCGACGTTCACCGACGGGCGCGGCGTCGGCATCGCCGTGACCGGTGATTCGCTCCTCGACGTCACGGCCCACGACTACGCGAGGGCGGACCTGGCGGCCGCGGACCACGACCACGAACTCCCCTCCCGCGACGAGATCTCGGTGTCGCTGGACCACGCCCACTGCGGCCTCGGGACGGGGAGCTGCGGGCCGCCGACGCTCGAACAGTACCGGATCCACCCCGGCGTCTACGAGTTCGGCGTCGAGATCCGGCCGTTCGTCGCCTGATTTCGGGAACTACCGGGCCGTCTCAGTAACGAAAATCGGGGTAGTCGATGCGTACTCGCGAACCGCGCTGTCGAACCGCGCTGTCGAAAAATCGGCCGGGACCGGAGCCACTGGCCCGGGTCTACCACTCGGCGACGCTACCGTCCTGGTGTCGCCAGACGGGGTTGTGCCAGTTCACCGTCTTCTCTGACTGTTCGCGGACGTGGTCCTCGTTGATCTCGATGCCGAGCCCCGGGTTGTCGGGGATCGTCACGTAGCCGTCGTCGTACTCGAAGACGGAGGGGTCGGCGAGGTACTCGAGGACGTCGCCGGTGTCGTTGTAGTGGATGTTCAGGCTCTGCTCCTGGATGAGGGCGTTGGGCGAGCAGGCGTCGACCTGCAGACAGGAGGCGAGCGCGACCGGGCCGAGCGGACAGTGGGGCGCCAGCGCGACGTCGTAGGCCTCGGCCATCGCGGCGATCTTCTTCACTTCCGTGATCCCGCCCGCGTGGGACAGGTCGGGCTGGATCACGTCGACGGAGCCGTTCTCGAAGATCTGCTTGAAGTCCCAGCGGGAGTACATCCGCTCGCCGGTGGCGATGGGCGTCGTCGTGTGCGCGGCGATCTGCGGGAGGGCGTCGTTGTGCTCGGGGAGGACCGGTTCCTCGATGAACATCGGGTCGTACGGTTCGAGCGCCGCGGCCAGGCGCTTGGCCATCGGCTTCGTGACGCGCCCGTGGAAGTCGACGCCGATGTCGATCTCGTCGCCGACGGCCTCGCGGACCTCACATAGGCGGTTGACCGCCGCGTCGACCGTCGCCGGGTCGTCGACGCGCTCGACCTCGGCGGTGGCGTTCATCTTCAGCGCGGTGAAGCCGGCCTCGACCTTCGTCTCGGCCTGGTCGGCCACCTCCGAGGGGCGGTCGCCGCCGATCCACTGGTAGACGCGGATCCGGTCACGAGCGGGGCCGCCCAGCAGGTCGTGAACCGGCGCGCCCAGTTGCTTCCCTTTGATGTCCCAGAGCGCCTGGTCGATGCCCGCGATGGCGCTCATCAGGACGGGTCCGCCGCGGTAGAATCCCCCGCGGTACATCGTCTGCCAGTGGTCCTCGATCCGCGTCGGGTCCTCACCGAGCAGGTAGGTGTCCATCAGCTCCTCGACGGCCGCGCGAACCGTGTGGGCGCGGCCCTCGACGACGGGTTCGCCCCAGCCGATCGTTCCGTCGGCCGTCTCGACCCGGAGCATGAGCCAGCGTGGCGGCACTTCGAACAGTTCGTAGTCGACGATATGAGTCATGTAGATGGCCTCGTATCTCACGTGTTTGCGCCAGGGGTGTTTAATAATTCCTGTGAGCGCAGCACGCGTCGGCGTCTGCCGAACTGGCGTGGCCTGGCCGACGTCGACGGCGCCGGTGCAGTAAACGGCCCGGGGCCACCGCCGGCCGTTCACTCACAGTAAACGGTTTACGGGCCCGCTTCGTACGCCGGGTATGGCCGACAGTGTCCCGCGGGTGAAGGCGACGGAGACGAGTTTCCGGATCATCGAACTCCTGGACGAGCGGCAGGGGGCCGGCGTGAGCGAACTCGCCCGGGAGGTCGACATCTCCAAGAGCGCGGTGTACAAGCACGTCAAGACGCTCGAACGGCTCGGCTACCTCGTCCGGGAAGGCGACGACTACTTCCCGAGCAACAGGTTTCTCGATCTCGGACGGGGGGCGCGTGGTCGGCTCCCGGTCGAGGCGATCCGGCGAGTCATCGGCGACCTCGCGGAGACGACCGGCCACACGTCGAGTTTCATCGCCCACGAAGACGACCGCGGCGTCTACGCCCTCCGCATCGGGTCCGTCGACGCGGCGGGCGACCTCAGCGAGGGCGACGTCGCGCCGCTGCACGCGACGGCCGGCGGCAAGGCCATCCTCGCCGCCCTCCCGGCCGACGAACGGGCGGATATCGTCGAGCGAACCGGACTCGAAGCCTACACCGAGAAGACGATCACCGACGAGCGTGCACTGGAGCGGGAACTGCGGTCCGTCCGCGACCAGCGGGTCGCTTTCGACCGCGAGGAGTTCATCGACGGCCACCAGTGCGTCGCCTCACCCGTCGTCGACGGCGACGGCGAGCCCGTCGGTGCGGTCAGCGTCACCGGGAACATCCACCACATGTCCGGCAAACGGCTCGAAGAGGACGTGACGGGACTGGTGACCAGCGCCGCGAAGTCGATCGAGAACGCCCTCCTCTCCGCGTAGCGTTCTCCAGTAGTTAACGCGCGTGGGGAAAGCGCCTCAGGATAACACGACTACATCCGTTATTTTTACGGCGGGTCGCCCGCCCCAGTGCTACTTGTTGGCACGACACGGAGATCTGTTACCTATCAGTGAACGGAGCGCCAGTAACCGACCAGTTCGTCCCCGCAGCTCCTCCCGCCAGAACTGGACTCGGGGGCGCACATTGGATGAAGAGGACGCGTAATTTCGAATAGACAGGAGTCAGTGAGCTTTCGAATAACACCATATTTCTTATAGTATCTGTCTCGAACTCACCCCGAGCAGACGAACGACCCGTTCTGTGGACAAGATCGTCGATCCACTGCCCGAGACGGTGGAAGTGCTGCCATGAGACACCGATCTGCCGAAAGGACGGTGGATAGACCGAGTAACAGTCGCGGCGGCGTGGCGATACACACGGAGCCGGCTGTCGATCGGGTACGCGTCCGAATTTCGACCGTATCGCGACCTCTGGTGGACGGTTCTCTCTGCCGAGCACTGGTACACTATTGGTACTGCCAGCCACCAACGACTGGCTTCGTTCACCACTACTATAAACAAAGTGTCTATTATTTCGTTCTGTTACTTCTGCCGAAATCAGGTGGTGTCGAACTGGCGCCCGGTCGGACGAGGAAAGAACAGTTAAAGTCGTCCATCGACGAAATATGGATAGTCATGAGCGAGACGACGGAGTACGAGGTAGTGGTCGTCGGGGGCGGCCCGGCCGGCCTGTCGGCGGCGCTGTACACCACCCGGCTGGGCCACGCGACGGCGGTCGTCGACCGCGGCGGCGGCCGGGCCGCGATGATGGCCGACACGCACAACGTCATCGGAATCACCGAGGACGTCTCCGGGATGGAACTGCTCGCCACCGCACGCGAGCAGGTCGAGAGCTACGGCGCCGACTGGCACGAGGACTACGTCGAGTCGGCCGAAACGGTGGCGGACGGGGACGAGAACGAGGAGCAGTTCCGCCTGGCGACGGCGAGTGGCGGGGAGATACTGGCCGACCGCGTCGTCCTCGCGACGGGGTTCTCTGACGTCCGGCCCGATCCGCCGCTCCCCCGGACCGGCGCGGGCCTGCACTACTGCCTGCACTGTGACGCCTACATGTTCGTCGACGAGTCGGTGTACGTGATGGGCCACGGCGACTCCGCGGCCTACGTCGCCATGATCATGCTCAACTTCGCCGACAACGTCGACCTGCTCCTGCGGGGCGACGAGCCGACCTGGAGCGAGGAGACGGGCGAACTGCTGCGGGCCCACCCCGTCGATATCGTCGAGGCGGACGTCAGTGGCGTGAACAACGGCGACGACGGCTGGCTGGAGTCCCTGGAGTTCGAGGACGGGAGCGTCCGCGAGTACCGCGGTGGGTTCGCCATGTACGGCTCCGAGTACAACACGGACCTGGCCGAACAGCTGGAGTGTGAGCTGAACGACGACGGCACCGTCGCCGTCGCCGACCACGGCAGGACCAGCGTCGACGGCGTCTACGCCGTCGGCGACCTCACCCCCGGTCACAACCAGGTTCCCATCTCGATGGCAGAGGGCGCCGAGGCGGGTATCGACATCCACATGGATATTCGTACCTACCCGATGTCGCTCGACGAGATCGAGGGATCGAGCGTCGACGAGGGGAACGTCCCCGCGGTCCCCGAGCAGATCCGCGACGCGGCACAGAAACGGGAGTAGCGGCCGCGACGAGGCACAGTTTCCGACCACACGCGGCCGGTGACACCACCGGAAAGCGGGCAATTTAACCTCGTGGGCGGAACCGTATGCTGTATGACCGACACGGACGGGACGAACGTGCTCTTCGTCGTCCTCGACACCGTCCGCAAGGACCACCTCTCCGTCTACGGCTACGAGGAGCCGACGACGCCCCGTCTCGCCGAGTTCGCCGAGGAGGCGGCAGTCTTCGAGAACGCCGTCGCGCCGGCCCCCTGGACGCTCCCTGTCCACGCCTCGCTCTTTACCGGACTGTACCCCTCCGAACACGGCGCGACCCAGGAGACGCCCTACCTCGACGGGGCGACGACGCTCGCCGAGTCCCTCTCCGCGGCGGGCTACGACACCGCCTGCTACTCCTCGAACGCCTGGATCACTTCCTACACCAACCTCACCGACGGCTTCGACGACCACGACAACTTCTTCCAGATCATGCCCAGCGAGTTGCTCTCTGGGCCCCTCGCCACGCTCTGGAAGACGATGAACGACAACGACACCCTCCGCTCCGTCGCCGACCGGATGGTCCAGGTCGGCAACAAGATCCACGAGCACCTCGCCGAAGGGGGTGGCGGCGACACCAAGACGCCCGCCGTCGTCGACAAGACCATCGAGTTCGTCGACGACTCCGACCAGTTCTTCGCGTTCGTCAACCTGATGGACGCCCACCTCCCCTACCACCCGCCCGAGGAGTACGCCGAGGAGTTCGCTCCGGGCGTCGACAGCACGGCGGTGTGCCAGAACTCCAAGGAGTACAACTCCGGCGCCCGCGACATCGACGACGAGGAGTGGGAGGCCCTCTCCGGCCTCTACGACGCCGAGATCCGGCACATGGACGACCAGCTCGACCGTCTCTTCTCCCACCTGAAGGAGACCGGCCAGTGGGAGGACACGATGGTCGTCGTCTGTGCCGACCACGGGGAGCTGCTCGGCGAGCACGACCTCTACGGCCACGAGTTCTGCATCTACGACCCGCTGGTGAACGTCCCGCTCATGGTCAAACACCCCGACGTCGAACCGGGCCGGGACGAGGAGACGACGGTCGAACTGATCGACCTCTATCACACCGTGCTGGACGCGACGGGCGTCGCCGAGCGGAGCGAGGGGACGCCGAACGAGCGAACGGGGAGCGATGCGACCCGTGAGCCCGGCGTCGAGGGTGACGGCGAGTCACTGGACCGCGTCCGGTCGCTCCTGAATGCGGACTACCGCGAGTTCGCCGGGAGCGACGCTGGCAAGAGCTCCTCCGACCGCACCGGCGAACTCGACGGCCTGGAGCGTGGCGACGTCGGCTACGTCGAGTACCACCAGCCCGTCGTCGAACTGCGACAGCTGGAGGGGAAGGCCTCCAGTGCGGGCATCACTCTCGACACCGACTCGCGCTTCTACTCGCGGATGGGCGCCGCGCGCACGCCAGACGCGAAGTACATCCACAACACGCGCATCCCCGACGAGGCCTACCGGCTGGACGAGGACCCCGGCGAGACCGAAAACGTCGCATCGTCGGACGACGAGGACGGCAAGATCGCCGCAGTTCGCGACGCGCTGTTCGCGTTCGTCGATTCGATCGACGCCGACTGGCCCGACGAGGCCGACGGGTCGGACGGCGAGGTACTGGACGACATGGACGACGACGCCAAGGACCGCCTGAAGGACCTTGGCTACATCGACTGAGCCGTGTCCGACCAGGGCGGGGTCCTGCTGGACTACGCCGACCGGAAGACCCTCCTCCAGATCGCCGGCGGCTTCGCCGTCGCCGGCCTCGTTCTCTACTTGCTGGTCGACTTCGTCGGGACGGCCGACGTCGTCGCCGAACTCTCCCGCGCCGAGTTGCGCTGGGTCGCCGCGGCCTGCCTCTCGACGCTGCTGGGACTGGCCGCCTGGGGGAAGTCCTGGCAGATCGTGTTGCACGTCTCCGGCGTCACGGTCCCCTACCGGCGCCTGCTGGTGACCTACTTCGCCGCGACGTTCGCCAACTACGTCACGCCGATGGGCCAGGCCGGCGGCGAGCCCTTCATCGCCTACGTCCTCTCGCGGGACACCGAGGCGAGCTACGAGGACAGCCTCGCCAGCGTCGTCACCGCCGACGTGCTCAACCTGCTTCCCTTCTTCACCTTCGCCGGGCTGGGCTTCGCCACCCTCGTCTGGCAGGCGTCGCTCCCGGAGTCGATCGAACCGCTCGCCGGCGGGCTGGTCGTCCTCGCCGTCGGCCTCCCGGTCGTCGGCGCCGTCGTCTGGCGCTTTCGCCGCCGGTTCGGCTACGGCGTACTCCGGATCGTTCGTCCGATAACCCGCCGGACGCCGCGAGTGAGCGCGGCCGGTCTCCTCGATCGGATGCGCGACCTGAACGCCGCCTTCCAGCGCATCGCGCGGGACCGCCGTGCGCTCGTCTACGCGCTCTCCTTCGCCTACGTCGGCTGGCTGTTCTTCGCCCTCCCGCTGTACTTCGCCGGCCTCGCCGTCGACGTGCCCATCGACCCCCTGCTCGTGCTCTTCATCGTCCCCGCGAGCACGCTGGCCGGCCTGGCGCCCTCCCCCGGCGGCAGCGGCGCGGTCATCCCGGTGCTGGCGGTCCTGCTCGTCGCCCTCACCAGCGTCACCGGGGAGGCCAACGCCACCGCGGTGGCGATCATCTACCGCGTCGCGAGTTACCTGTTCGCCATCCTGGTCGGCGGCCTGGCGGCGGTGTACGTTTTGAAGCGGAATTGAGCAATCCCGGAGGGTTGCGAAAGCCGAAAGACGCAGCGCGTCTTTCGGAATTGAGCGGACCGGCAGGTCCGCGATGGTTGGAGGATGCACCGCATCCTCCAGAACTGAGCGCTCGGATCGCGAGCGCGAGGGCCGAAAGACGATGTCGCGGTTCCGAGAAACCGAATCAATCGACGCGCGAGACGAACCGGCGGGCAAGCACTACGAGCACCAGTCCGTTGTACGCCGCACCCACCGCCAGCAGCGGCCAGACGCCGGGCGTGCCGTCCGCGGCTCGGACCAGCGCTGCCGCGGCCCAGTAGGGCGGGAACACCCCGGCGAGGTACTGCCAGGGCGTCGGAACCACGGCGACGGCCGCGACGGGCGCCATCACGATCAGGCCGAAGAACTTGCTGACGGCGATCCCTTCCACCGAGTTCGCCGCGAGCGAGGCGAGCACGAGCGCAGTGATGGCCCCGAACAGCGCCGCGACCGCCGCGATGCCGGCGAGCGCGAGTGGGGGAACCGTCGCGAGCGCCGACAGCGGGGCCATTACGAGCGCGGCCAGGAAGCCGAGGACGAGCGTCACGCCGAGTCGATACGCCAGGTATCCCCGGGCAGTCAACGGGGTGAGGCGGAGCGCCGTTAGCGTCCCCTGCTCGCGGTCTTCGAGCACGAAGAACCCGACGGCGAATCCCAGGATGGCGGGGCCGAACAGGACGAACACGGCCGCAACTTCTCCGTAGTAGGCGGTCAGGTCGACCAGTCCGGACAGCCGCTCGGTGGCGAACGGAACGAAGAACCGCCCCACCAGCCCCAGCAGTATCGGTGCGAGCCCGATGTACACGAGGAGCGGGTCGCGGAGCCAGTTCTTCAGGTCCGCGAGGGCCAGCGACGCCACGGGGCCGTAGTCGCCGCCGAGCGAGGCTCCCAGGGGAGTGCCGGCTGTTCGCTCCGTGTCGAGGCCCGCGACGACGTGGCGTTCGAAGGCCCGCCGCGCGACGACGAAGGCGACGGCGATTGCCACGAGCAGGTACGCCACTGCGTAGGCGAGTTCCCACGTCGGGGCGGGAGCGAGGCCGGCCTCGATGAGGACGAGCGAGGGCTGGGCAGGCAGCAGATAGAATAGCGGCGTCTCGACGATGCCGAGGAGACCGAGTACCGGGGCGCCCAGTACCGTCATGTACGCGCCCGCCGTCAGGAAGTAGGCGTTGATGGAGTCGAACCGGGCGACGGCGACGAACCCGACGAGGACAAACAGGACCGACGTGAGCGCGACGCCGGTCAGGAACGGGAGCCAGTCGACGGCGGTACCGTAGCCGAAGACGGTCACGACGACCGTCGCGACGAGCGCGAGGAACGTCAGGGAGAGCGTCTTCGACGCGAGGTACGCCTCGGTGGAGAGCGGCGACGTGACGAGCGCGTCGAGGACCCCCTCCCGCTTCTCGAACAGGACCAGCGCCGCGATGAAGTAGAAACCCAGGAAGCTGGGGTCCGAGAAGACGACGAGGATTAGCCCCAGTTCCCGGGCCGAACCCGCCGGCAGCTGCCGGAGCGCCAGGACGTACATGAGCGTCAGGACCGCGTAGACGGCGTAGAAGCCGTACCGGTACTGGAGGCGAACGTCCCACGGCAGCATCGACCGGGCCCGGGCCGAGACGGTGGCGAGCCGACTCACGCCAGTTCCCTCCCGGTCACTTCGATGAAGACGTCCTCCAGCGTCGCCTCCTCGGAGTGGACGCGTTCGAGGCCGCCGCCGGCCAGGACGTCGGCGAATGCGTCGTCCTCGGCCAGCGTGGCCATCTCGAATGTCGCCGTCTGCGCCTGGCCGTTTTCGCTGTACTCGACGCGAACCCGGAGCTTCCCGTGAGCCCGTTTGAGGTCGGCGGGTGCGTCGATGACCGGCAAGCAGCCGTCGACCATGAACGCCACACGGTCGCAGAGGTCGTCCGCGACGGTCATGTCGTGGGTCGTCAGGAAGACGGTCGTCCCGTCGGCCTGGCGCTCGCGGATCAGGTCCCGTATCAGCCTGGCGTTACTCGGATCGAGCCCCGTCGTCGGCTCGTCGAGGACGAGCAGGTCCGGGTCGTGGACGAGGGCGCGGACGAAGTTCAGCCGCATCTTCATGCCCTTGGAGTACTCGCCGACGCGCCGGTCGGCAGCCTCGGCCAGCCCGACCAGTTCCAAGAGTTCCACTGGGTCGGCCGTCTCCCCCCCGTACAGCGACGCGAACAGTGCCAGGTTCTCGCGACCGGTGAGTTTCAGATAGTGGTTCGGCGACTCGGCGGAGATTCCCACCCGCTGGTAGAGATCGCCGCCCCAGTCGGCGACTTCGCGGCCGAAGAGCGCGACGCTCCCCTCGTATCCGTCGAGAAGGCCTGTCAACACCTTCTGCGTCGTGCTCTTGCCGGCGCCGCTGGGACCGAGGAAGCCGAACACCTCCCCCGGCTCGATGGCGAACGAGACGCCGCCGAGCGCCGGTTCGTCTCCGCCAGGGTACGCGTACCGCAGGTCCCCGACGGCAACGACGGCGTCACTGGGAGCGGACCGGTCGGACGTCTCGTCCGCGGAAGCGGTCGGCATGATACCTTGACGTACGGTCTGTGAACTCATGAATATTTTGTTCTCGAATTTTTGAACCAGTTCAGCGAATCGCGAATGGAAAATTCATACGTTCGTAGTTCCTGAATGGAGTGTGAAGGGTTTCAGCGACGAGGAGCGAGAGCGGATACGCGAGGCGCTGATGGACGCCGGCCGCGACCTCTTCGCGCGCTACGGGCTCCAGAAGACGACTGTCGCAGACCTCACCGATCCCGTCGGCATCGGGACCAGCACGTTCTACCAGTTCTTCGACTCCAAGGACGACCTGTACGTCGAAATCCTCGAAGCCGAGGAGGAAGCCATCGCCGAGCGCGTCGTCGGGTCGTCCTTCGAAGCCACCGACGACCCGCAGGAAGCTATCGAGCGATTCCTCCACGCCATCTTCGAGGAGATAGAGACGAATCCGCTCATCCGGACGCTCCTGGTCGAGGACGAACTCGACCGCCTGGAGGCCCAGTACTCCCCCGCCGAACAGGAGCGAAACCGACGGGAAGAGCTCGCGTTCATGCTTCCCTACGTCGAGCGCTGGCAGGACGAGGGGAGACTCCGTGACGGCGACGCGGAGGCCATCGCGGGCGCCATCCGCGCGCTCCCCTTCCTGACGCTCCACCAGGACGACGTCGGCGAGAACTACGACGCCGTCCGGGACGTGCTGATCGAGGCAGTCGCCGATGGGCTCGTGGAGGAGTGACAGTCACACCCCGTGGCCGAAAGACCGGTTGAAAACCCGAAAATATCGCCCGTACCCGGACGGCGACGGTCGCCAGTGACTACGTCTCCCTATGGTGCGACTCTCTACGGACCTGACCGAGCTACTCGACCTCGACGTTCCCGTCGTGCAGGCGCCCATCGGTAGCGCGACCTGTGCCGACCTGGCGGCGAACGTGGCCAACGCCGGCGGCCTGGGGACGCTCGCGGTCACCTGGCGCGACGTCGAGGAGACCCGCGAGGTCGTCGCCGAGTCGCCCGACGGGGATCCGATCTCTCGCTACGAGGACTCGCTCGCAGTGCCCGGAACGACCGGAGACGTCGATGAAGTACCCCTCTTCGCCGGTCAGAGTGCGGGGCTGGCGGACGAGACGGTGTCCGCCGCCGACCTGATTGCTACCCTCGCCGACGAGACCCGTACCAGCCTGGACCAGACACCGTAAGTCGAGTAGCGAATCACGCGAGGGAGTGTGGATCTGTCCCAAAGACGAACTAGTCCAGAAAGTACTTGGTAGGTAAACATCAGCTAAATCACATGCAGTGTTCCCGCAGAGACACGATAGCCCTCCTCTCCAGTACAGCCCTCCTCGGAACCGCCGGTTGCATGCAGGGTTCGTCCGACGAACCTGAAACGAACGGGACGGCCGACGAATCCGGGACGGCGGCGACGGCCGACGGGTCGGAACAGACGCCGGCCAGCGCCCTATTTGCCACCGTCTCGGGACCCGACGGCGAACAGACCTTCTTCCAGAAGGACGCCGTGGCGAACGTCGGCGACGTCCGCGAGCAACCGGACGGCGACGGGTACGAACTCGCGGCCACGCTCGACGACGAGGGAACCAGCAGTGCGAGCCAGGCGCTCCAGGCGACCGGAGCCGCCGATGCCCCCGACGACGCCACGATTACGGTGACGGTCGACGGCGAGGAGGCGAACACGTACGGCGTGGCGTCGAGCCTCGCAGACAGTGTCAGCGCGGGCGACTGGAACGGACTCCTCCTCATGCTGTTCGAGGACGAGAAGACCGCGAAAACCGTCAAGTCCAAAATCGAGGAAAGCTGAGTCAGCGGCGACCTCCCACCCGTTTCCGGAAAGCCTCCACAGACTGAGTGACCGGTCCGTTCGGGCTGCCAAGTGGGACGGCGAGTTCGGGGCTGCGGTCAGCGGAGCCCTCGTTCCCGTTCCCACGCGCGGACGAGCGCGGTCAGCGTCCGGTTGACCGGGACGGCTTCGCCCGCCGCGGCGTCGACGACGTAGCCGTTGATGGCGTCGACCTCCGTCCTGGACCCCGAGTCGACGTCCTGGAGCATCGACGATCGATTCGCCGCGGTGTCGGCCGCGACGGACGCCACGAGTGAGACGACGGGTTCGTCGGAGAGGTCGATATCCTGCTCGCGCGCGACGCGGGCGACTTCCCTGGCCGACGCCGCGGCGACGTCGCCACCCGGCCCGTCGATCAGGGCTCCGTTCTCGACGCGAGCCAGCGCCGTGGTCGCGTTGATCCCGGCGTTGATGGCCAGTTTCTCCCAGAGCCGCCGGTGCATGTCGTCGGCGACGGTGGTCTCGATACGTGCGGCGTCGAAGGCCGCCCCAACCTCGTCGGCGACGGTCGAGGAGCCGCCCTCGCGCGGACCGAGTGCGACCTCCCCCACGCCGGTACACTCGACGTGACCCGGCTCCGCGAGGCGAGCGCCGTAGGTGCAGGTCCCCGCGAGCACCGGGCAGTCGAGTTCGTCGGCGAGCGTCGCCTCGTTGCCCATCCCGTTCTGGAGCGAGAGACAGCTATCGATGTCGCAGTCGGCCAGCGCCGCGGCCGCCTCGGGGGTGTCGTACGCTTTTACGGTGACGACGGCGAGGTCCGCGGCGTCGGGAACGCTGGTCGTCGCCGATGGCGACGTGGTGAACTCGAACTCACCGGAGACGCGGAGTCCACCCTCCCGAACCGCGGAGACGTGCGGGTCCCGCCCGACGAGCGTGACGTCGTGCTCCCGGGCGAGTAGTCCGCCGACCAGGCTTCCCAGACTCCCCGCACCGAAGACGACGACGTTCATTGGCGATGTGTGGGCGTGGCCCCGTGAAAAAGGCGCTGCCCGCGTGATGTGTGTGGGTGTGTACTGACCGGGTAGTTCGTTGATGTTTTGCTGGAAGAAACGAGACCGCCAACAGCCAGAAAGCCCTCGGCGGGCTCCAGTCCCGGGGCTCGCTGCGCGCCTCACTCCGTTCGGTGCTTGCCTCGCCCGGGTTCCCGGACCCCGCCTCGCCCTTTCATTCCTCCAAGGACCGCAGCCCTGCCCTTCCCCTGGTCGCGAGAGCGCGGCGTTGCCGCGCCACTCGCTCCCGGCCGACCGCCGTGCGGTTGCGGAGCGGTCAGGAAGCGTGACCCGGAGCGGACGCGACGGGTCCGGGGAGGTGTGGGGAGTCAATCGCGAGCGCGTTTCATCGCGCGAGCGAGGCTGTTCCTGGAGGGCTGAAAGGGCGAGGCGTGGTCGACGAAGCACGGCGACGTAAGCACCGAACGAAGTGAGGCGCGCAACGAGCCGCGCGAGTCGAGCGCGCCGAGGGCTTTCGACGTGTTCGCGTCGTCATTGACGCCAGTCTCACCGAGTCACCAGATCGTTACAGACACCCCCTACACTGATCGGAGAGTAATCGCCGAGGGCTAACAAGGAGTGCCCGGCTCACCTAGTCCTCCGTCCAGTAGTATATCTCCTCCTTCGGCGCGCCGCAGTTGGGACACTCCTGGGGGATGTCCTCGATTTCGCCCATCTCGCCGCAGTTCCAGCAGCGCCACATCAGTTCGCCCTCGCCGGAGCGGCCGGGGGTGACGTGCTCGCTGGACAGCGCCTCGATGCCGTCCTCCTGGGTGACGTAGAAGCCGTGTTCGTCGAAGCCGCGGATGGTACCGAGCGCGACGCCTTCCTCGGAGTACACCGTCTCGCCGAAGCCGATGCCCAGTTCCTGAGCGGTCTCGTGGTCGTCTGCCATATCGTGACAGTTCGCCGAGGAGACTCATAAAACTGGACCCCGAGCGCCGGCGGGCCTGGGTGACTACGCTGCCTCGTCGACGTCGGAGCGGACGGCTGCACGCTGTTCGGGGATGACGTCGAACTCGGCGTCGACGTCGCCGAGGACGAGCAGCGCGTAGTAGCGCAGGTACGTCTGGACCGGGACCGTCACCAGCAACGCGACCACGAGCGCGGCCAGTCCGAACAGCAGCCCCGTCACGACGAGCCAGGCGATGCCGACCGGTTCGAAGACCGACAGCAGGCCGATGCCGACGGCCAGGAGGATGCCGAATGGGACGAACAGGACGGCGATCAGAATGCCGGCCACCACGGCGATCAGGACGCCGCCGACGAGCGAGAGGATCCAGGCCGCGACGGCGTAGGCCAGGTACTGCTTCCACTGGGTCCGGATCGTCGGCCAGAGGCGTCGCCAGCCGTCGAGGACGGCGCGGTCTTCCAGTAGCATTATCGGGACGACGAAGTTCGTCGTGAAGCTGTCGACCAGTCCGACGACGACGGCCAGGACGAAGACGACCGGCAGGAGGACGAACAGCGCCGCTAGCGGCGCGGCGAAGCCGCCTGCGCCGAGTACGACGGGCGCGAAGAAGAGCGCCATCACGACGAGGAACGGCGCCAGGAACACCAGCCAGAGGACCAATCGGAACACGAACAGCCGCAGCCCCTTGCGCCAGTACCGGCCCCAGTACGCCCGGATCGAGACGTCCTCCGTCCGGAGCGACTCGACGAAGACGAACTCCATCACCGCGGCGACGAAGAACAGCGCCAGCACGATGGCCACGAGAACGAGGGCGACGGCGCCGACGAGCAGCCAGACGTCCGGGCCGGGGTCGAACGCCGGGAACTCCTCGGCGGGCGGCGCTCCGGGGTCCGTCCCGCCGTTCCCGCCCGAGAAGCCCGTCCCCGGGAAGTTGGCGCCCGCACCACCGACGAAGAAGACGATCAGCGCGAGCTTGAGCCACGTCGTGCGGTCGATACTGGTGAGAAACGCACGGGTTACCCCGTAAGCGTCGTCGACGTCGTCCAGTGCGTACAGTGCCATACCGGTGCCTACGACGGCAAACCCCTTAGTTCTGTAACAATAATTTCCAGTGCGGAACGTCGAGCGAAGGTTTAAGAGAACAGACTGGTGTGCACCGGCGCGAAGTCGCTCTCCTCCTCGTTTTCGTCCCCGGCAGTGTCGGTGACGGCGTTGCCGGCGACGCCCGCTTCGAGGAAGTCCGCCACCGGCGGGCCGACGTGGTCGGGTTCGACGAGGAAGGCGTCGTGGCCGTGGTCCGAGTCGACGACGTGGTGGGCCGCCTCCACGTCGGCCGCCCGGAGGCTATCGGCCAGGGACTCGGCCTGCTGGGTGGTGAAGTGCCAGTCGCCGGTGAAAGACATCACCAGCGCCTCGCCCTCGAAGGCGGCCAGGGCGTCGGCGTCGGACTCGAAGCCAGAGGACAGGTCGTAGTTGTCCATCGCGCGGGTCAGGTAGAGATAGCTGTTGGCGTCGAAGCGCTCGACGAACTTCTCGGCCTGGTAGTCGAGGTAGCTCTCGACGTCCCGGTACGGGAAGAAGTTCGCGGCGGGGTCGGCGGGGAACGAGCGGACCGCGTCCCGGCCGGCGGCGCGACGGCCGAACTTCCGCTCCATGCTCGCCTTCGAGAGGTACATGACGTGGCCGAGCTGTCGTGCCAGCGCGAGGCCGTCAGTCGGCTTCGACCGGTCCTCGCCGTAGTAGTCGCCGTCGTTCCAGTCCTCGTCGGTGGTGATGGCCCGGCGGGCGACGGCGTCGATGGCGAGACACTGCGTGTCGAGGCGGGCCGCCGCGGCGATGGGGACGATGCGCTCGACGTGGTCGGGGTGGCGCGTCGCCCACTCGAGGACGTTCATCCCGCCGACCGACCCGCCGACGACGGCGTGGAGGTGGGGGACGCCGAGTTCGTCCAGCAGCGCGCGCTGGGCGTCCGTCCAGTCGCCGACCGTCACGGGCGGGAAGTCGGTGCCGTAGGGCTCGCCTGTCTCGGGGTTCTCGCTCGCGGGCCCGGTCGAGCCGTAGCAGGACCCGGGAACGTTCGCGCAGACGACGTAGTACTCGGTGGTGTCGATTGCCTTCCCGGCGCCGACGATGTCGTCCCACCACGCGCGGGCCTGGCCGCCCGTGTCGCTGCGGTGGGTGCCTGCGACGTGGGCGCTGCCGGTCAGCGCGTGGCAGACGAGCACCGCGTTGTCGCCCGTGAACTCGCCGTACGCCTCGTACTCGATTTCCAGGTCCGGAATCGTCTCCCCGCACTCGAACTCGAACTCGCCCAGCGAGACGGTGTCGTGTTCGACTTCCATCCTATGTCCCCTCCACGTCAGTTCACCCGCTCGATGGCCTGGTCGAAGTCGGCGATGACGTCCTGTGGCTCCTCGATGCCGACGCTACAGCGCACGAGGTCGGGCGTGACGCCGCTCTCACGCTGTTCTTCCTCCGACTGCTGGGCGTGGGTCGTCGATGCCGGGTGGATGACCAGCGTCTTCGCGTCGCCGATGTTGGCGAGGAAGGAGGCGAGTTCGACCTCCTCGCAGAACTGCCGGCTGGCCTCGTAGCCACCCTCGAGGCCGAAGGTGACGATGCCACCGTATCCCCCATCGAGGTACTTCTCGGCCGCCTCGTGGGTCTCGTGGCCGTCCAGTCCGGGGTAGGTGACCCAGGCGACGTCGGGGTGGTCGTCGAGGAACTCCGCGACGGCCAGCGCGTTCGCACAGTGCTGGTCCATCCGCAGCTTGAGCGTCTCCAGTCCCTGCAGCGTCGCCCAGGCGTCGAAGGGCTTCTGGCCGTCGCCGAGGTTGCGGACCGAGCGCTGCTTTGCTGCCATCGCGAACGCCTGGTCGCCGTACTGTTCCGAGAAGTTGACGCCCTGGAAGCCGGGGCTCTCGCCGCCGAGTTCGGGGTACTTCTCGGGGTGGTCGCCCCAGGGGAAGCTGCCGCCGTCGACGAGGACGCCGCCGACGGTGGTGCCCGACCCGTGGATCCACTTCGTCGTCGACTCCCAGATGACGTCGACGCCGTACTCCAGCGGGTTACAGAGATAGGGTGTCCCGAACGTGTTGTCGACGAACACCGGGACGTCGCGCTCGTGGGCGACCTCGACGATCTCCTCGATTGGCGGCACCACGAGCGAGGGATTGCCGATGGTCTCGAAGTGGACGTAGGCGGTGTCGTCGTCGATGGCCTCCGCGTACGCGTCGGGGTCGAGCGTGTCGACGAAGCGGGCCTCGATCCCGCGGCGCGCGCCGATGGTCCGCATATAGCCGTGGGTACCGCCGTAGATAGACGCCGCCGAGACGATGTTCTCGCCCGCGCTGGCGAGGATGGAGGTCCCCGCGTCCAGCGCGGCCATCCCCGCACCGGTCGCGACGGCGGCCGTCCCCCCTTCGAGGTCGGCGATGCGCTGTTCCAGCATCGCCACGGTCGGGTTGTCGAACCGGGAGTAGACGTTGCCGTCCTCCGCGAGCGAGTACAGGTCCGCCGCGTGCTGGGCGTCCTCGAAGACGTACGAACTCGTCTGGTAGATGGGGGGCGCGCGAGCGCGCGTGGAGGAGTCGGGCTCGGCCTGGCCCGAGTGGACACAGCGCGTCCCGAACCCCTGGGCGTCGTCGTTGGTCATGTACGTCATGCATATATCTCCAGACATCTATAACCAAGAGTTACGGCAATATTCGCTGTGACAGGAGCTGGCAAAGGACGTCGGCGAGTGGCGGAAAACACAATAGAGAAGCTATGCTTTTCCAGAGTAGACAGGATACATATAATTATCAGTCGACACTCGAAGTTCCCCAATCATCAGAAAATAGAAGACGGTACCGGATCCAGATAACACACGAAAATTCCCCACAATGTGCTTATTTGAGGCAATAAATATCTCACGACTACCAGAGTATCAGGAGTTGAAATTCGATCGTGGCGTACAAAATAGTAGAAAGTGACAGAAAAGATCTCAAGATAGGGTTCTGACTTATTTCGCGAGTCCATCGAGACGTCTCGTCGTCCCCCGCTTCGTCAGTGGGCACGTTCCACCGACCAGCATCCGGTAACAGCGGAAAGAGGCGGCCAGTGCCACGGTCGACCTCGACGAACAGACGCGTGGCCCGCATAACAAAATTAGCGCCGTTATTCGAACGAAGGAAACCTGCTCGGGTGGGAGTACGGATCCGGTGTTCGTGAACGACCCGCTGTCGAGTAGCCCACCCCTTGTAGACTGCCGGTCGTCGGTTTCGGGCTGTCAGCGTTCGCACAGAACTATCCGGTTATGCCGGACGGCCTCGATGCGGCCGATGGACGGCAGGCCCACCGCTGTAGGTGCCTGACGGGACTTGTACCGCCCGGCCTGCCAAGTGAACGCCCGGCACGACCGAACGTCGTGTCGTTCTCGTTCCGGTGACGGCGGATGGGTTGATGGAGCGCGCTCGCCTGGAACGCTGACGGCACCGCTACCCGACGCGCGAGCAGTTGCACACCGAGGCGAACTGTGCTGGCCGTCGAGGCGCAGATCGCAGCCGCTGGGGGCGCGTTGCGACACCTGATTCGACGTCCAGTTGTCGAAAAATGGATCCCGACGCACGGGACGAAGAGGGTGGGCCCGGGGTCGTCAGACCGGGTCGAAGTACCACTTCTGGTTGTCGCCCTCCCACCAGCCGTACTGGATGACGTTCCCGCCGTCGCTCGTCGAGGAGTTTTCGACGTCGGCCACGTGGCCGCTGTGGCCGTTGACCAGTCGGTAGGTCCCGTCGCCGTTGTCGACGACGTCCCAGGTCTGACACGCGTGATTCGTGTCCGAGTACTGCCGGACGTTCGCCCCCTGGTCGGTCGAGGCGCTCGCGACTTCCAGGAACAGCCCGCTGTGGCCGTTCGCCAGGGTGTAGGTTCCGTCGTCGTTCCGGCTCACGTCCCAGGTCTGGCACGCGTGGCCCGTGTCCGAGTACTGCCGAACGTTGTCGCCGTCACTCGTTCCGGCGCTGGCGACTTCCAGGAACAGGCCGCTGTTGACGTTCGTTATCCGGTAGGTCCCGGTCGAGATGGGACCGCCACTGCCTCCGCTGCCACCGTCGCCGCCGCTTCCACCGTCGCCACCACTGCCACCGTCGCCGCCGCCACCACCGCCACCGCAGTAGCCGCCCTGACCGGGGTTGGGCATCTCGAGGGACGGCGTGCCGTCGCAGCCGATCACCGGCCAGCCGTTCTCCCACTGGATGGGGTCGAGGAAGAGCTGGCGGGCGGGCGGCCAGCCGTACTCGCCGGCGAACTCCGGTCCCTGGGTGTCGTAGGCGTGGTAGACGAACCACCAGGAGCCGTCGTCCGCGACCGTCACGTCGCCGTGGCCCGGCCCGACGAAGCGATCGCTGTCCCCGAGATGAGTCGGACCCGCGTTCCACTCGTTGCGGTCGAGCATCGCGGTCCCGTTCATGTCGTAGTACGGCCCGAGGAAGTTCTCCGAGCGCCCGACCTCGATCTCGTACGTGCTGTCGAAGCCATCACAGCAGTCGCCGGTCGAGCCGAAGAAGTACCAGTAGTCGCCCCGCTGGAAGATGACCGTCCCCTCGTAGGCGCTCCCGGCGATCTGGTCGAACGTCCCGGACCGGAACTCCTGGAGGTCGGGAGTGAGTTCCACCACGTAGACGCCGGCGAAGTTGGCCCAGAAGAGGTACGGCGTCCCGTTCTGGTAGACGAAGTACGGGTCGATGGTGTTGCCCGGGTAGGGGTGATCCGGGTTGGAGAGGATCTCCCCGTGGTCCGTGAACGGGCCGTCGGGCGTGTCGGACGTGGCGACGCCGATGCCCGGCACCAGACTGTCGTCGTCTCCCCGCGGCCAGAGGGAGTAAAACAGCACCCACTGGCCGTTGTGGTAGTGAACGTCCGGCGCCCAGATCGACCCGTACAGCCACCCGGGCCTGGAGTCGAACGCGTCCCCCTCGTCCGTCCAGTTGACCAGGTCCTGCGAGGAGAGAATCGGCACCAGCCGCTCGTCGGCGTCGTTGTTGTAGCTCATGTTCGAGGCGTACGCCCACCAGGTCCCGTCGTCGGCCCGGTGAATCGTCGGGTCGGCGAAGTCCGGTCCGTACAGCGGGTTGTGGTAGTGCGTCGAGCTCGGGTCTGCCGTCGCCGAACCGGTCGAGACGGCCGCCCCGGCCGCGCCGAGTGCCCCTGCGCCGAGTGATTTCAGGACGCTACGTCGTTCTATCTGCGGATCGTCATGACTGTCTGTCATGCGGTTCGGACTAATGCAGGCGAACTTGATATATATTTTCCACAATATAATTTTAGTGAGACGGTAGGCGTGGAAAGTTGAAAGCCCGTACGAGGGAGCGACATCAGGTCGAAGGTCCATCACCGACCGTCACCAACCAGCCGGTCGTACTGTACCACGGTCGCACTGTCCGCTGTCGAGACGTCCTCGACGTCGGCGACGCATCAGGAGGTGACGTTCACCAGGCAGGAGGTGCCGTCGTCACCGTCGACAACGGGCCACTGTCGAACGGGGCCGTGTCGGACCACACAATCATACTATCACAAATAGGACTATCGAATATTCAGAAATCCTATGCTATTCGAGAGCGCTCCCCCGGGCTGGAAAGAAATGCCATCGCAAGAACGGGCAAGCGAACGAAAATGTCCCAGAGAGGCCGTGTACGCGCTTACCGTCGACGAACGTGCCCCATCAACACACCGATCGCGAACGTGCGGAGTGGGTTGCCCAGAGTGACGAGTCCGAGACACAGATCAGCCATGATACCACCTGAAACATCAGTATCCGGCGGATTTAGTCAGCACGTCGTCGACCGGGATCGTGCAAGTCGTCTCTGGCACGATCACCGGCCGACAGCTCGTCTGCCACCAGTGTTGACAGAGAAAATTTGTATATGTGAATCTGATATTATTGCCCCGTAGCACCGCTACAGCTCGGCCCGCGGTTCGGACCCGTCGACGGAATCCGTCGTCGTCCGGACGACTGCTGGCGTGGCCCCGGCGGGTCTCGGCCCCACCGTCGCCGCGTCCTCGGCCCCGAACCGGTCACTCACAGACGGCTACATTTATTGCCTGCCGAGAACCAAACGAACTATCACGAGTGCAGTCCCCCAACGCCTTCCGTGCGGTCCGTCGATTATCATCCCCCTGAGGCATGTCTACTGACGATTCTCCGTTTCCCGACCTCGACGGCTCGCGCGACTACTCGCGAGTGCTGCTCGTCCTGGTCTCGCTGCTCGCCGTGCTGGTCGCCGCCTCGGCCCTCCCGGTGCTCGCACCGGCGGGCACCCAGAGCCCGGTCGAGTCCATCGTCCCGATTCCCGCCGGCTCCTCCGGCGGGGGCGGCGTCTCGACGGCCGGCCCCGGCGGCGGCAGCATGGGCGCGCTGAGCCCCGGCCAGCAAACGAACGTCGGCGGGTCGCTCGGCGGCCAGAACGCACTGCAGTCCCAGAACGCCGAGATACACTTCGTCGTCCGGAGCACCGACCCAGCCTACTGGCGCACCGGCGTCTACGGCAACTATACGGGCACCGGATGGAAGCAGGACGGGGAGACCCGACCGTACAACGGGTCCATCGAGACGCGCGGCCCGGACGGCCGCGAGGTGACCTACGAGGTGGAGCTCAACCGCACTGCGAGGTCGCTCCCGACCGTCTGGCGCCCGGAGACAGTCTCGCGGGAGAACCTGCTGGTCACCGACGGCGGCGCCGTCCAGGCCGAGGCGGCGCTCGGCCCCGGGACGACCTATCGTGGCGTGAGCGACCGGCCGCCGTCGGACGAGAACCTGCTCCGGACCGCCGGCACGGACTACCCCACCGAGATCGAGGAGCGGTACACCCAGTTGCCGGCCAGCACCGAGGGACGCCTCGGGGCGAAGACGAGTCAGATAACAGACGGCGCCTCGACGCCCTACGAACGGGCCACCCGGATCGAGGCCTGGCTGGAGTCGAACAAGGAGTACACGCTGAACGTGAGCCGACCACCCGACGACGACGTCGCCAGCGAGTTCGTCTTCGAGATGGACGCGGGCTACTGCGAGTACTTCGCCACCTCGATGGTGACGATGCTGCGGAGCCAGGACGTCCCGGCCCGCTACGTCGTCGGCTACTCCACCGGCCAGCCCGTCGGCGAGAACACCTACACCGTCCGCGGGATGAACGCCCACGCCTGGGTCGAGGTGTACTTCCCCGACGTCGGCTGGGTGCAGTTCGACCCGACGCCGGCGAGCGACCGTCTCCAGCAGGAGCAAGAATCCCTGGAGAACCAGACCGGCGAGTCATTCGAGACGCCGTCGCCCGAAACGACCCCCACGCCCGGCGCGACGCCGACACCCAACGAGACAGACGGGCGCGCCGGCACGGAGACGGCGGACGGCTCGGCGTCCACCACGCCGACCGGGACGCCAACTGACACGCCCACGCCGACCGGGAGCACCGACGGCGAAGGTGACGAGACGGGCCCCGGCAGCGGCGAGGGCGAGGGAGGGGGCGGCGGGACTGACGACCGACAGCGCGACGCCGGCGAGTACACCGTCGCGCTCAACCGCTCGGCCGCGCCCGGCGCGACGGTGGAGGTCACGGTGACGCGAGACGGACAGGTCGTCCCCGACGCGACCGTCCTGTTCAACGGCGACTCCGTCGGCGAGACCGGACCAGCGGGCACCGTCGTCGGCGAGGTTCCCTACGCCGAGCAGTTGAACGTCTCCGTCGTCGACGGCCGCAACGCCGGGCTCGTCGCACCCATCGTCCCCCGGGGCGAGGACGGACGCCTCTTCGCCGTCGACGGCCCGCAGGCCAACTCCTCGACGACGTTCACCCTGTCGACGAACGCGACGGTGACGGTGACCGGCGACGCCGTCACCGGCAACACGGTGACCGTGACGGCGTTCGTCGACGACGTCCCCGTCCGTGACGCCCCGATCACTCTCGACGGCGAGGAAGTCGCCCGGACTGACCGGGACGGCCGGGCGGACGTGCGGCTCCCGACCGAACCCGGGAACGTGACGCTGGCCGTCGAACGCGGCTCCGTCACTGGCGAGACGACGCTCGACCTGGCGCGGCTGAACGTCACCACGGAGCCGACAGCCCCGCTCGCGCTGCCCTTTACCGGCGTCGCGGTCGACGCGACCGTGGACGGCGACCCGGCGCCCGGCGCCAACGTCACCGTCGACGGCGAGCGGGTCGCGACCACCGGCGTCGACGGCACGGCGACGGCGACGCTTCCCTTCGCGTCCGGGGCCACCGTCGAAGTCGCGAAGTACGGCCAGCGCCGCGGGACGACCTACGACGGCCTCTTCCTGAATCTCGGGCTGGTCGGCCTGGCAGCCGGCGTCCTCGTCGGCGGCGTCGTCCTCGGGGCGGGCCGCTACGGCGTCGACGCCGCCCGCGGTCGCCACTGGGTCTGGCTCGCCGGCCAGTGGGTCGTCGGAGCGGTCGTCGCCGTCGGAGACGCCGCCGACACCGCGCTCACCCGACTCGCGGTGCGGGCGCGCCTGACCGTCGAACACCTCCGGGCGCTGGTCGAGGGCCGGCGCGACGTCGCGGACCTGCTCGACGCGTTCCGGGCGTGGCTCCGCGAGCGGGTCGCGGAAGCACGGACTCCAGTCGAAGATCTGGGCGTCGCCGGCGTCGTCTCGAACGGCGACGACGACGGGTACGCCGGAGACGCCCACGCGACGATCCGGGAATCGTGGGGCCGCTTCCTCGACGCCGTCTCGATCCGGCGGCCACACACCCGGACGCCGGGCGAGATAGCCGCCCACGCCGTCGCCGTCGACGGCCTCCCCGAGACCGAGGTCGAACGGCTCCGGGACGCGTTCCGTGCCGTCGAGTACGGCCAGCGCGACCCGGACGAGCGGGCACCCGGCGTCGAATCGGCTGCCGAGGCCATCGAGGCCGCGGTCGAGGCTGCCGACGCCGCGGCGGCGAACGACGCGGGCGACGCCGACGACGCGTCGGACCGCGACGCCGAGGCGGATCCCGGCGGAACCGACGCGGGGGTGGCCGACTGATGCGACCGCGGATCCTCCTCTTCGGCGCCCTCGGCACGCTGGTGACGGTGCTGGCGGCCGTCGCGGTGTTCGCCTCCGGCGTCGTCGAGGCCATCGGGCCGCTCGCCGGCCTCGCGAGTGCGCTGGGGGAGGTCGACCGGCGACACCTGCTGCTCGCGGCGAGCGCCGTCGTCGGGCTGTTCGTGTCGGCGGTGAGCTGGCGAGCGACCGCGGCGGGCGGCGGCGAGGCCGACGCCTTCGACGCTGCGACCGCCGGCCCGCCGGAGTCGGTCACGAGCGCGCGCCAGCACCTGACGGCGGCGGGAATCGAACGAGATATCGACGCCGCCGTCCGGGGGAACGACGGTGCGACCCGGCACGTCCGCGACCGCCTCAGAGAGACGGTGACGGGCGCCTACGCACGCGCCACGGGGTGTTCGGTGGCCGAGGCGCGCACCGCCGTCCGGAACGGCGAGTGGACCGACGACCGGACCGCGGCGGCGACGCTCGCCGACGACGACGGGCCGACTCACTCACTGTGGTCGCGACTGCGCCTCTGGCTCGACCCGGAGGGCGAGCGCCAGCGGCGGTTCGATGGGACCGTGCGTGCCGCCGGTCGACTGGCCGGCGACGACCCGGTAGGGGGTGAGTCATGAGCGAGCGCGTCGGCCGCTGGGGCGTCGCGCTCGTCGGCGCGCTGACGCTCGTGAGCGTCGGGCTGCTCGCCGCCGAACCGTTCCTGCTCGCGGCGACGGCCGTCCCGCTCGCCTACGTCCTCTACGGCGCCGTCGCGCGCGTCCCGCCGGGCGCCAGCCTCCGCGCCGAGCGGACCGTCGAGACGGACAACCCGACGCCGGGGGAGGCCGTCGACGTCGCGCTCACGGTGACGAACGACGGCGACGCGGCGCTGACGGACGTCCGGATCGTCGACGGCGTCCCCGGCGAACTCACCGTCGTCGACGGGTCGCCGCGGGCCTGCGAGTCGCTCCGACCCGGCGACTCCGTCACCGTTCGGTACTCGCTGCTGGCCAAGCGCGGCACCTTCGCCTTCGACGACCCGGTCGCCCGGGTGCGCCCGCTGGCGGCGACGGCCGTCGCCACCGCGACGCTCGACGCCGAGGGCGACGCCTCGGTCACCTGCGCCAACGTCGTCTCGGAGGTCCCCCTCGCGGACGCGACGCTGCCGCGGGCCGGGACGCTCCCCACCGACAGCGGCGGGAGCGGCCTGGAGTTCCACGCGACGCGCAACTACCAGTCCGGCGACCCCGTCTCCCGCATCGACTGGCGCCGGTTCGCCAAGACGAACGAGCTCACGACTGTCCAGTACCGTGAAGAACAGGCGGTCCGGACGGTGCTGGTGGTCGACGCCCGCACCGTCACGCGTGTCACCCCCGACGCCGGCTACCCGACGGGGGCGGAACTGGGCGCCTACGCCGCCGAACGGCTCTTCGACGCGCTGGGCCGGACGAGCGTCGTCGCCAGCGTCGTCGCCGTCGGTCTCGACGCCGACGACGTCGTCGGTGGCCTCGACCCCGACGACCTGGTCTGGGTCGACCCCGGCGGCGACGGCGGCACGGCCGTCCGGGTGTCGCAGGTGTTCGACGGGATACAGGCGGCTGTAGCGAACGACGTGAGTGACGCCGCCGGACGAGCGAGCGGCGAGCGTGAGCGACCCGCGAGCCGCAGGGACGCCGACGTAGCCACCGACGAACCCCCGAACACCGACGCGCCGCCGTCCCCGGAGACCGACGACGAGACGGTTCCCGCTGCGGACGGCGGCGAGACGCCACACGTCGACGACGCGGCCCGACGACTGCTGGCGCGCCTGCCGCCAACGGCCCAGGTCGTCCTCTTCTCGCCGTTCGTCGACGACTGGCCGGTGACGTTGACCCAGAGCCTGGCGGCCCGGGGCTACCCGACGACGGTGGTGAGCCCCGACGTCACGCGCGGCGACGGGCTGGGCCAGTCCGTCGTCGGGCTGGAGCGCGACCTGCGCGTCCAGTCGGTCGAACTGGCCGGCGCGACGTGTATCGACTGGAACCTGGACGAGCCGATCGACATCGCCCTGCGAGCGTCGCTCGCGGACCTCTTCAAAGCATGACCGGACACGACGCCGTCGACGACCCGGAGCCGACCCGCACGAGCACGCTCGTCGTCGTCCTCGCGAGCGTCCTCACCGCCGCGACGCTGGTCCGCGCCGCGGACGTCGTCTGGCCGGCCCTCCTCGGCGCGATGGGCGCCGTCACGCTCGCCGGGGTCGTCTGGGCGTCGGGGTGGGAGCGCCACGAGGCCGCCGGCAGTGTGCTTGCCAGCGTGCTGGTCCTCCCGGTCGGCGTCGGCATCGTGGCCGCGACCGCCGGGACGGTGCTGGTGCTGGCCGGCGGACTCTTTCCGGTCCCGTCTGCCGCCGACGTCCCGGGGACGGTCATCGCGCTCACCGCGCGAGCGGCGGTCGTCACCGGCGCGGTGGCGGCGGTCTTCGGCGCGACGACCGCGACGCGGGGCGTCCTCGACGCCGACACGCTCGAAGACGCGACGACGACGGCGGTCCGCACCGCCGTCGTCCCGTTCTGTCTCGCCATACTGCTCGCCGGCAGCGCCGCACTGCAGTTCCTCGAATCGAACGCCGCCGGTCCGGGGATACAGACCGTCGTCGGCGACGTCCTCCGGGGGATCACGAGCCTGTTCTTCCAGCCCGACCCGCTCGGACCGCACCTGCCCACGTTCGCGGTGATGGCCGGCGCCGCCCTGCTGGCCGCCCACCGGGGAGTCCACGCGCTACCGATCACCGAGCTTCTCCCCGAGAACGAGACCGGAGACGACTACCGCGAACGCATCGAGGCGGGACAGCGACGACTGTTCTGGGCGGGCCTCGTCGTCGTCGCAGCGGCCCCGATTGCCGCCATCGTCCACCTCGCCGTCCCGCCCCGCCAGCTGCGGGCCGCGCTCGGGTCGGGACTGTACGACGTCGTGCTCGCCGTCACCGCCAACCCCGCGCTCCGATCGCTGGCCTGGTGGCTGATCCTCTGTGGCGTCGCCGTCGCCGGCGTCGTCTGGTTGCTGCGGCGCCTCGTCCAGAGCTCCCCCGACCGCATCGGGAGCGTGCTCGCCCCCTTCGCCGGCGGCGTGGGCGTGGTCGCGCTGGCGTTCGCCGTCTCCGATAATACGGTGTTCAAGTCAGTCGCGTGGGTCGCCGACCAGCTCCCCGGAAAATTCTCGGTCCAGTTCATGGACGCCGCCACGCCCGTGATGAACGTGTACGGCTTCACGACCATCGGCGTCGCCGCAGCGGCGGCGCTGCTCTTCCTGGCGACGGTGGCCGTGAGCGCGCTCTGGGCCGTCCTCGCCACGGGCTACGTCGAGGGGCGGACCGCCGGCGTCACCATCGCCAGCCTGGCGCTGTTCAACACCGCCGCCTTCGCCGGGGTCCTCGACGTCTCGAACGTCCTCGTCCTGGGCGCGCTCGTCGGCGCCGTCCTCGTCTGGGACGCCGGCGAGTTCGGCGTGACGCTGGGCCAGGAAGTCGGCCGTCTGGCGAACACCCGCCGCGCCGAACTCGTCCACGCGACCGGGACCCTCGCCGTCGGCGGCGTCGGCGCCGGCGTCGCCCTGCTCATCGGCGGTGTCGGTGCCGTCGACGCCAGCACCGGGCCCGTGGCGCTCGGCCTCGTCGCCGTCCTCGGCGGCCTGCTGTTGCTGGTCGTGGCGCTCAGGTGACCCAGATCTGGGCAATTCACGCGAGATAGTTAGAGCAAGAACCGAGTGACGGCGAGATAGGCAGCTACGACAATGATAGAGATGACGCCAATATAAACAACATCGACGAGTAAAGAACTCGGACGAGTCTGGTACCGTTCCAGACGGGCTCCGACAGCCCACCACAGACGGCGCCCAATAGTAGCCGTGTCGGAAGAATCTGGGGCCGCTGACTCTGTCGATGATAGTATCGATCCGTCAGGGGCAACATCAGGTCCGGTACTGTAATCTGGTTCTGGCCTCCGTCCGGGAAGGTGGCCGAGATCGTTCTTTTCGAGCGCAACGGGGGCCTTCTGGCGATACCGGTTTGCTTCTTCAGTACCTGCCGTCACAGTCGCTTTCGCAGTATGGAACCACGACGGATCCTTGTCGTAGATCTGGAGGCCTGGACAGTCATGATTTTCAGGAAGACGGTGTTCTGGGCAATGATCCTGCCCGCAAAGTTTGCAAACGAAGCTCAGCCCACCGCCGTCTCCACAGACTGTACAACCCGCCATCGACTATCTATTCAATCTCTGCGGCCCTGCCGACATAAATGCATAGCCCAGTCAAAATCGTATATTCGCCCGATTCAGCAGACGACAGGGTGGGACTGAAAGGGGCGGGCGGTTCGACGAACCCCGGTGACGCAAGCACCGAAGCGAACAGAGTGAGCGAGGAGCGCAGCGAGCCGCGGGAGTCGAACCGCCCGGGGCTTTCCTTTGTTGTTTGTTACGCCGCACACTCTGCAGTTCAGCGACAAACAAATTCTAGGGCGCAACAGCCGGGACTTCGACCTCGCTCACGACGTCTTCGACCACGTCGTGGCGCTCGACGCCGCGGACGCTCGCGTCGGCCGTGAGCACCAGTCGGTGAGCGAACACGTCAGCGACCACGGCCTTGACGTCGTCCGGGACGACGTAGTCGCGGCTCTCGATGACGGCGCGGGCGCGCGCGGCCTCGAAGAGGCGCTGGATGCCGCGTGGAGAGACGCCGACGTCGACGCGGTCGTCCTCGCGGGTCGCCCGCCCCAGTTCGACGACGTAGTCCCGGATCTTGCCGTCCACAGTCACCGACTCGGCGACGCGCTGGAGTTCGGGGATCTGCTCGCCGTCGACGATGGCGGTGACGCTGGGGGCCTGGGCCGTGCGGTCGGCGCGCCGGTCGATGAGTTTCCGCTCGCCCTCGAACTCGGGGTAGCCCATGGCGGTCTTGACGACGAAGCGGTCGCGCTGGGCCTCCGGGAGGCCGAAGGTCCCTTCCTGCTCGACGGGGTTCTGCGTCGCGATGACGAAGAACGGGTCGGGGAGGGCGTGGGTCTGGCCGTCGACGGTGACCTGACCCTCGCCCATCGCTTCGAGCAGGGCGGCCTGGGTCTTCGGCGGCGCGCGGTTGATCTCGTCGGCCAGGACGACGTGAGAGAAGATGGGACCGGGCTGGAACTCGAAGGTGCCAGCGCCCTCGTTGTAGACGTTCGAGCCGGTGATGTCCGCCGGCAGCAGGTCGGGCGTGAACTGGATCCGCCGGAAGGACAGGTCGAGCGCGTTCGCGAAGGAGCGTGCGGTCAGGGTCTTCCCGGTACCGGGGACGTCCTCCAGCAGGACGTGCCCGCGGGCGAGGACGCCCGTCAGCACCGCTTCCAGAAAGGCGTCGTCGGCGATGACGGCGCTGCCCACCGCGTCGAGGATCTCGGCGCAGCGGACGGCGGCGGTCTCGTGGTCCATACCGATTCCCCGTCGCGCGGGAAAATAAGTGTGGCTTCACCGGGTCGGCGATTCGGGAGTGTACGAGTGCAACGCACTCGCGACGCGCTCTATCAACGGCTCGTGAAGCGAGCCCTGTCGCCTGTCGAACGCGGCGTGTTTCATCGTCGCCACGTACCACGGCGAGACGTACGCCTGCTTGCTCGACCCGCCGCTGGTCCAGGCGTCGTCTGGAACTCGAATAGCTTCCGTGTGGCTCTGTGTTGTCATGGCAACGCCGATGCACTCCTCGGCCGCAAACGGATGCTCGTCCGTACTGAGAAGTAGCCACGGTCGATAGGCCGACGTCTCCTTGTGCGGCGCTGGTCCCCACCAGACCTCATCCCGTTCGGGCATCTACTGACCCTCCAAATCGTCCTCCGCCCCTGGCCCCCACTCTTCCGGGTCTTCGTTCCCCAGCCGCTCGGCCGCGGCCTGTGCTGTGCGGGCTGTCGTCAGCGCTACGTCGACGTCCGCGTCTTCGGCTATCGCCCAGTACTCGCCGCGGTGGCGGACGAGTCCCCGGTCTTCCAGCCTGGAGAGGACGACGCCGACGCTCCCGCGTGGGACCTCCGTCTCGACGCGAATCTCCTTGGGCGTGAACGCCTGGTCGTCGTTGGCACCGAGGAACGCTAACACGCGTTCAGCGTTGGTGGGACCGTCTCCTGTAGCCGTGAGTTCGGCTTCCCGAGCCGTCTCGAACTCCTCGACGTCGATGGGCATCGTAATCACCGTAACTACGTAATCAGATGTAATAGAACTGGCGCCGAAGCCGTGGCGACGACCGTCCATCATTCATGATGCTACAGCGCCAGTTCCAGAGCATGAACGACTCCGATACCTCGCGCGCTCGCCTCGTCGGCATCAACCACGTCGCGCTGGAAGTCGGCGACGTCGATGACGCCCTGGACTTCTACGGCGAAATCTTCGCGTTCGGGTTGCGCGGCCGAACCGGCTCGGGCGCATTCCTCGATATGGGCGACCAGTTCCTCGCGCTCTCCGAAGTCGACGACCCCGAGGATTCCGACCAGCACCATCACTTCGGGCTGGTCGTCGACGACGCCGACGCCGTCGAGCGACGGCTCGAAGCACTGGACGTCGAGATGCTGCCCGTCTCGGGCCTGGACTTTCTGGACCCCTGGGGCAACCGGATCCAGGTCGTCGACTACGAGGAGATCCAGTTCACGAAGGCCGACCGCGTGCTCCACGGGATGGGTTTCGATGGCCTGGAGAAGTCCGACGACGCCGTCGCCGAACTCGACGAGAAGGGGATGGCGCCACCGGACGAGTAGTGATCCGGCCGGTCCGCAGTCAGCCGGGAACGAACTCGCCGTCCGGACCTGACACGCAGTAGAGGTTTGTCCCCGGGGCCCCTATCTCCGCGTCGACGCGCCGGGACCCCCCGCCCCGGGAACACGACTCATGCAAGAACCTACCCACGCCGCCACCGAGCCCCGCACGACGGGCGCGAGCGCGGACGCGACGCCCGACGGGCCGACCGGTCTCCCGTTCGTCGGTAGCGTCCGCCCGTTCGCACGCGACCCGCTCGAGTTCGTCACCAGAACGGCCCGCGAGTACGGGCCCGTCTCGTACTACGAACTCGGGACGTACTCCGTCTACCAGGTGAGCGACCCCGACCTCGTCAGGCACGTCCTGGTCGACCGCAACGAGCGCTACGTCAAGGGCGACCTCTTCGATCGGACGCTCCGACCCGTCCTTGGCCGCGGACTGCTCACCAGCGAGGGGTCGTTCTGGCGCGAACACCGCCACCGCCTCCAGCCCGCGTTTCACCCGGACCAGATCGCCGACGCCGCGGAGACGATGACGACCTACGCGAGCGACGTCTCGGCCGAGTGGACCGACGGCGAGGCGCGTGACGTCCACGCCGACATGATGCGCCTGACCGTCGAGGTAGTCGCCGACGCGCTGTTCGACGCCGACATCCGCGAATCCGAGGCCGACATCGGACGGGCGCTGACGGTGGTGATGGACGTCGTCTCCGACCGGATGGGCTACCCGGTCGAGGTGCCGTCGTGGCTGCCGACGCGGAACAACCGCCGCTTCCGGCGGGCGGTCGAGACGCTCCGGCGGGTCGCCGACGAGATACTCGCGGACCACGACCGCTCGGCCGACCCGGACGAGGGCGACGTCGTCTCGCTGCTGGTCGACGGCCAGGCCGGCGCAGTCGACGACCACGCCGGTTCGGGTGCGAGTGGGAACGGAGTGACAGGGGTGCACGACGGCGGCCTCCCTCGCGAACAGGCCCGGGACGAGATCGTGACGATACTGCTCGCCGGCCACGAGACGACGGCGCTCGCGCTCACCTACGCGTTCCACGTCCTCGGGCGCTACCCCGACGTCGAACGACGCCTCGGCGCGGAACTCGACGACGTGCTCGGCGGCCGCCCGCCGACGGTCGAGGATCTCGCCGACCTCACGTACACCGAGCGGGTGGTCAAGGAGTCGATGCGCCTCTACCCGCCGGTCTGGGAACTCGTCCGCGAACCAGTGGTCAACGACGTCGTCGGTGGCTACCGGATCCCGGCCGGCGAGACGGTGTCGATGCACCAGTGGGTCCTCCACCGCGACCCCGACCTGTACGACGACCCGCTCGCCTTCCGGCCCGACCGCTGGACCGAGGAGATGGAGGCGTCGCTCCCGCCCTACGCGTACTTCCCCTTCGGCGGCGGCCCGCGGCGCTGCATCGGCGACCGGTTCGCGATGCTCGAAGCCAGGCTGGTGCTCGCGACCATCGCCCAGGAGTGGCGCTTCGAACCGCTCGACGACCTCTCCTTCTCGCCCTCGATCACGCTACGACCCGACGGGCCCGTGGAGATGGTGACCCACCGGCGGTAGGACGCGTCAGGCCGATGGATGGAGCGAGAGCGGCCCGCTGCCCTCGGCGTGAAGTAGTGTAAAGTGACAACACGAGTGACGATCGGAATTGCTAATTACGGCCCCCGAGTCGTCGAAACGAGGATGGCCACGGATCCCCGCTGTCCGCGCTGTGACGGGAAGGTGAGCGCCAGGGCCGCGTGGTGCATGCACTGCGGTGCGGACTTCGAAGTGCCGGGCGACGCCCGCCGTGTGGCCAGCGGAACGGCCACCGAGGAGGGGACGCTGGCCCGACTCGTCAGGAGTTTCGACCGGAACGACGGGACGCGCCAGGTGCTCTCGATTCTCGTCACGATTCCCGTACTGATCATTCTGGTCACTGTCGGCGTGTTGCGGGGCGGTGTCGGTCTCGCACTCGTAGGAGCCGTCGCGCTCGGCGTGTACTTTCGGCTCTGCGGGAGCGCGAGACGGATCGTCGTCCACGGCGCGTACGGCACCGCGGCGCTGATCGGCTGCATCCACCTCGTCGCTGCTGATCTCGATTCCGCGAACCTGCCCGGTGATCTCCTCCATGGACCGGTGATCCTGACCGTCGCGCTGCTCGTCGCTGCCGGCTGGTGGACCGACCAGCGCGTCTCCCGGCGGGGCTGAGCGAGCGGGCCCGAGCGCTCCATTCCGTGACGGTATCAAAACTACCATACCGTCCCGCCGCAACGGGACCACTACTGAGAGGTGTCCTGCGTGAGCAACAAACGCGAATACAAAGACGACTACCCCGACAAGACGCTGTACATCCCGGGTCCGACCGAGGTACGCGAGGACGTCATCCAGGAGATGGCCCAGCCGATGTTCGGCCACCGGATGGACCGGATGACCGACCTCTACACCACCATCGTCGAGGACACGAAGGAGTTCCTCGACACCGACAACGAGGTCATCATCCTCACCGGGTCGGGGACGGAGTTCTGGGAGGCCTCGACGCTCAACCTCGTCGACGAGAACATCCTCGTGCCGACCTGTGGGAGCTTCAGCGAGCGCCACGCCAACGTCGCCGAACGCCTCGGGAAGGACGTCGACCGTCTCGAGTACGAGTGGGGCCAGGCGATCAAGCCCGAGGACATCCGCGAGACGCTCGAAACGAGTGACAAACACTACGACGTCGTCGCGACCGTCATGAACGAATCCTCGACCGGCGTCCGGAATCCCATCGAGGAGATCGGCGACGTCGTGGCCGAGTACCCGGACACGTACTTCGTCGTCGACGCCGTCTCCGCGCTGGGCGGGGACTACGTCGACATCGACGAACACTCGATCGACGTCATCTTCACGTCCACGCAGAAGGCCTTCGCGATGCCGCCCGGACTCGCCGTCTGCGTCGTCAGCCAGGACGCCTACGACCGCGAGGTCGAGAAAGAGACCTCCTCCTGGTACGGCGGCTTCCGCCGCTGTCTGGACTACTACGACCGGAAGGGCCAGACGCACTCGACGCCGGCCATCCCGGTCATGCTCGCCTACCGCAAACAGATGAAACACATGCTGACGGAAGGTCACCTCGGCAGGGACCGACGCCACGAGGAGATGGCCGAGTACGTCCGGGACTGGGCCGACGAGCACTTCGCGATGTTTCCCGAGGCGGGCTACGAGTCCCAGACGGTCGCGTGCATCGAGAACACGCAGGACATCGACGTCGCCGGCACCATCGAGACCGTCTCCGAAGAGTACGACATGGTGTTCTCCAACGGCTACGGCTCCCAGCTCGGCGAGCAAACGTTCCGCATCGGTCACATGGGCGAACACGACGTCGAGAGCGTGAAAGCCCTGACCGACGCCATTGAGGACGTCGCCGGGCTGTAGAGACGAATCCTGGGGATTTCAGACGCTTTCTCCGTTACGCGCCTCGATCGGACGGCGAGAGCCATCGTCGCGGCAGAGGTGGTTACGCATCAGTCCTCGAACCACGGGTCGCGATACGCAGGTGCCAGACGCCGCCAGCGACGAAAGCGAAGAACCCCACGACGGTCAAGACGGCCCAGGCACCGAAGAGCGGCCCGATCGCACGGTACGCGAGGGCATTGAGCTCCGATCTGTACGGCGTAACGAAGACGAAACCGGTCGAGAGGAGCGGGAAGAGCGAAGCCAGTCCGCCGGCGAGGGCACCGGCTTCGAGCAACCGCCGTGACCAGCCTGTCGGATCAGACCGACGAAGCGAAAGGGCGAGCAGTATCGCCTCGCCGAGGGCCACGAGACTGGTCGTCCCGACGACCAACGCCAGCGCCACCGCGAGACCGGCGACGAAGCCACCCCCAGACTGATCGCCCGAGACAGTGACCAGGAGGTAGGCCGCCAACGCCAGACCGAGGACGGCGAAGAACCCGGATAGAGCAGGGACCAGAGGGATTCGGGATCCGAGGCGCATACGATCCACACCGGACGAGCGGAAGAAAAGTGTTCCCAAGACGTCATCAGACCGGAGTTTGTCCTCGTTCGATCGCTCGAACGAGGCCCGTCGAGGACTGCCAGAACACGCCTCCGCAGTCCTCAGCCCGAACCACGAACCTCTGTTATCAACTGGGCTACGACGCCCACGCCGGACGCGGCCAGACCACCAACGACGGTCAGGGCAAGCACCCCCGTGACGAGACCTGGAGTCGGATCGAGGAACTCCGGCACCCGAATCCCGGCCGGGACGAGCGACGTGAGCGGCCACAGGAGAACTACCGACGCGCCGAGCGCGCCGAGGACGGCACCGAGCGAGAGCAAGCGACGGGGCCACACCGCGGGCGTTCCCCATCGCAGCACCGCGGCGAGCGTCCCGGCTTCGGCCAGCGGCGGTAGCGCCAGGAGTAATCCGATCGCGAAGAAGAGGCCGGCGACGCTCGTCCCGCCGTCGTTGGCTGGCTCGTGCGTGACGATGGCGTAGACGACGACAACGAGGGCGACGCCGCCGACGAGGACGCTCCCGGCGGCGACCCGTCGCGGGGTGACGTCGGGGACCATAATTCCGCTTCCGGAGTGTCCGTAAAGTGTTTTCTGTCGCGGCGCCGGGTCTCCGTGGGACGGCCGGCCAACCAGCCGGCGTGGTACGCAACGGCGACGAGCGCGGCCGGAGCGTAGCGGTTTTTATGCGAGGGCGGGCAAGACCAGCCAACATGGCCACCGCCGAGGAACTCGGGGACAACCCGTTCGTCGAGGACCCACCAACCGATTTCACGCCGGTCGAGGAACTGGACGAGGGCGCCGCCCGCGAGCAGGCCGATCAGTTGCGCGAGGCTATCCGGTACCACGACCACCGCTACTACGTCGAGAACGACCCCACTATCGGCGACCGCACCTACGACAAACTGTTCTCCCGGCTGCAGAACCTCGAAGGGACCTTCGGCCTCGACACCGACGGGAGTCCGACCCAGCGCGTCGGCGGGGCGGCGCTGGACGAACTCGGCGAGGTCGAACACGTCGCAACGATGGGCTCGATCGACCAGAGCGGCGAGGTCGCCGACGTCCGCGAGTTCGACGACCGGGTCCGCCGCGGGCTCGACGCCGACGCCGTGGAGTACTTCTGCGAGCCGAAGTTCGACGGGCTCTCCGTCGAAGTCGTCTACGAGGACGGCGAGTACGTCCGCGCTGCGACACGAGGCGACGGCACGGTCGGCGAGGACGTCACCGAGAACGTCCGCACCATTGGGAGCGTGCCACAGCGCCTGCGCGGCGACTACCCCGACTTCCTCGCAGTCAGGGGAGAGATCTACATGCCACGGGACGCCTTCCAGGCCTACAACCGCGAGCGCGTCGAGGCCGGCGACGACGCCTTCGCCAATCCCCGGAACGCCGCCGCCGGGACGCTGCGACAGCTCGACCCGAAGATAACTGCCGAGCGCCCCCTCTCGGTGTTCTTCTTCGGCGTCCTCGACTCGTCGACCGACTTCGACTCCCACTGGGAGATCCACGAGCGCCTCCCCGAGTGGGGGCTGCGAGTGAACGACCGCATCGAGGTGGTCGACGACGTCGACGCGGCCATCGACTACCGGGACCGGCAACTGGACGCCCGCGACGACCTGGACTACGAGATCGACGGCGTCGTGTTCAAGGTCGACGACAAGGATGCGTGCGAGGAACTGGGGTCCACCTCGCGAGCGCCCCGGTGGGCCTTCGCCTACAAGTTCCCCGCTCGCAAGGAACAGACCACGCTCCGCGACGTCGTCGTGCAGGTGGGCCGGACCGGGCGACTCACTCCGGTCGCGCTGCTCGACCCCGTGGAGGTCGGCGGCGTGACGGTCTCGCGGGCCTCCCTGCACAACCCCGCCCTCATCGAGGACCTGGAAGTCGACGTCGGCGACGAAGTGCGCGTCCAGCGCGCAGGCGACGTCATCCCCGACGTCGCCGAAGTCGTCGAGAAACACAGCGAGGGGGTCGTCGCGTTCCCCGAGGAGTGTCCGGTCTGCGGGAGCCCGGTCGAGCGCGACGGCCCGCTCGCCTTCTGTTCGGGCGGGCTGACCTGCCCCGCCCAGCGCGAGCGCGCCATCGAGCACTACGCCAGCCGCGACGCACTCGATATCGAGGGGCTGGGCGAGAAAATCGTCGAACAGCTCCTCGACGCCGGCCTGGTCGAGAGTCCCGCCGACCTGTACGAACTGACGGTCGACGACCTCGTCGACTTGGAAGGCTGGGGTACGAAGAGCGCACGCAACCTGATCGCCGAACTCGACGACGCCCGCGAGCCGCCGTTCGACCGGTTCCTCGTCGCGCTGGGCATCCACGACGTCGGTCCCGTCACCGCGCGCAACCTCGCCCGGGAGTTCGGCTCGTTCGAGGCCATCCGCGCCGCCGCCGAGGGCGAGAACGACGACGAAGATGAACCGAACGGCGACGGGCAGGTGACCCTCGACGCACTCGCCGAACAGAGCGACGACGGCGACGACCCTCGCGGCGACCGCGAGGCGTTCGAGCGCGTCGACGACGTCGGCCCGGAGGTCGCCGACAGCATCGTCGAGTTCTTCCACAGCGAGGGGAACCGTGCGGTGCTCGACGCGCTGCTCTCCCACGTCGACCCGCAGGAGGCCGACGTCGAGGCCGGCGGCGACGAACTCGAGGGACTCACCTTCGTGTTTACCGGGTCGCTGGACGACTTCACCCGTAGCGAGGCCCAGGAACTCGTCGAACGCCACGGCGGGTCCGCGACCAGCAGCGTCTCCGGCAACACGGACTACCTCGTGATCGGTGACAATCCCGGCCAGAACAAGCGCGACGCCGCCGACGACGAGGGCGTCCCGACGCTGGAGGAAGACGCGTTCGTGGAACTGCTCGACGAGCGCGGGATCGAACAGTAACGACTGCGGATCGCTCGGGTTCCCGCCTCCTGGGTGCTACTCGGACTTCGACGCCCGAACGCACAGGAACGTCGGGTGTGTCAGCCGTTTCTCGTAGGATTCGGGCTGCTTCTCCTCGAACGTGTCTCTCGGCTTCGGTTCGACCAGTTCGTCCAGTCGAAACCCGGCTTCGACGAGCGGGTTGACGACTTCGCCGAACGGGCGACGATAGAACGGGACCTCGACCGGTTCGCCGTCGACCGACCACGTCATCCGCTCGCGTTCGGTCTCGAAGTAGTTCTTGGCGTCGAACGCCTCGTAGACGTCGAGCGGATGGTGGGTCGAGAACACGAGGAATCCCTCCGGCCCGAGAATACGGGCGAACTCCCCGAACGCTCGTCGCCACGCTTCGACGTAATGCAGCGTGAGGCCGCTGACGATGCCATCGAACTCGCCATCGTCCGCGAATGCCAGGGATTCCTCCAGGTCTACCCGGTGAATCTCTGCGCGACCGCCGACCCGATCTCTGGCCTCTCCGAGCATCTCACTGCTCTGGTCGACGGCGACGACATCCGCACCCCGCTCGATCAGCCACTCCGCGTACCGACCGCTCCCGCAGCCCGCGTCGAGAACCCGTTTTCCCTCGACGTCCGGAACGAGTTCGGTCGTCGCGGGAAATTCCAGGTCGGCACAGTACGGGTCGTCTTCTTGCTCGTCGTACGTCGTCGATAACCTGTCGTATGCGTCTTCGACGGTGGGACTCTCGTCAGGGGGCATGGATGTAGTTTCGTGTCACCTTCCCAATTAGTTACTGTGGTTTCGATTTCCGTCCGGTACTCGTTCGAAATCACCACCGGAAACGGCCCCGGAGGATCAGCCGGCGAAAAGAGACGGCCGCTCTACCGAACGGGATCGCGGACGGAATCGAGAGAAAACGACCGGTCAGGTGCTCCTTACAGGTCGTACTGGTTGAAGGTGTAGTAGCTGACGGCGGCGGCCAGTCCGATCCACAGCAGCAGGTAGAACAGCGCGGCGCCGTCCGAGAAGTACAGCGGGACGGACTGGGCGCTTTCCTGGCACACCGTCCGATTGCCCATAAATCCAGGGACCTCAGTCGCGTTCCCGGCCAGCACGTCGCTACAGATGGTCGCCTGTTCGGAGTTGTTGCCGCCGCTGAACATACGATACCGCGCCAAGCGCTCGGCGTTACTTCCGTCGCCGAGCATCGAATTCATGATCGTCTTGTACGCCTGCGAGGGATTCAGTAGCTTCAGGAAGAGGACGGTGGTCCAGTTCGCGGCGCCGGTGACGCCGAGGTACTCCCCCAGGCCGTCGCCGATGGAGTTGGCCCAGAGGTTCCAGAAGAAGGTGATCGAGACGAAGAACGTCATGTTCCCGACGATGGAGTAGAGGCTGTTCTCGACGGCGCCGGAGATGCTGACCGCCACGGCCACCATCACCAGCGCGAACACCATCGAGAACAGGGCGAAGGTGACGTACAGGCCGGGCTTGAACGTGAGGCGAGAGGCGATGAGGAAGAGTGCGTTGACGAGGAAGGCCCCGGCCAGCGGGACACCGACGACGCCGCAGCGACCGACCACTTTCCCGATGATGACGTCCCTCCGGGAGTGGGGCAGCGACAGCAGCAGCTTCAGCGACCCGCTGGTTCGCTCCTTGCTGATCGCCGCGTAGCCGGCGAAGATGGCCACCAGCGGCAGGAACAACGTGACGATGTTGAGGTAGATGTACTCGATGAGCAACTGCAGACCGACTTCCTGGCCGCCCCGTATCCCGACATCCCACCAGAGGGCGGCCCCGGCCGGGATGACGAAGAAGGCCGTGAAGACGAGCGAGAGGACCCACAGGCCCTTCGAGCGCAGCGCGTCGCGGAACTCCTTCCTGGCGACGACGTCCCAGCTCATGCGTCACCCTCCGCACCGGCGGTCGCCGCACGCGACTGTGGCTGGTCCGTCCCGTCCGTGTAGGCCGCGAACAGCTCTTCGAGGGAGGGCTCGTGGGTATCGAAGTCCTCGACCTCGCCGCCGGCCTCCTCGATGGCGTTGAGGACGTCCATCTTGATGTCGTCCGAGCAGGTGACGACCAGTTCCGACCCGGTTTCGTCGACTGCGGTGACCCCCGACACGTCGCGGACGGCCGAGACGACCGCGTCGGTCCGCTGGTCCACGCTGACGGTGAGCGTCGTCTCCACGTCCGTCGCCTCCTGAAGGTTCTCGATGGAGTCCTCGGCGATTACCTGTCCGTCCTGGATGATCCCGACCCGGTCACAGACCGACTCGACCTGGCCGAGGATGTGCGAGGAGAAGAAGACCGTCGCGCCGCGCTCGTTCTCCTCGCGGACGATCTCGCGCATCATGCGCGCGCCGTTCGGGTCCAGCCCCGAGGACGGCTCGTCGAGGATGAGCAGGTCGGGTTCGCCGACGAGTGCCATCGCGAGCACGAGGCGCTGGGCCATCCCCTTGGAGTAGCCGCCGGCCTTCCGCTGGGCGTCCTCGGGGTCGAGTCCGACCCGGTCCAGCAGTTCCGCCGGGTCGACGTAGGCGTCCTTGGAGTCGATGACGAACTCCAGATGCTCGCGGCCGGTCAGCCGGTCGTACACGTCGTAGCCCTCCGGCAGGACCCCGGTCCGCTCCCGGATGGCCGTCGATTCCTCGCGCACGTCGTGACCCAGGACGCGCGCCGTGCCGTTCGTCGGCCGGACGAAGTCGAGCAGGACGTTGATCGTCGTCGACTTCCCGGCCCCGTTCGGGCCGAGGAAGCCGTATATCTCGCCCTCCTCGACGGTGAGGTCGACCCCTTCGAGGGCCGTCACCCCACCGAACTGTTTACGTACTCCGTCGAGTTCGATGGCAGCCATACGCGCCGGTTTATCCCCGCCCACGTATAATCTTTCGTGGATTCCGTCGACGAGTGCAACAACCGGATCAGACCTCGTCGTCGGGGCTGTGCTGCTCCCTCATCCGCTCTGCCTCCCGGGCGTACCGCTCGCGGTCCGCGTCGTCCCGCACCGGCTCCAGGTCCTCCTCGGCCACGTCGACGGCAGCCGTGACGGCCTTGTTTCGCAGCATCGCCGACGACCGCTGGCTCGTCTGCTGGCGCTCCCCGTCCGGCGTCGCGTAGACGAGCGTCACCAGTCCCTTCGTCCCGTACTCGCGCTCGACCAGCCAGCATCGCGTCTCGCTCATACGATCAGCCGTTTTGGTGCTAGTAGTCTTGTAGGCTGTGTTCTCTGCAACAGATGTTCGAGACGGAGACCGATCCAACAACAGCAGAAAGCCCACGGACCCTTTCAGTCCCGCCCGGGGGATGTTCCACAGAGCGAACCCAGTGTGGAGAGTGCCGGCGTTCGGCCACTACATCCCGAGGCCAGCCCACCGAATATCACATTTCGATATTTCGGGCGAGGATTCAAGCCAGGGCACCGGAATGGGAGGGTAATGGCACGCTGGCGTACGCGCGTGGACGACCTGCTCTACGACGGGGAGGACGTCGACACGGAAGTCGAAGTCGGCGAGGGGGCTGTCGTCGTCACGAGCCACCGCGTGCTAGCGTTCACGCCCGAGAGCGACGGGGCGAACTACGACTACGTCGACCGACCGAACGTCGCCGGCGTCGAGCGGACGGCCCGCGGGACCGTCGCCTACCTCTTCCACGCCGTCAGGGCGCTGCTCGTCGGCGGCGTGCTGCTCGCCGCCGGGCAGCTCGTCAGCCTCGACGACATGGTCGGCGGCGTCGACCTGGGGACGACCGGGGGAGCGGGGATGGGGCTCGGCGGCTTCCTCTCTATGATGCAGACGCTGCTGGACGTCCTGGCGATGCTCGACGAGATAATGACACTCGCCGGGGCCGGCGCGCTACTGCTCGGCGCGGTCCTGCTCGGCGCCTACGCGCTGAGCAGAGAGACGCTGCTCGTCGTCGAGGTGGCCGGCGACGACGACCTCGAACTACCGGCGGGCGAGGACGGCGAGGACGACTCCGTCGCCGACCAGCTGGACCGACTTGTTCGTCCCGACGACGGCAGCGAGGATGGGGACGAAGCACGGGACTCGAACCGGGACCCGGACCCGCTCGCCTGAATCGTGGACGGCGCCAGACTGCTCGCGTGTCACTAGCGCTCCCGCTCGCGTTTAGCTGGCCCCTCCCTGCGGTCGGGGACGCCCGCTGCTCGCGGTTCCTTTCAGTCACCGCTCCCACATTCGGCGGCCCCTCCCTCCGGTCGGCGCCGCCCGTCCCTCGGCGCCAGCCTGCTCGCGTGTCGCTAGCGCTCCCGCTCGCATTTAGCTGGCCCCTCGCTTCGCTCGGGGCCAGCCTAACCGTGCCGCTCAAATTCTCCGAGCGCCAACCCCGGGTAGATGGACGTCACCACCCTCCGGGAGCGTGCCGACGAGTTGCCGCGCGAGCCGGGGGTCTACCACTTCCTCGCCGACGACGACCGCGTCCTCTACGTCGGGAAGGCCGTCGACCTGCGGAGTCGAGTGCGTTCCTACGCCGACCCGCGGTCGGCCCGCATCGGGAAGATGGTGCGCCGCGCCGTCGACGTTGACTTCGCGGTGACGGACACGGAGACGCAGGCACTCTTGCTGGAGGCGAACTTCATCAAGCGCCACCAGCCGCCGTACAACGTCCGCCTGAAAGACGACAAGTCCTACCCGCTGGTGCAACTCACCGAACATCCCGTCCCGCGCATCGAGGTGACCCGGGACCCCGACGAGGGCGCGACCGTCTACGGCCCGTTCACGAACAAGGGCCGCGTCGACACGGTCGTCAAGGCTCTCCGGGAGACCTACGGGCTGCGCGGCTGTTCCGACCACAAGTACTCGAACCGCGACCGGCCGTGTCTCGACTACGAGATGGACATCTGCACCGCCCCGTGTACCGGCGAGATAAGCGAAGCGGAGTACCTCGGCGACGTCGAGAGCGTCCGGCGGTTCTTCGAGGGGGAGACGGGCGTGCTCGCCGACCCGCTCCGGCGGGCGATGGACGAGGCCGCCCAGGCCACGGAGTTCGAGCGCGCGGCGAACATGCGCGACCGGCTGGCCGCCGTCGAGGCGCTGGGCGGCGACAGCGATTCGGCCGTCAGCGACACCGCCGACGAGCGGAGCGTCGACGTCCTCGGCGCAGTCCGTGAGGGCGAGCGCGCGACCGTTGCCCGCCTCCACTCCGAGGACGGCCAGCTCGTCGAGCGGGACCGCTACCGCCTCGACGCGCCCGAGGGTGACGGCGTCGGCGAGGTGCTCGCCGCCTTCGTACCGCAGTTCTACGCCGAGCGAGACCTCCCCGACGCCATCCTCTGCTCCGAGCACCCTGCCGACGCGGACATCGACGCCTGGCTCGCCGCCGAGAGCGTCGACCTCCGGGTGCCCGGTGCCGGCCGGGAGGCGACGCTCGTCGACCTCGCACTGAAGAACGCCCGGCGCGGCGGCCCCGCCAGGGACGACACGGCCGCTCTCGCGGAGGCGCTCAACCTCGACGCCGCCGACCGCATCGAGGGATTCGACGTGAGCCACGCCCAGGGGACGGCCGCCGTCGGGTCGAACGTCACCTTCGTCGACGGGAGCCCCGAGAAGTCACACTACCGGCGGAAGAAGCTCACCGACGAGAACGACGACTACGCCAACATGCGCGCGCTCGTCCGCTGGCGCGCCGAACGCGCCGTCGAGGGCCGCGACGACCGGCCAGACCCCGACCTGCTCCTCATCGACGGGGGCCAGGGTCAGCTCGGCGCCGCCCAGGACGCACTCGCCCTCGTCGGCTGGGACGTCCCGGTCGTCGCGCTGGCGAAGGAAGAAGAGCTGGTGGTCACGCCCGACAGAACCTGCGACTGGGACGACGACGCGCCGCACCTCCACTTGCTCCAGCGCGTCCGCGACGAGTCTCACCGCTTCGCCGTCCAGTACCACCAGACCGTCCGCGACACCGTCGACACCGTCCTCGACGAGGTACCCGGCGTCGGGCCGTCGACGCGCAAGCGCCTTCTCCGGCGGTTCGGCAGCGTCGACAGCGTCCGCGAGGCGTCGCTCGACGAACTGCGGACCGTCGACGGCGTCGGCGACGAGACGGCCACGACTATCGACCGGCACCTGAGTTGAGAGCGTCGCCATCGGCGACGTGCAGGGCGTTCCAGAAACAGGTAACGCGTTCGAAACGGCCTCACGGGTGCGTCTCGGCCAAAAAAGGTCGAACGGGATTCCGTCACCCCTTGGGTGGTGGTGGGTGGTTGATAGGGGGTGTGAGCGCGGTCGGGTCCACGCGGCAAGCGCGTTTCCGCTCTGTGGACCCAGCAGGACAGTAACACGTAAACGGGTTCACTATACACCGCATAAGCGTCACCCCCGTGGCCCGCGACCGGATCCGACAACCGAACCGGCGCAGTCCACCGGTTTTCGATCGGGTTCGGATCCGTACCTGTTTCGAACTGTCGACGTGGACCGGGCCCGGGAACCCGTCGGTTTCGACGGACGTGACCGGCCCTTCGGTGGGCGTCCGGACGGACCGAAAACGCGAATCAGCGCCGGCCAGTCGAGATTCACCTGGAGCGGAGCCGCCGTGCCGTCGCGACGACGACGAGGGCGTGTATCGTGAGCACGGTCGGAACTCCGTACGACTGGGCGGCGGGGACGACGTACGCCGTTGCACCGAGGACGAGGAGCGTCGCGAGACTCACGAACGCGTAGTACGAGGTGTACTCGTCGTCGCCGTCACCGGTGGCCTCGACCTGGAGATGGCGCTCGACCACCGGAAACGCCGGCCCCGGCCCGACGGTCTTCTCCGCGGAGTCGTACCCGACGACGCCGGCGTCGGCGAGTTTGGGGAGGTGATTCTGGCACAGTGAGATGTAGACGCTGTCCCGAATGTCGTCCGGTGACGTCTCCTCGTCGCTCACGCGCGTCGCGACGTCGGTGGCCAGCTCCTGGACTGTAGTCGATCCGCCGACCGAGGCCAGACACTGGAGACACGACCTGCGACGCTCGTTACCCAGCAGGTCGAACAACCGCTCTTCGCTGAGACCCGCGTCGCCGTGTGACGGCCCCGCCGCCGTCTCGATCCGAGCGCCGTTCATACGATATTCCAGTAGTACTGAATAAAACCTATAGACGGCCTAAGGGTGAATCGTCGGTTCAGTGAGTGTGCCACCGATTACGCGCCCGCCTCGACGATTGATTCGCGATAATAGTACACGCCAGCCAGCACGGCGACCAGTGCGCCTATCGCGACGGCGACGAGCGCAGCCGGTCCCGCCAGAGTCGTCGCCGCGTAGACGCTCGCGAGGAGCGCCAGTCCGCCACCGGCAGCGACCAGAGTCGGCTGATCCCAGCCGCCGTCAGTGTCGCTCGCGGAGGTCGCATCATCTCGGTTCTGGTCGACCGGGCCCTCGTCGACCGGACCCTCGTTGACTGGGCCTTCGTCGACCGGGCCCTCGTCGGCCGTTTCGGACTCGGGAAGGAGCGTCGGTTCGTTGACGAGGTACGGGTCGAACTGAGCGGTCCGCGCCGTTCGCTCGACGACGCCACGGTCCTGTTCGTAGTTGATGATACCGTCACGGTCCATCTTCGGGAGGTGTGACTGATAGAGCGCGATGTACACGCGCTGGCGCTCCTGTGAGCGCAACTGGGCGACCGTCGTGTCGTTCTCGACGGCCGCGATAGCCTCCGTAACGTCACGCATGTCTGCGGGCCCGTCGTGTTCCTGCAGGTACTTGAGGACCAGTCGGCGACGCCGACACTGAAGGATGTGGAAGACGTCGTCGCGGTCGAGTCGGTCGGTCGGTCGGTGCCTCTGTCTCCGTGATCAGCGTGGATCCCTCGTGAGTGGAGGACATGTTCTACACCCACCTCTATCGACGCCGGGACCATATACCGGGTCGAACGTTCCCCCCGTGAAACAGTCTTAACACCGCGTATGACCGTTCCAGACGACGGTTTCACCAGTTTCGCCGACCGTCGACACCTGCGACGTGACGTCCGCAGGCCCGAGTAATCCACGCGAGAACGGACGACAGCGGGAAGAGACACCGCAGCTCGACAAGGGACGGGGACGCCCAGTAGGACGCCAAATGAGGCGATCGTGGCCGCACGACGGCTCCACAGCGACACGCAGGCCATCGACCGGCGCTGGAACCGGTTCCTCCCGAAACAGGCCGCAGCCTGTCGATTGAAACGACTGAAACAGTCTGGATAGCCGGTTCAGGCGGTGCCAGAGGAGAGTTTCGAGCGGGCTCCACAGGGACACGCCGGAAACGAGACCTCGGTCAGTCGGCTACGGAGAATCGTGTGCGGGACCTGTCGCGCTTGCCGTAGCTCCGACGGCACGTGCTGGGCAACGAGACGACGCCGAACGGCCATCGGTCCGGTGGAGACGTGTCGTGATGGAGCTATCGCTGGCGGAGAATCGGCCCCGAACGGTGGGGACGAGCGGTCGAAGCGGTAACGGCTGCGCCGTGCTATCCGCCGGTCGCGGTGCTCACGAGACGAGACGACGACACACCGCCCGGGTCAGTCTGACGGGCGGGCTCCGGCGTCTGTTCGGGGAGGCAGATGAGGTTCTCCCTGCCGAGAGACACCTTCACGACGTCTCCCTCGTCGTCCATCCGTGAGAGGAGCCTGCTCACCTTCGCTTTCGACCAGGACGTCGAGTCGACGATCTCGCTCTGTTTCATCTGTCCGCCTTCGGCCTCGAGCATCCGCAAGGTCCGCTCGGCGTCGGTCACCAGCGCGTCCTGGTGGCGCTCGAAGACGTCTCTCGCGGTCGAAGCGTCGGTCGCCTCCCGTTCCCCGCCGGCGTTGCTCGCCGCCTGAACAGACGCCGCGGGCGGGTCACTGACGCCGGTGGAGTCCTCGGACGGGGAAGGCTGGCCACGACCACTTCGGAAGACGGATCGGGCCCACGCTCGCGGGCTCCGGTCGATGGTCGAGAGGGCGACGCCGATGCCGAGCAGGAATCCGACCAGTCCGCTCCCGTACAGCGCCGGCGTGTACGGGTTCGTCGGGTCGAAGCCGAGCTCGGCTTCCGTGCCGTCGGCGATGTAATCACCGTCCGTGTCAGCCACGGTCGGATCGGCACCCTGCGCTAGCTCTCGGGCGTCGCCGAGTCCGTCGTCGTCGGTGTCGGCCACGGTCGGGTCAGTGCCTAGACCCGCCTCTCGTCCGTCGGCGAGCCCGTCGTCGTCGGTGTCGGCCACGGTCGGGTCAGTGCCCGCATCGAGTTCGCGGGCGTCACTGAGCCCGTCGTCGTCAGTGTCGACCAGGGTCGGATCCGTGCCCAGTTCGACCTCGCGGACGTCGTCCAGCCCGTCACCGTCCGTGTCGACCAGGGTCGGATCGCTACCGAGCTTGGCCTCTCGGGCGTCGTCCAGCCCGTCGCCGTCTGTGTCGACCTGCGTCACGTTGGCACCGAGTGCGACCTCTCGCCCGTCCTCGAGCCCGTCACCGTCCGTATCCGGTACCGTCGCGTTCGCACCGAACGCGAGTTCTCGTTCGTCGTCCAGCCCGTCGCCGTCCGTGTCGACGGCCATCGGGTCCGTGCCCAGTTCAACCTCACGGGCGTCGTCCAGCCCGTCGCCGTCCGTGTCGACGGCCGTCGGGTCCGTGCCCAGTTCGACCTCACGGGCGTCGTCCAGCCCGTCACCGTCCGTGTCGACGGCCGTCGGGTCCGTGCCCAGTTCGACCTCGCGGGCGTCACCGAGGCCGTCACCGTCCGTATCGGCCAGGACCAGTGAGGTCCCCGCTTCGACCTCTCGCTCGTTGCTGACACCGTCTCTATCGAGGTCGGCGCCAGGCTCGATTCGCCAGACGGTGACCGTCGCGTTATCGACGGTCCCGCCATCACGCGTGCGCCGTAACGAAACCGTGACAGACGTCTTGTCCGCGGGCTTGCTGACGTTCGTGAATACGACAGTCTGCTGATCACCGACGTCACGGACCTGTTTGCACGCGCCCGAGCCGAGACAAACCTCGTGGTCCGCAGTCGCCACGGTCGACACCGAGACGTCGATCTGCCCGTCAGTCGTGTTCGCTCCGTCCGCCCACACGAAAGCCATCTCGTCCGTACGGAAGACGGACTCGTTGACGGTGACCCCCGTAATGGCCGGCGTCGCGTCCGATTCGACCGTCTGTTCCCCGTGACCCGTATCGGTGACTGAGCCCCCCTGATGTACACCTGCTGCTGCGGCCGCAGTGAACGGCACGATGCTGACCCCCATCAGCACCAGTAGCAGCAGCGGGAATACAGGGTTCATCACCCCCCTTGGTATTCTCATCGGTCTCAGGTATCAGCACATCACCACATAATATATAGCTTTTTACTCCGTAATCTGATATTAAACCCAGGAGAGTGTTATTAGTACCAACATACGTCCCAGATAGTCCATCGCCGGCTCTTACAGAGTAGCTCCGGCGTTTTTCGCCCAGATTACGCGATCCGAAGATCCAGGAAAATGAGCGAAAAATGCCGAATCGTCGTATATTAATGTTTGGACCGTTTCGCCGAATTGAGTTGAGTTTCGTATCTGATCGCTTATACAACGGCGATTAATACGATATTGTCAGCCGGGCGTCTGACGGATCGGCGCGCCGCCCGGGTCAGGAGTCACCGACGAGGACGACCGTACACCGCAACGGCTGACAGCAATCAGCCGGTCAACCAGCCAGTCAGTTCGTGTTCGTCCCGCTTCCCGTCGAGGAGTTCGACCGGACGGACCGGGCAGTGGGCCGTCGCCGAATCGAGCCACGTCGTGATGTCGTTGATCCGGAGCTTCAGCCGCCACGGGAGCTTCTGGACCACCGGGTCCTCGCCGAAGTTCACGCGGTCCAGATCCGTCTGGTCGTAGAGGGCGCCCCGATCCGGCCATGGCCCCTCGTAACCGGAGACGAACGGGAGCTTTCGGCGAACGAAGTTGGTGATCTGGTTGATGGTGAACGAGTCGGTGGGCCTGTCCGGCGGGCGGTGCCGCAACATGTCCTCGTCGAGTTTTCGAAGCGCCCGCAGAAACGTCCGCGTGTTCCGATGCTCGGGGGGCGTCGCGAGGTGCCACTCGATCAGTTCCGCGTCGAGCATGACGCAGGATTCGACGAAGTGGTCAGCGAGGTGGTAGCGAAACGACCTGGTCGGCTGGTTCTGGACGCCGATCAGTGCCATTCCGTTGTAGGGGTTGTCGAATCGATCGCCCCACTCTTCGTAGAGTTCGCGTATGCGGCGCCGGACGAGCGATTTCCTGGATTCGTCGTACCGGTCGTTCGTCGCCGCCAGGTGCCGACACTCCCCGAGGAACCCGAACGTCTCGATCAGATGGTCGACCACGTTCGGGTCCTGTGTCAGGCGATAGGGCGGGAACGTGTGGTCGAGGAGGTCGATGCCGTCGACCGGTAGAAAGTGGCCGTGGAGGAGTGAATCGGCCATGGCGCCGTGGTAAATCGTCGTGACGTCCATCTGGTCGACGTAACTTGCGTGGTGGGCGTGAAGGGACTCTACTATCCCGTAGCCGTACTGGATGTCGTCGATGTCCGTGTTCAGGTACGACTCGTCTGGAACGAGCGTCGCGTGAGAGACGTCGTACTGGTCGGCCAGCGCCGCCGCGACGCCGACCTCCGCGTCGTCCCGCCCCCCGAGGGTGAACGCCGATTCGATGTCGGGGATCCCGGCCAGAACCGCTCGCGAGTCGTACCCGGCACTCAGGAGCATCCCCTTCCGCCCGGGAAGACGAGCGCGTCGTTCGAACGCCCGCTCCAGCCTGTTCGCCAGTTCGCTCACGTAGTCGAACTCGCGTGGTTGATAGACGAACCGCTGGAGCGTCTCGGTCGACGTTGCCGTGATATAACCGTCGAAGGGGACCCGCGACAGGCCGTCGAGGGTCGTTCGGTTCTCGAAGACGAAGCCGAGAGCGAGAAACTCGTCCAGGGGCTCGGCGGCCACCTCCGGTGACGGGATCGTTCGCGCGACCGTCGCCGCGTCGGTCCCGAAACAGCGCGTGGCGGACGCGTCCGCGTAGTAACACTCCCAGCTCCGGACGGGATCGGTCCCGACGATCGCCTCACGGTCGACGTGGTCGACGACGGCCAGAAAGGAGCCGTTGAGACCGGCGAGCGCGTCCGTCCCGCGACGGCCGAATGCATCGAGCAACCACGCGGCGGGGTCGGTCTGGTCGGTGTTCCGGAGGTACACCTCGCCCCAGATGACGCAGACGCCGTCTTCGTCCTCGACGGCCGCCGAGCGCCCGTACATCCCGAGCGCCGGGTCGCGAATGCCGACCGTCACGCTCGGCCCCTCGAGTACCCGGTCGAATGCCGACGGCTGCCGGTGTCGCTCGAACGTCGACCGGGGGCCGAACGTCCCGAACAGCTCCTTGTTCGGGCGCGTGGACCCCTGCGAGTGAGACATTACAGACACACCTCACTCGACGGTGACACTCTTCGCCAGGTTACGAGGTTTGTCGATCGAACGACCGAACCTGTCGGCCGTGTGGTAGGCCACGAGCTGGAGCTGGACGTTCGCGAGCAGCCCCTGGCAGACGGGATGGGTATCCGGAACAGTGAGATGTGCGTCGGAGATCTGCACGCCCGCACTGTCCGGGGGCCCGACGGCGATGATCTCCGCACCCCGGGTCTGGGCCTCCTGGGCGTTCGTCACCGTCTTCTCCGTCTCCTCGCCGGTGAACAGCGCGAAGATGGGCGTCTCGGGAGTGACGAGCGCGAGCGGGCCGTGTTTGAGCTGACCCGAAGCGAAGCCCTCCGCGTGCTCGTAGGTGATCTCCTTGAACTTGAGCGCCCCTTCGAGGGCGACGGAGCGCGCCAGGCCCCGGCCGATGAAGAAGTACGACTCGTAGTCGATGATTCGGTCGGCGAGCCGTTCGGCCTGGTCCAGTTCCATCACTTGCTCGACGTCCTCTGGAAGCCGTTCGAGAGCGGCGAGCAGGTCGGCGAGGTCCTCGCGCGGCGAGGCGCCGTCGATCTCACCGGCCACGACCTGGGAGAGGAGCGTCAGCGTGACCGCCTGCGAGGTGAACGTCTTCGTCGCTGCGACCCCGATCTCGGGACCGGCTCTGATGTACAGCGTCTCGTCGGCCTCGCGTGCTGCAGTCGACCCGACGACGTTCGTCACGGCCACCGTCGGTGCGCCGTGAGCGCTGGCCTCTCTGAGCGCCGAGAGCGTGTCCGCGGTCTCGCCGCTCTGGGTCACCGCGACGGTCAGCGTCCCGCCGGCGATCGGACCCGCCGATTCGACGTACTCGCTGGCCCGGATCGCTCGCGACGGCACGCCCGCCTCGTTCAGCAGTCGAGACGCGTAGAGGGCAGCGTGGTACGACGTCCCGCAGGCGACGAAGTGGACCTGCGTGACCGGGTCGAGGACGTCGAGGTCGAACTCCTCGAACGTGATCGCCCCGTTACGGGCGTCGACGCGGCCCCGGATGGCGTTCGCGAGCGAGGTCGGCTGTTCGTGGATCTCCTTGAGCATGTAGTGGTCGTAGGCGCCCTTTCCGGCCTCTTCGGGGTCCCACTCGACCGTCTCGACGTCGCGCGAGACCGGCTCACCGTCGGTGTCGGTCATCGCGACGCTGGTCGGCGTCAGGACCACGACGTCGCCGTCCTCGAGGTAGACGACACGGTCGGTGTGCTCGAGGAAGGCGGGGATGTCGCTGGCGAGGAAGTACTGCTCGTCGCCGACGCCGAGCACGAGCGGGGAGCCCTTTCTGGTCGCGTACACGGCGTCCTCGCCCTCGAACATCGCGGCGATGGCGTAACTCCCCTCGAGTTCGTCGACAGCACGTCGGAACGCGGCCTCCGGGTCGGCGACCTCGTCGCGGTAGTAGTCGATCAGGTGGGGGACCACTTCCGTGTCGGTCTCGCTCGTGAACTGGTGGCCCGCATCGACGAGCCGTTCCCGGATCGCCCGGTGGTTCTCGATGACGCCGTTGTGGACGACGGCGACGTCACCGGACTGGCTCGTGTGCGGGTGCGCGTTCTCGTCCGTCGGCGGGCCGTGCGTGCTCCAGCGGGTGTGGCCGATCCCGACCTCACCGGTCGGTGCAGCGGACTGGATCTCCGATTTGACCGCCGAGATCTCGCCCGCCTGCTTGTGGACCGACAGGCCGGATCCGTTCTGGATAGCGAGCCCAGCCGAATCGTACCCGCGGTATTCGAGCCGTTCGAGGCCCGTGACGAGGTGGCCGACAGCGTCGTCGTGGCCGACGCGGGCGATGATCCCACACATCAGCCCGACACCTCCACGCACCGAGTCGGTACGCGCCCCGTCGCTATCGATCGCCTGGCCGTCCGTTCGGCTGCAATAGTATTCTTCGCGCGCGCACGCGAAAGAAATTCCGATTCGCAGTCGCCGTGGTGGATATGTGTGGTGGCCATTGGTCTCTCAGTGTCGCCGCAAGGGCGGCAGTGTCACAGTTAACATCGTACCGAACCATACCTAATGACGGTCTAATCGGACGATACACGCCGTCGGCGGTGACGGAGTCAGCCCAGTTCGGGACGTACTGGTCCAGGCACCGGTGCCGCCAGAGGGCGCCCGCCCGGGAATCCAAACGGCGAACGTACCGGGTGGCAACCGACCATCGATCGGTTGGTGAAACGGTCTTAACAGCGTGTTAAACCCGGGATCAACTGTTTCTCGGGCACGCGACCGTTCGCGAGACGGACGAATGCCGCAAAAATTGGTGTATAGCACCCCCTTCACCGGAAATTCTGGCTTATCCGCTGTATAGGAATGGGTCGGTACGCCTCAGGAAGTAACGAGTTCGGCCCGGCCGCGGACTGCCACAGCCGCAACCCAGGCGACGACCGGTGCGGCGACGTGGTCGTGTCCCAGCCGGCCGACGAAGACCAGACACCATGAACTCCCTCTCAGAACCGGACGACGGACTCGAAGGCATCGAAACGGAACGCGAGAACCAGTTGCTCGACCCGACGGCGACCACAGTCGCCGTCGTCGGTCTCGGCTACGTCGGCCTCCCACTGGCGGTGGGCTTCGACGACACCGGTTTCGACGTCGTCGGCTACGACGTCAGTCAGGAGACCATCGCTGCACTGGAAGCGGGGACGGACACGACGGGCGACCTCGGTGACGAGGCCATCGTGGAGAGCGAGGTGTCGTTCACGACGAGCCCGGACGCCATCTCACGCGCCGAATACGTCGTCGTCACGGTTCCGACGCCGGTCGACGACGACGACCGCCCGAGCATGGAGTACGTCGTCGCGGCGGGCGAGGAGGTCGGACAGCACATGACCCGCGGGACGACCGTCGTCCTCGAATCGACGGTGTATCCCGGTGCGACGCGCCAGGAGTTCGCGCCGGCGATCGAACGCGGCTCGGGGATGACCTGTGGTGAGGACTTCTTCGTCGGCTACTCACCCGAGCGGGCCAATCCCGGGGACGAGGAACACGGCCTCTCGAACGTCATCAAGGTCGTCAGCGGCCAGGACGAGACCGTCAGAGAGGACGTCGCGGCACTGTACGACCTGCTCGTCGACGCCGGCGTCCACCGGGCACCCTCGATGGAGGTGGCCGAATCCGCGAAAGTGATCGAGAACGTCCAGCGGGACCTCAACATCGCGCTGGTCAACGAACTCGCGACCGTGTTCGAGGAACTCGACGTCGACACGCGCGCCGTCCTCGAAGCCGCGGGGACCAAGTGGAACTTCCACGAGTACGAACCCGGGCTGGTCGGGGGCCACTGCATCCCCGTCGATCCGCACTTCCTCGCGTACCGCGCTCGCCAGGCGGGAGCCGAGCCCGAACTGATCCAGACCGCCCGCGCGGTCAACGAGTCGATGCCCCACCACGTCGCCGACCTGATGGTGAAGGCGCTGAGTGAGGCGGGACACCCCCTCGGCGAGAGCCGCGTGCTCGTACTCGGGCTCTCGTACAAACCCAACGTGGGCGACCTGCGAAGTTCGAAAGTCGCCGACGTCATCGCCGCGCTCAAGGAGTACGGGATCGACGTCGTCGGTCACGACCCCTACGCCGACGACGAGGCGATCGAGGCGCAGTTCGACGTCGAAGCACAGGCGACCCTGTCGCTGGAGGGATTCGACGGCCTCCTCCTGGCGACGCCCCACGAGGAGTTCCGCGACGTGGACCCGCGCGTCCTGGCCGACCGACTCGACGACGACCCGGCCATCGTCGACGTCGACGGGACGGTCGACCGGTCGCTCCTCCCCGAGTCTGTCAGTTACCGGAGGGTGTAGATGTACCGCGACCACACCGTCGGGGTGGTCGTCCCAGCGTACAACGAGGTCGAACACGTCGGAACGGTCATCGAGAAGGTCCCGTCGTTCGTCGACCGGGTCTACGCCGTCGACGACTGCTCGACGGACGGGACCTGGGAGGTCATCTGTGACCACGCGACCTGTGAACCGACGGCCGAAACTGCGTCGTCCGCGGCGACGGCGACCAGAGCGACGCCCGTGGCCGACGGAGGGACGTTGGGTACGACCGTCGTCCCCATCCGCCACGACCAGAACGCGGGCGCCGGCGGCGCCCTGAAGACCGGCTATCGCCACGCGCTGCTCGACGGGATGGACGTCACCGTCAGCATCGACGCCGACGACCAGATGGATCTCTCCCGGATGGATCGGCTCCTCGACCCGGTCGTCGAGGGAACGGCCGGGTTCGCAAAGGGGAACCGGCTCGCAGACGCGAGCACCCGCGAGGAGATGCCGACCTTCCGCCTCGTCGGGAACGTGATCCTGACCGGCCTCACCAAGATTTCGAGCGGGTACTGGCGGATGCGGGACCCCCAGAACGGCTACACCGCCATCTCCTACGACGCCCTCGCCGCGATCGACCTCGATTCGGTCCCGGACGGCTGGGGATACCTCAACGACCTGCTCGCGCGGCTGAACGTCGCCGGCGTGGCCGTCGCCGACGTCAGGATGCCCGCACGGTACGGGGACGAGGAGAGTACTATCGACTTCTGGCAGTACGTTCGGTACACGTCGCTGTCGCTGCTCCGGATGTACCTCTGGCGCCTGCGAGAGACGTACGTGCGACGCGGCGGTGACTCGACGGAGGGCGAATACGGATGAGAGTCGTCGTCACGATACAGCACGCGGGCCACGTCCACTTTTTCAAACACGCGATCGCGGCCCTCGAGGACGAAGGCCACGACGTGTTCGTCTTCGCCCGCGAGAACGCCATGTCGACCGCACTGCTCGAGCGCTGTGACATCGAGTACGAACTACTGGCCGGCGAGTCCGATTCGATCGTCTCGCTGGCGCGGGCCCAGTTCGTCTACGAGGCCCGGCTACTCGGTCGCGCACGCGAGATTCAGCCGGACGTGATGACGGCGGTCGGCGGGGTGGCCGTCTCCCACGTCGCCTCGCTCGTCGGCGCGCGGAGCGTCGTCTTCTACGACACCGAGCACGCCTCGATCATCCGGAACCTCTCCTTCCCGTTCGCGGACGTCATCTGCACCCCCGAGTGCTTCGAGGCGGACCTGGGCGACAACCACCACCGCTACCCGGGCTACCACGAACTCGCCTACCTCCACCCGGACCGGTTCACGCCGGACCCGGACGTGCGCGAGGCCGTCGACGTCGCGCCCGACGACCAGCTCGTCGTCCTCCGGCTCGGCGACTGGGGAGCGTCCCACGACGTCGGCGAGGGCGGCTTCGACGACCACCGGTCCGTCGTCGAGCGACTGGAGGCCGCCGGGGCGACGGTCCGCATCACCGCCGAGGGGGACCTCGACGACGACCTGACGGACTACGAGCTATCGGTCCAGCCCGAACGCCTCCACGACCTGCTCGCCGCCGCCGACCTCTACGTCGGCGAGGGCGCGACGACCGCGGCCGAATGCGCCGTCCTCGGAACGCCGGCCATCTACGTGAACTCGCTCCCGCTCGGCTACCTCACCGAACTCGAAGCGGAGTACGGACTCGTCCACGCGTTCACCGACGACGACCGACACGTCCGTGCGGTCAATCGGGCCACGGCGATTCTGCGGGAAGGCGGAGAAGGCGAGCCGTGGCAGCGCCGGCGCGAGCGCCTGCTCGCCGACAAGTGCGACGTGACGGACGTCGTTCTGGACCAGATCGGTACCGCGGCACCAGTCGAACCATGAAGGTGCTACAGCTGACGACGACGCCGCGATCGTTCTTCGAGAACCAGGTGACAGCGCTCGAACGACAGGGAGTCAACTGCACGACGCTGGCCATTCCCGGCAGCCATCGCCCGGACTCGCCGCGAAGCGTCGGCGACTACCTGAAGTACGCGCCCGCGGTCCTCGGCCACTCGCTCGACGGATACGACGTCGTCCACGCCAACTACGGACTGACACTCCCGTTCGCGCTCGCGCAACCGACGCGTCCCGTCGTGTGCACGCTCTGGGGGACCGACCTGATGAGCGACCGCCGGTGGCTCACGGCACTCAGTCGGTTCGGTGCTCGGCGCGCCGACGGGGTCGTGGTGCCCAGCGACGCGATGGCGGGCGAGCTATCCGTCAACAACGCCGTCGTCCCGTTCGGCATCGACGCGGATATGTTCCGACCGATTCCCAGGGACGAAGCCCGTGAGCGCGTCGGGTGGGACCTCGACGGAACCTACGTCCTCTTCCCGTACGAGTCGACGCGCCCGGAGAAGGACTACCCGCGGGCCAGGCGGATCGTAGAAGGGTGCACCGCGGACGCGGAGTTGAAGCAGGTCAGCGGCGTCGACTACGAGGAGATGCCATACTACATGAACGCGAGCGACGCCCTGCTCGTCACCTCGCGACGCGAGAGCGGCCCGATGGTGGTCAAGGAGGCGGCGGCCTGTAACGTCCCCGTCGTCTCGACCGACGTGGGGTTCGTCGAGCGAACGCTCACCGACGTCGACAACTCGTTCGTCGCCGACTCGGACGCGGCGCTCACTTCCTCCCTCGACGACGTACTCGCGAGCGACGCGCGCTCGAACGGCCGTGAGGTGCTCGACGGACTCGGCCTCGACGCCATGGGCGAGCAGTTGCTCGGTGTCTACGAGCGAGTGCTCGACGAGCGAGGGGAACGGGCCTCGCTGCCGTCACCGCGATCGGTCACGCGGTAGCGGTGCGTCGGCGGGGAGCCGCTCTCAGTACTCGGTACCCGTCTCGACGACGTTCGTCGCTCCCCAGTCGCTGACGCCGTCCGGGAACGTATTGTTCTTGAGCCGGACGTCGTTGGCCGTGTCGTACAGCCGAATCGAGTTCACGTCGCGCGTGGAGTTGGAGTAACAGTCCTGGATCCAGACTTCGTCACCCTTGACAGTTATGCCGCGACCAGACGTCTGGATGTCGCAGTCGTACACCAGGCTATCCTGGCCGAGCAACGCGATGCCGCGGCGTTGCTCGCCGGCCGTCTGGTCGATCGTGACCGAGCGAAACGACGCGTTGTTGCGTTCACACCGTATCGCGTGGCGCATCAGATTACCCTCAGCGTCGCCGGTGATAGAGACGTTCTCGACGCCAATTTCGCCGGCGTCGTCGCCTTCGGCCAGGATGGCACAGTTGCTGTCGTTCATCTCGAACTCGGTGTTGACGATGTAGGTCGGCCCGGCACTGGGATTGATCTCGACACCCAGGAACGCCGGCGTCTCCATTCGTATCGACGAGTTCTTGATGGTCGTCCCGTCGACGTCGTTCTGAACGTGGATCGCTTCGCCGTGGGGCTGGTCCATCTCGATAGTGACGCCGTCCACGATGTGCCAGTCGCCGTACTCCAGCCGGATCCCCTCCTGGTTGATGTCCCAGGGCTGATCGTCGACGAAGACCGTCGCGTTCCTGACGTCACCCCGGCTCGCACCGATACGGATCGACGCGGTTCCGCTATTGTAGTAGCGGCCGCCTTCGACGATGACGCGACCCGTTCCGCCCGACGCGTAGAGCCCGTTGTCCGGAAACGCGCCGAGTTCGCAGTCTACGAACCGTATCGTTCCCGCGTGGCCCTGGTTACAGAGGATGCCGTTCGGGCCGACGTACCCGTCCCCGGGCGAGTTCTCGACGAGTGTCCCGCCACCGTGTGCGCGGAAGTCCTTGACGAGCCCGTCGCCGTCGGGGTCCGTGACGACGAACAGTCCGGGCCCCCACGTCCCGCTGTCGTGTCGCCCGACGACGTTGATATTGCGGACTTCCAGGGTGTCCGAGGCGTACGTCTCGAACGCGCGGATACCGGTGTCCTCGGCCGTCTGGTCGACGGTGAAGTGTCCGATGCGGAGGTGCTTCCCGGGAGCGTAGTGCGTTCCGAGGCGGAAGAGCCGGTACTGCGGCCCCTCGAAGTCGTACCAGTTCGCCGGTACCAGTGTGGCGTCGTTCCCCCGGAGGCCCAGGTTGTCGAAGTCCGTGAAGCGGACCTGTTCGTCCATGTAGTACCGGCCCGGCGGGAACTGGAGCAGCGTGTCGTCCTCGATGACGTCCCTGATGACTGGCGTGATGGACTCGTTGCCCTCGTTGTCCGCTCCGGCGTCTACCACGTCGACGACGGATCCGTAGTGGTCGGTGCTGACGTCGGCTGCGGCGGTCCCCGTCGTCGCCACCGACGCCGCTGCCGTGGCAGTCACCCCACCTGCGAGCGACGTTAGATACTTCCGTCTGCGAATCCCCCGTGTTGCCTCCTGCTTTGCCATAGTTGAAGCTAACCCCCTGGGGCATATACTATACGGGCCGTAGTCGGAGATATTTCGATATTAAGTTCTGGAAAGGCCGGCTATCGAGTCGGCGAGAAGTCGCTGGTCCGGTGGGACTGGTCGTCTGCGTGAGAGCGAATCGGCGACAGTCCAGATTCCAGCCGCTTCGAAACGCGTTCCGTGACTGTCGATCCATCCGACACACCGGTGCGTACACGAGTCACGGGCCCAATCAGAACCCAGTGCCTCGGGAGCGGCCGTTCACACTGACGGGCCCCCTTTCCCGGCTCATCTTGGGTTGGCGGGATCCCGTGTCGACCACGGTCTCGCTACACACGGGCTGCGGTGGCCGCCGAGACTGCGCGCGAAATTCACCCGTGAGCACACAACTCGTCGAGCGCGTCGCCCCGGTCGGCCACGGTGACGACAGTGTCAGTATATTCGATCGATCCCCGAGAAATCGTCCTCGTCGCTGTTCGTCTCACGACGGACCCAATCGAACGCCGCCCAGTCGGAGCCGAACGTCGCCCCGTCGTTCGTCGAACTCGCCGACGAGGGTCGAAGCTGCGCGCAGCGTCCGAGGAACGTGCACGAATGGCCCGTATTCGTTCAGTGAGCGGAATCGGAGCGTGTTTAGCAATGTCATAAGCCCGCAATCGGCCGCCGGAGAGCGGTCCCGTCGCCGACCCGAACGGGTGGTTAGCAGCTGTGTAGTAAGGGAAACGCAGAGCGTGAATCCCGTATCCCCAGCCGCGCCCATGACGAAGACGACACGACGGTCGTCACGGTCGTCCAGGCGTGGTGCACCAGCGGGCCCAACTGCCTCGACGATCTGTCGTCTCTCTCGTCTGAGGACGTACGCCCGATGGCGAACACGGAGGAGACTTCCACGTGAACAAGGATCATCTGCGACCGACGACGCGCATCGACGGGCCAACCCAGCTGCGGTCGGTTCAGGGACCAGCGCACCGACTGGCAAGACGCGGTCGCTGGAGGGGCACCGATGAGTAGCGCGCTCCGTCACCGGGTCGCGACGGCGCGATTCGACATCGTCGCCGCGGCCGTTGGACTCCTGATCGCACTCGCCCTGTTCCCGCTTCGCTTCTTCGCCTCGCAGATATACATCCGGACGATACCGATCGTCCTCGGCAGTTCGTGTATCATCTACCTGCTGGCGACGTATCGATCGTCCCCCCGCATTCAGGAGTTGCCGACCCTCTCGAAGGGGTTCAGGCGAGCGCTCCCGTCACTGGTGTTTCTGTGCCTCGCCGTTCTCGTCGCGCTCGCGGTTCAGGACGGCCAGCGTTCGCCCCGGTTCCTGGTCGTCGCCGGACTGACCGGGACGCTGATCTTCCTGCAGATAGCGTTCGTTCGCTCCGAGGGGTTCAACAGGACGCGCGTGCTGGTACAGATCGTCGCACTGGCGGCCGTCGTCAGGTTCGCCGCGCTGTACACGACACCGGGACTGATCGGGATCGACATCTGGACGCACATCACCGGGCTGGCGGGGGACGTCTTCGCTGCCGAATCCCTGGAAGCGATCAGCGACAACAAACACTACACCTCACCGCTGTACCACCTGCTCGTCGTCGCGACGGCGCTACTCGGAGACGTCTCGCTTCGCCTCGGCCTCTACCTGTCACTCGGAGTCGTGATGCCGGTCTCCGTGCTCCTCGTCTTCGCGTCGGCGAACCTGCTCGTCGACGAGCGGTGGGCCGCCTTCGCCGCGATGCTGTACTCCGTGGGCGATTACGTCATCGAGTGGGGGATCCACCTCATCCCGACGAGCATGGGGCTGGTGCTGTTTCTCGGGCTCTGTTACTGGCTCGTCCGGACGATGCGGACGGGTCAGGACAGAGTCGCACTGTCGTTCATGTTCGTCCTCAGCATCGCCATCATCCTGACCCACCAGGTGTCCTCGTTCATCACGCTCGTGATGCTCGGCGGCGCGTTCCTCGCGTACCTCTTCATGGGACTGGACGTGTTCCGGCCCTCTATCCTCGACCCAGACGTGTTCCGCATCAACCAGCCGGTCAACATCGCCGGCCTCATCGCGTTCGACCTCGGCTTCAGTACGTTCCTCTGGTCGATGACCCCCTACAAGGGAGATACGTTCCTCCTGACGCTCCTGAGCTACCTCCGGCAGACGCTGATCTCGAGCGCGGGCGTGTTGAACCTCGCTGGCCCGAGCTCCGCGGACGGCGCAGCCTCCGAGGGTGCCGACCCGACGCTGATCGACATCCTCGTTCCGTACATCGACACGCTCGGCTTCCTGCTCCTCCTCTTCGGGACCTTCCTCGGCTGTCTCTACGTCGTCAACCGAACGCGGGCCCGCCAGTCGACGTTCACGCTGCTGTTCAGCGCGGCTATCATGCTCGTGTTCGTCCTCGGACTCCCCATGTTCGGCATCCGGAGCTTCATCCCCCAGCGCTGGTTCGCGTTCCTCTACCTCCCGCTCGTCCTGCTGACCGTCATCGGCCTCCGCCACCTCGAACTATCTCTCAATCGACGCATCGTCGTCGTCGTCCTGCTTCTCTTCGCGGCCGCGTTTCCGACGGTGATGATGGTGTCGGCGAACGGGACGGTCGACAACCCGGTGTTCGAGGGACAGGGTGCACAGCTCGCCTACAATCAGCAGGAACTGGCCGCCGTCGACACCATCGGGCGGATCACCGGATCGCCGGACAGCGCGAACATCCTCCCGGAACAGCTGCTCTACACTGACCACCCCTACCAGACGGTGTTGAATCGAAACGAGGCGTATCCGTCCCGGACTGCCGGGATCAACGGGACCGATCCGGTCGACCACGAGATGGTCGTCTACCGGCAGGAGCAAGCGAGAGACACGACGTTCTTCGAGAACAGTCAGGGGTTCGGCGTGAGTCGTGACGTCAACGAATCCGCGGTCTGTCGCCCGGAGATGGCCGTCGTCTACACCAACGACGAAGTCCGCATGTGCACGCAACCGCCAGCGGCGACGACGACGTAAGAACGGTTCGTCACCGAAGGTCCGTGACGGCACCCCTGGACGGCACGCCCGGACAGCCGTCCCGGAACCATATCCAGGCAGTGAACGACAGCAACAGGAGCTCCAGCGACAGGAACGCCAGCCCGCGGTCCGTCGTGAGGAAGAACAGGAACCGAAGCGCGTAGTACGCGACGTTGTCGAGGAAGCCGCTGCTCGCGGAGGGGGCCGCCTCGACGAGCGGCCAGAAGAACGGTCGAAGTTTGATCTGGCCGTCGAACACCGCCCCGTACACCGCGTCGGCGGGGAGGTGGGAGAGGTAGCCGACGACGAACGCCGCGCCGAGTTTCGGCCGTCCGACCCGACGAGTGAGGGCGACGACGACGGCCGAGAGCGCGACGGCGGTGAACACCGAGTGGGCGACCGAGACGCCGCCCTGGAAAAGGTCCAGCAGCCACCCGAGCGGTTTGTCGACCAGGTCGGGGAACTGCGTCCCGAACGCGACGACGACGAACGCCGCCGTCGTCGGCGGGTTACCGGACCAGTATCGCGTGAGGGCCGAGTAGAGGAGGTAGCCGACGGCGAGGTGTTCCCAGGGCCACATCCGACTCAGGCACCCCCGGCGTCGGCGTCGGTCGTGACGTCGATCGGGAGCCTGAGGGACCGGTAAGCCGAATCGATAGCGGGATCCGCTGGCGGACTGTCCTCGTACAGCAGGACGACGAGGCGGCGGTCGGTCCCGGTCCCGGTCGGTGAGACCGACAGCGGGAGGACCGTCCGCTCGCCGTGGTCGAGCGACACCGTTCGCCGGTCGAGTTCCGCCTCGGAGCGCACCGACGCGTTCTCGCCGGCGCCGTCCACCCGCTGTTCGAGGACGACCAGGTGGTAGTCGACGGACCGCTGCTCGTGGTTCTCGATTCCGACGGGCAACGTCCGGGTCTGTCCGGGCGCGAACTGCGAGGGATACGTCGACTCCACGTCACCGGAGATGTTCTCGGTCTCGACGTAGAACTCGGTGAATCCCGCCGCCTTGGTCTCCTGTGGCGGATTCACCGCGGCGTAGCCGAGGCTCGTCGCGAACACCAGAATCGAAAGGCCGAGCGCGACGTCGAACATCGTCGAACGGGACTCGTTCCCCCACGACGCGGACGGGCCACCGGAGAACCGGAGTGCGGAGACGAGTCCCAGCGGTCGGGGAACGTATCGCTCCGCTGGGTCGAGCCGAACCCGGCGTACCAGCGCCCCTAGCGTCCACAGCAGCGTCCAGCCGGCGACGCCGAACAGGATCGGGACGACGCTGACGCCCCAGGGAGTGAAGTTCGCGATCAACGCGACCACCGCCACGACGACGACGCTCAGGAGGACCGAGAATGCGAATCGCTCGGCCCCGTCGACGCCGGACTTCGTGGGCATCGGGTTCTCGAGCCCGCTCTCGTTCCGGTCGAAGGGATACGTCCGGTGAGTCCCTCCCTGCGGGAACAGGGTGGCGAGGAGCGTGTAGCCGGGAAAGAGCGTCACGAACGGGACGATCGCCGCCGCGCGTAACCAGCCAGTCGCCCCCTGTGAGACGAGCGTGACAGTGAAACAGGTCCAGAGTACGACGAACGCCAGATCGAGAAACCAGCCGAACCTTCGGGTCATCGGCCAAACCTCTGGACCGCACGACCGTTATTATCTGTTGGTTAAGTCCGCGTGTCCCGGCTCATTCCAGGGATCTGACCGCCGTGACCACGCCGTACAGAACGGTGACCGCCACGAGTCCGACCACGACGGTCGCCGGGGTGGAGGTGCGATGTCGGAACCCGGAGACGCCAGCCCAGGCGAGTCCCGGCCAGTGGCGCGCCGGGACGTCGGCTCGCAGGAGGTGGGCGCCGGCGGGCGCGAACTTCCCCTCCTCGAGGAAGCGCATCCCGAGCAGGAGTTCGTGAGCCTGCCGGACGCGGTAGCCCTGGGACTCGACCTCCCTGACGAGCGCGTCGTGCTTGGCCAGGTACTCCTCGTCCGCCCGGCGTATCGTCTCCGCCTCGGGCGTCGCCGTCTCGTAGCGAACCACCAGCGGTTCGTCAACGTAGGCCAGTTCCCCCTCCTGGATGACGCGCAACAGGAACTCCGGGTCCTGGAACCGGTCGAGTTCCTCGTCGAAGCCGCCGATGCGGCGGGCGACCCCGGTCTCGACGAGCAGTGTCGACCCCGCACCGGAGTGGAGGTTGTCTGCGAGGATCTCGCCGGCCAGTTCCTTCCCGCCCTCCATGGGGACGTCGCCGTCGGCCCTGGCCAGCAGCGACGCCACTGCCCCGATGACGCGACCGCCGAGGCCGGAATGCGAGCGCTCGGAGTCGCAGTACGCGGCGACGTAGTCGCTATCCCGAACGCGGTCGAGCTGACGCTCCAGCTTTCGGGGGTGCCACTCGTCGTCGGAGTCGAGGAAGGCGACGTACTCGCCCTCGGCCTCCCGGATGCCCGTGTTTCGCGCCGCGTTAGCCCCCTGGTTCGTCTCGTGTTCGACGACGCGCAGTCGCTCGTCGTCGTACGCTTCGAGGAGCGCGACCGTCCCGTCGGTCGACCCGTCGTCGACGACGAGCAGTTCCAGGTCCGCGACGGTCTGGTCGAGGACGCTCCCGACCGCCCGTGGCAACACGTCGGCCCGGTTGTACGTCGGAATGACGACGCTGACGGTAGTCATAGTACACGAGATACCCCGCTCCTGAATTACTAGTCACCGGGTAAACGGCCAGGTGCCGGCGGGCCTGGGCTGGAGGCTACGGGTGCGGTCCGGTTAGAAACTCGTCGGGAACCGTACCAGCGAGAGGATCCCGCCGGATCCCGAGTCGTCCGTCGATTCGGTCTCGTCGCCGGACGTCGTGTCTGTCGTCGACCCGTCTGTTTCGGTATCGTCAGTCCCAGTCCCGTCTGTCTGGGTGTCGGTGGCCGTGTCCTCCGGCGTATCAGTCTCGGTATCCGTGTCAGTCTCGGTCGCGGTGTCAGTATCGGTCTCCGTCTCGGTTCCCGTGTCCGTCGCCGTGTCAGTGTCCGTCTCGGTCTCTGTCGGGCTGTCCGTCTCGGTATCCGTGTCCGTCTCGGTCGCGGTGTCCGTCTCGGTGTCAGTATCGGTCTCCGTCTCGGTTTCCGTGTCCGTCTCCGTGTCAGTGTCCGTCTCGGTCTCTGTCGGGGAGTCCGTCTCGGTTTCCGTGTCTGTCTCGTTCTCTGTCGGAGTGTCCGTCTCGGTATCCGTCTCCGTGTCGTCGGAGCCATCGGAACCGTCGGACCCACCCGATGAACCGGACCCGTCCGACCCACCGGAGTCGTCCGAAGAGTCGGACCCGCCGGACGAGCCGGATCCACCGGTGTCGTCGTCTCCGTCGTCCGCGTCGGTCCTGATGTCGATCGGTGTGACGCTATCGCTCTCGCGCTGACCCCGGTCGACCGTTCCCGTCCCGTCCGACGACGACGAAGCAGTGGTCTCGCTGTCCGAGGCCGTCGTCGGCCCGGGCGTCGCGTCGGTCGGTATCGGGGTCTCGGTGCCGTTCATCGCCGTCGACTCGTTGCCGCCGTCGTCCAGCACCGCCGTGGCGAGCGCGAACCCGGTCCCGGCCGCGAACAGCAGGATACCGAGGACGGCGAGCCAGCGCTGGCCGTTGACGACGGCGCGTTTGCTCATCAGCGCCGGCCGGTCGGGGTCGCGTGCGCGGGCGACGAGTCCGGGAACCGGTCCAGGGAACGCCGAGAGGAGGTCCCAGCACTCCTCGACGTCGAGTGCCCCCGTCACGAAGGAGAGTGCGAGGAAGATCGCGAGGCCGACGGGCGGAACGACGACGATGGCGACCCAGCCGGACAGGACCGTCGGGAGCAGCAAGATGGGGATCGCCGACAGCCCTGCCGTCACGGCGATGCGGGCGAGTCGCGAATCACTCAGCGGGTTGAAACCGAGCTTTCGAGCGCTCCAGACGTGGAAGAGGAACATCGACCCGTAGCCGACGCTCGTCGCGACGGCCGCGCCCCGCATCCCGGCGACGGGGATCAGTATCGCGTTGAGGACGAAGTTGATCCCCGCCGCAGCGCCCGTCGCGTACAGCGAGTATCGCAAGTTGCCGTGGCCCTCCTCGATGGCGAGCGTCGGCCGAACCGCCGCGAAGCCGAGAGCACCGGGGAGCAAGAACAGCAGGGGCGTGACCACTGGCGCCGAATCCTGGCCCCAGTATATCGGAACCACGATCTCGGCGAGTGACGCCAGCCCGAGACACATGAGACACGTCAACAGGAGCGTGTACCGCGTCGTCTTCGAGGCGATGTTCGCCACCCGGTCTAACTGCCCCTTCGACCACATCTCGGAGGTCGAGTGGATGTACACCGCCTGGATCGTCGCCGGGACGAACCACAGGAACTCGGCGAGTTTGAGCGCCGCCTTGTAGTGGCCGACCATGTCGCCCCCGCGCAGGTTCTGGAGCATGATGACGTCGACGTGGTACAGCGACAGCATCAGGAACGACAGGGCGATGGCGCTCGTGTTGTAGGTGAATATCTTCTCGCGCGGGAACCCCGGGTGGGGGTTGCGTACGAGTGCCCGGACGCCGACCTGTCGGACGACCAGAAGCATCCCACCAATTGCGGCGATCAGCGTCCCGAGCATCTGCCCGGCCAGTGCGCCAACGACGCCGTATCCGAGCGAGACGAATCCAAGCGCGAGAACGCCGAAACCCACCCATTTGACGATCATCAACGGCTCGGAGTGGCGCTCGAGACCGAGACCCATCAGTCCCCGCCGAGCGAACGACCAGGTCTGCGAACTCACGACCGCAGCGATCATGATCAGGAAGTACGTCTCGAACGTCGGGTCGTACAGCCACGCTATCACCCCGAACCGAACGGCCAGGAAGTACACGAGCGCCCCGGCGGTAGCGAGCGCGACTGCGAGACGAAAGTAGAACCCCACGACGTGCGCTTCCCAGTCGGGCAAATAGCGGTCCTCGGCGACGTACTTCTGGACGCCACGCGTGATGCCCGAGCTGACGAAGATCATGAGCAGCGCGTGGGTCGAGAGGACCGTCGCGTACTCCCCGAACTTTGCTGGTCCGAGCATTCGATACAGGAGCGGCGAAGCCACGAGACCGATGACCAGCGTGACCACTTTCGCCGAGACGACCGAGAGGACGCCGCTGACAATGTTCCGTGACATATGATATAGCAGCTGCCCGTTTCCGACCCACCGCATCAGAAGACAGGGAACGCGTCTGTTCCCTGCAATACGTCGCGGAGAGGCGGACCCCGTCGAATATGGATCGCGGGCGGACAGTTTGCATAGATAGTCGGCCCTCACTGGAATTATTATACACCAGCTATCCGAGCGCACGCTCGCGTTCCGGCCTCAGGTGACGAGGATGCCTGCCGCCAGGGGCGACTGAGTAGGCGGTCGAAAAACTCCGGCATGCGCTCAGATACCGCGCCCGATCGGGCCGGATTCGGCGATGGAGACGTAATTCGCGTGATATGTGCCAGGTCGGACGGCCTCGTGGCAAAGCCGCATACGTCTGCGTCGGCTCCGTCAGCCGTTTCGCCGAAATGCGGAGGGCCAACACGGGTGAAAGTCCCGCACTGACGCCGTTTTATCACATCCATAACCTTGGCCGGCGGCGTGGTCGGATCCGATAATGGGATCAGTCGTTATCTCTCTCGACGCCGAGCTCGGGTGGGGGTTCCACCACGAGCGGCCACTTCCCGCCGCGCGAATCCGTGACGCTCGGTCCGCGTGGACCGACCTCCTCGGACTCTTCGACGAGTACGAGATTCCCGCGACGTGGGCGGTCGTCGGGCACCTGTTCCTCGAAGACTGTGCAGGCGGTCACACCAACCATCCGGCCGGATCGCAGTGTTGCGTCGACACCCCGGCCGGCATTCCGAGGGACGACGCGTGGTTCGCCAACGGACTGGTCGACCAGGTCGCAGACGCCGACGCCGACCACGAACTGGCGAGTCACGGCTTCAGCCACGTCCACTTCGCCCACGAACGCATGAACCGGGACCTGGCCGAGTCGGAGTGTGCGGCCGCTGCCGAGACGCTCGCACCGTACGCTAGCGAACCACGATCGTTCGTTTTTCCGGTGAACGAGGTCGGGTACCGCGAGTTACTCGCGGAACATGGATTCGCCTGCTATCGGGGATCGGCACCTGCCGAGCGAGGGCCCGTCGAGAAGCTCTGGAACGGTCTCAGGACCCGGAACTCGCCCCCGATCGTGCGACCGGCCGTCGACGAGTACGGGCTCGTGAACGTCCCCGCTTCGCTGTATCTATTCTGTTTCGAAGGCCTCGTACGAAGAATCATCGAGGGGGTCCACGACGACCCCATCGTGGATGCCGTCCGACTGGGGGTCGACGCGCTCCGGGAAACGGACGGTGTACTCCACCTCTGGCTCCACCCCCACAACGTCGTCGACGAGCACGACCGGGAACGGATGGAACGGGTGCTCGCGACCGTCGACCGCGCCCGTCGAGAGACAGACGTGACCGTCGAAACGATGGGGGACGTCGCTCGGCGAGTCAGAAACGACGAGCCAGCGAGCAAGCCGTCGATCGTCTAGTGTCATGGTTCGGGTCCGACGCTACTGTGAGGAAAAACCAGTCTAGAACTCGTTGCCGACCAGCTTCAGCCCGGCAGATCCGGCGTCCCTGATACCGCCCCGGAGGCGGTTGTTCTTCAGGTAGACGTCCGCGCTGTCGTCGTGGAGCACGATGGCCTCGTGGTCACCGTAGGAGTTAGCGTAGTTGTCCTCGACGTGGGTCCCGGTGCCGGCCTCGAGCAGGGGGTAGTTCGCGGTCCGGACGTTCGACTTGTACACGAGGCAGTCGTCTCCGAGATTGACCAGGCCGTAGCGCTTCTGGCCCCCGGGCTGGTCGATGGAGACGGCCCTGAAATCGACGTCGTCGCGCGTGTTCCGGATCGCTGCGCGGGCGCCCTCGTCCCCCACGTCACCGACGATGTCCACACTCTCGACGTGGGCAGAGGCCGACGCATCGGGCCCCTCGAAGACGATGCCGTATCCACCGGGTGCGCTCATGTCGATAGTCGACCTGTACACCGTCGTCTTCCCCGCGTCGGGGGAGACCGAGATCGCCGTATTGCCGACCGACGAATCGACGGTCACGTCCACGTCTTCGATCCAGACCGTCCCGGCCGAACCGGGAACGTGGATGGCAGTGACCCCCTGGTCGACCTGGACGTCGACCGTCGTCTGCAGAATTTCCGCGTCGGCGGCGTTCTGCAGGCGGATACCGCGCTGGTCGTCGAACCCGACGGCGGGCGTCTCGTCGACCGTCACCGTGACGCCCCGAACGACGGCCTTCGCCCCGCCGACCCGGATGTTCGGCGCGTTGCTGTTCCGGTAGTGACCACCGTCGACGATGATCCGGCCGGACCCGCCGGACGCGTAGAGACCGTTGTCCGGGAAGCCACCGAGTTCGCAGTCCTCGAACCGGAGCGTGCCCGCGGTCATGTTCGCGAGGATACCGGTCGGCCCGCGCCAGATGTTACCGGCGTTGGGCGTCTCGCTCTCCCACTGGCCACCGTCGGGAGCCCTGAACCGCCTGACGAGACCGTCCCCTCCGGCGTCGAGCACGTTGAACCGGCCCGGACCGAACGTACCGCTGTCGTGACGTCCGTCCACGTAGACGTCCTCGACGTGCAGGCCGTCGTCGACCACCGCGTCGACGACGCGGATTCCGGTGTCCGGCGCGGTCTGGTCGACGGTGAATCCCACGACCAGCAGGTCCGTCCCGGGACTGTAGTGGGTCCCGAGACGGAAGAGCCGATACTGCGGCCCGTCGAAGTCGTGGAAGTTCGCCGGCACGAGCGTCGCGTCGTCCCCGACCAGTCCGACGTTGTCGAAGTCAGTGAAACGGACCTGCTCGTCCATGTAGTATCGACCAGGGGGGAACGCCAGCAGCGTGTCGTCGTCCAGGTGTTCCTGCAGCACGGACGACACCGATTCCTGGCCGGAGTTGTCCGCGCCTGCGTCGACGACGTCGACGACGGTGTCGAACCGGTCGGCGTACTGGCTCGGGTCTGCGGCCGCAGCTGCACCAACCAACCCGCCACGCTGAACGAGACCACCAGCCAGTCCAGCTGCGCCCAGTCCCCGAAGATAGCTCCGGCGGGAAAATGTCGTAGTACTGTGATCGGTCGGTGCGTCCATCTCGCGAGTTTCCGAACTCCGGTTGTCTTCCTTCGTCACGGCATGTGACCCTTGTGTACTTTCTCGCAATACCCTTGGCCTGTCCCACTCCAGTGTTTAAGAAGTCATTAAGCCAAGTAGGGATCGATTAGTCATCGTTTAATCGTGGAAAACTGACGTGACCGAGAGCACCTACTGCTCGGAATTGCCTAATTATTTCTAGTAACACCAACACAAAAAAGTCCCGCCGGTAAATTCGCTGCCTTTATTTCCCGATCGCAGTCTCACCAGCTTCGACTGGACGCCGAAAGACTCGCTCCGCTCGTCTTTCGAGCCCGGCCTCTCACAGTTCGGCCGACGCCCGGTAGTCAAAACCGAGTCCGGAACCTGGAGGACGCCAGCGTCTCGGCGAGCAACTGGTTCGTCGCGCGACGGATGCGCTGGGAGACGGCCGACGGCGAGATGTCCAGCTGCCCGGCGAGTTCCTCCTGTGTCGCACCGCGGGGCACCTCGAAGTAGCCCATCTCGTGGGCGGTCGAGAGCGTGTCCCACTGGCTCGCGGTCAACCCGAGGTCGTCGCCACGCGTGTGCTGTTCGTCCGCAGAGAGTTTGAAGAGCCGAAGTGTCACTTCGTGACTCGAACAGTAGTTCCGGAAGGACGCGAACGCCTCGCGCGACGGAAAGCGGACGTGAAACGACCAGCTTCGACCCGCCGTCCGGACGTCGTACAGGAGCGCCCCGAGCTCGGCGAACACCGGTGAGAACTGCAACGCCTCGGAGCTAAACCGAACGCGGTACGTGCAGGCGTCGTCGGTTCTCGCCAGGAGTTGCGGATCGCGGACGGTGTGGTCCGTCGGCAGCGCCGCGTCGAACTCGACGATAGATTCGCCTGCGGCGGTAAACACGAGGACGGCGTCGCCGTCGTCGGTCGTCCGGTAGTTCGGTTCGACCGTGACCGACGGCGCGGCACGGATGGCCTCGCCCAGCACGACGTCGCGGTGTGAGACGGCAAGTTTGGCGACGACCGGGTCGTCGTCCCGGGCACTCCCGAGCGAACACAGGACCACCTCCGAGTCGGTCGGCCCGTCACGCTGGTCGGCGTCGTCTGCCCTGGCGTCGGAATCCATCGGATCGCCGGCAGAGTTCCACATGGGACCACATGTGGATTCCCTGTAATGGATTTTCTCGCTACACTGTTCGTACCAGAAGCGATCGACTACGCTAGCATGCTAGCTTCCGAAGCGATCGAGCCCTCAGGACTGTTCGGCGACGAATAGCAGCGACAGTAGCTTGCGCTCGGCGGTCCGGAGGTGGCGACTGAACGTCGGTTGCGAGATATCCAGCAACTGGGCGACTTCCTCGCCCGTGCTCTCACGGGGCCACTCGAAGTAGCCGCTCAGGTACGCCGTCCGGAGCGTCTCCAGTTGCCGGTCGGTGAGGGACTCCTCGAGTTTCGCCCAGACGTGCTGCTCGCGGGCGACCGGCCGGGTCCGCTCGCGTCGCGACCGGAGACCTACCTTGTCGTACCGCCGTTCGAGCGAGTCGACGAACCCCTCGACGTCCGCGTCGGTCGGAAGCGTCAGGACGACGCGCGTCCCGTCCGCGGTGGCCTCCACCGACTGGGGAACCGCGCCGGCCTCGACGAAGTGCGACAGGAGCCACTCCTCGCGCAAGAGCACCTCGAGGCAGTCGGCGTCGTCCCGGCGCACCGGTTTCACCGAAGCGACCGCCGGATCACCGGCGAGCGTGGATTCGACCGAACCGTCGCCACGGCTGCCGGTCGTCAGAAACAGAACGAGCTGGCCGTTGCTCGTGGTCACCCCGTCGAGTCGGAGGTCGGTCTCCGCCGCCCGGGCGACCCGTCCGAAGACGTCGTCACCGCCGACCAGCTGTAACTCCAGTTCGACGACCGCGTCGGAGAGCAACGCCCGTTTGCGGTCGAGGGACCCGACGGCGTGGGTGACGACCGCTGCGACGTGGTCCAGCGTTCGCCGCCACAGGTCGGTCCCGGCGCTGTCGTCTGCCGAGTACACCGCGAGGACCCCGGCGAACCGGTCGTCGACGGTGAGCGGAACCGCCTGGGCCGACTGCACGTCCCGGGCGAGCGCTTCGCGCCGCCACGACGCCGACCGGCGTCCGCTGGCGACGGTACCGACGGTTGTCGCCTCGCGGTCGCGGGCCGCGACGACCGCAGGCTCGGAGTTCGACGACGTGAGCGTGCGGTCGACCGCGTCGAGGTAGCCCCGCTCGCGGCCGGCGGTCGCCGCCGGGACGACCCGTTCGTCGTCCGGGCCGACGTGGCCGACCCACGCGAAGGCGATCCCTTCGCTCGCCGCGAGCCGTTCACAGACTGTCCGTTCGATGTCCGCCCGACTCGTCGCGGCGGTCACCGCACGTTCGAGCCCGAACATCACGTCGGTCACGTCGTCGAACCGGGCGAGGCGGGCACTATCGCGCTGGCGGTCTCGCGTACACCGGCGAAGTCCACGCTCGCATTCGATCCGTTCGAGTCGGTGCGTGGCGACCGCCGCGAGCGACGTGAGAAGCGTCCTGGATTCACCATCGACGGTGGCCCCACTGGTGACGGAGACGAGGGTACCGTAGCCGCCGAGCGGCTCGATGGTCGCGCTGGCGGCCGTCCCGCTATCGGTGTTCAGTTCGGTACAGACGACCGGGTCGCCGTCCACGTAGGCGTCCCGGGCGATGGTCCCGATTCCGTCGACCAGTGACCGGTCGTCCCGGTCGAACGTGCTGGCGGTCTCCCGGAGACTGCCCGCCGTCCCGTCCATCAGGAACGCTGCGGCGCCGTCGATTCCGCGGATGGCAGTCACTACCTCGACGAGCACGTCCGCGACTGCCTGCGGCGAGGCCGCGGCGGAGAGCGCCTCGCTCGCGGCTCGGACGCCGCTCGCACGTCGTCTGGGGGCTTCGTCGCGGTCAAGCATCCTCGATAGCCCGACCGATGTGGCCGCTTTCGGCGCCAGGACGCATCGTCACCGACCCCGGATCACCCCGTCGTTTCGACGACGATGCGAACCGAGTCGCCGTCCTTCATCACGTACTCGTCCATATCGACCGGTTCGTCGTTGACGGTGACCTCGACGGTCGTGTCGTCGTCCGCGGGGTCGTACGTCGTCCCGTTGTACTCGACGACGCCGTCCGCCGCGTGGATCCCCTCGAGCGTGGAGAGCGCGTACGAAAGCGTGATCGACGTGGAGTGGGCGTGCCAGATCTCGCCGTCCCCGTGCTCGTAGTGGAAGTGCCGGTGGCCCGCCTGGTACTTCTCCTTCGAGAAGTCGACTTCCTCGTCCTCGACGACGAAGCTCATCTCGCCGTGTGCATGCTGCTGGGCGGCCTTGATGTAGGTTCCCGGCCCCGACACGTTCGTCTCCGCCGTGGTGACGGTTATCCAGACCATGTCGGCGTCTTCGAGGACGTAGGCCTCGGGGTCGACCGACTCGCCGTCGACGCGGTAACTGACCGTCGTCCCCTCGGTCGACCCGGTGTACCGCTCGCCGTCGACCGCGAGTGTGGACTCGGTTGCGTTCACGTCGAGACGCGACAGGGCCGCCGCGAGCGTCAGATCGGAGTCGTTGGCGGCCCAGGTGTGCTCGTCGGACTCGGCGACGCCGAACGCGTCACCGTCTCGGTCCCGGTCCTGGAGGTCGAGTTCGGAGCCGTTGACCGCGATAGTCATCTTGCCGCCCAGTTCCGCCAGCGTCGCGTTGGCAGGGGCGGATTCGGCGTCCGCGTCGTCGCCGGTGTCGTTCCCGGCCTCGTCACCGCCGTGGCTGTGGCCGTCGTGGCTGTGCCCGTCGTCCGAGGTCGATTCGCTCTCGGTGGCCGTCGCCACGGTTCGGTCGTCCGTGACGTTCTCGGCCGTTCCCTCGGTCGATGATGCACCGACGTCGCCGTCACCGAGACCGATCCCGGAACACCCGGCCATGAGGACCAGGGCGCCTGCGAAGACGAGCGTCACGACGGTGCGCGTCGAAGTCGTCTGCATAGTGTTCGCTCACTCCCACGCGACCATCGGGGATTACTATCCATCGGGTATGCCCCGCTTACCCCCCGCATAAGTACGGTATCGGCGGCCAACCTGTCGGTTAGATGACCGACGGACGCCGTTCGGACTCCGAGGGGGACGGACCCACCGAATCGACGGAAGAGGGGTGGTGGGGCCGTGGGGCGACAGTATCGACGGACCGAACAGGGATCGATGCGGGCCGACGAGGACCGGCCGAGATGGAGCGATGAACCGCGAGCGAGTGGTCGTCGTTCTCTGTGCGGCCTGCTGTTGCTTCGCGCTGGTGACGCTTTCCTCGTCGCTCGACGCCACCGTCTCCGGGAGCCCGGAAGACGAGTTCGACGTCGGCGCGGACGAACTCCCGCTGTCCGGCGACGACACCAGCGAACTGAAAGACGCGTACCAGTCCGGCAGCGGAGCGGAGGGAGAGTCGTCGAGCAGCGATCAGGAGGGGGAGGGTGCGCCTGCCGCTGCGGAGAGCCGGAACTCGGATACGGGAGAACAGGATGGCGACCCGAGTAGTGACGCCAGTAGCACGCGGACGGCGACGGACCAGGCGGCGGACCGATCGGCGGCCCAGTCGGCCGACGCCAGCGACAGTGGATCGAGCCAGTCCGGCGAGGGAACCGGACCGACGACCCAGGACGAGCAACGCGACTGGCTGGCGACGGCACGGGACCTGTTGTCTGGCGTGCTGGGTCTCGGCGTCGTCGGCGCGGTGGGTGCCCTCGGGTGGCTTGCGGTCCGTTACCGGGAGCGACTCCTCGGTCGGGTAGTCGGCGACCAGGGCGGCGAGGAGCGATTCGGTACCGCCGGGTCGACGGACGGACCGGCGTTCGAGCCGCCGGCGAACGAAGTCGAACGGGTCTGGGTCGAGATGGCCGATCGTGGCGACGTCGCCATCGACCCCGGCATGACGCCGAGCGAGTGCGCAGACCGGCTCGAAGCTGACGGGTTCGACCGCGACGCCGTCGAGGAACTCACCGACCTGTTCCAGCGGGTCCGCTACGGCAGCGCCGTCACGACGACCGAACGCGTCGAGCGGGCCCGCGAGTGCCTGCAGCGGTCGGTGCCGACGACGGACGGAGGAGAGCGACAGTGACGGCCGCTCCCTCGACCGAAAACCGCGTCGCGCCCGTCGGCCGGGTCCTCCTGGGACTCGCCGGTATTCTCGTCCTCGCCGTGGCCGTCGTCGCCGACGGTCCCGTTCGCGGGACAGTGAACGCGCTCCTGACGCTGTTCGGTAGCGAGTACCTGCTGGTCGCGGTCATCGGCCTGGTGGCGTTCGTCGTCGGCGTCGCCGCGTTCGTGACCAGCCGCGAGGCGGCGACCCAGGCGGCGCCGCCCGACCCCGAGCGGGCCGTCGCAGTCCCCGCCCCCGGCGAGTCGTTCGACGAGATGGCGGCCGACTGGCGGTGTCTACTCCCGGGTGCGGGTCGCGAACACCGGGCAGCAGTCCAGGAGCGGCTCCACCGGACCGCCGTCGAGACGGTGGCAGTCAGCGACGACTGCGCCCGGGAGACGGCCGCTCGGCGTGTCGCCGAGGGAACCTGGACAGCCGACGACGTGGCGGCGGCGTATCTCGCCGAGCCGACGGACGCGACGGACGCGACGGACGAAGAGGGGTGGTTCGAACTGCTAGTGGGCCGCCAGACGCCGACGCAGTACCGCGCAGAGCGGACCGTCTCGGCCATCGCCGACGTCGCCGGCGTCGCCCAGAGGGACGAGGGGGCCGGGGAGGGATCCGAGGAGGCCGACGGATCCGAGGAGGCCGATCGATGACTGACCCCTCGCCGACCCACCGGTGGCGCGGCGTGCTCGCGGTCACGCTCGTCGCAGGCGGACTCGCTCTGGTCGCAAAGCGGCCTGCGCTCCTGTCCAGCGCCGTCGTCGGCGTCGTCTTCGTCGCGTACGCGCGCGTCACGTCGCCACCGTCGCCGACGCTCGAACTCGACCGGCGCCTCGACGAGGCAAGCCCCAGCCACGGCGATCAGGTCGACGTTCGCACGACCGTCAGGAACGTCGGCGACCGGACGCTGTTCGACCTGCGAATCGTGGACGGCGTCCCGCCCGCGCTCGCGGTGGTCGAGGGGACGCCGCGTCACGGGACGGTTTTGCGCCCGGGTGAGGCGACCACGTTCAGCTACACCGTCGCGGCACGGCGCGGTCGGCACCGTTTCGAGCCGGCGACCGTCGTCGCGCGCGACGTCGGCGGGTCCTGGGAAGTGGAGGTCCAAATCGACGACGGGACCACGGTCGACTGCACGACCGACGTCCCGGCGGCGCCGTTACGCGGTCGGACGCTCGAAGCCGTCGGCCGCGTCCTCGCCGACGACAGCGGCGCCGGCACCGAGTTCCACCAGACCCGCGAGTACCGCCGCGGCGACGCGCTCAGCCGGGTCGACTGGAACCGCTACGCGAGCACGGGCGACCTGACGACCATCGAGTTCAGGAAGGAACAGGCGACCCGCGTGATCCTCGTCGTCGACGCCCGGCCGGTCGCCTACCGGGCGCCCGAGGGAGATCCCCACGCCGTCTCGTACGCCGTCGCCGCCGCCGGCCAGCTCGCCAGGGCCATCGTCGACAACCGGAACCACGTCGGTCTCGCGGCCTTCGGCCGGGAGCCCTGCTGGCTCGAACCGGGAACCGGGCGCAACCACGCGCTCCGCGTCCAGCAACGGCTGGCCGACCACGCCGCCTTCGGGGCCCGGCCACCCGACGACGCACCGGCCGTCGCGGACCAGGCGAAGGCCCTCCAGGCCCGGCTCGAGAACGGCGACCAGTTGCTCGTCCTCTCGCCGCTGCTCGACGACGAAGTCGTCGAGACCGTTCGCCGGTTCGAAGCGGAGGAGACGCCCGTCAGCGTCCTGTCGCCTGACGTTACCGACGCCGATGGCGGCGGGCGGACGCTGGCCCGTATCGAACGCGACCACCGCCACCGAACGCTCCGCCGTGCCGGCGTTCGCGTCGTCGACTGGGACCCCGAACGGCCGCTGTCGGTCGCGGTCACCGACGCGATGGGGGCCCAGCAGTGAGCGCACAGCCCGTCCGACGGCGGCCGGCGACATCGAGCGGAACCCTCGCGGTGCTCGTCGCCAGTGGCGTCGCCCTGGTACTCGGCAGCGGTGCGGTCCGGACCGGGCTGGCGATAGAACTGGCCGGACTGGCCGGTATCGCGACCGGTTTCACTGTGTGGCGTCGGGAGCGGAAACGGTGGAGTCTCGTGCTGGCCGGCCTCGGATTCGTGGGCTGCCTCGTCGGCGTCGTCGCCTTCCTGGGCCGGGCACCGGGGCCGAGCGCGGCGATACAGTCCCTCCCAGCCATGCTCGGCGTGCCGGTGCTCGCGGCGGCGCTCGTCCCCGTCCGCGGCAGTGGGTCGCGAACCCTCGTCAAACTCGGCGTGGGATCGGTGTTCCTCACCGTCCTGCTGGCCGGCTTCTTCCGCTCGGCCACTCCGGACGTCCTCCTCGGTGCGACGGCGGCCAGTGTCGTGGCCTGGGACGCCGGCGAGCAGGCCATCGGCCTGGGCGAACAGCTGGGCCGGTCGGCGACGACCTGGCAGCTGGAACTCGTCCACGTCGGGGCGACCGGGCTGGTCGCCGTCGCCGCCGTCGGCGGCGTCTACGCCACTCGCACCGTCGCGACCGGAACGCCGTCGTTCGCGGGCTTCACCGCGACGGCGGTCGCCCTGCTCCTGCTCGTCGTCGCGCTCCGTCCGTGACCGTGCGCTCGCCCGCCTCGTCCAGGTGTGCGTTCTACCCTACCGCTGTCCCTCGGGCGTGGGCCGCGGAACCGTCACCTGCTTGAGGAGGTCGGCGACGACGTCGGACCGCGTTGTGTCCTCGACGGTCGCGTCGGGCGTCAGCACCAGCCGGTGGGTGACGACGGCCGGCGCGACGGCTTTCACGTCGTCGGGCGTCGCGTACTCGCGCCCGTCGAGGGCGGCCCGCGCCCGACACACCTCGAACAGCCGCTGGCACCCCCGGGGCGAGACGCCGACCGACACCCGCGGGTCCTCGCGCGTCGCCCGGACGAGGTCGACGAGGTACGCCTTGACGTCGTCGGCGACGCGGAGGCGCTCGGGAACCCGCTGGAGCAGGAGGACGTCGTCCCTGCTCAACACCCGACCCGCAGACGGCGTCGGCTGGTCGCGCGCCTCGCGCCGGTCCAGGAGCGACCGCTCGCCCGCCTCGTCCGGGTAGCCCAGGCCGGTCTTCACGAGGAATCGGTCTTTCTGTGCCTCCGGCAGCGGGAAGGTCCCCTCGCCCTGCTCGACCGGGTTCTGGGTCGCGATGACGACGAACGGTTCCGGGAGGTCGTGAGTCGTCCCGTCGACGGTGACCTGCCCCTCCTCCATCGCCTCCAGCAGGGCGGCCTGGGTCTTCGGCGAGGCGCGGTTGATCTCGTCGGCCAGGACGACGTTGGCGAACACCGGCCCGCTGTTGAACTCGAACTCTCGCTCGCGCTCGTCGAACACGTACGTCCCGGTCACGTCGGTCGGCAGCAGGTCCGGCGTGAACTGGATCCGGTTGAACGAGAGTCCGAGCGCCGTCGCGAAGCTCCGCGCGGTCAGCGTCTTCCCCGTCCCCGGCACGTCCTCGAGCAACACGTGCCCCCTGGCGACGACCGCAGTCATGATCGTCCTGAGCACGTCCTCGTCGGCGACGACCGCGGTCGAAACCTCCTCGAGTACCTCTTCCCCCAGTGAACCCGCCGTGGTGACGTCCATGGTGGCCGCCCGTCCACGGACAAGTTAACTATACGACTGGTAGCCGGAGCGCACGTCGGACCAGATAGCGGTGACACCCGCGCACCGACGCCCACGGCCCCTGTAGTATCGATCGACGGTTCCTGCCACCCCGAACAGGATTGCGTACCGGTCACGGCCTGCGACACCTGCGAGTCGAACCGGGACTTATCCGGTCGATAAGGGGATCGGACGGGCGAGATAGTCACGAGAGGGAACGGAACTGCCGACTGGCCCGCCGTTCCGATGCGACGTGTCGACCCGCCGTAATTACCACCCCTTTAATAAGGACCGCTCCGGTCCGAGTGGGCCGCGTATGGGATCACACGCTCATCGAACGTACGGGATCGCGATCGTCGTCGCGGTACTGGTGGTGATGGCCGGCTGCTCCGGGCCGTTCCAGTCCAGCGACGCGTCCACCGACGATCCGACGGAGACGACCGAACCGACGGTCACGACGACTGCAGCCACGGAAGCCGGCGATGCGGACGACGCGTCCGCGACGAACGAGACCGGGTCGGCGATAACCGGTCGAATGCTCCTCCTCCTCGACGGAAGTGACACGCACGTCGACCCGTGGACGTCGAACCGGGCCGACGGCGTCTGGATGAACGACACCCAGACCCACCGGTGGCACGTCGAGAACGACTCGACGACCCTCGCGGCCGCACTGGGCGAGCTCGGTGTCGAGGCCACGGCCGATTCGCTGGCCTACGACGGCGAGACGTACAACGAGTCGACGAACGGGACGACGGTGGCCTACCGCGTCGACGGCACCGTCGTCGAGGACCCCAGCGAGTACCAGCTCGAAGACGGCGACGAAGTCCACGTCCTGGTCCACACCGCGAACGTCTCCGTCCCGGGCCGGGAGTACAGTTCGAGCCACCCGCACGCCCACGGCACGTTCGAAGCGAGCATCGACGGTGAGGAAGTGAACTTCTCGAAGGAACGCTACGTCATGAACGACGACTACTTCCACTTCCACGGGGACGAAGACGGCAGCCGTTGGCACGCCCACTCGACCAACCTGACGGTGCGCTACGCCATCACCTCGTTCGACGAATTCGACGTGGCGAACGGGTCGATAACGATCAACGAGACGACCTACGACGCGGACCAGACCACGTTCCGGGTCAACGGCGAGTCGGTCGACCCCGCCCGGTACGTCCTGAAGGACGGCGACCGGCTCGAACTCGTCGTCGACGAGAGCGGCTGAGCTTTCGGGAACGGCTCGAACAGGGCGACTAGTTTTGCAACACTTCCGGACTGTCCGCATTCCACGACGACGGTCCGAGTTCGAGATTTCTTCTCGGCCTCCGTGCAACCGATCGAACCGCGCCCAGTACCCGGCAGCACCTGAACGGGTATCACGGCGGCCAGCGATACCTGTCTCGATCGAATTCGGTCGCTATTGAACCAGCCGTTGAGCAGATGTGTGTAGTTAGTGGATAACTCTCGTTTGAACGAGTGGGACGAACACCGACAGCAACATCAAGAAAGCCCTCGGCGGGGTCGGGTCGCGGGGACCACCCTGCGCTCCTCGTGGTTCGAGAGAGCTTCGCTCACGAGGACACCAGGTCAGCACCGCAGCCCTGCCCTCCCCCTGGTCGCGCGAGCCTCGCGGCTCGCGTGTCGCTTCGCTCCCGCTCGCCCATCCGGCGGCCCTCGCTACGCTCGGCCCGCCCGCCGCTCGGCCACTCGCTCCCGGCCGACCGCCGTACGGTTGCGGAAGGACGCGTGATTCGGCGCGAAGGCGCCGAATCCGGGGAGGAATGGTGGTAATAATCGCGAGCGCAGGAAGGCGCTGAGCGAGGCGAGGGGCCTTCTGATGAGCGAACGGGGAGCGTAGCGACCCGTGAGCCCGTGCCGAAGGCCGCGCGAAGCGACGCTGAACCTGGTGGATGAAAGGGCGAGGCGGGGTCGCGTGGGCTGAGCGGGCTCTATCCGAGCGACGGAGGAGCGAGGATATCCCGCTCAGCGCGCGTCGAGCGCGCCGAGGGCTTTCGAGGTATTGCTGGCGGTCTCTGTTCCGACTCCAGAGAGCGCGCCGAGGGCTTTCGAGTTCTTTGAATTCGTGGTCACAGTAGCTCGGCCAAATCGAAACGTAGTTGATCTGTATGGACCGGGGAAGAGAGATACCGATCGCATCAGACCCAGGAAATTTCAACGATACTCGCGCCCTACCAGCCGATCGGTAATATATTCATCTGAATAGCGCCACAAACATTCCATTCTTTCGTAACGTCCGACTTTCGAAGGCACTTGATCGGTTCGAGCTATCGAATTGGAACCGAGTAGAACCAACCCAACTGATTTCTATATAGCGATATCTAGTTTACCACCCGGCCCCACCGCAATTCGTCGTAATTGAAATATATCGCCCACACAAGCCCTCTAGGTGATTATTTTTAGTCAATATTACTAAATCTATTTTTAAATATGGAGATTTATAATCGGCCCTGGCGATAACTGTAATCGAGCGGGATCCGTCGAGAGAAGGGGTGCGGTCGGCACGTACACCTGGCAATCTCGCCGAAAACAGGCCACCGGCCACTTCGGAGAAAATCGTGCACGACGTCGACGGTCGATTCTACTCCACAGATCCACGACTCCAACCCACACGAAACGCGAAAGCTCGGTCAGGTTTCCGAACGAACGCCATGGACGCACCAGAGACCGATCCAGCCTCGAACGAGACGGCACCACTCCAGGAAGGGCTGGAAAGCGTCTGAACCCCGGGTTCGGGACGGGAACGCAGCGGTGCAACGAGAAAGAGCCGGAACCAGATACTCGCAATTCGACGTCAGACCGTCGCGCTGACTCTCAGCTCGATACGCGAATCTGGACTACCCAGAAAGACGGAGCAGGAATCGAATCGACGAACGATGCCCCACCCATTGGTATGCACCAACACCCCACACCAGCCACTGCCGAAATTCGGCACGAGAGACAGTCTACCAGCCAACTACCGAAGAAGGTAGTCGGTACGACGGATCGCGGTATATCGCATTTCGCGATACTAAATCGAAGATCGCGACCCGAAAACGGCCACAGATCGAGTGACGAAGACGGCGCGCCGTGCCGAATCGTCGGACTACCAACAGAAGCACACGTCGCAGAATTCAGGCCGAGGACTGATTGCTACTAGTCACGCATCGAGGAAACGCAGTCTGCAATTTGGGTGCCGTCCGGCGCCGACTATACCGCGACTGCATTCGATCGCCCCGGCTAGCGGTTTCCGAGCCCACGTATCCCGTCTCGAAGCAGGGGTTCGTGGCTCGAACGGGGCCCTCCAGGCGCCGTGCAGGCGCCGCTCATGTAGATATTGTGAATGATAGCATACGACACACCATATAGACTCTCGGGCAAACAACATCGATCGCCCCAGAGAAATCGCGTAGCGATCCACCCGTTGCACCAGAAAATCGTGACCGCAGAACGCTGGACCGTGACAGGCAGAATCGAGAAACTGCTTTCCAGAGAACCAGAAGCCACGGGAGAGACTCGATCGAGTTTCCGCACAACTGGAGAGAACTGGGCCGCCGATTCGACCGGTTAGAGCTGGGGCCTGCGAACATTCGAAAGACGGCGGTTTCCGGCAAACGACGGGCCGGGACCTCGAGAATTCGAGACTGTCAGACAACCGAGAACGGCCAAAGGAGTGAATCCGGCCCTGCGGTGCCCTCGGACGGCGGAATCGACTGATAGTGGTCGTTGTAAGCCCATACCGGCGTTCGACGCGGACGGTACCGGCGAACGACGGTAAAAAGTTACAACGACCACTATGAAACGAGTACGAGTTCTCGTTGCGCTCGTTCACGCGTGCACGCAATCAGGACCACTCCCATCATCGACGCGGGGAGATCTGCGTCGAGCCCGTACCCCAGTTCTGGACCGGGACAGGCCCGGCGACCCACATCGCGGACGGGAACCGTACCTCCGGACGCTTCCGGCGTAAAGTCGGACGAGCGTTCCCGAAAGTCACCCCGTGCGCTCGTGTGGCTGCCAGCCCACCCGGTAGCGGGCCAGGGCCCGGATGCCGATCCCTCGTTCCTCGGTACCAATTCGAAGCTTCGAAGCGATCGAACCCGTTCGACGCGACGTCGAGCGTTCGACGAAGGAGAGTCTCGGAGTGTCGAGCGTCAGAGAACCGGGAAGGCGGCCAAAATCCCAGCGAATGCTCGATAGAAGGGTTCTCTGAGAGAAATTCTGTGTACACCGCGTTCCGAGCGAACAGAGGGGTGAATCGTATTTCGCTATATAGAATGTGAGTCACTGGCTACGTATCCGGACGGGCCGAGCTGTCGAGATCGGTCGATATAGTGCCCAGATCAGGCGATACCGAGCACCATTTATAAACAGATCCAGCTTCTGTCGTCCAGCAGGTGAACCACCGGCGCCGTCGGCACACAAGCACAACCGTTTTGTTTAGGCTGGCCTAATCGCCGGCAATCCATGGAACTGACGCGTCGAGACGTGCTCGGAGCGCTCTCCGCGGCCGGCGTCGGTTCCGTCAGCGGCTGCTCGGACCTGCTCGAGGACGGGGCAGCAGGTGAGAGCCCGACCGAGGACGACCCCATCACGGACCACGACGTCGAGACGCTCGTCGCCCTGGCCGAGGTCGTCTATCCTTCCGGCGTGACGGAGATCGAGTCGTTCGTTCGCGAGTACTCCGTCGTGCGCGTCCGGGAGGACCCAACCTACGCCCGCGGCGTCGGCGAGACGGTGGCGCGACTCGACGATTACGTCGCGGAGTGGCACGACGACGCGTACGCCGATCTATCTGCATCAGCGCGTGCGGACGTGCTGGAACAGATGGCCGTGGATACGGCCGATCCGGACCCGGACGGCGTCGCCGGCGAGCGGATCCGGTACTACCTCGTGAACGAGCTACTGTACGCCTTCTACGCGTCGCCCACGGGCGCCGGGCTGTTGGGCCTGGAGAATCCCCCGGGCCATCCCGGCGGGACGACGTCCTACCGGGAGGGGCCACATGAATAGCCAGAACGGAGCCGATCTGGACCGGACGCCGGCTGACTCCCGCAGGTCGTCACCCGAGCCCGGTCGAACTGCGTTCGACCGGACGCCATCGGACCGCGTCGACGTCTGTATCGTCGGCGCTGGGCCGTCCGGCGCACTGATCGCGGCGGAGCTGTCAGCGGCGGGCCACGACGTCGTCGTCCTCGACGCCGGCCCCCGGTTCGACCCGGCGGACCGCGAAAACGAGATGGAGAACCACCTCCGGCCGGGGAACCCCGAGCCGCTGTGGGGGATGGGCGGCAAGCGGGACGCCTACAGCGCCACGGGCGACCACCACTACCCGCTGAACGCGGCCCGCGTCAAGGGCATCGGCGGGAGCACGCTCCACTGGCAGGGGATGGTGATGCGGCTCCACGAGCAGGACTTCGAACTCGACAGTTCGGTCGGTCTGGGCGCCGATTGGCCCATCTCGTACGACGACCTTCGGCCGTACTACGCGGCCGCCGAGGAGGCGTTCTCGGTCGCGGGCGCCTCGGACAATCCCTTCTCGCCGCCCCGGGAGCAGCCCCACCCCCTGCCGGCGTTCCCGCCGTCCTACAGCGACTCGCTCTTCGCGGAGGCCTGTGAATCGCTGGGCATCACCACCCACTCGGTGCCGAACGCGCGCAACTCGGAAGCGACAGACGAGGCCGGTGCCTGCGTCGGCTACGGGACTTGCAAACCGGTGTGTCCGTCGGGAGCGAAGTACGACGCGACGCGCCACGTCAACGTCGCAGAGGCGAATGGCGCCCGAATAGTGGACAGGGCCCCGGTCCAGCGCCTCGAACACGACGCGTCGGGCGAGCGCGTGACGGCCGCCGTGTACGCGACGCCGGACGGCGAGGAGCATCGCCAGGAGGCCCGCGAGTTCGTCCTCGCCGCCGGTGGCGTCGAGACGCCGCGCTTGCTGTTACTCTCGGAGTCCGAGCAGTATCCGGACGGCCTCGCGAACTCCTCGGGACTGGTCGGCCGGTACTTCATGGACCACCTGTTCGCCGGCGTCGGCGGGCAGCTGGACGAGCGGACGCGCCAGAAACACGTCGGCTTCATCACGAGCGAGAGCCACCAGTTCTACGACCGGCCGGACGACTCGCGGACGGCGATCAAGCTGGAGTTCCTCAACTACGCCGGGCCCGCACCGGCCGACGTCGCGATGACTGCGGACTCCTTCGGCGACGACCTGCTGGACGATATCTGGTCGGCGTACGGGAACCACGCCGCGATGGGGGCGCTGGTCGAGCAACTCCCCCGCAAGGAGAACCGCGTGCGGCTCGATCACTCGCGGACCGACGACCACGGCAACCCCGTGCCGGACGTCGTCTGGCGGCTCGACGACCGGACGCGGGCGACGATCCGCCGCGCGAACGAGATACAGCGCTCCGTCCTTGAAGAGCTGGGGGCGGAGATAACGTGGACCGTCGGCCCGGACGATACGGGGCCCGCGTTCCACCACATGGGGACCACCCGGATGGGGACCGATCCGTCCGAGAGCGTCGTGGATTCGCAACTGCGTACCCACGACCTGGCGAACCTCACAGTCGCCGGCAGCTCCGTCTTCGTCACGGGCGGGGCCATGAACCCGACGCTCACCATCGCAGCGCTCTCACTGAAAGCCGCAGACCACCTGGCGGCACGGCTGTGATTGGAGGATTTAGGCCGGCCGAAATATCGTCACACTTTAGGCACCCCTAAACGACTGTCCTCGTAATGAGTACGCGCCAGGACGTCTGCGTCGTCGTCCCGACGATTCGGGAGTACGAGTGCATGCGGGAGTACTTCGAGAACGCCCGCGAGCACGGCTTCGACACCGATCGACTGTTCGTCGTCCTCGTCACGGAGGACTTCTGTGACACCGACGAGATGGAGCGGATGCTCGTCGAGGAGGGCGTCGACGGCGCTGTGTTCGACGGGACCGCTCGCGAGGAGTGGTTCCGCGCGCAGGGCATCGAAGGGTACAGCCATCTCGTGCCCGAAGCGAGCCACGCCCAGACCTCCTTCGGCTTGCTGTACCTCTGGGCCCACGAACGCTTCGAGTACGGCGTCTTCATCGACGACGACACGCGACCCCACGCCGACCAAAACTTCTTCGGCACCCACATGGCGAACCTCGACCACGAGGGCCCCGTCGAGACCGTCGAATCGGACGAGTCCTGGGTCAACGTCCTCTACCAGAGCGATCACGACCTGTACCCACGCGGGTACCCCTACGCCGCGATGGACGAGACCGTCGAGACCGACACCACCGAGGTCGACTCCGTCGTCGCTTCCCAGGGCCTGTGGACGAACGTCCCCGACCTCGACGCCGTGCGCATCCTGATGGACGGCGATCTAGAGGGCCAGGCCCAGACCCGGACCGACGTCGAGGACTTCGACCGGGACTTCGTCGCGGCCGAGGGCCAGTACCTCACCGTCTGTTCGATGAACCTCGCCTTCCGCCGGGAGGTCGTCCCCGCGTTCTACCAGTTCCCGATGGACGACAACCGCTGGGACGTCGGCCGCTTCGACGACATCTGGTCGGGGCTGACGCTCAAGCGGGCCTGCGACGTGCTCGACAGGCAGATCTACAACGGCGGCCCGCTCTGTCACCACGACAAGGCGCCCCGCTCGACGTTCGACGACCTGGCCAACGAGGTCGCCGGCCTCGAACTGAACGAGCACGTCTGGGAGGTACTCGACGACGCCGCCGCGGACGCCGATTCGTTCGCCGAGGCCTTCGCAGACATGGCCGACGCCCTTGTCGAGGGCGAGTTCGGCGAGTGGAACAACGGCGCCTTCCTCAACCACTGCGGCGAGTACATGCGCGACTGGCTCGACTGCCTCGCGACCATCGACCCGACCGGGATGCCAGGCCACGCCGGTGCCGAGGCCCCGGAGGTGGTCGCCGATGACTGAGCGCGACAGGGGTTCGACGCGGGAGCGTCTGCGCGGCCGTCGCCGGTTCCTCGCCGGACTCGGGGCCGCCGGTATCGGCGGACTCGCGGGCTGTAGCGGCCTGCTGGGCGAGGACGGATCGGACGGCGGCGGAGCGGGCAACGAGACCAGCGCCGGCGAGGCCGGCTTCGGCGAGTTCCGCGGCTCCGGCCCGCTGGCCGAGGACCGCGAGGAACTGCAGGGCACCCGCATCGCCGACCTCCCCGACCTCTCGGGCGAACTGACGATCTACCTGGGCGGCGGCGAGGGCGGGCTCTACCGCGACCTGCTCGCGCGCTTCCAGGAGATCTACCCCGACTTCACCGTCAATCCCCGCGAGTCGGGCACCGCAGACGCCGCGAACACGATCATCAGCGAGGGCGACGCGACGCCGGCCGACGTGTTCTGGTCTGTCGACGCCGGGTCGCTCTCCGCGGTTGCCAACGAGGGACTCACCGCCTCGCTTCCCTCGGAAGTCGTCGACCCGGTCCCGGAGGAGTTCCATCCCGACGACGCGTGGGTCGGGACCGCCGGGCGCGCCCGCGCGGTGCCGTACAACACGAACGAGCTCTCGGCCGACGACGTGCCGGACACCGTCATGGACTTCCCGGAGACCGAGGGGATGGCCAGCGCGATGGGGTGGGCGCCGACCTACGGCGCCTTCCAGGCGTTCGTCACCGCGATGCGGCTCATCGAGGGCGAGGACGCCACCCGCCAGTGGCTCCAGGACATGGTCGACGCGGGCGTCTCGGAGTACAACAACGAGTTCCTGGTGTCGAACGCCGTCGCGGACGGCGAGTTGAACGCCGGCTTCGCCAACCACTACTACGCGCTGCGCGTACAGGCCTCGCGTCCCGACGCGCCCCTCGACCTGGCCTTTACGAGCGGTGACGCGGGCGCACTGATCAACGTCGCCGGCGCGGCCGTCCTCGGCGCGAGCGAGAACACCCAGCTGGCGAACACCTTCCTGCGCCACCTGCTGTCGGCGGAGGCCCAGGAGTTCTTCGCCACCAGGACGTACGCCTACCCGATGGTCGAGGGTATCCCGCCGGTCGGCGGCCTCCCCTCCATCGACGAACTGAACCCGCCGTCGATCGACCTCTCGGAGCTCTCTGACCTCCAGCCGACGCTCGAACTGATGCGGGAGGTGGGCGTCCTCTGATGGCCGCCGGGAGTGACAGTGCGGCCACGGCCCGTGACCGCGTCCGCGGAATCGTGCGTGACGACGACGGCCCGAGCGTCGCGCTCGTCCTGCTGGCGGGCGCCGTCGCCGCGGCCGTCCTCACGCCGCTCCTCTGGCTCCTGCTGCGTGCCTCGACCATCGAACCGTCTGAAGCGCTCTCCTTGCTGACCTCGCCGACGGCGACGGAGGTGCTCGCCAACAGTCTGGGCCTCGTCGCGCTCGTCACCGCAGCGTCGGTCGCGCTGGGCGTTCCGCTCGCGGTGCTGACGGTCCAGACGGACCTGCCCTTCCGCCGGTTCTGGACCGTCGTCGTCGCGCTGCCGCTGGTCGTCCCGAGCTACATCGGCGCCTTCGCCTACGTCTCCGCGTTCGGCCCGAACGGGGCGCTCGCCGACCTGCTCGCGCCGCTCGGGATCCCCGTGCCGACGGTGTACGGCCTGGGCGGGACGGCGCTGGTCCTGACGCTGTTCGTCTACCCCTACGTCTTCCTCACCACGCGCGCGTCGCTGCTCTCCTTCGACGAGAGCCAGCTCGAGGCCGCCCGCACCCTCAACCACGGCTACCGGAGCGCGTTCAGGCGCGTCATCCTCCCGCAGATAGCGCCCGGCGTCACCGCCGGCGCGCTGCTGGTCGCGCTCTACACGCTCTCGGACTTCGGGACGCCCGCCATCATGCGCTTCGACGTGTTCACCCGCGTCATCTACGTCGAACTGAACAGCTTCGGCATCGGCCGGGCGAACGCGACCCTGTTCTCGCTGGAACTGCTCGCCGTGACGGCAGTGATCCTCGCCCTGGAGTCCCGCGTCGGCGGCGACGGCGGGTCTGGCTACGGCGCGCCCGCGTCGGCGAACGCGGTGGTCCCGCTGGGCCGGTACCGCTGGGTCGCGGCGGCGCTCCCGGCGCTCGTGGCGACGTTTACGCTCGCGCTCCCGGTTGGCGTCCTCGCGATGTGGCTCGTTCGCTCCGGACCGGGCTACGCTGGCGGCGGCCTCGCCTTCCAGCCCGAGTTCGCGTTCAACTCCGTCTATGTGGCGGCGCTGGCGGCGCTGGCGACGGTCCTGTTCGCGCTCCCGGTGGCGTACTACGCCGGCCGGTCGAATGGATGGCTCGCCCGGGCCACCGAGCGGGCGACGTACCTCGGCTACGCGATGCCCGGCGTGGTTCTGGGCCTGGCGCTGGTGTTCTTCGGCATCCACTACGCCCCGGCAGTCTACCAGACGCTCCCGCTGCTCGTGTTCGCCTACGTCGTCCGCTTCCTCCCGCAGGCGGTCGGGTCGACCCGCTCCTCGGTGCTCGGCGTCGACCCCGAACTGATCGGGGCCGCTCGCGTCCTCGGCGCGCCACCGAGGCGAGCCTTCCGCCGTGTGACGCTACCGCTCATCGCGCCGGGACTGCTCGCCGGGGCTGCGCTCGTGTTCCTGACGACGATGAAGGAACTCGACACGACCCTCATCCTGCATCCGACAGGCTTTACGACCCTAGTGACCTACATCTGGCGAGTACAGGAAGCGGGCTACTACGGCCGGGCGGCGCTGCCGGCGCTCGTGCTGGTCCTCGTCTCGGGACTCTCGATGATACCGCTACTACGCCAGCAAGGTGACGATGCATAACGACGTTCGAATCGACGACCCGACGGCCGAACATTTCGAAGCGGCGCCAGCCACCGGTACGAACGCGGACGCGGGCGACCCGGTCCTCGAACTCGACGGGGTCGGCAAGCGATACGGCCCCGAAACCGCGGTCTCCGAGCTGGATCTGACCGTCCGCGACGGTGAGTTGCTCACCCTGCTCGGCCCCTCCGGCTGTGGCAAGACGACGACGCTCCGGATGATCGCCGGCCTCGAAGACCCCAGCGAGGGGACCGTCACCGTCGCCGACGAGACGGTGGCCGGCGACGGGGCTATCGTCCCGCCCGAGGAGCGCGACGTCGGCATGGTGTTCCAGGAGTTCGCGCTCTTCCCGCACCTGACCGTCGCCGAGAACGTCGCGTTCGGCCTGGATGACCCCGACAGCGAGGCCGCCGGGGAACGAGTGGCGGAACTGCTCGACCTCGTGGGCCTGGGCGAGTACGGCGACCGGACGCCCGGGGACCTCTCGGGCGGCCAGCGCCAGCGGGTCGCGCTCGCGCGCTCGCTCGCGCCCGAACCCGACGTCTTACTGCTCGACGAGCCCTTCTCCAACCTCGACGTCCGCCTCCGCGTCGCCATGCGCGAGGAGGTGCGCCGGATCCTCGACGAGGCCGGCGTCACCGCCGTCTCCGTCACCCACGACCAGGAGGAGGCACTCTCTATCTCCGACCGGGTCGCCGTCATGCACGACGGTCACGTCGAACAGGTCGGCAGCCCCGCCGAGGTGTTCGAACACCCCGAGTCGCGCTTCGTCGCCAGCTTCCTCGGCCAGGCGAGCTTCCTGCCCGCGGCGGTCGGCGAGGCCTCTGTCGAGACGATCATCGGCTCGTACGACCGGGACCTGCTGGAGGGAATCACCGAGGAGTACACCGGCGCCGACGTCGACGTCCTCGTCCGCCCGGACGACCTGCGGGCGACACCGGCCAACGAGTCCGAGGCCGACGGCCACGTCGTCCGCCGCCAGTACACCGGCCCCTCCTTCGTCTACCACGTGGAACTGGCCGACGGGACCGTCGTCCGCTGCCTGCACAACCACGCCGAGGACTTCGACGTCGGCGAACCGGTCGGCGTCACCCTGGTCGCCGACCACACACTGGCCTGGTACCCCGCCGAGCGATGAAGGAGCGGGTCCGCTCGGGTGGTCTCCACTGGCGACCGGCCGAGGTGGACCGCTACCGCGTGGCGACGCTCGTGCTCGCCGCCATTGCCGCCGTCGTGGCCGTCCTCGTCGCCACGCGCGTCTTTCCGTACCACTCGATCAACCACGACGAGGGCGTGTACCTCCAGCAGGCCGATCTGCTCCTGGCGGGCGACCTCTTCCTCCGACCACCCGTCGAGGACGCGTTTCGTCCCTGGTTCTTCGTCGAGAACGGCGACCGGCTCTACCCGAAGTACTCGCCCGTCCCGGCCGCGGTCTTCGCGCTCGGGAAGCTCCTGGGCGGGTTCCCGGTCGCGCTGGCGGGCGTCGCTGCCGCGGTGGTCGGCCTCACCGCCGCCCTCGGCCGCGAACTGTTCGACGGTCGGACGGGCTTGCTCGCCGGCGCGCTGGTGCTCGCCTCGCCGCTCTTCCTCGTGCAATCGGGGGTCTACCTCCCTTACGCGCTGACGGCGGCGCTGAACCTCACCTTCGCGCTGGCCTACCTCCGGGCCGAACGTCGGGGCAGCCTCCGGGCCGCGACGGTGGCCGGCGCCGCCGTCGGCCTCGCCTTCTTCGCGCGACCGTACACAGCGGTGCTGTTCGCCGCGCCGTTCGTCGTCCACGCCTGCTGGACGCTGGTCCGGTCCGGTGCGTGGAAAACCGCGTTCAGATCCGGCGGCGAGGGGAACCGCGCACTCCTCAGGCGACGAGTGGCGACGGCGAGCCTCGGCACCGCCGGCGTCGTCGTCGCGCTCGCCTACAACTGGGTCGTCACCGGCGACCCGCTGCTGTTTCCCTACGAAGCGTTCGCGCCACACGACGGCATCGGCTTCGGCCACCGGGAGATCCTCGGCCACGAGATCGACTACACACTGGACCTCGCGAGCCGTGCGAACGGGCAGGTCCTCCGACGACTGTTCACCGACTGGGTCGTCGCGGGCCCGCTCGGAACGGCGCTCGCAGCGGTCGGCGTCGGGGCACTGGTCCGCGACTGGAACTCGCCGGCCACGACCCGCCGTGCGCTCCTCGCCGGACTCTTCCTCACGATTCCGCTCGGCAACCTCGCCTTCTGGGGGAACTTCAACGTCCTCGGGAACCTGGCAGTACGAGGCGACGGACTGATCCACTACCTGGGCCCGTACTACCACTTCGACCTGGTGGTCCCGACCGCTATCTTCGCGGCCCACGGCGCGCTCACCGGCGCCAGCCGCCTCCGGACGGCGCTCGACGGCCACCTGCCGGCCGCCCGGGCCCGCCGGGTTTCGACCGCAGTGCTCTTGCTGAGTGGCGTCGCCGTCGGCGCCGTCGCCGTCGACGTGGCAGCCGACCCGCTCGAACGGAACGCCGACGCGAGCGCCGAACTCGCGGCGGGGTACGAACCGTTCGCCGACGGCGCCCCTTCGAACGCCGTCGTCTACCTCCCCGACGACTACGGCCCGTGGCTGAATCACCCGTTCCAGGAACTCCGGAACGACCCGTCGTTCGACGGGGAGACCGTCTACGCGCTCGGGGACGACGACGAACTCGCCGTCGCGTCGGCCTACCCGGACCGGGCGCTGTATCGCTACGTCTACGCCGGGTCGTGGTCGCCCACCGACGGCCAGCGCGTCGACGCCCGACTGCAACCGGTCGACCGCGTCCAGGGCGAGGCGGTCCGGGTGAACACGAAGACGACACTTCCGACAGGGACCGACGGAGTCACGCTCCGGCTCTCGACGGATACGGGCTCGACCTACGTCGTCGCGAACGGGACGGAGGAAACGCTGGACCTGACAGTCACCGTCGACGGAGACCGGGCGACGCTCTCGGGCCCGAGCGTGCCGTCGGCCGCGAACGCGACCGTCGCGGTAGAACGGATGGACGAGGTGACTGTCGAGGCATTCGTCGCCACCGGCGGCGCCTCCGGGTTCACGTACCGGATCGATTTCCCCGTCGCTACCGGCGACGGACGGGTTCAGGCGCTCTCGCCGACGAGCGAACGCTGTCAGGTCCCGACCCGGTGTACGCCCGCCGGCATCGGCGACGTACCCGCGCAGAGCATCGAGACGACGGTCCAGAACGAGAGTGGCTGAGAACGAGCGGTCGGCAGTGTCAGATAATTACAGCAGGTCGCGCTCTTCCAGGCACACCGTCACGATGGATTTGACGATTTCCGCGCCACCGGAGAAGGGATCTAGTTTCGTCTCGCCGAGTCGCTCGTCGTACTCGATGGGCTCCTCGCGAACCGCGTAGCCACGCATCACCGGTCGTAACAGGAGTTCGGCCGAGAGCCCGGTGTTTTCGGTCCACTCGATGGACTCGATCAGGTCCCCCCGGTAGGCCCGCATCCCCGTCGTCACGTCGTGGACGCGTTCGGCCATCAGAGCGCTGGCCAGCGCCGCGAAGGCGTGGTTCCCGTACCGATTGAGCGTCGGCATCGTCCGCGCGCCGTGATAGAGCCGGTCCCCGCTGACCACGTCGTAGCCATCGTTGATCAGTTCCAGGAAGTCTGGGATCCGCTCCAGCGGGTAGGTGCCGTCGCAGTCCGTCGTCACCCGGACCGGGTTCGTGGCAGAGAGCAGCGCCTCGCGGACGGCGACGCCGTAACCCTGGGGCGGCTGTTCGACGACCGTCGCACCGTGGTCCCGGGCCAGGTCGGCCGTTCCGTCGGTGGAACTGTCGACGACGACCACTTCTGCCTCGCCGTCGGTGGCGTCGTCGATCTCGTCCAGTACCGGTCCAATTGCCTCGCGCTCGTTGTAGGCCCCCATCACCACGCTAACGTCGTCGAGGCCGTACGATCCGCCGGATTTGCTCATGACAAGACGTTCGGAAAGGAGGTATTTTAGGCTTGCCAAAAACATCCAGTGATGGTCGTTTCAGCCGTATTTCTCGGCCGTTTTGACCGAGAACAGTCACCGATGATTCAGCGACAGATCTGTGGCCCGGAGATCACTCGACACACCAATTTAGTATAGCGAAATAGAATATATCACCCAGTCATCCGCCAAATCAGAAGTACTCTAAAAACGGCCGCATCAGCCTCAAAACGTGTAAATTCGGCGAGAGCGAGAAAGAGAGCTTGCGAAATACCGCCAGATCACCGAAATGCCGAGTACCGCTCCACCAGGAATCCAGACAAGGGGACGTGCGCCACTCACCCATCGATACGATTGGCCGACCCAGAGTCAACAACACGCACGAAAGGTTGGTTTTTCATTGCCATCCACATCGGCAATTTTATGCGAGAAATTGACTAGCAGCATCCCCAGTCAAGATACGGCGTTCGGCAGTGCCAGCATGCCAGACGGATGGGACGCGACGATGAAGCGACGGACCCGATTTCTGTATGAGCCGTTCCACGTAAGATAATGAACGAGAACCCCAGACGAAGCACCGGAAAAGAACCCCCTCTGGCTCCGCTGATCGCTAACCGCGACAATCGCCGTAGTCAGCCGTCTTCGGTCGCCCAGCGACCTGGAGCTCATCACCGGCTACCCGCACCACTCAGTCGAGATGGCTGGGTGGAGCAATACCTTTGGGCCAGTGCTTCCCCCCACATATTGCACCATCGAGCATCAGCAACGAGTTTTCGGAATAGTGACGGAATTGGGCCCGATCGGTGCGATGAATTATATTTCACTATACCAAATCAGGCCAGCACCGCCACTCGCACTTGGAACGTGAAGCACGAAGCTCGCAAACCAATGTGTAGATTACGAGTCCGGGTTCGAAAGGCAATCGCTCGGCTGGTAGGCCAACGACAGAGACGGAAGATGGACAAATCGACTGATAGCCGAAGGAAAGCGAATCGAGACCCTACCCGTCGAATCGTCGGTCCAGGACGTCCCAGAGCACGGTTTCACCGTCGTGCCTGACTTCGACGAGGTCTGGAATCGTCGACGTCTCGATCGACAGTTCGTAGCTGTGAGTTTCTGGCCGGGAGGGACAGGCCTTAGATCCCTCCTGCAGGACGGTTTCGATTTCGGCGGTCAGTTTCTGGCCATCGAACGAGACGTCGCCGAGGATAGGGTTGTGACAGGTGCCATCGGGAACGATCCAGCCATCGACGACGACACTCGACTCTGTGACGCTGATCGAGGCCGTGTTTCGCGTCCCGGACTCGACGCCGACCACCGAAAAAGAGGTATCGTCGACCTGGGGATGGTGCCGCCCCCGACTCCGACCGCGGAGCTCGACCCTCGTTCGATCACGCCAGAACTGGTCGCCGGATTCCGCGTCGACGTACCTGATATCGATCGAACGCGGTCTCGTCTCGAGGCCCGAGAGCGTACCGCGATACTCCACGGCGGTGAGTGCCTGCGTACACACCGATCCGCTACTCGTGCGTTCGACCGTGATGACCGGGACGTCTTCCTCGAATTCGACGGTTCCCGCGCGCGTCGACACACCCGTCCGGCCCCGCCAGGGAACCGACCAGGACGAGTTCGCCATCGCGGTACGTTGCGCTGACTTCGTTGCGGACGTTCGCGGATCGGGTTCCGATCGGTTCGAGGGCGAAGGTGCTGTCCTCGCGGCCACGCGTTCGTGCGCTGGCAGGCCCGATACCGGCCAGGATCGCCGATCCAGCAGTCACGCGCTGCAAGAAGTTTCGTCTGAGCATACATGTTCCCTGACAGATTGGTGCTAAAAATATGTTACTAAATGATAAAATAGAACGGCTGGACGATCAAAATGAGCAACGCTCATGGCGAGTCGCAAGGGATGGTTCAGAAACCCCAGTTCAACCAGACGGAATATTCGATATCTGAATCGGAGATCGAAGAGTCGTGGCCTCGTCGGCGGAATGTGGCAGTTCAGACGGATAGGACGGGGTTCGCCGATGGTAATTTTCCTCGAGCGCTGGTGGAACGCCGCTATGCTGGCCGCATTGCCAGAAAACAACGCCGAGACACACAGCATTCGCTGATCTCGTGTCTCGCTGGGACTGGGCCGAGTCGATTTTGTATAGCGAAATACAGTATGTAACCGGGATGCAGTAATGCTGAACAGAAGGTGGTATTTCGCCGGAACAGGGACCAAAAGCCACCAAGACGTCGATTTCGACCGTCACGCCCATCCCAACCAACGCTTGCCTCGAGATCCTGTGCGAGCCACACGTGACGACCCTACTTCGACGTGAGCGGGATCGAACGGCAGGTGAACGGTTTAGTCCCGGGTTCGAAGTCCGAAACACCCGGTCAGTACAGGTGAAAGACTGAGCGATCAGTGGGTGTCGGGCTTCTAGCTCTACTCCTAGACGCAAACACGTCGAAAGCCCTCGGCGCGCTCGCCTCGCGCGGCTCGCTGTCGTCCGAAAATCGGAGATTTTCGTGATGACGAGAGAGCGAAGCTCTCTCGAACCACGCGCCTCCCTCCGGCCGGTGCTTACTTCGCCGTGCTTCGTCGAGCCCGCCTCGCCCTTTCAGTCCTCCAGGCTCAGCTTCGCTCGCGCTGCCTCCGGCACGCGCTCGCGGATATAGCCACCACACCTCCCCGGATTCGGCGCGTCCGCGCCGAATCACGCTTCCTTCCGCAACCGCCGGGCGGTCGGCCGGGAGCGCGTGCCCGAACGAACGTGAGGGTCGCGCGACTAGGGGAAGGGCAGGGCTGCGGCGCCTGGAGGACTGAAAGGGCGAGCGGCGGTCGAACCCTCCCGGACGAAGGTGAGCCGAGTGAAACGAGGCGAACGTCGGAAGACGAGCGAAGCGAGTCTTCCGGAACAAGCACCCACCGGAGCGCAGCGAGCCCCGGAGTGGTCGAGCGCCGCGAGGGCTTTCTGGGTCTTGCTGTCGGTATTCGTTTCACTGGCACGACCGAGAATCGCCCGCTCACTACACATCCCCACCCATCGTGGCGCAGAGCGCGTCCCCCAGCCTCGAACGCCATCGACGAACGAATTGAGAAGAGGCCGTCAACACAGTGCGCCGATGTAGCTTCGATAGGGAGCTCCGGTTAGCGACCGACATATTTCCCGCGCTCTGACCCGAGAATTTTGAAGTAACAGAGCACAGAAGTCGTGTTCACTCGATTTGAGGATGTTCAGCCGTAAACGCACCATATATTCTATTTCGCTATATCAAAACCCATTTCGCGTGGCCACCACATTGGATACTATCGGACTACACAGACGCTATCCGCTCACAATGAACGAAAAACAAGAGCCGTGACCGAAATTCGCTCAGAACTCGTCTGTCGGTGCCGGGACGCCCTCTTCGTCGTCGCCGCCGTGGAGGTCGTACTCCTGTCGGAGCTCCCGGATGCGGTCGCGGATGTCGGCGGCGAGTTCGAACTCCAGGTTGCCGGCGGCCTCCTGCATACGTTCCTCTAACTGCTCGATCTGCCGGGCGGCCTCGTCGGCGTCGCTGGCGCTGGATCCGGCGACGTCGGAGGTGTCGGTCTTGGAACCGGGAAGGGACGTCTCGCCGATCTCCTTCTCGATAGTCGTGGCTTCGTAGCCGTGTTCCTCGTTGTACTCCTGCTGGATCCGGCGGCGGCGCTGGGTCTCGTCGATGGCGGCCTCCATGGCGCTGGAGCGCTCGTCGGCGTACAGCACCACTTTGCCGTTGACGTTCCGGGCAGCACGGCCCATCGTCTGGACGAGGGTGGTCTCGCTACGGAGGAACCCTTCCTGGTCGGCGTCGAGGATGGCCACCAGGGAGACCTCGGGGATGTCGAGCCCCTCGCGGAGGAGGTTGATCCCGACGAGGACCTGGATCTCGCCCAGGCGGAGTGAGCGGATGAGCTCGTGACGTTCGAGGGTATCGGTCTCGTCGTGCATGTACGCGACGTCGACGCCCGACTCCTCGAGAAACTCGGTGAGGTCCTCGGCCATGCGCTTGGTGAGCGTGGTAACGAGAACCCGTTCGTCGTCGGGCATCCCGTTGATCCGCTCCATGAGGTCGTCGACCTGGCCGGTGGCCTCGGCGACTTCGACTTTCGGGTCGACGAGGTGAGTGGGGCGAACGATCTGCTCGACGATCTGGTCGCTCTCTTCGCGCTCGTAGTCGGCGGGCGTCGCGGAGACGAACAGCGTCTGGCTGGCCTTCTCCTGGAACTCCTCGAAGGTGAGCGGGCGGTTGTCGTAGGCGGTTGGGAGTCGGAACCCGTTCTCGACGAGGCTGTCCTTGCGAGATTTGTCCCCGGCGTACTGGCCCTTGATCTGGGGGATCGTCTGGTGAGACTCGTCGACGACGGTGAGGAAGTCGTCGGGGAAGTAGTCCATCAGCGTGTAGGGCGCGTCGCCGGAATCACGGTCCGAGAGGTGGACGGAGTAGTTCTCGATCCCGGAACAGTAGCCCGTCTCCTTCATCATCTCCAGGTCGAACGTGGTGCGTTCCTCGATCCGCTGGGCCGCGACCAGGTCGCCCTGGCGTTCGAAGTAGGCCACGCGTTCCTCTTTCAGTTTCTCGATCTCCCGGATGGCCTGCTGGAGGGTGTTCTCGGGGATGGAGTAGTGCTCCGCCGGGTGGACGAGAACGGCCGGTTCCGTGCTCTTGACGTCACCCTGCATGGGGTCGACCTTGAGCATGCGGTCGATCTCGTCGCCCCAGAACTCCACGCGAATCGCGAAGCGGCCGTACATCGGGTAGATCTCGACGGTGTCCCCGCGCACGCGGAAGGTACCCTGCGTGAAGTCGACGTCGTTGCGCTCGTAGTTCAGATCCACGAGCTGTTTCAGGAGTTCGTCGCGGTCGATCGCCTCGCCCTGTTCGAGCCTGAGGCTCATGTCGATGTAGTTGCGCGGGTCACCCAGCCCGTAGATGGCCGAGACGCTGGCGATGACGATGACGTCGTCGCGAGTGAGCAGGGATCGAGTGGCGGAGTGGCGCAGTCGGTCGATCTCGTCGTTGATCGAGGCGTCCTTGTCGATGTAGGTGTCCGTCTGCTCGACGTAGGCCTCGGGCTGGTAGTAGTCGTAGTAGGAGACGAAGTACTCGACGGCGTTGTCCGGGAAGAGGTTCCGGAACTCCTCGTAGAGCTGGGCCGCCAGCGTCTTGTTGTGGGCGATAACGAGGGTGGGCTGCTGGATCTCCTCGATCACCCACGAAACGGTGTTGGTCTTGCCCGACCCGGTCACGCCGAGGAGCGTCTGCTTGTCCATGCCCTGTTTGTAGCCGTTCGCCAGTTGCTCGATGGCGTCGGGCTGGTCGCCCGCCGGGTCGAACGGCGCGTCGACCCGGAACGGGCGGTCGACGTCGGGCCGGTCGACGGACAGCGGGCTGCCGGAGTTACTCATTGGGATCAGCTAGTGCTCGACGAACTTGAGAAATGCGTTCTCGGAGTGAGCGAGAATTCGGCCAGCTGCGCCTGCAAATCGCCATAATTCGACGGAAAGAAGCGTTCTTTCGGCCCACCCCAGATAGTAACGAAAGATCGTGTATAAATTGCATATCGCTATATGAAATGTCCACAACTGCGTTCCAGCTGGCTACTATATGAGCCAAAATTGAGCACGTGTCGGTGACTAACGACGGGTATTCGACCGATACGCACGTAGAACCGTTGTACAGAGCACTGCTCGCCGATTTTGACGAAGTCCGGGTGAAGTTGTGCCCTCGCTGTGACGTCGGAACCGTCCGGACGTTCACGTCCTCCAACGAGACAGTCCTTTTACACCGTCCATTCGAATGACACGATAGTCGCCAATGAAAGTCATCTGCACCGACGGGACGACGTTCACCTGCAAGGGGTTCGAACTCACGGAGTACGGCGTCGCCCTCTACGGCCAGAACCTCGCCCAGGAGAAGGAACGGTACGACAACGAACCCGAGCAGACGGGATACGTGCCTCACGACCGGCTGTGGTACATTCTCCCCGAAAGCGTCCAGCCAGAGCTCCCGCCGCCCGGAGCCTCGCAGGGCCAGCCCGGCCAACAACCCCCGAACCCGGATCAGCAGCCACCGACGGGTCAGTCGCCGACGGGGCAGCCGCCGATACGGCGGCTCCAGAACCAGCCGCAGCAACGACCGCCCGGTCAGCAACAACCGGGCCAGCGGTAGGCACAGCGGAGAACGCCAAAGAACGACGGCGAACCGATTCTACGCGGCCGTCACGCGGCCGATGGCACGTCGTACCGCGGTGCCCCCGACGAGCGAGCAGACGAAGTACCAGACGGTCCACACCTGAATGGGCCCGAGCAGGCGCGCGGTCCAGACGACGCGGCCGACGAACGGGAACACCGTCGCCGTCGGCGTGATCGCTGCCGCGGGCGCGACGGCAAGCCAGGTGAGCCAGAGGAACACCGGCGCGGTCAGGAGGACAGTGTAGGCCATCGGCCGCAGCATGTCCGTGAACATGAGCAACTGGTCGCTCATCAGCTCTCGTTGCTCGGCCTCCAGTCGTTCGACGGCGGCCTCGTCGTCCCGTTCGCGGGCGTCGGAGAGCCGGTCACGGATGGTTCCCATCCGCGACTTGACGCGGTCGGCCCGCTCGGTGTCGCGGAGACGACGATTGAGGACGCCCGAGGCCCCGCCGACGACGACGGCCAGCAGGGCGACGGTGACAGCGAAGGGGAGCGCCGCCTCGACGGGGCCGAGAACGGCGTGCATCGTGCTCCCGACGGCGTCGCGAGCGCCCGGAATCTGGTAGCTCGCCATCAGGGCGAGCGCACCGACGCCGGCGGCTTTGTCCTGGAGCGACCACGAAGGCTCGTCGGCCGCCTCGTCCCCGACGGCATCGGGGTCGGGCTCGACGTCGTCGAGCACCTCGCGCGCCGCGGTCGGGTCGTCGACGACGAAGCACTCGCCCGCGTCGACGAGGAGGCCGGTTTCGAGCAGGCGGCCCCACTGTTCGGCCGGGACGTCGTCGGCGACGCCGGGCCACGTGACGGTGCCGTCCGTGGCTTCCGCGTGGTCGAGCACGGTCGAGAGTGCCGCGGCCAGCGCCTCGTCGTCGCTGAGCGTCCGGCGGCGTTCGGAGTCCATATCCCGAAATTGAACGTGGCGGCCGTATGAACATTACCCTTCAGCGTCTCGAACCGGCAGTCGGGTCGGCTTTCACAGCACTTACCTGTCGTTGCAGCGGCCCGACAGGTATGGAAGCGAAGCGTTCGCTCTTCGACCTGGTCGCTGTCGTCGCCATCATCGCCGTCGTCGTCGTGAGTGACGACCTGCTACTCGGAATCGTTGCGATTCTGCTACTGCGGATCCTCGACGTGCTGATAGACATCCGGAATTCGCTCGACGAGCGTCCAGTGAGAGAATCCGCGAGTAGCTGAGTCCTCCGAGAAGAGACGGCAATCCGGTCCGGGCGGGACGCTCAACAGACCGGTTTGGGGTTGACGCCCAGGTCTTCGAGCGTCTCGAAGTACTCGTCGTAGGCGTCCTGGACCACCGCGTCGGCGGCCTCGCGGGCGGCGTCCCAGTCGCCGTCGTCGGCGAGTGCGTCGAGCGCCTCGTCCCGCACGTCCTCGATTTCGCCGCGGATGTCCCGGAACACCTGCGAGGTCTGGGGGTCGGCCTGGCCGGTGAAGTAGCCGGTGAGCTGGCCGGTGGTTTCGCCGACGACGACGGCCCAGCCGACGAGGCCGCCGAGGCGGGCGGCGGTGCCGTCCAGGTCGGCGAGGGTGTCGTAGATAACCGAGGCGTCGCCTGGCTCGTGGTCGTCGAGCTTTCCGACGATGGTGTCGTAGTGCTCGTGTTCGGTGTCGGCCGCGGTGGCGAACGCCTCGTGGTCGTCGGCCCAGTCGTCGAACGTCTCGGCCGCGTAGTACGTCAGGTCGGCCGCGCGCGCGAGGACGACGCCTTCCTCCATCTCGCCCTCGGTCAGCGCGTACAGCGACTTCGAAGAACCGAGTCGCGAGAGCGCCGTCTCGTTGGCGTCGCGGACCGACTCGGTGAATTCGGACGGGTTCATACCTGCGTGAACGTGGGGTGGGCGTTAGAAAGCATCGGATAGGACGGGCCCGACCGAAGGGAGGGGCCGTCGAACAGGCGAGCGGCGGTAGCCGCGAGCAGCGGCTGGGCCCGACCGGAGGGAGTAAGGAGGTCTGAGTGGAGCGAAGACCTCCGGCAGTCCGAACGGCGACCGAACGGGAGCCGTGAGGAGTGGCCGTCGAACAGGCGAGCGGGGTCCTGGCGAGCGAAGCGAGCCAGGGCTCGGAAGACGAACGGAGTAAGTCTTCCGGCGAACGGTGTGACCCGCGAGCAGGCTGGGCCCTCGCTGTGCTCGGCCCCAGCTTGATAGCAAGCGGTGTGCCCAGGGGCAGGTCAGACCCCCCGACGATGAACGGTGCGGACTGTTCGAAAGTACCGGACAGCGGGCTGACAGCAGGGCCCATCCTTTTTGGACTGGCCGTTTAGTCAGGACGTATGGAGTACACCACACTCGGTTCGACCGGGATGGAAGTCTCGAAGATCTGTCTGGGATGCATGAGCTTCGGGGACGAGGAGCCCTGGATGCTCGACGAATCAGAGGGACGCGAGATCATCGACCGGGCCATCGACCTGGGGGTCAACTTCTTCGACACGGCCAACGCCTACTCCGACGGCCGTTCGGAGGAGATTCTCGGGAACGCGCTGGCGGAGTACGACCGCGACGAGCAGGTCGTCGCGACGAAGGTACGGTTCCCCGTCGAGGAGGACACTCCCAACGCCTCGGGGCTCTCGCGGAAGACCATCGAGCAGGAACTCGACGACTCGCTGGACCGACTCGGACTGGACACGATCGACCTCTACCAGACCCACCGCGTCGACCCGAACACGCCGCCGGAGACGACGCTGCGGGCGCTGGACGATGCCGTCCGGCGCGGGAAGATTCGCCACGCCGGCACCTCGTCGATGTACGCACACCACCTCGCAGAGCGCCTGCGGACGAGCGAGCGCGAGGGGCTGGTGAGCTACGAGACGATGCAGAACCACTACCACCTCGCCTATCGCGAGGAGGAGCGCGACATGCTGCCGCTGTGCGACCGGAACGATATCGGCGTGATCCCCTGGGGTCCGCTGGGCCAGGGCTTCCTGACCCGCCCCTTCGAGGAGCTGGCAGAGACCGAGCGCGGCGACCCGGACAACTTCCACAACCCGACCTCGGAGTACGAACGCGGCGGTGGCCGGGAGATCAACGAGCGCGTCCAGGAACTCGCCGAGGAGGAGGACGTCACGATGGCCCAGATAGCGCTGGCCTGGCAGTTCCAGAACGAGTACGTCGACGCGCCCATCGTCGGGACGACCAGCATGGAACACCTCGAGGACGCCGTCGAAGCCCTGGAGATCGACCTGTCGGACTCGGACGTCGAGTACCTCGAAGAGCCGTACGAACCCCAGCCCGTCGTCGGAATCTGAGGGACGACGAGGACCACGAGCAGCGACGGTCGCGTCGCCCGTCTGAATCCACCGGGACGGATTCCCGAGTCGACCTTTATTGCGGTCGCGGTTGAGCGTCTCTAGCATGCAAGCCGTCCAGTTCACGGAGCACGGCGACGTCGACGTCATCGAGTACGGCGAGTTTCCCGACCCGGCAGTCGGTCGCGAGGACGTCCTGGTGGACGTGAAGGCGGGCGCGCTCAACCACCTCGACGTCTGGACGCGGCGCGGGTTGCCCGGAATCGACCTGGAGATGCCACACGTCCCCGGGAGCGACGCGGCGGGCGTCGTCCAGGAAGTCGGCGATGACGTCACACGGTTCGAACCAGGCGATCACGTCGCCGTGCTGGCGGGCGTGAGCGGTGGCGACGACGAGTTCAGCCGCAAGGGCGACCCGACGCTCGCACCCGACTTCCACATCATCGGCGAGCACGTCCGCGGCGTCCACAGCGAGTTGGCGGCGGTGCCCGAGGAGAACCTCGCGCCCGTGCCCGACGGCGTCGACTGGGAGACCGCCGCGGCCGCGCCGCTGGTGTTCCAGACGGCCTGGCGGATGTTGCGAGACCGCGGTGACCTCAAGGCCGGCGAGAAGGTCCTCGTGCTCGGCGCGTCGGGCGGCGTCGGCCACGCCGCCGTCCAGATAGCCGCCCACGCCGGCGCGGAGGTGTTCGCCACCGCCAGCAGCGAGGAGAAGCTCTCCTACGCCGAGGAACTCGGCGCCGACCACACCATCGACTACAGCGAGGAAGATTTCGCCAGCGAAATTCGCGACCTGACCGGCGGCCGCGGCGTCGATATGGTGGTGGACCACGTCGGCGCGGACACCTGGCACGACTCGCTGAAGAGCCTCGCCAAGGGCGGTCGCATCGTCACCTGCGGCGCGACGACAGGCGGGCGACCCGAGACGGACATCAACCGCATCTTCTGGAATCAGCTCTCCGTCATCGGGTCGACGATGGCGACCCCCGGCCAGGCCGAGGAGGTTCTGGAGCTGGTGTGGGACGGCACGTTCGAGCCGCGCATCCGCGAGACGCTCCCGATGAGCGAGGCAGCCAGGGCTCACGAGCTGCTGGAGAACCGCGAGGGCTTCGGGAAAGTTGTCGTGGTGCCGGACAGCGAACGCTAGCATTCGACCGTCGCCAGACACATCCCGCCCCGGGCCGAATTTTCCGGTGATGACCATCGAAACCGACGTCCTCGTCGTCGGCGGCGGTGCGACCGGTGCCGGCGTCGCCCGCGACCTGGCCCTGCGCGGCGTCGACGTGGTCCTGACCGACCGCGGCGGCCTCGCCAGCGGGACCTCCGGCCGTTCACACGGACTCTTGCACAGCGGGGCGCGCTACGCGGAGTTCGACCCCGTCGGCGCCGAGGAGTGCATCGACGAGAACCGCATTCTGCGTGCTATCGCCGGCGAGTGCATCAGGGAGACCGGCGGCCTGTTCGTCCAGCTCGCTGGTGACGACCCGGACTACTTCGAGGAGAAACGACGGGGGTGTGAGGCGGTCGGCATCCCCGTCGAGACAGTCGACCTCGACGCGGCCCGCAAGCAGGTCCCGGGTCTCTCGACGGACGTCGAGCGGGTGATGGAAGTCCCGGACGCCGTAGTGTACCCCTCACGTCTGGTGGCCGCCAACGCCGCCGACGCCCGGAAGAACGGTGCGGCGATTCACCCGCACGCGCCGCTCGAATCGCTGACCGTCGCAGACGGGCGCGTCAGTACGGCGCGGGTGGGCGGGTCGGTCGACGACGTCGTCGAACCGGCGTTCGTCGTCAACGCAGCCGGTGCGTGGGCGGGCGAGGTGGCGGCGATGGCGGGTCTCGACGTCGAGATGCAGCCCACCCGCGGCGTGATGGTCTCGGTCGAGTACGACGACCTCGGACCGGTGCTCAATCGCTGCCGGGACCCCGACGACGGTGACATCGTCGTCCCGCACGAGACGGAGGCCGTCCTCGGGACGACCAGCGTCGCCGTCCAGGACCCCGACGAGTACGAACGCGCCGACTGGGAAGTGGAGAAGACCGTCGAAGAGTGCGCCGCGATGGTCCCCGCCGTCGCCGACGCACCGGTCGTCCGCGAGTGGTGGGGCGTCCGGCCGCTGTACGCGCCCGACGAGGCCGAGAACGAGGGACGGGGCATCTCGCGGGGGTTCTTCCTGCTCGACCACGCGGCGGACGGAGTTGCGAACGCGGCGAGCATCGTCGGCGGGAAGCTGACGACCTACCGGCAGATGGCCGAAGCGACGGCCGATCTGGTGTGTGAAAGGCTGGGGGTCGAGGCGGACTGCGTGACCGCGACACAGCGCTTGCCCGGCGCCGACGACCCCGACCGACTGGACGAGTTCGTCGCCGAGTTCGACGGCCAGGGACCGACGGACGAGGACGTGGTCGGTGGCTAGGAGTTCGTGACGCGAACCCGGACGGCGTCGGCCAGGACGGCGCGATAGCGCGCCGCGAGTTCCTCGAAGACGAGTCGGTCCCGCGGGTCGACCCCCAGCGCGTGGAGGGTACCGGCGTAGGCGACGAGGCCGACCAGTGTTCCGAGCCCCGCCGCCGGGAGGCCGTCGACCGCCGTTCGAACGGCGACCATCGCGACGACCGCGACCGCGCCGGCGGCGAGGGGGTCGAGGAACGTCGCGTCGAAGGGCCATAGCCCCTCGAAGTGCCTGATCAGCAGCACTTGCAGTCCGTTCTGGACGCCGATCGCGAGCGACGTGCCGAGCGCGGCGCCGACGAGACCGAACTCCACGACGAAGGTGTACGTGAGAACGACGTTCAGTGCGGCGAGGAACCAGTCGAGCGCCATCCTGGCGTACTGGTGGTCGGTCATCATCAGGAGCCAGCCGGTCGCGCCGACCGAACTCCCGACGAACACGCCGCCGAGGTAGACCACGAGCGGGACGTACCCTTCGGCGTACGTCGGGCCGAACATCGCCAGGAGCTCTCGCCCGAACACTGCCAGCACGGCCAGGATGGGGACCACGGTCGTGAGGATGAGACGGGTCGCCGACGAGTAGACCGCGTTGAGCGTGTCCATCTCGTCCCTGGCGTAGAGGTCAGAGGCGACGGGCGGTAACAGCTGATTGAATGCCAACAGCGGGATCCAGGCTATCGACACCAGCACCAGGACGACGTTGTAGATCCCCGCGGCCACCGCCGTCAACAGGGCGCCGACGAGCAAGACGTCGACGCGGTTCTGGAACACCTTCCCGAGGCTGCTCATCGCCACCGGTGCCGCGTACTCGTAGAACCGGCGCACGTCGCCGCGACCGACGCGGAGGGTGGGTCGGATCCCCGTTACGCCGACCGTCCAGGGGAACCCGACGACCACGAGCGCTACGGTACAGGCGACGATGGCTCCGGCGACGCCCACGACGGAGTAGCCGAGCGCCAGCGCTGCGACCGCGCCGACCAGCCGGACGCCGGGCCGAAGGAGCTTGTTGAAGAGGACCTCGCCGCGGGCCGAGCCGGCCGCTCGAAAGGTGGCGGCGTAGATCATCACGAGCCCGGTGAGCAGGACGAGGACGCCGAACAGCCCCAGCGCAGTCGGGAACGAGGGGTACTCGACGGTCGCCGAACCGATTCGCGGCGCCAGGAGCCAGACGGCGGCCGCGATTACCGTTCCGAATCCCAGCGTCGTGGCGTAGGCCAGTCCCGTCGTTCGTGACTGGGTTTCGGGGTCGTCCTCGGCGGCAGGCAGGTATCGCTGGAGTGCCGGGACGCTGCCGAACGTGACAAGTTGAATCAGCAACTGTGCGATACGCCAGGCGAACGCGTACACCCCGTAGGCGACGGGGCCGAGTCCGCGCGCGAGAAGGAACTCGGTAGTGGTGGTGAGCAACCGCTGGGCGGAGACGCCGCCCGACGTCACGACCGCACCGTGTGCGATGGTGAGGAGCGCGTCACGCTCGTCCTCCGGGACCGGGTCGTCGTGCCCTCGACTCATTATCGGCGTTCACCCACGGATTTCCGTTCCGGGCATTAAGTTGCCCGATACGCGGAAGGGGTGGTTTGACGCCACGCGTCCGGTGCGTTGCCCCTCGTCGAGGCGAGAAGTCCCCGCAGGCCCATGGAAGAGCAGTCACCGATACGGCAGTAGGCGACGGTCGTCTCGTCGCTACTGCTTGGTCGCCCATAGCGAGAGCGCGCCGCGAGTTCCTCGAAGACGAGTCGGTCCCGTGGATCGACCCCCAGCGCGCCGAGGGCCTTCGAGTTGTTTGACTTCGTGCGTGGAGCAACCCGGGCACCCACTGGTCGCTCAGTCTTTCACCTGTCTCGAACGATTCGTCGGCCGCTACATCGCGGTGTGAAACGCAGCGATTCATTCCGTGCAGTATTTACTGGCCACTCCGCTTTCGAGGACGTCTGGACCCCGAGGACGTCCGCCGGGACTGGGCCGAGCGGTCCGGCGACTACTCGCCGTCGTACTACGCGGAGATCGGTCCCAGCGAGGCAGCGTGACCATCGCCGACGTGGTCGGCCACTACGCGCCCGGGGACGCCGCGGTTCTGGAGGTCGGCTGTGGCCGCCATCTCGAACGCCTCCGGCGCGAGGGATTCGGGAACCTCACCGGCATCGACGTCAACGACGACTTCCCGCTGTACCACCACGACTGGAAGGAAGTGTTCTCGGAGCGGGGGTTCGCGCAGTGGATTCGGGAACCCACGTCAGGAGACGCGATTCGCGTGTTTCGAGCGGTGTGAGTGAGGTAAGACAGCGCGTTATGCCGCGACGGTGCGTCCGGGGTCCGAGGTTCGGATGGTCGTGCGCACCGCCTCGGCGTCGACCGGGACGAACACGTCTGTGTCAAGCACCTTCGTGGCACCGGCGCCGAGCACGCCCGCGCGACAGGTCCGACTGGCGACGTCAGCACCGTCGTCGTCGACGAGGCTGACGACGACGTCGACCGCTGCCGGTTCGCCCTCGTTCGTGACCTGAAGTTCGACGCGCCCGATGCGGTTCCGGAGGGTCGTCACGTCGGTCTCCGTGTCGTCTTCGTCGTAGAACGTGATCCGGTCGAGCGTGAGGTGTCTCCCGCCCTCGCTGAGATACCGGAACAGTCGCCGGGAGATGTCCTCGTAGAGCCTGTCGGCGTCGGTGTCCTCCTCGAAGAGTGCACCAATGGGATTGAGGTCGGCCCGGAGGTCGCTCGCGATGGTCGGGCGATTCGCGGTGTTGGTCTTCAACCGGAGATAGTCGTCGATGAACGGGTCGAACGCCGCCGGCAGGTCGCCGTCAAACATGTCGGCGTAGGCTCCGAGTTCCGTGTCGAAGTTGATCAGCGGCGGCAGCGGTGCAGCGGGCTCGACGCTCGGCACCCACGGTTTCGCGTCGTGCTGGCGCTCCGCTTGCTCCTCCCGGGCCGCCCGGCCCGAGGGACCGAAGTAGCCGAAGCTTTCGAGCAGCGACGCGAAGATAGCGCTGAGCACGGTGACGAAGATGACGCCGGCGGTCAGCAGGTGCGAGACTGGGTCCGGGAGCGTGAACTGGAACAGCGCGATGAACACGATGGTGACCATCCCGACGGTCAGCAAGAAAGAACCGAGACTCGGGTCCCGTCCCGTCAGGAACTCGATGTTGCTCAGGAACGTCGACTCGGCCGCCGCGTCGGTGGAGGTATCCGGTTGATTCATGGTCCGTTTCGTTCGCTCGGCCGTCGATTGCCCAGCCGTCAGTCCGCCGCCCGAAAGTCGGCATTACCGGCCGCAGCGGCACGCGAGAGGACCTGGACGAGGTGCGAGACCCAGATGCCGGCCGTGAAGCCAAAGAGCGTTCCGACGGCCGTGAGCCGAATCGGGTCCTCGAGTGGCGACAGTGCGACGGCGATACACAGCGTCCCGAAGATCAGCATGAGCGCGTACTGGACGCGCGTCGTCTGGTTCACTCGCCGTATCGCTTCGAGCACGATATCCGACTTACGTGTCGACGACAATTAAGTATACTGATTGACATAATTTGCCAGATTGCTGTCCGAAGTAGCCCGGAACGTGTCGATATTGTCTTTCCATTTATCATTTTCCGTGGTCGTCGATACATCGGGCCACAGTCGAAATGGAGAAGAGTAGATACTCGTCGCTCACTGCGCAGCGCTGGCAATCGTTTGTCCCGCTCGCACTGCGAAAGCCGATCGAGATAGCTGACGCTGTCGTTCGGTGCTGTACGGCGAAAGAATATCGTAAACGAGCGCCGTTAGTTGCCCTTCTCGATGGGGACGCCGACGAGGTTGCCCCACTCCGTCCAGGAGCCGTCGTAGTTGACGGCGTCGTCGTAGCCCAGCAGTTCGTGCAGGGCGAACCAGGCGACGGAGGAGCGCTCGCCGATGCGGCAGTAGGCGACGGTCGTCTCGTCGCCGTCGATGCCTTCGTCGGCGTAGAGCGATTCGAGTTCGTCGAAGTCCTTGAACGTGCCGTCGTCGTTGGTGACGGCCGCCCAGGAGATGTTCTGTGCGCCGGGGACGTGGCCGCCGCGCTGGGCGGTCTCCTGCAGTCCCGGGGGCGCGAGGACTTCGCCGGAGAACTCCTCGGGAGAGCGGACGTCGACGAGGGGGAGGTTCTTCTCGATGGCGTTCTCGACGTCGTCGCGGTACGCGCGGATGGACTCGCGCGGGCCGGACGCCTCGTAGTCGACGGCGGAGAAGTCGGGTGCCTCGTCCGTCGTCGGGTAGTCGTTGTCGACCCAGTACTCGCGGCCGCCGTCGAGGAGTCGGACGTCGTCGTGGCCGTAGTACTTGAACTGCCAGTAGGTGTAGGCGGCGAACCAGTTGGAGTTGTCGCCGTAGAGGACGACCGTGGAGTCCTCGCTGATACCGTGGCTGCCGAGCAGGTCGGCGAAGTCCTCCTTCGTGAGGATGTCTCGCGTGGTCTGGTCCTGGAGCTGGGTCTCCCAGTTGAAGCCGATGGCGCCCGGCGCGTGGGCCTCGTCGTAGGCTTCGGTGTCCACGTCGACCTCTACGAGGCGATAGTCGGAGTCGTCGTCCTGGAACTGGTCGAGGTTGTCCTCGACCCAGTCGGCGGAGACGAGAACGTCGTTGGCGTACTCACTCATAATCCAATCAGTCCTACACCCCCACCTCTTAAACTACCTCTCTTGACGGCGTTCCCTGCCCCTCCTCCCCTGTCCCGGCATATTCTGCCCCTACTGGCCGGCGAACCCGTGCGAAACGTCCGCATTCCACCGGACTGTCGGCGGCCACATTCACCCGAGATGGCCGCCAGTCGACTTAAACGGTGACGAACCAGTGGCAATTATCCCCGCTATCTTCGAGTGCGGGCAGCCAGGGGGCGAGAAACACAGGTTCAAACGCCCGGGAGTGAAACTTCCGGCAATGACCGACATCGTCTCGACCGACTGGGTCGCGGACCACCTCGACGGCCTCAACGTCGTCGACGTCCGCGACGCCTGGGAGTACGACGGCATCGGCCACCTCCCCGGCGCAGTGAATATCCCATTCGACTCGTTCCGGGCCGAAGAACACGCTGCCGAGGGAAGCGGGGGAACGAACGACGACGGTTCGGCCGGCATGCTCCCGTCGGCCGAGGACTTCGAAGCGCTCCTGAGCGAACACGGCATCGCGACCGACGCCGAAATCGTCGCCTACGACGACATGCACGGCGTCTTCGCCGCGCGCTTCCTCGTGACGGCGGAGCTTCTGGGCCACGACCCGGAAAAGCTCCACCTGCTCGACGGCGACTTCTCCGCCTGGCAGCGCGAACACGAGACGACGAGCGACGCGCCCGACGTCGAGCCCACTGACTACGTCGTCGACCCGCCCGCCGAGTCGGTCCTGGTCGACGCCGACGCGGTGGCGGCTGCCGGCGACGACCCCGAGTCGGTCGTCGTCGACACGCGCGAGGACTGGGAGTACGAAGAGGGCCACGTTCCTGGCGCAGTCCCGCTGGACTGGAAGGACCTCGTCGACGACGAGAGTCGGGGAATCCTGCCCAGGGAGGAGGCCCTGGCAGTGCTGGAGGAACGCGGCATCACGCCGGACAGGCGGATCGTGCTGTACTGCAACACCGCCCGACGCATCAGCCACACCTACGTCGTGCTCCGACACCTCGGCTTCGAGGACCTGGCGTTCTACGAGGGGAGCCTCACCGAGTGGGAGAAGCAGGGCCGACCGCTGGAAACTGGTTCTTAGGCAGTTGCTAAGGCCGGTTCGACGCAGCTCCGGGCGAGGGGTGACTCACTGTACGGCTTTCTGTCGGGGTCCACGCTCGGCGGCGAGCAGGTCCATCGACTCGACGAACAGCGCGACGACGAGCGGACCGGCGATGAAGCCCACCAGCCCGACCGACAGCACGCCGCCGGTGAAGCCGACGAAGTAGAGACTGCCCGGGATGCCGGCGGTGTAGGGCGCGAGCTGTGGGCGGACGACGGCGTCGGGGAGGAAGCCGACGAAGACGAGGCCGACGACGGTGAGCGCTATCGCGCCGGGGACGTCACCAGCGAACACGTCGGTGGCGGCGACAGTGAGGATCACCACGCTCGGGCCGATGATTGGGATGAACTGGAGGATACCGGCGAGGGCGGCCAGCGCGAACGCGGAGTCGTAGCCCAGCAGCGTGAAGACGACGAAGGCGACGAGGAAGGTGCCCAGCGCCGTCGCGCCCTGGAGGACGTAGATGGCATAGAGGGTATCTCGGACGCGCTCGTGGAGGCGCGTGACGACGTCGTGGTAGCTGTCGGGGACAGTCCGGTAGACGACGGTCTGGGTGGCCGTCGGCCGCAACAACAGGGCGTAGACGAGCAGTGCGAAGAGAAACAGCTTCAGGCCGAGTTCGGGCGTCTCGCCGGCCACGTCGACGGCGATGGCGGTGACGAACTGCCGGATCGTGACGACGGCGCTGGCGAGGTCGAGGACGTAGACGGTGTCGAACAGGTCGATCTCGATGGCGTCGGGCAGTGCCCGCAGGAAGGCGAGCAACTCGGCGCGGCGCCGGTAGAGCGACCAGATCACCGGGACAGCCAGCGCCGCCGCGGCGGCGAAGGCCACCAGGGTGCTGAGCGCTGCCGCGACCCGCCGGTTGATGCCGCGGCCGACGAGAAACTCCCGGAGCGGGTAGAGGACGTACGCGACCGTGATGGCGAAGAAGACGGTCGAGAGCACCCGCGAGAGGATCACGAGCGTCAGGAGACCCGTCACGACCGCGAGGAGGACGAGTAGTTGCTGACGGGTTGGCATACAGTCGGGTTCGTCCCTGTGAGTAAAAGCCTTCCCCGCGCCCGAATCGCCGGACGTGACCGGTGGTTCCCCGACGATGACGGCCAGGATACGACGGTGTCGGTCAGGATACGACGGTGTCGGTCAGGATACGACGGTGTCGGTCAGGGGACGACGCCGACGGTCAGCAGCGTGCCGTACTCGCGATAGCGCTCGACCATCGACTCCCGGGTCTCCCAGTCCTCGGTGGGAAAGTCCCCCTCGGCGGGGATCTCCGTCTCCTCGTCGGGAATGCGGTCCTGGCCGGCGACGTGGAATCCCGCCTCGCGGAACGCCGCGCGGTACTCGCGTTCGCTCCAGAGCACCATCGGCACCCCGACGAGTTCCTCCCACTCGTGGGAGTAGACGTTCTCCTCCCAGCGGTTGACGGCGCAGTAGAACGTCCCGCCGGGCCGGAGCACTCGCAGCAGTTCCGCGAGGACGGCGTGGGGGTCCTCGGCGTAGTAGAAGGCCTCCATCGAAAAGCAGTGGTCGACCGAGTCGTCGGCGAAGGGGAGGTGCTCGAAGTCACCACGAAGGAACCCGGAGTGGCGGTCCTGGGTGTAGGATCGGGCGTTGTGTACCATCTCGGCCGCGGCGTCGATGCCGTACGTCCGGCCCGCGCCGCGGGTCTCACGGAGCGCCCGCCCGGCGTAGCCACTCCCGGATCCGAGGTCCAGCACGGTGTCGCCCTCCTCGACGGGCATCTGGGAGAGGACATGTTTCGCGGTGTGCCAGTGGCGCTCCTCCATCCCCTGATCCTTCCCCTGTCGTGCCCACTCGTCGAAGGCGTCGCCGGCGCTCATGTGCGAGCGATCGGTGGCGACAGTGAAAACGGGTTCGGCTGGACGGAAAGAGCTATGAGCCCTAGCTGACACGTCGTCGGTGATGGCCCTCCAGCCACCGTTCAGCGACCTCCGACCCTGGATGCTCGCGGGCTACGCGTTCGTCGCATTCATCGTCGGCCTCCGGATCCTCGTCGCCTACTGGGTGTATCGCGACGCGAGCGCCCGGGGGAGTTCGAACCCACGGTCGTGGGGAGTGTGGGTCGTAATCGTCGACCTGGTCGTCCTCTCGTATCTCTACAACCGGTGGCGGAAACTCGGGGAGCGTAACTACCCGCGGACGACGCGTGATCGCGCCGTCGAGACGACCGTCGTCGCCGGATACGGCGCGTTCATCAGTGGCGCGCTCCTCGCACCCGCCGACTTCTTCCTGACGCCCCTGTACACGGTCGGAGGGCTCGCCGTGACTCTCCCGCTCGCGTACCTCCTCGTGTACCGCGGCGGCTGGGCGCGACTGCGAGACGCGGTTTGACCGGCCGATCACCGAGAACGCCACCGTTTAGGCCCCTGCTCCTGGAATTGCTGGCATGGCTCGCGCGCCGCGGTTCAAGATCGCCGACACCGCCCAGCAGATCGTCGGTGGCTTCCTGCTGGCCGGCCCCTTCGTCGTCACGGAGGAGGTGTGGGTGCTCGCGGCGAACATGACCTGGGCCCACGCGCTCGCCGTGGTCGGCATCGTCTTCGGCATCGGCTACGGCGCGCTCTACAAGGCCGACGACGACCGGGACCCCGACGCCGAGGCGGAGGTCGCCGGCATCCCGGTGCGGTTCGTCTCCCTGATGGGCGTCTCCTTCGGGTCGGTCGCGGTCCTCGCGCTCGCGTTCACCGCGCCCCAGACGTTCCTCGTCGAGGCCGGCATCCTCGACGACCCCACGACCACCGACGTCCTGCTCACCACGCTCAAGGCCATCGCCGTCGGCGCTATCTTCAGCGTGGTCGGCGCCGCGACGGCCGACAGCGTGTTCTGAGGGGCCAGACCTCATGGCAGTGGCCCGTTACCCGCAGAGTTAAAGCGCCTGCCCGCGCCCTATTGTCCGTATGGAGTACACGCTCGCCATCGACGGGGCGCCGGAGACCATTCCGGGCGGTACGGGCGTCCTGTTGTTGCATCCGAGTACGGGCGAGACCGACCGCATCGACACGGACTTCCTGAGTACGGACACCGACCACCTGCTGGCCGTCTCGACGCGGACTTCGGCTCGCGAGGTCGAGCAGAAACTGGAGTACTACGAGGTCGACGAGGATCGGGCGACCATCCTCGACACCATCTCCATCGAACGGGGCTACACCCGCAGGGCCTCGGAGAACCTCCGCTACGTCGCCTCGCCGGACGACTGGGAGGGCATCGTGGACGAAGTCGAGACGTTCCTGGAGAGTCACGACGGCAAACTCCGGATCAGCTTCGACTCGCTGACGGAACTGATCTACTACGCCGACGAGGACCGGGCGGAACGGGCCGCCGAGCGCATCCTCGACCTGCTGGCGACCCACGACGCCGTGGGGCTGTTCCACCTCGCGAAGGGCGTCCACGACGAGGAAACGGTCGACCGGTTCCGCGACCTGTTCGACGGCGTCGTCGAACTCGCCGAGGACGACACGACTACCGCCGACTTCTGACCGGGCCGCGGTCCGGACCGATTCTGCGCCCAGATCGTCCCAGAGCGTCGCCAGAGCACCCTAACAGCCCGACAGCGCCGTCGTGGTATCTCGTGGCACATCACCAATCATTAAGAGGATAGCTGTCCATACAGTTTCACGTATGCCGGAATGCCAGAACTGCGGCAATTTTGTAACGGCTGACTACGCACGGGTCTTCACGCCCAACGGGGTCGATGCGCCGCGGGTCTGCCCGCAGTGTGAGGACAAGATCCGAGACGGGGCGAGCGTCCGGGAAGCCCGGTCCACGCGTCGCGGATAGCACACGACTACAGCCCGCCGTACTCGGTCCGTGCGGCCGCCGACACCGCAGGGGGTCAGTCGGTGGACGTCTCGGACGAGAAACGGCGGGTCGCGCTCGCCCGCGACCGTGGGAGGCGGTCGACGGACGTGGCGCTCTTCTTCCATCGCTGTCACTCACGCTTCACTGCCAGCACAGCACGCCACAGCGCCTGAGCGGCCAGCAGCCAGCCGTTAGTCCCGGCTCGCGTCGAGCAGCGACCGCGCCCGTTCGAAGGCGTCGTCGGCCCGGGATTCCTCGCGCGCCTCGGCCGTGATCCGGACGAGCGGCTGGGTCCCGCTGGCCCGGAGGAGGAACCACGCGTCGCCCAGGTCGACCCGGACGCCGTCCAGCGTCGACACGTCGGCGAACTCGTCGGCGACGCGTGCGCTCACTCGGTCCATCACGTCTCGCTTGTCGTCGACCTCGACGCTGTCCCGGCGGATGGGGTAGTCCGGTACGTCGGCGACCCGGTCGGCCAGCGACCGTTCGGCGTCGAGCGCGACGAGTTTGCAGGCCGCGAGCGGGCCGTCGGGACACAGCGTCTCCTCTGGCCAGATCCAGGCGCCGCTGGGCTCGCCGCCGAAGGCGACGCCCGGTTCGCTGGCCGCGTCGGCGACGTAGACGTCACCGACGGGCGTGTAGCTCACGTCGACGTCGCGCTCGGCGAGGTAGTCGGCGACGGCCAGGCTGGTGTCGACCGGGACGGCGACCGCGTCCCCGGGCTCGGCGGCGTCGGCCGCGAAGATCGCCAGCAGTTCGTCGCCGGAGAGGTAGGTGCCGTCGGAACTCGCCGCGCGCAACCGGTCGGCGTCACCGTCGTGGGCGATGCCCAGGCTCGCGTCGGTGTAGCCGACGAGCGTCGACAGCGACTGGCAGTTCTCGGCAGTCGGTTCGCTGGGTCGCCCCGGGAACGAGCCGTCGGGCTGGGCGTTGAGCGTCTCGACGTCACAGCCCAAGCGCGTGAGCGCCTCGACCGTCACGCCGCCGGCGCCGTTGCCCAGGTCCACGACGACGGCGGGCGGGTCGGCCAGGTCCACGGCGTCGGTCAGGGCGGCGACGTGGCGCTCGCCGGCGTCGGCCGCCCGGCGCTCACCGACGGCGTCCCAGGCGACCAGGTCCGCCGCTTCGTCGCGGATCCGCTCTGAAATCTGGTCCCGAAGGTCGGCGTCGAACGCCTGCCCGGAGGGCTGCCAGAGCTTGATCCCGTTGTCCTGCGGGGGGTTGTGGGAGGCCGTCACCGAGACGCCGACGTCGGCCGACTCCCAGGCCACTGCACGGGCGACAGTCGGCGTGGCCGCCAGCCCCAGGTCGACGACGTCGGTGCCCGACTCGCGCAGGCCGGCCGCGAGCGCGTCCGCGAGGAACTCGCCCGACTCGCGCGGGTCCCGGCCGACGACGACGCTGTCCGCGTCGACGCCCACCGCTCGTCCGACCGAGAGCGCGAGCGACGCGGTGACCTCGTCCCCGACCGGTCCCCTGATTCCGCTGGTCCCGAACATGGTTCCCAGTCAGGGGGCCGGGGGAAAAGTATCCACTGTTTAAACCGGCCGAAGGCGGCCCGAATCAGCCGGATCAGACCTGTGGGGACGGTGGCGGCGAGATCGTCGACGGCCGGCGCTGCAACGTCTCGGAGAGGGCGAACTGCTCGGGGGCCATCCTCGCCTCGACGATCGTACTCAGGACCAGCGAGAGACGCCGGTCGGTCAGTAACGCCCCAGGAACCACCGAACGAGGCGCCGGCTCCGACCGGCGACCGAACCCAAACGCCACGTCGTTCGATTACGCCGACTGTAGGCCCGGCTCAGGACTTGCTGGACCGGGACTACACAGGACAGGATCCACCGGACCGACGGTGACGACCAGCCGTAGCGATTTTCTACCCGCCCGCAGAGGAGACACACATGAAACAGGGCGGCTCCGAGGCGGCCAAGCGGCGGGCAGGCGAGTCCGCCGCCGAGCGCGTCGCGGACGGACAGGTCGTCGGACTCGGAACGGGGAGCACCGCGGCCCACGCCATCCGCGCTATCGGTCGGCGGGTCGACGCCGGCCTGGACGTCACCGGCGTCCCGACCTCCTTCCAGTCGCGCGAACTGGCCCGCGAGGCGGCCATCCCGCTGGCCGACCTGGACGAGGTGTCGGTCGACCTGGCCATCGACGGCGCCGACCAGGTCGCCGACGGACAGCTCGTCAAAGGCGGCGGCGCCGCCCACGCCCGCGAGAAGATCGTCGACGCGGCCGCCGACCGCTTCCTCGTCGTCGCCGACCCGACGAAGGAGGCGGACGTCCTCGACCACCCCGTCCCCGTCGAGGTGCTGCCGAGCGCCCGTACGACGGTCGCCGACGCGGTCCGCGAGCTGGGCGGCGAGCCCGTCCTCCGCCGGGCCGAGCGCAAGGACGGCCCCGTCGTCACCGACAACGGCAACCTCGTGCTCGACTGCGAGTTCGGCGAAATCGACCGACCGGACGACCTCGCGACCGACCTCTCGGCGCTCCCGGGCGTCGTCGAACACGGCCTCTTCGTCGATCTCGCGGACGAACTCCACGTGGGCACCGAGGACGGCGTCACCGTCCGACAGCTATCGGGCACCGAGTGAGTGTCGGGAGCCAGGACCGCATCGCGAAGCCGTCGCTGGTCGAAGTAGCGAAACGGAAAAACCGCGGAGTCAGCCTTACAGGTCGCGGGGCTGGACTGTCTTGCGGTCGTTCGAGTCGGCACGCCGGGCGGCGTCCTGGAGCAGTTCCTCAACTTCCTCGTCGAGCGAGTCGTAGAAGTCGGAGGCTACGTTCATGTCGTTGAGCGCTTCTTTCACGGCGGCTTTGACGATCAGGTCTGCCATACACCTCCGTGTTCCCGGTGGCACCTTATATACTTTCCTGAAGCACGGCCTCCTCGCCGGTACTCACGGGGGTTTGAGCGGTTTTGGCAGTGTTTAGTTATATAAAGGAGGGTGTTTCGTCACGTTAGTCCGGTCGAAAACACCCGCCGAACGGTCCGCCAGGGCGCGAAACGGCCGCTCGGTGTGTCGCGCGCGGATTGGACTTTCGGGGTACGCGACCAGGCAGTCGGTGCCTTCGTCGGCGCATTCCCCGGCGAATTTCGTCTGCACTTCCCCAGACTGGACCTCGTCGGCGCCAGCCTCTGCTCACGGGTCGCTCCGCTCCCCGTTCGTTTTTCGTCGGGCCCTCCCTTCGGTCGGCCCCGACCTAGCTCGCGGTTCCCGGTGGTCAACGCTCGTTGTGTAGCTGGGCCGCTCGCTTCGCTCGCGCCCCAGCCTCTGCTCGCGGGTCACTCCGTTCCCCGTTCGCAATATAGCTGGTCGCTCACTTCGTTCGCGACCAGCCAACCTCCCAACCCTTACGACCACCCCCACCAGTACAACCACCATGCGCGACATACTCGACGCAGTCGCCGCGGGAGAGATGTCCCCCGCGGAAGCGGAAGCCGCGCTCGCCGGCTACGCGACGGGCGAGGCCGGTCGATACGACGCGGCGCGTGAGGAGCGGGCCGGCGTCCCCGAAGCGATCCTCTCCGAAGGAAAGACGTCCGAAGAGGTGGCGGAGCTGGTCGAGACGGCGCTGACGACGACTGGACGAGCCATCGCGACGCGGCTGGAAGACGGCGATCCGGCGGCCATCCGCGACCGGCTCGCGGAGTCCCACCCCGACGCCACGCTTCGGTGGGACGACCGGTCCCAGTGGCTGGTCGCTCACGGTCCCGACTACGAGCCGACGCGCCTCGACGCCAGCGTCGGCGTGGTGACGGCGGGGACCTCGGACGCGATTCCCGCCGGCGAGGCCGCGATGATCGCCAGGGAGATGGGTGCCCAGGTGTACCGGGTCGACGACGTCGGCGTCGCGTCGCTCACCCGGACGATCGACCGTCTCGACGAACTCCGCGAACAGGACGTGCTGATCGTCGCGGCGGGGCGAGAAGGAGCGCTCCCGACCGTCATCGCCGGACTGGTCGACGTCCCCCTTATCGGGCTCCCCGTCTCGACCGGCTACGGCCACGGCGGCGAGGGAATGGCCGCCCTCTCGGGGATGCTCCAGTCCTGTACCGCGCTCACGGTGGTCAACGTCGACGCCGGATTCACCGCGGGCACGCAGGCTGGGCTCGTCGCACGGCGTGTCGCCGACGCACGGCGGGACGACGGAGATACCTGACTAGTGGGTGTGAGAGTACTTCTATCGTGGGAACGTATGACAAACTGCCGGCGACACCGCCGGCTATCACGATGTCCAACTGCACTCACTGCGGCGGACACGTCTCCGATCAGTTCGCGCGCGTCTTCGCCGACACCGACGGTGAAGTTCGCGCGTGCCCGAGCTGCGCCGCGAACGCGGGTATCGCGGAAGTCGCCAAGCGACGCGCGCTCGAAGCCTGACCGGCGTCGCCGTATCGCCCACAGACCACGACACGCGTTCGGCCGGACCCGACGGTGGGCGACGTGAGTGACGATCACTTCGTCTACGTCCTCCGCTGTGCCGACGAGTCGCTGTACACCGGCTACACCACCGACGTCGAGCGGCGTGTCGACGAACACGACCGCGGCGAGGGCGCGAAGTATACGCGCGGGCGGACGCCCGTCGAACTCGTCCACGTCGAGGCGTTCGACTCCCAGTCCGCGGCCATGAGCAGGGAGTGGGAGGTCAAACAGCTCTCCCGTGCCGAGAAGCAAGCGCTCGTAGACGACGACGCACCCTAGCCCGTCGCGACGAGCACCTGTCGCCGAACCGGACCTTTTTGCTCGCCCGGCGAGCATCCTCCCCCATGACAGACGACGAGGCGCGGGCCGACGCCATCCAGTTCGGCACCGACGGCTGGCGCGCGACGCTGGACGAGTTCACCGACGACCGCGTGCGGATGGTGGGACAGGCCGTCGCGACCTCCCTGCGAGACCAGGGCGAGACGGCGCCGATCGCCGTCGGGTACGACGCCCGCGAGCACTCCCGCGGGTTCGCCGAGGAACTGGCCCGCGTGCTGTGTGCCAACGGCTTCGACGTTCTCCTCCCAGAGCGCGACACGCCGACGCCGGTGGTCGCCTGGACGGTCCGGGATCGCGATCTGGCAGGCGCGCTGATGATCACCGCCTCCCACAACCCGCCGGAGTACAACGGCGTGAAGTTCGTCCCCAGCGACGGCGCACCGGCGCTGCCCGACGTCACCGACGACGTCGTGGCGAACCTCGCCGAGCCCGAGAGCCTGCCCGACGAGGAGTGGGGCGACGTCGAGGAGACGGACCTGATCGCTCCCTACCTCGACCACGCGCTGGAATTCGTCGACGAGCTGCGCGAGGGCGGCCGGGACCTCTCGGGGCTCCGCGTCGCCTACGACGCGATGCACGGCAGCGGCCGCGGCGTCACCGACCGACTGCTCGAACGGGCCGGCGCCGCCGTCGAGCGACTCCGCTGCGAGCAGGACCCCGAGTTCGGCGGCGGCGCACCGGAACCGGTGGCCGAGCGAGCCGAACAGCTCACCGAGACGGTCACGTCGGGCGAGGCCGACCTGGGCGTCATCAACGACGGCGACTCCGACCGCGTCGCCATCGTCACGCCCGAGCGTGGCTTTCTCGACCCGAACCTCTTCTTCGCGTCGGTGTACGACGACCTCCTGTCCGGCGCTTCGGGCGACGTCGTCCGGACCGTCTCCACCAGCAGCATCGTCGACCGCGTCGCCGAGGCCCACGGCAAGTCCGTCCACGAGACGGCGGTCGGGTTCAAGTGGGTCGCCGAGGCGATGGGCGACCACGACGCGCTGATGGGCGGCGAGGAGTCGGGCGGCTTCGGCGTCAGTGCGCACCTCCGGAACAAGGACGGCGTCCTCGTGGCGCTGCTGGCCGCGGCCGCCGTCGCCGAGGAGCCGCTGGACGACCGCGTCGACGCGCTGCTGGCCGAACACGGCGAGATCCACCAGGGCCGCGTCAGCGTGGACTGCCCGGACGACCGGAAGGCCACCGTCCTGCAGAAACTCGAAGCCGACCTCCCCGAGTCGGTGGCCGGCGAGGGCGTCGCCGACGTCTCGACGGTGGACGGGTTCAAGATGACGCTGGCCGACGGGACGTGGGTGCTGGTCCGCCCCTCGGGCACCGAGCCGAAGCTGCGGGTGTACGCCGAGGCCGGGAGCGAAGCGCGCGTCGACGAGTTACTCGACGCCGGGCGCGACGTCGTCGAACCGCTGGTCTGAATTTAAGGCGCGACGCACCGTCGGTCAGGTATGGACACTGACATCGAGTTCGCGTACACGCGCGGACTCGACGACGAGGACGTAGAACGGTACCTGCGCGAGACGCCGACGGGCGTGCTCGCGCTGGCCGACGGCGACGAGGCCTACGCCGTGCCGCTGGTCCACGAGTACCGGGACGGGTCGCTCTACTTCCACCTGGGCGACCATCCGGGGAGCACGAAGCTGTCGTTCGCCGACGCGACGACCACGGCGACGTACGTCGTCTACGACGCCGAACCCACGGACGACGCCGAGGCGCTGACCTCCTGGAGCGTGCTCGCCAGAGGGCCCCTCAGGGAAGTCCCCGACGACGACCCGGCCTGGGACGCGGTCGCGATCAACGAGGCGTTCGAACCGCTGCGGATCTTCGACGAGGCCGTCGAAGACGTGACCGTCGATCTGTGGGAGTTGCAGATAGAGTCCCTCACCGGACGGACTACGTGACGTCGGACCGGCTGAACGGATCCGAGACCCAGTCGGTCAGACGTCGGTGCCGACGACGTAGGTGTTCGCGACCCGGTCGCCGATGCGCTGGCCGTCGTCGCTGACGAACATGACGCCGGCTTCGACGGCGAGCCAGACGGCCATGAGGAACATCGCGAAGAAGAACCCGACGAAACCGAACAGGCCGAGGAGCGCCATGAGGGGGAACGGCAGGAGCAGGAGCGCGGTCCGGATCAGCCGCTGACGCTTGGACGGCGCGCCGCCGTCCTCGTCGACGACCGCGACGTCCTGGGAGCGCTTCCCGAACGTCTGGCCGGTATCGGCGTAGTAGACGAAGTACCAGATCAGCACCGCGCCGATGGCGAGCCAGAGCACACCCCGGATCACGAAGCCGAATGCCGCCGTCGCGAGGAACGCGCCGCTATCGATCGCCGATGGGTCGGCCGCGTTCATCCCCATCCCCGCGCCGAACGAGAGCACCGAACTGATCACGGCGGAGACGATCCACAGGCCGAACGCGGCGGCACTCAGTAACGCGAAGTCGATGAGATACGCCGCGAGCCGGTCCGACGTAGCGTCGGCCGCACGCTGGGCGATTGTTGCTGACATGAGTTAGTTGCCTGGACGGTGCATGTTAGTGTCCGTGTATAATCGTTTCGGCTACGGCGTCGATTCAGGGGCGATCCGGCGTCCAGACGCCCCTGAATCGGTTCGTCTCGGCCGTTGGCTCGACGTCGAAGCCCAGTCGCTCGTAGAAGGGGCGGACGCCGGCGTCGAACTCGGCGACGAGGCGCTCCCGCCGGGCAGCGGCGGTCTCGGCCAGTTCGGTCCCGATCCCCTGCCCGCGACGGTTCCGACGGACCGCGACGGCGTCTATCCGGTCTCCGGCGAGGACGAGCGCGCCGAGGACGGTGGCGTCGGTGGCTTCGTCGTCGCCGCGGCTTTCGGCGGCTCTCACGGCGACCAGGACGGCGCCCGCCTCGATTTGCTCCCGGAGTCTATCGTGGTCGACCGCGAGCGCGGCACCGTCGAGGACGTTGCGGACGGCGGCAACCTCGCCGGGGTCGGCCTCGCGGACGCGCATCTACCCGCCCTTGATGAGGCGGACGACGCGGACGTGGTCGGCGTCGACCGGCTGGTCCTCGGGGACGGTGTGGCCGTCGACCATCACCGAGACCGCGTGAGGGCTCAGGTCGACGGCGGCGAGCAGGTCGGCGTAGGTGGCGTCGGCGTCGACGGCCACGTCGTGGCTGTCCTCGCCGACGACGTCGACGGTGACGTTCATGGCCGACGATTGGCTGCGACGGCCTTGAGCGTGTCGTCACCCATCAGATCGGGTCGGTAGCGGTGGCCGGCGCGGCCTCGCTCCGGTTCCGGTAGGCGTCCCAGATCCCGAGGACGAGCGCGCCGAACCCGAGCACCAGCACGACGGTCTGGACGAGCTGGCCGAGCAGGGGGACCAGTCCGACCAGCGCGACGGCGACGACGCCGACGATCAGTGCGAGCCAGCGGTTGTCCAGGCCCGCGTACGACAGCAGCCACTCGCCGAGCGCGTAGCGGCCGTACACCGAGGCGGCCCAGAGTAACAGGACGAAGAGCAAGAGCCCGGCCAGCGACAGCGGGATGCCGATGAACGTGACGAACACCAGGACCAGGCCGGCTACGACGCCGAGTGCGACGAGCATTCCGATGCCGCCGGTCCGGACCGGCTCCGCGGCCACGCGGTCGGCGACCTCGGTGGAGAACCGGGGGAAGGCAAAGAGCAGGATAGCGCCGAACAACAGCGTCACGAGGGCGCCGTAGAGGTCGAACAGCGGCCCGCCGAGGCCCAGGTCCGGACCGCCGCCGGTCTGGACGCTCTCGTCACGGGTGACGCTCCCCCCGACTACCGACCCGTCGGCCCGGGAGAGGTCGCCGTCGTAGGTGAGGTTGCCCTCGATGCGGGCGTCCGGGCCGAGCGTGATCGTGTCGGCGCCCAGTTCCGCGTCGCCGCCGACGACCCCGTCGACGAAGATGGAGCCCGCGCCGGCCGTGAGCGAGCCGTCGATTCGTCCGGTGTCGGCGACCCGGACGGAGCCGCCGCCGGCCTCGACGTCGCCCGTGACGTTCCCGGCGACCTCGATGGAGCCGCCGGACATCTCCACGTCGCCCCGGACGGTCCCCGACTCGCCGATGCGCACGTCCCCGCCCGCGGTCGTGAGGTCGCCCTCGACGGTGCCGCGGACGACGACTGAGCCGGCGAACGCCTCCAGGTCGTCGTCGACGGTCTCGCCTTCCGCGACGACGACGGTGCCGCCGCTGCGCGTCTCGGCCGCCGCGACCGCGGGGAGGGAGGCGAGCAGTGCGACGACGACGAGCAGCGTGAGCGCTGTGCGAGTCATTCGATCGAATTTTCTCACGGACCCCTATAAAATCGTGAGCGGAGTTTCCGGCGCTGAAAGCGTGCGCCACGGCGTCGAACCGCGCTCAGTCGTCCGTCAGTCCTCGGTCGCAGTCGGGTAGTCGGTGCCCAGCAGGTCGTCGGCCGAGGCGGGCTCGTCCTCGGCCTCGGCGGCGGGGCTCACGCTCCCGGTCTGGTAGCCGTGCAGGTCCAGCGTGACGTGGTCGAAGCCGACGTCGGCGATGTGGTCCCGGGCCGCCCGGACGAAGTCCGGATCCAGCGCCACGTCGAGTTCCTCCTCGCCCACTTCGATGCGTGCGAGGCCGTCGTGGTCGCGCACGCGGAACTGCTCGAAGCCCCACGTCCGGAGGAGGCGTTCGGCCTTCTCGACGCGGGAGAGGCGGTCCTCGGTGACCTCCAGGCCCGTCGGGATGCGCGAGGAGAGACACGCCATCGAGGGCTTGTCCGCCACCGAGAGGCCGTACTCGCGGGCGATCTCTCGCACTTCCTCCTTGGTGATGTCGTGTTCGAGCAGCGGGGAGTAGGCGTTCAGCTCTTCGACGGCGCGGAGGCCCGGGCGGTGGCCCTCGCCGGGGTCGGACGCGTTGGTGCCGTCGCAGACCACGTCGATCCCCTGCTCGCGGGCCTCGTCGTACATGGCCGAGAGGCGCATCGACCGGCAGTGGTAACAGCGCTCGTCGTCGTTGGCGACGAACGACTCGCTGTCGAGTTCGGAGAACTCCACGATCTCGTGACGGATGCCGATCTCCTCGGCGACGCGGTTGGCGTCCTCGAGTTCGGCCGCCGGGAGCGTCTCGCTCTTGGCGGTACAGGCGACGGCGTCGTCGCCGAGCGCGTCGTGGGCGATTGCGGCGACGACCGAGGAGTCGACGCCCCCGGAGAAGGCGATCAGGACGGCGTCACGCTCGGCGAGGTCGGCGCGAGCAGCGTCGAGTTTGGCCGCGACGGCAGTCATGGGCTGTCGTTCGGTACGCGGAGAGAAAAGTCCGTTGCGTCTCGCGCAGTGCCCCAGTTCGATTGACACGACGGTGTCCGCCGTGACCACGACCCCGGTTAGACGGCCGCCAACAGCCGTCTCCTCCCCGCAGATCCCGGCGACGTCCGGCGGTCCGATGACGCGCGTCATACGCACTTTTACAACCGAGAATCGCGAACTCACAGCTCCATGGGGGTCTATACCATCGCGGGCGGCAAGGGCGGCGTCGGCAAGTCCACGACGACGGCGTCGCTCGGCGTCGCGTTGCACGACGCCGGCTTCGACGTCGTCCTGGTCGACGCCGACCTGGCACTGCCGAACCTCGCCGAGGTCCTCGGCGAGCCGAACGAATCGGGAATCCACTCGGTACTGGCGGGCGAGGCGGCCGTCGACGACGTCCTCCGCGCAGTCGCTGACGGGCCGGACCTGATCGCCGGCGGCCAGACCATCGAACACTTCGAACAGGCCGACCCGGCGAACCTGCGGGCGGTGATCGACCCGCTCGACGACGAGTACGACGTCGTCCTGGTCGACACCGGCGCGGGGCTGAGCCACGAGGCGCTCGTCGCGACGGGGCTGGCCGACGGGACCGTGCTGGTGACGACGCCACAGGAAGCGGCCGTCGACAACGTCGCCAAGACCGCCGAGTTCGTCGACCACGCCGAGGCGACGGTACTGGGCGCCGTGGTGACGCGGACGACTGCGGACACCGACCTCGGCGACATCGCCGGCCGACTCGGCGTCCCCCTCCTCGGCGCGGTTCCGGAGGACGCCGCCGTCGACGCGGCGCCCGCCACCAGCGGCGCGGCGGGCGACGCCTACCGCTCGCTCGCCTCGACGCTCGCGACCTGCCACGACGGCTGGGAAGACGGTGAGGAGGGAGCCGTCGACGCCCCCGCGAGCGTGGCCCTCGACGCCCCCCAGCGGCGCGGGCCGACCGGAACCGAGAGCGTCTCGGCGGACTAGTCTCGTCGGCGTCCGGCCGAACTGCGTGAGGCCGGGCTCGGGAGACGAGCGGAGCGAGTCTGTCGGCGTCCACGCGAACAAAGTGAGCGTGGGCTCGATAGACGAACGAAGTGAGTCTATCGGCGTCCTGTCGAGCGCAGTGAGACAGGGCTCATCGGATGAGCAGCGCGAATCCGATGGCGTGCGACCGGACGCGTGTGAGAGCGACAACCCTTTTGCCGAACGGGCGGGTACCCGGTCACAGTCAATGGACCTCGAATCGGTCTCGGGCGTCGGCAGCAAGACGGCCGACGCCCTCGCCGAACTCGACGACCCGGAGCGCGCGCTCCGCGAGGGCGACGTCGCCGAACTGGCCCGCGCCCCCGGGATCAGCGAGGGGCGGGCCGCCCGCATCGCTCGCGCGGCTATCCGGGACGACCACGACGACCCCGGCGGGTTCCTGGCGACCGACCGCGCCCGCGAACTCTACCGGGACGCGCTCGACCTGCTCCAGGCGCGGACCGTCACGGACTACGCCGCCAAACGCCTCGAGACGATCTACCCCAGTTCGGTTCCCGGGCGCATCGAAGCGGTCCGGGAGTTCGCCGAGCGAGCGATGGACCGTGAGCCCGACGCGGACGTGCTGGCCGCCCTGGAGGACGTCGAGCCACTCGTCGAACCCGGCGACGTCCGCGTCAGGGACCGGTGTCTCGCGACGAGCGACGCCGAGCGCTACGCCGAGGCACAGTCCGCGATTCCCGAGATATCGGTGGAAATCGTCGACGACACCCGCCAGCTCGCCGAGCTCGGGCGCAGCTACGCGACGGTCGTCGCGCTGGACGAGTCCTTCGCCGGCGTCGAGGTTGCGGGCGACGTCCGCGTCGAACCGGACGCTCTGGAGAACCCGGCCGACGTCGTCCCCGAGCGCCCGCTGGCCTTCTTCGCGCGCAATCGGGACCGCCTGCAGGCCGCGGCGAAAGTGCATCGGGTCGCGGACCTGGAGCCGGCCTGTGATCTGGACGCCCTCGAATCGGCGCTCGACCGCCTCAACGAGGACGGCAGCGTCCGCGACGACGGCGAACTCGACCGGCTGTCGACGGCCGTCGACGACCTCGACGCCGCGGTGTCGACGGCCGAATCGGTGGCCAACGACCATCTGCGGGAGGCCATCGAAGAGCAGGACGTCACCATCGAGGGGACGGACCTGCTATCGCTGGTCGAACGCGGCGCCGGCGTCGACTCGCTGCTCTCCCGGGAACTGGCCGACGAGTACGACCGCGCCGTCGAGAAGGCCCGCGACCACCTCGTCGACGCGCTCGACCTCCGGGACACCGAGGCGACCGCCCGGCGGGCGTTCCCCGACGACCCGACCTACCCCGTCGACCACGACGAGAACGCGGTGTCGCGCCTGCGCGAGGAACTGACGACTGCGCGGGACCGCCGGGCGGCCAGGCTCAAGCGCGAGGTGGCGAGCGACCTGGCAGGCCTGCGCGAGGACGCCGAGTCGCTGGTCGACGCCGCGCTCGAACTCGACGTGGAACTGGCCGTCGCCCGGTTCGCCGAGGACTTCGAATGTACGATTCCCGCCGTAGGAGGCGTCGACGGGGAGCCGGAAGACGAGCCCGGTTTCGCCATCGAGGGCGGGCGCTCGCCGCTGCTGGACGTCCCCTTCGACGACGTCGACCGGGTCGACTACCGCGTCGAGGGGATGGCCATCCTCTCCGGGGTCAACAGCGGCGGGAAGACGTCGACCCTGGACCTGGTCGCGCTGGTGACCATCCTGGCCCACATGGGGCTGCCCGTCCCCGCCGAGTCGGCCCGCGTCGAGCGCGTCGCGGAACTCCACTACCACGCCAAGACGCAGGGCACCCTCGACGCGGGCGCCTTCGAGTCGACGTTGCGGGACTTCGGCGGACTGGTGACGGATATCAGTTCGGACCGACCGATCATGGTGCTCGTCGACGAACTGGAGTCCATCACCGAACCCGGCGCCGCCGCGACCATCATCGCCGGCATCCTCGAAGCGCTGGGCGAGCGCAACGCCACGGGCGTGTTCGTCTCCCACCTCGCGGGCGACGTCATCGACGCCGCCGACACCGACCTCACCGTCGACGGCATCCAGGCCGAGGGGCTCGTCGAGGGCGAACTCCGGGTGAATCGCTCGCCGGTCAAGGGGACGCTCGCACGCTCGACACCGGAGCTCATCGTGGAAAAGTTGGCTGAAAGCGAGGCCGAACGCAGAGAGGCCTCGAACAGCGCGAGCGACGGGGAGCGAACGGCGGCGAACGGCGGCGAGCCCGGAGGCGGTTTCTACGATGATTTGTTGGCGAAGTTTGAGGAGTAGGACGGTCTGAGCGGAGCGAAGACCGTCGAAACGACGAACGGCGACCGCAGGGAGCCGTGAGGCAGGCCGGGCCCGAACGGAGTGAGGGGGCGGCTCAAGTCCAACCGCAGCGACGCATTCGAAATCGCAGGACAAAGACGGATTCGACTGTCCCGTCGCCCGCTAGCTTTACGCCATCAGGCCACCTACGTGAAATACGCTACCGTCCCACACAGCCATGAACAGACAGCACCGACGACTGGCGGGGGAGTGCGCCGATCTCAGAGAGCGGCTCGCCGATACGGAGGAGCGCGTGGAACAGCTACAGAACACCCTGCAGGCCGTCGCCCGGGAGGCCGGCATCGCCTCGGTCACGCATCCCTGTCGGCGGTGCGAACAGAGCCTGCTGCTCGTCCGCGACGGGCGAATCTACTGCCCCAGCTGCCGGTACGGCCGGTCGGTCTGACCGGGCCCGGCGAGACACCGATCGAAAGGTACCTGTCCCGGGCGGCCCGTTCCACGGGCATGCGACGACGGACACTACTGGGGACGATAGCCGGGTCTTCGCTCGCTGGGCTCGCGGGCTGTAGTAGCAACGGCGGCGACGGGTCGGGCGGTGACGGCGGCGCCGAAGAGAACGAAGTCGCAGTCGGGCCCGGGGGGTCGCTGACCTTCTCTCCCGAGACGATCATCGTCTCGCCCGGGACGACCGTGACCTGGACGTTCGAGAGCGCCTCGCACAACGTCTCCTGTAATCCCGAGCACGACAGCGCCGACGCGGTGTCGCTGCCCGAGGACGCCGAGCCGTTCGCCTCCTACGAGGGGGACGACCGGTTCGCCACCGAGGAGGAGGGCGCGACGTTCGAACACACCTTCGAGGTCGAAGGGACGTACGACTACGTCTGCGTCCCCCACGTGACCAGCGGGATGGTCGGAACCGTGGAAGTGGAGTAGCTCGAGAGTCGGCTTCTGCGAACGGAACATCCGGTGCAGCGTGTGATTGCCACGCGTTCCCGCGATCGGCCCCGTCGCCCTCTGTCGGTTTCACTTTCACCGTAAGTGGTAAATCGTTAAGTGTCGGCAGCACCCCAGTGAAAGTGATGAGCGACGACCCCGGAGACGATATGCTCGGGTGGGACGAGTCCGTGTTCCGCAACGAGCACGTCTTCGAGATCGACTACCTCCCCGAGACGTTCAAACACCGGGAGACGCAGATGGAGACGCTCAAGTACTCGCTGCGGCCCGCGGTCCGGGGCTCCCGACCGCTGAACGTCATCGCCCGCGGGCCGCCCGGGACCGGCAAGACGACGGCGACGCAGATACTCTTCGACGAGTTGCGCGCCCAGACCGAGGTGCAGGCGGTGCGGGTCAACTGCCAGGTCGACTCCACCCGCTACGCCGTGTTCTCGCGTCTCTTCGCCGAGATCTTCGACTACGAACCGCCGTCGTCGGGCATCTCTTTCAAGAAGCTGTTCTCCCAGATCACCGACCGCCTCGTCGAGCGCGAGGAGGTGCTCGTGGTCGCGCTGGACGACGTCAACTACCTCTTCTACGAGTCCGAGGCCAGCGACACGCTGTACTCGCTGTTGCGCGCTCACGAGGCCCACTCGGGCGCGAGGATCGGCGTCATCGGCATCTCATCGGACCTGGATCTCGACGTCATCGACGAACTCGACACGCGCGTCCAGAGCGTCTTCCGGCCCGAGGAGATCTACTTCAACAAGTACGACCAGACCGAGATCGTCGACATCCTCAGAGAGCGCGTCGACCGGGGCTTCCACGAGGGCGCCGTCGGCCCGCAGGTGCTGGACCGCGCGGCCGAGTTCACCGAGGAGCAGGGCGGTGACCTGCGGGTCGGCATCGACCTGCTCCGGCGTGCGGGGATGAACGCCGAGATGCGGGCCTCCCGCTCCGTCGAGACCCAGGACGTCGAGAAGGCCTACGACAAGTCGAAGTACGTCCACCTCTCCCGGCGGCTGGGCGAACTCACCGACTCCGAGAGCGCCCTCGTCGAGGTCATCGCCGAGAACGACGGCGAGCGCGCCGGCGACATCTACGAGGCGTTCAACGACCAGACCGACCTGGGCTACACCCGCTACTCGGAGATCATCAACAAGCTCGACCAGCTCGGCATCATCGAGGCGAGCTACACCAACGTCGAGGGACGGGGCCGGTCGCGGGAACTGACGCTGCAGTACGACTCTGACGCCGTGCTGGAGCGGCTGTAGCACCGGCGGTGGCCGGTGTGTGGAGAAGTGCCCCGCGACGGCAACCGTTATTCCGCCAGTGTGAGCAGTCGTGGGCATGCCAGGTCCTGCATTCCTCACCGGCGACCGCCTGACCCTGCAGGCGGTGACGACCGACGACTGCGAGTTCATCGCGAATCACTGGAACGAGCCGCGGATACGGCGATACACCAGCCAGCACGACCCCCAGTCTGTGTCCGACGTGCGCGAGATGGTCGAAGAGAGCGACGATAGCTTCGTGGATTTTCTCCCCTGTCGGGACGGCGAGCCGGTCGGGTTCGCCTGGGCGTTCAACGTGAACGACGTCAGCGGCCACGGCGAGATCGGCTACTGGATCGTCGAGTCGGAGCGCGGGCAGGGCTACGCCACGGAGACGGTCGACCTGCTGGCCGAGTGGGCGTTCCACGACCGGCAACTCCACCGGCTCCAGGCCCGCGTGTTCGCTGGCAACGAGGCGTCGATGCGCGTCCTGGAGAAGGCCGGCTTCGAGCGCGAGGGCGCCATGCGAGAGGCCTACCGCGTCGAGGGGGAGTTCGTCGACGCGGCGCTGTTCGGCCTGCTCGCCCGCGAGTGGGAGTAGGTGTGAGCTGTTATATCCGAGCGGGGAGAAGTTACATAAAGGATCCTTCGTAATGAGTGGCTGATGAGTAACTCATTCGAACACGACGCGATGGGCGGACACGCGACGCCGTCGCTGAACCTCGGCAAGATCACCGGGATGGCCACGGCGCTGGTCGTCCTCAACGTCGTCCTGATGCTGGCGCTGGCCTACACGCCGGTGGGCCCCATCGCCGCGGGGCTGTTCTCGAACTTCTTCATCGGGATCGCCATCTTCGTCGTCACCGTCGGGGGCGGATTCTGGGTATCGAACAAGGGGATCGAGAGCGGCAGTTTCCCGCTGGCCGGCGTCGGCGTGACGATGATACAGGCCGGCTATGGCCTCTTCGGCGCGGCTATCCTCGCTGTGTTCGGTCAGCAGCAGGCACTCTGGATTCCGGCACTCGCCATCACCGCCGTCATCACGGGCCTCATCACCGCGGTCGTCGCCCTCGTCGTGTTCAAGACCGACCACTCCTTCGCCAACTGGCAGAAGTACTCCTGGGGCTTCTTCATCGGCGGGTTCGCGCTCGGTGCAGCCGGCTTCTTCATCAATCCGATGCTCATGCTGGTCGCCGGGGTGCTGTTCTTCCTCGGTTTCGTCGTCGACCTGACCTACGAGATCTGGGCCGTCAAGGCCAACCGCTACGCCAGCGACCTGCGCAACGCCATCGGCATCTACGTCGCCGTGATGGGCGTGTTCGTTCACGTCCTCCAGCTCGTCCTCCGCGTGCTCTCGATGCTGGACAACTGATTCCGGGGCGGTTTTTCTGGACGCTCGGTGAGAGTCGACGAAAACACCGCAGACAGAGGAAAGCCCTCGGCCCGCTCCGGGCCCGCGACTCGCTGTCGTCCGAGAATCGAAGATTCTCGTGATGACGAAAGACGGCGCGCCGTCTTTCGAACCACGCGCGCTCCCTGCGGTCGCGTGCTTACTTCGTCGGGGCTCCCGGACCGAGCCTCGCCCTTTCATTCCTCCAGGGAACCTCATTGCTCGCCCGGCCTCACTTCGTTCGACCCGCGCTCACGATTGAACCACCAAATCTCCCCGGATTCGCGCCTTGCTCACGGCTACGCCGTTCGCGCGATAGGTGGTGTGGTCCGAAAATCGCGGAGCGATTTTCGTCATCACGAGAGAGCTTCGCTCTCTCGAACGACTCCGCGCCACCCCGTCCGCGCCGAATCGCGCTTCCTCCAGCACGACCGCCAGTTCGTCCTTAGCTACCGCCTAAAGTCGTCGCGGGCGAACTCGTCGGTGGCCCTGGCAGCCAGCCTGGCGACCCGGAGTGGTTCGGGACGGCCACCTTCGGGCGTGAACCCGCGGACCGCGTCATTCGCCGCGTCGTCGTCGATGCCGACGTTGCGGACGAAGACAGTCTCGTCGTTGACCGAGAGTCGCCGGCGGTCGGGCAGGTCGTGGTAGGTCGCCAGTCGGTCGCGGACGACGTCGGCGTCGTCCAGCGCCTCGCGGATGGCCGGTTCGAGGCCGAGACTCTCCTCGAAAGTGACCGAGAGCACCGGCAGGTCCGTCGCCTCGTGAATGCGATGGAGGTCGAGGACGTTGAACCAGGCGGGCGCGATGCCGGCGACGAAGAGGTACTGGAGGTCTTCCCGGTCGAGTCGGGCGACCATCTCGCAGACGGCGGCGGTCGCGTCGCTGCCGCCGACGGTACAGCTCCCGAAAACGAAGCCGTCAGTGACCCTGTCCGCTCGCACGACGCTGCCGGCGAGCGTGCTGAACCCTTCCTGGTAGGATTCGGCGACGCCGAGGGCGCGCGCCCCGGCCTTCATTACGTGTTCTCGTCGGTCTTGATGTCCTTCAGACGGTCCAGCAACTCGTCGTTCGAGGCCGTGAACTCGTACTCGACCTCGCCCTCGTGGGTGTTCTCGGCCGTGTCGACACCCTCGTCGTCTTCGAAGTCCGTGTCATACTCCTGATTATCTTGTTCCGATTCGTCGTAGCTCCCAAACCCCATACACGAAAGACTATGAGGTTCTTATTGAAAAATCACTCGCCGGAAAAGTTGGCAACCTTACACTACTTCGCCACACTCAAGCGGCGACCGGCCGACCACGTGTCCATGGAGGTCCACACTGTTACCGACGCCGCGGAGTCGTTCACCTGCAACGCCTACCTGGTCGACGGCGAAGTCACGACGCTGGTCGACGCCGGCGCCTACCCTGGCGTCGTCAGTACGATCAAAGAGCACGTCGACGACGTCGACAGGGTCGTCCTCACCCACCAGCACGGCGACCACGTCGCGGAACTCGACGCGGTGCTGGACGCCTTCGACGCCGACCTGTCCGCCTACGGGTCACACCCGCGACGGGACCAAGGGATCGACGACGGCGACTCGGTCCAGATCGGCGACGAGGAATTCGAGGTGGTGTACACGCCGGGCCACGCCGACGACCACGTCTCGTTCGTCTCCGGGTCCGCGCTGTTCTCGGGCGACGTCGTGGTTCACGACGACGGCGCCTTCGACGACGGCAGTTTCGGTCGAACCGACATGGCGGGTCAGTCGCGCGACCGACTCGTCGAGTCTATCCGTCACCTGCTCGACCGCATGCCCGACTCCGTGGACCAGATGTACTCGGGCCACGGCGGCGTGTTCGAGGGCGACGTCCGCGAGGTCGTCGAGCGCGCGCTCGAGCGGGCGGAGCGCAGAGAGCCGAAGTACCCCGACGAATAGGGCGACGAGAGCTGGCGCTCGCAACTCGGAGAAGATCCGAAGAGCGGCCGCAGAATCAGGTCGACCGCGGCTCGCTCGCCTTCGGCCGCAGCTTCTTGTACCCGCACTTGCGGCACTTCTCGGCACCGCCGGGGTTCCGGGCGTTACAGCGCATGCAGATCTGTTTGTTGAGGAGTCGCTCCGACGCTTGCTCGAACTTGGCCATACCCACCCTTGACGGGCCTGCGTGGTTAAGCGTTTCCGAATTCGCCGCTCAGCGAATACCGTCGCTGACGAGAAGAACAACTCGAAAGCCCCCGGCCGCTCAATCGGCGACCAGACTTCACTGGCCCACCGCCGTTAAACCCCGGCAGCCCGACGTGCGAGTATGTACGACCGGATCGCGGACCAGCCGCTTACTGTCGAGGGGTACGACCTCACCCGCCAGGAGAAGGACACCTCCAGCGGGTTCACGCGGGCGACGACCACCGTCACACTGCGCGGGGAGGGCGTCGAGGGGAAAGGTGAGGACGTCACCTACGACACCGAAGACCACGACGCGTTCGAAGCGTTCGACGCCGACCTGTCCGGCGAGTACACGCTCGATTCGTTCTCCACGTTTCTCGACGACGTCGACCTGTGGCCCGAACCGCCACAGCGCGAGACGTCACGGCACTACCGGCGGTGGGCCTTCGAGAGCGCGGCGCTGGATCTGGCCCTGAATCAGGCCGACACCGACCTCGGGAGCGCCCTCGGCCGGGAGTACGACCCGGTGCGATTCGTCGTCTCGACGCGGCTCGCCGAGGACGAGGGCACCCCCTCGACCGACCGGGTCGACCACTGGCTCGACGTCGACCCGGGGATGGAGTTCAAACTCGACCCGACGCCGGCGTGGGACGCGGACGTGGTCGCCCACCTGGCCGACACCGACGCCGTCCGCGTGGTGGACCTGAAGGCCCTCTACGAGGACTCCCAGGTCGAGACGCCCGCGGAACCGGAGTTCTATCGCCGTATCGTGACGGGGTTCCCCGACGCTGTCGTCGAGGACCCGGGCGTCACCGAGGAGACTCGCTCGGTGTTCGACGGCCACGAGAATCGGGTGTCGTGGGACTACCCTATCACCGGCGTCGAGAGCGTCGAGGCGCTGCCGTTCGACCCCGAGTGGCTCAACTGCAAGCCCTCGCGGTTCGGCACCGTCGAGTCGCTGCTCGACTTTCTGGCCTACTGCGAGCGAAACGGGATTTCACTGTACGGCGGCGGCCAGTTCGAACTCGACGTCGGTCGCGGCCAGATCCAGCTCCTGGCGTCGCTGTGCTATCCGGACGGGCCGAACGACGTCGCCCCGGGCGGCTACAACGCGCCGGAACCCCAGGCAGGGCTGCCGAGCAGTCCGCTCTCACCGCCGGAGAAGCCGACGGGCTTTCGGTGGCCGTAGACGACCGTCTCACGCAGTACCCCGTTATTCGTTCCGGGGGCCCACGTAGTCGAGGTTAGGGAACGGGACGTACCCGATGTTCTCCTTGCCGTTTTGCGTGTCGTAGAGGTGGACACCGTGGTCACCCTCCTTCACTTCGTCGCAGGTCAACACTCGCTCTTCCGTCCCGACGACGTGTACTGCAAGTTTGTCTGCCATACCGATCAGCCTCACGGAAGGGTGTAAAGATCACCGACGCGTCAGGTGGGAGCAGGGAACCGTCGTCCGAACCGACCAGGCCCGTCAGCGGCCGGAACCAGCCTACTCGTCACGGTTCACTCGGCCGAGCAGGGCCGCCCTCTCTATCACGACCGTACCACGAAGCGGCTGGTCAGACCGAGCGCTCGTCCGAAGCGGAGAACGCTCCCGACGCGGCAGCAGTTTCCGGGACCAGATCCGTTGTTCGAAGCCGGATATCGCGGACGTATCTGGGAGGTACCAATAGCCTTTTGGCACAATGTTTTTGCTAACATTCGGGAATGGGGTAGTATGTCCGACGAGCGGCGGTCGTTGGCCTCTCGGCGTGCGTATCTCGCCGCGAGCCTGGGAGGAGTCACGTCACTCGCCGGGTGTCCGAGTCCGTACGACCGGCGACGCGGCGCGCCCACCGAAACCGAGACGCCGACCGAGACAGCGACGCCGACAGAGACGCCCCAGCCGACGGTGACGGAGCCCGCGACGGTGGGCGAAGACGTGCTCGTCGACCAGGTCGGTTACCGTCCGGCCGACGAGAAGGTCGCCGTCGTCAGGACCGCCGCGGAGACGTTCGACGTCGTCGACGTCGACAGCCGTTCGGTGGTCGAGAGCGGCGAACTGGGGGCCGAAATCGACGACGAGTCCTCCGGTGACACCGTCCGACAGGCAGACTTCAGTGACCTCTCTACCCCCGGGACGTACGCTCTCAGGACCGCAGACGGTTCGGCGGGGTCGTACACGTTTACCGTCGACGAGGGGGTCTACGGCGAGGCGCTCGCGGCGACGTGCCGCGCCTACACGCTCAGGCGGTCGAACACCGAGATCGACGACGACGTCACGGGGCTCGAACTGCGGCCCGGTCACACGCAGGACAGCGAGGCGAAGCTGTACTTCTCGGACGAGTTCCACGACGAGGGCGAGCAGATCGACGTCGCCGGTGGCTGGTACGACGCGGCCGACTACGGGAAGTACGTCCCCCTGGCCGCGGTGTCCGTCGCCCAGATGCTACTGGCACACGAGCGAAATCCCGCGGTCTTCGAATCGGGGCAACTGGGTATCGACGCGGCGCTGGCCGACGAGACGGCACCCGTCTGGCTGCCGGGCCTCCTCGCAGAGACGAGGTTCGAACTGGAGTGGCTGGAGAAGATGCAACGCGAGGACGGCGCCGTCTACCACAAGGTCGCCGGTACCGAGTGGCCATCGTTCGCCCCGCCGGCGGCGGACACCCAGCAGCGGTACGTGTTCGGCCTGTCGACGTTCGGCACCGCCCAGTTCGCTGGCGCGATGGCGCTCGCCGCCCGCGTCTACGAGGAGTACGACCCGGCGTTCGCTTCTCGCGCTCTCGAGAACGCGGAGGCGGCCTGGTCGTTCCTCCTCGACAACCCCGATCCGTACTTCCGGCACGACGAGGGGCAGAACAGCGGTTCCAGCAGCTACCGGAATCCCGGCACACTGGGCGACGACGGAGACCGTTTCTGGGCCGCGGCGGAACTGCTCAAGACGACGGGTGAGTCACAGTACGCCGACTACCTCGAACGCGAACACGCGGACCAGTTCTCGGCCAAACCCTGGCCGGTCGAGTGGTACAGGACGTTCCCGCTCGGTCAATGGGCCTACTACACCGCCGACGCGGCCGCGCCGGACCGGCGCTCGTCCGTCGAGGACGCGATTCTCGCGTACGCTGACAGCCAGGTCCAGCAGATCCGTCGGGACGGGTACAATGTCGCACTGACGGAGGGCCAGTACTACTGGGGGTCGGCGAGGGTCGCCATCGGCGAGGCGGTCCTCCTCCTCGTGGCGAACGCCGTCGAGGCCGACGAGGCGTACGTCGACGCAGCGCTCGACCAGGTCCACTACGTCCTCGGTCGGACGCCGACCACCAGGTCCTACGTCACGGGCGTCGGCAAGAACCCGCCGGAGCACCCGCACGACCGCCTCAGTGCCAGCACAGACGCTGACATTCCCGGCTACCTCGTCGGCGGCCCCAACAAGGACGGCGGCGACCCGGTGCTCGACGAGTACCTCGAATCCCGGCAACCGCCGCCGGCGAAGGCCTACGTCGACGACCAGGGGGCCTTCGCCGCGAACTCGGTGAGCACCGAATACTCGGCCCCGCTGGTGTTCGCCCTCTCGCATTTCACCGTCGGCGACGCCGTACGGCCACCGGAGGACGAGGAGTGACGCTCGACCGGTTGGGGCGCTGACCGCGGCCCTGCGGTCGGCGTCAGGGAGACTCGCGTTCCCGGTCCGGATCGTCCTCGGCAACCAAGTAGTCGTCCTGCACGGCGACGACCTCGCTGCTGTCCGCACACTCGGCGTAGCGCCGGAGCGGTTCCTCGTTGAGTTCCAGGAAGGTGTGGCCCCAGGTGAACTTCGAGAGGATCTCCTCGGCGTGGTCGCGCTCGCCGAGGATACAGAGGGCGCCGGCGAAGGCCTCGACGGTGTTGAGCTGGAAGGCGGTGCCGTAGTTGACGGGGTTGGCGGCGACGAGGAAGGGGAGTGACCGGTGGATCCCCTCCAGGTCGAAAGCCTCGCGCTGGGCGGTCTCCCAGGAGCAATCGAGCGCGACGAGACGGTCGTGACGTTTTCCGTCACCGGGCCCCGGGGCGTCCGCGGGCGAGAGCGCCTGGTCGGCGAAAGGGTTGAGGACGATACCGGGCGGGGTCGAGCGGGTCGCCTCGTGCAACTCCGCCAGGTCGAAGCGCGCGAGTTTCCGCGCGCTGCACTTCTTCGGGTCGTCGTCGCCCTCGTAGCGCACGTGTAGGTCCACGACGACCGGTAGGGTAGAGCGGGCTAAAAGCCCCACGAACGCTGATTCAGCGGCCGAAACGGGGTGCTCGCGGAGCACCGCGCGCCGTCACCCGTCGAGGGCGACCGACGCGTTCCGGTAATTGACGTTCCCGGCGACGAAAATCGACGCGCGCCGGGGATATCGGCCTCCGAATCGGCACGTACGCTTAAGTGCGGGAGCGAGAATGGTTTTGCCAGTGATCCCAGCGGGAACCGACGCACCGGAGTTCGAACTCCCGGGACTGGTCGACGGGGAACACCGCCGCGTCGCCCTCGGGGAGTTCCTCGGCGAGGACGTGGTGATCCTGGCGTTCTACCCGGCCGATTTCAACCCGGCCTGCGACTTCGACTCCGGCCTGGACGAACTCGACCTGTTCACGATGCAGAAGGACGTCGAAGTGCTCGCTATCGGGCCGGACACCCTCTACAGCCACGCGGCCTTCGCCGACGAGTACGACCTGCACATTCCCCTCCTCTCCGACACCAGCCACGACGTCGCCGAGACCTACGGCGTCGACTTCGAGGACGACGTCGGCCAGCGCCTCGTCGAACGGGCGGTGTTCGTCGTCGACCACGACGGCGTGATCCAGTACGCCTGGAGCACGCGCGACATGGCGGAACTCCCTCGCAGCGAGGAGATCAAGGACGCCATCGCCGACACCGGCGGCGACGACACCGCCTTCGCGCGCTACCGGGTCGGCCACGCCCACTACACCGAGGGACGGCGGGCCTTCACGAGCGCGATGGGGTCGTACCGCGACTCGGAGTGGATGGTCGCCCAGTCGGACTTCAAGCGCGCCCGCGAGGAGTTCGAGGAGGCCGCCGACCACCTGGACAGTTCGGCCCGGTTCGTCGACGACGAGACCTTCGAGACGTACTACGAGCGCGCCCAGGAGAAAGCGACGGCGCTGTGGCAGGCCGCCGACTGGCTGAGCAAGTCAGCCAGCGAGTACTCCAGCGGCCGCGGCGCGGAGGGCCAGCGCCTGCGCGACGACGCCGAGGGACCCCTGGAGACCGCCCGCGACCTGGGCGAACCGGTCGACCCCGACGACTGGCCGCCCGACGAGGACGCCGACGACGAGCGCGAGAGCTTCCTCCCGCAGGACGACGAGAGCGACAGCGCGCTGGCGGTCGACATCGACGAGGCGGCCGAGAGCGACGACGGAGTCGACGCGGAATCGAGCGCCGGGGACGGCGTCGAGGACGGCGAGGAAATGGACTCCGACGAGATCGACGACGCCGAACTCGAAGAGATCGAGGCCGAACTCACCGCGAGCCAGCCCGAGAACCCCGAGGGCGAGGAACTCGAGGAGACGCCGACGAGCATGGTCGACGCGCCGCCCGAGCGGACAGGCGAGCAGGGCGACGGGAGTGATGTCGGAGGCGGCGACGGCGCCGAGGACGCTGGCGACGACGAAATCGACGACGACGACCTGAAGGAACTCGAGGCGGAGATGCAGGCGAGCCAGTCCGCCGCCGAGGCCGCCAGCCAGGCCGCCGCGGACGAGAACCCGTCCGACGACGGCGAACAGGCGCCCCTCGACGACGGGGGCGGCGAACTGGACGGGGATGCGGACGGGGCGGACAACGGGGTGGACCCGCTCGCCGAATCGTCCGGCGACGCACCGGCGGACCCCGACGCCGACCTGTCGAGCGGGGGTTCGCCAGCGCCCGGCGCGTCCCGGTCGCTCGAACCCGAGAGCGGTCCCACTGTCGGCAGCGGCGACCAGCCTGTCGACGGCGATACCATCGATGACACAGCCGACGACGAACTCGGCGCGGACGACGTCCTGGACGACGAACCCCAGGGCGCCAGCGACGAGGACCTGGCCGACATCCCGACGGCCGAGGATCTGGCGGCGGACGAGGACGGTGGAGACGAGGCTGACGAACCGAGCGGCGAGAACGGCGGCGGCTACTGACCGCCGACGGATTCTGACCAGCGACGGACGCTGACCGCCGGATTGTAGTCGCTGGCCTCCGTCGTCGCTCGCATGGACCGGACGGCGATGGCGCGAGCGTACTACGAGGCGCTCGACGACGGGGAGTACGACCGCCTCACCGACCTGCTGGCCCCCGACTTCTCGCAGTCCCGGCCGGACCGGCGCTTCGACGGGCGCGACCGGTTCGTCGGGTTCATGCGCGATGAGCGACCCGAGAACGACACCGCTCACCCCGTCGACGCCGTGTTCGAACGGTCGGACGGCGTGGCCGTCGAAGGACGACTGCTGGCGAGCGACGGTGACCTGATCGCAGCCTTCGTCGACGTCTTCGCTTTCGACGGCGACCAGATCGCCGAGATCCGCACCTATACGCAGTGAACGGGAGTGAAGACGGCTAGCGTGCTCGTGGCCGCGTGACGCCCATCGTCACTGAACCGACCAGTTGTTTTAATTACTCTTCGGCCGCAGTCCGGATTATGCGACAGGTCCTCGCAACGAAGCTCTCCGACAGGCCAGTGATGGGCGCCGACGGCGAACGCCTCGGCACGGTGCACAACGTCACGATGAATCCGACGACGGGCGAACTCGTCTCTGTCGTCATCAATCCCGAGGGGGACCTCCACGGCTTCGACCGGACGGACGCGGGCCGCGTCCGCCTCCCCGCCTCCAGCATCCAGGGGCTCGACGACTACCTCGTCGTCAATCCCACGCGCGAGACGTGGAAGGGAAGCGAGGCCGAGTCGTGAGCGCGGTCGAGGTGAGGACGCTCCTCAGTCGAGTGCCGTAAACAGCACCACGGTGACCGCCGCGACGGCGGCCATGGCGACCGCCCAGCCCAGTCGACCGGCGAGCCCGTCGGACATCGACGTCGCGAACGAGACGATGCCGATGCCGACGGCTGTCCCAAGAGCCAGCTTCAGTTCGTCGCGCTCTACCTGCGAGAAATCGAACATCGGAATCGCCACTCGTCGCTACTCCCCGTCGCCTTCACCCACAGCTGTCTCGCCGATGGGATCGTGACCTTCGATGACCTCCTGGCCGCCCATGTAGGGCTGGAGCGCCTCGGGCACGTCGACGGTGCCGTCCTCGTTCTGGTAGTACTCCAGGATGGCGACGATCACTCTGGGCGCGGCGACGCCGCTGCCGTTGAGCGTGTGAAGGTACTCCGCCGACTCGTGGCGCTCGGGCCGGTAGTGGATGCCGGCGCGGCGGGCCTGGAAGTCCTCGAAGTTGGACACCGACGAGACTTCGAGCCAGCGCCCGCCCTCCGCGGGGCCCTCGTCCATGTCGTCGCCGGGGGCCCACACCTCGACGTCGTACTTCTTGGCCTGCGTGAACCCCATGTCGCCGGTGCACATGTCGAGCACGCGGTAGGGGAGTTCCAGGCGGTCGAGGACTTCGGTCGCCTCGTCCAGCAGTTCCTCCATCCGCTCGTAGCTCTCCTCCGGCCGGACGAAGTTGACCAGTTCGACCTTGTTGAACTGGTGGACGCGGACGTAGCCCCGGGTCTCGGTCCCGTGCTCGCCGGCCTCGCGACGGAAGTTCGGCGAGAAGGCCTGGTGTTTGACCGGCAGGTCGTCGTCCAGCAGGATCTCGTCGCGGTACATGTTGGTGACCGGCACCTCCGCCGTCGGGAGGAGCCACAGGTCGTCGTCGTCGTAGTCGTCGCCGTGGCGGGCGCCGACGCGGTAGGCGTCCTCGTCGAACTTGGGGAGCTGGCCGGTCCCGCGCATCGACGCGCTGTTGACCGGAATCGGCGGCGAGACCTCCACGTACTCCTGCTCGCGGTGGACGTCGAGCATGAACTGGATCAGGGCGCGTTCCAGGCGCGCGCCGTCGCCCTTGACGAACTGGAACCCACCGCCGGCGACCTTCGCGCCGCGCTCGAAGTCCAGGATATCGAGTTCCTCACCCAGGTCGTAGTGGGGGACGACGTCGTCGGGGATGTCCCGCAAGTCGTCGAACCCCACGCGGGAGCGCTCGACGTTGTCCGACTCGTCCTCGCCGACGGGGACGGAGTCGTGGGGGACGTTGGGAATTTCGAGGAGCCGGTCTTCGAGTTCGGCTTCGAGCTCGTCGGCCCGGTCCTCGACGTCCTGGAGTTCCGCCTTGATCTCCGAGGAGCGCTCGATGGCCTCCTGGGCCTGCTCCTCCTCGCCCTCGCGCTTGTACTCACCTATCTGGCTGGAGACCTCGTTGCGCTGGTGGCGCAGGTCGTCGCCGTGGGCCTTCAGCTCCCGCCACTCCTCGTCGATCTCGAGGATCTCGTCCAGGTCGACGCCCGTGACGCCCTTGTGCTCGATGGCGTCCCGCACGACGTCGGGGTTCTCCCGGACGAACTGCCTGCTCAACATGGTTCGGGGTAAACGGGGGCTCTCCGTATACGTGTCGATGCTTCGTGGATGGCTGGCATGGGGATGGAACGGTGAGTCGGATACCCGATCATGAACTGCAACTACCAACAGCCAGAAAGCCCTCGGCCCGCTCGCCTCGCGCGGCTCGCTGTGCGCGCTCACTCCGTTCGCGTGCTTGCGTCGCCGTGCTTCGGCCACCGGGCATCGCCCTTTCAGTCCGCCAGGGCTGCATAGCTCGCGCGGCCTTCGGCACGCGCTCGCGAGTGACTCCACCACACCTCCCCGGATTCGCGGCGTCCGCCGCGAATCACGCTTCCTTCCGCAATCGCACAGCAGTTGGCCGGGAGCACGTGCCCGAACGAATGTGAGGGTCGTGCGACCAGGGGAAGGGCAGGGCTGCGGTGCTGTGCTGACCTGGTGGATTGAAAGGGCGAGGCGGGCTGAACGAAGCACGGGCCCGTAAGCACCGAACGGAGTGAGGCGCGCAGCGCGGTCCGCGCGAGTTCAGCACGTCGAGGGCTTTCCCTTGTTTGAAGTCTCGTTCTCTAGCTCAGCTCCCATCGAAATTACTGATCGAATCACTACTATACGAACGTTTAACCGAGTTACACCCGCTCCTGCTAGACATGGCAATCGGGGACGTCACGCACGCGAGCGAGGTGCACGAAGACCTGTGGTACGTCGACACCGGGATGTACGGCGTCGAGGAGTACGGCTCGGTGTACGTGATAGACGCCGAGCGTCCCGCCGTGGTCGACACGGGCCTGGGGACGAACTACGAGCGCGTGCTCGACGCCGTCGAGGCGGCGGGTATCGACCCGGAGGACGTCGAGGTCATCGCGGCGACGCACGTCCACCTCGACCACGCGGGCGGGGCGGGGTTCCTGGTCGAGGAGTTCGAGGACGCGGCGGTGTACGTCCACGAGATCGGGGCGCCGCACCTCGTCGACCCCGAGCGGCTCTGGGAGGGAACGAAGGCGGCGGTGGGCGACCAGATCCAGTACTACGTCGAACCAGAGCCCGTGCCGGAGGACTGGATCGTCGAGATCGAGGACGGCGACCGGATCGAACTGGGCGATCACTCGCTGGCGATCCACCACGCGCCCGGGCACGCGCCCCACCAGGTCGTCTTTCACGACCCCGAAATCGACGGGGTGTTCACGGCCGACGCGGCGGGCATCTACAGCCCGTCCACCGACGAGGTCCACGTCACCAGCCCGCCGTCGAACTTCGACCTGGATCGGGCGCTGGACGACGTCGAGACGCTCGAAGCGATCGGCCCCGAGTGGCTGCTGTACGGCCACTTCGGCCCGGCGCGGACGGCCGACCGCCTCGACACCTACGCCGAGATCCTGTCGGCGTGGGTGGCCGACGTCGAGGCGGCCCGCGACGAACTGGGTGACGACGACGCCGTCATCGAACGGTTCCAGGAGACGGTCGAGACACCGGAGATCTGGGGCGAGGAGAAGTCGACGGCCGAGGTGGCGATGAACGTCCGCGGCGTGTTGACGTATCTGGATCGGCGGGAAACGTAGCCTACTCAGGGCAGTAGAGGCGGGCTTGCCGCGAGTGAATGTATTTATACCGCCCCGTTGCTTTGGGCCAGACACACGATGGCGGCCACAGACCTGATATTGCTCGTCGCCGGCATCATCGCGATCGGTGTGCTAGCACAGTTGCTGGCCGACCGGTTGCAGATCCCGAGCATCATCTTCTACATCGCCGCCGGGCTCGTGCTCGGACCGATATCGCCGTACATACCGCTGGTGAACGGGCGGATCATCGACCCGGCGTCGTTCGGGGACGCGCTCCCCGCGATCGTCGGGCTCGCGGTCGCCATCATCGTCTTCGAGGGGGCGTTCCACCTGAAGATGGAACGGATCCAGTCGGCACCGTCGGCTGCCGTCCAGCTCGTGACCGTCGGGGCGGTCATCGCCCTCGTCGGCACGAGCGTCGCGGTCCGGTTCGCGTTCGACACCTCGTGGTTCCTCGCGCTGACGATCGGGTCGCTGCTCGTCGCCACCGGGCCGACCGTGGTGACGCCGATCCTGAAGGTCGTCCCGGTCAGGGACCGCGTCGCCGCGGCGCTGGAGACCGAGGGTATCGTCAACGACGTGACGGCGGCCATCCTCGCCGTGGTCTTCTTCGAGGCGGTAAGCCCCGAGACCGTCTCCAACGGCCTCGTCGAGGGGTTCATCACCCGCCTCGGCGTCGGGCTGCTGTTCGGCGTGCTCGTCGCCGCGGTCGTCTTCTACCTGCTGCGATACGTCGACCTCTCGCCAGGTGACGCACCGCGCAACGCCCGGTTGCTGGTGCTGGCCGGCGCACTCATCGCGTACGCGGCGGCGAACGCCCAGGCGAGCGAGGCCGGCGTCGCCGCGGTGGCGACGGCGGGATTCCTGCTCGGCAACGCGGACATCCCCTACGAGGAGGACATCGAGGACTTCAAGGGGGACATCACGCTGGTCGTCCTCTCGTTCGTCTTCATCGCGCTGGCCGCGCTGCTGGACCTCAACGCGCTCCGGCAGGTCGGCATCCCCGGCCTGATCGTCGTCGTCGCGATGGCGCTCGTGATCCGGCCGGTGCTCGTGTTCATCTCGACGGTCGGCGACCGGTTCACCCTGCAGGAGCGGACGTTCATGAGTTTCGTCGGACCGCGCGGGATCATCCCGGCGTCGGTCGCGACGCTGTTCGCCGTCGAGTTGCAGGCGCTCGGTCGGATCGAGGAGGCGAACATCATCCTCGGGACCGTCTTCCTGGCAATCCTGCTGACCGCCGTGTTCGAGGGCGGCTTCGCCCGCAAAATCGCGGAATACCTGGACGTGATACCAATGAGAGTCATCATCGTCGGAGGCGGGAAGGTGGGCCGGTCGCTCGCCGAACGCCTCGAAGACCGTGGCGAGAACGTCGTCATCGTCGAAGAGAGAGAAAGCGTCGTAGAGACCGCCCGGAACGCCGGGTTCACGGTGCACAGCGGCGACGGCACCGACACCGAAGTACTGCGCTCCGCCGGGGCGGAGAACGCCAAGACCGTCGTCGCCGCCACCGGGGACGACGACGCCAACCTGCTGGTCGCCCAGCTGGCCAACTCGAAGTTCGACGTCGAGCGGGTCATCGCCCGCGCGAACAACCCGGACAACGTCGAGGCCTTCGAGGACCTGGGCGTCAGCACTATCTCCTCGGCCATGGCGACGGCCTGGGCCATCGACAACCAGATCGAACGCCCCGCCATCGCCCACTGGATGACCGACGTCGGCCGCGTCGGTGACGTCCAGGAGATCGAGGTGACCAACCACGACATCGTCGACAAGCCCGTCAGCGAGGTCGGCCCGATGCTTCCGGACGCCTGCCTCATCGCGCTCATCACGCGCGACGGGGAGACCGACGTCCCGACCGCCGACTTCGTCGTCGAGCGCGGGGACATGCTGACGCTGCTTGGCCGGAACGATTCGGTCCGCGAGGGGATGGCGTTCGTCAACAGCGACGCCAGCTAACGTTCTCCGGCCGTACCGTCTGTCGGCCTCGTCTGCAGGCTCGACGGCCTCCCGGCCGATCCGAGCGGCGAAGGTTTTTGTTCGAAGGCGCGAGAGTCGCGATAGCATGAGTTTCCGGGGGCTGTGGGGCGCGGTGGGTACCGTCCGCGATCGTCCGGCCTTGCTCGGCTTCGGCCTGATCATCGGCCTGGCAGACGTGGCGTCTCTCGCGCTCCTCGGTATCGGCGTCGACCTGGCCGGTGCCGGCGAGTGGACCGGGGTGGGCGTCGGCGTACTCGGACGGCTCGGCCTGCTCGCTGTCGTCAGCGCCCTCACGCCGGGCCTGTACGCGGTCGTCCGGGGCGAGACGAACGGCGGCCGGTCGGTGCTCGCGAAGACCGCGACGGAAGCACGGCGGTCCGGGGCATCGCTGTTTCGCGCTTCGGTGAGTGCACACGCCGTCGCATTCCTGCTGTTCATCCCGCTCGCCGTCGTCACCACGTCCATCGCGCTCGGTATCGACGCGGTCGTCCAGATTGCGCGTGGGACGGTGGGGAACGGATCGTGGGTGGGCCCGTGGTTGGTCATTGTCGGTGCCTGGCTCGTCGCCGCGTACCTCGCCCGACTGCCCCTCTCGTTCCACGACCTCGCGACGGTCCGCGGTGACGAACGGCCCACGTGGGCGTGGCTGGCGAGCGCTCGGGCGACGCTGTCGAATCCCCGAGCGCTCCTCACCTACGGCGTGGGCCGGGCGAGTTTGCTCGCCGCGCCATCGTTCCTCGCGATGGCGTTCGCGATCGGATTCGACATCCTCACGGGCGGCAGCCTCGGGGTTCTGCACCTCGCCGCCGTTTTCCTCGCCGGCAGTTGCCTCGCCAGACCCGTGCTGGCGGCCTATCACCTGTCGGCCGACGACGATCTGGTCAGGCGTGGACGGACGCGAGCGGAATCTAGGAGTCTCGTCCCGCGAGCGCGCACTGGGGTCGCTTGCATGGTACTCCTTGCGGCGGTCGTGGGCGGGGTCGGGGCAGTCAGGGTCGGGGACGTCGATCCGATCGACCGCACGCCGGCCACACCGGACGTCGAGCGGGACGACCCGTCGACCGTCGTCGCCGCCGCGAACGAGCGGACGGCGGCCACGAGTCGAGAGCACACCCACGTCTGGTCCATGTACAACGACACGACCCAGTCCTGGGAGACAGTCAGGGAGCAGGACATCCGGATCGACACCCGACAGCGGCGGGTCGCCGCCTCAGTTCACAGACACTACTCGGATTGGCGCTACGAAATCTATCTGGAGGACGGACGGACGCTGAAGCCCAAAGGGTGGTTCAGGTACACAGTCAGCGAAACGTTCCGGATGGAGCGCCAGGACGGCGCGGTTTTGATCGGCCCCACGAAGTCCTTCCTGCCGGACGCCTCTCGGTACCCGTCGCCTGCGCTACCCTGGCGCGTCGTGAACCGCACCGAGGACGCCGTCGTCTATGCGGTCACCGACCCCGAAGCGCTCCACGCCGACGAGCGGTACGCCGACAGCTATCCGTCGCCGCGCGAGGAGGGCGTCACCTACCGGGACGGGAACTACGTGCGAGTGACGGTCGACCGGGAGACCGGCCGGCTGCGATCGGTCGAGAGACAGAGCCACTACGAGCGAGCGGACGGAATCGAGACGGTCGTGGTCGGGAACCGGGTCGTCTCCAAGTTCGACGGGTACGGAACGACGCACGTCGAGCGGCCAGCCGAACTGGATGGCCCGTCCGTGTACGCCACGTTCTGGGACTACGTCGACTACTGATCGTCGTCCGGATCCACGTCGTCTCGCTCGACGTCCGCTTCCCACGGTGACTCCCCGTTCTGACCGCCGGTCTTGTACACGCCGCGAGCCGTGGCGACGTGGTGATCGTCCGCATCGTGAATCTCGACGTTGGCGACGGCCACGCTCCCGCCGTTGCGGACGACGTCGGCCGTCGCGGTCAGGTCGGCCGTCGCCGGCGCGAGGTAGTCGATGCGCATGTCCACGGTCGGCGCGACGTCGCCGGTGAGCGAGACGACGGCCGCGCCGCCGACGGTGTCGGCCAGCGAGTAGGTGACACCGCCGTGGGCGACGCCGCCGTGCGGGTTAGTGGTGTGTTCCTCCCGGAGCGGGAGCGTCCCCTCGGCGTGGCCATCGGCGGCCTCGGTCACCTCGATGCCGAGCGACTCGACGAACGGGATCTCGTTGAAGACGGTTTCGAGACTCATTGCCAGTGAGAGGAGGGTACGCGGGATAAGCCCTCCAGAACGGGAACAAACGGGCCGCGCGTGGTGAGCGACCCGTCACGCTTTTTCCGGGGGCTCTCCGACGTAGAGCCGATGACGGACATCGAGCGAGCCACCGAGGCCGTCGACGACGGCGACCTCGTCGTCTACCCGACGGAGACGGTGTACGGGCTGGGGGCGGACGCACTGGACCCCGACGCCGTCGAGCGGGTGTTCGCGGCGAAGGGCCGGGACCCCGACGACCCGCTCTCCCTCGGCGTTCCGGACGTCGACACCGCCCTCGAGTACGCGAACCCCACCGAGCGCGAGGAACGCTTCATGCGGGCGTTCCTCCCCGGCCCCGTCACGGTCGTCGTCGAGCGCGGCGACCAGGTGCCCGACGAACTGACGGGCGGACGCGACCGCGTCGGGATCCGGATTCCCGAGCACGAACTGGCGCGGGACCTCCTCGCCGCGGCCGGCCCGCTCACCGCGACGAGCGCGAACGTCAGCGGGAACTCCAGCGCACGCAGCGTCGACGAACTCGACGACGAGATCCGCGAGGCGGCGGCGGTCGTCCTCGACGGCGGCGAGACGCTCGGGGCGGAGTCCACGGTCGTCGACGTCGGCGAGGGCGAGATACTGCGGGACGGCGGGATGGTGACGGCCGTACAGATGTGGCTGCGAAGCGAAGAGTAGGAAGGTCGTGAGCGAAGTGAACGACCGTCTCGGTACCGAACGGGAAGCGGAGCGACCCGTCAGGTAGGACGGCGCCGACCGATGGACGTCGCAGAGCGCAGTGAGGGGACGCCAGATGCGCGAGCGGCGTGAGCCGCGAGCAGGAAGGAGCCAGCTTTCGAGCGAGCGGTGAAACCGCGAGTCGCCCGGGAATCACGGCTTCAGGATGCTCTTGAGCGACCGCGTTCGCGTACCACAGGACTCCTGGTACTCACAGGGTTCGCACTTGGCGCCGTTCGACGTGCGCGGTGGTGGCCCGTCGATGGATTCGGCGGTCCGGAGCGCCCGACGGTAGTCGCCCGTGCGACGCGTCGTCAGTTCGATCTCGCGAACGACGCCGTAGGCCGGGTACTCGGCGTAGGCGCGTTCGACCTGCCGCTCGCGTTCCCAGGAGAGCGCCTTGGCGGCGGCGACGAGTCGGACGGACTGGGGCTCCCAGACGCCGTCGTCGGGCGGGCGGCCGGCGAAGACCAGCGACGGGGCGAGCGGGTCTTCCAGCACCTTGTGGGCGACGCCGCGGCAGTCCTTCCCTTCGAGGAACGCGTTCTTCCGGGGCGGGTCGGCGAGTTCGTCCCACGAGTCGAGATCGTCGCTCGCGGTTCGGAGTCGATCGCGGAACGTTCCCGGTGCTACCTCGATAGGAGCAGCGAGCAGCGCCGCGTCGACGGCCAGCAGGTGCTCGTACTCGAAGGCGAGCGACCGGACGTCGCTCACGTCCGGCACCTCGACGTCGGCGTCGCGGCGGCGGTGGTACAGCTTCCGGGCGCAGTACGCGGCCGTCTCCAGGTCGCGGAAGGCGTGCATGGACCGCTCTGGTCCCGTCTTCACTGATAAAGGGTCGGGCGCGGGAACGGTGGAAGAAGGTGCCTAAAAGCTAACGTCCGCGTCCTCTTCGAGCGAGCCGATGTCCTCGGTCGTGTCGTCGAGGCCGTTCTCGGGCATCGCGTCGGTCATCGCCGTGAGGCCGGCGTCGGCGAGGGCCTCCTCGAACTCGGCCTGGAAGCGCTGGCTGACCTGCCGGGCCTCGTTCTGGGCGGTGACGACCCGGCAGTAGTGGCGGACCGCCTCGGGCGCGGCGTCGAGGTCGGCGGCCAGCGTCGCGACGTCGTCTCCGGCCCGCTTGCGGAGCGGCGCGAGGTCGAACGGCGCGTCGGTGTCCGCGTCGCGGAAGAGGTGGAGGTCCAGCCGGGCGTCGAAGACGTCCTCGGGCGCGACGCCCAGCTCGTCGGCGATAGTGGCGTCGTCGTCGCCGTCGTAGAACCCACGAACGACGGCGGCGAGTCGCTCGTCGTCGAGCCCGGAGTCGAAGTCGTACCGGTCGCGCATGCGCTCGACGACCGCGGCGATGCGGTCGTCCACCCCGTCCTCGTCGGTGGTGAGCGAGCCAGGCGACTCCTCCTGGGACTCCGTGACGGTGTCCTCGCCGGCGACGTCGACGAAGATGTCGCGTAGTTCCTCGGTCTTTTCGTCCATCGACCGAGAAAGGGTGGACGGACGGGTAAGTATCTGTCGGGAACGGGCCAAACGGGCGGGAATGCGGCAGATAGCTGGACAGTACGACCGCAGTCAGTGGGGCGTGAACTCTGAACACCGATTTCGTTTCCGACAGACCGCGGTGGGGTCCAGCAAGACTTAAGCGGCAGGACGATGGGTGATATCACATGGCATTGCCGCTCCAGGCGGCCACGCGGCCCACCTTCTGGCAGATCAGCCCGCTCGGGAAAGCGATCTTCTACTACCTCTCGGCGGTGGCGATACTGGTCTTCCTCGTCGGCGTCTACCGGCGGTTTGCCCGGTACGCGCGGGCAAGCGAGGACCCGTTCCCGCGGCTCGACGACCTGCCGGGTCGCGTGCTCACGGCCGCCGGAATCGTCCTGTCGAACCAGAAACAGTTCGACCGCGACTGGGTCGCTGGTCTGTGGCACTCCTTCGTCTTCTGGGGCTTTCTCACCCTGCTGATCGGAACGACCATCCTGGGGATCGACATGGACTTCTATCGGCCGCTGACCGGCGAGTCCTTTTTCGTCGGCGATTTCTACCTCTCCTACTCTTTCGTGATGGACCTGATGGGCCTGCTGTTCGTGGTGGGCCTCGGGATCGCCATCTGGCGGCGCTACGGCGTCCGCATGGACCGGCTCTGGGGTCGCCACACCGACAGTTCTGATCACCTGCTCGTCTGGTCGCTCTTTCTCCTGGGCGTCGGCGGCTACCTCACCGAGGGCATCCGGATCCTCGGGACGTCAGCAGTGCGCGACGTCAGCTTCGAGACGGTGAGCTTCGTCGGCTGGACCGTCGCCCGCGCGTTCGAGGGAGCGGGCGTCACCCCGGAACTCGCGACGGCGGCGTATCCCGTCGTCTGGTGGAGCCACTCGCTGCTGGCGCTGTGGTTCGTCGCCTGGGTCCCCTACGCCAAGCCGTTCCACATGCTCTCCTCCTTTGCCAACGTCCTCACCCGCGACGAGAAGGCCGGAGTGAGACTACCGGGTGTACCCGCCGACGCCGCCCCGGAGGAGATCGGCCCCAGCGAGATAGACGACTTCTCGTGGAAACAACTGCTCGACCAGGACGCCTGCACCAAGTGCGGCCGCTGTTCGGACGCCTGCCCCGCGAAGGACGTCGGCCGGCCACTCGACCCCCGGGACGTCATTTTGGACCTGAAGCACTACCGGGAGGAGCGCGATGGTGGCGAGGCCGAAGAGATGCCCATCATTGCCGACGGTGGCACCTCCGTCGTCGACAGCGAGACGATGGAGTCCTGCCTGGCCTGCATGGCCTGCATGGACAGCTGTCCCGTCGACATCGAACACCTCACCAGCTTCACCGAGATGAACCGCCGTCTCACCGAATCGGGCCAGATGGACGAGAACGCCCAGGACGCCATGATGAACGTGTTCCAGCACGGGAATTCGTTCGGCAACCCTGAGCGCAAACGACCGGACTGGACCGACGACCTGGACTTCGACGTGCCCGACGCCCGCGAGGAGGCCGTCGACTACCTCTGGTACGTCGGCGACTACCCCAGCTACGACGGCCGGAACCAGGAGATAGCGACGGCGCTGGCCCGCGTCTTCGAGGCGGCAGACGTCTCCTACGGCATCCTCTACGAGGACGAACAGAACGCCGGCAACGACGTCCGCCGCGTCGGCGAGGAAGGGCTCTACGAGATGCTCGTCGAGGACAACGCCGCCGCCATCCAGGACTGCGAGTTCGACCGGATCGTCACGACCGACCCCCACGCCTACAACACGTTCATGAACGAGTATCCCGAGTTCGAGGCCTGCGAGTGGAGTGAGGAGGACGTCTTCCACTACACCCAGGTCGTGGCGAATCTGGTGGACTCGGGTTCGCTGGTCGTGCCGGCTACGCTCGATTACACGGTCACCTACCACGATCCCTGTCATCTGGGCCGCTACAACGGCGAGTTCGAGGCGCCCCGGGAGCTCGTGGACGCGACGGGGTGTGAGCGCGTCGAGATGCCCCGCAACCGGCAGGACTCGTTCTGTTGTGGCGGCGGTGGCGGTGGCCTCTGGATCGAAGTCGAGGAGGAGAAGAAACCGAGTGAGGAGCGGCTTCGAGAGGCCGTGGAGGACACTGAGGCGGGGAACGCGGTCGAGAAGTTCGTCGTCGCCTGCCCGATGTGTACCACCATGTTCGAGGACGGCCGGAAGACCGGCGGGTTCGAAGACGAACTGGAGATCGTCGGCGTGACGGAGTTGCTCGCAGAAGCTCTCGACGGAGATGATGTAACCGTGTCAGCGTGAACTCCTTCTGACGCTAAGTAATCGGTCGAAGCAACTATCGATAGAAGAAAGCCCTCGGGCCGCTCCAGTCCCGCGGACCACCTGCGCTCCTCACTCCGTTGCGGTGCTTGGTGGACCGGGGTTCCCGGAGCGGCCCTCGCCCTTTCAGTCCTCCGAGGCCCGCACAGCACCGCAGCCCTGCCCTTCCCCTTCCACGCGAGCGAAGCGAGTGTGGGCTCGAAAGACGAGGTGTGCCGAGTCTTTCGGTGGGTCGCGCGATGAAACACGCTCCCGGCCAGACCGCGTTCGGTCAGAGAAAGTAGTGGCGCCGAACGGGAATCAGCGCTCGCAAAACCCCTACTCGTCCCAGGTGACGCCGGGAACCTCCCCGACAATCGCCGGCGCGTCGGCCAGCGCCGCCCGAAGGTCGGCCACGCCGGGTTTGTCGACCCGGCCTGGATTGACCCGGATTTCGACGGGCTGGTGGCCCAGCGAGACGAACCCAAGGCCCAGTTTTGCGGCGGTCGCCCGGAGCGCGAGGCCGGCGTCAGCGTCACCCGTCGCGACTCGACGAGCCGGTCCCTCGTGGCCGGGTGCCGTCCGCTCGGCGCCGTCGATGGCGTCCACGAGTTCGGCGTGAGTCGCGTCTCGCTCGTCGGCCAGGTCGTCGAGCGCGGCGTCGAAGGCGTCGCGTAGCCCCGACCGGCCCCGGTTGACGAACCGCCAGTCGCCGTCGACGAGCGCGGCCATGCCGTCGATGGCTGCGGCCGCGTCGGTCTCAGGGGCGACGACGAGGCCCCACTCGCGCGTCCAGCCGCCGAGTAGGGTGCCAGCAGCGTCCTCGTCGGCACCCGTGACGACGGCGACGTCGGGGACGCTGCCGGCGAGGCGGCGGTCGCCCTCGGCAGATCCGACGGCCAGGAAGCGCGTCCGGGGAACGGCGTCGAGCAGGTCCCAGAGAACGGGGTCGGCCTCGCCGACGCCGAACAGGCGCGGGGGGCGGACGTCGGTGCCGAACAGGTGGACGGTGACGGCCGTCCGGTCCGCCAGCAGCGACGTCTCGGCGGGCATCTCTACGATGCCGTCGGCGTTGGTCAGCGTCGTCGTCGCGCCGCTGCCCTTGTCCACGGGGTAGGCGAGCGTCCCGCCCGCGCCGTCGGTGACCAGGCCGACGGGCAGGAGGCGGTGGCGCCCCTCGTCGTAGTGGACGTCCTCGCTGAGTTCGGCCCGCCGCCGGGGTCGCTCCAGCGGTGGTCGTCCGGCGGCCTCGCGGATGGCGGGCGCCACGAGCGTCCGGAACACGGACAGCGCAGACACTGGGTAGCCCGGCAGACCGACGAAGGGCGTCCCGCCGAGGCGGGCGACCAGCGTCGGCTTGCCGGGCTTGAGGGCGACGCCGTGGTGCAGTTGCTCGCCGTCGTCGTCGATGACCTCGGAGAGGACGTCCACCGCGCCGGCGCTGGTGGCGCCAGAGGTCAACACCAGGTCACACTCGGCCGCGGCGTCCGCCAGGACCCGTTTCATCTCGGCGGTGTCGTCGCCGACGGTGGGGTAGACTTCTGGCTTACCGCCGGCGTCCCGGACCGCGGCGGCGATGGACTGCCCGTTGACGTCGTATATCTCGCCGCGTTCGGGGTGGAGTTCGTCGCCGAGGGCGACCAGTTCGTCGCCCGTGGAGATGACCGCCACCCGGGGTCGGTCCCGGACCGCGACGGTCTCGCGGCCCAGCGCGGCGAGCAGGCCGATCTCGCGGTTCGTGACGACCGTTCCGGGGCCGAGCGCCCGTTCGCCCGGCGCGACGTCGTCGCCGGCCGGCATGACGTGCTCGCCGGGCGTGACGGTGGTCCGAATTGCCACGTCAGAGTTCCGGCGGCTGGTCCGTTCGACCATCACGACCGCGTCGGCGCCGGGCGGCATGACCGCGCCAGTGGATACCTCGACGGCCGTCATCGGGTCGACGTCGGCGGTCGGTTCCTCGCCGGCGTGAACCTCGCCGACGATCTCGAGGACCGTCGGGGCGGCCTCGCTGGCGCCGACGGTGTCGGTCGCCCGGACGGCGTAGCCGTCCATGCTCGCTCGATCGAACCCCGGGACCGCGAGGTCCGCGTCGACCCGTTCGGCGAGGACTCGACCCTGCGCGTCGGCGAGCGGGACGGCTTCAGTGCCGCCGCCGAGGTCGAAGCCCGCGATCGTTTCGCGGACCGCGTCGGGGTCGGCAAGCGTCAGGAACTCGGTTCGGTCGGTCACTTCGATCCCTCCCAGTGCTCCACCTGAACGGTGTGGCCCTCCGGGAACCCCTCCGTCTCCTCGGGGACGACCACCCAGCCGTCGGCCTCGGTGACGCTGGAGAGGACGCCCGACCCGCGGGCCCGAATCGGCGTCGCCACGCCGTCGTCGAGCGCGACGCGGGCGTACGTTCTGGTGCCGACGGGACTGGCGAGTTTGCGGGAGAGCGTCGCCTCGGTGGTCGGCGGATCGGTGAACGGCCGACTGGCAAGCCGGCTGACGGCGGGGCGGACCAGCGCCGTCGCAGCGACGAGACAGCCGACGGGGTAGCCCGGGAGCATGACGACCGGCGTCTCCCCGACAGTACCGAAGCCGACCGGGTGGCCGGGCTGGAGCGCGACGCCGTGGCGCTCGACGGATCCGATGGATTCGACGGCCCCGGGAACGTGGTCGCGTTCGCCCGCAGACGTGCCGCCCATCGTGAGGATCAGGTCGGCGTCGCGCTCACCGCTGGCCTCGCGCAACGCCGCCCGGAGCGCCTCGCTGTCGTCGGTGACCGGGTCGAATCGCTCGGCCTCGCCGCCCCAGCGCCCGACGTACCGGCCGACGGTCAGGCTGTTCGACTCGACGACCTCGCCGGGCTCGGGGTCGGCACTGACGAGTTCCTCGCCGGTGGGAATCAGGACGACCCTGGGCCGTCGAAAGACGTCGACATCGTCGAGACCGACCACCCGGAGGAGTCCGAGGTCGGCCGGTGCGAGCCGGTGGCCGGCGTCAAACAGCCGCGCACCGGCTTCGACGTCCTCGCCCTCCGCGCCGACGTTCTCGCCGGGCGCGACCGCCTCGAAGACGAGCACTTCGTCGCCCACTCGCTCGGTCCGTTCGACCATCACGACCGCGTCGGCGCCGGCCGGCATCGGCTCGCCGGTGTCGACCGAAATTGCTCGTCCCGGACCGTACTCTGGCTCCTCGCCCTCACTGTCGTCATCGTCGTCGCGTTTCTCGACTCCCTCTGCGAGTGCGAGCCTGACGGGCGCGCGCTCGCCGGCGTCGACGACGTCCGCCGCGCGCACGGCGTAGCCGTCCATCGCGGCGCGGTCGTAGTGGGGCACCGCTCTCGGCGCGTCGATGGCGGTCGCCAGCACCCGGTCGTCGGCGTCGGCCAGGGCGACCGATTCGGTCTCCTCGACGGGCGCGACCAGGTCCAGCAGCGCCGCCCGGGCGTCGTCGACCGCCGTCCGCTCGCCGACGGCCGTCATCGGCGGGCCAGCCCCAGCACGTGGTCGATTTCGGGTAGTAATACTTCCTCGACGCCGAGTTCGACGGCGTCGGGGTTCCCCGGGAAGGCGTAGATAGCGGTGCCGTCCGCCACGCCCGCGGTCGCCCGGGAGAGCATCGCCATCGTCCCGACCTGCTCGTGGCTCAGTCGCCGGAAGTACTCGCCGACGCCGGGGAGTTCCTTGTCCAGTAGCGGGCGGAGAGCCTCCACCGTTACGTCGTCGGGCGTCAGCCCCGTCCCGCCGCTGGTGACGACGACGTCGACCGTGCCGACGAGGTCGTCGACGGCCTCGGTGATGGCTTCCTGATCGTCCGCGACTATCTCCTGGACCGCGACCTCGTGGCCGGCGGTCTCGATGGCCTCGCGGGCTACCTCCCCGCTCCGGTCGTCGCTCGCCGAGCGCGAGGTCGAAATCGTGAGGACGGCGAAGGTCCACGTCTCGTCGCTGTCGTGGTGGTGCTGGTGGTCGTGGTCACCACTTTTGTGACCGTCGTGGTCGTGACCCTCGTGCCCGCCACCGCCGTCGCCGTGGTCGCTCACGACGGCGCCTCCTTGTGCTTCTCGACGACGCGGACGTCCTCGATGCGGGCCTCAGGATACTCGCCCGCGTCGTCCTTCTCGGCGGATTTCACCATGTCGAAGACGGTGAGCAGCGCCCGGGTGACGCCGTTGAGCGCCTCCATCTCGACGCCGGTCTGGCCCGTCGACGACACCTCGACGGTGCTCTCGACGGCTGATTCTTCGACCTCGAACTCGACGGTCACGCCGTCGATGGGAATCTGGTGACAGAGTGGGATGTCGTCCCAGGTCCGTTTGACCGCCTGGATGGCCGCGACGCGGGCTGTGGCGAGGACGTTCCCCTTGGTCACCTCGCCGGCCTCGATGATCGCCGCCGTCTCGGGCCGGACGGCGATCCGACCCGACGCCACCGCGCGGCGGTCGACGGTCGCCTTGTCGCCCACGTCGACCATCTGGACTCGGTCGTCCTCGTCGACGTGACTGAACTCGTCCATACTCCGTAGTCCGCGCCGAGCCACTAACCCCTTTCCACGCGAACGACGGTTGCGCCGGTGAGAAACTATACGTACGTCCGGGTCCCGTTCGAAAACGTGTACGTCCTGGGTATCGCCGGTCCCTCCGACGCGGGCAAGACCACGCTCGTCGAGCGCCTGACGAGTCGTCTCTCCGAGCGCGGGTCGGTCGCCACGGTCAAGCACCTCACGCACGCGCCCGACGTCGACACGGAGGGAAAGGACACTGCCCGACATCGCGCCGCGGGCGCGCAGGCCACCTACGGCATCACCGACGACGAGGGCTGGTTCGCCACTGGCGCCGACCGGACCCTCGACGAGACGCTGGACGACCTGGCCCCCGACTACGACTACGCGCTCGTCGAGGGGTTCTCCCAGGCCGGCGTCCCGACCGTCGCGCTCGGCGGCCGCGACCACGCCGGCGAGCAGGTGGCGGCGGCGCCGACGGCCGACGACCTCGACCTCGATTCGGTGGTCGACGCGCTCCACGACCGGGAGCCCTACGAGACGCTCGGCTCCCTGGTCGCGCGAGTGAAGCGCTCGTCCCGGGAGGACCGCGCCGGCGCCATCGCGACCTTCACCGGGCGCGTGCGCGAGCGGGACGCGCCGGACGACGATCCGACGGAATACCTGGAATTCGAGAAGTACGACGGCGTCGCCGAGGAGCGACTGGAGACGATCCGGGGCGACCTGCTCGACCGCGACGGAATCTTCGAGGTGGCGCTCCACCACAGGACGGGCGTGGTCGAGGCCGGCGAGGACATCGTCTTCGTCGTGATCCTGGCCGGCCACCGGGCGGAGGCGTTCCGGGCGGTGGAGGACGGGATCGACCGCCTGAAAGACGAAGTCCCCCTGTTCAAGAAGGAAGTGACCGTCTCCGACGAGTTCTGGGCCCACGAAGGACCCTGAGATGAGTTATCGGTGTTCGGCACTCTACGTTGGCTGACGACGAGAAATCCTCGACCGTCTTGGCTCTACGGATAGCTGCTATCGCTGAACGCATCACCACTTACAACCAGAAAGCCCCCTCCCGCTCGGGTCGGGGGCCCACAACTGCGCTCCTCGCCTCCCGGCTGTCGTTCGAAAGACGCGAAGCGTCTTTCGTGATGACGAGAGAGCTTCGCTCTCTCGAACCACGGTGCTTGTCGGGGCCGCCTTCCCCGAGCGGTCGGCCCCTTTCAGTCCCGCCCAAGTACCGCAGCCCTGCCCTTCCCCTCGTCGCGCGATGAAACGCGCTCCCGGCCGGGCGGTTGCAGAGCGGTCAGGAAGCGTGATTCGGCGCGGACGCGCCGAATCCGGGGAGGGGGGGCGGTTCAATCGCGAGCGCGGGGCGAAGCCCGCGCGAGCTATGCGGTGCCTGGCGGACTGAAAGGGCGAGGCGCGGTCGGCGAAGTCCGAACCCACAAGCACGCGAGGAACGAGCGCGCGCAGTGGGTTCGCACGAGTCGAGCGCGCCGAGGGCTTTCGACGTGTTTGCGGTATCGCTGTCGACTCATAGCGACCGGTCTGACGAAATTCTACCAACGTCGATCCGGGCCTCGGATCCCAGAATTGCGCATCATGCCCAGCGACCACCGAGTCGAGGGTGATCAGAAAAACACCCGAACACGTTTCTAGTGCACGATCATGAACGAATACTGTTTTGAATGTTGAATACGAGGGAGTAAACAAGAGATATTCCCATGAGGTTCGAACAAATCTGTCCGAAATATGGGCGAACGTCCGGCGATATTTTCCAGCACGGAGAGGGGCCATGAGCGACTGGGTGCCGACGACGTGCATGCGGTGTGCCGTCGGCTGTGGTCACCTCCAGCAGGGCGTCGACATCGGCTACGGCGTCGACGTGGTCCGCGGGGACGCGGCCCACCCGGTCAACCAGGGGCTGGCCTGCCAGCGCGGCGTCAGGGAGAGCCAGGACCCCGACGGCGAGTGGCTCACCCAGCCACTCGTTCGCCGCGATGGGGAACTGGTCCCGACGACGTGGGACCTGGCGCTGGCCGAGGTGGTCGGTCGCTTCGAGGACACCCTCGATGCCGGCGACGACGTGGCGGTGCTGGGCAGCGGCCAGCAGACCAACGAGGCGGCCTACGCGCTCGGCAAGCTCGCCCGCGGCGGGTTCGGGACGCGCTACTACGACGCGAACACCACCCTCTGCATGGCCAGCGCGGTGACGGCCTACTACCAGGCGTTCGGGAGCGACGCGCCGCCGTGTACGTACGACGACATCCCCGAGGCCGAGAGCCACGTCGTCTGGGGCGCGAACCCGGCGGTGGCTCACCCCGTGATGTTCCGGTGGATCCGACAGGCCGCCGGCGAGGAGGGCTCGGAGCTGCTCGTCGTCGACCCCGTCGCGACCCAGACCGCCGAACACGCTGACGGCCACGTCGCGCCCGAGCCGGGAAAGGATCTGGCGCTCGCGCGTGCGGTGCTCGCGCGCCTGGTCGAGACCGACCGCGTCGACGAGGCGTTCGTCGACGAGGCCACGGAGGGGTTCGAGGAGTTGCTGGCGACGCTGCCCGAGCCCGAGGCGGCGGCCGACGAGGCGGGCGTCGAGATGGCCGACGTCGACCGACTGGCGGACGCCTTCGACCGGAACGCGCTGTGTTACTGGGGGATGGGCGTCAACCAGCACGTCCAGGGAACGGAACTCTCGCGGGCGCTGATCGACCTCACGCTGGCGACGGGGAACCTCCGGCCCGGCGGGGGCCCGTTCTCGCTGACCGGCCAGGCCAACTCGATGGGGACGCGCGTCTGCTCCTCGAAGGGGTCCTGGCCGGGCCAGCGGCCGTTCGCGGACCCGAACGAGCGCGCGTTCGTCGCCGAAGAGTGGGGCGTCCCGGTCGACCGCCTGCCGGACGACCCCGGGCCGGGGCCGGTCGGCGTCGTCGAGGCCGTCGACGGCGACGTCGACGCGGTCTGGACCGTCGCCACCAACCCCGTCGCCGGGATGCCCGACGCAGGGCCAGCAAGGGAACGGCTCGAAGACGCCTTCGTCGTCGCCCAGGACGCCTTCCACTCCGAAACCACCGAACTGGCCGACGTCGTCCTGCCGGCGGCGACCTGGGGCGAGTCCTCCGGGACGACGATGAACATGGAGCGCACCGTTTCGCGCGTGCGCCCGGCGACGGAGATGCCCAGCGGCGTCCGGAGCGACCTGGAGATCATCGCGACCGTCGGGGCGCGCCTGTTCCCGGACCTGTTCCCCGAGAAGTCGCCTGACCCCGAGTCGGTCTTCGACGAGTTCCGCGAACTCACCGCGGGGACGAAGGCCGACTGCTCGGGGATCGGATACGACCGCCTCGACGACGAGAAGGCGGTCCGCTGGCCCGCGCCGGACGCGGAGTCGCAGGGCGGCTACCGCTACTACGAGAGCGGAGACTCCGACGCGGACGACGGGACCGGTGACGCGCCCGCCGACGAGTCGTGGGCGTTCCCCACGGCATCGGGCAAGGCGCAGTTCTCTACCGGCCGGCAGGGGGACCTCCCCGAACCCGTCGACGACGAGTACGCACTGACGCTGACGACGGCCCGCGAATCCGACGGGTACAACACCGGCATCCGCTCGCGGTCGGTCGAGGATCCGGAGCTCGTCGTCGCTCGCGTTCACCCCGAAACGGTCGCGAGCAGCGACGCGGTCGAGGACGACCGGACCGTCGTCGAGTCCCGGCGCGGCGCCGTCCCGGCGACCGTCGAACCGGACCCGGCCGTCCCCGAAGGGATGGTCTGGCTGCCGATCCACCACCCGTCGACGAACCGGCTCACTATCGACGCGCTGGACCCACAGTCGAAGGAACCGAACTTCAAGCAGTGCGCCGTCCGCCTCGTCGCGCCCGCGCACCGTGACGCCGCGAGCCTGTCGGTCCCCGCCGACGACTGAGCGCGACGAGCGCACCGGCCGGCCCACGCACGGCTCGACCCTCTCCGTTCTCTCAGTGGTCGCTCGTTCCCTAGCGACGGCGCCGTCGCGACGGTTTCGTCGTGCGCCTGGTCCGCCGTCCGCCGGCCCGGCCGCTTCGAGACGACCGGTCGCCGAACCGGGCGATCGTCTGCGACGATCGGACTGATTCTGGTAATACACATATTACCTCGTTTAATTGTGTCCGCCCGTCCACTGCAGTGCCTTTGTTTCAAACAAATGGTGTGGCCAGCGTTAATAGGGCAGCAATCGACCACATATCTGTGTATGAAGTCTCCAAACACCACGCGTAAAGGCGAAAAAAGATACAAATGGCCAAATATTCCCGATAACGATCGTGCAGGATCCATCGGGCGAGCCGTGAGCGGCCGAACGGGCAGTCCGGTGGAGGTGGGAGACCGATGGGACTGATCAAGATGACCAAGTGGCGGACGCTCGTGCTCGCCACGATCGGGTTCAACTTCTCCTTTCTGATCTGGTTCTCCTTCGCCCCGTTCACGGGGCCGATGGCCGAGGAGTTTGGCCTCTCGCTGGCCGAAATCGGTATCCTGGCGAGTTCCGCCATCTGGCTCGCGCCGTTCGGTCGCATGCTGACCGGCTGGCTCTCGGACAAGTTCGGCGCGCCGGCGGTGTTCGCCATCGTGCTGGGCTACGTGGGCGTGTTCTCCATCGCGAGCGCGTTCGCCGAAAGCTACGGGGTGTTCTTCGTCACCCGGCTCATCGTCGCGACGGCGGGCATCACCTTCGTCATCGGCATCCAGCACGTCTCCGAGTGGTTCGAGGAGGGCCAGCTCGGCACCGCGGAGGGCATCTACGCCGGCATCGGGAACGCGGGCGCCGCCGGTGGGGCGCTCGTCCTCCCGCGCGTGTTCGGTCCGGGCTGGAACGGCCCCATCTTCCAGACGAACTGGCGCGCGGCGTTCTTCTGGACCGGCCTCGTCTCCATCGGCCTCGCGATCACCTACTACGCGCTCGGTGAAGCAGCGAAGTCCGAGGCGAAGCGGGAGGCGACCGCCCAGAGCGCCACCTTCAAGCAGTGGGTTCACACGGCGACCCGCTACGGGACCGTCGTGCTCGCGCTGGCGTACGTGATGACGTTCGGCCTCGAGCTGTCGATGAACGGCTGGCTCGCGACCTACTACAGGGAAGGGTTCGACACGAACAACCTCGTGCTGGCCTCGACGTTCGCGGCGACGTTCTCAGTCGCGGCGGGCTTGCTGCGGCCGATCGGCGGCTACGTCAGCGACCTGCTGGCGCGCAAGGAACGGGACATCCTCCCCTGGTTCACGGGCCGCTACCGGGAACAGTGGACGTTCCTCACGCTGTGTTTCGTCGTCGTCACCATGGTCGGGATGACGTTCGCGGGCCTCAGCGGCGAGGTGCTCGTCGCGGTCGGCGCCGGCTTCCTGGTCGGGATGGGGTGTGCGTTCGCGGAGGGCGCCATCTTCGCACAGGTCCCCGCGATGTTCCCCGACAGTTCGGGTTCCGTGGCGGGCATCGTCGGCGGCGTCGGTACCGTCGGTGGCATCGTCTACCCGCTCGTCTACTCGTCGACGCTGCTTCCGAATCTCCACGTCGGCTACGCCATCGTGGGCGCCTCGATGATCCCCATCGTCCTGCTGAACGCGTGGGTCTACCGACCCCAGATCGCCCGACGTGCGACCACCGACGGCTGGCTGGTCAGTTCGTCGAGCGGCGAGTCGACCACCCCGGGCGGGGACTGAGATGCGCTCGGGACTCGTCCTCGCTGGCGGTCGCTCGACGCGCTTCGGCGAGGTCGACAAATCCCTCGCCGAGGTGGACGGCGGTCCGATGATCCGCCGCGTCGCCGACCGACTGCGGGAGGTGACCGACGAACTCGTCGTGAACTACCGGGACGAACAGCGGGCCGCCGTCGCCGACGCGCTCGACGGCGTGACGTATCGCGAAGCCGTCGACCCCGTCCCGGACGAGGGACCGGTCGCCGGCATGCGGACCGGACTGCGGGTCGCGAGCGGGAACGCCGTCGCCGTGGTCGCCTGCGACATGCCCCGGGCAGACCCGGCGCTGTTCGAGCGGCTGTTCGCGGCGGTGGACTCGGCGGCCGTGCCGCGGGCCGACGGCCGCCTCCACCCGCTCCACGCGGTCTACGACCGCCACGCCGGCCGCGTCGCCTGCGACCGGACGCTTGCGGCGGGCTCCCGGCGGCTCTACGACGTGCTCGCGCGCGTGGACCCGGTCGTCGTCGACGCCGACGACGTCACCAGATACCGATCGCCCTTTACGAACGTCAACTCGCGCGCCGATCTTGCCGCCGTCACTGGACGGATCGAAAATTGAGGGGCAGTATAAGGCGTTCTAGGTCCTTGTACTTCGACCGTTCGTCCGGATCCAGCCCTTAATTTTTGAAATGTGTGACGATTACCCTTATTGTCGGCGCGTCCGCGTATTCTAGCCGTAGAACAAAGGACGTTCGTGTAGATTTGAAGCGAGAATGAGGACGATCTACAAAGACAGAGTGATACAATGGCCCACAAGAAGGAAGACTGGAAAGGAGAACTGTACGGCGACGACGTCAGGGAGAAGCTAGAGGAGTTCGCCGAGAACGGCTGGGAATCCATCCCCGAAGAAGAGCGCGACGAGTGGTTCTCCCGGTTCAAGTTCTGGGGGGTGTTCCACCACCGCGGCGGCCAGGAGAGCTACTTCATGATGCGCCTGACCAACTGCGGCGGCGTGCTCGAACCCGGACAGCTCCGGGCCATCGGCGAGGTCGCCCGCGACTACGCCAGGGGACCGGTCGAGAACCCCGAGTTCGGCAACGGCTGGATCGACTTCACGACGCGGCAGTCGATCCAGCTCCACTGGCTCAAGCTGGAGGACGTCCCCGAGATCTGGGAGAAACTGGAAGCGGTCGGTGTCTCCTCGCGCTCGGCCGGCGGCGACACGATGCGCAACATCTCGGGCTGTCCGGTCGCCGGCAAGGCCGACGAGTACGTCGAGAGCCGCGAACTGCTCGACGAGATACAGGCGGGGATCCGCGGCGACGACGCGCTCTGTAACATGCCCCGGAAGTTCAACATCTCCGTATCGGGCTGTCGCCAGGGCTGCGCCCAGGACTCGATCAACGACGTCGGGCTGGAACCGGCCCACACCGTCGTGGACGGGGAAGAGGTGAAAGGGTTCAACGTCCGCGTCGGCGGCGGTCTCGGCGGCCGCGAACCGCGCCCCGCCCGCTCGCTGGACGTGTTCGTCCGCCGCGACCAGGCCTACGAGACGGTCCGGACGTTCGTCGAACTGTACCACGAGGAAGGGGACCGGCAGAACCGCTCCAAGAACCGCGCCCGCTTCTTCGTCGACGACTGGGGGACGGAGAAGATCCGCGAGGAGATGGTCGAGCGCCTCTCCTTCGAACCCGCCCGCGCCGGGACGAACTTCCGCGGCGAGTACACGTACAACGCCGGCAGGCCCGCCGAACGCGGCGCCCACGACCACGTCGGCGTCTACGACCAGCAGGACGGCGAGAACTACGTCGGGCTCTCGGTGCCCGTCGGCCGCATGCCCGCCGAGGACGCCATCGAACTGGCCGACCTGGCCGACGCCTACGGCTCCGGCGAGGTGCGACTGACCCGCCGGCAGAACCCGCTCGTCATGGACGTCCCCGACGGGAACCTGAAGAACCTGCTCAACGAACCGTTGCTCGACACGTACACGCCCGAGCCGAACCCCTTCGAACAGGGGGCGATGGCCTGCACCGGGACGGAGTTCTGCTCAATCGCGCTGACCGAGACGAAAGCTCGGACCGCGCGCCTGCTCCGCTGGCTCGGCGAACACGTCGACGTCCCCGACGACGTCGACCGGATCAAGATCCACTACTCGGGCTGTACGGCCGACTGCGGCCAGGCGATGACGGCCGACATCGGCCTCCAGGGCATGCGCGCCCGCAAGGACGGCGAGATGGTCGAGGCGATGGACGTCGGCGTCGGCGGCGGCATCGGCGAGGAGCCCACCTTCATCGACTGGGTGCGCCAGCGCGTCCCCGCCGACGAGGTGCCAGGCATGATCGCCAACCTCGTCGAGGCCTACGCCGCCCTCCGGGAAGACGGCCAGACCTTCCGCGAGTGGGTCGACGCCACCGGCCACGAGACCATCGTCGAACTCGCCGAACCCGAGGAGGTCGAGGGGTACGAGGACCTCTCGCTCACCGACGCCAAGCAGTCGTGGTACCCCTTCGACGACGGCGAGAGTCCGGCGCCGACCGACGCCGAGGGGCAGCCGATTTCGGCGGACGATTAGCCAGGTCGCAAACGCAGTGAGAGACCTGGGAAATGCGAGCGGGAGCGACCTAGCGGGCGCGAAGCGCCCGCATTTGCTCGAACGGGGAACGGAGTGACCCGTGAGAGCGCAGGGAGCGACACGCGAGCAGAGAAGCGCCTGACTGGGAGCTCGTCGCCGATCGAAGGGAGGGGACGCCAGAGGTGCGATCGCGACGGGACAAAACACCGGAGCGGCGTTTCGAGCAGTGAGTTCGGCAACGCATTCATAGAACCCCAAAGTAATTTTTACATCGTTATGAGCTACATGGAACGGCTGATCGGCCGGATCCCGATGATCATCGTGGTGTTCGGCGTCGTGCTGCTCACCGGCGGGTACAGGAGCGCGGAACTGTCGGGCGGATCGCAGCCCGTGGCGGGTATCGGACTCGTCGCGCTCGGATGCGTCACATACGGCGGCCTGTGGTATCTCCGGGAGTGAGTGCGCGCGGCGATGCCGTGTCCACCGTGGAGCGGCAGCAATGCTCGCGTTCGGCCCGGGTCGCTCACCTGCGCTCGCGGCCGCTCGCGAACTGAGACCGACGCCGAGGGGCGTTACACCCGGCCGCGGAAGGCGTCGATGGTCCGTTCGCCGGCCAGGCCGGCGGTCCAGGAGAGCGATCCAAGCACTGCGGCGGCGACGCCCAGGAACACCAGCCCGTCGGGTGAGAGAAATGCCACGAGCCGTTCGACCGGTGGGCGGCTCGCCAGGCCGAGCAGGTAGTGGTCGGCGCTGGCACCGAGCAGCGGCGCGTAGGCGGCGAGCCAGCCGAAGAGGAGGCCGTTCTGCTGATAGCCCACGAGGGCGGACGCGATCATCCCCACGACGACGGCGTCCACCGCGAGGAAGACGACGCCACCGGTGACCTCGAAGAGGCCGACCGCGTACGCCAGGAAGGTACCCAGGAAGAGCCCGAGGGCGAACAGGACGTCGAGTCGGCGCTGGAACTGGTACTCGGGCGGGCCGAGGAGGAGCGTGCGGAGCGAGGGCACCATACAGTCGGTCCCGTCGGCCTGGAGCAAATCGTTGTCGGGTGTCCGTCGCCGGGAGAGAGGTACTCGGCCCCGGTTCCGGGAATCAGGAGGGACTCGCGGTCGAATCGGCCCGGTCGGGAACGAGCCACGCCGGGACGACGCGCGTGAGGACGACCATCCCGGTCAGTTCGACGAGGGTCTGGGTGACGACGACGGCCGGCGCGAGGCCGTAGCCCGCCGGTAGCGCGAGCGCCAGCGGCAGGACGACCAGCGAGTTCCGCGTGACCGAGGTGAACACGAGCGCGCGACTCTCGCCGACATCCATCCCGATGGCACCGGCCGCCAGCCGACCGAGCAATGGCATGACGACCAGAAAGGCGACGTACACCGGGACGACCGCCGCGATCTGTCCGATGGAGTCCTGGACGCGGGGCAGTTGCGAGGCGATGACGACCAGCAGCGTCGCGCCCATCATCGGCACCGGCAACCACCCCATCGCCGACTGCCAGCGCTCGGCCTGGGGCGAGCGGTCGGCCGAGACCTCGGTGAGCCAGGCGAGCGCGAGCGGGGCGGCGATGATCACGAGGAACGCTTCGAGGAAGGGGCCGGCCTCGATCGCTTCCGCGGCGGCCGGGCCCACGAACAGCCAGAGGTACGCCGGCAAGAGGAGCAACTGGACCAACATCAGCACTGGCGTCGCGGCGGTGACCTGCTCGGCGTCGCCGCCCGCCAGGTCGGTGAAGGAGATGACGTAGTCGATACACGGCGTCAGCAACACCATGAAGGCGCCGACGAGGATCACCGGCTCCGGCGGGAGGAAGCGACCGAGCGCCCACGCGACGACTGGGACGACCAGAAAGTTCATCCCCAGCGCGGCGGCCATGAACCGCCGGTCCCGGAACGCCGCCCGGATGCGGACGAACGGCACCTCCAGGAAGGTGACGTACAGCAGAACCGCCAGGACGGGGTTGATGAGGGGTTCCAGTGACCAGGCCGTGACAGGACGGCCGACGGCGAGGGCGACGGCGGCGAGCACCGCCACAGCGTACACCGCGACCTGGCGTCGCTGGAGGGACTGTTTCGATTTGACCTCCTCCCGCGCCTAAAGGCGCGGGAATCCCACCATGGGATTTCAGGCCGAGCGTGGCCCTAAGGTTTCAAGACGCATACGTTCCAAGCGTCTCTTGCTGGGTGTCAGCATCGGCTTGGCTGTCTTGTGGGACGGTCAAACGTCCCCCTTCCTCAGCCGAGTCATCGCCACTCGTGTATTCTCTTGAATGACTCTCTCCGCTGAGGTAGCGGTCTGCAATATTGAGCGCGGCGTTAACGTCTGCTTGGTACTCCGAAACCCAACACTCCACGTTGGAACACTTGAACGTCGCCTGCTTCGGACGGTAGCCCTGTTCTCCGCAACAGTGGCACATCTTCGAGGTGTACGCGGGATTCACCGTCTCCACACGAATCCCTTTCTCAGCCGCCTTGTAGCGAATCTGAGCGTGCATCTTCGCAAAGCCCCATCCGTGAAGGCGGCGGTTCATGAACGCGCCGTAGTCCATATTCTCACGGATGTGCGTCAAGTCTTCCAGAACCAGTACGGGGTTCTCGAATTGGTCGGCGTAGGTGATGACCTCCGACGTGACCGTGTGGAGGATGTGGTCGATGTGCCGCCACAACTCGTCACCGTAGGATTCAGCGATACGGTCGCTTCCGCGTTTCTGAAGGCGTCGGGTCGCCGTGAAGTACGTCTCACGGAGTTGACGAACCGCCCTGCCTTCGTCGTTCCAGAGTTTGGGTGCAGTCGGGGAGCCGCGCTCGTCACGGTGACACACCGTTACCAAAGAGG
>JAOPKE010000004.1:0-76064 GCA_025517465.1 Halobacteria archaeon HArc-gm2
CGAGGGCTTTCGACGTGTTCGCGTCGTCATTGGCACCAGTCTCACTGAGACACCAGATCGTTACAGACACTCCCTACACTGATCGGAAAGTCATCGCGCCAGAAAGCGTCCCGTCGCCGAAATGCGGACCACTCACGCAACAAGGTCGCCAAACGTGCCCTTTTTCGTCGCCGGTAGCCAAACTCGGTCCATGACACTGACCGCGGGCGTCGTCGCCGTCCAGGGCGACGTCTCCGAGCACGCCGACGCCATCGAGCGCGCCGCGGCGGCCCACGGCGAAGACAGCGAGGTTCGTGAGATCCGCGACGCGGGGATCGTCCCGGAGTGCGATGTCCTCCTCATGCCCGGCGGGGAGTCGACGACCATCTCGCGACTCCTCCACCGCGAGGGCATCGCCGGGGAAATCGTCGACCACGTCGACGCCGGCAAGCCAGTCCTGGCCACCTGCGCGGGGCTCATCGTCGCCTCGACCGACGCCCAGGACGACCGCGTCGAGACGCTCGACCTGGTGGACGTCACCGTCGAGCGCAACGCCTTCGGCCGGCAGAAGGACAGCTTCGAGGCGCCACTGGACGTCACCGGACTGGACGACCCGTTCCCGGCGGTGTTCATCCGCGCGCCGCTCATCAGCGAAGTCGGCGACGACGTCGAGGTGCTGGCGACGTGGGACGACCGCGCCGTCGCGGTCAGGGACGGCCCGATCGTCGGCACATCCTTCCACCCCGAACTGACCGACGACCCGCGGATCCACGACCTGGCCTTCTTCGAGGAGGTGCTCGCATGAATCGCGAACGGATGGCCGAAGGATACCAAAAGCGCGCCGAGCGGGACGCCGCTATCGCCGAGGAGATGGCGACGGTCTCCCTGGAAGCCAACGACGAACTCGGCGACGTCCCGGAGTATTGATCCCCACAGCACGAGCGCCCGCCGGAGCGATGCGCTCAAGGCCCGCCGGCCCACCATCGGGAGTATGACCGACGAGATCCTCGACGAACTGTTCGAGGTCATCGAGCAGCGGAAGGCCGACCTGCCGGAGGAGTCCTACACGGCCTCGCTGTTCACCCACGAGAAGGGCGAGAACGCCGTCCTCGAAAAGCTGGGCGAGGAGTCGACCGAACTGATCCTCGCGGCGAAGGACGACGACCGCGAGGAGATCGCCCACGAGGGCGCCGACATCGTCTACCACCTGCTGGTTCTACTGTCGATGAAAGATATGGATCTCGAAGACCTGCGGACCGCATTACGGGAGCGACGCTAACGGACGCGAGCGGAGCGAGCGCTTTTTGGTCCAGATTTTTGCGTGAGCGGGTCACGACCGACGGGAGCGACCCCGAACGGAAAAAGGTGGAAGCGGGATGGATCTGGCAGACCTGCGTGCGGCATTGCGTGAGCGGCGGTGACCCGATTCAGTATTCGGAGGTGGTCCCCGTGGTCTGTCGGTCGTCGGAGAATAGCGCCCCGATAGCGCCGCCGATGGCGCTGTCGATAGCGAAGACGGCGGCGACGAGGACGCCGACGACGATTACGCCGAGCCCACCGACCAGGCTCCCGACGGGGCCGCCGCCGAGGCCTCCGAGGAGTGCCGCGACGGGCGCGACCAACAGCGCGAGGACGATGCCGTCGAGCGCGCCAGCGAGCAGGCCGTGCCAGGCGCCGCTGGCGAGGCCCCCGCCGGCGAGGTAGCCCGCGACGCCGCCAGCGACCAGGCCGGCGGCCACGTGGCCGATCACGGGGATGGCGAACGCCAGCAGTCCGAAGACGATGCCCGCGACGAAGCCCCAGAGGACGGCGCGCCAGTCTGTCATGTTAGCGTATTGACCCTCGTCGGCGAAAGAGGTTCCGGCTGGAGAAGTGACCGCCGGCAACGGTGTCGGCCACCGCTCTCGCGTTCACGCCGAACTCAGCCGTCGACGGGTTCGAAGGAATGGCGCACCGTTTCGCTGTCGTCGTCCCACTCGAAGTCCTGGTGGGCGCGTTTCAGCCGCTCGCGGTAGGCGTCGAGGTCTTCGGCGCCCTGTGCGCGGGCGTCCGCTTCGGTCAGGTCGCCCAGCGTCCGCTGGGTGACGTCCGTGATCTGGAAGGTCTGGCCGTCGATCTCGAAGGTGTCCCCCTCCTCGGCGTAGGCGTCGCCCCGGTGGATCTGGGTCATCTCCCCGTCGAGGACCATCTGTTTGAGGCGGTCGCCGGGGAACAGGACGCTCGCGTCGAACTCGCTCATACCCGGAGCTATCGTCCCCAGCCTGAAAACTGTGGGCGGGACGGTGCGCTGGACTCGCCGACGACCATCCCGAGGCCCTACTGTTGCCGCCCGGTTCGAGGCGAGTTCCACCCCGCGAACGCCCCAGCGCCCAAACGGACGCGCTTTTACCCGCAGGGACGCTATCGCGGTGTAATGAGCCATCCATTCGAGGACCTTCCGACGACGCCGACGTCCGAGGAAGTCATCGACAAGGCCTTCTCCCGGGCCGCCCGCGCCGGCAAGGCGAAGTCGGGCATCGAGGGCCAGCAGTCGATGCTCCAGACGGCGTCGAACATCGTCTCCGACAACCTCCAGAACGTGGTCACCTCGTGGCCGGACATCGAGACGCTCGACCCCTTCTACGTCGAACTCGCCGACGCCATCATCGTCAGCCGCACCGACGGCGAAGGCGGCATCGACGCCATCAAGCAACACCTCTCGGAGGTCCAGTGGGCCTCGCGCAAAGCAAAGGACATCCACCGCGAGTACCAGGGCCGGATGACCAGCGACGCCGACACCGCCCGAAAGCTCCGCAAGCAGGCCTTCGCCCGGATCGCCGACGTCGTCGAGGAGGTCTCGGACGACCTGGCGGCCATCTCCGAAGCCCGGGACACGCTGAAGACCCTGCCCGACATCCGCCCCGACGAGCCGACCATCGTCGTCGCCGGCTACCCCAACGTCGGCAAGTCCTCCTTCGTCAACCACGTCACGAACGCCCGCAACGAGACGGCGAGCTACCCGTTCACGACGACCCAGATCAGGGTGGGTCATCTGGAACGCGACCGCATCCGCTACCAGCTCGTCGACACGCCGGGCCTGCTCGACCGCCCCGAGGCGGAGCGCAACGACATCGAGTCCCAGGCCGTCAGCGCCGTCGAGCACCTCGCCGACGCCGTCCTCGTCTTCCTCGACCCCAGCGGCAACTGCGGCTACCCGCTGGACGTCCAGCTCGAACTCCGGGACGCCATCGAGGCCCGCTTCGACGTCCCCGTCCTCACCATCGCCAACAAGTCCGACCTCACCACCGACGTCGAGGCCGACCACTACATGAGCGTCACCGAAGCGGACAACGTCGACGGCGTGCTGGCGGCTGCTATCGAGGCCGTCGGGTACGAGATAGAGCTGCCATTTGACGAGTAGGAGGGTCTGAGCGGAGTGAACACCAGGCATTCAGCGCGTACACTTTTCACTCAGTGAACAGATAGCGACGAGTATGTCCGAACGGTCTCCCTCCCGTCTGCCCAGTCCGTGGATAACTGCAGGTATCGTCGTCCTGTGGATGGCTTGGGTCCTGTACTCGCTGATCATCATTCAGCAGATACTCCTCGGACTGCTGCCCGGCGTCGTCCTTCTCGGGGGCTACGTCGCGTGGCGATTCCTGTCCGCGTTCGAGGCCATCGCCGACGGACTGCAGCGGATCGCCGACCAGCAGGAACGAGACAGTGAGTAGTCGCTATGTTGTAGCGAGACAAACACAAGAAAGCTGTTCGGTCTGAATCCAACTGTCTGTTCCGATAGGGTGGATTATCGATGGTTCATCTCGTTCCATTGCTCGTACTCACGAGTAGAGAGCAATCGTCCGCACTTGCTACAATAGTGAAGGTCGCGGTCACCGGCTTTCGTCTTGACAGTCACTCGCGTACTCCCATCTACAATCCCACAGTTGTCGCATCCACGTTCTTCGTGACGCCTTCGAGCGCTGTCCAGATGAGTCATCATCTCGTCGATTCGGGGACTTGGACGTGTGGACTTTCGGATGAATTCTATCCCAGTGACGGAGATGTCTATCTCAGTTTGGTTTCTGGCGGTCGAGGCCGCTTCGATTTCAGCTGTGAAAATACAGACGTCACCAGGGCGTACGTGCTCGTCGACGGGGATAGTGAAGGAGTTCACTCGAACGCATTGATCGGCGTCTAGTAGGAGTTCGACTCGATCGCCTGGGCGTATTTTGACCGGCAACTCACCGACGTTGCCGGGAGTCGTTGTCCAGTCCCAATCAGCCATTAGCGCGCATTTTGTGCTTACTGCCGGTTTACTATGATCTGATTATCGGTATCCTCGCATCTCGGGTCCAGTCTGAGAGCCGTATCGGAGCTAGAAAGCGGTGACAGACGTCGTCGTGAACTGCACTAAGCTTATAACTCTCCACAGGTTTTCTACAACTATGACGCTCGAAGAGACGGTCGATTACCTCGCCGAAGAACTCGACCTGGAACGGAGCGAGCACGTCCGAGAGGTCGGAGAGTCTGTCGCAGAGCTTCGCGACTGATCAAAACAGTTCTCTGAAGTCTCCGTCTCCACCGCTCTCCAGAAATTCAGCGAATCCGTCTCTCGTCGGGCCCTTCCGTCCCGTAAGATCAGAGCGTCCCGTGCGTTCGAAGATCTCCTCGACGAACTGAGTGCAGTGCGCTTCGTGACGCTCCGCGTACTTGGTCAGTGCGTCCCTCCAGTGCATGTCCAGCTCGTAGTCCGTCAACCAGATCTGGATCCCACCCTTCCGCTCGACGACGTCGACTCCCAGTTCCGCTAACCGCTTGAACCGAACATTGTTCCGACGGACGGTGATCAATCGCTTCGACTCGACGATATAGGGGTCAACCCACGCTTTCCAGGTGTGGTCGTCAACGTGGGTAGTCGGCATCTCGAACGACGGCGCTACGCTCTCGATGCAGAACTGGAGCATCGCGATGCTCGTCCGGTGGTTCGCATTCGGGAGTGGGTGTCTCAGAACGAGGTTAGACATCAATTCACCCGCGACGACCGGTAGTGAGGCACCCCAGGATACGTTTTCGAGCGCTCGGTGTACCTGCATCGGTTCAAAGTCCTTGTAGAGCCGGAATTCGTCCTCTTCGCGGACATCGACAGCGGCTTGCAGAAGTTCGAGGAGTCGGAACGTGATGACCTGTGTTGACCGCGGCAGACCGTCTAACCGTTCTTCGAGCCAACCGAGTCCGTACTCGATCTCGTCCGCGTGTGTCGTCGTGTCGTTTCCTTCATACAGTACGTAAATCGGAGTGTTAAACGGATAACCGAGGATTTTCGTCTTCCCACCATCCTCGTACCGGCGTTGGACGACGTCAGAGGGATCTGTAGAACTATATTTCAGTGACAGGTTCTCGGCGCATGGATGGTGGTAGTACACCAAGTGGTACATCGAACCCGCATGTTTCGTGATCAGTGTTGAAATTACGGGAGACGAACGAGAACAGCCCGCTATCGGAACGGGGGACGGATATGCTCGACTGTCTTCCGATTACTATCAGCACCCGTTTGGCTGTAGTAACGCTCCATAGCGAACAGACTCCGCGTCGTAGACGAAGTGGACTTCGGTGGTAACGGTGACGGGAGCGCTATTTAGCGCCTTCGGGCTGCTCGTGGTCGTCTGGTCGCTGGCGACATCGGCGATGGAGAGACCCTCGCCGAGGTTCGAGACGTTCTCGCCGAGACGCTGTCGATGATCCTGGTCGTCGCCGCGGGCTTCTACAGCGACGGGGACGACGGCGGACGAACACTGGTCCCCGGTGGCCCTGATTACCCGCCCTCGATAGTGACGTAGCGGACCTCCGTCGTCACGTCCTGGCCGGTGATGTGGTCGAACAGCGCATCGAGTCGAGATGCGAGACGAAGGGGCTCCTGGCCAGGTCCGATACCGACTCTGACCACCACGCGCGAAGGTTCCTGAAAGACGGGCGTGTTCACGAACTCCACGTCGGTCGAGAGGTACGTACCACCAGAGTTCGAAACCACCCGTTCGGCCGCGTCCTCGACGTCGTTGGTGGTCTGGGCCTGCTGGAAGGAATCCAGCGTGACGCCACCGAGGAACGCCGAGAGGACCAGGATCGAGACGGCGAGAACGCCGATGCGCTTGAGCGTCGCGGTGCGTGCCTCGTCGGCGCGGAACCAGCGGTGGGGCCGGTAGCCCATGTACCAGAGGCTGACGAGCGCCGCGAGGTTTATCGAGAGGATGTTCACGAGCGTGAGGACGGTCGCACCGAGCGCGGTATAGGGCTGGACCCAGGCGATGCCGATGCCGATGGTCGCGGCCGGCGGGATGAGTGCCACCGCGATCATCACGCCGACCAGCGCCGTCGAGACGCCCGTCGAGAGGCTGATAGCACCGGCGACGCCGGCGCCGAGGGCGACGGCCAGCGAGAGGAAGTCGGGGGCGATGCGCTCGCGAACCTGCGGGATCGTGGTGACGTCGCTGATAGGCGGGATCAGGTGGATCGACCTGACGAGGTAGGCGAAGACGGCGGCGCTGAGGATCGAGAGCACCACGCCCAGCACCTGGAGTTTGACGCCGCGCCGGAAGAGGTCGGTCTCGTCGACGACCGTCCCGATGCTGGCCGACAGCGCGGGGCCGACCAGCGGCGCGATGACCATCGACCCGACGACGACGGCCGGCGAGTTCAACAGCAGGCCCGCGGTCGCGATGAGCGCGCTGACGACGGTCATGATGACGTACACCGACAGCGGCGGGGCCATCGCCCGCGCCCGGACGACGAGTTCCTCCCGGGCGATCCGGTCGTCGCTCTCGTCCTCCTCGTAGCGCTCCTGGAGCTCCTGGAAGCGTCGCGAGACGACCGTGTTGGCGTCCAGGACGACCGTGTACCCCTCCTCGTCGATTCCCTCGTCGCGGAGGCGGTCGAGGACTGGTTCGACGGCGCTCTGGGGCAAGGGGACGTACGCGATGGCCGTGTAGTCCCGGCCGCTCGTCTCGTCGGAGACGACGTAGTCGATCTCCTCGTCGTCGAGCGCGCCGAGGATGGCCTCCCGCTTGCCGGTCGGGATCGTGACCTGGATGAGCCGCACACCGATGGATGAGAGTGGCAACGAGAAATAAGCCCGGGATAGGGCCAGACGGGCGGAAAGATAGCGAATCCTCGACCGCGTGTCGAGCCTACAGGTCGACGGAGCGCGACTCCGAATGGTCGACGACCTCGTCGGCGCTCACCTCGCGGCCGAGTTCGTCGGAGAGGTAGATCCCCTCCATGACGAGCATGGAGTTCAGCGCGATGTCGCCGGTGGGTATCGGGTCGACGTCGCCACGAACCGTCTCGATCCAGTGGTCGAACTGCGTCGGGCGCTCGGACGTGTAGCCCCTCTCGCTCGCGAGCCGACCCTGGCGGGTCTCGTACTCGTCGACGTCGATTCGGGCGGTCGTCTCGTAGTCGTTCGTCGTGGTGTGGAACTCCAGCGGGTCGAGTTCGATACCGCCGGTGGACCCCACCACGGCGCCGCGCTCGTCGGACTGGTACATGTGCCAGGCGGCGCGGATCTCCAGGCGCGTGCCGTCGGCGAGGCGTGCCGCACCGGTGCCAGCGTCCTCGACGTCGAACCCGGAGTCCTCCAGCCGTTCCTCGTAGACGTCGGTGTTCGGGCCGACGAGCGACTCGTCGTAGCTGTCCCGGTAGAACTCGAAGGTCTTGCCGTTGACCCGCTCGACGTCGGGGTTGTCGAGCAGGTAGAGCATCCGACCGATCTCGTAGGTACCGATGTCGACGACCGGGCCGCCGCCGGCCGACTCCTTCGAGACGAACGCCGGCGTCCCGTAGCCGTCGACGTACGGCCGGCCGCGGCGGCGGGAGTACACCGACCGTGCGTAGGAGATTTCGCCGAGGTTCCCCTCGTCGACGAACGTCTTCGCGCCGCGGGTCTCCGGCGCGAGCAGCGTCTCGTTCTGGACGCCGAGGTGCTTGCCAGCGGCCTCGGCGGCGTCTGCGATGGCCTTCGCGTCGGCGTAGCTCCCGGCCAGCGGCTTCTCGCAGAAGACGTGCTTGCCGGCCTCGAAGGCGGCGACGGCCATCGGCCGGTGGAGGTTGTTGTGGACACAGACGTCGACCGCGTCGACGCCCGAGTCGTCGAGCATCTCCCGGAAGTCGGTGTAGACCTGCGGGACGTCGTAGCGCTCGGCCAGCCGCTGGGCCGCGTCCTCGTCGACGTCGGCGACGGCCGCCACCGTCGCGCCCGGTACCTCCGCGTACGCCTCGCTGTGGGTCTCGCCGCGGTTGCCCGCGCCGATAACCCCGATAGTGACTTCGTCCATAGGTAGGTGCTCCCGCGCGGGCGCGAATCCGCACCCGCCATGAAACGGAGAGTACGTGAATGGATCACGATGAGCGAGTTAAAGCCACCGATGGGTACAACGGGCGCTGTTAACGCCGCCACCTTCGCGAACCACCGAGGCTTTGGGCGCTCGCCACCTCTCCCCGGTATGTTCGAGACGCGACCGGACCGGGACGGCGAGGTCGTCTTCGTCGGCCGGTCGAACGTCGGCAAGTCGACGCTGATGCGCGAGGTGACCGGTCACACGTTCAACACCGGCCAGCGCCCCGGCGTCACGAAGAAGCCCAACCACTTCGACTGGACCGCCGAGGACTTCGTGATCACGGATCTGCCCGGCTTCGGGTTCATGAAAGGCGTCCCGGAAGCGGTCCGCGAGCAGATCAAGACCGACGTCGTCCAGTACGTCGAACGCTACGCCGACAACATCCTGGTGGGCGTCCTCGTCGTCGACGGCAAGGCCGTCATCGACATCATCGACCGCCACTCCGGCCCCGACGAGGTCCCTCACGACGTCGAGATGTTCCACTTCCTCCGTGAACTGGATATTCCGACGGTCGTGGCCGTCAACAAGATGGACAAGGTCGACGACGAGGACGAACGCCTCGACGACCTCTGTGAACGCCTCGGCCTCTACCCTCCCTGGCAGCAGTGGCAGGAGACCATCGCCCCCATCAGCGCCAAGCGCGGCAACGTCGACCCGCTGTACGAGGCGATTCGCCACCACCTCCACGAACAGGAGCGCGACGACCTGTTCAAGTTCTTCTGAGACGACCTTTTTCTGCGTCGGGTTCGCTCGCTCCGCTCGCGAACCACTCCTTGAAAAACGTCGGCGAAAAAGGCCGAGTCCTCACTGCGTTCGGACTCGGGGGAAACGCCGCCTTCGGCGGCGTATGCTTGCCGCGGCCGACGGACCAGCCTCGCTTCCGGTAAATCCGCTCAGTCGGACTGTACTTCTGTTCGGATTTCCGCGCCGGACTTATCCGCACTCTCGATCCGCACCTCACCGTCACACCGAACCTCGGTCGTCCCCTCGAGCACGCCCAGGTCGTCGTTTTCGAGGACGTGGTCGCGCCAGACGGCCCAGGTGATGAGGTTCCAGGTGAGCGGGCCCCACGACTCGACGTGGCCCTCGTACATCGAATCCGGGACGAACGACGGGGGCTCGTACCGGTCGAAGACGTCTTCGAGACAGCCCGACTCGAAGAAGCGTTCGCGGGGGAAGACGCCGCCGCCCTTCGGTTTGTCCGTGTCGTAGGCCGGGAGGCGGCGGTCGAGCAATCGTTTGGGGACGTGTTTGGTCGTCGACCGGTGAGGGAGGAGGCTGTCGTCGGCGTAGCGTTCGCTGGCGGGAATCGACTGGGAGAGGGTGGCGACCGAGCGGGTGTTGAACGGCGCGAACAGGCTCTTGCCGTGGGCGTAGGCGAGCTGTCGCCACTGGGTGACGGTGTTGTGGGCGAAGAAACTCAGGAGGTGGCCCAGTTCGAGCTGTGCGTCCCAGGGGTCGTCGGCCAGCCCGTCGACCCGGCCGGTGACGTACTCGAACTGGCGTCGAGCGCGCTCTCTCACGGCGTCCTCGCCCACGAAATCGGCGACCACCGCCGGGTCGGTGAAGAAGGCGAACTGCTGGGCGAACGACCGCGGGTGAGCGGGCCGGCGTCGCGCCCGCTCGGCCTGGCGGGCGAAGGTCACGGCGTACTCGCCGAGCGACCCGGGTAGCGAGGTGAGGGCCGTGGCGACGGGCCGGGGGACCAGGTCGTCGAAGCGCGCCGCCGCCCGGAACCCCTTGGCGCCGGTGAGGCCGAACAGCGCGTCGGCGCCCTCGCCGTTGACGTAGCGCCGGCCGTCGTCGGTTCCGAAGACGGCGTCCATCGCGGCCGTCGCACTGTAGTGGGAGGGAAAGCCCAGCCGCTCCATGCTCGTCACGAGCTGGTCGAGGTAGTCGGCCTCCCGGAGCGGGACGGCCCGGGCGTCGACGTCCAGCAACGCGACGGCCTCGCTGGCGTACTGGCACTCGAAGGCGAGTTCGGGCGCGTCCGACTCGATCACGACCGCTGGGGCGTCGTCGAGGTAGGTGCCGGCCAGCGTCGAGTCGACGCCGCCCGAGAGCATGTTGGTGACGGCGGACGGCCCGTCGCTCCCCTTGCCGAGGACGGCGTCGAGCGTCTCGCCGAGTGCCGCCGGCCGGTCCGCGCCGACGTCGCGGTCGCCGGCGAGCGTACCGACGCGAGCCTGTTTTCGCCCGCCGCTGGCCAGGTCCCAGTGGACCCAGGTGCCGTGTTCGAGCGCCCGGATCTCGTCGAGGTAGGTCGTCGGCGCGACCGGCGCGCGGAACAGCAGGTGGTCTGCGACGGCTGTCTCGGCGACGGTCCGGTCGGCGGCAGGCACCTGCGAGATGGCGTTGCGGTACTGGTCGGTCAGGACCAGCGTCCCGTCGCCGGCTCGACAGTGGTAGCAGTTCCGGTTGGAGACGACGCTCCGGTAGGCGTCGACGGCCGCGGGGCCGGCCTCGTCCATCGCGACGTGGACGACGACGGCGTCCTCGGCGACGTCGTCGATAGACTCGCGGACGGCCGCGACCGACGGCGCGTCGTCGACGAGCGACACGAGCCGGTCCGGGTCGACGCCGGAGACGACCCACAGGTCGGAGCCGCGTTCGAGTACCTCGACCCGCGGGTCCGCGAAGAGCAGTCGGACAACCCGTGCCATACGGTCGGTCCGGCCGACGGGGTCAATACTATCCAGCTGCTAACTGCGGGACGACGGGGTAGTTCCTGGGGCGGACGCGGCTGCCGCTGGTTCGTGGGTCAGTTGCGGGTGACGACGCGTCGCTCGACGCGCGAGAAACTGCCAGCCAGAAAAGCCGCTCGGGGAAGGTCAGGCGACGTTGAATCCTTTGTCGCGGAGGAAGTCCTCCACGCGGCCGGTGTGATTGCCCTGCAGCTCGATGGAGCCGTCCTCGACGGTCCCGCCGCAGGCGAACTTCGATTTGAGGTCCGAGGACAGGCTGTCCATGTCCACGTCTTTCGGATCGAACCCTTCGATGATCGTTACCTCCTTCCCGTAACGGCGCTCGTCGATGCGGATGGTGATCTCCTGAGACTCCTTGGCCACGTCTTCGCAGACGCAGAGTTCATCAGGGAGCCCGCACGTCGAGCAGACTTCCGACATTACAGGTCGCCTTACGAAATCAACCTATTAAACACTTACTGGTGTTGCCCGCCGCGCGCCCTATTTCGGGGCCTGTGGCGGGCGTCGGTCCATCGAACGAGCGAGTTTACGACGGCGGTCCGCCGGTAGGTCGTCGGTACGCTCCACCGGGGTCGGCAGGAGCGGTCACCTGACGAGCTCGTTCACCAGGCGCACCGCCTCGTCGGCGTCGGCCTCGCTCACGTCGCCCCGGTACCGGGCCCGTTCACGGATGGCCGCGACGCGCCGGGCCCGCGGGTCGGCGTCGATGGCGTCGACGTACTCGCGGACGGTCTCGTCGTCCCATCGGGGGCGGTAGTGGTGCTCGCCGAGGTAGTACTGGAGCCGCTGGAACGCCCGTTCGACGTCGGTCGCGGGGTCGGAACGGGGCTGGTAGCGGAGCCAGAGGGCGCGATAGGCCCGCTCGGGAACGCCGCTGCGGCGAACCCCGACGGCGGCGCCCAGGGCAGCGACGAGGACGAGCGCGAACTGCTGGCGGGTAGGCATCCGCGGGAGGGGGCCGTCGTCGCCCGTGCCTGCACCCGTCCCGGTCGCGTTCACCCCCGTCGCGTTCACGCCGTCGAGGTCCTGCGTGATGATCCCCGCCGGGAGCGTCGGCGACTCGATCGTATCGCTGTCGGCGTCCGCCGAGACGTTCGAGGACCCCTCGGCTGCCGTCGTCAGCGGTTCGGGCGTCTGGGTGTCCGTAGGCGTCCACTCCTCGGTGCCGCCCGTGTCGGTCGTGTCGACGGCCGTCACCTCGTTTTCGCGGGCCTGCTGGACGGTCCGTTCACGGACCGCCTCGCGGGGGCCACCCGGCGTCGGGTCGAACGTCACCCAGCCGTACCTCGGGAAGTACACCTCGACCCAGGCGTGGGCGTTGAGCCCGCGGACCACCCGGCGGTCCTCGTCGACGCGCTCGCCGGCCGTGTAGCCGGTGACGAACCGGGCGGGGACGTCCTGGCTCCGCAGCATCGTCACCATCGTCGTCGCGTAGTAGGTGCAGTAGCCGGCGTCCATCTCGAAGAGGAACGCGTCGGCGACGTCACCGCGCGGCCGGTCGACGTTCAGCGAGTAGTTCCTGTTGTTCTGGAGCCACTGCTCGACGACGCGGGCCCGCTGGTAGGGCGTTTCGGCGTCGGCAGTCAGCCGCGCGGCCCGGTCACCGACGCGCTCGGGCGTGCTGTCGGGTAGCTGCGTGTACCGTGACTGGATGGCGCCGGGGTAGTTCGTCCCGGCCTGGTCGAGTTGCCGGGGCGAGGCGTCGGACACCTCGCTGCGGACCCGGTAGCTGTCGCCTTCTTCGAGCGTCTCGCCGGGGACGACGCTGCCGTCGTTCCGCACGCTCGCGCCCGGAAGCCCGGCGACCCGGACCGGCTTCCAGGCGGCCGGTGCGACGTTACTGCGCGTCTCGACGCGGAACGTCTGGTCGACGGTCCGCGACGGGCCGGGCGGCGAGTCGAGTCGGCCGTGGCGGTACTCGCTGGTCCCGCCGGTCCGGACCCAGCCGTCACCGGTGTAGCGGTCGTAGCTCCCGACGCGCCAGTAGTCGCCCTCGTCGCTGCTCACGGTGAAGCGGACCTGCGGCGAGAGGCTGATGGCGCCCTGGACCGCCAGGTCCTCCTCGGCGTCCATCAGGTTGGCCTCGACCGTCGCGGCACGGTCGAGTCCCGGCGCCAGCGGACCCGCCGCGCCCGCGGTGGCCGGGACGACGGAGATGGCCGAGGGGACGACGATCATCACCGCAGCGACCACGAGCACCGTCTCCGCTCGCGCGATGGGTTCGTCGCGGCGCTCGAAGTCGCCCAGCCCCAGCGCGGCCGCGCCGGCGACGACGCCGGTCAGCGTCGTCACCACGTCAGCGTCGCCGGTCAGCACGAAGAACGTGAGCGTCCCGCCCGCGACGGCGACCGCGGGGGTGTACCACCGACGGAGCGCGAAGTACCAGGTCAAAAACACCGGCCCGGGCGTCACGCCCAGCACCCACGCGCGGACGTTCGAGATGCGCAAGAGCGACCGGCCGCCGAGCAGCGAGAGGGCGTCGGCGACCAGCGCGATCCACGGTGGATTTCCGGTGATCTGGGTCAGGTACCAGCCGAGTCCGAGCGCGAGCAGGACGACGGCGACGACGACGGCCGTCCACGCCGGCAGCACGCGCGCCAGGGCCGTCGCCGCGACCAGCGAGACGGCGACGATGGCGAGGAACGCGAGCGGGAGGCCGACGACGTCGATGAAGTGGTACATCACCTGCAGCGCGGCCCCGAGCGTGACGAGGACGGCGAACAGCGCCGTCGCTCGCGGCCAGTCGACCGCCGCGACCGCCCGGTTCTCGCGGACGCGCTCGACGAGCGTCACGGTGTCACCTCCGTCCTGACCGGGTTCTCCCGCGTCGTGGTCAGGTCTTCGAGCGCGTAAATCTGCTCGTCGACGGCGACGGACACGCCCGACCCGTCCGCGCGGATCCGGACGTCGGCGCGATCCCAGGCGTGGTCCGGGACGGACCCGCTCCCGGTGCGCGCGAGCAGTTCCAGCGCGTGTCGCTTGTGGGTCTCACCGTGGCCCTCCGGGAGCGAGCCGCCGGGTACCGTGAGGTCGACGGTGAGACCGACCGAGACGGCCGCGACGAACAGCGTCGCCGCGGCGGTGGCCATGTCGTCGGCGTACCGGGAGTCGGCCGACGCGGCGATGCTGACGGCCTCCTCGTCCGCCGGGTCGGTGAACTCCGTGACCAGCAGGTCGTCGTGCTTGGCGCTGGACTTCCAGTGGACGTCCCGCAGCGAGTCGCCGGGGACGTACTCGCGCAGGCGGTCGAACTCGGTGCGTTCGTCGCTCTCCGGGCCGAGCGTCCGGAGGAAGGAACCGGGGTCGCCGACGGCGTACACGCGCGGGTACACCAGCACCGACGTCGTCTCGTTGATCCGGTGGGTCGTCTCGACCAGCCCGAGGACGTCGCGGACCTGGACGACGGTCCGCCCCAGGCGATGGACCCCGCGCTGGTCGAAGGTCACCTCGTACTCGACGGTCGCCGGGAGCGTCCGGTCGAACGTGGCCGACCCGGAGAGCCCCTCGCCGATGCAGTCGGTGATCGTGGCGACGGCGCCGCCGTCGACGGTGAGTTCGACGGTCCTGGTCTCGCCGGGGAACCCGGGGGCCGGCTCGGCCCGTTCGACGGTCGGCATCCCCGCCCGGTGGACGGTGACGGCGCCGGCGACGACGGCGGCCAGCACCGGCGCCGCGATGGCGTTGAGCGCGCGGGCCCGGTCAGGGTCGCCCGCCCACGCGAAGAAGAAGGCGACGACGACGACGGCGAGTGCGGCGTACCCGCGGCGCGTCGGTCTCATTCGACCGGAACCGAATCGAGCGCCGCGCGAACGACGTCACGGCCCGTCTGCTCCGCGCTGTCCGGCCGGACCCGGTGGGCCAGCACCGACGCCGCCTCCGTGCGGAGGTCGTCGGGGACGACGTAGTCCCGACCGTCGAGCAGCGCCCGCCCCTGCGAGGCCCGGAGCAACGCGAGCGACCCCCGGGGACTGACGCCCAGCTGGGCGTGCTCGCGCGTGTAGCGGGCGAGCCTGGTGGCGTAGTCGCGCAGGGGCTGTTCGACGTCGAAGTCGGCGACGGTGTCGCGGGCGCGCTGGAACTCCTCGAGCGTGGTCACCGACGTCAGGTCCTCGATGGGGTGACGGCCGACGACGCGGCCGAGCATCTCCGCCTCCTCGACCTGGTCGGGGTAGCCCAGATGGATCTTCTTGGTGAAGCGGTCGAGTTCCGCCATCGGCAGGTCGTAGGTCCGGTTCTGCTCGACCGTGTTCTGCGTGGCGATGACGGTGAACGGCTTCGGTACCGTCCGGGTCGTCCCGTCGACGGTGACCTGCCCCTCCTCCATCGCTTCGAGCAGCGCCGACTGGGTCTTCGGCGGCGCACGGTTGATCTCGTCGCCCAGGACGACGTTGCCGAAGATGGGCCCGGGCTGGAACTCGAAGGTCTCGGACTGCTGGTTGTAGACGTTGACGCCCGTGACGTCCGTCGGGAGCAGGTCGGGGGTGAACTGGACGCGCTTGAACGTCCCCTCGAAGGAGGCGGCGATGGCCCGGGCGAGCATCGTCTTCCCGACGCCGGGGACGTCCTCCAGCAGGACGTGGCCCCGACCGAGCATCGCCGTGAGGACGTGCTCGATCTCCGCGTGGTGGCCGACGATGACCTCCTCGACGTTCTCGATTACCTGCGTCACGACGCGGTTGGCTTCGCGGAGGGCCGGCTCCGTCTGCCGGCCCTGAGAGGTGTCCGTGTCTGTCATGGTTGCCATCGGGCGGGACGCGCCCGGGCCGTGCCACCGTCGGTTCCCTGGCACCACCCGTCTCGGCCTGCGCGTACGACCAAACGTGGGGGGTCCTAGGGCGTGCGTGCATGTAACTCTGCTGGGTGCTACCGCCACCCACGGTCGTGTGCGGACGTCACACGAGCGCTACGTGTGATGTCGCCGAACGAGTCACCACTCCTTGCACGCCTCGCAGACGAAACCGGGGTCGTCCCGCCATCGGCGCTCGGCGGACTCCCCACACGCCGCACAGGCGGCACCACCCGGCGTCCAGTCGTAGGTCGCGACCGCCGGGTCGGTGGGCTGTTCGGTCGCTTCGTCGTCTACCGCAGGAACCGCCTCGTCGTCGCTCTCGGTAGCATCGCTCTCGCCGTCCGGACTATCCGCGCCGTCAACACTCTCCACGGCATCGGGCGCTGAGACGTCCGAAGTTGCCGTCTCGCGGTCGTCGTCCGGTTCCGCCTCCTGGTCGTCGGCGTCGAGAAAGTCCTCCAGCGAGGCGTCGTCGGGCATGGTCACTGGTCGACGCTCGTTCCCCTTCAGGATAGCGACCGAGAAAGCCAAGTGCCCGTCTTCCGAACCCCCGACTATGCAATCACTGCTCACGGACCTGATCGACAGCATCCTGGCGATGCCGGACGCGTTCGCGGAAGTCGCCATGCACGACCCGCTCTCGGCCGTGCTCATGGCCGTCGGGTCGGTCCTGTTCCTCGCCACGTTCGGCGTCTTCGGCTACCTGGCGCTGGGTGCGGCCGTCGACGCGGTCGTTCCCGACGTCAGCGCTGGCGGGCCGCCGCAAGCAGGTCGATAGCCTCGCTCACGTCCGGGCCCAGCGGCGACGCGAAGACGACGCTGTCCGCGTACTCCAGGAGCGCCGCGGTGCGCTCGGCCACTGTCTCCGGCGTGCCGGCGATACAGAACGCGTCTATCATCGCGTCGCTCACCTGCCCGCCCGCCTCGCGGAACTCGCCGGCGGAGATGGACTGCCCGATGGCGTCGGCCAGCTTCTGGTCGAGTCCGTGGCGGGAAAGCACCGGCCCGGGCGCGCCGGCAGTGATGAACGCGACTGGCATCCGGGCTGCGTCGCGGGCCGCCGACTCTTCCTCGGCGACCGACACGCTGGCGTAGGCCGCCAGGTCGACCGCGCTCCGGTCCCCGTCGCCTGCTTCTACTCCCTTTTCCACCTGCGCTTCGGCCCATTCAAGGTCCTTCGGGTGGGCGCCGTTGTACAGGACGCCGTCGGCCCGCTTGGCGCCCATCCGCGTCATGTGGGGGCCCTGGGCGCCGACGTACACCGGAATCTCGCCGACCTCGTAGTTCAGGCCGGCGTCGTGTGCCTCGAAGGTGCCGTCGTGGTCGACGCGCTCGCCCCGCCACAGTCGCCGGGCGACCTCGAACGTCTCAAGCACGCGCCGGAGCGGCCGGTCGTGGTCGTAGCCCAGGTTCCGCAGCGTCGAGGCGTCTCCCGGACCGACGCCGAAGATGGCGCGACCGTCGGACACTTCGTCGAGCGTCGCGACTCGCGAGGCCAGCGTCACCGGGTGGGTCTCGTACGGATTGGCGATACCTGGCCCGACGGCGATGGACTCGGTCGCTTGCGCCATCGACGACAGCGCCATAAACTGGTCGCGATTGTTGTAGTGGTGGGCGGCGAAGACCGCGTCGAAGCCGGCGGCCTCGGCGGCGACGGCGTCGTCGGTCAGCGCCGGGACTGGACGTTCGGGGGTGAGTTCGATGGCGTACATTGGTCAGGTATTGTCAGCTTCGTAGGTCCACTCGCGTAGCGCCTGGCGCACCAGGTCCTGGTCGGGATCGCGGTAGAGGTCGTCGTGCCCCGCGTGGTCTCCGAACGCGAAGTCTCGCACCACGGCGACCGGGGTGCCGCCGTCCCCCTCGCCGGTCACGAGGTTCGCGGCGCCGGCGAGTTCGTCGACGACCGCCTGGACGGTGACGCCCATCTCGCGGCCGTCCCTGTCGTGCTCGCCGCGCCAGTCACGAGCGGCGGGGATGCCGGCCCAGCCCAGCGCGACGCCGCGCTGGCCCTGGCGGAACGGGCGCCCCGAGGTGTCCGTGACGACGACGGCGGGTGAGTCGTCCGCGAGACTGTCGTCGCCCCCGTCGCTTCCGTCGGCGGCGACGCCGACCGCGTCGGCGAGTCCCGCTCGGATCCGCTCGGCGCTCGCCGTGGGGTCTTCGGGGAGCAACAGCAGGTCGGCGTCGGGGACGTTCGAGCGGTCGATGCCCGCGTTGACGGTCGTGTGGCCGAAGCGCGTGACGGCCAGCAGGAAGGGGGAGTCGAGCACCAGTTCCTCGCTCTCCCCGAGGACGGCCTGGGCGAACCGGGGGTCCTTCTCCTCGCCGGCGAGGTCGGCGATGCGGGCCGCGATCTCCTCCGCTCGCTCGCCGGCCGGGAAGTCGGCCAGGTCGGCCTGGCGGCCCTCGGCCTTGGAGACGACCGTGCTGGCCACGCAGACGACGTCGTCGGGCCGCAGGTCGACCCGCTCGCCGATCATGGCCGCCAGGTCGTCGCCGGGGCGGACCTCGGGTAACCCCTCGACCGCGAACAGTTCCATACGCCTCTTCCGGGATGCGGCGGGAAAAAGGGCCCCGGTAGGGGAAAGCGACGCCAGCGGTGGCAACGCCTGCCGACAGTGGTGACGAGGAGTGGGCAGGCCAGGCGAAAAACCGGCCGCCTACAGTTCGTGGACAGTCACGTCGATGGCGCCGTCTGCGACGTCGGCAGTCATCATCGTCGCCCGCGTCGCGGGTGAGGCGCCCGTCGCGCTCCCGGGGTTCAGGATGCGGACGCCCCGGTGGGTCGCGTCCGTCACCTCGTGAGTGTGCCCCGAAACGGCGATGGCGCCATCGTCGCCGTGTTGTCTGGCCGCGTTCGCGACGCGGTCCTCGTAGCCGCGCACCGACCCGGTGCCGTGGGTGACGACGAACGCCACCCCACCGAGTTCGACCGACGCGACGGCCGGGAGCCCCACGTGTGGGTCCGTGTTCCCCCGCACTGCAGTGAGTGCGGTGGCCATCTCCCGGACGTCGACGATTGTACTCTCCGCGTCGAAGTCGCCGGCGTGGATGACGTGGTCCGCCTCATCGATCAGTTCGCGAAATTCGTCGGGGATCCGCTGGGCTCTGGAGGGGACGTGCGTGTCGCTGACGATGGCGACGTTCATGGGACACTGTATCGGTCGTGTCGATAAAAGGGCCTGCACTCCTGAACGGATATTCGGACGGCTATCGGTTTCTCGGCGAGTGATCGGTACAGATCAACTACGTAGCGATCTGGGGGAGTCGAAATCGTCGCACATAGCACGAAGTCAAAGAACTCGAAAGCCCTCGTCGCGCTCGACTCGCGCGGACCGCGCTGCGCGCCGTGGGTGCTTGCGGGTCCGTGCTTCCCCGAGCGCGCCTCGCCCTTTCAGTCCTCCAGGACTGCATTGCTCGCGCGATGAAACGCGCTCGCGATTGACTCCCCACTCCTCCCCGGATTCGGCGCGTCCGCGCCGAATTACGCGTCCTGACCGCTCCGCAACCGCGCGGCGGTCGGCCGGGAGGCCGTCTCGTCGGCCGACCAGGGGAAGGGCAGGGCGGGGGTGCCGTCCTGGAGGACTGAAAGGGCGAGGCGCGGTCGGGGAAGCCGGGACCCCCAAGCACCGGAACGGAGTGAGGAGCGCAGGGTGGTCCCCGCGACCCGAGCGCGCCGAGGGCTTTCTGGCTGTTGGGAGTCTCGTTTCTTCCAGCGCCAGCCAGAAGAATCACCCGTTCAACTCACAGTTGTACGCACCGACAACGGAAGGACTGAACACCATCATCGAAACCAGTCCCGGAGATTCATTGACGAACACCTCGAAACCGCTGCCATGAACGAGACGCCCGTCGTCACCGTCTTCCTCCGGAACGACGGCGACGTGCTCCTCTTCCGGCGGAGCGACGCGGTCGGGTCCTATCAGGGGCGGTGGGGCGGCGTCGCCGGCCACGTCGCCGACGACGAGGGGCGAGACCGCTCCCCCGAGGCGGCCGCCCGTGACGAGATAGCGGAGGAAACCGGTATCGCGGCCGAGGACGTCTCCCTCGTCCGCGCTGGCGACCCGTTCCCCGTCGACGACCCGGACCGCGACGACCGCTGGCTCGTCCACCCGTTCCTGTTCGGCTGCGAGTCGCGGGCCGTCGAGACGAACGAGGAGACGACCGAGTACGAGTGGGTCCCGCCGACGGCAATTCTCCGTCGAGAGACCGTTCCCGCTCTCTGGACCTCGTACGACCGGGTACGACCGCGCGTCGCGACCGTGCGCGACGACCGAGAGCACGGCTCGGCCTGGCTCTCGATACGGTCACTGGAGATGCTCCGGGACGAGGCCGCCCTGGCCGAGACCGGGCGATCGGCGAGTGCCGACGGCGACGCGGACTACGAGCGCCGGGAGGCCGACGGCGACGACTGGGAGGGGGTCGCCGACCTTGCGCGTCGACTTTGCGACGCACGCCCGTCGATGGCGGTCGTCGCCAACCGCGTGAACCGGGCGATGGCGGCCGCGAGCGAGGACCGGACCCCGGCGGCGGTCGAGGCGGCAGCGAGCGACGGCATCGACCGGGCGCTGTCGGCCGACGAGGCGGCCGCCGCGAACGCCGCCGACCGCCTCCCGGACCGCGTCGCCACGCTCTCCCGCTCGGGCACCGTCCTCACGGCGATTCGAGCGGCCGAGCCCGACGCCGTGCTCCTGGCGGAGTCGCGACCGGGCCGCGAGGGCGTCGGGGTCGCCGAGGCGCTGGCCGGCGACTGCGAGGTGACGCTCACGACGGACGCCGCGTTCCCCTTCGAACTCGACGCCTGGAACGCCGAGGCGCTCGTCGTCGGCGCGGACCGCGTGCTCCCCGACGGCCGCGTCGTCAACAAGGTGGGCACCCGGGCAGCGACGCTGGCCGCGCCGGCGGACTGCCCCTCCTACGTCGTCGCGGCGAGCGACAAGGTGGCGACCGACGACGCCGTCGACCTGGAGGAACGTGACGCCGCCGAGGTGTACGACGGTGACGCGGCCCTGGCGGTGGCGAACCCCACGTTCGACGTGACGCCCGCCGACGCGGTCGACGCCGCGATCACCGAGGACGGCGCCCTCGACGCCGAGGCCGTCGCCCGGGTCGCGGAGCGCCACCGCGAGTGCGCGGACTGGGGGTGAGGCGCAGGCCCCAGTGTTCGGTCTTCCCGTCGCTATTTGTGGGTGGCCGCGGAACCTCCATGGAGACCGATGAACGGGGACGTCGACCGTGGCCGGACCATAGCGGGACTCGCGCTCGTGGGCGTGGGCATCGTCTCGACGCTGGGGATCGTCACCGCCGAGGCGCTCTATCCGGGGTACAGCACCGCCGAAGAGACCATCAGCGCGCTCGGGGCGTCGATCGGACCGGCGGGACTCGTCCAGCCGTCGGCCACGATTTTCAACGGCGCCATGATCCTCTCGGGGCTGCTCACGCTGGTCGCCGCCGACGGAATCGACCGGGTGTACGACCGCCGCTGGCTAACCGCCATCGTCGCTCTCACCGGCCTCGGCGTCGCCGGCGTCGGGATCTTCCCGGCGGATCAGCCAGCACCGCACTTCGCCGCCGCCTTCCTCGCCTTCGCCGGCGGCGGACTGTCGGCCATCGCGGCCGCGCTCGTCGTTCGACGGCCGTTCAGCTACCTCTCGGCCGGCCTGGGCGTCGTCGCCCTGATCGCCCTGGCCCTGTTCGTCGCGCTCGGCGGGTCGACCGTGCTCGGCATCGGCGGCCTCGAACGCTGGATCACCTATCCGACGCAGCTCTGGGTGACGGCCTTCGGCGGGTACCTCCTGGGGACGGGCGAACACGAGCCGTAACCGACCGGCGAGGTGATTGACCGGCGGGGTGATCGACCGGCAAGGCGAGCGACCGACGGGGGACGATTCGGTGCAACGATCCGGTCGCGGCACAGCACTTAGGCACGCGCCGTCCCAACCGTCCACATGGACGCGCCCCACCAGCTACGGACGGCGGCCGCCGAGCACGACGACGTGTCGATCACCCACCGCGAGTTCGAGGAGACGGCGGAACTCACGGTCGACTTCGGCGCCGACGCCCACGCCAGCGTCGACGTCGTCGGCGACACCGCCATCGTCGTGGCCGACGACCAGCAGTACGAGTTCGACGTGCCCGAGGAAGCGACGGAGGTCACGACGAACGACGGAATGTTGATCATCCGGTCCGATCGATAGGGCGAGAGTTCGGGCCGCGAGGCCCACCTCTCCTTTACAGCGCGCGTTCGCCCACGTCAGCGACGCGTCCCGCCGGCACCGGTCTGACGACGCCGTAGTAGAGCCGGTAGGGGACGATGCCAGCGAGTACCGCCGGGAGGACGGCCGAGACGACCGCCGGCCCGGCGACGAGTCCGAGCGCGAGGACGGCGACGCCGAAGGCGGCGACGACGGCCACCGTCGTCCACCCGCCGACGACGCCGTGGTCGTCGGCCCACGCGAGCGCCGCAGTCAGGAGCGCGATGACGGCCGTGAGCCACCAGTACGGCAACGCCCCTCGGCTCGCGTACAGCAGTCCCATCGCGACGCACAGCGCACCGAGACCGACGTCGACGACGACTGCATTTCGTTCGGCGTCCATAGCCGCGTGCTCGGCCGGTCGGCCCATAACCGTGGCGTTGCCCACCATGGGTTAATTAAATGTAATTAGATTTTTCACGCACCCGGCAGTAGTGTTCGCCGAATGTCACCTCGTCGCCGCCCACGCATGGTATCGGACGGCTCCGCGACCGACCCGAACCCGCAGCGAGGTTCGAGGTGATCCCCCGTGGAGACCCATCGACGGTCGATAGTCAAGGCCGCGTCCTACCGACTGTTCGCCACCTCCGTGGTGTTCCTGATCGCCTTCGCGTACACGGGCCAGCTGGGGTCGTCCGCGAAGATCGGACTCTCCGCCGCGGTCGCGAAGACGGCGCTGTACTACGTCTGGGAGCGGGTGTGGAGCAACGTCCAGTGGGGATTGCAGGAACAGTAGCGGCTGAACCGCGAGACGGTCGCCCGGGTCCAGACTATCCGGAACGGCGGGCCTGTTCCAGCCGTCCCGGGGGTATCGGTCGAACGACGCCGAAGTAGAGGCGATAGGCCACCATCCCGACGCCGGCACCGACGGTCGCCGCGCCCCAGACCGCCGCCACCGGCCCGCCCGCGACGCCGACCAGGAGAATCGCGGCGAAGAAACCGACGACTGCGGTGGCCATCCCCACCTTCGATACCCGGCGGCGGTCCACGGCGGCGACGAACGGAACCACCAGCACGGCGAGCACGGGCGCAGCGATGACGGCCGGCCAGGCGTCACCAGCGCGGTCCATCCACATCCCGGCTCCGACCGCGATCATAGACAGGCTCAGTACGACGTCGGTGAATACCACCCGCTGTCGCGAGACCGCGCTCATAGGACGAAGTGTCTCTCGACGTGACAAATATATACAGGATCGAGTCGCTGTACAGGGGCCGCTAGTCGTCGGCGTGGATCTCGTGGCCGCACTCGGGACAGGTGACCTCGTCGTGGCGGAGCGCGGCGGAGTGCTCGCGGACATCGCGCATGACCTCGGAGATGTGGTCCTCGGCGGCGAGTTCCTCCTCGACGCTCAGTTCGACGCCCTCGACCTCCAGCAGGAACTTCGCGACCTCCGTGGCCTCGTACATCACGTCGTCGAGTTCCTCGGCGGTGAAGAAGTCGCACATCGCGCCGTAGAGGAAGGTGGCGCCGGCCTTTCGCACCTTTTCCTCGAAGGCGGCCCGGGCCTGGTTGACCGCCTGGGGCGTGTAGGTGTCCGTCATGAACGGCACCAGTTCCGGGAGGTTCTCACCGATCTTGGTCATCTCGACCCCCGTCTCGGTCCGGAAGTCCGCACAGAGGCGCGCCATCGCCCACTCGCGCGCGGTGATGTACGTGCGGTCCCGCAGGAACTCGTTGGCCCGGTCGTAGGTCCCGCCGTCGATCTTCTTGAACCGGTCGTACTTCCTGACGTCCGCCGGGACGTCCTCGGCCATCTCCTCGACCCCGTCGGCGTCGCCCGGTTCCTGGGCCGCCTCGGCTTCGCTCGAATCAGCGTCCCCGGCCTCGTCGGTGGCGTCCGCCGTTTCCTGATCGTCGGCCGTCTCGCCGGCCCGCTCGCTCTCGACGAGTTCCTGGGCGGCCTGGACGGCGGCCGACTCGTCGACCCCGTCGTCCTCGGCCTGGTCTTCGTCGACCGACAACGGTTCGTCGCGACGGAAGCTGTCGCCGTCGCCGGGCGCCGGACCGGCGTCGTCACCGTCCCCGGACGCGAGGTCTTCCGCGTCCTCGTCGCCAGACGCGCCGATGTCGTCCGCATCAGCGTCGTCCGCATCGGGAGTATCGTCGTCCACGTCGGCGGTATCAGCGTTCACGTCGGCGGTATCACCGTCCACGTCGGCGGCATCACCGTTCACGTCGGCACCGCCGTCCACGTCGTCGACGTCGCCATCGGTTTCAGCGACGTCGCCAGCGCCGTCAGCGTCGTCGAGCGACGCGCCTGTAGGCTCAGTTTCCACGTCCCCGTCCTCGGCCTCGCTCACGTCGCCGTCACTGGGGCGGGACTCACCCCCATCCTCGTCTACGTCGGCCTCGTCCACGTCAACTTCGTCCACCTCGTTTTCGGCGGTCTCGTCCCCAGGCGTCGCGCTCTCCGCAGTCTCGTCCTCGTCCACTCCGGCCTCGTCCACCTCGCTGTCGGCCGTCTCGGTCTCGTCGGTCGCGCTCTCCGCAATCTCTCCCTCGTCTGTCTCGCTCTCGTCGCCGTCCGAGGCGCCGTCGTCGAGGACGCCAGGGCCCATCACGTCCTCGACGGCGGCCTCGACCTCCTGTGCCGGGTCGAGTTCGTCGTCGGCGTCGTCGGTTCCCTCGTCGGCGCCACCCGCCGGCGGGTCGCCGTCGGTTCCGTCGCTCGTGGTGTCACCGCTCGGGTCTGTCGAACGGTCCTCGACGTCGCCTTCGCCGTCGCCGTCCTCGTCCGGCGGTTCGCCTGCGTTCATGGGCGAACCTGGGGTACCAGGGGTGAAAAAGGCCTCGCCGCGGCAGGTGGCTTTTTTGCAGGTGCCCGCTAACAGCGGCGCATGCAAGTCCTACTCGGCGTCGGGGGCACCCCTCTCTCCTACCAGGCCCTCGACGAGACGATCGCGCGAGCGCAGGAGGCCGGCGACGAGCTCACCGTGGCCGTGTTCGCGAGCGGCGCAGCCGACGCGAGCCGAGACGAGGTCGAACAGCGCGTCCGCGAGACGCTCGCGGAGACGGACGTCCCGTCGACGGTTCGCCACGTCGAGGGCGACCCGGGGTCCGACCTCGTGACCATCGCCAACCGGGAGTCCTTCGACCGCATCGTGCTCGGGAGCGGGGAGCGCAGCCCGCTCGGCAAGATCCAGCTCGGCTCCGTCGCGGAGTTCGTCCTCCTGAACGCCCAGACGCCGGTGACTCTCGTCCGATGAGCCCGGCATTCCCCGACGAGCCGGCCGACTCGTTCCCGCGACCACCCCGGTCGTTCGCGGACGGCGCCGGCCGGACCATCGACGTCGAGCGCGCGTCGGACGCCGACGCGGCGGACCTGCTCGCGATGTACCGCGAGTTCGACCCCGCCGACCGCGCCCAGGGCATCCCGCCGGTCCAGGCCGAGGCCATCGAGCAGTGGCTCGACACCATCCTCGCCGAGGACTGCGTCAACGTCGTCGCCCGCTACGACGGCGCCGCCGTCGGCCACGCGACGCTCGTCCCCGACGGCGACATCGGCTACGAACTCGCCATCTTCGTCCTCTCGGAATACCAGGGCGCCGGTATCGGCACCGAACTCGTCGAGACGTTGCTGGGGCTCGGTCAGGCCGAGGGCATCGAGAAGGTGTGGCTCACCGTCGAGCGGTGGAACGACCCCGCCATCGCGCTGTACAAGAACGTCGGCTTCGAGACGAGCGACGCCGAACGGTTCGAACTCGAGATGGGCATCCGGATCTGAGGGGCCCCATCGGTTCGAACTGGCGACGTGGTTCCGCCGATCGAGTGCCGAAGAGAGACCACCGAAACCCGCTAGAACAGTGATGGACGTCACAGCCGGGCTGCTAGCGGCGTACGTCATGGTTCCGCTCGTCCCGGCAGTCGGTACGGCCCTCACGGTCGTCGCGCTGTCGCGCCCCCGTGTCGGGATTTTCACGACCGACGAGACCGTCCAGACGCCGTTCGGCTACGAGCGGTATCGGTTCAAATCCCCGAACCGCCGCCGTGCGCTCGGCGTCCTCCTCGTCGCCGAGTTTCTGGTCCTGACCGTCCTCACCGTTTTCGCTGCCGACGCGTATCTCGTCACTCCGTAGTGAGCAGACGCGCCGGGAACCGGTCGGCACTCACACCGCCGAAAGAAGCGTCCGGAAATCGCTACACCGAGAGCACGGGCTGGCTGGCGTACTCGATGACGTACAGCGCCGCGCGCCCGATGGCCTCGTCGGTCTCGTTGCTCCCCGGCTCGCGGGGCACCACCACGAAGTCGGCCTCGATGGCCTCGGCGACGTCGAGGATGACGCTGCCGGGAGACTGGCGCAGGCTGGTCGGCGAGAACCCGGCGGCAGTGGAGGTGTCGAGGTTGCCGCCGACGCCGTCGGAGTCGAGGCGGCCGCGCACCATCTCGGTGAACTCGCGGTGGTCCTCGGCGACGGTGTCGGCGTCGACGGTGCCGTCGTCGATGGCCTTCACGAGGCGCTCGTCGAGGACGAACAGGAGGTGTACGTCGGCGTCGTAGGCGTCCGCGACGGTGATCGCGTACTCGATGGCCCGCTCGGACTGGTCGCTGCCGTCGACCGGTGCGAGTACGAGATCCACGTCCATTGGCAGTTGATCTGACGGGCGGCCCCAAATATCCATCCATTCCGCGCTGACACGACCCCGGGGGAGGACGCGGAGAGAGCACGGAGAGGATACGGAGTGAGCACGAGAGGAGCGCACTGGGAGAGCACGGGGCTTTAACCCGCGAGCGGGGAAGCGTTGGCTATGCGAGAGTACGACGTCGCGCGGGTCTGGGGCATCCCGATCCGCGTTCACGTCTCCTTGCTGGTCATCCTCCCGATCCTCGCGTACCTGATCGGGAGCGGCGAGCAGATCGGGCTGTACGCGGGGCTCATCGAATCGCTCACCGGCACGTCACTCGACGTGGCGGTCCTCCGCGAGGGGTCGACGCCGTGGGTCATCGGCAGCGTCGCCGCCGTCGCCCTGTTCGTCAGCGTGCTGCTGCACGAACTGGGCCACGCCTGGGCGGCGATGCGCTACGACCTCGACGTCGAGTCGATCACGCTGTGGATCCTCGGTGGGCTGGCGAACCTCGGGTCGATCCCCAGAGAGTGGAAGAAGGAGTTCTGGATCGCTGTCGCCGGCCCGATAGTCAGCGTCGCCACCGGTGTCGTCTGTTACCTGGCGCTGTTCGCGGTGCCGGCTTCGGCCGACGTGACGACGTTTGTGGTCGGCTGGCTGGCCGTGACGAACCTCACCCTCGCGGTGTTCAACATGCTGCCGGCGTTCCCGATGGACGGCGGGCGCGTCCTCCGGGCGCTGCTGGCCCGGAACCGACCCTACGTCGCGGCGACCAGAACGGCCGCCCGGGTCGGGTCGATCTTCGCCATCCTCTTCGCGGTCTTCGGCATCCTCCCGCCGATCCAGCCGATGTTCCTCCTGCTGGCGCTGTTCATCTACGGCGCGGCCAACAGCGAGTCGCGGATGGTCGCGCTGTCGGACCTCCTCGAGGGCCTCACCGTCGGCGAACTCGCCAGCGGGACCGACGCCACCATCGACGCCGGCGAGACCGTCGACGACCTCGTCTCGCGGATGTTCGCCGACCGACGGACCCAGTTCGTCGTCACCGAGAACGGCACCCCCATCGGCGTGGTGTCGGCGGTGGATTTCAAGGCGCTCTCACCCGAGGAGCGGGCGACCACGACCGTCGACGCGCTCGTCGAGCGCGACCTGCCCCGCTTCGACGCGGGGATGGCCGCCTTCGACGCGCTGGTCGAACTCGACGGGAATCGCACGACCGAGGCCATCGTCGAGGACGCCGCGGGCAGCCGCGTCATCACCCGCGCCGACTTCGCCGCCGCGATGGAGATGCGACGGCTGGTCGGTACCCACGAGCCGTTCTGAGCCGGACCGCCTGCAGGACTTTCTCTTCCGGCTTCCTCTTCGGACGGGACCACAGGCCCCTTCCGACCGTCCGCCGTAGGCCCACGCATGCCTGAACAGAACAGGAAGTTTCTGCTGGCGCAGCGCCCCGAAGGCAAACCCGACGAGGACACCTTCGAACTGGTCGAAGACGACGTCCCCGAACCGGGCCCCGGCGAGGTGCTCGTGCGGACAATCTACCTCTCCGTCGACCCCTACATGCGCGGGCGGATGCGCGACGCCGAATCCTACGCGGAGCCGTGGGAGGTCGACGAACCACTCGAGGGAGCCGTCGTCGGTGAGGTCGTCGAGTCCAACGGCGGCGGGTTCGACGAGGGTGACGTCGTCACCGGCGACCTGGAGTGGGCCGAGTACGCGACGGCGCCGGGGAGCGAACTCACGGCGGTCGACTCGGACCTGGCGCCCATCTCGACGGCGACGAGCGTCCTCGGGATGACGGGGAGGACGGCCTTCTTCGGCACCCGGGAAGTGGCCCAGCCGACGGCCGGCGACACGTTCGTCGTCTCCGGCGCGGCGGGGGCGGTCGGCTCCGTCGCGGGCCAGATCGCGAAGATGGCCGGCGCCCGCGTCGTCGGCTTCACCGGCTCCGACGAGAAGGTCCAGTTCCTCGAGGACGAACTCGGATTCGACGCGGCGATCAACTACAAGGATACCGAGGACTACGTGGCCGCGCTGGCGGAGGCCGCACCCGACGGCGTCGACGCGTACTTCGACAACGTCGGTGGCCCCATCACCGACGCCGTCTTCCAGCACCTGAACCTGGACGCCCGCGTCGCCGTCTGCGGCCAGATATCTCAGTACAACGCCGAGGAGATGCCGACCGGCCCGCGGAAGCTGAGTCAGCTCATCGGCAAGCGCGCGACCGTCGAGGGGTTCCTCGTCTGGGACTTCCACGCGCGCTTCGAGCAGGCGAACCGGCGACTCGCAGAGTGGGTCCAGTCGGGGGAACTCCAGTACCGCGAGACCGTCACGGAGGGTCTGGAGAACGCGCCCGACGCCTTCGTCGGACTGTTCGAGGGCGAGAACATCGGCAAACAGCTGGTGAAAGTCGGCGACGAGCCGTAGCGGGCGTAGAAACACCTCGTCGTGGACGCGAGCGAGTTACTCGGGCTTCCGGACGATGTTTTCGAGGGCAGCGGGGTCCGCGTCGTCGTCGAGTTTGCGGACGTTGCCGGCGACGATGTCGGCGAGGCGCTCCCAGTGTTCCGGGCTGTGACCCGCGTTGTGGGGCGTGATGGTCACGTTGCCGAAGTTCCACAGCGGGTGCTCGGCCGGGAGCGGTTCCGGGTCGGTGACGTCGAGGCCGGCGCCGGCGATGGAGTTCGTGCGAATCGCCGACACCAGCGCGTCGGTGTCGACGATGGCGCCGCGGCCGACGTTGACGAGATAGGAGTGGGGCGGGAGCGTCTCGAACTCCGCCTCGCCGATCAGGCCCTCGGTCTCGTCGGTCAGCGGCGCGGCGATAACGAGATGGTCGGTCCGGGCCAGCGCCTCGTGGATCGCTTCGTCGTCGAAGCCGACGACCTCGTCGGTCGGGCCGCCCTTCTCCGGGGAGTAGCGGACGCCGATGGTCTTCACGTCGAACCCGTCCAGTCGCTGGACGACGGCCTGGCCGATGGCGCCGAGGCCGACGACCGTCACGACGCTGTCCTTCAGCTCGCCCGCCTGGAAGTGGCGCCACTCCCGGCGCTCCTGGCGCTCGCTGGCGACGTGCACGTTGCGGGTGAAGCTCAGGACGTAGGCCAGCACCTGCTCGGCGATGTTGGGCGCGTGGATGCCGGAGGCGTTCGTGACGGCGACGCCCCGCGAGGCGAGTTCGTCCAGCGGCAGGTGGTCGTAGCCGGCGGCGACGCCGGCGAACAGTTCCAGCCGCTCGGCCCGGTCGACCAGGGCGGGGTCGACGTCGGTCGACGAGATGACCCTGGCGCCGGCGGCGAAGTCGCGTTCCTCTTTCGGGGTCCGGGCGACGTGGACGGTGTGGTCCGGCAGGCGTTCCCTGAGCGCGTCGGCGTAGTCGACGGCGGGCATGCCGTGCGTCCCTCTCCGGAGGACGAGGACGTCTGTGTCACTCATGGTCTGTGAAGTACTCACGTACACAGAGCGGAGGGCGATACAAGACCGTTTGGCACGGGGAAAAGTGCGGGCCAGCGAGCCGTGAAACGCCGGCCGGACTCAGGAGCGTCGGCGGACGACCAGCCCGACGCCGGCCAGCCCGATGCCGAGCACCGTGAGTCCGAGGTGCGCCTCGGCGAACCAGTACGGCGTCCCCGGGAAGACGGACCGGATGCCCACCATCGCGAGCGAGAGCACGGGCACGTCGCCGCCAGGATCGGCGACGGCGCCGCGTTCGTACCGGTCAGTCCCGGCCCGCTCGCCTTCGGGGAGCCGCTCGGCCTCGTAGGGGATGCCGCCCGTCTGGTGACTCCAGACGACGGTGCCGTTGGGCGTCACCTCGAGGAGGCGGGCGTTCCGGGTGTCGGTGACCAGCGTGTTCCCGTTGTCCAGCCGGTCGGCGTCGCGGGGCCAGTTCAGCTCGACCCCTTCGGCCTCGGTGAGCGTCCAGGCCGGCTCCCACTCCCCGGTCGCCTCGTTCCGGTGGAGTTCGACGACGCGGTCGTTCTCGCTGTCGGCGACGAGGACGGCGCCGTCGTCGAGCCACTGTGGGTTGTGCTGGTCGTAGAGGACGCTCGGGTCACCACAGCGGACGTCGCCGTCGCCGTCCGCGTCGACGAGCCTCCTCGGCCCCAGACAGGTGTCGTCGCTCCCGCCGTCGTCCTCGTTGATCACCTCGACGACGCCCTCGTCACGCTCGACGAGGAGGACCTGATTCGCGTTGCGCACCGAGACGAGGTAGTGGCTCTCGTTGACGACGTCGACGTCGTTGACGTGGAGCCAGTCGCGTTGCGTGGGGTCCTCGGGCGCCTCGTAGAACGAGCTCGCGTTCCACTGCCAGGTTATCTCGTCGCCGTCGACGGTGAAGATACGCTCTCTGTCCATGTCGGTCAGGAGGAACTCGCCCGAATCCAGTTCCTCGACGTCGTGGATCTCGCTGTTGGTCTTCGTGCGCACGGGGAAGGCGTACTCCTCGACGACCGCGGGGCCGCCCTCGGCGTCCGGGTCGATGATCCGGAACCCGGTCTTCGTACAGGGTGCCTCGTAGGGGCCACAATCGTCCCCGTAGCCCGAGTGCATGAACCCGGCCAGGACGGTGCCGTCCTCGCGCATGGTCACGTCGAAGTAGCTGTCGGCGGTCTCTTCGGTCCAGACCCGGTCGTCCCCTTCGAGGAGGGAGACGGATCCGCCGGCGTGGTAGCTGTCGTCGCCCTGCGATCCGACCAGCGTCTGGGGCGAGTCGACGCGTTGCGTCCCGATGTCTGGCGCGGTCGCGGCACCGACGGCGACCGTTCCGACGAGCAACACGGCGCCGAGAACGAGGAGAGCGGTGCCGCGCGCTTGGCGGTCCATACCGAAATCTTCCAGTCAGCGCGCGCAAATAGTTTTCGCGCCCGATCACGCCGCCGTCTGTTAATTTAAGGGATCGCTATTGGCCACAAACAGCACCCCCGTTCCGGCAGTGGGGACAGTTACAAGGGATGGGGGACCACACCAGTGACCAATGCAAGCCGGGCTGGCGGAGTTGTTCGTCCGGATCGTGGGCACCGATCCGGTTGTCCAGGGGCTGGCAGGTGGCATCGTCATCGCGACGATGAACCTCGTCGGCGCGTCGCTGGTGCTCGTCTGGCGCAACCCCTCCGAACGGGCACTGGACGGGGCGCTGGGCTTCGCCGCCGGCGTGATGCTCGCCGCGGCGTTCACGAGCCTCATCATCCCCGGCATCGAGGTCTACTCCGACGGGAATCCGCTCCCGACGCTGGCCGGCGTGGTCCTCGGGGTGGTCTTCCTCGACCGGGCCGACGTCCTCGTGCCCCACGCTCACTACCTGCTGACCGGGGAGCGCCGGACCGACGCCGCCGAGCCGAGCGAGACAGTCCCCGGAATCAACCCGGACAAACTCGCCCCCGTGGTCCTGTTCGTCCTCGCGATCACGCTCCACAACATGCCCGAGGGACTGGCGGTCGGCGTCGGCTTCGGCGCCGCCGAGGGGACGGAGGGACTCGGTACCGCCCTGGCGCTGATGGTCGCCATCGGTATCCAGAACATACCGGAGGGGCTGGCCGTCTCCGTCGCGGCGGTCAACGCCGGCCTCGACCGGAAGTCCTACGCGCTGTTCGCGGGCGCTCGCGCGGGTGCGGTCGAGATTCCGCTGGCCGTGCTCGGCGCCGTCGCCGTCCAGCTAGTCCGACCCTTGCTCCCGTACGCGATGGGCTTTGCCGCCGGCGCGATGCTGTTCGTCATCAGCGACGAGATCGTCCCGGAGACCCACACCAGCGGCAACGAACGGGTCGCCACGCTCGGCACCATGGCAGGTGTCGTCGTCATGCTGTACCTGGACGTGTCGCTGGGGTAATCCACGCTTCGTCCGTCGGTTCGTCACGGCGAATTAATCACACCCTATGCCGACGACCCGTGGTGTTTTTCCGCGCGGCCGACATAGACTCCGATATGGGCTTTGGTAGCTACGACGAATCCGAACAGAAGGACCAGAACGCGGACATCGACGAGGACGAAGCGGTCACCGTCCACGAGAACGACCACGACGGGGAGGTCACCTTCGAATCGGAGGCCAGCCAGGAGGAACTGATCGGCCGCCTGGACGAGATGAAGGACGACGAAGACGACGAGTAAGCTGCCAGGCCGTTTTCTGCATCTGAATCTTCGGTAGCGACAGCGACGGCGGACGAACGCGGACCGATCTGGCGCCGCGACTGGCCCCACCGACGGACCTGTCCCCCTGGCGGACCGGTCCGTCAGGGATAGATCAGGATGGTCGCCGTCTCCCCCTCGAGGACGTCGACCTCCTCGCCGGACTCGGCGCGGTGTTCCTCGTGGACGGTGACGGCGTCGCCCGGGATGACCGCCACTTCGTCTCCGAGGTCGACCTCGATCTCGCCGTCGAACTCCTGCTGGCGCTGGACCGTCTCGGGGTCCATCGCCTCCAGCGCGGCGACGACCTGGCCGGCCTGGTCGCGGAACTCCGGCCCGATGACGGAGTGGTCAGGGTCGACCGCGACGGGGACGAGTTCGACCGTGGGCTGGCCGGCCTCGACGCGGACCGGTGCGTTGACGGCCTCGCTCAGGTCGTAGGTGTCGACGGGTGACTCGGGCATTGCCTCGGGGTACACCTCGACGCGGTCCAGGTCCTCGTTCAGCGCGAGGCCCTCGTCGGACTTCCAGCCCCGGACCGTCGAGGCGACGTCGGCGATGATGCTCCCGACCGCCTCGGCCTCCTCGTCGAATCCGGTGGTGTCGATCTCCGGCCAGCTGCTCGCGTGGACGCTCCCCTCGGTCCCGGGCAGTGCGTCCCAGGCCTCCTCCGTGAGGAAGGGGGCGAAGGGCGAGAGCATGGTGAGCGACGACGTGAGCGCCGTGAACAGCGCCTGGCGCGCGGCGTCGCGCTCGCCGGGGCGACCCTCGTAGAGCCGGCCCTTGATCAGTTCCAGGTAGTCGTCGGCGAGGTCGTGCCAGACGAACTCCCGGAGTTCCCGCAGCGCGGCGTCGTAGCGGTACTCGTCCATGTGGGCCTCGACGTCGTCGGCGACGCGGGCACAGCGGGCGAGGATCCACTCGTCGACGTCGCGGTAGGCCGGATCTTCCATCGGCTCGCGGTCGTCGTCGAAGTGGCCCGCGGCGAAGCGGGTGATGTTCCACACCTTCGTCTGGAAGCGGGAGGCCGAGGTGGCCTCCTTGGGCTGGTACTGGACGTCGCTGCCGGGCTGGCCACCCAGTGCGAGGGCCTGCCGGATGGCGTCGGCGCCGTACTCGTCGATGGCGTCGTCCGGGTTGACGACGTTGCCCCGGGACTTGGACATCTTGTTCCCGTCCGGGCCGAACACCATCCCGTTGACGAGGATGTCGTCCCACGGTCGCTCGCCGGTGAGCGCGCCGGTCCGGAGGAGCGTGTAGAACGCCCACGTCCGGATGATGTCGTGGCCCTGCGGGCGGAGCGCCGTCGGTTCGAACTCGTCGAGGGCGATGTCGTCGGGCCAGCCGGAGACGTGCAGCGGCGTGATGGAGGAGTCCATCCACGTGTCCATCACGTCGGTCTCGCCGTGCCAGTCGCTGGCGCCGCAGTCGGGACAGTCGCCGATCGCCGGGTCTTCGTCGGTCGGGTCGACGGGGAGGTCGTCCTGGGTGGCGATGTGCCAGTGGTCGCACTCGCCACAGCGCCAGGCCGGGATGGGCGTCGCGAAGACGCGCTGGCGGGAGATGACCCAGTCCCAGTCCATCCCCTCGGTCCACTCCTCCAGGCGGGCGTACATGTGCTCGGGGATCCACTCGACTTCCTGGGCTTTCTCCAGGATGAGGTCCTGGTCGACCTCGACGAACCACTGCTCCTTCGAGAGGATTTCGATGGGCGTGTCACAGCGCCAGCACTGCCCGACGTTCTGGGTCGTGGGTTCGCTGTCGTTCAGGTACCCCTCGTCATCGAGTGCCTCGGCGACCTCGGTCTTGGCCTCGGAAATCGAGAGTCCCTCGAACTCGCCGGCGAGTTCGCCGAGGTGGCCGTCCTCGGTGAACACCGGCCGGAGGTCGAGGTCGTGCTCGGCCCACCAGTCGACGTCCTGTTTGTCCCCGAAGGTACAGATCATCACCGCGCCGGTCCCGAAGTCGCCGTCGACGTCGTCGTCGGCGATGAGTTCGATCTCCTGGCCAAAGAGTGGGACCTCGAAGGTGTCGCCCACGCGGTCCGCGTATCGCTCGTCGTCGGGGTCGACGGCCATCGAGACGCAGGCGGCCAGCAGTTCCGGCCGCGTCGTGGCGATCTCGATATCGTCGTTGTCGACGCCCGGGAAAGTGACGTAGTAGAGCGTCCCGTCGACGCCTTCCTCGGTCTCGACCTCGGCGTCGGCGATGGCCGTCTCGCACCGCGGACACCAGTTGACGGGGTGCTCGTCGCGGTACACCATCTCCTCGTCGGCCATCTCGACGAACGAGCGCTGGGTCTTCCCCCAGTACTCCTCGTCCATCGTCCGGTACTCCGCCGACCAGTCGATGCCGAAGCCGAGATCCAGCATCGTCTCCTTCATCGAGTCGATCTGGTCCTCGGTGTGCTCGACGCAGAGCTCCCGGAACTCGTCGCGGGGGACGTCCGTCCGGTGGATGTCGTGATTCTCCTCGACCTTGACCTCGGTCGGCAGGCCGTGACAGTCCCACCCCTGCGGGAAGAGGACGTCCTCACCCTGCAGGCGGTGATAGCGCGCGGCGAAGTCGATGTACGCCCACCCCAGGGCGTGGCCGATGTGGAGGTTGCCGGTCGGGTACGGCGGCGGCGTGTCGATGACGTAGTCCGTCGCACCGGTGTCGACGTACTCGTAGACGTCCATCTCCTGCCACTCCTCGCGCCACTTCGACTCGACGCTGTCGGGCTCGTAGTTGTCTGCTAGATCGCTCATATGTAGGTGTGTCTGCTCGTTGTGGAATCGCGCCTGATCTCGGTGCGGGGGATGGCAGTGAAAAGAACGGCGACTGCCAGCCTCGCTATCGTACTACCGACGTCATCAGGCCCATACCCGAACCTTGGCGGTCGCTCGTATAAATTTTCGCTTCCCGACCGCGTTCGGAGAACTGAGACGGTCACACCGGTCTTCGATACGCTGTCTCACTGGCGTTCACGATCCGGTGCACGGACGGCGCTTGATTGCTCGTCGTTCGTCGCGCTGCGGCGACGTTCGGTCCGCGCCAGTCGCCCGGCAGCACGGAGGGCGACTACGGCGAGAAGGGGCACCATGAGAACCGCGCGGGCCGGCTGAAACCCCGCGGCTTCCCACGGACCGATCTGTTCAAGCGTCCCACCGGCCTGCGTCACCCACGGGAGAGAGACGCCGGTCGCGAGGAACACGGGGCCGAGGAGACCTATCAGTGTCGACCGAGTCGTTCTCGGGACGTCCATTCGTCGAATCCACGACAGGGACGACCGATAGACGCTCCGGTCCTCGGGAACCGGTTCCTTCCGGCGGCCGTCGAGGTGTCGTCGATTCTGCCTGTCGCGATTACCCGGTTACTACGTCCATTCGACCCCCATTCTTTCGGCATTAATTGGAAGGTATGTAACTAGGTGGTGTGAAAATCTCCCGCACGCGGTGGACGAACAGGATGGGGGCGGTCGTCCACCAGACGTCGAGACACCAGAACGATGACCGACAGATCCAACCACGACCGGGGAGCATCGAACGAGAACGACCCGACGCGCCGCACGTTTCTCAAGACGGCGACGGCGGGTGCGGTGGCGACGGCGATAGGAACTGCGTCGCTGGCTGGCCCAGCGAGCGCCGCACACGGCGGCGGCGGATTCCACGTCGACGACGGGTTCGCCGACACGTCGTGGCTCGACGACGGCGCGGAAGTAATCGTCGTCGAAGAGGCCACCAGGGAGGCCGTCGAGGCGGCGTTCCAGGCCTCGGGCCCGCGGATCGTCGCCTTCGCGACCAGCGGAACCATCGACCTGGGCGGGGAGTCCCTGGAGATAACGAACGACCAGTGCTGGGTCGCCGGCCAGACCGCGCCGTCGCCCGGTATCACCTTCGTCAACGGCCAGTTGCAGGTCGACGCGAACGACTGCGTCGTCCAGCACGTTCGGACGCGCATCGGGCCCGGCGACGGAGACATCCAGAGCAACGACTCGCTGAACACCGCCGACGGCAGTTCGAACAACGTCGTCGACCACGTGACGGCGACGTGGGGCACCGACGAGTGCATGTCCGTCGGCTACGACTCCGACGCGACGACGTTCTCGAACAACATCATCGCCGAGGGGCTGTGGAACCCCTACGGCGACGAGGCCGACCACAACTACGCGACGCTCGTCGGCGACGGCGCCGAGCGCGTCGCGCTCATCGGGAACGTCTGGGCCAAGACACGCGGCCGCGTGCCGCGGCTGAAGAGCGACACGCGCAGCGTCGTCGTCAACAACCTGGCGTACTTCTTCGACGAGGCGGCCAACGCCGACGACTCGGCCGAGACCAGCTTTGTCGGAAACGTCTACGCGGGCACGGCCGATACCGGCGACCCGGTGCTAGACGGCGGGTCGGCGTTCGTCTCGGACAACGTCACGACCGACCCGTCACTCGACTCGGACCAGCCGTTCGCCGAGACGAACGAACTCGGGTCGCGGCCGCTGTGGCCGAGCGGGCTCTCCGCACTGTCCTCGGGCGAGGTCGAGTCACACAATCTCTCGAACGCGGGCGCGCGGCCGGCCGACCGCACCGAACACGACCAGCGGGTCATTCGGGAGGTTCGCGACCGCGCCGGCAACGACTCGCTGGACTCGCCGTACGACTACTGGGTCGCCACGCCGGACGACCTCGGTGGCTACCCGCAGCTTCCGGAGAACTCTCATTCGCTGAACCCGCCGAGCAGCGGCCTGCGCGAGTGGCTGGCGGAATGGGCGGCGGCAGTCGAGACCGGCAGCGGGAACCCAGGGAGCGGTGGCGGCGGGAGTGGCAGCGACGGCGGTGGAACTGACGGCGGGAGCGGCGACGACGGCAGTGACGATGGGTCCGGCGACGGCGGGAGCGGCGACGGCGGCGGAGACAGCGGCGGAACAGGCGGCACGCCCATCGGCGAGGGGACATACCGCATCACGAGCGCCAACAGCGGGAAGTTCCTGGAGGTGGCCAGCGCCGACACCAGCGACGGCGCCAACGTCCAGCAGTGGGGCGACACTGGCCACCCCTGCCAGGAGTGGGACGTGACCGACAACGGCGACGGCACCTGCACGCTCACCAACGCCCACAGCGGCAAACTGCTCGAAGTCGCCAACGCCGACACCAGCGATGGCGCCAACGTCCGACAGTACTCCGACACGAATCACGCCTGCCAGCACTGGCGGATCGTGGACAACGGCGACGGCACCTACCGCCTGGAGAACGCCCACAGCGGGAAAGTCGCCGACGTCGAGGGAGCCTCCACGGCGGACGGCGCAAACGTCCTCCAGTGGGCGTACCACGGCGGCGACAACCAGCGCTGGTCGTTCGAGCAGGTCTGAACGATAGGAGCCAGTCAGGTTCGACCCGCCCGGAACCACAACCCCTACCTCCCCGCTCCGAGAGCCCCTTCGTATGCAACTGGGCGTCATCGGACTCGGGCGGATGGGCCGGATCGTCGTGGACAGAACGCTGGATGCGGGCCACGACGTGGTGGCCTTCGACATCTCGGAGGAGGCCGTTGCGGACGCGGCCGAGGCGGGCGCGGAACCAGCCGACTCGATCTCGGACCTCGCGTCGAAACTCGGCGAGGAGAAGCGCATCTGGCTGATGGTGCCCGCAGGGGACCCGATAGATGCCGCACTCGACGAACTCGACGGCACCGTCGACGCGGACGACGTCGTCGTCGATGGCGGCAACTCCAACTTCCACGACACGCTCAGGCGGGCCGAACGCACCGACGCCGCCTACGTGGACTGCGGCACGTCGGGCGGCCCCGCCAGCGCCGAAGAGGGGTTCTCGCTGATGGTCGGCGGGCCGGAGTGGGCCTACGAGGCGATGGTTCCCGTCTTCGACGCCGTCGCGACCGGACCGGCGGGCCACGACCGCATGGGTCCCACGGGCTCGGGCCACTACGTCAAGATGGTCCACAACGGCGTCGAGTACGCGCTGATGCAGGCCTACGGCGAGGGGTTCGAACTGCTCGCCAACGGCCGCTTCGACCTGGATCTGGAGTCCGTCGCGCGCACGTGGAACAACGGCGCCGTCATCCGCTCGTGGCTCCTCGAACTCTGCGAGGAGGCGTTCCGCGAGGAAGGCTCGGACCTCGGCGACGTCGCCGACCGGATCGAGGGCGGGTCGACCGGTACCTGGACCGTCCAGGAGGCGCTAGAACAGGAAGTGCCGGTCCCCCTCATCTACCAGGCGCTGTCCGAGCGGTTCTCCTCGCGGTCGACCGACGGCGACGACCCGGGGCGGTTCTCGCGACGGCTAGCGAACCGGCTTCGCTACGGGTTTGGTCGGCACGAGGTCCCGCGGCGGGAATAGCATACGGCGAGCGGCGCGAGCCGCTTCTTCCGAACGCGAGCGAAGTGAGCGTTCGGCCTTTTTCACCCATGTTTTTGCCGCGAGCGGTGCGCGGAGCGCACCCGAGCGGGAAAAAGATGGTGGCGAACCGGCTTCGCTACGGGTTTGGTCGGCACGAGGTCCCGCGGCGGGAGGAGTAAGAGAGCAGACCGCGAGCGGAACGGTCAGCCGATGCCGATCATCGTCACGCCGGCGATGGCCAGCGCCGCCGCGCCGAGGCGGAGGCCCAGTGCGTCCTCGCCGAGGAAGACGCCGCCGAGCACGACGGCGAAGACGGCCGACGAGTTGATCACTGGCGAGGCGAGACTCGCCGGTAGCGTCGCGAAGGCGAGTATCACCAGGTGTTCCGCGACGGCGAGCAGGAGCCCGAGTGCGAGGAATTTCACCGCGTCGTCCCGGACGCCGTCGGGGGCGTGACGGACCGCCAGGGGTGCGAGCGCGAGGGCGACGCCCACGAACAGTGCGAGATTCACGCTCGCCGGCGGGACGCCGAGTTCCTGGGTCAGTGCGCGCTTGCCGACGTCGGTGACCCCGAACGCTGCCGCGCTCAGGAGCGCGAGCTGTGCCGGCCGCGAGCGGGCGGCCCGGACCAGCGGCTCGACGAGCGCGCCCCGCTGGTAGTTGGCGACGTACACGGCGGCGGTCGCGACGACGATGCCGGCCGTCTGGAGGGGGGTCAGGTGCTGTCCGAACACGGCGACCTCGATGGGGACGACGAAGACGGGCACCAGTTTGCTGATCGGGGCGACGTAGGAGACGTCGCCCAGCGCGATGGCCCTGAACGACGCCAGGACGGCGACCGCGGACCCCGCCACGACGAACGCGAGGACCGCGAGTCCGGCCCGGGCGTCGTCGGCGGGGAGGTAGCTGCCGTCGACCGACACGATGGCTATCGGAACGTACCAGAGGAGCGAGCTCCCGTACGTGAGCGAGACGTACACGGGCGCAGGGTACGCCGAGAAGTAGCGCTTGATGGCAAACAGATACAATCCCAGCATGATCGCCGATGCCCCGGCGTACACCAGTCCGACGTCCCTTTCGTACACGAGTTGTGAACGGATGATTCTCGCCGCCTCGCATGAGCGTTGCGGCCGAGGGGCCGGTCGCCGGGGTGCGGACCGGGCTCCGCGTCGCTCCGACGGCGGCGCTGCTTGAAAACAGTTTTAACCGCATGCGCCAAACGCTCGCGTATGGTAGATCCAGTGAGTGTCGCCGTCGGGGCCGCCCTCACGTTCCTCGTCGTCGTCGTCCACTACTCGTCGGGGACGGGCTGGGAGCCCACCGAGGACATCTCCCAGGACGTCCTCGAGAAGCGGGCCGCGACCGTTCCGGAGACCGACTTCCCGGAGCCGTACAACCGCTCTATCGGCGGCGGTGCGCCCACAGGGGCCATCCCCGCCGGCGGCGCGGAAGGGGAACTCGCGGAGGGCGAGGAGGCGGAGGAAGAAGAAGACGAGGGCTTCGACCCCGAATCCATCCCGGAGGACGAGGTCGAGTACTACGAGATCGAGTTCGCCAAGGAGGGCGAGACCATCGAGGTCGCCAACAACGAGACCATCCTCGACGCCGGCGAGGACGAGGGCTGGGACCTCCCCTACGCCTGCCGCGAGGGCCAGTGCGTCTCCTGTGCCGGACAGGTCCAGGACGGCCCCTCGGGCGACTACATCCGCCACATCAACAACGAGGCGCTGTTCGACGACGACATGGAAGAGGGCTACTGCCTGACCTGTGTCGCCTGTCCGACCGACGAGTTCACGATCGAGACGGGCGAGCAGCCATAGGACGACGATTCGACTCATTTCTCGCGGCTCGCTCGGTACTCGTAAGCCGGCCAGACGTCGCTGACGGCGTTCTCACCGCACGATCGGGCTGGGAGCACCGCTTCACGCGCCCAACAGAGCGATAGCAATCGCTCGCCGGCGAAGATCCGACCTCGATCGCCCAGGGGGGTCAGTCGTGGGGGATCGAGGGGGCGCAGTCTCGTGCCAGTCACCAGCGGAGCGGACCGGCATCTAAAGGCTAGACGAACGGGATATAATTCCTCCCCCGGCAGTATCAACATTGAACACGGCTGTCGGATGAAGTGGGCTCGAAGAGAAGGTCCCGGCTCGATACCAGGGGGGCCAGGGGGATGGGGTATCGATGCGGGAGTCCCATGCCAGTACCGGACGTGTACTGGCGAATCGAGGGAAGAACGCGACGGTGAAAACGATTTGGTAACCCCTGTGACAGCCACTGGTCCTGGCGTTGTCAGATGAGAGAATGCTATAGTCGTCTCCGTCGCTCGGGACGTCCCCGGGTCAGGCGACGACCGCGGCCAGGCAGGGGAGAAACTGGCCGATTCCACGGTGCTGCAGCGTGCGAACAGTGTTCCGAAGGCATTTCGGTGCCGCTGCCAATCCACAGACAGACCAGCATCTATGAGCGAGGACATCCCGGTAGACGTGCGGCAGCGCTTCGATCGGACGGTGGCGTTCGTCGCCGTTCTCGACCTGGTACGGCGGCGCAAGGACGGGGACCAGCTCCCGGAGACCGTGGAACTGCTCGAGTTGAACCAGGCAAAGCTTCGGACGGCGCTCGAACAGTTCCCGTCGCTCGAACCGACGACGGCGGGCATCGATCCGGTCGACATCGTCGAGGAGGAACTCGACGAACAGGAGGTACTGCGGTCGAACAACGGCCTCGCGGAGGAGCTGTCGCTGGTCCGAGACTACCTCGAAGAACGGAACGAGCCGATCACGCTGGAAGCGCGACCGGACGACATCTGAGTGGCCGCGTCTGGGCCATCTGCCGGACGGTATCCGAACTTCTCTCGGTGACTTCGACCGCGACCACACCAGTAGACGCCGTATACCGGCGAGTAGCCGCTGCGCTTCGCTACCGCACTCGCCGCATAACAAACGCCGGATCGGCCAATCTACCCGCAAGGCGCCCGCACTGGCGCGACGTCGACGGGGCCACCACGCATGTTTAGACAGTTCACACGCGATATCCGCGACCGGCCGACGGCGGGAAGTACGGACGGACAGATCCGGGGTGAGGCCCCGTGAGCCATCGAACGGGGGCGGTCGGGCTGGCCCTGGCCGCGGTGGTGATACTGTCGCTCTCGGCGAGCGCCGTCGGCACCGTCGGCGCGCAGACGTCCGGCAACGACGGGCCGACGCCGGTGCTCGACGCGCCCGAGACCATCGAGCGCGGTCAGCTCTACGAACTCGACGGGAGCGACTCGACCGGCGAGATCGCGGCGTACCGCTGGGACTACAACCCGAACGCGCCCACGGAGTACCAGCGCTCCTCGAACGAATCCCGCATCTATGCGCGCGACCGGACCGACGACGGACAGGACCAGTTCACCGTCAGGCTCGGCGTCGTCGACGACGAGGGGAACGTCGCGTGGGACGAGGAGACGATCACCGTCACCGAGTCGGAGTCGCCCGAGGCGTCTATCGCGTCGAGCGACAATTTCACCGTCGAGCGCGAGCAGTGGGAGCGAACGGACGGGGGCTCCTGGTTCAACTCGACGAGTACGGACAACCGGGGGATCCGCAGTTGCGAGTGGACCTTCGAGTACGGGCCGACGGTCGAACGGCACTCCGGCGACGGCCTGGGCTGGGGCGCCGGGAGCACCGAGTGCCGGAAGAACTTCTCCTACGCCGTCCCCGGAACGTACGACGTCACGCTCAACGTGACCGACTGGGCGGGCAACAGCGACGAGACGACGCGCACCGTCGAAGTCGTCCCGAAAGCGCCCGTCACCGACGACCCGCAGCCGAACGCAGAGCTCTCGGGCCCCGACCAGGTCGAGTGGGGCGCGACGTACTGGCTGAACGCCTCGAACTCGACGTCCGAGGCCGACGTCCGCTACTACATCGCCGAGACCAATCCGGACGTCTGGAAGGACGACGAGCGTAACCTGGGCCACCAGACCTACTACGGGTCGGTCTACGACGGCCAGTTCGACACCATCGACGTCGCGGTGGGCGTCCTGACCGTCGAGGACCAGGTCGACTGGGCGTGGAAGACCATCGACGTCCTCGAACCCGAGAAGCCCGACGCCGCCCTCTCGGGGCCCGACGCCGTGGCGACCGGCGACTGGGCCACCTTCGACGCCTCGAACAGCACCGACAACGACCGCATCCGGGCGTACAACTGGACGGTCAGGAACGAGAGCGGTGTGGTCGTCGACCGGGGAGTCCACGCCGGGAGCGAGTACAGCTACCGCTTCGACGAACCCGGCGAGTACACCGTCACCGTGAGCGTCGGCGACTGGGTGAACATCGACCGCGACGAACCCGCCCACTACGGCGTCGCCTCGCAGACCGTGACCGTCAGCGAGGACGGTACCGTCGACGACGGGGATTCCGGCGACGAAACGGAGACCGAGACACCCGACGAGACGGAAACCGCGACCGAGTCGCCGGAAGAGACGGACACCCCAGGCGACGCTGATCCGCCGGAGAACCCCGATCCACCAGAGAACTCGGATCCGCCCGAAGAAGACGAGTCGTCCGGCGACGACGACTCGTCGGACGACACCAGTAGCAGTCCGTCGGCGCCCTCCGGCGGCGGTGGCGGCGGTGGTGGCAGCGGCGGCGGCGGTGCGCCGCCCAGTGACGCCGACGAATCGGACGCGACGGTCGACGTCGAGCGAGTCAACGCGAGCACGAGCGTCGTGGACGTGAGCGGGGCGCCCGACGGCGTCGCGGTGGACGTCGACCTCGACGCGAACGTCAGCGGCGACTCGGTCGCCTACGAGGGACTCGTCGTCCACAGCGACGGGAACGACTCGTTCTCGCTGACGGTGCGGGCCCACGCCGACGAGCCAGATAGCGTCACGGCCGACGACGTCGCCGGGTTCGACACGTTCTCGTCCCTCACCGTCGACGGGACCGAGGTGCTCGACGGGGACGAGGCGGCGGTGCGGTTCCGGGTCGCGAAGGACCGCCTCGACGCCGCGGACGCCGACCCCGAGCACGTGACGCTGTGGCGCGACGTCGACGGCGAGTCGGACGCCGTCGAGACGACGCTCGTGAACGAGACGGACGACGCCTACGTCTACCGCGCCGAAGCCGGTACCGCCCCGGTGTACACCGTCGGCGTCGAGCGCCCGGTGGTGACCGTCACCGACATCGCCGTCACGGACGACGAACCGGGGGCGAACGACACCGTCGAGGTGACGGCGACGGTCGCAAACACCGGTGAAGTCGCCGGGACGACGAGCGTCTCGCTCGCGATGGATGGCGAAACCATCGATAGCGAGCCACAGACCGTCGAGGTGGGCCCCCGAAGCTCAGAGACGGTGACGTTCTCGGTGCCGGTCGAAGCGGCCGGTGAAAAGACCCTGACCGCCGGCGACGCCAGCACGACGTTGACCGTCGCGGCCCAGGAGACAGCGGCGACGTCCGGGTCGCCGACTGCGTCCGAAAGCGACGACGCGACGCCCGGGACCAGTTTCGGCGGCGTGACTGGTGCGGGAGCCGTCCTCGTGCTCGCCGGAATCGCCGGGGCCGGACTGGTTGCAATCCGGCGGTTCTGACACCGGAGTCTCGTTCTGCGTCGGGGCGAGGGCGGGCGATACCCACTCGACTGCGTTCGTGCACTCGATGGTCGAAGGGGTAGTACACGATCGCGAGACGAAACAGAGCTCGCTGGAGCGGCCGGCCGGATTGGAGTGTCCGGGCCGCGGTCAGTCGACGACAGAAAGCGCCACGATTACACCCCTCGCCGTGGAGACGCCGATGTGATGCCCTCCACCGACGTCGTCGACGTTCCGGCCGAGGCCGCGAGCGTCGCAGCGCGATTCCAACGGATCGAGCGGCCGATCAGCTTTGCGTGGGCGTTGCTCGTCGCCGCCGTCGCCGTGGCCGCCGTATTCACGCTTCCGCTCCTCTGGGGAGTTCTCGTCGCCGCCGCGATGATTCTCGCCGTTCGTGTGCCGCTGTTTCGTGCCGGTGGGACGAGCCAACTGGTCACCGCCGCCGACCCCGGATCGGTCCGGGTCGACTTCGAGAGCGCGTGCCCGCCGCCGCTCGCGCTCCAGTGGGGCGTCGCCGACGCAGTTCGGTCGACCGAAGACGGCGCGGCTTACGAGTTCTCGTACCTGTTCGGAGCTCGCTCGATGACCATGGAGACCGCCGTCCGGTCGCCGTCCGGTGACGGCGAGGCGGACGCCGAGGACTTCGAACTTGTCGTCACCGCCAGCGGGGAGCCGTGGGCGACGTACGCTATCTCGGTCGGGGAACGGGACGGGGAGACCACCGTCGAGGTGGCCGTGGAGTCGGACCGACGATTCGGCCTCCGCAACCTCGCCCAGTGGTTCGTGGCGAGCCGCTATCGGAACGCGGTGCTTGAGGCACAGGGCTACACCGTGGCCGAGCGCGATTACAGCTTGTCGCTCCGATAACCGCCAATGACCGGCCCCGTGCGGGAAGCCAACTGTTTTGCCCGCCTCGGCCCACTCCGCCCACATGGACGCCGACGACATCGAGGCACTCATCGAGGAGGAGATTCCCGACGCCGAGGCGACGGTGACGACGCCCCGCGACCCGGACGACGACAAGCACTTCGCCGTCGACGTCGTCTCACCCGTCTTCGCGGGCGAGACGCTGGTCGACCAGCATCAGCTCGTCCACGACGCGCTGGGCGAGCACCTCACCCGGGACATCCACGCCATCGAACTGACGACGAAGACGCCCGACGAGGCGTGATTGCTGAGACCCACACTCGGATGTTGCTCGCTGAGCTAACCACATAGGGCGGGGCTGAAAGGGGCCGAGCGGTCGCTGAGCGAGGCGAAGTAAGCACGTGAGCGAAGCGAACGCGCGCAACGAGCCGCAGCCAGCGAGCGCGAGGGGGCTTTCAAGTTGTTATCGGACGGGTTCGAAGTTCGAGCGAGCGGGATAGTTCGACCACGTCGCCGGTACCCATTTACGGTCGCCCGCACTACACGACGCCATGACGTTCGAACCCGGGCAGGAGCTCTCGTCCGAGGAAGTCACCGAGCGAGTCGAGGAGACCATCGCGAACGAGGACGTCGTGCTGTTCATGAAGGGCACCGAGCTGATGCCCCAGTGCGGCTACTCGCGGAAAGCCCTGGGCCTGATCAAGCAACACCACGAGGACGTCGCGACGGTGAACGTGCTCGAAGCGACCGAGGCGTACCGCGATGCGCTCTCGGAGTACAGCGGTCGCGAGACCATTCCGCAGACGTTCGTCGACGGCGAGTTCGTCGGCGGCAGCGACATCCTCGAACAGCTCGACGAGCAGGGCGACCTCGCCGAGACGCTCCAGGCGTAACTCCGCTCAGTTCTCGGGGGCGAGAGCCGGCCCCACACACTTATCCGCCGCCACAGACGAGGGTCCGGCATGCCTCTCGGGAACCGACTCAAGAACAGTTTCGTGGCGGGCGTGTTGCTCGTCGCGCCCCTCGTCGTGACGTTGCTGGTGGGCCGCGTCGTCGTCGGCTGGACGCTGGGAATCGTCGATCCGCTCGTCCAGTGGACTGGGCTGGCGGCCTACGTCGCCAACGACCGGCTACTCGCCCAGATTCTCGCCGTAGTCCTCGTGCTGGTAACGATCACCGTGCTCGGCGCGCTGGCACAGTGGACTATCGGCCAGCGAATATTCGGGGGCGTCGGCCGGGTGGTGAACTTCATCCCGCTGGTGGATACTGTCTACTCCAGTGTGCGCCAGGTCGCCTCGTCGCTGGTCGACCGGGACAGTCGGTACGAGAGCGTCGTGCTGGTCGAGTACCCGCGCGAGGGGGTGTACTCCATCGGGCTGGTGACCGCCGAGAGCCCGCGGGCCGTCGAGGCCGTCGCCGGCGAGGAGACGTACAACGTCTTCCTGCCCAACAGCCCGAACCCGACCGGCGGGCGCCTCCTGGTGGTCCCCGCCGACCAGATCCACGAGATAGAGATGAGCGTCCAGCAGGGGATGCGACAGATCGTGACGACGGGGATGGGATCGAACGGTGACGCGGGGAGCAGGCCGGCGCCGACCGATGGGAGGGGCCGGCTTACGAGCGAGCGGTGACCGGAGAGAACCGCGAGCAGGCCGGTACCCGAGGAGTTCGCCGTCGACACCTGAGGGAGCGCGGATCCGGAAGAAGACGGCGAGACGCTACGGATCCAGGTCGAAGTCGGCGTCGAGCGCGAGGCCGTCGAGCAGGTACTCCGCGCCGGTCCGGGTCGTCGCCAGCGGGACGTCGTGGACGTCACAGATCCGCAACAGGGCGGAGATGTCCGGTTCGTGGGGCTGGGCGGTCAGGGGATCGCGCAGGAAGACGATGCCGTCGAGGGTGTCGTCGGCCACTTCGGCGCCGATCTGGGTGTCGCCGCCGAGCGGCCCCGACTGCTTGCGCTCGACGTCGAGGTCGGTCTCTTCGGTGATCCGTTTGCCCGTGGTCCCGGTGCCGACGAGGTCGAACGTCGCCAGCAGGTCCTCGTACTCCAGGGCGAGGTCGATGATGTCGGGCTTCTTCTCGTCGTGGGCGATGAGCGCGACGCGCGTCATGCGAGACGATGGACGCGCGAGGAGGTTAGGTGTACTGGGGAACGAGCGCGAGCGCTCGGATGCCGGGCGGCCGGTCGGTTACTCGAGGGTGACGTCGATCGATCCGTCGCTGGCGACGACGACCTCGTGGTCCTCGACGGAGAAGGTGATCTCCTCGTCCTCGCCGTCGAGAACCGCTGCCAGGGCCGACACGTCGACGTAGGTAGACAGGTCGTCGACGTCGTCGGGGCCGACGTCACCCGTGGCGACCACGGCGTCGGTGATTACGTCGTCCGCGGGTTCCGGCGAGATCCACTCGTCGTCCCCGAGGTCGGACTCGTGGCGGATCATGTACGGGGTCCCATCGTTCGAACTCATATCCACTCATAGTCGGCTACAGTACATAACTGGGAGAGACGTGTTTCAGGATCTGAAACGACCCTCGTGGACGGCGACTGACCCCGCGGGGCAGCGACTCACCCTCCGGGACGACGACTCGCCCCCGACGGACAGACCCGGGCGCTGGGGAGTGGCGTGGCTGTCGGTGGCCAGAGAGCGTGGAAAGTGGGGCCGGTCGCGAACAGCGCGTCCGGCCCGCAGGTGACCAGACTGACGAATCCGGACAGTCGACCGCGCTCACGACGGAAACTGTCCCGGGATGGCATCACCTCCGAGAGTGATGCATTTTCGTGGTACTCGTTCGCATGCATTAGTTCTTTCGCCGACAGGCTTTCCGGTGCCGTGCCGTCGCTGCCACGGGGGTGGCAGTGGGGAGTCGGCCGCGGTCGTCAGTCCAGGTTCTCGCCCTGGTAGGAACCGTCGTAGGTACCGTCGTGTGCGGCCTCGGCGAGGACGAACTGGGCGAGGCGGACGCCCCGTTCCAGTTCTATCTCGTGGTGGACTTCGAGGAGGCCCTCGCCACGGCCCTCGTAGCCGGCGTCCCAGACGGCGGTGTCGAGCGTGCAGGAGTTGCGCAGCAGCGACGACCGCGGGAGGACGAAGCCGACGTGGTCGTCAGGAACGACGACGCGGTCGCCGTACTCGACGACGTAGCCGCCCGGGTCGAGCGTGTAGACGCCGTCGTCGTCCGGCTCCAGTTCGGCCCGGTCGCCGATGCGTTTCCCGTCGCGCCCGATGCGTCCCGGCGACACCTGTTCGTAGACGGCACCGAGCGTGAGATCGACGCCGTTTGGCTGTGGCTGGTCGTCGTGCAGGTCGCCGAGGACGTCGGCGACGAACGCACCGCTCCTGAACATACCTCCCCTGAACGCGGGGCCCCAATAGGCGTTGTCCACTTCGTCCGGCGACTCGATCTATCCACCTGCATTCACCAATACTGAACAGAGTGCCGGGCGTGACCGGATCGCACGACCCGCCGGCCGTCGGGGGGTTCCACTTCGCGTTTCGACGACGGCGAAATCGGGGATAGACGAACGTCAGGGCAGAACTCGCGCGAATACGCGGGATTTATACCCGCGGGTACTCCAATTATGAACGTTATGGGACAGACGCTCACGGAAAAAATTCTTGACGATCACCTCGTCGAAGGCGAACTGACGCCCGGTGAGGAGATCGGCATCGAGATCGACCAGGTCCTGACACAGGACACCACCGGCACGCTCGTGTGGCTCCAGTTCGAGGCGCTCGACCTGGACGAAGTGCAGACGGAACTGGCCGCCCAGTACTGTGACCACCAGACGTTCCAGTTCGACTTCAAGAACACGGACGACCACCGGTTCCTCCGTTCGGCCGCCGGCACGTTCGGCGCGCACTTCTCCCGGCCCGGCAACGGTATCTGCCACAACGTCCACAAGGAGAACTTCGCCGCCCCTGGCAAGACGATGCTCGGCTCGGACTCACACACCCCGACCCCCGGTGGGATGGGCGAACTCGCCATCGGCGCGGGCGGTCTCGACATCGCCGTCGCGATGGGCGGCGGCGCCTACTACGTCGAGATGCCCGAGGTCGTCAACGTCCGACTCGAGGGCGAACTGCCCGCGTGGGCGACCGCGAAGGACGTCATCCTCGAGCTGCTCCGTCGCCTCTCCGTCAAGGGCGGCGTCGGCAAAGTGCTCGAGTACACCGGCCCGGGCGTCGAGAGCCTGACCGTCCCCGAGCGGACGACGATCACCAACATGGGGACCGAACTCGGTGCGACCTCCTCGATCTTCCCCACCGACGACCAGACGAAGGATTACCTCTCTCGCCTGGGTCGCGAAGACGAGTACGTCGACGTCCAGCCCGACGAGGACGCCGAGTACGCCGACGAGATCGTCGTCGACCTCTCCGACCTCGAACCGCTCATCGCCCAGCCGTCGATGCCCGACAACGTCGTCCCCGTCAGCGAGGTCGAGGGCGTCGACGTCGACCAGGTCATCATCGGCTCCTGCACCAACGGCGCCTACGAGGACATGCTCCCGGCCGCCAAGATGCTCGAAGGGCGGAACACGGACAAGACGACGGACATGATCGTCCAGCCCGGTTCCAAGCAGGCCTCCGAGATGCTGGCCCGCGAGGGGTGGACGGCCGAACTGATGGCCGCCGGCGTCAACTTCTCTGAGGCGACCTGCGGTGCGTGTATCGGCATCGGCCACGTGCCCGCCTCCGACTCCGTCTCGCTGCGGACCTTCAACCGCAACTTCGAGGGCCGCTCCGGTATCGAGGACGACAACGTCTACCTCTGCTCGCCGGAGGTGGCCACCGCGGCCGCCATCAAGGGCGAGATCGTCGACCCCCGCAACCTCGCGGAGGAACTCGGCGACCTCGAGGACCCGGGCATCGAGCTCCCCGACGAGTACATCGGGAGCTCCGAGTCCGACCTCATCCCGCCGGAGGAGGCCGTCGACGACGACCTCATCAAGGGGCCCAACATCGGCGACGTGCCGCTGAAGGACCCGCTCGGGAGCGACATCCAGGGTGAGGCCCTCCTCAAGATGGAGGACAACATCACCACCGACCACATCATCCCGGCGACGGCGGACATCCTCAAGTTCCGCTCGAACATCGACAAGCTGAGCGACTTCACGCTCTCGCGAGTCGACGACACGTTCGCCCAGCGCGCCCGGAACAACGACGGCGGCCTGCTGGTCGCTGGCGAGAACTACGGCCAGGGCTCCTCGCGCGAACACGCGGCCCTGTGCCCGATGTACCTGGGCATCGACGCCGTCCTCGCCCAGTCATTCGCCCGCATCCACAAGGCGAACCTGTTCAACTTCGGCATCGTCCCCCTCGAGATCGACGCAGAGACCTACGAGCAGATCGAGCAGGGCGACGACATCGAGATCGTCACCGACGTCGCCGAGGCCATCGCCTCCGGCCAGGAGGAGTTCACCATCCGCGTGAACGACGACTGGGAGGCGACCGCGATCCTCGACGCCTCCGAGCGAGAACGCCGCTTCCTCGCGGACGGTGGCAAGCTGACCCACACGAAACAGCAGCACGACAGCGGGAGTGGTGCGACGCCTGCTGACGACTAGATTGGTTCGAGCGTAGTCGTTCGAAAGACGGCTCTGCCGTCTTTCGTGATGACGAGAGACGCGACGCGTCTCTCGAACCACGAGAACCAATTTACAGTTGAGCGGGAGGAGCGAAGCGACGACACGCGAGACGAGGAAGGTTCCGACCGAAGGGAGGAACCTTCTTTACACCGAACGGGGAGGCAACGACCCGTGAGGTAGCGAGGTTCCGTCAGGAACCTCGAATAGTGCGGTTCCCTTCTTTTTCGGCCTCCGCATCCGAGAGTGACAGCGCTGTCGACCAGTATACCACCAGCCAGTCGGCGAAAACTAGATGTCGCAAAGCGGAGTCTTAAGTCCGCACGCAGGAGTCTCTCGGGCATCGATGGCGACGAGAACGGTACGCGGCACGGTTTCGGGGATGGCGGATCGAGCGAATCCGGCGTTCGCGGGGGCGGTAATCGTCCTCCCGCTGGTGGCGCTGGGCTACGCGCTGACGGTCGCGACGGTGCAGCAACACACCTACGTCCACGTGATGGCGGGGTTACTGTGGACGGGCATCGACGTCTTCATGGGGGCGGTGCTGGGGCCGGTCGTCGGCGGCCTGGACGACGAACAGAGTTCGGCCGTGTTCCAGCGGTTGACGCCGAAGACGTCGTTCCTGCTCCCGGTGCTGGCGCTGGTCACCATCGCGGCGGGGATCACGCTCGCCCAGCGACTGGGCCTGTTCCCCGACGCGGCGCCGTGGCTGGCGCTGTTTACGTTCTTCAATCTCGTCCCGGCCCTGCTCCTGATCGCCTACCGATTGAACGCCTGGCGCGACTGGCGCTGGCAGCTTCCCTTTGCCGTCGCGACGGTGGGGAGTCTGGCCTGGGTCGGGCTGACGTTCGATCTGATCCTCTCGGGTAACGTCGGGTTCCCGATGCCGGCCATCTCCGTGGCCCTGATTCTGGTCACGCTCCTCTCCGTGCAGGGCTTCGGTTTCCTGCTGCCCGGCGAGGTTCGGATGTACGTGGAGATGACCTCCGAGCGGCCGGACCACTCCGTCATCGCCGCCATCGGGAAGCAGAACGCGATGCTCGGCGGCGTTCAGGGCGTGCTCCAGCTACTGCTCATCGCCGACATGGTGTACCTCCGCTTCGGTGGGTTCTGACCGGCAGTCGAGGAACGGAAGCGGCCACACCGCGAACGCCGTCGCTCACCAGTTCGGAAAACGGGGAAAGGGTGGGTGGGGATGGTGGGGGGGATGTGGGGTGGCACCCAAAACGGGTGCACGTGAAAGTTGGGTCCTGAGATAAAAGAGCCTTGTGACCACCTGTCTGCGAAGTAATACGCGCTGGCCGCTGGCACTGACGTATCTGGGCGCCATTCATTTGTACCAGCGACGCCTACTGTGTGTCGTGACAACCGTCGCTCCGGACGACCGCGATCAGGCCGCTGTCCGAGCGGTCGACCGCGACGACCTGCTGACGATCCACCGGATCGAGAAAGCCGCCTTCCCCCAGCCGTGGCCCTTCTCGGCGTTCGAGCGCTACCTCGACGAACCCGGATTCCTGGTGGCCGAGCGCGAGGACCCTGACGCCGACGGCGACCAGGCCGTCGTCGGCTACGTCGTCGCCGACACCGTCCCCAACCACGGGTCGCCGCTGGGCCACGTCAAGGACATCGCCGTCGACCCCGACCACCGCGACGAGGGCGTCGGGTCGACGCTCCTCCAGTGCGCCATCGACGTCCTCGACGACGCCGACGCCGGGTCGATCAAGCTGGAGGTCCGGGCGACCAACGACCGCGCCATCTCGCTGTATCGCGAGTTCGACTTCCACCACCGGCGCACGATTCCCAACTACTACGGCAACGGCGAGGACGCCCTCGTGATGGTCCGCTCTGATTGAGTTCTTCTGGAAGCTGAGAGCAGCCACTCACCGGAGCGACGGGTTCGTGAAGTGACCGACCGTCTCCAGTTCCTCCCACTCGCCCGCGAGCGTCTTCCGCAGAATTTCGTGGTGTTCCTCGTCGATTCTGTACTCCTCCGCGTCGCCCGCTTCGTTCGCCGCGTCGAGGTCTTCGGCCTCCATGTACAGGTAGAGGTAGGCCTCGTCGCCGTGATCCTGGAGGAACGCCGTCTCCGTGTAGACTCCCTCGTGCTGGAGCGTCTCGACAACCTCGGGTTCGCGGTCGGCGAGTTCCGTGAACCAGTCTTGAAGTCGGTCTTCCCTCCCGGGTTCGATGCGCGCCCGGGCGAGCATCACTTCTGGCATAGCCGTGATTCTGCGGACCGAGTGATAAGTGCATCTTGTGCGATGTGGTCGGTCGTTGCAGCGGTGACGGAAACGGGCAGTGGTGAACGTCTCGCTTGTACGCCAGTGGTCGACGGAACTACCGCAAACACGTCGAAAGCCCTCGGCGCGCTCGACTCGCGCGGCTCGCTGCGCCCTTCGCTCACTCCGTTCGCTCCAGTGCTTGCGTCTCCGGGCGTCGTCGACCCCGCCTCGCCCTTTCATTCCACCAGGTGGCCGCACCGCAGCCCTGCCCTTCCCCTGGTCGCGAGGCCCTCACAATTGTTCGGACACTCGCTCCCGGCCGACCGCCGGGCGGTTGCGGAAGGAAGCGTGTCGCGCCGACAGGCGCGACCGGGGAGGGGTGGGGAGTCAACCGCGAGCGCGGGGCGAAGCCCGCGCGAGTAACGCTGCCCTGGTGGAATGGAAGGGCGAGGCGGGCTGCGGGAACCCCGGTCCATCAAGCACCGCAGACGAAGTCGAGGAGCACAGGTGGGCCGCGGGACCGCAGCCCGCCGAGGGCTTTCATCTGTTTGCGGTATGATTATCGGTTCCTCATGAGCAGAAAGCCGAATCACCTGGAGATCCACTGTTCGCGAACCCAACTCCAGGCAATTGAAACGCATATCAGGCACGACACACACGATACGATCATGGGCTATTCCTGTCCCGTGTGCGAGGACCCACAGTCCGACGCGGGTCACCTCGCCAACCACTTGGCGTTCACGGCGATTACGCACGGCGGCGACCACGAGGACTGGCTCGACGACCACGTCCCCGGGTGGGGACAGCTCGGCGAGGCGGAACTGGCCGAGGAAGTCGCAGGAGAGGCCGAGGAGACGGAGTTCCCGCAGGTGTTCGAGGAGAGCGGGCTGGAGGATTCACACGACCACGACCACCAGCACGGCCACGGCGGCCACCAGCACGGGGCCGGGGGCCAGAGTCTGGACGACCACGGCCTCGACCCGTCGGCGGCCCGGTCGCGGGGCGCCGGCGACCTGGACGAGGAGGCCAAGAAGATAATGGCGGAGGCCCGGGAACTCACAGAGGAGATACGCGACGGTGACGAGGAGCGATCGGACGATGATGGCTCGGACGACGAGAGCGACGAGAATGCCGAAGCGGACGCGGACGCGGACACGGACGACGAGTTCGAAGGCGAAACCGAGTAGTTCCGCGACGGCCAACCCCGTGGTATGCACACTGTCGGGTGGTTTCTGCCGGAGAGCGAGCAAGAAGCGAGCGAACGCTACGAGGCACTGGCGTCGACCGCACAGCTGGTCGTCCGCGAGTCGACGCGGGCGATGGAGTTCGGGCGCGAGGAGTACGACGAGCGCGTGACCGGCGACGTCGTCGGGACCGCCCGGGACGTCCTGTTCGCGGAACAGCTCCAGGTGACCGTCGGAACCAGGGAGGAGTTCGAGGAACACCGGGCGGACACCGACGGCGAGTACCAGGTGTTCGGCTCCGAAAACGTCGACAACGTCGTCTGGCACGCCCCCGGCTTCGCCGACGGCGTCGCCGCGACGTTCCACGGCGAGGAGGAGGCGGCCGTCGGGACCCTCCGCCGCCAGGCGATGGGGCACATCTACGAGGACGTGGTGTAGGTGCGCCGCGTCACCCGCAACCTGGTCCTCGCCATCCTCGCCGTCCTCGTCGTCCTGCTGGCGCTGGGTGCGCTCCCGGGGCTCCTGAAGACCGGCGACCCGTACTACCTCACCGCGACGCCGGTAGGGGAGTACGGCGACCAGAACGCGTCGAACGCGACCGTCGCGAACGCCACCGTGACGAACGCCACCGTCGCGAACGGATCGGCCGTCGACGGAGCGAACCTCTCCGAGCGGGCCTACCCCTACACGACGGCGGCGCTGGCGAACGCCACCGGCGGCGAGCCCGGTCGGTCGGGTCCGTACTGGCGCGGCCCAGTCGGGTTCAAAGAGGCCTTTACCCACTCGCCGTTCGACGAGGTGAACGCGCTCCGGGGCCAGCACCCGAACGCGACGGTGGGGGAAGGTGTCAGAGTCGCCCGGAACGGCACGCTTTACCGCGTCGCGGTGACACAGTAAGGTGATGAGCGACCGCGCCTCGACCCACGAGTGGCCGATCGTCGAGAGCGAGACCGAGTACGAGACCGGGTGGTACGACGGGGGGTACGACCTGGTCGGCCAGCCCGACGGCTCGGAGAAGAAGTACTACTGGGCGGAACTCCCCGACGCCGTCGTGGTCGTGGCCCGAACCGGCGACGACCTCGTCTTCGTCGACCAGTACCGCCCGGCCATCCGCGAGCAGTGCCTGGAACTGCCGGCGGGCATCGTCGAGGACGGCGAGTCCTACAGCGAGGCCGGCGCCCGCGAGTTGCGCGAGGAGACCGGCTTCGAGGCCGCCGGCGTCTCCCTGCTGGAGGAGTTCTGGTGTGCCACGGGCATCCTGCGCCACCGCCGGGGCATCGTCTTCGCCGAGGGTCTCGAACCCGTCGAGCGGGAACTCGACGACAACGAGTTCCTCACCGTCCGGACCGTCCCCGTCGACGAAGCCCTGGACGTCGCCCGGCGGGAACCCGCCAACGACGCCACCATCGAGGGCATCCTGCTGGCGCAGGCGGAGGGGCTGCTGTGAACGAGCGGCCAGCCGACGAACCGGGCGAGCGCGACCCAGCGGAACCCGCCGACGGAACGTGGAACGATGCCGACCCCGCGTGGCCGGTCCACGAGTCGGTTATCGCGTGGGAGACGCCCTTCTTCGAGGCGGGATACGACGTCGTCGAGCGACCGGACGGCGAGCACGCGAACTACTACTGGCTGAACCCCAGCAACGCCGTCATTATTATCGCTCGGACCGACGACGACGAACTCGTCCTCGTCGACCAGTACCGGCCGCGCTTTCGGATGCAGACCGTCGGGCTCCCGGCCGGCGGTATCGACGACGGCGAGGACCCGGCCGACGCGGCCCGGCGCGAACTCCGCGAGGAGACGGGCTATCGCGCCGGCGACCTCTCTTTCGTCGAGTCCTACGTCCCCTCCGGGTGGACCCGCTACGTCCGCCACGTGTTCCTCGCCGAGGACCTGGTTGCAGGGGAGCCCGACCCCGACGAGGGCGAGGTCATCGAGACGCTGACCGCGCCCGTCGACGAGGTGCTGGACGTCGTCCGCTCGCGCGAGGGGCCAGTCAACGGCCTGGCACTGACGCCGCTGTTGCTCGCCAGGGAGGACGGACTGCTGTAGTCTGGGACAGTCACACGGCACCACCCCCACTAGTCCGGCATTCCGTTTACTCCCGTGCTCGGGCTAGGGAAGATGATGAGAAAACCCAGTGACAGCGGGGCGACTGACCGGGGTATCGATCGACACCTTGCGGCGGTCTCCCACCCCCACCGCCTGTCGGCACTCCGGTGTCTCGCGAGAGCGGACAGCGGACTCCACCTGGCCGACCTGGCCCGGGACATCGCCCGACGCGAGGGGGCGGGAGGCGGAGAATCGATGGACGACGACGCGGTCGAACGAATATACGTCGACCTCTATCACCTCCACCTGCCGAAGCTGTGTGAGGCGGGGGTCGTCTCGTTCGACGCCGAGGCGAGGCTCGCCTCGATGGCAGTCGACGGAGCGAGGGTTCAGCACTGGGTCGCGACAGGCGACCACCGGGACGCGCTGGACGCCGTGCCGGAGACGGCGGAGTGACCGGCGCTCCGGCACGGGCGACGGCGACCGGATCCGCTAGGCGTTTAGGCCTCCACCGTCGACTATCGGCAACGATGGACGGCGAAATCGGCACCGAAGAGCTGCGGTCGATACTGGACGGCATCGAGGAGAACGGCGAGCGGGGCGACGGCGACGACGAGACCGTCCGCGTCGTCGACATCCGCTCGCCGGGCGCCTACTCCCGTGGTCACATCCCCGGGAGCGAGAACGTCCCGCTCCAGCGGCTCGTCGACGACATCGAGCAGTTCGAGGGCGACGACCGGGTCGTGACGGTCTGTCCGAAGGGGAAATCCAGCGTCCAGGCGGCGCGGCTAATCACCTCCTACGAGGGGTTCGACGGGCGGGCCGAGAGCTTCGCACCGGGGCTGTCGAACTGGGACGGCCCCATCGAGAAGGGCGGCGACTCGGTCGAACAGGGCAAAGACGACGAAGGGCCACAGGCGCCGTTCTAGAAACACGGGGAAGCGGGTGCGAAACGCCAGAAACGCAAGGCTACGCCGCGTGCCGCTACGTTAATCGGTCGTTCAGAGAGCGAACGGGCGGATTATCGTCGTTCAGACCGCATTAGCGGCGCATAACTCGGTCGTTACAATGTCGGGTCGGTGACCTACACGTCCAAACGGGACGGAAACGATGGGAGCTGACACCGACGACTCACTCGATATAGGCGTACTGTGCAGCGACGCGATCCCGAGGTGGCAACGTCGTGCCCTCGACCGGGCGATCGCAGAGACGAGTGCCGAAATAACCCACGTCGTGATGAAGGAACCGGAGGTCCGCGGGTGTCGAACGGTCCCCTACTACCGGCGGGCGCTGCGTCGCGTCCGCAACTACCCCCTGTGGTCGCTCGTCGGGGTCGGTCGCTCTCTCACTCCGACGCCGGAGCACGAGCGATTCGATCCGATCAGCGACGTCGAGGGCGTGTCGACGGCCGAGCGGGTCTACTGCCGGCCGGAACCCGCCGACGACTTCGGGGTCGAACTCCCCGCGCCCGTCGTGGACGAACTGGCCGCGGCAGTCGACGTCCTCGTTCGCTGCCACGGGTTCGGGATCCTGAAGGGGGAGATTCTCCAGGCCCCCCAGCACGGCGTTCTCAGCTACCACTTCGGCGACATCAACGAGTACCGGGGCCGGATGGGGCGAGGGTTCTGGGAGTTCGTCGGCGGAGACGCCGCGACGGGCGTCACGCTCCAGCAGATAACCGAGACGATCGACGGCGGCGGCATCGTCGTCCTCGAACGCGTGAACATCGACGTATGTACACCTGGCAGGCGATCAAGCGTCGCGGTTACGTCGTCGCGGAGGGGATGCTCGTGACGGCGGTCCGGAAGCTCACCGACCCGACGTTCACGCCCAGCCAGCCCGACGAGGGCGAGTACTACACCCTCCCGACGGGCACGGCCGTCGGCAGATATCTGGTCGCCAACACGGCAGGTCGGATCCGGCGGTGGGTGCGAGAACGGTCCTCTCCCGGCGAGAGCAGGGCGTGACCGGCGACCGCAGCCCCAGCGTGCGCTCGGGAAGTAAGTGAGTGGTGGCTCGGTGAAAGTCCATCGTCACACGGGGCTCGGTGGGGGTAACTGCTCGTCATCGCCACCGCGTGAATCTTCGACGGTGAGCGCCAAAAGGGCAGCCATTTCGTGGGACGCCCGGCGAGACGAGTTCGACGGGGGCGGGATCCGAACGGTCTTTGACGCGGTAGGCGCAACGAAACGTACGGTTTCGACACTCCGTCGACGCTGCACGGTGCCACGCAGCGGTCCCCTCGGCGCGAAGTACCACCACACCCCATGAGTTCCCAGCACGGCGACGAGAGCGGACTGGCGGCGATTCCCTGGCGGTCCAGCGCGCTGTACGTCATCCTCGCCAGTTCGCTGATGGGCGTCATGGGCGTGTCGCTGATCACACCCGTCCTGCCCGACCTGCGGGCGGTGTTCATCATCACCGACGCGCAGGTCGGGCTGGTCATCACGGCGTACACGCTTCCCGGCGTCGTCCTGACGCCGTTCATCGGGCTGGTCGCCGACCGGGTCGGCCGCCGGCGGGTCATCATCCCGCTCCTCGTCCTGTTCGGCGTCGCCGGCGCCGGCATCTCGTTCGCAGGGAACTTCACGGAAGTGCTCGTCCTGCGCTTCGTCCAGGGCATCGGGGCGAGCGCGCTCGTGACGCTGGCCGTCACGCTCATCGGCGATTGCTACGACGGCGCCCAGCGCGACGCCGTCATGGGGTTCAACGGGAGCATGCTCGGGACGGGCGCGGCTCTCTATCCCCTAATCGGCGGGGCGCTGGCCGGAATCCGCTGGAACGCGCCGTTCCTCTTCTTCGGCGTCGGCGTCCTCGTCGGCGTCTTCGCCGCGCTCACGCTGGACGAACCCGAGGGCCAGCAGTCGACCGGCACGGCGGAGTACCTCTCCCGGATGCGCCAGGCCATTCTCCTTCCGGAGGCGCTGGCCATCTTCGCCGCCATCTTCGTCATCTTCTTCGTCTTCTACGGCGCCATCCAGACCGCGCTCCCGCTGTTGCTGAGCGACGAGTTCGGCCTCGGCGCCGGCCGCATCGGCGTCGTCCTGGCGATGGTCGCCGCGGCGAGCGCCGGGGTCTCCTCGCAGTACGGCCGGATCTCCCAGTGGCGGAGCGCGCCCGAACTGGTCGCGCTCGGCTTCGTCGCCTACGGGACGAGCCTCTTCGGCATCTGGCTCGCACCCTCGCCCCTGTTCATCGGCGCCGCACTCCTGCTGTTCGGCGTCGGTTTCGGCATCGTCATGCCCTCCATCGACACGGCCATCGTGACGCTGGTCTCGGGGCGCCTCCGGGCGGGCATGATGGGGATGCGGACCAGCATGCTCCGCCTCGGCCAGACGCTCGGCCCGGTGACGTTCACGTTCCTCGCCGAGGCCGGGTTCGCGACGACGACGGCGGGCTACCGGGTCCTGCTCGTCGCCTCGGGCGCGGTGGTCCTGGCCGCCGGCGTCGCCGGGTACCTGCTCCTCCGGCGCTGAATCACCGGATCGGCAGTGTATTTGGCGGGCAGTCCCTAGGCGAGGCCGATGACAGTTCGCCACGACGGGCTCACCGTCGACTGGCTCGGGTACGCGACGCTTCGCCTCGAAGGCGAGGAGACCGTCGTCTACGTCGATCCAGGCCGGTACGGCGTCCTCACGGGCGAGTGGGAGCCCGACACCGAGGGGATCGGCCACCCGCCGAGTCAGGACTACCGCGCGGGGGACGGCGACGTGGTCTGTGTCACCCACGTCCACCACTACGACCCCGACGGCATCGAACGCGTCGCCGCGGACGACGCCACCGTGGTGGCCTTCGAGGGCATCGACGGCCAGGCCGCCGACCGCGACCTGCCGCCGCTCGACGAGCTACCCTACGAGATCCGACGCGTCGGGACGAAGGAGAGCCTGACGACCGACGCCGGCGTCCGCGTGTGGTCGGTGCCAGCGTACAACGAGCGAGACGGGCCCAACACCCGCCCCGACGGCACCCCTTACCACCCCGAAGGATTCGGTTGCGGCTTCGTCCTCGACGTCGAGGGCACGCGCATCCTCTGTCCCGGCGATACCGACGTCCTGCCCGGCCACCGCTCGATCGACGTCTCGCTGTTCTGCCCGCCCATCGGCCAGCGCTTCACGATGGACCGCCACGAGGCCGCCCGGCTGGCCGCCACCATCGACCCCGACCTCGTGTTGCCCATCCACTACAACACCTTCTCGACCCAGGAGATCGATTCGCGCGCGTTCGCCGCCGACGTCGCCGAGGCCGGCGTTCCCGTCGTGCTCGACGAGCACTGAGGGTACTGGAACCGAACGGGCGAGGGCCGGCCGACTCACTCCGCCAGGGCGGCCTCGCCGGCCCGGAGCGCGTCCGCGAAGTCCGGCGTCTCGCGGACCGACTCCATCGGCGCCGGTGGGTCCGGATCCGTGGGCCGGTCGCGCAACTGGCGGTGCCACCACGCGACGTCGTGCCAGTCTCCGAGTTTGTATCCCGCGGCGGGGAACCGACCGACGCGGTCGAATTCCATCGACTCGTGGAGCCCCACGCTGGCCGGGTTCGGCAGCGTCGTGACCGCGTAGGCGTCGCAGTAGCCCTGGAAGGCGAGCACGTCCAGGAGGGCAGTGTACAGCCCCCGACCGACGCCCGAGCGCTGGGCGTCCTCGGCCACGTATATCGTCAGTTCGACCGCCCAGTCGTAGGCCGGCCGCGACCGTAGCGACGAGGCCGTCGCGTACCCGACCACGACGTCACCCACCTCGCAGACGAGCCAGGGGTATCGGTCCGTCTCGCCGATATCAGCGGCCAGTTCCCCCTCGTCGGGCGGGTCCGTCGCGAACGTGATCGCGGTCCCGGTCACGTACGGGGCGTAGATGTCCCGGATCGCCCCGGCGTCGTCCGGCGTCGCCACGCGGATGCGTCCCGTCATCGACCCACTCGACGGGGCGAGTGCCCAAAACGGTCGCGGCTCCGGCTTCGACGACGCGAGGAGTGTTTTAGCAACCACCTAACGAGGGCGGGCCCTCCCGTTCAATCGCGCCTTTCGGCGGAGTCGGCGGCCCATACCTTTGGCGGAACTGGGCGTGGCTCCCGTATGCTCGAACGAAGCGAGCGCGACGCCCTCCACCCATTCGTCGACGAGACGGTCCTCCGCCGGATCGACGACGCGTCGATGACCGTCGATTCACCCTACGCCGACCTCGAGACGCTCGCGCGGAAGGTCGACTCGGTGTCCGAGTGCCTCGTCGACGTCGCCCGCGAGCGCGCGCTGACCGACTACGGGACCGTCGCCGACGAGTGTGGCGTTCATCCGTCCCGCCTGGAGCGAGTGCTGGTCGTGCTCGGCGTCCACGAAGCCGCGAACGACCGACCGTTGCTCCCCGCGGTCGTCACGCGAGCCGACCGGGAGATGCCGGGCGAGGCGTACTTCCGACTGGTCGAACTGGTGCCGGACCACGCCGACGACGTCCCCGCGGACCCGGAGACCAGGGAGTGGATCTGGGGAACCCACCGGGCGGCAGTGTACCGGCGATGGGCCGGACAGTCGCGACGGGACGCCGGCCCCGTCGCGAGCGGGCGGCGGGGGCACGCGAGCGACTGACCGCCGGGTTTCCCATCGTTGCGAATTGCGGTCACACGTCGACGCCGTAGAGCCACTTCGTGCCGAAGAAGACGAACCAGAACATCCAGATACAGAACACCGTCAGCCAGGCGCCGTACTGGACGATGGGCCCGGGAGCGACCACGTAGGCGACGAGGAGGACGGCGACCGCACTGGCGACGGCGGCGACGTCCCAGCGGTCGATAGCGGGCCGGTCGACCATCGTGCGCGGGTATGGCGCACGACCAGTTTACTCTTCCCGTCCCAGCACCGGGACGAGCGACCCATCGAGGGCGTCCGCGGGGTCGACGCGCCGGTAGCGCACGCGGGCTTCGACGGCGAACCAGCCGACCACCAGGAGCGCGCCGGCGGCGTTGGCCGCCATGTCGGCGACGCTGAACTGCCGGTAGGGGACCGCCGCCTGGGCGAACTCGATCAGGACGCCGAACGCGACGGTGGCGAGGAGAACGGCGGCGGCTCGTCGGTAGGGCGTCGCTCGCCAGTTGGCGGTGGCGTAGGCCGTCACCAGCGCGAGGCCCGCATACGCGACCGCGTGGAGGTACTTGTCCCAGAGCGGCCCGAACAGTTCGCGGCCGGTGGGACCCGGCGAGACGAGGACGGAGAAGTAGAAGACGGTCGCCGCCACGAGGACGACGACGCTCCAGCGGAGCCAGCGCGGGACGAGCGGGACCCGGAGGCGGCGCATACGGTCCGGTCGCGACGGCGCGAGTTAACGCCACCGGCGTCGAGCGGCACCACCACCATCGAGCGACGGCACCAGCACCGAGCGGCAGCGCTGGCAGCGAGTGGCGCCGTCGGCCCTCAGCCCAGAAACTGACGGATGTCGTCCGCGAGCGGGCCCTCGACCGTCTCAGGAACCGCGTCGAACCAGCCGACGTCCGGGATCGGATCGCCTGCGATCGTCGGATTCGACGCGACCGGCCGTCCGAAAACGGACGCTCCGCGGACGACGGCGGTGTACACGGTCGCGTGGGGATCGACCTCGTTGCCGACGTGGTAGTCGAGGCGGCGCACCCGCTCCACCCGGTCGACGGCGACGGGGACGTCAGTGAGTCCCGCGACCCCGTTACGACCCGCAGCCAGCCAGTCGTCGCCGGTCTCGACGGGAACAGCAGCCAGCGTCCAGCCGTGTTCTCCGTCGTCCATCAGCAGGACCTCGCCCGCGTCGTTGGTGACGCCGACCACGACGTGGCTGTCGAGCGCCGCGAGGTCCGCACGAACGTTCGCGCTCGCCGCAGGGCCCACTCGCTCGGTCTCCTCGCGGAACGTAATGTCCGGGCGTTCGCGCAGCGCCTCCGGATCGCGAAACGATTTCACGAGCGAATCGACAGCCGAATGAGAGGAAAACCTGTCGGTCGCCCGAACGTCTACTGCGAGATGCCGTAGACGTCGCCGGTCCAGTCCCGCGAGGGGAAGTCGTAGACGGGTTCGTTTCGGTCGAGGTCGTCGAGTGCGGCCAGATCCGCGTCGTCCATCTCCCAGCCGAACAGATCCAGGTTCCCCTCGACGTGCTCCGGCGAGGAGGACTTGGGCAGCGGAACGACGTCCTGTTCGACCGCCCACTTCAGAACGATCTGGGCAGGCGATCGGTCGTACTGCTCGGCGAGGTCTTGCACGGTCTCGTCGCCGAAGACCTCCGTGCGGGCGAGCGGCGCCGCGGCCTCCAGCACGGTGTCGGTCTCGCGGCAGTACTCGACGAGGTCCGAGCGCTGGAGGTACGGGTGGAATTCGATCTGGTTGACGGCGATGGGAACGTCCGAGACGTGCTGGGCGCAGCTCAGCTGGTAGGCCGAGAAGTTCGACACGCCGACGTTCTTCACCTTGCCAGCATCGTGCAGCGTCGCCATCGCGTCCATCGTCTCGCGCAGCGAGATGGCGGGGTTGGGCCAGTGGATCAGGTACAGGTCCAGGTAGTCAGTTCCGAGCTTTTCGAGGGACTCCTCGCACGAGGCGATGACGGAGTCGTAGTTGAGGTTCTTCGGGAGCACCTTCGAGGTGAGCCACACGTCGTCGCGGTCGTAATCGGCCAGCACCTCGCCGATTTCGGCCTCGTTCATGTACCCCTCGGCGGTGTCGACGTGGCCGTAGCCGGCCTCCAGGCCCGCCCGAACCGATTCGCGGACCGTGTCGCCGCCGATGTCCCAGGTTCCCACGCCGACCGCCGGGAGTTCGTCGCCACTCTGCAGTTCGACCGTCGGAACGTCAGTCATGTTCGTCCGTTGGTGGGGTCGCTCTGCGGTTAACGGTGTTGGCTAGCGGCCGGCCTCACCGGTCGTCTGTCGGGAATTTTCCGTCTGGAGACACCTGTCACACCGGACCACTCCATCGAACGGCGTCGATCACAAGACACATTATGCAGTTGTCAGATACCGCACTCGTGACAGAACCGCCCTCCAGGCGCTCGGTACTCGGGACCTGTGCGGGGACGCTCGGCGTCGGCGGCCTCGCCGGGTGTCTCGCCCCGTCGGACGGTAGCGGAGCGAACCGCAGCGAACGACGGACCGAGACCAGCAGCGAGACGGCCTCCGAAGCGAGCGAATCGCCCACCGCACAGCCCGTGGAAGCGCGCCTCACGGGCATAAACGAGATCGACGAGAACGCCACGCTGACCGTCACCGTTCGTCGGAGCGGTGAACGAATCGCCGAACGAACTGAAACGTTCGAGGCAGACGACGGAGCGCTGGACGTCGCCATCGCCCGCCCCGGCGACTACACCGTCGAGGCCCGTCTCGACTCGGGGGCCAGTGCCACGTTCGACTGGGAGATTGGAACAGAATACGACGGACGACTAGCGGTCCGTATCACCGGTCCCGACCAGGTCGTGTTTCGCGAGAAACTGCGCGGCTCGGTCTGTGAGAACGCCGGCACGAACGGCGACCTCCCGTTCTCGGTTCCGGACGCCGAAGAGACCTATCAACCCGGGACAGTCGAGATCCGAAACGACGCGAAGTCGGCGATGACGCTGACAGTCTCGATCGCTCACGAGGAGACGACGTACTTCGAGTGTACTGCCGACGTCGGTGGTCGACAGTTCGTGTCGAACGGTGCAGTGACCGCCAGCGCCGGGACGTACGCGGTCACCGTCGACGTTGCGGACGGCGGCAGCACGGAGTACTCCTGGCAGGTGCCCGCCGAGTACAACTGGCCGAAACTCTTCGTCGTGGTCGACGAGGACGGCGACCCGCTGGTCGGTTGCGGCGGCCGGAGCGAGACCAGCCTCGTCGTCGAGAATCCGACGAACGAGTCGCAGTCGGTGGACCTGACGCTGCTCCGGGGCGAGGATCCCGTCGACGATGGGTCGATCACCGTCGAACCCGACTCGGAGACCGAACACACGCTCTCGTTCCCCATCGGCGATTTCTACACGCTCCGTGCGGCGACCGACGCCGGAACCGATGCGGAGACGCTTGCGTACTGCGACTGCTACGAACAGTTCTCGCCGACGGTGACGCTCGGTCCTGACGGCCCCCAGATCGAGCCAGTGACGTACAACTGCGAGTGAGCGATACGACGTGAGTTCGCGGCGTCGGTCGAGTCCTCAGAGCGACTCCGATGCATTCCAGTTCGGGCGTGACACGGTTCCCGACCACAGACTGGATCTACCAGCAAAATTGGCCTTCGTCAGAACGCCCTCACAGAGAGATCCACAGACGGCGTACAGTTTCACTTCCACCGCGACCTAGGCTGGGCTATACCCTCCTGTGAAGCAAAGGTGGAGGTATGACAGCGACAGCGACTCCGCCGCTCGACGCGGGTCTGGCCCTCGTCGAGCAGCCTGACAGCGGTGCAATCCAGCGGCTCGTGCTGGGCTCGGATCACGACGGTGAAGCGCTGTGGATCGACGCGGGCGGTGCGGCCTCGACGTACAGACTGACCGCGCAGGTCCCAAACCGGCAGGCGTTACGCGGGATACGGGTCGCGCGGGCGTTCACGGCTCACCAGCACCACCAGCTCGTCCGGAACGCCGTCGCGGCGGCGAACGAGCGCACCGGACTGATCGTCGCGCCGAACGTCGCGACGCTGTACGAGGCGGCCGACGCCTCTGACGCCGAGATCGACCGGCTGTTCGACGCCTCTATCGGACTGCTGGCGGATCTGGCCGACGCGCTCGACGCGCCCGCGCTGGTGAGCGCGCCGCGCGCCGGTGACGAGCGACGGGCGACCGTCCGGGACCTGGCGGCGACGGAGATCGAGTGCCGGCGGACCGACCTGGGCTACGCCTTCGCCACCGACGAGTTCGAGACGACGGGGTACTGGCAGCACGGCTGGTGGCAGACGACGATCCCCTACTGGGTCGAACTGTGCGGTGCGGTCGCGGACCGGGTGGCCCTCGACGCCGTCGAACCGTCGACGACGGAGGTCGCGGCGCTCGACTAGCCATGGGACGGACGAACCCCACCTACCGCGACTTCCTCGATTCCTACGAGCGGGAGTTTGGCGACTACCGCCGTGGGCTCCGCCGGCGCTACCAGTCGGACTTCGACAGCCTGTTCGACGGCGCTCGCGAGTTCGCCGACGCCGCGGGCTACGCCAACCACCTCGACCGCGACGTGCTCGTCCTCCTGTCGATGCTGCTCGCCCACGAGGGCACGATACGGGAGCAACGCGAGGAAATCGAGGAGCTGCGCGAGGCGGTCGCGGTCCTGCAGGAGCAGGTCGAATCAGCCGACGGGGAGGTGGCCTGACCGTGGTCGTCGCCGTCGACGTCGAAGACGACGAGGTCCGCCTGTGGTCCCGGGTGCCCGCCGGGGCCGAGCCGCGTGACGTGCCCGGGACCACGACGGAGCGGTTCTCCGAGACCGTCGTCGTCCAGCGCGACCGTGACTACGCGCCGACCTGCTACGTCGCCGGCCCGGACGACGCCCTGGCGGACCTGCGTGCGGCCCTCGAATCCGATCCGAAGGTCGTCGACCTGGCGTGGGACCGGAAGATCCTGAACCTGCGCGACGACCCCTCGCGAGTGCTCGCCGTCTCGCTGGAGCGGCCGAGCGAGATTGCCACGTTCGCGCGGGAGGTGCGGACGCTCCACGAGCCGGAGAACTGGCGGCCAGGAACCGTCCGGCTGTACGACGTCGACCTGAGCCCGAAGTTCCGCTACTGCCTGGAACGCGGCGTCGACCCGACGCCCGAGGGTGAAGAGGGCGGCCCGCACTGGCCTCGATCGCTGTCGCTCTCGCTCCCGACCGAGCGGCTGGCCGCCGGGGACCTGACGGCGCTCACCTGCGAGGGACGCGCGGCGCCACGCGCCGCGGAACGGCGAACGGGCGAAGCCCGTGAGCGTCTCTCGCCGGACGGCGACGGCGAGACGTCCATCCTCCGCGCGCTCGCCGACCGCCTCGATTCGGTGGACCCGGACGTGCTCGTCCTCTCCAGCGCCGACCTGGTCCCGCTGATCCACGAGCGGGCCGACGAACTCGGTGTGGAGTGCGACCTGGGACGCCTGCCGGGCCACCGCGTGCTCGCCGGCGAGAACTCCTACGAGAGCTACGGCCGCGTCGGGCACTCGCCGGCCCGGTACGACGTGCCCGGAAGGGCCATCGTCGACCGCTCGAACAGCTTCTTCTGGCGCGAGGGGAAGCTCCCGGGCCTGTTCGACCTCGTCGACCGGTCGTGGAAGCCGCTGCAGGAGGCGTCGTGGGCCTCCATCGGGACGGTGTTCACGGCGATGCAGATCCGGGAGGCCCGCGACCGGGACGTGGTCGTCCCCTGGCGCGCCTGGGAGGGGGAGTCGTTCAAGCGAATGGGGACGCTCCACGACGCCGACCGCGGCGGGTTCACCTTCGAGCCCGACGTCGGCTTCCACGAAGACGTCGTGGAAGTCGACTTCGCCTCCCTCTATCCGCGGATCATGATCGAGAACGATCTGAGCCCGGAGACGGTGCAGTGCGAGTGCCACGACACCGACGACGTGCCCGTCCTGGGCTACAGCGTCTGTCCCGACATCGAGGAGCCGTTCGTTCCGTCGGTCCTCGACCGGATCGTCGGCGACCGCTACGGCTTCAAGGCCGACCTGCGCGCCACGGACGACCCCGGGCGCGCCGCCCGCCTGGAGTCGAAGATCAGCGCCCTGAAGTGGATCCTCGTCACCTGCTTCGGCTACCAGGGCTATCGCAACAGCAAGTTCGGCCGCATCGAGGTCCACGAGTCCATCAACGCCCACGCCCGCGAACTGCTGCTCGACGCCAAGGAGTACCTCGAAGCCGCGGGCTGGCGCGTCGTCCACGGCATCGTCGACAGCCTCTGGGTGACCGCCGCTGTCGACGACCCGACGCCCATCGCGGACGTCTGTGCCCGCATCTCCGAGACGAAGGGCATCCCACTCGAACACGAGAGCGACTTCGAGTGGGTGTGTTTCGTCCCCACGAGCGACGGCGAGCGGGGGTCGCTGACGTCCTATTTCGGCCGGCGCGAGGATGGCAGCTTCAAGTATCGCGGTATCGAGGCCCGCCAGCGCTCGACGCCGGCGTTCGTCGCCGAGGTCCAGCGAGACCTCGTGGAGGCCCTCGACGAGCATCGTGAGCCAGCACCGGTCTGTGACAGGCTGGCCCGCGCCATCGCTCGCGTCCAGTCGGGCAACGTCGACCCCGACGACCTGGTCGTCCGGACGAGCGCCTCCAAGGCGCTGGCCGACTACGACCAGCGGACCAGGACCGTCGCCGCGCTGGAACGCTACGAGGCCAACGGCGTCGCCCGCAACCCCGGCCAGGACGTCCGCTACGTCGTGGTCGACGACGGCCGGCGGGACAGGGACCGCGTCCGCCTGCCGTGGGAGGACTGTGCCGACTACGACGCCGACTTCTACGAGACGCTGCTGGTGCGGGCCGCCGAGAGCGTCGTCTCGCCGCTGGGCTGGGACCGCGAGCGGATCCGACGGTACCTCGACGACGGTCGAAACCTGACCCTGGGGGCGTTCCGCTGAGCGTCAGCGAAGCGGTGCTCGTCGGTTGAGCGAAGCGAATCCGACGGCGTTTTCGTGAGCGAAGCGAACGAGGGCTCGACAGACGAATGGAGTGAGTCTGTCGGCGTTCGGCTGAACGGAGTGAAGCCGAGCTCGTTGGACGAGCACAACGAGTCCAACGGCGTTCCGCTGAGCGTCAGCGAAGCCGAGCTCGTCGGTTGAGCGAAGCGAATCCGACGGCGTTCTCGTAAGCGAAGCGGACGAGGCTCGACAGACGTGCGAAGTGAACGAGGAAGCGACAGAAGTGAAGCGAAAGCCGTCGTTACTCGTCTTCGTCGTCGTCCACGCGCCCCAGCAGTCGCGAGAGGATTCGGCGGCCCTTCTCACTGCGCTGGCCGTACTTCCTGGCCTTCTCGCGGGCGTCTGCGCTCATACGTGTACTGTGGCGGTCTTGGGTTAAATAGGTGCAAGAGTGCAGGATCGAAAACGCTGGGCCCAGCAAACCGGGCCGCGGCGATGAGAACGCCGACGAGGAGGACGTTGAAGCGCACCGTCCGCATCGCTTTGCTGTCGATGTCGCCCATCGTGTCGTTCTGGGCGTCGAGGACGGCCCGCGCCTCAGCATATGTGACTTCCAGTCGGTCGCTCCCCCAGCCACCGTCGTCGGACATGGGCGCTACTGGCCCGGTCCTCACTGATAAACTCTCGTCGAACGGCGCCGGGACGGGCCGGCGGCGTCTGACGAGGGTCGATGGGAGCGGTCGCGCAGACAGATTAACGTCATCTGCGCAACTATTCCCGCGTATGAGCACGGAGACCGCCACCGCCGCGGACCGCCAGCACCTCGGACTCGAAACGATAGCGAAGCGAGGGGGCGCCGCCGTCCTCGTCGCAGGCGTCGTCAACGTCGTGATTACGTTCGCAGCGATCACCGCCGGCGTCGCGCCGGCCCTGGATCCGCTGTCGTACGGCCCTGTGCTGTTGTTCACCACCGTCGGCGTCGCCGGTGCGACCGTGGTCTACGGGCTGCTCGACCACTTCGTCGCGAACCCGGACCGGACGTTCACGCTTCTGGCGGCGGTCGTCCTGGTCCTCTCGTGGGTCCCCGACGCGCTCTTCGTCCCGGCGATGCCGGGCGCGACCGTGGCGGGTGCGATCACCCTCGCCGCGATGCACCTGACGACGGCGGCCGTCGCCGTGGCGCTCCTCACGGACCGCTACGGCCCCGCGATGCTGGAGTGAGCCGACCCGTCGGTCACTCCCCGGCCGCCTCGACCCGACCGGCGTACTTCTCCAGTTCGTCGGCCATCTCGCGGGCCTGGTCGGCCGACAGCGAGAGTTTGTCGGCGTGTGGCCGGACCTCGTCGAGGTCGGTGTTATCCATCTCGACCTGTAGCTCGACGAACTCCGGGTCGTCGCGGCTGTCCGTGGTGACGTTCAGGATGGCGAAGGCCTCCTCGGTGAAGCCGTGGCCCTCGACGACGCCGTCGAGCAGGTCGAAGGTCGTGTAGGCGTTGGCCTTCAGGATGCGGTCTGCCATGATGAGTCAGAGTTCGACGCCTCGAAACTTAAGCAACCGTTCTCGGGGTGACGGGACAGCAGCAACGTTTTTGCAGTAACGTCGGGAACCGTATTTTATCTGATGAAGACGTGCCTCTCCGACGACCGTCCCGTCTGGAGTCTGTTGGTCGCGGGCCTGTACGCCGCCCTCGGGACCGTCTATCTCTGGCTCGCCGGAGACGACGCGATGTTCGGGCTCGCGTGGCTCCGCCCACTCATCGTTCTGGCGTGGTACGGCCTCGCGCTCTACTATCTACGATACGGCGTCTCACATCGACCGAAGCGGGTGGTAAAACTGTTCGAACCGCGCTGGTTGGCCGACGATCAGGAGTGACGGATCTCCTGGCCGCGCTTCTACAACGATGGCGGTCGGTCGTAAGTTCGAGCTCGCTCTCTGAGACCCGGGCGACGACGGCAATCGCCGAAAGCCGGTGAGGTGAGAACGGGACTCCGAGCCAACGTTTTTGCATGATCCGAGAGTAGTGGATTTTAGCAGATGAAGACGTGTCTATCCGCGGACTATCCCGTCCGGAGTCTCCTGTTCGCTGGTCTGTTCCTCGTCGTTGGAACCCTGAATATCTACAACCTGGTAGCGCTTGCCCCCGGCGATATGGGCGGAAAGCTCGCGCTGTTCAGGCCCCTCTGGCTTCTGATCGCCCTCCCGGCCTACGGCCTCGCGCTCTACACGCTACGGAACGGCCTTCCCAACCGGTCGGAGCGAGTCCAGAAACTATTCGAACCGCGCTGGTTGGCCGACGACCGGGAGTAACTGATTCGTTCGTCGTGTTTCACCGAGAGTGTCGATCGTTCGAACGTCTAGAGCCAGCTTGCTAGGAGTCCGAACAACAGGAGAAAGCCCTCGGCCCGCTCGCGGTCGTTCAGCGGGATACGCTCGTTGCACTCGCGTAGGGCCCGCTGAACGACTGCCTTGCAGCGCGACCGGGCCTCGCCATTTCAGTCCCCCAGGCACAGCATAGCTCGCGGGGCCTCACTTCGTTCGGCCCGTGCTCACGGGTCGCTCCGCTCCCCGTTCGCTCGTTCGAAGGCCCCTCCCTCTGGTCGGCGCCTTCCTGCACTCGCGATTGACGTCCGCCAGACCTCCCCGGTCGCGCACGGACGTGTGCGCGACCGCTTCCTGACCGCTCCGCAACCGTCCGGCGGTCGGCCGGGAGGCAGGGTCGCGCCAGTAGACGGCGCGACCCTGGCGACCCGGGGAAGGGCAGGGCTGCGGTGCTGTGCTGACCCTGGAGGAATGAAAGGGCGAGCGACGTCGCGGTGGCTGGGTGGGCCCTATCCGAGTGAGCGCAGCGAACGAGGATATCTCGGCCAGCCACCGCGAGGTGGCGAGGGCTTTCCTCTGTCGTTGATTGCCGTTCCTCGATCCCAGAGCGAGGTGGCGAGAGAGTTATCCCACGTCACACCCCCGTTCGTCGTCACTCGAAGACGAGAAGCGAGCGAAATCGAAAGTCGAAGTCGAACAGAAACCGAGAGGAGAAGTTCCCTAGTCGTCGGCGGGCTGGAGCGGTTCGCCCTCGCCGTTCGTCGGGGCGGGCGAGGACTGCATGTCGTCGTCCTCGACGTAGGGGTACCACGTCATCTTCGTGTTGTGCATGTACGGGTCCTCGTAGTCGGTCTCCTCGGCCTCGGCCAGGTCCTGGAGCGTCTCCTCGTCGCGCTCGGCGATGAACTCGCGGAACGTCTGGCCCCCCTCGCGCTGGTCTTCGAAGGTGGCCAGCAGGTTCTCGACGTAGCCCGGCACCTCGTCGGCGGGGACGCGCATCTCGACCCAGTCGGCGAAGTGGGGGTTCTCCCCGAGGCCGCCGCCGAGGCCGATGTCGAGCGCTTCCACGGGTTCGCCGTCCTTGCGGGTTTTCATCCCTCGAAGACTGATGTCGGCGATCTGGGGCTGGGCACAGGAGGCGGTGCAGCCCGAGAGGTGGATGTGGAAGTCCTCGACGCCGTCGGGGACGGCGACGTTGTCCTTGAGCCAGCGGGCGTAGCGGACCTGCCGATTCTTCGTCTCGACGATGGAGAGCGAACAGAACTCGGTGCCCGTACAGGCGATGGAGCCGCGCATGAAGGGGTGCGGGTCGGCCTCGTAGTTCTCCAGCAGCGGCTCGTCGAGGAACTCGTCGCTCCGGTCGCTATCGACGTCCGTGACGATGACGTTCTGGCGCTGCGTGAGTCGCACTTCGCCCGAGCCGTACTCGTCGGCGAGGTCGGCGAGTTCGTAGACGTCGTCGACGCCCATCCGACCCACCAGGACGTTCAGGCCGACGTAGTAGTTGCCGTCGGGCTGCTCGTGGACGCCCACGTGATCGCCGTGTTCGTCGCCGCCAGCGTTGTACGTGTAGCTCTCGCGCATGTTCTCGCCCGCGGTGGGAAGCTCGAAGTCCACGAACTCGTCCTGCAGAACCGACCGCATCTTCTCGGTGCCCCACTCGTCGACGAGGAACTTGATGCGGGCGTTGAAGCGGTCGTCGCGGTCGCCGTACTCGCGGAAGAGCGCGGACATGCCGGCGCCGACATCGGCGGCCTGCTCCGGCGGGACCCAGACGTCGATGGAGCGGGAGAAGCGCGGCTCCTTGCGGGAGAGGCCACCGCCGACGCGGACGTTGAAGCCCAGCTTCTCCTCGCCGTCGATCTCCTTCGTGGCCGGCTCGTACGCGAGGTCGTTGATGTCGCCCTGGCCACAGCCCTGGTCGCAACCGGTGACGGCGACCTTCCACTTGCGCGGGAGGTTCGAGTACTCGTCGTTGCCCTTGAACGTCTCGTGGAGTTCCTCGGCGACGGGCCAGGCGTCGATGTGCTCGTGTTTGTCCTTGCCGGCGACGGGGCAGCCGACGATGTTCCGCCAGGAGTCACCGCAGGCCTGCTGGGTCCCGAGGCCGACGGACTCCAGCCTGTCGAATATCTCCGGAATGTCCTCGAGCTTGATCCAGTGGAGCTGGATGGACTGGCGCGTCGTCCAGTCGCAGTAGGCATCCCCGAACTCGGGGTTCTCGGCGGGGCCGCGGGCGTACTCGTCGGCGACCTCGGCGATGACCTCCAGCTGTCCGGGCTCGATGACGCCGTTGGGCGTCCCGATGCGCATCATGAAGTAGCTCTCCTGGCCGGAGCGCTGGTGGTACAGCCCCCACCACTTGAAGCGCTCGAACCAGGCGTCCTGCTCGTCCTCCGGGATGGATTCCCAGCCCTGCTCCGCGAACTCCATGAGGTGGTCACGGATTTCGTTCCCGTACACCTCGTCTTTCCAGTTCTCGACTTTCGTGGGCATTCGTGTACAGTGGCTAGAGCCCCACCCATATACGACACCCCTTGGCGTCAAAGGTCCCCACCTCTCCCTCGAACGGGAGATTGTTGCCTATTTCTGCGGACGGGCCAGGCGCCGGCGCTTGTCCGGGAAGTGGACGCTCTCGGGGTCGATGGCGCAGAACTCACCGGATTCGGGGTCGATGACGCGCCCGACCTGGAGCCAGTCCGTCACGCCCTCGGTTCCGCAGGCGATGCAGCGGCCGGCCATGCGCGCCTCGATGTTCGGATGGTCGACGCTCACGTCGACGAACCCTTCGGCGAGGAAATCCGTCAGTTCACAGCCGCAGAAGTCGCTTCGCGCCAGGAGCCACAGATTGCTCACGTTCACCTCCCGCGAGTCGTTGACACTGACCCAGGCGCCGTCGTCGAGCTGGTGAACGTCGGTCGTCATTAGATATAATTACATCTTCCGGACACCTTACTCCGTCGGCGGTCCCAATTTTCGCCGGGAGGTGGACGATCACCTTCCCGTACGGCGGTGCATGCGTCGTGATACCACCGAACAACTCGTGTCGGATCCCGTACAAGATACCTGCACCGATTGCCGGCACACGGGAGTGCGGGTAGACCTTACAGGTGAGAGCGAGTTTATAGGGGTATAGGTCTTTGACAGAAACACGCCAACCGACGCGACGCGGGGTCGCGCGGAACGGACACGCAACGATGACCGGACAACAACGAGCAGACGACCCGGAGGAGACGGCGATAGACAACCCCGAGGCGGTCGACGAACAGGACTCGTCGGTCGACCGGGATCATCTCGACGACGTCGAGGACGGGTGCGGCTGTACGGAGATCTGGGAGCACCTCTCGGAGAACCGTGAAGAAGCCGCAGACGACTAAGCCGAGCGACGAGTCGAGGTGCGGCCGACGACCACGGAGCCGAGTAGCGAACGGGTGTGTACGGCCAGCGCACGCAACGGGACGCTTTTGTTGCACTACCGCCAAACTGATTCGTAATGACTGCTGACGGCGAGGACGGACGGGCTCCCTCGACGGACCGGGAGTCGCCGGTCGGCAAACCCGTCATCCGCGGTGACCCGACGCTGACCGGCCAGCGGGCCGAAGAGGCCGTCGAGTTCGACCCCGACGACCCGGAGAGCCTCCAGCTCGCAGCCGACACGGTGCGGGCCTTCTCGGAGAACACCGCCGGCGCGGACGACAACGTCTACATGCTGCGGGGTGCCGCCGCCTGCGCCGCACTCGTGCGCGGGGAAGGGTCGTACAAGGCCGCCGCCGAACGCGCCGGCGGCGAGGCCACGGTCTCCTTCATCCGAAAGTGGTCCCGGGTCCACGACCTCCCCAACGCCATCCGGCGTCACGTCGCGATGGGCCACATCGCCCCTACCGCCGCCAAGCACATCGCCCGCGTCGCCGGCGAGGCCCGCCTCATGCTCGCGTGGGCGCTGCTCGACCACGACATGACCGTCCGCCAGGTCCGCTCGGTCGCCAGCGACGTCAACGACGGCCAGAGCGTCGAGCAGGCCCTCCGTGCCGAAGGAATCACGCTGGGTGAAATCTCGCTCACGCTCGACACCGACGTCTACCGCGAACTCCGCCGCCGCGCCGCCATCGACGGCCAGGAACCAGGCGAACTCGCGAGCGAACTGCTCGCCGACCGCATCGACCGCCGGTGACCGCGCCCGTAACCGTAAGCTCTTAGCGTCATCTGCCCCGAACCCTAATCGAGGGCCGATAGCTCAGTTCGGCAGAGCGTCTGGCTTTTAACGTGACCACGGGTTCGATTCGCGTGGTTGCGGGAGTGACCAGACGGTCGGGGGTTCAACTCCCTCTCGGCCCGTGTTTTTGCGACGAGCAGACCGCGAGTCGCAAAACTCGTCGCGAGAGGGAGTTGAACCCTGGAAGTCCCAGCCCGGAACGGCCGAGCGTCAGCGAGGCCGCACGCCCGGACGGTCTTCCTTCGGTTCAACTCCCTCTCGGCCCGTTTCCCTGCGAACGACAGTGAGCAGTGGAAACGCTATAGAGGGAGTTGAACCCGGGGAGTCGCAGCCCGCGCAACGGAGTGAGCAGGAACGTCTCTACTCGGTTCAACTCCCTCTCGGCCCGCTTCTGCGAGGAACGGACGTGACGAGCGAAGC
>JAOPKE010000004.1:76164-470222 GCA_025517465.1 Halobacteria archaeon HArc-gm2
CGCGCAGCGATAGCGAGCACGTCTGGTTCCGGTTCAACTCCCTCTCGGCCCGCTTCTGCGAGGAACGGACGTGACGAGCGAAGCGGAAAGAGGGAGTTGAACCCTACCAGTCGCGCGCAGCGATAGCGAGCACGTCTGGTTCCGGTTCAACTCCCTCTCGGCCCGCTTTTGCTGCGAGCAAGTACGCGAGCCGCTGGTGAACGTAGCCGGAGGAGTTGAACCCTGGAAGTCCCAGCCCGCACAACGGAGTGAGCAGGAACGTCTCCACTCGGTTCAACTTCCGATGGACTCGCTCCGCGAGCCATCGACGTTCGCGAACGTGTAGCGTTCGTTCACTCCCTCTCGGCCCGCTTTTGCTGCGAGCGATTGCGGTGTGTGGCGACGACCAAAATGCGACGCTACTGACTCCGCGCCAGCCGAACCGCCTCGTCCATCTCCCCGCGCCAGGGACGGCCGTGGCCGGGCAGTAGCGTCACCCGGCCGAGGTCGGCGAAGCGGTCGAGCGAGGCGCGGGCGCGGTCCGCGTCGGCGTTGAACAGCGACATGATCTGGGGGCCGCGCTCGCGGCCGGTCGTCAGGTCGAGCGTGGCGAGCGCGTCGCCACAGAGGAGGACCTCGCGGTCGGGCAGGAAGAAGACACACGAGCCGGGGGAGTGGCCCGGAACGTGGATCACTTTCGGCGACCCGGGCAGGTCGAGGACGTCGCCGTCGGCGAACGTCCGGACCTCCTCGACCGGCGGGATCGACAGCCCGCCGTTGCGGCCGAGTTCGAACAGGAGCGCCAGCACGGCCGGTCGCCAGAGATTCACGAGAGCGTCGCCCACAGAGACGTCCTCGGTCCCCTGCGCAAGCCCGACGTCGGCCTCGTGGACGAACACCGGAACGGCGGCGGTCTCGCGCAGGCGTTCGGCGAAGCCGACGTGGTCGGCGTGGCCGTGGGTCAGGACCAGCGCCGCCACGTCGTCGAGACCGTATCCTCGGTCGGCGAGCGCCGAGAGCAGTTGTGGCCAGTGGCCCGGGACGCCCGCGTCGACGACGAGGACGCCGTCGTCGCCCTCGACGAGGTACCAGTTGACACGCTTCGTGCCGAAGCGAGAGACGCCCGGAGCGATGGCGGTCTCGTCGGCCTCGACGGCCGCGGGAGAGGGTTCGTTCACGCTCGGTGATAGGATTGCCGCGGGGATAAATACCAGGCGACGGCGGGCGTCGAGAACGGCAGTTTCGGCCCGCGTCGTGTCCGAACGCGAGCAAACTACTCGATCTCCTGGATCTTCGCGTACGCCGCTTCGATCAGGGGATCACCCCGGTATCGGACTTCGAGGTGGCGGGTGTCGTACTCGAGGACGTTGGCGTCGGCGAACTTCGGGAGATGGACGTGAAACATGGTAGACGCCACCGCGTCGTGGCCGGGGCGTTCCCCGGTGCGACTCGCTTCCTCGTTGACAATCTCGGATATCAGTTCGTCTACCGAGGCGTGGTTCGTCTCCGAATCGAGAAAGAACTGCAAGATGACGCGCCGCTGCCGGTTCGACAGCAACTCGAGGCACGCGTCGAGGGAGAGCGTACCGACGTCGTGAACCGGATCGTCGGGACTCATCCGTGGTTTGTGCTACCGAATAGCATTTCCGCAGTTGTAACGTTTCGGATGGAGAACACGAGCGGAACGAGATGAATTAACGGCCCGAGTCGGGGAGCGCAGCCACTGTTCGTCGGAGACCGTCGGCTGGCGGGCTGGACCAATTGATTTACCACGGTGAGCGCCGAGGCGACGTGTATGAACACGAACGCTCTCACGGAGCGATTCGACGACGCACTCGAACCGATCGGCATCGCCGTCGGTGCGTTCCTCGTGCTGGTGGGGTTGTCCACCGTCGTGGGGACGCCCTGGACGACGAACCCAGACACGCTGGCGGTGGCGCTCAAGCTCGTGGGTGCGCTCGCGACCGTCGCGCTGGGCGCCGGCCTGGCGTACCTGAGCTGGAACGGACGAGCGTAACGCCCGCGCCGTCGCGAATCCGGTTTTTCGAAGCGAAAGACAACTGTCGCGGAGCTGCCGCTCCGTTTCACGTAGCAGCGGCGGCGAGAAACAGCGTCGATGGGGAGCGAGTCGAGCCGAATCGGTCGCGTCCGTCGGAGAAACGAAGCGGCGGGTCGAGTCAGCCGCGGTTGGGCATGTACGCCATCGAGAGGATGAGGAAGGCCGCGGAGCCGCTGATGATGACGATGCCCCAGAGGCCGTTGACCCGCTCGTCGAGGTAGTCGCGCTGGGAGATGGTGGCCTGGTAGCTCTCGAACTGGTCGACGGAGACGAGCATGACCTCCTGGTCCTGGCCGTCGGGGAAGTGAGCGAAGTACTGCTCGCCGTTGGCGAGCGTGACGTTGGTCCCCTCCTGGAGTTCCTCGGAGTTGGCCATCGGACCGGTCCACTCGAGGGTCACGCCGCTGGAGGCCACCTCGGCGACGGTGGTCTCGTTGCCCTCGTACTGGTAGCTGTCGCCGGTCGAGAACTCGCGGGTGTCGGGTTCGGGGAGGTACTCCGCGAGCGGATGCAGCGAGTCGTTCTGGCGGTAGACCACGTACTCGGTGTCGTTCCGCGTGGCGACGGTGTTTTCGACCGCGTCGTCGTTCGCGAGGATGGCCGAGACGTTCAGCTCTTCGCGCAGGGTGAACGAAGAGACGTCCGACCCGTTTGCGACGAGGACGGTGTACGAGGTGTCCTGGTAGGTCACCGTCGACTCGTTCTCCAGGGTCGCGGTCTGGCGGGCGGAGTCGTTAGTCCATTCGAGTGTCGCGACCAGTGCTCCTTCCCCGCCGCCACCGCCGTGTCCGCCACCGTCGCTGGACTCGTGGCCGACCTCGGCGGCGGTGTACTCGGTCCCGTCGATCGTTGTACTCTCGTTGCCCGCGAGCGTGGGCCCGTTGACTGAGAACGCGGGCTGCTGGCTCGACTGGGCGACGCCGATGTAGGCGTAGGCCGCCGCACCGACGACGAGGAAGAACACGAAGTAAATCGCCGCGGCTCGTCGTTGCATGATCGGAGGATGGGGAGCCCCGACGTTTAACGATTACTTTTCGGTGGGCGCGGGAGGAAACAGCGAGGAGGGCCAGATCCGCTCCTGTCGACGGCTTCGCCAGTGACGCGACGGCTGTCTAGTCCGCGGTAATCGAGACGTCCGGGACGTCCGTGAACGCCGTCTCGTAGCCTTCGTGACGGGAGACCTGGGGGCCCGAGTCGGTCGTGATCGTCAGTTCGTCGCCGGATTCGACGGCGTCCACGCTGGCCCGGTAGTGATACCCCAGGTCCGGCCCGACGGCCTGGGTGAGGAGGTCGTCGAACGCCGTCGATCCGTCGCGGTCGAGGGTCGCCGACAGCGACATCGCCGGGAGGACGTAGCCGTTGTAGCGCGTCCGGGGCGAGACGGCGATAGCGTCGCCGTCGTCGCCGGACACGACGGTGGCGGCGAAGTGCACGTCGCCGGCCTCGGCGCTGCCGAGTACCTGCCCCGGCAGCTCGTCCGTCGACGGGGCGAACGAGAGGGGCATCATGTCCATCTCCATCGGGTCGAGTGCACCGGGGTCGCCCGCGTCGTCGAGGGTCCGGAAGGGTATCTCGCTCCGGGCCGCTTCGCTGTACTCCCACTCGAACTGGGCGGTCGCAGACTCACCGAAGCTGTCGGCGAAGTCGCCGACGCGTTCGGTGCCGACGGCGCCCGTTTCGACGGTGACCGTGTACGTCCCCTCGCCGTCGAGCGCGAAGTTGTCGCCGTAGTGAAATCCCATGTTCTGGGAGAGCATCGTCCACGGGGAGCGCCGGTGGAGGCGTTCCCCGTCCGTGCGGATCTCGACCGAGAGGCCCGTCCCGACCGGCAGGACGGTGCCCGAGTCGGGGTCCCAGACGCTGGCCATCAGGTGGACGTCGCCGCCCGGCTGGACGAGCTCCGTGACGCTCCCGGTGACGGTCCAGAAGCGGTGGGCATAGGCGTACATCAGCCCGACCATCCGACCGCCCGCCTCCTGCATCCCGATCATCTCCATCCCCTCGACGTGACTCGGACGGTAGATCGCGTCCGGGCGGTTCTCCACGACCGACGGGTTCCGGTTCGTCGATTGCTCCTCCAGTAAGCCGCTACAGCCCGCGAGCGCTCCAACGCCGACAGCGCCCGAGGCGCACAACAGATCTCGTCTGGTCCACTGGCGCGAGTCCATAGCGGTGGTTACTCACTCGCCCTCAAGAGGGATCTGGTGCACCTCTAGAAAGGGAGAAACGAGCGACAGTGACGGCGCCCGCGGCCGGTTCAGGGGTCGGGTCGGGGCAGGGATCGGTGGTCGCGGGGCGGCATCAGGTAGTTCCCCCGCCGGTCGACGGTCAGGTACTGGAGGATGCCGTTGTTGTTGCGGGTGCCGACCGCCGACTGGTCGGCCACGTCGGTGCCGTTCATCGCCTCGCGGGTCTCGACGAAGTCCGAAATGGTTCGCTGGAGCGAGAGGAAGTGCAGGCCGGCCTCGCCGCCGTCGGTCGAGTCGAAGTCCCGGCGGAGGATGAGCGGGGAGTCGTTCTCGTCACGCGCGCGTGCGGACTTCTGCGTGTGGCCCACCATCCCCTTCGTCCGGGCGTCCTCGAGCGTCCGGTCCTGGTCGCCGTCCAGGCCGCTGTCGGTGCCGAGGTTGTTCCCGACGCCCTCGACTTTCTCCTCGTCGGCGTGGGCCGGGCTGAACATCTTGCCGACGCGCTGGTACCGGCTGTCCTGTTCGTACCACTGGTCGAGGTGCAACTGGATCTTCGAGAGGTGAGCCGTCGTCCCCTCGGCGAATGGACCTTCCTGGATGGTGACCCGGTCCTCGCTGGCCTGGTTCGCCTCGAAGCCGGACTTGAACCCCATGAACAGCGGCGCGTCCTCGTCGACGGGTTCGGAGTCGGGGATGCCGTCGACGTCCTGGTTCTCGGCGGGGAGGCCGGCGCCGACGAAGCCCGTCCGGCGGTCCACTCGCTCGAAGACGTCGCCGAACGACGAGACGTCGACGTCGTTCAGCGTCTCGCGCTTGCCGCGCAGCGCCTCGTCGGCGCCCAGTACGACCTGGCCGTAGTCGCTGGCGAGGTGGACGAGCGCGTCGGGTTCGTCCGGTTTCGGGTCCTCGAACGGCGCCAGCGCCCCGGGTCGGGGGAGGTCGACGCTCTCCGGTAGCGAGGCGTCGTACCGGTCGAAGTAGGCCGGCGTGTAGCCCACCGTGAACAGTAGCCCCTCGTTGCTTCGCGGGTACGCGCGTTCGAGTCCCCGGAGCGCCTGCTCGACCGTCTCGCGGTCGTCCTCGCTCGGCGTCCCCTCGCCGGCGTACTCCAGCAGGAGGAGGACGTGGTGGCGCGCCGCGGTGACGTTCCCGGCATCGTCCCGCGAGAGCGACTCGTTCCAGGCGTGCTGGCGAGCGGGGAGCGCGGAGAGGTCCTCGGGTCCGGTGTCGAGGTCCGGCGCCCCCTCGCGGTCCAGGCAGGCCGAGAGCGCGCTGGTTCCGCCGATGGCCACCGCCGCCTTGACGAAGTCGCGGCGCGAGACGCCGCGGTCGGTTCGTCCCATCAGGTCACCTGTAGCCTACTGCGAGAAAAGACCCTTCTGGTACAGCCGTCGAACGGCGGACCAGCGGACCATGACCGGACGGCTCAGCGCTCGCCGACCCCGCTACGCGTCCTCGACGAGCGCGTCGAAGAGCCGTTCGAACCGGTCGACGAGGCGGCCGGCCAGCGAGGGCGCGACCCGGGCCAGGAGTTCGCCCGTCTCTGCGGGCCGGGTCAGCACGAGCGTCACGCGGCCCCCGTCGTCGCGGCGCTTCTCGACGAGGTCCGCCTCGACGAGGGTGTCGAGGTGCCACTCCAGGGTGCTGCGCGCGACGCCGACCGAGTCGGCGACGTCCGCCGGGCGCCGCTCGTCGCGTTCGAGGAGGGTGGCGACGGCGTCCCGGGCCGTCTCCCGGCGCAGAACAGCTATCGCTCGCCGCTCCCACGGAGCGTACGTCGGCAGGTAGTAGTGGGTCCGCCCGCGGTGGTCCTCGTCGACGACCGCGTCCGCCCCGAGCAGCTCCCGGACGTGGTACTGCACCTGGCCGGGCGCCAGGTCCAGCGAGCGGGCCAGCCCCCGGAAGTGGATGCCCGGGTCCGCCTCGATGGCGGCCAGGATCCGCTCGCGGGTCTCACTCACGGACGCCACCTCCGCGCTCGACCCGCCGGGCCGAGTAGACGGCCGCGACGACCAGCGCCACCATCGCGACGTCGAGGCCGTGTTCTGCCAGGTGGTGCGTGCCCGGACTCAACGTCCCGTTCAGCGACAGGGAGGCGACCACCGTCCGGGCCAGCAGCGTCGCCACCGCTAGCGTCACCAGCAGGTAGGACTGGGAGCGGCGGCGGACGAACACCGCGAGCGCGAGACCGAGGACGGCGCTGGCACCTAGTCCCGCGACGGCCAGGACGAGGAGGAGGAGCGGGTCCGCGACGACCAGGTCCCTCGCCGCGTGGAGGGGAACGAGACGCCGTACCGGCGACATGTGACCAGGTACCGGCTCGGTGGGTATGGCCGTTGCGGAATCGCGATTGGCGGGCCCGCTCGCCTGGACGTTCCTTGGGGGACCCACGTCCGAAACGACTTTGTTCTTTTAGGTTTGCCTAAACCCATGGGAGAGACGACGCTACGCAGTCGCACCGGGGAGGACGTGCACCGTCGCGACCGGAGGCCACTGGATGATTGACTGCGACGTGGTCGTCGTCGGCGGCGGCCCCGCCGGCTGTTCGGCCGGCGTGTTCACGGCCCGCTACGGCCTCGACACGGTCGTCTTCGACTGCGGCCGGTCGTCGCTCAAGCAGTGCGCCTACCTCGAGAACTACCTCGGCTTCCCCGCCGGCGTCGACGTCGACACGCTGTACGCACTCATGCACGACCACGCCGAGGAGTCCGGTTGCGAGTTCGTCACGGACCTCGTCGAGTCTGTCGTACGGGCCGACGATGGCGAGGGCTTTCTCGTGACGACGCAGGAGGGCAGAGAGCGGACCGCTGACTACGTCGTCGCAGCCACGCGGTACGACGGGGAGTACCTCCGGCCGCTCGGCGGCGACGCGATGTTCGACGTCCACGAGCACGGCGGCGAGGAACACGAACACTTCGCCCGTGACTACGCCGACTCCGGCGGGACGACACCGGTCGACGGGCTCTACGTCGCCTCGCCGTCGGCCGAAACCGACCGGCAGGCCATCGTCGCGGCCGGCCGGGGCGCGCGGGTCAGCCTCGCCGTCGTCGGCGCCGTTCGGCGCGAGCAGGGCTTCCCGGACGAATTCGTCGACCACTACGACTGGGTCCGGCGGGAGACCCAGCGCGACGACGAGTGGGCGGACCGCGACCGCTGGCGCGAGTGGTTCGCCGAGCGGCTACCGGCGGACCACGACCTCGACGAAGACCGACTGGCCGAACTGCGCGAGCGGGAGATCGACCGACGGCTCGACACCTACGTCACCGAATCTGAGGTATCGACCCGCGCCGAACGGGGACAGCGACGATTGCTGACCCACCTCGACGACGACCTCGTCCTCGAACGCGCACGCGAGATCCGCGACGAGGACACCGCGGGGGAGTGAACGGGAGTGGTTTTAGGCTCGCCAAAAGATCGAAGCGGTTATGGGTTTTAGGCGTGCCTAAAACAGTATGGCAACAGAGCGAAACGATCGGACGGCGCCGACTCGCAGGCAGTGCCTCCGCTACGGGGGTACTGTCGCCGGCGGCTTGCTCGCCGGCTGTACGGGTCGATCAGACGGAGGAAGCGACGGGACGACCACGGCGGCCGACGGGTCTGCGGTCACCGACGCGTCGACTGACGCGTCCACTACCACCACCACCGAGTCGGCGACCGTCGACGAGTCGTACTCGGTGACCATGGAACCGGCCGGCGAGGTCACGTTCGACTCGGTTCCCGAGCAGTGGGTCGCCTACTGCGGGGCGTTCGCCGACATGGCCGTCGCGCTCGGCCAGGCCGACGGACTGGCCGGCATCGGCGGTAGGGACCGCTACTACACGGACGTCTACGACGAACTCCCCGGCGTCGACGTCGACGAGGAACAGCTAGCGCAGTACCCGGAGGTCCGAACCAAGGAGGAGTTCTACGAACTCGACTGCGACGTCCACCTCTACGACACGCAGATGCTGGTCAACTGGTTCGACTGGTCCCGGGACGACGTCGACGAGATCGCCGAGAACGTCGCGCCGTTCGTCGGAAACCTCATCTTCCGCCGGTCCGACGAGTGGCACGACTACCGGTACTACTCGCTATACGAGGCCTTCGAGACGGTCGCGACGGTGTTCCAGGAACGCGATCGCTACCGAGCGTTCGAAGCGCTCCACGAGGAGTTCGTCGCCGAAATCCAGTCGGAGATGCCTCCTGCCGGCGAGCGCCCGGACGTCTTCCTCACGTTCGAGGGCACCGACGAGCCCTCGACGTTCTCGCCGTACCGGCTCGACGACGCGGGGACGAGCAAGAAGCAGTGGCGCGATCTGGGCGTGAAGGACGCGCTCGCGGGGACCGATATCGACCAGTTGAGCACCACCAACCGCGGCGAGCTCGACTACGAGAACCTGCTGGAGATCGATCCCGACGTACTCCTCGTCCGCGGCCACGAGCGCAAGTCGCCCCAGGAATTCCGCGACGTGGTCCTCGATTACATGCGAAACCACCCCGTCGGGAGCGAACTCACCGCCGTCCGGAACGACCGCGTCTACCGCGGCGGCTACCTCCACCAGGGACCGATCCACAACCTCTTCCTCACCGAGCGGGCTGCCAAACAGATCTATCCCGACGTGTTCGGCGAGGTGACCGGCGACGCCGAACTGTTCGACCGCCAGGCAGTCGCGGACGTGGTCACTGGGAACTACTGACCCGACAGTCGATCACGACAGCGAACACCGAACCCACGATACGATGGTCGGAACCACGCTCACAGAGATCCGCCAACACATCGAAGCCCTCGCCAGTGCGGACGGCGACTACTACCTCGTCTGCGGCCGGACAGGCGACCGGCCGGTCCCCGCCGAGACTGCCCGGTTCGAGAACCGGGGAACGGCACGGGCCGCCGCCCGCGCCACCGAACAGTACCGGGCCGCACTCCGCCGGTACGACCCGCGGTTCCCCTACTACGACCTGATCGTCTGCCAGGACAACGGCCCGTTACACCGGCCGAGAGACGTCGACGGGAACGGCGAGAGCGCCGATCGGGCGGCGTCCGCCTCCGAACGCGCCCGGAGCGTGGACGCGCCCGACCACCGACTGCTCGTCGAGTTCTGTCACCGCGTCGCGGCCGCCGTGTTCGAGACGCTCTCCGAGAAGGGGTACGACGGCGTCGAGAGCGCCGTTATGGACGCCTACTTCGACCTCGCGGAGACCGTCTCCGACCCCGACGACCTCTGCCTCCGGCTGCTCGAGAGCATGGCCGCAGCGCTGGACGAACGGCTCTCGCCCACCGACCAGGCCGACGTCCTCGCAGACGCCGCGACGCGATACGCCCCGGTCGAGTCGGCGGTCGATCCCGTCGCGTCGACGATGTCGGCGCTCCGTGACCGCGGACTGCTCGCCGACTACGTCTGCGAACCGACCGCGACCGACCGCCCCGACCGGACCCGTTCCGTCGCCGTCGACGTCACCGACTACGCGCTCTCGCCGCGGAACGGCAGACTCCCCGTTCTCCCCGTCGTCGTCGAGCTGTTCCGCCGCCGACCCGACTGGCCGCTGTCGCGCGTCCGCGTCGTCGGTCGCGAGGACCGCTGGCACGTGACCCTCGAACTCGCCAGCGACGCCGGCCCGGACGGGCTGGCGAGCGCGCCCATCCGGTCCGAGACGTAGCCCGTGGAACCAGTTAGTGACCGGCCGACTCCGGCGGCCGAGCGATCGGACTGCCACATACGTAATTCATCAATAACATACGTTTTCCTGACGGAATAATTATCTATTCAGCGACGTTCCGACTTTCGCGCGGCCGGTGATGAAATCGGCGGTCGAGCAGTGGCGCGCGGCCCGAAGTAACGGTGCGCCGTCGACGAGAACCGCGGCGTCGTGGACGCCGTATTTTGTACGGAGCGGCCGAAGGAATCGCTCGGTCGACGCGGCAATTCGCCGGCACACAATCGAATTCTTCGGAATTCGATCATTTCGGGGTCGACGGCAGAATCCGGTCAGAACCGGTCGTCCTCGAGTTGGATCACGGCTTCTTCGACCGCAGCGTGAGTCCGCGATCTCCGTCCGGGAGCGGTAAATCGGTTTCGCGAGACCAATTACGCACGGGGAGCCGGCAGGTATCGGCGCCGAAATTATAGATATTTTTATTAGTATTCGAAGTTGATGGTTCTGTCAGGTACAGGTGGATGCTGAACTCGACCGGCGGCTGTGGCGTCGGCCGTCGCCACGCAAAATATAAGGCAGTCCAACCCACCGAGCTAGCCGAGCGGCCGGGTTCGATCACTGGTACCGAGCGCCAGCCCGCTCTCGTTCTGCGGGCCGAACCCGAACAGTGGCCGGCGTCGCAACCAAAATAGCTAACACGTGGCAACTGTAACACAGTCCCAATGAGTACTGACTCTAGCGACCAGCCAGTCCTCGTCGTCGGGGCCGGACCAGTCGGGATGACCACGGCCCTCGCGCTGCACGCGCGGAACGTGCCGGTGACGATCCTCGAAGCTGAATCGAAGGACCGAGACAGGTCGGGAAGTCGAGCGATCTACGTTCACGGCTCGACGCTCCGAACGCTCGAACGCGTCCACCCGGGCCTCGGAATGGACCTCGTCGACGAAGGGATGGTCTGGCCGACCCGCCGGACCTGCTGGCGGGGGAAGGAAGTGTTCTCCCGGACGTACGACTCCCCCGGTGGCCACGGCGACATTCCGCACTTCACGAGCGTGCCGCAGGTCCGCACCGAGGCGTACATGCACGCGGCGCTCGAGGAGTGCGGGATAGACATCCACTGGGACACCGAGGTCGAGACGGTCGACGCCGACGCGGACGGCGTTCGCGTCGAGACGACGGACGGGCGGGAGTGGGAGACCGAGTATCTCGTCGGCGCCGACGGCGGTGGATCCACCGTCCGGAACGAGATAGGCGCGAACTTCGACGGAGACGAGTCGGCGAACTCGTTCATCGTCGCCGACGTCGAAGAGATCGATGGCGATGGATACCCGACCGAACGGCTGTTCCACTACGACCACCCCGAAGTCGGCGGTCGAAACGTATTGCTCGTGCCGTTCACCGGCGGCTGGCGCCTCGACATCCAGTGCCTCCCGGACGACGACCCCGAGGAGCTCTGTAGCGACGAGAACATGCGGGAGTTCATCCGCACCGTACTGGGCGAATCGTACGAGGACAACCTCACGTGGATATCGACCTACAAGTTCCTCCAGGTGCACGCCGATAGCTTCGTCGACGAACACCGTCGCGTGCTGCTGGCGGGCGAGGCCGCACACTTGCTGGCGCCCTTCGGCGCGCGCGGGATGAACTCTGGCATCGCGGACGCGGACGAGGCCGCGTCCGCCATCGCGGTCGCGAACCGTGCGCGCTCCGACGCGGTCGCCAGGGACGAGATAGAACTGTTCGCCGCACGTCGGGAGAGAGCCGCCCAGTACAACATCGACGCCGCGGGGCAGGCCCTGGAGTACCTCCAGGGAGACGACCCGAAGACGGTCCTCCGCAAGGAGGCGGCCGCGTCGCTGGCCGACCACTTCGAGGTCGCCGGGGAGTACCTCGACGACGCGCCCTACGGCCCCCACGGCGCGCCGCCGATCGTGTCGACCGGCAACTACTGAGTCGAAGGCCGCCCTCTCTCTACTGCTCCGTCGATACGTCTCGGTATCGGATCGCTCGTTCGCCGACCGGAGCGATCGGCACCGGGAGACCAGCCGCAACGATAGTGGTTCGCCCGAATAGACGACCGTCCGGAACGACGATACGCTGCACCTAGACGCCGAGTCGCTTCGCGACCCAGTGGTCGCGGGCCGCGAACACCATCGCTTCCTCGTCCTCGAAGTCGGTTCGTTCCGCGACGAATTCGTCCCAGGCGCCGTCGAGAACCCTGTCGAGTTCGTCGGCCGACGTCGCATCGGCGGGACTGGCGGCCACGAGTTCGTCGAACGTGTCGAAGTCAGTGTGTGCCGCCACGAAGTCGTCGTCGAACACGTCCTTGACGGAGATGTCCGCCGCCGCCTCGTAGACGTCAGACGCGGTCGGTACGTCGTCGGCGGCCTCTACTGCCGTCTCCAGATCTGTCTGCAACACCATGCGTGGTACTGTCCCCCGGACCGTAATAAATCCACGTTTCGACCGCTCGCGACGGCGGAGGGAACCGGCGACGTCCACGGACAGTCGTGGTCGCGGTCCGCTTCGGGGCGTGGCGACGGGGAACGCCACTCCGGATCAGTATTTCGGTCCCGGAATCGGGACGGACGGTGGGCATCGTCGCAGTCGCCGAACAGGGGGTATAAGTTCCTCCTTGCCAGAGAGACACGTACATGCCCAACAGCGACGAGGGTGCGGTCAGCGACGGCGACGTCCGCCGCGCGCCGTCCGCGACGGACGATCGGTCGAACTACGACTACGTCGCCGACGAGGTCGAGCGTCCAGACCTCGTCGCGGCCTTGCGACGGCGCGTCGACGGGGAAGTCCGGTTCGACACCTACACGCGCGAGCTCTACGCCACGGACGCCTCGGCGTACGAGGTGACGCCGGTCGGCGTCGTCTTCCCGACGTCGACGGCGGACGTCGCCGCCGTCGTGGCGTACTGCGCCGACGAAGGGATCGCGGTGCTCCCGCGCGGTGGCGGCACCTCCCTGGCCGGCCAGGCCGTCAACGAGGCCGTCGTCCTCGATTTCACGCGCCACATGGACCAGATCCTGGGCCTGGACCGGGAAGCGGAGACGGCCAGGGTCCAGGCCGGGACGGTGCTGGCCGACCTGAACGACCGCGCCGCCGAGGCCGGCCTGACCTTCGGACCGGACCCCGCTGCCGGCGACCGGAGCGCCGTCGGCGGGGCCATCGGAAACAACTCCACGGGCGCCCACTCGCTCGTCTACGAGAAGACCGACCACTACGTCGAGGAATGCGAGGTGGTTCTGGCAGACGGGACGGTGACGACCCTGGGCTCGGAGCGCGTCGAAGACCTTCGCACACGGGCCGACCCGGAGAGCGACGACCTGCTGGATCGTATCGCCGCGGGCGTCGTCACCGTCGTCGACGACCACGCGGCGGCGGTCCACGAGCGCTTCCCCGACCTCAAGCGCAACGTCTCGGGCTACAACCTCGACCGCCTCGTCGCCGAGGCCGAGGGCGAGTACGGGGAGTCCGGACGGGTCAATCTCGCGCGCTTGCTCGCCGGGAGCGAGGGAACGCTCGCCGTCGTCACCGAAGCGACCGTCTCGCTCGAACCGCTCCCCGAGACGAAGGCCGTCGCCCTGCTCACGTACGATAGCGTCGTCGACGCGGTCAGCGACGTGCCTGCCGTCCTGGACCACGACCCCGCAGCGGTCGAACTCGTCGACGACACCCTCATCGACCTCGCGGCCGACACCAGCGAGTTCGCCGACACGGTCGCGAAACTCCCGTCGGGGACTCGCGCCGCGCTCCTCGTCGAGTTCTACGCCGACGACCGGTCCCACGGCCGCCGACAGGTGAAAGCGCTCCGTGGCGAGCGGGTCGCAGACGAAGCGGATGGATCGGACGGAGCGGACGAGGCGGGCGAAGGGGACGACGCTGCTGGGAGCGCCGATACCGAATCGGACGAGGAACGCCGCGCCTTCGACGTGCTGGTGGCCCACGACGCCGACGAACGGGCCGGGCTCTGGAAGCTCCGGAAGGCCGGCCAGCCGATTCTCCTGGGACGGACGAGCGACGCGAAACACATCTCCTTCCTCGAAGACTGCGCGATTCCGCCCGAACACCTCCCGGAGTTCGTCACGGAGTTTCAATCCACCCTGGCCGAGCACGGCACGAGCGCGGCGTTCTACGCCCACGCCGGTCCGGGCGTCCTCCACGTCCGCCCGCTGGTCAACACGAAATCACAGACCGATCTCGACGCGATGGCGGCCATCGGCGAGACGGTGACCGACCTGGTCGTGGAACTCGGCGGCTCCGTCTCCGGCGAACACGGCGACGGTCGGGCCCGGACCCAGTGGAACCGCAAACTCTACGGGGAGACGCTCTGGCAGGCGTTCCGCGACCTCAAGACGGCCTTCGATCCGGAGTGGCGACTCAACCCCGGTCAGGTCTGTGGCGACGTCTCGATGACCGAGAACCTCCGCTTCGACCCGGACTACGAGTTCGAGGCCGGCTTCGACGCCGCGCTGGCGTGGGACAACGAGAACGGGATGCAGGGCATGGTCGAACTGTGCCACGGCTGTGCCGGCTGTCGGACCGACCAGTCCGAGGGCGGCGTCATGTGCCCGACGTTCCGCGCGGCCGACGAGGAGATCACGTCCACCCGCGGGCGGGCGAACCTCCTCCGCCAGGCGATGAGCGGCGACCTGCCGGACGACCCGACCGACGACCAGTTCGTCACCGAAGTGATGGACCTGTGCATCGGCTGCAAGGGGTGCGCGAACGACTGTCCGAGCGAGGTCGACATGGCGAAGCTCAAAGCGGAAGTGACCCACGCCCACCACCAGGACCACGGTGCCGGCCTCCGTGAGCGACTGTTCGCGAACGTCGACACGCTCGCTCGCGTCGGCAGCGCGCTCGCGCCGGTCTCGAACTGGGCCGCGGCGGTACCCGGCGCACGCACCGTTCTGGAACGGACCGTTGGCATCGCGACCGACAGGTCGCTCCCGACGTTCGAGCGCGAGAGTTTGCAGGACTGGTTCGCCGACCGCGGCCCGCAGATCGACCCGGGCGACGCCGAGCGCCGGGCCGTCCTGTTCCCGGACACGTACACGAACTACAGCCACCCCGCCGTCGGGAAGGCGGCCGTGGCGATCCTGGAGGCCGCGGGAGTGCACGTCGATCTCGCACCAGTAACCGACAGCGGCCGACCGGCCTTTTCGAAGGGATTCCTCGACGCCGCGCGCGACACCGCCCGGGAAACCGTGGACGCGCTCGCGCCGAGGGTCGCGGACGGCTGGGACGTCGTCGTCGTCGAACCGAGCGACGCGGTCATGCTCCAGTCCGACTACCGCGACCTCCTGACCGGGTCGGCTGTCGAGGCAGTGAGCGCGAACACGTACGGCGTCTGCGAGTACCTCGACACGTTCCGTCTCGACGAACAGATCGACTTCGACGCGCCCGCCCGATCGCTGGCCTACCACGGCCATTGTCACCAGAAGGCGACGAAGAAGGACCACCACGCCGTCGGCGTCCTCCGGCGCGCGGGCTACGCCGTGGACCCGCTCGACTCCGGCTGCTGCGGGATGGCCGGGAGCTTCGGCTACGAAGCCGAACATCACGCGATGAGTCGGGCCATCGGTGACCGACTCGACGATCAGATATCGGCCAGCGACGCCGACGCGGTCGTCGCTCCCGGTGCGTCCTGTCGGACCCAGCTCTCGGACATGGACGTGACCGCGGACGGAACGCTGCTCCCGAACGGCGACCGGGAAGCGCCACCGACGCCCGTCGAGGCGCTCGCGCTCGCCGTTCGCTGAACAGAGTGGCCCGACGGTCGGTGACTGGGTGCCGCCCATCTCCGGCAACCAACACCATTTATGAGGACTTCGACCCCACGTGTTCCCATGCGATTCGTCCGCTACGACGGCGACCAGCTTGGACTGTTGACAGACGACGGAACCGGCGTCATCGACCTCACGGAGCGACTCGGCCTCGACGGCGACGAACCGCTCGTCGAGTACATCGACGGGGACTACGACGCGAGCGAGTACGTCGACGCGGACCCCGACTACGACCGCGCCGACGTCGAACTCGGCTCCCCCGTCGGGCGCCCCGGCAAGGTCATCGCCGCGCCGCTCAACTACGAGAACCACATCGAGGAAGCGCTCGCCGACAGGGACATCACCACCGACGAGTGGTTCTCGATCAAGGACAAGGGGTACTTCCTGAAAGCGCCCTCCAGCGTCGTCGGCCCGGACCACGGCATCGAACTGCCGTTCTCCGACCGTCGAACCGACCACGAGGTCGAACTCGCGTTCGTGATGAAAGACGACGTCAAGGACGTCTCCGCGGCGGAGGCGTGGGACCACATCTTCGGGTACACGATCCTGCTTGACATCTCGCTGCGGGGCGACCAGGACCGTTCGAACCGGAAGTCCTACGACACGTTCACCGTCGTCGGTCCGTGCGTGACGACGGCGGACGAGATCGACGACCCCCAGGACCTCCAGATGGAACTCGAACTCAACGGCGAGCGACGCCAGTACGAGAACACCGGCGACATGGTGTACACGTGCGCCGACGTCGTGCAGTACGCCTCGCTGGGGGCGACGCTCGAAACGGGCGACGTCGTCACGACGGGCACGCCGGAAGGCGTCAGCGAACTCTCCGACGGCGATACGATCGACGCCGAGATCGAGGACGTCGGCTCGATGACCGTCGACGTCACGGGGCGTGACGTCAGCTACGCGGAGGCAGACGTCAGCAAGGGCGGACAGAACTAACGGCCCACGAGCACCGCGGCGTCGAAGACGGTCGTTCTTCCCGCAGGTCGTCGAACCCGACGTCGACGCGGCCGGCCGTGTCTGTTTTCGAACTAATACATAGGGTTAAGAGGATCGAGAGGTGGCTAGCATGCATGAGTTCACCAGGCACGCCCTCGCGGACGGGGAGCGACGGGCTATTCGACTCACCGACGGACGTCGACGAGACCGAGCGACTCAGGCGGGAGCGGGACTTCTGGCGGGGGGTCTTCGAGGACTTCGTCGCAGAGTTCCCCGAGGCCGTCTTCGTCGTCGACGACGACGGGCAGATCACCCACTGGAACGAGAAGAACGAGGACATCGGCGGTCTGACCAGCGAGGAGGCGATCGGCGAGGTGGCCCACGACCTCGTCGGCACGGAAGACGTCCAGGAAACGCTCGCGGAGACGGTCGTCCGAACCGACGAGTCCGTCCGCGAGGAAGACATACGGACTGGAACGGACCCGAACGGGAATCGGTGGCACATCCGTGCGTCCGCCGTGCCGCTCCACGCACCTGACGGACGGGTGGCCGGGAGCCTGGAGCTCATCACCCAGGTCACGGAGCTCGTCGAGAGCCGCCGCGCCGTCGAGGCGGCCCAGACCAGGATCAGTGACGAGGTCGAGACCGCGGTGGTGGAGTTACTCGACGCGTCGGAGGAAGTCGCAGACAGCAGTCAGTACATCGAGTCGACCGCCCTCGACAAGGTGGACTCGCTCGAAACGATCCACGGGGAGATCGAATCACTGAGCGCGACAGTCGAAGAGATCGCGGCCCAGACCGACGACGTGGCCAACCAGAGCGAACGGGTGGTCGAACACGCTGCGGCGTCGGTCGAGGCCACCGACGACGCGCTCGAGTTGATGGACGAGGTGGCCGACCTCGCCGACGACCTCGAGGGGAACCGCCGCGCGCTCGAAGGACAGGTCGACGATATCACCGACGTCTTCACCACGATCAGCGACATCGTCTCCCAGATCAACATCCTTGCGTTGAACGCCAACATCGAGGCCGCACGAAGCGGCGGAGACGCCGACGGATTCGGCGTGGTCGCAGACGAGATCAAGGAACTCGCCGACCAGTCCAGAACGGAGGTGGACGCCATCGAGGAGACGGTCGAGACGGTCACCGAGATCGTCGGCCAGACGGCCGAGAGCATCGACCACACCGGCGACCGCGTCGAGCGGGCCGTCGCGCGGACCGAGGACGTTCGGGCCAGGCAGAGCGACATCGCCACGGCAGCGAACGAAACCGTCGACGGAATGAGGGAGATCGGCGTGGCGACGGACCAACAGGCCGCCGGCGCCGAGGAGGTCACCACGATGGTCGAAGACGCCGTCACGGACCTCCGCGCAGTCGTCGACGAGATCGGAGAGCTAACGGACGCAAACGAGCGCCACGCCGACCGTGTTCGAGAGGTTCGGCAACGAGTACGTGACGTCGAGGGGCAACTCGACACGGCGGGCGGGATCGGTGGGACATCGACCGACGGCGACTGAACGCGCGGCGAACCGACCGGCGGCCGTTCGATGGACGTTTCTCGGGAGTCGGGTGAGCGCGTACCTGTCGAAGCGGTTCGAACGACGGTCAGTACCCCTCCCCGGCGAGCGGGCGCCTACGACGGTTCCGCCTCGGCGTAGAAGTTGAACGCCTCGAAGACGGGCCGGTCCGTCATGCCCAGGAGGATCGCCTCGTCGTCCGGTTCGTGGTGGTGGATGGCGTCCGGCGGCACGACGAAGATATCCCACTGGCCCCACTCGAGGGCCTCGTCGCCGACGTGGGTCGCGCCTTCGCCCTCGATGACGAAGTAGACCTCTGTCGCGTTGTGGAAGTGCGGGTCGGTCGCCTCCTGGAGCAGCTGGGCCCGGAAGGACATGGTCGGGAACAGCGGCGGTTTGCCCGCCGCGGGGTTGACGTACGAGAGACTGTAGCCGTCGTTGGGGTCCGGTTCGTCGTTTTCGGCCCGCTGTCGGAGCGTCTCCAGCGTCTCCGCCCACTTGAACCGGTACGGCGGTGTCGCCTCGCGGATCCCCTCGAAGGGGCCCGGGATGCCGTCTCTTTTGGCGTCGTCCTCGGAGCGCGCGCGACCGTACTGGGAGTCCCAGTAGCCCTGCGTCTTGGTGACGGGCTGGCGTTCGAGTTCGTGGTTTTCGAAGGTGTTCCGGGCGTTCAGCGAGTCGAGCACGAGGGGCAGGTCGAGGACGTCGAGCCACGCCGCGGTTTCGTCGGAGTCGTTGACGTGGTCGTGCCACTCCCACTGGGGCGTCGTGATCAGGTCGTTGTCGTGCATCGGGAACTCCTCGCCCGCGACGACCGTCTTCATGTCCTCGTGCCCGTCGATGGTAAAGCGCAGGGCGTTAGCCCCGTGTCGATGTGCGGGCGCCGTCTCGCCCGGTGAGACGGTCTGGACGCCGACGTAGATCGTGTTCGAGATAGCGTTTCCGAGCGCCGTGTTGATGGGGACCGCAACGCGCCGCTGGAATCCCGGCGGGAGGTCGGCGATCGGCACGTCGTCCTCGATACCGTCGATGGCGGTCTGGATGTCGTCCCACTTCCAGATGTTCGCCTGGAGGTCGTCGTAGACGTTGCCCATGTCGTCCTCGACCTCCCACAGGGGCCGGAGGTCGTGTCTCTCGAGGATGCTCCGCGTGTCGGTACTCAGCTCTAGGAGGTCCTCGGGCTCTTGCTGTCCCATAGTGAACAGTTGGCACACGAATTTTATAAGTGTATTGGACCCCGGGCTACCGACAGCCGCGTTGGCACCAGTTGGGATCGCATCGTGGCGGCGAGAGGGTGGCGACGGGGACTACGCCTCGGCCTGGGCCGCGAAGACTTCGTCCGACGGGAAGACGGACCGGCAGTCCTCGCAGACCATCTGTCCCTGGATCGCGTACTCCCAGAGCTTCCCGCCACAGTTCAGGCAATCGAAGTGCGCTCGGACGAACGGGTTTGCCTCGGCGTAGATGTTCTCGAAGTCGGCCATATCGATCCGTGGTATCGGAACTCAATTAAGCGTATCGTCCGGCTGAACCGCTGCAGTTCGTCGCGTCACCCAGCGGGACCTCCTGTCCGAGGAACGCCTCAGTTCTCCGTCCGACGAACGCTCAATCTTCGACGTACTCCTCGAGTGCCACGCGAAGGTCGTCGGGGAGCTCGATAGCTCCGCCGCCGTCCGTCCGGGCGCACACTCGCTGTTCGTACCCCGAGAACGCGACGTCCCCGTCGTTGCGCGCGACGTACTCGAAGCGGACGCTCCGGGTCCCCGGTACCGGCGTCAGTTCGACGGTGACGTCGTCACCGGCCTCTACCGGGTTCTCGAACTCGAAGTTCATCTCGACGAGTGGCAGTCCGTATCCCTCCTCCTGTGAGATCTCCCAGAACGGGAACCCGATCTCCTGCATGAACATGTCCGAGGTCTCGTGCAGCGCGTCGACGATGCGCGGGTAGTGGGCGATTCCGAACGGGTCCGTGTCCGAAAACCGGACGGTCCAGGTGCGTTCGTACATCGTCACGCACCGTCCTCGAGCACGACCAGTGCGTCGAGTGCGACCGCGCCGTCGGCGGTTGCGAGCACCGGATTCACGTCCAGTTCCGCGATAGAATGCTCGGTGACGAGGTCGCCGACCGCCTCGACGACGGCAGCGAGGGCATCGACGTCGACCGGATCGCTCCCACGGTATCCCTCGAGGAGGCGCGCGGTCTGCAACTCCTCGATCGCGGCCCGCGCTTCTCGTCGATCGACCGGTGCGAGGCGGTGGCTCGTATCCTCGAAGACCTCGGTGAACACGCCGCCCAGACCGGTCAGGACGACCGGCCCGAACGACGGGTCGCGGAGCCCGCCGACGATGACCTCCGTCCCCGCGTCGACGTCCTTAGCCTGCTCGACGAGGACCTCGGCGTCGACGCCGCGCTCGGCGGCTGCCTCGAAGATCCGGGTCGCGGCGTCGGCGACGGCGGCGGGCGAATCGAGGCCGACTGCGACGCCCGCGCCGTCGGCCCACTCGCTCTTGTGCGTGACCGCCGGGGAGGACACTTTGACGACGACCGGGAATCCGATCGCTTCCGCCGCCTCGACGGCCGCGTCCGCGCTCGCGCACTCCTCGAACGACGGGACCGCGACGCCGGCGTCGGCGAGTAACCGCTTCCCCTCCGCCTCGGTCAGCGTCTGCCGTCCATCGGCGCGTGCGTCGGCTATCTGGTCAGACATCGGCGCTCACCTCCGCGTCGACGCCCGCAGCGTGAAACCGGGCGTACCTCGCGAGGACTGCGGCAGCCTGTGCGGCCCGCTCCGGCGTCTCGAACACCGGGACGCCGGCTTCCTCCAGCGCCGCTCTGTCCTCGGCGAGATCCGCCTCGATCCCCTCCGTGGCGAACAGGACCGGCTTGTCGACGCGCTCGGCCAGGCCGTCCAGTTCCTCGACGGGGAACCCGAGCGCCTGCTCGAACAGTTCGTAGACGAGAACGATGTCGACGTTGTCGTCCTCGGCGACGGCGGTCACGACCTCGCCGAACGCCGGCATCGGACGGCCCGTGTCGACGGGATTGTCGGCGTAGGTGATGCCAGGCAGGATTTCCCCGACCCGGTCCCGCGTTTCGGCGGTCAGTTCCGGCAGGACGCCGCCGGCGCGCTGGATGCGGTCCGTGATGATGATGCCTGGACCGGCCTGCGCGGTGACGACGCCGACGTTCGGACCGTCGGGGGTCGGGGAGTCGCCGAGCGCCGCTGCGGCGTCGAGCAGGTGGTCCGTGGCGTCGACCGTCGGGACGCCGTACTGCGCGAAACCGGCCTCGTACAGCGCGTGGTCGCCGGTGAGCGCGCCGGTGTGGGACGCCGCGAACTCGCCGACGTCGGACTGGCCGACCTTGTAGGCGACCACCGGCGTGTCGACGTTTCTGCACGTCTCCAGTAGCGCGCGGCCGTCGTCTGTCCCCTCGACGTGGAGAACGATCGCGTCGGTTCCCTCGTGCCCGTCGAAGTACTCGATCGCCTCGACGAAGCCGACGTTGGCCCGGTTGCCGAGGCCCACCGTCGCGGAGACGCCGCGGCCCTGGCGGCGGGTCTGGAACGCGAGCACCAGGGCGACGCCACCGCTCTGTGCGACGACCGCCGTGTTCCCGGTCGGTATCTCGTCGACTCCGCTCGCGAACGAACAGAGCAGACTCGTCTCCGGCACGACGAAGCCGCTCGTGTTCGGGCCGAGCAAGGCGATCTCGTGTTCGTTCGCGCGCTCGACGACCGTCGCCTGCAGCTGTTCGCCCTCCTCGCCGGCCTCGGCGAACCCGCTCGCGTAGATGACGGCGGCACCGACGCCGGCCGCTCCGCACTCGTCCAGTACCTCGGGCACGGCCGGGCCCGGAAGGCACAGCAACGCGAGGTCCACCGCGTCGTCGACGTCGGCGACGGAGTCGACGAACGGCTCACCGAACATCGTCCCGGACCCAGACGGATTGACCGGATAGGCTGGGCCGTCGAACGCGGCGGCGTTCACCATCGCTTCGTAGCCGACTTTCCCTTCGGTTTGCGACGCCCCGACGACGGCCACTGCCGTCGGGTCGAACATGGGTGTGAGGTTCACGGTACCATATTGCTCGAACGAGGGCAAAGTGCTTTCGCTGCGCGTCAGGCAGCGACCGCGGCGAACGCGTGCGGTAGCGCCCTGTCGCGTCGTTCGACCGAGTGACAGTGAACGACAGGTGCGAGGTGTTCGGACACCGGCGTCGGCGTCGGCGTCAGTCGTTTCGCCGTTCGACGAGGGCGATCCCCTCGAAAGAGATGATCATCTCCCCGGATCCGGTCCACCCCTCGACACGGGTGGTGACGTATCCCCGGTCGTCGCGCCGGTCGGACGGACGCTTGTCCACGACTTCCGTCTCGAGGTGGAGTTCGTCCCCGGGGGTCAATGGCGCGTGCCACCGGAGGTTGTCGACGCCGATGCCAGCGAGCGTGGCGATATCCCGCTGTCGTTCGACGGTCAACCGCATACAGATGGCCCCCGTATGCCAGCCCGACGCCACGAGCTCGCCGAAGATGGACCGTTTCGCCGCCTCCTCGTCGACGTGGAACGGCTGGGGATCGTACTTCTCCGCGAACTCGAGTATCTCCTCCTTCGTGACCTGGTACTCCCCCACGCGGTCGGTCTCCCCGACGTCGATGTCCTCGTAGAATCGCATACCTGATCACTGGCGTACGAGCAGTAAAACGACACCGATTGGCGTGGCACTCCCCCGCACGCCACTGCTCCCGTCGTGAACGCGCTCTGGATCGGATCGACGCCGGTCCCGGGAGTCTGGACACCGTGGCGGTCGACTCGGCAAACCTGTTCTGCCACCGATCAGTAGTTTCGGTAGATGATATCGCGCTGAACGGCGCTCACGCCTTCGTACGTCATCGGCATGCGGACGTCCCGGTACACGCGAGCGACCCGCTCCTGGTCGAGTACCCCCCGACCGCCGTGGAGCTTCATCGCCATTTCCGCACAGTCGGCGGCGACTTCGGTCGCCTTCGTCTTGGCCATCGACGCCCAGAGAGTGGCGTCTTCACCGGCCTCGATCCGTTCGACGGTCCGCCAGAGCAACGACCGGGCGCTCTCGAACTCGATCCGCAGATCCGCCAGATCGTGCTGGACCGACTGAAAGTCGGCGACGGAGCGACCGAACTCCTCGCGGTCGTGGACGAAGTCCCAGGCCTCCTCGATGGCAGCAGCGGCGAGTCCGATCCCGTGACCCGCGACGCGGACGCGCCCGTGATCGAAGAACTTCGCGAGCATCCTGAACCCCGCACCGCGCTCGCCGATGCGATTCTCGGCGGGGACCCGGCACTCGTCGAACGTGATGTGGGCCTGTTCGGAGGCGCGCATTCCGATCTTCTCCGGAACGTGTTCGGCGTGGTAGCCGTCGCTGTCGGTCGGGACGATCAACAGCGAGTGGTTCCCGTGTCGGTCTTCGCCGTCTTCCGTGCGGACGTAGACGGTTATCCAGTCCGCCTCGACGCCGTTGCCGATCCAGTATTTCTCCCCGTCGATGACCCACTCGTCACCCTCCAGCCGGGCGCTCGTCTCCATCCCCGCCAGATCGCTCCCGGTATCGGGTTCCGTTATCGCCATGCCCGTGATCTGTTCGCCCGCCGCCACGGGCCGGAGGTACGACTCTTTCTGTCGCTCCGAGCCGAACGCCTGGAGGACGCGCGTCCCGAAGCTCTGTCCGAGGAGCGCGAGGCCGATGCCCGCATCTGCCCGGAAGAACTCCTCGATGGTCGCGACGACCTGGGCCAGCGATCGGCCCTGCCCGCCGTACGCGGGGTCGATCTCCTGTGCGACCAGCCCTTCCGCTCTCGCGGCGCGGACCACGTCCATGGGGTACTCACCCGACGCGAAGTACTCGCCCGCGACGGGTTCGACGTGGTCACGTGCGAACGAACGGGCTCGCTGTTTCGGTGCCTGTGCCTCTGCCGGTATCACTGACGCTTCCAGTAGTTCCATCGGTGTCTCGAATACGCAGGGCCGGGAGTGTTCAGTTGCAGTTTCGACCGCCGTTCGACCCGACGTCGAACGCGCGGTCAGGCGTCGTGGGGAAGTTCCCCGTGCTCGTCGAGGAACTGGTCCCGGAGCTTTTTCTTGTCGAACTTGTGGGTCGTCGTCTTCGGAACCTCGTCGATGAACCGGAACTGGTCCGGGAGCCACCACTTCGGGAACTTCGACAGCAGGTGGTCACGGAGCGACGCCTCGTCGACGGCGGAGTCGTCGGTGACGACGAACGCGACCGGTCGTTCCTGCCACTTCTCGTGGGGAACACTGATAACTGCCGCCTCGGCCACGCCGCTGGCGTCGATGAGCGAGTTCTCCAGTTCGACGGAGGAGATCCACTCGCCGCCGCTCTTGATGGCGTCGTCCAGCCGGTCGACGACGTCGAGATAGCCGTACTCGTCGATGGTGGCGATGTCGCCCGTCTTGAACCACCCGTCCGCCGTGAACGAGCGCTCGTTCGCCTCGGGCCGCTTGAAGTACCCGTCGGTGAGCCACGGCGAGCGGGCCTGTATCTCGCCCTTCGACTCGCCGTCGCTGGGCACGGGTTCGCCGTTCGTATCCCGGAGACGGATGCGTGCGCCCGGTGCCGGGATGCCCGCCTTGCGCATGAGTTCGTAGTGTTCGTCCTGCGGGAGGTCCCGCGTCTCGGTCGTTTCGAAGGTGTTGACGAGGTGCGGCGAGGCCTCCGTCATGCCGTATCCCTGGTAGATCGGTGCCTCGTACACTTCCTCGAACTTCTGCATGAGCGAGGCCGGCGGGGCGCTCCCGCCGGTGAGCACGCGGTCGAGGCTCTCGAGCGTCAGGTCGTCGCTCGATTCGAGATACGCGTCCATCTCGATCCACACCGTCGGCACGGCAGCAGCGACGGTCACGCCCGCCTCGTGAATGAGGTCCGCGACGCCGGGCGGGTCGGTGTGCTCGCCGGGAAGGACCAGTTTCGACCCGTAGAAGGTGGCCGTGTAGGGGAACCCCCACCCGTTGACGTGGAACATCGGGACGACGGGCATCACCGCGTCGTTCTCCCCGACGCCGAACACGTCGACGTGGCCGTGGACGAGCGTGTGCAGGAACATCCGCCGGTGGTAGTACTGCACGCCCTTCGGCATGCCAGTCGTCCCGGACGTGTAGCAGAGCGCGAACTCCGTGTTCTCGTCGAGTTGGGGCCAGTCGTACTCCGTCTCGTATCCCTCGATGAACGACTCGTAGTCGACGACCGATTCCAGATCGGTCTGGGGCACCTCGTCGGCCAGGACGACGTACTGCTCGACCGTTTCGAGGTCGTCCGCGATGGCCTCGACGGTCCCCATGAACGCCGGGTCGACGAACAACAGCCGGTCCTCGGCCTCGTTGATCATCTGCGTGAGGTGGTGATCCGGGAGCCGGTGATTCGTCGTGTGGATGCTCCGGCCACTGCAGGAGGGGCCGAAGTACAGTTCGTAGTGGCGGAAGTGGTTGACGGCCATCACCGACACTCGCTCGCCCCGGTCGAGGCCGAAGTCGTCGAGTGCGTGGGCGAGTTGACAGATCCGTTCGTACGCGTCCCCGTACGTGTACCGGTGCAGCGTTCCGTCGGGTAGTTTCGTGACGATCTCCTTGTGGTCGAACAGCTCGACCGCGCGTTGCAGGAATTTCGTGATGGTAAGCTCGTAATCTTGCACGTGTAGTCACCTCGGCTCGAATCGGTAGAAGACGCGTTCGTGGTCGGCGGGACCGTCTATCTCGACGACTTTCAGTTCGACGGGGTCACCGATGGCGAGGTCGTCGTATTCGGCCCCGTCGATGCGCGCCGACAGGCGAACGTCCCCGACCTCGACGATCCCGGTCACGAACGGAACCTCGTCCTCCATGCCAAGTGGCGCGCCCGCCCGGAGCATCGAGAACGCGAACAGTTCGCCCTCGCGTGGCAGGTCGACGTATTCGAGGTCGTCGCAGTGGCACTCCGGGCAGACGATACGTGGGGGGAACTGGACGTCGCCGCAGTCCGAACACCGCGTCGTCGAGAGTCGTCCCTCGTGGAGGCGCTCGTAGAACTCGTGAATACCGGTGTGCTCGGCCGTCTGGAGCTCGTAGAAATCCAGCAACCGCGGGAGCTCGATGGTGTCCGGAAGCTCGACCGCGTCGCGGTCGTCGCTCATGGTCGACCACGCGCCATGGTCATGACGCTGTGGACAGAGGCGCTCCCACTGAGATTGTGTATCAGCCCGGTCTCCGGGTCGGGGACGCGCCGTTCGGCGGGAACGTCACCCCTGAACTGGTTGTATATCTCCAGCGCCTGGGAGACGCCAGTGGCCCCGAGCGGGTGACCACAGCCCAGCAACCCACCGCGCGGATTGACGGCGATATCACCGTCGAGGGCGCTTCGGCCGTCCTCGACGAACTGACCGCCCTCGCCTTTCTCGACCCAGCCCAGGTCCTCGTACTCGACGATCTCGCTGATCGAGAAGCAGTCGTGGACCTCGGCCACGTCGAGTTCCGCCACCGGGTCGTCGATACCGGCCTGGTCGTAGGCCTGCTCGGCTGCCGTCGTCGCCTGCGGCCACGCAGACATCGACGGGAGGTTGTTGACGGAGTTGCTGGCGAAACACGCCTGCCCGCTTCCGGTTATCCAGGCCGCTTCGTCGGTCACCTCGCGGGCCTTCTCCTCGCTCATGAGGATGAGCCCGGCGGCCCCGTCAGTGATACCGCTACAGTCGTAGAGGCACAAGGGGGGAGACAGCGGGAACGAGTCGATCACATCGTCGACGGAGACTTCCTCCTGGAACTGCGCGAACTCGTTGTGGGCCGCGTGGCTCTTGTTCTTCGCGCTGACCTGCGCGAGCTGTTCGCGCGTCGTCCCGTACTCGTGCATGTGTCGCTGGGCGACCATCGCGAAGTACGGGGGCGCGTTGAGGCCGTTGACACCGTCGAACTCGCGGTCCATGACGTTCGTCATCCCGGACTGCGCCTCGGCGGCGTGTTCGTCCGGCAGGTTCATCTTCTCGACGCCGAGGACGAGCGCGGTGTCCAGCTGGCCGGCCGCGATGGCGAGCCACGCGTACCGGAGTGCCGCCTGGCCGCTGGCACAGGCCAGTTCCGTCCGGGCGATCATGCTGTCGGGCGCGACGCCGAGAAGCTCGGCGACCATGGGCGCGACGTGGGTCTGGAAGGCGAACCGTTCGGGCTGCACCGAGCCGACGAACAGCCCCTCGATGTCCCCGGGACCCACGCCGGAGACGTCGTCGAACGTCGCCTTGCCGGCCTCCTGGATGAGGTCCTTGTAGGTCGCTTCGCGGTCTCCCCAGCGAGTGTGTCCGCCGCCGACGATGCCGACGGATCGCGTCACTGGGACACCGCCTCGCGTTCGGGACGGCCGCCGTCAGTTCGTCGTTCAGACATGGAATCAGACACTTGCGCACACGCACCACACCGTCTTGAACGTTCGTGGTCGCGGTCAGTCATCGCTGAACTCCGGCTCGCGGTCGTCGTTGAACGCGGCGACTCCCTCGAGCATGTCGTCGGTCGTGGTCAGGAGTCCGAAGCCCTGGCTCTCCAGCGAGAGCGCGGTCTCCAGGCTCGCGTTCTGTCCCTCGTTGATCACCTGTTTGGCGACTTCGAGCGCGGTTCGAGGACCGTCGACCAGATCCGAGACCACCTCGTCGACCGCCGCCTCGAACTCCTCGTCCGGGACGGCCCGGTTGAGGATGCCCCAGTCGGCCGCCTGTTCGGCGGAGATGTGCATCCCGCGGAAGACCAGTTCCTTCGCGCGCGGTTCGCCGACCAGGCGAACGAGCCGCTGGGTCCCGCCGCCGCCGGGAATGAGGCCGAGGTCGACCTCCGGACTGCCGAGGGTGGACCCCTCCGCCGCGAGGCGGATGTCACAGGCCAGCGTCAGTTCCAGGCCGGCCCCGAGGCAGAACCCGTCTATCTTCGCGATCGTCGGTCGCGGGAACTCGTAGACGGTCTCGATGGACTCGTCGACGTGCATCAGGTCCGTCGGATCGGCCGTCGTGAAGCCAGTGATGTCCGCGCCCGCGCTGAACGCGCGGTCGCCGGCGCCCTCGAAGACGACGCAGGCGACGTCGTCCTGGTCGACGGTCTCGAGGAGACGCTGGACTTCGTTGAACATGTCCGTCGAGAAGGCGTTGAGCCGCTCCTCGCGGTCGAAGACGACCGAGAGGACGCCGTCGTCGGTGAGTTCGTGACTGACGTAGTGGTACGGGCCGCCGTCGCGGTAGTCGTAGAACCCCCGTCCAGCCGCTTCGCCGGTGTGGCCCGATTCGACGCGCTCGACGAGATAGTCGGCCGGTTCGTACCGCTGGGCCCCCGTGGCATCGTGGAGTTCCCTGAGCTTTTCGAGGGCGACGTCGAGGCCGAGCTTGTCCGCGGTACGGCACGTCCCCTCGGGGAGGCCGCCTCCGAGGCGCATTCCGACGTCGATGTCTTCCGGAGTTGCGACGTCCTGCCCGACGAGCCGCGCCGCCTCGTTTATCATTCGCGCCTCGATGCGCAGCGTATCGACGCCGTCGCCCTGTGTCGGTCCGTAATCCGCTCCGGGACCGTCCTCGTACTCGTAGAAGCCCGCGCCGGCCTTCCGCCCGAGGTCACCGTCCTCGACCCGGGAACTGATCGACTCGGGGACCGGGTCGTCCCACTGCTCTCGCGTGTGGGCGAACACGTCGAGCCCGCCGAAGTCGTTGAGTTCGAAGGGACCCATCGGGTAGCCGCGCCGGAACACCATCGCCGCGTCGACCGCCCGAATGTCGTCCGTTCCCTCGTCGAGCATGAAGCCGGCCTCGCCCATGTACGGCGTCAATACGTTGTTGACGACGAACTGTGGGACGTCCTTGCGGACGCGGATCGGTGTCTTGTCCAGCGACTCGACGAACTCGTAGGCCGCGTCGACGACGTCGTCCGCCGTCGCTTCGCCGCCGACGACCTCGACGAGGTCCATCTTCACCGGTGGGTTGAAAAAGTGCATCCCGCAGCACCGCTCGGGCCGGTCCGTCGCCGTCGCGACGTCGCCGATTCGGAGGCTCGACGTGTTCGTCGCGATGATAGCGTCGGCGGGCGCGGCCTCGTCGACTTCGGCGAAGATAGTCTGTTTCAGATCGAGGTCTTCCGGTGCGGCCTCGATGACGAGGTCGGCGTCCGCGACGGCCGCCTCCAGTTCGACGGCCGTCGAGACGCGTCCGAGCACGTCGTCCGGGTCGGCGTCGAGCTGGCCCTTCTCGGCGAGTTTGTTGAGACTCCACTCTATCTGGTCGTACCCGTCTTGCACGAGGTCGTCCTCGACGTCGCGGAGGACGACGTCGTAGCCAGCCATGGCGGCAACTTCCGCGATGCCGTGACCCATACTGCCGGCTCCGAGGACCGCGAGACTGTCGATTTCGATATCCATCGATCGATACGTCTCCGTCGGCCGTATTTAATCTGGCGGTATGTTACCAAGGAACAAGGGGCGGCGTGCCGACGGCTATGCGGCGGCGCGCCGGGTGAACCGGGCGAAACTGGTCAACGAGGGATCGTCACGGATCCCGACTCATAGTGTGGTTGTAAGCCCGTACCGGCGTCCGACCGAACTGCGTGAGGCCAGGCACCGGTAAACAGGTACAACCACCACTATCAGACGTTACACACCGAGGTACTCCTGTCGTAACGTTTCGTCCTCCCGAAGTCGTTCCGTCGAGACGACCTCGACGATCCGGCCTTCGTCGAGGATGTAGTGACGGTCCGCGACCGCGAGCGCGACGGCGACGTTCTGTTCGACCAGCAACACGGTGACGTTCCGCTCCTGGCTGATCTCTTCGATTATCGATTCGATACGCCGGACGATGTACGGAGCGAGTCCCTCGCAGGGCTCGTCGAGCAGTATCATCTGCGGATTCGCCACGAGGCTGCGAGCGATGGCGAGCATCTGTTTCTCACCACCACTCAGGTTCCGCGCGGGCCGGTCCCGCATCTCGTCGAGTTCCGGGAACTGGTCGAAGACGGACGCCATCGGGAGCGGGTCGTCGACGTGGTTCGCCCCGAGTCGGATGTTCTCCTCGATGGTGAGGTCCTCGAAGCAGCGTCGGCCCTCGGGAACGATGGTGAGTCCGAGCCGCGGGATCTGATAGTTCGGCGTCGCCAGGAGGTCGTGCCCATCGAACGTGATCGAACCACTGCGGACGTTCGGGACGTCCGCGCCGACGACGGCGCGCATGGTGGTCGTCTTGCCGGCGCCGTTCCGGCCGAGCAGCGAGACGACTTCGTCGCGCTCCACGTCGATGTCGACGCCGAACAGTACCTGTCCCGTCTCGTATCCCGCCTCGACTCCGTCGATCTCCAGTAGTGTCATAGTTCCTCCCGCATGCCGCCGAGATAGGCGTTCTGGACGTCTTCGTTCTCCTGTATCGCCCCGGGACTGTCCGTGGCGAGGACCTCTCCCTGGTTGAGAACGGTGATGCGGTCGCTCATCGAGAGCACGATGTCCATGTCGTGTTCGATCAGCAGGACCGTGAGGTCGAGGTCCTGTTGCAGTTCGTCGATCATGTCCGCCGTCTCCTGAGTCTCGGTCGGGCCCATGCCGCTGGTGGGCTCGTCGAGGAGGAGAACCGACGGGTCCGTCGCCAGCGAAATGGCGATGCCGAGTCGGCGCTGGTCCCCGTGCGAGAGGTTCTTTGCCAGCGTAGTGCGCTCTCCGTCGAGCCCGACCCGCTCGAGATACTCGAACGCCGCGTCGCGGTACTTCGCCCGCCCGTTCCCGAGCAGGTCGAGCCCGAAACGTCCGGAACGAGCCGTCTGAACGACGATGCGGACGTTCTCGAGCACACTGAGGTCTGCGAACAGCTGGTTCGACTGGAACGACCGAGCGAGGCCGCGGTGGGGGCGCTTCTCCTGTGCCATCTCCGTCACGTCCTCGCCGTCGAACCAGACGGTTCCCGCCGTCGGATCGAGCGCACCGGTGATGGTGTTGAACAGCGTGGTCTTTCCGGCACCGTTCGGGCCGATGATGGCGTGAAGTTCGCCCCGTTCGACGGCCAGGTCGACGTGTTCGAGCGCCGTCAGGCCGCCGAACTGCTTGGTCAGCCCTTCGGTCTCTAGCACGACGTCGGCGGACCGAGCGGTCGTCGCAGTGTCACTCATTCACGAACACCCCTGACACGGTCGTACAGTCCACCGATCCCGCTCCTGAACAGGCCCCACAGGCCCTCCCGCGGCGCGACGAGCACGGAGATGACGAACAGGAGCCCGAGGAAGAACTGCCAGTACGAGAGCAGGCCGCCGAGTTCGATGCGGACGAGCGGGTACTCCGCGAGCGGTAACACGAGCGTCTCGAACTCGATGAGGAACTCCTCGGAGAACAGCCAGACGAACACGCCGGCCAGCGGGCCGAAGAAGTAGTTCGCCCCGCCGAGGACCGTCATCAAGATGATGTCGCCGCTCGTTTCGACCGTGAGTGTCGACAGCGAGGAGCCCTGATTGTTGATCGCGTACAGGACGCCGGCCAGTGCCGCAAACACGCCGCTAAACGTGAACGACCAGATCTTGTACCGCTTGTCGTCGATGCCGACTGCACGGGCCAGCTCCTCGTTCTCGCGGACGGCGACGAGCGAGCGACCGAACGGCGACCGCGCGATCTGCCAGATCGCCAGCGCCGCGAGGACGAAAACCGCCCCGAGGAGGTAGTACCAGTCGAACTGGAACCCCCCGGCGGCGACGTACTTCACCCCACGCTCGGTCTCTATCCAGGACGGGAGCACCCCGACGATGCCCGTCGAACCGCCCGTGAGGCCGCCGTAGTTCTGGTTCGCGATGAAGTGAGCGGCCTTGGCGAACGCGAGCGTCAGCATCGCGAAGTAGATCTCGCCCCGCTGGGCGATGATCCGTCCGATGAGGTAGGCGACCACGGCCGCGACGGCGAGCCCGATCACGGCGGAGACGGTGAACGGGAGGTCGAACCGCGTCAACCCGATCGCGGCACCGTACGCCCCGAACCCGAGGAACATGCCGTGGCCGAACGACAGCAGGCCGGTGTACCCCAGGAGGACGTTGAACGACGCGGCGAACAACATCCAGACGAGGATGGTGTTCGCGAACGGTGGATAGTTGAGCAGGAACTCGTGACCGATGACCGGGCGCAGGAAGACGACGAGGGCGAGCAGGCCGAGTGGGACCCGCCACTGTTCGAGCCTCCCGTCGGCCAGTGCGTCCCGCAATCGCTGGGTAGATTCGGTCTGCGAGGCGTCACCGCTCATTCCATGAACCCCTCCTGTCCGAACAGTCCACGCGGTCGGACGAGCAACACGACGATCATCACGAGGAACGGCATGAGACCGCCGATTCCGGAGACGTTGAGGGCCGCGACGTTCGTCGTCTCCGAGAGCGTTCGCAGGACGAGCGGCGTCAGGAACGTCGCTTCACCGATGAGGATGCCGGAGACGACGCTACCGAAGAGGCTCCCGACGCCACCGACGACGACGACGACGAACGCGAGAATGATGAACTGGTTGCCCATGCTGAGGTCCATCCCCAATTCTGCTCCCCGAAGGACGCCACCGAGGCCGGCGATGGCGGCCCCGATAAAGAACATCACGACGAAGCGGAGGGGGATGTTCACGCCGACGAACTCGGCCATCTCGCGGTCGAGCACACCCGCCCGGACAGAGAGTCCGAAGTCGGTCCGCTCGATCAGCAGGTAGACGGCGACGATGACGACGACGCTTACGAGGACGGAGAACAGCCGCATCCTGGCGATCGTCGTGACACCGATACCGATACTGCTGTCGAGTATTTGTGGCGTCGTGACGCTCAGTGGACTCCCGCCCCAGATGGCACGGGTCGCCTCGTCGATCATCAGGGCGATGCCGAAGGTCGCGAGCAGTCCGATGAGCGGGTCCTCGTCGTAGACGAACTGGAGGACACCCCGTTCGATCACGATGCCGACGAGGCCGACCACCACCGGCACGACGAACAGCGTCGCCCAGAACGGCAGTCCCCACACGGTCAGCACCTGAAACGTCAGGTACGCCCCCATCATAAAGAAGGCACCGTGAGCGAAGTTGACGACCCCGAGCAGCCCGAGGATGATCGAGAGGCCGAGGGCAACCAGCACCAGGATCAGTCCGTACACGAGCCCGCCGACGAGCTGGTCGACGAACAGTCCCGGTCGCACGGCAAACGCGTGCGCGAGCAAGACAAACAGCACCAACGATGTCACTAGTTCCCCCGGAGAGATGGGCAGTGCATCCCGGTCTAACGTCTGAATACCGATTCCGTCCATGGAGTTAGAAGCTACAGCCGGTTTCTTCGCAGCTCCTGGCGACCTGGTCGCCAGCAACAGTCTTCGAAACCTCGAACCACTGCTTGTACGGGTCGTTCGTCATCTCGCTCTCGTCGCGGGCCTGCACGACGTGGGTCGGCTGGATGAGCTGATGGTCGCACGCGCGCCATTTGAGGGTCGAGTTCGGCACGATATCGTTGACGGGACTGTCGGTTATCTCGTGGCCCTCGAGCGCCGCCCGGACGTCCTCCCCGTTCGCACTGCCGGCGCGCATCGCCGCGCGGACGGCCTGGTCCGTGGAAACGTACGCCATGTACTGTCGCGAGAACGGATCCGTCTCCCCCTGCTCGGTGACGCGCTGTTTGAAGTCCTCGCCGCCCTCGACGGTGTTGATCCATCCGGTCGGACCCAGATCGACCATCGAGGCGGCCTCCTGGTTGAGGCCCCACATGACCTGGTCCTCGAACTGGTGGAACATGACCGACAACTCCTCGTGGAGGCCGCGGTTCTGAAGCTGGCTCGCGGCCGCACGCGCGTCGAGGCCAGGGATGATCATGGCCACCCCATCCGCGTCGGAGTTCTCCACGTTGTTGATGTACTGCGTGAAGTCCTGATTACCCGGGCCGGGAACCGCGTCCGTGCCGGCGACCGTCGCACCGTTCTCCTCGAGAACGCTCCCGATGATCTCCTGGGCGGTCTGTCCCCAGACGTAGTCGGTGTACAGGAGGTACCAGCTGTCTGCCTCCTCGGCCATCGGCTGGCCGACGGCGCGGGCCATCATCGTGTTCGACGGGTACGCCCTGAACATGTACGGCTGGCAACTCTCCCCGGTAAGCGTGTCCGAAGCGCCCTGTGTGATGAACGGGACGCCGTTGTCGGAGGCCCACGATCCGATGGACCCACAGACTGCCGACGAGATGCCGCCGTGAGCCATGTCGATCCCGTCCGAGGTGACGGCCCGCTGGATCCGTTCCTGGGCCGCGCTGGGGTTCGTCTCGGTGTCGTACTCGCTCAGGGTTATCGAGACGTCGAACTCCGCCTCGAGGTCCTGTTTCGCGAGTTCCGACCCGGTCGTTAGCGCACTCCCCCACGGGGCGAACGGCCCCGTATAGGGCGCGAAGACGCCGATGTGGAGTTCGTCGGGACCGCTGCTACCCGCGGTACCGACGTCGGTAGTGTCCCCGTCAGTGGTCTGTTGGCCGCCCGAATCGTCGGAGTCGCTACTACATCCCGCGATCATAACGCTACCGAGACCGGACGTTGCGCCAACACGTTTGAGTATCTCTCGCCTGGTAGTTCGTGGCATGGAACGAGAATTGTGATCGGGGATGATATACTTTTCGGAAGGCGGTAGCTCGGACGTGCTCCCCGGACACCGACAGGTCCGATCCCACCGCCAGGTATCGCTACGAGCGCATTGCAGACCGTGACCCACCGTACTACCTGGAACGACGCCCACGGTCGCAAAGACCCGTCGTCGATGCGTCACCGCTCTACGAGTACTGGTAGTTGACGGAGATGATATTGGCGGACTTCTTGACCTCCTGGACGAGTTCCGCCCGGTAATCGGCGTCGTCGAGACGGTCGGTCGGACAGACGAGTCCGATAGCGCCTATCACGCGACCGTCGATTTCGACGGGTGCTGCGACGACGCCCATGCCGACGATCTGCTCGTTCCAGTCCACGCCATACCCACGTTCACCGATGGCGTCCAGTTCGGCCGCGAGTTCGTCGCGGTCGGTGATCGTATGTTCTGTTCGCTGTTCGAGGCCGTGTTCGTCGAGGATGCGGTCGACCTTCTCGTCGGGAAATCCAGCCAGCATGACCTTCCCTGCAGCGTGGGTGTGTATCGGAATCGTCATCCCTGGATAGATACCGAGTTGCAGCGACTCGTCCCCGTACTTGGCGTGAAGGATGACAAAGTGACCCCGCTCCTCGACGTTCACGCTCGCCAGCTCCCCGGTCTCCTCGACGAGCCGGTCCAGTTCCGGTTTGGCGACGTGGAACAGGCGATTGCTGTATTTCACCTGGCCGCCCAGTTCCAGGAGGCGGAAGCTGAGCTTGTACTCCTGTCCCTCGTTGACGACGTACCCCATCGTGTTGAGCGACCGTAGGTAATCGTGAACGGTGCTCTTGGGCAGATCCATCCGCCGTGCGAGCTCCGCGACGCCGACCGACTTCCCCTCGCGTAACAGTTCGAGTATCTCGAACGCCCGTTGAATCGTCTTCAGCGGTGGCGCACCGTGTGACATATTCGATCGTTATGGACGGTGCAGTCGTAAGCCCTTCGATTATTTCGGACGGTCGGGATCGGCGTCGCGAACCGGCTGACCGAGAACAACGGAGCCGCTGGTCGCCGTCGATAGCGGCTACGATTCGCGAGTGACCAGACGTGGTCTTTCCTCACTTCCTCGTCCGGCCGTTCGATTTTCACGGTCATTCCGCCTCCCGACCGTTCGATAGGTGCTTTCTGCATTTCCATCGATCCTGCGAGTATATCGAACGAACGTGTACGGCCATCAGGCGGGAAATCGACGGATCGACCCGTTCTCGCCGCCAATAAGAATAACAGCCTTAAATCTGTGATCCTAGTTCGAGGAGCGGGTCGTGCCCAGTACCGCGCCAGTCCCGTATTTTCTTCGGTAGTGGGTTCTGACGGCGGGATCCTCTCGTCTCAGGGTCCACTACGAAGTACCCCCCACGACAGACCCAGCATACCGTCCGAAATAACCGCAGGATAGTCGCAAACCACCGGACACAGAGAGCGTCGTAGCCCGGTACCGTCGCCACCAACCGGTGACGGTCGTGGTATCGTCGTCGAGTGAGAAGAGTGACGCTCGAACACTCAGGGAGTGTCGAGTAATCGTAGAAACCGTTCACCCATCCGCGTCGTATCTGATCAAAAGCGAGGGAGGAAGACAGCCGAATTTCACGAAACCGATGTCACAAATCTCGCCGCGGTAGTAATATCGACCGGATCGACCCGGGTCGTTGTATCGGGATACGACACCCCAATCGGTGGACTCCTGCGCCCACGTGAATTCACCATAGTATCAGTTTTCTTTACTACATTTGAAATAGATATCTCTGGTCCTCGCCAGCATAGCTCCCCGCCACAACTGGGTACAATACACCGACCCCCCAATCCAGAGACACCAGGTCGTCGACTCACGTCGTGTTGAAAGACCATGATCGGCCAACCTCGTGAGCGATACGTGCTACTAACGGTGGGGTTCCCGTACCGAACGAATTCCCGCTCGTTCGATCGATTCCGCAGTGGATAGCCCCCCTCGAGACGAATTTCTCGGCCAACCCCGTGTAAAACAGGAGTTCATCGAGAGAACTCATTTTCGTTCGTGGTGCACCGCGGAATCAGGCCGTGTTCCACCGTTACAGTGTCCGATTTCCACGAATTCTATATGTTCATCTGTGATCTCCCCGTATGAGTCAACATTAAAATAGGACACGTGATTCTACAGACATCATACAAATATCGAGACCCATTCAAACATCGGTCACGACAGATCCCCGAGTTACCTGTCGACCCAATCAGGATCGTGGTCGACGCAACGTGCCGATGCGACTACGTCGGTGCCTTCGGAGAATCCGTAGCCTGGTGCGTCGGACGGAGAGTCGACGAGTTTCATCTCGTCGTCTCCTTCGCGGCGTCGGTAAGTCGAGGACTCGTGTATCCAGCAGTCGTACGCGAAACTCGTGACGCAGATCGTTCTGAAGCTCTGACCTGTGACCTCCCACGTCGAATCGGTGACACCGCTCGACGCGGGCAGTGATCCGCCGTGAGAGCAGCCATCACAGCTCCAGGTGAGGGAAATCGATGTCGGCGTACGCATGCGTGGCTTCCGCTCCTCACGTTCGGTCGTCACAGAAAGCCAAGGGCCGGATTTGAACCGGAGGAAGACGGTCGCCCTCGCTTCACTCGGGCGCTGCGACTTCCAGGGTTCAAACCGGCGAAGCATTCGCTGCTCGCGGTATTGCTCGCAGCAGAAAGCCAAGGGCCGGATTTGAACCGGAGCCGCTTCGCTCTCGCTCGCGGCAGAGTTCAAATCCACCCATTTGGTGCTCGCCGCTCACGAATTGTTCGCGGCAAAGAAGCCAAGGGCCGGATTTGAACCGGCGATGGGCGGCTCTGCAGGCCGCTGCGTTCGGCCGGACTCTGCCACCTTGGCGCGGGTGAAATTCCTCGGTGGGCGGATTTATGCGTTGCGATACCCGCGGGGCTATCCCTCACCCTCCGACTGGCCGGGTTCGCCCACGGCCTCTACCGGCAGCGTGTTGTAGATCTCGTTTTCCAGTTCGTCGCGGTCGCCGAAGGACCGGGCCCCGACGCGGTCGAGTACGTCCGGAAGCGGTTCCTCACCGTCGGCGTAGCGAAGGACCACGTCGTCGAGTTCGGTTGCGACCGTTTCCCGCTCGACGGGGAACTGGAGTCCTTCGAACGCGACGCCGAGTTCGTTGAGTTTGACCTCTCTCGTCATGGCTACCGCTACGCGGTCAGCGAGTATAGATGTTGGCCGAGCGATAACTACCGGCCGGTAATAAACGACGAAAACCCCCGAACAGCGCAGTAGCTGCTCGAGGGTTGAAAGTGGTATAAGTGGCAGGCGGCGAATCGAGTTTCCCAGAGGTTCGCACACTCCAGTACTCACCGAAACGCAGGCGGGCTTATCTTCCGTGTTCGGGATGGGTACGGGAGTCGCCCCGCCGCTATGGCCGCCTTAACGCCGATTCGTGGAATCGAACCACGCTCCAGACAGGCTGGAGACCAGTATCGGTCGGTCGATGTGACCGTGTCGTACGTGCGATCCAGATTGCGCCTGGACTCGTTCAAATGAGTCACAATGCGGTATAAGTGGTGGCTTCGGTCGTTTAGTTCTCGCGGGCTGAACACCTCGTTACCTCGGTGCGTACACCCCGAGTCTATCGAACTCGTCTTCTACGAGAGACCTCAGCGGTATCTCTTTTCCAGGTGGGTTTCGAGCTTAGATGCATTCAGCTCTTACCCCGTGTGGCGTGGCTGCCCGGCAGCGCCCTTCCGGACGACCGGTACACCAGTGGCCACCATTCGTAGTTCCTCTCGTACTATACGAACGTTCCCGTCAGATACCATGACACACCCAATAGATAGCAGCCGACCTGTCTCACGACGGTCTAAACCCAGCTCACGACCTCCTTTAATAGGCGAACAACCTCACCCTTGCCCGCTGCTGCACGGGCAGGATGGAGGGAACCGACATCGAGGTAGCAAGCCACCCGGTCGATATGTGCTCTTGCGGGTGACGACTCTGTTATCCCTAGGGTAGCTTTTCTGTCATCAATTGCCCGCATCAAGCAGGCTAATTGGTTCGCTAGACCACGCTTTCGCGTCAGCGTTCCTCGTTAGGAAGAACACTGTCAAGCCATCTTTTGCTCTTGCGCTCTTCTCCGGATCTCTGACCCGGATGAGATGGCCTTAGGGCGCGCTCGATATCTTTTCGAGCGCGTACCGCCCCAGTCAAACTGCCCGGCTATTGGTGTCCTCCGCCAGGAGTGAGGGTCACAGTCACTAACGGGTAGTATTTCACTGATGCCTCGGTGGCCCGCTAGCGCGGGTACCTGTGTAACGGCTCCTACCTATGCTGCACATTAGCGACCATGTCCCAGCAACAGCCTGCAGTAAAGCTCTATAGGGTCTTCGCTTCCCCATGGGGGTCTCCAGACTCCGCACTGGAACGTACGGTTCATCGGGTCCAACGTTGGGACAGCGGGGCCCTGGTTGATCCATTCATGCAAGCCGCTACTGAAGCGGCAAGGTACTACGCTACCTTAAGAGGGTCATAGTTACCCCCGCCGTTGACGGGTCCTTCGTCCTATTGTACTAGGTGTTCAGATACCCGCACTGGGCAGGATTCAGTGACCGTACGAGTCCTTGCGGATTTGCGGTCACCTATGTTGTTACTAGACAGTCCGAGCCCCCGAGTCACTGCGACCTGCTCATCTCCTGAGCAGGCATCCCTTCTTCCGAAGGTACGGGACTAGATTGCCGAATTCCCTAACGTCGGTTGTGGCCCGACAGGCCTTGGCTTTCGCCGCCATGAGCACCTGTGTCGGATCTCGGTACGGACATCGCACTCACCTTTTCACGGGTCCCAGGTTGAACCAACTTGCGCACTCCCGCCGTTCGTCCGCTTCGTGCCATTACGGCTTCCACGGAATTGGACGGTTGGACCGGGCGAAGGCCCGGCTTGGTCGACCCCGAGACGTCAGTTTTCAATGTGCGACGGCGCTGGAATATTAACCAGCTTCCCATTTCGTCTACTTCGAATTACGGGTAGACTTAGGATCGGCTAACCCTCAGTTGATTGACAGTGCTGAGGAACCCTTGCTCATTCGGCCGTCGAGGTTCTCACCCGACTATCGCTACTACTGCGGCCAGGATTGTCGTCACCGATCGGTCCACAGGAATTCTCACCCCTGCTTCCATCCAATCGGAGCGCCAACCTACTCGGTCAGGATTTGACTCCTGCGGTCGGGTCTCGGTGGTGGACTTGAGTCCCGATCATTTTCGGCGCCTCGAACCTCGGCCGGTAAGCTGTTACGCTTTTCTTAGAGGATTGCTGCTTCTAAGCTCACCTCCCGGCTGTCTAGGGCTCGAGACCACCTTCGATCACACTTAGTCCACACTTGGGGACCTTAACCTAACTCTGGGTTGTCTCCCTCATGGTGCACAGGCTTACCCCGCACACCGGACTGCCCGCGTCGACAGCGTTCGTAAGTTCGGAGTTCGACAGGGAAGTTCACTCCTCTCGGAGTGAAGCATCCCAATCGGTCGCTCTACCTCACGAACTACCTCGGCGGACGTCATGCTTCGACATGTTTCGGTTGGAACCAGCTGTTGCCGGACTCGATGGGCCTTTCACCCCTACACGAAGGTCACGGGAGGGTATTGTAAGACACCAGCCCTAACAGGCTTCCACGTGCCTTTCGGCACGCTTCACCTTGCCCACGTGTAGATCGTCCGGTTTCGGGTCGTGTCAGCGGGACTCCCCGCCCTTGAAGACGGCGGCCCTGGCGCAAAGCGCTGCGGCCATGTTGGTTTCCCTGTGCCTTCCCCGATGATCGGGTTAGACTCGCCTCGCAAACACACTCCCTGGCTCGTTTTTCAAAACGCACGACGCGACATCGGCTTCCTGTACGTCCTACTGGAGACTCGCGTCTCGGTCGTTTTGTACAGGACCTTGTATGCCCCGTCGTTCTATACCCACTCGATTTCAGGCGCTGTTTCGCCTCCCTTCTGAGGATACTTTTCAGCGTTCGTTCGCACTACTGTTCGCTATCGGTCTCGAGTTGTACTTAGCCTTAGCAGGTTGATGCCTGCCATATTCACGAGGGAATTCCAACCCCCGATACTCTGGGACTGACGCACACGTTACCGGTCGTCGATACGGGACTGTCACCCTGTATCGTCCTCCCTTCCAGGAGAGTTCTCGACGGCTGTCGCGTGATGAGAGTCAGCCCGAACACCACATCGCCCGTGAGGGCTTCAGTTTGGGCTGTGTCGCGTTCACTCGCGGTTAGTAACGACGTCGCAGTTGCTTTCTCTTCCTGCCGGTACTGAGATGTTTCAATTCCCGGCGTTCCCCATTGCGCAAGGCAATTGCGGAGAGGATTCCTATTCGGACATCCCGAGTTCTTCGCTTCCATGCAGCTCCCTCGGGCTTATCGCAGCTTGGCACGTCCTTCGTCGGCACTCGAGCCGAGCCATTCACCGAGTGGCGTAGTAGCCACGTTGCACGGTGGTCGGGTGAACGATCACCGTGACTAACAATGAGCTGCAACTGTAACCGCTTCGGGTCCTCTCCGGCCGAAGCCGGAGAGATCCATCAGTGCGTTACAGTTGCAGCGACGTTCGGATACACGTTCCACGATGAAACGGATCCAGTTGACGTCTGGATTGCACGTACACACGGTCGTCATCGTAACACTCCCGTGGTGAACGGGAGCGACGGTCTTACCCTTCCCAACCACGCTTTCGCGGGATGGTGCATCGGTTTCGCGTGACGGCACGGTGCCGTCCGCGGTAGTGATCGACCCGGAATCGAACCGGGGCCGCCTCCGGAAGGAGGTGCTCTTCCACTGAGCTATCGATCGCCCCTCGAAGAGGGGTGAACTGCAAGTAAGCCCTGACAGTTCGGTGCCCGGCCGGTACGGCCGTGGTGTCACCATCGCCTGCCACAATGGCTGGCGAAGTAAAGGTGGGCCAGGCGCGTCGGCCTGGTCCCGGTCATTAGGAGGTGATCCAGCCGCAGATTCCCCTACGGCTACCTTGTTACGACTTAAGCCCCCTTGCGAAGCCCAGATTCGACCTGGGAATCCAGGCCTCATCCGGACCTCACTCGGGTGCTTTGACGGGCGGTGTGTGCAAGGAGCAGGGACGGATTCACCGCGCGCTTCTGACACGCGATTACTACCGAATCCAGCTTCATGTGGGCGAGTTTCAGCCCACAATCCGAACTACGACCGGGTTTAAGGGATTAGCTCCGCCTCTCGGCGTTGCGACCCGTTGTCCCGGCCATTGTAGCCCGCGTGTTGCCCAGCACATTCGGGGCATGCTGACCTACCGTTGCCCGCTCCTTCCTCCACGTTAGCCGTGGCAGTCTCCGTAAAGTACCCAACTACCACAAGGGTATTGCTGGCAATTACGGATACGGGTCTCGCTCGTTGCCTGACTTAACAGGATGCCTCACGGTACGAGCTGACGGCGGCCATGCACCTCCTCTCAGCAGCGTCGCGGGTAAGCTCGTTAAGCTGACCGTCATCACTGTTGTCGGTGCTGGTGAGATGTCCGGCGTTGAGTCCAATTAAACCGCAGGCTCCTCCGGTTGTAGTGCTCCCCCGCCAATTCCTTTAAGTTTCATCCTTGCGGACGTACTTCCCAGGCGGCCCGCTTACGTCTTCACTTCGGCACAGCGCAGGCTCGTAGCCTGCGCCAAACCTAGCGGGCATCGTTAACGGCTAGGACTACCCGGGTATCTAATCCGGTTCGAGACCCTAGCTTTCGTCCCTCACTGTCGGATCCGTGCTTCCAAGGTGCTTTCGCCATCGGTGGTCCGTCCAGGATTACAGGATTTCACTCCTACCCCGGACGTACCCCTTGGATCTTCCGGTCCCAAGCCGAACAGTTTCCACCGGACGTCCAGTAGTTGAGCTACTGGATTTCCCGACAGACTTGCTCGGCCAGCTACGGACGCTTTAGGCCCAATAATATCGACCATCACTCGGACTGCCGGTATTACCGCGGCGGCTGGCACCGGTCTTGCCCAGTCCTTATTCGTCGACCACCTTACGGTCGACAAAAGCGAGGACTATATGCCCTCGCACTCGGAGTCCCCTTATCGCACTGTCGTGCAGTGTAAAGGTTTCGCGCCTGCTGCGCCCCGTAGGGCCCGGAATCTTGTCTCAGATTCCGTCTCCAGGCTCTGGCTCTCACCACCTGTACCGATTATCGGCACGGTGGGCCGTTACCCCACCGTCTACCTAATCGGCCGCAGCCACATCCTACAGCGCCAGAACGTTTCCAGCTCCCGATGTTCAAATCTGGGAGCTGTATTCGTTATTAGCCTCAGTTTCCCGAGGTTATCACGATCTGTAGGGTAGTTTGGCCACGTGTTACTGAGCTATCTGCTACGGGTCTGAACCCGTGCAACTAGCATGGCTAAATCGGACTCCGATAGCAATGGCCTCCGGCAGGATCAACCGGAATGGGTTTCCTGACTCAAGGTCAGGATCTGGCGGAGACACGCTATCATACGTTGTCTCGTCGTCAGTCGGCGACACCGCGTCGGTCGTACCGAACCAGGTATCACCGAACTGTCAGGGCTTGCATCATATCTCATCTGTACGGCGGACCGCAGGGGTGAGATACTCATAGCTTTCGAATCCCATCATCGACGAGAAGCACTCGTCTAAGGTGGACGGCGTAGCAGGCAGATTCCCGCTGGGCGCCATCCTTCGAACGGATATAGTTGTAGAGGACTACCCCACATAAAGCCACCGATTGTTGTCCGTGTGTGATAGTCGAAATCACACGACGGAACCGGCCTGACGGATCAGGCATTGAGTGGCTTTATGTGGAAGCCCGCTACTCCGTTCGAGCTCGATTGCCGCCCTGACGGACGGCGTCACCGAACTGTCAGGGCTCACATCAGATCCCGCCTGTACGGCGGACCGCAGGGCTGGGATCCTCATCTTTCGCGGGAGCAGGTGCTTGCACAGAGGCGAGCACGCTGAACTCTCGCTTCGCGGCAGGAAGTCACGTCGACTTCTCCGCACCGTGCCGGGGCGTCCCGGCGCGGCGTTCACATAACATTCCGATGGGAGGGTAACGGATAAACCCTCCGTCTCGAACCTGCCGTGAGACGGCGACACAGGCCACGTGACGGGTGATACGCAATCACAAGTTGTGTCGTACTGACTGGACTCGTCGGCGGATCCGTTTCGAGCTTCCCCGGATCAGGTCCACTCATCGAGGCCGGTCTGGACGAGCGAGTCCTCGATGCGTTCGAACCCCCGTTCCACCTCGTCTGCAGCGATCTCCCACTCCCCGGTGACGTAGTCCCTCGCCGCCTCGACGTCGGGGTTCATCGTCAGGTCCAGGTCGTAGTCGTCGGTCACCGCCGGTGTCAGGAACATGTCACGGATCCGGTCGGCGTTGTCGACGTGGGCGTCTCTGGCCTCCAGGGCGCCCCAGAGGTCGCCGTGTTCTTTCACGAGTTTGACGGCCGTCTTGGGGCCGACGCCGTCGATGCCCGCGTTGAAGTCGGTCCCCATGAGGATGGCGGCGTCGACGAGCTGTTCCCAGGTGATGGCGTGGGCGTCCAGGGTCGCCTCGAAGTCCATCAGTTCGGGGTCCCCGCTGCTCGTTAGCTGGCGGAGCGTGAGCGGTGCACCGAGCAGAAGCGCGTCGTAGTCCTCCGTCCCGACGTAGTCGACGTCGCCCTGGCGAGCCATGTGTGCCGCCTGTGCCTCCCCCTCGGCCGGGGCCTCGATGACGGGAACGTCCAGCAGTTCGAGCGCCCGCCGCGTCGTCCGAAGGATCGCGTCCGTGAGCCGCTGGGTCTGTGAGTCCAGCCTGGCTACCTCGGTCACGTCCCCCGCTTCGCGTGCGTCCGCGAGTTTCTCCTCCCGCTGCTCCCGCTGCTCACGCCGTTCCTGGATTTCGTCGTCCTTCATGTCCGTCACCGCGCCGTCGAAGACGAACACCGGCGTCAGGTCGTGTTCGAAGAACTTCGGGAGGCCCTGGACGACGCCGATCAGGTTCGCGACTTCGGTCCCATCCGTGGTCGTGTACGCGCCGTCCCGGGTGAACCGCACCGTCGTCGTCAGGTAGCGATAGAGCCAGTTGTGCGCGTCGACGGCCACGACGCTTCCCGAGACGTCCTCGAAGGAGACGTCCTCGATCGCGGCGAGGGATCGGAGGTCTGAATTACCCATTGACCGGCCGTAGGACAGTGCAGGGCTTGATACTGTCGGCTGCCAGGCAGCCGCAAGATGGGGTCGACCGTCAGACCGACACGGCGTCACGGAAATCGTCGGAACGAGAAGGTTCTTTGGCGTTTGATCCGACGACACACGTATGGAATCCGGGGACGGTCGCATCGCGCGATTCAGACACGGCCAGTACACGGGCGAGAACCGCTGTCTCCCGTGTACCGTCGTGAACGTCTGCATCGCGTTCGGTCTCGCGGTCACCGTCCAGGCCGCGACGTTCCGACTGGACGTGCCGGCACTCGCGGTGCCCGGAAGCGCCGCCGTCCTCGTCGTCGGACTCGGAACCATCTACCTGCGTGGCTACCTCGTGCCCGGCACGCCGACGCTGACCGAGCGGTACTTCCCGGACTGGCTGCTGGCCGCGTTCGGGAAGGAACACGACACCACCGGCCTCGTGGGAACCGGCGTCTCTGAGCAGTCCGTCCAACACGAACAGGAATCGGTAGTCGACGTCGAGTCGACGCTCCTCGATGGGGGAGTACTGACCGAGTCCGAAGACGGCACTGAGCTCCGACTGACGGCCGAGGCCGATCGGTCCATCGACGAAGCGGTGACAGTCCTCCGGACGGATGACGTGACCCGGGCACGACTGCTGGACGTCCTCGCCGTCACCCGGGGGGACGTCGCGTTCGAGGAACACGGCGCCGCGTTCCGGGTGTACTGTGACGGGACCCCTGTCGGGACGTGGGAGTCTCGGCCGGCCTTCCTCGCCGACGTGGCCGGCGCCGTCGTCCTCGCGGACTGCCTCCCGAAGTGGGACGACCTGCCGGTCGACCAGCGCGGAGAGTTACTCAACGGTCTCAGGCTGTACCTGACGACGTGTCCCGCCTGCAGCGGGCCGCTCTCGTTCGGCACCGACACGGTCGAGTCCTGCTGTACCACACGCGAGGTCGCGGCCGTCTCCTGTGACGACTGTGGCGCGCGCGTGTACGAGTCAGACCCGGTCGAGTGAGTCGGTGGCGAAAGAAGGAACGGACAGTCCGGGCGGTCACTCGGCGTTCGAGGCGCCGTTCGGTGACGGCCGTTCCGTGCGCTCGGCGAGAAACGCTTCCTCTTCGTCAGACAGGTCTCGGTCGCAGAACCGGTCCAGTCCGTCACGATAGCGCTCGGCGTCGCCGCCGGGATCGCCTGCCGTCGTCCAGACGAGCACGAGTTCCGCGATGCCAGTGGTCTCGCCGGTGAACGCGAAGCCGGCGCGGTAGCAGGCCTCGTAGGCGAACGGGTTGTTGACGGCCATCTTCACCCTCTCGTACGCGCGCTCGCTCGCGCGACCCAGTGCGAAATCGAGCAACTTCGGACCGATTCCCTCGCCCCGACGGTCGTCCCGGACGGTGACGTAGCGAAACCAGAGCGTGTCCGGGTCGGTCCGGTCCTCGTTGAACGCGAGCGCCGCGACGACGGTGCCGCCGTCTCTCGCTACGACCTTCCCCGTCGAGGACATGACGAACTTCCCGGCGTAACTGAACCGCCGCCAGTCGAGTTCGAGCGTGGGGCCGTCCGACGGCCAGCCGAGGAGTTCGAACTCCATACCAGCGGTTCGACGCGCACCGAAAAGTAGGTGGCGCAGTGTCAGCGGGACGTCGTCGGCCCCGGACAGTCGAGCGTCGTGTCACTCTCCCGAACGTCGAGTCGGGAGAGCCAAGTCGGTCGCGTTCGATGCGGAGATATGAACCAGGCGTGGTCGCTCAGACGGCGAGTCGAACCGACGTCGCTGACGGCACTGGTTGCCGTCGGTGACCTCCTCGCGATCGCAACGTTCGTCGTCGCTGGCGAGCTCTCCCACGGATACACCCTCCCCGAGCACGCCGGGCGCTTCGTCGGGACGTTCGTCCCGTTCGCGCTGAGCTGGGTCCTCGTCGCCGTCGCCGGGACTCTCTACACCCGGGAAGCGGTCGCGAACCTCCGAACCTCCGTGAGTCGGACCCTGCTCGCGTGGGGACTCGCCGTCGTCATCGCGCAGGCACTCCGGAGTACGTCGGTCTTTCCCGGTGGGGCGGCCGTGACGTTCGCGCTGGTATCCTTTGGCGTCGGTGGCGCCCTGCTCGTCGGGTGGCGAGCGCTCGTCTCGATCGTCAGGTGACGGCACACGTCGTCGGAAAGGAAGTATTCCGTCGAAGAGAGAGGAAAGGGTCGTCGCCGGAATAAAGCGGGAGACGGTCTGTCAGAACGGCCGAACCCGCGTACCGCCGGCCATCTCGAATTTCTATGGGTTCCGTACCACGCCGTCGGGGCTCATCGCATCGAACCGACGTCGATGGCCACTGTCGACTGAATCCACGACTGGTGATTCTGTCGGTCGTAGATGACGAACTCGTCGTCGCCGATGTTCAGTTCGGCGAATCGCGTCTGCTCGCCGTCCGTGGCCTCGTTCGTATCGTCCGTGGCGTTCGTGCTCATAGATTTCGAGGAACGGGGGTCGGGTGTCCCTCTACTACGTGATATCCAAGTTCCCCCCAATAAGCGCTCCTCCTCGATTATCAAACAGCATAATCGGCATTAGATGGTCAGTAAGTAACGTCCCACTCGTTATCAATCGGCATATTTTGGGAATATATCACACACGTGTTCGGTGAGCGGTTCGCGAGCGACCGTTGCTCGATCGGTTCGGGAGCGCTGAAGCGATCTGAGCGATAGCGCACGCTGGCGCCGTCGACAGAGCGCGCGCGAGATATATTCCGGATAAATACGTCGCCTATAACTTATGAATTTGTTTTTAATAACCCACGCCGTGACTACACAGGACCAATGTCCAACCATACGAGAGATTTACGGGAAACACTTATATGGGTATTTATCGTAATTACGAGTATATTCATGACGGGCTACTACGACATCGTCCTTGGACTCATTCCGCTCGCACTCGCAGGTATCACCGGTGTTCTGGTCCTCGCCGGATTCGCGCTGACGACCGCCATCCCGCTGGCATCCGTCGTCGCCGTCGGCCTCATCGGACACGCGATGTTCGTCCGAACCCCGGTCGACTCGCCGCCCGCTCGCCGCGAACCGGGCAAGACAGCCGACTGAGCCACCAGCCCGTCATCCCGTCGTGCGATTTTAGCGTTCGATCTCTCCGTCGACCAGTGCGGACAGGAGTACGCCTAAGGGACGGCGAAGCGAACGACCGGTATGAGCGACGCCGAATCGACGGCACTGTTTCTGACGAGTGCGGACGTGACCGGACTGGCGACGCCAGAAGAGTACGTCGACGCCGTCCGCGAGGGGTACCGAGAACGCGGGCGAGGCGCTCCGGCCGCGCCCCGGACCGCCCTCTTCAACGACGTCCCGGCGGGAATGGTGACCAGTTACACGGCTATCCTCCCGGAGACCGGCGCGATGGGCGGCTACGTCTACACCGCCGGCTTCGGCGAACGCGACGCCTACTTCTCCCTGCCGCTGTTCGACGCCGACACCGGTGCGCCCCTGGCCGTGTTCGACGGCGCATCACTCAACCCCTTCAAGACCGGTGCTGCCGGCGCCGTCGGCTTCGACGCTCTCGCCCGCCGAAACGCGTCGGACCTCGCGCTGTTCGGGAGCGGCCCGCAGGCCCGCGGACAGCTCCGGGCGACGGCGACAGTCCGGAACCTCGACCGCGTCGAGGTGTATTCGCCAACGAAGGACCACCGGGAGAGCTTCGTCGCCGAGATGAACGACGAACTCGACGCCAGCGTCGCCGCCGTCGCGACCTCGGACGCCGCTATCGAGGGCGCCGACGTCGTCGTCACCGCGACGAACGCGGACGAGCCGGTGTTCGACGGCGACCTCCTGGAACCGGGGACCCACGTCACCGCGATGGGCCAGTACAATCCCGAAAAGCGCGAACTCGACGCCGCGACGATACGGCGGTCCACGTACGTCCCGGACCTGCGCGAGCGCGTCACGCAGGACGCCGGGTCCTTCATCGGAGCCCTCGAGGAGGGAGCTATCGACGAGGACCACGTGCACGCCGAACTCGGCGATGTCGTCGCTGGCGAGGCAGAGGGGCGCACGGACGAGGACGAGATCACCGTCTTCGACAGCGGTGGGACGGCCATAGAAACAGTCGCGGCGGCCCACATGCTGTACGAGCGGGCGAGTGAGCAGGGGCTGGGGAGAGAGATCGAGTTCTCGCCGGCGAGTCAGGCGCTCACGGGACGGTAGACTGACGGGTCTCTAAAGGTACGCGTCGAGTCCGAGCGCCTGAACGAGCGTCAGGCCGCTCACGAGCGCTCCCAGGACGTAACCGGCTATCGTCCCACCGTTGAGCAGCGGGAGCCCCGCGTGGGCGCGCCCCTTCATCACCATCCACAGCAGGACGGCCAGTCCGGCGAACGTCCCGACCATCGCCGTAAGCGCGGGCAGGGCGACACCGCCCAGCGTCGGCACGCTCTCCGGCGCGAAGAAGGCGGCGCTGGCGACCAGCACCGTCGGGATGACGGCGTCGCCGAGGCCGATGAACATGGCTTCCCGTTCGAGCGGGTCTGCGGCCTCCGTCTCGTCGATCTGGCCGTCACTGCCACCGCGCGTGAAGTCGGTGGTCGGTTCGCCGTCCGCGCCGGACTCCGCGTCGACCGACGACTCGGAAATCGCCGACTGCTCGGCCGAGTCCGCGTCGTCCGCCATCGGGTCCGGCATGTCGGCGTCGAGGAACGAGTAGTCCGCCGTCATCGGGATGACGAGGACGACCGGTACTTTGAGGTCCATCACACCGGACGCCAGGGTCAGCATGTGCTCGGTGCCGTACACGCTGATGGCGTCGTAGACGGCCAGGACGGTCAGCAGTATCAGCGCCGGGAGGACGCCGAAGCCGATGCCGAACAGGCCAGCGGCGGCGGCGCCCATGAAGGCCCCCGCGATGTCGATGACGTACCACTCCGGATGGACGTACAGCGCGACGCCCAGCGCGATGGCGAACGGGATAGCGACGACGTCGGCGAGGGGAGCCGGCGCGACGAACCGCATCAGGACGCGGAAGACGTACAGGGAGAGCCACGCCCCGGAGGCGACGATAATCAGCCGGATCAGCGCGTCGACGTTCAGCTTGAACGCGGCGAGCATGAACGCCGTCGCGACGAGGATTGCACCGACGTAGACGAGGCTGTTCGTCGGGTCCTCGGGGTTCTCGACGGGCTGGTACCCCGCCGCCTCGAACGGCTCCACGAGCGCTATCGCGGACAGCTGGATGAACAGGAAGATGGCGACGATGATGCCGACGCCGAACGCGACCCGCCTTCGCTCTGTCATTGTCCGGTGGTCCGGTGGGAAGGGTTTGAGCGTTACGGGAGGCGGGCGGCGACCCTATCACGAGGACTACAGAAAATTGGTGCCCGAAATCTGACCACCGCGTCAGCGCGCGTACAGCGGTTTGCCCACGAGCGACGCGAGTCGGACGTCGTCGTCGGGCGTCACGGCCACGTAGGGGCGCTCGACGGGGCCGAACACGTCGACGACGCGGCCGGCGTCTTCAAGGTCGTCCGTGAGGACGGCGCGCCCGATGTCGGGGTGGTCGTCGTCCGGGCAGCGGGCGACGGCCAGGCCCTGGGCCACGCGGACGACGTCGCCGACGCGTTTCATGCCCGGATGGCCTGGAGGTACGCCGCGACGGCGCCCAGGAGGTCCGACTTCGTCGCGTCGTCGGCGTTCTTCACGAGCACGCGCCCGCGCTGTTCGTACTCGCGGGGGTACGTCTTGTCGCGTTCGATGACCGCGTCGTAGCCGACCTGCTGAACCGCCGTGGCTATCTCGTCGACCGTGGGGTCGGGGATGGCCTGGTCCAGCGAGACCCGGCGTCCCTCGTTGCGCGAGCGGTCGGCGTCCAGAAACGCCGGCCAGATGACGTTCTCGACCATACCGGAAGTGGCCGCCCCTGGCTTATACGCCTTTATGATGGCGGGGGAGACGTGCGCTATCCGCCGCCCCACAGGCACGGCCTCCCCACCCCTCGCTCAGACCTGTCGGCGAGCGACCGTATACAATAAGTATTGGGCTAGAGTAACCGTAGTTGATACAGTGGAGTCACCGCCACGCGCGCCCGTACTCCTGGGCCTGGGGGCAGCGCTCGTCGCGACAGTACTGGCGAGTGCGACGGTCGGCCCGGTGAGCATCGACCTGCTCACGGTGTCGAAGGCGGCGCTGAACGCGGTGGGGGTCCCGGCCGGCCTCTCCGTCGGCGTCGGGACGACGCGGATCTTCGGGGCTTCCGTGCCCCTTCCCAGCGTCTCGCTCCGGTACGCCTATCCGTTCTCCTTCGCGGTCGCGGACTCGAGTGAGACCATCGTCCGCCAGATCCGGCTCCCCCGCATCGTCCTCGGCGCCATCGTGGGCTTCGCGCTCGCCGCGGCGGGAACGGTCATGCAGGGGTTCTTCCGGAACCCGCTGGCCGACCCGTCGATCATCGGCGTCTCGTCTGGCGCCGCCGTCGGCGCGGTGGCGGCCATCGTCTTCGCCGTCGGCCTCCCGCTCCAGGCGATGGCCTTCGCCGGGGCGATACTGGCTGCCTTCGCCGTCTACCTCGTCGCGACGCGCGACGGCGAGACGCCCGTCGCCACCCTGTTGCTGGCAGGCGTCGCCATCCAGACGTTCCTCGGCGCGGTCATCTCGTACATGCTCGTCCACGCCGGCGAGAGCCTCGAACGGGCGGTCTACTGGCTGATGGGGCACCTCCAGAACAGCACCTGGAGCGAGGTGGAGGTGACCCTGCCCGCCGCGTTCCTCGCCTTCGCCGTCTTGCACGCCTACGCCCACGACCTGAACGTCCTCCTGATGGGCGAAGAGGACGCCCACGCGCTCGGTATCGAGGTCGAGCGGACCAAGCGCATCCTGCTCGCCGTCGCGAGCGTCATCACCGCCGCCGCCGTCGCCGTCGCCGGCGTCATCGGCTTCGTCGGCCTGGTCGTCCCCCACGTCCTCCGCCTGATCGTCGGTCCGGACCACCGGATCCTCCTCCCCGCGAGCGCACTCGCGGGCGCGACGTTCCTGGTCGCCGCCGATACGCTCGCACGCTCCGGACCCGCGGAGGTGCCGGTCGGCATCGTCACCGCGGCAGTCGGCGCGCCCTTCTTCCTCTACCTCTTGCGGCGCAAGGAGGTGCACACGGTGTGATCCGCGTCGACGACGTCCACGTCGCGTTCGGCGACGTCGAGGTGCTCGACGGCGTCGACCTCACGGTCGAGGCAGGGGAGTTCGTGGGCCTCGTCGGCCCCAACGGCGCCGGCAAGACGACGCTGCTGCGCACGGTCAACGGCGCGCTGACCCCCGATTCGGGTGACGTGTTCGTCGGCGAGGACCGGATCCACGACCTGTCCTCGCGGGCAGCGAGTCGCCGCGTCGCGACAGTCCCCCAGGACACGAGCGTCCGGTTCGCCTTCGACGTCGCGGACGTCGTCGCGATGGGGCGGACACCTCACCGCTCACGGTTTTCGAGTGACCCAGACCGGGGGGCCCGCGTCGACGCGGCGCTCGAACGGACGGAGACCACGCACCTGCGTGACAGGCGGGTCGACACGCTGAGCGGCGGCGAGCGCCAGCGCGTGTTCGTCGCCCGCGCGCTCGCTCAGGACGCCCCCACGCTCGTGCTCGACGAACCGACGGCGAGCCTCGACGTGAACCACGCGACGCAGACGCTCGCGCTCGTTCGCGAACTCGCCGACGAGAGCCGGGCGGTGCTGGCGGCGATCCACGACCTCGAATCGGCCGCTCGCTTCTGTGACCGACTCGCACTCGTCCACGACGGGCGAATCGTCGACCAGGGGGAGCCTGCGGACGTGTTGACCACCGAGGCCCTGGAGACAGCCTTCGACGCGCGCGGCGTGGTGACGACGAATCCGGTGACGGACTCGCCGGCGGTGACGACGCTCCCGTCGACGACTGGTGGGGGGCGTCGGGTCCACGTCCTCGGCGGCGGCGAGACCGGTGCCAGCGTCGTCGGGTCGTGCTGGGCGGCGGGCCACCAGGTGAGTGCGGGCCCCTTCTCCCACGACGACGCCGCCCGGTCCGTCGCGCGGACGCTCGACGTCCCGGTCGAGACGACGCCGCCGTTCGCGGCTATCGATCGAGCCACGGTCGAGGCGGTCAGCGAGCAAATCGCGGCCGCCGACGTGACGGTACTCGCGGATCCGGTCATCGACCCGGCTGCGACCGTCTGCCGACTCGCCGACGACGCCGAACGGCTGGTCGTCGTCGAATCGCGACCCCTCGCCGAGCGCAACTACGGGGGTGAGCGAGGGCGCGAGCGGTACGAGTCGCTGCGGCGGCGAGCGACTGTCGTCGACGCCGACCGAATCCCGGCCGTTCTCGACGAAAAACCGGGCCCCGGGAGGGTACTGGCGGACGATTGACATACGGAAGGTTCAACTGATTCGATCGCAACCGTGGGATCAAGATGGTAAACAAGACCGCGATCGGGATACTGGGGGTCGTCGTCATGGCGTCCCTCGGCGTCGGCGTCCTGATCGGAATGCAACTGGGTGGTGGAACGAGCGCGCCGGTCACGACGAGTCCGGCAGCCGACGGCGGGACGGCGACGACGACCAGCGACCAGACGAGCGGCGACGACGGGGCAGCGACCCCTTCGGAGTCGACGAGTGAGCGCCAGACGACGATTCCAGCCCGGCAGTTCGACGAAGCCGAGATAGCGAATCACATCGCCAAGTTCGTCAACCAGGAGCGCGAGGCGCAGAATCGGACGCAGCTGGGCACCGGCGACGCCACGGCGACCCGCGTCTCTCGCATGGCGAGCAACCACAGCGTGGCGATGGCGAACCACGGCAGCGCCGCCCACAAGGTGGACGGTGTCTCGACCACCAATCGGTACCGGAATCACGACCTCTACGAGCGCTGCAAGTTCAAATCCCACGAGGGGAGCTACATCGACACGCCCGACGAGAAGTTCGAACTCGTTGGCACGACCTACGCCGGAACGCACTACCAGGCCGACGGGCAGGAACGGTTCAACGGCGACGAACGAGCGGTCGCCCGCGCCATCGTCGATAACTGGAACGAGAGCTCGACCTACAGCGATCGACTCCTCGTCGGCGGGCCGACCCGGATGGGCGTCGGCGTCGAAGTGACCAGCACCGGGAAGGCGTACGCGACGGTCGACGTCTGCGCCTGAGCGATAGTTCTCGCGGCCGCTTTCCTCCTGTCCCGTTCTCCGCACATCCGTTCCGGTTGTCGAGGCGCTCTGCCGGCGAAACGCCGTCGATCACCGGCCCGGAGTCGGGGTATCCTTCCGGGGACGATACCACACTCGGGAACCGAAGGGCAGTCGCGCCCGCCTTCGGAGGGAGTTACTCGCGCTCCCAGAGGACCAGGCCCACCATGGTCAACACGACGCCGTCAGCGTTCGACGTCTCGATGGCGCAGTGGACGAGCCCGCGGTCCTCGTCCCACACCTCCTTGTCGACGACCTCCGTCTCGACGCGCAACGCGTCGCCGGGCCTGACCGGGCTGGGGAATCGCAGGTCGTCGATGCCGACTGCGCCGAGCGCACGGGAGTCTGCGAGGAAGTTGTCCACGAGCAGTCGCATGGTCATCGACGCGGTATGCCAGCCGCTGGCGACGAGACCACCGAACATCGACTCCCGCGCGGCGTCTTCGTCGACGTGGAACGGCTGGGGGTCGAACTGCTCACCGAAGGAGACCACGTCCTCCTCGGTGACCTCGTACGTGCCGAAGGCGTCGGTCTCGCCGATCTCGATCTTCTCGAAGTAGTCGGACATGTCACTACCTGCGACGGGCGAGCGCAAAAAGAACGTGACCGCCTCAGGCGGACTGCTGTTCGTCGAGCCAGCTCTGGTACTCGTCTTCGGAGACGACCTCGATCTGACCGAGCATGTCGGAGTGGCCAGTGCCACAGTACTCCGCACAGTAGAGCTGGTAGGTTCCCGTCTCGGTTATCTCGGTCTTGATGACGTTGTGGTTCCCCGGAATTGCGTCGCTCTTCAACCCGAGACCGGGCGCGTGGAACGCGTGGATCCAGTCCGTGGAGGTGATGTGTAACACGACGGGCCTGTCGGCCGGGAGCACGAGCGTGTTACTGGAACTGACGCGGTCGTCTCCCTGCCCGCTGTCGTTGTAGTTGAACGTCCAGCTGTAGCGCTGACCGACGACTTCGACCTCGGCAGGCTCCTGGTCGGACTCGATCTGCTGGTCCGCGGTGGCCGTGACGTACGGTTCGGCCATCACCTGGTAGGAAGCGATACCGACGACGAGGAGGATGATCGCCGTCGCGATGGTCCAGGTTATCTCGAGACGCCGGTTCTCCATCGTCGGCAGGGGATCCTCGTTGTTACGGAACTTCCAGACGGTGTAGATGAGGATGCCCTCCACGAGCACCGTGATGGGGACGGCGATGTACAGCAGGTTCATGTTGAGGTCCCAGATCAGTTCCGCCGTCTCCGACGTCGACACCTGGGCTGCTGCCGGCTCGACGGCGAGCGCGAGAAGAGCTCCAGTGAAGACCGTGAGGAGCCCGACGCGTTTCCCATTCATGCGTGTTCGGGAGTTCGGAAGTCGGGAATAAATAGCTGCTGTCTTGCCCTCAGGGGCGCGCGACGGCGTGGGACGCCCACCCGACCATGTTCGGCGACAGATTCAGGAGGTGAACGAATCGTGCCGGGCGCCGTGCCGTCCGAACCACGAGGTGCCGAGGCGTCCGAAGCGCGGGGTCTAAGTGCGATGGAACGAAGGGTCTAGGAAAGAGGCCTCCCGGGATGAACTCACGTCGCCCACGGTTCACGACGCTGCTCGCCGCGAGCGCTGTCGGTGTGTACCTGCTGGTCGTCCTCGGTGCGACGGCCGACGTCGCTCACGCCGTCAACTCCTGTTCCACCTGGCCGGTCTGTCAGGGGCCAGTGCTCGAAGACACGGGTCTCCTCGTCGCGTGGAGTCACCGTCTCACCGCCGCCGTCGTCGGACTGCTCGTCCTCGCGACGGCGGTCGCCGGCGCCCGGTCCGCCGCCAGGCGCCGCGTCACTGCGCTGGCGGTCACGGCACTGATCCTCTACCCCGTCCAGATCGGGCTCGGCGCGCTCGTCGCGACGTCGGGCGCGACGGCTCCGTTCCCGGGCGCTCACCTCGCCACGGGCATGGCCATCTTCACGACGCTCGTCCTCGCTCTCGCCTGGCAACTCGAGTCCGAGACGCGGACGCCGGACGACGCGCCCGTCGTCGATCCTGTCGACCTGGACGCCGGCGATTCGGCGACCGGCGGACCGTCACCGGGCTCCGCTTCGCTGTCGACGCGAGAGCGAATCACCGCGACCGCTGGCGCCTACTTCCGGCTCACGAAGCCGCGCCTGATGTGGCTGCTCTGTCTCGTCGCGGCGGCCGGGATGGCGCTGGCCGCCGGTCCGGACCTCACGACGCCGACGGTCCTCTTCACCCTGACCGGCGGCGTGCTCGCCATCGGCGCTTCGGGGACGTTCAACCACGTCATCGAGCGCGACGTCGACCAGCGGATGGAGCGGACCTCGGACCGTCCGGTGGCGACCCACCAGATCCCCGTCCGAAACGCGCTCGCGTTCGGCGGGCTCCTCTCGGTCACGTCGGTGTGGCTGTTCTGGCAGGTCAACGCCCTCGCCGCGGCGCTTGGCTTCGCGGCCATCCTGTTCTACAGCGTCGTCTACACCGTCGTGCTGAAGCCGAACACGGTCCAGAACACAGTCATCGGCGGGTTCGCCGGGTCGCTGCCCGCGCTCATCGGCTGGGCCGCCGTCACCGGCGAGATCGGCCTGCCCGGACTTGCCCTGGCCGGCGTCATCTTCCTCTGGACGCCCGCGCACTTCTACAACCTCGCGCTGGCGTACAAGGAGGACTACGCCCGCGGCGGCTTCCCGATGATGCCCGTCGTCCACGGCGAGACGGTGACCCGCAAACACATCGTCTTCTACCTCGGCGCGACGCTCGTCGCTGCGGGCGGGATGGCCGCGCTGACACCCCTCGGTCCCCTGTACGCCGGGACGACCGCGGTTCTGGGCGCGGTGTTCCTCTGGGCCGTGGTCCTACTCCACCGCGAACGGACCGAACAGGCAGCCTTCCGGGCGTTCCACGCCTCGAACGCTTACCTCGGGGCGCTCCTGGTCGCCATCGTCGTCGACTCCATCGCGCTATGAGCACGACCTACAAGATCGACCGGTTCGAACTGCGCCGCGACACGCTCCTGCTGAGCGCGCTGCTCGTCAACACCCAGCTCCTCCTGTTCCTGGCGTACCACCTCCTCAGCCCCAACGACATCACCGGGCTGACCCCCGTCGCCGTCCCGCTCGTGTGGATAACCGTCGGCGCCTGGGCGCTGGTCAGGACGGAGCGACCGACCGCGTCACAGCGCCAGCGGACCGTCGGCGTGGCGGTCGCGGCGGCGTACTTCGGCGTCCTGGGCTACTTCGGTGGCGTCTGGGGACCCGGTGCCGACATGCTCCCGGCCGGCGTCGAGCTCACGGTGGCGTCGGCGCCACCGGGCTGGGCGCCCCGGCTGTTCGTCAACCTGCCCGCGACCGGCCTCGCGCTCGGCTCGCTCCAGATCCCGTTCCAGGGCGTCCGGATCAACCTGATCCCCTGGCAAGTCGTCGGTTACGTCGCGCTGGCGTACCTGGTCTACGCCGCCGTCGTCGACGCCGCGGGGTCGGCCATCTCCGGCATCGTCGGCCTGCTGTCCTGCGTCTCGTGTACCTGGCCGGTCATCGCGACGATAGCGACGAGCGTGTTCGGGGGGACCGCGGCCGTCGCCGGCGCCGTCTACGACCAGTCGTACCTCCTCTCGACCGTCGTCTTCGTCGCGACGGTGGCGCTGCTGTACTGGCGTCCCGGCTGGCGCTAATTATTCCTGGCAGCTCGTCGATACTCGTCGTCGCTACGTCAGCGGCCGCGGCGTGATCAGCACTCGCGTGTACCAGCCCTGGATTCTCGCGAGCAGATTCAGGAGGTGGAGCGAGACGACAAACAGTAACACGCCGACGACCGCGACGCCGACCGCCTCGGAGAGCGACGTCACCTGCCATGACGTTATCGTGACGGGCAACGAGACGACCTCGACGCCGTCCCACTGCTGGACGGCGTAGGAGAGGGTGAGGTGGATGGGCTCCGGGATGGAGACCTGAATCGTCGCCTGGCGGTAGTACAGCGGCGCGAGGACGAACGACCCGGCGAGCGTACCGAGGAGCGTCATCAGGATGAAGGTGAACAGGCCGACGACGAACTTCGACGCCAGATAGACCAGGCCCACCCACGTCCCCAGGTCGGCCAGGGGCGACCGCAGGTAGTCCCACACCTCGTCGTGTTCGGTCTCCCGGTCCAGCGGAACGTCGACGCCGAGGAGTCGGGCCGCGAGCCACCGCTCGAAGACGAGGATGCGGTCCGAGAGGAGGAGCACGCCGACGAGTATCGGGAGGCCGACGAGGAAGACCAGGAGGCTAAAGCCCACGGACAGCCCCGTCGTCAGCAGGACGAAGTAGCCGAGTCCGAGCGGAAAGGTCAACGCCAGGTAGACCAGGTTCCGGTACGTCTGTCGCCGCGAGAGGACGCCGACGAACCACCGAACCGGTCCGGGGACCCGAGCGGCCGGATGCGCGCGAACGCTCATGTGTTTATACGCTAACAGCACCGTCAAAAACGTATCGGGACGCGTCTTTTTGTTCGTGGCCGCTGACCGTCCACGTATGTCCGACGTAACGATCGAATACTGCGTTCCCTGCGGCTTTCGTGAACGAGCCCTCGAAGTCCAGGAGGTCGTACTCAGTGGCCTCGAGGCCGAGCTCGATTCGCTCGAACTCGTGATGGGTGACCACGGCGTGTTCACCGTCAGCGTGAACGGCCAGACCGTCTACGACAAGGAGGAGGACGCCTACGACCCCGACGAGATCGCCCGCAACGTTCGGGCGGCACTCTGAGCGGGTCGCGGCCATCGCCGGGGAGCGGCGGTGTGACGACCCGCGGCGACCCCGGCGACCGATCGGAGCGATTTTCGGTCGGGCCGACCGACCCACAGCCATGGAGGAGGTACTCGTCGCCGAGAACGTTCGCCGTGCGTACGGCGACACCGTCGCCCTCGCCGACGTCTCGCTGACGCTCGGGGAGGGAGAGGTCGTGGCACTCGTCGGGCCGAACGGGGCCGGCAAAACCACGCTCGTCCGCGCGCTCACGGGCACGACCGACGCCGAGGGCCGCGTCGAACTGTTCGGGACGTCGCCCCGCGACGTCGACCGGGACCGGATCGGACTCCTGCCGCAGGACTTCTCGCCCCACGACCGGCTCACCGCTCGCGAACTGCTGGCGTACTACGCCGGCCTCTACGACGAGTCGCGCGACGTCGAGCGCGTCCTCGCCGACGTGGGCCTCGCCGACGACGCTGGGACGTGGTACGAGAACCTCTCAGGCGGCCAGCAGCGCCGGACCTGCGTCGGCGCGACGCTCGTCAACGACCCAGACCTCCTGTTTCTCGACGAGCCCACGACCGGCATCGACCCCGCCGGCCGTCACGACCTGTGGGAACTACTCGAAGGGCTGGCCGACGCAGGCGTCACGATCCTCGTGACCACCCACGACATGGAGGAGGCGCACCGACTCGCCGACCGGGTCGGACTGCTGGCCGACGGCGAGCTCGTCGCGATAGACGCCCCCGACGCGCTGATCGAGGCCTACGGCGGCGAGAGTCGACTCACCGTCTCCGGCGACGTCGACGAGTCCGTCGCGACGACGCTTCGGTATCCCGCGGCGTTCGACGGAGACGGGATGACCGTGTCCGGGGTCGCCCCGGAGGACATCGGCGGGGTCGTTCGGGAACTCGAGGACGCCGGCGTGGACTACGACGGCCTCAGCTGGGCCGAACCGGACCTGGAGGCGGTGTACATGGAACTGACGGGGAACCGCGTCGGACGAGGAGACCGGGGGACCGACCGGGAACCGACGGCCGCCCCGGCCGGAGGCGAGCGATGAGCGCGATTCGACGCGTGCACGCCGAGTTCACGGGCGCCCGGAAGGCGTTCCTCCGCCGTCGCACTGCCGTGTTCTTCACGTTCTTCTTCCCGCTCATCATCGTCGTCATCTTCGGCGCGCTCGTCCAGACGCGACCCGGTGGCGGTGGGCTGTTCACCGAGCCGCCCCGGTACTACGTCGCGGGCTACCTGGCCGTCGTCGTGCTGTTCACGCCGCTGTCCCGGGTCGGGAGCGAAGTCGCCCGCCACCGGGAGGGCAACCGGTTCGAGAAACTGGCGACGACGCCGCTGACCAGGCTGGAGTGGCTCGCCGCCCAGACGCTCGTCAATATCGTCGTCATCGGCCTCGCCGGGCTCCTGCTACTCGGACTCGTCGTCGCCCTCACCGGCGCGGAGGTGGTCCTGACGGCGGTTTCGGTCGCCGCGCTGGTCGCCTTCGTCGTCGTCGGCGTCGCGCTGTTCTGCGGCGTCGGCGCACTGATCGGCAGTTTCGCCGACTCACAGGACGGCGTCATCGCGGCGTCGAACTCCATCGCGCTCCCGCTGCTCTTCCTCTCGGAGACGTTCGTCCCGCCGGCGCTCCTGCCGGCGTGGCTCCCCACCTGGCTGTCACCGCTGACCTTCTTCTCGCGGGGCGTCCGGGCGGTCACGACGTCCGGGCAGGCGGGTGACGCAGTCACTCCCCTCGCGATTCTCACCGTCGCCGGGCTGGTCGCGTTCGTCGCCGGTGCGGTGGCGCTCCCGAGAACTGATTGAGCCCGGATGCCGTCGTCCCGAAGCGCGGCGGGACCGACGCAACCAGTTCACTCCGTCGCGACGGCGCAGTTGTTCGGGCCAAGTTCCAGTTCGAAGGCCTCCTCGTCCGAGACAGATTCGCGCCCGAGGTTCACCGTGACGACGCGCTCGAAGTTCGCAGGTCGGGCGCCCATCGAATCCATGACGCGTTCGACGAAGGCCGTCCGATCCTCCGAGAACGCCGCCAGTCGGTCGCGGAGGTCGCCCAGCGTCGCCGCGTACGAGCCGTCAGTGGCGGGCGCGCGGCCCGGAACGTAGTGGCCGGGCGCGACGATAGCGTCGTCGGGCAGCGGTGCGAACCGGTCGGTGAGCGTCTCGTGGAGCGTCTCGGAGAGTTCCCGGGCGCCGTCCACTCCGCGTTCGAGATCCGGTCGTGGAGCGCCGTCGAGGAAGAGGGAGTCACCGGTGAACACGACGTCGTCGAGGACGAGCGAAATCGACCCCGTCGTGTGGCCAGGGGTCGCGAGGACGGCGAGTTCGTGCTCGCCGACGCGGACGACGTCCCCGTCGTCGACTGTTCGTACGTCGCCGGTGACGCCGCGGTCCGCGGCAGCGGTCGACAGCACCGGCGTGGCACCGGTGGCCCCGGCCACTTCGTGGAGGCCGCTGAAGTGGTCCGCGTGGACGTGCGTGTCGACGACCGTCTCGATGGCGGCGTTCACGTCGGCGACGTCGTCGCTGTAGCGCTCGGCGAACGCCAGCAGCGGGTCGACGGTGAGGGCCTCCCCGGCGGAGACGACGACGTACGCGAGACAGCCAGTGGCGGGGCGACGGTACTGGTAGACGGTCGCGTCCGTGGCGTCGCGAGCGATCCGCGTCCGCCGATAGACGCGCGCCCAGCCTTCCATCCCGCCCGCGAGGTTCACCGCCTCGACGCCTCCCTCGGCGAGCGACGCCGCGACCTCCGCGCTCTCGGCCCCGCGCGGACAGACGGCGACGTAGGACTCGTCGGGGTCGACCAGATCCGCCGGCTCACCGGTCGCCCTCGCGCTCACGAACCGCATGTACGGGACGTGGGTCAACTCGACCCCTGGCCCGTCGATCTGCCAGGCGTCGACCTCGTCGCGGTTGCGGACGTCCAGGAGCGCGATCCGTTCACCGTTCTCGATCCGGCTGGCGAGTTCCTCGGGGTCGATCTCGCGCACCGCGGTTCCGTCGCCCGCCGGGGCGTCTTCGGTCATGTCCTCCCGTAGGCCCGGGAGCGGTAAAACGACCCCGTCGAGTCAGGAGACCAACAGTATATGTGGCCGGCGTGCGAAACCATGGCATGGACGGTTCGGAGTTCGTCGAGGAGGTACGATCGGCCAACGAAGGGCGCCTGGCCCGCCTCGGGTCGGAGAAAGCGCTCGTCGCGACGACGGCGGGCGACCTCGACCGGGAGACGGTCCTCGAAACCGCAGTCGCGGCGGAGACCCGGGCAGTGGAGACGTTCGATCAGTGGGCCGGGGACGAGACGGACGACGACGCCAGGAGCGCGTTCGAGGCGGAACGGGCGCGCGAACGCGAGCACCGCGACCGCGTGCTCGAACTCACGGACCAATTGCCTGCCGAGACGAACCCCGACCCGCTGCACGAGCACTTCCGCGATCTCGACGAGACCGTCGAGAGGGTCGCCGCGGGCCTCGTCGCCCGCCCGCTGGTCGCCTCCCGGAGTCTCCTCCAGGTGATCAACTTCTTCGTCAACGAGGGCGACGAACGCGCGGCGGCCCTGTTCCGCGAACTGCGAGCCGAGACCGACGAGCAGGTCGAACGCGGCGGCGAGGTCGTCGCGACCGTCTGCGAGCGCGACGACGACCGAGAGCGGGCGGTGGCCGCTGCGAGTGCGGTCGTCGACCTGGCCTACGACGAGTACGCAGGCTCGCTCGAAGGGATGGGCATCGACCCGAAACCGGTCTGTTGACGCGTGCCCGTCGGCGGCGTTTACCCAGCCGTCACCAGTCGAGTGGAGTCCGGGTAGCGGCGAGCAACAGGAGGGCAGCGGTCCGGGGCTCCCACCCGTACACGTGGTTGAGCATGACGTAGGTCACGAGACCGAGGAACAGGCTGAGCGTCCAGGCGGCGACGGCGATGCGGCCGACACGGGCGTGCGAAGTGTCCCTGAGTTCCGACGGCGAGTGAGTGAGTCCGAGGACGACGGCGTGGATGACGACGGGAACGGAGACGGCCGAGAGCAGGATGTGGATAGCCAGCATGACGAGGTACGCCCACCGAACCGGTCCTTCGACGAGAATCGCCTTCTCGAACCCGCCGCCGACCTTGAGAAGGTACATGACGAGGAAGAGGAGGATGAGCCCGAACGCGGTGAGCATCGCGGCGCGGTGTTTCCGGACTTCGTCGCGGCGGATGTACCGGACGCCGGCGAGGATGGTGACCAGCGCCGTCGCGTTGACCACCGCGATGGCGTCGCTCAGGACGATGACCGTCTCGTTGGACAGCTCCGGGAAGAAGGGAAAGATCCGGGCGAACGTCCCGACGACGAGCGCGTAGCCGATCAGCGAGAGGACTGTCGTGACGAGAAGGGGCTTCGCCTTGGCGCGCGAGTGTATCCGGTCTACGGCGGCCATTATTGTCCGGAGTTCGTCGGCCCGCGTGTTTCCCCTTTCGGATCCGTTTCGCGCGTCGCGTCGTGGCCCGATAGTCGTTAATCATTATTCATCAACTCCGTTAGAGTCAAACGGTGGGGCGTGGTACACCGGTACATGAGCGCGGACCAGGAGCAGGCCGAGCGAACGATCCGGTGTCTCGTGGCGAAGGTGGGCCTCGACGGCCACGACCGCGGGGCACACGTCATCGCCCGGGCGTTCCGTGACGCCGGGTTCGAAGTCGTCTACTCCGGCCTCCACCGGGCGCCGGAGGAAGTCGTCCAGGCAGCGGTCCAGGAGGACGTCGACGTGCTGGGAATCTCGATCCTCTCGGGCGCGCACAACACCCTCGTCCCGAAGATACTGGAGGGACTGAAAGAGTACGGCGCCTTCGAGGACACTCTCGTCCTCGTCGGCGGCATCGTTCCCGACGGCGACAAGGAGGAGTTGCGCTCGCTGGGCGTCGCGGAGATATTCGGCCCCGGCGCGTCGATGGACGAGATGATCGACTACGTCCACGAGCACGCGCCGGAGCGGAACTGACGTGATCCGGACGACCAGGAGGGCGAGCCGTGAGTGAACTCGTCGCTGACCTGCTGGCCGGCGAGCACCGCGCGCTGGCCCGCGTCATCTCGATGATCGAGGACCGGTCGCCAGGATACAGAGAGATCGTCTCCGAGTTGCACCGCCACAGCGGCACCGCCGACGTCGTCGGCGTCACGGGCTCACCGGGCGCGGGCAAGTCCACGCTGGTCGACAAGGTTGCGTCGACCTACCGGGACCGGGGGGAGACCGTCGGCGTCATCGCCATCGACCCGTCCTCGCCCTTCACTGGCGGCGCGGTGCTGGGCGACCGCATTCGCATGGCCTCGAACGCCGGCGACATGGACGTGTTCTTCCGGTCGATGTCGACGCGGGGGTCGCTGGGCGGTCTCTCGACGGCGACCACCGACGCCGTCACCGCGCTGGACGCCTTCGGCAAGGACAAGATCATCGTCGAGACGGTCGGCGCCGGCCAGAACGAGATCGACGTCGTCCGGACGGCCGACACCGTGGCCGTGCTCGTCCCGCCGGACTCGGGCGACGACGTCCAGATGCTCAAAGCGGGTATCCTCGAGATCGCGGACCTCTTCGTCGTGAACAAGGCAGACCTCGACGGGGCCGACCGGACGGTCGGCCAGCTAAAGGAGATGATACACCACCGGACGGACGCGAGCGGGCCCGAGGGCCACGGCACCGACGACGACGGCTGGACGCCGCCCATCGTCGAGACGGTGGCTAACGCCGGTGAGGGCGTCGACGCTTTCGTGAGTGCCGTCCAGGACCACCTGGACTACCTCGACGAGTCGGGTCGCCGCGAGGAGAAGGTGCGGTCGCGGTACGCCGCCGAGGTCCGGACCCTGCTCCGCGAGGACGCCAACGCGCTACTGGCCGAGGAACTCGAAGCAAGGGGCGGCGTCGACCCGGCCGTCGACCGCATTCTCGAACACGAGACGGACCCCTACACCGTCGTGGCGGACCTGATCGAGCCGCTCGAATCCTGCCTGGAAGAGCGACGGCAGGGGTAACGGGCGGACGCGGCGCATCCGACCCGACCCAGAGACCGCGGTCCCACCACGTATAAGTCCTTCAGGGCCCGACAGAAAGGTATGAAGCTCCGGAACATCCTCGGCGTCGCCGCCGGAACGGTCGGGTTGACCGCGCTGGCCAACCGCCTGTTGCGGCGCCAGGGCGACTCCTTCGAACCGTTCCTCGCCGGTGACGAGCGCTCGTATCGCTGGCGAGGCTTCGACGTCAGTTACGTCGAGGCCGGCGACCCCGAGAACCCGGACCTGGTCCTCCTCCACGGAATCAACGCCGCCACGTCGAACCACGAGTTCCACGCGGTGTTCAGTCGACTCGCAGAGGACTACCACGTCGTCGCGCCGGACCTGCCCGGCTTCGGCCACTCGGACCGGCCGCCGCTGCTGTACTCGGCGTCGCTGCTCACGAACTTCGTCCGGGACTTCCTCGCCGACGAGAGCGAGAATCCGACCGTCGTGGCGTCGTCGGTGACCGGTTCCTACGCCGCCCTCGCCGCGCGGGACGTCCCGGTCGAACGGCTCGTCCTCGTCGCCCCGACGGACAGCACGATGGGGAGTCGCCGGGGGTGGCGGCGCACACTGTTGCGGACGCCGCTGCTCGGCCAGGGCATCTACAACGCCATCGTCAGCAAGTACTCGCTGAAACACGCCCACGGCGACCACGGCTACTACGACCTGGACAACCTCACGCCCGCGGTGCTCGACTACGAGTGGACGACTGGCCACCAGCCGGGCGCTCGCTTCGCCCCCGCGTCGTTCTTCACCGGCTTTCTCGACCCCGAGGAGGACCTGGGCGTCGTACTGGGCGAACTCGACGTACCGATAACGCTCGTCTGGGGGCGCGACGCCGACGTCTCGCCGCTGGAGAACGGACGGGAACTCGCGGACGAGGCCGACGCGCGCCTCGTCGTCTTCGACGAGTCGCTGTTGCTCCCGCACGTCGAACACCCCGACCAGTTCGTCGACGTCGTCCGTGGGGCTTTCGAGACACCCACAGCCGAAGAATCCCAGTAGTCGGGAACGATCCGTCGATTCAAACCGGTGGCGAGTGAACGTCTAGACCCGAGTCCAACGGAGTTTGTCACCCCATGAAACAAGAACACTCGAGCCCCGACCGGTCCCCAGTCAGTCGTTCTCGCAACCGGCACACCCGGTGTCCCAGCGAAACGTCCTCACCGCACCGGCTGTCGAAGCGAGCCCTGCTCGGTGCGGTGGGGGGAGCCGTCCTCGCACCGCTCGCCGGTTGTGCGTCACAGGAGGCGGACGTCCCCGAGCCGGTGACGATGACCCAGTCCGACAGCTGTGACGTCTGCGGGATGGTCATCCCCAACCACCCGGGGCCGACGACGGAGATATTCTACGCGGACCAGCGCCCCTCGGGTCACGACAACCCTGCCCGGTTCGACAGCACCTGGGAGGCGTTCCAGTACGACTTCGAGCGACAGGACCGGGGCTGGACCCGGCAGGCGATGTACGTCACGGACTACTCGTCGGTGGACTACGAACTGACGGACGACGGCGGCGACGTGCTCATCTCGACCCATCCGGAAGCCGACGCGTTCGTCGACGCCGAGTCGGTCACCTTCGTCGTGGGCTCCGAGGTGAAGGGCGCGATGGGGGCGGACCTCGTCGCGTTCTCGGAGGAGTCGGACGCGACGGCGTTCAGCGACGAACACGGCGGGTCGCTGTCGACGCTCGACGAGGTGACGCCCGAGACGATCGAGAGCCTCCGACAGGCCTGAGATGGACGTCCGATACGTACTGGGAGCCGTCGTCGTCGCGTTCGGCCTCTGCGGCCTCGCCTTCACCGTCCAGCCCGCCGGCGGCGCGGCCGTGAGTCCAGTGTCGTTCGACGAGACGCTCTCGATGGGGATGACCGGCGTCGACGTGCGGGACGCGGAGGCGGCGGGCTACGAGATTCCACGCGGCCAGGCGTTCTACGCCCAGTACCAGTACGTCATCGGCTACTACGGCGTCGAGGCGATGGTCGAACAACTGGAGAGCGGCCACGCGGTCCGGCAGTTCGGGGAACCGGTCGCTCTGTTCGTCACCGAGTTCAGCGGCGCACAGCCGTCCCTGACCGATGACGGCTACCTGGACCTGGACAACGACCCCGGTGTCGACTGGGTGCGTGCCGACCACGCGGTGTACGCGGTGGACAGCGACGCGCGAACGACGGCCGGGCCAACAGTGGTCCCGTTCGAGCGACGCGCCGACGCGGAGCGATTCACGGACGAGTACGGCGGGCGCGTGGTCGACTGGGACGCCGTCCGCGAGCGATACGGCGAGCGACCGGCGGTCGCCCGGGAGCGCCAGGCGGGTCTAGTCGAGAACCGGACCGCGTGGGCGGACCGTCGCGTCGCCGCGAGCGCGTCGCTCCTCGACCGACCCCGCTCGGTAGTCGTCGGTCGCGACGCCCCGACGGTTCAGGCCGCAGTCGAACGGGCGCCACCGAACACCACCGTCTACGTCCCGCCGGGAACCTACGAGGAGAACGTCACGATCACGAAACCCCTCACGCTCCGCGGCGCGGGCGAGCGGACCGTCGTCGACGGCGGCGGCAACGGCACGGTGATCCGGGCGAACGCCTCCGGCGTGGCGCTCGCTGACCTCACCATCCGGGGCGTCGGGCCTCGCGACCTCGGGACAGGCGAGGGCAACGTCAGCGGATGGGACGCCAAGATCCAGCTCGTCTACGGCCGGGGCGACGCGGGAATCCTCCTGTCGGGAGCGAACCGGTCGCTGGTCAGCAACGTCACGGTCGACACGGGCGCGAACGGCGTGATCGCACGCTACAGCGACGGGACCGTGGTCGACGGCCTCGTGGTGAACGGCACCGACCAGTGGCAGGACGGATCGATGGGCGTCTTGACGATGTACTCGCGCGCGGTGGTCCAGGAGTCGACGTTCGAGGGGGGCCGCGACGGCGTCTACACCCACCGGTCGGACGACCTCGTCGTCCGGAACAACGAGATGCGCGGGATGCGCTACGGCGTCCACGAGATGTACACCTCCGGCGCCCTCGTGAGAAACAACACGTTCAGCGACGCCGACGCGGGCGTGATCGTGATGAGCCGGCCGCGCGAGAACGTGATCCTCGACAACGACGTCCGCGACAGCGACGTCGGGGTGTCGCTGGCAGGCGACGCGTCGTACGTCACCGGCAACGTCCTCGTCGGCGGCGGGACGGGGATGACTATCGCGGGCACCCGCTCGATGTACGCGAACAACACTGTCGTCGACAACGACATCGGCCTCCGGTCGGACACTATCCTCCCCTCGAACAGAGTGGTCGAGAACGACGTCGCGGGCAACGACGCGCCGGCGACGGCCAGTAGCGGCCCGGTCGCCGTCTGGACCAGCGGCGGGCGGGGCAACTACTGGGCCGGCGCGCCCGGCCTCGACCGCGACGGCGACGGGGTGCTCGACCGACCGTACAGACCGGCGGACGAGGTCGACCGGGCGCTCGCCGAGTCGCCCGCCGGCCCGACCGTCGCACGGTCACCCGCGCTGGGTCTCCTGCGCGAAGCGCAGGCCGTCGCGCCGGGGCTCCGCCGGAGCGACGTCATCGACACCGGTCCCCTCGTCGAGCCCTCGCGCCCCGACGTCCTGACGGAGGTGAACGCGACGTGACGGACACCGAGGAGCCCGTACTGACTGTCGACGACGTCCGCCACGCGTTCGGCGACCTGACCGTTCTGGAAGACGTCTCCTTCAGCGCAGACCGCGGGTCCGTCGTGAGTCTCGTCGGTCCGAACGGGTCGGGCAAGTCGACGCTGCTCCGCATCGTCGCCGGCCTGATCGAACAGACGGGAGGGGAGGTGACGGTCGCGGCGTCGGCGGACCGCCCCGTCGGCTACCTCCCGCAGACGCCCGCCTTCCGGCCCCAGTTCTCGCTCGCGGAGACGCTCTCGTTCTACGGTGACCTGGCTGGAGTCGACGTCGACGTGGACGACCGACTGCGCCGCGTCGGTCTCCAGAACGTCCCCGACAGGCGCGTCGACGCGCTCTCGGGCGGCATGACGCGCCTGCTCGGCATCGCGCAGGCGACGGTCGGCGACCCGCCGCTGCTCGTCCTCGACGAGCCCTCGAGCGGCCTCGACCCGGTGATGGTCGAACACGTCTCCGCCGTCGTGGACGACCTCGCGGGTGAGGGGACGACCGTGCTGCTGGCCACGCACAACATCGACGCCGTCGAGCAGATGGCCGACACGGTGCTGGTGCTCGACGACGGCACCATCGTCGCCGCAGAGAGTCCGACGGCGCTTCGGGAACGGACCGGTGCCGACACGCTCACCGGCGCGCTGGCAGACGTCATCGAACGCGACGAGACCGCGTCCGTCAGCGTGGGCCAGCGGGGTGGAGCCGAATGAGCGATGGCCGCCTGCGGCAGGTCCGCGCGCTCGCCCAGCGGGAACTCGACGCCGTTGTCAGGACGCGGACGTACCTCGTCCTGGTCACGCTGTTCGGCCTCGCCGTCGCGTCCGTGCCGGCCCTCGGCGGCGCGGGCGGCTACCTCCCGCTCGTCCTGAATCTGATGACGCCGGTCGAGGTGCTGGTCCCCGTCCTCGCGTTCGCCTTCGGGTACCAGGCGATTCGGGCCGACGCGGAACGCGGCGAACTCGACGTGATACGCACGTATCCCGTCCGCCGTGCCACCTACGTCCTGGGCGTGTTCCTCGGTCGCGCGACGGCGGTACTCGCGGCGGTACTGGTCCCGCTCGCGCTGGCGGCGACGTTCGTCCCCCTCGCCAGCCAGCCCGCGCCCTCGTTCCTCGCCTCTGCGGCCACCGTCGACGACCCGATATACTACGTCCGGTTCGTGTCGATCACCGGTGTGTACGCGGTCGTCGCGCTCGGCATCGCGGTCGCCGTGTCCACGGTCGCCCGCACCAGGCGGGAAGGACTCGCACTGGCCGTCAGCACGCTCCTGGTCGTGGTGGTCGGCCTCGACCTGGCCGTCGTCGGCGGACTGACCACCGGCGTGGTCGGTCCGGACGGCCTGGGTGCAACCCTGGCTCTGAGCCCGGCGAGTGCGTTCAGGGGACTCGTCCTGGCGTTCGCGGCGACGCCCGTCGCGGGCGCCTCGGCCCCGGCCCCGGCGGCACTCCCCAGCGTCGTCGGACTGCTCGGCTGGCTCATCGGGACCCTCGCGCTCGCGACGGTGACGGTGTGGCGGACCTGATCGAAGGACCGTCCCAGCCGGTCATCGCCAGTCCTGAATCGCACGCCGTCGAGCGGATCCCGAGTGTACAGTTAAGTAAGCTTGCCACCAAATCATAGGTGCAATGACACGACATGCGCGAGCGAGATCTGTCGACCGGCGGACGGTACTGGCAGCCGCCGGCGCCGTCGGCGTGGGTTTCACGGGCGCACTGGCTGGCTGTGCCGAAGGCGGCGGCGATGGAGAGGACGGCGACGGACAGAACGGCGACGCACAGGACGGCGGCACCGACGGAGCCGCGACTATCGCCGGTAGCGACTACCCGGCGGTCGACGAGTGGCTCACCGAGACAGAGGTCGGCGGCGCCGACGACACGTACGACGGATCTATCGTCGACTGGCGCGAGGAGAGCGAACCCACCGTCGACGTGGGGGCAGAAGGGAACGACGGCTACTACGCGTTCGGTCCGCCGGCGATAGCCGTGTCCGCCGGAACTGAGGTCCGCTGGGTGTGGACCGGCGAGGGCGAGACCCACAACGTCAAGGCGGAACCCGAGGACCAGATCGGCGAGTCGGACTACGAGTTCAGTTCCGGGGACCCGGTCGCCGAGGCCGGCACCGAGTACACGTACACGTTCGACGAAGCGGGCCTCGCGCTGTACCACTGCGAACCGCACCTCGCGCTCGGGATGAAAGGCGCTGTCGTCGTCCAGTGAGGGGCCGACGACCGGCGTCGAACACTCACAGTCGGGATCGAGAACTGACGGGGGCCGCGCGCCCGGTCGGGTATCGACCGGATTCAGTCGCTCGCCAGGTCGTCCATCCCGAGACGTTCGGCGACGTGGGCCGCAACGGCGACGTCGAACGGCAGGCCGGCGGGACTGCGGACGAGTAACGGAGGCCGTACCGACTGACCCGCTTCGTACCGCGCTTCAGACAAAGTATTTGGCGGTGAGGGAAACACGTCGAGCTATGCGTCGGTTGCTGGCTCTGGGCGTGCTCGCCTCACTCGTCCTGTTCGGCGGAATTCTCGCGGCTGGACTCGTCGCGTCTGGACTCGGCGGCGACCCCGGCCCCGCGAACGCGACGGTGACCGAATTCGAACCACGCGTCGCCGTCAACGAGGGCGACTGGGCGAACGAGACAGAGGGCGAGGGCGTCCAGACGTGTACGTCAGTTGGGCCGCCGCCGGGGAACTACGGCGTCACTGGCACCCTCGTCGTGGAACGGCCGTTCGAGAGCGAGGGCCCCGAGAAGGCGGCGTTTCAGGTGGTGGTCGCCCTCGCCGACGGGACGACGGTGGAGCGGCACAACGTCACGCTCCGACCCGGCGACGACGTCCAGTTCCGCCTGTTCGACGTCGGGCAGAACGACGGACTGCTCGCGGCCGGGACGAGCGCGAACCTGACAGTGCGCGTCGACCACGGCGACGCGACGGTGGCGAACGCTACGCGGTCGGTGGCGGTGCACGAGAGCGGCGAACTGAACTGTGACGACGGGGCGTCGTGAATATCGACGCGAGGGACAGCCGTTTCTCGACCGGCGAGCGGGCTATCGCGGCCGGAAGACGACGGCCCGGTCGCCAGTCGTCTCCCGTTCGCCGACGTCGATACCGACGACGTCGCCCATCTCGACCGCCGCTGGGTCGACGTCCCGGACCATCCCGGTGATGGAGACCGGACCGAAGTGGGCGACGGCGGTGACGTACGGGGCGTCCTCCTCGAAGGCGGGCGTCGCGACGTAGACGGTGGTGTGAGTCGCTATCTCGCCCGCGTCTGGCAGCGGTTCCTCGTCGAGGTCCCTGGATCCACAGTCGGGACAGACTCGCCGCGGGGGAAGCCAGCCGTGGCCGTTCGCGCATTCGAGGTAGTATCCCTCGCCCTCGGCGACGGCGTCGAGCCAGTCGTCGTAGCCGCCGTCTCGCGCACTCATCGTCCTCCCTCCCTCGCTCCGCTCGGGAGCTCTCGCGTTCGCTCTCGTTGTTCGCTCACGCGACCACCAGAAGAGCAGAGCTCTTCTGAGGCCTCATTCACGTCGCTTCGCTCGTTCATGAGACCACCTCCAGAACGTGGACGGTCGCACTCGCGGCGGTGCCGCCGGCGTTGTGTGCAACGGCGACGTCGGCGTCGGGGACGTCGTCAGCGCGGGGATGGGACCCGTCGAGGAGCCAGGTGAGCGTGGCTATCTGGGCGACGCCCGTCGCGCCGACCGGGTGCCCCTTGGCCTTCAGGCCGCCGGAGAGGTTGACTGGCATCTCCCCGTGGCGCGTCGTGACGCCGTCGCGGGCGGCGGCGATTCCCTCACCGCGCTCGAACAGGCCCAGCGATTCGACGGCGAGCACCTCGGCGATGGTGAAGCAGTCGTGGACCTCCGCGACGTCGACGTCGTCCGGGCCGACCCCGGCGTCGGCGTAGGCCTCTTCGGTCGCCGCGTCAGCCGCCGGGGTCTGGTCGAAGTGCGGCCGGTCCTGGAGCGCGAGGTTGTCCCCGCCCTGGCCGGTGCCAGTGATACTGACCCGCGCGTCGAGGCCGTGCACTTCGGCGTACTCCTCGCTCACGAGGACGGCGGCGGCCGCGCCGTCTGTGATCGGACAGGCGTCGTACAGCCCGAGGGGTTCTGCGACCATCGGCGCCTCCAGCGCGTCCTCGACGGTGATCTCCTTGCGGAGCTGAGCGTGCTCGTTGACCAGCGCGTGCTCGTGGTTCTTGACGGCGACGTGGGCGAGGTCCTCCCTGTCACCTCCGTATTCGGCGAAGTACGAGCGAGCCATCAGGCCGTACGCGCCGGGAAACGTCATCCCCGCGCGGACCTCGTAGAGGTCGTCGGCGGCGATGGCGAGCGCGTCCGTCGCGGCGGCGGTGCCGATGTTAGTCATCCGTTCGGCACCGCCGACGAGTATCACGTCGTCCTCGCCGCTACGGAGGTTCTTCACTGCCTGTCTGACGCCCGCACCGGCAGAGGCACAGGCCGCCTCGAAGCGTGTCGCGGGCGCCTCGACGCCGACGGCCTCGGCCATCAGCGGCCCCTGGTGGCCCTGGTGCTCGGCGAGTTCACCCATGAAGTTCCCGAAGTACAGCGCGTCGACGTCGTCGGCGGGGACGCCGGCGTCGTCGAGCGCAGCCAGGCCGGCCTCGGCGAACAGGTCGCGGCCGGTCCGCTCCGGATGCTCACCGAAGTCCGTCACTCCGGCACCGGCGACGCGTGGATCTGACATTACCTCACACTGGGCACTCAGTACTTAAATGCTTGCCGCCGCTGGCGGATTTCTGGCCCCGTCGTCGCCGGAATACCGCATCACTGCGTCCGTCTCCGGCCCAAACAGAGATACGCGCCCGCTTGCCCCCAATCACACACGAAGGAATCTATTGGCGGGCGGTCAGTCGACGATCTCCGCGATCCGCTGGGGCTCACCGGAGAGCGCCGGGTCCGGTTCGACCAGCCGCAACACCTCGTGGTCGGTGACGTCGGGATAGGACTTCTCGGTCGCGTCCTCGATGAGCGCCTTCTCGAGACGGAACTCCGTCCCCTCGTAGATGACGTCGACGCCCTGCTCGTCGAAGGAAAGAACTGTCATGTACGGAGATTGGGCGAGAACGGGTAAATATCTGAAGATCGGCGCCCGGCAGTCACCGGTCCTTCAGCGGGTCGAAGCGCTCGTCGCCGTCCGAGCCCGATTCTGCGCGCCCGAGTCGCCGTCTGATCCACGTCCGCGGCCCGCCGATCTTCCTGACGAGGTAGGTCGGAGCGAACAGGGCGATCAGGCCGAGCGCGAAAAAGGCGAGTCCGGCCGGCGCGTCGCCGCTCGTCACCATGTTCACGCCAAGAACGAACATGGGCCCGGCCATCGACATCCCCGCGACGATCTGTAACATCGAGAACAGACCCGGCCCCTTCATCGGCACGTCGTATCACCTGCGGGTAGTTGAATCCACTGGCCTGAACGGGCGACGACGGTCGGGCGTCTGACGCCCGTCAGACGCGCGTCATCGCCGGCGTTGGGGTTTAAGGCGACGGAAACGAGTAACGACGGTGTGCCTATCGGTTCAGATCCCCTCGACCGTCTCGCGATTCCCGACGGGACCACAGTCGAGGAGCACGACCTCGTGACGGAGGGCAACGTCATCGTCGGCGGCCAGACGACGGTCGAGTTCGGCGTGCGCGGCCACTCGATCATCGCCGACGAGCGGGTGCGCTTCGACGGCCACATCGAGGCCGAGGGCGACTGCCGCCTCGACATGTGGTGTGACGTCGGCGACAACGTCCTCGTCGGCGAGGACGCCTACCTGGGCGAGCGGGTCCACATCGACGGTGAACTGAAGGTCGCCGGCGACCTCGACATCGGCGACGACGTCGACATCGAGGACGGCTTCGAGGCCAACGGCTGGATCGTCATCCGCAACCCCATGCCGACCATCGTCTTCCTCTTCGTCTACCTCTCGCACCTCCTCCGTATCGGCGAGGAGGAGGCCGCCGAGGACGTGCTCTCCTCCGTCACCGGTGACGACGTCGACAGCGACCCCGTCCTGATCCCCCGCGGCTCCCACGTCAGCGACGACGTCTGGCGCGTCTCCGCGCCGGCCACCATCGGCGACGACTGTCGCCTCCACGGCAACGTCCGCGCCGAGGACATCGAAATGGGGCGTGACAACACCCTCTTCGGCAGCCTCCGCGCCAAGGACGACATCGCCATCGGCCGCGGCAGCGACGTCAAGGGCGACGTGACCACCCGCAACGGGACCGTCAGCATCGGCCCCGGCGTGAAAATCTGGGGCGACGTCGTCGCCGAAGACGTCGAACTCCACGAGAACGCCACCGTCGACGGAACCATCCGCGCCCGCGGCGAGATGGTGATGCACACCGACGAGGTCATCGAACGGCCGGACGAGACGGCCGAAGCGATGGCCGAAGCGGCCGAGGAACTGGAAGCCGACGACGACGACGATAGTTTAGATGCGGATGACGACGTCGAGGCGTCCGTCGGCGAAGACGACGAAGCCACCGAAGCCGCCGAATCCCTGACCGTGACCGAAGACGCGCGGGACGAAACCGGATCCGACGCCGACGCGCCGGAACCGTCGGACTGAGTTTCTCTCGTTCTCTCGCCGTTCAGTAGTACAGCACGTCCCAGAACCACTCCATCGGCGACCGCGAACCAATTTCCGCCGGTCGTTCGACGTCTGCGGTCCCCACCTCCGAGTAGCGTATCTCGTACTCGTAGGTCTGGAAGGACTCGCGCGACTCGAGGCTCGCGTAGGCGCGGTCGACGACCCCGCGGTCGCGGTCCACGACGATCCTGAGATAACTCCCGATGGCAAGGCCGCTGTGCATCCCGTAGTGCCAATTCGGCGCGGCCGCTTCGATGACGGACGGGTCGTCGATGCGATAGACGATAGTCGACTCGTTGCTCGACTCGACCGGCCAGCCCTCCGCGGCGTACGGAACGGGGGCGGCCGCGGCCGGATCGATGAGCGCGTGGCCGGGCATGGCGACGACGGTCCAGCCGTTCCGTTCGCGAGCGACCGGGCCGAAGGTCCCCCGCGACGACCCGCCGCCGCTCGGCATCGCGATGGTCCCCTCGCTGTAGTAGCTGCCGACGCGCTGATCCGGATTCTCCCCGTAGTAGAAGACCGAGACGCGCCGGTCGTCGTAGTCGACGGCCGACTCCGAGATACGGCGGAACTCACTGTCGGGTTCACTGGCGTTCCTGGCCAGGACGATTCGGCGGTGGTTAGCGTGGCGCGTGTTCGCCGCCGCCACGGCGGAAGCCGCCTCGGGGTCGTCCGGGAGTTCCTGCATATCGGCCTGGCCTGCGCCGGCGTCGACCGCGCGGACGTAGCCCGCGCCCGCGATGGCGGCGACGAGGACGACGGCGACCGTAGCAACCCGCGTCCAGCGGACGGTGACCGGCGGCACGGCCTGGAGGGCCGGCCGGACGGTCCGCTCGAAGTAGGTGACGTGGAGTGCCGACGCGAGCGTGACGCCGACGGTGCCGACGATCACGACGACCCCGATGGCGGCCGCGACGGAGGTGGCGTCGTCGACCTGGCCGAAGGCGAACTGGAGTACCAGCACAGTGCCCAGTAGCACAGCCGTCACGAGCGCGTAGCCGAGGAACGAGAGGGGGCGTCGTCGGGCGAATCCCGCGCTCGACTGCCAGGCGGCGCGCGGACGCTCACCGCCGTACGCGACGAAGACGTCGGCGAAGCGCGTCACGAGCAGGCCGGCGGCGAGGAAGACCGCGAACAGGAACGGAAACCCCCAGACGGCGAGGACGGCGATGGGCTGGCCAGGATCGCCGGTCACGTACTGGCCGTAGCGCAGGACAGTCGCGAGGACGAACGCCAGCGACGTACCAGCGAGCGCGAGCGCGACGGCGGCCGCGAAGGCAGAGAGCGTCGCGGTCAGCACGCGCAGGTAGTACCGCCGGACCGCTCCGATCGCTGACGAAATCGTCTCCCTCGCGTCGCCGGTTCGCTCCCTGACCGGTTCGTAGAGGCCGACGGCCAGCGGCGCGGTCAGTAACAGGACAGCGACCGGTCCGGCGAGGGTCAATACGGGCCCGTACACCGGCGACAGGGTCGCCTCGACTGCGGCGAGTGCGAACGAGAGCGCGGTCTGGAGAGCGACGACGGCGAACCCGACCAGGAACAGCGCGGGATGGACCGCGCGGATGGAGGGCGCGACGCTCTGACGGAGGGACATGGATCCAGATGGCAGGCATTCGATAATAAAGACTCTGACGTCGGATCCGCCGACGGCTCACGGGGTGAGTGAACCGAAACCCCCTTTTCCCCGACCCCGGTACCACGTAGCATGCTCTCTATCGCGCTGGCGGGGAAGCCCAACGCCGGCAAGTCTACCTTCTACAAGGCGGCGACGGAGTCGGACGTCGACGTCGGCAACTACCCGTTCACGACCATCGACCCGAACCGCGGCGTGAGCTACGTCCGCACCGACTGCCCCTGCCTGGACCGTGAGGAGCGCTGCGGCGGGGACAACTGCCGGGACGGCAAGCGCTACGTCCCGGTCGAACTGCTCGACGTCGCCGGTCTGGTCCCGGGCGCCCACGAGGGGCGAGGCCTTGGAAACCAGTTCCTCGACGAACTCACCAACGCCGACGTCATCCTCAACGTCGTCGACGCCTCCGGCGGGACGAACGAGGAGGGCGAACCCGTCGAGATCGGGAGCCACGACCCCGTCGAGGACGTCGACTTCGTCGAGGAGGAGATGGACCTCTGGCTCGCGAGCATCGTCGAGCGCAACTGGGAGGGCGTCGAGCGCGCCTCCCGCTCGCCTGACTTCGACCTCGACGAGGAACTGACCGAGATGCTCACCGGCGTCGGGGCGACGGAGGCCGACGTGGCGCGTACCTTGCGCGACATCGACTACCCCGACGACCCCATCGCCTGGGAGGACGAGCACCGCGAGGCGCTGGCCCGCGAGATTCGCCAGCGGACCAAACCCATCGTCGTCGTGGCCAACAAGGCCGACATCGCACCGGAGGGGAACGTCGAACGACTGAAGGAGGCCGCGGAGTACGCGATTCCCGCCACCGCCGACGGCGAACTGGGCCTCCGGCGCGCGGCCGACGCGGGCATCGTCGACTACGACCCAGGCGACTCAGACTTCGAGATTACGGGTGACGTCAGTGGCGACCAGCGCGAGGGCCTCGAACGCATCCGCGACGTCATGGAGGAGTGGGGCGGCACGGGCGTCCAACAGGCCCTCGACGAGGCCGTCTACGGGCTGCTCGACCACTTTACCGCGTTCCCCGTCCAGAACGAGAGCAAGTGGACCGACGGCACCGGCACCGTCCTCCCCGACGCCTTCCTGCTGCCCGAGGGGTCGACACCGAGAGACCTGGCCTACGCAGTCCACTCCGACATCGGCGAGGGGTACCTCCACGCCGTCGACGCCCGCGAGAAGCGACGCATCTCGGACGAGACGGAACTGGAAGAGGGCGACGTGATCAAGATCGTCAGCACGAACTGACCGCTCCTCGTTGCTCGGTGTTTCCCGTATTCCACCGTTACTCCCGACCGACTTTCAGCGACGACAACGAGGCACACGCTTTTGGTACAGGCCACGAAAGGGGTCTGTATGTACGAGATCCTCGTTCCGGTGGATCGTGACGAACCGCGCGCGCTCTCACAGGCTGAGGCCGTGAGTGAACTACCGCATTCGGCCGAAGAGGTCCACGTGACCCTTCTCCACGTGTTCACGAACAACGCGGAGGGCGCCTCAGTCAATCAGGTCGGTTCCGTCCGCGAGGCACAGGAACGCATGGAGGAGGCTGGCATCGAGGTGGATCTGGCAGAACAGAGCGGCGACCCGGCCACGGAGATTCTCGACTACGCCGACGAGGCCGACGTGGACCTCGTCTGTCTGGCGGGACGGAAGCGCACCCCGGCAGGCAAGGTGCTGTTCGGCAGCGTCACCCAGAGCGTCATCCTGGGGACGGAGAAGGCGGTGCTGGTCAGCGGACGTGGCCAGGCGCCCTCCGAGTGAACGGCCCGCTACCGCGCCGCCTCGACGTCTTCGAGTGACTCCGGGTTCTCGATGCTGCTCAGGTCGCCCGGATCCTCTCCTTCGTAGGTAGCAGCGATTGCTCTGCGAACGATCTTGCCGCTCTGCGTCTTGGGAAATTCGTCGACGAACAGCACCTCGCGAGGGCGGAACGGCTTGCCCAGTTCCTCACCGACGAGACTCCGAATCTCCTCGCGGAGGTCGTCGGACTCGGCCGTGTCGTCTGCGAGGACCGCGTAGAGGACGACCGCGGTCCCGGTGGTTTCGTCCGGGACGCCCACCGCCGACGCCTGAGTCACGGCGGGGTGCTCGATGGCCGCCCCTTCGACTTCGGCGGGGCCCACTTTCCGTCCGGCGACGTTGAGCGCGTCGTCCGCGCGGCCATGGAGGAACCACAGGCCGTCCTCGTCGACCTGTGCCCAGTCGCCGTGGTCCCAGAGGTCGTCCCAGGTCGACCAGTACTCCTCGAGGTAGCGGTCGTCGCCGCTCCAGAGCGACTTGGTCGTGCTCGGACAGGAGTCGCAGGCGACGAGGTAGCCCCGTTCGTGTCGGTCGGCGACGGAGTTGCCGTCCTCGTCCACGACGTCGACGGCCATCCCGAGCCCCGGGCCGCCGAGCGTACAGGGCTTGAGCGACTGGATCGGCATCGGCATGAGGAAACAACCGCAGATCTCGGTCCCGCCGGAGATGTTGATTATGGGGGCCTCGCCACCGCCTACCTCGTCGAGGAACCACTGCCAGGACTCGGGGTCCCAGGGCTCGCCGGTGGACCCGAGCAGGCGAAGCGACGAGAGGTCGTGGCCGTCCAGCCACCGATCCCCTTGCTTCCGGAGCGCTCTGATGGCCGTCGGGGAGACGCCGAACACCGTCAGTTTGTGGCGGTCGATCATCTCCCAGAACCGGTCCGGTTGTGGGTGGTCGGGCGCACCCTCGTAGACGAATATCGTCCCGCCGAACGTGTGGTTCCCGATAAGCGTCCACGGGCCCATCATCCAGCCGATGTCGGAGACCCAGTAGAACCGGTCGTGTGCCTTGTGGTCGAAACCGAAGTATATCTCCTTGGCACACTGCAGCTGGACGCCGGCGTGCGTGTGGACGATTCCCTTCGGCTTCCCCGTCGTCCCCGAGGAGTACAGCAGCATCGACTCCTGATCGGCGGGGAGATGCTTCGTCTCGTACTCGTCGGACTGGATCGAGACCGCCTCGTTCCACCACTGGTCGCGGTCGTCGTCCCAGTCGAGGGCCGTCTCGTCGGAGCCCAGTCGCCCGTAGACGATAGTGTGGTCGACGTGGCCAGCCTCCGCGATGGCCGCGTCGGCGGTGTCCTTGAGCGTGACCGCGTTCCCGCGGCGGTAGAACCCGTCGGCGGTGAACAGCACCGAGCACTCCGAATCCTCGATGCGGGTCGCCGTGGCGTCGACGCCGAACCCGGAGAAGATGGGAACGGCGATGGCGCCGACCTCGAAACAGCCGTAGAGAATAGCCGCGACTTCCGGGACCATCGGCATGTAGAGGCCGACGGTGTCCCCCGTTCCGACGTTCCGCTGTTCGAGCGCGTTGGCGACCTGGTTGGCCTGCCGGTGAAGTTCGTGGAAGGTGACGTCGCGCGTGTCGCCTGGTTCGCCCTCCCAGACGATGGCGCTCTTGTTGCGCGTCTCGCTGTCGACGGCGGCGTGCCGGTCGAGGACGTTGTGGGCCAGGTTTATCTCGCCGCCCGGGTACCAGTCGCTGAACTGCGGTCCATCTTTGCGCGCGGCTTCGCCGCTCGCACTTTCTGGGGCGCGTCGCGCCCCACTGTCGTCTCTGACCTCGTCGTACTCCTCGTAGAACTCGATACCCAGGTACTTGGGGAGCAGGTCCCAGAACCAGTCGACGCCGGACGCTGGCTCTCCGTCGACGTCGCCCGTGGTACGCTCGATCAGTTCGTCGTAGTCCGCCATCCCGTACTCTTGCATGAACTGCCAGACGTTGGTCGACTCGACGAACTCCCGGGAGGGCTCGTAGGCGAACCGGTCGAGCCCGTCCAGCGAATCGGATCCCATACCACGACATTCGGTGACGAGTGACAAAGTAATTGCGCGCGTCCGGGGCGGGCGGCGGCCGAATTCGGTCCGCACGACGACGTGCACAGCGGTTCGTTACAGATTCTGGTGGGTCGAAAACCCTTTTGCACACAGCTTACCAAGGTTCGGATATGTACGTCCGGGACGCGAAAAACCGCGAGGAGGTCTGGCTGCTCGACCGCATCGAGGAGATGGGGCTCGACGAGACGGCGTTCCGGTCGCGGGACTACGTGGTGGCCATCGACGAGGAGAGCCACGAGAAGGCCGGTTTCGGCCGCATCCGCATCCACAAGCCCGAGGACGAGACGGAACTGTGTGAACTGACGAGCATCGGCGTCCTCGACGCGTGGCGCGGCCAGGGAATCGGCGCCCACGTCGTCGAACGCCTCGTCGAGTACGCCAGCGACGAGGGGTTCGAGACGGTGTACTCGCTGACCGGCCATCCCGACTACCTCCAGCAGTTCGGCTTCGAGCGCATCGACGAGTCACAGCTGCCCGAGAAACTACGGGAACGCCTCGAATCGAAACGCGAGACCCTCGAACCCGACGCCGTCCCGACCCGAATCGACACTGACGACTTCCGGATGCCCGACGAGTTCCGGGAGCGGTTCAAGGGCGCGACTGCGGAGGAAGCGGGCGAGGGCGAACCCGTCGAGGGCCCCGAGGACTTCGGCATCGACCCCGAGGAAGCGACCTACAAGTACGACACCGGGCGGTAGACCGCGATAGGCCGGCTCCAGCCGCCCCGATCCGGTTTCGGACCGTCACAGGGGGTGGTCGAGATCGCAGGAACAGTTGCCAGTGAATCTCACGCCGGGGACACGCTTTTCCCGGGTTCGTTCGGATTCCGTCGTATGGCCGACGAATTCACGATCCCACCGGCTGCGTCACCCGGCGACCGCGTCGCCGTCGTCGCACCGTCGAGCGGCGCCGCCGCTCACCACCGAGACGTCCTCACGCTCGGGCTGGACAGGCTGGGTGACGTCTTCGACCTCGAACCAGTGGTCTACCCGACGGCCCGGCAGTCTGACCGTTACCTCCGGGACCGTCCCAGGACGCGAGCGGCCGACGTCCACGCGGCGTTCCGGGACCCCGATATTTCGGCGGTCTTCGCCACCATCGGCGGCGACGACCAGCTCCGGGTCCTGAAACACCTCGACCCCGACGTCCTCCGGGCGAACCCGACGCGCTTCTTCGGGATGAGCGACAACACCAACCTCGCGCTCTCCCTCTGGAACCAGGGTCTCGTCTCGTTCTACGGCGGTCAGATCCTCAACCAGATCGCGACGCCCGGATTCCTGCCCAAGTACACGGAGCGCTACCTTCGCAGAGCGCTGTTCGAGGAGTCCATCGGCGAGATAGAACCCGCCGAGCAGTGGACGGACGACGTCGTCGACTGGGGCGCCGAGGACTACGCCGATCAGGAGCCCGAGTACGAGGCCAACGACGGCTGGCGCTGGCACGGAGACCGACCCGTCGAAGGGCGGCTCTGGGGCGGCTGTCTCGCCATCCTCCGCTGGCAACTCGCGGCGAACAGGTACCTCCCCGACGCCGCTGCCCTCGACGGCGAGATTCTCGCCCTGGAAACGTCGGAGCAACTCCCCAGCGCCGACCGCGTTCGCTGGACGCTCCAGGCGATGGGCGAGCGCGGCCTCCTCGAACGGTTCGACGGCGTCCTCGTCGGCCGTCCACAGTCCCGCCATCGGTTCGACGACCGGAGCGACGACGGACGAACGGAGTACCGGCGTGACCAGCGCGACGCGGTCCGCTCGATGCTCGACCGGTACAACCCCGCGGCGACGGCAGTCTTCGACCTCGACTTCGGGCACACGAACCCGACAGTGCCGGTCCCCATCGGCGGCCAGGTAGAGATGGACCCGGCAACGGAGACGATCCGATTTCCGTGAGCAGTAGGGCTGTTTACCCGATCAGTGACTTCCAGTAGACGGCGAGTTCGAACGTCTCACCGAATCCCTCCAGTCGCTCTTCGCCGATGAATCGGAATCCCAGCGAGTCGTAGAACGACTGTGCGACGTCGTTCCCGGCGCCCGTGTCCAGGACGATCTGGTGGTAGCCGTCGCCGCGAGCGCGGTACTCCAGTTCCTGGTAGAGCGCCCGTCCGAATCCCCGGCGCTGGTAGTCGGGGTCGACGCGCACCCTCGTGAGTTCCGCAGTCCGGCGGTCGAAGTCGAACCGCCCGGCGAGTGGCCACTCGTCGACGTGGTGGTAGGCACCGGTCGCGACGATTTCGCCGCCGTGGCGACCGACCAGGAACTCCCCGTCGCGGTCGAGGTAGTGGCCCGGGACGTCGTCGAGGTCCGGTTCGGGGACGTCCTCGGCGTAGTCGCCCGCGCTCCGGAGGGCCGCCTCGTTGAGTTCCCGCACGCGCGGACCGTCGCCGTCGCGGAACCGGCGGACGTCGAAGGTAGTCACGCGTCGACGACCCGCGCACCGTCTTCGTACAGCGGGAACTCTCGGCAGAGGGCAGTCACGACCTCGCGAGCGGTCTCGCGGACGGCGTCCTCGTCGGGCGCGTCGAGGAGGTCGGCGACCGTCTCCGCCAGCCGGCGGGTCGCCTCAGCGTCGAAGCCCCGCGTCGTGATGGCGGGGGTCCCGATGCGGAGGCCGCTACCGACCGTCGGTGAGCGGGGTTCGCCGGGCACCGTCTGCTTGTTACAGACGAGGCCGACGTCGGCGAGGACGTCTTCGGCCGTCTCTCCAGTCAGGTCGGGATGGGTCTCGCGGAAGTCCACGAGCGCGAAGTGGACGTCGGTGCCGCCCGAGACCAGGTCGAACCCGCGGTCCTGGAGATGCTCGGCCAGGACGGCCGCGTTGTCCAGCACCTGCCGGGCGTACTCGTCGAATCCGGGCTGGAGGGCCTCGTAGAACCCCGCGGCCTTGCCGGCGATGCTGTGCATCAGCGGGCCGCCCTGGCACCCCGGCATCACGGCCCTGTCGATGGCGCTGGCGTGCGCTTCGTCGCACATGACCATCCCGCCGCGACCGGACCGGATCGACTTGTGCGTCGAGCAGGTGACGACGTCCGCGACGCCGACCGGCGAGGGGTGGACGCCTGCGGCGACGAGTCCCGTCAGGTGGGCGACGTCGGCCACGTGGTAGGCGCCGACGGAGTCGGCGATGGCCTGCATCCGTCCCCAGTCGACCTGCCGGGGATACGCCGAGTAGCCGGAGACGAGCAGGTCCGGGCCGACGTCGTGGGCCTGCGCCTCGATGGCGTCGTAGTCGAGGCGTCCGGTCGCCGGGTCGACGCCGTAGTGGTCGACGTCGTAGTGGCGACCCACGAGGGAGTGTTCGAAGCCGTGGCTGAGGTGACCGCCGCTGGTCAGGTCCAGCGAGAGGATGGAATCGCCGGCGTCGAGCAGGGCCAGGTACGCCGCCAGGTTCGCCTGCGTCCCCGAGTGAGGCTGGACGTTGACGTGGTCGGCGCCGAACAGTTCCACGGCGCGTTCGACCGCCAGTTCCTCCACCTCGTCGGCGTGTTCGCAGCCGGCGTAGTACCTGGCGCCGGGCGTCCCTTCGGCGTACTTGTTCGTCAGGACCGACCCCTGGGACGCCAGGACGGCCTCGCTGGCGTAGTTCTCGCTCGCAATGAGCGAGAGCGTCTCGCGCTGGCGCTCGCGTTCGTCTGTGAGCACTCGCGCCAGCTCGGCGTCGACCGGAGAGAGGTCAGTCGGCATGGAAGAGACGCCGTCTACGGGCCGTAAAGCTACTTTCCCGACATATACGACACAGTCGACACTGTCGTCACGGACCGATCACTCCCTGTACATGGTAAGCGGATCCCCGTCGGTCTCGAAGTCGTCCCAGAACGTCGACGCTCGAACGGCGTTCTCCGGGTACAGTCGCACCGGCGGGCGGTCGAACCACGCCGCGCCGGCGAGTTCGCCGGGTTGGATCGCCACATGCCCGCCGGCGTAGGCTGCGTCAAAGAACACCGAGAGCTTGTGCAGGCGCTCGTCGTGGTCACCGTCCGAAGTGGCGACGCGGTGGCGGATCAGGAACAGGTCCGTCAGCTCACAGTCGACGCCGGTCTCTTCGCGGACCTCACGGACCGCCGCCTCCTCGTACGTCTCGCCAGCCTCGCGACCCCCACCCGCGAGCCCCCATCGCTTGCCGCCGCGGCCGAGTATCATCAGGACGGCAACGTCCTCGTCCACCTCGTCGGGCATCGATTCGGTCAGGTCGGCGGCCTGTTCGGGCCGGCGAACGACCCAGGCGTAGGCCCCACCGGTGTAGCCGTCACGGGCCAGTTTCCGGAGTTCCGGGAACCGTTCGGCGTCGACGACTTCCCCCTCCTCGTGAAGGCGGACCTCCCCGTACTCGTCGAGGAGCCTGTCCCGCCTGCGCTCGACCGTCTCCCGGTTGACGTCCTCGGGCATTGGATCCACACGGTGTCGTGTCCGTTCGAAGAAGCTGTCGGTCCGTCGTCATGGGCCGGCGACCGGGCGCCGGAGCTGTGTCGACTGTGTCGACACAACAGCTTTGGGGCCGGCCCCGGAGCCTCCCGTCATGGACGTCACCGAGCGCGTACACCTGATGCCGGTGGGCTACGAGAACGACCGCATCGTCCTCGCCGCCGAGCGGTTCCGGGCCGACCGCGTCATCTTGCTGGAGTACGACGACGAGACGGACCACCCCTCCTACGGCGACGTGGTTCGCGAGCGCCTCGACGAGCGGGGTATCGACCACGAATCGGTGGCCTGCGACGTCTTCGACTTCTACGACTCCATCGGGACTGTCGCGGAACTGGCCACGCGCTTCGCCGACCACGACGTCTACGTCAATCTGGCCTCGGGTAGCAAGGTCACCGCCATCGGCGGGATGATAGCCTGCATGGCCACCGGCGCGACGCCGTACTACGTCCGCGCCGAGCGGTACGCCGCGGAGACCGACGGGGAGACGGCGGAGGGCATCCGCGACGTCACCGAACTGCCCACCTACCCGATGGAGAGTCCCGATCCCCAGCACGTCGCCGTGATGGACTACGTCGCAGACGAAGGCGGTACACGCAAACGCGACCTGATCACGTTCGGCCGGGACGCCGGGTTACCGTTCCTCGCCGACCACGACGCGGCCAACCGAAAGAGCGAGTACCGCCTGCTCGACAGCCACGTCCTCGACCCGCTCCGCGAGAACGACTACGTCACCGTGCGCGAGCGCGGCCGATCGAAGCTCGTCGAGCTGACCGACGCCGGCGAGAATACGCTGCGGGCGTTCCGGTACCTGCTGGACGAACCATAGTGGTGATTGTAACTTTGTCGCGGCGTTCGACGTGGCTGGTGCCGTCAAACGCCGGGAAGGGCTTACAACCACCACTATCAGCCGGCGACCGACGAGCAGAACACTAGTGAATAATCGTCAAGATTCGGTAACGGTTAAAGGACTGCGTGCGCACCTGCGGGTATGTTCGACCCGGAGGAGCTGGACGAGATTCGCTCTGCCAGGGAGGAGTGGGAGGCCGAGCAGGTCCAGCCGACGGTAGACCGGTTCGGGGAGCGCCGGGAAACGTTCGAGACAGACACGCGCGGCCGTGAGGTCGACCGACTGTATACGCCAGAAGACATTGAAAACGTAGAGTACGAGGACGACCTGGGCTTCCCCGGCGAGGAACCGTACACGCGCGGCGTCTACCCGACGGGGTATCGCGGACGGCTCTGGACGATGCGCCAGTACGCCGGGATGGGGACCGCCGGGGAGACCAACGAGCGGTTCAACTACCTGCTCGACGAGGGCCAGACCGGGCTGTCGATGGCGTTCGACCTGCCGACGCAGATGGGCCACGACTCCGACGACCCGATGGCCGCCGGCGAGGTCGGGAAGACGGGCGTCGCCATCGACTCGCTGCGGGACATGGAGACCGTCTTCGAGGGCATCCCGCTCGACGACGTCTCGACGTCGATGACCATCAACGCGCCGGCGAGCGTCCTGCTGGCGATGTACGTCGCCATCGGGGACCAGCAGGGCGTTCCGCGCGAGGAGCTACGGGGCACCATCCAGAACGACGTCCTCAAGGAGTACATCGCCCGGAACACGTACATCTACCCGCCGGAGCCGTCGATGCGCATCATCACGGATATCTTCGAGTTCTGCGCCGCGGAAGTGCCGAACTTCAACACCATCTCCATCTCCGGGTACCACATCCGCGAGGCCGGCTCGACCGCGGCCCAGGAGATTGCGTTCACGCTCGCCGACGGCATCGAGTACGTCGAGGCAGCCATCGACGCGGGGCTCGACGTCGACGAGTTCGCGCCGCAGCTCTCCTTCTTCTTCGCGTCCTACAACAACGTCCTGGAGGAAGTGGCGAAGTTCCGGGCCGCCCGCCGCCTGTGGGCCGGCCTGATGGACGAGCGCTTCGACGCCGAGGACCCAAAGAGCAAGCAGCTCAAGTTCCACACCCAGACCGCCGGGTCGACGCTGACCGCCCAGCAGGTCGAGAACAACGTCGTCCGCGTCGCCTACCAGGCGCTGGCGGCAGTCCTCGGGGGGACCCAGAGCCTCCACACCAACGGGAAAGACGAGGCCGTCGGCCTCCCGACGGAGCAGAGCGTCCGGACGGCCCTCCGGACCCAGCAGATCCTCGCCCACGAATCCGGCGTCGCCGACACCGTCGACCCCCTCGGTGGGAGTTACTACGTCGAGTCCCTGACCGACGACGTGGAGGCGGAGGCCAGAGAAATCATGGCCGAGGTCGACGAACGCGGCGGGATGACCCAGGCAATCCAGGGCCAGTGGGTCCAGCGCCAGATACAGGACGTCGCCTTCGAGCGCCAGCGCGAACAGGAGGAGGGCGAGCGCATCATCGTCGGCGTCAACGAGTACACCGTCGACGAGGAGGAGGCCGTCGACATCGACGAGGTCGACCAGAGCCAGGAGGAACGCCAGCGCGAGCGGCTGGCGTCGATCCGCGAGGAGCGCGACGACGATGAAGTCGATACAAAACTCGCTGCCCTCCGCGAGGCCGCCGAGGGCGACGAGAACCTCATGCCGTACCTCGTCGACGCGGTCAAGGCGTACGCGACGACGGGCGAGTGCTGTGACGTCCTCCGCGACGTGTTCGGGGAGTACCAGCCGGGGTCGGCCCTATGAGATTCGACCACGCGGGCATCGCGACGGACGACGCGGCGGCCCTCGTCGACCTCTACGGCGGCCTGTTCGACGCGCCGGTCGCCCACGAGGAGACGTTCGGCGAGCTATCGGTGACCTTCCTCGACCTCGGGAACGGCTACTTCGAATTGCTGGAACCGGTCGCGGACGCCGACGGCCCCATCTCGGCGTACCTCGAACGGAGCGGCCCCGGCATCCACCACGTCGCGCTGGAGACAGACGATATCGAAGCGGCGCTCGACGTCGCTCGCGAGGCGGACGTCGCCCTCATCGACGAGGAACCGCGCCAGGGCGCGTGGGGCCACGACGTCGCCTTCCTCCATCCCTCGGCGACCGGCGGCGTCCTCGTCGAGTACGTCGAGCACTGACGCCGTCTGTGCCGCCGCTGACGTGACGGCCCCGAACGACACGACCGACTGCGCAGGTTTTTCGGGACGGAGTTCTGAGATGGCGCTATGTCACGAACTGCTGTCGTCGCCGGCGTCGGTCCGGGACTCGGCGAGTCTGTCGCGCGAACGTTCGCGGCGGAAGGGTGCGAGGTCGGGCTGTTCGCCCGTTCATCGGAGTACATCGAGGAGCTCGCGGACGAACTCGGCGAGACCGCAGGCGACGGCATCGCGGTACCGACCAATCTCGCAGACCCGAACCAGATAGCGGCCGGCTTCGACCGCGTCAGGAGGGCGTTCGGTTCCGTCGACGTGCTCGTCTACAACGCCAGCGCCGCGCCCTGGAAGGGGCTCCGGGCGGTCGGCGACGCCGAGTTCGAGACGGCGCTCGACGTCGGCCCGCGAGGCGCGCTGCACTGCTCCCAGGCGGCCGTCGAGGACATGCTCGCCGGCGACGGCGGGACGGTCGTCTTCACCGGGGCTACCTCGTCGGTCCGCGGAAAGGACGGCGCCATCGGCTTCTCGGCGGCGAAGTTCGCGGTCCGCGGCATGGCCGAATCCATGGCTCGTGAACTGGGGCCGGACGGGGTTCACGTCGCCCACGTCGTCGTCGACGGCCAGATACTGACGCCGAGCGCCGCCGAGCGGGCGGGCGACCAGCCCGAAGAGTCGTTCCTCGACCCGGACGCGATCGCCGAGGAGTACTGGCACCTCGTCGAGCAGGACCGCTCGGCGTGGACGCTGGAACTGGACCTGCGGCCACACGTCGAGGAGTTTTAGCCACTGAACGGTCGCTCGCAATCTGGGCTGACCGCCCGCGAGCACCGGAAACCCGCACCTGCAACGGAAAAGGACTTACATCCGACGTTAGTCCGTGTAGGTATGGAAGCTGTGGTCCTCGCCGGTGGGTACGCGACGCGGCTGTGGCCCGTCACGAAGAACCGACCGAAGATGTTGCTTCCGGTCGGCGAATCGACCGTCATCGACCGGATCCTCGGGGAGCTGGAAGCGGACGAACGTATCGACGAGGTGTACCTGAGCACGAACGAGCGGTTCGCCGAGGACTTCGAGGCCCACCTCGCCGAGTCGGCGTTCGAGAAACCGACCATCAGCGTCGAGGACACGACCGAGGAGGACGAGAAGTTCGGCGTCGTCGGCGCGCTCGCCCAGCTCGTCGAGCGCGAGGGCATCGAGGACGAGGACCTCCTCGTCATCGCCGGCGACAACCTGATCAGCTTCGACGTCGCCGACTTCCTCGACTTCTTCGAGGAGAATGGGGCGACCACGCTGGCCGCCTACGACGTCGGCTCCCGCGAGAAAGCCAAGTCATACGGGCTGGTCGAACTCGACGGCGACGAGGTCGTCGACTTCCAGGAGAAGCCCGACGAGCCCAACAGCACGCTGGTCTCCATCGCCTGCTACGCCTTCCCCGCCGAGGAAGTCCGGTTCGACGAGTACCTCCAGGGCGGCAACAACCCGGACGAACCCGGCTGGTTCATCCAGTGGCTCGTCGACGACGGCGAGGTCAACGCCTTCACCTTCGACGAGGCCTGGTTCGACATCGGCACACCCGACAGCTACCTCGAGGCCGTCTCCTGGCAACTCCAGGGGGAGAATTTCGTCGCCGAGTCGGCGACCATCGAGGACACCACGCTCGGCGACAACGTCCACGTCCTGGACGGCGCCGAAGTCGTCAACTCGAACCTGGACCGGGCGGTCATCTTCCCCCAGACGACCATCCGCGACTGCGACATCCGCGAGTCCATCATCGATCGCGAGACGCGCGTCGAGAGTCTGGACCTCTCGGGTGCACTCATCGGGGCGCACACGCAGATCACGAACGGTCAGTGACCGCTAGCTGACCAGGGCTACTTCTCGAAAAGTTCTCTCGAAAGTTCGCGAGCGATAGCGACGCCCGTCCCGACCGGGAGACTCGTCGTCGCGGCATCGGTCTCCGCCGCCCACCGCTCGTACTCGTCGACCGACGCGAACACGTGGATGTACGGGCAGGTCTCGGTGTAGACGTCCTCCTGGCGCGGTGGTCCGTCTCCACTGACGTCGCGGGCGACGCCGATGGACACGACGGCGTCGTCGGTGTCGACGGTGACGCCATCGCGCTCGACGTCGATGGTGATCGGTTCGCCGTCTTCCGGCGTCGTCGACCGGACGGTCCCCGGTTCCCCTCGCAGGAACGGAACTGCGAGCGGGTCGAGCACGCAGACGAACGACGCCGTCTCACCGTCGATTTCGACGCTGTGGTCGCCGTCGTCGACGTAGCATAGGTCGTCTTCCGTCGGAACCTCGCCCTGCGTCCGCTCGCTCGCCGCCCGGATCGCCTTGACCCACTCCGCGCCGGTGTCGATGCGGCCGTTGGCGTCGTGGAGCGCGGCGAGGCGTTCGCCGACGTGGGCCGGGATAGTCAGGTTCGCCAGGTCCAGTCGCGGTCCGATGCTATCGCCGTCGAAGCTTTCAGTCGACATGCAGCCTTACTTTGAAATGCGAAGTTATTAAGCTGTGAAGTCCAAACTATCGGAGCAACTCCACGGAGACGAACTCATGAGCCAGATCTGCTGTGACGCCGACGAACCGCCCTGTCACTGCCTCGCGACGGACCTCCTAGACGTCCTCGGCCGGAAGTACGCCATGGACGTCGTCTGCGTCGTCGCGCACCACGAACCGGTCCGGTTCGGACTGCTGGAGGACCACCTCCCCGACGCCAGCACCTCGACGCTGTCGACCCGACTCGACGAACTCGAAGCGGAGGAACTGCTCACGCGGGAGCGGTACGACGAGATTCCGCCCCGCGTCGAGTACGAACTCACCGACGACGGACGCGAACTGGGCGAGCGACTCCGTCCGGTCCTCGACTGGATAGCCGAGCGGGAGAACAGCGACTGAAAGCGACTGAGAATGACTGGGAGCGCCGGTCAGTCCAGCCAGGCGTCCTCAATCCGAATAGACCCACGAGTTCCCTCCCACTCCGTCTCGTACTCCAGCCGGATCGGCCGGTCCATGTGGGGCCCGTCGGTCACCAGCGTCTCGAACTCCCCGCCTTCGCCGAGGATGTGAACCCCGTACTCCTCGTTGAGGGCTTCGAGTACGTCAAGCGCGTCGGCGTCGAGCGTGCGCCCCAGCCACGACTCGTCGAGTCCGTGGGCGGCGACCTGAATTATCTTTATTTCGAAGCCGGCGTCGAGCATCTCGTCGGCGAGTGCTCTGGGGTCGCGCTGCCAGAGCGGGGCGAACAGTTCGGCGTCGAGGCGCTCGGCCATCCCCTCGATGCGGGAGGTCTGGTACTCGCTCTCGACGGCGCCGGCGGTGAGGCCGGCGACGCCGCCGTCCAGTTCGTCGTCCAGATCTTCGAGCGCCGCCTCCAGGGGTTCGAGTTCGCTGTCGCCCTGCGCGCCCGAGTCGGGGACGTCGTCCGCCCCGAAGTCGGCCGGCTTCACGTCGAGAAGCGGGATTCCGATGCTCTCGGCCGCCAGCGACGCGAGATCCGTCGCCGGGACGTGGTACATGTACGAATCGCCCTCTGGATGGACGGTGACGAGTCGCTCGACGGGGAGGTCACGTTCGAGGGCGCGGTACAGCGCCCACGAGGAGTCCTTGCCGCCGGAGAACAGGCTCACCCACGCGCCGGTCATGAGCAGTGCTTCCGCTTCGATGGATAAATCGATGTGGATTCGGGTCCACCCGGAATTGGTGAGCGCAGGGTTCGGGAGACGACCAGCGGGAGTCTCCCGGCGTTCAGTCGACCAGTTCCTCTTCGATGCTCGTCTGGTTGAAGTAGGTCGAGAAGCGGACACCGACGAGGCTGATGAGGATGCTCGCCAGGATGAACAGCGCGAGGCGGGTCCCCGGTTCGAGCGCGAAGGGTTCGATGTTCACCATCGCGTAGTCGATGCGGCCGACGCGGAACGAATCGAAGACGCGGCCTCGTTCGAGGAAGTAGGCCGAGAAACCGCGTGCGAGGAGGCCGACGGCGACGGCCGCGAACGGCAGGTTGACGAAGGCCGAGCGGACCCCCTCGCGCTGGATGAGTTCGTCGAGCAGACGGCCCGTCGAAGCGGCGAGGGCTGCCGCGGTGAGCCACGGGACGGCGCTGAACACGAAGTGGTTGACGAGGAGGAACGTGTTCGCGTGGTCGACGTCCGAGATTGCGAGGAAGCCGACGAATGCGCCGACGAGGGTGAGGCCCACCGCGACGACGTAGGTGACCAGCGACACCTGGCCGGAGTACAGGGCCTCCTGTATCTCCCCGGGAAGTCGCGAGAGGTACTCGTCGATACCGAGCCCCTTGTAGATGAGGAACCCGCCGACGGCGGCCGTGATGGCGCCGATGGCGAAGGCGGGGTTGTCACCGATGAGTAGCAGGAGGGGGAACGCGATGAGCGCGACGCCGAGGGGGACCAGCACCGTCTTCCGGAGCTCCTCGTCGGCGAGGAACTGCTTGAGCAGGTAGTACGTCGATTCGAGGTCCCGGGCCTGGCGGACGACGACGCGGTCGACCGCGTCGACGCGGAGACGGCTCTCGATGATGGGGACGAGTCGCTCGTCCTCGGCGCTGTCGACGACGACGACGGCCGAATCCGGCTCGTACTGCTCGATGAGTTCGTCGGCCTGGCGAGCGACGCTCCGGTCGGCGCTGACGCCGTCGCCGCGGTCGCCGAGCACCGCGACCACCGGGTCGTCGCCGTCGGCTTCGAGGTCGCGGGCCACGCGAAGTCCCTCGAGCATCGTGTTGACGCGACTGTCTTCCGGATCGTCGACGCCGACCTCGGTGACGAGGGATTCGACGGCACCCTGACCGTCGATCGGCAGGGAGGCGTCGGCGGGAAACTCCCCGCCCCGGTCGATACAGACCACCAGCGTTGTCACGGTGAGTGAGAGTGTATCAGAGAATAAAAATCCCCACTACCGTGGTCCGGGTTCGCACTCACTGGACGGGCACTGCGGGGTGACCGACGGCGACTACCGGCGAACGACAGCGACTACTGGCGGAACGACAGCCCGTCGACGTCGCCGCTGAAGACGCTCGCGACGCCAGCGCCCAGCGCGAACGCGACCGACTGGGCGCCGCCGCGGAGCCGCCGCATGACACCGCGGCTGGGTTCGAACTCTTCGACGGCCACTGGCTCGTCGATCAGTTCCTCGACGTGGGCCTCGACGTCCTCGCGCGTCCCGAGCTCGTCCACGAGCCCCAGTTCGGCAGCCTGGTCTCCGAGGTAGACGCGCGCCTCGGTGTCGCGAATCGTCTCCTCGTCGAGTTCACGACCCTCGGCGACGGTCTCGACGAACTGGTCGTAGTAGTCGTCGATGAGCCCCTGGAGGTAGGCCCGTTCGTCGGGTTCGAACTCCTTCAGCGGCGTCCCGGCGTCCTTGTACTCCCCGGCGGCCAGGCGCTCGTAGGAGAGGCCGAGGCGGTCGGCCAGGTCGGCGGCGTTGACCCGCGAGCCGATGACGCCGATGGAACCGACGATGCTCCCCTCGCGGGCCCAGAGTTCGTCACAGCCCGCGGCGATGTCGTAGCCGCCGCTGGCGCAGACGTCCGTGACGTAGGCGATAGTCGGACCGTCGAAGCGCTCGGCGGCGATCCGGATGTCCTCGCTCGGAACGATCTCGCCGCCGGGCGTGTTGAGCTTCAGGAGGAGCGCCTGGACGCCGTCGTCATCGTCGGCGCGTTCTATCTGGTCGACGATTTCGTCGGCGACGGCCCCGACCGGCGGGCTGGTCAGACTCCCACCGCCGTCGCGGGTGATCGGTCCCTCGACGGCGACCTCGGCCGCGTTGTGCGAGGGGAAGATGGAGTTCGCGATATTGCCGCCCACGCGGACCGCGACCACGACGAGCCCGATCAGGAGGAGGACGCCGAGCAGTTGCGCCAGGTTCTGGGGGACGACGACGAACACGATCCAGCCGACGATGGCGGCGAGCAGGGCGGCCAGCGCGACGATCACGAGTTGTGCCACTCGCCGTTGCGTGTCGCTCATTGGGTCGCCCTCGGCGCGATAGCGCTCTCACAGACGGTCCGATGGGACCAGCGACGTGGTGACGCGGGCGCGTTCGCACGTCCACGCACGGGCGTTCCGTCGGCCCCGTCAGTGAGGTCACACGCTACGTACGCGAACCGGAGCGACGGCGATTCCGTTTCCGTTCGTCTCTGTCCGGGGATTCGTACACGGGTCACGTGCCCAGTACGCGGCGCGGAGGGCTTAACTGGTGTGGCAACTGACTCGCACCGACTCGCGTCGGTCTCCGCCACCGGCGCTGTATGGGAAGCGCCGCTCACCGTGTCATCGGCGCTGCGAACCAGCGCGATTCGCTGGATAGACGATGGCTACTCTCAAACCAGGCGGTTCGCGACGAGCAACACGATGCCCAGAACGAGTATCAGGACGCCGTCCGCCGGAGACAGGTACGGTGCGTCGACGAACCCCATAATCGCCGTGAACAGGAAGACCGAGATCAGTACGAATTCGAATTTGGTGACGACCATCGTGTCCGATTGCTCGACATGACGATAGACAAACGTTTTGGTCGTGAGTCTGTGGCTCAAAAGGACGAGGAGAAGGGGCAGATCGACGAACGGTGCGGCTAGAAGCCGATCAGGTCGGTCCCCTCGTCGATGACGTCACCGCCGGCGTCGGCGAGGTCGTCGGCGATGTCGTCCGCAGTATCGACCGCGCTCCCGCCAGCGTCCTGAAGCGCGTCGACCGCGTCGTCGAGGTCGACGTCGAGGTACCCCTCGCACGTGGGGACGATCAGGACGTTCAGGTCGGAGTTCGTGGTGTACTCCTCTCGTCCGTACACTTCGAGTTCGACGGCGTTGCAGGTCGTCATCTCCGAGAATATCCCCTCGATCGTACAGGTCGCGGTCCCGGCGAGACAGATCGTACCGGCTATGCTCGCACCGCCGACGACGGTGACCGGTCCGCCAATCCAACTGGCCGCACCTCCGACAATGGCGACGCCGGCGCACAACACGCCAGGCCCTCCCGTCGGAGCACCGTGATCCTCGAGCCACTCGGTGACCTGGTTGTCGTCACCGTAAACGTCGTTACAGAGGTCGTTGACGTCGATGGTCATCAGGTACTCGTACCCGGGTGCGTCGAGTTCCGGCATCGTCAGTCACCTCCCCCCGTCGTGGGAATTCTGTAGACGAACACGCCATCGTCCGCCCTGGCGGCGGAGTTGTCACCGACTGCAGTGGTGCATTCGTCGACGAATATCGGGTCGCCTTCACACTGTGAGATACACCGTGCCAGAATCTCGTCGTCGGTCCGATGACCGAACAGGACCGCGCCGCGGGTCCGGTCGTCGTCCGCTTCCCCCTCGTAGTCGCAGGGCACTTTGAGTGCGAGCCACTCAGATCCCGTTCCCTCGTTCGTCACTCGCATCCCAGTGACATCGCCCAGGTCCGGCCTGAAACCCCGCTCACGAGTCGATCGACGGATGGTTTTGAACGCACTGGAGGACAGCACTTCACCCCTCAGTTGGCCCTTCTCGCGCGGTGACAACGGTTCAGCGGTGAATTCAACCTGCGACTCGTCGGCCGACTCGCTCGCAGTGGCGACGCCGGACCCGCCGACCAGCCCCAGCCCGACCAGGCCGCTCGTACCGACGCCCTGGAGCACCCGACGGCGGGTCGGGGTGGATCCGTCGTTCGTGGGTCGGTTCGACGTGTCCTTGCCTCGTCGCCGTGGATCGGTTTCCTGATCCATACTGCGTAATTATCCAATAACACCTTAATATTCATCAATTCAAAGACATTATATAGTGATAATTGTCTGAAACCAGTCGACGGTGCTCCGAGTACGAATGTAGAACACATCTCACGTCTGCTACCGGTGTAAAATCTCGGAGCGCAGTCCAATCAGTGTGAGAATCCGGTACAGAAAGTCATGCTGGTGTGAAGCGCGACAACTCGCGGATCCGAGCGCACCCCAGACACCGTTCGTTCGGGACCAGCCAGGATTCCCGCCACCGGCGATCCGAGACCGCTCTCTGCGATACCCGGAGCGGAGACGCCAGTTACTGATACATCCCGAGTGGCTCGGCGCTCGTGCTCTCCTCGCTGGCCTGTTGCATCTGCTGGGCGAGCTGTGACTTGGCCTCGCTGATCTCCTCGGCCTGTTCGACCAGGGTGTCGGTCTCGACCTCGACGCCGGTGAGCGGTTCGATTCCATTCAGGAGGATGATCCGCGCCGCCTCGGGGTCGGGGAACTGCCTGTTCGACTCGACGACCAGGCCCACCGAGTCGAGGTCGCGTCGCTCCGCCTCGTAGATGAGCGCGCCGGTCGGTCCCGTCACCGCGCCGTCCTGGCTGGGCGCCTCGATGCCCGCCTCGGCCAGCAGGTCCGCCGCACCGCCCGTCGCGATTCCGTCGAGTTCGGGGACGTCGCCCTTCTCGGCGGGCAGGCCGGTCAGGTAGATGGGCGTCACGTCGTGGTCCTGGAACCAGTCCGTGACGCAGTCGACGAAGTGTTCGGCGCTCTTCGGGGAGACGGGGACGTCGCTGCTGAGGACGAGCAGGTCCCGCTCCTCGTCGGCGTAGATCCGGACCGGTGACCGAACGCCGGTCTCACCTTTCTGATAGACGGCGACGCGCGGGAGTCCATCGCAGTGGATCGACGCGTAGTGCGTCATCTCGAAGGCCGATACCAGGTGGTCCGCGGCGATCTTGCCGACGAGGCCGATCCCCGGTAGCCCCTCGACCAGCATCGGCTCGTCGAGCGCGACGTCGTCTCGGTGGACCGTTACGTGTGCCATGGCGGTAGTTTTGGCGTCTGGCGGGGTTAATGTTCGGGGACCATTCGGTCGCACGCGTACGCACGTCGCGGGAACCAGCCAGCGGGAAGTTCGAAACCCACAAGCGAGTCCCGGTGAGAGTGAACGCCAATGGAAGTCCTGGACCGCTACGAGTCCATCGTCGACGACTTCGAGGCGTTCACCGCGGCGTGTGAGCGCCCGCTCCCCTCCGCCGTCCGCGTCAACACGATCAAGACGACGGTCGAACGGGCCCGCGCCGCGCTCGACGCCGAGGACGTCGCGTACGACCCCGTCGACTGGTACCCCGGACTGCTGAAACTCCCCGACGACCAGCCGGGGACCAACTGGCCGTACTTCCACGGCTGGATCTACGGCCAGGAAGAGGTCTCCGCCGTCCCGGCGGAGGTCCTGGCACCCGAACCGGGCGAGCGCGTCTGGGACGCCTGCGCCGCGCCGGGGAGCAAGACCTCGCAACTCGCCGCACTGATGGACGACGAGGGCGTCGTCGTCGCGACGGACTCGAACCTCGGCCGGCTCTCTGCGCTCCGGTCGAACGCCGAGCGCCTCGGCGTCACGAACGTCGCCGTCACCCACGAGGACGCGCGCAACCACTCGCTCAAGCCGTTCGACGGAGCGGAGTACGACCGCGCGCTCGTCGACGTCCCCTGTTCCTGTGAGGGGACCATCCGCAAGAACCCCGACGCGCTGGACGACTGGGAATACGATCACGTCAAGGGGATCTCTGGTGTGCAGAAGGGCGTCCTCCGGCGGGCCGTGCAGGCCACCCGCGCGGGCGGCACCGTCGTCTACTCGACGTGTACCTTCGCACCGGAGGAGAACGAGGCCGTGCTGGACTACGTGCTCGACGCGGAGGACTGCCGCCTCGTCGACTTCGAGATACCGCTCGATTCCGTGCCGGGAATCACCGAGTGGCCCGGCGGCGAGGACGGCGCCGGCGGTGCTGACGGCGCTGGGTCAGACGAGTCCGACGACGGCCCCCGCGAGTTCGACCCCAGCGTCGAGAAGGCAAAGCGCATCTACCCCCACCTCAACGATACGGGCGGGTTCTTCTGTGCGAAACTGGAGGTGGAGGGATGAGCCGCGAAAGTACCCGATTCGATCGAGTGCCCGCGACGGACGCAGAACGGCCCGACGACGACTCCGAACAGGTCACCCGCGAAGAGATTCTGGTCTTCTGGGAGGACCGCTACGGCGTTCCCCGGTCCGTCTTCGCCGACCACACGTTCTGGGAGCGCGGGGCCGGCAAGATCTGGATCTTCCGCGGGGACGCGCCGTCGCCCGTCGATATCGAGGGGCTGGGGATGACGTTCCTCCGGACGCGCCAGGAACACTGGAAGCCGACGACGGACGCAGTCCAGCGGTTCGGCGGGCACGCCGACCAGCGCGTCATCCACCTCGACGACGATCAGGCGGCGACGTTCGTCGCCGGCGAGGACCAGGAGATAACAGACTGGGACGGCGACTGGGGGTACCTCGTCGTCACCCACGACCTGGTCGGCGAGTCCGAACCGATGGGCGTCGGTCTCTACCTCTACGGCGAACTCAGATCACAGGTCCCGAAGGGGCGCCAGCGGGAGCTATAGGCACCCGCTGAGACGGCGGCGAGGAGCGACTCAGTCCGTCACCGCCTCGGCCGACTCGTTCGTTGCCGAGTTCTCCCCGTCCGACGCGGCGGGTATGTCGACCTGGACAGTATCGCCGTCGTAGATGGCCGTCTCGGGGACAGCCACGTCCCGGACCGTCGCTCCGGACTCGGTGCCGACGCGGACGGTGTACTGCCCGGCGGCCTCGACGCTGGAATTCGTGCCGCCCTCGGTCGGCGGGACGCCGTCGGTCGTGGCGTAGGGCACCGTCATCTCGAACGACCCGTCAGGCCCCGTGGTGGTCCGCTGGACGTACGTGAAGTTCCGGCCGGCCTCGGTCCGCAACTGGACCGCGGCGGCCACTGCCGTCCCGTTCTCGGCGTCCGGAACCGTTCCGGTGAGCCTCGCGCCCTCGACCCGTTCGTACACCTTCACGCGGGACTCCACGGCGGCGTCGTAGACGTACCAGCCGCGGGAGACCGAGACAGCCTGCGAACGCGAGTCGGCCTGTCGGAGCGCAGCCTCCAGCGAGGCGACCCGGTCCCAGTCACCGGTGAGGGGCACGTGCGTCAGGGCGCTGCTGACGCTGTTGCCCCGGATGGAGCCGCCCACGACGGCGTACCGGTCGACCTCGTGGACGAGGCGGTAGTGGGAGAGGCCGCGGGCGTCGTCGTAGTACAGCTCCGCGAGCATGGTGTCGTCGTAGCGAGCGTTCGTCGTCGGCAGGGTCGCGTTCTGGCCCTGGATCCGGAACTGTTGGCGCTGGAAGTAGGCGCTCGCGCCTGGCCCCGTCCACCGCGTGATAGGCGGGAACTTCTCGCCGGCCATCTCGTCGTCGACGACGACGTACTTGCCGTCCTCGCCCGTCGCCGCGGACTGGTTACCGACGACGTCGCGGAGTTCGGCCGTCGATAGCTCGGCGACGCGGTTCGGGTCCTCGGAGAGCGCCGGGAGCGCGTCGAGGACGAGGTTCGCCCGCGTCTCGTCGGTCGCCTGGAAGAACGCCGACGCGGGGACGGGCCCCTCCTGGAACGGGTTCGCGTACGGGATGCGTTGGCCCATGACGGTGATCCAGTGGCCGTAGTCCCACCAGGACATCACGCCGTAGGCGCCCTGCGGGTAGTCGAAGTCGCCGTCGGCCGGTCGCTCGTACCGCTCGTAGTAGCCGAGCGGCGGTTCCGGGCTGTTGTCCCCCAGCCAGGTCGCGGCCTCGTACCACGACTGGTCGGTGCCGCCGAGGTGTTCGGCCTGGTCCCACACCGGCTGTCTGTCCCCCGTCGCGACGACGTTCCCCGGGAAGACGAGCAAGAGGATCATCACCACGCCGACGACCTGGTAGGCGTCGACGTCCCCCGGCGCACTGAGGTCGGCGTCGAGCGAGAGCACTCGGGTCGTGAGCCACCAGACGCCGTAGGCTGCCAGGATGGCCACGTTCACCGCGAAGTAGTAGCCGTAGCGGGACATCGTGAAGTAGGCCGCGACCATCGAGAGACTCCAGAGGACCACGAGGAGTTCGACCGGCCGGTTCTCCCGGTACACGCGCAGTGCCAGGACGAGGAACCCTGCCACTGCGAGCGCGAGCATCGGGCCGAAGGCGGAGATGGCGTCGCCGACGGTCGCCGGCTGTATCTCGGCGACCGTCCCCGCGGACGTCGACGTGAGGAGGCCGAACGAGTACACCCGCTCGACAAGGCGACCGAACATCTCGATCCCGCGCGGATAGACGAGCCACATGAGGACGAAGGAGAGTGCGATCAGGGCGGCGACCGCGGGCGGATACCGTGAGCGGTCGTAGCCCTCCCGCTCGGCGTATCGGGAGAGCCCGAACAGTATCAGCGTGCCCCCCGCGACGCCGAAGGCCACGAGCGGTTGCAGCAGCGAGAACGCCGTCGCTTCGAGGGCGAACGACCGGGCGTACAGCAGCGTCAGGAGGCCGGCGACGGTCATCGGCACGACCGCGGCGAACGCGACGTGGTCGGTGGCGCGTCCGGCGTAGTGGTCACGCGATATCTGGAGGACGACGAAGACGCCGAAGGTGAACAGCAGCATCACCCCGGGCGGCCACGTCGCGAGGTACGCGGCGACGCCGAGACCGCCGACCGCCCCGGCCAGGACCGGCGTCCGCAGGAACGTCCAGTTTCGGTCCGTCACGTCTTCGAACATCGGGCTCTCGCCGAAGGCCGCCGCGAGCGCGACGACGAGCCCGACCACGGCGAGCGTGCCGAACAGCGGTTCCGCCGACTGGTGGTCCGAGGCGCCAGCGTACGTCCGAAAGAGGATGCCGCCGCTCGAGAGCGCCAGTATCACCGTCGCGACGACGCCGCCCCAGCGGTCGGTCAGGCGCCTCGCGACGAGGTACGTCGGCACGGCGGTGAGCGCGCCGAACACCGGCGGGGCGACGGCGAGGACGACGTCGATCTGGTGGTCGCTCGGGTCGCCGAGTCCGACGACCAGCGCGGCCAATGCGACGATCTGGTCGTACAGTCCCCCGAACCCGGAGTGGCGTCCGGTCCCGTAGGGGAAGTTCGACCACGGGTCGAAGGGCGTGGTGTTCGGGAAGTACTGGACGGCGTAGTGGGTCATCCGCGCGTGATACCAGGCGTCGTTGCCCGAGAAGAACACCGCGGAGTCGGTGATGACCCGGTCTGCGGGAATCATCCGCACCCAGAACATGAACGCCACGACGACGAGGAGGGCGATCGGCGAACCGTACCGGTGGAGGAGGGCGTCTACGTCGCGGTCGACCATCGTCTTGCCGTCTGACTGTCAGGTGGATAAAGATACCGAACTCCCTGTCGGCCGGCCGGTACCGGTCCGGAACCGTCCGATCGAGGGTCGGGACCCTGCGCGGTCGCCGTCGGTTCTGCGACGGTCAGGCCAGCCGGAACGTCTCGAGGTTCTTGGGGGCGACGGTGCGCATGTTGAACTTCTGGTAGAGCGCGGAGGAGAGCTGGTCGGTCGAGGACTCGTCGCCGTGGACACAGAGGATCCGCTCGGGACGGGGGTTCATCGTCTCCACGAAGTTCTCCAGGCCCGCGCGGTCGGCGTGGCCGGAGAAGCCGTCGACCGTCTCGACGCCCATGTTCAGGGCGACACGCTCGGCACCGTTGCCGGCCGTGTCGTTCATCGAGATCTCGTCGCGGCCCTGCTGGATCTGGCGACCGAGCGTCCCCTCGGCCTGGTAGCCGACGAACGTCAGCGTGCTGTTCGGGTCGCCGCCGAGGAGGCGGAGCCAGGACATGATGGGGCCGCCGGTGATCATCCCCGACGTCGTCAGGATGATAGCGGGCTCGCCGTCGACGACGTCGCGGCGCATCTCGTCGCCGCCGTCGACCTGCTGGAACTGGTCGGCGAGGAACGGGTTGTCGTCCTCGTAGAGGATCCGGTCGCGCAGGCGCTCACGGAGGTGTTCCGGGTAGGCCGCGTGGATGGCTGTCGCCTCGCGGATCATCCCGTCGAGGTAGACGGGCATGGTCGGGATGCGACCCTCGCGCATCGCCTCTTCGAGTACGAGCATGAGTTCCTGTGACCGCCCGACTGCGAAGGCGGGGATGAGGACCTTGCCGTCCTGCTCGTGGACCTCGTTGATGACCGCTTCGAGGTTCCGCTCGGAGTCCTCCTGGTCGGTCTGGTAGTCGTTGCGCCCGCCGTAGGTGGACTCGAGGACGAGCGTCTCGACGCGCGGGAAGTCGTTGACCGCGCCGTCGAGGAGGCGGGTGTCCTCGTAGTGGATGTCGCCGGAGAAGGCGACGTTGTAGTGGCCCTCGCCGACGTGGAAGTGACAGACGGCGGAGCCCAGAATGTGGCCGGCGTTGTGCATGGTCAGCTTCACGTCCGGCGCGATGTCGGTGACGTTGCCGTACTCGACCGGGATGGTGTGTTTGAGCGTCTCCCGGACCATCTGGCTCTCGTATGGCGGCGTGCGCCCTTCCTTCGAGGCGACGTCGAGGTAGTCGAGCTGGAGCAGACCCATCAGGTCCCGTGTCGGTTCGGTCGTGTAGATGGGACCGTCGTAGCCGTACTTGAAGAGGATGGGCAGCAGCGCGGAGTGGTCGAGGTGGGCGTGAGTGAGCACGACCGCGTCGATGGACTGCGGGCCGGCGGCGAGCGCCTCGGGCGCCTGGAGGTAGGGCACCTCGCCCTCGGCGCCGGGCTTGTCGCCGCAGTCGATGAGGATGCGCGTCTCGGGCGTCGAGAGGATGAACGCGGCGCGACCGACCTCGCGACAGCACCCCAGCGTCGTGATCCGGACCCAGCCCTCGTCGCTCGTGGTGGGGCGGTGGATCTGACGGCCGACCCGCTCCAGAATCTCCCGTCGATCCTGGCGCTCCTGCTTGAGGAAGTTACGGACGTTCGAGACGGTGGAGGACTCGATGGGCGGCGTCCGGACGACCTCGGGGGTCCAGCCGACCGCCGTCCGGATCTCGTCGAGGGTGTTGCCCCGGCGGCCGATGACCAGTCCCGGCTTCTCGGCCTCGATGAGCACTTCCCCGGTGTCGGAGTCGAAGTCGATGGACTGGACGCCGGCGTCGTCGGGGATTATCTCCCGGATCTCCGGTTTCGCCTTCTCCTGGGGGACCAGCGCGTCCGGCGTCGGGCGGACGGTGATCCGCTTCTGGAACGTCTGGGCGAGGTTGGGGACCAGTCGGTCCCGTGCCGCGAAGGCCTTGACGTCGGGCGTGTATATCACCAGCTCCGCCCCCTCGAACTGGACGCGCGAGATGGCGATGTCGTCCGGCGTCTCCGCCTCTACCTGTTCGTGGATGTCGTCGAGTGCTTCGTCTGCTGTCGTCATCGGTCGTGTATTGGCATGGTCGGTCGATCTCGCGAGAACCGTCGAAAAACCCGATAGCTCTCGGGCACGTTACATAGACTCAACGTGAGGGCGGTTATGAACCTTTCCTCTCGAACGCGGCGGACGCCGATTCCGGTCGCGGGCGGACACTGGACGGCGCCGGTGTCGGACGCCGGACGGGCTCACTGGGTGGGCTGGAACCACTCAAACAGAACTCGGGTTGAAGCCGCCGTCGACGGTGACGACTTCGCCGGTCGTGAACGAAGCGGCATCGCTGGCGAGGTAGACCGCCAGCCCGCTGACCTCGTCGGGCGTCGCGACGCGCTCCATCGGCGTCCGCTCGTCGACGTGCTCGCGGAACTCCGAGCCGTCGTCGAGTTTCGGGCCGGCCATCTCCGTCTTGATGAACCCCGGCGCGATGGCGTTGACGCGGATGTCGGGGGCCAGGTCGGCGGCCGTCGCGCGGGTGATGCCGTTGACGCCGCTCTTGGCGGCGCAGTAGGCGACGCGCTCCTCTCGGGCCTGGTCGGCCGACATCGAGGAGATGTTGATGATACTCCCGTCGGACATCTCCCGGGCGAAGATCTGGGTCGCCCGGAACACGCCGGAGAGGCAGACGTCGATGTCCGTCTCCCACTGCTCGTCGGTCATCTCGGTGATCGACGCCTGCGCGACGACGCCGGCGGAGTTCACGAGGATATCGATCTCACCGAGCGCGTCTGCGGCCTCCCGCTGGAGGGTCTCGATGGACTCGCGGTCCCGGACGTCGCAGGTGACTTCCGTCGTCTCCGCGCCGAGGTCACGCAGTTCCGCGGCGGCTTCGGCGACGGCGTCTTCCGAACGGCTCGTCGAGACGACGTCGGCGCCGTCCCGCGCGAACGCGAGCGCGATGGCGCGACCGATGCCGCGCGTCCCGCCGATGACTACCGCGTTCTTCCCCTCGACCGTCACTTCGCAGGAGTTCGTGTCTGTCATGGAAATCGTTCGCTCGGATTCTCGGAACACGTCGTAATGCCTCTGGCGATGTGTCGAGGCCGGGACGGACGTCCCAAACCTCGCGTGACCGAACGGCACGTTCCACTGGGTATTTACGTCAGCGCGCCCGACTCTTCGCTAACCGAAACACGTGCTGTCCCCGGGCAGGGGTGAATCGGCGACGTCGTCGTCGCGAACGTCGACGCCGCTCGATTCACTTCGTCCCTGCTCTCCGGCTTCCGGCGGATTCCTCATCGAGTTCTGGGATCGCCCTGATCGGACCTAGCTATGGAAATAGAAATCGCAACTATCGGCGGCTACGAGGAAGTTGGCCGCCAGATGACGGCAGTCCGTGCCGGAGACGACGTGGTCGTCTTCGACATGGGGCTCAATCTCTCGAAGGTACTGATTCACGACAACCTCCGCGTCGAGGGGATGCACTCCCTCGACCTGATCGACATGGGCGCCATCCCGGACGACCGCGTCATGTCCGAACTCGACGGGACGGTGAAGGCCATCGTACCGACCCACGGGCACCTGGACCACATCGGCGCCATCTCCAAACTCGCCCACCGCTACGACGCGCCCATCGTCGCGACGCCGTTCACGCTCGCACTCGTCGAAGAGGAGATCGACGACGAGAACAAGTTCCACGTCCAGAACGACCTCGTCGAGATGGAAGCGGGCGAGACGATGTCGATCGGCGAACGCTGCGAGCTGGAGTTCGTCAACGTCACGCACTCGATCATCGACGCGATCAACCCGGTCCTCCACACGCCCGAAGGCGCTATCGTCTACGGCCTGGACAAGCGGATGGACCACACGCCGGTCATCGGCGACCCCATCGACATGAAGCGCTTCCGCGAGATCGGTCGCGAGGACGAGGGCGTGCTGTGTTACATCGAGGACTGTACGAACGCGAACAGGAAAGGTCGTACGCCCTCCGAGGCCGTCGCCCGGGAGCAACTCCACGACGTGATGCGGAGCCTGGAGGACTACGACGGCGGTATCGTCGCAACTACCTTCTCCTCGCACATCGCGCGGGTCTCCTCGCTCGTCGAGTTCGCCGACGAGATCGGGCGCGAACCGGTCCTGTTGGGCCGATCGATGGAGCAGTACTCCGGCACGGCGGACCGCATCGGCGCCGTCGACCTGCCCGACGACGTCGGGATGTACGGCCACCGGAAATCCGTCGACCGGGCTTTCGAGCGCATCATGAGCGAGGGGAAGGAGAACTTCCTCCCCGTCGTCACGGGCCACCAGGGCGAACCGCGCGCGATGCTCACCCGGATGGGCCGGGGCGAGACGACGTACGAACTCGACGAGGGCGACAAGGTCGTCTTCTCGGCTGGCGTCATCCCGGAGCCCACCAACGAGGGCCAGCGCTACCAGTCCGAAACCCTGCTCCGCATGCAGGGCGCCCGCATCTACGACGACGTCCACGTTTCGGGCCACCTGCGCCAGGAGGGCCACTACGAGATGCTCGACGCGCTCCAGCCCCAGCACGTCATCCCGGCCCACCAGGACATGAAAGGGTTCTCGGGCTACGTCGACCTGGCCAGCAGCCAGGGGTACGAACTCGGTCGCGACCTCCACGTGACCCAGAACGGCAACACCATCCAGATCGTCTGATTTCGGCGGTGAAAACTGTCAGCCGGCAGCCCGCTGCGGGTCAGACCACGCGGAACACGCGAATCGTGTCCCGTGAAGTCGGCTCGCGAATGAGCTGGGCGAATCCGCGCCCGGAGAAGACGTCCTTCCAGTTCCGGTGGAACAGCGGAAACTCGTCGTTCACGTAACTCACGTCGGCGTCGTCGCGGCCACGATTCGGGCTGTTCCCCTCGTTCTCTGCGGTGATCAGCAGGTCCGTCGTGAGGCGGGCGAACTCGTCGAACACCCAGGCATCGTCGGGATGGACGTGCTGAAGCGTCTCGACCGTGTAGACGACGTCGAAGGCGTCGTCGTCGAACTCGGGCAAGAGGTCTTCGAGCGCGCCGGTGTGGAACGTACCGGTCTCGGCCAGGCCCGGGTAGTGGTCGGCCATCACGTCGAAGGAGTCCTCGTTGATGTCGACCCCGGAGAGATTATCGAACCCGTGGTCGCGCAGGTGTGCGAGGTGGCGACCGGAGCCACAGCCGACCTCGAGGATGGCGGCGTCATCGTCGACGTAGTGGCCGAGGACGTCGGCGAGCGTCTCGCTCACCTCGTTCGGTCCGATTTCGGCGTAGTACGCCGGCGAGAACTGTCCCGACCGTTCGGCCCAGTCCTCGCGGACGTCGTCCGGATGCATACACGCCGACTGGGACCTGGGGAGTTTATACTCCGCGGAATTCGACGCGGGTGGGCCGGGATCGGTCGTCGGGGAGACTCGCTGGATACCCCGAAAGCGTACGTACCGACCTGTAAACTCCCTGTAACGGCCAGAGCCCCAGTTCTTATTTACCTGTATAGCATGGGGTCTGTAACACTCGTAATGAACTCTCTTCTCGCGAAGCCGACCGCCGTGCTCGCAGTCGGCGGGACGGACACTGATCGGGAGCAGATCCGTTCAGCGGTCCGTGGCGGGGCCGCCACGGCCGTCCTCGACGCAGCGGACGTCGACGAGGCGAGGACGACCCTCACGGCCCGGGAGGACGTCGGCTGCGTCGTCGCGCTCGACGGAGACGAAGCGGCGTTCCTCGACCTCGACGACGCGGTCAGCGGCGTCAGCGAGCACCTGCCGGTACTCGCGTACGTCGACGACGACCCGGCAGTGGCGACCGCTGTGGCTCGTACCGGGCGGCGATTCCTTCCGCGCTCCGTTGACGACGCCGCCCTCCGGGACGCCGTCGACGGCGCGATGGAGACCTACGAGGAGCGACGGCAGGCCGCCGCAGACAGCGCCATGTTCAGGACGCTCCTGGACGAGGGAGGCCTCTCGATGTTCGCCAAGGACGACCAGGGGCGATACGTCCGGATGGCGGACGTCCCGTACACGCCGGACCCGGACGACGTCCGCGGGAAGACGGACGTCGAGGTGTTCGACCACAACCCGGCGGTCGCCGCAGCGGCGACCGAGGACGACCTGGCAGTCGTGGAGACGGGCGAGCCCATCAGGGGCAAACGCGAGAACTTCAGCCAGCAGGGCGGCGAGTACTGGTCGGAGACGACCAAGGTCCCCTGGCGAGACGGCGATGGGAACGTCCAGGGGCTGGTCGGGTTCGCGATAGAGACCACGGGCCGGATACAGGCCGAGCGGAAACTGGAGAAACAGCGCCGTCGATTCGACGAGTTCGCCAGCTACGTCTCCCACGACCTCCGGACGCCGTTGCAGGTATCCCTCGGTGCGCTCGAACTGGCCAGGGATGGAGACGAAAAGGCCCTCGACAGGATCGAACGCGCCAACGAACGGATCAAGGAGATAATCGACGACCTCAGCGCGCTGTCGAAGGGGGACCGCTCGGACGGGACGCTCTCCGAGGAAGTCCTCGACGTCCTCGAGGTCGGCGTCGAGTCGGTGGATCTCGTCGACGTCGTCGAGAGCGTCTGGCGCGTCAACGAGACCGGCGACGCGACCCTCGAGGTCGACGTCCCCGAGGGGACCGAAGTCGTAACCGGCACGGAGACGCTCCGGCCACTGGTCGAGAACCTGCTCAAGAACGCCATCGACCACGGCGGCCCCGGCGTTACCGTCCGTGTCGGAACACTCGACCGGGGGTTCTACGTCGAGGACGACGGCCCCGGAATATCCGCAGCGAAACGCCAGAAGGTACTCGAGAAAGGATACACGACTTCCGAGGAGGGGACCGGAACGGGATTGGCCATCGTCACCGAGACGGTGAACCAGCAGAACTGGGAACTGACTGTCACCGACAGCGAGCGCGGTTCCGGCGCCCGGTTCGAGGTGACCGACTGTCCCGTCGTCACGCCAGTGACCGCCGTCCCCGCTGGAGCCATCGAACTCTCGGAGCGCGCCGACGTCGGCGACGTCTCGGTCCCCGGCCGGGCCTCGTACGACGAGGCGACGGACCGCTGGACGGTCGTCGGGAACGGCAGGGACATCTGGCAGGACATCGACGAGTTCCACTTCGTCTACGGCGACGCGTCGAATCCCGTCAGAGTCGAAGGCCGCCTCGACGCCTTCGAGGGAGTGCAGGAGTACAGCAAAGCCGGCCTGATGGTACGGGACGGGCTGGACGACGACGCGGCGTTCGGCTTCGTCGGTGCGACCGAGAGTCACGGGACCGAGACGCTGTGGCGCGCCCACCGCGGCGAAGACGCCGCGAGCAACCAGTTCGAGGAACCGTACGACGTCTACCAGTGGTACCGCATCGACGTCATCGGTGACGAGGTGACCCTCTCGTTTTCCAGAAACGGCGACGAGTGGCAGGCGCTCGACCAGCACCGGATAGACCTCGACGACTCGCTCGCCGTCGGCCTCGCCGTCTGTAGCCACTCCGAGGCGGAGACGAGCGAGGCCGTCTACGATAGCGTCACCGTCGACGAACTCGTCGTCGAGTGAGGACCGCGGTCGACGCGTCTCGTCCGTGAAAAACGGACCGCGAGGGCCCTGCCAGGGGACTAGTGAACCACCGTGCGGTCCGTGGTGAGGGGGGTGCCGGGACAGTACGCACGTCGGCCGGCACTCGTCCTCGGGGAGTGGGACACAAGTGGAGAGGGGCTGACTAGTGGGGTACGGGTGCGGGTCGGCGACGATTCTGTGGGTTTCCGGGGGCTGATCCGTCCGCACCGACCGTGACACCGCTACTGCTTCGACCGGATCGTTCCGCCACTGAGGCCGTCCCACTCGACCCGGTAGCCCAGCGCCGAGAGGAGTGCGCTGTCCTCCCCGATTCCGTGCGCGTCGAACAGGTTTTCCACGTCGGACAGTGAGAGCCCGGACTCCAGCTCCGCCGCGAGTTCCTCGAGGACGCGTTCCCGGACGAGCGTCTGTCCGATCCGCTCGTGGTCGGGGAAGCCCACGTCGTCGAGCGCCTGCTCACTCGTCCCGTGCTCACCAGCGACCTCGCCGAGCGAAACGACGTCCGCCTCGGGTCGGAGTTCGTCGGGAATCGAGGCGACGCTTTCGGCGACGAGGTCGTCCTCGTATCGCCGCAGTGCGTTCCGGACGTCCTTGATCCGGACGCTCCCGGTGTACGGAATCGCCCGGTGGTCCCGGGCTTCGATGTCTTCGCCGACGCCGAGGCTGTCGTCGACGGCGACGAGCATCTCCACGTCTTCGAGCGTGTCGAGCTGGTCTAGCTTCTTCTCGACGTACTCGGGCGTCCAGAACCCCATAATCTCGAAAAAGATCCGGAAGTCGGCGAACTGGTAGTCGAACGCGAAGTCGGGGATCATGACCCGGCTCCCCGCCTCCAGCGGCTCGGGTTCGCGGACCAGTTCCCAGTCGAGGTCGAGGGCCTCGAAGCGGGCAGCGAAGTCGGATTCGATGCCGCTGTCGAAGCTCACCTCCGCGATGGGGTCGGCGTCGGGGACCTGAACTGGGTCGTCGTCGGACAGTCGCATCGTGCGCTCGGTGCCCCTGTCGTCGATGGTCGCTTCCAGTTCCCACTCCTCGGCCTTCGCGACAGTCCGGAGGAGTCGGGCGAACCGTGTTCCGTAGCGTCGCGTCGTTCGAAAGAGCGAGTCGGGACCGGTGACGACTACCTCGCGTTGTCCGTCCTCTCGCTTTCGGATTTCGTACATCAGACGGAGTCGCTTCACGGCAGACACGAGCGCCTTCGGATCGGAACTCCTGACGCGGACCTCGGTCGCGTCGAAGAGGGCCGTCTGCGCCAGCGAGTGGTTGTATTGCCGAACCAGGTCGGCCGGCCCCCATCGCGGGTCGACGGCGGTGAGCACCTGCGCGCGCTCGCGGTCGGCGTAGAGCGCCTGCTCCAGCGCGTCCGGTTCACTGCCCAGCTGGTCCGCGGCGGCGGCCAGCGCCGCGTCCCGGTCGTCGCTCGTGACGACGCCACCCGCCGCTTCGGCGGCCGAGAACATCGTCCGCCGGACGCGCTCGGGTGGGATTGGCGCTTTCGTCTCGAAGGTCGCCTCGCGGTCGACCAGTTTGGCGAGCCCCCGAACGAGTTTGAAGTCGTCGGCGTCTGCTTCGAGGTCGGTCAGGGCCTGCTGGAGGTGTGCGCGCGGTTCGCCGACGTGGCCCTGATAGACGCCCAGGACGCTCGCGGCGAGGGCCTCGTCGGCCTCGCTCGCGAAGCGGGGCTGGTAGCCGCCGCCGGCCCGGGAGACGCGAAGCAGGTCCTTCGTCAGCACGTCCTCGGATCAGTAGCGTCGCTACTAATGTGCTCCGCACTCGGCGGTTCCGACGGCTGGCCGCTACGAATCCAGGCCGGTATCAATATCGCTGGAGGTCGGCGGACCCGACGTCGATGCGCACCAGTGTATTCTCCGACCAGTCGTCGGGTTCTGCGCCGTACTTCTCGTTGATCCGCCGGTTCGCCGCGCGGTTCGCCTCCTCGTCCTCGACGACCGTCGCCGTCCCGCGGAGCGTGACCGCCCACTCCGGATGGCCGTCGGTGTCGTGCTGGACGGAGAGCGCGACGCGAGAGTTCTCGCGGACGTTCGCCAGCTTTCGCCCGGTCGTCACCACCTCCACGGTCCCGTCCTCGTAGCGGTACCACACCGGGGCGACGTGCGGTCTGTCGTCGGTCGACGTCGCCAGGTGTCCGACGACGCGGTCACCCGTCAGTAACGCCTCGACCGCCGGCGGCACTCCGGATTCCATGTGTCCCGGTACCCCGACGAGCGGGAAAAGCGTCCACCCGATGTGGTTGCCAGGAGGAGGCCAGGGATATCCGGACGGCGCTCGACTGTCTCCGCCGGCTGGGGATGCACCGGCTGTCACCTGGCGAACGAACGTAACCACCAGCGGGGGCGGCCATAGTTTGATAGCGTTCGGGGAGAGACGTCCACGCGATGACGACGTCGTATCTCACCGTCGACGACGCGCCGACCGAGACCTTGCCCGAGAAACTCGCCATCCTCGAGGACCACGACGTTCCCGCGCTGTTCTTCTGCGAGGGGCGTCGCCTGGCCGAGTACCCCGACCACGCGCGCCAGGCCGTCGAGGCCGGGTACCACATCGGCAATCACGCCTATTCGCACCAGCACGCCTCGGAGCTCTCGGTCGACGACGTCCGGGAAGAGGTCGCGGAGACCGAAGCGCTCGTCGAGGACGTGTACGCCGACGCCGGGGTGACTCGCCCCGCCCGGCTGTTCCGGTTTCCCTACGGAGACAAGGGCGGCGAGCGTGCAGACCGCTTCCAGGAGGTGCTCGAAGCCGAGGAGTTCACGCCGCCAGACCCCTCACGGATCGAGTACGACTGGGACGGCGAGAACCGGGACGGCGACCGCGACTGGTACTGGACGGTTAGCGTCGAGGACTGGGAAGCCGATTCACGGGCCGAACTCCGCGACCACGTGGCTGCGGTCGACGACCGGTTCGACCAGCCGGGGGACGACGTCGTCCTCTTCCACGACGGCGGGAACACGCCCGCGCTGTTCGAGGCGTTCCTCGAACTGCTCGCCGAGCGGGACGTCGAGTTCGGGGACCCCCTCGACCTGGTGAACTGATACCGCCAGTCCAGAACGCTGGCCCACGAACTCGCGGAAACGGTCGACGAGCTGGCGACGGCGAACTCCCTGACCCCTGTCACCACGCTACCGCCGTCGTTCCGCCACGTTCTCTTCGGCCGTCTCCTCGCTCACGAGTTCGTAGAGGACCGCCCTCCCATCGTCCGCTTTCGGTCGGAGAACGCGGCCGAGGCGCTGGGTGAACTCGCGCTCTGATCCGCTGCCCGACAGCACGACGGCGACGTTCGCGTCGGGCACGTCGACGCCCTCGTCGAGCACGTTCGCCGTGACGACTCGGGAGTACGACCCGTCGCGGAACTTCTCGAGTATCTCACGCCGTTCGCTGGTCCCCGTTTCGTTCGTTATGGCGGGGATCAGGAATCGCTCGGAGAGGCGATACACGAGGTCGGTGTGGGCGGTGAAGACGATGATACGGTCGTCCGAGTGCCGGTCCAGGATGTCAGCGAGCGTCTCGACCTTTCGGTCGGCGTTCATCATCACCTCGCGCGCGCGTTGCTTGGCGAGCAGCGCCGCTCTCGCCTCGGGGTCACTCCCGGAGCGCTTGACCAGTTCCTGGTAGTCGCTCCCCGAGCGCATCCGGATGCCGGACCTGGCGAGGTAGTCGGTGAACGTCGACTGGTGGTCCTCGTACACTTCGCGCTCCTCCTCAGTGAGTGAGACTTCGATCCGCTTGACGTCGTAGTCGGCGAGGTGCTCGCCGGCCAGGTCGTCGACGGAGAGGCGGTGGACGACCGGTCCGATCAGGTCGGCGACCACCTCGTGGGCGTCGTCCGGTCGCTCGAACGTGGCCGTCAGTCCGAGACGGGCCGGCGCGGCGAGCAACCGGGCGACGTCGCGGTACCCCTCGCCGCCGAGGTGGTGGACCTCGTCGAAGACGACGAGCCCGAACCGGTTGCCCAGTTCGTCGGCCCGGAGGTACGCCGAGTCGTACGTGGACACGGTGACGTCCTCGACGCGCTGCTCGCCGCCGCCGAGTCGGCCGATGGGGCGGTCGAACTCCGTCGCCAGTTCCCGTTGCCACTGGTCGAGCAGGTCTATCGTCGGGACGACCACCAGCGTCGGCGTGTCCAGGGCCTCCATGGCCGCGATGCCGATGACCGTCTTGCCGCTGCCGGTTGGGAGTTCCAGCACTCCACGTTCGTCGGCCTCGCGCCAGTCATCGAAGGCCACCCGCTGGTACTCCCTGAGTTCGTAGCTGGATTCGAGTGAGAGAGTGGGGAGGTCGAGTACCGCGTCGTCGACCGAAACGTCGCGCTCGGCGAGGGCGTCACGGAGGGCCGCGTACCGGTAGGCGGGCGCCCGCGCTGTCTTCGAGCGGTCGTCCCGCTCGACACCGGGCAACCCCTCGGGGACGTCACCAGCGAGCCGGATCGTTCCCTCCTCGTAGGTGAGCGCGAGCGACACGGACTGTTCTCAGAGACCGCGGCGCTTAACCGCTGTGCTCGGACGCCAGTTCGACGTCGTAGTCCAGGGTGACGACGCGGTGGCCGAGCAGCCGTATCTCGTGGACGGCGGTGACGGCCCCGGTGCTGTCCCCACGTTCGGAGTCATCCGGTTCGATGACGAGCGTCTCGTCCAGCGGGAGCCTGATTCCGAACCCCCGGACGACGAGGGAGAGGCCAGCGTCGTCTGCGTTGCCGGGTACGGCGTACGAGGTGAGTCGGAGCCCCCCGTCGTCCGAGCCGGAGTTCTCGACCCGGAGCAGGCCGGTGAGGTTGGCGCCCGGGAGCGGGAACGTCGCCCGGAGGTAGGCCGTCCCGTCGGCGGCGTACCGACCGTACGTGGCGACGTAGGTCATTCGGTCGTCGCCGTCCGTCGCGTGCGCGTTCGACCGTATCCAGGCCCGCGAGCCGGCGTGGTCGTCCGGGCCGTCGACGCCGGCGACCGTTCCCCTGAGCGCCGCCTCCGATGCCACGGTCGAGAGCGGCAAGGTGAGCTGTTCCATCCGCGTGGCGAAGAGGCGGTAGACCGGGACGAGCGACCCCCACGGACGATTCCAGTCCGGTTCGACAGAGAGCAGGTACTCCCCCGAGTGTTCGTAGAAGCGCCGGACCGACGGCGCCACGTCGTCAGGGTCGAACCCGTCCCAGGCGTAGTCGTCGACGCCGGCCATCATTCCCGACGCGGGGTCGTCCGTCGCGTATCCTCGCCGTTCGAGGAAGTCGCGCCCTATCCGCCGACCGCCCGCGAGTCGACTGAACGGGATGCCGGGCGCGCGAGCGGTCGATTCCGGTGGCGAGAGTCGCCAGCCGACGAGCGTGAGCAACGCGAACCCGAACGCGTTGAGCTGACCGTGGTAGCGGACCATCGGCGTGAACGCCTGCGCGTGGATGCCGAAGTACGTCCCGCCGGTCCACCGGGCCAGGCCGTAGCAGACGGCGAATCCCATCGACGCCGTCACCGCCAGCGACGCCGTTCCGACGAACAGTTGCTGGAGTCGGGATTCGCGACCGGGAAGCACGTCGACGACAACCGCCAGCGAGAACAGCGCGACGGCGGTCGTGAAGAAGGCGACCGACGTGAACTCGATAGGGCCCGCGAACGGGATCTGGAGCGCCGCGGCCGTGATCCCGGTCGCGATGATTCCCGGCCCGACGGCGATAATCCCGGTCGTCACTCGCCGGGTACGTCCGAGGTGGTCCCCGGCCGCCGCCCGGCCCGCGAGCCCCGCCACGACGGGGAGAGCGAATCCCGCGTAGTGGAAGTGGACCGCGGTGAGCGTGATCAGGATCGGTTCGAAGAACAGCGAGATGGCCGCGCGGTCGAACAGCAGGGCACCGCCCCCGACGGCGACGTAGACCAGGCCAGCGTCGAGCGTCAGTTCCGAGAGCGGCCACGGGCCGCGCTGGAGCAGTCGCCACAGGCCGAACCCGGCCACCAGCGCGGTCAGGACGAGCCAGGGGACTGCGAGGAGCGTCGCGGTGGCTCCCCGAGTGACCGCGAGGGACGCAACGCCAGAAATCGCGGCGGCTGGCTGGAACGCGACGGCCACGTGGTACCATCGCGTGCGCGACCCGCCCCGCCGCGGCGCATCGGCGAGTCCGACGCCGAGGGGGACGAGGACGAGCATCGCGAGCGCGAGTATCGCGTCGATCTGGTCCAGGGCGTCGGTGACAGCGAGGCCCGCCCACGCGACGCCCCCGGCGACCGCGCTCGCGTCGGAAACACGTCTCAACCAGTCGCGAGTCACGATTGCGCGTCGATTTCGAGCGTGGCCACTTATAGTGCCGGTTGTGAGCCCATACCGGCGTCCGGTCGAACTGCGTGAGGCCGGGCTCGATAGACGAACGAAGTGAGTCTATCGGCGTTCGAGTCGAACACACCCGATCACCGAGTTCCGTCTCGCATCCTGGGCAGTCCCCCGACCGCCGACGTGCCGACCGAGGCGGATTTCTGAATTCTTTTATCCGCTCGTGCCCCTGTCCCGTGTATGAGCGAACAGGACGAGTCAGGCGGCGGCGACGCGACTGTCGAGGGGGAGTCGGCGGGCGCCGGAGACGGGACCGAGGCGAGTCGGGCAGACGGCGAAGCCGGGCCGGCCGACGAGGTGGCGAACGGGGACGCCGCGTCCGGCGCCGTCGAGGATTCCGACGCGGTCCACGGCGACGTCGACGAGTCGCTCGTCGAGCGCGTCCGGGAGTCCGATCCGGCGGACGTCGCCCACGAACTCGCCTCGCTGCGGACCCGGATCGACGGACTCGAAGGGGAGCTCGAGGCCAAGGAGTCCGAGAACGAGGACCTCACGGAGAAGCTCAAGCGCAAGCAAGCGGACTTCCAGAACTACAAGAAGCGCATGGAGAAGCGCCGCGAAGACGAACAGCAGCGCGCCACCGAGGACCTGGTGACCCGGCTGCTCGACGTGCGCGACAACCTCAAGCGCGCGCTCGACCAGGACGAGGGGACCGACATCCGGGGCGGCGTCGAGTCGACCCTGCGGCAGTTCGACGACGAACTGGATCAGGAGAACGTCGAGGTCGTCGAACCCGAACCCGGCGAGGACGTCGACCCCCACCGACACGAGGTGCTGGTCCGCGTCGACTCCGACCAGCCCGAGGGTACCATCGCCGAAGTTCACCGGCCCGGCTACGTCATGGCCGACTCGGTGCTGCGCGAAGCGCAGGTCACCGTCAGCGACGGTAGCGGGGAATAACAGCGGCGGTTCGACGTCGCGCTTCGTCTCGGGCTCTATCGAAATCCGCTTCTTCAGGTATCTGGTCGTCCGAAACAGCCAGTCGACAGGTGTGCGAACTGACCAGCAGCCTGAAGTATCGATACATTGTTACTGGTCGCTCCAAATCCACGTTCCATGCCCTCCGAGACAACGGCGCTGCTACGTTCACTCCGACGCTGGATGTTGCTAGGTACGTTCCTGCTTGGAGTCGGAGTGGTTGCTACTGCGAATATGGGCTACGTCCTCACGAATCATCAGGACGCGGGACTTTGGGTCTATGCGGGCGCTGCTGGTGGGTTCGTTTCGCTTGCTGCTTGCATCCAATTTGTCCGGACGTTTCTTCCTGGCTCGGCGGACAACCGTCCCGCGGCAGAGTGACCGGATCCGACGCAATACGTGGTGAGGACTCCGACAAAGCGTCGTCTCACAGCGTCCCGTACCGGTCCCAGACCTCGTAGACGCTGTCCCCGTCGCGGATGTCCGACCGGACCTTGTTCTCCGTTTTCAACTCTTCTTCGCCCTGTTCGATGACGTCGTCGACGATATCGGGGTCGAGGACGACGATGGATTCGTAGTCGGCGAAGATGACGTCGCCGGGTTCGACAGTCACGCCGTGGATTTCGACGGGGACGTCCCACTCCCGGAAGCTGACGCGGCCGAAGGACTCGATGGAGCTGTGGCCGTCGGACCACACCGGGAACTCGTGTTCCTCGATGAGGCGGGAATCCCGCGTCGGCCCGTCGATGAGCGCGCCGGTCGCGCCGTTCTCCTGGACGATGCTGCTCAGGAGTTCGCCCCAGAGGCCGACCTCGGTGTCCTTCGGCGCGGCCATCACGACGAAGTCGCCCTCCTCGACGGCCTCCAGGTACTGGAAGAAGTCGATGTCCTCGGCGGCCACGTCCTCCTCGTCGTCCTCGCCCTCGTCGTATCCAATCTCCACGCGCTGGGCGGGGTGGGCCGTTCCGACGGTCGGCTCGCGCGACCAGACCGGGCGGATGCGTGTGCCAGGGATGACGTTGTCGCGGATCCCCATCTCGTCGGTGACGTCGTTCACCAGTGCGCTGTGGAGGCGTTCGAGGCGCTCGCGCTGGTCGGCTGTGATCGTCATTGCTCCCGTAAGTCAAGCCAGAGGTGCCACATAAAGGTGGGTCCGGCCAGCGACCACTGGGGCAGTCGTCGCCGGCAGGCACGGCGAAAGGTGCCTCGTCGGCGGCAGTCGGCGCAAGAGGAATACGCGACGCGACCGTACTGTGAGCCGTGACCATCTCGGCCCTCACCTTCAACGTCCTCTACGAGGGGCTGGAAGACGTCGCCGTCGAGTGGCCGGACCGGGTCGCCGACGTCGCCGGATTGATCAGGTACCACGAACCGACCCTCGTCGGCCTCCAGGAGTGCTGGCTCGGCCAGACCGACGACATGCGCGAGTCGTTGCCGGAGTACGAGTGGTTCGGCGAGGACCGCGACATCGGCGAACACACCCCTATCGGGGTCCATCGCGACCGGGCGACCATCGTCGATACCGAGACGTTCTGGCTGGCGCCCGACCGGACCGACCGCCGTCCAGCCTGGGACGCGACGCTCCCGCGCCTGGCGACGCACGTCACCGTCGACGTGGAATCGACCGGCGAAACGATCGACCACTACAACGTCCACCTCGACGTCGACGGCGAGCGTGCCCGCTCCGAGGGCGCGAAGATACTCCGGGAACGATTCGCCGACCACGACGGGCCGGTGATCCTCACCGGCGACTGCAACTGCCGACCGGGCTCCCGGGCCTACGAGATACTCGCTGACGCTCTCGACGACGTACGCGAGCACGTCGAGCGACCGTACGGCCCTTACGAGACGTACCACGGCTACGACCGCGAGAAGGGCAAGCGGATCGACTACGTCTTCGCAAACGGGTCGCTCTCGGCGACGACGCACGCCGTCCTCACCGACCGCGCGGCCAACTGGCGGTCCCCCTCCGATCACTGGCCGGTCATCGCCCGGTTCGAGCCCCCTGCGTGAACCCGAGAACGGTTGGTTTGCGGGGCTGTATATACCCACCGGTCACACAGGTCAGAGAACCGCCAAACCGCACGGAGGCGACCCCCTCCGGCTCGTTCGCGTTCGTCGCGTCTAGCAACTTTTAACCGGCACAACTGGATATAGGCAGACAAGATGGCGAGCAACAAGATTCTCGGAATCGACCTCGGGACCACGAACAGCGCGTTCGCGGTCATGGAGGGGGGCGACCCCGAGATTATCGTCAACAGCGAGGGTGACCGCACGACCGCGTCCGTCGTCGCGTTCGACGACGGGGAGCGCCTCGTCGGCAAGCCCGCGAAGAACCAGGCCGTCAAGAACCCCGACCAGACGATCCAGTCCATCAAGCGCCACATGGGCGAGGACGACTACTCGGTCGAACTGGAGGGCGAGGAGTACACGCCAGAGCAGGTCTCGGCGATGATCCTCCAGAAGATCAAACACGACGCCGAGGAGTACCTCGGCGACGACGTCGAGAAGGCCGTCATTACGGTCCCGGCGTACTTCAACGACCGGCAGCGTCAGGCCACGAAGGACGCCGGCGAGATCGCCGGCTTCGAGGTCGAGCGGATCGTCAACGAGCCGACCGCGGCCGCGATGGCCTACGGCCTCGACGACGACTCCGACCAGACCGTCCTCGTGTACGACCTCGGTGGCGGCACGTTCGACGTCTCCATCCTCGACCTGGGCGGCGGCGTCTACGAGGTCGTCGCGACCAACGGGGACAACGACCTCGGTGGCGACGACTGGGACGAGGCCCTCATCGACTACCTCGCCGACGAGTTCGCGGAGGAACACGGCATCGACCTCCGCGACGACCGCCAGGCCCTCCAGCGTCTGAAGGACGCCGCCGAAGAGGCGAAGATCGAACTCTCCTCGCGCAAGGAGACCCGCGTCAACCTCCCGTTCATCGCGACGACTGACGACGGTCCGCTCGACCTGGAGACGAAGGTCACGCGCGCGACCTTCGAGTCCATCACCGAGGACCTCACGGAGCGCACCGTCGGTCCGACGGAGCAGGCCCTCGACGACGCCGGCTACGACAAGGGCGACATCGACGAGGTCATCCTGGTCGGTGGCTCGACGCGGATGCCCCAGGTCCAGGATCAGGTCGAGGACCTCACTGGCCAGGAGCCGAAGAAGAACGTCAACCCCGACGAGGCCGTCGCGCTCGGCGCGGCCATCCAGGGCGGCGTCCTCTCCGGTGACGTCGACGACATCGTCCTGCTCGACGTCACCCCGCTCTCGCTCGGCGTCGAGGTCAAGGGTGGCCTCTTCGAGCGCCTCATCGAGAAGAACACCACGATTCCCACGGAAGAGTCCAAGATATTCACCACCGCCGCCGCGAACCAGACGCAGGTCCAGATTCGCGTCTTCCAGGGCGAACGAGAGATCGCCGCGGAGAACGAACTGCTCGGCGAGTTCGCACTGAGCGGCATCCCGCCGGCGCCCGCCGGCACCCCCCAGATCGAGGTGTCGTTCAACATCGACGAGAACGGCATCGTCAACGTCTCCGCCGAGGACAAGGGCTCCGGTAACTCCGAGGAGATTACCATCGAGGGCGGCGCCGGCCTCTCCGACGAACAGATCGAGGAGATGCAGGAAGAGGCCGAACAGCACGCCGAAGAGGACGAGGAACGCCGCGAGCGCATCGAGGCCCGCAACGAGGCCGAGGCCTCCATCCGCCGCGCGGAGACTCTCATCGAGGAGAACGAGGAGAACGTCGACGACGACCTCATCGCCGACATCGAGGACGCCATCGACGAGGTCCAGGAGACCCTCGAAGACGAGGACGCCGACACAGAGGACTACGAGGAGGTCACCGAGGCCCTCACCGAACAGCTCCAGGAGATCGGCAAGCAGATGTACCAGGAGCAGGCCGCCGAAGGCGCCGCAGGCGCTGCGGGCGGAGCGGCCGGTGCCGGCGGCATGGGCGGCATGGGCGGCGCAGGTCCCGGCGGTGCCGCGGCCGGTGGGGCTGCCGGCCAGGGCGAGGAGTACGTCGACGCAGACTTCGAAGACGTCCAAGAAGACGACGAAGACGAGTGAAACGAGTCTGAGGAGTCTTCTTGGGCTCGGAAGACGAGCGGAGCGAAGTCTTCCGGTGTCTGCGCGAACGCCGTGAGCGCAGGCTCGTCGGGCGGCGAAGCCGTCCGACGATGTCTGAAAAAGCGAGCGAAGCGAGTCTTTTTCAGGAAAGCGACGAGGACGAGTCCGAGTCGTCGGCTCGTCTGCTCACCGGGAGTTCGCCCCAGTCGGCAGTCCTGGGCCGACCGGGGAGGGACTTAGGTGGCTGCCCGACCTTTCTGCAGACGTGCTCTCAGAAATCCTCGTCCCGATGGACGACTCCGAACACGCGGAGGAGGCGCTGAAGTACGCACTCGACAATCATCCCGACGCGAACGTGACGGTCTTGCACGTCGTCGGGGTTCCCTCGATGATGATGGGCGAGGCGACGGCGCTCGCCCTGGAAGACGACGTCGACGAGGCGAGTGCCGAACGCGCCGACACGGTGTTCGAACGCGCCCGTGAGATAGCCGACGAGCGCGGGCGGGCGGTGGACACCGTCGTCGACTCGGGCCACCCGGCCCGGAATATCGTGGAACGTGCCGAAGAGTACGACGCGATAGTGATCGGTGCACACGGCGAGGACTGGCAGCGCGCGGCCCACCGGTTTCTCGTCGGAAACGTCGCAGAGACCGTCTCGAAGCGGTCGCCGGTCCCCGTCACCATCGTCCGCTGATGGCGGTCCGTGGCACGCGCCGGTCGCATCGGGGGACGCCCCCGGACGCGGGAAGTGAACAACAACACCCATTGTTCTCCGAATGGATTCCGTACGTATGACGCAGTTACCACCGGTCGGCATCGGGACCTGGGAGAACACCGACCCCGACGCGTGCACGAACGCTGTCGAGACGGCCCTGGAGATGGGGTATCGTCACGTCGACACGGCAGAGGCATACGGCAACGAGGAGCACGTTGGCGAGGGGATCGCGCGGGCGAGCGTCGACCGCGAGGACGTCTTCCTCGCGACGAAGGTCCACTACGAGTCGACGGGGGTTGCATACGACGAGGTCGTCGAGACGGCGCACGGGAGTCTCGACCGCCTGGGCGTGGAGTACCTCGACCTGCTGTACGTCCACTGGCCGCTGGGGAATTACGACCCCGAGGACACGCTGTCGGCGTTCGACGACCTGGTGGCGGCGGGGGTCACCCGAAACGTCGGCGTCTCGAACTTCGAGCCCCGGCAGGTCGAGACGGCCATCGACGTCCTAGACGAACCGCTGTTCGCGAACCAGGTCGAGATGCACCCGCTGCTCCAGCAGGACGACCTGGTGAACCACGCACAGGAGCACGACTACTATCTGGTGGCGTACTCACCCCTGGCTCGCGGCGACGTGTTCGACGTTCCAGAAATCCAGGACGTCGCTGCCAAACACGGCGTCAGCGAAGCCCAGGTCAGCCTCGCGTGGCTCCGCGAGAAGGAGAACGTCGTCGCCATTCCCAAGGCGACGACCGAGGACCACGTCGCCGACAACTGGGCAAGTCTGGACCTCTCGCTCGACGAGGAAGACCTGACGGCGATCAACGGCATCGAACGTGAGGACAGACACGTCGAGTACGACGACGCCCCCTGGAATCAGTAGTTTCCGCGTGCTACGACTCGCCGTGGATCGACTCGCCCCGGTGGAGCCGTCTGGCGATGGTAAACGTCTGTTCTCGCTCGCGGCGAGTCGGGGAGTGCGCAGACAGGTACCGCGCCGTCGCCACCAGCGGTAGCCGACGTTCGCGCTCTGCCTCCGCGGCGTCGAACTGCCGAAAAGCCGCCTCGACGTTCTGGAGCGTGTGAAAGCCCGCGTCCTCGCGCAAGAGTCCCTCGCCGAGCGTCTGTTTCAGATCGGCCGCGTCGCCACCGGCCTCGAAGTGATCGTTGACGAGCCGTGCGGCCTCCTCGACCCGCCCCTGTTCGTCGAACGTAGCGAGCAACTGTTCGCGAATGGCATCGGGTTCGGCGTCTGACGCACCGTCGCCGACGTCGGGAATCGGTGCGGCGGGCTGGTTGAGGAATCGGTCGAGGTACACCGCCATCGCGCCGTCGAAGCAGGCCCGGTACACCTCGACGGCGTCGGTCCGCCGGGAGAGCTGGGAGACGGCGTTAGCGTAGGTGAACGTGTGGTGGACCGTGTCCCAGTCTGAAAACTCGTTACTCGTGGCGAAGCGGGCGACCCGGTGCGTCGCCGCGAGTGCGACTGTCCGGGAGAGCTGTTCGCTCGTCGCGCCGTCCCGAATCGCGTCCTGGAGTGCGTCGACGATGGCCTCCGGGTCGTCGTCGAGGAGCACGTCGACGAAGTCGTCGGGGCGCTCCCAGGAGGTGCCCTCGCCCGCGGCGACGAGGTCGTCGAGCGACTCGAACGCGTCGAAGCAGAGTGCAGCGACGTCCACCGGCTGTCGCCAGGCCGACCTTTCCTCGGCCCGGTTCGCGTCGGTGATCTGGGGAACGACCGACGCCAGCACGTCCTCGGCGTGGTCCCAGCCGAGGTGGTCCAGCGTCTCGAAGGCCTTGTTGACGAAGTCGAGCGTGTGGCCGGCGTTCACGTACAGGTGGTCCGTCACTGCAGCGACGACGATTTCGGCGACCTCCTCGGGCGGGAGGATATTCGCCGCGGTCCTGATGCAGCGCTCGGCGCCGTCCTCGTCCCGGACCTCGCAGGTCTCCCGGAACCAGGACTTCAGGCGCTCTTTCGACAGGCCCGCGTTGCCGAGTTCGTACTGGGCGAATCGCGGTGGCTCGCCGGCGCAGTCGTCCGCGACGGAACCGATGCCGACGTACAGCGCCCGCAGTTTCTCGTCGTGGGCGACGTCGTCGTAGAGGTTCGCCATCGCCCCGAGGGTGGTCAGCCCGCGGCCCCAGCCGGAGGACCGGTACTTCGTCCCGAAGGTGACGGCCGTCTCCAGCGGTGTCCCGAACCCCTCGCCAAGCGACTCCAGATTGATGACGCTCTTCGCGACGACGAGGCCGAGGTTCTCGCCCATGCCGTCGACGAGTCGATTGCGCCAGCGCGTGGCCGGCGGGACGTCCGGTTCGAGGTCCGGGTCGAGGTACACCTCGCCGTCGCGGACCTCCGTGGGGAACGTCTGGACGTCGTCGGCCCAGACGTCGAACGTGTCGCCGCAGGCCAGTTCGAAGCGGGCGTGATGCCAGTGACACGTCAGCAGCCCGTCGTCGACGGTCCCCTTCGAGAGGGGAAATCCCATGTGAGGACAGCGATTGTCGACGGCGTACACCTCGCCCTCGTGGTGGAACAGTGCGACCGCGTGCCCGCCCGCCGAGACGACGTCGCGCCCCGCCTCGCGCAACTCGTCTGCGTCGGCGACGGGAACGTACTCCGTTGCCATGTGTTCACAGACGGCGAGGACGTTCAAGAGCGTTCCCTGAACGACGATTTGGTAAGAAACCTGTCACCCAGAGCAGCGTCGACCGCTCACGACCCGGTCGACACCGTCACCGTGTCGAGCGTCGTCGTCACCTCGCCGGGCGCACCGAGCGGTCGGCCCCGCCAGACCACGGCGGCGGTGTCGCCGTCGTCCAGTTCGAACCCGACCGTGGCGTCCCCGTCGAAGGCGTTGCCGTCGTCGTCGCTGTCGACCGAGGGGTCGTCGACAGCGATACTGTCGCCGGATTCGACGGGGTAGGCCGCGACGGCGTCGCCGCCGTCTGCGGCCCAGGTCACGTTCTGCGCGCTCTCGCCGTCGGCGTCGGTGACGACCACGACGAGTGACGATGTCGGGCCGTCCTCGATGGCGTCACCGCCGGCGTGCTGGAGGGTCAGCGTCCCGGTCGCTTCGTCGTAGGATCCGGAGAACGTCGCGTCGGGCGGTGACGCGGCGATCAGCCCGGGCTGGAGCACGATGGCGACGGCGAACCCGGCGGCGAGGAGGACCAGAAACCAGGCGGCCACGCGCTCGGCGCCGACTGCACCACGTACGTCGTCGGAGAGACTCGCCCGCATCACGTCGACCTGACTCGCGGCTGGCACGTAAAGCCTCGTTGTTCGGCCGCTGGCCGCCGGGCGCCGGACGCGACGACCGAACGTTCGACTGTCGGGGCGGCCAGCCGTTCCAGTCGGAGCCGCTCATAGTGGTGGTTGTAACTTTTTACCGGCGTCCGGCCGGACGCCGGTACGGGCTTACAACCACTACTATCAGGCGTCGTCGGCCATCGTCGAGACGGTCACCGACGCAGTGTCGGTCGCCCCCTGCGTGTCGATGACGCGTAGCGACACCGTCAGCGTCTCCTCCCTGCACTCTTCGCCGAGAACGACCGTCTCGGCGTCGCCGTGTTTCTCGAACTCGCCGTCACCGTCGAGGTCCCACTCGTAGCGCTCGACGCCGGCCTCGGCTTCCGATGGCTCGGCACTGAACGTCACCTCGTCCATCAGGTCGAAGTCCCTGCTCTCGGCGTCGGCGGGCTCGGTCTCGATGCGCGCAGTCGGTCCCGCACACTCGGCGATGTCGACGGTGACCGTGTCCCGCACGGTCCGGTCGTCGGGGCCTTCCCCAACGACTGCGACCTCGTACGTGCCGGGTTCGTCGTACGTGTGCCGGACGAGTTCGCCGGCAGTTTCGGTCATCGGCTCGGAAGCCCCGGACTCGCCGTCGCCCGTGTCGAAGTCCATCTTCCAGGTGTAGTCGTCCTGGCCGAAGTCGTTCGTCGAACCGGGCCCGGAGGCTTCCCGGATGAACGTGATCTGACTTCCGACACAGTAGGACTGGTCCGGTCCAGTGCGGAGTTCGACCTCGGGTTCCGGCGGTTTGGACGACCCTGACGATCCATCCCCTCCGGTGATCGCGTAGAGGCCGGAGTCCGCGTTCCACACACCGACGAACGCCGTGCCGCCCGCGACAGTAGGCGGGCTGTGGCCGTCGCTGAATCCCCCGTCCGGGGCCTGACCCAGTTGCTCGCCGGTCTCGGCGTCGAAGGCGAAGACGCCGCCGATGAACGTTCCCACGTACAGCGAATCCTCCGTCGCCACGAGGTCGGTTCGGCCTCCCGGGTCGCGCTCGGTTTCCCAGACGGTCTGCCACTGCCGTTCGCCAGTCGCGCCGTCCAGGGCCACGAAGGCGCCCCCGTCTCGCAACGCGTAGACCGTTCCGTCCTGAACGACGGGAGAGTCGACGTCCGACTCCGACCACTGCACGTCGCCGGTCGCCGCGTCGAGCGCGAAGAGGTCCCCGACGTCGACGTAGACCGATCCGTCGGACACTGCGGGGGCGGAAGCACTGCCCGATTGCGCTGCGGGGAACTCAGTAACCCACTGCCGGTCACCGGTCTCGGCGTCGAGCGCGAACCCTACCGACCGGGAGTCGCCGTCGTCGGGGTCCACGCGCGCGGTTCCGTAGACGGTCCTGTCGGCCACTGCTGGCGCCGCGTACGCCGACCAGTCTACCGAATCGCTCGCCGGATCGAAGCGCCACTGCTCTGTCCCGTCCGCGGCGTCGAAAGCGGTGATCACGTTGTCGTCGGTCGCAGTGTACACCGTCCCGTTCGCCGCTCGCACCGACCCACGGACGACCGTCTCGCTCCGCCACAGCTCCGTGCCGTCTTCTGCGTCTAGCGCCAGCAAGGGGCCGTCGCCGACGAACACCCGCCCGTCCGCGACCGCCGGCGTCGACTCGTGCCGGTGCCCGTGTTCGGGGTTCGTTTCGCCGTGGCCGATCTCGATCGTCCAGATCTCCGATCCGTCCGTCGCGTCGATTGCGTGGACGCGCGAGGTATAGCCGATGTCGGTCTTCAGCGACGTTACGTACAACGTGCCGTCGACCAGTGCCGGGGCGCTTTCGATCCCCCACGCGTCGACGTCCGTGTAGCTCCACTCGACCTGGAGGTCGGTCCGGGGACCGCTCGTCGGGGCAGCGCCGGTGTTCGCCGCGCCGGCCCCGTCCTGGGACCACGGCGCGGCCTGCGAAAAGCTGTCGCTGCCGGACTGTCCGTCCGCATCGGTCTGGGCGGCGACTCGTTCGAGCGCTCCCGATTGGACTCCAGTCGCGGCGGTCGCGCTGCCGGCTGCGGCTGTCAGGGCTCTCAGATACGCTCGCCTGCTAAAGTCGACCATACGGAGCGGGATAGCGCGTCCCCCGTCTTTACTATCTGACAGCTAAGCGACGAGTGGAGATCCGGCGTGTGAACGACGCTCACGCGCTGCCGTTTCTCGTGAGAACACGGAACGAAACGGGCGGAGCGCGCCGTTGTTCGACCCCATCCCGCAGTTAAGACGCCGTTATTAGCAGCCGACCAGTTGCCGCGGCACGTCGTTGGACGGCGTGTTCGAACCTGGACGTACCCCACCGGCCGCGACCCGTTCTTTTGAAGTGTTTCAACGAATTACAGTGGGACAACGAATGAGCGAGGACTTCTACGAGGTGCTGGGGGTTTCACGCGACGCCAGCGAAGACGAGATCAAGGACGCGTACCGAAAGAAGGCACAGCAGTACCACCCGGACGTCTCCGACGAGGAGAACGCCGAGGAGAAGTTCAAGAAGGTCCAGAAGGCCAAGGAGGTCCTCACCGACGAGGAGAAGCGTCAGATGTACGACCAGGTCGGCCACGAGCGCTTCGAGCAGGCAGAGAAACACGGCGGCGTCGGCGGCGGTGGCGGCCGCCGTGGCGGCGACCCGTTCGGCGGAGCCGGCGGCATGGGTGGCATGCAGGACATCTTCGACCAGTTCTTCGGCGGCGGCGGTCGCGGCCGGAGCGGCCCCCAGCAGGGCCAGGACCTGCGAACGACGCTGACCATCGATCTCGGAGACGCCTACGACGGCGTCGAGCAGGAACTGACCGTCCGGCGACCCGAGACCTGTTCCGACTGCGACGGGCGGGGCCACCCGGCGGACGCCGACTCGCGGACCTGCCCGCAGTGTAACGGCCAGGGCCAGCAGACCCGCGTCCAGCAGACGCCCATGGGCCGCGTCCAGCAGACCCAGACCTGTCGCCGCTGCGAGGGCGAGGGGACGCTGTACGACGAGACGTGTTCGACCTGCCGCGGCGAGGGGACCGTCCGCAACGAGGCGACCCTCTCCGTGGAAATCCCCGCCGGCATCCGCGACGGCCAGACGCTCCGGATGGACGGCGAGGGCGCGCCGGGCGACCGCGGCGCGCGCAACGGCGACCTCCTCATCGAGGTCAGCGTCCGCGACCACCCCGACTTCGAGCGCGACGGCGACGACCTGCGCCACAACCACGCCGTCTCCTTCCCGCAGGCCGTCTTCGGCGACACCGTCGAAGTGCCGACCCTTGACGGCAAGGCGGAGTTCGACGTCCCCGCCGGCACCCAGAGCGGCGAGGTGTTCCGCCTCGGCGGCAAGGGGATGCCCCACCTCCGCCGGCGCGGCCACGGCGACCTCTACGTCCAGGTCCAGGTCGTTACGCCCGAGAGCCTGAACGAGGAACAGCGAGATGCCCTCGAAGCCTTCGCCGAGGCCGGCGGCGAGGAAGTCGAGGTCGAAGAGGGCTTCTTCGAGAAGATCAAGAACTCGCTGTAATCACTCGCCACTTCCAGCCGTTCCGCTCGTCTCCAGTCGCTTTTCGTACTTCTCTATCGCACTCGCCAGCGCGTCCTCGGCGTCGACGTCGGCCCGGTCACACAGCGCCAGCAAGGAGAACACTGCGTCGCCGAGTTCGTCCGCCGATAGCTCGACGTCGGTCGGTTCGTCGCCGTAACCAGTCGACTCGTTGGCCTCTTTCGCCAGCTCTCCGAGTTCCGACGTCAGGTCGAGGAGTCGGTACGCGACCGGTGCGTCGAGGTCGTATTCGGCTACGAACGCGGAAACGCGGTCCTGTGCGTCCATGGAGGCAGGACAAGCGCTGCAGGTTTTTGCGTTGCGGACCGCGGGGGACGCACGCGACGGCCCCGTCCCTTCGAAATGCGACCGCTCCCAGCACACGGATTACTCGAAGTGGATCAGCGGCTTGATCATCCCGTCTTCCTTCGTGTCCATCATGTCGAAGGCGGTCTCTATCTCCTCGAAGTCGAACTCGTGGGTCGTCATCTTCGTGGGGTCGACGCGGTCGGTCTCGATCAGCCGGAGCATTCTACTGATCCGCAGGCGGCCACCGGGACAGAGGTCGGTGACGATGTCCTTCTCCGCCATACCGACGCCCCACTCGACCCGCGGAATGTGGCGGAATTCGCCCTCGCCGTGGTAGCCGACGTTCGATATCGTTCCGCCGGGTTTGGTGACCTCGATGCAGTCCTGGAGCGTCTCGTCGGCCCCGAGGGCCTCGATGGCCGCGTCGACGCCCTCGCCGTCGGTGAGGTCCATGATCGCCTCGACGGGGTCGACGTCGGCGAAGTCGACGACCTGGTCGGCGCCGTACTCCCGGGCGAGTTGCTTGCGGTTGTCCATCGTCTCGACGGCGATGATCTCACCGGCGCCCTGGAGCGCGGCGCCCTTCGTCGCCATCAGGCCGACGGGCCCCTGGGCGAAGACGGCGACCGTTCCGCCCATGGGGATGGCCGCGTTCTCCGCGCCGGCGAAACCGGTCGAGAGCATGTCCGCGACGTAGGTCGCCTCGTGGTCGGTGACGCCGTCCGGGATGTGTGCCATGTTCCCGTCCGCGTCGTTGACGTGAGCGTACTCGGCGAACGTCCCGTCCTTGACGTTGGCGAACTTCCAGCCGCCCAGCGCCTCGTTCGACTGGGAGGGGTGTCCGTCCTGGGCCGCGAGCGAGTTCCAGTCCGGCGTGATGGCGCCGACGGCGACGCGGTCCCCCGCCTCGAACTCCGAGACCTCGTCCCCGACTTCGTCGACGACGCCGACGATCTCGTGACCGAGCGTCAGGTCCTCCCGTTCGCCGATCGCCCCGTGGACCGTGTGGCAATCGGACGTACAGATCAGCCCCTTCGTCGGTTTGACGATGGCGTCGTTCGGTCCAGGTGTCGGACGGTCTTTCTCCACGATACCAGTCTCGCCGATCGAACGCATGACGAATGCTTGCATAGCACAGACAGGTCGTGGGTTCGCCCCCTGTTGTCAAAAGTGTAACAGATTCCGGTGAGTACGTCAGGAGTGTTTCGCGAGTCGCCTGCAACGAAGTCGTAGGCAGCTCTCGACGAGCGCTCCCGCGTCGCGGCATCGACCGGAATGGATTCGATCGTCGCCACTATCTTCCCCGACGGTGAATTCCCGTCCATGCAGACTATCGGTGACCTCGTCGCGGAGGCGCGCGAGCGCGAGGGCGCGCTCTTCGAACCGGCCGAGCGAGCCACGCCGTTCAGCTATCGGGATTTCTGTACGAACGCGTGGAAGGTCGGGAACCTCCTCCGCCACTACGGCGTCCGGGAAGGCGCGCGCGTCGCCATCGTCGCCGGGCCGAAAGCGCCTGTGGCCGACGACGTACCGGGCTGGATCCGCGAGTCCCCCGACGCACTCCAGGCGTTCCTGGGTGCGGCCCTCGACGGCGCGGTCGTCGACCTCGACCCGCCGGGGGCCGTCGATTCGAAAGTCCTGATCGCCCCGAGCGACTGGATGGACGACTACCAGTCGGGGCCGGGTACCAAACCGATCGCCTACGGTGGGCCGCCGGAGGACCCGCGGATCGCCCACCTCGAGCGCGAGGCGTGGAGCGAGAACCCACTCCAGCCACCGGGTGAGTTCGGGCCGGAAAACGCGGTGCTCGCCGCGGACCGGACCTACACCCACGGCGACCTGCTCGCCGCGAGCCACCGCATCGTCTCGGAGTTCGACCTGACGAGCGAGGACAGAATCGCTCTCAGGGCGCCGGTCACCGAGCCCGGAGCCATCGTTGCGGGACTGCTCGCGCCCATGCGCGCGGGCGCGACAGTGCTCCTCGGGGAGGGAGAAGTCGGGACGGTCGCAGTTGCTGCCGACGACGGAGACGTACCCGAAGAACGAGTCATTCTGCCGGACGACGCGTCGCCCTAGACGGGGTGTCGTCAGTTCGAGACGCTGGCCCGGTACTCCCCGTGCTTGACGCCGACGTACAGCGTCAGGAGCATGAACACCAGCAGACCGGGCAGTATCATCATCGTGATCGAGGTCGGCATCCCGCTCGTGAGCGTGCCGCCGGCGAGAATCGCGAACAGGACGACGAAGGCCGCTCCCGTGACGGTCGTGTTGAACTCCATAGGGGCGAGTTAGCGACGACGCGTGAAAAACGTACCAGTTACTCCGTCGGGCGGACGGCGTCGGCGAGCGTCACCAGCAGGCCGAGGATCCAGCCCAGCGGGACGGAGATGCCGAGCCACATCAGCGCGTAGCCGACGCCCTCGATGGAGAAGTTCCCGACGAAGAACTCGTAGAGGCCGAGCGGTCGGGCGACGTTGTCGAGCAGGACGTTCGCGAAGTCGCGGCTCCCGGGGAGGATGACGTTCCCGATCGCGGGAGAGAACAGCGCCGCGACGACGGGTGGCAGGAAGATGGCCGTCATCGCGAACGGATAGGACAGGAGCACCGTCGTTCCCCGACCGCCGACGCGGCGGGTCGCGAGGGCGAGCGCCGCGGATATCGTCGCGACCCCGCTGGCGGCGGCGATGGCGACGACGCCACCGGCCGCCATGTCGAGCTGAAACTGTGCGAGCGCCGTCAGCGCGCCCCAGACGACTAGCGAGAGGAGGACGACGCCGACGAGGCCGAGGCGAGTCGCCGTCCCGTCGATGCGTCGCGTCTGGAAGCGGACGACCGCACCGAGCAGGACGAGCGGGTAGACGACGGCGATGACCGGGACGCCGAGGGCCGACCAGACGCGGTAGAGCAGCATCTGGCCCTGCGTGTTCGGCGTCCACTTGCCGAGGACGGTGTCGTTGGCGCCGCGTTGGCGCGGCCAGACGATCTCCATCCACGTCTCGTGGAGCCGCTGCAAGTCGATCTGGATACCCCCGACGATACCCGGCTCGTTCCCGACGGACATATTGACTCGTTCGACAGCCCGGCCTTTAATTCTTCTCGCACGGGCGTCCTGAGTGACAGAAAGGGAGACGACGGCCGGACCCGAACGGCGGGCGTCGGCCGGTGCGTCGGATGCGGTCAGTCCCAGCTATCGGGCCCGAAGCCGGGGTTCACCTGCCGTTCCGTGCGGTCGATGCCGTCGATGGCGGCCACGTCCTCGTCGTCGAGTTCCAGGCCCAGGCTGGCCCAGTTGTCGGCGACGTGGTCACGGCTAGTCGCCTTCGGGATGGCGGTGACGCCCTTCTGTCGGAGCCAGGCGAGGCTGACCTGGGCCTCGCTCACGTCGTGTTTCTCGGCGACGTCCTGGATCTCGGGGACGTCGAGCACCTGCCCGCGGGCGAGCGGGGAGTAGCCGACGAGTTCGACGTCGGTTCCCTCGGCGTACTCGCGGAGTTCCTCCTGGGGAAGCAGCGGGTGCATCTCCACCTGGTTCGCGAAGATGGGGTCGTCGACGGCGTCGCGGGCGGCGTCGAGGTGGTGGGGTTCGAAGTTCGAGACGCCGATGCGGTCGATCAGGCCCCTGTCTTTCAGTTCGGCGAACGCCGAGAGCGTGTCCTCGGGATCGTAGTTCGCCGACGGCCAGTGGACGTACAGCAGGTCCACCGAGTCGACGCCGAGCTTGTCGAGGCTCTCCTCGGTGCTCGAAATCACGTCGTCGTGGGCGTGGTTTGTGTTCCACACCTTCGTCGCGAGGAAGACGTCCTCGCGGTCGACGTCCGCCGCGGCGATGCCGTCGCCGACGGCGGCCTCGTTGCCGTATATCTGGGCCGTGTCGACGTGGCGATACCCCATCTCCAGCGCGGTCCTGACGCTCTCCGCACACTGCTGTGGGTCCTCGTTCTGCCAGGTGCCGAGTCCCAGCGTCGGCATCTCCTGTGCGAGCGGCGCGCTCTCGGGAGTCTGTTCGGTAGCCATCACCGAAACCGAAGGGAAGGCGACGAAAAGAGGTTGCGGATGCGGTGTCGGTCGTGTATTCGACGCGCAAAACCGATTCGGACGGCGGGCCGAGCGCTCGCTCGAACCGGGGCGGGGACCGCGAGAAAACCAGCCAGTACGAAACGGTGGATTCACTACGGGCGATTCCGAACTCCAGCACATGAGCGACGGTACTGCGGACGTGTCGCGCCGGACGTTCCTCCGGACGGCGACGGGGACAGCCGCCATCGCGGGGGCGGGCGCCGCGTCGGCCCAGGAGAACGAGAGTGGCGGGAACGAGAGTAGCGGTGGTGGCGGCGGTGGCGGCGGACCGCCGGACTTCGGCGGCTACCTCGACGACGCAAACGAGTTCGGCGGAAGTGCCGAAGACGCCACCGGACAGGGCGAAGTCGCGGTCGACGTCGGTGGCGGCAGCGACGGCCTCGCCTTCACACCGGCGGCCGTCAAGGTCGACAACGGCGCGACGGTGGTCTGGGAGTGGACCGGTGAGGGCGGCGCCCACAACGTGGTCTCGAACGACGGCGATTTCGAATCAGGTGATCCGGTCGCCGAGGCCGGGACGACCTTCGAGTACACGTTCGAGGAAGACGGCGTGTACAACTACCACTGCGTCCCCCACGAGGCCGTCGGCATGAAAGGTGCCATCGTCGTCGGCTCCGACTATCCGACTATCGGGGGCGGCGGGAGCGGCGGAGGAGGCGGTGGTGGGGCCACGCTGCCCGACAGCGCCAAGTCCCTCGGCGTCGCGGCGTCGTTCGTGATGGCGGCGACGCTCGGCCTGGCGTACTTCTTCATGAAGTTCGGCGGCGACTACGAACAGCCCGACGCGTAGCGACGACAGCCGTTTCGAGTTCGTTTCTTCCCGCGGATTACACCGAGTCCGGCGTCGTGTGTATCTCGAGGTCGACCTCGCGGGGCTCACCCTCGAGGTCGGTGACGATGCGCTCGACGATCCGTTCGGCCTCGTCCTGCACGAGGGGTTTCACCTTGCCGATGACCCAGTCCAGCGAGACGAGTCGCGGCAGGTCGAGTGTGCCCGAATCGGCCGTGTCGGGGTCGAACCGGATCGAGAGGGCGACGCGGGAGGCGTGGTCCTCGCCGGCAGGTGCGGCCTCTGGTACCGGGTCGACTCGCCAGTGCCCGTGGGCGTGGATGTCCTTGACGAGTTTCCAGTCGATCTGTTCCGGCGGGTCGACGGCGGTCACTTCCGAGCGCGCGGTGTAGGAGACCTTCCACCAGGCGAAGGTGAGCCCGTAGCGCGTTCCCGAGGAGCCGTCGCCGTCCTGGGTCACGGATTCGAGGTACTTAGAGTACTTCGCGTAGCCCGGGAAGTCCAGGAGGAACTCGTAAACCTCCGCGGGCGGCAGGTAGACGACGGTACTGACCTCGACGTTGTCCACGTGGGTCCATCGGCGCGCTCCGCCTTGAGCGTTCGTCCTTCGACGAACTGTCACGTCGTGCCGCGGGCGGGGAGCGCTCGGTCCATAGAGCTTTGTAGGCGACCCGGCATACGGTGTGACGTATGAGTAACGACGAGGAGCGTTCGGGCGAGTTCGGACAGTTCGGCGGACGACACGTGCCAGACGTGATGAAAGAACCACTGGCGCACCTGGCCGCCGCGTTCGAGGACGTCACGTCTACCGACGAATTCCAGGCGGAGTTCCGTTCGATCCTCCGGGACTACGCCGGCCGGCCGACGCCGCTGTTCCACGCCGAGAACCTCTCGGAGCAGTGGGGGACGGACGTCTACCTCAAGCGCGAGGACCTGCTCCACGGCGGCGCCCACAAGATCAACAACTGCGTCGGGCAGGCCCTGCTGGCGAAGAAAGCGGGCAAGTCCCGGCTCATCGCCGAGACCGGCGCCGGCCAGCACGGCACCGCGACGGCGATGGTCGGCGCGCTGTTCGACCTCGACACGGAGATCTACATGGGAAAGAAAGACGTCGAGCGCCAGACGATGAACGTCTTCCGCATGCGCCTGATGGGCGCGGAGGTCAACGAGGTGACTCGCGGGGACGAGGGGCTGGCCGACGCCGTCGACGCCGCGCTCGAGGACTTCGCCGGCAACGTCGAGGACACCCACTACCTCGTCGGCAGCGTCGTCGGCCCGGACCCGTTCCCGCGGATGGTTCGGGATTTCCAGTCCGTCATCGGCGAGGAGGCCCGCGAGCAGTTCCTGGAGCGGACCGGCGAGCTCCCGGACGCCGCCGTGGCCTGCGTCGGCGGTGGCTCGAACGCGATGGGGCTGTTCCACGCGTTCCGTGACGACGACGACGTCGACTTCTACGGCGGCGAAGGCGGCGGCGAGGGCGCGGACTCGAAGCGCCACGCCGCGCCGCTCGACACCGGGACCGAGGACGTCCTCCACGGGATGAAGACGCGCGTCATCGACGACGACGTCGAGGTCCACTCCGTCTCCGCGGGCCTGGACTACCCCGGCGTCGGCCCCGAGCACGCGATGTTCCGCGAAGTCGGCCGCTGTGAGTACCGCGGTATCACCGACGACGAGGCGCTCGCGGCCTTCCGCGACCTGAGCGAGGCCGAGGGGATCATCCCCGCGCTGGAGTCGGCCCACGGCATCGCGCTGGCGAAGCAACTCGCCGAGGAGGGCGAGCACGAGACGCTCCTCGTCAACCTTAGCGGTCGCGGGGACAAAGACATGGAGACCGCGGCCGCGCAGTTCGACCTCGGGTAACCCTCTTTTTTGTCCACCCCTGCCCCACATCCCTCCATGAGTGACGAGTCAGAATCCGTCGTCGTCGTCGGCGGCGGCGTCGCCGGTCTCTCGGCGGCGCTGTTCACGGCGCGAGCGGGGCTCCCGACCCGCGTCGTTTCGGCCGGCGAACCGATCCTCGCGCGCAACGCGCACCTGGAGAACGTCCCCGGGTTCCCCGCAGGCGTCAACGCACGACTCCTGCTGGAGATGACCCGCGACCAGGTCGACGACGCGGGCGCGGAGTTCGTCGACGGACAGGTCGTGGACGTCACGCCGGTCGACGAAGGCGCTGCCGACCAGGACCGTTCCGACGACGGCGCTGGCTTCACGGTCGCGCTCGAAGACGGCCGGGACCTGTCCGCCGACTGCGTCGTCGCGGCCTCGTGGTCAGACGCCACCTACCTAGACGACCTCGACCTGGGTCTGATCGACCGGGGGAGCAAACGATACGTCGACGTCGACGAGTTCGGCCGGTCGGCCGTCGACGGCCTGTACGCCGCTGGCCGGCTCGCCGGCACGTACCACCAGGCCATCGTCGCCGCTGGCCACGGCGCGACGGTCGGCCGAACCGTCGTCGAGGACTCGGAGGTGCCGTTCTACAACGACTGGGTCGCGCCGGAGGGGTACTTCACCGGCCGCGGGCGCGAGGTCCCGCCCGGCTGCGAGGAGATCGGCGAGGCGGAGTGGCAGCGACGGGCCGACCGGTCGGCGGAGACGATGCGAGAATACTTCGAGGACCCAGCCGTCGAACCGCCGACGATGCATCCGTCCGTGGACGACGACGAATAGGACGTCGTCGTGACCCGGGCCATCGCGCGTCCGCTAGCTCGTGTCCTGTTCGGAGAAGGTGAGCCACCAGTTCGACGCGTCGGTAATGTCGACGCCGTTGTGGGACCAGTCGCCGGTCAGCGACCGGACCACGTGCGTCGTCGGGTTCGCGACGCTGCCCAGCGGTGGCCGGTCGTCGCTCCGGAACCCCGCGCGCCCCAGCGCTGACCGCGACAATGCCGACGGCGCGGCCAGGACGTCGGATTCTGCGTAGTCGCGAACCAGCCGGTGGAGGAGCGCGTCCTGCGCGTCGGTCGCCTCCCCGTCCGGCGTCGGGACCACGTCGGTCACCTTCGTCGTGCGGAGTCCGGACTCGACGGAGGTGCCGACGACCATCCCGGCGACCGGCTCGCCGTCCCGCTCGGCGACGTAGGCCGCGTAGTCCCACGCGGGAGTCTGGAAGCGCCAGTCGTAGAACTGTTCGTCCCGCCAGACGTGGATGCCACTCGACGTCTCGCTGGCCGCCAGGTCCGCCATTGTCTCGGCCGGAACCGACTCGTAGCGCCGCACAGTCACGCCGTCGGGGGACCGGGTCCGCAAGTCAGACAGGCGGTTGTAGCCGCCGAGTGCGAGTCCAGCGGCGCCGGCCACCGACTTCCACGCCGCCGACTCGTCGAGTCCGAACGCGTTCGTGTTCTGTATCCGATAGTACGTCGTCTCTTCACCGACCGTCTCCCAGCCGAGTTTCAGGTAGCCCGGTCCGGAGCGGTGGTTGGGGAAGTTGAAGAAGAAGGCCGGCTCCCCCTCGCCGTACTTTTCGATGGCAGCCTCGGTCATCCGGGTGAACAGGCCCTGACGCCGGTGGTCGGGGTGGACCATCGTGTCTCCGGGCTGGAGCGCCAGCGCACGCTCGCCGTCGACGGCCACGTCGAGCGCGAAGAACGGACGCGCACCGACGAGCTCACCGCCCCGTTTCGCGACGAGGATGGGGACGTGGTCGACGTAGGGGTTGTCTTCGTACTTCCACGCGAACCACTCGGGACCGTAGTTCGGTTCGAACGTCTCCGAGTGCAGGTCGAGGAACGCCGTGAGGTCGCTCGACTCGAACTCCCGGACGGCGTACTCCCGCTGGACAGGCTCCTGACGGCTCATGCGTACTCCCAGGCAGATGAATCGTATAGTAATACGATCGCTACCGCCGTATCGGGCGCGGCGCTAGTTCGAGTCCTTCTCGGCGAAGGTGAGACGCCAGTTCGCCGGGTCCGTCACGTCGAGCCCGTCGACGCGCCACTCCCCGGTCAGCGACCGCACGACGTGCGTCGTCTGGGTCGCGACGCGCGAAAGCGGCGGTCTGTCGTCGCGCCTGAACCCGCGCCCGACGGCGACCGAATGCGGAAGCGTCGCCGGTGCGGTCAGGACGTCCGACTCGGCGTTGTCCCGCACCGCTCGCCCGAGCAACGCGTCGAGACAGTCCGCGGTGCGACCGCCACCGACAGCGTCGTCTGGCAGTGGAAGGACGTCCACGATCTTCGTCTGGACGATGCCCGCGCTGACCCCCGTCCCGGTGACCATCGCCGCGACCGCGTCACTACCGTCCACCGCGACGTAGGCGTCGTAGGTCCAGACGGGATTGTCGAACCGCCAGTCGTAGAACTGCTCGTCCCGCCACGCCCGGATCCCCATCCGGTCCTCCGGCGCGGCCAGCGACCCGAGTGTCGCTGACGGAACCGTCTCGCGACGCTGTACCGTCACGCCGTCGGCGGTATCCGTCCGACGGTCGGACAGCCAGTTGTGACAGCCGACCACTGGCCGCAGGCCGAGCGCCGCGACTGTGCTCCACGGCGCCGACAGGCTCGTCGCCATGGCAGACGGATCCTGAACACGATAGTACGTCGGCCGATCGGCGACTCGCTTCCACCCCAGTTTCAGGTTCCCCGGCGCGGACCGGTGGTTGGGGAAGTTGAAGAAGAAGGCTGGTTTCCCCTCGTCATACTTCTCGATCGCGGCCTCGGTCATCCGGGTAAACAAGCCCTGACGGCGGTGGTCGGGGTGGACCATCGCGTCGGCCGGCTGGAGTGCCAGGCGGCGCTCGCCGCCGACCGACACGTCGAGCGTGAAGAAGGGCCGGGCACCCACCAGGTCGCCGTCCCGTTCCGCGACGAGTATCGGAACGTGGTCGACGTAGGGGTTGTCACCGTACTTCCAGTCGAACCACTCCCGGTCACGGTCGGTGCCGAAAACCTGCGCGTAGAGGTCGAGAAATCCGTCGAAGTCGCTGGCCTCGTACGGCCGAATAGCGTATTCGGACTGCCGCACCGAAAGTTGGCCCATCGTCGTATGCAGACGCGCGGGCGAACTATACTTATCTTCCTCGTAATCTCTCACAGCCGTCCATGAGCGGGAATGCGGACGTCTATCGCGACGTTACCGACCGCCTAAAATCCGTTCTCGGGTGACAGATCGCACCGAATACGTCTGTTTGAGTGGCGGTGCTTAAATGACAGGCAGGACAATCTACGGGCAATGTTGCAGGGAGCGAACGTCGCGCTGGGCGTCACGGGGTCGATCGCGGCCGTCAAGACCGTCGAACTGGCCCACGAACTCCGGCGCCGGGGTGCGACGGTCAGGGCGGTGATGACGGGGAGCGCCCGGGGCATCGTCCACCCCTGGGCGCTGGAGTACGCCACCGGGAACGACGTGGTGACGGAGCTGACGGGACGCGTCGAACACGTCGAACTGTGCGGCGTCGACGGCTGGGCCGACGTGTTGCTCGTCGCGCCGGCGACCGCGAACACGGTCGGCAAGATCGCCGCCGCGGTCGACGACACGCCCGTGACGACGTGTGCGACGACGGCGCTCGGGGCGGGCGTCCCCGTCGTCGTCGCGCCCGCGATGCACGAACCGATGTACGACCATCCGGGCGTGCTGGACGCCATCGACCGCGTCGAGGAGTGGGGCGTCGACTTCGTCGACCCCCGGATCGAGGAAGGGAAGGCGAAGATCGCGAGCGAGGAGGCCATCGTCACCGACGCCGCGCGCGCCGCGACCGACTCGCCCCTCGAGGGCCGGCACGTCGCCGTGACCAGCGGGGCGACGACGGAGTCGATCGACCCGGTACGGACCCTCTCGAACCGGGCGTCGGGCAAGACCGGGCGTGCGGTCGCTCGCGCGTGCTACGTTCGCGGGGCGGACGTCACGCTCGTTCACGACGGATCGGACGTGCCGTACGCGGGCGTACGAGACGTCGAGTCGGCCGCGGAGATGACCGACGTGGTGGCGGATCTGGGCCAGCAAGCGGACGCGCTGGTCTCGGCCGCCGCCATCTCCGACTACACGATGGACGGCGAACCCGAGAAGATTCCCTCCGGGCAGGAGCGGCTGACGCTCGAACTCGAACCCACGCCCAAGCTCATCGACGCTGTCCGGGAGGCCCACCCCGACCTCCCCATCGTCGGGTTCAAGGTCGAGACCGACGCGGACGACGATCAGCTCGTCGAGCGGGCCCGTGAGATACAGGAGCGAGCGGGCCTCGCGTTCGTCGTCGCGAACGACGCGACCGTCATGGGGGAGGACGGGACCCGGGCACTGGTAGTCGACGGCGAGGACGCGCGCGAGTACGAGGGATCGAAGGACGGACTCGGTGCCCGGATCGCCGACGAACTCGTCGCCGAACTGATCTGATCCGGGCGTTCGGGCCCCGCTGGTCGACCGGTTACGAAATAGTTATCCTTGTGGTAGGGTGAATGTCGGACGACAACTGAATCGCTCGCCAGACAGCGCTGCAGCGAGATTTCCCACGACTGTGACATCGAAAGAGGCCCGTCGTTTGCTCGTGCCAGTGGCCGACTCCGTGACGTTGCGAAACACGGTCGCCTACGCCGTCGAGGAGGCGGCCGCCGCGTCGGACGGGGCGCCCGCGACGATCCACTTCGTCGTCTTCGAGAGCGCCCGCGCCGTCGACCCGACCGGTCCAGCGGACCTGGGCGACGACCACGAACTCCTCGACCGCGTCTCCGTGTGGGCCGACGAGGACCGCGCCGGTCAGGAAGCGTCCGTCGAGGTCGAACTGGCCGTCGTCGGCGCCGACCGCTACCTGTTCAGCCCGGACCAGTACGCCGACGCGCTCGCCGACTACGCGGCCGCTCACGACGTCGACCGTGTCGTCCTCGACCCGGAGTACGACCCCGGGTCGGGCGCACCGATGCTCTGGCCGCTGGCGACGGAACTACAGCGTCGCGACCTCGACGTCGAGGAGGCGCCCGTCGAGCGGCCGCGCCGACAGACCGTCCTCGGTCGCACTGGCACCGCGCGGAAGTACGTCGCCATCTTCGGCGCCTCGTTCCTCTTCTACCAGGCGCTGGGCGCGTGGACGACGTTCGACCTCGTGACCGGCGGGCTCACCGCCGGCCTCGTCGCCGCGCTGCTCGCACCCATCGTGTTCGGTCACCAACCTTCCCTGACTCACCTCGCCGTCCAGACCGTCCGCATGGCCGTCTACGCCCCCTACCTGCTCTGGGAGATCGCGAAGGCGAACCTCCAGATCGCCTACGTCGTGCTCCACCCTTCGCTCCCCATCGACCCGGAGATGGTCGAGTTCGACGCTGCCGTCTGGGGCGACACCCCTGTGACGACACTGGCCAACAGCATCACGCTGACCCCGGGAACCCTGACCGTCGACGTGACCGAGCAGTCGTTCGTCGTTCACTCGCTGACCGAAGCGACGCGCGACGGCCTCTTCGAGGGGAGTCTCGAACGGGCCGTCCGCTTCGTCTTCTGGGGCCGTGCGGCGGCCAGGATACCGAGCCCGCGCGAACGCGGGGAGGAGGGCGACGATGGTTAACGTGGAGGCCGCGCTGCTCGTCGGCGCCGGCGCGTTCGTCGCCTTCGCAATCGTCGGTCTCTACCGGATACTCCAGGGGCCGACGATGCACGACCGCGTCGTCGCGGTCAACGTCGTCGGGACGAACACCGTCATCGCCATCGCGCTGGTCGCCGGTGCCTACGACAATCAGATGTTCCTCGACATCGCGCTCGTGTACGCCCTGCTCAACTTCCTGCTGAGCATCGCCATCTCGAAGTTCAGCGTCGAACACGGAGGGGTGCTCTGATGGCCATCTCCGAGTACGCAGCCGTCGCGCTCGTCGCGGGCGGCGCCTTCTTCGGCCTCGTCGCCGCCGTCGGGCTGGTGCGACTGCCCGACGTCTACACCCGGACCCACGCCGCCTCCAAGAGCGACACGCTCGGGGCGGTGCTCGCGCTCGGCGGCGTCGCCCTCGTCATCGACGCGCAGCTGGCCACGGTCAAGGCCGTCTTCCTGCTCCTGTTCATGTTCCTGACCAACCCCACCGCGGCACACGCCATCGCCCGCGCGGCCCGTGACCAGGGTATCGAGCCGTGGACCACCGACGACGCCGACGCCGGAGGTGAGCCGTGACCCCGTCCGTCCTCGAGGTCGTCCTGCTCGTGTTCGTGCTGACGAGCGCGCTGGGCGCGGCCCTGCTGAAGGACACGCTCGCCGCCGTGATGGCCTTCGCCGCCTACAGCCTGGGCATCTCCATCATCTGGGTGCTGCTCCAGGCGCCCGACGTCGGCCTGACCGAGGCCGCCGTCGGCGCCGGCGTGATGACCATCCTCCTCCTCATCGCGCTGGCCAACACCGTCCGGCCGTCGGAAGACCAGCTCTTCGAGCGGGTCCGGCCCCGGACGGTGCTGGCCGTCGGCGCGTTCGTCCTCGTCATGGGGGCGACAGTCCCCGCGCTCCCGGCGGTCGGCGCGACCGACTCGCCCGTCGGCTCCGGCGAGGTGACCGACTACTACCTCGACAACGCCTACGAGGAGACCGAGGTGCACAACGCCGTCACCGCCGTGCTCGCCGCCTACCGCGGGTTCGACACGCTCGGTGAAGCGGTGGTCGTCTTCGTCGCCGGCGTGGCGACGCTGACAGTGCTTCGCACGGAGGCGTTCGCATGAGCGGGCGCGACCAGGCGCCGCTGTACGTCGAGAGCCCGATCATCATGACCACCGTCAGGGTCGTCGCGCCCTTCGTGCTCACGTTCGGCCTGTTCATCATGCTTCACGGGGCCGACTCTCCAGGCGGCGGGTTCCAGGGCGGCGTCATCGCCGGGTCCGTCGTCATGATGACCGCCTTCGCCTTCGGCATCGACGCGACCCGGGAGTGGATCGACGCCCGCGCCATCGTCGGGCTGACGTCCCTCGGCGTGTTGACGTTCGCCGGCATCGGCCTGGGTGCGATGGCGCTCGACGGCGCGTTCCTGCAGTACGACGTCTACGCGCCCTACATCTCGCACGCCAGCAAGTACGGCATCGAACTGGTCGAACTCGCCATCGGGGGCATCGTGGCCGGCGTCGTCGTCGGCCTGTTCTTCGTCCTCTCGGCCGGGTTCGGCCACGCAGACGGAGGTGAGGAGGCGTGAGCGTGATAGACGCCCTCCTGACCCACTACAACTACTACGCCGTCGTCCTGTTGCTGGGCATCGGCGTGTACATGCTGGTCGAATCGACGAACCTGATCAAGAAAGTCATCGGGATGAACATCTTCCAGACCGGCATCTTCCTCTTTTTCATCACCGCGGCGTACGTCGAGGGCGGGGCCGCACCGGTCGTCCACGAGGGCGGCGGGCCGTACGTGAGTCCGCTTCCCCACGTGCTCATCCTGACGGCCATCGTCGTGGGCGTGGCGCTGACTGCGGTGGCGCTCGCGCTCGTCGTCCGTATCTACGACGAGTACGGGACGCTCGACGAGGAGGTGTTGCGACAGCTCTACCATGATTGAACACGTGCCCGTTCTGCTGGTCGTGGCCCCCATCGTCGGGGGTGCGCTGCCGCTACTCGTCGGACTGCTCACCGACCGCGCCGGGTGGTCGGTCGCGACGCTGACTCTCGGCGTCCACGCCGCACTCGCCGCCTGGCTCGTCGCCACCGTCGCCGGCGGCCAGCCAGTCGTCTACGAGGTGGGCGGCTTCGCGGCACCGTACGGCATCGAACTCGTCGTCGACGGCCTCTCCGCGGCCGTCGTCGGGCTGGTCTCGGTCGTCTCGCTGGGCGTGCTCGCGTACGCGCGCCGCGCCGGACCCCACACGAACAGCTTCTACACCCTCTACCTGCTGCTCGTCGCCGGACTGTCGGGGATGAGCATCACCGGCGACGTGTTCAACCTCTACGTCTTCCTGGAGATAACCGGGCTCGCCGCCTACGCCCTGGTCGCCAGCGGTGACCAGGACGCGGCCGCCGTCGCCGCGCTGCGGTACCTGATCATCGGGACGTTCGGCGCGTCGCTGTACCTGCTCGGCGTGGGCTACCTGCTGGTCGCGACGGGGACGCTCAACATGGCCGACCTCGCGACGAAGATTCCGCAGGTCGCCGGCGGCTACACGTCGACCCTGATACTCGCTGCGTTCGGCCTCATGACCGCCGGACTCGCGGTGAAGGTGGCGCTGTACCCCGTCCACACCTGGCAGCCCGACGCTTACGCCAATTCGCCCGACTCGGTGAGCACGCTCATCTCGGCGCTCGTCTCGACCGTCGCCGCGTACTCGCTGGCGCGAATCGTCTTCTCCGTGTTCACCGTCGATTTCTTCGCCGCGGTGCCGCTGGCCCAGGACGCGCTGTTCGCCGTCGCCGCGATAAGCGTCGTCGTCGGCTCCGCACTGGCCGTCTCCCAGCGCGACGTCAGGCGGATGCTCGCGTACTCCTCCGTCTCGCAGTTCGGCCTGGTGATAGCCGGGTTCGCCGTGGCCTCCTCGACGGCCGTCGTCGGCGCAATAATCCACCTCGTGGGCCACGCCGTGATGAAGGGCGGCCTGTTCGCCACCGCGGGGATCATCGAACGGAAGACCGGCGCCCGGACCATCGAGGAGTACGCCGGGCTGACCGACCGCGCGCCCGTCGCCGCGGGTGCCTTCGCCGTCCTCGCGTTCTCGATGGTCGGCGTCCCGCCGGCCGTCGGCTTCGTCGGCAAGTGGTACATCGTCCTCGGCGCCGTCGAGGTGGGCGCGTGGGCGCTCGTCGCCGTCTTGCTGCTGAGCACGGTGCTCACGCTGGCGTACTTCGCCCGCCTCGTCGAGTCGATGTACTTCACGGACGCGCCGACGGCTGCCGAGGCCGAGGCCGTCGCCGAACCCGAAGCGGCCGGCGCGGCCATCCCCGACGGCGGTGACGCCGCCGTCTCGCCGGGGATGGTCGCCGTCGCCGTGGCTGCGGCCGTGCTCGCGGTGGCGCTCGGCCTCGCGTTCCCCGGCGTAGAACAAGCGCTCGAAAACTCGCTTCCATTCCTCCCATGACCGATCTCACCTCACTCCGACCGCTGCTCGCAGTGCTTGCCTCCGCCGTGGCGATTCCGCTGATCTACGCGGCACGCGGCCGGCCCAACCGCCGGGAGGCCGTCACCGTCGCGGCGGCGGTCACCAAGTTCCTGATCGTGGCCAGTATGGTCCCCGGCGTGCTCGCGGGCGAGCGTTACGAGGCCTCACTGGGGACGTTCGCCACCGGTATCGAACTCGTCCTCCGGGTGGACCCGCTGGGGCTCCTGTTCGGCCTGCTGGCGAGCCTGCTGTGGATCGTCACCAGCTTCTACAGCATCGGCTACATGCGCGGGCTGGACGAACACGCCCAGACGCGCTACTTCGCCTCCTTCGCCGCGAGTCTCGCGGCGGCCATCGGGGTCGCCTTCGCCGGCAACCTCCTGACGCTATTCGTCTTCTACGAACTGCTGACGGTGGCGACGTACCCGCTGGTCACCCACGACGAGACGCCCGAGGCCCGGAGCGCGGGTCGAAAGTACCTCGCGTACACCTTCGGTGGCGGCGTCGCCGTGCTCGCAGGCACCGTGCTCGTGTTCTGGATGACCGGGACGACCGGGTTCACGCCGGGTGGCATCGCCGCGCTCGCGACGGCGGACCCGATGCTGGCACGGGCGGCGTTCGCGCTGCTCGTCGCCGGCTTCGGCGTCAAGGCCGCGCTCATGCCGATGCACTCCTGGCTCCCGGACGCGATGGTCGCCCCGACGCCCGTCTCCGGCCTGCTCCACGCCGTCGCCGTCGTCAAGAGCGGCGTCTTCGGCCTGGCCCGCGTCGTCCTCGACGTGTTCGGCCCGGAGACAGTCGAACAGATCGGCGGCGGCGTACCGCTGGCGACGGTGGCCGCTATCACCTTGCTCACCGCGAGCGTCATCGCGCTCCGGCAGGACAACCTCAAGCGCAGACTGGCATACTCCACAGTGAGCCAGCTGTCCTACATCGTCCTCGGACTCGGCTTGCTCAGCGGAGACGCGCTCGTCGGCGCCCTCCTCCACATCCCCGCCCACGCGTTCATGAAGCTCACCCTGTTCTTCTGTGCCGGGATCATCCACGTCGAGACCCACACCGACGACATCAGTAACATGGCCGGCATCGGGAAGCGGATGCCGCTGACGATGGCCGCGTTCGCGCTGGCGGCGGCCGGGATGGCCGGCATCCCGCTCGTGGCCGGCTTCGTCAGCAAGTGGTACCTGCTGATCGGTGCCATCCAGGCCGAGCAGGCCATCTTTGCGGGCGCACTGCTCGTCTCGGGCGTGCTCAACATCGCCTACTTCTGGCCCATCGTCTACCAGGCGTACTTCGAGTCCCCCGAAAGCCACGACGACAAACCGCTGATCGAGGGACCCTACGGCGGCCGCGAGATCCTCCGGGCCGACGGCGACGGTCGAGGGGGCGACGACGTCGACGGTGACGTCGACGAGGACATGGACCTCGAGGAGGCCGAGGCGGCCGCGGCGGCCGACCCCGACGTGGACGTCGACGAGATGCTCGGCGAGAGCCAGGGCGCCCACGAGGGCCACTACGCCGGGCCGCCCGCCGGCGGCTGGGAGAAACGCAACTGGCGCGGCGGCGAGAGCACCTGGTTCATGCTCGGCCCCATCCTCGCGGCCGCGACCGGCGCCTTCCTGCTCGGCGTCGTCCCCCACGCCGCCGTCTTCCTGCAGATCGTCCAGCGCATCGTCCGCGACCTCCCGGGGGTGGGGCTCTGATGTCCGCACTCACAATGGTTCCGCCGGCGGTCGTGCTGCTGTCCGTGGCAGTCGCCGTCGCGGTACTTCCCCGACGAATCGGGCACGCCCTGGGGATACTGGCGACCGGTGCGACCGCCGCCTGGGCCGTCGTCGTGCCCGCGGGGACGTACCTCACCGACCTCCAGTTCCTCGGGTTCAAGACCGCACTGGTCCACGTCGACGAGTTCAGCCGTCTGATGGCGATCATCTTCGGCCTCATCGGCGCCGTCGCAGTGCTGTACTCCTACGCCTCGGAGGCGGACAGTCGACAGACCGCCTTCGCGCTCTCGTACGTCGCCACGAGCGTCGGCGCGGTGACGGCGGGTGACTGGCTTACGCTCCTGTTCTTCTGGGAACTGATGGCCGTCACGAGCACGCTGCTCGTCTGGCACTACGGCGGCCGGGCAGTCAGGGCTGGCTTTCGCTACGCCGTCTTCCACGGCATCGGCGGCAGCCTGTTGATGGGCGCCATCGTCTGGCACTACACCATCACGGGGACGTTCCTCTTCGACGGGAGCGGTATCGCCGCCGGCACCGGCGCGCTCGCCGGACTGCCCCAGGTGATGGCCGCCATCGGCATCGGCGTCAACGTCGGCTTCGTCGGCCTCCACGCCTGGCTGCCCGACACCTATCCGCGCCCGCACATCGCCGCCAGCGTCTTCCTCTGCGTGTTCACGACGAAGACCGGCGTCTACGGGATGTATCGGGCGTTCCCCGACGGCAACGTGTGGATAGCCTACATGGGCGGCGCGATGGCGGTCTTCGGCGTCTTCTACGCCCTGCTCCAGAACGACATGCGGCGGCTCCTCTCCTATCACATCCAGTCCCAGGTCGGCTACATGATAGCCGGCGTCGGCATCGGCAGCGCGCTGGCCCAGGCCGGCGCGTTCGCCCACGTCTTCAACCACATCCTCTACAAGAGCCTGCTGTTCATGACCGCCGGCGTCGTCATCTACCGCACCGGCGAGGAGGACCTGAAGAAACTCGGCGGCCTCGCCCGCGAGATGCCCATCACTGCCACGGCCTTCACCGTCGCTGCCCTCTCCATCGCCGGCTTCCCCTTCTTCAACGGCTTCGTCAGCAAGGGCATCGTCATCTCGGCGAGTCACTACACCTTCGACTACGCGTTCAAGCTGGCGGACTACACCGGGCTGGAAATCATGCTCCTCGTCGGCGGCGTCGGCACGTTCGCGTCGTTCATCAAGTTCGGCTACTACGCCTTTTTCCACGGAACGCACGATGGCGAGGTGGAAGACGCCAACCGCGGCCAGAGCGTCGCGATGATCGTCGTCGCGGTGTTGTGCGTCGTCTATGGCGTCTTCGACTCCGCGCTGTTCGCCATCCTCCCCTTCGACGTCACAGACGGCGCCGTCGTCGACCACGTGTACAAAACATACACCATTGCCCACCTCGTCGAAGGCGTCGCGCTCGCCCTCGCCGGCCTGGTCCTCTTCGTCGCGACGAAGAAGCCTCTCGGTAAACTCGGTCGCGTCCGCGACGTCGACTCGGCGTACAACCCCCTGACCTTCTACGCGACGCGGGGCCTCGTCCGTGGCGTCACCGAACTCTACGCCGCCGTCGACCGCCTGGCCGTCCGCGTCGCCCGCGGCGTCACCTACGCCGTGACCTCGCCCACCGCAGTCGTTGACGAACTCCGCCGGCGCGTGACCGGCGGCGGGGTCGACACCGAGGACCGCCCGGCGCACCCGCTGCGGGCCTCCATCGGGACGAGCATCCTCGTCCTCGCGCTCTTCGCGACGCTCGGTATCGTGATTCTGTCGCTGTAGAGATTTCGCCGATGGTCGTCGTGCGCTACCTTACAGGCTCTCGATCCAGCTCGGAGTGAGTGTTTCTCTATTCACGAGCGTAGCCTAACTTCCGTCCTCCAGCGATCCCAGCAATCCGAATTCAGCCGAGTGGTTATCACTCGTTGTACTCGGGTGCGAACTTTTTATACCGGGTATTGCCTCCTTGCCAACACACACGACTCACGGCACGCTGGGATCCCCGTGCAGACGGGCGATTCTCCGGCCACTGGGTGCGTGTCGCATACCAAAACCATGCAACTCAAAGAACTCCTCTCAGACGACGACGCCGTATCACCAGTGATAGGCGTCATCCTGATGGTCGCCATTACCGTGATTCTCGCGGCCGTCATCGCCACGTTCGTCCTCGGCCTGGGCGACCAGGTCAGCAACACCGCACCGCAGGCGAGTTTCAGTTTCGACTTCGACGAAACTGGAACTTCCGGCCATGATATCACTGATGACGGGTCACCAGATTCCGGAACATTGACCGTCACCCATGAAGGAGGAGATTCGATTCCTGCTTCAGGTATCTCGATAATCGCAAATCCAGGCGATTCAGCGGCCGGTGGCTCCAGCGGTGACGTCTTCACGAGCGGGAACGACCTCTCGGCAGGTTCCAGTGACACAGTCCTCGTCGATACTGACGCGACTATTCGAGTCACGTACTCGGACAGCAACGGTGGCAGTTCCGCCACTCTCGGAACCTGGGAAGGCCCCGACGCTTAAGCAATCACAATGAACTTCAAATCACTCATCGCTGACGACGACGCCGTTTCGCCGGTGATCGGCGTCATCCTGATGGTCGCTATCACCGTGATCCTCGCGGCCGTCATCGCCACGTTCGTCCTCGGCCTGGGCGACCAGGTTAGCAGCACCGCGCCGCAGTCGAGCTTCACGTTCGACTACGATGGGTCAGATCTGACTATCACTCACAACGGTGGTGATTCCATCCAGGCGAACGAGCTGTACCTCAAGGGGGCAGTATCTGGCGACTGGACATCTGTTGGGTCCGCAAGCTACACTAGTTCGGATATGATCTCGGCGGGTTACGGAGTCACGGTCGGCGTGAGCGATACCGACACCATTCGCGTCGTCTACCAGTCCAGCGAAGGTGGAAACTCCGCGACGCTGGGTACGTGGGAAGGCCCGAACGCCTGATAGCGCGCGATACCCTTCTTTTCATCTCTCCGTTCAGTAGGGGACGCCACTGTCTCCCAGCCACCGCTGCGATTATATAGTGGGCCACCACATGCGGGAACGTAGAACGACAGCCGCGACGGCGTCGATGGGGCCGACGCAGGGGATTGACGTCACTATGAGTAACCAGACAGAGCAAGTCACGAACGTGGGCAGGGGTGTCCAGGACCTCTCGAAGGGGGAGATATTCGATGTGTTGCAGAACAAGCGACGGCGATTCGTTCTCCAGTACCTCCGTCGGCACGGCGGGCCGGTGGAACTCGGCGACCTAGCGACGCAAGTCGCCGCCTGGGAGTACGAAACTTCCTGCGAGGGCATCTCGAAGAAACAGCGCAAGCGGGTCTACACGACGCTCCAGCAGACGCACCTCCCGCGCATGGCCGACGTGGGCATCGTCGCGTACGACTCCGACGACGGCGTCATCGACACGACGTCGCAGACCGACGACCTGACCGTGTACCTCGAGATCGTCCCCGGCGGGGAGTTCCCCTGGCGCGAGTACTACCTCTCCGTCGGCGCGGTCAGCCTGGCCCTCGTCGCGACGCTGTGGGTGGGCCTCTTTCCGTTCACCAGGATTCCACCGCTCGTACTGGCGACGGTTATCGCCATCGTCCTCACGATATCGGCCGGGTACCAGAACCTGCACGGGCGCGAGATGACGCTCTCGGAGTACGAGAGTCCCGGGGACGACTAGTGGGCCGGATTTCAGCGTCCCGGATACGCCGTTGAGAACGCTTCACTCCGGAAGAGACTACGCGCTTTCACGCTGTGATTCAGACACGATAGCGACGTGTGTAAATCACCGACGTCGCAGGCACGATGGATTTATCTGCGGGGTTACTCTCCGTTGGGACGATGAATACGGAACGGGGCGTCGTCTACGGGGTTATCGGCCTCGTGCTCGCGACGACACTCGTTTCGGGACCGCTCGTCGGAGTGGTCGACTTCACGACCGCTCCAGAACGAGCCTCGTTCGACGGCGGCGACGCGACGGTCACTGACGTCTCACTCCCATCGAGTACCGAAATCACGTCCGGTCGCTTCGGTTCGGGCGAGAACTACGTCCTCGTCCCGGACGCGACACTCACAGTGGCGAACGTCACCGGAACGCCGTTGCTCGCCTACCAGTTCTCGATTCCCGCGCTGGGGTACTCGCGCTCGACGACCCACTTCGTGACGGCAGCCGATACGGGAGCGTACGGGCTCTCGCTCGAACGGGACGCTATCGAACCCTCGCGCGTGGAGAGTCGGAGCTACGACGGGAGTGTCACGGTGTTCCTGCGCTCGAACGAATCCGAGCGACGGCTGGCCGAGCGGAACGTCACCGTCGAGGTGACTGGATGAGCGTCCGGCCGGGGTGGGACGATTCGACCAGTCCGCTCCGGCGGAGGGCACTCTCGCTACTCTGGGGCGACCGCATCGGACTCCTGATCTTCCTCCTGAGCCTCTGCCTGTTCGGACTGACCTGGCGGACGGCGTTCCTGATCAACGACAGCTACACCATCGCGAACGGGCTCTACGCGCTGGAGCACGGGTCCCTGGACATGACGACCGCGGCATACGGACCCGGCCTGGAGACGCCGGGGGCTGAGTGGTACGACGGCGAGCTGTTCTCGCGCAACTACGGCGTCATCTTCGCCGCACTGCCGCTGGTCTATCTGCTCAGAGCGCTGGAACTCGTCGCGGACCTCCGAATCGTCGTCGTCGCCGCCTGGTGTCTCACCCTCCTTGCCGCGACGCTTCTGGCCGGCCGGATTCTGGATCGTCGACGAACGGCGACGTACGCTGGCAGCGTCGCCGTGTTCGGCCTGTTTTCACTGAACGTCGCGCTGGCGACGCCCCTCGACCCCGTTCAGCACCACCTGATCGCCCTCCAGATCGTCCACGTGGTCGGCGCGGCGTTCGTCGGCGTCTTCGCCTACCGACTGGTCCGGGAACTCCACGACCGCCGGCGGGCCGTGCTGGCGGCGGTTCTCGTCACGCTCGCCACGCCGCTCCCGTTCTGGGCCGCGGTTCCCAAACGACACGTCCTCACGGCCGCCGTCGTGCTCGCCGTCGCGTTCGCCATCACTCGTAGCCGCAACGGGGAGCGGGCGTACGCGACGGAGTCCCGCGCACTCGCGTACGTCCTCGTCGGCCTGCTCGCCTGGGTCCACGCCCCGGAGGCGCTCGTCGTGCTGGTCGCGCTCGTGGTCGTCGACGTCCCCTCGGCGCCGGCGAACGACGCCCGCTCGCTCGCGGTCGTCGGCGGCGCGTTCCTCGTCTCCCTCGTCCCGATGCTGGCAACGAATTTCGCGCTTACCGGCGACCCGCTGACCGTCCCGCGTGCGCTTCGGAACGCGCCCCCCGATGCGGACCTCGCGATAGATGGCCGTTCGGGGTCGAATCCAGACGCCGCTGGCGGTGACACCCAGACCGATACTGTGCCGGAGCACTCTGCCGCCGGGAACGAGTCGAACGAAGAGACCAGCACGGTGACCGAAGGCAGCGCTCGTGATGGACGCGAGGGCTGGTCGACACCACCGATTCTCCTCCTGGGTTTCGCACTGGTCGAGTCGGCGTTCGAGGCGCTCGCGACGTTCGGCGAGTTGCTCTCGCAGGGCCTGTCGAAACTCTCGACCCGGCCCGACCAGGTCTACCACTCGTTCGTCCGCAGCGGCTACGTCGACCGCGTCGCCAGGCGGGCACAGGACGCGCCCAGTGCGAACCTCTCCTTCCTCGAATCGGCGCCCGTCGTCGCCGGGCTCGTCGCGGTGATACCGGCAGCGTGGACGAGGCTGAGGGCCTACGGAGGTTCGTCTCGACTCCGACCACACATTCCACCGGTCGACGCCTTCGTCGTCGTGTTCGCCGTCTGCTACTCGCTCGTGTACGTCTCCCGGTTACCGGTTCACGCCCAGGTCACGGTCCGCTATCTCTTCCCGCTCTATCCGGTCGCAGTGTACGGGCTCGTGCGGCTTCCGCCCGTCGGAGCTATCCTAGACCGACACTGGCGGACGTTCGCCTGGACGTATAGCGCGGGGTTACTGGTCGGAAGCCAGCTCCTGTTCGTCGCACTCGTCCTCCTCACCCCAGGGCGTGGCGAAGCGTTCCAGTTTCACGCGCTCCTCGCACTCAGTACGGCAGGACTCGTCGGAGCCTGGGCCCTCACGGGCCGAACAGTCGGGAAGTGTGGCCAGTTCGGCGCGCTCTCGATCGGGTTCGCGACGGCGGCGGCGACGACCTTCCTCCTCTTCGTCACGGTCGAATACTTCGCCCTCGGAGACAGCCACGCGTTGCCGATGGTACGGGTCCTCGCAGAGCTGGTCGACCTCGTCTAGTCCGCCGACGGCGCCACGACGGACCCGACACTCGAACCTCGACAAAGCAGAGCGTTGACGGTGGGTTTTTGTGCCGCCTCGCAGTACCGCCAGCATGGATCAGCTCAAGCAGTCGTTGCTCGATGCACCGATCATCGAGAAGAACGGGTATCACTACTTCGTCCACCCGATCAGCGACGGCGTGCCGATGCTGCGGCCGGAATTGCTCCGCGAGATCGTCATCAAGATCATCCGGAAGGCCGAACTCGAAGACGTCGACAAGATCGTCACCCCGGCGGCGATGGGCATCCACATCTCCACCGCCGTCTCGCTCATGACCGACATCCCGCTCGTGGTCGTCCGAAAGCGCCAGTACGGCCTCGAGGGCGAGGTCGCGCTCTCACAGGTCACGGGCTACTCCGAGAACGAGATGTACGTCAACGACGTCTACGAGGGTGACCGCGTGCTCCTCCTCGACGACGTGCTCTCGACCGGCGGGACGCTCGCGGCCCTCACCGGCGCGCTGGACGAAATCGGCGCCGACGTCCGCGACATCGTCAGCGTCATCAAGAAGGTCGACGGCGAGAACAAACTCGCCGACGCCGGCTACGAGGCCAAGACGCTCATCAACGTCGACGTCGTCGACGGCGAGGTCGTCATCGTCGACGAGCACGGCGACGACTAGCGAGCGACCAGGCCTGTGTGGGAGCGGGTGGGAATTTCTGCACCGACTGAACCGTACTGACGAGCGGTGTGTGTAGCCCGAGTGACGCCCCCCTTTTTCCCGAGCTATGCGGGATACGGCCGGTCCACTGCGTCGGCGACCGTCGAGTCCGCGGTGGACCCGATAATCCACTCCAGGGGAACCTCCCGCGTCCGGTCACCGACGTCGAGCACGGCCCTGTCGGCGATCAGTTCTCCCTGGCCCGGCACGCCCCGGTGCCAGGGCGGAACCTTCTCGACGACACCCTCGGCGATGTACCCGTAGACGGCGCTGTGTGGCCCTTCGACGTAGTAGGCGACGCGGTCGCCCTCGGCAAGCGCGTCCGCGTCGACGCCCGGTTCGGGACCGTCGATGGGTTCTACTTCAGGTTCGTCGGCCGGATCCTCGCCCCGGTCGAGGGCGTCCCCACGCCGACACTCGATCCGTTCGACGACTTCGAACGACTCGACCGTGACCTCGGACTGGCCTTCGTACCACGCGGTCAGGGCGTCCTCGATAACGCCCTTGGTGGCGTCCCGCCGCGACGTGACGTCGAGATCGACGGTCGCCGACTCGAGGCCGGCCGCGCCGCGGTACTCGACGACGAGGACGAACCTCTGGTCCGCTTCCCCTCGTGCGATCTGTTCGAACGACAGCGTCTGATCGTCGACTGTGAGTGTCCCCATTTTGTGACCCCCTCTGCTCTCCGTTAAAATCAACTCAGTTCGTGCCACTAAAAATCGTTCGGCTCGAAAGTCGATGCCCCGGCCTCAGTTGAGAATCGCTTCGACAATGGAGACAGAGGGCTCTGTTGAAATCCACAGCAGTGCCAAAATTCGACGTGGTTGCCGTCTATACAGCGGGCTCAGGGGACACGTATGTAGCGCCCCCATCGTATAGTCGTCGTGAACTGCGCGCTGAATACGGAGTGTGAATCCGACGAGTCGCGAAGGGAAGACGTCTCAGCAGGTCTGATTCATGTACCCTCTTCGACTTCGAAGATTTCGTCTGCGGTGAGACCGTGTGCTTCTTCGTGAACCTTCTCACCCGCTTCTTTGCTGGGGCCTTCAAAGAGGCAAAAGACGGCCCCCTCGTCGTCGTCTACCCAATAATTCAGGTAATTCACGCCGTGTTTTTCCTGAGCCTCGATGTCTTTTTTGTGAGCTTCGACAACATCCTCGACGCTTGCATCCACGTCTCGGTGAACGTCCATATACAGTGCCATAGTACGCTTTGATCCAACACAGGGACGCGGTTAGTTATTGAGGCGTCATTTTTGCTAGGAGGTCATTATATGGCTGCCTGCTCGTTCGTCCAGGGCCCTCGTGGCCGCTGCGATCGGTATCGACATTTCGCTGCGAGCCCGCCGAGAGAGAGACTTGCGCTGTATTCAGCGCGACACTACAGAGATTAACGACACCCCGCAGGACCACCAGTGGTCAGTACGCTCCACCTACCCAGCGGTCGAATCGTGGTTGAAGACTTAGATTTCGACAGGGCTCGGGTGGTGGATTTTAACCGGAGGAAGACTCGCTGACGCTCGTCTTCCAGGGCTCAAATCCACTCTATACGATATTCGCTGCTCGCCGGTTGGCGAGCGGCAGAAGTATAGCGGGAGGTGGATTTGAACCGGAGGAAGACTCGCTGACACTCGTCTTCCAGGGCTCAAATCCACTCTATACGACTGTTGGCGACGCTGAACTCCTCGCTTCGCTCGTCGTTGTTGCGTCGCCAAAAAGTAGCGGGAGGTGGATTTGAACCACGCCCACTTCGGTCGCTTCGCTCCCTCGTGGTCTGCTTCAAACCACCGTGACCAATTTTCGCGGTCACGGGACTCGTCACTCCGTTCCTCGTCATTGTGACCGCGAGAAATAGCGGGAGGTGGATTTGAACCACCGATCTACGGGTTATGAGCCCGCCGGAATCTCCTGGCTATCCCATCCCGCTACTACATTCATACCCGAGTCGGTTTATTAAGGGTTGTGATCCAACTGCCGTCCGGGAACGCCTCCCGCGGTGTTACGTATCGTGGACTCGCCAGGTGAACAGGCTCTCGAAGACGTAGTTGACGAACATGGCGATGGCGATGGCGATGGGGCTCGCAGCGAGGAACCACAGGTCCACGCCGAACACCGGCAGCTCCACGGTCAGTTCCTGTGTGAGGAACCAGTAGACGGTGAGCTGGATGGCGACGCCGCCGGAGCGGACGAGGTGGGACTTCACCAGGCGCTTGAGCAGCGGGCCGCGGCCGGCCTTGCCCGCGCCAGCGAACGTCCAGTGCTCGTTGACGAGGAACATCACCAGAATCGCCGTCTCGACGCCGGCGGCCTTCGACCACATCTCCTGGACGCCCACGAGCAGCGTGAGGACTGCCAGGACCGTGTTGTCGCTGATGGCGCCGACGACGCCGACGGAGGCGAACTTCCCGAACCGGACGCCGGAGAGGAGTTCACCGACGGCGGGCGTCGAGTCACTCATCTTTCTCCACGAGGGCCGTCGGCTCCTCGCGTCGGGCGGCGATGGCGGTGTGGAGGCGACTGTTCCTGACCTGTTTCGCGCGATGACGCGCGGTCACGAGCGCGCGTGCCATCCTGAGGGACGTCCGGACGGGCGAGACGGTCGACCCTGGTCGGTCCTCCCACTCGATGGGGACTTCGTCGATGTGCAGGTCGAGCGCGGCGGTCATGGCGACGAGTTCGACGTCCCAGGCGAAGCCGGCGTCGTAGAGGTGCTCGCGCACCATCGCCCAGGCCTCGGCGTCGATGGCCTTCGCCCCGCACTGGTAGTCGTACAGCGCCTCGTCGAGCAACTGGCCGGCGAGCCAGGCGAACCCGTCGCCCAGGAATCTCCGGGCGAGCGTCTGGTGGCTCTGGACCGTCGCGTCGGGGTGACGCCGCGACCCGACGGCCAGGTCGGCCTCGCCGTCGCGAACGCGGTCCACGATAACCGCGAACCACTCGGCGGGCGTGGACCCGTCGGCGTCGGCGAAAGAGAGGACGTCGGTGTCCAGGGCCTCGAAGCCGGCGGTGACGGCCGCACCCTTCCCGCGACGATACGGGACGGCGTTGACCGTCGCCGGCAGGTCCGCGAGCTCACCGGGCACCGCTTCCTTCGGATCGTCGAGTTCGATTCGGATCGCGTCCGGGTCCAGTGCCTCGTCGAGGTCGCGCACGTACCGGCGGAGGCGTTCGACGTCGGGCCTGAACGCGGGGACCACGATACCGACGGACCGCGCCATTAGATACCCCCACCCGGGGCGCGAGTAAAAACGGTTCGACATGTGTCGCGCTCACAGGAACCGGGTGGCTGGACCGGGCCCGACCCAGTTGTGTCGAACGGGCACGTCGGTTCAAAAAACGTATAGTTCCGGCTTGCGCTGTGTCCGATAATGGAATTCGGCCTCGTCGTGCTGTGGCTCCTGGTCTACCTGGCCCTCCTCTACGCGGGCGCGACGCTCGCGTCGGCGCTGTTCCCCCGCTTCGCCGACCGCGGCGTGGGCGTCGCGTTGCCGCTGGCGCTGGCCGTCCTCTGGCTCGTCACCTACTTCGTCGGCCGCCTGTCGCTGACCGCCGGCGTCTGGCTCGGTGTGCTCGTCCTGGTCGCCCTCGCAGCGTACGCTGGATACCGCGGGGAGACGGTCGATCGCGGGCTGTACCTGGAAATCGCGGCGGTGTTCACCGTCGCCTTCCTCTTCCTCGTCGCCATCCGGTCGGCCGACCCGGGCATCCGCCCCATCGGCGGCGAGAAGTTCCTCGACTTCGGCCTGCTGAAGTCGCTCCTCAGGGCCGACCGCCTCCCGCCGGAGGACATGTGGTTCGCCGGTGAGCCGGTCGCCTACTACTACGGCGGTCACCTCGTCGCGGCGATCCTGACGAAGATTACGGGGACCGCCGGCCACTACGCGTACAACCTCGCGCTGGCGGGGTTCTACGCCGCGCTCGTCACCGCGGTCTACGGCCTGGCGGGCTCCGTCGCCGCCGAGCGTGGACTCTCCCGGCGCACCGCTGGCGTCTTCGGCGCCTTCTTCGTCGGCATCGCGAGCAACCTCTCGACGCCAGTGAAGTTCCTCGTCTGGTTCCTGCCCGACGGCCCCGCGAACTGGCTCGCCGAGACCAGCGGGCTCCCCGTCGAAGGGCTGGCCGACGGCGGCCCGTCGGCCTTTGGCTACTGGGACGCCAGCCGGGTCATCGAGGACGACGTCGCCGACTTCGCCGGCTTCGAACCCAGTGCCGCGTTCGTCATCGACGAGTTTCCCTTCTTCTCCTGGCTCAACGGCGACCTGCACGCCCACATGATGAGCACGGCCTTCCTCCTGCTCGCGGCCGCGCTCTGTTTCGCCTACTACCAGACGCCAGCCACCGAAGTCCGGCGCCGCCGAGCGCTCCTCCTCGGCTGTCTGCCGCCGCTGGCCGGACTCGTCGCCGTCGTCAACACCTGGTCGTTCCCCTCGGTCGGCGGGCTGGTCGCCCTCACTGTTATTCTCGCGCCGGCCGACCCCCGGAGCCTGCTCCCCGCTGGCGCCGGCGGCCACGCTGACGAGACCAGGCTTCGCGACGAGGGGGCACGCCTCGCGCTCGGACTGGGCGCAGCAGTCGTCGTCCTCGCACTCGGCCTCCTCTGGTCGCTCCCCTTCTGGCTCGGTGCGGCCAGCGGTCGGGAGGTGGCGTTCCTCCCCGACCGCTCGTCGCTGGTCGAACTCCTCCTCGTCCACGGCGTCTTCCTGGCCGCGTTCGTCCCGTACCTCTACCGTCAGACCGCCGACGCGACGGACCGTGAGACCGCCCGCATCGTCGGCCTCGTTGCGTTCGGGATCGCCGCGTTCGCCGCGTCGGTGGACCTGGCCGCGCTCGGCCTGTTCCTCCCGCTGATCCTGGGCGGCTGGGTCCTCCGGCGCGGCCCCGTCCACCTCGACGGTTTGCGGGCCGCGACGACGACGAGTTCCGACGGCGGCCAGGTCGGCGATGTCGAATCTAGCGTCGCCCGGGACGGCCTACTCGGGTCCTCCCCCGTCGGCTTCGAGATGGTCCTCGTCGTCGCCGGCGCCGGCCTGGTCACCCTCGTCGAGTTCGTCTTCGTCGCCGAGAACGTCGGCCGGATGAACACCGTCTTCAAGACCTACATGCAGGTGTGGGTGCTCTGGGCCGTCGCCGGCGGCGTCGCGCTGGCCGGGATTCTCGACGGCTGGCCGGCCCGCTCGACCCCGACCTGGAAACCGGCGGCCGCCCGCGTCTTCACCGCGCTCCTGCTCGTCTCGGCGTCGCTGTACGCGGGCCTCGCGCTGTCCTCGCACTTCGCCGGGAACGACGTCGCCGGGAGCGACGGCCCCACGCTCGACGGGCGCGCCTGGATGAACGAGAGCCACCCAGACGAGGCCCAGGCCATCCGGTGGCTCGATTCGAACGTCGAAGGGCGACCGACGATCGTCACCGGCACTCCGGCGGGATACAGCTGGTATCCCCCCGACGGCGAAGGTTCGAGCGCGCCCGCCAGCATGACCGGCATCCCGACCGTGCTCGGCTGGCACCACGAGGCCCAGTACCGCAACGACACAGTCTACCGCGAGCGACTCGGCCACGTCGAGACCATCTACACCGGCCAGCCGGATCAGCAGGCCGCACTGCTCGCGGAGTACGACGTCCGCTACGTCTACGTCGGCCCCGCCGAGCGCAACAACTACGGCGAGATCACCGTCGGCGACGTCGACGGCGTGAGCGCCCACCGGACGTGGGGAGAGGTGACGCTCTACCGGATCGACGGCGACGAACTGCCGGAATAGACCGCAGAATCGAAGCGACCGTCCTCAGGCCTGGGACTTCCGCTGGAGGACGTCGACCGCCTCGGCGTCGACGTTCTCCGTCTCCAGGTGCATCGGAATGAAGTCCTGGTACTGGAACGTCTCGCGCTCGTCGTCCTTCCCGATGGTACACCAGAGCTGGGGTTCCTCGGGCCCGTGCCACTCGCCCTGGACGTTGACGGCGAACACGTTCCACTCCTCCCCGTCGTACTCGATGACGCCGCCCTTCCTGACGCCGGGGTTCCCGTGGATGATCAGCTTCTTCATGCGCCTGGGTTTGTGGACGCTCTACTTAGTGACTTCGAAGCGAGGAAAGTGAGGCGTTGTTGTCCGGGTTGTCAAGGGCGCAGTTCGTTCGGCCGTTACGGTAGTAGTCGGCAACGATACCGCAAACAGAGGAAAGCCCTCGGCCCGCTCGACCACCGAAAGACTCGCTTCGCTCGTCTTTCGAGCTCTCGTTCGCTCCGCTCACGAGAATCGCGCGGCTCGCTGCGCCCTTCGCTCACTCCGTTCGCTCCAGAGCTTGCTTCGTCGACCGAACCTCACCCTTTCATTCCGCCAGGAGCTTGCATGACCAATAGGCGCAAGTATCCGGCGGCCTCCGGCCGCCGGTTCACCGGTCGCGCGTCGCGCGACCGGGACTTTTTCACCGACGTTTTTCAAGGAGCGGTGCCCGCAGGACGCCGCAGGCGGCCGAGGACACCCGACGTAGAAAAAGGTCGTAAGCGAACCAAACGGGTTTTAAGCAACCATGTCTAATCTCGCCGTAAGGTAGATATCTATGGAGATGCCACGCCGGTTCAATACGTACTGTCCGCACTGCAACGAGCACCAGGAACACGAGGTCGAGAAGGTCCGTACCGGGCGTCAGACCGGGATGAAGTGGATCGACCGACAGGAGAAGCGCAACTCCGGCATCGGGAACGACGGCAAGTTCTCGAAGGTCCCCGGTGGCGACAAGCCCACCAAGAAGACGGACCTGAAGTACCGCTGCAGCGAGTGCGGCAAGGCCCACCTCCGTGAAGGATGGCGCGCCGGTCGACTGACGTTCCAGGAGTAAATCATGCCAGGAAGCTTCCTCTCCGTCGAGTGCCCGGATTGCGAGAACGAACAGACCGTCTTCAGCAAGGCCGCCTCCGAGGTCGCCTGCGCCGTCTGTGGCCACACGCTCGTGCGGCCCACCGGCGGCGAGGCGGACATCGAGGGTGAGGTCCTCGAAACCGTCGCACACCGATGAAGTTCAGTGGCTGGCCGGAACCCGGCGAACTCGCCGTCGGCGAAGTAGACGACGTCAACGAAGACCGCGGGGTGTACGTCGACCTCGACGAGTACGAGGACAAGCGCGGGTTCGTCCACATCAGCGAGGTCGCCAGCGGGTGGATCAAGAACGTCCGCGACCACGTCAGTGAGGGCCAGACCGTCGTCGTGAAGGTGCTCGACGTCAACGAGTCCTCGCGACAGATCAACCTCTCGATCAAGGACGTCAACGACCACCAGCGCAAGGACAAGATCCAGGAGTGGAAGAACGCCCAGAAGGCCGACAACTGGATGGAACTGGCCTTCGGAGAGGACATGGAGGACGAGCAATACTCTGCCATCGCCAACGCGCTGCTGGCCGAGTTCGGCTCGCTGTACGACGGCTTCGAGCAGGCCGCCATCCACGGCCACGAGGCCCTCGAGGACACCGATCTCGACGAGGACGAAGTCGACGCCATCGTCGAGACCGCCCGGGACAACGTCTCGGTGCCCTACGTCACAGTCACGGGCTACGTCGACCTGACCTGTCCCGAGAGCGACGGCGTCGAGTGCATCAAGGATGCGCTGCAGGCCGCCGAGGGGAACGGGGAGGTGCCCGAAGAGGTCGACCTCGAAGTGACCTACGTCGGCTCGCCCGAGTACCGCATCCGCGTGCAGGCCCCCGACTACAAGCAGGCGGAGTCCCAGCTCGAAGAGAGCGCCGACCGCGCCCGCGCCGTCGTCGACGGCCACGGCGGGACGACCGGGTTCCACCGCGAGCGAAACGTCGAAGACGAGTAACCGAGCGGTTCTTTCTACCCATGCGCGCCGACATCCACGTTTGCTCGGACTGGCGCGCGGCCCACGACCGCCCAGTGTACACGCTGGAGAACGCCTGTCCCGAATGCGGCGCAGACGCCGTCAACAGCGCTCCTGCGCCCTTCAACCCCGAGGACCCACACGGCAAGTATCGACGGTCTCTTAAGCGCCGACGCCGCGACTAGGCGCATGGACGAGTTCGAAATCGAGTGGGTCGCGGACGTCGATCTCGACGCGCCGGTACTGGTCGAGGGGCTCCCGGGCGTGGGACACGTCGGCAAACTGGCCGCCGAGCACCTCCTCGAGGAACTCGAGAGCGAACTCCTCGCGCGGGTGTACTCCCAGCACTTCCCGCCGCAGGTCAGCGTCGAGGACGGGCACGCCGAACTGGCCAACGCCGAGTTCCACGCCGTCACCCCCGACGAGGGCCAGGACGTGCTCGTGCTCTCGGGCGACCACCAGGCCCAGGACAACGTTGGCCACTACGGCCTCACCGACGCCTTCCTCGACGTCGCCGAGGAGGTCGGCGTCGAGACGGTGTACGCGCTGGGCGGCGTCCCCACCGGCGAACTCATCGAGGAGTACGACGTCCTCGGGGCCGCCACGGTCGACGAGTTGACCGACGAACTCGAAGGCGTCGGCGTCGAGTTCCGCGACAACGAGCCCGCTGGTGGCATCGTCGGCGTCTCCGGCTTGCTTCTCGGTCTGAGTGAACGGCGTGACATCCCCGCGGCCTGCCTGATGGGCGAGACGTCGGGCTACCTCGTCGACCCCAAGAGCGCCCAGGCCGTCCTCGAGATACTCCAGGACCTGATCGGCTTCGACGTCGACTACGCGTCGCTGGAGGAGCGCGCCGAGGAGATGGAGGAGGTCGTCCGGAAGATTCAGGAGATGGAGCAGGGGCCCGCGACGCCCTCGGACGAAGACCTGCGCTACATCGGATAGGGACTGGCCGTTGGCCAGCGAGGCCGCGGCGATTCTTTCTTAATCGCTCGCTGCCAAGGGCGCCACGTGCTCGCGGAACTGGGACCGTTTCCGGAGTGGCTCCTCGTCGGCACGCTGCTGGGCGTACTCGGCAGCGTCGTCGTCGCCGGGCTCTTCCTCGTCGCGAACCGGCTCTATCCGACGCCGACGGCGACGAGCGACGGCCGGGGCGACGGCGAGGGACGGCGCCGCGACGAGCTCCGGGCGTACCTCCAGGCCATCGACGAGTCCTACGCAGAGGACCACTTCGTCGAGGGTCAGCACGTCGCTTTCTACCTCCCGAAACGCGACGTCGCCATCACCTTCGACGCGCGCGCGTTCTACCGCATCGAGCGGTCGCCGACGACGCCGGTGCTCGTCGAACACGAGATGCCCGGCGTCCAGCTCGGCGCGCGTCTGCCCTTCGAGACGCCGGAGGTCGACTTCGGGACGCAGGCCGACCGGGACAAGGTCCACCCCGCGACGGCGGCGTTCCGCGAACTCGGCCTCCCGGCGGGCGCGACGCTGGAGGAGGTCAAGCGAGCCTACCGACGCCGCGTCAAGGAGGTCCACCCCGACCGCGGCGGCGACGAGGACGCCTTCAAGCGCGTCCGCGAGGCCTACACCACGGCCAAGCAACATGCAGCGGAGTGAGCGACGCTTCCGTCCGGTCGTTCCGCCGGTCGCCTACATTCCCTGGCTCATCAGGTAGCTCCGCAGCAGGTCGGCCTCTTTGCTTCCAGCGACCGGATTGAGCAGTGCGACGGTATCGTCGGCGTTCAGGTGGCCGTCGTCTGCAAGTGCGCGCGCGCCAGCGACGGCGACGCCGCCGGTGGCACCGACTTCGACGCCGGTCTCGCTCGCCGCGTCGGCGCCGGCCTCCAGGATGGCGTCGTCGTCGACGACCACGGCCCGGCCGTCGGTCCGGTCGACCGCGTCGACGGCCAGGTCCCCGGCGGCGGGGTCGCCGATCTCCAGGGGGCCGACGATGGTGTCGGGCGTCTCGACCGAGTCGAGTTGCCCCTGTTCGGCCCAGCTGTCGTACACCGGCGGACAGCCCTCGGGCTGGACGGCGTAGAGCCGTGGACTGTCCGCGACGATACCCGCGGCGTCAAGGTCGTCGATGGCGGCCGCGAGACCGGCGATCACGTTTCCGTGACCCACCGGAACCACGACGGCATCCGGCGCTTCCCAGCGGAGTGCCTCGACGAGTTCGAAGTAGACGGTCTTGGCGCCTTCCCGGCGGTACGGCGAGGCGGGGCCGACGGGCGCCCACTCCTCGCCGTCGGCCACGGCGTCCTCGTAGGCGGCGAGCGCGTCGGCGTACCGGCCCTCGACGACGTTCATGTCGCCGCCGTGGACGTTGACCATCGCCTTGTTGACGAACGGACAGCGCGTCGGGACGAACGAGTGCGAGTCGATGCCGGCGCGGCCGGCGTAGGCCGCGGCGGACTGCCCGCCGTTGCCGGTCGTCGGGAGTGCGACGTCGGTCGCGTCGCGCTGGACTGCGGCCGTGACGGCCAGCGAGAGCCCGCGGTCCGCCGCCGCGCCCGTCGGGTTGCGCCCCTCGTCCTTGATCAGCGCCGTCGCGACGCCCAGGTCGTCGGCGAGCGACGGGCAGTCTACGGCCGGCGTGTTGCCTTCGTCGAGAGAGACGGTCGCGTCGGCACTGAACGGGAGAAACTCGGCGTAGCGGCGCGGACCGGCGGCGTCACGCGCGGCGACGGTGGCTCGATCCGGAAAGGCCGATTCGTCGTAAGAGGCCCCGAGCAGGCCGTCGCAGTCGGGACAGCGATACGCGACCCCGACGTCGTCGACCGTCCGTCCGCAATCGAGACACTCGAACACGCGAAACGCCGTGTCAGTCGTCATACCGGTGTCTGGCAAGCCGGAAGTAAATCTCTACGGATCGTCGTCGGCGGTGTCCTCGCCCCCGTCACTGGCGGTATATTCGACGGCGAGTTCGCGGTCGAACCATCGGAACTCACGACCGAGGAGCCCGTCCTGTTCCAGGTTCCAGACGTCACCGTCCCGGACGACCGGACCGTCGACCCACGACGTGACCACGTTCCAGACGAGGAGCAACTGTCCGAGCAACAGGATGAACGCGCCGACGGTCGTCACCTGGTGGAGCGTCGTGAACTGTGCGAGGGGACCGGCCGTGATGCCATCGTACGCCGCGTAGCGGCGTGGCATACCCAGGTAGCCGAGCACCATCATCGTGAAGAAGACGACGTTGGTCCCGACCATCGAGAGCCAGAAGTGCCACTTCGCGAGCGTGCGCTGGTACCGCCGACCGGTGACGACCGGGTACCAGAAGTACAGCGCCGCGAACAGGCCGAAACCGATCACGCCCATGACCATGTAGTGAAAGTGGCCGACGACGTAGTAGGTGTCGTGGATGATGAGGTTGACGGGGACGGCGGCGAGGAAGACGCCCGTGACCCCGCCGATGATGAAGTTGAACACGAAGCCGATACAGAACAGCATCGGCGCTGTCAGGCGGAGTCGACCGTTCCACATCGTCGTGATCCAGTTGAACGTCTTGACCGCACTCGGTATCGCGATGGCCAGCGAGACGGCCATGAACGACGCACGCAGGCGCGGGTCGATACCAGTCGCGAACATGTGGTGGGCCCAGACGCCGAAGCTCAGGAGGCCAATGGCCAGCGTCGAGTAGACGACGAACTTGAATCCGAACAGCTTGCGCGCGGAGAAGCGCGGGAGCACGTAGCTGACGACGCCCATCGGCGGGAGCACGAGGATGTACACCTCGGGGTGGCCGAAGAACCAGAACAGGTGTTGCCAGAGGATGGGGCCCCCGCCGTCGACGGTGAAGAACGTCGTGCCGAGGTTTCGGTCGAGCAGCAACATGATGAGCGCGCTGCCCAGCAGCGGGAACGCGAAGAGGATGATACCGGACTGCGTGAGGATGGTCCAGCTAAAGATATCCAGCGTCGCCCAGTTGACGTCCTCGCCGCGCTCGGTGAAGATGGTCGCCATGAAGTTGATCGCCCCCATCGTCGTCGAGATCCCGGAGAGGTGGAGGCCGAGCAACATCAGGTCCGGACCCGGACCCGGCTGTTCGATCGACAGCGGGGGGTACATCGTCCACGACGTCTGTGAGGGACCGAACGCCGGAACGAAGAATCCGGCCCAGATGAGTACCGCCGCGGGGGGCAACAGCCAGAAGGCGATGGCGTTGATCCGCGGGAACGCCATGTCGTCGGCGCCGATGAGCAGCGGGATGAAGTAGTTCCCGAACGCCGCGATCATCGGCGTCCCGAAGAGGAACAGCATCGTGATCCCGTGGCTCGTCAGGAGGGCGTTGTAGAAGTTCGAATCGACGAGCGTCTGTGCAGGGAACAGTAACTCCGTTCGCATGATGACGACGGCGATTCCACCCCAGGCGAACGAGACGAGCCCGAACACCCCGTAGAGGATTCCGACGTCTTTGTGGTCGACCGTGGTCAGCCACCTGACGATCCCACCCGGTTTATCCACTGCCGGAAACGAGGGCTCCACCTCACCAGTCCCGCTCCCGGCGCCGCTCAACGGACTGTACCATCGCCACTCCTGAATCCGCGAGACGAGGACGGCGACCAGTACGACCACGACGACCATCGCGACCGCGATGGCCAGTTCGGCGCTTGCCATGGCTGGCACGTGGGAGGCCGACACGATATCCCTATCAATTGTTCACTACGTTTTGCAGTCCTTTCTGGTGCGTGCGCGTGGCCTTCGTACGGGACGTAGACCAGTTGACGGAGGCTACTATCGAAAATCCACGCCTACCACCGTCGATCCTTTCCGGTTCGTCCTCGAACGAGGACCATGAGCGACGTCGTCGTGGCCGGTGGCGGGCTCGCTGGACTCGTCGCGGCCCGTCACCTCGCCGAGTCGGGCGCGGACGTGACGGTGTTCGAACGTGAATCGCGCGTCGGTGGCCGGGTCCGGTCCCGCCGCCTGAACGGCTACACGGTGGATCGCGGGTTCCAGGTGCTGTTCTCGGCGTACCCCGCCGTCCGTCGAGAGCTGAACCTGGACGCGCTCGATCTGCGGTACTTCACGCCGGGCGCGACCATCGCCCGCCCCGGCGAGCGGTCGGTGCTCGTCGACCCGCGCCGCGCGCCGACGGACGGGCTGGCGACGTTGTTCAACGGGGACGTCACGTTCGGCGACAAGCTCAGGTTGTTCATCCTCCAGCGGGAACTCGCCGGACGTACGACCGGCGAGATACTGAATCGCGGCGGCACGAGCACCCGGGAGTACCTCGACAGGGTCGGGTTCTCGACGAAGTTCGTCGACAACTTCGCGGCGCCGTTCTACGGCGGCATCACGCTGGATCGGGACCTGGAGACCGACAGCCTCGTCTTCGAGTACACGTTCAAGATGCTCTCGGAGGGGCGTATCGGCGTGCCGGCCGCGGGCATGGGCGCGATTCCCGACCAGCTAGCGAAGCGAGCGGAGATGGCGGGAGCGACGATCGAGACCGATGCGACGGTGTCGTCGGTCGAGTCCAGTTCGACCGAGGCCGTCCTCACGGTCGACGGCGAGACCGTCGTCGCCGACGCCGTCGTCGTGGCGACCGACCCGCCGACCGCCAGGGACCTGACCGGCGTCGGCTCGATTCCGACCGAGGCGCGAAGCTGCGTCACCCTCTCCGTCGCGCGCCAGTCCCGGACCGGTCTCCCGACGGGCAAGCGCCTGGTGCTCAACGCCGACGAGTCCGGCCCGAATCAGGTGGCCCCGCTGTCAGCCGTCGCGCCCGAGTACGCGCCGAGCGACGCGACACTGTACAGCGCGACGTTCCTGGGCGAGCGCGAGGAGAGCGACGAGGCGCTGTTCGAGTCGGTGCAGGAGACGATGGCGTCGTGGTACCCCGAGGCCAACCTGGCGGACCTTGAACTGGTCGCGACCGACCGCGTTCCGTTCGCCCAGTTCGCCCAGCCGCCGGGGTTCCGCGTCGGCCTGCCCCCCGCCGACGACCCGGACGGGCCGGTGTTCCTCGCCGGGGACTACACCAGGTGGTCGTCGATACAGGGTGCGCTGGAGAGCGGACGGGTGGCAGCGGACGCAGTCGTCGAAGAACTGGGGCGATAACGGAGCGGTACCGGCGCGGTGACGGAGCAGTGCCGGAGCGGTGCTGGAACGGTACCGACCCCGGATTCAGCTCGGGCGACCGGCGTCGGCGTGCGGGTCGTCGGCGTGGTCTTCGCCGTTCAGGATCCGCGGGACGTAGTACACCGTCCCCCAGCAGAGGAGGGTGAATCCGAGAAGCGTCGTTCCGATGAGCGCGAGTGCGACTTGCGTCGTAGCCATGTGGGAGCGAGCGCCGCCGCGGCCAAAATAGCTTCCGGGATCGATCCAGATTCCTGCAGACCGCGCCCCGACGGCATCCGGCGGAACCTACAGCATCCGGCGGAACTCCCCCAGCGGCGGGAACTCCAGGGTCTCGTCGGCGTCCTCGTCGCGAACGATGGGCCTGAACGCCTCGGCGCTTCGGACGAGGGGTGACATGAAGTCACCGGCGTACATCCCGTTGACCCTGACGCCGCGGACGAGGCGGTTGAACGAGGGGAGCATCAGGACGTCGGCACCGCGAAAGGCGTCCTCACCGTAGAGGTAACATGGTCGGCGCTGCCCCTCGATGACGATGGTCGGGTGGTCGTGGCCGACGACGTACCGGTCGGCGTCGGCGTCTGGCGTCTCGTGACCGTGGAGAACCACCGTGTCACCGACGCGGTACTCGTCCCGGATCGCGCCGCCCCAGAGCGACTCGATCATCGGGTCGTGGTTCCCCGGCGTGACGGTGATCTCGACGTCGTACGCCTCGCCGATGCGAGAGACCTCCCGGACCGTCTCCTCGACCGTCCGGGGGATCGTGCCGAACGAGTGGAGGAAGTCGCCGGCGACGACGACGGCCGAGACGTCGCCCTCGCTCACCAGCGCCTCGAAGCGCCCGGTCATGTCCGCGCTGTCGCCGACCGGAAGCTCCAGGTTCGCCGTCTCCCCCTTCCCGACGTGGAGGTCCGCGAGCACGAGGACGTCGTCGAGGACGAGCGCCCGGTCCCGGTAGGCCAGTTCCATGGGCGGCGGGTCAGTGCCGCCCGGCTATCAACCTGACGCCACGCAGTCTGTGACCAGTTCGAGTCTCACGGACCGGAATCGCCAGCTTTCAACCGTCCCGCGACGAACGGGACGTATGGACGACATCGAAGCGACCGTCCGGGAGTTCCTGGCCAGCGCCGACGACTGTTACAGCGAGTACGACAACGGGTACACCGACGCGGACGCGACGCTCCGCCGCCTCGAAACGCACATCGACGACCTCCGTGACGCGGTCGAGGAGTAATACTCGCTTCACTTCCCTCGGCCACTGAGGAAGCGTGGCAGCCGGCGGAGGGAGGAGCGCGATGCGCGGCGTCGTGGTCCGGGCGGTCTACTCTGGTCTTCGAAAGCCACCGTTATCCGGGGAGTGCGTCGGCTTAACTCGGTCGTGCCAGGTCCTGTCAGTCCGACGGGGAGACGGCGGAGGCGAACGTCCCTCCGCCTCGCGACGGATGTGACAGAATCCAGTTGTGTTTTTCGAATCGGTACAGGACGGTTCTGACGCGCTCGTCAGTACTCCTGTAAGCGCACGTTGTCGGTCGGATCGTCGCGAGTTACTCGCCCGGCTTCGACCGGTAATATCCCTTACTCTCGTTTCTCTATTTATAACAAAGGTGACTGGTCGGGTACCGTCGAAGGAATGCTTCCAAAGCGAATCTCCACGACAGCGGTGTCGAACGGGACAGTCGTCGCGATCACACTCCTCGTGGTCGCGAGCACGATGGTGATTACCGCCGGCGCCGTCACGACCGGCGGCCAGTCACAGGTCGCACAGCAAGCCGAACCGGACGGGCTCTCCGGCGAGACGAACCTCTCGGACGCGGACACGGTGTTCCACGGTGAAGACGTGAACGATACCGCGGGGCGATCGGTAGCCAGCGCCGGTGACGTCAACGGCGACGGCGTCGACGACCTGATCATCGGCGCGCCGCACAACGACACCGGCGGCGAGGACGCCGGCGCGGCCTACGTCGTTTACGGGCCCGTCGACACCGACGAGGTGGAGCTGGAAGACGCCGACGTCAAACTCGTCGGCGCCTCGGCCGACGACATGGCCGGCTGGTCCGTCTCGCACGCGGGCGACGTGAACGACGACGGCTACGACGACGTCGTCGTCGGTGCGCCGAACCACGACTCGACCGGGTCGAACACCGGCGCGGCCTACGTCGTCTACGGTGGCGACTCGCTCCCCGCGAATATGAGCCTCGCCGACGCGAACGCCACGTTGCAGGGCACCGACGCGGACGCCCGCGCGGGCTGGTCGGTGTCGAACGCGACCGACGCAGACGGTGACGACGCGGTCCTGGTCGGAGCGCCCTACGCGAACGACGGGGCGGGCGCCGCGTACCTGGTCCCCGGTGCGGACGCCGACGGGACCGCCACGCTCGACGACGCGGCCGCGGCGACGATGGAAGGCGAGTCGGCCGGCCACCTGGCGGGCTGGTCCGTCTCCGGTGCCGGTGACGTCGACGACGACGGCACGGCCGACGTCGTCGTGGGCGCGATGAACTGGTCCGGCGAGACGAACGAGACGACGAGTGCCGGCGGCGCCTACGTCGTCTCCACCGACGTCTCGGGGACGGTCGACCTCGGTTCGGCCGACCTGATCCTCACCGGCGCCTCGGACCGCGACCGCGCCGGGTGGTCGGTGTCCAGCGCCGGTGACGTGAACGACGACGGCGTCGCGGACGTCGTCGTCGGCGCGCCGTACCACGACGCCGACGCCGTCGACGCGACCGGCGCGGCCTACGTCGTCTACGGCGGCACCGACGCCGAAGGAGTGCGCTCCCTGGCAGACGCCGACCGAACGCTGACGGGCGACCGTGAGGGCGACCTGGCGGGCTGGTCCGTCTCCGACGCCGGCCCGGCCGACGTCACCTGTGACGGAATCGACGACCTGCTCGTCGGCGCGCCCGGCCACGACGAGAACGGGAACGACTCTGGTGCCGCCTACGTCGTCGCCGGAGCCCAGTCACCTCCGGCGTTCCAGTCACTCGGTGAGGCATCGTCCACGTTCTACGGCGAGGCCGCCGATGACCGCGCCGGTCACGCCGTCTCCGGCGCCGGCAACGTGACCGACGACGGCGGACCGGCTGTCCTCGTCGGCGCGCCGGACAACGACAACGACGGAGAGACCGACGCCGGCGCCGCGTACCTCCTGGACAGCGACTGCGGCGACGTGACGACAGAGAACGAGACGGAGAAGCCGACCGACAACGAGACAGAGAAGCCGACTGACACGGATACGGAGACGAAAACGGACACGGAGACCGAGACTGATACCGACACCGAGACGAGGACCGAGAAGCCGACTGACGCGCCGTTGACCGAGACGGAGACGAAGACTGACACGGACACGCCAGACACTGACACCCCGGACACGGACACGCCAGATACGGATACGCCGGATACTGATACGCCAGACACCGACACGCCGGACACCGATACGCCGGACACTGACACGCCGGATACCGACACTCCGGACACGGATACTCCGGATACCGACACTCCGGACACCGATACGCCGGATACCGACACCCCAGACACCGACACGCCGGATACGGATACGCCGGACACTGACACCCCGGACACTGACACGCCGGATACTGATACGCCAGACACCGACACGCCGGATACTGATACGCCAGACACCGACACGCCGGACACCGAAACCGAGACGGAAGACCAGCGTGCGGCGATCAGCTTCGTCCTGCTCTGTACCACCGACGAGGGAGCGCCCACAGTAGGTGGAGCCGGATCCGGTGACTGTCCAGAGGGCGAACCGTTCGTCAGGTGGGAGTGGACCGGTAGTTCGTTCACCGTCGAAGACGGCGACGCGGGAACGACGATGGAACCGTCCCTGTTCAAGGAGCCGAACGAGCCGGTCGAGGCCCAGTGGACGTCGACGACCTACGACGTCACCGGCGCCGTCGTCGGGGCGGGCGGAGAGACCTGCACGTTCCCCGGCGACCCCGGAGACCTCCCGGACACCGGGGACGTCGAGTCCTGTGAGGGAACGGGCGCCGCGTCGATGAGCAACCCGGCCGGTAGTGGAATAGTCCCCGGATCGGCACCCGGCGGACTGATCGCCGGGACGTTCGCGTTCGCCGGCGCGTCGGTCCTGGCCATCAGGCGACGGAACTACTGACCGAGCGGCCGAACGAGCCGAACCACGTCGACTTTTCTTTCTTCGACCGCGGCGGACCACCAACAGTTATCGGCGAGCGCGACACCCCGTAGAGTATGACCGACTTCTCCGCGCGCGTGGAGGCGATATCGATCAGCGGCATCCGGGAGGTGTTCGAGGCGGCCGGCGAGGACGCCATCAACCTCGGGCTGGGCCAGCCCGACTTCCCGACGCCCGAGCACGCCAGGCAGGGAGCCATCGAGGCGATTCGGGCCGGCGACGTCGACGCCTACACGTCGAACAAGGGGACCGAGTCGCTGCGAGAGGCTATCGCCGACAAGCACGCGCGGGACAACGACCTCGACGTCGACCCCGAGGATATCATCGCCACCGCTGGCGGGAGCGAGGCGCTCCACGTCGCCATCGAGGCCCACGTCGACGCCAGTGACGAGGTCGTCTTCCCTGACCCGGGGTTTGTCTCCTACGACGCGCTGACGAAACTCGCGGGGGGGACGCCCAAGCCCGTGCCGCTTCGCGAGGACCTCACGATGGACCCCGCGGCCGTCGAGGAGGCTATCACCGACGACACGGCCGCATTCGTCGTCAACAGCCCCGCGAACCCGACCGGCGCCGTCCAGTCGCCGGAGGACATGCGCGAGTTCGCCCGCATCGCCAGCGACCACGACGTGCTGTGCATCTCCGACGAGATGTACGAACACATCGTCTTCGACGGCGAACACCGCTCGCCCGCGGAGTTCGACGACACCGGCAACGTCGTGGTAGTCAACGGCTGCTCGAAGAGCTACTCGATGACCGGCTGGCGACTCGGCTGGGTGACGGGATCGAACGAGCGCGTCGAACGCATGCTGCGCGTCCACCAGTACGCCCAGGCCTGTGCCGCCGTGCCGTCCCAGTACGCCGCCGAGGCCGCGCTGAACGGACCCCAGGACGCTGTCACCGAGATGACCGCCGCCTTCGAGGAACGCCGCGACGTCCTCGTCGACGGGCTGGCCGACGCCGGCCTCGACTGTCCCACGCCCCAGGGCGCCTTCTACGCGATGCCGAAGGTCCCCGAGGGGTTCGTCGACGAGGTCATCGACCGCGGCGTCGTCGTCGTGCCGGGCGAGGCCTTCGGCGAGCACGGCGCGGGGTACGCGCGCATCTCCTACGCCGTCGACGTCGAGACGCTGAAGGAGGCCCTGGAAATCATGGACGACGCTGCACAGGCAGTCCGACCCTGACCGCCGCACAGGCGGTCCGTCCGCGACGGCACCCGGCGCGTGACCGATCCGGTATGAGTTTCTATCCCTCGATCGCGACGCCGTCCGGCGAACTGTCACCGGGCCCGACGACAGGCCAATAGTGTTCCAGTCCGTACAGTCACACCGATGGATTACCTGGCGTCCTCGAACGTCCCCGTCTACGAGACGGTCGACGAACAGCGGGCTCTCTGGGAGCGCTGTGCCGAACGCGGCCAGCCAGTGCTCGCCGTCCGCGACGCCGCGCGCGGCTACGTCGTCCACTACGACCTCCAGCACCTCGACGCCGAACTGACCCAGGCCGCCCTCCAGGCCCTGCGCGACCGCGTCCGCTCGCGACGCCCCTACCCCACCGGGACAGACCCCGTCTCCGAGACGGAGGGCGTCGGCGGCGAGGCCGGACCAGTCTCCGGCGAACTCCACGCGCCCACCGAACGCGACGCCCGTGACCTCGCCTCGCACGTCTCCGGGTTCGTCCTCGACCGGGGGAACTGGCGGTAAGCGAGCGGGTCGACCACCCACACTCTGATTGGATTTTTAACACGAGCGCCCCTTTGACCGCACATGGCAATCGCGCGGCACGGATCCGGCGTCGCGGCCGCCGTTCGGGCGCTCGCCTCGCAGATCCACCCCGTCTTCATGCTCCCGCCGCTCGCGGCGTCGCTGTTCGGCGGGCTACTGGCCGACCAGTTCTCCCTCCCGCTCGCCGGCGTCCACCTCGCCGCCGTCTTCTTCGGCCTCTACACCGCCCACGTGAAGGACGGCTACGTCGACTTCTACGGCCGCGGCGAGGACGACGACCACCCGCTCTCGGAACGGGGCTGTCGTCTCGCGCTGGCCGGCGCCTCCGTCGGGTTCTTCGCCTGCACGCTCGGCCTGTTCGCGCTCGTCGACGTCTGGGCCGCCCTGATCACGCTCCCGGGGTGGCTCATCGGCTACCACCACGCCCCCCGACTCGACATGCATCCGGTCACCGCGAGCGTCGGCTACCCGACCGGCATCGCCTTCGCGCTACTCGGCGGGTTCTACGTCCAGACGGCCGGGCTTGCGCCCGTCGTCGTGGCACTGGCCGTCGTCTTCCTGGTCGTCCTCTCGGGGATCAAGGTCATCGACGACTCGACCGACGTCGAGTACGACCGCTCCATCGACAAGCGAACCGTCGCCGTCGTCCTCGGGCGAACTCGGGCACGGCAGCTGGCCTACGGACTGATGTTTCTGGGAATGGTCGCCGTGCTCGGGATGGCCGTCGTGATGAGTTCCATCCCGCCGAGCGCGGCACTCGCAGCTCTCGCGTTCGGTCTCGTGGCCGTACTCTCGCGGAACGCCGACGCCGAACTCGCGACGATGCTCCTCATCCGCGGGTCCTACGTCTTTCTCGCCCTGTTGCTCGCGGCCGTGTGGTTCCGGCCGCTGGCCTGACGTGTCAGAAACCGGAAACCGGCAATCGGTCACTCGCCGGCCAGCGAGGTCCCGCAGTTGGGACAGAACCGGACGTCCGCCTCCATCGAGAAGGACTCGCCACAGGCGTCACAGCGAGCACCGCCGCCAGTCGAGGACGTCCCTTCGTCGTCGGTCCCCGGGACTGCGTTCGTCTCGCCGGCCGTAGTGGACCCGAACCCGCCGTCACCGTCGTCGGCGGGCGGCGTGAATACGCGCGTGTTACTGACGTCGTCGAGGTCCTCCCCGTCGTCGTCGGATTCCACCGAATCCTCCGAATCCGTCCCGTCCCCGTCCGATTCGGTCGGCCCCCGGTCGGCAGTCGAGGTGTCGGTGTCCGTGCCAGTCGACCCGGCTGACGAATCCGACGTATCGGCGGGGGTCCCGACCGGCGTCGTCGAGTCCAGGAACGGCGGGTATCGCTGGCCAGTCCGCATCGAAGACCGGTCGACGTCGGGTTCGACGAGCCGAACGCCGAGCGAGACGACCGTCTGGATCAGTACGTACGCCAGGGCCAGGGCGAGCGGGAACGCCGCCACCGCGGCGACGCCCGACACGACGAACCCCTCCACAGAAACGGACCCGAGTACCCACGCCGGGAGCCCCGCCGCGCGGAGCGCCCGTTCCGCGAGTTGGCCCCGTCCAGTCGCCGTTCCGACTGCCGCCAGCGCGCTCCCGAACGCCACGACAGTCGAGACGACGGCGAGGAACTGCACCACGAGCGGGTGCGAAAAGGAGTACACCCGGTACGTGAAGGCGAGCGTCCGGACCAGGGCGAACAGGCCGACGGGGAGCAGTACCAGGGAGAAGTACCACGGGAACCCGCCGAGGGCCAGTCCGACCACGACTGCCACGACGACGAGGAGCGTCGGCGGCGCGAGTAACGTGGCCGGATGTTCGAAGCGGTAGTACTGTTCGACGTTGCCGCGGAGGTTCAGCGTCCGTCGCCGTATACGGACCGTGACGGCGACGGCCGGGACGGCGAGCCAGAGGACGGCGAAGAGGCCGACCGCGAGCGGCGACGGGCTCTCCCCGGCCGCGAGCCCGAGTGAAACCCCGAGTACGTCGGCAACCTGAACGGCGAGCGCACCCGTCCCGCCGATCCAGACGACGGCCGCGACGACGCCGACCAGCAGGTCGCGGAGGAACCACTGCTCGTCACCAGTGACGAGGCGAAACGAATCGGCGAGTTCGCGCCGTCGGCGTCCTGACATTGCTTGGAGGGTGTTTTTCGCCGGGTGGGAAAGCTGTTACGCGACAGCTTCGACTCGCCGCATTATACGCTGCGATCGGAACGGGGAAACTACCGGCAGCGTGGTCAGGCCGCTTCGACGTCCAGGGTGACGACGTCGGAGAGTTCGAGTTCGTCGCCTGGCGCGACCGCCTCCCGGTCGCCTTTCGTCAGCGACGTGCCGTTCACGCGGGTCGGGTTCTGGCCGAGCGCGACCGCGTAGAACTGGCCGTCCTCGCGGACGAACCGGACGTGTTCGCGGTGGACGCGAACCGCCTCGTCCTCCGGACGGCCGGCCTCGGTCAGTAACGACCGTATCTCCCGGCCGACGATGTCGCCATCACCGGCGACGACGGTCTTGCCGTGGGCGGTCAGCGCGAGCGCACTGGGCGCGCTACCGCCGGACGATGCGTCGCCGGCTCCCACAGCGGCACCCGAGCGGGCGGCGTCGAGGTCGGCCCCGCAGCCCGCACAGAAACTGTTGTCCGGACCGACGTCGGTTCCGCAGTCGGGACACTCCGTCAGGACGCTCGCGCCACCGCGGTGGGCGTCGAGGTCCTCGCCGCACTGCGCACAGAAGCTGTCGTCCGCGTCGACGTCGCCGCCACAGGACGGACAGGCGGCGAGTTCGTCGCCGGCGCCGTCGTCGGCCGGGAAACTGCTCACGTCCGCGCCGCAGTCGGGGCAGAAGTTGACGTCGGCCGCGAGCTCGGTGCCACAGCCCGGGCAGTCGAACGACTCCGCGTCGGCCGCGCCGTCGCCCGCGTCTGCCGCCGACGCGTCGTCTGTTTCGGTTTCCTCGACGTCTGCCTCGGCGTCCGCGTCAGCACCGCCCCACTCGTCAGCGGATTCGTCGCCTGCCGCCGACTCGTCCGACTCCGTGTTCTCGTCGGAGTCGGCCTCCTCGTCGGCCGATTCGTCGTCGGACTCCTCCATCCACGACGGTGGGTCCGGTGACTCCGAATCGTCGGCGACGTCGGCGAGCGGGTCGCCATCGTCGCCCGAATCGTCCGCACCCACCGATTGCTCGTCCGACGTGGCGTCGGCTTCGTACTGCCACTCGCCACAGTCGGAGTTTGTACACCAGCCCCCAGCGGCCGCCGGGTCGAACGCCTCGCCGCAGAGCGGGCATTCGACCGACGCCGTGTCACTCTCGGACATGCCTGGGAATACACTATACCCAGGTGGTGAAAATAGTTTCCGTCAGCGAACCGGAAAAATACACTCCAGTGGGCCCGAGACGGGGGCGCTCACGCTTCGGGGTCAGCCGCTCCTCGGGAAGCTTCGGAGACAGTCACTCCTCGGGAACGATCACGGTCTCCCGGTCCTCGACCGGGCCGTCCGGGTCGACGGCCCTGACCGGCATCCCTTCGTCATCGCCGGGGGTCGACGGGAGTTCGGGGTCGCGGGCCAGGACGACCGACAGGTTGTCCTTTCCGCCGCGTTCGTTCGACAGGTCGATCAGGCCCGACGCGGCGTCGTCCAGCGAGTCCGACCCGAGAACCAGGTCGCGGATCTCCTCGTCCGTGACGACGGCCTCGCGCACGACCTCGGCGGCCTCGTCGCTCCGGCCTGCCTCGACGTATCGCTCGTACAGCGCGGGCGCGTCGGTCTGGGCGTCGATCAGCCCGTCGCTCGTCACGAGCAGGACGTCCTCGGCGAACAGCGTGACGGAGTTGGTCTCGACGGGGACCGACGCCGTCTCCGGGTCGCCGTCGCCCGCGCCGCCGAGTGCGCGCGTTATCTCGTTGCCCCTGGGGTGGACGTGGGCCGCGACGTCGTCGATTTCGCCCCGGTCGTGTAGCTCCTGGACGACGCCGTGGTCCTTCGTGAGCAGTTCGATGGACTGGCGCGCGCCGTTGACGAGGTAGGCGCGGCTGTCACCGACCCAGCCGTAGTGGACTTCGCCGTCGACGACGACGCCCGCGACGGCCGTCGTGTAGGCCTGGGTCCCGCTCTCGGCGGCGTACCGGACGACTTCACGGTGGGCGGCGACGATGGCATCCGCGACGGCCGTCTGGAGGTCAGTGGCGGTCGGCCGGTCGGGCAGCAGCGACTCGTCGATATCGACAGCGAAGGCGTCGGGGTTCCGCCTGCTCGCCTCGGCGACGACGGGTGCCAGTTCCTCACAGATGACCGTCGTCGCCAGGTAGGAGGCGACGTCACCGGCGTCGTGGCCGCCCGCGCCGTCGGCGAGGGCGAACACCGCGGCGCTCCGATTCGCTGGCGGGTCCTCGTCGTCTCGCTCGCCGGTTCGATCTTCGCCGACCCCGTCCGTGGTCACACCCGACCGGTGGCCCTGTTCGAAGACGGACAGCGCGACGCTGTCCTCGTTGATACCCCCGCCGCGCTTGCGGTCCCCGACGTCGTAGTTGGTAGCGTAGTCCATGGTTCAGTGCTGGTGGAACTCGAAGGTGACCCCGTAGCTCGGGTGGACGAGCGCGACGAGGTCGCCGTCCTGCAGGCGGAAGGTGGTCGGCGGGACGTTGCCGTGGCGGTCCGTCGGGTCCTCGCCCTGCTCGCGCAGGCGCTCGCGGCCGGCCTCGCCGAGGACGCGCTGCCAGCCGTCGCCGGTCTGGACGTACGTCCCGTTGAGGCTCCGGTCGCGCAGCACCCAGTTGCCGTGGTCGTCGACGTCGAACTGGACCTGGACGGTCGAGATGTACTCGTCGTCGTCCTGGATGGCGACGGCAGGCGAGGGGCCCACCGCGTCCTCGCGACCGATGGTGTCCCCGACGTGGATGGTGTAGCGGTCCTCCTGCTGGAGGTAGCGGACCGAGGCCTGCGGCGGCGGCGTCGGGTCCTTCTCGCGGAGGACGTGCTCCATCGCCGTCGCGTTGTGATAGCGGTCCTCGTAGCTCGTCGCCGTCGCCCGCTCGACGATCTCGGCGAGGTAGGGCGGACAGTCGACGCCGAAGTCCCGCGGGTCGACGCCGTCCATCTTCGGAACCGTCCCCTTCAGGAGAAAGAGCAGGATCTTCCCGATGGAGTAGACGTCGGACCAGGGGCCCTGGCGGGCCTCCGAGCGACTCGCGTCGGCGACTTCTCGGGGTTTGTAGGGGCCCAGGATCGTAGTCCCTGAGTCCTCGGCCTCCCCGGAGGCGTCGAAGCCCGTTGCCGTGTTGAAGTCGATGAGCACCGGCGTGACGCGGCCGTTCCGCTCAGTAAGCATGACGTTGTCCGGCTTCAGGTCGCGATAGACGATCTCGTTCTCGTGCAGGAACGACATCGCGCCACAGAGGCCGACGCCCACCTCGCGGACTTCTGCGGGGTCGAGCGGCCCGGTCTTGTCGATAGCGTCGTCCAGTTCGTAGCCGTCGACGAACTCCACGACGAGGACCGGACCGTCGTCGTCCTCGTGGCGGTCGAGGAGGTTCATCACGTTCGGGTGGCCGCCCGCGTCGCGGATGCTCTCCAGCGCGGTGGCCTCCTTCAGGAAGTACTCCTCGACGACGGCCGCGTCGTTGCTCGACCCGGCGGTGTTGGGAACCTTCACTGCGACCGTGTCACCGGTCTGCGTGTCGACGGCCTCGTACGCGATGGCGAAGCCGCCGCTGCCGGCCTCGTTCTCGATGCGGTACCGGCCGGCGACGAGGTCGCCGCTGGCGAGCGCGGTGGCGCTCATCGGCGGATACCTCCCGTATCGTCCCGTCGACCGGTCATCCGAGCCGGTCGCCGTCGTCGACGATCTGGGTGGCCTGGCTCTGCTCGGCGCGGCCGCCCTCCTTGACGATCTGGGTCTGGCGGTCGGCCTCCTGGACGGCCTCGGCGTCCTCGCCGTGGACGACGGTCATCTTCTCGACCTGGGTCTCGGCGGCCTCGACGTTGCCCTTGCCGAGTTCCGTCCGGATGACGGTCTGCTTGTGGTCGATGGAGACCGACTCGTCGTGCTCGGCGAGCAACTCCTGGTCGTCGGTGTACTCGACCGTGACGTCGTCGCTCGCGGTGTCGCCGCGCGCGGAGAGGGTCACGTCGGCGAGGGTCACTTCTTCGAGTTCACGACGCGCGGGCGCGTGAATCTTCAGGACGACGCGCTGGTGTTCGCGCTCGGTCAGGTCCGGGAGCTTCACCACGGCGGCGTTGTTCTCCCACTCGACGTCGACCTCCTGGGCCTGCGGGAGCGCGCGGTACACCTCGCTCACCTCGACGCCGGGGGCCACGTCGAGTTCGACCTGTGCGTCCGGCGCGACGACGGAGGCCGCCTGCTCGACGGCGTCGCCGAAGAACTCCTCGATGTCGCCCGGCGCTTCGAGGTGGGTCCAGGTGCCGCGGGCGGTCGTTCCGAGCGTCCGGATGGTGTCCTCGTTGTAGTCCTCGCCGATGCCGGCGGACTGGATGCGGACGCCCGAGTTGTCGATTTCGCGGGCGAGTTCCTCGAAGTCGTCGGGCTCGTGTTCGTTGTCCTTGCCGTCCGAGAGCAGCAGGAGGCGCTTGACGGCGTCTGGGCCGGCGCGAGAGGACGCGAGTTCCTCGCGGGCCGACGCCAGCCCACCGAACATGTCGGTGCCACCGCCTGCAGTCAGGTCCTCGACGGCGTCCATCGCCTCGTCACGCTCCAGTCGGCCCCAGCGCGTCGTGGGGATGTGGACCGTCGCGTCGGTATCGAAGCCGACGAGGCTGACGTAGTCGTCGTCGTCGAGCAGTCCGAACACCCACGCGGCCCCGTCACGGGCCTGCTGGATCTTCGCGCCGCCCATCGATCCGCTGGTGTCGATGCACAGCGCGACGTGTCGGCGCACGCTCTGGTCCTGTTCGCCCGGTTCTACGTCGATTTCTGCCGTGATTTTCGCACCGTCGGAGGGAAGGTATGGGCGGTTGACGTCGGTCGAAATTGTCGCCATGTCTGTGACTCTGTGGCCAACCGTATGAATATATTGTGCCGCTTTCGGGCCACGATTTCCAGCTGGCGGCCGGACCCCATACCGGTTCAGTCAGCCGTGAGGACGATCCTGAGCCGTCGAACCTCGTCAAGCACCGCTCGCCACTGCTCGACCGTTCCGGGAATATGGTCCTCGCCGCCGGCCGCCCCCGCTCGGTCCGCGACGAGGCGGTGGACGTCGTCCGGGTCGTCGAGTGCGCGGAGCCGGAGTTCGGCCCCCTCGCTCCCGGCGGTGTCCACCGTCACGGTCCCGTGGTCGAACATCGCCCCGAAGACGCCCTGTGAGTAGGCGCTGTTCTGGACCTTGTCGAGACCGAGTTCGGTGACCGTGACCCAGACGGCACCGGTCCGGTGGTACAGCGCCGCCTCCGTCAGGAGGTAGTCGGTGTGGGCCCGCCAGAGATAGGCGGAACCGGCCGGCACGGCTAATCCCAACACGGCGACCGCGAGGAACGCGGTGAGGAGGAGGGGTCCGATGGCACCGGTCTGCCAGAGGAACCCACCGACGCCGAGGATCGTCACCGCGACCAGTGCGCCGACGACGACGCCCCAGTGCACGACGCGAGCGCGCGGTTTTCCCTGCCAGACTGCGGTCTCGTCGGCCGACGCCGGGGCCCAGTCGGGGAGACTCATCTGTCGGCGCGGCCGCTCGTCTCTCGCGGGCCGTCCGCGCCGCTGGTCTCGACCGACTGGCGGATCGCCCGGAGCTCGACCAGGATATCGCCGAGGACGTCCGCCTTCCCGTCCGACTCCTCCTCGCTACGGGCGCCCTGGGCGCGCTTGACGAGCCGGGAGAGACGCTTCTGGACGTCCTGGGGGTCCTCGACGGCCCGGAGCTTCATCTCGACGCCCGACCCCCCGGCCGTGCTGATGTCGACGTCGCCGTAGCCGAAGTAGCGGGCGACCGGCCCCGCGGAGAAGGCGGTGTTCTGGATCTTCTCGTACTCGATTTCGGTGACCGAGCGGCTGAGGATGCCGGTCTTCTTGTAGACTCCCTTGCTCGTGATGACGTAGTCGGTGTGTTTGACGATCAGGTACGAGGGGACGATGATCAACAGCCCGAGGCCAAGCAGGAGGATCAGCGGCACCCCGACGACGTAGGTGCCTATCATCGACTTCTGGGATATCTTTCCCTCCCAGAGTATCTCCTCGTCGTCGTCCAGCGTCAGCCAGTCGTACTTCCCACTCATGACCGACCCTGCGACGGGCGGGCTGTTGAGTGTTGTGTCACGACCGCGCACGCGGCTAGAAGAAAACCGCTCGAAAACGACTCGCCTACGTCACATGTAGCCCAGGTCGCGGAGGCGCTCCATGAGGTCCTCCTTGTCCTGGGCGCGGCCGGCGCGTTCGGTGGTGTTCTCCATGTCCTGGAGCCACGCGGGCTCCTGGGCGGACTTGTCGGTGCTCACTTCGCTCCCGAGCGAGCGGAAGCCGGCGAAGTACTTCGGCGAGACGGGGACGTCGTCCTTCTCGATGCCCTCGGGGAGGTCGTCCTGCCCCTGCGGGACGTAGCCTTCGTCGGGGAAGTCCTCGACGGTGTCCGGCACGACGAAGTTCCAGAAGGCCTCCCAGACGTCGGCCTCGGCGAACTGGAGGATGGGCTGGACGCGGTCGTGGGGCGGGTAGATGTCGGGGTCGTGTCGCGGCGAGAAGAACGTCTCGTCGGCACGAGCCTCCTGTTCGTCCCAGCGGACGCCAGAGAGGACGGCGTCGACGTCGTACTCCTCGAGCGTGTCGTTGAGCGCGACGGTCTTCAGCAGGTGGTTCCCGACGTAGGTGTCGAGCAGGAACGGGAACGTGTCCTCCTCGTACTCGAGCAGGTTGCGAACGTGGTGCTGGTTGTGCTCCGAGAGCGCGTCGACCGGGATGTCGTCGCCCGGTTCGAGGCCGTGTTCGTCGACGTAGTCGCCGATGTCCTCGTTACGCGCCCAGATGACGTCGAGGTCCCACTCGTCGGCCCAGTGCTTGCAGAAGTCGATGAGTTCGTCGAAGTGCTGGTAGTGGTCGATGAAGACGACCGGGGGAACCTCCAGGTCGAAGCGGTCGGCCACTTCCTTGACGAAGTACAGCGTCAGCGTCGAGTCCTTGCCGCCGGTCCACATGATGACCGGGTTGTCGTACTGTTCGAGGCCTTCCTTCGTGACTTCGATCGCCTTCTCGATCTTGTGGTTGACGGAGGGATAGTCCTCGGGCGACTCGCCCTCGCCGTCGGCGTAGTCGACGTCGAGGTAGTCGGGGAAACTCTCTGACTCTGACATCGGTAATGAGATGTAATTAGGAGAGGCTGTAAGTACTTTTTGGATGCCGGGGGAGTTAGGCACCCCATAGCCACTGTTTTCACGGTAGGCCGTCCTTAGCAACCCGTTAACCAGGTTGGATTCCAGGCCCGGAAAGACGACGCGACCGGCGGCGGTCGGAGAGGCCGAGATAGCGGTATCCGCCTGGACGTGGGGCGCTGGCGCCGAAGAGTGAGCGGTAACTTTTTACAACCAGTCCAATTTCTCACTGTATCTGGGTGGAAAAAGGTGAGTGAACGCAGAAGGGGAACTATCGGTGACTGGCCGTGAGCTGGCGCCCGGGCGGTAATCGGGCGCCGCCGCCGAAGGAGATACGGTCGACGTCGGACGTCGAATCGGGATATCGTCCGAGCCGGTGGGAGCTTCGGGACTTCGCCCTCTCCTACGTCGTTCTGAGCATCTCGTTCGGCGTCCTGTTCGCCGGTGGCGGGCGGGGCCTGCTGGACTCGGCGAGAGAGATGCCTGAGCTAACGGCCTACCTGTTCGTGCTCAGCTTTCTAACCGCCGGCGTCGGGTTCGTGGTACACGAGCTGGCCCACCGGATGGTTGCCGTCCAGTTCGGCCGTGCCGCGGCGTTTCGCGCCCACTACGGCATGCTGGTACTCGGCGTCGCCACCGCCCTCGGCGGGTTCATCTTCGCCGCTCCCGGCGGCGTCTACCACCGACGAGACGTCCCGCGCCGCGAACGCGGGCTCATCGCCCTGGCCGGACCGGTGTCGAACCTCGTCCTGGCGGTCGGTTTCGGAGTCGTCCTCGCCGCTTCGTTCGTCGTCCCGGGCGGAACCCTCGGAATCGGCAGCGTGGACTACTCGTATTCGGGCCTACTACTCACCATCGGCGGAGCGGGGGTCCTGATCAACTGCATTCTCGCGGGGTTCAACATGCTCCCGGTCGGTCCGCTCGACGGTGGGAAAGTGTACATGTGGAACGGACTCGTCTACGTCGCCGTCGCGCTTCCGAGCGTCCTCGTCGGAGCCGCATCCGTACTCTTCGTTTTCGTCGCTCTGTGACCGGCTCCGAAAGCCAGTTTCCGCTACGCTCCCTCGCCGCGGTCTAGCCACTCCCGGAGGTCGCTGGACCGGTCGACGCGCCAGAACACCTTGGTACGTCCGACCATCCGCGAGGCGACCAGGCCGCGCTTCTCCAGCAAATCGAGTTTCCGCCTGGCCGTATCACGCGTACATCCCAGGTGATTCGCGACGTCGGCGGAGCCCAGGACCGGGCCGTCGACGACGTCGAAGAGTTCGACGACGTCCGCCGTGGTGACCGTCGATCGGAACGTCCCCTCCGGGCCGCGCTCGGGCATATGCAGTGATTATCGAAGTACGGCCTTAATTGTATCCGGTGGTGGTCACCGAGTGCAGGACAGCGTCGTGACTCCGCGAACGCTGGTCGGCGAAAGAATAGCCCGTCTAACGGCTACGAGATGAACTTGTTGTCGCGCCAGTTGACGCCCTCGGCGGCCTCGTCCTCGCGCGGTTCTTCGACGACGTTGATCGTCGCGGGTCGATCCTCGCCGTCGACGATACGGACCGCCTCGAGCTCGTCGTCGACGCACGCGATGGCGGTAAGGGTCCCTTTCTCCGCGTTCCGCGCGACCTCACACAGTACCAGGAACATCGGATACTGCAGGGCCGTGTTCTGGAGGACGGTCTCCCGGTCGCCCTTGAAACAGGCGTATTCGACGAGTTCCGAGGGAATCTCCTCCTCTTCCTCTTCCAGCGCGCCCCACTGGGGGCCACCCGGGCCGCTGCTCGGGCCGGGACCGCTCTCTTCTTCCTCGGGAAGTTCCTCGTACACGCGGTTCTCGGTGACGCTGGCTTTCAGCTGAGCCGTCGGCGTGTACTTGCTGATCTCTTCGTCGTCCGACACCGCGCTGATGATGAGCGTGTTGTTCCGACGGGTGATGTCCACGTCGTTGATCTCTGGGGGGAGATCGGCGTCCTCGAAGAAGTCGTATGTGTCTTCCAGTGGCAGTTCGAGCGTCGAGTGAAGTCTGTATACGCGGCTGGTCATGGTTGTGAACGTGTGTCAGTCTTCGACAGCCGTCCCCTGGCGAAGGTGCAGGTGTCTACTACCCCATACGCACCACTACCATATATGACCTGTCCTTCCACAGACCGCGATCTAGAATCGCTCAGACGGAGTTAACAGACCGTTTACCGGCAAAAGGACCACATAATACTTTGTTTCTTTAATTCCTGCCAGAAACCGAAACTCGTCAGTCGTCGGCCGCCGCCGCGTCGTCGCCGGCGACCGCGGATGTGCCGCCTTCGATAGACGGTGGGTACTTTCCACGGTCGAGAACGAGGTCGGATGCCGGCCTGGCCATGCACGTCAGCGCGTAGGCTTCCCGTTCTTTCTCCGAGAGTCCCCTGGCAGCGGGCTGGGTGACCTCGCCTTCGACGATTTCCGCCGAACACGCGAGACACATCCCGACGCGACAGGAGTACTCCTGGGCGATCCCTTCCTCGATGCATCGCCCCAGGATCGTCTCGGTGTCGGAGACGGTGATCGTCTCCCCCGTCCCGACGAACTCCACGGTGTAGTCGGTCATGCCCCGGGGTTCGGAACCGCCCGACAAAACGTTTGTCACTGGCTAATCGGCACCTAACCCCAGCGAAGCGACAGGTATCCGCGAAGTGAATAAAGAGTTTTCTCCCTCGGGCCAGCAGACCATGCCATGACCACTACGAAGCCCGGTTCCGCCGACGGCGCGTCGGCGACGCCCCGCACCGAGTCCGTCGACGTCGCGGTCGTCGGCGCGGGGACCTCCGGCTGTTACGCCGCGGCCACGCTCGCCCGCGAGGGGTACGACGTCGTCGTCGTCGAGCGCAAAGACGAGTCCGAGGCGGGTCACATCGCCTGTGGGGACGCGCTCAAGGGGGCGAGCAACTTCCCTGACGCCATCCCGAAATCGCAGATCGAGGACGCCTTCACCAACACCGGCGTCGACCACGGTCGTTTCGAGATTCCACAGGAGGACACCGTCCTCGAGATTCCCGTCCCGGGCGAACTGGCCGTCATCGACCGCTGGGAGTACGGCCGCCTCCTCATCGAGGGCGCCGCGAAGACGGGCGTCGAGTTCCACTACGACACCGTCGTCAAAGACGTCACCCAGGACGACGATGGCGTCGTCACCGGCCTGTCGGCCGTCCGCAAGGGCGACACCGTCACCTACGAGGCCGACGTCGTCGTCGACGCCGCGGGGTCGCTCTCCCTGCTCCAGGACAAGGTCGACTTCGACGACGCGACGTTCGACACCAACGTCACCTACTCCCAGTTCTGCTCGGCGTACCGCGAGATAGTCGAGACCGAGGAACCCGTGCCGTGGGACGACGCCCTCGTCTTCAAGCCCACGGACCGCGCCGCGGGCTACCTCTGGTACTTCCCGCGCACGGACACGGAGATAAACGTCGGCCTCGGCTTCCAGATGAACGAAGAGCCCATGGAACTCGTCGACGACCTCAAGGAAGACCTGGAGGGGCGCTCTGAGTTCCGCAACGCCGAGGTGAAGGACAAACTCGGCGCCGCTCTCCCGACCCGCCGGCCCTACGACTCGGCGGTCGCCCCGGGCTACATGGCTGTCGGCGACGCCGCTGGTCACGTCAACCCCACCACCGGCGGCGGCATCGCCGGCGCGGCCTACGCCGGCCAGTACGCCGGTGAGCAGGCCATCGAGGCCATCGAGGACGGCACCACCGACCAGGAGGCCGCCCTCTGGCGCTACAACGAGCGCGTGATGGACCACTTCGGCGCCCGCTACGCGGCACTGGACGTCTACAACATCTTCACGACCGCCGTCGAGGTCGACGACCTGATGGGGCTGCTCGCCTCGCTGCCCGCGAACAAGATCGCCGACGCGCTGTACTCGGGGTCTGCGGAGATCAGCCTGGGACTCAAGCTCAAGACAGCGATGAAGAGCTTCGGCCACTGGGGCACCATCTACGACCTCTACAAGGCGAAGGGGCTCGCCGACCAGTTGAAGGACCACTACGAGTCGTACCCGTCGAGTCCCGACAGGTTCGACCAGTGGCAGTCCGAGCGCGACGACCTGATGGACGAGATATACGAGGTCACCGGCGCCGACGCGAAGTACTGAGTGTACTCCGGTCCCGGTTCAGTTTCCTGCATTCGTGCCGAGTTTCTCGACGACGGCACTCAGCCAGTCCACGCCGATAGCGATGGAGTCCTCGTCGACGTCGAACGTCGCCGTGTGATGCCCGCCCGGATGATCAGTTCCGACGGCGACGTACGCCGCTAGCCCGCCCTGCTCTTGCACCCGGCGCATCAGGAAGGTCGCGTCCTCGCTCCCGCCCAGGGGGTCGGTTCGAAGACGTGAAGATATCGACGGAATCTCGCCCGCGACGTCGGAGGCCAGGTCGACGAGCACGTCGTCGTTCTCGGCGCTGGGAGCCTCACCCGTCGTCTCGACCGACACCTCGCACTGGTGCATCCCGGCGGCGTGGTCGAGGACGTCGTCCGCGCGCTCGCGCATGTACTCCATGAGCTGGGTCGTCTCGCCGCGGACCTCGCCCTCGATGGTGGCCTGCTCGGGGACGATGTTCGTCGCGGTGCCGCCCTCGACGACGCCGGCGTTGACGCGAGTCGCGCCGCCCTCGTTTCGCGGGATGGCGTAGAGGTTCTGGACGGCGGCGGCCATCGCCTGTACGGCGTTGCGGCCCTGGGCCGGGTGACCGCCGGCGTGGGCCGGTTCGCCGGTGAAGTTCGCCGCGAACTGGCTGACGGCGAGGAAGTCGGTGATGCCGGCGACGACCTCGCCGGTCGTGTGGTCGAGACCGACGTGGACGGCCAGGAACGAGTCGACGTCGTCGAGGTGGCCGCTCTCGGCGACGGGTTTCGCCCCGCCGACGACCTCTTCGGCTGGCTGGAAGAGAACTTTCAGCGTCCCCTCGAAGTCGCTCTCGGCGACGGCCTCCAGGACGCCGAGGCCGAAGACGGCGTGGGCGTCGTGGCCGCAGGCGTGCATCGCGCCGGTCTCCGAACGGAACCCCTCGTCCGCGGGAAGGTGACCCGGGTCGGTCGATTCCTCGCGCGGCAGGCCATCGATGTCGACGCGCAAACCGACGGTGGGCCCAGGTCCCTTCTCCAGCACGGCGAGGACTCCGGTGTTGCCACCTCGGAGTCGTTCGAGGACGTCGGGGTCAGCGCCGGCATCGCGTGCGCGGTCGTACCAGCGGTCGAGTTCGTCGGCGTCGGGGACGGCGAGGCGGTCCTCGGGCGAGTAGAGGTCCGGACCGACGTACTGGCGGTCGACGCCGATGCGGTCCAGCTCGTCGACGATTCGTGCAGTCGTGTAGAACTCGCACCACGCGGGCTCTGGATGACGGTGTAACTCGCGTCGGAGCGAGACGAGTCGGTCGAAGCGGTCGGCGTCCATACCCGAGCGACGACGCCGGAGAACTTAGGATCAGTTGCCGGGAGTCCGGGGATCAGTTGCCGGAGAACCGGGGATCAGTTGCCTGCGTGCGTACGCTGTTCGACTTCGGCCTCGACGTGGATCCCCTCGGGATACTCGCTGCCGGCGACGTCGCGGGCGAAGTCCTCGTACCCGACGATCTCGATGGTGCGCGTGTAGACGGTGTACTCCCAGGACTCGAAGCGGGCGCTCCCGGGACCGAGGGTCTTCGACTGGGGCACCCGGAGGTGCTCGGGGGGGCTCGGGTGTGGCCCCTTCAACTCGACGCCCTTGCGCGAGGCGCGGCGCTTGATGTCGTCGACGACGTCGTCGAGACGGTGCCGGTCCCCGCTTTCCAGGGTGAGTTTGGTGACGAACGGCATCTGTCGATCCGTCCGAATGCGAGGGTGAAAAGCGCACCTCTTCGTGGGCGGCATGTCACTCGTCCACCACGAGTGGCCACGCGCGCGTCGCTGCACCCGGTCTGGCCGTCGGGCGTCCGATATGCTCTTAAGTTACGGTCGTATACCCGTTGATAATGATAGAGGCCACGAGCGCGGGAGCCATCCTCTTTCGCGACACGCGTGGCCGGCGGGAGTACCTGCTGCTCAAGAGCCGCCCGGGTGACTGGGAGTTCCCCAAAGGTGGGGTCGAGGGCGAAGAGGAGCTACAACAGACCGCCATACGCGAAGTGAAAGAGGAGGCCGGAATCGGCGATTTCCGGCTGTTAGACGGCTTTCGCAAAGACTACGACTACGTCTTCGAGGCGAACGGGAAGACCATCCACAAGACGGTCCACCTGTTCGTCGCGAAATCGTACGAGGCGTCGGCAGAACTGTCCAACGAACACCGCGACCTGCAGTGGCGCGACTACGAGCAGGCGATCAACACGGTCACGCAGGACGGCCCCCGCGAGATCCTCGAAGAGGCCCACGAGTTCCTCGACGAGAAACTCGAAGCGGGCGAGGACGAAGAAGAAGTCGAGGAGTAGCGCGTCCGATAACGCGGTCCCGGTCCCAGTTCACCCCGGTTCGAGAGCGGCGCATCCGGATCATAGTGGTGGTTGTAAGCCCGTACTGTCGTTCGACGTGGCCGGTACCGTCGAACGCCGGAACAAAGTTACAACCACCACTATCAGTCGACGACGATCCGGCCGGCGTTGATCTTCTCGGCCTGGTCGTAGGCGTCGTAGGCGGCGACGACGTGGACGAACAGTTCGACGGGGGCCCAGACGAGGAAGAAGATGCCGAGCGTCAGCGTCGTGACGACGAACGCGACGAACTCCCACACCATCCAGCCGACGAAGACGATGGCACCGCGGCTGACCTGTCCGTTGTACAGCTGCCCGACGCCGGGGAGGAGGAAGGAGAGGACGGCGCTGACGCCGGACTCCTTCTCGTCGCTCGATCCGGACCCGGGGGCCACCTGGCGGACGCCACACTCCGGACAGATCTCCGCGTCGCGACTGATCTCGGCACCGCAGTCCGTGCAGTACTTGGTGTCACCGACCGCGTCGCTGGCTGCCGAAGATGCACCCGTGCTGGCGGTCGAGGAGCCATCGGCAGCCGATTCGGCCGCTCCGGTGGCCGACGCAGCCCCGCCGGCATTGCGGTCGTCCTCGGTCACCGCGTCGTCCGACGTCTCCGCGGCCGTCTGGTCCCGATCGTCCTCCCGTTCGTCCTCAGACATACCCGTGAAGCTACGTGTCACGGTCTTAAAACTGCCGTCGAGGCGGGTCGAAACCAGACGCTAGAGCTCGTCTCGCAACGGTACGATATCGGAACCGGTCCCTCGCTCCCGCGTCGGGCAGTATATTACGCCCCGGGTCTTTCGGCCGGTGTGGTCGACAGCGAGTTCGCGTTCGAACTGCGGGTCTGCCAGTGGGCCGAGGACAACTGGCCACCCACTGGTTCGAACGACCCACCCGCCATCGTCGCCCGGCAGCTCGGCACGAAACGACGCCGGTGGGACACCATCGTCGTCGAGTGCGACCCCGCGGAGCTCCGCCAGCGAGCCCGCTTCGGCGAGAAGCGCCTCGACTCGGACCTCCTCGATATCCTTCCCCACGCGCCCGCGGAGTGGGAGTGGTACCAGGACGCCCTCCCGGACCCGGGCTACCCCTGGCAGTACGTCCGCGAGGCGATACATCGGGCGGGGGACCGGGGCATTCTCGACACCCGCAAGCGCGGGAACAAGATAGAAATTCGGCGCACGTACGAGTATCCCGACTGGGTCGAGCGCGTCGTCGCCATCGAGAACAAACCGGACCTGGACGCCAGCGCGGCCCGCGACCTGGCCCCGCAACTCCACCGCGACGTTGCCCTCGGCCTGGCCGACGAGGTGTGGGTCGCCACAGCCGCCACCGGCGAGACGGTCGAACCCATCCTGCTGGAGGACCTGCCGGTCGACGCCGGCGTCCTGACGCTCGACGTCGACGCGGACGAGGCCGAGACTTCCTGGCATCCACGGACGCTCGCCGTCGACGAGCCCGGGACCCAGATCCTGGAGAATCCCGGTCCGAGCGAGCACGCGACGACGGCGGGCCGGTTCGAGTACGCCGACCCCGAGTGGAAGGCACAGAAGCGCCTGGAAATCGCCGAGCGAGCCTACGAACGTGGCTGGCGGTCGTTCGCCGACACGATGCGACCCGACTGCCGGCACTTCCAGCTTCGGGCTGACGAGACTGGCTTCGTCCCCCACTGCACGGCGAAGGGGCGGACGCCGACCGCCAGCGAGTGTCGACACTCCTGTCCGTCGTTCGAACCCGAACCACCGGTCTGGCGCTCGCGCGGCTGGCCAATCGAGGGCGGCCCTGGAAAGGGTATCAAGCGACTGCTCGCCGACCAGCGACGGCGTGAGCGGCCGGGACTGGACTAGCGGTATCGGTGGGCTCTGACTCTTCAGAGACAAGCCCGACGAATCGTCGATCGGTAGACCTCTAAACAGATCACTGGTTTTTATCTCGGACATAATCGGTTTTGTCGGGAAATGACTCCGCAAACCCTGTCGCAATTGCCTTCTCACTCCAACCGGGCAAGTAATTCAACTGACTTGCTCCCGAATGAGGTGACATGGCCGATGATCCACTCAACAATCTCGACCGCCGTATCCTGCACCTGCTTCAGGTGGATGCCCGTGGTGCCACTGACACAGACATTGGCGAGGAAACTGACGTGACCGGGACGACAGTCCATAATCGGATCAAGCAACTCGAGGAGCAAGGGGTCATTCTCGGGTATAATCCAGAGATCAATTACGAGGAGGCAGGCTACCCGATGCGCGTCCTGTTTATCTGTTCGACTGAACTCTCCAAACGGTCGGAAATGGCCGAGAAAGCACTTGACGTACAGGGTGTCGTCAATGTCCGGGAGATGTTGTCGGGTGAGGAGAACCTCCACATCGAAGTCGTGGCCGAAGCAACCTCCGACGTGAAAGAAAGTACTGAGCAGTTAGACGCACTTGGACTCCGCATTATAAGTAGTAATATACTTGCAGAGGAGCATATCCAGCCCTGGAATCATTTCCACCAGGAGATGGCTGGTAAACCCGACACACTGTCAGAAAGCGAATCTACTGAGGAATAATCTTCGCCAGTAATGCGCCATTAGTTGGACTATTGAAGGTATGACGGCGTGCTTGACTGCTACCGTTCGTTTTGCTTGGGAAAGTCAATCAATCATCGCTCCCCACGTAGATTTATCAAAAGTGTATAATTACAACTAGGGAGACATTATACGGCTTCGGCCCAATCGATAGATGATGACAACGATGAATACATCACGACTGAACGAGACCTTCGACCTTCTGACTCATCCACATCGTCGGTACGTGTTGTATCATTTGAAAAACAAAACCGGAGACGTTGGCATCGAGCCACTTGCAGCCGCGATTGCCGATTCGGACGAGGTCCACCCGGGGATGGAACGGGCCACCAGTATTGACGAGATCAAGACGAAGCTGTATCACACCCACCTCCCGAAACTCGCGGAGGCCGGCTTCATTACAGTTGGTCCAACCATGGACTCCATTGTACTTGCGGCACCGGACGGACTCGATCGCTTCCTCGCTGAATCGGCGCCGATCGATGGCTATGAAGACACCATTACCACTGCGGATTAGTTAGCCGAATGTAACTCTCTGGGTCCCAGGCAGGTGTGTTATATCGTTGCCCTGTAATGCCCCGGTTTCAGTGGACGGCAGTCCTGTGTGACCGTCGACGAACCCCGGAGAACGACGACTATTCCTCCAGCGTCTCGACGTCGAGCTGGTCGCGCTCGACGGCCAGCCGGAACGTCGGCACCGTCTTCTTGACCGTCTCGACGACGCCCTTGTCGACCAAGCTTCGCAGGGCCGAGCGGACCTCGTCGACGGTCGGGTCCCGTCCCGTCTCGCGCACGTCGTGGAGCACCGAGACGACGCTCTGGCTGTCCTCGTCGGGGCCGGCGATGACCTCGAGAATCGCCGACTGGAGCGCAGTGACGGCGATAGTCTGCCCTTCGGCGTCGGGGCCGCCGACCAGTTCGACCGCCTCCGGCGTCGCGCAGATGAGGCTGTCCTCGTTGCGGTAGTAGTACTCCTTGAGTTCGTTCTCGAGGAACTGGTGGACCTCGCTCCCGCTCTCCATGTCCCACCGGTCCTGGAGTTCGGCGTTCTTCGTGGGCTGGAGTTCGACGACGTCCACGAGCCGTTCCCGTGCCTCCTCCGAGAGTGCCATCGCGTGTTGGTACGACGAGGGGGCTATAAGGTGGTTCTGGAGTAGCCCCGTCACTCGTGGCGCAGCGCGTCGATAGGGTCGACGCGGGCGGCGCGCCAGGCCGGGTAGAGCCCCGAGACGACGCCGACGAGCACGCCCACGGCGACGGCGAGGGCCATCCAGACCGGTGCGAGCGCGAACGACACCTCGGCGTATCGCGTCGCGGCCCACCCGACGACGAGGCCGAGCGGGACACCCACCGCGGAGCCGGCCAGCCCAAGCAGCGCGGCCTCGAACAGGAACAGCTGCATGACGTCGCGGTTGCGCGCGCCGACGGCCTTCATGATCCCGATCTCGCGAGTCCGCTCGGTGACGCTAACGAGCATGATGTTGGCGATGCCGATGGCCCCGACGACGAGGGCGATCACGGCGATACCGGTGACGAAGCGGGTGATCTGGCCGATCACGTCGCCGATCTGTTCGGCGAAGTCGCCGCTGGTCCGGGCGACGAGTTCCACGTCGTCGCTCTTCAGCTGGCCGGCGTCCGACTCGTTCGCCAGGTACGCCGCGACCGACTGCTCGACGGCCTCGGTCCGGGCAGGGTCGGCGACGACGGTCACCTGTGGGTACGCCAGCTGGTTGACGCCGACGGTCGGGCTCTCGACGACGGTCCGGTAGAACGGGTCGGCTGGGACGTAGATCCGGGGTTGCTGGCCGAACCCGCCGACGGGTAACTCGCCCGCTGTCCCGTTGACGATACCGACGACAGTCACGTTCCGGGCCCCGCCGTCGGACAGTTCCAGCCGCAGTTCGTCGCCGACAGAGAGGTTCTCTCGAAACCCGGTCGCAGCCTCCTCGTTCACCACTGCTTCCGCGGCGCCCAGTTCGAACGGTCGGCCGGCGACGGTCGAACCGTTCGAGAACGTCTCCGGAACCGTCGCTGTCACCTGTTGCCTGGCGACCGTCTCGTTCCCGTGGGTGACGGCGCTCACCTGGACGATACCCTGGGGGACGACGGCCCGCACGCCGTCGATGTCGCGGATCTGGTTCACGTCGTAGGCAGTAAAGAGCGGCTGGACCGCCCGGTCGAACCCGTCGTCGTCTTCGGGAGACGCGAAGACGTAGACGTTGTTCGCGCCCGAGCCCTCCAGGTCACCCAGGACCTCCGCCTCGACGCTGGCACCGAACGTCGCGAACGTGACGACGGAGGCGATACCGATGACGATACCCAGGACGGTCAGGACCGACCGGAGCCTGTGGGACCGGATCGACCGCACCGCCATCGAGACCGCTTCTCGCGGGTTCATCGGTCGCCGAGGTCCTCTATCCGCTCGATAGTTCCGTCGCGAACGTGGACGATGCGCTCGGCGTGCTCGGCGATGCGGCGCTCGTGGGTCACCAGCAGGATGGTGTGGCCGTCGGCGTGCAACTCGCCGAGGAGCGCCATGATCCGGTCGCCGGTCTCCGTGTCGACGTTGCCGGTCGGTTCGTCGGCGAGGATGATCGCGGGATCCGTCGCGAGCGCACGCGCGATGGCGACGCGCTGTCGCTGACCGCCGCTCAGCTCGGTCGGGAGGTGTGAGAGGCGGTCGCCCAGTCCCACGTCTTCGAGCAGCTCGCGTGCGCGCTCGGTACGGTCGGCGCGGCCCCAGCCGTCGAAGACCAGCGGCAGGGCGACGTTCTCGACGGCCGTGAGCCGCGGCATCAGATTGAACGTCTGGAAGACGAAGCCGACGTCGGTGCCCCGGACCGCCGCGAGTTCGTCCTCGCTGGCGGTCGAGAGGTCGCGCCCGTCGACGGTGACGCGACCCTCGTCGGGCGTATCCAGGCCGCCGACGAGGTTGAGCAGGGTGCTCTTGCCCGACCCGCTCGGTCCCATCACGGCCGTGTAGGACCCGGCGTCGAGCGAGAGCGACACGCCGGCCATCGCCTCGACGACGCCGCCGACGTAGTACGTCTTCCGGACGTCGGCGAGTTCGACCACGGGCGCGGCGCTGGCGGAGCCCATCGGTCGATCCGTCGTGTTGGAACGGTATCAGGTTTGGTGAGAACGAGTGGCCCGTAACTGGCGAGAATCAACTTTCCAGCCCCGGGCCAAGATCACCCGATGGAACGACGTCACCACAACGTTCGGACCACGGCCGCCCTGCTCCTGGCGGTCGTGGTCGTCGGTAGCATCGGGACGGGCGCGGCCGGCGCAATCGACGCCGTCGACCAGCGCCAGCAGCCGACGGGCGACGAGATCCTCGACCGCGTCGAGCAACGATACGAGAGCACAGACACCATCGCCGGGCGTGCGGTCCTCACCACGAGCAACGCGTCGGCGACGACCACGGCGAACGTCTCCTTCGCCGTCGCCGACCCGGACAGTTCGCGACTGGTCGTCGAGCGCGGCGACGAGACGTACCGCTACGGGACCAACGGGACGGTAACGTGGACGGTCGGGCCCGCAGGCACGTTCGTCTGGGACGCTGACAGCGCGGCGCCGTTCGACCAGGGCCAGGTTCCCGGGGACGACGACGCACTGGAGTGGACGGTCCCGACTGACGGCAACGAGACGGACAACGTTTCCGCGACCCTGGCTGGCACGACCGAAGTCGACGGCGTCCCGGCCTACGAACTCGAACTCCGACCCGCTGGCGGCGGGGAGGTCGGCGACGTGACGGCGCTGTGGGTCGCCCAGGAAGACTACCGCGTCCTGAGGGTCGAAACCACCGACGGGACGAACACGACCACGGTTGACGTCACGGAGACCTTCTTCGACGTCAGCATCGACGAGAGCACGTTCCAGCCGCCCGCGGACCGGCTGACGGCGTGGTCGTTCGACCGGTACGAGAGCTTCGCAGCGGCCCAGGACGCCACTGACCTCAACCTCCCGGGCCTCGACGGTAGTAGCTTCTCCGAGGCCACGGTCACGGTCCAGGGAGGCGAGACCGTCGTCTCCCAGCGCTACGAACTCGACGGCGAGAACGTGACCGTCGTCTCGACGACGAGCGACCGCTTCAGCGGCGAGACGGAGAACGCCTCGACCGTCGAAGTCGACGGACAGAACGCGTCCGTGACCGACTTCGGCGACCGCTCCGCCGTCTTCTGGACCGAGGACGACGTCACGACGGTCGTCATCGTCGAGGGATCGACCGACCGCGCCGTCGAGGTCGCGGAGCGAGTGGACGGCTAGCGGGGGACGGCCTCATTCAGTGAAGGCGTCCCGGACGAGGGGGAGCAGCCGTTCGAGTCGCTCCTCCGGACCCCCGACGTCGGCGGTCCACTCGTCGCCACACAGCGAGTCGAACGGTGCGAGGACGGCGCCGGCCTCGACCCCGTGGTACCGAGCGACGGCGTACACCGCAGCGACCTCCATCTCGACGGCGAGGACCCCCTCACTCGCGTAGTGGTCCACTTCGGCTCGCGTCTCCCGGTAGATGGCGTCCGTCGTCCACGTGGCCCCGGTGCGCGTGTCGACGTCGTAGTCCGCCCCGGCCCGCTGGAGGGACGACAGCACGGTTCCGGACCCGGACACAGTCCTGGCGGACTCCAGGTAGTGATACGAGGTCCCCTCGTCACGGATAGCGTCCTCGATCAGCAGGGCTTCGTCGCCCGTGACATCCGGCTGGAGGACGCCGGCCCCGCCAAGGACCACGAACCGCTCGGCGCCGCGTGCGCGAAGAAATTCCATGATCGCCGCTGTCTCTGGGGCACCGATGCCGAATTCCCCGGCAACGCCGATTGTACCGTCGGTCTCTGTCAGCCGATGGAATGAGAAGGGCGCACCGACAGAGATCTCACCCGCCGATTGCTCGGCGACGAGCCAGTCCCAGAAGTCCGGCTGGTAGGTCAGGACCACCGTTTCCGGCACGTCGTCATCGGCATCGACGTGGTGGGCGGGTTGCAACATCGCGGGCTCGCCGTGTTTGTCCGGGTAGTTCGGGATGGGCATACCAGCGAGACGGCGAGCACCTGATTCAAATTGACGGTCGTATGCGACTCGGTCACAACCCTACGAGCGTCTCGGCCACGTCGTCCCAGTGGCTGCCTTTCCAGAAGTGCTGGCCGCAGTCGACGCAGCACCAGACGTCGGTTTCCGCTGAGTCCGGCGCGTACTCGGGCGTCGGTTCGGTCGGGTCCACCGCCTCGACGCGACCGTTGCAGTTCCCGCAGCGCGACGGTTCGTCGGGCAAGGCAAGATCGAAGCCAGCGTCGGCGAGTTCCCGAAGCTGGCCCGTGACGTCTCTCGATTTCAGCAACACCGCGTCCCCGGCACGGTCGGCGAGCTGACGGTCCCTGGTGACGATACGGCGGTCCTCGGTCTCGGCACGTGCAAGTAAGTCGTCGTCGCTGGGGGCGCGGTCGCTTTCGAGCGACTCCCCCTCGCCGGCGTCGAGCGCGTACGCGGCGTCGTACCCGCACATCCGCAGGTAGGTGGCGAGTTTGCCACACATCGTATCGAGGAGGAGGCTGTCCGGCATGGGTACGAAAGGGGCGAGCGCGGAGTCAGTCGTGGAGGAACTCGCGGACGCCGTCGGCGTCGCGGGCGTTGAGCACGTCGGCGGCCTCGGCCCAGCCGCGGCGAGCGGTGTGGACGCCGTAGCGGACGTTGGCGAACTCCGGCGGCGAGTGGGCGTCGGTGTTGATGATGATGGTCGCGCCCGCCGCTATCGCGGTCTTGACGGCGCCGCCCCAGAGGTCGAGTCGCGATGGATTGGCGTTGATCTCGAGCGCTGTGCCGTGGTCGGCGGCGGCAGTCGCCAGTCGCTCGACGTCGACGTCGAGGCCGGCCCGCTGGTTCAACATTCGCCCCGACGGGTGGCCAATGATATCGACGGCAGGGTGTTCGGCCGCGGCGACGAGCCGCTCGGTGCCGTCGCCGTCCAGCCCGGAGTGGGGCGAGGCGACGACGCAGTCGAGGTCCGCGAGCAGGTCGTCACCGACGGAGACGTCCCCGTCGGCGTCGATATTGGCCTCGACGCCCGCGAACACGTCGATTGCGGCGTCGTCGGCGACGGTCCTGATTTCGCTCAGTTGCTCGCGGATCTCCTCGTCGTCCAGGCCGACGCCGCCGACCATGCCCGGACCAGTGGCGTGGTCGGCGATGCCGACGTAGTCGTGGCCGAAGTCCGCCGCCGCCCGGACGTGGTCCGCGACGGTGTCGGCGCCGTCGGACCACTCCGTGTGGGTGTGGAGGTCGCCGCGGACGTCGTCCTCCGCGATCAGGTCGGGCAGGTCGCCGTCCACGGCAGCCTGTATCTCGCCGCGGTTCTCGCGCATCTCCGGTGGGATCCAGGGCATGTCCAGCGCGTCGTACATCGACTCCTCGGTGTCGCCCGCGACGCGTTCACCGGCCCGCTGGTCCGCCTCGGCCTCGTCGCGGTCGAGGTCGCTCACGTCGAACATCCCGTACTCGTTCATCTTCAGGCCGGCGTCGATCGCCACGTTCCGGACGGCGACGTTGTGCTCCTTGCTCCCGGTAAAGTACTGCAGCGCGCTGCCGAACTCCCGCGGGACGACGACGCGCAGGTCGACGCGAACCCCGCCGGCGCGGACGCTCGCCTTGGTGTCTCCGGCCTCGATGAGGGAGTCCGCCTCGGGCCAGTCGGTGAAGGCGTCGACGACCGCCTCGCCGTCCTCGCTCCCGACGAGCACGTCGACGTCGCCGATGGTGGCCTTCCAGCGCCGGAGCGACCCACCGAGCGCCACGTCGTCGACGGCAGGGACACCGTCGAGGAAGCGGACGATGCTCTCGCCGGAGGGCCGGGCGGTCCCGAGCAACTGGCGCTCCTGGGTCTGGCGGGCGAATTCGATGTTGTCGAGGATGTTCTGCTCGGTCTTGGCTCCGAAGCCAGAGACCTCCTGGATCTCACCGGCCTCTGCAGCCATCTCCAGGTCGTCCAGGTCCATGATCCCGAGTTCCTCGTACAGCGTGCCCGCAGTCTTTGGCCCGACACCTTCGACGCTGGTGATGGCGGCGATGTCCATCGGGTACTCGTCCCGGAGGTCGTTCAACTCCTCGATGTCGCCGGTCTCGACGTACTCGACGACCTTCGAGGCGATGGCGTCGCCCACGCCCTCGATGTCGTCGAGCGCGTCCTCGCCCTCCGCCGCGAGGGTCTCGATGGCGCCGGGGTACTCCCGTACGTTCTCGGCCGCCCGGCGGTAGGCCCGCGGTTTGTACTCGACGCCCTTCGCGTCCAGCAGGTCGGCGAACTCTTCGAGTCGGCTCGCGATTTCGGCGTTTCGGCTCATTGTCTTTCTCTCTCCGTCATCGTCCCCTGCTCGCTCCGGCTCATCGTCCCCTGCTCGCTCGTCCGGTGCCCGAATCCGCGGCTTCGTGGCCCAGCGCCTTCTGCAGGAACTTCATCCAGCGCTTGCGATCGGCCATCTCCTGGGCCTGTGCCTCGCCCTCGATGTTGGCCGGTCCGAGCTGTTCGAGCGCGTTGAGCGCCCGGTCGATCCCGACGACGTCCTCGACCAGCGCTTCGCCCTCCTCGAAGCTGACCTCGCCCTCCTCGACCAGCTGGCGACGCTGGAGCCGTTCCCGCCGGAGGTTCTTCTTCGCCGTCTCCACGCGCTCGCGCTCGCCCTTCGGAATGGTGTCCCGGCGCTTGATCTCGAAGACGAACGACTGGAGGTCCAGGTCCTCGCCCTGGACCTCGATCTCCTCGGGGATGGACGCCCCCACCGTCGCGCCCTCCCGGTCCAGGCGTTCGAGCAACTGCTTGCGCTCGAATTCCTTCATTGGCGATTCGTTTGGTTCGAGGGACCTTACTCGCTTCGCTCGTCTGTCGAGTCACTGGAACAGAAGCGTTTCCGCACGACGCGAGCGAGTGTGAAAGCCGCGCGAGCGAGGGTGTTCCCGAACGAACGGGAGCAGGCGGCCTGGTGTTACAGTCGCCAGGTGAAGATGGTTCGCAGCACCACGACGAGGCTGTTCCGCTCGCCCGTTCCCCAGATCGCCGTCTCCTCGATGGAAGACGCGTCCGCACGGTCGACGAGGACGCTCACGAGGGCGGTTCGCCTATCCGTGACGAGCAGGCTTCCCGCACCCTCTTCGGCCCACTTCCATGCGGTTTCGAAGCTCTTCGTGGAGGGGACGCGGTCCAGGACTCGGGATTCGACGTCTGCCGAGACGTTGCCGAGGTGGATATCGACGCCTCGCGCCTCGGCCGCACTCAGCGCGGCGAGGTGGTCGTCCGTGAGGAGTTCGTCGACCGTCATGTAGATAATTTCGTCCTCGGCGTCGTCGACGAACTCGACGAGTCGACTGGCGACAGCCGCTCTATCGACGACTGTCCAGACGCCGAACTCTTCGGGGTGGGGTTCGGCGGGTTCGAGCTGGTCGAACAGTGCGCGCAGCTTCGTGAGGTGGTTCTCACGCTGGAGTTCGAGTTTGCGGATCGCCGTCTCGCGTGAGACGGGCGTAAATCGCTTGGGCGAGGAATACTGGACGTCGACGAGACCGGCCTCGTGGAGTGTGTCAACCGCGTCGTAGACGCGGGTTCGGGGAACGCCATCGATGTCTGCGACGTCCTTTGCGGTCCCGGATCCGAGCCGGAGGAGATAGACGAACGTGTAGGCCTCGTACTCGCTCAAGCCGAACTCCTTGAGCAGGGTGACACACTCGTATTCGAGCCGTTCGTTCGAGTTACCCGCCATGGCTGAGCGTAGGGACCCCACGTAGAAGTAGTGGTTGGCGGGAACTCCCGAGGCGGCGTTCCGGGTCGATTCCCCCGACAGGCGACCCTCACTCGACAGAGACCACCCCCAGCGGTCGACTCGCGACCGTCGCCGAAGCGCACGACGCCACCGTGAAATGGACAGCGAACGACCATTCTGGAACCCCAGTACATCCAGCTGGGCGTCTCCCGATCCGTCGAAGCACAATCCCTTTGCACCGGCCTCGCTAATTCCCCATCAATGTCGAGTTGCGACGTGTGCGGCAAGAACGAAAACATGCCGTACCAGTGTCACCACTGCGGCGGGACCTTCTGCGCCGAACACCGGCTCCCCGAGGCGCACGACTGTCCCGGGCTGGACCAATGGAACGACCCGGGAGGGGTGTTCGACAGCGGGTTCGACGACAGCGTCGAGGACCGCGGCGGGTCGGGTGGGCTCGCCGACCGGCTGTCGCTGAACACCGGCCCCGGTGGACTCTTCGGGTACTTCCGGGGTAACATGACCTACGTGTTCCTCGGGCTGATGTGGATCACGTTCCTGCTGCAGCATATTGTCGCGTTCACCGCCGGCGCTGACGTTTACAGGGCCGTTTTCGTCCTGACACCACAACATCCCGAGTACGTCTGGACCTGGTTCACGTCCATCTTCTCGCACTCGCTGGGCGGCTTCTGGCACATCGGTGGCAACAGCATCATCATCTTCTTCTTCGGCCGGATCGTCGAGGATTACCTCGGCTCGAAGCGCTTCACTGCCCTCTTCATCGTCTCCGGGGCACTCGCGGGACTATCACAGATAGCGCTGAACGTGCTCCAGGGGTCCCCCTACGGAGTTCTCGGGGCCAGCGGTGCCGGCCTGGCTATCATGGCCTTCCTCAGCGTCCTGAACCCGAGCCTCCGTGTCTACATCTGGTTCCTGATCCCGGTCCCGATCTGGGTCATTACCATCGGCTACTTCGCGCTGAGCGTCGGCGGCATCTTCGGAACGGGACCGAGCATCCTGACCGGGAACGTCGCCAACATGGGCCATCTCGCCGGCCTGATCATCGGTCTGCTCTACGGGATTAAGATGAAAGGGCAACAACGGGCCCCACAGCAACTCCAGTTCGGCGGCGGCCGGGGCCCGGGCGGACCGGGCGGTCCCGGGGGGCCCGGCCGCGGTCGGTTCTGAGCGATGGAGGTCGTTCGCCCCGAGTTCCTCCCCGACCCCGCGCTCTCCCGCGAGGAGATGGAGGCCCTCCAGCGCGACATCGCCGGGGAGGCGACCTTTCTCGACGACTTCGCGTTCGACGTCGGACGCGTGTGCGAGGACGACGCCGACCAGCAGCGACTCGGAGATCCGACGGCGTCAACGGAAGCGTCCGCCGACCCGCCGCTCGTCGCCGGCGTCGATCAGGCGTTCGTCGACGACCGGGCCGTCTCGGCTATCGTCGTCTCGCGGGGCGACGAGGTGGTCGAGCGCGTCTCCGCCGTCGTCGACACGGAGATCCCCTACATTCCGGGCCTGCTCAGTTTCCGCGAGGGCGGCGCCATCGTCGCCGCGTTCGAGGCGCTCGAATCCGAGCCCGATCTCGCGCTGGTCGACGGCAGCGGCCGGATCCACTTCCGCGAGGCCGGCCTGGCGACCCACGTCGGCCTCCTGTTCGACCTGCCAGCGGTCGGCGTCGCAAAGAGCCTGCTCTGTGGCACGCCGACGCAGTCGCTGGACGAGAAGTTCGACGTGGGAACCCGGGTCCCCATCGAGGCCAACGCGAAGGTCGAGACGGCCGAAGCCGGAACGGTCATCGGCTACGCGCTCCAGACGCGCCAGTACGCGAACGCAGACCGCTACGTCAACCCGCTGTACGTCAGCCCGGGCCACCGCTTCAGCGCCGAGACGGCCGCCGACGTCGTCGAAGGCTGCTGTGCGGGGTACAAGCTCCCCGAGCCGACCCGGATGGCGGACTCCTACGCCGACGAGGCGAAAGCCGAGTTCCGGACGTAGGGGCTCGCGAGACGACCTATCAGCGGACGTAACTACTAGAGTCTTAACTGACAGGGCTTCGTCACACCGCGTATGGCGAAGACCGTGCTGATTACGGGTTGTTCCTCGGGGATCGGTCGCGCGACGGCGCTGGCGTTCCTGGACGAATCGTGGTCCGTCTGGGCGACGGCGCGCGACGAAGACGACGTCGCCGACCTGGCCGACGAGGGGTGCCGGACTGCCGAACTCGACGTGACGAACGCACGCGACTGCGAGCGTGTCGTCGAACGAGTCCTCGACACCGAGGGCCGGATTGATTGTCTGGTCAACAACGCCGGCTACGGCCAGTACGGGCCACTTGAGGACGTCTCTCTCGAGGAACTCCACGCCCAGTTCGACGTCAACGTCTACGGCCCCCATCGGCTCGTCCGCGAGGCGCTCCCGCACATGCGCGAGCGCGGCGACGGGACCATCGTCAACGTCTCCAGCGTCTCCGGGCGCATCGCGACGCCGGGCAACGGCGCCTACAGCGGGTCGAAGTTCGCCCTCGAGGCGATGAGCGACTCGCTCCGGGCCGAAGTAGACGGCTTCGGCGTCGACGTGGTGGTGGTCGAACCCGGGCCCGTCGACACCGCCTTCGACGACCGGTTCGAGAAGGAACTCGAAGCCGGCGATCACACGCCCGAGTACGACTGGCTCTACGAGATGTACGACGACGCCTCGCTGGTGGGCGGCGGCGGGACGCTGTCGATTCCGCCCCGGGCCGTCGCCCTCACGATCCGAGACGCCGCCTACGCCTCGGATCCCGAGCCCCGCTACCCAGTCGGCGAGTTCGCGAAGATTGCCCTCATGACCAGGTTCCTCCCCGGCAAGTACCGCGACTTCGCCTTCCGGCTCTTGCAGAAGCTGGTATGATCGACGACCGGCCGTCCCTCGCGCGAACGCCGGCCCACGACCTCGCGCTGGAGTGCGTCGAAGCCGGTATCGAGGCGGCGACGCCCGAACGCGTGATCCGCGACCGGGTCTCGCTCGACGGCGACGTCCTCCGCATCGCCGACGGCGAGTACGACCTGGCGGCGTTCGACGACGTCGTCGTCCTCGGTGGCGGCAAGGCCGCCGCTGGCGTGGCCGCCGCGCTCGAAGCCGTTCTCGGCGACCGGCTCACCGGCGGCGTCGTCGTCACCGACGAACTGCCGGCAGGTGCGACCGACACCGGCGCCAGGACCGGTGGCGTCGACGTCGTCGTCGGCGACCACCCGGTCCCCAGCGAGCGGGGGCTGGAAGGCGCTCGCCAGGTCCTCGATGCCGCCGCCGCGGCCGAGGAGGGCACGCTCGTCCTCGCCGTCATCACCGGGGGTGCCAGCGCCCTCCTGCCTGCGCCCGTCTCCGGTGTCGGGCTCTCGTCGCTCCGGACGGTCACCGAACTCCTGCTCGAGTGCGGCGCCACCATCGACGAGATAAACGCCGTTCGCAAGCACTGCTCGCGCATCAAGGGCGGCCAGCTGGCGACGACGGCCGCGCCAGCGACGGTGGCCGGCCTCGTCTTCAGCGACGTCGTCGGCGACGACCTGTCCGTCATCGCCAGCGGCCCCACGGCGCCGGACGAGTCGACCTACGCCGACGCCCTGACCGTCCTCGACCGGTACGACGTCGAGGCGCCGGACGTCCGCCTCCACCTCGAACACGGCGACGTCGGCGACTTCCCCGAGACCGCCGCCGCCGACCACCCGGCGTTCGACCGCGTCGAGAACTACGTCCTGGCCAGCGGGCGGACCGCCATCGACGCCGCCCGCGAAGTCGCGCGCGATGCCGACTACCGACCGCTCGTGCTCTCGTCCACGGTCCGGGGAGAAGCCAGCGAAGCCGCACTCACCCACGTCGCGATAGCGGAGGAAGCGCTGTCGAGGGGCGACCCGGTCGAACCGCCCGCCGTCGTCCTCTCCGGCGGCGAGTGCACGGTCACCGTCGAGGGCGACGGGTCGGGCGGCCCCAACCAGGAGTTCGCGCTCGCTGGTGCCGTCGAACTCCCCGAGGACGCCGTACTGGCCTGTGTCGACACCGACGGCGTCGACGGGTTCTCGGAGGTGGCCGGCGCTATCGTGGACGCGTCGACGGTCGAGGACCGGGCAACCGCCCGCGACGCGCTGGCTCGTAACGATGCGGGAAGCCATCTCGACGAACGCGACGCGACGGTTCGAACCGGACCGACCGGAACGAACGTCAACGACCTGCGCGTGCTCGTGCTGGGGTAGCGACGCCCGAGAGCGTGAGCGGGGTTGCCGGCGCAGCACGACACGCGACACCAGAACCACAGCCCGCACGGACCCCGACTCACCGGGGCCGTTCTGTCACCCGTTTTCTCGATACACACGAACCGCGTGAAATTGTGGGATATTTAACACCCATTCGTTCGTCGGAACGACGTGGGAAGTGGCAGGAATGGTACCGAACGACCGTCTGTTCGACGCACTGGCGCACCGCCAGCGACGGCTGCTGTTACTCGACTTGCTCGACCACGAACCGAGAGCCGTCCCGAGATTGTCGAGCGCGTCACGGGAGATAGCGGCGGCCAACGACGCGTATCTCGCGGAGTACCTCTCCTCTGCTATCGAGATTCCCGACGTCGACAAAGCAGCCGTTCGGGTCCACCACGTTCACCTGCCGAAGCTCGTCGACTACCGGTACGTCGAATGGGACGAGGAGGCCCACGTCGTGTCGCGTGGGGCCGACTTCGACGACCTGCGACCGTTACTGGAACTACTCGAGGACGACAGGGACGACGCGTCCGATCCAGCGGTCCCGCTACTCGTCCGGGGAGACCACCGTCGACGGGTCCCGGAATCGTCCTCGAACCGGTGAGAACCCTTCCGACACCGATTTTGCCGTCCTCCGCCTGTGTTCCGCCATGTCCGGCAACTCGACAATCGGCGTCGTCGTCTTCGACGGGTTCGAGGAACTCGACGCCGTGGGTCCGTACGACGTGTTCCAGACGGCCGCCCGCGAAGGAGCGCCCGTGTCCGCGGAACTGCTCGCCGTCGACGAGGCCGAACTGGTCACGGCGAGCAAGGGACTCCGCGTCGAACCTGATGGCGTGCTCGCCGTCGACGACGCGCCCGATCACCTCGTCGTCCCCGGCGGCGGGTGGAACAGCCGAGAGGAGGCCGGTGCCTGGGCCGAGGCGGAGCGAGGTGTCCTGCCGGACCGAATCGCCGCGTGCCACGACCGGGGAACGACGGTCGCGTCGGTCTGCACCGGTGGGATGATCCTCGACCGGGCGGGATTGCTCGACGGTCGGCCCGCAGTCACCCACGGCGGCGCACTCGCGGAACTCCGGGAGGGAGAGGCGGACGTCGTCGACGCGCGCGTCGTCGACGACGGCGACGTGCTCACCTGCGGCGGCGTCACCGCCGGCATCGACCTGGCGCTGTGGCTCGTCGAACGCGAGTGGGGAGAAGACGTCGCCGCCGCCGCGTCGACCGAACTCGAGTACGAACGGACACGGGACGTGTATCAACGCGCCTGAGCCGTCAATCCAGACACGCAGCGACCACGCGCAGCAGTTCCTCGCCGCGGACCTCCTCGGCCAGCAGCGGCACCCGCTTGACGTCGTGGCCGCGGAACAGGTCCTGGGAGCGCTGGAGCGCCCCTTGCTGGACCTGCCAGCGGCGGGCGCAGAACTCGCAGTGGTCGAGGTTCGGACCGACGTAGGCGTCGGCGACGTCGGCGTCGACGACGTCCGAGAGATCCTGCATCACGCGATTGACGACGATAGTGCCGACGGGGACGCCGAACCCCTCCAGGCGAGAGAGGAGTCGTTCGGACTCCATGACGGAGAGCTCCTCGGGAACCAGCACGATGCGGAAGTCCGTCTTGTTCGGGTCCCGGAGGACGTCCCGGAGCTTCTCGATCTGTTTTCGGACTTCCTCGAGGTCCTGCATCTCTTCCTCCGCGTCGGGTCCGTCGTCGCCGAACAGCCCGCCCAGTCCGTCGAGCACCCCCGAGAGGCGCTCGCGCAGGGTCAGGATCTTTCCGAGCATGGAGTCCATCGCCTCCGGAAGTTCGAGCAGGCGGAGGGTGTGGCCCGTCGGCGCGGTGTCGATGACGACGCGGTCGAAGCGGGGGTCGTCCATGTACTCCAGCAGGAGTCGGATGGCCGCGGCCTCGTCGGATCCGGGCATCGAACTGAGCGGGTTGGCGTCCTCGCCGAGCGGCCCGTCATCGGCCGACCCATCCCCACCCCCGAACGGGGCGCCCTCGCCGCCCATCGGGCCGCCCCCGCCGAGTAGCTGTTCGAGCCCACCCATGTCGCCGCCCATCCCGAACGGCCCCTCGTCCATGGCCGCCTCCGGGTCGATTTCTGCGGCGTACAGCGGAATATCGTCCCGGACCTGCGTCGGCTCGCCCGGGACGTCGGTCTCCAGCGTGTCCGACAGCGAGTGCGCCGGGTCCGTCGAGACGACGAGCGTCGCCGTCCCGTCTCGGGCGCTGGCCAGCGCCGTCGCCGCGGCCATCGTCGTCTTGCCGACTCCGCCTTTCCCCCCGTAGAGCACGTAGTCCGGGGCCTCGACTCCCTCCGGCGCGTCGATGTCCTCGACCGCCTCCACGTCGATATTGCTCATGGCGATTCCTTCTGTGCCTGGCCTTGTGTACCTTTAGAAACGACCACGAGGATGGCGCGTCGCCGGCCACACGGCCCGGACCAATTCGGTCCTACTGGTCTTCCAGCGTGGCCTGGTTCCCGGGCGGCGTCTCCGCCGGAGTGGGCCACCTGGAGCCACCGACCAGATAGCCGTCAGTCTCCCCGTCGTCCCACGGGACGGCGTCCTGTATCCAGACGAACGCGCCCGGGCCGGCGCACTCCCGCGCCCACTCCCGAGCGTGAGCCTTGGACGGGAACCGACGCGTCGGACCGTTCCGGTTGACCCACCGCCCGACGGCGGCGTTCGACTTCCGCGCCGAGGGCTTGACCGCGACCACGTAGCCCTCGTCGGCCACGGCGTCGTCGTCGGCATCGCTCTTCTCGTTCGCCGCGCTCTCCTCGCTCACTATCGGTCCCTTTCGTGCGGGGGACCGTAAACGGGTCGGCCACGGCTCGGCGTTCAAGGGTAGTCGGCACACCGATCAGCTGACTTCGGGCAGGACTGAAAGGGGCGAGCGTCTGAACGAAGGCGAACGAAGTAAGCACCGCAGGCGAAGCCGAGGAGCGCAACGAGTTCCCCGAGTTCAGACGCTCGGGGCTTTCAAGCCGTTGCTGTCCGAGGTATCTCGACAGTTCCCAGTTCGTGATCCTCCGAAACGCCGAGGCTTTTCATACCCCGACTCCCAATCAACTGACATGGAACACGAGGCCACCGTCGAGGGCGTCGGCATCGGGGTGGGCGACGAGGGATCGGGCGCGCCGGTCGTCCTCCTGCGTGCGCGCGGGGAGGTCGTCCCCATCTTTGTCAGCTCCGACCAGGCCCAGTCGATGCAACTGGCGATCGACGGCGAGCCCTTCGAGCGGCCGCTCACCCACGACCTCATGGTGGAGATGGTCGCCGAGTTCGGCGCGGCCATCGACCGCGTCCGGATCGACGACCTCGCCGACGGTACGTTCTACGCGAAGATAGACACCGAGCAGTACCTCGACGACCGGCGCAAGGAGATGGTGTTCGACGCCCGCCCCTCGGACGGCATCGCCCTCTCGCTGCGGACCGACTGTCCGCTGATCGTCTCCGACGAAGTCGTCGACGCGGCCGGCCGGTCACCCGAGGAGTTCCAGACGGAGGAGGAGCAGGACGACGAGAACGACTTCAAACTCTGAGTCGCAGGCACCGCACGGTCGGTCCGGGTCGATTGTCGTCCGGCGCCGACGCTAGTCCGCCGCCGCTCGCTCGCGGAATCGTTGGACGGCCTCGGGCCACGTCTCCCGCGTCGTCGGCTCGTCCGGGCTCGTGACGGGGACGCCCAGGTAGCCACAGCCGACACAGGACAGCGACTGGCTCCCCTGGAGTTCGTACCGCTCGACGTGGTCGCCACACCGGGGACAGGCGAGTCCGTCGGTCGCGACGTCGCGGTCGGTCTCCTCGCGGATGGTACGCAGGGCCGCGAGGACCGCCACGGCGGTATCGCCGTCGCTACCGGCCGTCGCGAGCGTGTTGAGGCGGCCGGCGAGGCGCTCGATCGACCGGTCGTCGAGCGAACGCTCGTAGGCCGTCGCCAGGGCCGCCGTCGCGCGGACGGCCGTCCGCCGGACCGACGGGTCGTCGTCCCGAACTGCCGCCAGGAGGATCTCCTCGACGACCCACCACGTGTCGGCAGCAGACCGCGGCCGCGGCCGGTCCGCCCCGTCGAGGCCCGCTGTCGCCCGGGCAAGTTCCCGCAGGAAACGGACGACTGCTCGACGCTGGAACGGGTCGCCGTCGCGGTAGCTCGCCCGGCACCAGTCGACGTTCTCCTCGACGAGTCTGGCCCGGTCGCTCGGCCAGGTCATGCGGACGGCCCGAAGCGCCGCCCCCACCGACGCGGGATCACCCGATTCGATCGCGGACGAGTACCACCCTGCCTCCCGAAGCATAGACGGTTCTCTCCGTGCAGCCCCGTAATACATTCTATCCGGTCCGGCGGGAACGAAACGGCGCCGTCGCTCGTCACGGACGGAAACGGAAGAAGGTGTCAGAGGCGACTTCCGTCGGTCTGGAAGCTAGTCGTCGGCGGGCGTCGCGACGTCGCGGGAGGTCAGTTCGACCTCCGGGGCGTCGACGTCGAGTTCGTCGAGGGCGACCTGGGCGGCGCGCTTGCCGGAGACGAGCATGGCGCCGAACGTCGGGCCCATGCGCGGAAGGCCGTAGGTCGTCGCGGTGGCCATGCCGGTGACGACGAGGCCGTCGTGGGCGAGGCCGGTGTGCTCGACGACGGCGTCCTCGGACTCACCTACCCACATCGAGTCGTGGCCGGGCGAGTCGTGGCCGGGGGCGCCGTAGGAGTCGTCCCCGGTCTGGTCCATGCCGGCGTTGGTCTTCGAGTCCTCGATGCCCGGCGCGTTCAGGACGCCCCGCTCGTCGAGTTTCTTCACCGCCATCGCGTCGTGGCCGGTGGCGTCGATGACCAGGTCGGCCTCGACGGCGATGGGGTCGACGCAGGTGATCTCGCGCGGGAGCGCGTGGACCGGCGTCCAGTTCATGACGATGCCGCCGACGCGGTGGTCCTCGCGGATGACGATGTCGGTGAACTCCGTCATGTTCTGCATCTTGGCGCCGGCGTCGCAGGCGGCCTTGATGAGGCCGGAACAGGCCTCCGGGCCGTTGGCGACGTACAGGCCCTCGCTGTCCTGTGACTGCTTGTAGTCGACGTCCAGGTCCTCGAGGACTTCCTGGGCGGGCGATCGGACGGTCACCTTGTTCATGAGGAACCCGCCGAGCCAGAATCCCCCGCCGAGGTAGTTGTTCTTCTCGACGACCATCGTCTGGACGCCGCGCTCAGAGAGCTCCTTCGCCGCCATCAGCCCGGAGGGGCCACCACCGACGATGATGACGTCCGAGTCCGAGAAGTCCATGAACTCCTCGGTCCACTCCTGCCCGATGGCGCGCGTTACCTCCGCTTCGCCGACGTCGCTGAACTGATCGAACTCAGTCATACCACCCAGTGGTACCACTGCCGAAACCATAGTCCTTCCGTTTGGCTGGGCGCCGAGGCGATGTCTGTGTTCTGTCCGGGCGGCGGAGTGATGGCTGTGTCCTGGCCAAGCGCCGGAGAGATACCCGTGTTCGAACCACGAAAGCGCCGGTATACCCCGATTTCGGGGGTGAACCAAGTGCCGGTCGCTCGGCTGCTAACCAACAGACGATGCGCCTGTCAGCACCAGTCAGGAGAACAGCGTGCGTGCGAGCAACCAGTCAGCTCACCACGTGCAATCGGCGCTGATAGCGGTGATACGAAGAGAGTTACTCCGAGAAATCCAGATCGGTCGTTCCCTCGGTCTCCCGGTACCGGTCTCGCCCGCCCCAGTCGGCGATGCTGGAGTGGGTCTCCCAGACGGCGATTTCGAGGTGTTCCCGGGAGACCGGCGAGTCGTCCCGCAGGGCGTGGCGAGCGGCGTCCTCGGCCAGCAGTTCGAGGTCGCTCGCGGCGTAGCCGTCGGTCGGTTCGACGACGGCGTCCCAGTCGATATCGTCAGAGACGGGGCGGTCCCGGAGGTGGATCTGGAGTATCTCGCGGCGGGCCGCGGCGTCCGGCGGCGGCACCTCGACGCGTTCGTCGAACCGTCCCGAGCGCCGCAGCGCGGTGTCGACGTCGTCGACGAAGTTGGTCGCGCCCACGACGACGACGTCGTCCTCGGCGGCCCCCTCGAGTTCGGTCAGCAGCTGATTCACCAGTTGCTGCTCGCTCGTGTTCATCCCGCCGCGGCGGGAGCCGGCGATGCCGTCTATCTCGTCGATGAACAGCACACAGGGGGCGTTGGCCCGCGCGACCTCGAACAGGTCGGCGACGTTCCGGGCGGGCTCGCCCATCCACTTGCTCGTCACGTCGGCCGGCGACACCTCGACGAAGCTGTGGTCCAGTTCGCCGGCGAGCGCGCCCGCGAGGTACGTCTTCCCGCAGCCCGGCGGGCCGTAGAGGAGCAGGCCCGACAGCACGTCGATACCGTACGACTCGTACTCCTCGGCGTTTTCCAGCGGGTCGAGGACGGTCTCTTCGAGCCGTTCCTTGAGCTCGCCCATCCCGCCGACGTCCGCGAAGGTCCGGCCGGGGTCGGCGTCGACGAGGGAACTGGCCTGGAGGTCGACGCCGTCGGGCTGGACGACGCCGTCCTCGGCGACCGCCGCCGGGTCGACCCACTCGGCGATGCTCGTCTCCGCTTCCTGGGCGGCCGAGAGCAAGTGGTCGGTGCCGATGGGCGCGTCCTCGCGGAGCGCCTGCCGGGCGGCGTCCTCGGCGAGCAGTTCCAGGTCGCTCGCCGCGAAGCCGGCCGTCTCATCGACGGCCGGTTCGAGGTCGAGGTCCTCCGCGGTCGGGCGTCCGGCGAGATGTATCTTGAGTATCTCTCGGCGGGCCTCGGCGCCGGGGTGGGGCACCTCGACGCGCTCGTCGAACCGGCCCGACCGCCGGATGGCGCCGTCCACGTCCTCGACGAGGTTCGTCGCGCCGACGACGACGACGTCCTCGTCGGCGATCCCCTCCAGTTCGGTCAGCAGCTGGTTGACGAGTTGCTGCTCGCTGGAGTTCATGTTATTGTCCCCGTCGCGCGAGCCCGCGATGCCGTCGATTTCGTCGATGAAGAGGATACACGGCGCGTTCGCGCGGGCGACGGCGAACAGCTCCTGGACCTTCTGTGCGGGCTCGCCCATGTACTTGCTCGTCACGTCGGCGGGCGACACCTCGACGAACGCGTGGTCGACCTCGCCGGCCAGCGCGCCGGCGACGTACGTCTTCCCGCAGCCCGGCGGGCCGTGCAGGAGGACGCCGTTGACGACGCCGATGCCGTACTCCTCGAACGCCTCGGGGTCCTCCAGCGGCCGGACGACCTTGTGGTTGAGCGTCTCCTTCAGGCCGGCCATCCCGCCGACGTCGGCGAAGCTCCGGTCCGGATCGAGCTCGACAAGCTGGTCGGCCTGCAACTCGACGCCGTCGGGCTGGACTACCTCGCGTTCCTCGACGGGGTCGGGCGACTCGCGGTTGATCGTCGGGGCGCCGTCGTCCGGACGGTTCGTCGGCTGCGTCCGGCGGTCGTCCGGTATCGAGTCGACCCCCTCACCGCTTTGCCCGTCCTGGTTCGTCCGCTCGCGGATGTTCCGTTCGAGCCGATCCCTGTCGACCTCGTATCCGTATGTCGCGAGCCGGCGAGGGTCCTCGCTGACGTACTCCGAGAGCCAGGCGTCGCGGCGCATCGCCTCGACCGACTCCTCGGGGTCCCGGAAGCTCACCATCACGACGTCGTCACTGTGGGGCGAGTGGAACTCGGCGAGCCAGAACGGGAGGTAGATCCGCTCGATACCGAGGACTTCCTCGAATCCGTCGGGGTCGAAGTCGCCCGGCAGGCCGTAGGCCTCCCGGAGTTTCCGCAGGAAGACGTTCGCCGTCTCCGCCCGGCCGTCGCGGTCGTGTTCGCGATACTCCGTGACCCGGTTGTGCAGCAGCGACTCTGCCCGGTCGTTTGTCACCTGAAACTGGAGGAGGACGGACCGGCCCAGTCCCGGGACGTCGGCACCGAAGTCGTAGTCGTTCGTCGCCCGGCGGACGAGATCGTCGGTCCCGTCGGCGTACCGGGAGAGCGCGCGGTCGTTGTCGTCCCAGAGGCCGTCGAGCAGGGCGACGGCCCGCTTGGTCTCCGTCCCGAAGAGCTTCCCCTTCCCGGTCTCGTACTCGTACTCGACGCGGAACGCCGGGTAGAACACGCGGTGGAGCCGTTCGAGGCGTTCGTCGTCGCCGAATTTCGTGAGCGTCTCCGAGTCCAGGGTCTCCCGGACGCTCTCTTCGTCGGGTATCCGACGGTCGGCGTAGACGTACGTCGGGAGGCTCATTCGAGGTCACCTCCGCGGATAGCCCGTTCGGCGGCGTCGAGCGCCGCCTGGGCGTCGAACTCGTCGATGGCTTGCTGCTGGGCTTCGGGGTCGCCTTCCATGTCGTGGGCGTGCTCGGTGATGGTTGGAATCGCGCGAATGATGTTGTCGACGATGGGGACAGTCGCCGTCTGGGCAGAGCGAGAGAGAGGGTTGAGGTCGACGACGAGTTCGGTCTTGCCCATCGCCGCGAGCGCCTCGGCGCGGTCGCCGTCCTCCAGCGGGACGAGCACGACGTCGGCGTCGCCGATTCCGTCGGCGTCGACCTTCGCCCGCTCGTGGTCGAGGCCGGGGATGCGTCCGTCCGCGGTGAGCCCCTTGACGCCCCCGGCCCCGTGCTCGCGGAGGTGGTCTGCGATGGCTCCCATCCGCTCCTCCGTCCGGTTGAACAGGTTCACTTCGAGGTCCGCGCCGGTCGCCTCGGCCAGTTCGACCATCTCACCCGGGACGAGCGCGGCGACGTTACCGTTGATCGAGAGAACGGCGTGGTCGGCCCGGAGCAGGTGCGCGGCGGCGGCCCGGGCGGCGGCGTCGGCGGTCGGGATGGTCCGCTCGCCGAGCAAATAGTCGTACGCTTCGCCTCGCCCCTGTGCGATGAGGCCCTGTTTCGAGGTGATCCCCTTCTCCACGCCCTCCTCGATGCGATGGCGCGTGAGGAGGGACTCGTACCGGGGGTGGCTCTCGGGGACGTCGACGTCGGTCATAGAATTAGCTCACTGTCGACTGTAGAAAAGGCATCGCCTCAGACGAGCCGTGTGACCGCCGGAACGAGCGCAGGTTTATACGTGATCAGGGGACCAAAACCGCCGATGTCCTGACGAGTCGCCGCGAAGCGGTCCGCGGGAGCGCGACGCCCCGCTTCGCGGTCCAGACGCGTCGCCTGTTCGCAAGCGACACAGACCCACGAGCCCGCAAGGAGCGCTCTTTCGGCGACCGACCGTCAGGTCAGTCCAGCAGCGTCGCCCCACCCGGATGGACGCTCGTCACCTGAGCGTCGTAGCCGGCGTCGGTCAGCCCATTTCCGGGGGCGAACACCGTCTCGCCGAGCATCGCCATCGACGCCTCGCCGCCGGCGTCGGCCACGTCCATCACCACCTCGCGGACGTCGGGCGTGAGCAGTTCGGCCTCGCGGGCGAACTGGCGCGAGGCGCGCATGAAACTCGACAGGGTGGGTTCGCCGACGACCCGGGAGAGGGCGCGCTGCCCGGCGGTCGAGAGCGTGTGGGTGTCGCCGGAGAGGACGTCCTCCGTCGAGAGTTCGTCGATGACGTAGTACTCCACGCGCGTGCGTTCGGGGATAGCGTCGATGTAGTTGTGCTGTGGCCCGCCGGGGTCGAGCCGGAGGGGGATCCCACCGCGTGCCTGGGCGACGACGTCACCCAGACCGGTCCCGGCCTGAACCTCGGCACCGTGGGCGATGGTAACCAGTTCGTTCTCGGACAGGGGTCGGTCGAAGGCCTCGCTGGTGGCGAGGGCGGTGCCGAGCGCCATCGCTCCCGAGACGCCGAATCCGGCACCCAGCGGCAGGTCGGTCTCGCCCGTCACGGTCGCCGTCGCTTCGAGTGCGTCGAGCACTCGCTCGACGGCGCCCATCTCCAGGTCGACGCCGTCGAGCGAGATCGCGGTCTCGTCGGCGGGTCGGACCGTCACTTCGACGCCGTCGTCGAGGGCGATGCCGCCGCCGCGGGAGCCCGCCTTCGTCGGGTCGTCGTCCCGCTCGCTGGTGAAGAAGCCGGTGACGTGGCCGGGCACGTACGCCGTCGCAACGTCGGTCATTGGCCACCTCTCGGTGGGGCCGGGGTAAAATCCTTGGCAGTTACTCCGCCGCGAGGAAAGATCCGGTCGTCACTCGTGGGTCGGCACGATGCGCGCGTGCGGGTGCTGGTCGGCGAGTTCTTCGACGTATCCTTCCTCGCGCAGTCGCTCTATCTCCGACTTCGCCCCGTCGCGGCTATAGGGTCCGAGCGCGCTCACCGCGTCGAGCAGGAGGTCCTGGGGCACGCCGTCGCCGGTCGCCCCCGTCGCCGTCTCCTTCTCGCCGCCCGCCAGGTCGTCGTCGATCACGTCGACGTACCGCAGGACGTCGGCTTCTCCCCGTAGTTCGTCGTGCCACCGCGCCGGGAACGCGCTGAACCCGTCGCCGACGTCGTAGATGGCGTCCGAATCGACCCAGGTCTCCGCGTCCGTTCGGTCGGCCTCGAGGAGTTCGTCCATCTGCTCGGCGTCGACCGACTGGACGCCTCGCTCGTCCAGCGCGTCGGCGTAGGCTTCCAGCCGGTCGACGAGGACGCCGCGTTCGACCTCGTCGTCGTACTCCTCGATGAAGGTCAGCAACTCCTTCGCCAGCAAGTACTGGCCGCGCTCCTCCGCCGTGTCGAGGGCCTCGCTATCGAGTTCCATCGGTGGTTCGTGTTGGTTCGCCGACCAGATAAACCCTCTACCGGGGGTCCCGGTCACCCTACGGATTTATGTCGGACGGTGTGTGAAAGCGTACACATGCCGACCATCAGCGCCCGGTTGCCCAGAGAGGAGAAAGCCGACCTCGACGAGGTCGCGGAGTTGCTCGCGGAGGACCGCAGTACGACGATCAGGAAGGCGCTCAGGGAGGGACTGGAGACGATGCGATTCCGCGTGGCCGCAGAGCGCTACCAGTCGAACGACGTCTCCATCGCCGAGGCGGCCCGCATCGCGGACTGCTCGGTGGCCGAGTGGCTGGCCTACGCCCACGACACGCACCTGACCTCGCACCTCTCGCCGGAGGACGTCGAGCGCGACGTCGAGGAAGCCACCGAGCTATGACGCGCATCTACGTCGGGCCCACGGTGCTCCACTCGCTGGGCCAGATCGGCGAGCTCCCGCTGCTCACGCACCTCGACGGGCGACTCGTCATTCCCGACGCCGTGACGGCGGAGGTGGACTCCGAGCCCGCGCGGACGGGCGTCGCGGAGTTCCTCGAAGACGAGGACGTCTCGACGGCAGTTCCCTCGAAGGCACTCGAACGAGCGACGTCGATGCTCGACACCGAGGCGGAGACCCACGAGGCGGCCGTCCTGGCGGGCGTGCTGGCCCACCGCGACGGCGACGACCGGACCGCCGTCGCCGTCCTCTCGGAGGACACCCACCTCCGGGCGCTGGCCCACGGTCTCGGCGCGACGGTCACGAGCAGCTACGGGGTCGTGGCGCGAGCGGCCATCGAGGACAAGTACCTCTCGTCGTCGGCCGCCAAGCGGATCATCCGCCGGACGGACAAACACGGGTTGCACATGACCGGTGAGTTACGCGAGCGCGCCGTCGGTGAAGTGGCCGACTGATCAGGAGCGGCCGGAAACGGGGACGAGAAAGCCTGCCGTGGCGGATAGACTTTTGGTGGATTGCTCTCTTGAACGGCCATGGGCGTGGTTTCGTACGCAGGAGTGGTGGGGATAGTTATCGTCGTCGGGTTCGCGATTCCGCGGTTCGAACCGGCGGTCGTCGACCACCTGTCGCGGCAGGTCGAACTCGACCGCACGAAGGGTATCGGACTGTTCGCAGTCGCGGTCCTGTGGATGTTCCTGCCGCTCCTTGGCGGCGCGGAGGCGGGAGAAGGAGAACTGTGGGTGGCGGGCTCGGCCGTGGCCGGCGGGGGGTTCTACCTGGTCGCCGTCGCGGCCAGTTCGCTCGACGAACACCGCCTCCTTGATCGGGCGACGCGATACGGACCGGACGCTGTCCCACCCGGCGCGAGCGACGACGTCGTGGCGATTTCGGGCGTACCGTCCGTCGAGCGCGAGACTGACGCGACGACTCCGTTCTCCGGCGTCCCCGCCGTCCACACGGAGTGGATGGTCCAGCGGCGGCGACGGATCGGGTTCCGGAAGACGTGGAGCGCTATCGCGAGCGGCGTCGAGCACGTCCCGTTTACGCTCGGAGATGGTGCGGTCCGCGTCGAGGCCGGACGCGCCCGGGCGTTCACCGACGCCGAGTTACACCGGACCGTCGACCCGGACGAGGACCTCCCCAGCAGGACGGACGGGGCGTTCCTCCGGGACCACGAGGCGCTACCGGACCCCGACGACCGGGAGAAATCGCTGACCCTCATCGAGCAGTTCGTCCCCGCCGACGAGCACGTCACCGTCGTCGGGACGCCGCGGCAGGGCGGCGAGCCCGGGCAGGTAGTCGTCGACGAGGCACCGCCCGACGACCTGCTCGGGACCCACGCCGACTACACCGCCGGCGACGGCTCCGAGGCCGACGCCGTCCTGATCCGCGGCGACCTCGACGCGGCGGCGTCGCAACTCCGGAGACGGGTCTACGGCGCGGGCATCCTGGGCGGCATCATGGTCATCGGCGGCCAACTGCTCGCGTTCTGGCTCTCGCCAGCGACGCTGAGTGGACTGTTCTGAGCGACGCTTCGGCAATCCGAGTCGAGTAGGCGAAAAACGGTCGGTGGACCGACGCGGTTTACGGGCTCAACCGCTGGCGATCTCGCGGGAACGCCGTCAGACTCGCTTCGCTCGACTGACGAGCTCCCGCTCGACAGTTCCGCTGTCTGCCTGGGGCGACAGACGCTGCCGGTCCTGCGAGACTCGCTGCGCTCTTCTCGCTGGCTCCCAGGGTTTCGCCCTACGGGCTCAACCGCTGGCGATCTCGCGGGAACGCCGTCAGACTCGCTTCGCTCGACTGACGAGCTCCCGCTCGACAGTTCCGCTGTCGCCTAGGGCGACAGACGCTGCCTGTCTCGCGGAAAGAGAACCGCTTCACGGATGTTACCGAGCCCGAGCATCGTCATGACGAGGCGCTCGCCACCCAGTCCCCAGCCGGCGTGGGGCGGCATGCCGTACTTGAACATCCTGGTGTAGTAGTCGAAGGCCTCGGGGTCCAGCCCCTGCTGCTCGAACCCTGCGACGAGCTGGTCGTAGCGGTGTTCGCGCTGACCGCCCGAGACCAGTTCCATCGTCGGGTGCATCATGTCGAAGCCGGTGGAGACGTCGTCGTCCTTGTCCATGATGTAGAAGGGCTTGATCTCGCTGGGCCAGTCGGTGATGAAGTAGTGCTCGCCGACGTCCTGGCCGAGCGCGTGCTCGCCCTCGGTCGGGAGGTCGTCGCCCCAGACGAGCGGTTCGTCGAGTTCGCCCGTGGCGTTGATGCGCTCGATGGCCTCCTCGTAGGTCAGGCGCGGGAAGCTGTCGGCGGGGGCCTCGAACTCGTCGGCCAGGTCGAGAGCTTCGAGCTGGTCCTGACAGTTCGCCTCGACGGCCTCGTAGGCGGCGCGGACGACGGACTCGCAGGCGTCCATGGCGTCCTCGTGGTCGGCGAAGGCCGATTCGAAGTCGATGCTGGTGGCCTCGTTGAGGTGCCGCGGCGTGTTGTGCTCCTCGGCGCGGAAGATCGGGCCGATCTCGAAGACTCGCTCCAGGCCGGAGCCGACCATCAGCTGCTTGAACAGCTGCGGGCTCTGGTTCATGAACGCCTCGCGGCCGAAGTAGGTGATCGGGAACAGCTCGGTGCCGCCCTCGGTCCCCGTGGCGACGATCTTCGGCGTGTTGATCTCCGTGCAACCGATCTCGCGGAACTGCTCGCGGACGGCGCGGAGGACTTCGGCGCGGATCTCGAAGATCGCCTTGGTCTCGTCCTTGCGCAGGTCGAGGGTGCGGTTGTCCAGGCGAGTGGAGAGTTCGGCGTCGACCTTCCCGGAGGGGTCGAGCGGGAGTTCGGGGTCGGCCTCCGAGATGACGTCGACGGAGTCGGGCGTAATCTCGACACCGGTCGGGGCGCGCGGCTCCTCCTCGACGTCGCCGGTGACGGCGATGACCGACTCGCGCTGGACGTTCAGCCCCGTCTCGACGAGCTCGTCGGCCATCTCGTCTTTCTCGAATTTGACCTGGATCTTGCCCGTGGTGTCTCGCAGGATCAGGAAGGCGATGCCACCGAGGTCCCGTACCTCGTGGACCCAGCCGGCGACAGTGACCGTGTCGCCCGGCTCGGCGTCGGCCGTGTAGGTGCGGTCGTCCATACGTGCCCGTTCTGGAGGACCGGCCTTAAAAACCGTCTTTTCGGTCGCCGACGGCCGGTGCCCACAGGGAAAAGGCCTACTGTCCGTCACGCCAGAGCCAGGGTATGAACGACGAGCCGCTCGACGCCCTCGACAAGCGGATCATCCACGCGTTGCAGTGTGACGCCCGGAAGACCTCGGCCAGCGACGTCGCCGGGAACGTCGGCGTCTCGGCGAGCACCGTCCGGAACCGGATCCGCAAACTGGAGGACGCGGGTATTCTGATGGGGTATCGGCCCGAAGTGAACTACGAGAAGGCGGGCTACCAGCTCCGGACGCTCATCGTCTGTACCGCCCCGATACCCGAGCGCGAAGAACTCGCACGGGATGCGCTGGAGGTACCGGGCGTCGTCGCCGTCCGCGAGATAACGACGGGAACGGAGAACGTCCACGTCGAGGCCATCGGCACCGACGGCGACGACCTCAGCCGGATCGGCCAGGACCTCGACGCGCTGGGCCTCGAAGTCGTCGACGAGGACCTCATCCGTAACGAGTACGAACACCAGTTCCACGAGTTCGACGTCGACGTCTGACTCGCGTCGGTCGAACCCCGTCGTTCGCTGCGACTGGCATCGGACGTCGGAGAGACGCCGGGACGAAGCCAGCGTGCTCCGCCGACGGCGACCAGCCTACTGCCGCTCGGAGTGTCCCGAGAGATGCCGGGTTCGATCACCACCTTCGGACGACCCCACAGAATATAGACTATATATTCACGCTTCCGCAATCAAATCGGGCTCTTTATCGGGATGCGGGAAGGATACCCAGCTATCCAACCGATGATCGACGGTGGAGTGGACCGATCGAACACTGAAATGATTTCGGCTCTACAGGTAACGTGACGGACAGCTCACCGAATCGGCCCCGCGACGTTCCGACGGAGGCCCCGCTGCGACGTATCGACGAGACTGCTGCCAGTCGGCGACTACTGACATGCCAAAGGAACTAGAACGAGACCTCGGATTGTTCGCGGTGATAGCGATAAGCATCGGTGCGATGGTCGGGAGCGGCATCTTCATCCTCCCGGGCCTCGCGCTGGAGACGGCCGGGCCGGCGGTCATCCTCGCGTACCTGCTGGCCGGCGTGCTCGTGCTCCCGGCCGCCCTCTCGAAGTCGGAGATGGCGACGGCGATGCCTCAGGCCGGCGGGACCTACATCTACATCGAGCGCGGGATGGGGCCGCTGCTCGGGACCATCGCCGGCGTCGGCACCTGGTTCTCGCTGTCGTTCAAGGGCGCACTCGCGCTCGTCGGCGGCGTCCCCTACATGCTGTACCTGTTCGACCTCCCCCAGAAGCCCGTCGCCCTCGGGCTCGCGGCGGTCCTCATCGTCGTCAACATGCTGGGCGCCAAGCAGACCGGTCGGTTGCAGATCGGCATCGTGGCCGTCATGCTCGCGGCGCTGCTGTGGTTCGTCCTCGGAGGACTCCCCGACACGACGCCGGCCTACTACGGCGGCTTCTTCGACGAGGGGTCGGGCGGCCTGCTCGCGGCGACCGGCCTCGTCTTCGTCTCCTACGCGGGGGTGACGAAGATCGCGAGCGTCGCAGAGGAGGTGGAGAACCCCGACCGGAACATCCCGCTCGGGATCCTCGGATCGCTGACGTTCACCACGCTGCTGTACGTCCTCATCGTCGTCGTGATGGTCGGCGTGACGACGCCTGACCTGCTCAGCGACTCGGACGTCCCGATGATACACGCCGCCGAAGCGTCGCTGGCGCCGGTCGGCGTGTTCGCCATCATCGCCGCCGCGGTACTCGCGCTCGTCAGCACCGCCAACGCCGGTATCCTCTCTTCATCGCGCTACCCGTTCGCGATGGCCCGCGACGACCTGGCGCCGCCGTCGTTGACCGAGATCCACGACAAGTACGGGACGCCGGTGCGAGCGATCACGCTCACCGGCGCCGTGATGCTCGTGCTCATCGCGTTCGTCCCCATCGCCGAGATCGCCAAGCTCGCCAGCGCGTTCCAGATCGTCGTGTTCGCGCTCGTCAACGGCGCCGTCATCGCCTTCCGCGAGGGCGCCGTCGGCGACTACGACCCCTCCTTCGAGTCGCCGCTGTACCCCTGGACGCAGATCGTCGGTATCCTCGGTGGCCTCCTGCTCATCGGGTTCATGGGGACCATTCCTCTCGTCGGCGCCCTGGTCATCACGGTCGGCTCCGTGCTCTGGTACTTCTTCTACGCCCGCGAGAAGGTCGACCGCGAGGGCGCGGCGACCGACGTGGTCCGCCGGAGCGTCGGCCGCAAGGCCGTCGAGCGGACGAAGTCGGCCTTCGACGACGTCACGGGCTACGAGGTGCTGGTGGCCATCACCGAGCACACGAGCGAGGAGCGGGAACGGTCGCTCCTCCGAATCGCCGCCGACGTCGCCCGCAAGAACGACGGCTCCGTCACCGTCGTCCAGTTCGACGAGGTGCCCGACCAGGTGACGCTCGAACACGCCTCCGAGACGCAGTCGCCCGCCGACGTCAAGTTCGAACGCCAGACGGAGGAACTCACCGCCGAGTTCGACGTCCCGATCCGCTACGGCGAGATCGTCAGCCACGACGCAGAGCGAGCCATCGTCAACTTCGCCGACCACGAGGACCCGGACTTCCTGCTCCTCACCCGCCGCGACGACCCCCTCTACGCGTCGGTGTTCGGCACCGGCATCGAGTGGATCACCAGCAACGCGCCGTGTGACGTCCTCCTCGTCGAGGACCGGGACCTCGACCGCATACACACGATCACCGTCGTCACCGACAACGGCCCGTTCGACCCCGAGCGGATCGCCGTCGCGAGCGCGCTGGCGACCGAGACCGGGTCGCGCATCGACCTGCTCTACCCCATCGAGGGCACTGCGACCGACGCCCAGCGCGAGACCATCACCGAGTACCTCGCCGAACTCGAGGAACTGTGTTCGGTCCCCGTCCACCGGGAAATCGTCGACTCCGAGGACCCCAGCCGCGACATCGTCTCGGCCATCGACCCGGCGGACCTGCTGATCATCGGCACCGACGGCGGCCGGATCACCGGCAACCTCTTCGGCCGCCCCGCCGACCGCATCGTCGACGCCGTCGACTGCACAGCCATCCAGGTCCACCCACAGGGCGCCAAGCGGTCGACGATCCTGCGCCGCCTCTTCGAACGCTTCGTCTTCTAACGGGTACCCAGAAAGATCTCGGCGCGCTCTCAGGAGTCGGAACCGCGACCGCCAACAACCAGAAAGCCTTCGGCGCGCTCCCTGAAACTAACACTGCGACCGCTAACAACCAGAAAGCCCTCGGCTCGCTCCGGCACCGAAAGACTCGCTTCGCTCGTCTTTCGAGCTCTCGTTCGCTCCGCTCACGAGCACCGAAAGACTCGCTTCGCTCGTCTTTCGAGCTCTCGTTCGCTCCGCTCACGAGAATCCCGGGGCTTGCTGCGCGTGGTTCGAAAGGCGCTTCGCGCCTTTCGTCATCACGAGAGAGCTTCGCTCTCTCGAACGACCTCACTCCGTTCGGTGCTTGCTGCGCCCGGATTCCCGGAGCCCGCCTCGCCCTTTCATTCCTCCAGGCACAGCCACGCTCGCGCCACGGAGGCGCTCGCGATTGAGTCCGCCAAACCTCCCCGAATTCGCGGCGTCCGCCGCGAATCACGCTTCCTTCAGCAACCGCACGGCGGTCGGCCGGGAGCGCGTTTCATCGCGCGACCAGGGGAAGGGCAGGGCTGCTGTGCAGTCCCTGGAGGACTGAAAGGGCGAGGTGCGGTCGGGGAAGCTGGGACCCCCAAGCACCGGAGCGGAGTGAGGAGCGCAGGGTGGTCCCCGCGACCCGAGCGCGCCGAGGGCTTTCGAGGTGTTGTTGTTGGCTTCAGTGCCGACTGCAGAGAGCGCGCCGAGGGCTTTCTGGTTGTTGTTGGATTCAGTACCAACTCCAGAGAGCGTGCCGAGGACGTTCCACAAGTTGCCGTCTCCAGTCTCCGTCGCCAGTTCGCCCACCACCAAATTCGAGGGTCTCGCGGGCAGCGTCGGGGGCCTACTCTCCGGCGATGTCGACGATGAGGACGGGGCGGCGGGCGCGCGAGACGATCTCTTCCGAAACGCTCCCGAGCATCGTCTGGCTGTAATCCCGACGCCGGGTCCCCATGACGATCAGGTCCGTATCAGTCTCGTCTGCGTGGGCAACGATCTCCTCGGCGGGGTCCCCGCTGAGATTGGTCGTTTCGACGTCGACCCCTTCCTGTTCGAACCACTCGACGGCGCGCTGGGTCGCCTGCTCGCCCTGCTCTCCGAGTTGTCGTTCCACGTCGTCCATGATCTCCTCGTCGAGAGTCAGGTAGGCACGCTTGTCGACGACGTGGACGACGTCGAGGGATGCCTCGTGGCGCTTGGCGATCTCGGCTGCGTGTTCGAAGACGGCTTCCATCTGCTCGCCGTCGTCGGTCGGGATCAGGATACGATCGTACACACCTGCCGCGTTGTCGAGGACGGGATTAATACTCGCCGGAATCCGCTCACCGTCTCAGACAGCGGCAGCGCCGATAGACGAAGGAGGTCGCCGAACCTACTGCGTCGCGCGCTGGGCGTCTTTCGCCCCTTCGACCGTTTCGCGGACCGCGTCGATGCCTTCGTCGTGGACCAGGTCGCCGACGACGACGGTGTCGGCGACGCCGGCCATCTGGCGCGCGGAGTCGTAGTCGTGGATGCCGCCGCCGTAGAACAGCGTGGCCTCCTCGAGGGCCGACGCGGCGGCCTCGACGATTTCGGGGTCGCCGAGTGTCCCCGAGTACTCGACGTAGACGATGTCCTGGCCGAGGAGGTGCTCGGCCACTTCGGCGTAGGCCGCGACGTCGTCGGCTTCGAGGTCGCAGTCGGCCTGCGTGTAGCTGGCGACGGAGGCCTCGGGGTTCATGACGATGTACCCCTCCGTCCAGGTGCGCGACCAGTCGATGCCGTCGTCGAGGCGCGCCCACTCCTTGTGCGCGCCCGTGATCCACGTGACGTCGCCCGCGTTGAGGACGACCGGGACCAGATAGCCCTCGTGGAGGTCGCTGTGGACCACCGACGCCGGGTTGGACGGCTCGATGTACACCGGCACGTCGTGTTTCCCGCAGGCCTCGACGACGCGGGCCATCTTCTCCTCTGTCATGCCGGTCGTCCCGCCGACCTCGATGGCGTCGGTGCCCGTCGCCGCGACGTCCTCGAACGTCTCCCCCTCGACCAGCGTCTTGTCCGGGTCGATCTTCACGATGTGGTCCCAGTCCGCCCAGTCAGTCATTGGTGGGTGACTCTCGCCGGACGGTAAAACCGCTTCGGAACCACCTTTTTTCACGGGGGTGGTTCGAGAGACCGGAGGTCTCTCGTCATCACGAAAGAGCGCGGGCGCTCTTTCGAACGACCTCGCTTCGCTCGACCCCCGCCAAAAAATCTGGACCAAAAAAGCCGCTCGCTCACTCCGTTCGCTCGCGGTACTCAGTCCTCGCCGACCGCTTCTTCCACGATCTCGATTTCCTCGTCGGTCAGGCCATAGAGTTCGTAGACGATCTCGTCGATGAGGTCGTCGGTCCGCTGGATCTTCGCTTCCAGTTCCTCGGCGCGCTCCATCGTCTCGACGTAGCTCACCAGCCCCTCGCGCACGTCGTCGACGGCGGGGAGGGTGAGTTTCCGGAGGCGGTCCACCAGCGAGTTGGTCTTCGTGCGCGGTTATCGGACACGACCTGCCGTGTCGATACCGCTAGTCGTCTCCTGGCTTGTAGGCCCCACCGCGTCGTTCGATAGTGTAGACGTCGAGTACCCGGTTGGCGTGGTCGCACTCGGCACCGAGTCTGAACTGTCCGATGCGGAGTTTCGAGTGCGGAACGCCGGTCAACGGTTCGAGTTAGTCGCCCGGTTCCCGCCACTGGTCAGTGACGATTTCGTCAAGCTTGTCGGTGATCCTGTCCCGTGCGTGGTCGTCGAGATCGTCGTAGGTCCGCTTGGCCGGTGCCCGAAATTGCCACGTCCAGCTACCCGTCATCGCCGAGGATCTCTTCGCGCGAGAACGACTCGCTCTCACCAGTTCGGCGGGCGTGTTCGACGGCCGCTATCTCTTTCCAGCTCTCCCGGGTGAGATCGGGATGGCGCACGGCGTCGCGGAGCGCCTCGCGGATGAACTCGCTCCGGCTGTTGTACCCCAGCTCCCGCCACGTGGCGTCGATGTCCTCCAGAAACGTCTCCGTCAATCGCATGTTGATGTTCGTCGTTTCCGGGTCTTCAGGCCGGCCCGTATTTGCATCCGACATACGTCTGCATTGCACCGGCTGTGCAAAGAACGTTTTGCCGCGAGTGGCATCGGTCAGTCCGTGCCGTTCGCGTTGATTTCGCATCTGCGGACCACATCGTTAAGTGAGCGTGCTACCATAGTATCACTATGAAGTACGCCAACGTCAGCGTCAAGTTCCCGCGCGAACTCGACGACGAACTCGAACGATTCCTCGCCGAGACGGGAATCTATACGAACAAGAGCGAGTTCATCAAGGAGGCCGTTCGAAGTCACCTCCAACAACTGAACGACCAGACTGGTATCGCCGCCCTCCGGCTCGAGCAGATGTTGGCGCAGGCCGAACAGCGTTCCGAGAGCGACGAGGAACTTCACGCCCGGCTCGAGGACCTGCGTGCAGAAGTCGACGCCGACCCCGAAGCGGTCGCCGCAGCCGTCGAGGCTGCACGCGAAGAAACTGCGGAACGGACGTTCGAACAGTCGTGAAGATTCTCGATACCAATCTCTGGGTATTCGGGACGCTCGGTACCCACGGACGAGCGACCGAGTTACTCGACGAAATCGAACGTGGCAACGTCACCTCGGCGATCAACGCGCACATGGTTCAGGAGGCGCTCGACGCCTTCGACCGCACGCCGGGGCTTTCGACCACCCAGCGAGACGCTTTCAAAACGGAATTCCTGGCACGTCTCGTCAGAATGACGGGCCTCATCGAAGCCCCATCCAGTCGAGACGTCTCTGCGACGGTAATCGACGACCGACGGTCACAGACTCACGTTCGATTGCTCGCGCAAATTCTCGATATGCAACCGAAGGACGTGCCGATTCTGACGCTGGCCTTCGAGCACGCCGACCGGAAGCCCCGAATTCTCACAAACGACGAATCGTTCGCCAGCCTGTCCCCGGGAGCGCACAACCTTCCGGCGTTGACGCTCGAACACGTCGCGTAACGAACGCCCTGTGCCCCTGGACAGGAAGCAACGAATCCCACTCGCCCCCATACGCACCGTTCAGCAACGAACGACGTCCGTTCCCGTCGTCGCTCGCGGTACTATTCGTTCCCGACCGCCTCCTCCACGATCTCGATCTCTTCGTCGGTCAGGCCATATAGCTCGTAGACGATTTCGTCGATGAGGTCGTCGGTCCGCTGGAACTTTGCCTCCAGTTCCTCGGCGCGCTCCATCGTCTCGACGTAGCTCGCCAGCCCCTCGCGCACGTCGTCCACCGCGGGGAGGGTGAGCTTCCGGAGGCGGTCCACCAGCGAGTTGGTCTTGGTCGCCGTCTCGCGGAAGCCCGCGAACCCGCTGGCCTCGTCGACCACCCCCAGACCTTAGTCCCTCTCACTCCACAACACGGCCATGCCGACGGGAACCGAACTCACCACCGTCTCCGACGTCCGCGAGAACCGCTCCTATCGCTTCACGGCCACGGACGAGTACGGCGCCGAGGAGGAGCTACTCGTCGTCCCCTGCGACGAGGAGGACCGACCCGTGAGGGCCTTCGTCAACCGCTGTACCCACGAGGCTCAGCGCCTGGACACCGGGCGCGGCGTCGCCATGCGAGACGGCCAGATCATCTGCCCGAAACACGGCTCGATGTTCGACTCCTGCTCGGGCCACTGCGACAACGGCGACGCCGCCGACACGACCCTCCCCGACGTCGACCTCGCCGTCGACGACGGCGCCGTCTTCCTGACCGACGACGAGTACTCCTTCGCCCACGAGGGCGGCATCGACGACGGCGACGACGGACCCAGTTCCACCTCCCACATCGGCTTCTAGGTGTTCGGTATCTCGGTAGTAGCGAGCGAGACTGATGGGGCACTGGACGATTTGCCGGAGCAGCTGTGACCACGACGTCTAATACTTCGAAAGCCCTCGGCGCGCTCTCTGGAATTGGCACTGGAACCAACAACAACACCTCGAAAGCCCTCGGCGCGCTCTCATGAGTCGGGATTGAGACCGCCAACAACACCCAGAAAGCCCTCGGCGCGCTCGACTCGTGCGAACCCGCTGCGCGCGCTCGTTCCTCGCGTGCTTACGGGTTCGGACTTCGTCGACCACGCCTCGCCCTTTCAGTCCTCCAGGCCCAGCACCGCTCGCGCGATGAAACGCGCTCACGATTGAGTCCGCCAACCCTCCCCGATCGCTCGCCGTCCGGCGAGCGATACGCTTCCTGACCGCACAGCACGGCCGGGAGCGGCGTTTATGCCGCGACCAGGGGAAGGGCAGGGCTGCGGTGTGTACCTGGAGGACTGAAAGGGCGAGGTGCGGTCCGGGAACCCGGGCGCCGCTAGCACCGGAGCGTAGCGAGGAGCGCAGCAAGCCCCGGGACTGGAGCGAGCCGAGGGCTTTCTGGTTGTTAGCGGTCGCAGTGTTAGTTTCAGGGAGCGCGCCGAGGGCTTTCTGGGTGTTGGCGGTCGCGATCCCGACTCCTGAGAGCGCGCCGAGGGCTTTCTGGGCGGTGGTGGTCTTGTTTCTCCCAGCATCAATCAGACCGAGAACCGACCATTCACTCGAAACACACACTCATCAACCTGCAATCCCCCACGAACGACCCACACAATAGCAAGTCTCGCCACGAACGCCCCATTGATACCCAATACCACATACCATAGAAGCGTGGCACCTGTTCCGCTCGGCGGCTTGCTCCGTCGACCACTGCTCAGACACGCCCTCAAACCGATCGCGGCGTTCGCGGCCGTCGTCCTCGCCGGCGTCGCGGGCTTTACCGCCCTCGGCGGCGTCGGCGTCGTCGACGCGTTGTTCTGGTTGCTCGACCCGACGAGCATCGAGTTGCACTTTCAGAACCACGACGGGCCGGCGACGCTGGTGAAGGGGTACGCTATCGTCGTCCTCACGGGGCTCGTGCTCTCGGGGCTGTGGACCGGCGAGACGGTCCTGACGGCGGCGTTCGGCGGGCAGATGCGCGACGAACTCAGAGCGATGCAGCTACTATCCACCATCGGCGACCTCGACGACCACGTCGTCGTCTGCGGCTACGGCACCTTCGGCAAGACCGTGGCTCGCAGCCTCGACGACGCCGGTCGCGACGTGGTCGTCGTCGAGACCCAGGAGGCACAGTACGACCAGGCCATCGACGACGGCGTCCTCGCGGTGAGAGGCGACGCCAGACGCGAGGAGACCCTCGGCGACGCGGGCATCGAACGGGCCCGCGCCGTCGTCGGCGCCATCGACGACTCGAACGCGAACATCCAGATCGTCCTCGCGGCGAGCCAGCTGGCACCGACTGTCAGACTGGTCGTCCGCGTCGGCGACGAGACCGACGAGACGCTAGCCCGCCGCGCGGGCGCCGACGAGGTGATCATCCCCGAAGTCGTCAGCGGCGAGCGCGTCTCGACGACGCTGTAGCTCATCAGTCGACAGCCGCTGGGCCAGAGAACCGGAACTCGGTCAGTCCGCAGCGGGCGCTTCGCCTTCGCCGTCGAGGGTCTCCTGCCACTCCTCGACCTGCTTGGCAGTGACACCCTGGACGGTGGCGGCGACCTCGCCCGGTTCGACGTCTTTCAGGTCGTCCGGCGAGTCGACGCCGACGTCGGCGAGTTTCTCCGCAGTCGCGCCGCCGATACCCGACAGGTCCTCCAGGTCGTCGACGCGCTGGCGGGCCTGGTACTCCTCGAAGTTGCAGATGGGACAGCCCAGTTCCCACGGTCCGTCGTCGTCTGCCTCGTCGCCAGCGCCGTCTTCTGCTTCCTCGGCTACCTCGTCCTCTGTCCCGTCGCCAGCCCCGTCGCCCGCCTGGTCGTGGATCTCGATCTCCGGCAGGTCGTGCTCCTCACAGCGCTCCTCGGTGACGACGATGTCGCCGTTGCGCGGCAGCGGGAGCGAGTAGTCGCAGTCGGGGTAGCGTGTACAGCCGACGAGTCGGGAGCCAGAGCGGAGACGTTTGATCGCCAACTCGCCGTCGTGCTCCTCCCCACACTCCGGACAGACGCCGATGACCTCGTCTTCGGTGTCGTCGGCCTTCTCCGCTTCACAGCGGGGACAGCCGTGGACGAAGGTGTCCCGGCCGGCGAGCATCTTCACGTGGTTCATCTCGTGTTCCTCGCAGGTCTCCTCGATGACGAGCGGGTCGCCCGTCGAGGGGAGCGGGAGCGTGTACTCGCACTCGGGGAAACCGTCGCAGCCGACGAAGTACGACCCCTGGCGCGACCGGCGGACGAGCAGGTCGTCGCCGCAGTCGGGACACGGACCGAGGCGCTTGTCGGCCTTGAGCGACTCCTGGAGGTGTTCACCGACCTCCTCGCGGGAGGAGGCGAGTTCCTCGAACACCGCCTCCAGCATCTCGCGGGACTCCACGGTGACGTCGTCGAGCGTCGCCTCGCCGTTGGCGATGGCGGACATGTCCGCCTCCAGCTGGGCGGTCATGTCGTCCGAGACGACGTGGTCGGCGAACTCCTCGGCCGCCTTGACGACGGCCTTGGCCAGCGTCGTCGGCCGCGGCGGGTCGTTCTCGATGTAGCCACGGTCGTACAGCTTCTCGATGGTGTTGTGGCGGGTCGCCTTCGTCCCGAGCCCGAGTTCCTCCATCTTCTGGATGAGCCGGGACTGGCCGTAGCGCCGTGGCGGCTGGGTCTGTTTTGCCTGTAACTCGACGTCGGACATCGCGAGTTCCTCGCCCTCCTCGACGGCGGGGACGAAGTTCTCGCTCGCGCTGGAGTACGGATAGACCTCGTGGTAACCCGGTTCGATCAGGCGCTTGCCGTTGGCCTTCAGCGAGTGGTCCGCGGCTTCCGCGACCACGCGGAGGTGGGCCCACTTCGCTGGCTCGGCCACCGTCGCGAAGAAGCGGCGGACGACGAGTTCGAACACTTCCCACTCGTCCTCGCCGAGTTCGCGCGGCGCGGGAATCTCGCCGGTCGGGTGAATTGGCGGGTGGTCCGTCGTCTCGTCGTCGCCCTCCGTGGGCACGATGTCCTCTTGCTCCAGCAGCATCTCGGCGTGCTCGCCGAACGTCGAGTCGCCGACGAACTCGTCGAGCAGTTCGTCCGGCTCCAGGTCGTCCGGGTACACCGTGTTGTCCGTCCGCGGGTAGGTCATGTACCCCGCGGTGTACAGGTCCTCGGCGATGGACATCGAGCGCTGGGCAGAGTAGCCCAGCGAACTCGCCGCGGAGATGAAGGCCGTGGTGTTGAACGGCTCCGGTGGGTCGTCGGTGCGGGTCCGCCGACGGACGGCGGTGACCGTCGCGGCGTCCGTGCTCGAGATGGCCTCGTAGGCGGCCTCGGCCGCGTCCTCGTCCCAGACGCGCTCGGCCTCGGTGCCGTCGTCGTCGTAGAAGTACTGGGCCTCGAAGGATTCGGCACCCTTGGTCAGGTCGCCGTAGATCTCCCAGTAGTCCTCCGGGTCGAAGGCCTCGATCTCTCGCTCGCGGTCGACGATGAGCTTCAGCGTCGGGGACTGGACCCGGCCGACGCTGATGAAGTCGTTTCCCAGCTGGCGCGCCGAGAGGGAGAGAAAACGCGTCAGTGCGGCGCCCCAGACGAGGTCGATGATCTGGCGGGCCTCGCCCGCGGCGGCCAGGTCGAAGTCGATGTCGTCCGGGTTCGCGAAGGCGTCCCGGACCTCGCGTTCGGTGATCGAGGAGAAGCGCACGCGCTTGACGGGGACGTCCGTCTCGTCGCGGATCAGCTCGTACGCTTCCTTCCCGATGAGTTCCCCCTCGCGGTCGTAGTCAGTCGCGATGGTGGCCTCCTCGGCCTTGCGGGCGAGAAAGCGCAGCGTCTCGACGATGTTCTCCTGGGTCGCCGACTTGACGACGTCGGCGTCGACCAGTTCCGCCGGCTCGACGTCGCGCCAGTCGGAGTACTCGGGCGGGAAGTCGACCCCGACGACGTGGCCCGAGAGCCCCATCACGCGCTTCGAGCCCCAGCGGTAGACGTTGACCCCGTTCTTGCGCTCGGCCTGCGCGCTCCCTTCGCTGAGAATCTCCGCGATCCGGCGGGCAGCGTTCTCCTTCTCGGTGATGATCAGCTCCACGAGACATCACCAGATTGCTCGCTCATTACAGGGTGATAGGGCGAGGTGCATGCAAAAGTGTTTCGTCCGAAATCGGCAGATAGCGCGTGTGTGCGGGCAGTTGGGCGGGCGCGGGCGTCCGCGCACGGCGCGTGTTCGTTCCCGCGCTCGCACACGTGCGCGGAGGTGTCCGTTCCCGGCGCGTATCGACGCGCTCTTGGCCCCGCTCGTCCGCGTTTCGGACATGAACGACCGGTACGTCCGCGCGGCGCGGGCCGCCGTCGCCGCCCTCGTGTTCGTCACCGCGGCCTACCACCTCTGGTGGGGGTTCCCGCGGAGTCTCATCTACGGAACCGCCCTCCTCGACCTGGCCTCGCGCGGCCTGCCGCCGGACCCCCGACCGTTCCTCTTCGTCGCCTTCGCGCTCGCGCTCCTGTCGGGGCCCTACCTCGTCATCCACGACAAACTCTCGCTCCGCCGGGCCTACCAGCTCGGCCTGGCGTTGATGGTGCTCTCCTTTCTCGGCTGGGTGTTCTGGCACGAGACGGGCCACGGCGCCTTCCTGACAGGGGCACCCGCCCCCGGCGCCGGCGGCGGCCACTCCCACGGCGGGGGCGTCCTCGGGACCATCGCCGAACACTACGTCGTCGAACCGGTCGAGGGGGTCATCAAGAGCGTCGAACTGCTCGCGGCGGCGCTGTTCGCGTTCCTCCTGCGGTTCGATTCCGACGCCGACACGGAGTAGTGGCGCGCCCGGCGACCGCTCCCGACGACTTTATCATTCCTTTCGACTAACGTTTCGGCAATATGAATCGGCGAACTCTCCTGGCGTCGTCCGCGGCGCTGGCAGGCGGTCTCGCGGGGTGTCTCGGCGGTGGATCGGGCGATAGTTCGGGCTCGGGGACGGAGTCTGAGTACCAGACGCTGGATGTCGGCGGTGAGCAGGTCCCGCTGGTTCCCGTCGACGAATCCCACACGTGGCACCAGGAGACCGACACGAAGTTCGTGGACGCCCGCGGCCAGCGGCAGTACGACGAGGCGCACATCACAGACGCGGTCCTGAGTTCTGCACGTCGCGTCGAGGACTGGTCGAAATCACGGCAAGACGACCCGACAGACGAGTGGTCCCAGGACCAGCGTATCGTCTGTTACTGCCGGTGCCCGCACCACCTCTCGTCGCTCCGGGCCGGCGAGTTGATCTCCGAGGGGTACGAGGACGTCTACGCCATCGACGAGGGATTCGGCGCCTGGATGGACAACGGCTATCCGACCACCGGCAGCGGGTCGAACGCCAGCTTCGAAATCCGCGGCCAGTCGGACCCCGCGGACGCCGGCGAGTACGCCTGGGCCAGCCACGAGGCCAGCGACCAGCAGGAGGCCGTCCCCATCGCCGACGACGGCAGCTACCAGATGACGCTGCACTTCAGCGGTCTCTCTTCGACGTCGCCCATCGACCTGCGAACGCCGAGCTACGAACTGACGGCGCCGCTGTCGGATCTCACCGAGGGCGTCGTCGACGGGTCTCTGGAATAGGTCTCCGACGCTACGATTCTACTCCGACTCGTCCACGTACTAGAGCAGGTCCCACTCCATCTGGGCCAGGTCCTCGGCGGCCGGGTTGTCCCGGTTGATCGCGTACATCTGGCTGTTGCCCACGCGACGCGTCTCCTCGATCATCTCGTAGTCGAGCAGGTCGTCGAGGTGGTCGTAGAACGTGCTCCGGTCGATACCCGCGAGGCGGGCGATCTCGGTCGCGTTGATATCGCGGTCGTTTTCGCTCAGCAGCGCGGTCAGTATCTTCACCTTGGCGTGGGGTCCAAGGACATCTGTCAATACGGTGTCTTCGACGGCGGATTCGGTCTTGCTCATGGAAATACTCACTCCTGTGAGATTGGTTTACTCTTCCAGCTCCTCCCGCAGCAGCCCGTTCACTTCACCGGGGTCGGCACTTCCACCGGTCTTCTGCATGACCTGGCCGACCAGGAAGTTGATGGCGCCGTCGTCGCCGTCGTGGAAGTCTTGGACGGCGTCGGGGTTTTCGTCGATGGCGTCTTCGACGGCCACCTGTATCTCGTCGCCGCTGGTCTTGCCGAGGTCCTCGGCCTCGACGATGCTGTCCGGGTCGTCGCCGTCGTCGAGCATCCCGCGGAGGACGGTCTCCCTGGCGTTCTTGGCGGTGATCTCGTCCTCGGCGACGAGTTCGACGAGGCGGGTCACCTCGTCGAAGCGGTCCTCGACGTCGGTGATCTGCATGTCGCGGTAGTTGAGTTCACCCAGCAGTTCGTCGGCGACCCAGGTGGCCGCGAGGTCGGCGTCGAAGCGCTCGGCGACGCTCTCGAAGAAGTCCGCGACCTGCTTGGTGCTCGTGAGCTTCGAGGCCGCCTCGTCGCTCAGGCCGTACTCCGAGACGAAGCGCTCGCGACGGGCGTCGGGGAGTTCCGGGATGGCGATCTCTTCCTTCCAGTGGCTCACGCGGAGCGGCGGGAGGTCGGCCTCGCGGAAGTAGCGGTAGTCCTTCTCCTCTTCCTTCGAGCGCATCCCGACGGTGTTGCCGTGGGTCTCGTTGAAGTGGCGGGTCTCCTGTTCGACCTCGCGTCCGGACTGGACGAGTTTCTTCTGGCGGGAGGCCTCGAAGGCCAGGGCCTGCTCGGCGCCCCTGTGGCTGGAGATGTTCTTGACCTCGGTCCGGTTGGCGTCTTCGAGGACCGACTCGTCGATGCTCCCGTCCTCACCGACGTCGTCCGCGTCGACCAGCGAGAGGTTCGCGTCGATGCGGAGGCTGCCGTCCCGCGTCGCGTCGAAGACGCCGAGGTACTCGAGAACCTCCTCCAGCTTTTCGAGGAACGCCCGAACCTCACCGGGCGCCCGGAAGTCGGGCTGGGTGACGATCTCCATCAGCGGCGTGCCCGCGCGATTGTAGTCGATGAGCGTGTAGTCCGCGCGGTCGATGCCCGTCGTTCGGGATTCGAGCGGTCCGCTGCCGTCGCGGACGTGCTTGATCGAACCGGGGTCCTCTTCGAGGTGCGCCCGGCGGATGTCGACCGCCCGGCGCTCGCCCTCGTGGGAGAACTCAAGCGTGCCGTCCTGGCAGATGGGGGCGTCGTACTGGGTGATCTGGAAGTTCTTCGGCAGGTCGGGGTAGTAGTAGTTCTTCCGGTGGAAGGTGGTCTCCTCGGGGACGTCGGCGTCGATGGCCTTGCCGACCTTCACCGCCGACTCCACGGCGGCCTCGTTGACGACGGGGAGCGCGCCGGGGAGTCCGAGACACACGGGGCAGGTGTGCGTGTTGGGTTCGTCGTCGCCCACGTCGGTCGAACAGCCGCAGAAGATCTTCGTCTCGGTCTCGAGCTGGACGTGGACCTCGAGCCCGATGACGGTCGCGAGTTCGCGCGACTCCGTGGCCTGAGCAGTCATTGTCCGGGATTCGACGCCGTTCGGCTAAAGGCTAACGAAGGGGTTCGTTCCGCTCGTCGACGTGCATGCCCCGGGCTAAGCGATTAGGGGGTAACGTTTTGAGTGGTGGCCGAGGTCTTTCGGACCTAAAATGGAAGGTACCTGGGGGTCGACTGGGTCAGCGACGCGTCGAAACGTACTGAAGGGGATCGGGGCCGCGACTGCCGCGGCGCTCGCCGGCGGTGCGGTGCCCGCGAGCGGGGCGGCGGAGACGAGCGGCGATGCCGTCGTTCTGGGCGACTTCGAGTCGGACCTGGACGGCTGGCGAGGCGTCGGCGAGACGACGCTCGACCGGGTCGCGAAATCGGATCGACCGGTCGCTGTCACGAGCGGCGAACACGCGCTGGCGGCGACGACGGACCGAACAGGGGGTCAGATCGAGAACGAGGAACGCGTCAGGAACGCCGACCTCGTCGCGGCTCCCTCGCTGTTCGCGACGGTCACGCCCGGCCGGATTCCCGAAGGGGACGTCGCCGTCTCGGTGCGATTTCGATTGCACTACGCAGACGACGGGCTCTTCGGCGAGGACACTGCCGTCGTCGAATCGGACGCACAGACCGTCCGGCCGCACGCGCCCGCAGTCGTCTCGTGGGACCTGCGCGGCCTGGCAGAGACGACCCGCGCCGACGCGACGAAACTGGAGATCGGCTGGTCTCCGGCCACGGACTCCGTGTCGGGCTCGCTGGACAGTGACGCCGGCGAAGCGTGGACGACCGTCGTCGACGACGTCTACCTTGGTGACGACGGCGACCGGATCCGGCGCGTGCGACTGGGCGAGCACTTCGAACGCCTCCAGTTCGCCCTCGGGGCCTACCGCTCGACGGAGGTCCACTTCCGGACGGAGCACCTGGAATCCGGCGAATTCGTCTTCGAGGGCGGCGAGTCGGTGCCCTACACCGTCGAGACGCTGACCGACGACGGGGTGGAGTTCGTGCTGGACGGCGTCGAGTACCTGTTCGGAGGTGAGTGGCTGTGAGTGACGAGACGGTGACCGGGTCGGCGACGACGCTCTCGTTGATCCCCGGCGGTAGCGAACACAGCGCCGCGGGTGGCGACGACCTCGACAGCGCGATGCCGGATTACTGGGGGAAAGGCCTCGACGCGTGGTTCCTCGGGGACCAGCGCGAGTCCCTGCCGACGGACCTCGACGACGCGCTGGCGGCCAGGAAGACGTTCCCCGAGTACCCGGGCGAGGAGTTCCATGCCTACCGACTGAAGAACCACCTCCAGGTGCGCCTCCCGTCGAGCGACGGGAGGCAGATCGACAACTGGGACGCGGTGACGGTGACCCTCGACGAGCACGAACCGGTCTGGGTCTGCGTCGAAGGGGAGACCGACCACGGCGAGGACAACGCGATGCGGACCCTGATCGAGGACCCCCCGAGCGAGTTCTGGGACTGGTTCGACGGGCGCGAGAAGGCCAGGGCACACCGCATTCGCTACGACGACGATATCGTCGAGCGAGGGGACGGCGACGGCGACGGCCACGGCCACGAACCCAGGTCCGAGGACGTGAATCGCGTCGCAGTGGACGGGCCGGACGGCGAGACGGTCGAGGGCGTCCGCGTCTCGGCCATCGTCGGCGGCCAGGACACCTACGTCCGGAAGCTCAACGAACTGTTCTACCGGGACCCGGTCCGGTTCCAGGTGGAGTTCCCGGACAACGGGCCGGAGGACGTCCCGTCGTACATTCGGACGCCGCCGACGGTGTACACGTTCCTGGACCTGATCGTGCTGGCCGACGGCACGACGCTGGCCCGCACGTGGGACGCCAGCCCGTACCCGCTCCACGTCTTCTACGTCAACGGGACCCAGCCCGAAGGCGGGATGACGAACGGACTGGAGCGAGGGACTGACGAGCGTCTCGACGGAAGCGTCGAGGACGGCAACTGGCTCCGGAACCAGGAGATGAACCGGGAGCGGTTCGTCCCGTGGGCGACGCAGGCGTACCTGCCGACCGGGACGGAGCCGTTCTCGCCCCACTCGCCGCTGGCCTACGAGGCGAACTGGGACGCTGACGTGCCGGGATTGACGCCGCAGGACCATCCCGTCATGGTCGACGGAACGGACGGATCGACGGTGACGAGCGACGGCGTTCGCGAGCAGTGCGACGACCCGTTGTTCCCGTGGACGGACGCGTAGCCGTCGCGTGTCGCTATCAGCGATGGGAATCGCCCCGCATCGTATTTAGCACGCCGCCCGAACGAGGAGGCAATGGGACTCGCCGACATCATCGCAGACGTCGACTCCGGTGAGAAGACGCTCACGATACGGAATCGGGACGAACCGGAGCCGCTCGTTCGAATGCTCAGGCGGATGGTCGACGCACCGGACGTGCGGATTCGAGAGGACGAACCCGCCGAGGGAAGCCCCGGCAACCTCGTCATCCTCGAAGGAGACGAAGAGGGAGCGGCGCAACTCGCCATCTCGTCTATCGCCGACGTGGGAAACAGCGTCCTGATGGTCAACTCCGACCTCTACGTCACCGGGACGCGGTCCATCGACGAAGTCGACACGCCGGACGTCCTCGCGGGTCTGGACGAGACGACGTTCACCGTCGCGGGCAAGCAGAAGATGCTACTGATCGAGATCTCGCGCCACGTCGAGGCCCTGGCGTACCGGTCCGGCGGGAGCACGTTACACACCGGTTTTCAGCACCTCGCTCGCATCGAGGACGAACGCGGGACGAAGTCGGTGTACGAGCGCCTCGTCGACGCCGGCATCGGCGTCCACGTGTACGGGTCGCCGGACGGCCTGCCGTCACTGCCCGACGAACTCACGGTCCACGCGGACGATAGCGAGGAGATTCGCACCTCGTGGTTCGTCGTCAACACCGATTGCCCCGACGAGTTCAAGGGCGCCCTGCTCGCGACGGAAGTCGGGCCGAACGAGTGGACGGGCGTGTGGACCTTCGACCCTGCGGTCGTCGACCGCACCGCCGCGTATCTCGACGAGGCGTACGGAGGATAATCGCCACATTCCGACCGGATTCGTCGAAGCAGACAGGTCGGGGAGTTGTCAATCTCGCTGTCAATGTCTGACGGAGGTTTAAGGGCTCTCAGTCGCGCTGTATGTCCATGTGCGGTAACCGTGTCGAGGAACTCGAATCGCGCGTGAAGGAACTCGAAGCGTCCGTCGAAGGGCTCACCGACGAACTCGTCGAGTGCAAGGTCCGCCTCCGCGAACTGGAAAACGCCGTCGACACCGATATCGGACTCAGCAACGAGAACGCCGGGTCCTCGGGCGATTCGACGTCGAACAGTGCGCAAACTGACACCACGCCGGCAGCGGAGCAGGGGGCAGCCGACACACATAAAGCCGAGGACGCCACAACTGAGGACAACCGGGAGGAAAGCGAGGCCGACTCCGGCTCCGACATCATCGTCGCGTAGGCCGGACGGCCACGAGCGACCCAATGCACATCAAAGAGCTCGTCCTTGACAACTTCAAGAGTTTCGGCCGGAAGACGCGGATTCCGTTCTACGAGGATTTCACCGTCGTCACCGGACCGAACGGGTCGGGGAAGTCGAACATCATCGACTCCGTCCTGTTCGCGCTGGGCCTGGCCCGCACGTCGGGCATCCGGGCCGAGAAGCTGACTGACCTCATCTACAACCCGCGGGACGCCGAGGACGAGGACGACTTCGGCGGCGAACGCGAGGCCAGCGTCGAGGTCATCCTCGACAACACTGACCGCAAGCTCCAGCGCTCGCAGGTGATCAACGCCGCCGGGACGGAAGACGTTGGAAACGTCGACGAGATATCGATCCGCCGGCGCGTGAAACAGACCGAAGACAACTACTACTCTTACTACTATATCAACGGCCGCTCGGTCAACCTCTCCGACATCCAGGACCTGCTGTCTCAGGCGGGCGTCACGCCCGAGGGGTACAACGTCGTGATGCAGGGCGACGTCACCGAGATCATCAACATGACGCCGGGTGCCCGCCGGGCGATCATCGACGAGATCGCCGGCGTCGCCGAGTTCGACCAGAAGAAGGAAGCGGCCTTCGAGGAACTCGAGGTCGTTCAGGAACGCATCGACGAGGCCGAACTACGGATCGAGGAGAAGCAGAACCGTCTCGACCAGCTCGAAGACGAACGGGAGACCGCTCTCGAATACCAGAGCCTTCGCGAGGAGAAAGAGGAGTACGAAGGCTACCGCAAGGCGGCCGAACTCGAAGACAAGCGCGAGGAACTCGAGGAGATCGAATCGGAGATCGACGAGCTCGAAGACGAACTCGCCGAACTCCAGGAGGAGCTCGACCAGCGCCAGGGCACCGTCGTCCGCCTGGAAGAGGACCTGGAAGACCTGAACGCGGAGATCGAACGCAAGGGCGAGGACGAACAGCTCGCCATCAAGCGAGAGATCGAGGAGATCAAGGGCGACATCTCCCGGCTCGAGGACAAGATCGAGACCGCCGAGGAGAAGGTCGAAGACGCCGAGAACACCCGCCGGCAGGCGTTCGTCCAGATCGACCGCAAGCAGGAGACCATCGACGACCTGGAGAGCGACATCCGCGAGCGCAAGGTCGAGAAGTCCAACGTCAAGGCGGAGATCCAGGAGAAGGAAGCCGAACTCGAGGAGGTCCAGCAGCGGATCGACGAGGTCGGCGACGAGTTCGAGGAGGTCAAGAACGAACTCGAATCGAAGCGCGCCGACCTCGAGGAAGCCAAGTCCGAGAAGAACGACCTCCAGCGCGAACAGGACCGCCTCATCGACGAGGCCCGGCGCCGCTCGAACGAGCAGCGTGAGAAGCGCGAGGCCATCGAGGAGGCCGAGGCCGAGATCCCCGACCTGGAATCGGAGATTGGCGACCTGGAGAACGAACTGGAGAAGGCCGAGAAGAACAAGCAGACCATCACCGGCGTCGTCGAGGACCTCAAGAGCGAGAAGCAGGAGCTCCAGTCCAGAATCGACGACCTGGAGGACGACATCTCCGCCAAGCAGCAGGAGTACGCGGAACTCGAAGCCCGCGCAGGCCAGGACGGCGACTCCTCGTACGGCCGCGCGGTCACGTCCATCCTCAACGCCGGTATCGAGGGCGTCCACGGCACCGTCGGCCAGCTGGGTGGCGTCGACCCGGACTACGCCACCGCGTGTGAGACCGCCGCGGGCGGCCGACTCGCCCACGTCGTCGTCGACGACGACACCGTCGGCCAGCGTGGTATCGAGTACCTGAAATCCAAGGGCGCCGGCCGCGCGACCTTCCTGCCCATCACGGAGATGCACCAGCGCGGGCTGGGCAACCTGCCCGACAAGGACGGCGTCGTCGACTTCGCGTACAACCTCGTCGACTTCGACCCCGAGTACGCGGGCGTGTTCTCCTACGTGCTCGGCGACACCGTCGTCGTCGACGACATCGAGACGGCCCGGGACATGATGGGCCAGTTCAGGCTCGTCACGCTGGACGGCGACCTCGTCGAGAAGTCCGGCGCCATGACCGGTGGTTCTTCCTCCGGAACTCGCTACTCCTTCTCCGGCGGCCAGGGCAAACTCGAACGCGTCGCGAAGAAGATCAACGACCTCGAGGACGAGCGCAAGGCGGTCCGCGAGGAACTCCGCGACGTCGAGGGCCGCCTCGACGACGCCCGCGACCGGCAGGCCGACGCGGCCGACCAGGTCCGCGAGATCGAGGCCGACGTCGAGCGCAAGGAGACGGCCATCGAGGACGCGGAAGAGAAGATCCAGCGTCTCGAAGACGAACTCGCAGAGATCGAGGAAGAGCGCGAGGCCGTCTCCGACGAGATGGACGAACTCGAGGCCGAGATCTCGGAGAAGGACGAGACCATCGCCGGGCTGAACGCCGACATCGAGGAGCTCGAGGCGGAGGTCGCCGACTCCGACCTCCCGGACCTCACCGACCAGAAGGACCGGATCAACGCCGAGATCGACCAGCTGGAGGACCGCCAGGACGACCTCGACGCCGACCTGAACGAACTCAACCTGGAGAAACAGTACGCGGAGGACGCCATCGACGACCTCCACGACGACATCGAGACGGCCCAGAACCGGAAGGCCGACGCCCAGGAGCACATTGCCGAGTTCGAATCCGAAATCGAGGACCACCGCGAGAAAAAGTCCGAGAAGGAGGCCGAAGTCGAGGAACTCGAAGCAGAGCTGGCAGACCTCAAGGACGAGCGTGAGGATCTGCGCGAGGAACTCCAGGAGGCCAAGGAGGCCCGCGACGAACAGCAATCGGAAGTCAGCGACGTCGAGCGCGACCTCGACGACGCCCGCGAGGAGGAAGAGCGCCTGGACTGGGAGATCGAGGAGCTCGAGGCCCAGGTCGGCGACTACGACCCGGAGGACGTCCCCGACCACGACACGGTCCAGTCCGAAATCGACCGGCTCGAAGGCGAGATGGAGAAGCTGGAGCCGGTCAACATGCGCGCCATCGAGGAGTACGACAGCGTCGCCGAGGACCTGGGCGAACTCGAGGACAAGAAGGAGACGCTCGTCGAGGAGGCCGAAGAGATCCGGAACCGGATCGAGACCTACGAGGCCCGGAAGAAGGAGACGTTCATGGAGTCCTACGACGCCATCGACGAGAACTTCCAGGACATCTTCGAGCGCCTCTCCGACGGGGAAGGACGGCTCTTCCTCGAGAACGAGGCGGACCCCTTCGACGGCGGCCTGACGATGAAGGCCCAGCCCGGCGACAAGCCGATCCAGCGCCTCAACGCGATGTCCGGCGGCGAGAAGTCGCTGACCGCGCTGGCCTTTATTTTCGCCATCCAGCGCCACAACCCCGCCCCGTTCTACGCGCTGGACGAGGTCGACGCCTTCCTCGACGCCGCCAACGCCGAGCGCGTCGGCGAGATGGTCGACGAGCTGGCCGGTCAGGCGCAGTTCGTCGTCGTCTCCCACCGCTCGGCCCTGCTCGACCGCTCCGAGCGCGCCATCGGGGTGACGATGCAGGACAACAACATCAGCGCCGTCACCGGAATCGACCTCTCCGGCGACGTTGATATCGACGGTGACGGGGAGGTGCCAGCGGATGATTGACGATAGCGGGGACGAGGAGAACAGCAAAGACGGTGAGGACCGGAACGACGACATCCCGTTGAACATCGCGGGACACGAGGACAGGGAGCCGCCTGGCGGTTCCGATGCGGCAGATCTCTTCGGCGCGAGCGACGACGTCGACGAGGAGTCTGAAACCACATCGGACGCCGAGAGTATGGCAACAGAGAACGAGGACGCCGAGTCCGACGAGGACGACGACGAGAACGTCGAGCCGGTCGAGGTGCTCGTCCAGCTGGCGGACGAGGGAGAGATCGACCCGTGGGACATCGACGTCGTGCGGGTGACGGACAAGTTCCTGCACGTCCTCGACGCCCAGGACCTGCGAACCTCGGGGCGGGCGCTGTTCTACGCCTCGGTCCTCATCCGGATGAAGAGCGACGCGATGCTCACCGAGGACGACGAGGAGGAGGCCGAACAGGTCGAGCCCTGGGAGCAGGCGATGGGCGAGGACGCGCCCATCGACGAGCCGGACCCCTTCGCCTCGCTCGAACAGGAGATGGACCGGCGGCTCGAACGCCGGCGGGCGCGCGGGATGCCCCAGACGCTGGACGAGCTGGTGCGGGACCTGCGGGACGCCGAGCGCGAGTCGTGGTGGAAAGAGTCCCGTGAGTACGACACGAGCGACTCCCCACAGGGGTTCCAGCGCGGGACCCAGGAACTGGACTACCGGTCGGCCGACGACCTGCGGATGGATGACGAGCCGACGGAGGACGACGTCACCGGGACGACCCACGCGGAGAACATGGACGACATCATCGACGCCGTCTACGAGGTGCTCCGGGAGCACTACGACGCCGGCCGCGACGAGGTGCTGTACCGTGAAGTCCACATGGCAGGCGGGTCGCGCGTCGAGACGTATCTCGGCCTGCTCTTCCTCTCCCACCGCGGCCGCGTCCGCCTCCAGCAGGACGAACTGTTCGGCGACCTGTGGGTACAGGACCCCGCCGCGCCGACGGGGTCGGAAGAAGCGTTCGCGGACTAATATTCCGGTTTTCCCCACCCTCACACCAGTTAGTCGTCGGAACGGGAACGGCTATCTACTCCGTGTGCATAGATACCAATGGCCATGACGCCTACGTCAATTCGCGAACGCCTCGAGGAGGTCGGTGACGGGGTCGACCCCGAGGAGTTCGTCGCAGCGCTCGAGTACGTCCGCGACGACGGTCGGTCCCGCCGTCAGCACTGAGAGTCAGATCACGACGCCGGACTGGAGAATCGCGACCAGGGCAGTGACAGTGACGACGCTCGCGACGGTCGTCAGGAACACTGTCGCGCTGACGAACTCGCTGGCGGTGACGCCGTCGGTGTCGCCGCTGAAGGCGCCGACGAGGATGATCGGTGTCACCGCGGTCGGGCCTGCGAGTAGTAACACGACGACGCGGGCGACGGTGGCGTCGCCGAACCCGACGAGGAGCGCCGCACCCAGCGCGACCACGGGAGCCACGAGGAGTTTGACCCCGCTCGCGAGCCCAACCGGGCGGAGCGCCCCCTCGACGTCGACGCTGGAGAGCTGGATACCCAGCACGACGAGCATCACCGGGATCGACGCGTTCCCGAGCAGTTCGAGCGTCTGCATCACCGTCGAGTCGGTCGGCGGGACGACGCCCAGCCAGCGGGCGGCCAGCGCGACCACCACGGCGTACACCAGCGGCAGGGTGAACACGCGCTTGACGTTCTCGCGGACGGCGCCCTCGTCACCCCGGGCCGCGACGTAGACGCCGAGGGTGTATAGCAGGACGCCCTGGACGGCAGTGACGAGGACGGCGACGCTGCGACCGACCTGGCCGAAGGCGAAGTCCGCCAGCGGGATGCCGAAGTTGCCGACGTTCGGGAAGATGACTACCATGACGAACGCGCCCAGCAGCGGCTCCGAGCGGCCCGACGCGCGACCGATACCCTCGGCGAGGACGATCATCGCGACCGAGAAGACGGCGACGACGGCCACGATTTCGAGGATGGTCGACCCGCCCAGGGCCGACGTCGCGAGGCTGTGGAGGACGAGCGCAGGCGCGAGCAGGTACACCGTGACCGTGTTGAGCGCGTCCGGCTGGACGCCCTTCACCCGGCCCAGCGCGAAGCCGACGGCGGCGATGGCGATAATCGGGAGGATAGCCGACGCGAAGATGCCCAGGAGCGACACGCTCGTGAAGTGCGTGGCGGGGCTAAGAATCCTGTCGAAACCGCACGCGTCGTGTCAGGCCCCTCACTCGACGAGTGACCAGCCGTCGCCGGTCCAGTCGACGACGTCGCGGCGTTCCATCTCGGTCAGGACCTCGCCGAGGCGGTCGGGCTGGGCGATCTCCATCTCGATGCGGTCGACATCGTGGTACGTCCGGAGCAGGCCGCGGACGGCCTCCTCTTCGAGCACGTCCTGGTCGGCGCGCTCCATCACGCCCTCGACGAGTTCGATCATGTCCTCGATGAAGTTCCAGGGGTAGACCACCCAGGTCCACTCCTCCAGGTGCTCGCCGACGAAGTCGGGCTGGAACTCGCTGGTGTCGAGCAACTGGAGCGTCGCGGTTCGCACCTCGCCGCAGTCCCGGTCGGTGACGTACTCGTGGGCCCGGCTGATCGACCCACCGGTGTCGGCGATGTCGTCGATGATCAGGACGTCCTTGCCCTCGACGGAGCCGGCCGGCATGGGATACCGGACCTGCGCCTCGTCGGCCTTCTGGGCCGTCCCGACATAGTGTTCCATCTTCAGGCTCGTCAGGTCGTCGAGGCCCAGGAAGTCACACAGGCAGCGCCCGGCGAACCAGCCGCCGCGGGCGAGCGCGACGACGACGTCCGGTTCGAACTCGGCGCGCTTGACCTCGTCCGCGACGTCACGGCAGAGCCCGTAGATGTACTCCCAGTTCGTGATGGTACACGAGAAGTCGTCCGGCAGGTCGCTCATGTGTTGGTGTGCAACATCGCGGACCTTCCGTGTTTCGAGTACGTGGATGCGGAGTCGTAGTGGATGCGAATTACGCCCCGGGAGCAGCGACCAATTCCGCCAACAACTCGAAAGCCCCGAGTGCCTGAACTCGGGGGCCTCGCTGCGCGCTTCGCTCACTCCGTTCGCTCCAGTGCTTGCGTCGTCCGCCTTCGTTCAGGCACTCGCCCCTTTCAGTCCCGCCCGACGTAGCAAACCAGGCGGGCGGGACTGAAAGGGGCCGGTCGCTCGTGGAGCGAGACGAAGTAAGCACGGCCGAAGGCCGCGCGCAGCGAGTCGGAGCCCACGAGCGACCGGGGGCTTTCGAGTTGTTGGCGGTGATCTCCACCACACTCGCAGTACCAGTCACAACACCTAGTCAGGGGAATCGTTTTCACGCGCGTCGGCAAACCCCAGGCCATGGACACTCGGCAAGCATTATTAGTCGACGCGTTCGCGGACGAGCCGATGGCCGGGAACCCGGCCGGCGTCCTGCCGGACGCGTCCGACCTGAGCGAAGACCAGATGCAGGCGATAGCGGGTGAACTCGGGGCCAGCGAGACGGCGTTCGTGGTCCCCTCGGAGGACGCGGATCGACGGCTGCGCTACTTCACACCGGAACGGGAGGTGGACCTGTGCGGGCACGCGACGATCGCGGCCCACGCCTACCTGTTCGAGCGGGCCGTCGTCGACGACGGGACCCACACCCTGGAGACCGAGGCGGGGACCTTCGAGATCGAACTCACCATCGACGGCACCGTGTGGATGGAACAGGCCGACGCAGAAATCGGGCGGGCCGACGTCGACGAGCAGGAGGCCGCGGACGCGCTGGGCGTCGACGTGGCGTCGCTCCGGGACGTCGGCGCGGACGTCCCCATCGGGAAGGTATCGACCGGCATGCCGTTCCTCATGGTGCCGATCAACTACTTCGAACACCTGAGCAACGTGAACCCGGACATGACCGCTATCGAGGATCTGTGCGAGCGAACCGGCTGCGAGGGACTGTACGCGTTCACGTTCGACACGCTCGACATGGACACGACGGTCCACGCGCGGGCGTTCGTCCCGCTCGCGGGCATCCCGGAAGACCCGGTCACGGGGACGGCCGCGGGCGCACTCGGCGCCTATCTCCGGCGACACAACGCGATGGACGGGGAGTTCGACGAGATACTCGTCGAGCAGGGCCACTTCCTCGACCGCCCGGGGACGGTCCGGGTCGAGTCCGACGGGGACGAGGTCCGCGTGGGCGGGCGCGCCGTGACGACCTTCGACGGCGACCTCGTGATCCCCGACGACGACGAGGACGAGATAATCGAGGTCTGACGGGCGATACCGTGGCGAGCCGTCGACACAGTGACGAGAGAACAGGTCGGAGAAGCGATTGATTCGATTCCGAGTCAGGGGTACTAGATGGTGCCGGCTTCGACACTACCTTAATATTTGTACATGTAGTGACGAACGAGTACATGGCGCTACGATGGCTCGACGAGATTACGGCCGACGACCTCGACTCGGTCGGCGGCAAGGCGGCGTCCCTCGGTGAACTCACGGCAGCCGGGCTCCCCGTTCCGCCCGCGTTCGTCGTCACCGCGGACACGTATCGCTCCTTCATCGAAGACACCGGCATCGACGTCGAACTGTTCGAAGTGGTCGACGTCGACACCGACGACTCACAGGCGCTCGCGGCGGCCGCCGAACGTGCGCAGGAACTGATTCTGGAGACCGAGGTCCCCGACCACGTCCGTGACGAGATCGTCGGGGCCTACGACGACCTGGGCCACGACGTCGTCGCGGTGCGGTCCTCGGCGACGGCGGAGGACCTGCCCGACGCATCCTTCGCCGGCCAGCAGGAGACGTTCCTCAACGTCGAGCGCGCGGACCTCCTCCAGCGCGTCAAAGAGTGCTGGGCTTCGCTGTTCACCCAGCGGGCCATCTACTACCGCCAGGAACAGGGCTTCGCCCACGATATCGTCGACATCGCCGTCGTCGTCCAGGCGATGGTCGACGCGGACACGAGCGGCGTCCTGTTCACGAGCCACCCCTCGACCGGGGCACCGACGTCTATCATCGAAGCCGCGTGGGGGCTCGGTGAAGCCGTCGTCTCCGGCGCCGTCTCGCCGGACAACTACGTTATCGACCGCAAGACCGGTGACGTAGAGGAGGTCACCGTCGCGGACAAGAAGATGATGTACGTCCGCGACGGCGGCGAGACCGTCGAGCGCGCCGTCCCCGACGAGAAGCGCGAACAGCGCGTCCTGGACGACGACGACGTCGACCGACTGGTGACCCTCGGTGAGCGCATCGAGGACCACTACGAGACTCCGCAGGACGTCGAGTGGGCCATCTACGACGACGACGTCTACCTGCTCCAGTCCCGGCCCATCACCACCATCGACGAAGCCTTCGACGCGCCCGCCGACGGAAGCGACTCACAGTCCATCGAAACGGACGCCGACTCCGCCAGCGTCAGCGCCGACGCGGGCCTGGCCGACGGCGGGGGGATGGCGAGCCAGGAGGAAGGCATCCTCGCCGACGGCCTCGGCGCCGGCCCCGGGTCGGCGACGGGCGACGTCCGCATCGTCACCAAGCTCGACCAGCTGGACAAGGTCGAGTCGGGCGACATCATCGTCACCGAGATGACGACGCCGGACATGGTGCCCGCGATGAAACGCGCCGCCGGGCTCGTCACGGACGAGGGCGGGATGACCTCCCACGCGGCCATCGTCTCGCGAGAACTCGGCGTCCCGGCCGTCGTCGGGACGAACGACGCGACGGCACGGCTCCAGGACGGCCAGCGCGTCACTATCGACGGCGAACGGGGGACCGTCCGCCCGGACAGCGCAGAGGGTTCCAGTGAAAGCGACGACGAACCCCAGACCGCGACGGCGCCGGACGGCCAGTCCGGCCAGTCTGCCGACGGGCAGTCCGGGCCCACCGGCCAGCCGGCGACGAAGCCGATGACCGGCACGGAGATCAAGGTCAACGTCTCCATCCCGGCCGCGGCCGAGCGGGCGGCAGCCACCGGCGCCGACGGCGTCGGTCTGCTCCGCATCGAGCACATGATCCTCTCGACGAGCAAGACGCCCGAGCGCTACATCGCAGACCACGGCGAGCGGGCCTACGTCGACGAGATCGTCGACGGCGTGCGCACCGTCGCCGAGTCCTTCTACCCGCGCCCGGTACGGGTCCGCACGCTCGACGCGCCCACCGACGAGTTCCGCCAGCTCGACGGCGGCGAGGACGAGCCCAACGAGCACAACCCGATGCTGGGCTATCGGGGCATCCGTCGCAGCCTCGACCGGCCCGAGACCTTCCGGCTGGAACTCGAAGCCTTCCGCCGGCTGTACGACATGGGCTACGACAACGTCGAGATGATGCTCCCCCTCGTCACCGACGCCGAGGACGTGCTGCGGGCGAAGGCCATCATGGAGGACGTCGGCCTCGACCCGGAGAAGCGCTCGTGGGGCGTGATGGTCGAGACGCCAGCCAGCGCGCTCTCGATCGAATCGATCTGTGAGGCCGGCATCGACTTCGCCAGCTTCGGGACGAACGACCTCACCCAGTACACCCTCGCCGTGGACCGGAACAACGAGAACGTCGCCGACCGGTTCGACGAACTCCACCCCGCCGTCCTCGAACTCATCGGGAGTACCATCGAGACCTGCCGCGAGCACGACGTGGCGACGAGCATCTGCGGACAGGCCGGCTCGAAACCCGAGATGGTGCGCCACCTCGTCAACAGCGGCGTCACCTCCATTAGCGCCAACATCGACGCCGTCTTCGACGTCCAGCAGGAGGTCAAGCGCGTCGAACAGCGATTGCTGCTCGAATCGGTACGGTAAGTCGCCGGGCCGCCACTGTTTTCGATACGACTCGATCTTTCTTGACGCGTCGGACGTGAACGAGCAGGGCACTAGTCGGCCACTCCAGAACTCTGATTCCACGCTCCTCGCTCGAACACAACGGCTAAAGGCCACAGGCCCGTGGTATGGGATAGAATGCAGCAGGCCGCACCGCAGGATTTCGACCGCGTGCTCTCCTCGATGTGCACGGAACCGCACCCGGCGGCCCGCGAGGCGGCGGAGCGATTCCTCGCGACGAATCCCGGCGACCCCGGGACCTACGAGACGATTGCTGACATGGAACGCGAGGCCGTGGAGCGACTCGGCGCCATCTCCGGCCTCGCCGACCCCGCGGGCTACGTCACCAGCGGCGGGACGGAGGCCAACATCCAGGCGGTCCGCATCGCACGTAACCGGGCCAGCGACGCGACGGACGACCCGAACGTCGTCGCGCCCGAGCACGTCCACTTCTCGTTCCGGAAGGCGGCGGAGATGCTCGGCGTCGAGTTGCGAACGGCGCCCGCGACGGGCCATCGGGCCGACGTCGACGCGATGGCGGAACTCGTCGACGACGACACGGTCGCTCTCGTCGGCGTCGCAGGCACGACGGAGTACGGCTTCGTCGACCCCATCCCGGCCATCGCGGACCTGGCCGCGGACGCCGGCGCGCTCTGTCACGTCGACGCGGCCTGGGGCGGCTTCTACCTCCCCTTCACCGACCACGAGTGGAGTTTCGACCACGCCGCCGTCGACACGCTCACCATCGACCCGCACAAGGTCGGCCAGGCTGCGGTCCCCGCTGGCGGCCTGCTCGCGAACTCGACCGATCTGCTGGACGAACTCGCCATCGATACGCCCTACCTCGAATCGACCAGTCAGGTCACGCTCACGGGCACGCGCTCCGGCGCGGGCGTGGCCAGCGCCGTCGCCGCGATGGACGCGCTCTGGCCCGAGGGGTACCGCGAGCAGTACGAGCGCTCGATGGCCAACGCCGAGTGGCTCGCCGACCAGCTGGACGCCCGCGGCCACGACGTCGTCGGCCCCGAGCTACCCCTCGTCGCCGCGGACCTCTCCGTCCCGATGACGGCCGAACTCCGCGAGCGGGGCTGGCGCGTCTCCAAGACCGGCGCCGGCGAGATGCGCGTCGTCTGTATGCCCCACGTCACCCGGTCGATGCTGCGCTCGTTCGTCGCCGACCTGGACTGGTACTGAGTGGAAACTGAGCCGTCTGTTTCTCCACCCGCGTGCGGTGGCGCGCGCTGGCTCGCGCTCTGTCGCGAGCCGAAACTGTGCGAGGGATGAACGAGGAGCGAAGCGACGAGTGAATCGGCTGGGGAGGCGTGTGGCTGTGGTGCGGTCTGTCGTCCTGGTGGAATGAAATGCTCTGTAGGATCGCTCGCCTCCCGGCCTTGGGGGCTGATTTTTGACGGGGTCGAACAACATTACTCAGCTACGATACAACGTTCATCCGTAGTAAAATCGACAAGTAATGAGTGCTCCCGATGGCAAACTGGTGAGCTAGTTCCAGAGAGCGATTCCGTTCAACACAGACCCAATCAAGCGATCCTACAGAGCAGAATGAAAGGGCGAGGGGCGGTCGACGACGCACGACGAAGCAAGCACGCGAACGGAGTGAGCGCGCACAGCGAGTCGCGCGAGTCGAGCGGACCGAGGGCTTTCGAGGTGATTGCGGATCAAGAATCGACTCCTCTCAGATCATTCGAGAGGCATCCGTCCACACGACACAGACACGTTTTTGAAACCACAGATCGAATCCCCATCCATGCCAGCGACGTGGTCCCCCGAAATGCGCGGCACGATGCCTTTCTTCTAGCACCGGGTGGACCCACTCGACGACGCCTCGCCGGTAACGCGACGGGGCGGCCGCCGACTGGTGAACCCCGGTGGGTCACCAGCGTCGTACGCACCGAGTAACTGCACCAGTCACGACACAGATGACAGCACCAAACCCGCGGGTTTTAGGCCCGCATGGAGGTATCGCACACACATGAGCCACGACACGCTACCGACCGACAATCCGGCGGTCGTCACGTGCGGGTTGCCCTACGCCAACGGCGACCTGCACGTCGGCCACCTCCGGACGTACGTCGTCGGGGACGCCTACTCGCGCGCGCTCGAACGCGTCGGCCAGCAGACCGCCTTCGTGAGCGGGTCGGACATGCACGGGACGCCCATCGTCGTCAACGCCGCCGAGGAGGGCGTCGACCCCGAGGAGTACGCCCTGGAGTACCACGAGAAGTACGCCGAGACGTTCCCGAAGTTCAACGTCGCCTTCGACAGCTACGGCCACACCCACGACGAGACGAACACCGAACTCACCCAGTCGTTCGTGGAATCGTGGATCGACGGCGACCACGTCTACGAGAAAGAGATCCAGGTGGGATACGATCCCGAGGCCGACCAGTGGCTGCCCGACCGCTTCGTCGAGGGGACCTGCCCCTACTGCGGCGAGCACGCCCGCGGCGACGAGTGCGACGAGGGGTGCCAGCGTCACCTCGAACCCGGCGAGATCGAGGACCCGGTCTCGACGCTGACGGGCAACCCCGCCGAGTACCGCTCGCGGGACCACCGGTTCCTCCGCCTGGCGGACTTCCAGGAGTACCTCCAGGGGTTCATCGACCGCCTCGAAGGGACGGACAACGCCCGCAACCAGCCGCGGGAGTGGATCGAGGGCGAACTGGAGGACCTGTGCATCACGCGGGACCTCGACTGGGGGATCGACTACCCCGGCGACGAGGACAGTGAAGCCGACGAGGACGCGGACACCGAAGAAGACCTCGTCCTCTACGTCTGGGTCGACGCGCCCATCGAGTACGTCGCCTCGACGAAGCAGTACACCGAGCGGGTCGGCGCCGACGAGTACGACTGGGAGCAGGTCTGGAAGGTCGACGGCGAGGAGCGCCACGGCACCGAGTGGGACGACGCCTGGACCGACGACGCGGGCGAAATTATCCACGTCATCGGCCGGGACATCATCCAGCACCACGCCGTCTTCTGGCCGGCCATGCTCCGCGGCGCGGGCTACGCCGAGCCACGGGCCATCCTCGCGGCGGGCTTCGTCGGCATCGACGGCAAGTCCCTCTCCACCTCGCGCAACCGCGCCGTCTGGGCCGAGGAGTACCTCGACACCGGCTTCCACCCCGACCTCTTCCGCTACTACACCATCTCGGGCGCCGGCCTCGAATCGGACGTCGACTTCTCCTGGGACCGCTTCGCAGAGCGGGTCAACGGCCAGTTAGTGGGCAACGTCGGGAACTTCCTCTACCGCTCGCTCCTGTTCGCCCAGCGCAACTACGGCGGCACCCCCGACGTCGAGACGAGCGACGACGTCGCCGAGCGTATCGAGGACGCCGTCGCGGAGTTCAGAGAGGCCGTCGCCGACTACGACCTCCGAACTGTCGCCGACGCCGCCGTCGAACTGGCGGACTACGGCAACGAGTACATCCAGCGCAACGAGCCCTGGAACCTCGTCGACGACAGCCCCGACGAAGCGGCGCAGGTCATCCGCGACTGCGTCCAGCTATCCAAGGCCGTCGCCGTCCTCATGCAGCCGGTGCTCCCAGAGAAGGCCCAGGCCGCCTGGGAGCAGCTCGGAGAGAGCGGCACCGTGGAGGACGCCCACCTCGACGCGGCGCTGGAAGCCCCGCCCGCCGAGTTCGACGAGCCGGAAGAACTGTTCGCCAAGGTCGAAGACGACGAGATCGAGGCGCTCAACGAGGACCTCCGCGATCGCGTGGAGGCTGCGAACGAGGGTGACGACGAGGGTGACGAAGCAGACGACGGCGAGGGCGACGGTGAGGCGAGCGACCAGGCCGTCGACCTCGAACCCCTCGAAGACGAGCGCATCAGCTTCGAGGACTTCCAGGGGATCGACCTGCGCGTCGGCGAGATCGAGTCGGCCGAACCCATCGAGGACTCGGACAAACTGGTGAAGCTGCAGGTGGACATCGGTCACGAAGTCCGCCAGGTCGTCGCCGGGATCAAACAGCTCCACGACGTCGACGAGCTTCCGGGCACCCGCGTCGTCCTGCTGGCCAACATGGAGAAGGCCGAACTGTTCGGCACCGAATCCAACGGCATGGTGCTGGCGGCGGGCGACGAGGCCGACCTGCTGACCACCCACGAGGACTCGCCGCTCGGGACGCGCGTCCACTGAGCGGGTCGAAAACTGGGGTCCGACTCCCCACTGCTTCTACGGCTGGCTCGCTTCCTGGCTTCGAACTTGCTCGAAGGCTCGCGTCGTCGCCGCGATACTGAAGACCAGGACGAACGCGGAGGTGACGGCACCGGAGACCGATCCGGCCAGCGGCGAGAAGAGGCCCACGAGCGCCGGCGGGATGCTGGCCACGAGACCGACTAGGGCGACCACGAGAGCGAGGCCGATAAGGTCCAGGCGATTACCGCGCGACAGGTCCCAGGCGCGCTCCATCGCGCCGAACGTGTTCCTGTCCTCGAGGGCGATGGCCTGCCTGACGAAGTAGAAGGACAGCGCCAGGAAGATACCGGGGAGAATCAGGAGGACGAATCCAATCACCGTCGCGATGGCGACGAGAACGCCCGCGAGGACTCCGTGGAGCGTCACCCACGCGAGGTTCCGGCGGACCAGGGTGGCGGGGATGGTCTGGGTCTCCGCCGACGCGAAGACGCGGATCGCGACGATCCTGAGCGCTTCCTCGCCGACGGCGAACAGGACGGAGAGCGCGACGACGGTCCCGGGCGGTAACGTCGTCACGTGCCAGTCGACTCCGTCCGAAGTGACGTCGAAGAGGGGTTCTAGCGGTGAGGGCGTCGTCCCGTCCGTGCTGGTCATTATTTCCGACTGCTCGGTGAAGAACGCCGCGTACGTCCCGGCAGTCGCTTCGCTGGCGAGCGTTCCGAGGAGTCCGAACGCGACGAACGCCGCGACGAGCAGCAGGCCGTTTCGCTCGAAGGTCCGGGTGAGTCCCTGCTCGACAGCGTCCAGTACGTGGAGGGCCATAGCGGGTGCATTTCGGGCCGGGATAAATGGTTTCCGTCACGTGGCTGCCGGAATTAGGACAGACCGCTCGTCGGTTCCTCGTTGGCGGCACGCGAGGCGCTTTAGTAGCGCGACGAACAACCCCTCTGTATGCGAGATGACGCGGGTCGCGGGGCAGACGACGGCGAGGAGTCCCGGGACGGAACCTGGAGCAGCCCCGGCGGTGACGAGAACGTCAACGGCGACCGACTCGACGAGGAACCGGAACAGGAGTACTACAACCAGCGATACGAGGCCGGGGTCGTGGACGGGGACGACGACGACGGCGGCGACACCGACGACGGTGACGCGCGGTCGTCGGGCGGCAACGTCGCAGGGGAGTTTCGTCCATCGGCGACCATCGAACCGGGAACACCGTCGCTGGAGAACTCGCTGTTCGTCGTCTTCGGGGCGTACGTCGCCGTCCTGGGGCTGACGCGGCTGTTCGTCGACGTCCAGGGGTTCGACGCGCAGGACCTGCTCGTCCTCACGGGCGGGACGTTCCTGGTCGGCCTCGTCCTCTTCGGCTTTTTCGGCGTGTTGACATCCGACTCCTGACCCCCGACACTTAATTTCGCCGGGACCCTAGCCTCGGATATGCCGGAACTGTTCAGCGAGTCGATATCCTTCTTCCTGTTCCTGGCCGGCGCCATCCTCCTCGTCGCGGAGGCGTTCGCGCCGGGTGCTCACCTGTTCGTCCTCGGGGTGGCACTGCTGTCCGCCGGACTGGTGGGACTGTTGCTCCCCGGTGGGCTGGGTATCTTCGCGCCGATAATCCTCGCCGTCGTCGTGCTGGCCCTGACCGGACTGACGCTCTGGGGCTACCGACGGCTGGACATCTACGGGGGCGAGGGCGCGGCGGAGACGAGCCACTCCGGGTCGCTCAGGGGCCAGTTCGGGACGGTCACCGAGCGAGTGACCACCACCGAGGGCGAGGTCAAACTCGAAGACGGTGGCTTCAACCCCTACTACCGCGCCCGGAGCGTCGAGGGCGAGATCGAGGTCGGGAGCGAGGTCATGGTCGTCGACCCCGGCGGCGGCAACGTGGTGACCGTCGAGTCGGTTGCCGAGGGTGACGACATCGACCGCGCGCTCGCACGTGAGCGAGCCGCGTCGGAGCCCGGGGAAGACGCCGAGAGTCCGGAGCGCGACGACGACGGGACCCGGGAGACGGACGTCGAGTCAGACCAGGCCTCCTGAGGCGTGGAAGCACACCGAACACTTTTATTTTAGGGAACCTGAAAACCGAACGTTATGCTACCAACAGTGGTCCTCCAGGGTGGCGGCGCCGGAGTCATGTTCGTCGGCGTCATCCTCCTGTTACTCGTTATCGCGCTGGTTTACTCCAGCATCGTCATCATCCGACCCTACCAGCAGGGCGCGTACACGGTCCTCGGTTCGTACAACGGCCTGCTCGACCAGGGTATCCACTTCGTCTGGCCCTTCGTCTCGGACGTGACCCGGTTCGACATGCGTACCCAGACGCTGGACGTCCCCCGTCAGGAAGCGATCACCCGCGACAACTCGCCGGTGACCGCCGACGCCGTCGTCTACATCAAGGTGATGGACCCGAAGAAGGCGTTCCTCGAGGTCGAGAACTACGAGCGCGCGACCTCCAACCTCGCCCAGACGACGCTCCGCGCCGTGCTGGGCGACATGGAACTCGACGACACGCTCAACAAACGCGGCGAGATCAACTCCCGCATCCGCCAGGAACTCGACGAACCCACCGACGAGTGGGGGATCCGCGTCGAGAGCGTCGAGGTCCGCGAGGTCAACCCCTCGAAGGACGTCCAGCAGGCCATGGAGCAACAGACCTCCGCCGAGCGAAAGCGCCGCGCCATGATCCTGGAAGCCCAGGGTGAACGCCGCAGCGCCGTCGAGACGGCGGAAGGTGACAAACAGTCCAACATCATCCGCGCACAGGGTGAAAAGCAGAGCCAGATCCTCGAAGCGCAGGGTGACGCCATCTCCACCGTCCTCCGCGCGAAGTCCGCCGAGGCGATGGGCGAGCGCGCCATCATCGACAAGGGGATGGAGACGCTGGAGGGCATCGGCCAGAGCGAGTCCACGACGTTCGTCCTCCCCCAGGAGGTCACCTCACTCGTCGGCCGCTACGGCAAGCACCTGACCGGCTCCGACGTCAAGGAGAACGGCCACGTGCTCGAAGGGCTCGAATTCGACGAGGAGTCCCGCGAGATGCTCGGCCTCGACGACATCGAGGAGATCCTCGGTCAGATCGACGCCGAGGCGGACGTCGACGTCGAAGAGATGGAACAGGCCGCCCAGGCCGTCAAACACGGCGAGGATCCGAACGAAATCTCCGACGCCGACGAGGTCATCGAGGAGATGGACCAGGAGTTCAACGCCGACGGCGGGTCGACCGCCTCGGACGAGAACTGATCCTAGTCGAAGCCGTTTTACACGTCCTCGTCATACCAACGTATCAATGGGTCGGGATGGTGACGTCGACGAGTCCAAGCGGGCTACCCTCCGGCGGTTCGCCGCACTCGGCGCGGCGAGTCCGCTCGTCCGCTTCTCGGAGAGCGAAAGCGGGAGCGGGAGCGACGCCCGCGACGCCATCGCCGGCTACCTCTCGACCACGCCGGGCGCCCACTTTTCGAAGATCCGTGACGACCTCCAGCTCGGCACCGGCGAGACCCAGCACCACCTCAGGGAACTGGCCGAGAACGGCGCCATCGAGAGCGAGAAGGACGGCGACTATCGCCGGTTCTTCCCCGCCGACCAGTTCAGCGAGTACGAGAAGGTGACGCTCGGGTACCTCCGACGGGACACCACCCGCGGGATGCTCGTCGCGTTGCTCCGCGACCCGACGACGACGGCGGGGAACCTGGCCGACGACCTCGACGTCTCGCGGCCGACGGTCAGCAAGTACGCCGCCGAACTGGAAGCGGCCGGGCTCCTCTCCCGGGAGGACGGCTACGCGGTGGACGCACCGGAGACGGTGCTGACGCTGGTCGTTCGGTACGCGGATTCGTTCGACACCGACGCCGCCGCCCTCGCCTCGGAGGCGGCGGACCTCCTCGCGTACGACCCCTGACCAGGTCGTCTATCGGCTCGACTGGTCTGGACTTAGCACCGTTCTCTAGCGAGCGAACTTACGCCCGGAGTGAGAACGACGTCCGTCGGGAGCAGTCGCTCGACCCACTGGCAGCGTCGAAAACGAGGCCGTTGCCGAGCAGTCCGCTCTCCCTAGGCGGTGACCTTCCACGTCGTCGAGGAAGAGTAGCCCCACTTTTCGACTTCGACGTCGAACTCGCCGCCCTCGATGGCGGTCATGTTCGTCCCGACTTCCTTGGCCGAGAGGTCGAGTTCGTCGCCGATGAGGCGTGACTTGAAGTAGGTCTGGGTGTCGGCGTTGTCCCGGAGGAACTCCAGGATGCGGCGTTGCTTGTCCGAGAGGCGAGTGTCCGTCGTCGACGCTGTGGCGCTCATATCAATCCGTTTGGGGGAAACGGTCTTAGTGGGTTTGGTACAGTCGGTTAACGGCTCGCTTTCTTGCGGTTTTCGCGGTCATCCCGCCGGTATTCGACCGACCCGCTGCCGTCACTGGTACGGTCGGGTAACCGGCACCTACTCTGCGGAAAGCCCGGTGACGGCACCAGCGGTCCGCGTGAGCGCTCGCGGATGCGACAGGCTACCGGAGAAATCGGTACGTCTCTCTAGGGGCGCGAGACCGGGGAGACCGACGTAACATCTTTATCAGTGGCCTTCAATGCGGGGAGTAGAGGTCTAAAGCTGTGGAAATCTCAGAGAAACTCTTGTGTCTGTTCAGTGCGGAGGTCTCCGAGGACGGGGACAGCTACGTCGTCGAGGTACCGCGTCGCGAGGTCGACACCGGATCTATTCAGCCCGGCGAGACCTACCGGGTCGCGCTCATCGCCGCCGACGAGTCCGAGGAGACAAGCGAGGACGGCGGGACGACGACGGCGCCGACCGAACCCCAGCCGCCGGTCGAAGGCGGCGAGATACGCTACGTGGAGATCGAGGACATCGGCAAGCAGGGCGACGGCATCGCTCGCGTCGAGCGCGGCTACGTCATCATCGTCCCCGACGCGGAGATCGGCGAGCGCGTCAAAGTCGAGATCAGCGAAGTAAAGTCCAACTTCGCCGTCGGCGAGATAATCGACGAAGAGTTCTAGGCGCTCGTTTCTCCCGCTCGGACGGCCCCGACCGGTCGCCTACTCGACTGGCGTCCCGTCCGGCCGTTTCGCGCCTTCCGAATCGTGGACGACGACCCCCTGGTCGGGGTTCGCCGGCTCGTAGTTCTCCCTGACGTCGATGGCCGACGCCAGTTCTCGTACCGCCCGCTCCCTGAGTGTGGCCGCCAGTTCCTCGGCGTCCGATCGGGAGATATCCCGGCCGAGGCCCTCACATTCGTGTGCCCGAACCATTCCGGCTTCGTCGACGGCCTCGCCCATCGGCTGACTGGTCCCGCCGAGCGCGACGCTGAAGGGGTACGTCTGGCAGATGAGCGGGCGGTCCCCGTGGACGGAGCAGGTGCCGACGCCGTCCTCGTCTTCCCGGTAGAACGTACAGTCCCCGCAGTCGTCCGTCTGGAGCGCCCACTCGAAGGTCTCGCCCTCGGGACCATCCTCGCCCTCGCGGACGCCGAAGGGCATCGGTCGGGCGACGTCGCGCCAGTCGTATTCCTTCTCTCCGGCCGCCTGGAGTCGGCGAACCTCTTCGGGCTGGACCGTCGCCGTGTGCGGCTCGGTCTCGCCTTCGTCGTTCGCCTCGGTGCCCTCGACCTCGTTCGCCTTGCAGCAGGCGCCACAGCGCGTGCACTCGAAGCCGATGCGCTCGATGGCGTCGGCCAGGTCGGCCACGTCGAGGGCTCGCGCGCGCTCGAGTTCGGCTTCGAGTGATTCCACGTGAGGGAGTACGTGCCAGCGGTGAAAAGGGGTGCGGAAAGTGAGAGTCGTCTCCCGCGTAACTTTTCTGGAGACTACGCGGGCTTCGCTCGACGGCCGTCCCACTCGACCCGCCCCTCTGCGGCGAGCTTTTCCAGGTGCGCTCGTACCGTCACACCGGCGAGGTCGCGGACGCCAGCGAGGTCCTTCTCGTAGGCGGCGTCGAGGATGGCGTCCACGAAGGTCGCGCCGGATTCGACTGCGGCGAGCACACGTCGCTCGCGGTCCAGCCGGTGCTCGATCAGTCGCGCGCACGTTTCGCGCGGGTCGGTCACGACCGCGCCGTGGCCAGGAAGTAGTCTGGCGGGTGCGCGAGCGTAGACTCGACGAAGAGAGCTCAGGTACGCGCGGACGTCACCCTCTGGCGCGCCCACGACGACGCTGCCCTCGGCGACCGCGAGGTCGCCGACGAGGAGGTCCCCATCGACGGCGAAGGCGACGTGTTCGGGAGCGTGTCCCGGCATCTCGACGACGTCGACGCTGCCACCGCTCACGGGGATCGTCGTCCCGTCGCGAAAGGTCCTGTCCGGCGCGATACCGGTCGCCGATTCGAATCCGTCTTCACGGCCCGCCCGTGCCCAGACGGTCGCGTCGAACTCGCTGGCGTACGACGCGACGGCGCCGACGTGGTCCGGGTGGTGGTGGGTGACGGCGACGTGTGCGACCGGCCTGTCCGCGAGAGCCTCGTCCAGTGCGGGCGTTCGGCACGCCGGGTCGACGAGAAGCGCGTCGGAGCGACCGACCACGTACGCGTTCGTCTGGCCGCCGGGGGCGCGGGTTTCGACGTCGACCGGGATTCGCGTGCGTTCCATCCAGTCGCCCGGCAGTTCACACCGACAGGAAGTAAACCTGTTTCCGGGCGTCGGAGAAGCTGTAGCGGGAGTCGACCAGGTCGCACTCCTCGAGTCGGTTCAGGGCGTATCGGACGGTCCGGTCGGGGAGCAGCGACTCCTCGACGAGCTGGCCCTGGGAGAGGGGTTCACCGGACTGGAGGACTTTTGCCACGAGTTTGGCGCTCGGCGGTAGTTCACGCAGGGTTTCACGGAACGCTTGCTCGGTGAACGGATCAGTCGTGGGTTCCTCGGTGGTCGTGCTCATACGAAAGCCTGCATCGACGTCACTGGTAAAACTTCGCTATATGGAGGTCAATACAATGGAAAGTATACAGTGCATATAATGACCCCTTATATTCCCGGATTCGGGTGATCGATCTGGCGGTTTCGGCGAACGCTGAAAGGGCTGGCGTGACTCTCTGGGCGTATGGCAGCGATACCCGAGGCGTTCCACGACCTGTTCGAGAAGCGGACGTTCGCCCACGTCGCGACGCTGATGGGCGACGACACCCCCCAGGTGACGCCGGTGTGGGTCGATTACGACAGCGACCGCGACCGCCTGTTGCTCAACACCGTCCGCGGGCGGTTGAAAGAGCGGAACCTCCAGCGGAACCCGAAGGTCGGTGTGAGCATGACGGACCCCGAGGACCCCTACCGGTTCCTCTCGGTCCGGGGCGAGGTCGACGCGATGGTCGAAGACGGCGCCGTCGACCACATCGACGAACTTGCCCGGCGGTACATGGACGTCGACGAGTACCCGAACAAGGGGACCGAGGAGGGTGCCCGCGTCATCGTCGAGATACGGCCCGACCGCGTGGCGACGTCGTAGGGACTCGTCGCCGGTTCGCGCCCGGGAACCGCCCGTCCCGGTTGCGTCGAAGCAGTATCGTTTTATTCCCCGGGTGGGGAAACCTGCTAACGTGAAGGGCCAGGAGTGGTATCAGGCTGACGACGTCGCCGAGGAGTACGATTCGAAGCGCTTCTCGCGCGGCGGGCGCCTCATCGACAGTCGCGAAAAGGAAGCGGTGCTGGACGCGATCAGCCCCGTCGAGGGGAAGTCCGTCCTCGAAGTCGCCTGCGGGACCGGCAGGTTCACCGTGATGCTCGCCGAACGCGGCGCCGACATCGTCGGCCTCGACATCTCCGGGCCGATGCTCCAGCAGGGTCGAACCAAGGCCCAGGCGGCCGGCGTCGACGACCACGTGGAGTTCATGCGTGGCGACGCCGCGCGCTTGCCGTTCCCCGACGACCACTTCGACGTCGTCATGGCCATGCGGTTTTTCCACCTCGCGGACACCCCCGCATCCTTCCTCGCCGAACTCCGGCGCGTCTCGAAGGAGCAGGTGGTGTTCGACACGTTCAACCGGTTCTCGACGCGGTCGCTGTACAACTGGGCGCTGCCGATGGGGTCGCGGCTGTACTCCCGCTGGGAGATCGACCGCCTCCTCGACGGAGCGAACCTGGAACTGGCCAGCGACGAACACGACTTCGTCCTGCCCTACGGCTTCTACCGGAAGATCCCGAACAGTCTCGCCGCCGCGTTCCGCTCGCTCGACACCGCCGTCGGAAAGTCGCCCGTCGGCGACTCGCTGGCCTCCGTGTCGTACTGGGACGCCCGGGTCTGACCGGCCGCGCGCGCCCGCTCCCCCGCGAATCGCTGTCAGACACCGGTACGGACCCCCACGGCGGGCGAGAGTGCGCGAACTTTATACGGCTCCGCGGAGCTATTTGCATCTATGCAACTCTCGGTTGTCGTCCCGACGCTCAACGGCCGGGAGGAGCTGCGGGGCTGTCTCGACGCGCTCGCCGAGCGCGTCCCGGACGCCGAGGTCGTCGTGGTCAACGGCCCCTCTGCGGACGGCACGACGGGTATGGTCCGTGACCGGGCGGACGTCGACGTGCTCGTCGAGATCGCAGACCGCACTATCAACGCCGCCCGTAACGCGGGCATCAATCGCGCTACCGGAGACGCCGTCGCACTGCTGGACCGGACGTTCTCCGTCGAAGACGGCTGGTTCGACGCCGTCCTCGAGGGCCTGACGGAGGCGCCAGTCGTCACCGGCCCCACTCACCAGGAACTCACCGCCGGGATGACGACCGAGTCCGAGGAGACGACGACCATCGCCGGACGCGACGTGACGTACTTCAACCCGGGGAACGTCACGTTCACGACCGAGATTCTCGACGAGTTCGACGGCTTCGACGAGTACCTCGATATCGGCGGGGCCCGCGACCTGGCCCACCGGATCGCCGGGGCCGACTACGACGTCGCCTGGCAGTCGTCGATGTGCGTCCGTCGCGAGTTCGAGGCCGACGGCGGGATGCGCCGGACGGACTGGACCGCCAAGTACCAGTCGCTGGCCTACCGCCTCGTCAAGAACTACGGGTTCCGACCGACCGTCGCCCACCGGGTCGGCGCCCACGCCGCTCGCGACGCCTACGACGGGCTCCGGGACGTGCTTCGGGGCGACGCCGGCGCCTCGAACTGGCTGGGCACTGGTCGCGAGGTCGCTGGCGGCGTGTCGACCGGTGCCAAGGACGGCGTCGTCGCCCGGTTCCGGGACCACCCGCCGCGCCAGAACCCCAACGGACGCTCGATGCGCGTGGACCGGGCGGTCGAAGTGTACGAGTAACGTTCGGAGCCGACCGCTCGCTCCCAGAATTCTACGGCGCGAGTTCTTCGACGACGCGGACGGGATTCTTCGAGAACACCTTCTTCATCGCGTCCTCCGGGACGTCGAGGGTGAGAATCTCCATGACGGCGACGTTGGGATGGGCGCTCGGTGCGCCGCTGCCGAACAGCACTCTGTCCGGGTGTTCGATGATAGCGCGTTCGAGCGCGTCCCGGTATCGAACGACGCTCGTGTCCAGGTAGCACTGTTCGTAGGCGTCCAGCAGGTCGATGGACTCGTGCATCAGGTCGCGCTGGAGGGGATGCGCACCGAAGTGCCCGAGGATGACGGGCAGGTCGTATTGCAGGAGGTGCCGTTCGACGGCCTCGGGCGGGAATTCCAGGCCGCCGTGGACGAGTAGCGGTTTGCCGACGGACTCCAGTTCGGCCATGACCGCCTCGTCCGGGAGCCCGTCACGCGAGGGGTGGAGTTCGAAGCCGGCGAAGCGGTCGTCGTAGGCGTACTTCTCGACGTCATCGGGGGAGGTGTGGTCCTCCCCGCGCCGGGCCGCGAGGTTCTTCAGCCGTGACCCGGCGTCGGTGCCGGCCTCGCGCGACCCGTTGATACGGGCGAACGCGACCATCGGGCGACCGACGCTCATCCGGGCCACGCCGTTGTTGGCCTTGAGATAGCTCCCCTCCCGGTCGCCCGGGTAGACCACCGCGCGGACGACGCCCGCCTGGTGCATCTCCCGCTCCAGTCGCTCCGGGTCGCCGATGCCGTCGCGGGGACGGAGGGACTCGTCGGGTTCCAGGCGCGCGTGGACGTCGACCACGCGAAATCCGTGCTCCAGCTCCAGCATGGTCCGAGTGATGCGGTATCGCTGTATTAAACCATCGGCAGCGTCGCCGGTGAGCGCCGGTTCTCGTCCGGGTGTCGCACGCCGTCTCGCCCGCCCGATAGGAAAGTTTTATATAGAACCGCTAACGATGTTTTGAGTGAGGTATACAGCTATGTCACAGTCCGGTCAGCGACGCATGGGTGGCCAGCCCCTCTTCATCCTCGACGAGGACACCCAGCGGACGCACGGGAAGGACGCACAGAGTTCGAACATCGCCGCCGGAAAGGCCGTCAGTGAGTCCGTTCGGACGACACTGGGCCCCCGTGGCATGGACAAGATGCTCGTCTCCGACTCGGGCGACGTCGTCATCACGAACGACGGCGCGACCATCCTCGAGGAGATGGACATCGAGCACCCCGCCGCCCAGATGATCGTCGAAGTCGCCCAGACCCAGGAAGACGAGGTCGGCGACGGCACGACGACGGCGTCCGTACTCACCGGACAGCTCCTCGCGAAGGCCGAGGACCTGCTCGACGACGACGTCCACGCGACGACCATCGTCGAGGGGTACTCCCAGGCCGCCGAACTCGCCCAGGAGGCCATCGACGAGGAAGTGCTCGACGACGAACTCGACGACGAGATCCTCGAGAAGGTCGCCGAGTCCTCCATGACCGGCAAGGGAACCGGCGACGTCGCGGCCCACGCACTGGCCGAGACGGTCGTCGAGGCCGTCCGACACGCCGACAGCGACGACGGCATCGTCCGCGACAACATCGTCGTCCGGACCCAGACAGGCTCCTCTTCCTCCGCGACGGACCTCATCGAGGGCGTCGTCATCGAGGAAGAGCCCGTCCACGAGAACATGCCCCGCTCGGTCCAGGACGCCGCTATCGGCGTCGTCGACGCCGACCTGGAGGTACGCGAGAGCAACATCGACGCCGAGTACAACGTCTCCAGCGTCGACCAGCTCAACGCCGCCATCGAGGCCGAGGAGTCCGAGCTCCAGGGCTACGCCGAGGATCTCGTCGACACCGGCGTCGACGTCGTCTTCGTCACCGGTGACGTCGACGACCGCGTCGCCGCCCACCTCGCCAAGGCCGGCGTCGTCGCCTTCGACAGCGTGGGCGACGACGACGTGCAGGCCATCGTCAACGCCACCGACGCCAACCGCGTCGGCAGCGTCGATACGCTCGAAGACGAGGACATCGGCGCCGCCGACGACGTCAGCGTCGAGAAGTACGGCGACGACGACCTGACGTTCGTCACCGGCGGCGCCACCGCCGAGTCCGTCACCGTCTTCGCCCGCGGCGGCACCGAACACGTCACCGACGAGCTCGAGCGCGCGCTCAACGACGCGCTCGACGTCGTGACGGCCGCCCTCGACAAGGGCGGCGTCGTCCCCGGCGCCGGCGCCACGGAGATCGCCGTCGCCGACTACGTCCGCAGCGAGACCGCCGGCATCGAGGGCCGCAAGCAACTCGCCGTCGAGGCCTTCGCCGACGCCCTCGACGTGCTCCCGCGCACGCTGGCCGAGAACACCGGGATGGACCCCATCGACGCGCTCGTCGACCTGCGCAGCCTGCACGAGCAGGAGGGTCGCGCCGGCATCATCAGCGAGGGCCAGACCGGCGTCATCGACGACCCCGTCGACTACGGCGTCCTCGACCCCGCCGCCGTCAAGCGCGAGGCGGTCGAGAGCGCCACCGAGGCCGCGACGATGATCGCTCGCATCGACGACGTCATCTCCGCGAGCTGATCGGTCAAGCGTTTCATCGCGAGACTGCGGCTCGCGGAGATACCGACGCGAGCTGATCGGTCGAGCGTTTTAGCGCGAGACTGCGGCTCGCGGAGATTCCGACGCGAGCTGATCGGCCGAGCGTTTTCATTCTTTCACGACGCGTAGCGCCCGCTATCGTCGAGTACTCACAGGAAAGGGGACAGACGCGCGCGGCGGGATGCCCACGGTAACTGTGGCCGCCGCGCGGGTGTTCGGAAACGGTGCGCTGTCTCGCAAGCGTCGCCCGGCGTGTACCGGCTTCCGCGGCACACATCAGTTTAGGCGTGCCTAAAGCACAAAAATCCATCGGTGATTTCCACCTGGTGGGCCCAACACTCAAGCCGGTCGTAGTCGAAACTGTTGACGAGCCAATACTACTGGAGCCGTTCGCCGACCCGGCAGCAGTCCCTGGATTTCCCTGCTGTCTCTCGCCACTCCAATGCCCGATTCATCACGAACCACGGACCGGCGCGACGCACCGACCGACACCACGCGACGGACCTACCTCCAGGCCGCCGGCGCGCTCGGAGCGGTGTCGCTGATGGGGAGCGCCGTCGTCGACGACGCGCTCGAACAGCGCGAGGTGCGACAGGTCGCCGACCCGGCCGGGTCGAACCGTCGCGGGGACTTCCTGTGGATGTACGGTGACGTGCTGGCCGACGAGCGCCGCCGGGCCAACCGCTTCGCATTCGCACGCCGCCACGACCTGGCCGTCGTCGTCCTGATCCGCTCGGCCAACCTCGATTCGAGAGGCGGGTTGTTCAGGCGAGCGCTCGAAGAGGCGACGGCCGCGGGACTCGACGTCTGGATTCGCGTCGGATTGCTGACGGACGTCACCGCGAAGGCGTTCGTCGAGGACGCCGATGCCCGCGAGCGCCATCTGGACCGACTCCACGAGGTCTGTCGGATCTACGACGACCTGACCGACGACGGGCGCGTGATACTCTGGGAGGAGGCGCCCGTGTTCGGCCAGTGGGTCGCGGGCGGCGAGTGGAACGACGCGGCGGTCGAGAACATGCTCGAATACGGCCCGCGAATCTACGCCGCACAGAAACGGACCGTCGTCGAGGCGACCACCGACCGCGAGGTGGGCATCTTCTGCCACTTTCCCTACGTCGTCGATTCGAAGAAGCCCGAGGTGTTCGAGACGCTGACCGACCGCATCGCAGACCGGGGTGCCAGCCCCGACTTCGCCTTCACCGACTTCTACCGGGGGTGGTACGAGAAGGACGTCGGCCCGGAGGTCGCCGACGACGCCGTCAGAAGCCTCGTCGAAAACGCCGGCGCGGCCCTCGGCGGGAAGCCAGTGTTCTACCTCGGGCAGACCCACACGGTCAACCCGAAGCACACGCCGAGCAAGCAGTCCATCCGGTCGAACCTCAGGGCCTCGCTCGACGCTGGCGCCGCCGGCCTGGGCTGGTACGTGCGCGGGAGCTACGTCCCGACCGAGCAGGGGTTCGACCCGTTCGTGCCGAACGCGCCCGGCGCCACGTTCGAGGGCCCAGTCGCGACGGACACTGTCGCCCGTGATCTCTTCCTGTACGCCTGGCTCTCGACGCTGTCCACGCGGCCAGCGTTCGACCCCGCCGACCGGTTCGACCTCTGGCTCCGCGGCGACGAGTTGTCGTTCTACGACCGTCGGGTACGCGCGAGAGACGGAGACGGCTGGACGTTCATCGGCGACGTCGACGGCTACGTCGACGGGGAGTACCCCTACGGCGGCGGGCCGGACGGGAACGTCGCCGTCGTTCGCGGCCTCCGGCGGGACCGGTGGCTCGACGGCGACACGCTCGCCCTCCGAATCGCGTCGGGTCAGGCCGCCGACGAGACGACGCTCCGCGACGCGCTCGCGATGCCCTGTGACCCCGACGCCTACGTCGCCGAACACGAGGCGGCGTCGCTGTTAGCGGGCGACAGTCGGGTAGAACGATTCTCGCTCGGTTCGAGCGACGAACAGGTGCCGCTCGCTCCCGGTGGCACTCGACGACTGGAGGTCCCCATCGAGCGGCCGAATCCTCCGTCGCTCCACGGGCTCCGGCACCCCGAATCGCTCGACGCGATTCGGGACCTGCAGTCGGCCGAGCGACGTGAGGGGTTCGACCGGCGCGACCACTTCGACCTCTGGCTCCACGGATCGGGTCTCTCCGGACGGGAGACACTCCCGGGAATCGAGGACGGAGCGGGAGTGCCGAAGTCTCCGGCCGACGAAAGCGTCACGGCCGTCAGTTCCGACTCGGTCGCGCTGTGCTACGGCCTCCGGCGCGACCGGTTCCTCGACGACGGACTGCGACTGGCAACCGCCGAGACCGAACCGGCCGTCAGACGCGCTTACGCGATGCCCTACGCCGGGAGCGAGACGTTCCGGTCGGCCTCGGCTGCGGTGGAACTGCTCGCCGAGCAACCGGGAGAGGTCGCGACGTACAGCCTCGACGCCGTAGACCTGCGGTAGACTCCTCTTGTTCCCCCTCAGTACTCCAGTTCGACGCGCGAGCCCGTATCGACGCGAAACGCCTCGTCCCCCCGGCCGCGGTTGACCGCGAGTTCCACGTTGCCGTGGCTCCCGACGGTGACGAGTCGGTCGCCCGGGCCGACGCGAGCGTACGTCCTGCGGACCGGCGCCGGTTCGCCGTTGATCCGGACCTGCTCGCCGAACCTGTCGGCGACGGCGTCGCCCGGGACGTTGGTGACGACGTTGCCGAAGCCGTCGACGACCAGTGCCTCGCCGCTGGCACCCGTCTCGCTCACGGTCGCCGTCGGGAACTGCAGGTCTACGAAGGCGTCCGTCGGGACGAACCCGTCGTCCTCGTGGAAGCGGTCGACGCCCGCCTCGTGGACGGTAGCTGCGGCCGGGGCGAACACGTCCCGGCCGTGGAACGTGCTGCTCTCGGGGTCGTCCACGGCGATTCGGAAGACGTCCAAGTCGTCGTAATCGGGTCCGTTCGCGAGCGCCCGTGCGGCCGGGAGGAGCACGCCGTTGTCGGGGCCGACGAGCGCGTGGTCGCCCGCGCGGACGACGATAGCATCCCGGTCGGTGCCGACGCCCGGGTCGACGACAACGAGGTGGACAGCGGGCGGGAAGTGCGGGAGCACCTCGCGGAGCCAGAACGCGGCCGCGCGAACGTCCTGCCGGGGGAAGTCGTGGGCCACGTCGACGAGGCGGGCGTCGGATTGCCGGAGAATGACTCCCTTCATCGCCGCGGGATACGGCGACCCGAAGTCGGAGCTGAGCGTGATCATCGCTCAGTCGTCGTCGCGTCGCGCGCTCTCGCCGCCAGAACCGTTCTTGGCCTCCCAGCGCTCGACGACGTCGTCCTCGGCGACCGTGCGGAGGCGCTGGATGCCGTTTATCTCCTCGATGGTCTCGACGACGGCGTCCGGGACCCGGTCCCGCCAGGTCTCGCCGTCGATCATCCGCTGGCGGATGTCGCTGCCCTCCAGGCGGTCGCGCTCGAACATGCTCGACTGGCGGACCTCGATGCCGGCCTCCTCGAACAGCTGGACGACGAGGGGGTTGTTCGAGTAGGCGACCTCGAAGCTCGGGCTCATACTCTGGACGTGGCTCACCCAGACGGAGTTGCGGTTCAGGTCCTCGATAGGGACGACGTAGGTCACGAGGTCGTGTTCGCGCTCGTACTCGCGGACGGCCTTGGTGATCATCATGATGCGCTCGCCTGCAGTGAACGGGTCGTGGGCAGAGTGGGAGTCGCCGGCGCTCCCGATGCCGAGGACGAGTTCGTCCACCTCGTCGGCGATGGTCGAGACCATCGTGTGATGGCCGTTGTGGTACGGCTGGAAGCGTCCGATGTAGAAGCCGCGCATACTCCCCCTCCGGCGCCGCGTCTAAAAAAGGCGACGAGTGTTTCGGCAGGCGCCCACCGAGACGGTCGTTGGGCCGGAGTACGGCGGTTATGCACCCCATTCGGAGCGGCGCGAGGGGAGAAAGTATATCAGTGGACAGTCCTTCCGATCCGATGTTACCAACCGTTCTATGAGCGACAATAGAGACACTGACGACACTCCCGACTCCGAGCGGGAGGTGACCGAGCCCACGCCGGACGAGGAGTCCGGTAGCGACGTCGTCGTCCCGGACGAGGAGGACCGGGCGACGGCGGACGACGGCTTCGCCGACGAGGGCGACGACGCCCCCGAGCCGGGCGACCAGCCCGACCTGGGGAGCGAAGTCGAACTCGAAGGCGAAGCGACGTTCGACGAGGCCGAGGAGGCCGGCGTCCTCGGTGGACTCGAGGTCGAGTCCACCGAAGACATCGAGGTTCCCGACCGCCTCGTCGACCAGGTCATCGGGCAGGACCACGCCCGTGACGTCATCAAGAAGGCCGCCAAGCAACGCCGGCACGTCATGATGATCGGCTCGCCCGGGACGGGCAAGTCGATGCTGGCCAAAGCGATGAGTCAGCTGCTGCCGAAAGAAGAACTGCAGGACGTTCTCGTCTACCACAACCCCGACGACGGCAACGAGCCGAAGGTCCGCACCGTCCCCGCGGGCAAGGGCGAACAGATCGTCGACGCCCACAAGGAGGAGGCCCGCAAGCGCAACCAGATGCGGACCTTCCTGATGTGGATCATCATCGCCATCGTCATCGGCTACGCGCTGATCATCGTCCAGCAGATCCTGCTGGGCATCCTCGCGGCTGGCGTCATCTACCTCGCCTTCCGCTACGGGTCGCGCGGCAACGACGCGATGATCCCGAACCTGCTGATCAACACCGCGAACCAGCAGACCGCCCCGTTCAAGGACGCCACGGGCGCCCACGCCGGTGCGCTGCTGGGCGACGTTCGCCACGACCCGTTCCAGTCCGGCGGGATGGAGACCCCGAGCCACGACCGCGTGGAGTCGGGCAACATCCACGAGGCCAACAAGGGCGTGCTGTTCATCGACGAGATCAACACGCTCGACGTCCGCAGCCAGCAGAAGCTGATGACGGCCATCCAGGAGGGCGAGTTCTCCATCACGGGCCAGTCCGAGCGCTCCTCGGGCGCGATGGTCCAGACCGAGCCCGTCCCCTGTGACTTCACGATGGTCGCGGCGGGGAACCTCGACGCCATGGAGAACATGCACCCCGCGCTGCGCTCCCGTATCAAGGGGTACGGCTACGAGGTGTACATGGACGACACCATCGAGGACACCCCCGAGATGCGCCGCAAGCTCGCCCGCTTCATCGCCCAGGAGGTCGAGAAGGACGGGCGCCTGCCCCACTTCACCCGGGACGCCATCGAGGAGGTCATCCTCGAAGCGCGCCGCCGCGCCGGCCGGAAGGGTCACCTGACCCTCAAGCTGCGCGAACTCGGCGGCCTCGTCCGCGTCGCTGGCGACATCGCCCGCGCCGAGGACCAGGAGATGACCACTCGCGACGACGTCCTGCAGGCCAAGAGCCGCAGTCGCTCCATCGAGCAGCAGCTCGCCGACGACTACATCGAGCGCCGCAAGGACTACGAGCTCACGGTCAACCAGGGCGACGTCATCGGGCGCGTCAACGGACTCGCCGTCATGGGCGAGGACAGCGGCATCGTCCTCCCCGTCATGGCCGAAGTCGCCCCGTCACAGGGACCAGGACAGGTCATCGCTACCGGGCAGCTCAAGGAGATGGCCGAAGAGGCCGTCCAGAACGTCTCGGCGATCATCAAGAAGTTCTCCGACGAGGACATCTCGGAGAAGGACATCCACATCCAGTTCGTCCAGGCCGGTGAAGGCGGCGTCGACGGCGACTCCGCCTCCATCACGGTGGCGACCGCCGTCATCAGCGCCCTGGAGGACATCCCGATCGAACAGCACCTCGCCATGACCGGCTCCCTGTCGGTCCGGGGCGACGTGCTCCCGGTCGGCGGCGTCACCCACAAGATCGAGGCCGCGGCCAAGTCCGGCCTCGACACGGTCATCATCCCCAAGGCGAACGAGCAGGACGTGATGATCGAAGAGGAGTACGAGGACCAGATCGAGATCATCCCGGTCTCGCACATCAGCGAGGTCCTCGACGTCGCGCTCGCCGGCGAACCCGAGAAGGACTCGCTGGTCGACCGGCTCAAGTCCATCACGGGCAAGGCCCTCGAACAGCGGGAAGTCGGAGGCGGCAGTCCCAGCCCGCAGTAGAATCGTGACCAGGTGGGCCGCATTCGTCGGCCTCACCGGCGTCGTCGTGACGCTGTTACTTATTCTCGCGCGCCTCTCACAGACCGTCGTCAGCGACCGCACCGCCGTCTCACACGCCACCAGCTCCCGTCCCTTCGGAGATACGCGGTCCCGGCGCGACGCCGAGACGGACCCGGTCATCCCGCGATTCGACCGACCGGGTGAGCGCGGGTGGCCGGCAGACGCGAGCGCGAGGCGGACGGACGTCGACCCCCACGACCTCTCGACCGGGGCGCTGCTCGCGAACGTCGTCTTCACGCAGGGCGTCTTCGGTGCCCTGCTCGCCGGCGGCGCGGTCTACTTTCGAATACCGCTCGCGGGGCTCGGCGTCGGCCCGACACCGCTTGCCGCGGGCGGCCTCGGGGTCGCAGCGGGCGTCGCCTTCGGAATCGTCCTCTGGCTGGGGAACGAGGCGGCCGGGCGCGTGGCCGAAGTGGCGGGCGCGGGCTACGACGAGTCCCTCCGGGCGATGCTCGCTCCCGACTCGCTCGGCGGGTGGATCATCCTGCTCGGCGTCGTGCTCCCGACCATCGCGTTCGTCGAGGAGTTCATCTTCCGGGCGGCCGCCGTCGGCGCCGTCGCGGCCGGCTTCGGCATCTCGCCGTGGCTGCCCGCCGTCGTCTCGTCGCTCGCCTTCGGCGTCGCCCACGGCGCACAGGGTCGCGTCGGCGTCGTCGTGACGGGGACGCTCGGCTTCGCGCTCGCGGCGGGGTTCGTCCTCACCGAGAGCCTGCTCGTCGTCGTCGTGGCCCACTACCTCGTCAACGCGCTGGAACTGGTCGTCCACGAGGGCCTCGGCGTCGGCCGGGGCGCTGAACACGTTTAACACGGGCCGTCCCCACCACCCGGCAATGGCCGACCCTTTCGACATCGAAACGCCGACGCAACGACGAATCATCCTGGCCGCCCTCGTCGTCTATCTCGCGCTGTTCCTCGTCCAGTACGTCACGGGGAGTGACCTCGCAACCGCGGCCGCCGACCTGCTGCTCGCGGCACTGGTGGTTCCGGCGTCCGTCTACGTGATCCAGCGGGCGAGGGAGCAGCGAGAGACTGACCAGCTCGCCGTCGTGACCGGCGCTGCCTTCCTCGTCGCGGGCCTCACCATCGGCTACGAGGGGCTGGCGACGCTCGGCGTCGTCCCCGTCAACGCCGCCGTGTCGCTGCTCGGGACGGTCGCGCTGCTCGCCGCGTTCGTGCTGTACCTCTACCAGCGGAGTCAGTCGCGACCCCGATAGAAAGCGACCGTCCGCACGTTACTCAGAGGTCTTCCAGGGACCGCAGTTTCTGTTCGACTTCCGGTGGTGCGCCGCTCGGCCCGTCCCGGACGCGGTGGTCGGGGATAAGGAGCGGAATCGGGTTCGCCGCCAGCGCCTCGCGGACCGTCGTCAGGTCCTCGTCCTCGTTCGGGTCGAGGCCGGCGGCCATCTGCGCGACCTGCTGGACGCTCCCCTGCTCGCCGTAGGGAATCTCGCGCACCGCTTCGAGCACGTTGCGGTAGTCAGTCGGCACCGTGAGTCCGATCTGGGCGTCGGCGAAGCTGTCCTCGGCGCCCTGGAGGTAGGCGTCGATCCGCTCGAGCACCGGGTGGTCGTCCGTGGCGTCCTCGTCGGGCGTGACGGGAAACGAACAGCTGATGACCTTCTCGCCTGCCGCACCGATCTGGACGAACCGGTCGAGATACGCCGACTCGCGCGCGTAGATCCCCGCGTCTTCCATAGTATCGGGTCGGGACCGTGGACCTTCAAGATTTGCGTGTGAGAGGAGTGATGCCTGCTGCAACGAAACTCGAAAGCGCTAATACGGTCTCGAAAGCCCCGAGTGGCTGGACTCGCGCGACTCGCTGCGCGCCTCGTCACTCACTCCGTTCGTTCCTCGGTGCTAGCTTCGCCGGGCTTCGTCCAGCCACTCGCCCCTTTCATTCCTCCTGTCTGTCGGTTGTCCGAGCCGGTGTCGCAACTCTTATGTACATATCTGTACGTTAGTGTTCGGTAATGAACTCCAGTGAGGGTGAGATAGCACCGGCGGTGCAGTCGATACTCGACGCGGCCCGCGAGCGGGGCGGCGCCGAGGGTCGGCGCTCCGTCGACGCGCAGTCGCTTCCGGCGGCGTTCGAGGCCGCCGAGGCGGACGGACGGGTGCCGATCATCGCCGAGGTGAAACCGACGAGCCCGACGACGGACGGCGAGCGGACCGACGACCCGGTCGAACTCGCCGAGCAGATGGTCGCGGGCGGCGCCGCCGCCCTGTCGGTACTGACCGAACCCGAGCACTTCGGCGGGTCGCCGGAGACGCTCGAACGCGTGCGCGCGGCCGTCGACGTCCCGGTACTGCGGAAGGACTTCGTGCTGCACGAGGAACAACTGGACGTCGTCGAATCCGACGTTATCCTGCTGATCGTTCGGTTCCTGCACGAGGAGAACACCGACGACCTGGCGGACCTGCTCGACGCCGCGCGCGAACGGGGCTTCCAGGTGCTCGTCGAAACCCACACCGCCGACGAAGTCGAGGAAGCCATCGAGGCAGGCGCGGAGATCGTCGGCGTGAACAACCGCGACCTCGCGGAACTGGAAGTCGACCTGGAGACGTTCGAGGACGTCGCTCCCTCGGTCCCGGAGAACGTCACCCTGATAGCGGAGAGCGGCATATCGACGCCCGACGACGTCGCGCGGATGCGCGCGGCCGGCGCCGACGCCCTGCTCGTCGGCTCGGCGATAATGGACGGAGACGTGACCGAGAACACGCGCGAACTGACGACGACGGAGCAATCATGAGTAGCGAATCCACCTTCGGCGACTACGGCGGCCAGTACGTCCCAGAGGCGCTGATGCCCGCCATCGAGGAACTGACCGACGCGTACGAGCGGTACGTGCTCGACAACGAAGACGGCTTTATGGACGAGTTCCGCGAGCGCCTCGCGGACTTCGGCGGCCGCCCGACGCCGCTGCAGTACGCCGAACAGCTCTCGGAGCGCTACGACACCGACGTCTATCTGAAGCGCGAGGACCTGGTCCACGGCGGCGCCCACAAGCTCAACAACGCCCTCGGGCAGGTCCTGCTGGCGAAGTACATGGGCAAAGAGCGCATCATCGCCGAGACCGGCGCCGGCCAGCACGGCACCGCGACGGCGATGGCCTGTGCCCACCTCGGGATGCCCTGCGAGATATACATGGGCGAGACCGACATAGCCCGCCAGCGACCCAACGTCTTCCGGATGCGGATCAACGGCGCCGAGGTGAATCCGGTGACGACTGGGCGCGGCACGCTCAAGGAGGCCATCTCCGAGACGATGCGGGACTGGGCGACCACTGTCGAGACGACCCACTACGTCATCGGGAGCGTCGTCGGTCCGGCGCCGTTCCCCGCGATGGTCCGGGACTTCCAGGCCGTCATCAGCGAGGAGGCACGCGAGCAAGCACGGGAGAAGATCGGTTCCCTCCCCGACTCGGTGCTGGCCTGCGCCGGCGGTGGGTCGAACACCATGGGCACGTTCGCGAACTTCGTCGAGGATGAAAACGTCGGCCTGTACGCCGTCGAGGCCGGCGGCTCCTCGCTCTCGGTGGACGAAGAGAAGGGCGTCGCACCCAACTCCGCGTCGCTGTCGACCGGCGACGAGGGGGTCCTCCACGGCGCGCGCACCAAACTCCTCCAGGACTCCCACGGCCAGATCATGGAGTCCCACAGCGTCTCCGCGGGGCTGGACTACGCCGGCGTCGGGCCGGAACTCGCCCACCTCGTCGACGAGGAGCGAGTCCAGGCCGTCAACGTCGACGACGACGCGGCGCTGGACGCCTTCCACCGCCTCTCGCAGGAGGAAGGGATCATCCCCGCGCTGGAGTCGAGCCACGCGCTCGGATTCCTCCACGAGCACCACGACGAACTGGGCGACTCCGTCGTGGTCAACGTCTCCGGTCGCGGTGACAAGGACCTCGAAACCGTGATCGAAGAGACGTCGAAGCGCGACCTGGAGTCGGCACCCGATCTTTCCGTGTTCCGCGAAGTCGGAGGTGGGCTATGAGTCTGGAAGCCGTGTTCGCCGACGAACCCGCCTTCGTCCCCTACCTCGCGGCGGGCGACCCGGACTACGACTCGTCCATCGAGTACGTCGAGGCGCTGGCTCGCGGCGGCGCGGACGTCATCGAACTCGGCCTCCCGTTCTCGGAGCCCATCGCCGAGGGGCCGACCATCCAGGAGGCCGTCGTCCGGTCGCTGGAAGCGGGGATGACGCCCGAACGGTTCTTCGAGTTCGTCGAAGACCTGGACGTCGACGTCCCGCTGGTCTGTATGACCTACTACAACCTCATCTACCAGTACGGTACGGAGGAGGGACCACGCCCGTTCGTCGAGCGAGCGGCCGAGGTGGGCATCCAGGGATTCGTCGTTCCGGACCTGCCAGCGGAAGAGGCAGGACCACTCCGGGAGGCGTGCGACGAGTTCGGCCTCGACCTCGTGTTCATCGTCGCGCCGACGACCGAGGGCGAGCGCCTCGAACGGATGATGGAGCACGTCTCTGGCTACGTCTACGTTCAGGCCCGCCTGGGCGTGACGGGCGCGCGCGACGACGTCTCGGACCACACCGAGCAGTCGCTGGCCCGACTCGCCCAGTGGGACGTCCCGAAGGCCGTCGGCTTCGGTATCAAGACCGGCGACCACGCCGAGCGCATCGTCTCGGCGGGCGCGGACGGCATCATCGTCGGAAGTGCACTGGTGGATATCATCGCCGAGGGCCACGAGAACGGCGACGACGTCGCGGACGTGGCGGAACGACTCGAAACAAAGGCGCGGGAACTCAAAGACGGCGCGCTCCGCGGGGCACAGAATCGACCGCAACCGGAAGGCAAATAGTCGTACTTGCCACACTCTATCACAACATGACTGCTGGCAAAGCTGCACGACTCGACCGGATCGGGACAGACGGGAAGCACCTCGTCGTCCCGATGGACCACGGCGTCACGATGGGCGCCGTGGACGGTCTCGTGGACCTCGAATCGACAGTTTCGGACATCACCGACGGCGGCGCCGACGCCGTCCTCACACAGCGCGGCGTCGCGGGTCGCGTCCATCCCAACCTCGGCGGCGCGGGCTACATCGTCCACCTGAACGGCTCGACGACCATCGGCCCGGACGAGGCCGACAAGCGCCCGACCGGCACCGTCGAGGACGCCATCCGCGCCGGCGCCGACGCCGTCTCGTTCCACATCAACGTCGGCTCCGACCACGAGCCCGACCAGATAACGGGCCTCTCGGAGGTCACCAGCGCCGCCGAACGCTACGGCCTCCCCGTGCTCGCGATGACGTACGCGCGCGGCCACGACGTCCGCAACGACGACCCCGAACTGTTCGCCGAGGACCTGGGCCACGCCGTCCGCCTCGGCGAGGAACTCGGCGCCGACGTCGTCAAGACCGCCTACAGCGGCTCGCCGGAGACCTTCGAGCGCGTCGTCGAGTCGACATCGCTCCCGGTCGTCATCGCCGGCGGCTCGCGCGGCACGGACGAGGAGACCCTCGACATGGTCCGCGGAGCGATGGACGCCGGCGGCGCCGGCGTCTCGATGGGCCGCTCTATCTTCCAGCACGAGGAGCCCGGCCAGATTACCCGCGCCGTCTCCAAGGTCGTCCACGACGACGCGGAGGCCGCCGACGCGCTGCGCGAGGTCGGCCTCGCCGTGGAAGCCTGAGAGAATCGCGCCACCGCTCGCTTCACTCGCATCACCGATATCGACCGCTCCGTTCCATTCTCCGTCTCTCCAGCGACTGTTTCTAGATGACGCCGTGCAGGTCAGTCATCGAGTCGAGCCGATGGGTCGGGGCCGGGTCTGGATCGCTCGGAAGTTCCGCAGACGGGAGCTCCCGCCGCGGTACCCAGGCCGACGCCATCCCGGCATTGTGGGCACCGACGACGTCGGCCCCGTGTGAGTCGCCCACCTTGAGTGTCGCGTCCGCGCGCACGCCGAGTTCGTCGAGCGCCGTCCGGAACGGGACCGGGTCGGGTTTCGGGACGACGCCCGCCGAAGGGTCGCAGTACACTTCGACGTCGAAGTGGTCCGTGATGCCCAGCGCGGCCTGCTTCGCCCGCTGAGTCTCCCGGCCGCCGTTGGTCACGAGGGCGAGGTCGTATCGTTCCCGAGCGTACTCCAGGGCGTCTCGGGCGCCGACGCGAAACGACACGGCGGTAGGATCGTGGGCTTCCACGTACGCCTCGGCGACAGCCGTGATGGTCGCCGCTGATGGATCGGTCCCTGCACGGTCGGCCGACGCGCCGAAGCGGAAGCACTGGAACTCGACGTCGGAATCGGCCGGTGGAAGGTCCGCCGGGTCTACCGCGGCGACGTCGGCGGCCGAGAACAACGGATCAGTGTCGGCGCGCGCGAAGGCAGCGTCGAGAAGCTCCGCTGGGTCCTGATCGGACACGCAAAGCGTTCCGTCGAGGTCGAAGCAGACGGCGTCGAACCCCGTCATTTCAACCTCGTACTCGAGAGGTGACTGTAAACGTTGGCGTCCGCGCGCTACCCGGAGCGGCGAAGGAGTGCCGTGACCCGGCCGGCCAGCGAGTCCGGGGATTCGTCGTCCGCGTTGGCATCGGCGTCGTCCGCGTCTCCCCGATTCTCGGCGTCTGATTCGTCCGACGCTGGTGAGTCGGTTGACCCCGTGGCGTCGTTCCCGGCGGAGTCGGCGCCATCGGTCGACCGGTCCGCCGACTCCACGTCGAGTATCGACGCGTCGCCGCCGTCCGACGTGAGCGAGCGGACGGCTCGGTTCCCTCGGTCGCGAGTCACGACGTCGATTTCCGTGCGATCGTGTTCGTCGGCGGTCTCGGTGTCGCCAGCGCCGGGGAACGTCCACCCGTCGGCCTCCAGCGTCTCCTTCGACGGCGGTGGCGTCGCCGGTTCGTCGGGTGCTCTCGTCGGCTCGTGCCCGGCGTCCGATCCGGTCGGTGTGGTCTCGGTAGTAGGCTCGTTGACCGCGGCGAATTCGTCGGCCGACGTCTCGGACTCCACAGCTGCCGTTCCCTCGGGTTCGTCGGATTCGAGTCGCGATTCGGCGAGTGACGCCGCGCCGTCGACGTAGGCCCGGGCCGCGTCGCTCTCGGGGAGCCGTTCGACCACCGGCACGCCGGCGTCCTGTGACTCGTGGATAGACGCGTCCTGGGGCACCTTGCAGAGGAGGGGGACCTCCAGAAAACCGGCGAGGCGGTCCGACCCGGGCGAGGATCCGGTTCCGTCCTGTGTGAGCACGAGACCGGCGACTTCGCCGCCACGCTTCTCGACGATGGTGCGGGTCTTCTCCGTGTCCCTGACGGAGGCGACCCGCGGCGTGGAGACGAGGATTGTCCTATCGGCCACCGAGACGGCCGTCGTCGTCGCGCTGTTGACGCCCGCGCCGGTGTCGAGGACGACGACGTCGAAGCGGTCCCGGAGCGTCTCGATGGCGTCCGGGAGGTGGTTCATGTCGATAGCACCGAGTGCGTCGAGCGCGGTGCCGCTCGGGGCGACCGTCGCGCCGCCGGGGGCGTCGTAGAGGGCCGCTGTGACCGGGACGTCGCCAGCGAGCACGTCGTGCATCGACGGGTCGGCCTCGTCGTCGAAATCGAGTGCGAGGAAGTCCACGACGTTCGCCATCGCCAGGTCCAGTTCCACGACGACGACGTCGAGGTTTCGGGCGGCGAGTGAAGTTCCAAGATTGATACTGGTCGTCGTCTTACCGACGCCCCCCTTGGCACTGGCCACGGCGAACACCGTGCAATCTGGCATCTACCGCTAGCCAGTGTGACCAGCACCGTAATTATTACGCCTGATATCAAAGAGAGGGTACGTCGGTCGGCGGCCGAGTCTATCGGTGGTACAGTGGCGTTCGCCGACCGCCCGACCGTGCACCACCGTTTTGGTATCGACCGCCGTGTTCTCGGCCATGGGAGACGCGACCTTCGACTTCGACGGGGAGACGGTAATCGTGACCGGCGGCAGTTCCGGCATCGGGCGGGCGACGGCCGTCGCCTTCGGCGAGGCGGGCGCCACCGTCGTCGTCGCCGACATCCGCGAAGCCCCGAAGGACCTCGACGCGGAGGTGGCGACCCACGAACTGATCCGCGAGCGCGGCGGGACTGCGGAGTACGTGGAGACCGACGTCTCGGACCCGGACGACGTCGAGAGCGTCGTCGCGGCGGCCCGCGAACTCGGCGGCGTCGACGTGATGGTCAACAACGCCGCCCTGTTCGCCGGCGGCGGGATCAGGGACCTCGACGTCGACGACTTCGACGCGATGTTGCGCGTCAACGCCCGGGGCGTCATGCTCGGAACCCAGGTCGCCGCCAACGACATGCTCGACCGGGACAAGTCGGGCTGTATCGTCAACACCGCCTCGATCAGCTCGACGTACGCCCAGTACGGCCAGGTGGGCTACGACGCGACCAAGGGCGCGGTCCGGATGCTCACCCGCGGCGCCGCCCTCGACCTGGCCGAGACGGGCGTCCGGGTCAACGCCGTCGCACCCGGGCAGATCGCGACCGAGTTTCTCGAGGGATGGACCGAGGAGGCCCAGGAGTCCGTCGACTCGGACGGATTTCTCAAGGATATCCCGATGGGACGGGCCGGGACGCCAGCGGACGTCGCGCCGGTCATCTGCTACCTCGCCAGCGACGCCGCGGGCTACACCACCGGCGAACTCCTCCACGTCGACGGCGGCTGGCACGTCTGCTAGGTTCGAGGATCCGCCACGTTCAAGCCCCGCCGCTGCAGACGTGGTGCTATGACACGATCCGTGTGGCTCAAGGCCGACAGCTCTGTCGGCGACTGGGAGGCCAGGAAGCGACGCATCACCGCCGGCCTGGAGGCCGGCGTCGACTGGGTTCTCGTCGACGAGGTCGACGTCGACCGCGTGCGCGACCTGGGCGAAGTCAACGTGGCCGCGTTCTCCAGCGACGACGTCCACGTGATGGACGCCGAGGCCGCCGACGTCGATGCCGACGCCACCATCGTCGGCAAGGACGGCGAGGGCGACGGGACCGTCGACCTGCCCAACGACTTCTCGGGCTCGGCCGACCTCTCCGCGCTCCGCCAGGACAGCGCCAGGCCGCAGGGCGGCTACGTCCGGATCCGCGGCAAAGAGTACGAGGAGTTCGCCGAGGCCGTCGCCGACGAGTCCGAGTTCACCATCGTCATCGGCGACGACTGGCAGATCATCCCCCTGGAGAACCTCATCGCCCGTGTCGGCGACGACACCGAGCTCGTCACGGGCGTCCAGACCGCCGAAGACGCCCGCACCGCCTACGAGACGCTCGAACTCGGCGCCGACGGCGTCCTGCTCGACTCTGACGACCCCGACGAGATTCGCCGCACCGTCGAGGTCCGCGACGAGATGGGCCGCGAGACCCTGGACATGCAGTGGGCCGAGGTCACCGACGTCGAGCAGACCGGGTCGGCCGACCGCGTCTGTATCGACACCGGCAATCTCATGGAACACGACGAGGGGATGCTCGTCGGCTCGATGGCCCGCGGGCTCTTCTTCGTCCACGCCGAGACTGCCGAGTCCCCCTACGTCGCCTCCCGCCCCTTCCGCGTCAACGCCGGCGCGGTCCACGCCTACGTCCGCACGCCCGATGGCGGCACGAAGTACCTCTCCGAGCTCCAGAGCGGCGACGAGGTCCAGGTCGTCGACGCGAACGGCAACACCCGCGAGGCCATCGTCGGCCGCGCCAAGATAGAGAAGCGCCCGATGTTCCGCGTCCAGGCAGAGACGGAGGGCGGGGACCGCATCGAGACGCTCCTCCAGAACGCCGAGACCATCAAGATCCGGACCCGCGACGGGCGCAAGGCCGTCACCGACCTCGAGTCCGGCGACGAAATCCTCGTCTATCTCGAGGACGCCGCACGGCACTTCGGTGAGGCCGTCGAAGAGTCGATCATCGAAAAGTAGCGGTTCACCGTCTGAGAACTGCACAGCGGTTTTTACCCCAGGTAGGGATGTCGAGCGAACCCCAATCGCCTGGGTCATCGATCCTCGTCCGAACGCGAGGGGTCCCGTTCCGCTGCCTGACGACACGCCTCAGTCGGTGTTCCTACTGGCTCAGGCGGCGGGTTCTGTCGTCGAGCCGACGTCTGCTTCTGACGTCGCGACGCCGGTCACCTCGAACCTGGCGCCGCTGTCACTGTTCTCGGTGATAGCGACCGACCAGTCGTGGGCGTCGGCGATGGACTGGACGATGGCGAGCCCGAATCCGGTGCCCTCGTCGACCGTGGAGTACCCGTACTCGAAGACGGCGTCGCGTTCGTCTTCCGTGATGCCGGGGCCGTCGTCCGCGACGAAGAAGCCCGATCCCGGGCCGACGTTCGCCCCCGCACTGAGGCGGCCGACGGTGACGCGGTGGCCGCCGTGATCGGCCGCGTTGCGGAAGAGGTTCTCCAGCAGGGTTCTGAGTCGGGAACGGTCGGCGAGCACTCGATACTGGTCGTCGACCTCGACCGACAGGGTCGCGTCGCCGGTGTCGGACGTCTCCCAGGCGTCGGCGGCGACGCCCCGGAGCGAGACGGGAGCCGAGTCCGACACTGCGTCGCCGTTCCGGGCGAGCCTCAGCAGGTCGTCGATGGTCGTATCGATGCGGTCCAGCGCCTCCCTCGATTTTCGGAGGTGTTCGCTGTCGCCGTCCTCCCGTTCGAGTTCGAGCCGACCCATCGCGACCGAAACCGGATTCCGGAGGTCGTGGGAGAGCACGGACGCGAACTGTTCGAGCCGTTCGGTCTTCCGTTCGAGTTCGGTGGAGTACTCGACCAGGGTCGTGACGTCGCTGACGATGAGACCGTATCCGTATCGACGCCCGCCGCGGGATATCTCGGAGGTCGTGACGTTGAAACTGCGCGTCTCGCCGTCGACGGATCGACGGACTGCACCGACGAACGGCGAGATCGACTCGCCGACGCCGTGGTCGCTGGCCTCGGGCGTCCAGTCGGCGGACCCGACCAGGACCGGACAGACGTCGTCGAGCGGACGCCCGATCCTGCCGTCGAGCGAGGGAAAGAGGGCGAGTGCGCGAGCGTTGTAGTCGACGAGGCGCCTGTCCGTGTTCACGACGATCACTGCGTCGTCGACGGAGTCGAAGAGGGAATCCCGGGCCAGCGGCGCCACCGCGAACAGGCGTGTCCGGTACAGCGACCCCGCGACGAGGACGCCGAAGACGCCCGAGCCGAAGATGCCGTAGGGGAAGTTACGGACCGGAGCGAACGGCGTGTACGCGAGCATGGCAAGCAGGAGGATGATGGGTAAGCCCGCCAGCAAGGCCGCCGACTGCCAGCGCGACGATCGCCGAGAGAACACCGACAACCGGATGAGGAGTGCAAATCCCGTGAGTATGCCCAGCGTGGTCAGCACCAGGAAGGATTCGTTGAGCGGCGTGACTGCCGCGTAGCGGAACGTGAACGGTTCGGTCTGCACCGTCCAGTCGGTGAACATCAGTCCGTGGACCGAGTCGGTCACCGAGAGGACGAACGGGACGACGCCGGCCAGCCAGAGAACGAGCCGGACCCGCGCCGTCATCCAGTGGTCTCGACCGGTGTAATATATCGCGAAGGCGAGCCAGACGGGCGCGCTCGCGGGAAACAGCCCGTGCCAGGCCCCCACGAGCAGTTCCTCGACGGCCGCCGACGAGACGAGCAGCTGGACGGCGACGAGCGCAGCCATCGTCGCGTGGATCCGGAGCAGCAGGACCATCGTCCGCGCGGCGCCCTCGTCGGACTGTCTGGAGACCCAGCGTGCCACCGCAATCGATACGCCGGCGGTCACCACCAGCCCGAGGAGGTGGAGGAGATATCCCGGAGCATCGACTGGGAACTGGAGCACGCCTGGCTCTTTGCTGAGAACCGAAATAGCCGTTGTGCCCCATACTCAGGATCGATACTCGGACCGCACCGGGCTGTCGTGGATCGATGCTGGATCATCGGACGGCGAGCGAATTTACGTGGATAACAGTGGGAACGATCGCCGTAGCGAGATACCACGAACGATAATCAGAGGTTAGCAGTCGACTAAAGGGGAACAGTCAGTCGAAAGCCTTCGGTCGGGACGTCGCTCCGTCAGTCACTCCAGGGGTTCGAGGCGCGTCGTGCACCAGTGACAGAATTCCAGGTCCTCGTCGACCTCGCGGCCGCAGTGGGGACAGGAGACGCCCTCTTCGGTCGCCGCCTGCTGGTTTCCCCGGGTCGCGATCCAGTAGGCGTCGGCCATCGAGAGCGCGGTTATCGCAAAGAGCGCGAGTCGGCTGGGAGCATCGACCTGATCGGCCGCCATCCGCGAGGCTTCGAGGACAGACGTCACGGTCACCTCTGCCGGCATGGGGGGCACGGGTACCAGAAGTTCCGTCGCCGCGAACATCAGTCCAAACCAGACGACGGCCCGAAGCCACTCGCGGAGATAGACGTGTCCGAGACCGGGAGAGAGTAACGCCAGTGCAGCGGCCAGCCAGGGCCGCCTTCGCTTGGTTTCAGCCACCGTAGTGGCTCAATCGCGTTCCGACGTACGTTAATCTTCCGCACCGACCTTTTTTCGTGGGGGGCATCGCGCTCGCCTCCGGCGAGCGCTCAACCCCCCACAAAAAACGTCGATGAAAAAAGGCCGAACTCGCCTCCGGCGAGTTCGGGGGAAACGGCGCGCTTCGCGCGCCGTATGCTTGACGCGACTACAACCGCTCCGCAACCGGCCCGAAATCGCTCAGTCTCCAAACTACTCCCTGCTCTTGAGCTGGTCGATCAGTTCCCGGAGCGTCTCCAGGTCGTACTGGCCTGGCGCCGTGGCGTTTTCGGGGCGGACGGGAGCGTACCCGATCTTCGAGCCGTACAGCGGCGCGACGGCGCGGGAGTGGCGACCTGCCTCACCCATGGCCATCGTCGCGACGGCGTGGCCGCGGCTGGTCTTGGCCTCCGTGGCGGAGAGCAAGGCCAGGACGTCGGTGGGTTCGTTCGCGGTGGTGGCCACCTTGCCGACGTCGCCGTGTTTGCAGGCCCGGGTGAGCCACTCCTCGATTTCCTCGCGGTTTGGTGTCCGTTCGAAATCGTGGGCCGAGACGATAACGGTGGTGTCGAGCCCTCTCGCCGCCTCGACGACGCGGTCGGCGTTGTACGCTCCCTCACCCACGAGCGCCCCGAGTTCGACGTCGACGGCCTCGACGGCGTCGTACTCGACGGCGGTCTCCAGGGCGTCCAGCCGGTCCGCGGTGTCGGGGGCGTCGCCGCCCTCCCACTCCACGCGGTTGGTCACCAGCAGCGGGAGCTCACCGTCGTACTCGGCGAGTTTGTCGATCGGATCCGTCGCCAGGTCCATCCGGTACTCCAGGATATCGGCGTGGGAGCGGGCTGCCGGCTCGTCGTAGATGTCGCCCGTCGCCGCCGAGAGAACGAACGAGTCGAAGTCCATGCCGACGGTTTCACCCGTCCGGGATTTATCAATTTGCCTTCAGCGAGCACCGCTCTCCCTCGGCTGGGAACGGGGTATCCGTGAGGCCCATCGGCGTCGGCCCGGCCACCGTGCTCCAGTTGCCCTCATCGACGGGATTTACTCGTCGGCGTTCGAGCCACCGACCGATGCCTGCGTACGACCGCTCGCTCTCGACGGGGTTCGAGGTCATCGACCGCTGGTCGGGCGGCGTCGGCTGGCTCGCCCATCCCGACGAGGCCGGAGAACGCGCGAGTCACGCCATCGCCGCCGACGATGGCCTCTGGCTCGTCGACCCGGTCGACGCCCAGGGGGTCGACGACCTGCTCGCCGAGTACGGCGACGTCGCCGGCGTGGCGGTCCTCTCGAACTACCACGCGAGAGACGCCGACGCGTTCGCGAACCGCCACGACGTCGCCGTCCACGTCCCGCGCGGGATGGACCGGGTCGAAGAACGGATCGACGCGCCGGTCGAGTGGACCGACGCTGTACCTGGGCCAGCGGGGTTCGAGACGACCGCCGTCGAACCGCTCTCGCTGTACCAGGCGGTCGTCGCGTACCGGCCGGCCGACGGGACGCTGATCGTCCCGGACCTGCTCTCGTCGGGCTCGGGCTACCCGGTCGGTGACGAGCGCGTGGGCGTGATGCTCGGGAGCCGACTCTTCCCGCCGCGGGAGGTGTTCGCTGACATCGAGCCGGAGCGCATCCTCTTCGGCCACGGACGAGGCGTGTTCGAGGCTGCCGACGAAGCGCTCGACGACGCCCTAGACGGCGCACGACGTCGGCTCCCGCGGGCGCTCGCCGCGAACTTCGGGACGAACCTTCGGCTGTTCGTCTCGTCGATGGTCGACTGATGGACGGCGAGAACGAGTAACGACAGCCTGGCGAGACCAGGCGTGATCCGGCGTGATCCGGTGTTACCGGCTCCGAATGAGGCTCTGTAGCTCGTTGACCTTGGCGGCCTGTTGCTCGTTGGCGGCGGCGATCTGTTCGATCTCTTCGGCCACCTCCTCCGCGCTCTCGGCGGTCATGTCGATCATGCTCGCGACCTCCTCGGTGGAGGCCGCCTGCTCGTCCGTCGCGGAGGCGACCTCTTCGGCGCCCTGGGCGGCCTCGCGGACCGCCTCGTCGATCTCCTTGAGGATACCGACCGCGTCCTCGACCTGGTCGATGCCCTCCTCGACCTGGTCGTTGGCGTGCTCGATGCTGTCGACGGTGTCGTCGGTGTCGGATTTGATGTTCGAGACCAGCTGTTCGATCTCGGCGGCGTTCTGCTGGGACTCCTCGGCGAGTGACTTGACTTCGTCGGCGACGACGGCGAACCCCTGGCCGGCCTCACCGGCGCGGGCCGCCTCGATCGAGGCGTTGAGCGCCAGCATGTTCGTCTGGTCCGCGATGTCGTTGATAACCTCGACGATCTCGTCGATCTCGTCGATGCGGTCGCGCAGTTGGCGGACGTCCTGGGAGACGTCGGTGTTGGCGTCGTCGACCGACTCCATCGCTTCGATGGCGTCGTCGGCGGCCTCACGCCCGTCGTCGGCGAGGTGTCGCGCCTGGTCGCTGACGGCTTTCACCTGGCTCGCACTGGAGGCGACTTCCTCGACCGTCGCCGAGAGGTTCGACACCTCGCCGGCGACCTCGCGCATGTTCTCGGACTGGTCGTTGGCCAGGTCGCTGATAGACTGGGAGCTCTGGGAGACGTTCTCGGACGCTGCCAGCAGCTCGTCGATAGCGGCGCCGAGCTCGCCGTCGTCGAGCGTGTCCATCGACGGCGACGTCATCTCGACACCCCCGTCGGGGCTGGGGTCTGGATCCATGCTACAGAAAGCGATGCGGACCGGATTAAGCGTGACTGCGCAGTTATCAGGAGTGATTCTTTCGGTGAGAGACCGGCGAGGAATCGGGTGTGGTCGAAACCCGGATCAGGCCGCAGGGAGCCCCTGTTCGGCTTCGAGGAGTTCGTGGTAGCGGTTCCGGATGGTCACTTCCGAGATGTCGGCGACCTCGCTGACGGCCGCCTGCGTCGTCTTCTCGTTGGTGAGCAAGGCGGCGGCGTAGACGGCCGCTGCGGCGAGACCGACGGGGGACTTGCCGGAGTGGACGCCCTGTTGCTTGGCGTTCTGGAGCAGCTGTCGGGCGCGATGTTCGGCCTCGTCGGACATATCGAGCGAGGAGGCAAAGCGTGGGACGTAGCTCTCGGGATCGGCCGGGGCGACCTCCAGGCCGAGTTCGCGGACGACGTAGCGGTAGGTCCGTGCGATCTCGGACTTCTCGACGCGGGAGACGTCGGTGATTTCGTCGAGCGAGCGCGGAACGCCGGCCTGGCGCGCGGCGGCGTAGACGGAGGCCGTCGAGACGCCCTCGATCGACCGGCCGGGCAGGAGGTTCTCGTCGAGCGCACGACGATAGATGACCGACGCGGTCTCGCGGACGTTCTCGGGAAGACCGAGTGCACTGGCCATTCGGTCGATCTCGCCGAGCGCCTGCTTGAGGTTACGCTCCTTGGAGTCTCGAGTGCGGAACCGCTCGTTCCACTTGCGGAGGCGCTGCATCTTCTGGCGCTGCTTGGCGCCCAGCGAGTTGCCGTAGGCGTCCTTGTCGCGCCAGTCGATGTTGGTCGACAGCCCCTTGTCGTGCATCATGTTCGTCGTCGGGGCGCCGACGCGCGACTTGCTGTCCTTCTCGCTGGAGTCGAAGGCGCGCCACTCCGGGCCGCGGTCGATCTCGCCCTCGTCGACGACGAGTCCGCAGTCGTCACAGACCGTCTCGCCGTGTTCCTCGTCGGCGATCAGGTGCCCCGAACACTCGGGGCAGGCCGCCGACGTGTGCTGTTCCTCCGTCTCGTCCGTGCGTTCTCTCGTTCGCGTTCTGGTGTTCTCGTCGCTCATTGTACGGGGCAGACGCTCCGGGCAGGAAGGTTCCTGAAAATATACCGACGTACGACGGCCGATATACCCGGGCGCCCGGTTGGTACCAATACAATGAGTTCGAAAAGCATTTAAAGATTTTGGTACGGTAGTGCGAATGCCACGCACACGGGCCGACGACCGGGTTTGTGACTCGTTACCGCACCCATTCAAATAGCATCTGGTACGTTCCCGGTCACCGGAAGGGAGAGCGCCGACTGGCTCCTGTATCAGTCCTGCGGCGTGGGTTCTGCCTCGACGTCACTGGCGTTCCGGCTCTCCTCGACGGCCGTCGTCAGCGAGACGTTGAGCCAGGTCATCGACGCCAGGCCGCCGAGGATGGTGACGGCGTTCTTGACGGCGTGGTCGACGATGGAGATCGCGAGTGCGACCGGGGCCGAGACGCCCGTCATCCCGACGACGATGAGGGTGAACGCGCCCTCGTAGAGGCCGATACCACCCGGGGATAGCGGAAGGATCTTCGCGAGGTTCCCGACGCTGACCGCGAAGAACGCCGCCGCGACCAGGGAGGCGGTGATCTCCCACTGGGTATCGGGACCGGAGAACGCCGCGAAGATAACGACGGCCGTCAGCACGTCGACGACCCAGATGAGGAGGCTGCCGACGCCGACCCGGAAGAAGGCGCCGCGGTCGCCCACCACGGTCTCGACGTCGCCGACGAACTGCTCGATGACGCCCGAGACGTAGGCCGCGTAGGAGTCGTTGCTCACGGCGGTGACGGCCCGATGGACGAGGTTGCTCTCGCGCCGGGCGTTGACGACGATGACGGCGACGCCGGCGATGGCCGCGACGCCGACGGCAGCGGCGACCTGGAGCGCCGTCCGCGCCGCGGCAGCGGGGTCGAGCGTGTCGTCACCGACCTGGACCGGCGGGACGTCGGCGGCGATGGCCTCGGCGATCTGTTCGGTGCCGCCCGTCAGGACGAGCCCGACCAGGACGCTCCCGGCCAGCACTGTGATGGCGAGCAGGTCGAAGACGCGTTCGATGGCCAGCGACGCGAAGCCGGTCGGATAGGGGATCGAACGGCGGGCCTTGACGACGTACGCACGGACGCCGTCCCCGAGCCGGGCCGGGAACACGAGGTTCCCCGTCTGACTGATGAAGATGGCACCGGTGAGGAACCAGGTGTCGCCGTCGTGGCCCAGGCGGTCGAGGATGTCGCGATACCGGAGCCCGCGCAGCGGCCACGAGAGGAGGTAGACGACCCCGGAGGCGGCGACGATACCGACGTCCGCCCCGCCGATGGCGTCCAGCACCGCCGAGGGGTCGAAGACGACGGTGACCGCCAGCACCAGCGCGGCGATGACGAGCAGCGACCCGGCCGTCATGCTCACCTTCCGCGTTATCCGGGGACTCACCGAGAGTTGCCACCAGGTCCGGAGAATCTGGCTCCCCATCCCGAACACGTCACGGACGAGGTCGACCTTGGTGTCGCCCTTGGGCTCCCAGTCGACGGGGAACTCCTTCACACGGAAACCCGTCCGCTGTGCGCGCACGAGCATCTCCGTGTCCCAGAACCAGTGTTCGTCCTGGACGTCGTCGTCCAGCGCCTCGAAGGCCTCGCGGGAGAACGCCTTGAACCCGCACTGGTGGTCCCGCAGGTCCGACCGGAGGAAGAAGCGAACGAGCGTGTTGAATCCCAGACTGGGCACGCCCCGCTTGGCCGGCCGGTCGGCCGTCTTCTCGGGCATCCAGCGCGACCCCGTTGCCACGTCGTACTCGCCCGACCGGATCGATTCGATCAACTCTTCGAGGTGGCCCATGTCCGTGGCCAGGTCCGTGTCGAAGTACGCCAGCGTCTCGCCCTCGGCGCGGTGGAAGGCGTACTCCAGCGCGCCACCGCGGCCGAGCCGCTCGTCTGAGTGGATGTGGCGAACCCGGTCGTCCTCACCCGCCAGCCGCGTCGCGATTTCCGGCGTCCGGTCGTCGCAGCCGTCCTCGGCCACGATGACCTCGAACGACCCGGCCGGCAGGAACGAGGCGAGCGTCGACAGCGTCACCTCGACGGTCCCCTCGATGGTGGCCTCTTCGTTGTAGGCCGGGAGGACGACGCTCACCTCGACGTTGCTCATACGGGGACGTGGAGCGGGGTCGAAAAGTACCTTCTGTTCGCTGACTCGTCTGGATCAGTCCGCCCCTTCCGGCGACTGGACGGTGACGAACTGGTCGAGGTCCGCGTCGAACTCGCTGACGGACTCGTAGGGCCGGTTCACGACGACGTCGCCGGCGGTGCTCTTGCCGATGCCCGGAATCGCCGTCAGTTCGTCCATCGACGCGGAGTTCAAGTCGAGCGGGTGAGGGACGCCGCCCACGGAGCGGTAGCCGTGGTCGGTGATGGCGACGTCGAGCACCTGCCCGAGTTCGCGCTCGCCCGGAATCGCGACGAGCAGGGGGTAGGTCCCGAGCTGTCGGCCGAACGTTTTGCCGTCCTGGTGGTACTCCAGGTGGACGTCGGGAAGGATAGTCCCGGGCGGCGCGACGCGCTTGAGCATCGGGTTGTCTATCTCCTCGCGGACCTCTTCCTTGTACTGTTTGAACAGCTGTTTGTGGTCGTTGGCGATGTCGGCGCCGGTCTCGGCCATGTCGGTGCCCTCGAAGGCCATCACCTGCCGGATGTTGATCCGCCGAAGCATGTACCCCTCGTCGAGGACGCGCTGGAGGAACCGCTTGTTGTGTTCGAACGTCTCGCGGCGCTCGCCTTTCAGCCCGTGGAGCAGGTTGATGCCGGGGAGGAGTTTGGGGAGTCGGCGCGGGGCGTCGTCGCCGAAACTCGGGCCGTCGCCGGGTTCCTCTCCCGGGCGCCAGCCGGCCTCCTCGTTGACGATGCGGACCGCCTCGAAACACTGATCGGCGGTGACGTTCAGGTTGTTCTCCTCCTGGACGAGCGGGTCCGCGGATTCGAGCCCGAACGCCGCCGTGTCCCCGGGCGTGTTGTGCTCGGCGATGATCCGTATTCCCTCGCGGGCCTTCTCCGGCCACTTCACGACCGTGATGGGGTTCATGTTGTCCAGGTGCAGTGTCTCCAGGTCCGGGGCCACCTTGCGGATGCCGCCGTACAGCTCCCGGAGGGCGTCGGGGTTCGGCGCCTCGCCGTCGCCGCCGTAGGCGAGGATGTCCGCCTGGCGGCCGATGCGGAAGTGCTTCACGCCCCGGTCCGACAGCGCGTCCACCTCGTCGACGACGCTCGCTGGGGGGCGGAAGTCCGGATCGCCGTACATCGGTTCGGTACAGAAGGAACACCGGTAGGCACACCCGCGTGAAGTCTCCAGTTCGGCGATGAGGTAGTCCGGGTGGTTTGGGTGCTGCTCCACGACGAAGGCACCCTTGCGCGCCCAGCGAGTCTCCTCGGGGACGCCCCGGTAGCGGTTCTCGAACCCTTCGAGACCGTTCGAGACGAGGTCGTAGGCTGCCGCCTCGACGTCGGCCATCGCCAGGAAGTCGAAGTCCAGGTCGTCGCGAGCGGTCTCGCTGGCCCCCTCGTTGGCCTCGCCGACGCCGAAGCGGACGGGCCCGCCCATCATCGAGACGCCGTCGGCGGTCCAGGCCATCCGGCGGACTTCGTCGGGTTCGGCGGGCGTCCCGCCGACGTACTTGCCGGGGACGGTCATCCCCCCGACGTAGATCAGCAGGTCCGCCTTCTCGACGTCCTGCCAGCGCGAGCCGTCGTCACGCAGGCCGTCGATAGTGTGGTACGTTATCTGCGATTCGGGTACGCCGGCGTCGACGAGGGCGCCGGCGGTGTAGCGCGGGTACGTCGAGACGTACGGCGGGACCCCGAAGTGCGCGGGCTCGTCGACGTAGCCGTCGACGACCGTGACCGAGAGGTCGGCGGGGTCGGCAGTCATGGACGCGGGTAGTCGCCGGAGGCGTAAAACCGTGTCTGGTCCGTCCTCGCGACCCCCGCTCCCGAAAGCTGTTTGTCCCGTCCGGGCCTACGTGTCGGTATGCCAGCCACTCTGGAGGTCGTCTGCGAGAACGAGGACTGTACGCTCGACATGTTCGAACTCCACTACACCTACGACATGCCCGACGACGTCGGCGTGTCGGACTTCGAGTGCCCCTACTGCGACACGACCGAGGAACTCCGGGAGGTCGAACTGTGATGCGGCAACTCACCCGATCAATCGGCGACACCATCTTCGAGAACATCGGACGCGCGGCGGGCCGCTTTCAGGAGAACCGTCCCCTCCCAGCCGACGTGCTGGAGAGCGACGACGCGTACCTCGTCGTCTTCGACGCCCCCGGCGTCACCGCGACGGACGTCCAGGTCCGCTACGTCGAGGACCGCGTCGAGGTCCGCATCGACCGCTTCCGGGACTTCCACGACGGCTTCGAGATGGTGTACCCCGGCCGCGGCCTCTCGCTCGCGGGCAGCGCCACGCTCCCCGAGGGTGTGACGGTGGACACCGAATCGGCGACCGCCACCCTCCGCGACGACGGGACGCTCCAGGTTCGAATCCCCAAAGGCAGGAGCGAACCCGGCAGCGCCGAGGAGGACCTCGGCGACGAGATAGACGACACGGTCGAAGAGGCCGACGAACGCGAGGGCGCCGGCACCGAAGTCGGCGACGACGACGATTCCGACGAAGACGCCGCTGCAGACGGCGGCCACCAGAACGAGACCGACCGGGGAGAGTAAGGCGGGAGGCGTCGCCCCACCTACTCCTCGTCGAGCGCCATCCCTTCTATCACGTCGAACTCCTCGTCGCCGTCGAACCGGCCCGGGTCGTAGTGGGCCACCGAACCGTCGTTATCGCCGAGCATCTGCGCGGCCACGCGCTCGCCCATCGCCGGCGAGCGCATGAAGCCATGGCCGTGCCAGCCCGTGGCGACGGAGAGGCCGTCGGCGACTTCGCCCAGCAGCGGGTCGCGGTCCGGCGTCGCGGTACAGAGCCCGGCCCAGGAGCGGTTCACGTCCGGAGCGAGCGTCGTCGCCACGCGAACGCGCTCCAGGGCGCTCTCCAGGAAGGAGTCGTCGGCGTCGCGGTCCCACTCGTTCGGGTCGACCGGGTGGGCGCCGTCGCCGACGAACAGCCCGCCGTCCCGCGGTCGCCAGTAGACGTGCTGCGTCGCGTCGTAGGTCATCGGCAGCGTCGCGTGGAGCGGTTCTGTGACGAGCGCCTGCGCCCGATAGGCCTTCAGCGCCAGCGAGACGCCGACGTCGGCGACGATTGGCTTCGTCTCCGGCCCCGCCGCGACGAGGACGGCGTCGAACGCTTCGGTCCCGGTGGGCGAGTCGACGGTCGTCGGGCCGTCGAGGGAGACGGGCGCGTCCGTACGGACGTCGACGCCGGCAGAGCGGAGGTCGTCGGCGACGACGGCGGCGTACTCCTCGGGGTCCACGTGGCCCGCTTCGTGGGCGATGGCGGCGACGGCGACATCGTCGGTCCGGAGCTGCGGATACCGCTCGGCCAGGGCCTCCGGGTCGACGAGATCGACGTTCCGGCCGTGGGCCTGCATCCGGGGCACCTGCTCACGGATGGCGTCGGCGTTCGCGTCGTCGCCCTCACGAGCGAGCCAGACGTACGGACACTCCGTGAGGACGCCCAGTTCGCGAAAGCGCCGGAGTGACTCCGCGCCGATTTCCGCGTCCAGGTCCTCTGCGAAGGCGTCGTAGCAGATGCCCGCCGCGCGGCCGGTGCTCCCGCTAGCGATTCCCTCCCGCTCGTAGAGGACGACCTCGGCGTCCGCACCGGATTTCGCGAGGCGGTGGGCAGCGGCGAGTCCGACCGCGCCGCCGCCGACGACGGCGGCGCGGGTCATCGGGCCATCACCACCATCAGGAGAGCACCGGGTCGAGGCCGCGGGCGGGATAGGCGACGACGGTGTCGGCGCCCACCGCCTCGAGTTGCGAGACGCGCGCTGCGACCGTCTCCACGTCGCCGACCAGCGCGTAGTCCCTGACCGCCTGGCTCAGCACCTCGCGCGCTCGTCCCCGGGCGTCGGCACCGGGCGCCGCGTCGGCCGGTAGTGCGTCGCGAACGGGCTTCCGGCGAGCGGCGTACTCCCCGACGGCGTCGAGAATGGCGTCCTCGTCGTCGGTGAGCACCGTCGGCGCGTAGACGGCGATATGGCCGTCGAAGCCCGCGCTCCGGAGCGCCTCGATATCGCGCGCGGCCGACGGCCCGAGCAGTTCGAACTGGGTGCCGCCGACGGCCATGGCGAGTCGCTCGACGCCCTCGGTGCCGACCCAGGGGTCCGTGGTCTGCGCCGCTGCCTCTCGGAGCCGCGGCGCGACTGCCCGCGACGCCTCGGCCTCGGAGAGGTACGCCGGGTGGCCCGCGACGAGGATGGACCCGACGCGCTCGGGCATCGCCGCCAGCCGCGAGTCGTCGCCCAGCGGGTCGAAGCCGTCGGCCCGTACCGGCGTCGTGAGGCGAACTTCGCGGTCGTCGGCGAGTCCATCGAGAACCTCCAGGTCCGGCAGGTGCTCGACGCCCTCGTAGTCGACCGTCACGACGTCGACGGCCAGCGCCGACGCTCGCGAGACGTCGACCTCGCTGGGTTTCAGCGCGACCGCGTCGATACCCGCCGCCGTGAGCGTCGTCCCTGTGAGCATGGTTGTCCGGGCGAGCGCGCCCGTTTGGTTGCGCTCTCGTACCCCTCCGCCGCCCAAAGTCCTGTCGGAGTACTGTGAACGCCACCGTTGCGGGGCGAAAGGGAGCGGGGCTGAAGGAAGCGCGATTCGGCGCGGACGGGGTGGCGCGGAGTCGTTCGAGAGAGCGAAGCTCTCTCGTGATGACGAAAATCGCTCCGCGATTTTCGGACCACGCCACCTATTGCGCGAACGGCGCAGCCGTGAGCGACGCGCCGAATCCGGGGAGGTTTGGTGGAGCCATTCGTGAGCGCAGGAAGGCGCCGAGCGAAGCGAGGGGCCTTCGGATGAGCGAACGGCGAGCAAAGCGAGCCGTGAGCTCGGGCCGGAGCGAACGCGGAGGCCGCGCGAGCGATGCTGTGCCTGGAGGAATGGAAGGGCGAGGCGCGCTCGTCGCCGCCCCGACGAAGTAAGGACCGCAGCCGTCAGGCGAGGACCGCAACGAGTCGCGGCGGTACGAGCGCGCCGAGGGCTTCCCTCTGTCGTCGGTAGTCCCTCTGTCGTCGGTACTCACTGCGGACTCCCGGTAGCAGTGAACTCCAACAAAAACTCCTAGCGCACCTGATCACGGACGCTCTCGGGCAGGTCGTCGTCCGGCCCAGCGACCCTATCAGGCTCCGGGGGCATCTCCCAGTCAGTCGCGAGCTCAAGGAACTGCACGAGCATCCGGGCCGTCGCGCCCCAGACGGTGTAGCCGTCGACGTAGAAGAAGTGCAGGCGGATGTCGCCGTAGTAGGGGTGGTCCCGGCGCTCGGACTCGTAGTTCCCGTGGTCGACCAGTTCGCGAACGGGCAGGACGACCACCTCGGCGACTTCGTCCACGTCAGTCGGCACGTACTCGCGGTCGGGAATGCGCACCACGAACGGCCTGACGGAGTAATTCGAGACGGTGCGGATGTCGTCCACCCGGCCGACGACGTGGACGGCCTGGGGGTCCAGGCCGACCTCCTCGTTTGCCTCCCGGAGCGCGGTCCGGAGGAGGTCGTCGTCCTCGGGCTCGCGCCCGCCGCCGGGGAAGCTCATCTGGCCGGGGTGGTCGGACAGGTGGTCGGCGCGCTTGGTGAACAGCACGTAGTACTCGCCGGGGTCGCGTTCGATTACGGGTACCACGACCGCCGCTTCGCGGTCCTCGCCGGTGACCGCCTCCGCGTCGAAGTCGGCGACCCGGTCGAAGTCCATGCCAAGAGCGTGGGTGGGCACGGCCTTAATTTGCTCGGGGACGGACTCGGGGACGAAACCCGGAAAAGCATCTGTAATTACCCGTGGCGAGGACGTCAAAGGGAGATTCCTGATCAGCACGTTTTTGTAAAACGGATAACACCCCTGTCGCACGATGAAATCTGACGGGGTGAGCCGGCGGCAGGTTCTGCGAACGACCGTGGGGTACGTCGGCGTCGGGATGCTCGGGTACGGGTCGAGTCGGCCCACGCGTGCCCAGTCCGCCGAGACGTGGTCCCAGTTCGGCTACGACGACGCGAACACGCGGCACGCGCCCGAGAACACGGGCCCCGTCACAGACATCTCCCAGCAGTGGGCCGTCGAGACGGGCGACGGGGTGTGGTCGTCACCAGCAGTGGCTGACGGCACTGTCTACGTCGGAAGTGGCGACCACAACGTGTACGCACTGGACGCAGCCGACGGCACCGAGCAGTGGGCTTTCGACGCGGGTGGATCAGTGTCCTCATCGCCCACTGTGGCCGACGGCACCGTCTACTTCGGGAGTAACGACAACAAGGTGTACGCACTGGATGCGGCCGACGGTACCGAACAATGGTCCTTCAAGACGGGCGATTGGGTGTACTCGTCGCCGGCAGTGGCCGACGGCGTCGTCTACGTTGGGAGTAAGGACAACATGGTGTACGCGCTGGACGCGGCCGAGGGTACTGAGCAGTGGACCTTCGAGACCGGCGACACGGTTCGCTCATCGCCGGCAGTGGCCGACGGCACCGTCTACGTCGGGAGTAACGACGATAGCGTATACGCGCTAGACGCGGCCGATGGCACCGAGCAGTGGACGGTCGACACGGGCAGCCCGGTGTACTACTCGTCACCGGCAGTGGCCGACGGCACTGTTTACGTTGGAAGTGGTCGGAGTCTGTACGCGCTGGACGCGGTCGACGGCACCAACCAGTGGACCCTCCTGATGAACAACGACGTGGGCTCATCGCCGGCAGTGGCCGACGGCACCGTCTACGTCGGAAGTGCCGACTACAACGTGTACGCGCTGGACGCGGCCGACGGCACCGAGCAGTGGACATTCTACACTGGGCTCGACGTCTACTCGGCGCCGGCAGTGGCCGACGACGTCGTCTACGTGGGTAGTTATGATTACAGCGTGTACGCGCTGAACGCGGCCGACGGCACCGAGCAGTGGGCCGTCGAGACGGGCGACACCGTACCCTCGTCGCCGGCAGTGGCCGACGGCACCGTCTACGTTGGGAGTGAGGACAACTCGGTCTATGCAATACAGGGCTCCCCGGGGACGCCGAAAAGCGAGCCGACAGACGACTCCGGGCCGGGATTCGGACTACTCAGTGCAGCGGTGGGCTCGGGGTTGGCCGGTCTCTCCAGGGCACTCTCGACGGACCGTGATTCGGACAAGTGAACGCAGTGCTGGGGTCGCTGCAAGAGTATCGATGAACGAGGAACGCGAACCCCTGGATAGCCCCTACAAGCGCCAGTACCGCTCTCAGGACTCTCCTTCTTGTGCCTCGACCAACTGAGCGCGCGCGCCGGAGACGTCAACGTCGCCCCACACCTCCAGTTCGTAGCTGACGTCGAGCAGGCGGTCGACGAACTCGTCGTTACCGCTGCGGAGCGCGACGACGCTCTCCTCCCGGAAGCGGTCGGCGACGGCGGCGGTCAGGACCTCTCGGTCGACGTCGCGCTCGGGGACGTCCATGATGTGCGGGAGATCGGCGCCGCCTTCGGGAATCTCCGGGAACGCCGTCGGGCCGGGGACGAGCAGTCGCTCGGCGTCGTCGCCGTCACCGCTCTCGCCGGGCTGGAACCCGACGAGGTGGTACGACGCGACGGCGTCGTCGATGGCGTCGTCCGGACGCTCCAGTTCGTCGGCGCGCTTGAACGCCAGTTCGGCCAGCGCGTCCGCAAGCTCCGATCGGGTCAACGCACCGAAGACGTCGACGACCCCCGCGAGTTCGTCCGCCGTTACCTCCATGGATAGTGGGCTGACGGCGACGGACTTGAGGATTCTGTCTGGCTCGCGGGACGACGGACTGTTCGAAGGAAGTCAGCGTCGGGAAAAACCGGGTCCGGTCGGACCGGACGAGTTACGCACTGTACGGAACTGCGGGAATCGGGCGCGTCAGTCGGCGCCGTGGAGGGGCAGGAAACCGCAGTTGGCGCAGCCGTTGTGTTTGGTGGTCTGATAGCTCAGCTGCTGGCCGCAGTTCGCACAGGTGTAGTGGTCTTGTTTCATTATCAGCATATGGTCGCGGGGAGCCTATGAAGGTTGCGTGAGTCGCCGTCCCGTGAAAACCGTTCGCGTGCGGCAGTTTTTCTTGCGAAAACCTCCCACAGCGCTCCTCCCGGCCGTTCGGCTCACGAACCTGTTAGCAATCGTAAAAAGGCTGCGTCGGGCTCGACCGGCTATTCGGCCGTCGCCTCGTCGGTGGCTCGATTCGACAACTCCCGGACCGCCTCCGGATCGAGTTCGCAGTCGCTCCATGCGGGGAGGCGACGGTCCTCGCCCGGCGCCCCGACCGCAGCGGCGTACTGGTCGACCTGGTCGCGCTCGCCAGAGGAGTCGTACTCCAGGTCGTTGAACGCCGCGTCGGCGGCGTACTGGTCGATAGTCGCCCGGGCGACGTCGCGATAGGCGGCTGCCAGCACGTCGTAGTCCAGGTCGACGCCCCGCTCCGCGAGCGCACGAAACAGCGCCGCGCCGACCTCGGCGCACATGTCGCCGAGGCCCTCGGGCCCGCCCACGGCTCGGTGGTCGTGTTCGTGGGTCCCGAGGTCGACCTGCGCAGAACCCTCGAAACCCGCCGCGTCGTAAGCATCGCCGAGCGTGCCGATTTCGAGCCCCCAGCCGGGCTGGACGCGGAGCGAGCGGACCACGTCGCTCGTCGCGGCGAACTCGCCGGCCAGCGCGTAGCGGAACGCCAGCAGGTAGTCGACGAGCGGGTGGTCGGTCTCCTCGTCGAGCGCCCGGAGCAGTGGCCGGACGAACAGCCGGAAGAGGCGGCCGTAGAGCCGGCCGTTCTCCACGCGGGCGTAGTAGCCCTTCGAGAACTGAAAACCGTTGGCCAGCGGAAAGAGGAGTTTCGGGACGTGGGCCACGGAGTAAGTCGTCGCGTCCGCGTCGTGGACGACGACGTAGTCGTGGCGCGCGGCGACGCCAAGCGCCAGCCAGACGTCTCGTCCCTTTCCTGGGTCCCGCCCCATTCCCGCACCCCCGCCCAGTCCGCGCTCGTCGAGGTGGGATTCGACCGCCGGCGCGTTGCACCACAGCACCTCGCCGTCGAGGTCGAAGCTGTCGACCCAGCGGACGACGTCGCCGACCTGGTCCGGTGCGGCCCGCAGCGCGACGTACACGCGCGCCGGATCGACCCGTTCGAGCCGCGAGAAGACGCGCTCGGCGGCGAGGCTGGCGTGGTCCCGCTCCGTGAGCGGGACGACGACGGCGGCCCGGTCGGTCGGGGCTGCCGGCACCGTCCCGTCGAAGTCGTGGAGCGTCGCGATCCGCTCCTGGACGTACTCCATCGGCCGCGGGTAGCGCGAGCGCGGCCAAAAACCTCCCGTTCCGACCACGGTGCACGGACGGGCCCCGAGTCCGAGAGACGGCACTCCGGCGACCGGTTTCCCGACCAACCCGCCGCGACCTTTTTATGCGATGGTCTCGCAAGCTTGGCTATGAAATCTGTGCGCAAGGGGCTCCGAGCCGGGGATATCGAGAAAGACACCTACGAGCGGCTAGCCTGCGCCAACTGCGAGGAGGCACTCGCCACAGAGAACGACCCGGACCAGGTGGGGAAAGTCCGCGTCTGTCCCGAGTGCGGCACGGAGTGGAAGGAAGTCGGGTAAGCGGCCCGTTCATAGCCCTCCGACGGTCCCACTGCATCGACCGATCCGCCGAACGAGCCCGCCCTGACTTCTTCTCTCCCGCGTTTCACTCACTCGAACACCGAGTCGAACGCATCGGCGCCCAGCGGCTCGTACGTCCCAGCCGCGACGTTCTCGGCGACGTGGGCCGGGGACCCCATTCCGACGAGCGACGAAGTGACGCCCGGCGCGCTCCGGGCGAAGTTGATCGCCCGCTGGGCGGCCGTCTCACCGGAGAGCTTCGCCGCGACGTCCTGGGGAAGCCCGTCGGCGAGCTGGCCCTGCATCATCGACGCGCTCGTGAACACGTCGATGCCCGCCTCGTGGGCGAACTCCAGGGCCGACTGGGGACCCTCGGGCCCCTCGTGGGCTTCGACGGTGAACGCGTCTGCCATCTGCACGTTGAAGGGGAGCTGAATCGCCCGGAAGTGGGTGGCGTCGGCGCCGGCCGAATCGGCCGCCGACCGGGCGCGACGGACGACCTCCGGCAAGGAGAGGTAGCTGTCGTGGTCTTCGGGTACCCGGAACCCCTCCCACGTCGCGACGCCGTAGTGGCGGATGTCACCGTCGGCGACGCGCTCCTCCAGTCGCTCGAAGGTGGCTTCGAGCTGGTCGTACACCGCCTCGGCCGACCGCTCGGCGAGTTGCGTCTCGGGGTTGTGGACGTAGTAGAGGTCGATGGTGTCGAGGTGGAGATTCGACAGCGACCGGTCCAGCTGGTCGTCGACGAACCCCGGCGCGATGGCGTGCTGTCCCCGTACCAGGTCTTCGCGGTCGACGACACCCGGCTCCACGTACTCCTCGAGGACGTACTGGCCCGGATCGGTGGGGCGCTCACGGTCGAACGGGACGAACCCGCCTTTCGTCGCGACGAGTGCCGCCTCCCGATCGATGTCGGCGTCCCGGACGGCGTCGCCGACCACGCGCTCGGAGCGCTGGTTCCGGTAGTTTATCGCCGTGTCGACGACGTTGATACCGGATTCCAGCGCCTCGACGATAGCGTCGTGATACCGGTCGTCGCGCTCGTCGGTCGAATCGCCGAGATACGTGCCGACGCCGATGCTGGAGACGACGCAATCGGCGTACCGGCGGAAGAACGTGCGGGCGAACTCGCCGTGGTCGTCGCGGTACGCCCAGGTCGCCGTCTGCGTGGCCATACCGCAGCGTAGGACGCTTGGCCTGAAAACTGCTGGTACTCGAACCGACGCCGGGCGAGCGGGCGTCTAGATGTCGCCCGACATGGCGTCGAAGAGTCGCTCGGTGAAGTCCTGGCGGAGGACACCCTCGCTCGGGCCGATGCCCTCCATGTGCTCGATGGAGAGCTGACCGCCGCCCATGCGGGCGTGGCCGCCGGCGGTCCCCATCGGGATGTCGTCGACGACGTTGTCGAGCACCTTCCCCATGTGGACGCGGTCGTCCCGGGAGCGCCCGGAGAGGTGGAGCGTCCCGTCCTTCTCACCGAGGACGACCACGGCGGTGACGCCCTCGAGTTTCATCAGTTCATCGGCGGCCTGCGGGATGGCGTCGACGTTCGACACCTCGCCGACGTCGCTGACCGCGAATGCGTTACGTACCGTCCGGCTGGTGATGGCACGGGCCTTCACGTCGAGCACTTCGGCGTCGACCTGCGGGTTGGCGATGCGGTCGAGGCGGTCCTCGTCGATCCCTTCGTACAGGTACTCCGCGGCGTGGAACTCCGCGGGCGAACAGCCCTTCGTGAGGTGTTTGGTGTCGGACTGGATGCCGTAGAGGAGCCCGGTCGCGAGCTGGACGGGGAGTCCGTCCCCGCCGTCCTCGCCCGAGTCGTCGCCGTTCTCGTCAGCACCGGGCTTCTCCGGCTCCCAGCCGAGCGTCTCGAAGTACTCGGCGAAGATAGTGGCGCAGGCGCCGTGGTCGGCCCTGACGTCCGTGAACTCGGCGCCCTCGCCGTCACCAGGGTGGTGGTCGATGACCGCGACGGGGTCGACGCCTTCGGCGCCGGGGAACCCGCGAGCCTCGTTGTGGTCGACCAGGACGACGCCGTCGCCGTCGAGTTCCCCCGCGCTGTCGATCTGTTCGAAGTTGACGTCGAGCACGGTCTCGAACGCCCGGTTCTCCTGGTGGCGGATCTGGCCGGGGTAGTTGAGCGTCGTCTCCGTACCGACGGTCTCGGCGAGCTCGCCGACGGCCAGCGCCGACGACATCGCGTCCGGGTCCGGATTCGGGTGCATCAACACGGAGATCCGGTCGTGTTCGGCGAGCGTCTCGCGAAGGGTCTCTGCCGGCGTCGAACGCAAGTAGCCAACGAGCCAGCGGAGCCCCGCCAGTACGAGTACCAGCGCGACGAAGATGGCGGCGACTTCCAGCGGTGACTCGGGGGTGACCGGCGCGAGTGCGTCGATCACGTCCTGGAGGGACCCCACAGCCCTAGGCGACATACGCGATAGGAGTTGGCCCCGACGACCATGAAGGTTCCCCACTCAGCCGGACGGAGCGACCTCCCACTCGAACGACTAGCCCTCTTGCGGTTTCTGGGCGTTCGGGTCAGAACAGAGACGGGACCGCCACGGAAGCGAAACTGGTCCCCGTCGTGCCGGTCAGCCCGTCGAAGCCAGTCAGCCGTTCTTGACGGCCGCGTCGATGGCTGCCCGGTACCCCTCCCGGAACGTCGGGAAGCGGAACTCGTAGCCCAGGTCCCGGAGTCGGTCGTTCGAACAGCGCTTGCTGGTCACGATGCGCCGGCGAGCCGCGTCCGAGAGGTCCCCGTCCGCGAGTCGCTCCGCCTTCGTCCGCTTGGGTGGTCGCTCGACGCCGCACTCGTCGGCCAGCCAGTCGGCGAACGTCCACTTTGCAACCGGTTCGTCGTCCACCACGAGGACGACGTCGCCGCGCGCCAGGTCCTCGCTCAACAGGTACCGGACCGTTCTGGCGGCGTCGTCCCGGTGGACCATGTTGAGGTACCCCTCAGTGACCGGGCCGTCGAGGTACCGGTCGAGCCGGTACCGGTCCGGCCCGTAGAGGCCGGCGTAGCGGGCGACGGTCCCGTCGATGCCCCACTCCGCCGCCGCATCGCGCGCGACGCGTTCGGCCTCCGCGAGGACGCGGGTCTTCTCGGTGGTCGGATCGAGCGGCGTCTCCTCGTCGACCCAGCCGCCGTCGTGGTCGCCGTAGACGCCCGTACTCGACGTGTACACCAGTCGGTCCGGGGCGTCGTCGCGCGCACCGAAGTGGTCGACGACGGTTCGCAATCCCTCGACGTAGATTTCGCGGGCCGCCTCGGCACCGCGGCCGCCCGAACTCGCGGCGAAGACGAGCGCGTCGGCGTCCGGCACCTTGCCCAGCGAGTCCGAGTCCGTGACGTCGGCCTGAACCCCCACACCACCTACGTCCTCGACGGCGTCGACGCCCGCCGACGACCGCCTGACGCCGACGACGTCGTGGTCACGTTCCGCGAGCTGTCTGCACAGTTCGAGTCCGACGTAGCCACAGCCCAGAATCGCGACGCGCATCCGTCACCCTTTCCGCTGCTCGATGTACTGGTGGAGCAGGGCGTACTCGGCCAGCGTCATCGGGAACCGGCCCTCGACTTTCTGCTGGATCTCCTTGGGTTCGAGGGCGCCGTCGACCCCAGAGGCGAGGGTCTCCACGTCGAGCACCGCCGTCGTCATCCCCATGAGGAGTATGTCCCGGGCCTCGGCCGCGACGGCGTCGGCCGACGGCCGGTCCTCGTCGAGCGCGAGCACGGCCGTCGCCTCCTCGAGCGTGACCTCTGGCGAGTCGCCCGCCTCGAGCGACTCGACGGTTTCGCGGTCCAGCACAGTCTCCTCGGCGACCGTCTCGACGCCGACCTGGTCGATCGTCTCGGCGAGCAGGGCCTCGTACCCGCGCCGTAGCTCTTCGGGCGTCCGCTCGCCTGCGTCCGGGAACTCCCCTCGTATCATGCACGCCGCTAGCTGTCGGGGGTACAAATCAGTTTGTTCCGCCGCAAACGGGCCGACCCTTTCCCGACTCTCAGCTCGGCCCCGACTCGGGCCAGCCGTCGGATCGCTCGTCCACGTTCCCGTCCCGGTCGCCGACGCCGCTCTTCCCGGGCGGGACGACCACCACGATCGTCGTCGAGACGTCGAAGTCGACGCGCGTAGCCCGGCCGAGTCGCTCTTTCTCCCCGTCGTCGTCGACGTCCAGCCTGACTTCGCCCCCGTCGCGGGCGTACGCGAGGTCGCTCCCGGGCTCACTGGGTCTGCCGCGGTCGGCCCGTATTCCGAAGCGGGCGTACTCCCCCCTGACCGTCACGTGCCAGACGTTGGTCGTCGCGTACCAGGCCGTGAACGGCGGTGCGAGCGGCAGCCCCGACGGTACTTTGTCGAAGGACTCGTTGGTGACGCGCTGGATGCCGCGCTCGGTGGCGTTTTTCGCGATCCGTCGCGTGAGCTCGGTCGCGACGTCGCGAGTCACCGTCCGACTCCGGTTGACGGCCTCGCTCTCGGGCTTCGCCGCGTCCGTCCGGAGCGCGGTCTCGGTCCGCCGTTCCAGTTCCAGCCGGAGACGGTCCTCCCGCGTCTCGTCCAGTGACTCCCGGTCGGCGGCCGCGGCGGCGACCGCGGGGCTGGCTGACCCGTTCGACAGTGCCAGCGCGCGCGCCGCGGTCGTGTCCCATCGAGAGAGCCCGTGGGCGACGATTTCGCGTCGTTCCGCATCGCCGTCACCGACGCCCTGTTCGGCCAGCGTCAGGCGCATCCCCCGTCGGACGTACCGGTTGCCGTCCGCCACTTCCGTCCGGAGGGCGTCGCGTCGCTCCCGGACCGCGCTCGCGTTCCGTCGTTCGAGCGTCGCGTTGGCCGCCCGGAGCGTTCGGGCCGCCGTCGCGAGGCGGACGGTCCCGCCTGACCCAATCACCTCGTCGACGACCGTGTCGGCGACGTCATCGTACGGCGCGGTGACGACGTTGACGTTCCGGGCCACCAGCGGGTGGGCCGGCCCGTCGAGCGCCGGCACCCGCTCGCTGTCGATTTCGGCCCGGGTCAGGTACGACGGTGCGCTGTCGACCCGCATCCTGACTGGCCCAGCCGGCCCCTCGAACGCCGGCCGACGCTCAGGCGACGACGCCCGCGGGACGTCCATCCCCGCCTGGAGTTCCGAGAGCGAGCCGCTTCCGCGCTCCTCCAGCGACTCGCCGAGCCGACTCCCGCGATTCCGTCGTTCGGCCGCCTGCTCGTCGAGGCGTTCCAGCACGCGGTCGAGGTAGGCGACCCGGGCAGCGATTCGCGCCTTCGTCGCGACGCCGTCGTAGGTGGCCGGCGCGTCGACGAAGGCCGCTCGCTGGCCACGGATCCGGTCGGCGAGCATCGCCGGCGGATTCACCTCGAACGAGCCCACTGCGCCGCGTTCGACGCGGACTTCCACGTCCCGAACCCGCTCGCGAAGGCCCATCAGGTCCCGGTAGACCCACCGGTAGAGACCGTCCGGGCGGTCCCCCTCGACGCGAACCGGATCCGTGTCGAGCGTCCCGGTCGCGGCCCGGGCCACGACGACCTCCGTACCGCCCCGGCTCGTCACCAGACTGTCGACGGCCTCGTCCCGGACGTCGGCCATGTTCGGCCCGTCGAGCGGTCCTTCGCCGTGCTCGTGGACGGTCGGGACGGCGTTGCCGGGCGCTCGTTCACTGGTGGTGTGGCGCCCGACCACGGCGACCGCGACGCGCCGCGTCTCGGTGGCCTCGGTCGCCGTCGTTCGCGTCTCGTTCCCGCGGCGCCACGTCCGGACGCGCGTCCGGTCGACGTCGACCTCCCGGCCGTAGCTTTCGAGCCGGTGCCAGCCCGTCGTCGAGACCGGCGGGGCGACGTCCGCAGCTTCGACGTCGGTGGTCACGGCCTGGTCGTCGTCGACCAGCGTCCAGTTTGCCCCAGGAGACTCCGGCGCTGCCGGTCGGTCGCCACCGACGTGGTCGACGTCGCTGACGAGACGCACGTCCGCGCTGTAGACCGTGGCGATCGATTCGTTCACGTCTCCGTCCACGACGACGTCGAGGAACGCGTCGTCGGCCGTCTCGTTCACACCGACCGGCATCTCGTCGTCCCGCCGGGTTCCCCCGGGCGGTTCCAGCCCCTGGATGTCGTTCGGCGGTGGCTTCGTGGGAGAATCGAGGGCGTTCTGTACCGGCGGTGCCTCTGCCCCACTTGCACCGAGCAGTTCGCTCCCCGCGAGCTTGCCCGTCTCCACGGCCAGCGTCCGCCGTCCGACGCCGTCGCTCGTGCCGATGGTCTCACGCTGGACGTCGAGCAACCCCGCGTTCGTCGCCAGCGCGACGTACCGGTTAGTCACGACGTTGTCTATCGGCGCGCCGCCGTACTGGGCGTAGCCGCGGGCCCAGGTGAGCGCGTACAGCTGTGCGGTCAGTCGCTGGTCGAGCCCAGGCTTCGTCACGCCAGCGTCGAGCTGTCGCTGGTACGCGCTCACGCGGTCGTGCATGCCCAGGACGGGCGTCCCGACGACGAGCGTCGGCGAGACGCGCTCTTCGGTCAGGACGCGACCGTTCCGCGTAGCGGTCAGGGTGACGTTCTCGACCCGGACGCGCAACGTCGTTCCGTTCTCGTCCGCGCGTTCGACGTGGACACGGCGTTTCGCCGCACGAAGACCGGTCGCGTCTGCCACGGGCGGCAGTGACGCGTGGACGCGAACGTCACCGCGCCGACGCTCGACGTCCTGCAACCGGTCGCGCGCGGCGAGATAGACACGGATCCGGAGCGAGTCGCGGAACGGCACGGACTCGTTCAGCGTCCGACCGGCAGTGGTGTTCACCCGTTCGACCACCGGTTCTCTGGCCGCGTCCTCGCTCGCTTCCCTGATCGCCTCGCGGAGGGCAGTCTGGGTATCGGCGGTCGCGCCGTCGAGGGCCTTCGAGACCGCCGGCTCGGCCGGTAGCACTCGCGGCTGGCTCGTCGCGGCGATGGTCGCGCTGGTGACCAGCAACAGCACGCCCACGAGCGCGAACGGTATCCGGCCGCGGTCGGACCGGCTCACGGCGACCACGTCCTGACGGTGACGTCGACGGTGTCGGTCTCGACCGCACGCGCGGCCGCACCGGGCGATCCGAATCGCGACTCCACATCGGCGACGAGTCGGTCACGCAGCGCCGTCCGAAGGCGGTCGTTCGAGACGGAGACGTTCGTCTCCTCGATCGTCGGCGGTTCGGCGCCGAACAGCGTCGCAGCCCGGCGATACCGCTGGTCCGTGAGTGCGTCACCCGGATACGAGCCCCGGAGCGCCAGTTGGGTCTCTCGCGGCGGGAACAGACCGTGGACGACGGCGTCGGCGACGACCGTCGCGACGCCCCGGAATCCGTCCTCCTCGGCCGCTCGTTCGGCCCGTTCTCGACTCGCCGGGAATCCGCTGTCGACCGTCAGCGTAGCGGCGTGTACGTCGACGTCTCGTGGCGGTTCGTCACCGACGCGCGTCGTACCGACGAGGTGTGCGTCGTCGTACGGTTCCCAGGTCACTTCGACGCTGGTCCGCACGCCCCGCCGACCGAGCCGGTCCCGGACCGTCGACGAGAGTCGGCGCTCGAACTCGTCGCTGGCGTGGGAGAGTTGCTCGCCGTCGCTGGCGACGTTTCCGACGGCCGCGTCTGCGAGCAACGACGCGAGCGTGCCGTGGGCAGTCCGTTCGAAGCCACTCCCATCCGTCCGGTGGAACGTCACGCCGTCGGCTTCGGCAGCCGTCGCCGGAGCCAGCGAGTAGTCGACCGTCGCCGTGGTCGTCGCCAGGAGCCTGGCGTCTTCGGCGGCCGGGTTCCCCGACCCCGGACGCTCGTGGCTCTCCGCCTGCATCGTTCCGGTACCGGCGACTAACGTGGCGATAGCGCCGCCGACGAGCAGGAGGAAGACCGTCGCGTCGACGACCGTACTGACCGCTCTCACGTCCATACCCTCACTCGGAGTGTCCCGGTTCGGACCTGCGTTGGATCGACCCGAACCCCGAGTCGTTTGCGCGCACTGTCCGCGTTCGCGGGCACTGGGGGGCCCGCACGCCATCGATCGTCCTCCGTGGTCAACGTTACGTTCGTCCGGTAGCCTCCGGGCCCGTTCGCCTGTCCGTCGTCGATCCGATCGGGAAGCGCGACGGCGGACGGGGCCAACGCGTCCTCGACGGGTTCGATGGCCGACGCCGCGACGTTTCGCTCCGACGAGGGGGCCAGCTCCGCGTCGAGCACGCCGACGTAGAGGCTCAGCCCGAGACAGACGGCGACGACCGCCACGAGGGCCGCGAGGGGCTCCGTCTGGGCCCTACCCGACGAGCGTGACATTCACGTGCCTCCAGGTGACGCGTCGGATGGTCAATCGGGCCGGTGCCGGTCGCCAGCCGGTTTTCTCTTCGCTGGCTGCTGACGCTGCGTCGGCGAACGCCGCTGGCGAGTCGAACGCCGATCGCGGGCTGTCTCCGTCGAGTACGCGTTCCAGTCGGTCGTCAGCAACGGCCGGCGTCACCGAATAGGCGAACGTCGCGTGTGCGCGGCCGCCGTCGTTTTCGAGTCCGACCTGCGTCGGTCCGAGTCGGAATCGGTCGGCCGCCGGGAGCGGGTGCGTCCCGACGGCACCAGAGGGACCCACGGCGACGGCGTCGACGGCGTTGGCCGCAGCCCTCGCGTCCGGCGGCGCGGAACTCGGGAGTCCGACCCCGACGCCGAACACCGCGAGACTGACCGCACCGACGCCGAACCACACGTACGTCGAATCTACCGGGACGTCGAACATGGGCGTCCTGGCCCCGTCATCCGTTTTAAACCTTCATAGTGGTGGTTGTAAACCCGTACCGGCGTCCGGACGAACATGGCGAGTCCGGGCTCGGGAGACGAGTGCAGCGAGTCTCCCGGCGTTCGACGTGGCCCGTGCCGGCGAATGTCGGTGAAAAGTTACAACCACCACTATCAGACGGTAAGACCGGTACCAACGAACGCGGCCAGGTACGTCGCCGTGGCGGCCAGCAGTGCGAGTCCCACGCGGTAGCCCACGAGCGCGCGGTCGAAGCCTCGCGAGAGACCGGTCGAGAGTGCCGTCAGGATGGCGGCGAGGACGAGCACGTACGCCCCGACGACGAGGCCGAGGCCATCGGCCGCCCCACCGCTGGCGAGTGGTCCGGCCGACCCCATCGCCCCCGCGAGTGCGACCGTCGCACCCCCGACGAGCGGGCCGAAGATGGCGGCGGTGTTCGCGAGCGTCCGCGTCACCTGTTCGACCGAGCGACGCGCCTCGGCCTCCACGGCGGCGAGTTCCTGGAGGTGCTCGCCCATCGCGGTGACGGCCGCACCGGCCGGTGGTCCCTCCGCTGCCGCCAGCGCGAGCAGGGTCGCGCTACTGCGCACTCGGTCGCTTGGGATCGCTTCGAGAGCGCCGTTCGGCCCGAGAAATGCCGTCTCCACGCCGACGCCGAGCAGTCGCTGCCGACGGGCCGCGGCTGCCAGGAGTTCGCCCGTCGGCCCCGGAACGTCGTCGGCGACGCCGGCCACCGCCGACTCGACGGACTCGCCACGTTCGACGCGACGACCGAGCAGCGCCAGTGCGTCACTCAGCCCGTCTTCGACTTCACTGACCGATTCGCGTACCTGGACGATCGGTCGGTAGTGAACGACGAGTGTGGCTCCGGCCCCTGTACCAGTGACGGCGACCGGTGTCGCCCACGGCGGAAACACCAGCGACGCGGTCCACCACGAGAGTGCGGCCGCGAGGCACCCGACGAGTGGGCCCGGCCAGCGACGGGCGGGGACGTCCGGATGAGACCGTTGGACCGTGGTCGGTGGAAACGCGACCGGTCGGCGAGCGAGGAGCCAGACACTCGCCCCCAGCAGGCAGAGCGGAAGCAAGAGGTCGTAGACCAGGGCGACGATCCGGAGTGGTGCGGGGAGGCCGGCCGCTCGGAGCGCCGGCAGCAGTGACACGAGCGCCAGGGGGAGCAGGACGCCGAAGGCGTAGACCGCCGTCGCCGGGCCCCGGATCGATCCCGCGAAGTCGGCCATCCGATCCCGCGTCGCGTCCAGGACTGTGCCCCGGGCGCGTTCGAGCGTCGCGGACCGCTGGTCGGCGGGGACGGTCCCAGCGCTCTCGACGAGTGTACACGCCCGCTCCAGTGCAGGGAACCAGGGCTTCCACTCCGCGACGAACCCGGCGAATCCGGTCTCGGGGCCGGCCGCCGAGCGCCGAACGTGGGCATCGAGACTGCTGGCCAGGGTCCCCTCGCTCGTCGCTGCGGCGAACTGTGCCGCCCGCTCGGGCGACGGCGCCAGTTCCATCGACAGCGCCGCCCGGGTAACGAGCGAGGGAGCGGATCCCAGGGCGCGCGTTCGCTTCGCCCGCGCGAGCGCGAGCGGTAGGACCGGCCCGCCGACTGCGACGGCCGTCGCGAGCGCCAGGAACGGCGCGGCCACGATCGGTGTACTCCGGGTGACAGTCGTGGCGACGAATCCCATCACCGCGAGCGCGACGGCTGCGGCGTACGAGGCGCGATGGACCGTCTCACCGTCGACGTCGGCGCCGACGAACGCCAGCGCCCTGTCGAGTTCGTCGTCGACGCTCACCGGGCCTGGCCAGAGGCGTGCGGCCGATTCGAGGACGTGGATCAACACGGGCCGGCGTCCGTCGGTTCGGCCCACGTCGGTTCGCCGGGGACCCCCGTTTCCGCCCGGAGCGAACGCTCGCGTTCGGCCAGCGTCGCCAGAAACTGTGCGTACGTCTCCCCGGACTCGGTCAGGGACGGAACGAGGCGGCTGTTCCCCCTGTCGATGCGTCCGGTCGGTCGGAGTTCGCCGTCCTCCAGTACGAACAACGGCGCGAACCGAACGCCCGCGTCGCCGTCGACGACCGCCTCGATGCTGGCGACGCGACGGCCTCGGTCGCCACCGTCGTCGTACGGTTCGAGCGTCACCACGAGGTCGGTCGTCGCGAAGGACGACTCCGGAACGCCGAGGTCGGAGACGACGCGCTCTCTGACGCGCTCGCCGCCGTCGCCGTGGATGGTGCCGAGGACGGCGCTCCCGTTCGCACCGACGCGCATGGCTTCGTAGAGCACGGCGGCCTCTTCACCCCGGACCTCGCCGACGACGAGGGCGCCCTCGCCGAGTCGGAGTCCCGTTCGCAACGCTTCCGCTGGCGTAATTCCCGGCCCGTCGCCGCCGTTTGCGCGCAAAGACTGGACGTCCCGCCCCGCAGCCTGGAGCGCGTCGACCGGGAGTTCGGGCGTGTCCTCGACGACGAGCGTCCGGACCGTCGGGGCGAGTTCCCACAGGAGCGCACCGAGCATCGTCGTCTTGCCGGCGCCGCGGGTGCCAGCGAGGAGCGTGGCGGCGGCCCGCTCGACAGCCAGCGAGAGGAACGCGGCGGCGTCCGGCGGGAGCGTGTCGTTGGAGACGAGGCGCTGGAGCGTCCAGGTGTCCCGGTCGTGGGCGCGAAAGGCGAAGGCCAGTCCGTCGCTGGCCGGCTCCGTCGTCGCGGCGACGCGGACACGGCGGTCCCCGACAGTCGCCGTGGCGTCGAGCGTCGGGTTCGCACGCGAGAACGCGCGGCCGCTCCGGAGACGAAACTGGGAGGCCAGCGCGTCGGCACCCCGCCGGGACACCCGGACGTTCGTCCGGCGAAGCTCGCCGTCGACGCGGACGGTGAGCGGCGTCTCCGTGACGGGCGCGTTCGCGAAGACGTCGGAGACGCGCCCGTCGGCGAACAGGTCGGCGAGTACCCCGAGGTCGCTCGTGTGCTTTTCGAGGACCGCACCGAGTCGGTCGACCGGGTCCCGTTCGCTCGCAACGCGCCGGACGGCCCGCCTTGGCGCCCGCTCGCCGCCGACTGCCCCGCTCGCGAGGAACTCCCGTGCCCGGGCGAGCGTCGCGATGGCCGCCTCCTCGAGATCCAGTTCGACTGGTTCGAGGTGATAGACGTCGAGTTCGCTCCCGGGCCGTTCGTACAGGCGAACCCTCGCGTCCGTCGAGAGGGTCCTGACGCCCTCGAAGTTCGCGTCCGGCGGCGGCGCGGTCCGGAGGCGTGCGTTGCCGATGCGCAGGCCGAGGGATGGCCTCAGGGCGTCGTCGTACCCGTCGACGCGCTGGGCGCCTAGCGCCAGTCCGGATTCGGCCGCCACATCGGCGACCGGGGGTGCTCGTCCCGTGGCCTCGTGGGCCGCCGACAGCGGGTCCGACGTGGCCAGGTCGGCCAGCCGGTCGTCGTGGAACGCGACGCGGTCGGCGAACCGACCGGCGGCGACGAGCAGGGCCGCCGCGTCGTCGAGGTACGCCCGCTCGAGCCCGTCGTGACGGGTGACGACGGCGTCCACGTCGACGTCCCGGAGCGCGTCGACGACGGTCCGGCGGCAGTTCGGTTCAGACACCAGCCGTCCCCGTCCCGGGCAGTTCCCGGCGTCGACGACGAGCCGGTCTCGTCTCACGGTCGGTTCACACGCGCACTCGCCGACCGCTTCGCCGTCGCCGGTCGGTAACCACCGTCGCATGTGCCCCGCTGGTCCCGTCATCGCTTGTAAAGGTCCGGACCGTGACGATGGGCGCGGTCCGGTTGCCATCCAGTGAGAGCACGAGCCGGTGTCTCTCCGCTCCTTCGAGCGTCAGCGGCGTACCGTCACCCGTCCGTAGTGGAACCTCCGGAAGGTGACGCACTCGCTGTCTGCCGCCCGTTGCCGTCCAGGTGAGCCGTCCACCGCCAGCGGTCCGGGACTGGCCGATCGTGACAGCGTCGACGCCCGCGTCGCTCCAGCTTCGTGCAGGCAACCGAATTTCGACGACGCGTCGGGCCCCGTCCTCGGTGGGATCGTCGGTGGCCAGCAGGTCCGTCGCCGCCCGTTCGAGCGCGCGTAGCTCCGTCCCGACCGTCGTTTCGGTGTGTTCCAGACGCGCCTCGTCGATGGCCGGGAGACTCGCGCCCAGCAGGGCGGTCGTGAGCACGACGGCAAGTACCACCCGTATCATCCGAACGTTCGCCGGATTCGCGCTACCAGGCCGTCGCCACCGGCGTTGCCATCGTCGCGGTCGCTGCCGTCTTTCCCGGCGTCGCTGTCGCCACCGGTATCGCCGTTTGCCTCCGTCCTGTCGTCCGCCCACTGTCGGTCGGGTGAACTGTCCCGGGGCTGTCGGGTGTCTCGACCGAGAACTGACGAACGAGGGGGATCGGTTGCGTCGACGGAACCAGCGTCTGATCGTCCTGCGTCGTCGATCCGCGCTTCGAGGCGCTCGACGGCAGCCAGCGCAGCGTCGGCGCGCTGTTCGACGTCTTCGTTGACCGAGCGAACGTTGCCGACGTAGCCGCGAAGCGCCTGCGTCGACGCCTCGAGTTCGGCGATTCGGTCCTCCGCTTCGTCGAGTCGGGCCGCCAGTTCGTCGATCCGGTTCGCCTGGTCGCCTGCGGCTCGGAGGGAATCGACGTCGTGGTCGCCGTCGGTCAGTGATCGCTCGACCGCGCGCAATCGGCGCTGCAGCGCTTCGTCGTCGGACATGGGCCGTCTGGTCCCGTCCCGGTACTTGAACCCCGGGAGCGGGGCAACGTTGATTAGTCGCCCTGTAGAGCCATGTGGTATGAAAGTCGTCCTGATAGGGGTTGGACAGGCCGGGGGGAAAGTCACCCAGGCCCTCGCGGAGTTCGATTACGACATGGGTTTCGAGGCGGTGAAAGGCGCGCTCGCTGTCAACACGGCCGAAGCGGACCTCCGTGAACTCGACATCGACACGTCCCTCATCGGCCAGGACCGGGTCAAGGGTCACGGCGTCGGCGGCGACAACGAACTTGGCGCCGAGATCATGCAGGAGAACGCCACCGAAGTGATGGGCGACCTCGACGGTCGCATCACCTCCCAGGCCGAGGCCGTCGTCGTCGTCGCTGGCCTCGGCGGCGGCACCGGCTCCGGCGGCGCACCGATGCTCACCCGCGAACTCCAGCGCATCTACGACGTCCCCGTCTACGTGCTCGGCGTCCTCCCCGGGCGCGACGAGGGCGGTATCTACCAGGCCAACGCCGGCCGGTCGCTGAAGACCTGCGTCCGCGAGGCCGACTCGCTGATCCTCATCGACAACGACGCCTGGAAGGCCGCCGACGACAGTCTCGAAGCCGGCTTCGACCGCATCAACGACGCCATCGCCCAGCGCGTCGGCCTGCTGTTCGCTGCCGGCGAGGCCGTCGAGGGCGTCGGCGAGAGCGTCGTCGACTCCTCCGAGATCATCAACACCCTCAAGAACGGCGGCATCGCCTCCATCGGCTACGCCGCCGCCCCCGCCAGCGAGGATGCGGGCGAGAACATCTCCGTCATCACCAGCGTCACCCGCAACGCGCTGATGACGAGCATGAGCCTCCCCGACGCGACGGAGGCCGACGCCGGCCTCCTCGTCGTCGCCGGCCACCCCGAGCGCATCTCGCGGAAGGGCGTCGAACGCGCGCGAAAGTGGATGGAGGACGAGACCGGTAGCCTCGAAGTGCGGGGCGGCGACTTCCCCATCGACAGCGAGAAGATCGCTTCGCTCGTCCTGCTCGGCGGCGTCGAACGCTCGGCCCGCATCCAGGAGTTCATGGACCGCGCACGTGAGGCCAGCGAGGGCATGGCCGAAGACCGGGACCCGATGGAAGGTATGACTAACGACGACCTGAACGACCTGATGTAACACAACGACCTTTTTTCGTGGGGGGAATCGCGCTTCCCTCCGGCGAGCGCTCAACCCCCCACAAAGAACGTCGGCGAAAAAAGGCCGCAAGTCGCGCCTTCGGCGCGCTTGCGGAGGAAACCGCGGCGCTCCGCGCCGCGGTATGCTGGAAACCTGCCGCGATACCGGTCCGCCACGCGGGCCAGACGTTTTCGGACTCGGACTCCTCTGGACAGGTATGTCGGAACAAGACTTCGACCCCAGCGAGTTCATCGACGGCGCGGACAACGAACTGAAGACGTCGCTGCCCGGTGTCACGGTGACGACGCGGCTCGCGGACGCCGACACCGACGAACTGGAGGCGGTCCACCGGCGACAGCTTGAGTTCGCGCTCGAACACGCCGAAGACGCGAAGAACGCCTCGCGGATGTAAGATGTGGGGCCGGTGGAGGCCCGTCGCTGACGTCTCCCGATTCGGGTCGGTCGGTCAGCGACTCTCTGTAAACTCGCGAATCACGCTCGATTCCGCCTTCCTGAGTAGTTCACCTGCAGTGCTCGTCGCGCAGTCGAGTCGCTCGGCGACGTCTTCGACCCCGCTGGACCGCGGCACGTCGTAGTAGCCGACGTCGACTGCGGCGTCCAGCGCCGCTTTCTGGCGTTCGGTGAGCGTCGCCGACGAGCCCCACCGGTCGAACTCCCCCACCCGTTCGACGGTCACGTCGGCGAAATCGGCGAGTTCGCCGTGGAACGCGGCGAGAGCCTCCGACTGGCCGACGGCCTCGAACGCGACGTGACCGTCGTCGAAGAACGTTATCGGCGGCACGTAGACGACGGGCGATTCGGCGACCAGTTCCAGCAGTTCTTCCGGAAACTCGTACTCGGTCTGGTGGACGAACGCGTACGTTCCACCGTCACCGGGGACGAGTTCGGTGCCGGTCGTCGAGTCGACGGCCTCTAACACGTTCGCGACGGCGTCCGGCGCGCCGTCGAACCACGTGAGCGTGGAGACGGTCGACAGCGGTCCCCAGACAAGGAGGTCGGCGCGTGACACGTCGTCCGTCGCCGCGAGCCGACGATGGAACGGATGTAACAGGTCGTCTGGGTACCGCGCCCGGAACGCGACGCGCTCCATGCCATCGCCTTTTCCGAGGATCTGTTAAAAAGAACCGCATTCATCCGGGAGAACTGTCAGGCGGTTCGGCCTGCGACTATCGATCGATGACCGAGACGGCGGCCACGGACGGTCAGCGTCGGGACGTGGAAGTCGGAGACGAGCGCAGTACCGTCAGGACCGACGACGGACGGAGTATCGCTTACGCCGAGTACGGGACGGCAAGCGGTGCGCCCGTCGTCTTCTTCCACGGCACTCCCGGATCCCGCGTCCTCGGCGAGCTATTACACGATGCCGCACGCGAGAGCGACGTCCGCGTGCTGGCCATCGACCGACCGGGCTACGGCCGCTCGGACGAGTGGTCGGACCGGACGCTGGCCGACACCGAACGATTCGTGATGCCGGTGCTCGACGATGCCGGCGTCGCCTCCGCGAGGGTCGTCGGTTTCTCCGGCGGTGGCCCACACGCGCTCGCACTCGCGGCGACCTCTCCCGAGCGAATCGAGACCGTCGATCTCGTCTCGACGTCGGCGCCGCCGTCGCTGGTCGAGGCCGTTCCTCGTCCGGTTCGCGTCCTCGAAGCCGTCTCACGCAGGGCACCGCGACTCCTTCGAGGACTCGTCCGCGCACAGGCCTGGCTCGCGACCAGGACTACGCCCTCGCTAGTGGTCTCTCAGTATACTTCGGACGGCGGCGCGGCCGACGTCCCCGATGGGACCGCCGAGGTAGTCCGGCGCGACTTCGTCGCAGCGGTCGCCGGCCGGGGCGAGGGGCTGGTCACCGAGAGCGAATTGCTGAACAGCGAGTGGGACTGCTCCCCGCGCGACGTCGAGGCGCCAGTCCGGCTCTGGCACGGTGACGCCGACGCGAACGTCCCCCTCGACAGTGCGCATCGGCTGGCAGACGCGCTCCCGAACGCGGAACTGACGGTGCTGGAAGATGTCGACCACCTGAATGCGCTACTGCGATGCAGAACTGACGTGCTCAACGACTAGTGAGAATCTGTGGCGCGCAAACCGCCCTCAGACCAGACTGCTCCCGTCGAACTCGCCGCGTTCGTAGTCGACGTCCATCAGGTCGAGCATCGTCGGCGCGATGTCGAACAGGTCGACGTCGGAGATGCGGACGTCTGGGTCGTCGACGAACAGGGAGGCGTTGTCGAAGCTGTGCATGCCGTTTCGGGGACCGAGGCCGAACACCTCGTCGCTACCCTTGAACCCGGCTTTCAGGTCGTAGCCGTGGTTCGGGATGACGACGAGGTCCGGAGCGATGTCGTCGTGGTCGCCGCGGAAGGCGTCCTCCTTGGTGACGACGCGGTCGGCGACCTTCTCGCCGTCCGGGCCTTCGAGGGCCTCGAGTTCGGCCTGCAGTTCGTCGCGGACGGCTTCGTACTCGTCCTGTGGAACCGATCCGCGCGGTTCGCGGTCTTCGAGGTTGATGTAGAAGCGCCCGGGGATGAGCGAGTACGCGCGGGTGTCGTCGGCGATGTCGCCGAGGCTGTCGTGGTCGTCGTCCTCGTAGGAGAGCCACCCCTCCTGCTGGAGCCACTCGTTGAAGTGGACCTCGTGGTCGAGGCTGGTGAAGCCGTGGTCGGAGGCGACCATCATCGTCGTGTCGTCGTCGAGCATCTCCCGCAGCTGGCCGAGGTAGTCGTCGACCTTGCGGTAGAACTCGAAGAACTCCTCCTCGTACTCGCCGTCCTCCTCGTAGTGTTTGAACAGGAAGTGGTTGACCCGGTCGGTGGTCATGAAGACGCCGAAAAAGAGGTCCCAGTCGTCCTCCTGGACGTAGTGTTTGAACGCCTCGAAGCGCTTGTCGAGGGTCTCGTGGGCGTCCTCGATGAAGTCCGTCTTGTCGTCGTCGTGGCCGAGTTTGGCGTTGACGTCGATGCGGTAGTCGATGTCGTCGAGGTAGTCGCCCAGTTCGTCGGGGAAGGAGGCGTCGCCGACGCCGGGCGAGAGGAAGCCAGACACCATGCGCTGGACGTTGCGCTGGGGCGGGAAAGTGACGGGAACGTTCAGCACGGTGGCGTCGCGTCCGTCGTCGGCGACCCGGTCCCAGACGCGCGTGGCCTGGACGTCCCGACCCATCGGGACGTAGGTGTCGTAGGACCCGACCTCCCGGTCCTGGAAGCCGTAGACGCCGGTTTCGCCGGGGTTGACCCCGGTCGTGAGCGACGGCCAGCAGGCGCTGGATTCCGGGGGAACGATACTGTCGATCGGCCCCGCGCTGCCTTCCTCGGCCAATGCAGTGAGATTCTCGAACTGGTTGGGGTGGTCCGAGACGAGGCTATACGGGACGCCGTCGATGCCGAAGAAGGCAACACGGGGTCCCTCGTCGCCGCGGAGACGGTCGAACAGGCCCATACGCGTCCTTTCAGCGGACGGGAACAAGAAACTTCTTTTCGCGGCTCGAATTCGCGCACGTCGCCGGTATCGGCAATACCTACTCCTGGTGAGACGTCTGGCCGGCCACCGACTCACCGGTCACCGACTCACCGTCTTCGGTGTCCTCGTCGGCGTCGTCCGCGGCGTCGTAGTTCTCCGGCACGACTGTCGGGTGGTCCACGGCGACCGCCGGTTGCTTCGTTGCCATCACGTCTCCGACTAGCCGCTCTCGCCACAAGTAATTACCCATGCTCATAATTTATCGGTAGCGCTGTCCGGTATTACCGTCGGGTATCGGTCCCGTCGCCGTCGGTGCCACTGGCGAGCATCACTGCTGACGACGCGAATAAGAGAGAAGTCGTTCGGCGAGCCGGACCGGAAACTTACGCGAAGTTTTGTTCGTAGAGGTCCATCGCGTGTTCGATGGCCTCTTTCGCGGCAGCCTTGTCCTCCCAGCCCTGGGTCTCGACTTCCTTGCCCTCCTCGAGGTTCTTGTAGGTCGCGAAGAACTCGTCTATCTCGTCGAGTTGCTGCTGGGGGATGTCGTCCAGATCCTGGAGGTGGTCGTAGCGGGGGTCCTCCTCGGGGACGGCGATGACCTTGTCGTCCTGCTCGCCGTCGTCGTCCATCTTCATGAGCGCGATGGGGCGGGCCTCGATGACGCAGCCGGGGAACGTCTGGTCCTCGACGAGGACGAGCACGTCGAAGGGGTCCTCGTCGTCGTAGTACGACTGCGGGATGAAGCCGTAGTCCGAGGGGTAGTGGACGTTCGAGTGGAGCACGCGGTCGAGGACGACGCCGGGGACGTCCTTGTCGTACTCGTACTTGTTACGCTCTCCCTTCAGGCACTCGACGACGGCGTAGATCGATTCGGGCGGGTTCGGGCCGGTTTCGAGGTCTTGCCACAGGTTCGTCATCACGACTCAGTCCGTGAGGCGGCCAAAAAGTACTTTCGTAATCCATTCTCATCACCACGTGAGGCGCGGGGTAATCGGTTCGTACCGCCAGCTATTGGTTTCCTAATCAATTACAACACCTGTAATTCTGAATTGAACTTAGATTGGAGGATAGAGGCCACAGGTCTGCCGTCAAGTGGATTTTCGGGACAGCTCACTGGAGTTAACAAGCGTTAAATAGTTTGCTGACATTTCGCTAACCATGTCAGAGGCACAAGCCATCGACGGCACTCCGGGAATCGCGCGAGAACTCACGGCCTTCCAGCAGAACATTCTGGTCATCCTCTCCGAGGAGCCACGGTACGGTCTGGCTATCAAGCGAGAACTCGAGACCTACTACGACAGCGAAGTGAACCACGGGCGCCTCTACCCGAACCTCGACGACCTCGTCGAACTCGACCTCGTCGAGAAGAGCGAACTCGACAAGCGGACGAATCAGTACGCGCTCACCGAAGAGGGCGAGGAAGCGGTCCTCGACCAGCTCGCGTGGGTGTTCGGCAAGTTCGCCGCCGACGACGAGCGCGCGGACGCGCTCCACGACCTCGTCGACGCCGAGCAGCAGTAGAACCTACTCCAGCGGACAACTGATGTCAGTTTTTTCGAACGCTACCTCCACAGAGGCTTCAACGCGCGCCAGCTGTCGGTCCGTCGGCCAGGCGTTCCGCGGGAGGTACTCCTCGATAAATTCGCGGAGTTCGGACCGCGTCAACTCCGTGATCGGCTTCGCGTAGTGGTTACTCGCGAAGTCGGCCAGCGCACGGGCGTTGGCAGCGTGGACGTCCTCGTGGTCCGCTGCCACGTCCTCGACGAGTTCGTCGTTCGTCTCCGCGACCGCCTCCCAGTCGTCGGGGTCGCCCGCGCCGGAGAGTCGACGTTCGACGCCGCGGTCCACGTCCTCGATGCGCTCCGTCCGGACGGTCCCGTCGTCCATCCACTCGGAGGGATAGCAGACGAGGACGTCGGCGTCGTCGTCTTCCCGGATCCGGACCGTGTAGTCGTACTCGCCGATCAGCGCGTCTCGTTCCGTCCGGTAAGCCTTGCTTTCGGCCGGGTCGACGGCCTGTCGCGCCAGGCGCGTCAGCCGTTCGGCCTCCGCGACGACGTCGTCGGGAAGCTCAGTCATCGTCGAGCGCCTCGTTGGCCAGTTCGTCCGCGCGGTCGTTGACCTCGCGCGGGACGTGCTCGATTGACCAGTCGTCGAACGAGCGGAGTAGTTCGTGGGCGGTGACGCGGCGCTCTCGCAGTTCGGGGTCGTCGACGTTCCACTCCCCGCGGACCTGTTTGACGACGAGGTCAGAGTCGCCGCGCAAGACGATCTCGTCGAAGCCGTGTCCCTGTGCGACTTCCAGAACGGTGATCAGCGCCTCGAACTCGGCGCGGTTGTTCGTCATCCGGCCGACGGTCTCGCCGCCCTCGGCGACGATGCCGTCGTTCGTGACGAGTACCCATCCGACCGCCGCCGGCCCGGGGTTGCCGCGCGAGGCGCCGTCGAAGTAGGCCTCGACCCGTCCGCCGCCGTCGCGGAGCACCGCTTCGAGTTGCGCGGTAGACCCGCCCTGGACGACGACCTTCCCGTCGTACGCGACGGCGGTCGCGCCGGCGTGGGTCGCTCGCCAGCGTTCGTATTCCGTGTTCCCCGGTTCGACGTCGACCCCCGCCGCTTCGAGCCGTTCGCGCGCGGTCGTCTCGTCGCACTCGATGGTCGGCATCGCCTGAAGATGGCCGACCTGAGAGTAAAGGCGTTCCTCTTCGGCGGGCCGGCGTCCCCCGGGATCTCGACGCTCGTCACCGCCACCGCCATCCGCCACGGCCCGGCCGACCACGACGGCGACGACGGTATGGCTTCCCAAGGTGTTAAATATCCTACTGCTCTTAACATGTAACTGCGATGAAACGGCCCACCCGTCACCGCGAGCGGCAGCTACAGGAGGAGAACGAACGAGACGAGTCCGAACGGGCCAAGCAGTGTCCGGAGTGCGAGTCCGTGGACCTGGTCAAAGACGCCGACAGGGGAGAGCTGATATGCGAGGGGTGTGGGCTCGTCGTGGAAGAGGGCAACGTCGACCCGGGGCCGGAGTGGCGCGCGTTCAACCACTCCGAACGCCAGGAGAAGTCGCGGGTGGGAGCGCCGACGACGCAGACGATGCACGACAAGGGGCTGACGACGACGATCGACTGGAAGGACAAGGACGCCTACGGTCGGTCTATCTCCTCGAAGAAACGCAGCCAGATGCACCGCCTGCGGAAGTGGCAAGAGCGTATCCGGACCAAGGACGCGGGCGAGCGAAACCTGCAGTTCGCGCTCTCGGAAGTCGACCGGATGGCGAGTGCGCTCGGTGTCCCGCGCTCGGTGCGAGAAGTCGCCTCCGTGATCTACCGGCGCGCGCTCAAAGATGACCTCATCCGCGGCCGGTCCATCGAGGGCGTCGCGACCTCGTGTCTCTACGCCGCCTGTCGCCAGGAAGGCATCCCCCGGAGCCTCGAGGAGATCGCAGACGTCTCCCGCGTCGACCGCAAAGAGATCGGTCGGACGTATCGGTACGTCTCCCACGAACTCTCCCTGGAGATGGAACCCGTGGACCCCAAGCAGTACGTCCCGCGGTTCTGTTCGGAACTGGACCTCACCGAAGAAGTCCAGTCGAAGGCCAAGGAGATAATCCAGGCGACGGCCGAGCAGGGGTTGCTCTCCGGAAAGTCGCCGACTGGCTACGCCGCGGCGGCCATCTACGCCGCCTCACTGCTGTGCAACGAGAAGAAGACCCAGCGCGAAGTCGCCGACGTCGCCCAGGTCACGGAAGTGACGATCCGGAATCGGTACCAGGAACAGATCGAAGCGATGGGGATCCATAGTTAGGTTGGTACCGAGCGAAGCGAGGTACCAACGAATCGCGAACGGGGAGCGAAGCGACCCGTGAGCAGGCTGGTGCCGACCGCAGGGAGGCACCAGCTATACGCGAGCGGGAGCGACCGAAGGGAGCGACACGCGAGCAGGCTGGCGGGCCGTGAGACGAGCTGGTCACACCGCCTCTGGCTGGTCATCGCTCGCGTCCCGGCCACGTGAGATGCCGCGGACGGACCGATCGTCGCCGGTGAACGTCGTCACGAACGCGACGAGACTCACGACGGCGACGAGGCCGCCGCCGATCATGGTGACTGACGTGAACACGGGAACGAGGCCGAAGACGACGGGGGAGACGGCGAGGACCGCCCCGAACACGGCCGCGGCGAGCGCGACCGAACGGGACGCGTCCTTGCCGTAGGCGATCCGGTAAGCGGTGTAACCCATCGCGAGGGTCGCGAACTCGCCCACCAGGACGTTGGTCAGTGCCTGTCCGTGGCTCACGCGCCAGAGGGCCGGGGCGAAGATGGTACCGAGCGCGGCGACCGTGGCGACCACCGCCGCCAGTTTGAGAACGCGGGACATGCCTGGTGTAAACGTACGGACTGGACACTCCTAACTGTTAGCCTCAGTGAGAGGTGCGGCGCCAGCGGATCGGGGCTCGGGCAAGTCGCCACCGCCGCTGCGGCGTGAGACTCCGAGCCCGCCGGGACAGATTCTTACCCCCCTGCGTCCAAGGGGAGGTAGATGCGTCTCGACGAGTTCGTCGCGGGGTTCGAGCGGGACGAAGCGGCCGAGCGACGGCGCCTCGCCGGGGAAAAGTCCTACGAGATCACCAACTACCTGGACGACGTCGAACAGCAGTTCAAGGAGACGGTCCAGGGCGACTCGCTGTTCGGTTCGACCGCGCCCGAGATTTTCGTCGGCCGGTCGGGCTACCCGAACATCTCCACCGGCGTGCTCTCGCCGATGGCCCAGGACGCCGACGCCGCCGACTTCGCCACCAGCGGCGAGTGGTACCAGCGCGGCCTGGGCATCGACGACGTGCTCCAGCGCCGGACCGGCCTGCTCAACTCCACGCGGTCGGCGAAGGTCAACGTCGACGACGTCTGGGACGGCTTCGTCGGCACCCAGCGCGAAGTGGCCATCGCCGACAGACCCGTCGACGTCGAGGTGGGGCTGGACGACGCCTCGAACCTCGACATCGGTCTGGACGACATCTCGACGCCGACCGGTCCGCGGGCCCGGGCCAGCAGCGCCGAACTCGCGGAGAATCCCCACGTCCCCCGCTCCGTCGAGAAGACGCTGGAGGACGACGACTGGCGCGCCGAGGGGGCGATGACGTACCTCTACAACCGCGGGTTCGACGTGTACGAGGTCAACACCATCCTCTCTGCGGGCGCCATGGGCCAGAACCACGAGCGCAAACTCGTCCCGACGCGCTGGTCCATCACCGCCGTCGACGACACCGTCGGCAAGTACCTCCGCGGCGGCGTCCTGAACCGTGACACCATCGACACGACCGAGGTCTGGTACAACGAGTACATGGGCAACCGGTACTGGGTCGTCCTGACGCCGGGTCGCTGGGAGTTCGAACTCGTCGAGATGAAAGCCCCCGAGAGCGTCTGGAACCCCGTCGCCGAGTCCTACTACCTCTCCAGCGCCAGCGAGGGGTACGAGGGCCGCACCGGCTACGTCGAGGAGACCGCCGGCGCGTACTACGCCTCCCGCCTCGGCGTGCTGGAACACCTGCAGGAGCGCGACCGACAGGCCAAGTGTCTGGTGCTGCGTGAGGTCACCGACGAGTACTGGGCCCCCGTCGGCGTCTGGCAGGTCCGCGAGGGCGTCCGCAACGCCTTCCAGCAGGGCGCCGGCGACGCGAGCAACCCCCGTCTCGCCGACCAGCCGGCCGAGGCCGAGACGTTCCGCGACGCCGTCAACGCCGTCGCCCAGCAGCTGCCGGTGTCGCTGAACACGCTCCGCCGCAAGTCCGACATGGTCGCCGGACTGCAGTCGCAGATCACCGACTTCTGATTCGACAGTGCTTTGACGAGTGCCGCGGCAGGCGAGGATATGGTCGCTGGCATCCCCGGCTGGAACGAGATAGCTATCCTCGGCACGTTGGTCCTGTTTTACGGTGCAGTGGCGGCCGGTGCCATCGGATTGCTCCGATGGATCGTGGATCGGCGAACGAGAGAACTCCGCCAGCGCGTCGCGTTGCTGGAGCACAAAGTAACCGAGATCGAAGCCGCTGCCGACGACGACAGTCTGGACGGGGCGGAGTGACGGCGAAGCAGCGTTCACTGACATGCTGTCCCGGCAGCCAGGCCGGTGTGTTTAACAACTGACCGTCAGAAGCCCCCGCTATGCCCTCCACGATCGCGCAAATCGGAATCCCCGGGTTTCAGGAACTGATTATCGTCCTCCTGATTAGTCTCCTGATTTTCGGCATTCCGATAGCTCTCATCGTCGTGTTCATTCGACGCAAACGAGCGGCCGACGCTGCGACCGAAGAGCGCGTTGCGGAACTCGAACGGGAGGTCGAGGAGCTACGAGCGGCAGACTCCGAGAGCGACCGGGCGTCTGGCGGTGATCGCTAACGGGTAAGGGACAGCCTGGAACTGCCTGTAGAAGCAAGTATTTAACGAGCCATTCCGAGAAATTATCGCCAATGTACCAAACCGCCCTCCAAGTCGGAATACCCGGCACGCAAGAGATACTGATCATTCTCCTCATACTGATCGTACTCGTGGCCCCAGCCGTGGTCGTCGTTCTCGTTGCCCTGGGTGTTCTCCGTCTGTGGCAAGGTGACTCGACCAGTAACGAGGAACGGATCGCGGAACTCGAACGGGAAGTCGAGGAACTTCGGGAGGAGTCGTCTTCCACGGACGGAACGCCTGACGGCCGAGACTGACGCCGTCGTTCTACCGAATTCGGACGCCACGAGAGGCGAAACGTGGCTTCCGAACAGTCGAGGGAGTAGTTTTAACACGACCGGTTCGGTAGCCCGCGCTATGGTTTCAGTCGTTTTTCAGGTCGGACTCCCCGGCGTTCAGGAACTGATAATCATCCTTCTCAACTTCATCATCCTGGCCGGACTTGTCGGCGGGCTCATCGTCGTCGTCAAGCGTCTGACCGGGAACGACTCCAAGTCGGACGAACGCATCGCGGAACTCGAACGCGAAGTCGAGGAACTCCGCGAAGAACGCGGGACGGGGACGGACGAACCTGACGACGAACTGGAGTAATCTTTACCAACAGGTATCGGGATCAGGTAGGTATGGCCGCTATCGTCTTCCCGTTTACCATGGAGTTACTCGTCATCGTGCTGTTCGGGCTCGTCGCCCTTCCGGTGTACGTCGCGACGCGGATCCTCGACGCGGTCGAGGACGCGCTGTCCTGAGGGGTCCTCTAGAGCGCTGCGAAGGCCTCGTCGACCATCTCGCCGGTCTCGGCGACGATGTCGGCCCACGTCTCGTCGTCGGGCGCCATCCCCACCAGACGAGCGATACGCATGATGCTGACGTGGTAGACGGTCTGGACGCCCGGTTCTTCCTCCCAGACGATGACGTTGCACGGAAACAGCGCGCCGATCTGTTTGTCGCTGGCGTCGAGCGCACGGTCCGCCATCGCCGGGTTGCACGCGCCGAGGACGTAGTACGGGTCACGGTCCGCGTCGACCTTCTCGTTCAGGAGTTCCGACGGGGAGAACTCCACGGGGACGCCGAAGCCCGCGTCCGTGAACACCTCGCGGACGTGCTCGACGGCGGCCTCGTGGTCCATCTCGATCGTCGCTCGTTCCTCGCCGATGTCATCTGACCGCACGGCTTCCGGGTCGAACGGGAGCGTCATGACTGACGATACAGTGCCGCGCGAGAAAAAGCTGGTCGGTGAGACCGTCGCCGGTCGATGGTCGGGTTCCGTGTCCTACTCGTTCGCCGTCGGAATCGGCCCGTCGCCGATGACGTCACGGACGGCGCTCTCGAACTCGCGGCGGTGCTGGAAGTAGGGAACGTCGACGTCGTCCAGCAGCGTCGCCAGTTCCTGCGGACCGTCGGGCGTCCGGACGAGGGTGTCGCCCTCGCGCTCGACGACGGTGCTGTGCTTGATGCCCCAGGTGAGCCGGGAGCTCACGCGAGCCAGCGGCGCGCCCTCGACCGGTTCGCCGTCGCCGAGTTCGACGGCCGGTCCCTCGTCCTCGCTCTCGTCCTCGCTCATACCCTCCGGTTGCGAGCGGCCGTGATTAGTGCTTTCGGTACGACGTGACGGGGAATTCGCTCCGAACGGGCGGAGAAACAACAACACCTCGAAAGCCCCGGCCCGTTCGCCTCCCGGGACTCGCTGTGCGCGCTCACTCCGTTCGCGTGCTTGCTTCGTCCGGGTTCTGCGAACGGGCCGCCCCTTTCATTCCCACCCACACCGGATGGCTCAGCAGCGGTTTTTCACGATGACTGGCCGTCCGTAGCCACCCTTCCCCCAGCCGTCACTGGCACTCGGTCGACTCCCCGTCCGACGATCGTCTGACGCATTGTTTTGGGTGTCGAACCGAAAGTCGCGCCCATGACGAGCCTCACCGACGTCTACGAGGGACGCGTCGGCCGGGTCGCCAGCCGGCGCCAGCAGCTCTTCGGCTCGGGGCTGTTTCTCGCCGGCGCGGCGATGCTGGTCGGTGCCATCGGCGTCGCCACGACGGGAATCGGGACGGCGGCACTGAGCGAGTACGGGGCCAGGGAAGTCGGCGGCATCCTGGCCGGAATCGGACTGCAGACGGTGCTGCTCGGCGTGTTCGCGTTGCTCCCGGCATCGCGCCGGGTACGCGGCGCGGCGGTCATCGGCACCGGCGTCGCGCTGCTCGGCGTGGCGCTGTTCCAGCACGTCTATCCGTACCAGTGGGTCGAGTCGGCGCCGCTGTTCGCACTCGCGACGACGACAGTCTACTTCTTCGGCGTCGTCACGACGTTCTGGTGTCTGTTCGTCGGACTCGCGACGTTCAAGACGCGGAACGACCCGGGCGGCACGGCCCGGATGGAGGTCACCCAGGAGGGGACCATCCGCCTCGTCGAGGAGGCCCAGTCGACGGGCGGGCTCGGCGGGATCGGCCTGTTCGGCAGGAAGCCCGACGGATCGGTCGAGACGCAGACGAACGTCTCGTCGGGACAGTCTGGCGGCGGTGTCGGCCCGTCGGCGGCGGTGAGCGACGGTGGCTCGGCGGCGACGGACGGGCTCGACGAAGTCGGAACGAGCACGACGCAGACGCCCCAGTCGACGACGGCTGGCGGGTCCGCTGACCCGATGAGCGACTCCACGGCGCCGAAGACCCAGCCCGACTCGTACTGCGGGAACTGCCGGCACTTCGAGTACGTCACCATCGACGGCGAACCGGAGCCCTACTGCGCGTATCACGGCGAAGAGCTCGACGACATGGACGCGTGTTCGTCCTGGCGCGAGCAGTCGCGGTGAATCCCTGTCTTTAAATCACGCCGGCGGCGTATACGAGTGACAACATGGAATTCTGCGACGAGTGCGGCTCGATGATGAAGACGGAAGACGGCACGTGGGTCTGCGGGAGCTGTGGCTACGAGAAGGCCCGCGACTCCGGCTCCGAGAGCGCGATGGTCACGACCCAGGGGCAAGAAGAGAGCGAAATCGTCGACACCTCCGAGGTCGACGCCGAGGACATGGGGCCGACGACGACGGCGCAGTGTCCCCAGTGCGACAACGATCAGGCGTTCTGGGAGATGAAACAGATCCGGTCGGCCGACGAGTCCGAGACGCGCTTTCTCACCTGTACCGAGTGCGAGCACAAGTGGCGCGAAGACGACCACTGACCGGTCGTGACGGGGAGCGAGTCGGTCTCGTTCCCGACAGTTCCGCGCGATAGACTCGACGCGGGGGGCTGGGTCCAGTCCGAGAAAAACGTCGAGACGGTGTTCCAGCTCCCCGGTGTGAGCGTTCGGGGAGCGACGCTGCAGTTTCGCGACGACGCCACGTCGACGGCGACTACCGAGAACGCAGACGTCGAGGCGACGTGGCGGTTCTTCTTCGCGGCGGCGCTCTCCTTCGACCCGGAAGTCCCGCCCACCGCGAGTCGTGCGTTTCTCCTGCCGGTCGTCCGGGCGAGAGCGATCGACCGGTTCCAGTCGACGCTCCAGGACAGCGGTCTCACCGACGTCGATCGAGTCCGGACGGAACGGCGGCGGATCGGATTCGGGAAGCGGGTGCCGCTGAGTCGATTCGAGGCCGCGCTGGAGTTCGAGACGCCGGCTGTGACAGTCCCCCTCGCCGGCTGGCTCGGGGCGTGGTACGACGACGGATTCCTCGTCAGTGGGGGTGCCTACCCCGAACGACCGATAGGGCCGCTACTCGGCCTCGACGATCCACCGCCGGTGCTCCGTCGCGAGGCGTCGACGTACAGACGCGAACTGCTAGAACTGATGGGGGGTGTCTCGTGACTGCCCGATTACGAAAGGGTCGACAGGAACGAAGCGAACCTCACTCCCTGCGCGCGAACGTGAGATAGCCGGTGTGGCCGACGCCCCGCGTCGACGGCCGCGTGCCGCGGTCGCCGACGTCCATCTCCCGCTGGATGGTCTCCAGCGTCTCCGGGTCCTCGAGGTCGGCCGCCCGCGCCGCCTCGACGGCCTCGCGGGCCTGTTCGACGAACGGCGAGTAGACGGCGACGTAGCCGCCAGAGACCAGCAGGTCGGGCGCGCGCTCGACCACGGCCGCCGCGTCGGCGGTGTCGAGGGTCAGTACGTCGAAGCCCTCGCCATCGGTCAGCGTCGGGAGTTCGTCGGTCACGTCGCCGTGGCGGACCTCGACGGCCTCCTCGACGCCGGCCAGCGCCATGTTCTCGCGAGCGACGTCGGCGAAGTCCGCATCGGCTTCGTACGTCGTCACGCGCGCACCGATACGTCCGAGGTACGCCGAGAGGACGCCAGTGCCAGTCCCCGCGTCGAGGACGCGGTCTCCGGACTGCAGGCCGGTCTGTCCGACGACGAGGCCGATGTCGCGTGGCATCATCGGCGCGCCCGTCCGCTCCAGGTGGTTGAAAAGATCCGGGCCGCGGAGCTTCCGCACCCGGAACTCGGTGTCGAGATGCGTCTCGACCGTGTCGCCGGGTTCGACGTCCTCGGGCACCTCGAGGATACCCAGGTCGGACTCCAGCGTGTCGCCCGGGGCGAGCAGGTACTCGCGGTCCTCGCGGACGAACAGGTAGCTCACTCTAGTCGCTCGACGGCCGCTGCGAGGTCACCGTCTGCGTTTTCGAGCGCCTCGCGCGCCTCGTCTTCGCCCACGTCGGCCCGCATCGCGACGAGTTCGACGTCGTCGTCCGGAATCCCGCTGTCGCCACCGGCGTCCGCACTCCCGTCGCCGCCCGACGCTGATTCGCCGCCCGAATCGGCGCCGCGCTCGCGGCTCTCCGGGTCGCCGACGACCTGGTAGGTCTTCTGGCCCTGGGCCTCCATGAGCTGGACCTCCGCGTCGGTGAAGTACAGCTCCTCGTCGGGGGTCCGGATGATCACTTCCTCGGCGTCGATATCCTCCATATCGATGCCCATCTGTTCCATCATCTGCTTCATCTTGCGCGGATTGAGTCCGCCGCCGCCTCCTCCAAACATAGGGCAACCTGGGCCTTCCGTCCCAAAAAGCTCTCCCATTCCACCTTTTTCTTCGTCGGGTCGCCTTCGGCGACCACTCCTCGAAAAACGTGGTCCACGCGAGCGGAGCGAGTGTGGGCTCGGGAGAGCTTGCTCTCCCGGTGGCGAAAAAGGCCAGAAGCGGCGCGCTGCGCCGCTTCCGGGACGAGAACGAACGTCCTCCAGACCGAAACGCCAGGGTGGCACGGTCGATGGCGATGTGGGAATCGGACACCACTCAGACGCCGCCAGACGGAACTGACCGACGGATTGGTCTCCAGTTACTCGTCGCTTTCGCCGATTGAGTCCCGCACCTTCACGGCCATCCCGGTGTCGAACGATCGCATGCCCTCGCCGGACAGTTCCGTGCGTCCGACCGCGATGAGGCGACCGTCCTCGTGGACGACGAGCACCTCGTCGCCCGGCCGAATCTCGTCGTCGGCCTCGTCGACGAACTTCGCGAACACGTTGCGCCCGTCGCGGACGAAGGGTTCACTCTCGTCGCCGACCACCACGCGGTTGCGCGGTGCCTCGAAGGCCCCGTGGAGCCGCCGTCCGCCGGAGATCCCGAGCGTGAAGCGGCCGTCGTTGCCGTAGCTGACCAGGCGGCCCTCGGTCGCCGTGACCTGCCGCGGTCGGCCTGAACTGGTCCGGGTCACGGTCAGCGATTCGAGGTCGTGAAACAGCGCCGCGCCGCCGCCGCGGCCGAACTGGTAGTCGGCGGCGCGGCGCAACAGCGTGGCCTCGGCGTCGGTCATCACCTGAAGCAGACGACCTGGCACCAAAAGCGTCACCAACCGCGGACGGACTCGCCTGAACGTCTAGATCGAAAACAATAACGATCGATCGAGTTTCTCTCCGTCGGTTTTGGGGAAATTTATACCGGATGACCGATAATCTCCGTCCGACATGGCAACGGATACGCGAAAAGTCGCAGTCGGCGTCCTCCTGCTCGTCGCGAGTACGGTCATCATTCTCGGCACCGGTCAGCTCGGGAGCGGGCTGCCCCCGATCCTCGGATCGCTCGCCGCGCTCGGACTCGCGGCCGGCGCGCTGCTCGTCGGGACGTCCGAAGACGCCCGTCCGGTCTAAACTGTCACTTCTTTCGGCACGCCGCTTCGCCAGTGCCTACAGCAGGTACGTATCTTGGTTCTCGCTCAGGTTCTCGAAGCTGTCGGCCGCTTCGACGAGTTCCTCGGAGGTGGATTCGGCGAAGCTCATCGCCTCGACGCGACAGCCCTCGTGGCGCAGGTAGCGACACAGACGGGCGAAGTCGCCGTCGCCCGTACAGAGGACGATGGTGTCGACGTGGGGCGCCAGCGAGACGGCGTCGAGGCTCATCCCGACGTCCCAGTCGGCCTTCTTCGAGCCGTCCTCGAACGTCTTGATGTCCTTGACGCGCGTCTCGAAGCCGATGTCGACGAGTGCCTCGAAGAAACTCTCCTCCTCGGGCGAGTTCGCCCGAATGACGTAGGCGATGGCGCGCGTGAGCTCCCGGCCGTCGAGGGCACCTTCGAGAAGCGAGCTGTAGTCGATATTGCGAGAGTAGAGACTCCGTGCCGTGTGATAGAGGTTCTGCGCGTCCGCGAGGACGCCCACCCGTTGGGTCGGGTGCGTAACAGGCATGCACGTTCGTGTGACCCCTGCCCGGTTAATTTTTCGGGCTCGAAGGGGCCGGAGGGGCCGGAACTGTCAGCACGGTGGCGTCAGCGCGCCTGCCTCGGTGTGGGGATCCGATGCGGCAGACGCGAGTGAGCGCCCAGCGTCGGAACGCAAGCTCTAAGACGCTCCACGTGTCCATTTCATCCAATGTCACGGACCGCACCGACCCGTCGCTGGAGTTCGACGAGCGGTGCGTCCGTACCGGCCACCAAGGCCAAGCCGAAACAGCTATTCTGAGCGGCTCGCGGCGGGCGTAGCGACCCCGTCCCGGGCCCGGAATCCTGTCGTTCGAAGCCGCAGAGTCGTCCACCCGGCGACCGAACGGCAGTCATTTTTGCATCGCGCGCAGACTCACTCACAACAGACCAGCGACCACTCACATGACAGACATCGACCTCACCGGCGTGTTCCCCGCGATGTGCACGCCGTTCCACGACGACGCGGACCGCAGTATCGACTTCGAAACCCTCCGGGACGACGCCCAGCGCCTCGAGGCGGCGGGCGTCGACGGCCTCGTCCCCGTCGGCTCCACCGGCGAGTCGGCGACGCTCACCCACGACGAACACGTCGAGGTCGTCGAGGCCGTCGTCGATTCGGTCGACGACGTGCCCGTCATCGCCGGAACCGGCTCGAACAACACCCGCGAAGCGCTCTCGCTCTCCCAGCGCGCCGCCGACGCCGGCGCCGACGCCCTGCTCCTCATCTCGCCGTACTACAACAGGCCCGAACAGCGGGGCCTGGTCGACCACTTCGAAACCATCGCCGACGAGGTGGACTGTCCCCAGATCGTCTACAACGTCCCCTCGCGCACGGGCCAGAACATCGAGCCCGACACGGCCGTCGAACTCGCTTCTCATCCCAATATCCTGGGCTACAAGGCCGCCAGCGGCGACATGAACCAGATCTCGGAGATCATCGAGCGCACGCGCGAGGAGGACTTCTCGGTGCTGTCCGGCGACGACGGGATGACCCTCCCGATGCTCTCGGTGGGCGCCCACGGCTGTATCAGCGTCGCCGCCAACGTCGAACCCGAGCGAACGTGCGCGATGGTCGGCGCCGCGGTCGCCGGCGACTACGAACGTGCCCGAAATCTGCACCACGAACTCGGTCCGCTGTTCCGCGGCCTCTTCGTCGAGACCAACCCCATCCCGGTCAAGGAGGCGATGCGGATCCGCGGCTACGGCCCCGCTCGCGTCCGACAGCCCCTCTCCCGCCTGAGCGAGGAGTACGTCGACGACCTCGAATCGATCCTCGCCGAACTGGAGAACCCGGACGGTGAGGACGCATTCGCGGAGGTCGAGCGATGACGCGCGTCGCGGTCAACGGCGCGGCCGGTCGCATGGGCCGGGCCGTCATCGAGGCCGCGAGCGAGCGTGACGACCTCGACGTCGTCGTCGGCTTCCACGTTGACGACGTCGACGACGTCCAGGGCGTTCCCATCTTTCACGCCGACGCGGTGGCCGAAGGGCTCGCCGAGCACGAACCGGCGGTCGTCATCGACTTCACCGTCCCGGAGTCGACGCTCGCGCTCGCGGACGCCTGCGTCGACGCCGGCGTCGGCATGGTCGTCGGCACGACGGGGTTCGACTCCGGCGGGATGGCCTCCCTCCGGTCGGCGAGCCAGGACGTCCCGGTGCTGAAGGCGACCAACTTCTCCCGCGGCATCCAGGTTCTGCAACGGACTATCAGTGAGGCCGTCGCCGCGCTGCCCGACTACGACCTGGAGCTGATGGAGACCCACCACAACGACAAGATCGACGCGCCGTCGGGCACGGCCAACACCATCCTGGAGACCATCCAGGAGGAACGCGACGTCGAGCCCGTCTACGGCCGCGAGGGCCACGCCCCGCGCCAGGAGGACGAGATCGGCGTGTTCGCGCGGCGTGCGGGGGACGTCCGCGGTGAGCACGAACTCGTCCTCGCCGGCAACGACGAGGTCGTCTCGCTGTCCCACCGCGCGGAGGACCGGGGCGTCTTCGCCGCCGGCGCGCTGGACGCCGCGGCGTGGCTCGCCGGGAAGGATCCGGAATGGTATTCATTCGGGGAAGTCATCGACGACACATGAGCCTGCAATCTGACGTCGAAGACCTCTGGCGGCGCAAACAGGACGGCCTGACCGCTGCGGACGCGACCGACGACCACCTCGGGACGCTGGACGAGTTCCTCGCTGCTCTCGAAGCGGGCGAGGTCCGCGCCGCGGAGAAGGGTAGTGAGGGATGGGAGGCCAACGAGTGGGTCAAGCAGGGCATCCTGCTCAACTTCGGCCTCCGGGAGACCGAGGCCCGGACCTACGGCGGCGTCACCTACCACGATGTCCTCCCGCTTCGCGAGACGGCAGACCTGAACGAACGCGGGACGCGCAACACGCCGGACGGCACCGTCATCCGCCGCGGCGCCTACGTGGGTAGTGACGCGATTCTCATGTCCCCAGCGTTCGTCAACATCGGTGCCCACGTCGGCGACGGCACGCTCGTCGATTCCTGCGATACGGTGGGTTCCTGCGCCCAGATCGGCGACGGCGTCAAACTCGGCGCCAACACCCTCATCGGCGGCGTACTCGAACCGGTCGAGGATGCCCCGGTCATCGTCGAGGACGGCGTCTCCCTCGGCGCCGGTTGCCGCGTCACCTCCGGCTTCGTCGTCGGCGAGAACTCCGTCGTCGGCGAAAACACCCTTCTGACGCCTCGCATCCCCATCTACGACCTCGTCGAGGAGGAAGTGATCTACGGCGAACTGCCGCCGGAGCGCCGCGCGTTCACCCGCTTCGTCGAGTCCAGCGTCTCGGACCACGAGCTGTTCGACGGCGGCGCGTACAAGCCTGCCGTCGTCGCGACGGACGTGGAGGAGCAGACGCTGGAAGCGACCGAGCGCGAGGACGCGCTCCGGGAGTAGTCCCTTCAATTGACCGTCGTTCTCTGCGGCGTCGGCGCCGACACCGGCAACGTGAGACCCGTCCCACGCGTCGACGGTGACGGGCGGTTCGAGTACGTCCCGATTCCGGAGAAAGGTCCGACGACGGAGACGGCGACCTACAGTACTCTGGATAGTCGGCAGGGCGACGGTCCGCTCGCTGAGGCGCTCGACGGAATCCGACCGGGGAGCGACGGCGACTGGATGACCGATCCGGACGCCATCGCGAGCCAGCCCGTCCACCGCGACCCGAACCTCGACGCCCTGACCTACGGCGAGCACCGCCCACCCTACGTCGCCGCGCTCCGCGAACTGGACCCGAGCGACGTCGTCGCGTTCTACGGTGGTTTTCCTGGTCCGGACTCCGAGTACAAGCACCGCTACCTGTTCGGCTTCTTCACCGTCGCGGAGCGACCCGTGGTGCTGGAACCTGATGACGATATCGGCGACAAACGAGCCGTCCTCGAAGAGCACCCCGAGAACGCCCACTCCAAACGTTTCGCCGCTCACGGCGACCTGTACTACCACAACCCGGCGTTTACTGACCGTTTCGACCCTGTCGTCATCGTTCCGGGCAAGGAACCGGGTGGCCTGCTCGACCGGGCGATTCGGCTGAGTGACAGCCGTCGCGGCCCGAACTACTACATGGCCGACGGCGTCGAATCGACGTTGCGCCCCTGCCGGAGTGGCGCCGATGGCTGCCACCTCGGCGGGTTCAAGCCCGCGATCCGGTGTGAGATCGATGCGGAGGCATTTCTGGAATTCGTCGAACGCCGTTCGTAACGTCGCGATCAGTGGGAACTCTCTCTTGCGAGCTACCGAAACACTCCTGAACCGACAGGTAGACGAAGACCGTATGGCCGACGACGGCGGACTGGACCGCGACGTCACCGACGCCGCGGTCGAGGGGATGGTCGCGACACTCCGACCGGAGTGGCGAGTCACGTCGATACGGCGCGAGGCCGAGGGGACAGACTTCGTCGCCACGCTGGACGTCGAAACCACCGATGCAGCGACTCGAACCGTCGTCCTGAAGGCGACGACGACCAATCTGGTTCCGTCGGTTGTCGCCCGTTCAGAGCCGCGACTGCTAGACCTCGTCGACCGCGAAACGTCGGTCCCGGTTCCATCCGTCCTCGGATTCCGTGACGAACACGGGGAGTACCCGGAGCCGTTCTACCTGCTCGAACACGTCGAAGGGGAGAACTTCGAGGGGCAGTCCGACGAACTTCCGTCGGCTGTCCGCGAGCGCGTCTGCCGGGACGCGGGTCGGCACCTCGCCCAGTTGCACGAACTCGACCCGCTGGAAGCGTACGGCCGGATCGGTATCCGAAACGGCGAACTTACCGTACTCGATACCGACGAACATCGGAGTTACGACGACTTTCACGAGTCGCTGGTCGCGAGCTACGACAACACCCTCGACGACCTGCTGGATGGCGGTTACTTCCCCGACCTGGCCGACGACAGCGAACGTTTCGCCGACCTCGTCCCGGCCATCCGAGAGTACGTTCACGAGACGGTCCCGGCTCTCCCGACGCCCGGCGACCCGCGGTACTGCCATCACGACTACCGATACGGGAACCTCCTGATCGACCCCGAGACCGGCGAGACGAGAGCGGTCCTCGACTGGGCGAACCTGACCGCGACCGATCCGGCCTACAACCTCGCGAGTGTCGAGTCCGTGCTGTTGCATCCCGATTCGGACCGCGGAGACACGGCGTCGCTCCGAACGGTCTTTCGGGAGAGCTACGCGAGCGAGCGGTCCGACTGGTCGTTCGACGCCGAGACCCGCGAACGCATGTCGGTGTATCACCTCCTGTGTCGCCTGGACGCGATGGCCTGTCTCCCCCTGTGGTACGAGGACGCCACACCGGCGGAGCGCGACGGACGCGCCGAAGAGCACCGCGCGTTCGTTCGGGAGTACCTCTAAACACGGACCCGGCCTCACCTCGGATCGCTGGGAACATCACCAGCCCGTCAATATAGGCGATTACAACATCGACACGGGTGGACTGAAAGGGGCGGGTCGTTCGACGAAGCACGGGGACGCAAGGACCGCAACGAGCGGAGCGAGTGAGGACCACAGCGACCCGCGCGAGTCGAACGACCCGGGGCTTTCGAGGTGTTCGCGGTAGTTGCAAGCCCAAAATCACGACAAACTACTCTCACCCGGACTCCTCGAAACGGAACCCTTGTTAGCGGGCGCTGCCGTGTGTTCGCCAATGAACGACGCCTCGCCGCCCATCCGCCGGCTCGCGGACTGGGACCACGACCAGTTGCTCGACCTCGCCGCGGAGTACGACACGCCGCTGTACGTCCTCGACCCGGAGCGGGTCCAGGAGAACTACCGGCGCTTCTCGGCCGCCTTCCCCGACGCCCACGTGATGTACGCCGCGAAGGCCCACACCGGGCAGGCGGTGCTCTCTGCCCTCCTCGAAGCGGGGGCGGACATCGAGTGTGCCGCCGCGGGCGAACTCCAGCGGGCGATCCAGGCCGGCGCCGACCCGGACACGCTCCAGTACACGGCGGTCAACCCGCCGGACCGAGACCTGGACTACGCCGTCGACCTCGCGTCGGAACATCCGGGGCTCACCATCACCGCCGGCGCGCGGGACACCTTCGACCGCCTCGAAGCGCGGGGCTACGACGGGCGCGTCGCCATCCGGATCAACCCCGGCATCGGCACCGGGCACCACGAGAAGGTCGCCACTGGCAAGGACGCCAAGTTCGGGATTCCCTACGACGAGGTTCCCGAGGTCGCCGACGACGTCCGCGAGCGCTTCGACCTGGTCGGCATCCACGCCCACGCCGGCAGCGGCGTGTTGCACGACGACCTGGAAGACCACTGCCGCGCCATCGCAAAGGTCGCTGACCTCGCCCGCGACGTCGGCGACGACGACCTGGAGTTCGTGGACTTCGGCGGCGGCTTCGGCGTGCCGTACCGCGAGGACGAGGAGCCCCTCGACATGGAACTCGTCGGCGAGAAGGTCCGCGACGCCGTCGGGGACCTGTCGGCCCAGATCAAACTCGAACCGGGTCGCTACGTCGTCGCCGACGCCGAACTCATCCTGACGACCGTCAACACCGTCAAGGAGACGCCCGCGGCCACCGTCGTCGGCGTCGACGCCTCGCTCGCGACGATGATCCGGCCGGCGATGTTCGACTCCTACCATCCGATCCGGAACGTCAGCGCGCCGGAACGCGAGGACCACCCCGTCGCCATCGGCGGGCCCTGCTGTACCAGCGCCGACGTGTTCGCGACGGACCGACCGGTCGCCCGCCCCGAGCGCGAGGACGTCCTCGCCATCGGCAACTGCGGCGCGTACGGGTACGAACTCGCCAACCAGTTCCACTCCCAGCCCCGGCCAGCGGAGGTCGCCATCGAGGGGGACGACGTGCGCGTGGTCCGTCGCCGGGAGACGATGGCCGACGTGACCAGAGTGGAAGACGAGGCGGAAATCGGGTCGGCCAGCCCAGAGTCCGACCGATGAGCTTCGACGTCGAGACCTTCCACCGGGAGGCCGTCGAGACCGCGTCCCACGAGGACGTGGACGAGATGCGCGACCTCCTGGTCGAGACGCTCGAGGACGCCGGCCACGACGCGACCGTCGACGAGGCGGGCAACGTGCTCGCGACTCGTGGCGGTGCCGACGACAGCACCGCAGACGGTGACGGGGACAACACGGACGGTCGCCACGTCGTCCTCAACACCCACATCGACACCGTCCCGCCGCACGTTCCCTACGAGCGCGACGGCGACGTGGTCAGGGGCAGAGGCGCCTGCGACGCGAAGGGACCCCTCGCCGCATTGCTGTCGGCCTTCCTCGCTGTCGAACCCACCGACGGGAAACTGACCCTCGCTATCACGCCAGACGAGGAGACGGTCCAGTCGGGTGCAGCCCACCTGGCAAAGCGGATGGCCGACGGAGACCTATCGGTCGACGGCTTCGTCGTCGGCGAACCGACGGGCCTCGACGTCTGCACCGCCGCACGTGGGCAGTACGAGGGGACGATCACCATCACCGGCGCGGCCGCCCACGCGGCGACGCCCGAGAGCGGCGCGAACGCGATTCGTGCGGCAGCGCCGGTCCTGCAGGCCATGGAGACGTTCGATGAAAAGCGCGGACCGGGCGAACACGAGTCGCTCGGGCGGCCGACGCTGACGCCGACGGTCGTCGAGGGCGGCGAGACGTCGAACCAGGTGCCCGAGACGTGTGAGATCACCTTCGACCGCAGGCCGGTTCCCCCGGAGAGCGCCGACGAGTTCCGGGCCGACCTGGAGGAGCACCTGTACCAGTGGATGCCGACCGGGATGGACCTCCGCGTCGAACTTACGCCCCGAGAGTCGCCGTTCCTCAGTGCGTTCGCCACCGACCGCGAGAACACGCTGGTCAAAACGCTGGCCGACGCCAGCGGCGGCGACGTCCGTCCGTTCGGCGCCGCGACGGAGGCGTCCTTCTTCGCCGCGCACGCGCCGACGGTCGTCTTCGGCCCCGGCGACCTCGCGGACGACGACGGCGCCGTCGCTCACAGCGAACGGGAGTACGTCCGGCTCTCCGAAGTCGAGGCGGCCGCGGCGGCGGTCCGCACGGCACTGGGCGAACTAGTGTGAGTACGACGCTAGTGTAGGTACGTCTTCGCTTCCTCGTCGCTCACCTGGTCGAAGTTCTCGAAGTAAGCACCGACCGCGCGGAACGCGGCCGGGGTTTCGAGGGCTACCACCTCGTCGGCGAATTCGCGGAGTTCCTCGATACTGCCCCGGGGGCCGACCGGGACCGCGACTACCACGCTCGCCGGCCCTTCGTCGCTGACGTGCTGGAGACAGGCCCGCATCGTCGCCCCCGTCGCGACGCCGTCGTCGACGACGACGACGCGTTTGTCGGACAGATCCGGTGGCGGTCCCTGCCGATACCGTCGCGCTTTCTCGCTCGCGGCCTCGCTGACCGCGACCCGTTCGTCCTCGACGTACTCGTCGCGGACGCCCACGTCGTCGATCAGCGACCGGTTCAGCCACAGCGCCCCGTTCTCGGCGACGGCGCCGATGGCCAGCTCGGGGTTGTGCGGGGCGCCGATCTTCTTTGCCACGACGACGTCGAGCGGAGCGTCCAGCCGATCGGCGACTGCGCGACCGAGGGGGAGTCCACCGCGCGGGATGGCGAGGACGACGTCGGCTTCGACGCCACGCTCGCGAAGCGCGTCGGCCAGGCGTTCGCCGGCGTCCGTGCGATCGCGGAACATAGTGGAGTGTAGGGCCTGACGGTAGTTAGGTCGAACGCCGGCGAGTGACGGGCCGGGGAAATATTTCCGTCCCGAAAACATTCTTGTATTGTCGTGGCATACGATACCATACAACACACCAACAGACAGCGCTCGAACGGCGAATTCGCTGAGTGGGAACGAACGTCAGTCGTTGCGAAGTCACCGTGCCACCACACCAACCTGAACCGATCCGGCGGAGCATCGAAGTCGAGTACTGGGTAATCGACGACCAGGGCCGACTCGTCGAACCGGGCGAACTCCTGGAGGCGTCCCCGGGCGCCGAAGAGGAGTTCGTCGAACCCCTGATCGAGATCAAGACGACGCCCTGCGAGTCGACAGCGGCGCTGCGCGACGAACTGTACGAACGCGTCGGCGCTGTTCTCCAGCGGGCCGACGAACTCGACCGCGGGCTCGTCCCCCTGGCGACGCCCGTGAACCAGGACGATATCCGCGAGCGCGAGAGCGAGCGCACGCGTATCCAGAACGCCGTCGTCGGCGAGGACTTCGCGTACGTCCGCCACTGCGCGGGGACGCACGTCCACGTCGAGCAACAGCCAGGCCGCGCCATCGACCAGTTGAACGCGTTCATCGCGCTGGACCCGGCGCTGGCGCTGGTCAACTCCTCGCCGTACTTCCGGGGACGGCGCCTGGCCGACGGCGCGCGCTCGAAGCTCTATCGCTGGATGGCCTACGACGACGTCCCCCATCAGGGTCGGCTCTGGCCCTACGCGAACGACGCCGACGAGTGGACCCGGCGGCTCGAACGCCGCTACGAGGAGTTTCTGACCGCCGCCACCGACGCCGGCGTCGACCGGCGCGCCATCGCGTCGGGCTTCGATCCCGAGAGCGCGGTGTGGACGCCGGTCCAGCTCCGCGAGGAGTTCGGGACCGTCGAGTGGCGCTCGCCTGACGCCGCGCTCCCGAGCCAGGTCGTCCGACTCGCCGACGACCTGGCCGGCGTCGTCGAGCGCATACGCGGCGCCGACGTCCGCATCGAGGGCGACAGCGGCCGCGTGGAGGGGGACGAAATCGTCCTGCCCGAGTTCGACTCGGTCATCGAGTACGTCAACGCCGCCATCCGCGATGGCCTGGCGGACCTCGAACTCCGGGCGTACCTCGACCGGATGGGGTTCGACGTCGACGCGTACGACCCGGTGTCGCCGAAAACCGACCATGGGCGGACCGTTTCGCCGGACGCGGCCCGGCGACTACGACTCGAACAGGCCGAACGGCTCGAACGCGACGTGCTGCAGGCCGAGCCGATGAGGAGCGATTGAGCCGAGCAGTGGCGGGCGCGTCCAGCGAGAACGAAACGGGCCTTACGACAGGTCGTCCACCATCTCGTCCGCGATGCCGGTGTAGCCCGCCGGCGTCAGCGCGTGCAGTTCCTCACGGACGTCGTCGCTCACGTCGAGGTCGTCGATCATCGCGGTGAAGTCGTCCATCGTCACGTGCTGCCCGCGCGTAGCCTTCTTCACCTGCTCGTAGGCGTCGTCGTGGCCCTCCCGGCGGAGGACGGTCTGGACGGCCTCGCCGATGATCTCGGGGGTCGCTTCGAGGTCGTCGGCCATCACCTGCTCGTTCGGGACGACCTTCGCCAGCCCGTTCTGGCACTTCTGATAGCCGATGAGACAGTGCGAGAAGGCGGCGCCGATATTCCGCTTCACCGTCGAATCGGAGAGGTCGCGCTGGAGTCGGGACTTCGTGACGTAGTCACCGAGGAAGGTCAGGTCGGAGTTGGCCTTCGAGAGGTTCCCCTCGCTGTTCTCGAAGTCGATGGGATTGACCTTGTGGGGCATCGTCGACGACCCGGTCTCGCCCTCGACGGCCTCCTGACCGAGGTAACGGTCGGAGACGTAGAGCCAGACGTCGAGATCCAGATCCAGCAGGACGTTGTTGGCGCCCCGCAGCGCGTCGAACAGTGCGGCGAGGTCGTCGCAGGGGTTGACCTGCGTCGTGAGCGGTTCGTGGTCGAGGCCGAGGCCGTCGACGAACTCGCGGGCGAACGCGGGCCAGTCGACGTCGGGGTAGGCCGCGTGGTGGGCGGCGTAGGTGCCTGACGCGCCGGCGAGCTTTCCGGAGAGGTCCGCGGCGGCGCGCTCGATACGGGCGAGCGCGCGGCCCAGCCGCGAAGCGTAGACGGCCATCTCCTTGCCGAACGTCGTCGGCGTCGCGGGCTGGCCGTGGGTGCGCGCCAGCATCGGCACGTCGCGGTACTGCCGGGCCATCTCGGCGAGTACGTCACGAGTCTCGCGCAGTTCGGGTACCAGCACCTCCTCGACGGCTGGTTTGACGAGCAGCCGGTGGGCGAGGTTGTTCACGTCCTCGCTCGTGAGCCCGAAGTGGATCCAGTTCCCCGCATCCAGGTCCTCGGGCAGGTTCAGGCGGACGAAGTACTCGACGGCCTTGACGTCGTGGTTCGTCGCCGTGTACTCGCCGTACCCCTCGGTTTCGAGTTGCTTGACGACGCCCGCGTCGTCCGCGTCGAAGGACTCGTACAGTCCCCGGAGGTGCTCGCGCTGGTCGGCGTTGATGGTCAGGGGCGTCTGTTCGAGGTCCGCCAGGTCGATCAGGTACTCCACCTCGACCTGTACGCGCGCCCGCATCAGCGCGCGTTCGCTGGCGTAGGGGACGAGCGGTTCGGTGTACCGGGCGTACCGCCCGTCGAGTGGCGAGACGGCGTCGAGCGCGCCGCGTTCTGTCATGGGCAAGGGTGGGCCGGGCCGCCGAAAAAGCGTATCGAATCCCGTGTGTATGACGTGGGCGGGTATGAGTTGGATTTGGGTTGGCTGGGAGTACGTCTGGTGATGGATTTCGATCAAGGACTTAGCGATCAGGGGATTCCAGCGTTTCAGCCGTGAGCATGAGTTCAAACAACTCGAAAGCCCTCGGCGCGCTCGCGGTCGCTCAGCGGGATACCCTCACGTCCGTTCGGGTAGGGCCCGCTGAGCGACTGCCCTTCGGCGCGAGCCGGCCTCGCCCTTTCAGTCCTCCAGGGTCAGCATCGCTCGCGCGATGAAACGCGCTCGCGATTGACTCCCCACTCCTCCCCCGGATTCGCGCCGTCCGGCGCGAATCACGCTTCCTGACTGCTCCGCAACCGCCCGGCCGAGAGCGCGGGTCCGAGCGACAGGCGGGCCGAGCGTCGCGACGGCCGCCGGATGGGCGAGCGGGAGCGAAGCGACACGCGAGCCGCGAGGGACGCGCGACCAGGGGAAGGGCAGGGCTGCGGTGCCTGGAGTCCTCGTGAGCGAAGCGAACGAGGACTCGGAAGACGAACGGAGTGAGTCTTCCGGTGGACTGAAAGGGCGAACGCGTCTGCGGGAACCCGGACCCCGCAAGCACCGAACGGAGTGAGGCGCGCAGCGTGGGTCCAGGGACCGGAGACGCGTGAGGGCTTTCTGGATGTTGCTGTCTCTATGTCTCCCAGCTACCTGTTACGGTATCCCACTCACTGCACGGAAAAAGCCAATCAGATCACGAAGAGACGACCGAACAGATCAGTCGTCTTCCGTCGTCGCGCCCATGGCGTCCGACTCGTCCTCGGCGCGGTGGTAGTAGCTCGTGTAGCGGGAGAGCTTGCGGTAGAGGAAGTAGCCGACGATGAGGTCGAAGCCGAGGATGAAGCCGAGGGAGACGAACAGGTTCCAGACGGGGAGGACGGCCGGCAGGTACGTCACGAGCGTGTTGTAGGTGGCGTGGATGAGCGCGGCGATGAGGATGCCTTTGACGACGATGGGGCCGGCGTTCTCGCGGTTGAACTTGGCGAGGCCGAGGTAGTAGCCGGCGAAGGCGGAGTAGAGCACGTGGCCCGGGCCGACGAATGCACGGCTGGTGGCCGTCCCTACTGCGCGTTCGATCTGGGTGACGCCGGCCATCTCCGCGGCCGCCTGGTACCCCTGTGCGATGTAGAGGGCGTTCTCGATGGTGGCGAAGCCCAGTCCCGCGACGGCGCCGTACACCGCGCCGTCGATGACGGCGTCGAAGTCGTCCCTGCGGTAGGCGTGAGTCCGGATCGCGAGCCACTTCACCGTCTCCTCGATGGGGCCGACGACGAGGAAGAAAAAGAGCGCCATCCCGATCACGGGAATCCAGCTGAAGACGATCTGGAAGACCGAGTTGACTGCGGCGGCGAAGCTCGCGAACAGGACTGCGAGGACGAAGGTGATCGCGAGCGCGTCGATGGGCTCCCGGCGCGTGGGGTCGTCGTACCAGACGTAGGCGACCAGCAGGAGCGCCGGGACCGCCGACAGCGCCGCCAGGAAGCCAAGTCTGGGCTCTTCGAGGACGAGCAACCCCGCGAAGGCGAGCTGGGCGACGAAGAAGAGCAGCGCGAGCGCGAGGAGGCCGTACCGCTTGATCCCGTGCAAGACGGCGTATATCACGACCGAGAGCTTGTCGACGACCGATCGGGAGTCCCACTCGGCGACGTCGTACAGGTCCTCGGTACCGCCGAGAACGATCGCTACCGGGTCTCGATCACGCATACGGGAGAAAACGGGCGCCACACCGTAGTGATTTTCCCCGAGCGACCGACCATAACGGCCGCGAACCGGTCGATGCCGCGGTGGGAAGGCGCGACTACCGCCCGGCGGCGCTCGGTTCGAGGTGGTCGGCCGGGCGATGGGGATGACGCCAGAGGTGGCTCCCGACCGCGACCCAGGCCAGGCCGACCGGGAGCGCCAGCGCCGACACCCGGTTGAACCCCAGGAACAGGACGGTCCCGACGAACAGGCTGACACCGATCCACGGCGGGAGGCGGCGGGCGCGCACGAGGCCTGCTGCCAGGAGAAGCGACCCGGCCACGAGCACGAGGACACCGGGCGCGAGGAACCACGTTGCGAGCCCACCTTCGCCACGGACCAGGCCGAGCGCCTGGCCGACGGCGAACGAGAGCGACCCGACGGCTGCGAGGGCGGCCCCCTCGCCGCCGGGGAACTGGTAGGCCCAATCGAAGGCGAGGACGAGGCCGGCGAGCCCGACGGCGAGTAGCAGGCCCGAGGTCGCGACCAGCGAGAGCGCGACGCCGTCGGCGACCGATCCGGTGGTCGCAGCGACGACTGCCCAGCCGGTCCAGGTCAGTCCACCTGCGACGACGGGGAGCGCGGCCCAGTGACGACGAGTACCGGTCACAGGGGCGACTACGGCCGCCCGTGACAAATGGTTCGGGTGTCGACCGCGTCGAAGTGCCACGCCGCGTCGACGGCTTCGGTCGCGTCGACTGCACCTGTTGCACCGACTGTGTCGACTGTGTCGAGGGTGGATTCGCAACTACTTTGCGCGCCCGCTCCGCTTCCTCGCACATGAAACTCGCCGGCATGGCCAGCAACCGCGGCCGGAACCTGATGAACATCGCGGACCGCGCCCCGGGCGGCGCGTCCTTCGCCGTCGTCGTCACGAACGACGCCGACGCACCGGTGCTCGACGCCGCAGCCGAACGCGGCATCCCGACCGAAGTGGTCGAACGCGACGAGGACGAGGAACGGGAAGCCCACGAGGAACGCGTGGTCGACGCACTCGCCGACTACGACGTCGACCTCGTCTGCCTCGACGGGTACATGCGCGTCCTCACCGACACCTTCCTCGACGCGACGCCGACGACGCTGAACGTCCACCCCTCGCTCCTGCCCTCCTTCGCCGGGATGGACGCTCACGAGCAGGTGATCGAATCGGGCGTCAAGCTCACGGGCTGTACCGTCCACGTCGTCGACGAGACGGTCGACGGCGGCCCCGTCGTCACCCAGGAGCCGATCCCCGTCTACCAGGGCGACGACGAGGACGACCTGAAAGACCGCGTGCTCTACGAGGGCGAGTTCGCCGCGTACCCGCGAGCGGTCAAGTGGTTCGCCGAGGACCGCGTCGACGTCGACCAGGCGGCCGGCACTGTCGACGTCGACGGTGACGACGGCGGCGCGTTCCCGACTCGGCGCCTCGTCAGCGACGAGCGCGCCGCGGACCTGCGCTACGGGGAGAATCCCCACCAGGACGCCGCGCTGTACGCCGATCCTACCACCACGGAGGCGAGCGTCGTCCACGCCGACCAGCTGAACGAGGGCGCCAAGGCGCTGTCGTACAACAACTACAACGACGCCGACGGCGCGCTGAACCTCATCAAAGAGTTCGACGAGCCAGCAGCCGCTGTCATCAAGCATACGAACCCGGCCGGCTGTGCGACGGCCGACACCGTCGCTGAGGCCTACGAGAAGGCCCTCTCGACGGACCCGATGAGCGCCTTCGGGGGCATCGTCGCGCTCAACCGCGAGTGCGACGCCGAGACGGCCGAACAGATCATCGACTCGTTCAAGGAAGTCGTCGTCGCGCCCGGCTACACCGACGCGGCGCTGGACGTCCTCTTCGAGAAGGAGAACCTGCGTGTCCTGCACTGCGAGGGGGACCTGGAGGCCACGGAGCCCCTCACCGAGAAACCCCTCGTCGGCGGCAGACTCGTCCAGGAGCGCGACCGCCAGAAACTGACACCGGACGACCTGGAGATCGTCACCGAGCGCGAGCCCACGGACGAACAGATAGCGTCGATGCTGTTCGCCTGGCACACGCTCAAGCACGTCAAGTCGAACGGCATCCTCTTCGCGAAGGGAACGGAGACGGTGGGCATCGGCATGGGACAGGTCTCCCGCGTCGACGCCGTCCGCCTCGCAGCGATGAAGGCCGACGAGCACGCCGAGGGGAAGGACTCGCAGGGCGCCGTCATGGCCTCTGACGCCTTCTTCCCCTTCCCGGACGGCATCGAGGAAGCGGTCGACGCCGGCATCGAGGCTGTCATCCAGCCCGGCGGGTCGAAGAACGACGACGCCGTCGTCGAGGCCGCGAACGAACACGACGTGGCGATGGTGTTCACCGGCCAGCGCTCCTTTAGGCACGACTGAGCGCTAGCGACTGCTTCGCTCGCCACCCTCGAACGAAGTTCCTTTCCGGGAGTTCGTCGTAGGACCCCCGTAATGGCTGATCCCGACGAGTCCGAGGGGAACCAGGTCCGCGAAGCGGTCGAGCGGTCGCGACACGGCGCGCCGGCGGCCGGCGCCGTCGTCCGGGACCGCTTCTCGTCGGACGAGATATTCCAGCGGATCCTCGCGGCGGCTGACGAGGAGATCCGCGTCGGCACCCGGGAACTGTTCTTCAGCGGCCTGGCCGCGGGCTTTGCCATCACGATCACCTTCCTGCTGTACACGGCGATGACGGCCAAGACCGGCGGTGACCCGGTCCTGAGCGCCATCCTCTATCCCCTGGGCTTCGTCTACATCATCCTCGGCGACTACCAGCTGTTCACCGAGAACACGCTGCCGCCCGTCGCGCTCGTCCTCGAACGCCTCGCGAGCGTGCCCGCGCTGCTGGGCATCTGGGCCGTCGTGCTCGCTGCCAACCTCGTCGGCGGTGTCGCCGGGGCGTTCTTCCTCTCCTCGACGGGTGTGTTCACGCCCGAGGCCGCGGCGGCGGCCGAGGGGTTCGCCGAGAAGGCCATCGACACCGCCTGGTGGACGCTGTTCGCCAAGGCCGTCTTCGCCGGCCTCATCGTCGCCGGCGTCGTCTGGGTCGACTACGCCTCCCGGGACACCATCTCCCGGCTCGTGCTGGTCTACGTCGCCTTCCTCGCCATCCCCTTCGGCAACCTCTACCACGTCGTCGTCTCGTCCACGGAGATGGTCTACCTCGTCTTCCAGGGCGAACTCGCCCTCGCCGTCGGCGTCTGGGAGTTCGTCCTGCCGGTGTTGCTCGGCAACTCCGTCGGCGGCGTCGCCCTCGTCACCGTGGTGAACTACTTCCAGACGACCGAGCGTCGGGTGGAGGAGGCCCGGAGCGAGGACTTCAAACGCCAGCTCTCGCTCCGCGAGTCGCTGCTCGGCGGCATCAGCGGGCGCGCGTACGTCCCGTTCCGTGGGGAGAGCGACGAGGACGAGTGACGAGGCGGACTGTCGGAGGTAAGTGACGAGGTGTACCGACGCCGGCGTGCCGACACGGCTTTGTGCGCGCGGCGTCGGATGCGTGGTATGACATACCGCGCGATTCAGGTCGGGACCGGTGGCCAGGGCGCTCGCTGGTGTGACACCTTCCTGCAGCCCCACGTCGAAGCCGACCGGGTCGACGTCGTCGCCGCCGTCGACGTGGACGAGTCGGCCCACGAGAACGCCCGGGACCACCTCGGCGTGCCCGCGGAGGCCTGCTACACCGACGTGGAAGAGGCGTTCGCCGAACACGACGCCGACTTCTGCACCGTCGTCGTCCCGCCGTGGGTCCATGAGGAGGTGGTCGACGCAGCCCTCGCCCACGACCTCGACGTTCTCTCGGAGAAGCCCATCGCCGACACGCTCGAGGCGTCCGTCCGCATCGCCGAGAAAGTCGAGCGCGCCGGCGCGAAGATGGGCGTGACGATGAGCCACCGGTTCGACCGGGACAAGACGACGCTGCGTCGGCAGATCGGCGCCGAGTCGAGCGGCCCGCTGGACTACCTCGTCGGCCGGTTCACCTGCAACGCCCGGACCTACGGGACGTGGGGTGCGTTTCGCCACGACATGAATCATCCGCTCATGGTCGAGGGAGCGGTCCACCAGCTCGACTTCCTCGCGGACATGGCCGGCGCACCCTGCGAGCGGCTGTACGCCGACACCTGGCAGCCCGAGTGGGCCGAGTACGCCGGCGACGTCCAGGCAACCGTCCAGCTGCGCTTCGAAAACGGTGTCCGCGCGACGTGGGAGGGCGCGAAAGCCAACGCGACGACGCTCAACGGCTGGGGGAGCGACTACGTCCGTGCGGAGTGCCGCGACGCCACCCTCGAGCTCGACGGCCGGGAACTGACGCGCTATCCCTACGACGCCGACGCAGAGGGAGTCGTCGGAACGACGGGCCGAGAGCGGGGCGAAGCGGTCCCCCTGGACGAGCGCGAGCACTGGTCGAACACCTGGCTCGTCGGGCAGTTCCTCGACTGGCTGGACGGCGGTGAGCCGATGGCGACCAACGTCCACGACAACCTCCAGTCGGTGGCCCTCGTCGAGGCAGCCATCGAGAGCAGTGAGACCGACCAGCCGGTCGCGGTCCAGAAACTGCTCGCCGACGCCCGCGCCACCGTCGACGTCTGAGCCTTCCGCGCGCGGCGGCAACCGTTCGTCGGGCTTGTGTCTTGCGGTTTCGCCGTGCTTTTGCCCCCGCACTGCGAACAGTTCGGCGTGAGTTGGTTCTCGCGTAACTGGCACTGGGTGACGCTCGCGCTCGCGCTCGTCGTCGGGTACGTCATCGTGGGGTTCCTCGGCGTGAGCGCGCTCGCGCTCCTGGCAGGTGCGGTCGGCGGCGCGAGCCTCGGAGCGTTGCTCGCCGACGCGGCGGTGGTCGTCGGCGTCGCGGCGCTGTTGATACTCGCCGAGGTGGCGCTGACCGTCGCGTTCGTCGTGAGCGTGCTCCGGCGGCTCTCCTTCCCCACCAGCGAGCGCGCAGCGCGGATGTTCTCGCTCCTCGAAACCGTCCTGCCGCCGATTCGCGGGCTCGCCCTCTCCGAGCGGTTCGCACCGAGCCTCGAAGAGCGGGAGCGAGCGATCAAGCGCCGCTACGTCGAGGGCGACCTGTCGGAGCGGGACTTCGAGCGCGAGATGCTCGACCTCCTCGCCGAGGCCGAACCGGAGTCCACGCTCGCCGACCACACCGGCCCGCTCGACGCCCTCGAATCGACGCGCGAGAGCGACGACCGAGGTGGGGACTCACGAGTCTCGGGTCTGCTGAACCGTGAGCGACAGCGCGAGGCCGAGTGAGCCTGCGCCGCGGTCGTGTTCACCGTCGGTGGTGTTTTTGGTGGCGGCGCCCGTCGTAACACACATGAGCAGAGAGTTCACGTTCTTCCAGTTCGACGTCGACGAGGACGCGATCCGTCGGATCCTCACGTCGATTCCGGGTGTGACGCCTGTCCCGGCCGAGGAACGGGACCTAGATGAGGCGGGAAGTCCTGCGAGCGAGGCCGAGCCTGGCCCGTCCGCGACCGGCGTCGACGACGCGAGTTCCCCCGGCGCCGACGTCGGTCCGACCGACGAACCACCCGCGAGATCGGCAGGCGTGGAGGCACACCTGGACGACTCGGCCGGTAAGAACCGAGCGAGCGCGAGGACGTGGACGCGCCCGTCGACGCCGTGGCCCGGCGCGCCCACCGACGAACCGGACGACGAGGACGGGGGGCTCGTATCCCGAATAATGGAGAAGAAGCTCCTGATCGGCGGTATCGCCGCCGCGCTCGGCGTCGTCGGCGCCGTCGCCGTCTGGTTCCTGAAGTTCCGGGAAAGCGGCGGTGAGGACGAGTTCACGAACAGCGGGCGCGGAGCCACTGACCAGGACCCCACTCCAGACGAACCCCACGCCGACGACGAGGCCTCCAGGGACTACCCGGTCGACGTCGCGCCCGTCGTCGGGATGACGTTTCTCGCCGTCGCGACGGTCCTCCTTCAGAGATTCGACGGCGAGCGCGAGGACTGACGGGCGACCGCGGGCCGGGATTCCGGGCGCTGGGGTGTCGACGGTGTCGTCCCCGTCGTCGCTGACGTCGGTGTAATCGTCAGTCTAAAGCGCGCGGCGGGGAACACACGAGCATGGAGTTCCACGAGGCGGCGAACTTTCTCTTCGATCTGCGGCGCTTCGCCTTGCGGCCCGGCACCGAGGCAACACGGGACCTGCTCGCTCACCTCGACGACCCCCACGTCGACCTGCCGTGCGTGCAGATCGCCGGCTCGAACGGAAAGGGGAGCACGGCGCGAATGCTCGAACGCACCCTGCGGGAGGCCGGCCTCGACGTCGGCCTCTACACCTCGCCACACCTCGACGACGTGCGCGAACGGGTCACCGTCGGTGGCCACAAGATCACCGAGCGCGCCATCGTCGAGTTCGCCGAGGAGATTCGACCGTACGTCACCGACCAGGCCGCCGACGGCGACTCGCCGACCTTCTTCGAGACGCTGACGGCGCTGGCCCTCTGGGAGTTCGACCGGCAGGACGTCGACGTCGCGATACTCGAAGTGGGCATCGGCGGCAAGAAGGACGCCACGAGCATCGTCGACCCGGTCGCCAGCGCCGTCACCGAGGTCACGCTCGAACACACCGGGATCCTCGGGGACACGATCGACGAGATAGCCCGCGACAAGGCCCACGTCGCGCCCGACGACGCACCCATCGTCACGGCGACGACCGGGGAGGCGCTGGCGGCGGTCGAAGCCGTGGCCGGTGACGTCGTGACCGTCGGCGACGCCGAGCGGACCGACGACTCCCGGGCCGGCGACGCCGACGACGCCGACCCAGGCGTCGAAGTCACGTACGACGGTCGGTCGGGGCTGGAAGGAGCGGTCTCCCTCTCTGGCCCCGACTGGGCCGTCGAGACGAAGCTTCCGCTGGTAGGAGCGCACCAGGCCCGCAACGCCGGTATCGCCGCGACGCTCGCCAGGCAAGTTGCCGACGTCGACGAGGCGACCATCGCCCGCGGGCTCCGGAACGCCCACTGGCCGGGCCGCTTCGAGGTGATGGGCGAGGACCCGCTCGTCATTCTCGACGGCGCCCACAACCCCGGCGGCGTCCAGCGCGTCGCCGAGACGCTGAGCGAGTTCGACTACGACGACCTCCACCTCGTCGTCGGTGCGATGGTGGACAAGGACCTGCGTAGCGTCGCCCGTGCCATCGATTCGGTCGACCACGTCGTCGCCTGCCAGCCCGACGTCGACCGCGCCGAGGACGAGTCCGTCGTCGCGGCGGCCTTCGAGGAGGAGACCGACGCCGAGATCGAGACTCGCAGCGACGTCGCGGGCGCGTTCGACATCGCGCTCGACGCCGCCGGCGAGGACGACTGCGTGCTCGTCGCCGGGTCGCTGTACGCCGTCGGTGAGGCCCGGTCGCGGTGGATCCGACCGAAGATACCCAAGCAGGTCGACTCCATCTCGGAGGCGAGGGAGGCCATCGAGGAAGCCCACGTCACCGACGCCGGCGCCTGGCGGATGCGCGGCAAGGCAGTCCACCGCGTCCTCAAGACCCGCGTCCAGCCCCGGCAGGCCCAGTACCTGAAGGAGGAACTGCTGTCACTCGGCGGCGAGTGCGCGGTGTCGGGGCTCAACAACCAGGACCAGGAGAACCTCGACGTCGTGCTGATGGCCACGATGGCCCAGTACAGGCGCCTCTGTGACAAACTCGACGGCCAGCCCTACGGCCTGTCCACGCTGGCCAGAGAACTCCGGGCCGCGCTGGACATCCAGCAACCCGATAGTTCCCGTGGCTACCCGTGGGAGGACGGCACCGCCGTCATGGGCATTCTCAACGTCACGCCGGATTCGTTCCACGACGGCGGCGAGTACGACGCCGTCGAGGACGCCGTCGCACGCGCCGAAGAGATGGTCGCGAACGGCGTCGATATCATCGACGTCGGCGGCGAGTCCACCCGCCCAGGCGCCGACGTCGTCCCCGTCGAGGAGGAGGTCGACCGCGTCGTTCCGGTCGTCGAGAAACTCGCCGACCTGGACGTGCTGGTCTCCATCGACACGCGAAAGGCGACCGTCGCCCGGGCGGCGCTGGCGGCCGGTGCGGATATCCTGAACGACGTCTCGGGCCTGGAGGACCCGGAGATGCGCTTCCTCGCCGCGGAGTACGACGTCCCCCTCGTCGTGATGCACAGCGAGGCGGTGCCCGTGGACCCCGACACCGACGTCGAGTACGACGACGTCGTCGAGGACGTCGTCGACCAGTTGACCGAGCGCGTCCTGCTGGCCGAGAAGGCCGGCCTCGACCGCGATCAGATCATCGTCGACCCCGGCCTGGGCTTCGGCAAGTCCCACCCCGAGAGCTTCGAACTGCTGGGCCGGACGAACGAGTTCGAGACGTTCGGCTGCCCGGTGCTGGTCGGCCACTCCCACAAGTCGATGTTCGGCCGCGTCGGCGAGGGCGGCGGCGACGCGCCGAACGCGACGGTGGCGGCGACGGCGCTGGCCGCCGACCGCGGCGCCGACATCGTCCGTGTCCACGACGTCCACGAGAACGCGACGGCGGTCAAGGTCGTGAAGGCGGCCGACGACCCCGAGTCGCTAGACGACTGAACCCCGCTCAACGCTGGTCCTGCTCGAACTCGTCGGGAAGTGCCTCACGGACGCTCTCGACCGGCGCGTAATACCCTCGTTCTTCGACCCACGTCTGGAACCACTGTTCGGCCCGTTCGATACTGAGCGAGTCCGTGACGATGCCGCGGACGAGCAACCCGATCGAACCGGTGAGTGCCACGTTTCGAGACCGCGCCTCGCGCCGGGCAACTCCGTCGTCGGTCGCCAGTACCCCACCCACGGCGTGGGCGTGAGCCAACGCTGCCGCTTCACCCTGGTCGAGAGTAGCGGTGTACGGATCCCTTCCCTCCTCGGAGGTAACCGCCGTTCGGACGATTCGAACTACAGGGCGATCACAGACGTCCGCTGCCCGTTGAAGAAACTCGTGGCCGGCGTCGACTCCCTGGCGGAGTTCGTTTTGCACAGCGACAGGGACGACCGGGTCTGTGACTGAGTGGACGAGCCAGTTCACCGCGTCGGAACTCGCGAAGTTGCTCAGTACCGTCGCGTCAAGAACGAGTTGCTGGTCACCCCTCATAGTGGTAGTTGTAACTTTTTACCGGCGTTCGACGTGGCCGGTGCCGTCGAACGCCGGTAAGGGCTTACATCTACCACTATCATTCGAGGTCGAGAGCAGTGTCGACCTCGTCTTCGAGTTCCTCTGCGTTTCGCGGACCACTGGTGACGGTGATTCCCGCTTCTTCGAGTACCTCCTCGAACTCCCAGCGTGTCATGCCAGCGTCTTCGGCCGCTTTACCGAGTGACACGTCGCCGAGCGCGTACTTGCCGATCGCGAGCGCGAGCGCTTCGTCGTCTCCCGCGGCCGCGTCGAGACTCATACGTCATATTCCCGTCCGATCACTCTTGAATGTGTGGCCGATTCGGCACCCGAGATCTTACCCGATCGCTTTCTCCACGACATAGCCCCACGTCTCCATCCCGTTGGCCTCGTAGAACTCCCGGGCCTCCTCGTTGTCCAGCACGGCCGCCAGCGCGACGTACTCGCAGTCCTGTTCGTCGGCCCACTCCTCGATCCACGACAACAGGGCCGCGCCGTGGCCTTCGCCCCGATGGGCCTCGTCGACGACGAAGTCGTGGACCCAGGCGTGGCGCCGGTGGTGGAGAACGCGCTGGACGGAGAGCCCCGCGACGGCGACGAGTTCGCGGTCGGTGTCGTCGCTCTCGTCACCGGCGTAGTAGCCATACAGCTCGTAGTCTGCTTCGTCACGCCAGGACCGGACGAAGTCTTCGTCCTCGTGGGACCAGAGCTGTCTGAGAATGGGGACCGCCTCGTCCCACTGCTCGTCGCTGGTGAGTCGCTCGACCGTTGGCATCTCGTGCGCACGGACTGCCGGGTCCGGCAAAGTGATTCCGGGAGTGTCGGCACGCAGGTCGTTCTATGCTGGCACCCCGAGTCGTTAGCGGACTGTCCATCCATCGGCGTCGTCCGGTCGTCGAGTCAGTGGTTCATCGTTGAGTCTACCGTTCGACGCCGTGGACGTACCCGAGCGCGAGCAACGGCGGACTGACGAATAGCGCGGATAGAACTATCCAGATCAGCGACGTGAACAGGGCGAGGATCGACCCGACCATCGCGGCGTTTGCGGCGGCCGTCGTGAATATCGCTCCCATCACGATTCCGACGGCAGCGAGCATTCGACGGCCGGCCCTGGGCGGCCGAAGGGCGACGCCGACGCCGAGGGCTCCAGCCAGGACAAAAGCGTCGAGGAGCGACGATCCGGCGGCAATAGGATTACTTGGTGTCGGTGAGGCGACGACGAGTACGCCGTGGACGGCGGCCGTGAACGCGGCGACGACCGTTGCAGAACGAAGGGTCAGCGCGCTTCTGGACCGGGTGAATGCCGTCGCACCGAGGACGCCAAGGGCAGCCCCAGCGTAGACGTTTCCGAGCCGCTGCAACCACCTGACGACGGCCGCCTGAGCGAACGGGAGAAGTATCGACAGTGGATTCACGAGACCGATCGCGTAGTAGGTCCCGTCCCGTTCGACGACCGGCGGAACGTCAGGGCCGAGGGAAAATTCACCCGATTCATTTCCGACCGACTCGTTTCCAGTTGTCCTGTCGCTCTCGTTCCGCGTAATCGTGGCGTTACCACGGTCGACGACTCGCTTAACCCCAGGGGAGGCCGACTCATAGGGGACTGCGAGATCGTCCATCGCCTGGTCCGTCGTGCGAGCCTCTAATCGCACCGTCACGGTCTCGTTCCGTTCGGTGCCGTTCACCAGGTAGTACTCGCCACGATAGACCGCGTAGCCGTCTTCGTGGGCGAGATACCCGAGCCGGCTATGATTCGCGGGCAACGAGACGGTCTCGCCGTCTGCGGCCCGGTCGAGGAGTTTCCGGTTGTCGGGTTCGTCGGCGGCCGCGGTCAGGTTCTCGACGGCGCTCGACCGGTGGGCCAGAACGTGGGCCTCCGACTCGGGATCGAACGCGGTCGCCTCGTACCTCAGTCCGTCGTTTGCGCCGGCTTTCACGTCGATGGCGTACGGGATTGCGGCGAAGGCGGCGCCGACTACGAGTACGAACAGGAGGGTCTTCGACGGGTGGGGGACCGAGATCATACGTTGGTTTCGGCCCTTCCACGGGCGAAAAGTGTTTCTGAATCGGATCGAACACCGCCAGATACCGTCGAATCCGGCCGACGCAGTACGACTAGCGGGTTCGGCTTTCGCTTGTCCGTGACCCTTCTCGCAGGATCGGAAAATCCTTCGCGCCCTCGAACGAGTCCCCACCATGGACCAGCGCGACGTCGTCCGCGAGGGGTACGACGCCATCGCGGAGACCTACGCCGAGGAGCGCCGGGGCGACGGCCGCGAGCGGGAGATTGCCGAGAAACTCGCCGCGTCGCTGCCGGACGGTTCCCGCGTCCTCGACGCCGGTTGCGGCGCGGGCCGTCCGGCGACCGAGACGCTGGCGGCGGCCCACGACGTCGTCGGCCTCGACATCTCACGTGAACAACTTCGCATGGCTCGCGATCGAGTTCCCGACGCCGACCTGACGATGGGTGACCTGGCGACGCTGCCGTTCGCCGACGACAGCTTCGACGCCCTCGTCTCGTACCACGCTATCATCCACGTCCCGAAGGCGGAGCACGGGGACGTCCTCTCGGAGTTCCAGCGGGTGCTCCGGCCCGGCGGACGCCTCGTCGTGACGATGGGGACCGCGGAGTTCGAGGACGAGAACGACGACTGGCTCGACACCGGCGAGACGATGTCCTGGAGCTTCTACGGCCCCGAGAAGAACCGCGAACTGGTGACGACTGCGGGCTTCGAGATAGAGGACGTCGAGGAAGTTGACGACGAACTCGGCGGTACCTTCGAGTTCTTCCGTGCGCGAGCGTAGGTGGTCTTCCGTGTTGATTAGGCTGCGTACTTTGCATCTCAGGCGCGTGCTGTCGAGCGAGCCGGCGCGACAGCGGAGGCCGCTCGTCGAATCCACGCAAGGGGCGAGCGAGGGAGCCCCGCGACCGAGTGAGTCGGCTGGGGAGGCGTGTGGCTGTCGGTGAATCCTGGTGGACTGAAAGGGCGAGGTTCGGTCGCAGGTTCTGCGCGGCCCCTATCCGAGCGAACGGAGTGAGTGAGTATATGTCGCACAGAACCTGCGAGCGGGCCGAGGGCTTTCTGGGAGTTGTCTAAACTCACTCCGGAGTCGAGAAGGTGCCGAAAGCCCTCGGGTCGGTCCGCTCCCGGGGCTCGCTGTCGTCCGAAAGGCGCGGAGCGCCTTTCGTGATGACGAGAGAGCTTCGCTCTCTCGAATCACGCACTTCGCTCACTCCGTTCGCTCCAGTGCTTACGTCGCCCGGGTTCCCGGACCGACCCTCGCCCTTTCAGTCCACCAGGAGACTCACTTCGTTCGTCTCCTGAGCCTTGCGCTCACTTCGTTCGCGCAAGACACCAGGGACCGAACACCACAGCTTCGAACCTCCCCAGCCGATTGCGCACCTCGCTCACTCCGTTCGCTTCGGTGCTCATCCCTCGCGCGGAAAGGTGTGCGACCGGCGCTGTCGCGCCGGCACGCACGACCGCACGCGCCCTCGGTGTACGTCCGGGGTGGATCGATAGTCGTCGATCACTCAGTCCACAGTCCCGGACTCACCGGACGCGTCGGAATCAGCGTCGCCATCGTCAAGCGTCGACTCCCGAACGTCGCCAACCTCGCTCTCGCTCTCGGTCACGCGAATCCCCTTCGACGCGAGGTGGCGCATCTGCTGGCGGACGAAGTCCTCCTCCTCGGTTCCCCGAGTAGCGAGCACGTACAGTAACGCGTCACCCACTGGACGCATCGTCCGGCCGGCTCGTTGTGCACCCTGCCGACGTGAACCACCGAGCCCCGAAGCGATGATCGCGAGCTCTGCATCCGGCAGGTCGATGCCCTCGTCGCCGACACGGGACACCACGAGCGCGTCGCGCTCGCTGCGGCGGAACTCGTCGAACAGCTTCTCGCGGCGGGCGTGGGGCATCTCGCCGCTGATGAAGGGCACCTCCAGGGCCTCGGAGATTGCTTCGCCCTGGTCGAGGTACTCGACGAAGACCAGCGCCTTGGCGGCGGGATGTTCTTCCAGCAGGAATCGGATCTCGTCTATCTTCGCGGAGTTGTCGGCCGCCGCTTGCCGCCGGCCGTGGCCGACGGCGGAGACGTACTCGTCGGCCTCCGCGTCGTCGCCCCAGGGGACGAGCCGGATGTTGACCTCGGGCTCCTGGACGAAGCCGGCCTCGAACAGCGCCGACCAGTCCGTCCCGATTGGCGGGCCGACGAGGGTGAAAATCTCCTCCTCGTCGTCGGACTCGCGGGTGGGCGTCGCGGTGAGGCCGAGTCGGTGTTTCCCCTGCAGATCGGCGCTGCGGCGGTAGACGTCGGCGGGGACGTGGTGGACCTCGTCGTAGACGATGAGTCCCCAGCGGCGCTCGTCGAACAGCTTGCGGTGGCGGTCCATCCCCGCCGTTCGATACGTCGCGATGGTAACCGGTCTGATCTCCTTGGTCCCACCGTGGTACTCGCCGATGTGGGACTCCTCCAGGTCGGTTTGCAAAATGAGTTCGTCGTGCCACTGGCTGGCGAGTTCGCGCGAGGGAACGAGGATGAGGGTCTCTCCCCCCACCGCTTCCATCGCGCCCATGGCGGCGACGGTCTTGCCGCTGCCGGGCGGGCCGACGAAGACGCCCGAGCCCTGTTCGACGAAGCGCTGGACCCAGTCGGCCTGGTAGTCCCGCAGGTTCAGCCGGAGTTCCAGGTCCAGGTCCTCGCCCTCGTCCAGGTCGCGCTCGTCGCGGACGGGGTAGCCAGCGTCGTACAGCGTGCGCTTGACCTGGGCCGTCTTCTCCTCGTTGACCCAGCTCTCGGAATCGGAGATAGGCGCTCGCAGCGTCTCGTCGTCGAGTTTCTGCCGCGCGACGTTGCCCATCAGGTCGTCGCTCTCGGCGGCCAGCACAGTGTAGCCGTCCTCGTGGGTGTAGAGGCGGAACTTCCGGGCCCGTTCCCACTGGCTCGTCACCCACTCCTCCAGGTGGGGCGAGCGCTCGCCGAAGACGTCCCGCATCGTCGCGACGAGGTCGTCCAGCGAGTCGTAAGGCGCCTGCCAGATGTCCTCTTCGCGCATCTCGTAGATTGCCCCACCGGATCGATTCGTGTCGACGAGGTGGGCGAACTGGGAGAGCTGTGCGCGCGTGAACTGGTCGGCGTGCTGGACGACGACTTCGCGGCGGTCGGGGAAGAGCACGACGCGCTCGCGGTCGGTGACGGCGTCGAGGTCCGTCGGGTACCAGACGGCGTCGGCGCTGGTGACGTCCTGCTGGGCTACCTCGTCGAGCTCGGCGAGCCGTTCGAGTTCCTCGCGGGCCCGTTCGGTCGTCAGGTCGGTCTTCCGCGAGAGCTCCGCGGCGGTGAGGTGGGGCCGGCCGACGCTCTCGATGGCGTCGTACAGGTCCGACAGCGAGAGTTCGGCGTCTGTCACTGCCGCGGGCTATCCGTCGGAGGGGTAAACGCCTTGCGCCACCGTCCCGCTGAACGGGGACTACTCGGAATCCGGTGGGACCACCGCGACGTCGCGAGCCGCCGGGTCCGGACCGCGTTCGGCCAGGGGAAGTTCGACGGTGATGGTGGTACCGTCCGGCCCGGTCTCGGTGAGCGCGACGGTCCCGCCGTAGCGATCCGCCAGGGTGCGGACGATGAAGAGTCCGAGCCCGTGAGTGGTGCTCTTGGTCGTGTCGCGCTCGAAGAGGGTTTCGAGTTGTTCGGCCGGGATCCCCGGGCCGTCGTCGGCGATGCGGACGACTGCGCTGTCCCCCGTCTTCTCCCCCGTCACGTGGACCTCAGGGGAGTCGCCGTCGTTGTGTTCGACCGCGTTCGAGAGCAGGTTCGAGAACAGACGGGGCAGGAGGTCGTCGGCCATCACGGTGAGGTCGTCTGCAACCGACAGCTCGGTCCGGACGCCCTCGTACCCGTCGTGGAGGCTCGCGACCTCCGCCTCCAGCGTGCTCGCGAGGTCGATGGCCTCGTACTGGGGGTCACGGTCTGTCGCCTCGAGCAGTACGCGCACGTCGCGAATGACCCTCGTGAGGTCCTCGCTCTGGCGGGTGATCGTTTCGAGGTGGGATCGGGCCTCGTCGTCGGGGTCGTACTCCTCCAGCAGGAGCGCGGAGCGTCCGCTGATCACGTTCGACGTGTTGAGCACCTCGTGTCTGAGGAGACTGTTGAGGTAGTCGAACCACTCGCGGCGGGATTCGGCGTAATCGGCGCGGACGGTGGCTCGTTCCGCCGTCCGCTCGCGCTCGATGGCCCGAGCCTCGATGACACCGACGAGCAGCCCGACGCCGCCGCCGATGGACATCGCCCACCGCAGCCAGCCCACGAGGTACCACGGATCCGGCACCGGCGTGGTACTCATAATGAGGAGGTTCATCGCCGAGGAGACGGTGATGCCGGCGGCGCACCACCCGACGACGCGGACGTATCGATCGGGGGCGACGTCGCTCCGCGCGAGCCAGTGGCCGCCGTAGACGAGCGCGGCCATGGAGGGAGCGCTGGTGAGTAAGCCGGTAAGATTCACCGGGTGGAGTATGAGAGCGAGCCGGAGCCGTGCGAAGAGTATCCACTCGACGACGACGAGGAGAACGAGCGCGACGCCGATAGCGGAGAGACACAGGGGAGCGACGTCTTCGGCACGGAATCGGCGGATTCGTGCGAGCGCACCCGACAGGTCAGAGTCTCTGTCGAGCGAACTCACGCTCGATTCCTCGAATTCGACGCCGGTCTGACTGGTTTCATCGGGGCGTTCATACCCAGCCTCGTGCACCCCGTACCACGACCGACGTTAAGTAACCGCGGTTGGGAATCAAAGAAGATAATTGGATTGTCGTGCGAGTGTCACCTAGAGCGGTTCCCTCGCCCATCAATCCGCCATCTGTACTTATCGCGTTCGACGTAATCGCGATCAATAACCCGATCCGTCAGCCGGCTGGAACTGCGGAACGTCCCCTCAGCCGAGCCAGCCGAACTCGTCGACGAGTGTCGCGTAACACTCCTCGTACTCGGCGCGGACGCTCTCGTGGTCGAAGGGCGCGAGCGTGTCGTCGACGGTGAGGCGCTCGAACTCGCCGGCCTCGACGATGGCCTCGGCCATCTGCTGGGTACTCGTCACCCGGAAGCTCCGCTCGCGGTGTTCGATGAGTTCGTGGGCGCTGGAGCGGGCCTGGTACTCGACGATACCGACGCAGCCACACGCGAGCGCCCACAGCAACTCCGAGGCGAAGAACTCCCGGTAGGCCGTCTGGACGAAGACGTGGGCGCCCTTGTATATCTCGACGCGGCGCTCGCGGTCGCAGGCGCCGACGAACTCGACGCGGTCGTCGATTCGCAGATCCGACGCCTGGCGCTCGTAGTCCGCCCGGTTGGGGCCGTCGCCGATGATCGTCGCCGACCAGTCCTTCTCGCGGAGCTCCGCGAGACCGAGAAAGAGACTCTCCAGGTTGGCGCTGTCGTCCAGCGAGTGCGCGAAGACGACGTCCACCGTCTCCCCTGGGTCGGCCTCGCGGACGAGGTCCATATCGATGCTCTCCGGGATGACCGTCGTCCCGTTCTCCGTGGCGCCGCGCTCGCGCGCGCTGGTCCGCACCATCTCGGAGGGAGTGATAATCTCCGCCGGCGCGCGCACCGCCAGGTCGCTCGTCCGCGAGTGCAGGGGCTCGTTGTCACCGAACCACTCGACGAGCAGGGGCGCCCGCGCGAGCGTTCCCCCGAGTCGAGCGAACAGCAGGACCGACGAGGGCGCAGACGTAGCGTGGATCACGTCCGGTTTCAGCCGGGCGAGTTCGTAGGGCAGGCGGACGCAGAACGAGGCCGTCGCGGGTTCGTCCGTCAGTGCGTGGTACGTGACATCTTCGGGTTCGAACACGTCGCCGTCGCTCTCCCACCAGCGGGAGCAAAAGACCGTCACGTCGTGGCCCGCTTCCGCGAGCTGGTGTGCGAGCCGGTCCAGCCGTCGATTTCCCTCCGTGTCTCGCAGGTGGACCGTCTCCATCGCGACGAACGCCACGCGCATACTCCCGAGATTGCTATGGGGGATGAAAAATCCCCTCGTTCGAGTGATGGGAGTTCGTCCGGTCGTTCCCCGGCGGCGACAGGACGCCACCCGTAGATCGCGTGAGCGTCCGGTCGGCACCGGCAACACGCCGAGTGAGAAGAGATTTATTCACTGTGTATATCTCGGTAGATATGCGTCCTCGCACGCCCCTCCTCCGCCCAGACAGCTACTTCGCACGGCGAACGCCCGACCCCGTTCGAGGCCTGATCCTGGCCGTCGTCGTCACGCTCGGTTCCCTGGTAGCCATCTGGCTGCTCGGCGCGGTTTTCATGGACAGGATAGACGGGACCGTCGCGGTCGACAACCCGAACCGGCCGCCAGAGGGGTTCTGCGACGACGGTACGGACGGTGCGTTCGAGGAGATGGACGCGTCGGCCTTCGATTGCGACGCGCCGGCACAGGTCGACCGGGACATCGACACGATACTCGGCGACGCGATGGGTCAGTTCTACGGCGCGATGCTGGTGGGGCTTCCCATCGTGTTGTTGCTGGCGGGTGCGCTGCTCCACGTCGGTACCGCTCTCTTCGACGCCGACGGCGGATTCGCCGAGACGCTGACCGTGGCGGCCTGGGGATTCACACCGACGCTCCTCGTGATGCCGGTGTCCCTGGCCGTGCTGTGGGTGATGATGGACCCGGTCACGGTCACCGCCGCAAGCGACCCTGCGGCCTTCCGGGACCCGGTCATGGAGAGCCTGGACCGTTGGCGGCCCGTCGCGCTCGCACTCAACGCGGCCGGATCGCTCTGGGGCGCCGCCGTCTGGACGTTCGGCCTCGAATCCGCCAGGTCGGTCTCGCGGTCCGAGGCCGCGGCCGTCGCCGGAACCGTGACGCTGCTCTTCTTCGTCTTCGGCGCGCTCTGAGGAGCGCGCCAAACCGTTATTACTCTCATCGCGCTATATGGCCCACGCATGGACGACGAGATAGGGGACGTGGTCGTGGTCGGCGGTGGAGACATCGGGTTACTGACTGCGCTCTCGATACAGAAACTGAACCCCGAGATGGACGTTACCGTCGTCGACGACCTCCAGCGGGACGCGCCGGCGGTGGGAAAGAGCACGTTCAAGAAGATACAGGACATCCTCCACGGAACGCTCGACATCGACGAGCGGCGGTTCATCGGCGAGGTCCGTCCCGTCTGGAAAGGAGCGCTGTACTTCCGGAACTGGTGTGACCGACCGGCGTTCCACTACCCCTTCGATCCGGAGGACAAGTACCCCGACCCGAAGAATCCGAACGCGGTCGAGCACTACTACCACCAGTACGCGGACCTGTACGACAGCCCGGACCACCTGACGAAGGGTGAAGCCATCGTCGAGCAGGAGAAATCGCCGTGGTTCTTCGGGTCCGACGGGAACCTCGACCGGTACGAGAAGGTGGCCTACCACCTCAACACGAAGCGCTTCGCGTCGTTCCTGCGGGAGGTCTGTCGCGAACGAGGCATATCGATCGTCGACGACGCGATCACCGGCGTCGAGACGACCGGCGCACACATCGACGGTGTGCTGAGCGAGGAGGCGCGATACGAGGGTGACCTGTACGTGGACGCGACGGGATTCGGGCGCGTGCTCCGTCGCGAACAGGACGCCGAGTTCAGGGACTTCGGATTCCCGCTCGACTCGGCGTACACCGTTCGGATCGACAGGGACCTCTCGGAAGTCCTGCCGGCGACGGCCGTCGACTCGGGCGAGCACGGCTGGTTCTGGCAGATCGACACCTACGACGACCGCGACCTGGGTTACGTCTACAGCTCCGAGCACGTGGACGACGAGACGGCGCTCGAGGAGTTCCTCGACCACATCCCGGACGTCGCCCCCGACAGCGCCGGCGGTGACCCGGACGTCGCCAGAGACGACGTGGCGAAGTACGAGTTCAGTTCCGGCTACTACGACCGCGCCTGGATCGAGAACTGCGTCGCGATCGGCAACTCCCAGGGCTTCGTCGAACCGCTGCAATCGACCGGGCTGACCGGGAACGCCACCGCGGCCGAGAAACTCGCGACGATGCTGTCGATACGCGGCGGGATCGCCGACGACCGGTTCCGGGAGGAGTACAACACGTGGGTACGATGGGTCTGGGAGTCCATCTACGACTTCATCGCGATCCACTACCGGTACGCGACCGGGGAGACGGCGTTCTGGCGCGACGTCGCCACCAGGGAGTACAGCCCGCGCGTCGACGCGATCGTCGAGCAGTTCGACCGGAACGGGCTGACCAGGGAGGTCGTTCCGCTCTCCGAGGACGACGACCTGCTGAAACTGTCCATCTTCTCCCTCCCGGACTTCTACACGATGATGCGGAACCTCGGCGCCGAGTCCGTCTTCTACGAGACCAACGACTTCGACGTGAGCGACGAGGTCGTCCGGAAACACGACGAGTACTACGAGCAGATAGACGCCGAGGTCGAGGAGCACCTCACGACCAGGGAGCTGTACGAGGGCCTCCTCCAGTTTTGAACTCGCGGGGCGCGCTCGCGACGCGCCCAACCGTTATACTCGCTGCCGACCTCGACACCACCGTGTACGACCTCGAACGATACCTCAACGTTCGGAGCGCTTACGGCGCCACGTTCGGCCCGGACGGACAACTCTCCTTCCGGATGGACACGACGGGCGTCCCGCAGGTCTGGACCCTCGACGAGTCCGGTTCCTGGCCCGAACAGCGGACGTTCTACGACGAACCGGTCTCCTTCGCTTCCTACTCGCCCGAACGCCCGGAACTGATCTTCGGGATGGACGAGGGCGGGAACGAGCGGCTGCAGTTCTACCGGCTGGACGACGACGGGCAGATGCACTCGCTCACCGCACGACCCGACGCAAAACACAGATGGGGCGGCTGGAGCCACGACGGCGAGCGCTTCGCCTTCGCCGCCAACCGCCGGGACGAGTCGGTGTTCGACGTGTACGTCCAGGACCGGGACGCTGTGGGTGCCGATGCCGAGTTGATTCTGGAGGGTGACGGCTGGCTCTCGATGGCCGGCTGGTCGCCCGACAACGACAAACTACTGGTCACCGAGGCCTACTCGAACTTCGACCAGGACGTCTACGTCCTCGACGTCGAGTCGGGCGACCTCGACCATCTCACGCCTCACGAGGGCGACGTCCGGTACCAGAGCGCGGAGTGGGCGCCAGACGGCGACGGGTTCTACCTCGTCACCGACCGCGATAGCGACACGCTGAATCTCGCGTATCTGGGACTCGACGGAACGCTGGAGACCGTCGCCGAAGGCGAAGGGTGGAACGTAGACGGCGTCTCCGTCGACCAGGAGTCGAATCAGATCGCCTACTCCCGGAACGTCGAGGGGTACAACGAACTCACCGTCGGCGAGATAACGGGTCCGACAACCATCGACCGCTTCCCCGAACCGGACCTCCCCGGCGGCATCGCCGGCGGCGTCTCGTGGGGGCCGGACGGCGAGCGATTCGCCGTCACCGTCACCGGCAGAACGGTCAACACCAACGTCTTCGTCGTCGAGACGGACACTGGCGAAGCCGAGCGCTGGACCTACGCAGCGACCGCTGGCATCCCGGAGTCCACCTTCGTCGCGCCCGAGGTGGTCCGATTCGAGAGCTTCGATGGCCGTGAGATTCCGGCGTTCTTCTCGCTGCCCGACGGCGCCGCGACCGACGGCGACGCCGCCAACGACGCGACGGGGACCGTCGGAGGGGGAACCGGCGAGACGCCCGTCATCGTCGACATCCACGGCGGCCCGGAGAGCCAGCGCCGCCCTTCCTTCTCCGGACTCACCCAGTACTTCCTCTCGCAGGGGTACGCCGTCTTCGAGCCGAACGTACGCGGGTCGACGGGCTACGGGACCGAGTATACCCGGCTCGACGACGTGGAAAACCGAATGGACAGCGTGAGAGACATCGAAGCGGGCGTCGAGTGGCTTCACGACCACCCGGCGGTCGACCCCGACCGAATCGTGGCGATGGGCGGTTCCTACGGCGGGTTCATGGTGCTCGCGGCGATGACCGAGTACCCCGATCTGTGGGCGGCGGGCGTCGACGTCGTGGGTATCGCCAACTTCGTCACGTTCCTGGAAAACACGGGCGACTGGCGCCGGTCGCTCCGGGAGGCCGAGTACGGGTCGCTCGAGGACGACCGCGAGTTCCTCGAATCCATCTCGCCAATCCACAGCGCGGACCAGATCGACGCGCCGCTGTTCGTCCTCCACGGCGCGAACGACCCGCGCGTTCCCGTGGGCGAGGCCGAACAGATCGTCGAGGAAGTCCGCGAGCAGGGCGTCCCCGTCGAGAAACTGATCTTCGACGACGAGGGTCACGGGATCAGCAAGCGGGAGAATCGTATCGAGGCCTACACCAGCGTCGTCGAATTTCTATCCAGACACGTCTAGTACGAAATCGACAGACTGCGAACCTTTTTCTCGTGTTGAGACGACGAGATGGATTTATCCTTATCCGGCAGCGAGTATCCGGCATGGGATGTGATGGGACGATGCAGGACCGGGTCGGTGCCGGTATCGAGCGACTGGAGGAACGCTTCGGCTCGTTTCCCGTCAACCAGACGACGCTGACGGTCCCAGAGCCCGACTACGAGACGGCGCGCGAGCGCGCCGACGCGGGCGCCATCGACGTCTACGTGAGAGTGTACGACGACGAGGGCGACGCGCTGCACCTCGGCGACGACCGGGACTGTCCAGTGCCGCGGTGCGTGGCCAGGTCAGACGAATCTCTCGCCATCGCCGTCGCGAGGACAGTTCGACGGGAGTCCGGCGCCGAGGTGAGCCTCGACGAGGTAGCGCGGGCGACCATCGCCGGCGTCAACAACGAGGCCGATTCCGACGCGCCGACCGTCTACCGATTGATAGCACTCCTCGACGCGACGTACGTGCGCGGTACCGTGGAGAACGCGGCGTGGGCGTCCGAGACGCCCGCGATTCCGGAGTACGTCTAGTTCTTAGCGGGTGGCTAGTCCTTCGCTGCTGGCTAGATAACGCCCGTCACCGTCGCCGCCTCGATAGCGGCCGGTTCGTTGACGCCGTCGCCGAGGATGGTGTAGCGGTCGCGAATCTGGTGGGCCGTCGTCAGCGCCTCGATGACGGTGTCCTCGGCGATGCCCAGGTCGTCGGCCGTGGTCGGCGCGCCGATGGCCTCGAGAGCGTCGTGGACGTCGTGCCACTGGCCCTTCGCGCCCGTGTGCAGGTACTCGGTCATTATCGCACCGACGCCGACCTGGTGACCGTGGAGCGCCGGCTCGGGCGCGATGCGGTCGAGCTGGTGGGAGAAGAGGTGTTCCGCGCCCGACGCGGGTCGCGAGGAGTCTGCGATGGACATCGCGACGCCCGAGGAGACGAGCGCCTTGACGACGATCCAGGCCGACTCTTCGAGGCCCTGCTTGATCGACCCGGCGTTCTCGACGAGCATCTCCGCGGTCATCTGCGAGAGCGTCCCCGCGTACTCGTGGTACTCGACGTTCTTCAGGCGGTTAGCGAGCTGCCAGTCGCGGACGGCCGTGAAGTTCGAGATGATGTCGGCACAGCCCGCCGTCGTCAGCTCCCAGGGCGCGTCGGCGATGATCTCCGTGTCGGCGACGACGGCCAGCGGCGGCTCGCTCGCCACGCTGTGGCGCGTGTCGCCCTCCGGCACCGACCCGCGACCCGAGACGATGCCGTCGTGACTCGCCGCCGTCGGCACGGAGACGAACCCCAGGTCCAGGTCTTCGGCGGCCATCTTTGCGATGTCGATGGCCTTGCCGCCGCCGACGCCCAGCAGGAACCCGGCGTCGACCTCCTCGGCCGTCTCGATGACGCGCTCGACGGCGCCGAAGCTCGCCGTCTCGACGATGACCTCGGCCGGGTCCTGGCCACGCTCCTCGAACTGCGCGAAGACGCGCTCGCCCGCCACCTCGTGGGGCGTCGGACTGGAGACCACCAGCGGGCGCCCCGAGAGGTGGACGTCCTCGACGGCGTCGACAGTCTGCCCGATGACGCCGTGGCCCACCACGACGTTCCGCGGCAGCCGGATCCACGTCGCTTTGTCGAACATACTCCTCTCTTACCGGGGATAGGTGAAAACCTACTGGTGTCCAGGGCCCGGGAGAGCGTAAATGCCGGACCGCTCTCGGCACGTAGTCCCCCACGATCGTTCATGCCGATTCAGCCCACCAAACGATCGCCCGCGGTCGGTAAAAGCTTCATAACAAACCACTCTCGGTGCGACTGATCGGTCATGGGATGCATCAACTGTGACACCGACGGAACCGCGTACACCCTTCGAGCGCACGTCGAGGAGACCGAGTCGAACGTCGACCTGGCCTTCTGCTCGACTGACTGCCTCGAAGAGTGGGTGTAGTCGGTCAGGAGCGATTCTCGGACGCCGTGTTCGGTCACGCGTAGCCTGGGGCCTGCTGGGCAGCCCCTGCTGAGCGAGCGAAGCGTCGAGTGATTCAGATTTTCCGACCCGTCTTCACTAACCGGTTGCTAACGGTCGGCGACGTATCGACCAGAGGGTGGCAAAGCCGTCGCCGTGACCACGATCTCGAACACATCGAACGTCCTCGGGCCGATCGAACGAGCCCACGATTGGGCACGTGCAGAAACAGTCGAAAGCGAACGAACGGAGCTGTCCGGTCCCTCATAGTGGTGGTTGTAACTATTTTTAAGGGGCAGACACTACCAGTGGTGAATCGGAGCTGAACCGGCCGGTTGCGAAGAGACACCGGTAAAGAATTACAACCACCACTATCAGTCGTCGCTCTGGGCGGCGAAGTCGGCGTCGTTGCCGTCGGCGGTCGGCGTCGCGGCCTCGGGCAGTTCGTTGCGCACGTCGTGGCGGTCGCCCTCGGCGATGATCTCCGCGTAGGCGTCGGGGAGGACGCGGACGAAGTCCGAGACGGCCTCGTCCCAGTCGTCGAGGAGTTCGTTCGCGCGGTCCGAGTCGGTGTAGGCCGCGTGGTTCTCGACCAGTCGGGTGATCATGGCCTCGTCCTTCGGTTCGAGCGTCGTCGAGAGCGACGCCATCCCGGTGTTGGCCTTCGGTTCGAGTTCGTCGTCGGGGTCGTAGACGTAGGCGACACCGCCGGACATGCCGGCCGCGAAGTTCTTGCCCGTTCCCCCGAGAACGACGACGGCGCCGCCGGTCATGTACTCGCAGCCGTGGTCGCCGACGCCCTCGACGACGCCTTTGACGCCGGAGTTGCGGACGCCGAAACGCTCGCCGGCCATCCCGTTGACGTACAGTTCGCCGTCGGTCGCGCCGTAGAGCGCGACGTTACCGACGAGGATGTTCTCGGCGGCGTCGTAGCCGGCGGCCTCGGGCGTCCGGACGATCAGTTTCCCGCCGGAGAGACCCTTGCCGACGTAGTCGTTGGCGGTGCCGACGAGGTTCATCGTGACGCCGCTCTGGAGGAAGGCACCGAAGGACTGGCCCGCGGAGCCGTCGAAGTCGACCTGGATGGTGTCGTCCGGGAGTCCGGGGACGCCGTGGGCCCGGGTGATGCGATTCGACAGCGTCGCGCCGACGGCGCGGTCAGCGTTGTCCACGTCCGTCGCGATAGTGACCGGCTCACCGCGTTCGAGCGCGGGTTCGGCCGCGTCGACGAGGTCCCAGTCGAGTTGCTCGTCGACGTCGTGGTTCTGCTCGCGGGTCTTGTAGGCGTCGTCGTCGCCCGCGGGTTCGGCCAGCAATCCGGAGAGGTCGAGCTTCTTCGCCTTGGGGTTCTCGACGTCGTCGCGCTGGCGGAGGACGTCGACCTGGCCGACCATCTCGTCGACGGTGGCGAAGCCGAGTTCGGCCATTATCTCCCGGAGTTCCTCGGCGACGAACGTCATGTAGTTGATGACGTGCTGGGGCTCACCGGGGAAGCGCTCGCGGAGCGTCTCGTTCTGGGTGGCGATGCCGACCGGGCAGGTGTTCTCGTGGCACTGGCGGGCCATCACGCAGCCGGAGGTGACCATCGACGCGGTCCCGAAGGTGTACCCCTCGGCGCCCAGCAGCGTCGCGACGGCGACGTCGCGGCCGGTCTTCATCCCGCCGTCGGTGGTGACCTTGATGCGCGAGCGCAGGCCCGTCGCGCGGAGCATCTGGTTGGCCTCGGAGAGTCCGAGCTCCCACGGGAGGCCGACGTTCTTGATGGACGTCTTGGGCGAGGCGCCGGTCCCGCCGGAGTGGCCCGAGATGTGGACCACGTCGGCGTTGGCCTTGGCGACGCCGGCGGCGATGGTGCCGATACCGTCCTCGGCGACCAGCTTGACGTTGATGTCGGCCTCCGGGTTGCCGGCCTTCAGGTCGTGGATGAGTTGCTTGAGGTCCTCGATGGAGTAGATGTCGTGCTGGGGCGGCGGGGAGATGAGGCCGACGCCCGGCGTCGAGTGGCGCACGTGGGCGATCATCTCGTTGACTTTCTTGCCCGGCAGATGGCCACCCTCGCCGGGCTTGGAGCCCTGGGCCATCTTGATCTGCAGTTCGTCCGCCGAGGTGAGGTAGCCAGAGGTGACCCCGAAGCGTCCGGAGGCGACCTGCTTGGTCGAACACTCCTTCTCGGTGCCGAACCGCTCCGGCGGTTCGCCGCCCTCGCCGGTGTTGGAGGTGGCGTCGAGGCGGTTCATCGCGATGGCGTTGTTCTCGTGCATCTCCGGCGAGAGACTCCCGAGGCTCATCGCGGCCGTCTCGAACCGTTTCACGATGTCCTCGACTGGTTCGACCTCCTCGATGGAAATCGACTCCCGGGACCCGTCGTCGAATTCCAGCAGCCCGCGCAGCGTCTGGAGGTTCTGCTGCTGGTCGTTGATCTGCTCGGCGAACTCCTGGTACTGCTCGTAGTCGCCGGTGCGGACCGCCTGCTGGAGCGCGCCGACGGTGCTCGGGTTCCACTGATGGTGGATGCCGTTCGAGCGGAACTCGTACTCGCCCTGGCGCTCCATCTCCGGGTCATCGTCGCTCCAGGCGACCTCGTGACGATGGAGCAAGTCCTCCTCGACGTCCTCGACGTCGATGCCGCCGGTGCGGCAGGTGGTGCCCTCGAAGTACTCGGCGACGAAGTCCGAGTCGAGACCGACGGCCTCGAAGATCTGGGCGCCCTGGTACGATTCGACCGTCGAGATGCCCATGCGGGCCATCGTCTTCAGCAGACCGTCCTCGACGGCCTTGACGTACGACCGGATCGCCCTGTCGGTGTCGGCGCCGTCCGGTCCGGCGACCAGGTCCTCGATGGTCTGGTAGGCCATGTAGGGGTTGACCGCGCCGGCGCCGTAGCCGACAAGCGTCGCGACGTGGTGGGTGGCGCGCGGGTCACCGGACTCGACGACGAGGCCGACGTGGTTGCGCAGACCGTTGCGGACGAGGTGGTGATGGACGCCGCCCACCGCGAGCAGGCTCGGTATGGGAACCCGGTCGGGGCCGGCGTTCCGGTCCGAGAGGACCACGACGTCGTATTCGGTCGCGGCATCGGTCGCTTCCTCGCGGACGGACTCGACGGCCGCTTCGAGGTCGGTCTCGCTCTCGTCGTAGGTGATGTCGACGACCGCCGTCGAGAGTCCGTTGGCGTCCAGTTCCTTGATCGCGGTCGTCTCCTCGTCGGTGAGAATCGGCGAGTCGAGCACGAGCTGTCGGGCGTGTTCGGGCGACTCGTCCAGGATGTTGCGCTGGTAGCCGAGTCGCGACTCCAGCGAGGTGACGAGTTCCTCGCGGATGTTGTCCAGCGGCGGGTTCGTCACCTGGGCGAAGAGCTGTTTGAAGTAGGTGAACAGCGGGCGGTTGAACTGCGAGAGGACGGACAGCGGCGTGTCGTCGCCCATCGAGCCGACGGGGTCCTTGCCCTTGTGGGCCATCGGTTCGATGAGGTGGTCGACCTCGTCGTACGTGTAGCCGTAGGCGGCCTGGTGGCTCCGGAGGTCGTCGACTGCTGCGCGTGGAAGCGGGTCAGCCCGGTCGGTGAGGTCGTCGAGGTGAACTTGCTCTTCGGCGACCCACTCGCCGTACTTCTCGTCGGTAATGTCCTCGAACACTTCCTCGTCGGGGATGACGCGGCCCTCTGCGGGGTCAGCGAGGAAACACTGGCCTGGCTGGAGTCGCCCGCGTTCGGCGATCTCCTCCGGGCTGTGGTCGAGCGCGCCGGCCTCTGAGGCCATCACGAGCGTGTTGTCCGCGAGCACGTCGTAGCGGCACGGGCGCAGGCCGTTTCGGTCGAGTACGGCTCCGATGCGTTCCCCGTCGGTCGCCGCGACGAGCGCGGGGCCGTCCCACGGTTCGACGAGCGAGGCGTGGTAGTCGTAGAAGTCACGACGGTCGCCCTGGACGTCGTTCAACTCGCCGCGCCAGGCCTCCGGGACGAGCATCCGGAGCGCGTGGGGGAGGTCCCGACCGCCCTGGAGCAGGAGTTCGAGGGCGTTGTCGACGCTGGCGGTGTCGGACTGTTCGGGGTCGTCGATGATCGGCTTGATCTTCTCTATCTCTGCTCGCGTTTCGTCACCGCTCGCTCGTTCGTCGGCGCTTCGCGCCGACCGGTCCCCAAAGGCGTCGCTCGCGATATCCGTCTCGCGTGCGCGCATCCAGTTGATGTTGCCCTGGATGGTGTTGAACTCGCCGTTGTGGATGATGTTCCGGTACGGATGGGCGAGGTGCCAGGCACCGAGCGTGTTCGTCGAGAAACGCGCGTGGACGAGTGCGAACGTCGATTCCATGCGCTCGTCGGTCAGGTCGGGGAAGTACGTCGGTAGCTGCTCCGCAGTGAGAAGCCCCTTGTAGACGATGGTTTCGCGGTCGAGCGAGCAGACGTAGAAGCGCTCGTGACCCGGCGGTTGCTCCGCCTCGACGGTGTTCTCCAGGACGCGCCGGGCGACGTACAGGCGTCTATCGAACGCCTCACCGGTCAGCCCGTCGGTCGAGCGGACGAACACCTGCATCACGGACGGTTCGGATTCCAGTGCGGTCGCACCGATCTCCTCGTTGTTCGTGGGGACGGTTCGCCAGGCGACGACGTCGAGGCCCTCGTCGGCGAACGCGGACTCGACGACGCCCACAAGTTCTGCGGCGGCGTCCTGGTCCTGCGGGAGGAAGAGGGTGCCGACGGCGTACTCGCCGGGTTCGCCCAGGTCCTCGTCGACCTCCTCGACGAAGAACTCGTGGGGCAACTGGAGCATGATCCCGGCGCCGTCGCCGGTGTTCTCCTCGGCACCGGTGGTGCCGCGGTGCTCCAGGTTCGCGAGCAGTTCGAGCCCGTCCTGTACGACCCAGTGTTCGGAGCCGCCGTCGAGGTCCATGACGACCCCGACGCCACAGTTCGACCGTTCGTCGGTGGGGTCCGCGAGCCCTGCGGCGCCCGTGGCCTCACCAGTAGCGTCTTCTCCAGTCATCTACCCGTACGTTGATTCCATCGATAAAGAGCGTACTCCTGAAGGTATTAGGGTTGTACTATCACATTTAAGGCCATATATATCTATCACGGTAAATCACCACGATCGGACCGGTGATCGCAGTCGACGGGGAGCAGCCAGCCACGTGAAAAGAAAGAACAGACACCAACTTCAACCTGATGTCGACAAATAGTCGCAACTGACTAGTGGAATTGTTCGAACGTCAAAAGAGCTGGAGAGTTATCTGCGCAGGCCGGCAGGGAAACGGCCGGCTAGGGCCAGACGCCGCCTTCCCCGGCTGACTGGACGACGCGCTGGAGCGCAACGACGTAAGCGGCGTTGCGGAACGTCGGCAGGTCGTGGTCCTCGTAGGCGTCTACGAGGTTCCAGAACTGCTCGACGATGATCGATTCGAGTTCGTCGTTGACGCGCTCCTCCTCCCAGTAGAAACGCTGGCGGTTCTGGACCCACTCGAAGTAGGAGACGGTGACGCCCCCGGCGTTGGCCAGGATGTCGGGTACGACGATGACGTCCTTGTCGGCGAGCACGTCGTCGCCCTTCGGCGTGATCGGGCCGTTGGCTGCCTCTGAGATGACGTCCGCCTCGACGCCCTGGGCGATCTCCTCGGTGATGGCGTTCTCGAGGGCCGCCGGAATCAGCAGGTCGACGTCGAGCTGGAGCAGCTCGTCGTTGGTGATCTCCTCGTCGGCGCCCTCGAAGCCGACGACGCTCCCGGTCTCGCGCTTGTGGTCCTTGGCGGCGACGGCGTCGAAGCCCTCCTCGTTGTAGACGCCGCCACTGGAGTCGGAGACGGCGACGACCGTCCCACCCATCTCCTCGATGAGCTTCGCGGAGATCCAGCCGGCGTTTCCGTAGCCCTGGACTGCGACGGTGGCGCCCTCGACGTCCTTGTCGAGGTAGTCGAATGCCTCGCGCGCGGCGATGACCGTGGAACGGCCGGTCGCCTCGACGCGGCCCTCGCTCCCGCCGGAGGCCAGGTCCTTGCCCGTGATGACGCCAGGCTCGGTGGTGTTTTCCAGCGTCTCGTAGGTGTCCTTGATCCAGTTCATCTCGCGCTGACCGGTGTTGACGTCCGGCGCGGGAACGTCCCGGTCCTCGCCGATGAGGGGCGTGAGTTCCTTCGCGAACGACCTGGTGATCCGCTCCAGTTCGGCCTCGGAGTACTCGTCGGGGTCGATGATGATGCCGCCCTTGCCGCCGCCCAGCGGGATGCCGACCGTCGCACACTTGTACACCATCCAGCCCGAGAGGGCCTTTACCTCGTCGCGGGACACCTGCGGGTGGTAGCGGATGCCACCCTTGTACGGTCCGCGGTCGCCGTTGAACTGCGAGCGGAACGCGCGGAAGACCTCGATGTCGCCGTCGTCCATCTCGACGGAGAGGTTCGTCTCGAGGATGCGCTCTGGGTTCTTGATGCGAGTGAGCATGCCCTCGTCGATGTCGAGGTACGCCGCAGCGTCGTCGACCTGTTCCTGTAAGCTCTCGAACGGATTGACGTCGTCTGCCATAACTGGACGTTTGTATAATGGAGTTAAAAGTGAATCGGAATTCGTTCGCCGAATGGCTGACAAACCATGAGGAACGGGGCAGTTTTGTTTTAGTTCTTAAGTCCATTTAGACTAATAAGGCCACCTATTATACGATTAAGGAACAATCTATCGTGATAGATCGGCAGTTTCGTGATATCGTCGGGGCCAGGGCGGTGAGGAAGGCTCCCACAGTCTGCCGTTCGTCCGACCGAAGTCTGACGGTGATTTATACGTGATGGCGGGACACGATTCCCTGGGGGCGCCGGAAATGTCACACGCTCCCTCCCCAACTCGTCGAATGTAGTGCGTTCTGCGTCACTGATTTCGCGTGAGTGACGACCAACGACCGTTTCTACTGGTTGAGACGCTTCCTACTGGTCGCCCCGATTCCCGGAGACGAGAATCGCGGAGAGTACTTATGTGGACGGACAGGAGAACTATCCTACCATGTCGGAACCGTTCTACGTGATGGGAATCCTGCTGTCGAGCGGGCTCGCCCTCGCCGTCGTCACGTGGATGTGGTCACACGACCTCGACGCCGCCGGCAGGGTGTTCACGGCGATGCTCGGCTGTTACCCGCTGGTCGGGGCGTTCGTGGTCGGCGAACTCGTCGCGTCGACGCGGGAACTTTCCGTCGTCTTCTACAACCTTCACTCCGCGGTCGTCGTCCTAATCGTACCGCTCTGGTTTCTCTTCACCGTCGTCTACACGGACCGGATCGGCTGGCTCACCCGACCCCGGCTCGTCGCGGCCGGCGGCGTCGTCGGTGGCCTCGTTCTTCTCCAGGCGTCGAACCCGTTGCACGGCCTCGTGTACAGCGAATACGAGTTCGTCACGGCGCCGTTCGTGTACGTCGAAGGCGTCCCGAGCCCGGCCACCGGCGCCATCGCCGCGCTTCAGGGAGTGTCCTACATCGGCGGCATGGCACTGCTCGGATACCACTACCTCTTCGAGACGGGTGCGAGGCGCAAGCAAACCGTGACGCTGATCGTCGGCTTTCTGCCCGTTATGGCGGTCGTCGGTGTCTGGCAAGCCGGCCTTCTCCCCGGGCCCGTCGACGGCGCCAACAACATCGCCGGAGCGTGGACACTCGCGTTCGTGGCACTGGCGGTGTTCCGCTACCAGCTGTTCGACGTCCGCTCGCTCGCGCGCAAGCGCGTGTTCGAAGACCTCCGGGATCCGCTGATCGTCCTGGACGAGGAGCGCCGGGTGGTCGACGCGAACGACGCCGCCGTCGAGACGTTCCCGGAGCTCTCGAACGCCAGCGGGGAGAGCGTCGACGACCGCTTGCCGGAAATCGTCGACGGGAACGGTTCGTTCGTCCCGGAGTTCGCCCGCTACGACGACGAGTCCCGCGAGTTCGACGTGACGGTGTCCCCGCTGACGACGGTTGCCGGCACCCACGGCCACTCGCTCGTCGTCCACGACGTCACCGCGACCAGGCGGCAGATCCGCGACCTCGAACAGCAATCAGCCCAGCTCGAACGGTTCGCTAGCACCCTCTCCCACGACCTGCGAAACCCGCTGACCGTCGCCGATGGCTACGCGGAACTGGCCTACGAGAGCGGGGACGTCTCCCACCTCGAATCGACGCTCGACGCGCACGAACGGATGGCCCAGATTATCGACGACGTACTCACCCTCTCCCGAGAGGGCCGCACCATCGACGAACCGGAGCGCGTCGACCTGGGCCGCGTCGTGCGGAACGCCTGGTCCTCGACCGAGACCGGTCGGGCGACCCTGGTCGTCGAACCGGACGCCGACGTCACAGTGTACGCCGACCGCACGCGGCTCCAGAGCGTCTTCGAGAACCTGTTTCGGAACGCAGTCGAACACGGTATCCCGGTCGACGCCGGCGAATCCGGTGAGCACCCGAATCTGACCGTCCGCGTCGGTCGACTCGGAGACGGTTTCTACGTCGAGGACGACGGCCCCGGCGTTCCCCCGGCGGAGCGCGAGCAGGTGTTCGAGTACGAGTACACGACGAACGAGAAAGGGACCGGGCTCGGACTCGCGATCGTCGAAGCCATCGCACAGGCCCACGGCTGGTCGGTGACTATGACCGAGGGCACGACGGGCGGTGCGCGGCTGGAGTTCTCGGAGGTCGACGTAGTCGATGACCTACCGGGGACTCCGTCCACTCAGACCGACTGAACGCTAGTAACTCTTCGCGAAGTACGCCGACCTTTTACTTCGTCGGGTGTCCTCGCTCACTTCGTTCACTGCGGGCACGGCTCCTCGCAAAACGTCGGGGAAAACCGCCGAGGGCTCGCTCCGCTCGCCTCGGTGAAACCGCGCTCACTCCGTTCGCGCGGTATGCTAGTAGCTCTTCGCGAAGTACGCCGTCTCTTCGGCCTCTTCACCGCAGATGGCACAGTCGTCGTGGATCGGTTCCTCGTCGCGGTCGAGGGGAACCATCACGATTTCGGCGGCGATGGCGTCCTTGATGGGCTCTTCACAGGCCTCGTCACCGCACCAGCCGGTCTCGACGTAGCCGCCGTGCTGGCCGAGGGTGCCGAGAATCTCCTCGCGGGACTCGGCCTCGCGGATTTCCCCTTCCAGGGTCTCCTCGGCGCTGGCGTAGAGCTTGGCGAAGACGGCGTCGAGTTGCTCCTCGACCGTCGCGGCCAGGTCCTCGCGGCTCTCGGTGACCGACTCGCCGTCGGGCCGGTGGGAGAAGGTGACCTCCCCGTCTTCCATCTCGTTGGGACCGACCTCGATGCGGAGGGGGACGCCCTTGAGCTCCCAGTCGTTGTACTTGAAGCCGGGATTGCGGTGGTCGCGGTCGTCGAGGTGGACGCGGACGCCCGCCTCGTCGAGTTCCGCGGCGATGTCGGCGGAGTACTCCAGAATCTCGTCCTGGGTGTCCTCGGAGTAGATGGGAACGACGACGACCTGCTCGGGTGCGAGCGCGGGCGGGAGCACCAGTCCCTGGTCGTCGGAGTGGGTCATGATGAGCGCGCCCATCGCGCGCCAGGAGAGCCCCCACGAGGTGGTGTGGGCCGTCTGCATCTCCTCGTCCTCGTCGACGAACTCGATGTCGAACGCCTCCGCGAACGACGTCCCGAGGTAGTGGGAGGTACCGCCCTGGACGGACTTTCCGTCGGGCATCAGCGCCTCAACTGTGCTCGTCGTGTGCGCGCCGGGGAACTTGTCGTGTTCGGGCTTGCGGCCCTTCATGACGGGCATCGCCATCACCTCCTCGTAGAGGCGCTCGTACTGGTCGAGGCGCGTCATCGTCTCGTCCCAGGCGCTCTCCTCGTCGGCGTGGGCGGTGTGGCCCTCCTGCCAGAGGAACTCCTTCGTCCGGAAGAACGGCTTGGTCTCCGTGGCCTCCCAGCGCACGACCGAACACCACTGGTTCAGCCGCAGGGGCAGGTCGCGGTGCGAGCGCGTCCACTGGGCCAGGAACGGCGCGATGATGGACTCGCTGGTGGGCCTGACCGCCAGTCGCTCCTCAAGTTCCTCGTTGCCGCCGTGGGTGACCCACGCGACCTCGGGATCGAACCCCTCGACGATGTCCTTCTCCTTCTCCAGGTAGCTCTCGGGGATGAACAGCGGGAAGTAGGCGTTCTGGACGCCAGTCTCCTTGAACCAGCCGTCGAGGTTCTCCTGCAGCCGTTCCCACACCGCGTACCCGCGCGGACGCGTGACGATGAAGCCGCCCATGGGTGCGTAGTCCGCCATCTCTCCCTTCTGGACGACCTCCGCGTACCAGTCACCCGTCTGGTGGGACTTCGAACTCGTGATTCCCAGGTCCTGCTCGTCGGTCATACCTGGTATTGATTCGTGGGGGGAATAAACGCGCTGTGTTTCGCACGCCTGGGAAGAGTCACAGCCCACCGGGATCCGAAAGAAGATACCGACGATAGCAACTTGAAAGCCCCTGGCCTCTCGACTCGGGGGCCTTGCTGCGCTCCTCGTCGTTCGCTCGCTCACTCCTGCGGTGCTTGCTGCGTCCGCCTTCGTCGAGAGACCAGCCCCTTTCATTCCCACCCCGCGTGGGTAGGGTCACCAGCCGAACCCTTAAGTCAGATGACGGGTCCACCAGGGAATGCCCGGGCCGGTGCCCCGCCTATCCATCATCGTCCACCGGGACCGGCCCGGGCGCTGTTTTCGGGGTCAGGGGGAGGGGGGAGGAGACTTCGCAGACAGGGAGGACTCCGGGGGTGGGGTCAAGCGCCGATGGTCGCCAGCGAAGCGATCGAGTCAGCGATGCGTCGGTCCAGGTCGGTACCGAAAAAGTCCGGGGCCGGGTCGACGTCGACGGCGTAGAACGCCTCCCGCGTCGCGACGAAGTCGACGGCCACGGTCCGGGCCCCGAACCGGTCGAGCAACTCGCGGACGCGGGTGGCCAGTTCGACGTCGACGTCGGCTTCCTCGGCGGCGGGCCGGTAGCCGTCCAGTTCCGACCGGACGACCATCGCGTGGACGTGGGTCTCGACGCCGTCGTCGACCGCGTAGTACCGGTAGGTCACCGGTTCGGTCCGGACGCGCTCGACGAGGACGTCCGCCCGCGCAGCCGTCGGCTGGTCCCAGCGAAACCGGGCTCGTTCGACGGCGTCGCCGTCGGTTTCGGACGGTCCGGTCGACGGCACTTGACAGCCCAGCCGGTCGAGTGCGTGCAGGGCGAGGAGCCGGCAGGAGAGCATCGTCGTCGGTGCGTACCCGTTCCAGGTCTCCAGGCCGGCCCGGTCAGCTTCGCCGAGTACAGCGAACGACCAGGGGCTGAGCACGGTGTTAGCGAGCGCGTCGAGGTCGTCGAGCGCCTGCCCCCCGAGCGGCTCGCCTGGTGCAAAGAACTCGACGCCGAACCCGCGTGCTGCGAGACGTTCGGCCGCCCGCCCGAATACGGGATGGTCGGCCTCGCAGACGATCCCGATGGTGTCCATATCCGCCCCACGGAGGGGGAAAGGAAAAGAGTGGGGACGGCACTGTCACGTGCTTCACTATCACTCGCTTTCGAGTGCGAAGGGGCTGGGACGCTCGCGCCAGGACCACCCGGGCAAGCGCGTCTGGAAACCGGCCGCAAGCGCGGCGTCCAGGTCGTCGAGTCCCGCCCCGTCACCCGGATCCTCCGGGTCCTCGGGGTCATCGAGGTCGCCGTGGGTTCGGACGTCGGCGTAGTGAAACGTCGCCTCGGCCAGCAGTCGCAGGGGCTGGTCGCCGGCTATCGTCGCGGCGAGTTCCCGCCCGATCAGTTCGTCGACGACGAACCCCGGGTAGTCGCCCACGACGTCGAGGTCGCGGAGGATAGCGATCATGGCGGCGACGTTGACCGCGCGGTCGCCGTCGGCGAAGGCGGCGTCGACCGCGTCGTCGACCTGGTCCACGGTGACGGTGTCGACGTCGACGTCGAAGTGGTCACCCAGGCCCGCGCGCGTTTCATTTATCAAATCGGTGACGACGGGTGTTCGCTCCGCGACCCAGTTCTGCTGGTCGCGGACTGTCTCTCGCGTCACGTGCATAGATAGGATTCGTCTCCACTGGGCAATTGTCTACCGACTGCCAGCCGGTCGGCCATCGGAAACGCTGTATTGCGAAGGCTTTTATATTGGCAGGAGATACGCTGAACCATAGGCCGGTTTTCCGGGCGTTCGACGGTCCGGAGACGTTGCCGAGAGCCGATTACAGAGTTTCAATGATGTTCCTAGACCGTGTCGAACCTGGGTCACGCTGGTCGTCGGGTCCAGCCGCCCCGGGAACCGCCACAATCGCGTCTGAGTCATGAGTACGGTAGACAAGCAGCTAGAGACGGTCCGCGCAACGATCGCCGACGAGGTTCCGAACCGAATCTCCATCTCCGACGTGAAATACGAAGGGCCCGAACTCGTCATCTACACCCGGGATCCCAGGGAGTTCGCCAGCGACGGGGACCTGATCCGTCGGCTCGCGAGCAAACTCCGCAAGCGGATCACCGTCCGTCCCGACCCCGAGGTGCTCTCGCCGGCCGACCAGGCCCGCGAAGAGATTTCGGACGTCATCCCCGAGGAGGCGGGCGTCACGGATCTGGACTTCCACGCCGACACTGGCGAGGTCGTCATCGAGGCCCAGAAGCCCGGGATAGTCATCGGTCGCCACGGCGCGACCCTCCGGGAGATAACACAGAAAGTCGGCTGGACGCCGGAAGTCGTCCGGACGCCGCCCATCGAGTCCTCGACGGTCCAGAACGTCCGCAACTTCCTCAAGCAGGAGCGCGAGGACCGCCGGGACATCCTCGAACGCGTCGGCCGCCAGATCCACCGCGAACCCATGTCCGACGACGAGTGGGTCCGGATCACGACGCTGGGCTGTTGTCGCGAGGTGGGCCGCGCCGCGTTCATCCTCTCGACGCCGGATACACGGATCCTCGTCGACTGCGGCGACAAGCCCGGTGCCGAGGACGAGATGCCCTACCTCCACATCCCCGAAGGGCTCGGGTCGGGCGCGACGTCCATCGACGCGGTCGTGCTCACCCACGCGCACCTCGACCACTCCGCGTTCGTCCCGCTGCTGTTCGAGCACGGCTACGACGGCCCCATCTACTGTACCGAACCGACGCGGGACCTGATGGGACTGCTCACGCTTGACTACATCGACGCCGCCTCGAAGGAAGGTCGCACCCAGCCCTACGACTCCGAGATGGTCCGCGAGGCGATCAAGCACACCGTCCCCATCGAGTACGGCGACGTCACGGACATCGCGCCGGACGTCAAGCTGACGCTACACAACGCCGGGCACATCCTCGGCTCCGCCGTGTCGCACTTCCACATCGGCGATGGCCTCTACAACGTCGCCTTCTCCGGTGACATCCACTACGACGACACGCGGCTGTTCGACGGCGCGGTCAACGACTTCCCGCGCGTCGAGACGCTCGTCCTCGAATCGACCTACGGCGGGCGCAACGACTACCAGACCGACCAGGGCGACTCCGAACGCGACCTCAAGCGCGTCATCAACGAGACCTACGAGCGAGACGGCACGGTGCTCGTCCCCGCCTTCGCCGTCGGTCGCTCCCAGGAGATAATGCTCGTCCTCGAGGAGGCGATGCGGAACGGCGACATCCCGGAGATGCCCGTCCACCTCGACGGCATGATCTGGGAGGCCACCGCCATCCACACGACCTACCCCGAGTACCTCCGCGACGACCTCCGGGACCGCATCTTCGACGAGGACGAGAACCCGTTCCTCGCCGACCAGTTCAACCACATCGACGGCGGCGAGGACGAACGCCAGGCCGTCGCCGACGGCGAGCCCTGTATCGTTCTCTCCACGTCGGGGATGGTCACCGGCGGGCCGATCACGTCCTGGCTCGAACACCTCGGCCCCGATCCGGACTCGTCGATGGTCTTCGTCGACTACCAGGCCCAGGGAACGACCGGACGCCGGATTCAGAACGGCCAGAACGAGATTCCGGTCGGCGACGGCACCGGTCGGACGAACACCGTCTCGATGGAGATGAACGTCGAGACCGTCGACGGCTTCTCCGGCCACGCCGACCGCCAGGGCCTGGAGAACTTCGTCCGGACGATGAACCCCCGCCCCGAGAAAGTGCTCTGCGTCCACGGCGACGAATCCGCGACGCAGGACCTGTCTTCCGGGCTCTACCACGAGTTCAACATGCGCACCTTCGCCCCGCAGAACCTCGAGACGTTCCGGTTCCTCTGAGAATCCCCGAGACCTTTGCCACGAGCCGACGAAGAGACAGTTCGTATGCCCGGGAAGTACTACGAAGAATTCAGGGTGGGCGAGACCATCGAACACCCCCGCTCGCGAACCATCTCGGAGAGCGACAACCAGCGCTTTTGCGACCTGACGATGAACCAGCAGCCGATCCATCTCGACTCGGAGTTCGCTGCCGAGACGGAGTTCGGCGAGCGCGTCGTCAACGGCCTCTACACCATGTCGCTCGCGGTCGGGATGACGATTCCCGAGACGACGGACGGGACCATCGTCGCCAACCTGGGCTACGACGACGTCGAACACCCCGCGCCCGTCTTCCACGGCGACACCATCCGTGCGGAGACGACGGTACTCGACAAGCGGGAGACCTCCGACGGGGAGCGCGGCGTCGTCACGATGGCCGTCGACGCTCGCAACCAGGACGACGAGGTAGTCTGTTCCTTCGAGCGAACGGTGCTGTCCGAGCGAGCGGACTGAGTTACTCCAGCCGCGTCGTCACGGCCGACAGAGTTTTTGCGCCGATCACCCGACTCCGCTGTAGATGGACCGCGGAGACGGGACCGAACACGGAGACGACGTGGCTCCCAGTTCCTACGCGCTGGTCGTGCTGGGCGGCGTCAGCTACCTGCTCCTGATGGCCAACTGGTTCGCGCTCGCAGCGTTTCTCGACCCGATCAGCGACCAGCTCGGGTTCACCGGCGCGCAGGCCGGCGCGCTCGTCGGGGCGATACCGCTGACGTACGTCCCCCTCTCGTTGCTCACCGGGGTCGTCCTGGACCGCATCGGCGCGCGAACCGGCATCGCGGTCGCCGTCGCTGTCTTCGGCGTCGCCCAGTTCCTCCGGTCGTTCACCGTCGGCTTCCCGGACATGCTGGCGACGACGGTGCTGCTGGCCATCGGCGCCACGGCGATCACCTTCGGCCTGCCGAAGCTCGTCGCCGGCGTCTTCCCCCCGCGGTTGCTCGGGACGATGTCGACGGTGTACCTGCTGGGCTCCTACGCAGGTATCGCCGCCGCTTACAGCGTCGGTCGCGGCATTCTCGGACCCATGCTCGGCGGCTGGCGGCCGACGTTTCGCGTCCTGGCGGTCGTCTCGCTCGCGTTCCTGGCGGTCTGGGTCCCCGTCGCCTGGTGGCACGCGCGCGAGCACGGGACGCCCTACGACCAGGGGACCGAGTCGGCGTTCTCGCTCAGGTCCGTCCGGGAAGACGTGGCCCGGGTGTTCGCCCACCGCGCGATGCGACTGCTCGTCGTCGTCGGGACGGCCTACCTCCTCCTCTCTCACGGCCTCCAGGGATGGCTCCCGACCATCCTCGAGTCACGTGGCCTCGACCCGAGCCTCGCCGCCACCGTCGCCACGCTGTTCGTCGTCGGCCAGGCCGCCGGGACGCTGGTGATCCCGCCCGCGTCGGACCGACTCGGCCGGCGACGCCCCGCGGTCGTGGGCTGTGGCGTCGCCGCCACCGCTGGCGTCGGCTGGCTCGTCGTCGCCGAGAGCGTCGTCGGTGCGGGCGCGGCCGTGCTCGTCGCCGGCGCGGCCGTCGGCGGCGTCTCGCCGCTGATCCGGGCCATCCCCACGGAGATCGAGGACGTCGGCCCGGCACTGACCGCCACTGCCGTCAGCCTGATCTTCGCCGTCGGCGAACTCGGCGGGTTCGCCGGCCCGTTCCTCGTCGGCACGCTTCGCGACGTCACGGGGTCGTTCGTCCCCGGCCTCGTCGCGCTCGCGGTCGGCGCGACGGCGATCGTACTGGCGGGAATGGGCCTCCCCGAACGCACCGAGTGACCGGAACAGGGCCAGATATTCGCCCAATTCTCACCGGCTAAGAATCGGCGGTCAGCTATAACACCGCGTACGTCCCAGCAACAGATAGAGGGGCCAGACTATGTCGATACGCCACCGGGAACTGGACGGAAAAGCGCCGAAACTGATCGGGTACGTCGAGGAAGAGTCCGACGGATCGGCGACGTACACCATCGCTCCCGACGACGTGACGGGATACGACCAGCTGAGCCAGTGGATAACTGCACCGGTGTCGGTCGTCCAGAGCCTCGAAGCGATGCGGTAACGGCCAGGGAGACCGGCGGGCGAGTCCCGATTCGGGAGTCTCGCCAGTACCGGATTTTTCACAGCGATGCCCGGACGCGGGGCCCTACGCCAGCGTGACGGCGTTGAGCGCCACCGCCGTCAGCCAGGGGACCGCCAGTCCGAGCGGGATGACCGGCCCGTGCTGTGGATGCCGCCACCGCACGAGCGCGGCGATGCCGAGTACGGCCACCTTGCCGAGGGCGAGGGTCTCGATGCCCCCCGCGGCGATCGCCCACCGGGCGACCGGATTGCCCTCCGTCAGGCCGTACTGGAGTCCGAGATGCGTCAGGTGCACGTCCGCGACCAGCGCGAAGACGACGACGAGCCAGAGGTGTCGCTCGATCTCCCCGCGGTCGACGCCGGACGCCACCACCCGTTCCGTCAGTGAGTCGGCCCAGTTCGTCACCGGGGACTCCGACGTGTTGCGTGCGTCCATTCCTGCGACGGACCACCATTCACCGTTCCCACCAGGTGCACCGTGGTCCACCGGAGACGTGGGCGCAATATATCAAAAAGCTACCTGTTATTTCCCACGTCGCCCCGGCGAACGAGAATCGATAGCACGGCCGGAGTACCGTTAAGAGCCGGTCTCCCGACGTCGAACCATGGACGAACTCTTCCCGCAACGCATCGAAACCGACCGCCTGGAACTCGAAGCGCTGACGACCGGTACTGTCGACCCGCTAACACTGTATCGGATCGCCTCGCGGCACGAACCGGCCATCGACGAGATAACCAGGTATCTCACCTGGAACCCCCACGAGACGCCGAAGGACTCCCTGGCGTTCATCGAGACGGTCACCGCGGAGCGCGAGGACGGTGACGGCGCCGCCTACCTGATCCGACCGAGAGAGGGCGAGGAGGGCGCCGGTGAAATCGCCGGCGGCGCCGCCCTCGACGTCGACTGGGAGCGCCGTCGCGGCACGCTCGGCGTGTGGTTACGCAAGCGGTTCTGGGGCCGGGGCTACTCCGGCGAGCGCGCGGCGGCGCTGTTCGAACTCGCCTTCGAGCGACTCGACCTGGACGTCGTCGGCGTCACCTGCCACGTGGACAACGAGCAATCCAGGCGCGCCATCGAGAAGTACGTCGAAGCCCACGGCGGTACCTACGAGGGACAGATCCGGAACGAACTCGTCTACGGCGACGAACCGGCCGACGTCCACCGCTACAGCGTCACCCGCGAGGAGTACGACGCGGCGACGGACGGTGACTAGCGGACGACCAGCGCCCCGTTAGATGACCGTCCCGTGTTTCTTCTCGGGCAGGTCCTTCTCGACGGTCTCGTAGAACTCGAACCGGGCCGCCAGCTGGGCCCGGAGGTCGCTCGGCGGGACGATTTCGTCGATGACGACCTCGCTGGCCATCCGGTGGACGTCGATGTCCTCGCGGTACGCCTCCCGGAGTTCCTGCGCGCGGCGTTCCCGTTCCTCGTCGTCCTCGATGTCCTCCAATTTGTTCGCGTAGACGGCGTTGATGGCCGCCTCGGGGCCCATGATAGCGATTTCGCCCGACGGCAGCCCGAGCGTCGCCTCCGGGTCGTAGGCCGGCCCGGACATGGCGTAGATGCCGGCGCCGTAGGCCTTCCGGAGGACGACGCACTGCTTCGGGACAGTCGCCGACGACGTCGCGTAGATCATCTTCTTCCCCTGTTCGAGGATGCCCTCCTTCTCGACCTGTGAGCCGGCCATGAACCCCGGCGTGTCACAGAGGTACAGCAGGGGGACGTCGTAGGCGTCGCAGGTCCAGACGAACTGGGCGGCCTTCTCCGCGGCGTCCGGGAAGATGGCGCCGGCGCGCTGGTTCGGCTGGTTGGCGACGATGCCGACCGGGCGACCGTCGATGCGGGCGAACGCCGTCAGTATCTCTCGCCCGTACTCCGGGCGGAGTTCGAGGACGGAGTCCGCGTCGACCACCCGGTCGATAACTCGCCGGACGTCGTACCCCTTGTTCGGCGCCTCGGGGATGACCGAGTCGATGCCCGCTGGCGATTTCGCTGGATCGGTCCCGTCGGTCTTCGGCGGTGACTCCCCGGCGCTGTCGGGGAGGTAGGAGATCAGCTTCGCGACCAGTTCGCGGGCGTGCTCCTCGTCCTCGGCGACCAGGTCGGCGCTCCCGGAGTGGCGGGCGTGAATCCCGGGGCCGCCGAGTTCGTCCAGGTCGATCTCTTCTCCCGTTACCATCTCGACCATCCGCGGGCTGGCGATGGCCATCGCCGACATCCCCTCCACCATCACCGTGAAATCGGCGAAGACGGGGGTGTAGGCCGCGCCGGCGATGCAGGGGCCGTAGAGGACGCAGATCTGTGGCACCCGCCCGGACAGCATCGAGTGGTTGTAGTAGTACTTCCCGATGCCCTCGCGGTTGGCGAAGAAGCCGCGCTGCTGGTCGATGCGCCCGCCGGAGGAGTCCATCAGGTAGAGGACCGGCTTCCCGGTCTTGAGCGCCCGCTGTTGCATCCGGAGGAACTTCTCGACGCCCTTCTCGGCCATCGACCCGGCCTTGACGGTGAAGTCGTTGGCCATGAAGAACAGGTCCCTGCCCTCGAAGGTGGCCGCGCCTGTCAACAGACCGTCGGCGGGGAGCCGGGTGTCCGGGTCGGCCTCTTCGACTGACGGGGAATCCTCGTGCCAACTATCGAAGTTGGCGAACGTCCCGTCTTCGAAGTGGACGCCGTCTTCCCGATCTTCCTCGCCCGTCCCGTCGCCTCCGAACCACAGGTCGAGGCGGTCGCGGACGAACAGCTTCCCCTGCTCGGTCAGGCGTTCCCGATACTTCTCCGGGCCACCGCGGTGGATGTCGGCGATTTCGTCGCGGAGGCGGCGCTCGCGGTCGGTCGGCCCGAGTTCCTCCTCGGTTTCGCCGGGAGCATCACTCGGTTCGGAAGCGTGCCCGTCAGCCGCTGGAGACGCGTCGACGTCGTGGACGACGGCGGGTTCCTCGGCGTCGCCGACGAACACCTCGACAGGCTCCCCGACGTGTTCCGCGACTGCGGCGGCGATGGCCGACGCCTCGTCCTCGCTCGCCCCGGCCGCGATGTGCACCTTCATACCACGTACCACGAACGGGGCTGTAACAACGTTTGTCCCCTCCGCGACCGCTCCCGGTTATCACCAGTTGTAATCGCGCCGGGTTATTGATGCTACGGGGTGGGAAACAGCGGGGTAGTGAATTCCTCGTCCCCCTCGACGGCGCCGTCTGCCTTGCTCAGCGCCCGGTGGCGAGCGCGACTCGCGGTCATGGCCGTCGCCGCGGTGCTGGTACTCTCGCTACTACTGGCGAGTCCGGTTGTCGCCCAGGAGTCGGACGACAGTCCGCCGACGCTGGCCGGCGGAGAGCGGGTCAACGCCACGACGATGCAGGTCACCGTCGCGGACGATACGGACGTCGACGAGGGCTCTATCGACGTCGAGGACTTCTCGCTCAGCGACGGCGACCTCGCGTCGATCAACGTCAGCGAGAGCGGATCGAACGCGACGGTGAAACTCTTCCTCGAGTCCGGGATCAACACCGACACAGTAACCGTCCAGAGTCCTGCCGACGGCGACGTCACCGACGCCGCCGGGAACGCGCTCGCGGACGACTCGGTCACCGTCACCGGCATGGACAGCCGACTCCCCTTCCTCCGGGAGTTCAGGCTCAAACGGGTCAACGAGTCGGCCGCGAAGATCGTCGCCCGGTCGAACGAACCCCTGACGGGACTCGCCGTCGAGATCCGCGGCCCGACGTCGACGAATCTGAGCAGGGCCGACTTCCGCGCCGTCGACGACAACGTCTTCGGCGTCCCCCACGTGCGGACCGTCCACTTTCCCGAAGACGGCGTCTACACCGTCGAGGTGACCTCGCTCGAGGACGAATCAGGCCTCTTCGTCAACCTCACCACGGCGGAGACGTTCGTCCGGGACGCCACGGTCCCGACCGCGGACATAGACGGCCCCAACCACGTCGAAGCCGGCGATCGCGCCCGCTTCGACGGGTCGGCGAGCACGGACAACGTCGGCGTCACTGGCTACGAGTGGACTGTCGACGGTGAGACCGCCAGCGAGGGGAGTAATTTCGAGTACGCTTTCGACGAACCCGGGACCCACCAGGTCGGACTGACCGTCACCGACGAGGGCGGGAACGCGAACACGGCGAACTGGTCAGTCACGGTTCACGACGCTCCGAGCAAGCGCGGCGTCGGCGTCACGACGACGAACGATAGCGCCCGCCGCGTCGTCGTGAGTTCGAATCGAACGGACGAGCGCGTCCGGATCACCGACGGGTACGGCCGTCTCGCCGGCGACGACGACGTGACGGTGCGCTCGCTCCGCGTCACGCTCCCGACCGACGAGACGCTCCGCCTCAACGTCTCTGGCAACGCCACGGCGACCGGGTTCGAGTCCGCGACGGGACGCGAGGCGCTCACCGCCGTCGCCATCGACCATGGGAACCGGACCGTCGCGGACCCGACGTTCCGGTTCTCCGTTTCAGCATCGCGGCTCTCCCGGGCCGGCATCTCCTACTCGGACGTCGCGCTGTACCGCGACGACGGGAACTGGAGCGAACTCTCCACCGACGTCGTCCGGGCGACGAAGTCGACGGTCGTCTACGAGGCCGAGTCCCCCGGGCTGTCGACGTTCGTCGTCGGCGCGTCGGGTGCCCAGCGCGACTGGGAGGCCAGCGACGGAGCGGCGGCGAACAGCGACGGAGGTGACGGAGGCGACGTTCGCGTCGCGAACGCGAGACTCGTCCGCGACGCCGTCCCCCTCGGGGAGTACGTCGTCGTCGAGGTGACGCTCGCGAACGACGGAACCGAGCGAGGCTCGTTCCTCGCGGGACTGTCGGTGGGTTCCCAGGTCGTCGACACGCGGCAAGTGACGGTCGACGCGGGCGAGACGAGGTCGGTCTCCTTCGCCACGCGCGCTGTCAGCGACGGGACCGTCAGCGTGAACGGCACCGTCGCTGGCGACCTTCGAGTGGTCACGCGGGACGAGACGCCCACCGAAGAAAGCGGGGGCGGCCTGCTCTCGAACGACGGAAACGGTGCCGGCGAGGAAGCCAACGGGAGCGAGAACGATTCCGGCGGTGGGTTCGACCTCCCGATACCGAACCCCCTTGCCCTCTGGCCAGACGGGCTGGTCGGGACGATTCTGACCGGCGTTATCGGTTTCGTCGTCGGCACCTACGGCGTGCTCAAGGCGCTCGCTATCTACCTGGGGTACTGACCGGAAAATACTGTGCTGGAACGGGGGAGAGAGTCAGTCGAGCGCCGCTTCGAGCCGGTCGACGAGGGCGATATTCCCGACGTAGAGCGGCGTCCGTTCGTGGAGTCCGTCGGGTTCGACGTCCAGCAGCGACTCCTCGCCGTTCGAGGAGCGACCGCCGGCCGTCTCGACGACGTAGCCCATCGGCTGGCCCTCGAACTGGAGGCGCAGTTTGCCCTCGGGGGCGTCGCGGAGCGCGGGGTACGCGAAGATGCCGCCGTAGGTGAGAACCTGGCTGATATCAGCGATCATCGCGCCGCCGTAGCGGAGTTTGAGTTCCTCGCGGACCTCGTCGGCGTACTCGGAGAACCCGTCGGTCCAGTTGGGTTCGCCGCCGCCGAAGCCGTACACTGTCGGGTCGTCGGGGATGGTGACGTCGTGGTCGACGACGCGGGACTCGCCGTCGTGGAGGAGGTACTCCGTGACGCTTCCGTCGCGGGCGACGACCATGCTCGTGACCGGGCCGTAGATGACGTAGCCCGCAGCGACGAGGTCGCGACCGACCGTCGGCGGCTGGGTCTCGTAGACGCCGAAGATCGTGCCCATGCCGCTGTTGGGCTTGAGATTCGACGAGCCGTCGAGCGGGTCCATCGCGACGTGGAGGTCGCCCTCGTCGGTGGCCACGTCGTCGGGCCCGTCCGTGACGACGTCCTCGCGCTCTTCGCTGGCGTAGCTCGCAACGCCGTCGATGGCCAACAGGCGGTCCTCGAACAGTTCGTCGGCGCGGACGTCGGCGGCCAGTTGCTGGTCGCCGGTCGCGTTCGAATCCGCCGTGTACTGGCGGTACTCGGCGATGGCCGTCCGGACGTCGGGCGCCGTCTCCGCGATGGTCTCGACGACGGCGTCGACGGTCGAATCCGTCCGGTCGCCGGAGACGTCGAGCGAGCCGCTCATCGAATTGCAGCGTCGACGGTGTCGTCCTTATAGATGACGCGTTCGAGCGAGTCGAGCAGGCTCTCGGGGTCCTGGCGCTGCCAGACGTTGCGCCCGACGGCGAGACCAGCGCCGCCGGCGTCCATCACTGCGCGGACGCTCTCCAGGAACGCCTCGTCCGAAACTTTGGATCCGCCGCTCATGATGACCTTGGACTTGCCGGCCATCTGCACCGCCTGCTCCATCCCCTGGCGGGAGCCGGGGTACTTGACCTTCGTCACGTCGGCGCCCAGTTCGAGTCCGAGGCGAGCGGCGTAGGCGATAGTGCTCTCCTTGGTGTCGTTCTTGAGACCCTGGCCCCGCGGATAGGACCACAGTACGACGGGCATGTCGTAGTCGCGGGCGGCCTCCTGGGCCTCGCGGAACTCCTCGACCATCTCCGTCTCTTTGTTGGAGCCGGGGTACACCGTGAACCCGATGGCGTCGGCCTCCAGCTGCGTGGCCGCGTACTCGACGGAACACGTCACGGACGAGTCGGGCTCGCCCATCCACATGTTGGAGGTGCCGTTGAGCTTCGCCAGCAGCGTCACCTCGTCCTCGTAGGAAGGGTAGTACGCCTCCGCGGGTCCCTTCTGGACCGCGAGCGCGGTGACCGCGTCGTGGGTCGCCGTCCGGAAGATGGACTCCGGATCGGCGCTCTCCGGGCGCTCCTCGAAGTCGACCGGGCCGTGTTCCATGCCGTGGTCGTACGCGAGAATCAGCACTTTGCCGTCCCGAGCCAGTGGGGTGTCGTCGATGGGCCGCATCAGGTGTCGGTTCTCGGCGACCGACCAAGTATTTTGTTACTGACATTTACTACGAAGCGAGTCAATACGCGTTCGGCGAGGCAGGAATTGCCAATATCCCCGGACGGGGCTGGTCTCGTGGTAGCAATTCACGCGGCCGATCTGCGTGCTCGCTCGACGGCACCTCTATACGACAGGCGAGCGACCATTCGCACATGAGTGAAGTCGACAGCATCCGGACCGTCGGCGTCGTCGGCGCGGGAACGATGGGCGCTGGCATCGCACAGGTCGCCGCGACGGCCGGCTACGACGTGACGATGGTCGACGTCGAATCGGACCTGGTCGACGCCGGCTTCGACCGCATCGACGACAGCCTGGACCGACTGGTCGGCAGGGAGGAACTGGCGCGCGAGGAGGCCGACGCCGCCCGGGACCGGGTCGACGGGTCGACGGAAACCGAGGACCTGGGCGACGCCGACCTGGCCATCGAGGCCGTCGTCGAATCGATGGACGTCAAGCGGGACGTGTTCGACGACCTCGACGACGTCTGTGGCCCGGACGCGATTCTGGCGACCAACACCAGCACCCTCTCGATAACGAGCATCGCCGAGGCCACCGTCCGCCCTGAACAGGTCGTCGGCCTCCACTTCATGAACCCCGTCCCAATCATGCCCGGCGTCGAGGTGGTGGACGGGGAGAAGACGAGTGCAGAGGCGCTCCAGACTGCCCACGAGTTCGCCGAGTCCCTCGGCAAGGAGACCTGGGAGTCCGACGACAAGCCCGGGTTCGTCGTCAACAGGGTGCTAATGCCCTGGATCAATGAAGGGATCCGCGCCTTCGACGAGGGCGTCGCGACGAAGGACGACGTCGACCGCGGGCTCAAACTCGGAACGAACGTCCCGATGGGGCCGCTGGAACTCGCCGACCACGTCGGCCTCGACGTCTGCCTCCACGCCTCCGAGACGCTGCACGAGGAACTGGGCGACCGGTACAAGCCCGCCTATCTCCTGAAGCGGAAGGTCGAGGCCGGCGACCTCGGCAAGAAGACTGGGAAGGGGTTCTACGAGTACGACTAGAAGAGATTTCTCGGGGATGCGCTACCGCCGACGTGGTAACTCCTGACCACAGCCAGAAAGCCCCCGGTCTCTCCGGTCGGGCGACTCGCTGCGCGCCTCACTCACTCCGTTCGTTCAGTGCTTACGTCGTCGTCCTTCCCGGAGAGACCGGCCCCTTTCAGTCCCACCCCTTTCTCCGGACTTCCCAGCCGAACCGGGTGGTATGAAAGGGGCGGCCGTCTCACCGAACCCCGGCGAAGTAAGCACGCGAACGGAGTGAGCGCGCGTGGTTCGAGAGAGCGGAGCTCTCTCGTCATCACGAAAATCTTCGATTTTCGGACGACAACGAGCCGCGGGAGCGCAGACGGTCGGGGCTTTCTGGCTGTTTGCGGTAGTAGATGCATCATCGATTGCGGTCGGAACTCCGAAGTCATTCACGACCCACCGAATTCACACTGTAGAGACACGAACGTATCCTAGTCGAAATCCTCATGCCGGGCCCGGAACCACCCACAGTCGATGAGTTTGCGCACCGCTGTCGCCGCGCCGTTCCGGACGCGGGGCAGCGACCGCATGGGGGAAAGCGAGTTCGTGGTGGCGCTGTCGCTGGACCGGGACTGGTTTTCGCCCGACCAGGCCAAGCGCCTCGTCGACGTCGCGGCGAGCGAGGGGCTGCTGGAACGCGACGGCGACGAACTCGTGGTCGAGTTCGCGGCCGACGAGGTGCAGATTCCGGAGGGCTTCGTCCCCAAGGAGGACGTCCTGCGGGAGCGCTCGACGTTCGAGCGCGTGCTCGACGCCGTCGTCGAGACGGGAATCAAGAAACAGGAGGCGGTGGCGGAGATCAACCGCCTCCAGAGTACGCTCGGCGTGACGCTGGAGGCCGCGGCGGTCGTCTACGCCCGGCGACGCGGCGTCGACGTGGCGGAGTTCGCCGAGCGCGCGCGAGGTGACCTCTGATGGTCGAGGACCGGATCACCGACGGCAAGCGGATCGCCCAGTTGCTCGCGTCGGAACTGTCCGGGCTCTCGACGGGCCACGTCGCGCGCCTCGGCGTCGACGACGCAGACCCGGACGCCGAACCGTCCCCCGAGGGGACCTTCGCCTACGATATCGTTCTGGACGGCCAGCGCGTCGGGTCGGTGTTCGTCCACGAGGAGACCGCACGCGTGGACCTCTCGGTCGGCGATGGGGCGGCAGATGAATCCGAACTCGGGGGGACGACCACCGACGGACTCTCCCTTTCGACGACCAGCGAGGACCACCTCCGCATTCACGTCGAGTACGGGGCGGCCGTCAAACGGACCGTCGACCTGCTGGTCGACGTGCTGGACGAGCAGTCCGGATAAAACCTCGACCGGATCCCGATGCTACCGCGACGGCGCCGATTCCCCGATTCGGCGGGACGTCCACGCGAGGAACCCCGTGAGGATGAGCACCGAACCGGTCAGCGCCAGGAGCGCCGCCGTGAGCCAGACGCCGGCCGCGAAGTCGAACAGTGGACCGAGCGTCGCCACGGTGATGGGTGAGACGAGGACGAGCAGCGACCCAGTGGCGACGGCGCGTCGCTGGTCCGGCGTGAGCTCGATACCGAGGGTAAACAGACCGTCGGGTTTCTCCGGTTCCGGCGCTGCCAGGCCGACGCAGAACAGCGGGACCCCGACGAAGACGAGGACGCCGGCGACGACGGACGACCAGAAAGTGTTCCACGGGGAAATCTGTAGCAGTGCGCCGACGACGACGAGCGAGGACCCGCCGACCAGTCCGATGGGTCGGAGCCGCGGGTCGGCGAGGAAGGTGTTCAGGTCGGGCAGCGTCTCCGCGACGTGTCCGACGTCGAGCGAACGGGCCATACTATCGCCGTTGATACCCAGAAACATATACTCTCCGGGCCAGTTATTATCGTTCGATCTCGGGGGAGGCGGAACGACTCTCGAAGAACTGGTGCCGTTCCAGTGACTGGGCACGGTATTCATATCAGGATTGATTCTCAAGTGAGCCGGTCAGGACGGACCTGTGTCGCCTCGGCCGCGTCGATGAGAAAGGCTTGTGTCGGTCGGCGACCCGACCAACGCTATGCACTTCTTCGAGCGACTGGACGAACGGATCGAGGCGGTCGACAGCGTCGTCTCGGTCGGCCTCGACCCCGATCCGGACCGACTCCCGCCGAGCGTCGCCGACGCGGACCTCCCGCGCTGGTCGTTCAACCGCCGTATCATCGACGCGACGCACGAGCACGCGGCCTGTTACAAACCCAACGCGGCGTTCTACGAGGACGCGGACGGCTGGCGAGCCCTGGAGGAGACTATCGCGTACGCGCACGGGAAGGACGTCCCCGTGCTGCTCGACGCCAAGCGCGGCGACATCGGCAACACCGCCCGCCAGTACGCGGAGATTCTCGATATGGCCGACGCCATCACCGCGAACCCCTACATGGGCCAGGACTCGCTCGCACCCTTCCTCCAGCGCACGGGCAAGGGCGTGTTCGTGCTCTGTCGCACCTCGAACCCTGGCGGTGCGGACCTGCAGGACCTCGAACTCGACGACGGCGGGACGCTGTACGAGCGCGTCGCGGGGCTGGCCGCCGGCTGGAACGAGTACGGTAACGTCGGCCTCGTCGTCGGCGCGACGAACCCCGACGAACTCGAAGAGATACGGGAAATCGTGCCGGATATCCCGTTCCTCGTCCCCGGCGTCGGTGCCCAGGGCGGCGACGCGGAGGCCGCCGTCGAGTTCGGCCTCGCCGACGGCGTCGGCCTGGTCAACTCCTCTCGTGGGATCATCTTCGCCGGTGAGAACGGCGCTCGCGGCGGCGAGCCGCCGGAGGAGGAGTACTTCGGTGCTGCGGGTCGCGCGGCGAAGCGACTCAAGCGGCGGCTCAACGAGTTCCGGTAGTCGAACGCGTTCCCCGGCCCGGTCCGTCCGCTGCTAGAACTCGTAGGTGTCGACGCCGTCCGGCAGGTCGTCGGGGTCTAGCGTGTCGGGGTCGCGCTCGCCCATCTGGACGGCACACTCGACGCAGACGCCGTGGCTCTCGTCCCAGTGGCGCTCGCAGACGAGTTTGCCACAGCGGTCGCAGGTGTGGACGACGTCCCGTTGCTCACAGATCTCACACAGGCCCGAGACACTCATGTCACTACGTAGCACGTCAAGCGGTTTGAACCTGCTGTCGCCCCGGTCGCTTCACCCGCGCGGTGTCTTGCGAGAGGCTTACAGTCCTCCCGTGCGAAGCGCCCCTGTGCAGTACGACCGTCTCGTCACGGGGCTCGCGGGGGTGCTGGGTGGTATCACCGTCGTGATGACGGTGCTGGGGCTCCTCTTCGAGCCCCCCATCCTGTTCGTCGCGCTCACCTTTGCCGCCGCGACGTACCTCGTCTACTTCCACTCGAGCGGCCGGCTGGCGGCGCGTGTCTACCGGACCGTCGAGCGACAGGCGGCCGTGAACGCCGAGCGCGGTGGCCGCCGGCGCCGGCGGACCGACCGCCGGGGCCAGGGCGACGCCGGGGCCGGTCCGCGCGAGGAGTGGACGCCGCCCAGAGACGGCGCCACGGCCCGGGAAGCGGCGGCCGCTGGGGGCCAGGCTCGCCAGGGAGCGACTCACTCGGGCCGGTCTGGCCAGCGACAGGCGGGCCCTCGCGGCCAGCGTCAGCGCCAGCAGCGACGTGGAAGCCGACAGCGCCAACGGGTGCCGAATGCGAACAGCGGCCCGACCGCGGCAGAGGCCTACCAGACGCTCGGGCTGGACCCCGGTGCCGACGAGTCCTCGGTCAAGCGGGCCTACCGCGAGAAGGTCAAACAGGTCCACCCGGACGCCGACGGCGGCGACGAGGAGGCGTTCAAGGAGGTCACCGCGGCCTACGAGCGGTTGACAGACTGATTCTCCTGCGCGGGGCGACACAATGACCAGAGCCGGCGACCGCAACGCCGATAGTGACACGCGCGCGAGCGAGTCCATGAACGACGTACCGCCGCTGGTCGTCGACGTCGACGGGACACTCACCGGCCCGGACCGCGCCGTCGACCCGCGTGTGTTCCCAGTGTTGCGCGAGTGGACAGCACCGGTCGTCGTCGCGACGGGCAAGGCGTTCCCGTTCCCAATCGCCCTCTGTGATTTCCTCGGCATCGAACTGTGCGTTATCGCCGAGAACGGCGGCGTCGTGTTCGTCGGCCAGACTGGCGCGCTGACCATGGCAGGGGAGCCAGAGGCAGCGGCGGCTGTCGCCGACGCGTACCGCGAACGGGGCCACGACCTGGGCTGGGGCCCGCTGGACTTCGCCAATCGCTGGCGCGAGACGGAACTCGCGGTCAGTCGCGACCAGCCGCTGGAACCCCTGCAGGAACTCGCGGTGGACCACGGGCTGGTCGTCGTCGACACCGGCTTCGCCTACCACGTGAAGGCGCCCGACGTCGACAAGGGAACAGGCCTCGAAATCGTCGCCGACGAACTCGACCTGTCGCCCGAGGCGTTCCTCGCCGTCGGCGATTCGGAGAACGACGCGCCGACGTTCGAACTCGCCGGCGAGTCGGTCGCAGTGGTCAACGCCGACGACACGGCGAAAGCGGCCGCAGACCGGGTGACCGACGAAGCGTACGCCGACGGCTTTCTGGAAGCTATCGAACCCTACGTCGACTGGGACGGGAACTGACCGTCAGTCGGCGCTACCGCCGTCCGTCTCGGCCGCGCCGATGCTGTCGACCTCGGCGTGGCGCTCCTCGCCTAGCGCGGTCTGGAGTTTCCCGGCGACCACGGCGATGACGTAGATGGCGACCGCGACGAGGACGATGACGCCGCCGGCGGTCGCGCCGCCGTAGTAGGAGACCCCGATTCCCAGTGTAACGGCCAGTTCCGCCAGGACGACCGAGACGAGTAGCGACTCCGAGAAACTCCGGGATATCTGGGTCGCCGCCGCCACTGGAACCACGAGCATCGCGGCGACGAGGATGACGCCCATGATCTGCATCGCGCCGACGACGACCA
>JAOPKE010000005.1 GCA_025517465.1 Halobacteria archaeon HArc-gm2
AGGAGTAGTAGTAGCCGCCGTGGTTCCCCGTCTGGTTCGAGGTGATGGCGGCGGCCGGGCTCGCTACGGCGCCGGCGCCGAGGCCGACCGCTGCAGTGGCGACGGCCGACTTCATGTAGTCGCGCCGTCCCATCGAGTCGAGCACGCCGTCGTCTGCGTCCGCGGTCGCTTCGATGTCGCTCGGTTCGTCCGTCGATACTCCCGTGTCGCTTGTATCGTCGTTCGTCATTGTCGTGTTCGTTGGATAGCCGCATCGCTGTTCGGACCGGGGTTCGTCGACCACCGGTGGGCTGGCACCGTCTCGCCAGACGTTTCGACGGGGCGAAACCGCTACCGTGGGGCGTCTGTCGCGTAGCTACCGCTCATCGTCCGCGAACCTGGCCTTCGCCGTCCCCGCTCTCGGCGGGAACGTGGTCTGCCCGGCGCACCGCGAAGGACACTCCCCCGCTGCTCGTACGCTCTCATACCCGTCGAACCGGCCGTACCGGCCCGTGTAGTACGTCGTCTACCGTCTCGTCAGTTGCGTTGTTTTACCAACGAATTGGCCATTGAGCCGTATGTAGTTAAAAATTACCTAGAAAGATTGTTGTAATAACGAGTAAATCGGTGGCACGTAGTCGTCAGATTCCGCTCTGTGGGCGTGCTCACGCGTCGCTCGAGGCGACAGGCGCCCGAGAGCCGAGACACTGCTCACGAAACGACGCCGCTGTACTGCCGCTATCGACATCGCAACCGCTATCGACGTGGAACTGACGAAAAATTGGCTGCGTCGCGAAACCGACTAGTGGTTCATGTAGACCGTCTTGATCTGGGTGAAGAAGTCGATGGCCGCGTCGCCCTGCTCGCGGAACGTGTTCGTCGAGGACTGCTTGAAGCCGCCGAAGGGGACGTGCAGTTCGAGACCGGTGGTCTTCTCGTTGACCTTGACGACGCCGGACTCGGAGCGGTCGACGAACTCGTGGGCCTCGGCGAGGTCGTCGGTGACCACGCTGGCCGAGAGTCCGTACTCGGTGTCGTTGGCCACCTCGATGGCCTCGTCGAAGTCCTCGACCTCGGTCACGGCGAGCACCGGACCGAAGACCTCCTCCTGGAAGATTCGCATGTCTGGGGTGACGTCGGAGAAGACGGCCGGCGTGACGAAGTAGCCGTCCGAGAGGTCGCCCTCGTCGGCGCGGTCGCCGCCGAACTCGTGGGTCGCGCCCTCGGTCTTGGCGATGTCGACGTAGTCGAGGGTCGACTCGAACTCGCCCTCGTTGACGTGCGGGCCCATGCCCGGGTCGTCGAGGCCGGGGCCGATGTCCAGGCTCTCGGCGTATTCGGTGATGCCCGCGACGAACTCGTCGTAGACGTCGGTGTGGACGATGGCGCGCGAGGTGGCGGTACAGGCCTGACCGGTGACGCCGAAGGCGCCGGCGCCGACGATGTCGACGGCCTGGTCGACGTCAGCGCTGTCGGTGACGATGGTCGGGTTCTTCCCGCCCATCTCGGCCTGGGCGCGCTTGGTGTCGTCGGTCGCCGCGTCGTAGACCTGGAGGCCGACCTGCGTGCTCCCGGTGAAGGAGACGGCGTCGACGTCCTCGCTGTCGGTCAGCGTGGTGCCGACGCTGCTGCCGGACCCGACGACGACGTTGACGATGCCGTCCGGGGCGCCGGCCTCGTCGAGCGCCTTGGCGAGTTCGAGGGCCGGGCCGGGCGCCTGCGTGGCGGGCTTGAGGACGACGGCGTTCCCCGTGGCGAGCGCCGGCGCCATCTTCCAGGCCGGGATGGCGATGGGGTAGTTCCACGGCGTGATCATGCCGGCGACGCCGACGGGCTCCTTCCGCGTGGAGACGGAGGTGCGGCCGCCACTGGCGCCCTTGACGGTCCCGCCGAAGTCGAAGGCCTTCTCTGCGTAGTAGTAGAAGATGTCGATGGCGCGCTGGACTTCCCCGCTGGCCGAGGACAGCGGTTTGCCCTCTTCGCGCGTGAGCAGCTCGGTCAGTTCCTCTTTACGCTCTTCCAGGATAGCGCCGGTCTCGCGGAGGATCGTGCCGCGGTCCGGTGCCGGCATGTTGGCCCACTCGCCCTGGGCAGCCGAGGCGGCCTCGACTGCCGCTTCGGCGTCTTCTTCGTTCCCGTAGTGATACGTGTTTACCACTTCCGTCGTGTCGGCGGGGTTGGTCACGTCGACCGTGTCGCCGGACTCTGCGGCGACCCACTCCCCGTTGACGTAGTTCTGCTTTGGCTCTGGCATACACTGAAAAGATCGACGCCCGGTTACTTACTATTTCCCTTCCGGGAGACAGAGCGGCGAGTCCCGGAGTGGTCGCCGGCCCTCTCCACGTGCACCTTCGGACGCCGTATATCGGCCGCTCGACCGCACTGCTGGTGATCTGGCGGTCGCCCGCTGGCGAACTCACGTTCGTAAATACTGAACAGATTTTTATAGGTGGCACCGCCAGAGGAACCATGGGCCCGTCAGCAACGAACCCGGTGAAATCGATCGAGGCGATGTTCACTATCGTCGAAGCTCTCAAGGAGCTCGACGGTGCGGGCGTCACCGAGCTCGCCGACCACCTCGAACTCCCCAAGAGCACCATCCACAACTACCTCGCCACGCTCGAACAGGAGGAGTACGTAGTCAAGGAGGGGACGACCTACCGCGTCGGCCTGCGATTTCTCGATCTGGGTGCGTACGCCCGCGACCAGGTCGAGATGTTCGAGGTGGCCAAACCAGAACTCGAACACCTGGCCAGCGAGACGGGCGAACTCGCCAACCTCCTCGTCGAGGAACACGGAAAGGGATCCTACCTCTACCGGACGCGCGGCGAGATGGCCGTCCAGGTCAAGGGCCACGTCGGCACGCGCGCACCCCTCCACAGCACCGGCCTCGGCAAGGCCATCCTCGCGCACCTCCCCGAGGAGCGCGTCGAGGCCATCGTCGACCACCACGGCATGCCGGCCTCCACCCCCGAGACCATCACCGACCGCGACGAACTGTTCGACGAACTCGAACGGATACGCGACCGGGGATTCGCCTTCGACGACGAGGAGCGACTGCGCGGGCTTCGCTGCGTCGCGGCGCCCATCCTAGCCAACGACGACGTCGTCGGGGCCATCAGCGTCTCGGGGCCCACGAACCGGCTCCGGGACACCCGGTACAGGGAGGAACTCCCCCAGAAACTCCTCGAAGTCCAGAACGTCATCGAACTGAACGTCACCTACTCCTGACGGCCGACCGTATCGTTCACGATCGCTGAATACGCGGCCTGACCGACCGCATATTCGCAAGCCGGCGGGCCTATTCGGTCGAATTTCTCCGTCGTCGGCGCCTAACACCGGTACGTCTGTTATCTGACCTGCCGCCGCGTCGACTGCGATCCGCCACTGAAATACAGATCGATCGCTCGATCCGATGGGACGGTCGGGATCTCGTCGGCGCCTCGGTGCCACTTCAGCGCCGGTCTCGGAAACTATCGCCCGGACCGACCCCGCGAGGCCAGCTAGCTGTCGACTATACTGAATGGCATCCAGGCGGTGGGGACTGGGACGTACGTCTCGGGTTCGTCGCAACCGTCGTCTTGCAGTTGCCGGGCCAACATTCTGATGGAAGCGGGCCCAATCGACCGCTGGCGCGCTTCGTCGACCACTGTATCGCCCGCAGAACAGCCACGACTCCGACTCCGACGAACACAATGACTCACCACGACCACGACGATTCCCGACAGCAGCGAAGCCAGCATCGCACCAGACAGCCGGCCCAGCACCGCGGCGGCCAGCGCGACCAGCGGGGCGAACACGCGGAGAGCCAGCAGGGGCCGGGTCGGATGGGCGCACAGCAACACCAGCAGCCTCAGCAACACCAGCAGTCACAACAGCGCGGCCACCGGTCACAGCTTCCCCAGCAGTCACAGCAGCGCGGCCAGCAGTCACAGCCGCCCCGGCAGTCACAGCAGCACATTCAGCAGACAGGTGGCGGACAGCAGCGCCAGCCTACCGGCCAGGGACAGCGGGACCAGGCGGGTCACTGGGGCGGTCAGCAGCGGGCTGGTGGCCAGGGCTTCACCCCCCAGTCCAGTCCACAGCGCAGCCAGCAGCAACCTGGCCAGCAGGGAAGCCGCCAGCAACCCGGCCAGCAGCAGCCGGACCAGCGAGGCGGCGGACAGCAGGGCGCCTGGCAGGGTCAGATGACCCAGGGCCTGCAGTACGGCGGCGAGGCCCGTCACGGCCAGTCGCCCCACCACGTTGGCGCGCAGCAGCGCTTCGGCAAGCCCGGGCAGGGCGAACAGGGCGGGCAACTGACCCAGCCGCAGTCGTCGCCACAGGACCAGCACTACTCCCAGGAGGCCTACCCACAGGTCGGTGGTGATCAGGACGGCCCACAGCAGCGTCGCTCCCAGGCCCAGCAGGGACAACAGCGCCAGCAGCGGCAGCAACAGGGCACTCACCCCCGTGGCCAGCAGCGAAGCGGTGGTCGGCAGGGTGGATACGGGCAGGCTGACCAGCAGTATGGCGGTGACCAGCAGGGAGGCTACGGCCAGAAGGGCCAGCAGGGCGGTTATGGCCAGAAGAGCCAGCAGCGGCTGCAGGGACAGCGCGCCCAGCAACAGCGCCAGCAGGGTGACCAGCAGCGCCAGGCCGGCGGACCAGACGAGCGAGAACAGCGGAACCTGCCGCGCCAGGAGTAACCCGTCTCGTGGTGTCGGTTGGGAGCCCTAACCGTCGTTCGACCTGACTGGTGCCGTCGAACGCCGGGAAAAAAGTACAACCGACACTATCGGACCGCGTCGGCGTCGAAGACTATCAGACCGAGTCGGCGTCGAAGAGGCGCCGACAGAGTTTCCGCTGGGCGCTCCGGAGGTGGCCGTTGAACGTCGGCTGACTGATGTCCATCGTCTCGGCGATCTCCTTCCCGGTCCGGGGACGAGGTCGTTCGAAGAAGCCGCTGAAGTAGGCCGTCTGTATCGCCTCTAGCTGGCGGGGCGTCAGGTCGTCGGTCATCGTCCCGTGGAACTCCGCCGTCGTTCGGCAGTCGCGTTCGTCACTGTAGCGGGCCAGCAGCTCCGACCCGGGGTACCTGGTCCGGAACATCTCGACGAACTCGCGGACGGCGGCGTCGGCGGCGAGTTCGACGACCACCGTCGCCTCTCCGTCCGCGGCGGTCCCCTCGCGGAGGCGGCCGCCGTGTTCGAGCACCGTCCCGGCCAGGCTCTCCGCCTCGAGCGTCGCCTCGAAGTGACAGCGTTGGTCGCCGTCGTCGGTCTGGGCCGAAACCAGGTCCAGGTCCGTCACGGGGAGGCGCGATTCGAGCGCGAGGACGTCGTCGGCCGGGGAACCCGTCGTGGTGAAGTACCCGCGCAGGCGGCCGTCGGGCCGGGGAACGACGGTGTCGAGAGACGCCGAACAGTCGGCCTCGTCGGCGATCGTCACGAGCGGGAGCGCGTCGTCGTCGACGGCGAACTCGAGGACCGCGGCCTCCTCGCTCACGAGCGCCTTCTTGCTCTCGACGGCGTTGATCGCGTGGGCGATGGTCTCGCTCAGTTCGCCGAGCACGGACCGTTCGAGTTCGTCGAACACGCCCGGGCTGTCCCCGTAGAGCGTGAGGACGCCGTAACAGGTGTCGTGGTACACCAGCGGGAGCGAGATGGCGGCGTGGTAGCCACGGTTCAGGGCCGCCTGGCGCCAGCACGCACAGCGCTCGTCGGAGAGCACGTCGTTGGCGAACTGGGGCTCCCGGCGTTCGACGGCGCGAGCGGCGGGGTGGTCGCTCTCCTCTCCTTCGTCGGCGTCGACCGTGAGGCCGTCGAGGGAGCCCTTCTCGGCGCCCGCGGACTCCCGCGGCCGTACCGCCCCGGTGACCCGGTCGACGTCGCCGACCCACGCGAGTTCGTAGGGGCCGCCGGTCGCCAGCCGCTCGCAGACGACGGACTCGATCTCCGTCCGCGTCGACGCCTGGACGAGCGCCTGGTCGATGCTCCGGATGATGTCGTTGACCCGGTCCAGCCGTTCGAGCGCCTCGTTCTGTGTCTCCAGGGTCTGCTCGCGCTCCTGGAGCTGTCGTTCCCGTTCGACGCGGGCCGTCACCGTCTCGAGGGTGGCCGCCGTCGCCTCGACGAAGTCGCGCTCGGCGGATCCGAACCCGTCGCGGTCTATCGTCGCCGTCACGAACAGCCCGTGGGCGCCGAGGGGGATAGCGACGGCCTCGGTGAGGTCGTCGTTCGCGCCGGGCAGTTCACCCACGTCGTCCACCGTCCGCACCTCGTTCGCGACGAACGTCTCCCAGAACGGCCCCGTCTCGGGGTCACACAGCGACTCGGTCGGCATGCCGTCGGCGGCGTCGTCCGTCTCTGCGATGGCGCGCAGGCCGCCTTCGTCGTGGTCGTACCCGAGGACGGTCGAGACGGGCAGTTTCAGCGTGGACTCGGCGTGGCCGACGGCGGCCTCGGCCACGTCCTCGTGGCTCTCCATGCGGAGCAGGTCCCGGGCCATCTCGTTGAGCGCCGCGAGCTGGGCCTCCCGGTGTTCGCGTTCGAGTTCGTAGCCGATCCACTGGCTCGTCAGCTCCACGACGGTCCGTTCGTGGGCCGTGAACGGTTCCGTCCGCGGCGACCCGGAGGCGAAACAGACTGTCCCGTACAGTTCGCTCCCGAGCGTGACCGTGGTCCCGACGTAGCTCTCGTGGCCCCAGACGTCGTAGGCCGGGTCGTCGTCCCATCCCTGCCTGGCCGCGTGTTCGACGGTCAGGGGCGCTTCGCGGGAGAGGACCTTCCGGCAGTACGTCTCCTCGACCGGCGACGGCTCCCCGTCGTCGAACTGCTCGTGACCGCCGACGGCCGCGACGGTCGCCAGTTCGTCGCCGTCCCACCGGGTCAGCGCGGCACAGTCCAGGCCGAGGCGCTCCTGGCCCAGTTCCAGCAGTCGCTGCACTTTCCGTTCGAAGGGTCTGTCGGGGTCGGCGACGACTGCGTTCTGTTCGCGGAGGTAGCGTTCACGCTCCTGGAGCGCGACTTTCGCCTCGGCCCGCTCGGTGAGCGTCCGCAACATACGGTCGATCTCGCGGTCGGGCTGGTCCGGCCCGAAGAACTCCTCGGGCGGGGTGTAGTAGACGTTGTGGCAGACCGTGTTGTCGTAGACCAGGTGCGGATGGGTCTGGATGACGGTCCCGAGCACCTCCGGCGGGAACCGCGAGCGGTCGTACTGGCACAGCGCGATGCAGTCCTCGCCGTGGAACAGGTCGTTCACCTTCGATTCGTAGGCCATGAAGTCGGCCGTGGAGGTCGACTCCTCGAGCAACCAGCCGACGGTCGCCGCGATGCGGAGCGCCTCGTACTCGCGGGTCGCCTCGTCGATGACGTCCGCGTAGAACGCGACCATGTCGTCCGGGTCGAACTGCCCGTCTCGCAGGTAGGTCTCCTCGACCGTGTGGAACGTGAGCGCACCGGTGTCGAGCGCCGCGTCCACGTCGACGTCGGTGCGTCGAAGGCCCGCGAGGACGGCGTCCTTGCTCGCCGCTTCCAGGAGGCACATGCACCGTTCGCCCCGGCGGAGGCCCTGTACCAGGTACGGGACGGTCGCCGCGACCTGTTCGGCCCGGTCCTCGTAGATCAGGGCCATGTGTTCGTTCGCCTCGTGCCCGTCGAGCGACTCGACGGGGCCGCGGAACGACGGGCTCGACCGGAGCGCGTCGAGGCCGCTCTCCAGGGTGAGGACGTCGTCTTCCTCGCCCGATACCCGTTCGATCAGGCTCATGCGACCACCCGGACCGTCGATACTCGCCGTCCAGTGCGGGAGTCCGTGGCGAGTTCGAGTGCTGTCGACGCGGCGCCCGTGTCGATCTGTGACGATCGAGAGGATGGTTGCAGTTCAGACATGATTGTCTCACTCAGGTCGTCCGAGGCCCACCGGATCCCGCGTGGAACTTCCCGGCGTCCCCGGGTTCGTAACCACTTGGCCGGATGATTCACTGGTGCATAAGAATTGTGCCTCGACAATCAGATCTGCAGATTGACATCGATGGCGAGCCGGTTCGTTACCAGTTTTGGATCGACGCCGGCGGCGTTCGGGGGCGAGAACGAGGGCCGCGAAAACGACAAATCTGCTGGAGGCGACCTGCAAGCGGGGCGTTCGCACCGGGCCGTGGCCCGGTCGTCAGGGGATCACTGCCCGGCCGCGCTGGCCCGGGAGTCCTCCCCGACCCCGGCGGCCCGGAGCGGCCGGACGTCGACTTCGACGCCGTCGACGGTGACCCGGTCACCGGTGACCACGACCTCGTGACGCTCGTAGGTGAACGCCACCTGCCCCGCACAGCCGCCGTCGAAGAGCGCGTCCAGCGCCTCCGGGTCGATGGTTTCGTACAGCGGGGCCAGGTCGACCGGGTCGACGTCGTCGGCGTCCGCGACGGCGTAGATGACCGCTTCGTGCACTGACGTCTCGTGAACAGTCGCGTCCGAACTGAAATTCATCGTCGTGACCAATGCCCGCCCGTGGCATATGCGTGCTCGCGATATCGATAGGGCCCGGAAACGTCGGGACCTATCCATATCGGGTCCGGGGGTCTGCGACCACCGCTATCAGGTGAGGATCGAGTCGAGGAGCTTCTGCTGGGCCTTCCGGAGGTGCTGGTGGAACGTCGGGGCGGTCACGTCGAGCGACTCGGCCACCTCCTCACCGGAGCTTTCGCGGGGCCAGTCGAAGAAGCCGGCGTGGAAACTCGCCTCCAGCGACGCGCGCTGGCGGTCGGTGAGTTCCTCGATCAGGGTCCGTTCGATCCGCTGGCGGGAGTCGGTGCGACTCACCTGCTGACGGGTCACCAGCGTCGCGTCCGCGTAGGTGTCCCGGACGTCGTCGACCATCCGCCGGACGTCGATGGTCGGTGGCAGGTGGACCCGGACGTGCATGGTGTCGCCCTCGACCCGCGCCTCGTCGACGTACCCGCCGCTGTCCGCGACCGCGGAGACCACCGGCGGCTCCGACAGCTTGAGCTCGAACCGGCTCTCCTCGCCACCGTCCGAGTCGTCGCCGAGGACGGTGAGCGCCTCCCAGTGGGAGAGTTCGTCGACGAGCGACTCCATCGAGTCCAGGGCCTCGCCCTCCGCGGTCCCGTACTGGAGGAAGGTGTCGTCGCCCACCGAGATTGTCTGGGTGACGGTGATCGTCCCCGACACGGAGCGGTCCGCCTCCGCGAGGACGTCGTCGATCTGGACGTCGATCTCGACGACGTCGTCGCTCATCAGCGCCTGCTTGCGCTCGATGCTGGCGATGGCGTGGCCGATGATCTCTCCGAGCTGGGCGATCACTTCCTCCTCTTCGTCGGCGAACGCGCCGACCCGGTCGGTGTAGACGCCGAGGACGCCGTACAGCGTGTCCTGGTGGACGATGGGGATGGCCGCACAGCTCCGGTAGCCGTACGCCTCGGCGACGTCGCGCCAGGGCTCGAACGTCGGGTCCGAGAGCGCGTCGTGGACGACCTGGACCTCCTTCGAGCGCGCCGCGCGGCCGGCCGGCCCCTGTCCCGCGGGGCGGTCACCGTCGACGCTGATCTCGGCGTCCGCGACGTATCCCTCGACGCCCGCTTCGACGCGTGGCGTCAGCGAGTCGGTCCGGGGGTCGACCTCGGCCGTCCACGCGAACTGGTAGGTGTCTGAGTCGGCGAGCCGGTCACACACCGTCTGTTCGATCTCTTCGCGCGTGGACTGGGCGACGAGCGCCTCGTTGATGTCGCGGACGACGCCGTTGAGGTTGTCGAGCGCGGCGAGGTGTTCGCGTTGCTCCTCAAGTTCGCGCTCGTTGTCGCGCCGGTCGACGGCCGCCGCGAGGATGTTGGCGACCGACTGGACGAACAGCGCGTCGTCCTCGGAGAACTCCCGACGGTCGGTGTCGTGGGTCGCGAGGACGCCCCAGGGACTCGCGCGCGAGCCGACGACGGCGCTGATCCCGCTTTCGATGTCGCCCGCCACGAGGTTGCCGGGTCGCTCGAACCGGTCCTCCGCGGCCATGTCTTCGACGACGATCGGTTCGTCGGCCAGCAGCGTGTACCCCGCCTGCGACTGGCGACCGACGTCGACCGCGGCCGAGCCGACGCGCTCGGGCGCCATCGCGGCGCTGGCGCGCACCACCAGGTCCTCGGCCCTCCGGTCGAGGTCGAACACCTTGCAGTAGTCGCTGTCGAGCGTCTCCGTCACCAGGTCGACGGCCTCGTCGAACAGCCCGTCCAGATCCTCGGAGCCGAGCGCGCGCTGGCCCAGGTCCGCCACTACTTCTTGCTGGCGGGCCCTGGCCTCGAGTTCGCGTTCGCGTTCGACGCGCGTGTAGGCCGCCTCCGCGTTGGACGCGAGGATCTCGATGAGCCGGCGGGTTCGCTCGTCACACGCGTCTTCGTCCTGCCAGCCCACGGCCAGTACCCCGTGGTCACCCAGCGGGACGAACAGCCCGGCGGTCATGTCGACCTCGTCGGGACTGGCCATGAGGTGGTCCGACTCGCGCACGTCCGCGTAGTAGTTCGCCTCGCCGTCGCAGTAGGTGTGGCCGACGATGCTCGAGTGGTCGACGGGGAACTCCGGGAGCGCCTCCCGCATGAAGTCGGTGTCGACGGACAGCTCGTCCAGTGTCAGCACGCCCGCCTCGCCGTCGTAGCGATAGACGACGACGCCGGGAAGGTCGATCACGGAGGTGGCGGCGTCGACCACGGTCCGGCTGACGTCGCTCTCGTCCTGCGAGCGGATGAGCTCGCGTGAGGACTCGTGGAGCGCCTGGAGCGTGTCCTCGAACAGTTTTCGCTCGGTCGCGTCGCGCGTGTAGGTGACGATTCCGTCGACGGTGGGGTCCTCCAGCAGGTTCCGACCCTTGGCTTCGAGGACGACCCAGGAGCCGTCCGCGTGTTCGAACCGGAACTCGACCAGCGGGTTGTGGTCCGGGTCCTCGACCAGTCCCGCGTACTCGTTCTGGATGGCCTCCCGGTCCTCGGGATGAATGTACTCGAAGACGTTCTCGCCAGCCAGATCCGCGGGGTCGTAGCCGAGGACGTGCTTCGCCGACGGGGTGACGTACCCGAGGGTACCGTCGGGGTCGATGATCGCGTTGACGTCCTGTGACTCCTCGAACAGCGTCTCGTAGCGTTCGAGTTCCCGTTCGCGCTCCTTGCGCTCGGTGACGTCCTGGACGACGCCGTCGAAGTACACGTCGCCGTCCTCCTCGGTCCGCATCGCGGTCACCGAGATCCAGATCGTCCGCCCCGCCAGGGTCTCCTGTTTCAGTTCGTAGTCCTCGACGACGCCCTCCGCCATCAGGCGCCGGCTGAACTCGGCGCGTCGCTCCGGGTCCGTATAGAGGTCGCTGACCGGCGACCCGACGAGTTCGTCGACGGAGTCGGCGTCGAATATCGCCGCCAGTTCCGCGTTCCCCGCGACGAACTCCCCGTCCGGGCCGGGCGTGTTCCGGTAGACGCCGACGGGCACGTTCTCGACGATCCGTTCGTACCGTTCGAGTTCGTGCTCGCGCTCCTTGCGCTCGGTGACGTCGGTGAAGTACACCGAGAGGCCGGACTCGGACGGGTAGGCGTCGACCTCGAACCACGTCCCCAGGGGCGGGTAGTACTCCTCGAAGTGGATCTGTTCCTGGGTTTCCACGGCCTCGCGGAACGCCGCCTCGAACGCCGACCCGGCTGTCCCGTCGAACGCGTCCCAGATGCGCACGCCCAGCAGTTCGGATTCGGGCCGGCCGAGCACGTCCGCCGCGTGGTCGGTGACGGCGGTGATGCGCCACTCGTCGTCCAGGCCGACGAACCCGTCCGACACCCGCTCGAAGACGTCGTTCAGTTCGCTCTCGAGTTCGTCGCGCCGGGTCTCCAGCCGCTCGTTTTTCTCCTCCAGTTGTCGCTCGTACTCGCGCCGGTCGGTCGTGTCGCGGGTGACCGTCGCGAACCCGCGGAGTTCGCCGTCGTCGTCCTGGATCGGGGTGATCGTGATCGACGCCCAGAACCGGGAGCCGTCGGCCCGGACGCGCCACCCCTCGTCCTCGGCCGACCCCTCCTCGAGGGCGCGCGAGAGGTTCTCCGCCGGCACGCCTGCAGCCGCCTCCTCGTCCGTGTAGAACGTCGAGAAGTGCTCGCCGACGATCTCGGACTCCTCGTATCCCGTGATCCGTTCGGCGCCGGCGTTCCAGCTGATGACGTGACCGTCCGGGTCGAGCGTGACGATAGCGTACTCCTCGGTGGCCTCCACGAGGGACCGGAAGCGGCCGTTCTCGCTCTCCCCCTCGTCGTCCACCGCGTCCGTCACCCCGTCTACCGCGTCCGTTGCCCCGTCGCCGTCCGGTTCCCACCAGACGCGTTCGGTCCCGCCGACGCGCTTTCGCGCCAGCGCTCCCTCCTCGACGAGTCCCTCCAGCCGCTCGCTGGCGGCCTGCTGCGAGCAGTCGAGGGCTTCTGCGACCTCGGCCGTCGTCAGCGGCTCGCCCCGTGCGTCGGTGGACCGAAAGACGGTCAGGGCCGATTCCCGCCCGTCCCGGTTCCTGCTGACCATGTCCGAGTATGGGACAGGGCAGCCTTATTTAAACTCTGTTAACGGTAACAAATCACTGCCATCACAGGTTGAGCGGTGTGTGGTCTGCTGTGACGTGGAGCAACAATGGTGGCTCGTCTGGGGACAGACGGAACCGACTCGACGGCTGCCGTGGCCGTTTCCGGCGAGTACTTCCGAGGCGTTCGTAACAAAATCCGCGGTTTCGGTTCCCGTTTTCTGGCGATGCGGTCGGGGCCACGAGGGCCGTTCGAAATCGCCCCTCGATGGCACGGGTTGCCGTTCGATGTCTCGTGAACACGTCAGTCCGGATCGATGGAACACGACTGTGTCCTGACAACTGGGTCTGGCGGAACGTCGCGGCTGAAGACTGGTTCGTTGCCGTGTTCAAACTGACTCCTGGTCGTGAACGGCCACGACCGATGTCGTGCCCGTAGACGTCCACGAATACTGACTTGAAACTATTCAGACTCGCTAGTGTTCGGACAGGTCCGAGGTACTGGCCACGCCTGGGCCGCGTTCTCGGCAAGTCGTCACGCCGGTCACCGGGGTGGGCAACGACCCCGGGACTGGCCGCGCCGCGTTTGCCGGTTCCGGTAGCATCACCCCGGTTCTCACCCACCTACGGTCATGACTGTACGGATCGTGCTCGTCGGCACGGGGAACCAGGGTGAGGCGTGGTGTCGGGACTTCTTGCCCCCGAACGGGGCCGACGACACCGTCGAAGTCGTCGCGGCGGTCGACGCGGACGAGGACGCCCTCGAACGGGGCAGAGCGTTGCTCGGCCTCTCGCCGGACCGGTGTTACACGGACGCCCAGACCGCTGTGGCGGCTCACGAGGCCGACGCGCTAGCGCTGGTCGTCCCGCCCCACGTCCGCGAATCGCTGGTCGACCTGGCCGTCGAACACGACCTCGACGTACTCTGCGAGAAACCCCTCGCCGACTCGCTGGAGACGGCGGCCCGCATCGTTCAGCGCGTCGAGGACGCCGGCCTGAAGCTGGGCGTCACGATGACCCAGCGCTACCGAGACGACGTGACCTCCCTTCGCCGACGGGTCCGCTCGGGCGAGTACGGCGACGTCGACGCCATCTACAGCCGCTACGCCGTCAACGCGCGCTCCTACGGCACCTGGAAGCCCGAGCGCCTCTACGACGTGGCGAACCACCCCATGCTCGTCGAGGGCGCCATCCACCACCTCGACCTGCTCGCCGACCTGGCCGGCGACCGCGTCGCGACCGTCTTCTGCAACGCCTGGAACCCGCCGTACTCGGAGTTCGCCGGCGACCCCAACGCCCACGTCCACCTGGTGATGGCGAACGGGACGAGCGTCAGCTACGAGGCGTCGAACACGAGCGCGGTGACGTTCAACGGCTGGGGCGACGAACACGTCCGCGTCGACTGCGCCGAGGCGACGCTGCTGCTGGACGGCCACGAACTGCGGTCGTTCCCCTACGACGCGGCCGAGGAGGACTTCCTCGGCAACACCCGCATCGAGGACGGCGAACTGCTCGCGCTGGAGGAGGGCGAGAAGTGGGGCAACGCCTGGCTCGTCGAACGGTTCGCCGAGTGGTGCGAGGGGGGCGAGCCGATGGAGACCAACGCCCGCGACAACCTCCAGGCGATGGCCACCGTCTTCGCCGCCATCGAGAGCGACGACACCGGCGAGGCCGTCGACGTCCAGTCGATGCTCGCCGATGCCGAAGCGGCCGCGGCCGACGGTGAGTGAGAGCGACCGTTCGGTCGCCCGTCGACGACGCGACTGCCAGCCCGCCCGTCAGTCGCCGTCGCCGATTCGCTCTCGCGGTTCCACGTTCTCCAGCGCCGGGAGTTCGCGCTCGCCGACGGGCGTCGCCCACTCGGCGGCGTTCGCGAGCACGCGCTGGACGTCGTCGTCGTGGTAGATCGGATGGGTCTCGTGGCCCGGCCGGAAGAAGAATATCTTGCCGCGCCCGCGCTGCCAGCAACAGCCCGAACGGAACACCTCGCCGCCCTCGAACCAGGAGGTGAACACGACCGAATCAGGCGTCGGGACGTCGAACGGTTCGCCGTACATCTCCGTCGGCTCCAGTTCGATGCACTCGTCGATGCCGTCGGCGATGGGATGGGTCGGTTCGGTCACCCACAGGCGCTCGCGTTCGTCGGCCTCGCGCCACTTCAGCGTCCCTGTCGTCCCCAGCAGCGAGCGGAACACCTTCGAGAGGACGGCCGAGTGGAGGGCGATCAGGCCCATCCCACCTCGCACGGCGTCGGCGACTCGCTCGGCAACGGCGTCCTCGACGTCGTCCTGTGCGACGTGGCTCCACCAGACGAGGACGTCGGTCCCCTCGAGGACGTCCTCGGTCAGGCCGTGCTCGGGCTCCTGGAGCGTCGCCGTCTCCGTCTCGAACCCGCGGTCGGCGAGCGCGTCGGCGATGGTTCCGTGGATGCCGTCGGGGTAGACGTCGGCGACGGCGTCGTCCTCCCGCTCGTGGACGTACTCGTTCCAGACGGTGACTGTAGGTGCCATACCGGAGGGTGGACGCTCTCACCAAAACGGGTTCCCGTAGCGGCAACGGAGGACGGCGCGGTGCGAGCGGGGACCGCTGGCGACGGTGGTCGCTGGCACCCGGCGCCGGCCGGACCGTTACTCCAGTTCGTAGCTCCCCTTGGAGTCCCAGATTTCGGCCATCAGGTCGGCGAAGGCGGCCGTCCGGACGGGGTAGCCGTCGGGGTTCTCCCGGTCGATGGGCTCGGCAGCCATCTTCTCGACGAACGTCTCGTTGTAGTCCAGGTCGTCGATGGTCTCGCGGACGTCGAACGTGATCGTCCCGTCGTCGTCGGTCTGGAGCCAGCCCGCTGCCTGGGCCTCCTCGTCGTACTCCAGGGTGTAGGTCGCCCCCAGCATCTCGCAGACGTCGTCCATCGACCCGATCTCCAGGTCACCCTCACCGGCCTCGATGTAGAGGGTCCCGTCGTCGATGCGCGTGTCGTAGCGTTGCATACGTGGTGTGGGGGATCGATCGAGTAAGGGACTGTCGATTACGTTCGATGAGCGAATGCGAGGGACGACCGACTCTCTCAGATGTCCGTGATCCGGGTGTACTCGTCGTCGAGCGCCTGGGCGTCCTCGGGGAGGAGCGCGACGACGAGGTAGGAGGCGTACTCCGAGAGGTAGTCGACCAGCGCGGCGATGCGGTCGGAGTCGATGGCCTCCAGCGAGTCCAGCAGCATGAAGGGGACCTCCTCGTGGACGTCGTGGACCAGGTAGCCCGCGAGCGCGAAGACGAGGCCGGTCACCTCCCGTTCGGACTCCGAGAGGTGCGCGACCGTGTCCTCGTAAGCCGCGCCGCTCTCGGTGCTCCGGACGACGTGGAGTTCGAACACCGTCGTCGTCACCTTCTCGCGGCCCTGGCGGACGGTCTGTTCGAGCCGTTCGATCCAGATGCGCTCGAGGTTGTCGTAGCCGAGCACGTCGAGGATCGCCTCCATGTGGGTGTTGAACTGCTCGACGGCGTCGGCCTCGATCTGGTCGATCCGGGTGCGACACTCCTCGAGTTCGTCGAGCAGCCCTTCCCGCTCCTGACGCAACTCGTCCTCGCGGGCGATGGCCTCCTCGATGGACTCGATCTCCCCGGAGACGTCCTCGAGGTCGGACTCCAGGCGGCCGAGTTCGAACTCGAGCTGGTTGGCCTCCTTGTGGAGGTCGAGCACCTCGCTGAAGTCGTCGGATTCGAGCTTCTCGACCTCGGTTTCGAGCGACTCGACGTCGTCTGTCAGCGCCGACTTCTCCGTCCGGAGTTCGTCGAGGCGGTCCCGACGGCTCTCGATCTCCGAGTCGACGTCGTCGAGCCGGCGTTCGAGGGTCGTCCGCTGCTCTTGCTGTCGTTCGGCCTCGCGCTGTTCTGACTGCAGTTCCTCGAGGCGGTCCTCGATGTCGCTCGTCTCGCCGAGTTTCGTCTCGCGCAGCGACCGCAGGGATTCGAGCGTCGAGTCGATCTGGTCGGCCGTCACCTCGGAGCCGCAGGTCCAGCAGACGACCTCGTCGTCCTCGACCAGCCTGGCGGTGACGTCGGAGTCCCCGTCCTCGACCAGTTCGTCGAGGACGCCCTCGCCCTCGTCGTCGAGCATCTCCTCGTTGAACTGGATCGCGCTCTGGAGGTCCTGTATCTCCCGCTCGACGGTCTGTTTTTGCTTCCGGAGGCGGTCGATCTCCGCGTCCAGGTCCGCGTGGTCGCCCATCGGCGCCTCGGGGAGGTCGGCCAGTTCCGCCTCCAGGTCGTTGCGCTCCTGTTTCAGCGACGTGATGCTGTCGTCGGTAGACTCGATCTCGTAGCGGACCTGTTCGAGGTCGCTGCGGGTGTCCCGTAGCTCGTCGAGTTTCTCCTCGAACTGGGCCTTCTCGTTGCGGGTCTCCTCGATGCTGGCGCTGGAGGCTTCGATCTCTTCCTCCTTGGCCTCCAGTTCGTCGCGCTTCTGGGCGATGTCGTCTCGCAACGCGGTGCGGCGCTGTTCGAGCGTCGGCAGTTCCTGCTTGAGCGAGCCGATCTCCGCGAGGTCGTCGTTTATCGTCTCCTTTTCGTCCTCGAGGCGGCGGATCTCCTCGCGGATGGCGTCGATGTCCACCGGGCGCATGATGATCTCCCGGAGGTCCTCGGCCCTGGCGACGGCCCGGCGCGCCTCGTTCGCCTCGAGGAGGAAGGCGAACAGATCCGCGACGGTGGCGTCGTCGAGGTAGCCGTTCCCGGAGAAGGAGACGTGGCCGTTGGTCCGCTGCAGGCTGCGCTCGTACGTCTCTTCGCCGAGGTCGAGCTGCACGTCTCCGGTGTCGGCGTCGCCCTTGAGCGACGCTTCCGTACTGCCGAGCGCCGCCTGTATCGCCTGGAGAAACGACGTCCTGTTCGTGGCGTTCTTCCCCGCGAGCACCGTCACGCCTGGCGGAACGTCGACCGAGGTCTCGTCGATCCCCCCGATCTTCTCGACCTGGAACCGGGCGAGCTGGTCAGCGTGCTGTGTCGTCGTCATTGATAGTCGGGTAGGTACGTCTATCTCTAATAAGTATTCATCTTTCTGTCCGTCTGGGACGCGCCCACCGACCCCGGTTCGAAGCCGTGACCGCCGGACGCACGGACTCTCTTCCCGTCGAGAGCGCTCAGTCCTCGGCCTGCGCCGTCTCGACGTCGTCGTCGCAGTCACAGCCGCCGCGTTCGAGCAACTCGGCGACGGTGTACTGCGAGCCACACTTCTCACAGAGCACGTCGACGGTGACGAACAGTCGGAACTCGTCGAGCGTGATCCGGTCTGTCTCCCGTAGCTGGTTCAGATTCGTCTCGCAGACCGAGGAGAGGCGCGAACTCAGTCGCTCGATGCTGTCGGCGGTGCGCTCCAGTCGGTCCTCGTCGCTGGCCCCCTCGTACTCGGCCCCGCGCTCGTTCTGGAGGTACGACCGGATGGCCTGATAGGTGACGAAGTCGCGTTCGAGCTGCTCGACGTCGATGCCGTTGCGTTCGAGCCGGCTGCGGGCCTCCGTCCGGGTCCCCGACGTGACGTCCTCGGCGGTCAACAGCCGGAAGATGTTGTCGACTTCCCCGTCCAGCGTGGACATGCCGGCGTCGCTCATCGCCGCCGCCAGCAGCCGCCGGTTGAACTCTTCGGCGAGGTCGCGGAGACTCTTTCGCTCCGTGCCGTCGTCGGTCCAGGCCGCCTCCAGTTCCCCGCCGTACTCCGGTCCCAGGTCGTAGCCCTCGATCAGTCGGCCCACCTTCGTCTGCGTGGCCCCGCCGGTGCTTCCGTTACCCGATGCCATTTACTTGCCTTCGAGTACCGGACCGGCGTACCTTAACTTTATGATGCCTCGCTCGCACCACGCCGACGCCGCGCCTTCCCGCGGATCGGATAACACGCATACGTCTGTTATCGACAGATAGGCTTCCCCGCTCGCGACCGAGAGCGGACTGCCGACTATCGTGATAGATTTATGTCTATTATGGAGTTACATTTGATTGCTGTCTGAATTAGCGTCCCGCCCGACGACGTCGATCACGATCGACGGTGATGTACTGGATCGGTCCGACTGTCGAAAATTCGGCCGGTACTTCCGCGATTCGGGCGACCCACACGTTCTCCGAGCCGTCGATACTGGGGGAGTCACCGACCACTCCCGCCATCTATACCAACTAGATCTAATACTACAAAATATTACGTTTACCGGATCTGCGCCGTCCGGAACGGGGTCACTCGATGTCGATGGAGTGGCCCGTCGAGTCGGGAGCGACCTTCGGGATAGTCACCGAGAGGACGCCCTGTTCGAGCGTGGCCGTGACGTCGTCGGCGTCGACGGGTTCGGGCAGGCGGACGCGACGCGAGATGGACTCGCTGGTCCGCTCCTGGTGGACGAACTCCCCGTCCTCGGTCGATACTTCGTCGCTCCGGGTCGCGTCGAGGTGGAGGGTCTGGTCCACGACGCGGACGTCGACGTCGTCGGGTTCGAACCCCGGGAGGTCCGCCCGCACGTCGAACGCGTCGCCGCGGTCGACCACGTCGATGGAGGAGGCGCCGGAGAGTTGCTGGGGATTCAGCCCACCCCACTGCCGAGAGGCGTCCTCGAACTGCTCGCCCATCTGGTCAATGAGTCGCTCGATCTCGTCGAACGGCGTGCGTCGAGACATACCCGTACTCGGACCCGGTCGACCTTTGTTACGTCGTCGTTACGCGATGTTCCGACCGTCCGTCCGCCCGTCTCTGTCACGAGCGAGCGTCCGCCGTGGAGAGCCGACGACCGCCCGAGAACGGACTCCACCGGGCCGGTCGCGACGGGCAAAGCACGTGTTACTCCCTGACAAGCAGGGCTGAACCTCGGCACGGCGACAGGGCGGGCACGGGTCTGGCCGTCCGGTCCCTCGCTGCTCCCACTGTCAGGTCGACCGCCCGCCGCGGACAGGTGACTTCGACGTCACTGGCCCGTTTTTCCGTCTCGGGAGCGTAGACGAGACCGACCAATGACAACAGACCCATCGACGGACGAGGCGCCGGTCACCGCGACGCCCCCCGAGTCGGCGTTCCGGACGACCGGACTCGACCACGTCACGCTCATCGGCAGCAACGAGGCGGAGACCATCGAGTTCTACCGCGACGTCCTCGGCATGCCGCTGGTGCTCCGCCAGCCGAATCTCGACCAGCCGGAGGTCACCCACCTCTTCTTCGACACCGGCGACGGTCGCATCCTCACGTTCTTCGTGGAGGACGATCGGGACTCCAGCCGCCAGCCGCTCCGGACTCCCATCGGCGGCGTCCACCACGTCGCCTTCACGGTCGACCCCGAGCGCTTCGACGAGGTGAAATCGGGGCTCTCCGAGAACGGCTACCAGTTCAACGAGTTCGACCGCGGCATCTTCCACTCGCTGTACACCCGCGACCACAACGGCCTCACTCTCGAGTTCGCCACCGACAAGTACGAGATCCCGGACGACCGCCGCGGGGAAGTGCTCGCGCTCGCCCAGGCAAAGCGGGTCGAAGACGGCGCGGAGTACGCCGAGGCCGAGCACCTCGAAGCCGCGCTGGACGAACTCGGCCTGGATAGCGAGGCGGTCGACCTCGGCGATGCCGCGACGGGCGCGGGGGTGGAGTGAGATGAGCGACGCCATCCACGCCGACCAGCCGACCCGGACCGCCGGAGCCACGCTGGAGGACGCCGACGCCGCCGTGGTCATGTTCCACGGCCGCGGCGCGACGGGCCAGAGCGTCCTCTCGTTCGCCGACGAGTTCGACCACGACGGCGTCGCCTACGTCGCCCCCCAGGCCGCCCGCAACACCTGGTACCCCCAGTCGTTCATGGCGCCGATGGAGCAGAACGAACCGTGGCTCTCCGCGGCGCTGGACCGGGCCGACCAGGCCGTCGCCGACGTGGAGGACGCGGGCATCCCGGCCGAGAACATCGTCCTGCTCGGGTTCTCCCAGGGCGCCTGTCTGGCCTCGGAGACGATGGCGCGTAACGCCCGTCGCTACGGCGGCCTGGCCGCCCTCTCCGGCGGCCTCATCGGCCCCGAGGGGACCCCCCGCGAGTACGAGGGCTCGCTCGACGAAACCCCGGTGTTCATCGGCTGCAGCGACCAGGACCCGCACATCCCGCTGGAGCGCGTCCACGAGACGGCCGAGGTGCTCGAGGACCTCGACGGCGACGTCGACGAGCGCATCTACGAGGGGATGGGTCACACCGTCAACGAGGACGAACTGGCGGCCGTGGACGAGATGATCGGTCCGCTGGGAGAGTCAGTCTGAACCTCTCTTCGCTGCGCTTCTGCGAAACTCCGTGCCCGCTTCGAACCGCTCTCTCCCGTCTTTGATCCGGGAGGTGTCGGTCACGCAGGTACCGGAGACGCGGTCAATCGCTCTGACGACTATCGGATTCGACCCGCCGAATCCAGGGAATCGTTCACAGCAACTGCCGTATCGTGCACTACACCTCCTGAACCGGGAATGGCCGGCGACCGACACGCTCAATCCTCGTTCGCATTCGAAACGTCCTGCCACGACGACTCGCCGAAGAACGACTGAAGCGCCACGAGCACTCCCACGTACGTCCCGAAGGCGATGATCAAGACGGGGACCACGATCGCCAGCACTAAACTACCTAGCGGGTTCATTCCGGCCAGCTGGAGGGGCGTCATGCCAGACGGTAGATTCCTCTCCCTGGTTAATATTGTCGATACTGTGCACAAATGACGTGCGTCTGAGGCTTCCCAGGTCGCTCTCGGAAGCCGGTCTGCAACACGCGAAACGAACCCGTTCGGGCGGGATCAATAGTACTCCGGATCCCTCGTAGCAAACGACTCTACCCAGGTTTCCGTCTCCTCACTTGCACGTCCCCGAGAGGTGAACTATCGCTGTCACCGCCACCGAGTCACCAAAGGCTGTCGCGATCCATCGGTCCCGTCCCGTCTCTTTTCGCAGCTGCTGGAAAACTGAAATGGACGGACACCGACTGACGGCGCCCGGGGATGTGGCAGCCGATGGTTGTAGCAGCCGATAGTTCGTGGGCCGGGAGCGACCCGTCCGATACTGCTCGATTCTCCACTCGCCGGCTACGAACTCTCCAGGGCGAGCGCGCCGACGTCGTCGGCGTTCCCGTCGGCCGACTCGCCGCGGTACAGCACGAGGTCGTACGTGGCGGGCGAGAGCGGCCCGTCGACGTCGGTTTCGCTGTTGATGGAGACCGTGTCACCGTCGTCGCGAACCGTCATCGTCGGGGTCGATTCGTTCCCTGCGGCAGCAGGGTCGAGCACGAAGACGACGCGGCCGTCGCCGTTCTCGTCGCGCGCGGTCGCGTTGATCTGGTAGTTGACGTCGTCCTCGTCGCCGACGCTGAGCGTCGCGGCGTCGGCGTCGCCGACGGCGACCGGGATCTCGGCGGTCTCGTTCTGCGAGGCCACGGGCACGTCTTCTTCCAGGCCGAACTCAGACGGCGGAGTCCCCTCTCCGGGGCCTGACGACTGTTCCTCGCAGTCGTCATCACAGGGCACGACCCGGGCGTCGACCTCGGTCAGTTCCTCCTCGTCGTGGATCACGGTCACGCTGGCGTTCAACGGCCCGGCGACCGAGTGCGTGTCCACCGTCGTGGCGAAGGTGCCGTTATCCGTAACGTTGCTGCTCTCTCGAATCAGGAACGGACGCGTTACGTTCGTCGACTCGACCAGCAGTTCCAGTTTCGTCCCCGGCTCCAGGTCGCTCTGGCCGGAAATCTTCGACGCTGTCCCCGAGACGAGGGTCAGCGTCTCGCCCTCGCGGTCCACGGTCGTTCCCGACTGTCGGTCGCCGGACTCGGTGTTCGCTTCGCAGTCGTCGTCGCAGGGGACGACCGCGACGCTCTCGCTGGCCAGAACGCTGTCGTTGTGGCGGACGGTGAGAGTAGCCGTCGCGCCCGGGGACACCGCGCCGAGATCCAGCCTGGTCGCGAACGAGCCGTTCTCGGCGACTGTCGCCTCCCTGGTCTGCAGGAAGGGGTTGCTCGCGTCGGTGGAGGTGAGGCGGACGTCGAGGGTGGTTCCTGCGTCGAGGTCGGTCTGGCCGCTCACCGTCTGACCGGGGGCGGCCGCGAGCGTCACGTTCTCGCCGTCGTGGTCGATGGTGGTCCCGCCGCTCGAGGCGAAGGTAACGGCCGTCGCCGCGAGCGCGGCTGCGATCAGGACGGCGCCGACCACCAGCGCCAGGCGTTTCATCCGCGCACCTCCGGGCGGCGGGTGTTCGTCGCGCGATGCGAGGCGTCAGGGCGGTCGACCGGGACGGTCCCGGCTGGAGGGGTGGCTCTCATGCCAGTCGAGGTATCGGGGCGGGAACTACTATCTTCGACGATAGGTTAAATCGAATTTTACGTGGCGTACCGCCTCCGTCAGCGTTTTTGTCCGGGTCCCCATTGGCGCGAACGATGGACCCGGGAGTCGACCGGTCGCTGGCGGGCGTCGCCGTCGCCGTCCTGGCGCTCACCGCCGTCATCGGCGGTCTCGCACTCACCGCGCCGACGGCCGAGACGGACGTGGTCGCCCGGCCCGCGGGACAGGCAGCGGATCCGGTGGCGGGCGTCGAGGCGATCCACGACGCGGGGGTGACCGGCGAGAACGTCACGGTCGGCGTCGTGGACGTGACCGGGTTCGACCCTGACCACCCGGCGCTCCGGAGCCAGGTCGCCGCCACGCGCGCCTTCGCGCCCCAGGAGACGGTCCGCAACGGTGGCCGTCACGGCCACGGCACCGCGGCGGCGTCGCTCGTGACGACGGTCGCCCCCGACGCCGACCTCTATCTGGCCTCCTTCGATACCGCCGCCCAGTACGAGTCGGCCCTCGCCTGGCTCCGGTCGGCCGACGTCGACGTCGTCGTCGCGCCGGTCTCCTTCTACGGGACTCCCGGTGACGGCTCCGCCCGGGTCGCGCAGGTCGCAGACCGGGTCGCCGCGGACGACACCGTCGTCGTCGCCCCCGCCGGGAACCTCGCGCAGGGACACTGGACCGGCCGGTACGACGCCGTCTCCGACGGCAAACTCCGCTTCGAGGGTGGCACCCGGAACTACCTCCGGGGCAACGACTCCCGGGACCTGACCGTCTGGCTCTCCTGGGACCGATCGCGCGCGGACGAGGACTACACCGCCGAGCTGTACCGGACGAACGGGTCGACGGCGAACCTCGTCGCGCGGTCCCGGCCCTACGAGGCCGACCACGTCCCCAACGAGCGCATCTCGGCCCGACTCGCCGGCGGGACGTACTTCCTCGTCGTCCGCGGGCCCGCGAACGCGACGGGGACGTCGCTGCGCCTCTCCTCGCCGACGCACGCGCTCCAGTACCGGACCGAGGGGGGCAGTATCGTCGCTCCCGCGACGGCCGAGTCGGTCCTCGCCGTCGGCGCCTCGGAGTACGCGACCGGCCGGGTTGAGCCGTTCAGTTCGCGCGGACCGACCGCGGACGGCCGGCGGGGCGTCGACGTCGTCGCGCCGGACGGGTTCCGCGCCGCGAGCCGGCCGGACGGGTTCGTCGGCTCGTCGGCAGCGGCGCCGTACGTCGCGGGCATCGCAGCGCTCGTCCTGGACGCGAACCCCGACCTGGACCGCGAGGCGGTCGAACGGATCGTCGAAGCGAGTGCGATCGACGTCGGCGAGCCGGGCCCCGATCCGGCGGCCGGCCACGGCCGCGTCGACGCCGCATCGGCCGTCGAACGGGCCCGAAACGAGACGGGTTAAAGCCAGTTTTAAGCCATGCACAGCGCTTAGTACGTCGGCCTTCGAGGAGCGAACAGACGCTGGCACGTATGTCGGGACTCATCGACCGGATACAGGAGCGGACGGCGACGTCGAACGAACACGCGCGCGTCCTGGAGATGGCCGACGCGGACGCCGACGAGGTGCTGAACGCCCTCTCGTCAGACACCGCGCGGGCCACCTTCCGGACGCTGTTCGACGACCCCGGGACCCCCTCCGAGATCGCCGACGCGGTCGACACGTCGGTCCAGAACGTCCACTACCATCTGACGAACCTGCAGGACGCCGACCTCGTCGAACCCATCGACACCGTCTACTCCGAGAAGGGCAACGAGATGACGGTCTACGGGCCGGCCAGCGACCCGCTGGTCTTCGTCGGCGACGAGCGACGGACGCCGGCGGTCCAGCAGTCCCTGACCGATGTCGTCGGTGGTCTCGGCGTGCTCGGCCTCGCCAGCCTGTTCGTCCAGTTCGGCGCCGAACGCCTGATGCAACGGGCCAGCCGCGCGCCCGACGTCGTCGGCCCCGCGTCGCCGGACGCCACCGTCACGCCGCCGCGGGGCACCGTTGCCTGGGTCGTCTTCGAAGTCGTCGAACCGGGCGTCCTCTTCTTCCTCGGCTGTCTCGCCGTCGTCGGCGCGGTCGCGCTGCTACGCGCTCGCTAACGCGTCGCGATTACGACCGGAACAGGCCCAGCAGGAGGCCGACGCCGACGACGGCGAACACCGCGCCCGCGGCCAGTGCGCCGATTCCGCCGAGGTCGAGGTCCCGCCCGGTCGACCGCGAGTCTTGAAGCGTGGCGGTCCGGGTCCCGCCCGACTCGCCCTTACTGACGACGAATACGCCGACGTCTACCGCGTCGTCGGCCGAGTCGGCTCCGGCGTAGAGGTTGAGATGGTACTCCGTCTCGGGGAGCGGCCCAGACAGGGTCGGTTCGGGGTCCGTGACGGACACGTTGTCGGCCGCCGACGCGGCCTCGAGCGTCGGCCGGTCCGTCCCGGCGTTTCGCGTCCGGAAGTACAGGACGACGCGGTCGTCGCCGTCACCGTCACTGACGGTCGCGTTGATACCGTACTCGCCGTCGGGATCCCACATCGCGATCATCGCGGAGTCGGCGTCGCCGAGTCCGATGGGGACGGTGGCCGCCTCTGTCGGACGGGTCACGACCACGTCCTTCTGGAGGGTCAGGTCGTCGGTCGGCGTCGGGGTCGGCTGCCGGAGGATGAGCGTCCCCGTGCTGTCGGGCTCACCGTCGGTCGAATCGCCGCCGTAGAGCTGCATGTCGTAGTCGGCCGGTTCGATGCTGAAGCCCAGGTCCGGTTCGGGGTCGACGACCGCCACGTCGTCGGCCTCGTCCGCGACCGAGATGGTCCGGTTGTCAGTCCCCGCAGCGGCGGCGTCGAACTCGACGACGACCCGGTTGTCACCGTTCCCGTCGCGGACCGTCGCGGCGACGACGTAGTTGACGTCAGCGCTGCCCACGACGAGCGTCGCCGCGTCGGCATCGCCGAGTCCCACGGGTATCCGTGCGGTCTCGGTCGCCGACGCCTCGACCACCGACTTGAATCCGAGTTCGTCGGCGTCGATCGTCGGTCGTGGCGACGCCGTCTCGGTGGTGGGGGCTTCACACCCGCCGTCGCAGGGGATCACCTCACCCGTGGTCTGGGTCAATTGCTCGCCCTCGTGGAGGACCGAGACTTTGAACCGGGTCCCGGGCCGGGCGTCGGTCAGGTCGAGGTGCGTCGAGAAGGTGCCGTCGTTCGAGACCAGCGTCTCCGTGGCCACGAGAAACGGCTGGTCGGCGTCCTCCGATTCAAGGCGGACGGTGACCGACGAGGCCGAGTCGAGCGACGTCGTGCCAGTGATCTCCTGGCCGGGGCCGGCCTGAAGCGTGAACTGGTCGCCGTCGCTGTCGATGGCAGCCATGGGCTTGCAACCGCCCGAGCACGGGACGGTCCGTGCGGTCGTCTCCGCCAGCACCTCGTCGTCGTGGCTGACCGCCACGGACAGGTTCGTTCCAGGACTGAGGTGGGACAGGTCGACGTAGACCGTGAACCGCCCGTTCTCGTCGACTTCTGCCGCCGGTCGCGTCAGAAACGGTGACTCCGGATCTTCTGACTGGACTAGGAGGTTGACCGTCGATCCCCGATCCAGATTCGTCTCGCCGCTAATAGCCTGTCCCTGGCCAGCTTGAAGCGTTATCTCCTCGCCGTCGTGGAAGAACGTCGCCGTCTGTGCAGCCCCAACGCCGGTCAGGACGACAGCGCCGACGATGAGAGTCGTCATCAGCAGCGCGCGTGGAGGGTATCTGCGTCGCATTTGGTCGACGTTTCCCGGCCTGTACTAAAGCCTCCCCGGTAGCTTCAATCGCGATTGAACGGATCGCTATTGCTGCCACCACCGCAACCGATTAGCGGCGCGGGCCGCCACTGACGTCCATGAACGACGGTGCGGCGCTGGGCGTCGACGTCGGCGGCACGTTCACCGACGTCGCGTTGCTCGCCGACGGGGACCTGACGACGGCGAAGGTGCCGACGACGGAGGACCAGCACGTCGGCGTCCTCCGCGGTATCGAGGCCGCCTGCGAACTCGCCGGCGTGGACCCGACCGACGTCGGTCGCTTCCGACACGCGACGACCGCCGCCGTCAACGCCCTGCTGGAGGGGACCGGCGCGGAGACCTACCTGGTCACGACCGCTGGCTTCGGCGACGTCCTCGAAGTCGGGCGGCAAGACCGCCCCGCGCTCTACGACCTGGAGGCGCGCAAACCCGACCCGCTCGTCCCGGCCGAGCGCCGCTTCGAGGTGGACGAACGCGCGACGGTCGACGGGATCGAACGGCCCGTCGACGAAGCGGAGATTCGGACCGTCGCCGACGAAATTCGCGAGCATGGCGACGTCGACGCGGTCGCCATCTCCTTTCTCCACGCGTACGCCCACCCCGAGAACGAGCGTCGCGCGGCTGACATCCTCCGCGAGGAACTTGGCGCCGCCGTCTCGGCGAGTCACGAGGTGCTCGCCGAGTTCCGCGAGTACGAGCGGACCGCGACGACCGTCGCCGACGCCGCCGTCACGCCCGTCGTCGACGACTACCTCGCCAGGCTCGACGATGGGGCGACCGAGCGGGGCCTGCCGAGTCCGCGCGTCATGCAGGCCAACGGCGGCATCGCCGACGCCGGGACGGTCCGCCAGGACGCCGTCACCACGGTCCTCTCCGGGCCGGCGGCCGGCGTCGTCGGCGCGTCGGCGTTCGAACCTCCCGACGCCGACGGCCTGGTCACCTTCGACATGGGCGGCACTTCCTGTGACGTCTCGCTGGTCCGCGACGGCGAGGTCGAGCGAACGACGGAGGGCGCTGTGGGCGGCCACCCCATTCGAATCCCGATGGTCGCCGTCGAGACGGTCGGCGCAGGCGGTGGTTCCATCGCCTGGGTCGACGCTGGCGGCGCCCTCCGCGTCGGGCCGCAGTCGACGGATGCCGACCCGGGTCCGGCCTGCTACGGGACGGGCGGGACCGACCCGACCGTCACCGACGCGGCGCTCGCGCTTGGCTTCCTCGGCGCCGACACCACCCTCGGCGAGGGCCTGGAACTCGACGCCGACGCCGCCGAGTCCGTGCTGGACGACCTGGCGACGGACGCGGATCTGGACGACTCGACCGCGGCTGCCCGCGGCGTGGTTCGCGTCGCCAGCGCGACGATGGCCCGGGCCGTCCGCCGGGTGACCGTCGACCAGGGCCACGACCCGCGCGGGTTCGCGCTCGGGGCCTTCGGCGGCGCGGGGCCGATGTTCGCAGCGTCGTTGGCCGACCGCCTGGGCGTGGGCCACGTCGTCGTCCCGCGCGCCAGCGGCGTTCTCTCGGCGTTCGGCCTTCTGGCCGCCGACGAGAGTCACGACGCCGTCCGGACCTACCGCGTCGCCCTCGGCGAAGCGGATCCGGCCACCGTGGACGACCGCTTCGACGACCTCGCGGCGACGGTGCTCGACGACACCGCCGAGCCTGACCGGGCGACCGTCCGGCGGCAGGCCGACCTCCGGTACGCCGGCCAGAGCCACGAACTGACCGTCGACGTTTCCGACCCGTTCGACCCGGCTGCCGTCCGCGACCGGTTCCATGCCGCCCACGAAAGTGCGCGCGGCTATCGTCTCGACGACGAACCCGTCGAACTGGTGAGCCTCCGTGCCACCGCGACGGTCCCCGGCGAGACGCCGGCACTCACCCACGATGCCGGCGGCAACGCTTTGATCGGCCAGCGCGACGTCGTCTTCGACGAGAACCGGCTCGAGACGCCGGTCTACGACCGCCGTCGCCTCCCCACAGGAACCGACCTCGACGGCCCCGCCGTCTTCGAGGGCGGCGAGAGCACCGTCGTCTGCCCGCCTGACTGGACGGCCAGGGTGGACGGCCGAGGGACCCTGCACCTTGAGGTGAGCGAGTGATGGCGACTACCGGTTTCGGCCGATGGATCGAACGGAAGGGTGGGACTGAAAGGGGCCGCCGTCTCGGGGAAGGCGGACCCGACAAGCACCGAAGCGAACGCAGTGAGCGAGGAGCGCAGTCGCGGGCCCCCGACCCGAGACGGCGGGGGCTTTCCTCTGTTTGCGGAGTTCCCGTCGGTGACTGCGGTCTGTCAGGCGATGCGAAAGGAGGCGATTCGAGATGACTGGCGATCGCAAATTCCTAGACGCCGTCGAACTCGAAATACTCAGAAATCAACTCGAGAGCGTCGCCGAGGAGATGGGGCAGGTCCTCATCCGGGGCGCCTACTCCCCCAACATCACCGAACGCCGCGACTGTTCCACAGCGCTGTTCGACGCCGACGGACGACTCGTCGCCCAGGCAGAGCACGTCCCGGTCCACCTGGGCGCGATGCCGCGTGCAGTCGACGCCGTCCTCGACCGGGACCCGCAACCGGGCGACGTCTTCGTCCTCAACGACCCCTTCGCCGGGGGGACGCACCTCCCGGACGTCACGCTTGTGTCTCCGATCAGTCCCACTGAAGAAATCGTCGCCTACGCCGTCTCCCGGGCCCATCACGCCGACGTCGGGGGGATGGCACCCGGGAGCATGCCCGCGGGCGCGCGAGAGATTCAGCAAGAGGGGGTCCGCATTCCGCCGGTTCGACTCGTCCGGGACGGCGAGGTGGTCGAGGACGTGCTGGACCTCTTCCTCGCGAACGTGCGTAATCCGGCCGAGCGCCGACCCGACGTCCGCGCCCAGCTGGCGGCCAACGAACGCGGGGCCGAACGAGTGGGTGACCTCCTGTCGACCCACGGCGACCGCCTCCTCACCGCCTTCGACGCGGTGATGGAGTACTCCCGCGAGCGCGTGGAGGCCGAAATCAGGGACCTGCCGGACGGCACCTACCAGGCCAGCGACGTGCTGGAGGGCGACGGGGTGACCGGGGACGACGTCCCCATCGCGGTGACGGTCACTGTCGACGGCGCCACCCTCGACGTCGACTTCGCGGGAACGGCCTCACAGGTCGCGGGTAACGTCAACGCGCCGCTGGCGGTCGCCGAGAGCGCAGTGTACTACGCGGTCCGCTGCGTCACCGACCCGGACGTACCGCCGAACGCGGGCTGTTACGAGCCCATCTCAGTCAGCGCGCCGAAGGGTTCCCTGTTGAATCCCGAACCCCCGGCGGCGGTCGTCGGCGGCAACGTCGAGACGAGCCAGCGGGTCACCGACGTCGTCTTCGACGCGCTCGCCGACGCGGCGCCCGACCGCGTCCCCGCCGCGGGCCAGGGGACGATGAACAACCTGATCGTCGGCGGGCCGGGCTTCACCTACTACGAGACCATCGGCGGCGGCGCGGGGGCGAACCCCGCCAGCGACGGCCTCTCCGGCGTCCAGGTCGGGATGACGAACACGGAGAACACGCCCGTCGAGGCCCTCGAAGCCGAGTACCCGCTCAGGGTGACGACGTACGCCCTCCGCGACGGCAGCGGCGGGGCGGGTCGCTATCTTGGCGGCGACGGTCTGGTCCGGGAACTCCGGCTCGAAACCGATGCGACCGTTTCGCTGTTGACCGAGCGTCGTCGCGTCGCGCCGCCGGGACGGGCCGGCGGCGAGGACGGGCAGGCGGGCCTGAACCTGGTCGACGACGAGGCCGTCCCCGCGAAGACGACGCTGCAACTCGACGCGGGGACGACCGTCCGCGTCGAGACGCCGGGCGGTGGCGGCTACGGGGCGCGCGACTGACGACACTACGGATAAATATCCGCGGCCGACATGTACAGACGATGGACCGGACCCGGCTGTTCCGCGGCGTGGCCGTCGCCGTCGCAGTCCTGGCCGTGGCGACCGTCGCCGGCGGGTTCACGTCTGCCGGCGGCGGCGACGGGGAGGGAGCGCGGTCTCCGGGTCTCGGAATCGGCGAGGGTGACGGCGCGGGCCTGGGCGACGGCGACGACGTGGGCCTCGTCGCCGACGAAGAGCCGGGCGGAATCCAGCTTCCCGCCTGGCTGGTGACCGTCCCCCTCGCCGTCGTCGTCTGGTCGTCGCTCGCGTTCTTTCTCGCCTTCGTCGTCCACACCGCCTGGACCGGTCGGCTCGACGAACTCGTCGCGGTGGTCCGCGAGGCGCTGGTGGACGTCCTCGCCGCGGCGGTTCTCCTCCTCGGACTGATAGCGCTACTGAGCGTTCTCAGTCTGCTACTGGGCGCTGGCGGCGGCGGGCTGCTCGGCGGTGGGGCGCCGGCCGGGCCCGCGACCGGGGGTGGCGAGCGCTCGGTCGCGGTTCCCTCACCGTCGCTGGTCACCGGCGTCGCGGTGGTCCTCGGCCTCCTGGGCGCGGTCGGCGCGGCGGTCGCGCTGGGCCGCGAGGTGGCGACCGATGAGTCGGAGTCGACGTCGTCGTCCGGCGGTTCCCGTGGGAGACGTCACGCCGTCGGCGGGTTCACCGACCTCCCCGAAGAGGAGGCCGTCTCGGACGTCCACGCCTCGAATCCCGTCTACCGCGCCTGGCGCGAGATGGCCGACCGGGCCGAGAGTGCGACCGACGACACGCTGACGGCCAACGAGGTCGCCGCGACCGCAGTCGGGCACGGGTTCGACCCCGACGCGGTCCGGGAGCTGACCGCGCTGTTCGAAGCGGTTCGCTACGGCGACCAGCCGGTGACCGATACCCGCCGCCGTCGTGCGGAGTCGGCGCTCGAATCGATCGACGAACCCGAGGTTTCATAGTGGTGGTTGTAACTTTTCACCGGCGTTCGCCGGCACCGGCGACGTCGAACGCGGGTAAGGGCTTACAACCACCACTATCAGGAGGGAGCCAGCCGTGAACAGTCGCGACGCGTTACTGACCATCGGCGTCGCCACGGCCGTTGTCGGTATCGCGATGGCGTACCTGCCGGCCGTGACGGTCGTCGACGTCCCCGCCTCGGTGCCGCTGCTGATCGGCGTGGTCGCGCTGGTCGCCGCACTGGTCCGGGGCCGGGCCTGGCTCACCCACGAGAGCCGTGACGTCCGACCCGCCGAGCGCGAGCGGCCGAGTGCGGTCGGCGTCCCGGGCGACGACGTCGACGTGACGCTCGCCCGGGCGCCGCCGGTCGGATCGACCGGGGGTCGCGGTGGGGCGGACAACCGGCGGATCCAGTTCCGCCAGTCGCTCCGTGAACTCGCCGTCGAGACGCTCGTCACGTTCCAGGGGTACACGACCGAGGATGCCAGGCGGGCGGTCGACCGGGGGACCTGGACCGACGACCCGCTGGCAGCGGCCTTCTTCACGTCGCCGACCGGGGAAGCCAGGTCGGTGACCGGGTCAGTGCGCGGGACGCTCTCCGGCGAGCGCCCGTTCCACCGTCGCGCCGAACGCGCGGCCAGCGAGATCGAGCGACTCGGGCGAGGTGCGGAGCCGTGACGACGAACGAACGCAGTACCGACGACGAGCACGGTCGGCCCGGGGCGGCCGACTCGACCGAAACCCGGGAGTCGAGCGCCCCGGACGAGCAGGGAGACGTGCGCGACGCGGCGGACGCGGACGCCACACCCGTGGAGTCGGGCGACACCGTGACCGTCGAGGAGCACCCCACGGAGCGCTGGTACGGGGTCGGGATGCTCGCGTTGCTGGGGCTGGGCGTCGGCGTGCTGACCGACACCGCGGCGCCGCTGCTGGCGAGCGGGTTCGGACTGGCCTTCGCCGGCTACGGAGCCCTGAAGTCGCCGCCGCCGCTCGATCTGACCGTCGAGCGGACGATCGGAGATCCCACCCCGGAACCCGGTGACTACGTCGAGGTGACTGTGACGGTGACCAACGACGGCGAGCGCTCCGTGCCAGACCTGCGGCTGATCGACGGCGTCCCCGACCGGCTCGGCGTCGTCGAGGAAACGCCGCGTCACGGCGCGGTGCTGGGGCCGGGCGACTCGACGACGTTTGCCTACGCCGTCCGGGCCGAACGGGGCGCGTTCGAGTTCGATGGCCTGACCGCCGTCGCCCGGGACGTCAGTGGTGCGACCGAGCGGGTCGCCGTCGTCGGCGAGCGCTCGTCGCTCCGGTGCGTTGCGCGGTTCCCGACTGACCCGCCACCGTTTCCACTGCGTGCCCAGACGGTCCAGCACACCGGCCGTTATCCGGGCGACGCCGGCGGCGCGGGGCTGGAGTTCTACGCGACCCGGGAGTACCGCCGGGGCGACCCGCTGAGCCGCGTCGACTGGAACCGGACCGCGCGGACCGGGGACCTGACGACGGTCGACTTCCGCGTCGAACAGACTGTCCGTGTCGCGCTGGTGTTCGATACGCGCCGGTCCGCCCACCTCGCGCCGTCGCCCCACGAGCCGTCGGCGGTCGAGCGGGCCGTCGCCGGCGGGACGACGGCCTACGCCTCGCTGACGCGGGCCGGCCACGACGTCGGCCTCGGCGCCGTCGCACCGGTCGACTGCTGGCTCGCGCCGGGCCAGGGCGACACCCACCGTGAGGAGGCCCGGCACTTCCTGGCGACCCACCCGGTCCTCTCACCGACGCCACCGGCGGACGACACCAACGTCTACCGGGCTACCCAGCGGCTGAAGCGCCGACTCACCGCCGAGACGCAGGTCGTTCTGTTCAGCCCGCTGCACGACGACCTGCTGGCGGACACGGTCGTTCGCCTGGACGCCCACGGCTACGCCGTCGTCGTCGTCAGCCCGGACCCGACGGCGATCGACACCACCGGCCACCTGGTCGCCCGTGGTGAGCGCCGCATGCGCATCGCCGACCTGCGCTCTCGTGGCATCCCCGTAATCGACTGGCACCCGGACGAAGACCTCGGGCACGCCCTCGTCCGCACACGCCGGCGGTGGTCGCCGTGAACGTCGACTACGAGACGTTCGACGACTCGCCCTCGCCCACGGGCCTCGTGCTGACGGTGGTGCCCGCCGCCGTCGCGGCGCTCGCCAGTGCATCCTTCCTCCCCGCAGTCGCCGTCGCCCTCCTGGCCGTCCTGGTACTGACGGTCGGCGTGCGGAACGCGTCCCGGTCGCTCGTCACCCTGGGCGCCGTCGTCCTCTTCGGCGCGGTGCTCGTCGCCGGCGCGTCCGACGCCCCGCTCCCGTTCGTCCTCGTCGGCGCGGGCGCGACCGTCGTCGCCTGGGACGCCGGCACCAACGCCATCACCGTCGGCCGACAGCTCGGTGCCGTGGCGGAGACGCGCCGGCTGCAACTGGTCCACTCGCTCGCGACGACCGGCGTCGCGGCAGTGGTGGGGACCGTCGGTTACGGCGCCTTTCGGCTGGCCACCGGCGGCCAGCCGACGGCGGGCGTGGCGCTGTTGCTGCTGGCTGTGCTCCTGTTCAGCTATCTGCTCGACGGGTAGGGATGGTGTTAGGGGTTCGCGCGCTGGAAATACGTTCTCGGGCCTTTCTGCCGAATGGTGTGATTAGTTCTGTGAGTGTTGTGAGTGATCTGTCGGGTTTGGGTTGTCAACGTGATCGAGGAAGGCAACACGTCGAAAGACCTCTGTGCGCTCTCTGCAGTCAGAATCGGGACCGACACCAAAGGAAAGCCCTCGGCCCGCTGAACTCGCGCGGACCGCACTGCGCTCCTCGTTGCACTGCGGTGCTTGTGGGTCCGTGCTTCGTTCACCGAGCCTCGCCCTTCCAATCCACCAGGAGAGCAAGCTCTCCTGAGCCCTGGCTCGCTTCGCTCGCCAGGACACCAGGATCAGCCTCGCTCGCGCGATGGAACGCGCTCGCGATTAGCTCCGCCAAACCTCCCCGGATTCGGCGCGGACGCGCCGAATCACGCTTCCTGCCCGCTCCGCAACCGCACGGCCGGGAGCGCGTTTCATCGCGCGACCAGGGGGAGGGCAGGGCTACGGTGCTGTGCTGGCCTGGGGTCCTGCCGAGCGTAGCGAGGCAGGGCTCGTCAGAGCTTGCTGTGCTGGCCTGGGGTCCTGCCGAGCGTAGCGAGGCAGGGCTCGTCAGAGCTTGCTCTGACGGTGGACTGAAAGGGCGAGGTGCGGTCCGGGAACCCGGGCGCAGCAAGCACCGGACGGAGTGAGGTCGTTCGAGAGAGCGAAGCTCTCTCGTGATGACGAAAGGCGCTTCGCGCCTTTCGAACCACGCGCAGCAAGCCCCGGGACCGGAGCGCTCCGAGGGCTTTCTGGTTGTTCGCGGACTTGTATCCTCCAGCACCAGTCCAGAAGAATCACCCACTCACAACACAAACTACTCGATCACGTAGATAACGCAGATCCCACCCAAACCCGTCGCACTCGCGCGTCCAGTTCCACGAACGATTAAATACGGTGACGGCTGATGCTAGCTCACAATGGACGAGCGAGCGATCCTCGTCGTGGTGGTGGTGCTGGGCGTCGTGGGGCTCTCCGCGTCCGCTGCCTCGATCGGCGATTCGCGCGACACTCGCTCGGTGGGAACGGGCACGACCGCCTCCGAGGGCGTCGGTGAGGGGGCTGGCGAGGGGATGGGGGGCGGAGAGGCGTCGACGCTGGGGAACGCCAGCGGAACGGGGCTGACCGACGTCGGGATAGTCGGGCAACTACTGGGGATTATCGCCCTCTCGCTCGTCGCCGTTCCGCTCCTGATCTCGCTGGTCCTGTACGGTCGCGAGACCGTCGTCGCGTTCGTGAAGTCGGTGCTCCAGACGACGACGGGGGTCTTCGCGGCGGTCCTCTACCTGGGCGTGGTCATCTATCTCCTGTCGTTTCTCGACGGCGAGAAAGCCGGTAACTACGTCTCGGGGGTGCTACGGGGCGGCGGCAGCGGGTCGTCGTTCGGCCCGGCGCTGTCGGTCCCGTCGGGGAACGTCCCGCTGATCGTCGTCGCACTGGGTGGCGTCGTCCTGCTGGTGGTGGTGGCCGCGTTTGCCCTGCGCTCCGTTTCGAGCCCGTCGCTGGACTCGCCCGATTCCGAACCAGTGGCCGACGACAAGGTGATAGACCTGGACTCGGCCCGAGAAGCGCCCGACGGCAGAACTGCTGAGGCGGCCTTCGCAGACGTCGACGCGTCGAACCCGGTGTACTGGGCCTGGCGCGAGATGGCCGAGGCCGCCGACGGCGCCAGCCTCCGGACGCACACGCCCGGCGAGGTGGCGCGACGGGCCGTCGACGCCGGGATGGACCGGGACGCCGTCCGGACCCTGACGGAGCTGTTCGACCGGGCGCGGTACGGGAGCGTCGGCGTCGACGAGGAGTCCGAGCGGCGCGCCCGGGCGGCCCTCGACGCGATAACGGAGGGCGAGGAGACGTGAACTGGCGACTGCTGGCGGTCGCCGTCGGCCTGGCCGGCGCCGGCTTCGGACTGGCAATCGCCTTCGTTCCGTCGCTGAACGCCGGCCTGTCCGTCCCGGACGACACCCCGACGCTGCTGGCCATCCTCGCGGGACTCGTGGGATTGCGGCGCCTCCGGTCGTTCCTTGGCCACGACGCCAGCGACTACCGGCCGCCGGTCCGCGAGCCCGGTCCGCGACTCGACGCGCCTGGCGACGAGTTCGACGACCTGCTCGCCCGCGTCTCGGGGGCCTCGGTCGCCGGGAACCCGACCGCGCTGAAGGCCAAACAGGATCTGCGCGACGTGGTCGTCGAGTTTCTCGTCATGTACCACGGCTGCTCCGAAGCGGCGGCGGAGGGCCTCGTCGACCGGGGGGAGTGGACCGACGACGAACTCGCCGCGCGGTTCCTGGCCACCAGCGCCGGCTTCGGATCGGGTTTCACGGAGACCATCGGGATGACACTCGGTCGCCGTCAGCCGTTCCACCGCCGGGTGCGCCACGTCACGCGAGAACTGTACGAGCTATCGGGGGGTGACCGCGAATGAGCGGGGAACAGATGGCGTTCCACGAGATGGGCGCGGAGTTCCCCGAGTTCGACGAGACGCCGACGGAGCTGGTCGTCGGGCCGGGCGACGCCGCCGACCACCAGACGAAGCGGTGGTTCGGCGTGTCGGCGTTCGCGCTCCTCGCGCTGGCCGTCGGCGTGTTCACCGCCCAGGGCGGCCTCCTGCTCGCCAGCGCGCTGGGGATGGCCTTCTCTGGGTACGGCCGGCTCACCTCACCGCCGCCGGTCAACCTCGCCATCGAACGGACCATCAGCGACGCCCGCCCGAACCCCGCCGACGAGGTGACCGTCTCGCTCACCGTCACCAACGACGGCGACCGGCCGCTGCCGGACCTTCGTCTCGTCGACGGCGTCCCCGACCGTGCGGCCGTCACCGGCGGGTCGCCTCGAATCGCGACGGCGCTACGCTCCGGGGAATCGACCACCATCCAGTACACCATCGCGGCGACGCGCGGCGTTCACGAGTTCGAACCGCTCACGGCCATCGTCCGCGACGTCAGCGGTGCGACCGAACGCATCGCATCAGTCGAACAGGGCGACGCCTTCGCCTGCGAACCGGACCTGCCCAGTCCCACGCTCGACGTCCCGCTGCGGCCCCAGACCACCCAGTACACGGGCCGGACACCCGCCGACGCTGGCGGGGACGGCGTCGAGTTCTACGCGACCCGGGAGTACCGCATGGGCGACCCGATGAGCCGAATCGACTGGAACCAGACCGCCAAGACGGGGGACATGCGGACCGTCGAACACCGCGTCGAGCGGTCGGTCACCGTCGCCCTCTTGATCGACGCGCGGCCGAGCGCGGACGTCAGTCCGGGTGCTGGGGCCGGGTCGACGCTCGAACGCAACCTGGAGGCGGCCCGCGAGGTCGCCGCGTCGCTGCTGGCCGAGGGGCACGCGGTCGGGCTGGCGGCCTTCTCCGAACACGACTGCTGGCTACCGCCGGCCGCCAGCGACAACCACCGCATCGAACTCCGGGAGACGCTCGCGACGCACCCGGCGTTCTCCCCCGGCGACGAGGACGCCGACGTCAGCGTCTTCTCTGTCGCCCAGCGACTCCGCCAGCGGCTCCCCTCGGACGCCCAGGTGATCCTGTTCTCGCCGCTGGTCGACGACTTCGTCTTCCGGACGACCGTGCGGCTGGACGCCCACGGTCACCGGACGACGGTGGTCTCGCCCGACCCGACGGCGGCGGACACGTCGGGCCACCGGCTCGCCAGCGTCGAACGGCGGATGCGCATCACGCGCCTGCGCCGCCGGGGGCTCCCCGTCGCCGACTGGGCCTTCGACGAGTCGCTCGCCCACGCCATGGCTCGCATCCGCGGGGGGCGGTCGGTGTGAGCGACGCGACGCTGGAGTCGACGGCCGATTCAACCGCGAACGACCCGGTGGCCGACGACCACCGGACTGCCGACTCGGCGGCTACCGACGATCCGACGGGGGCCGACCACTGGTCGTTCGACCAGTCTCCCTCGACGCTGGGCGTCGCCACCACCATCGTGGCGGGACTGGTCGCCGTCGCCGCGACGACCGTCTCCGCGGCGGCCGCGGTTCTCTCGCTGGCCGGCCTGCTCATCCTCGCCGTCGGGGTGCGCCGCGGCTCGAACCGTGCCCACAAGTTCGGGACGGCGGGGCTGTTCGCCGGCGTCTTGCTCGCCGGTGCGGCGGGCGCCTCGCCGGCCGCGATGCTCGTCGCCTTCGGCGGCGCCGTCGTCGCGTGGGACGCGGGGGAGAACGCGATCAGTCTCGGGCACCAGCTGGGTGCGGGCGCGCCGACGCGACGGGCCACGGTCGTCCACGTCGCGGCGACGGCCGTCGTGGCGAGCGTCGTCGGCGTCCTCGCGCTCGTCGTCTACGACCTCAGCCGGACCGGGCAGCCGACGACCGCCGTCGCGCTGTTGCTGGTCGCGGCGCTGCTGTTCATCTGGCTGCTCGACGACTAGGCGGCGACGGTCGGGACGGGGACGCTGTCGAGCACCTCGTCGACGATGTCGGCCTCGTCCACGTTTTCGACGCGGGCCTCCGGCGTCAGCACGATGCGGTGGGCCAGCACCGCCTGGGTGACGGCCTTCACGTCGTCGGGCGTGACGAACTCGCGACCCTGGATAATCGCTCGCGCCCGGACGGCCTCGAAGAGGCGCTGGGTCCCGCGCGGAGAGACGCCGACGTCGACGTTGCGGTGGGTCCGCGTCGCCCGCGCCACCTTCCCGATGTAGCGGAGGACGTCGTCCTCGACGGTGACCGCCTCGGGGAGGTCACGCACGTCGTCGACCTCCTCCGGGGTGAGGACGGTCTGGACGGAGGGGCTCTGCTCCGTGCGGCCGCGGCGGCGCTGGAGCAGTTCGAACTCGCCCTCTTCTTCCGGATAGCCGATGGAGGTCTTCGCGAGGAAGCGGTCGACCTGCGCCTCGGGCAGTTCGAAGGTCCCCTCCATCTCGACGGGATTCTGCGTCGCGATGACGAAGAACGGCTGAGGGAGTTCGTACGTGTCGCCGTCGACGGTGACCTGGCCTTCTTCCATCGCCTCCAGCAGCGCCGACTGGGTCTTCGGCGGCGCGCGGTTGATCTCGTCGGCCAGCACGACGTTGGCGAAGATGGGTCCCTCGTTGAACTCGAAGGTCCGCTCGCGTTCGTTGAACACGTGCGTCCCGGTGATATCCGCCGGCAGCAGGTCCGGCGTGAACTGGATGCGGGAAAAGGAGAGGCCCAGCGCCTCGGCGACGGTCCGCGCGGTCAGGGTCTTCCCCGTCCCGGGCACGTCCTCCAGCAGCACGTGGCCGCGGCCGACGACGCCCATCAGCACCGTCTCGAAGAACTCGCGGTCGGCGATGACCGCGTCGCTGACTTCGTCGAGCACCGTGTCACACACTTCGCTTGCTTCGGCGACGTCCATACCCGGCTATGTCACTCGCGTTTAATATGCATGTCGGGCCTACCAGCCGAACCGAAACCCATAAAGACCAGATAGCAGTACAGTCGAGTGAGCCGAGGTAGCCTAGCCCGGCCAAGGCGGTTGCCTCGAAAGCAACTGTCCTCACGGACACAGGCGTTCGAATCGCCTCCTCGGCGCTACTCTTTATATACTAACACGGTACCAAGCATAGCTGTGCCCACCGAGGAGTATCGGACGGCTGTAACTCGATTGGAACTCTCTCAAAGTAGTCGGCAGCTACTGGACCAGACTATGCAGGTGGGCTACTAGGCATAGGTCCCATGCCGTACAGGAGGTACCAGAGTACGAGCAGAAGCAGCGCCCCCACTACCAGTACCGCCAGGAGGTCCGACCAGCCGAAGTCGGACCCCGGCGTGTTGTCGCCAGACTGCGCCATCGCGTCGGATACCTGCGTGTTGGAACGCCGACCACGAGACCTGTCGCCCATACCGTGGTGTTTATTGTTCGACAGATAAGCTTTCTCCCGGGCGCACTATCGTCTCGTTTTCGAGGGAACTCGCCCTATCCGGTCGAGCTCCGTGACCAGTGTGCTACAGGAAATACTTCACCACGAACAACAGCAGTATAGCCACCGCCATCGCCACCAGCAGGGAGGCCGGGCCCCACTTGGGCCACGCGGTCGTCCCGTCGGATTGAACCGTCGAGTCGGCGGCCATAGAGTTGGATATAGCGTCCTGATCCATACCGTGGCGTCACCTGGTCGACACAAAACCTTTCCCCGCTCGTGCTCCCCTCGGTCCGAGACGGAAACTCGACGGACTCGACCCGCTACAGGAAATACACTATCGCGAGTACCAGCACGGCCACTACCGTCGCGACGATCAGAAGGGCGGACCGGTCGTTCTCGTAGGGCGACTTTGCACCGTCGGGCCGGTTCTGGCTGTCCGAGATTGGTCCGTGTGGTGCCATACCTGGAGTTCTTTCCCCATCTGATTAAATGTGCACCCAACGCGGAATGGGTCGTTGACGGTCTTCTTTCGGGCACTTCGAAGAGACAGTGCCCACAAAACTTATCATCAGAACTAAAAATGCCCACTCGTGACCGGACGAACGTCGCGACGACGATTCCTCGCTACAGTTGGAGGGGTAGGTGTATTCTTTCTCGCCGGGTGCGTCGACGCAGTGTCCGACGACGATGGTACGGTCGTGGTGGTAAACGAAGACGATGAGGCACATCAGGTCACGGTCACGCTCGACCGAGGTTCCGGGTACGACACCCCAACCGGGTCGCTTTCCCTCGACGCGGGTGAACGCGGGCAGATTCGGAGCTTCATTTCCGAATCTGATTGGAATTATCCGCTATTGCTCCACGTCGAGATAGATGGCGAGTACGTCGAGTCGACGCGGCACCTGGGGTTCGACGACGTAACGCTACGGATTACTTCTACCGTCGGGGTCGAGAACGTAGACCCGGACGACGGACCAACGGTAACGCCGTCCGATCCGCACGGACCCCCCACCGACGCCTGAATCGAGGCCTTCCGTCTCTTTACTACCTAGGCACCGGCGAGGAAGAAGATGAGGACGCTCACGGCGAGTACGCCGAGGATGAACGCGGCGGCGAGCGCGCCGCCCAGGGAGACGACGGCGTTGGCCGTCGACGCGAGCATCTCGGTGCGGTCGTTGCCGAACACGGTTACCTCGGCCTTCTCGCTGGCCATACCGGCCTCGACGGGTTCCAGGTCGTCGATGGCGGCGTCGACGAGTTCGTCGATGAGGGCGACGAGTTCGTCGTCGGGGATGGCGCCGCCGACCTGGTTCACCGCCTCGATGGTGTTGACGATGTGGGTGTCGGTGGTCATCACCTCGACCATATCGACCGAGTCGATGGCGTCGACGATGGACTCGCGGAGGCCGGGCTCCATGTTGTTGCCGTCGACGAGCACGTAGGCGGTGGTCTGGTCACCGGTTTCGAACACCGCGACGCGGATGCCCAGCGGACCGATGCCGTCCTGGGGGTCCCAGGGGGTCTGGTCCCAGGCGACGCCGCAGCGCAGGTCGTCCTGGTGGGCGCTGGCGAGGCGGTCGCCGAGGCGGCCGGCGCCGTAGATCATGTCGAAGGAGCGCTGGCTGCCGGGGACGACGTGGCCCAGGTCCTCGCCCTCCAGGCCGTCGTTGCAGTTGTGGGCGTCGGCCAGCAGGATCTCGTCGACGTCGTCCGAGCGGGCCTCCGCGGCCGCAGACAGGCCGACGGCGTAGTCGACGTCGTCGGCGAACCCTGGCGAGTACGTGGCCGCGAGGAAGGCGCCGTCGCCGAAGGCCTGGCCGGTGAGCGTCGCCTCGCCCTCCTCGACGCGGATGCTCTGGGTGGCCTGGTCGGTGTAGTCCAGGCGCTGGTAGGCGGTCTCGGCCGCCGAGAGGATGGGGTCGACCTCGCGCTCGGTGACGAGGTTGAAGTCGTGGCCGGCGGTGGCGTGGGGCGGGAACGCGAGGCCGTCGGCCTCCCAGGCGACGCGCTGGGGGAGGTTGCCGCCGCCGATTTCGCCCATCGGCCCTGGGTGGATCATCGGGAGGACGAAGCGGGCCTTCTCCTCGCCGTCGGGTCGGCGGACCGAGAGCACCGTCACTGGCACGATGGCGTCCTCGCCGAGCTCCTCGAAAAAGTCCTCCAGTTCCCGGGACCCCTCGGCGACGTGGCCGATGAACCCCTGGAGGAAGTCCAGCACCGAGACGCCGAGGCTGGAGCGCCACGGGCGGTCGAGGACGACGAGGAAGAGCCAGACTGCGCCCGCGTAGATGACGCACATGATGGCGAGCAACCCGAGTTCCGTGGCGCCGACGGAGAGCAGTTCGGGGGGTGCTTCTTCGGGCCGAGAGAGCAGATCGCGGAGCAGCGGGTTGTCGAGCAGGAGCCCCGTCGTCCCGCTGTAGATGGAGAGGAGGACGGCCGCGGCGGCGGTCTGGATGCTGGCCGGAATGGCCGCGACAGGCAGCGAGTGCCGGGAGACGGCCATGACGATCAGGAGACGGAAGGCGAAGATGGAGGCCAGCGACATCAGGAGCGCGTCGATGACGAACCGCTGACCAAGACTCGCACTCAGGAACGTGATCAGGCCCGCGAGCGTGAGGATGACGATGACCACGAGTTCGCAGAACAGTGCGAGCAGGGAGGCTCGGTTCGGTGTCAGGTGGCCACCCAGCGCGCGGTCCACCGTCGGCGTGAGCGCGCTGGCGACGACGGTCGGGATGCCGACGTAGAAGATGCCCTGCCAGGCGTCCTCGTAGACGAACTGGGATTCGAAGGCGGCGACGCCCATCACTGCGGCGAGCAGGAGGGAGAAGGCGACGCTCGCGTGCCAGCTCGGGGCCTTGAAGATAAATCGGGAGAGGCCGGCGAGGTTCCCCTGTGTCGCCGTCATTTGTCTATGCCATCCGCTGGACCTGTTTAAATCTACTCGTCAGCTCGAATCGCAAACCGCGAGGAAGTTCTCGAACACTTCCTCTCCTTCCTCGGTGTGGGCGACCTCGGGGTGCCACTGGACGCCGAAGCGGTCCGCGCCGTTGCTCATCGCCTCGACGCCGCAGACGTCGGAGTCGGCGGTGACCGAATACCCTTCGGGAACCTCCTTGACCTCGTCTGCGTGACTGGCCCAGACGCGCGTCTCGGGCGCGAGCGAACCCACCAGCGGGTCCTCGTCGTCGAGGATGTCGACGGTCACGTCGGCGTAGCCGCCGTAGTCGCCCGAGCCGACGGTGCCGCCCAGCTCGTTCGCCATGAGCTGCATCCCCAGGCAGATGCCCAGTATCGGAACGTCGAGTTCGAGGTAGTCGGGGCAGTTGCCGATGCGGTCCATGTCGGGGCCGCCGGAGAAGACGAGGCCGTCGGCGTCGACCTCCTCTGGCGGCGTCTCGTTGTCGATGGTCTCGACGTCCACGCCCATGTCCCGGAGCGCACGCTGCTCCAGGTGGGTGAACTGGCCGTGGTTGTCGACGACAGCGATGCGGGTCATTAGTGGCCAGAAGACCGCGGGTGCGTATATATCCCGTGAAAATCGGTGGGGCCCCGATCCTACGCGCCGTCTTTACTCGTCGTCGTACCGCTCCGCAGCGGACTGGAACCCCAGTTCGTCGAGTTCCCGGGTCTTCCGGCCCTCCTGCTCGGCGACGGCCTCCGGGTCGGGATTGACGTCGTCGGTGACTCTGGCCCAGGAGTTGTGGACCTTCGCGTGACACCACCGGCAGAGAAAGACCGTTATCTCGTGGGTCGGGTCGCCCTCCCCCTCGTCGCTGCCCTCGCTGTAGGAGAGGTGGTGCTCTTCGAGGAGCGGGCGCTCGTCGGTGTGGGCCATCCGCTTGGCTTCGAGGCCGCAGCGTTCGCACTCGCGTTCGCGGTTCTGACACCGGAAGTGCGGACAGTCCTGCCACTCCCAGGGGCCAGTTAGTCCCTCGTCGTCCGTGTCGCCGGCGACGGGACACTGAAAGTCGTCCTGGCTGCGCTCGTTGGCGAACTCCGGGTCGTGGTGGCCGTGCTCGACGGCCCACCGGCACTTCCCCTCGTCGGTGAGGTGGTCACACCGGCCCACGTGCTCGTACGGGTCGTCGACGCCCACGGGCGACCCTCCCGGTGCCTTCTCCATACTGGCCCACGGTGACGATGGCTTTTGAATTGCTCGCTAGGAAATGGGTTGGCTGGTTCTATCAGTACGACTGAGACTAACTCAACTAACGCCTTGAAAGCCCTCGGCGCGCTCCGGTCCCGGGACTCGTTGCGCTCCTCACTCCGTTGCGGTGCTTACGTCGTCCGGGTTCCCGGACCGGCCCTCGCCCTTTCAGTCCTCCAGGACCGCAGCCCTGCCCTTCCCCTGGTCGCGCGCCCCTCGCTTCTGCTCGGGGACGCGCTCCTGGCCGACCGCTGTGCGGTTGCCGTGCTGTGAGGACGCGTGATTCGGCGCGGACGCGCCGAATCCGGGGAGGAGTGGTGGTTCTAATCGCGAGCGCGTTTCATCGCGCGAGCAACGCTGAACCTGGTGGACTGAAAGGGCGAGGCGCGGTCGACGAAGCACGGCGACGCAAGCACCGACCGCAGGGAGGCGCGCAGCGAGCCGCGCGAGTCGAGCGGGTCGAGGGCTTTCTGGTTGTTTGCGGTTCTATCGTCAGCCACACCTCGGCTTATTCGCACCCTTGAGCTTCCACGTCATAGTCGACGGAACGCTTTTCACGGGAGATACGCATCTCAGTCCCAATGCGCGTCGTCCACGACCCGGACGGAGAAGCCACGAGTCTCGCCACCAACGTCGAGACGGCGGACACCTCCGGCGAACAGCTGAAAGGCCTCATGTTCAGGTCCTCGATTGCGGACGACTACGCGATGGTCTTCCGGTTCGATGAACCCCCGTTCTGGACGCCCGACGCCCTCGCCAACTGGCGGTCGATCCACATGCTGTTCGTCCGGTTCCCACTGGACGTGATCTGGATCCTCGACGGCGAGGTTCGGCAGGTGAAGACCCTCGCCCCCTGGCGCGGCGTCGGAATGGCGAAGGCCGACACGATTCTGGAACTCCCCGCTGGCGCGGCCGACGGCGTCGAACGCGGGGACGAAGTCGTCGTCGAGGACTGACGACTCGCTGGCCCGGCGTTCCTGCGGTCTGTTCACTTACTCCCGCAGGGGAGACGTCACTGACTCCAGGAGCTCCGCGGCGCCGAACGCAGCGACGCAGGAGAGGAAGGCGATGGTACCCAGTTTCCCGCCGGCGCCGGCGAAGGCGGGCGAGGCGGCGACGAACACCAGCCCGGAGAGCGCGCCAGCGAGGGCGACGTGGCCCTCGTGACCGAGTCGCTCCGTCGTCGACATGCCGACGAACGAGGCGCAGAAGGCGACCGCGGCCAGCGTCGACCCCAGGTCGGGGACCAGTGGTGGCAAGGCCAATCCGGCGACGAGGCCGACGGACGCGGAGCCGACGACCGCGCCGAGGTCGAAGCGAATGCTCAGGGCGACGGTCGCGACGGCGCCGGCGACGGCGACGGGGACGACGACGGTCGCGCTGGTCCACGAGAGCCCGCTCGCGGTCGCGTACTCGACGCCGGGGAGCGCGAGCGTCGTCGCACAGCCGAAGAAGGCGATGGTGCCGAGCTTGCCGCCGAAGCCGCCGAAGCACTCCGTCGTCGCGACGAACGCCGCAGCCGCGAGGAGGCCGGCCACGAGGACGTAGCCGGTGGTGGGGAACAGGGAGGGGGAGGCCATGCCGACGAACGTCCCGCAGTACGCCGGGACCGCCACTCTGGGAGCACCGAGGCCGGCGACGAGTCCGACCGCCGCGGCGGCGACCACTGGCCCGAGGCCGCCAGCGGTGCTCAATAGGTAGGTGACGACCGCTGCGACGACGACAGCGAGCGCATCGACCGTGTCCTCACGGTCGAAGCCTGTGGCCTCCGCGTGGAACATCAGCGCTTCGCGTTCCTGGACGGCGGCGACGCCGCCGGCGAGGGCGACGCCGACGCCGAGTCCGAGGGTCCCGAACCGGACGGTCGCCGGTCGAACGGTCGAGGGCCGGACCATCGTCGCCGCGAGGAGCGCGACGGGGGTCACCAGCAGGGCGAGAAAGCCCGCGAGCCTCGTGTACCGGTACACACGCTCACTCGCCGATACCGGGGGGAGAAGATTTCGATCCGGTTCCTGTATGGGCGTTCCGCTCGCGTGATCCGGGCCACGGCGTGCACCCGGCGCGAACCCAACAGATTGATGAGCGCGGACGGCAACAACTCATTCAACTATGTCGGACAACGACAACGGGGATAGAGGAAGTCGCCTCACGGCGGCTGGCCGTGAAATTCTCCGGCAAGCGTGATTCAGAGGACGGGACTGTGAGCGGGTCCGCGCTGTTCGGGCAGCACCCGCTGACGGAACCCCTCTCCGACGTCGGCGACGTACAGTTCTTCGACACGACGCTGCGTGACGGCGAGCAAGCGCCGGGTGTGTCGCTCTCGCCGGACGAGAAGGCACACATCGCGGGGCTGCTCGACGACGCCACCGTCGACGTCATCGAGGCCGGCAGCGCCTGTACCGGCCCGGGCGAGCGCAAGACCATCTCCCGGGTCGCCGACCTGGACCTCGACGCCACGGTGACGAGTTTCTGTCGCGGCATCCAGAACGACGTGGACCTGGCGCTGGAGTGTGGCGTCGACGGCGTGGACATCGTCGTCCCCGCCAGTGACCGCCACGTCGTGGACAAGGTCGGCACCTCGCGCGAGGAGAACGTTCAGGACACCGTCGAACTCGTCGAGTACGCCAAGGACCACGGCCTCTGGGTCGAGGTCATCGGCGAGGACGGTTCGCGCGCGGACCTGGACTACCTCGAAGAGTTGCTGGGTGCAGCCATGGACGCCGGCGCGGACCGCATCTGCTGGGCCGACACCGTCGGCCACGCGACGCCCGACGGTGCCGTCGAGGCAGTCTCGCGGCTCTCCGAACTCGGACCCGTGAGCACCCACACCCACGACGACCTGGGGCTGGCCGTGATGAACGCGCTCGTCTCCGTCGCCGCGGGCGCGGACATGGTCCACGGGACGATCAACGGCATCGGCGAGCGGGCCGGCAACGTCGCGCTGGAGGAGGTCGCCATCGCCCTCGACCACGGCTACGGCGTGGAGACGATGGACCTGACGAAGGCCTACGAACTGGGCGAACTCGTCGCCAACGCCACCGGGATGCCGCTGCCGCCGAACAAGGCCGTCGTGGGCGCCAACGCCTTCACCCACGAGTCGGGCATCCACACCGACGGGACGCTCAAGGACGACGCGATGTACGAGCCCTACCCGCCGGAGAAGGTCGGCCGGGAACGACGGCTCGCGCTGGGCAAGCACGCCGGTCGCGCGGGCGTCGAGGCCGCACTGGAGGAGCGCAACTTCGACGTCACCGACGACGAACTGGGCGAGGTCGTCCAGCGCGTCAAGGAGATCGGCGACCGCGGCCGGCGCGTGACGGACGCCGACCTCATCACCATCGCCGAGGAGGTCCAGGGCGCGGAACACGACCGCCGGGTCGAACTGCTCGACCTCACCACCGTCGCCGGCGGCGGCACGCCCACCGCGAGCGTCCGCCTCTCGGTCGACGGCGAGGAGCGCAAGGAAGCAGAAGTGGGCTCGGGTCCGGTCGACGCCGCGCTCAACGCCGTCCAGTCGGCGCTGGGCCACGCCGCGGACACCCACCTCGAATCCTACCACGTCGACGCCATCACCGGCGGCACCGACGCCGTCGTCACGGTCGAGGTGGAGATGTCCCGGGGCGACAGGACGGTGGCCGTCACCGCCAGCGACTCGGACATCACCCGCGCGTCGGTCCACGCGATGGTCGACGCCATCGACCGCCTCATCGCCGAGGACTCCGAGCACGTCATCGCCGACGACTGACCGGCTCGTCGGCCCGCGTAGACGAGCCGTTCTGTTTTCACCGCGCGCGTCACGCAGCGTCGACGACCAGCATCGCCGTCGCGCCGGGCTGGAACTCGTAGGGGACCTCGCGAAACTCGACGCCGTGCCCGTCCGCGCGTAGTCGCTCGACGACGGGGTCGACGTACTCGGAGCGCGTTCGGTCCAGCGACGCCAGCGTGAACACCCGAACGTCGCCGTCGGTGACCCGCACCAACTCCGCCATCGCGTCGTGGTGGAACCCCTCGTCCAGCCGGTCGTCGTAGAGAAAGAGGAGGTTCGCCGACAGCGTCAGGTCGAAGGCGTCGTCGGCGAACGGCAGGTCCGGCAGCGCCGACTCGACGTAGCGCTCGGGGTGGGTCGCGTAGTCGGCGAGGAATCGCCCGGCGGCCGCTCGCTGGTATCGCCCGCGCGTCTCGACGTCGCCGTAGTAGTTCCAGACGAACAGGTCCCGTTTCTCGCGGAGCTGGTCGACGTTCTCCCGGACCGAGCGCCGACACAGCGGTTCGAGGTCGCTCGCCGGCGGGCCGTACTCCGGGTCGGCGGCGGTCACCGAGTCCGCTATCTCTGCGGCCACGGCCGTAAACGACCCCGGTCCGCCGGGACAGTCCAGGACATCTCTCCCCCGGAGCGATTCCACGTCGAGGTCGAACATTCGCCGGTACTCGGCGAACGTCCGGCCGAGGAAGGCGAACCCCTCGTCCACCTCGAATGCCTCGCTCGCTGACTCGTCTGCCATGAACGACACTTCTGGACATCGATGTATAAATCTGCCCGATACTGGTTCTGGCGGGCGGGCTGCGGACGGACTACAGCAGCGAGCGGAACTCGTCCCGGTCGTCCCATCCCTCCACCCGGTCGAGCACTTCGCGATCTTCGTCGAACCGCTTCTTCAGCGACGAGGCGGTTGCCCGGCGCACTCGGTACGCCTCGTCGCCCGAGAGCCGGTAGGCCAGTTCGACGGCGTGGTCGGTCGCCCGCCCGTACCCACCGCCGATGGCCTTGGCGACGTTCCACCGCGTCCGGAGGTCGTCGGCCCGGCTCCACCGGTCCAGATACTCCCGACTGACCGCCGGGTCCGTCGCCGCGACGTTGCTCAGCGCGAAGGCGCCGCAGCTCTTCTTGACGTAGTCGTCGGAGTCGGCGGCGAGGTGGTCGAACAGGTCGAGCGCCGGCCCGACGTGTTCGGGCGGCGTCCGCATCAGTCCGACCTCGCAGGCCCGCCGGACGTAGTTGTCGTCGTGGACGACCCACTCCTTCCAAGTGGGCTCGACCTGCGCGAACGCGTGCTCGTTGACGTACTTCAGCGCCATCGCGACGGCCTCCCGCACCTGCCAGTTCTCGTCCCCCGAGAGGTCCCGGAGGTAGTCGAGTCGCGACGGCAGGTCGCCCTCGGCGACGGCCTTCCGGGCCCACGCCTCGGCCTTGAACGCCTTGTGGTCCCGGTCACTCTCGTCCAGTGCCTCGATTTTGTCCCACACGTGGTCGCGGGCGTACTCGTCTGCCAGGTCGCGTATCTCCGGGAGACTGTGGTCGCTCAGATCCATACGTTCCTCCTCATCGTTCCACACTCGACCGGCTATCAATAATCTGTGGCCCGTCCCAACGAAAGCAGTTTTGGGGCGTCCGTTCGGCGTTCCGACATGGTCGAGACGGTCACGCTGTACCGCGCGCCGACGACGGAGGCCGACGCCGACGCGGTCGCCGACTGGCTCGACGCGCGCGTCGACGCCGTCGTCGAGGTTCGCGACCGGTTCCTCTCGCTGTACGCTGACGATGGTCTGGCCGAGGACTTTGCAGCGGCCAGGGTGCTCTCGCCCCGCGAACGCGACACCGGTAACACCATGCTCGGCATCGTCCGGTACGAGGAGCGGGCGCTCGAACACCCGGAACGCGCCGGCGGGGTTATCTACGACGGCCGGCAGGTCCAGGACGCCCTCCGCCGGCGCATCACGGACGACGAGCGCGGGCTGGACCACCTGCACGTCCCGCTGCTGGACCGCGTCGTCGGCACCTGGGGCGACCACGACGGCCGCTGGCACAAGCGCGTCAACGTCCTCGGCCAGCCCGCGCTCGTCTCGGTGCCGGGGCTGTACGAGGCGCCCGCCAAGCCCGAGCAGTATTACCAGGAACAACAGAAGCACGCACTCCTCTCCGGCGATTCACCCCCGCGCGAGGTGCTGGAGAACGAGGTGGAAGGCCAGTTCCTCGTCGAGGACGACCCCCGGACGACCGACGCGCTGAAGGGGTACGTCCTGCAGGCCTACCACTACCTGGCGACGGGCGAAGGCTTCTGCGAGCACGAGGGCTGTCGGCTGGCCAATCCACACCGCCAGCCAGGCGTCGTCGAGGCCCAGCTGGACGAGCCGACGTTCTGCGAAGCCCACGCGGACCTGTACGGGTCGTAGGGTCCCGATGCACGATGCCCGAGCGAGGACCGTCCTATCGGAACTTCATTCACGAATCGAAACCGGGTATTGTCCACAGGATGTGATACGGGCAGGGAGTTCCACGGCGTAACTGGGATCGCAAGGATCATCGGTGCGTTCGACGTCGATAGTTCCAGGTCCTGCTGATCGCTGCTGCGCAGTCAGTCGGATACCGCGATCAGTGTTCCTCCCGCATCCCGAGTACTCCAGTAGACTGGGACGTAGAGTCGCCCGCCGGCGGCGACAGCGTCGAATCCGACGTTGCCCGGTTGGTCGAGGGTCCACCGCGTTTCACCGGTCCGCCGGTCGACGGCGTACGTCGTCACGCGCTCGTCCATCTGGGGTTTTTCGGTCGTAACGATGACTGACTGGGCCGTCACGAGGGGGCGCGTCCGGAGATACACGCCGTCCCGGGGTGCGAGGTCGGTTCTCCACTGTTCGCTTCCGTCCGCAGTGGCGTGAGCGGCGAGGTTTCCCGAACCGGTGGTGAAGAATAGTCGTTCGCCATCCGTCGCGACGCCGGCGGACACGCGCACCTCCGCTGTCCAGATGCCATCGCCGGTCGCGAGGTCGATGGCGTGGAGCCGGTCGTCGCCAGGGATGTATATTGTCCCGTCAGCCACCGTAGCCGTTCCGAACCCCGGATCGCCTTGGTACCGCCATTCGGAGATATCGCCACTGCCACCCGCGGGCGGTATCGCGACGACACTTCCGATAACGGACGTGCTGTAGAGGACGTAGTCCCCACCGGCTGCCGGCGGATAAAAACTCGATCGGTCGTCACCGGTACGGTACGTCCACTGGTTGCGGCCGCGGTCGTCGAACGCCAGTAGTTCGTCCCCGGTTGACACGAAGATCAGGCCCTGGTAGCCCACGGCGGCCTCGTTGACTGAGTTGCCCGTGTCGAATCGCCATCGCCGACTACTGTCACGGGCGTCGATCGCGTACACCCCGTTCTCTCCGGCGTGCCCAACGTATACCGAACCGCCAGAGACGATCGGTGGACAACCGGAGAACCCCCCGAAACCGATTCTCGGCAGTTCGCGACGCCACTGTTGACTCCCGTCGTCAGCCTGTAAGGAGAATATCACGCCGTTGTAGTCATCTTCCGCCGACTCGGAATCGCCACCGCCGTGGACAAAGACCCGGTCGCCGACGATTGCCGGCGGGGCCAGGCTGCCGGAGAGTTCGAACGTCCAGTCTTCGCTCGGGTCATCGACCTCGATATCGGGGGTGAAGCCCGTATGGCCCGGGTTCCGGCCGTACTGCGGCCAGTCCGTCGATCCCCCAGGCAATGGGTCCGTCGTCCCGTCAGCGGTCTTCGGCCAATCGTTCCCGAAACCGTTCCCGGAGCGAATGAACGAGCAACCAGAAAACAACGTTGTACCGGTTATACCGGCGGTCGCGAGGAACCGTCTGCGCGAGTGGAGGGCCATACTATACGCACTTTCATACCGTTGATAAAAGTACGTCCTTTCCGCGAACATCGAAGAATATCAGGGCCTCGCAACGTACGGGCTCCACTGGGGCGACCCAGAGTTTTCTCCCCCTACTCCACGCGCCCGCTCGCAAGTCGCAGGTACCCGCCGGCCAGCGTCCGCTCGCGGTAGTCGGTCGTCCGCGCGGCCAGCGCTTCCAGGCCGGCGTCGACCCGGCGGTCGTGGCCGCTCGCGACGTCACGAACCCGGGACTTGTCCGTCGAGGACAGCCAGACGAACGCCCGGTAGGCGGCGTTGACGGGGCGGGCCCACGCCCGCTCGCTGCGGGTGAAGTGCAACAGCGCGACGCGGCCGCCGGGGCGGACCAGGTCGCACCAGCCGTCGACGACCGCGCCGGGGTCTGTGAACATCGCGACGACGAAGGTGCCGAGCAGGCCGTCGACGGGCTCCGAAATCGGCGGTCGCGCGGCGTCGGCCTGCAGCAGGTCGGCGTTGCCGCGCCCGCGTGCGCGTTCGAGCATCTCCCTGGTCACGTCGAGGCCGACGACGCGGCCGTCCGGACCGACGCGCTCGTGGAGGTGGGGGAGGTTCGCGCCGGTCCCACAGCCCATCTCGACGGCGAGGGCTCCCTCGTCGAGTGCGAGTTCGTCGGCGGCGCTCGCTCGCCACGAACTCACGCCCGGAAGAGTCGCCAGAACGTCGTATAGTCGGGCCCAGCGACCGTAGAAGGACCGCGTCGCGTCGCTCATTCACACGAGGTCGCGGACCGTCTCGGCGACGGCCCGGGCGTCGGCGCCGAGCACGTAGACGATGGGTTCGACGCCGAACCCGCCGGTCTGGTAGAGAACGTCGGCGTCGGGGTCGTCGGCCAGGGCGTCGCCGACGGCCGCCTCCAGGTCGGCGGCCTCACCGTCGAACTCGACGGCGGTGTGGCCCGCCGATTCGAGGTCGGTGATCAGGTCCTCCTCGTAGTGGACGTTGACCGTCGCGCGCGCATCGCTGCCGGCCTCGCGCGCGGCGAGCAGCACGCTCGCGACGTGGGCGCTGACGCCGAACTCGGGTTCGGCCGGGATGGTCGCTCGCCCCTTCACGTCGACGATGCGGCCTGGGACCCCCGCCACGTCGTCGACGCCGTCGGCGTCGGGCAGCGCCTGCACCAGGTTCGACCCGACGGCGGGGATCAGTCCGGTGAAGCCGCTGGTGTTCTCGACGACGCGGAGGCCCTGCCGGACGTCGGAGAGCGTTCGCTCGGCCTGGCGCATGCGGCTGTCGGCGTCGTGGACGGCGAACTCGCCCTCGTAGTCGGCGAGTTCGGGCACCGCCTCCTCGTGCAACTGGGCGAGCAGGCCGCCGCGTTCGAGTTCCCGGACGAAGACTTCGGTCTCGACCAGTGCCTGGACCGGCGTCACGTCGCCGCTGGCCAGCCCCTCGGCGAGTCGCTCGACCAGGTCCTGGAGGGGCTTGTCCTCGAGCAGTCGCTGGTTCCGCTCGACGTCGCCGTGGACGTACTTCGAGACGGCGCTCTGGCTGATGCCCAGCAGGTCGGCAACCTCGGACTGGGTGAGGCTACGCTCTCGCAACTTCTCGGCGAGCATCGACCGGAACGTCGGGAGGAACTCGTCGACGACGACCTCTTCGATGAAGTGCATCGTCGCTACTGATCCCCGCCGAACTCCCTATCACCCTGTATCTTCGACGCCTGCGGCCCCCGCTGGTCCTGATACTTCGACCCGCGTTCGCTCCCGTAGGGGCGGTCGGCGGGGGTCTTGAGTTCGGTGAAGGTGAGCTGCGAGATGCGCATGCCGGGCGTGAGCGCGACCGGCGCAGTGCCGAGGTTCGACAGTTCGAGGGTGATCTGGCCCTTGTAGCCGGGATCGCACAGACCTGCCGTAGCGTGGACCACGATCGCGAGACGGCCGAGCGAGGAACGCCCCTCGACGTGGGCGATGAGGTCGTCGGGAATCTCGACGCGCTCGTGGGTCGTTCCGAGCACGAAGTCGCCCGGGTGGAGGATGAACTCGCCGTCCTCGTCGACGACGGTCTCTTCGGTGTACTCCCCGGTCTCCTGTTCGGAGTTGGGGTGGATACACGGAATGTTGGCGTGCTGGAACTCCAGGAACTCCCGCCCCAGCCTGAGGTCGACGCTCGCGGGCTGGACCTGGATGTCGGGGTCAGAGAGAGGCTCGACGACGAGGTCGCCCTCCTCGAGCCGGCGGAGAATGTCCGCGTCCGAGAGTATCATACGCCAATCACGGACGGGGGGCAGTGAAAGGTTTCCGTTCTCCGGGCTCCGGCGGGTTCGGCGCCGCCGACCGTCCACTCGACGGAGGGAGAAGGAGCCCCAGCGGTCGAACTGACCGGTGATTTCGGGGGCCCCGGGTGCCGTCGGTCGTGTCTCGTGCTCGCCGGCCGACGTCGGGAGAACCCGGCGAAAAGCGGGGGAGAGGCCAGCCCTTTATCCGTGGGACTCGCACCCGAACGTATGAAGCAGGCCATCGTCGCCAGGTCCGACCTCGGAATGGGGGCGGGGAAGCTGGCGGCACAGGTGGCTCACGCCTCGCTGATGGCCTTCGAGGACGCCGACCGGCAGACCCGCTCCGACTGGAAGGGGCAGGGCCAGAAGAAGGTCGTCCTGAAGGCCAGCGGGGAGAGCGAACTGTTCCGACTCGCGGACGTGGCGGAGTCGGAAGGCCTGCCACACGCTATCGTCAGGGACGCCGGCCACACCCAGCTCGAGCCGGGCACCGTCAGCGCGCTGGCCGTCGGGCCGGCGGCGGACGACCTGGTCGACGCCGTGACCGGCGACCTGTCCCTGTACTGATAGCGGGTCGCGCGACCCGCCGTCTCACGTGCCACGAGCACACAAGGGATATAAACACCCATCCCTAACCCAGGGTGAACACCAACGAATCTATGCAAGGACAGAACCAACAGCAGGCGTACGACCGCGGGATCACTATCTTCTCGCCGGACGGACGTCTCTACCAGGTCGAGTACGCGCGGGAAGCCGTCAAGCGCGGGACCGCCAGCGTCGGCGTCCGCACCGCGGACGGCGTCGTGTTGGCTGCGGACCGTCACGCCCGATCGCCGCTGCTCGAACGCGACAGCATCGAGAAGATCCACAAGGCCGACGACCACGTCGGCATCGCCAGCGCCGGCCACGTCGCCGACGCTCGCAAGCTGATCGATCTGGCCCGCCGCCAGGCCCAGGTCGAACAGCTCCGGTACGGCCAGCAGATCGGCGTCGAGTCGCTGACCAAGGAGGTCACCGACTACATCCAGGAGTACACCCAGACCGGCGGCGCGCGCCCCTTCGGCGTCGCGCTGCTGCTCGGCGGCATCGAGGACGGCGAACCGCGCCTCTTCGAGACCGACCCCTCCGGGACGCCCTACGAGTGGCAGGCTGTCGCCATCGGCGGCGACCGCGAGGAGATCCAGTCGTTCCTCGAGGAGGAGTACACCGAGGAGATGGACCTCGAATCCGGTATCGAGCTCGCGCTCGAGGCGCTCGGATCGGTCAGCGACGAAGGCCTCGACGCCTCCGGCGTCGACATCGCGACCGTCGACGTCGAGTCCGAACAGTTCACGTCGCTCACGGAGGACGACGTCGCCGAACGCGTCGACGAGTTCGGCCTCGAGGGTGAGGACGATGAGTGAGTTCACTGAGGACCCGTACGCGCCGGAACTCGGCTCGTTCGAGGACCTCCCCCAGAACCCGCAGGCCGGCAACGACGAGGACACCGTCAACAAGACGGGGACGACCACCGTCGGCATCGCCGTCGAGGACGGCGTCGTCATCGCGACGGACATGCGCGCCTCGCTTGGCGGCCGGTTCGTCTCGAACAAGAACGTCCAGAAGGTCGAGCAGATTCACCCCACCGGCGCGCTGACTCTCGTCGGTAGCGTCGGCGGCGCCCAGTCGTTCATCCGGACGCTCCGCTCGGAGGTCGACCTCTACGAGGCCCGCCGCGGGGAGGACATCAGCATCGACGCACTGGCCACGCTCGCGGGCAACTTCGCCCGCGGCGGGCCGTTCATGGCTATCCACCCCATCCTCGGCGGCGTCGACGACGAGGGCAGCCACGTCTACAGCATCGACCCCGCCGGCGGCGTCATGAAGGACGACTACACCGTCACCGGCTCCGGGATGCAACTCGCCTACGGTGTCCTCGAGGGCTCCTACGAGGAGGGGCTCTCGATGGACGAGGCGTCGACGCTGGCGGCCCGGGCCGTCTACGCGGCGACCGAACGCGACACTGGCTCCGGCAACGGCGTCTACCTCGCGCTCGTCACCGACGAAGGCGTCGACATCACCGGCTACGACGACTTCGACGACGTCCTGTAGGCGCCGCTCGGCCTCGTATTCTTTACGGCCGTTTTCCGCCCGATTGACGTCACGAGAACAATCTATCGCGAACGACACCGACGAGTCCCGACTGGGACTCGCGTCACCTCACATTCCCTGGACGATGCCGGCGACGGCGAGGACGCCGTTGTAGAGGACGTAGGCCAGGACGAGGACGACGGGCACGCGCAGCACCCAGATCCAGACCGTCGTGAACGTCTCGCCGCCCGGCATCCCCTTCTGGAGCTCTTCGCTGGCGCCGCTGGCGTAGAACCAGCCGCCGAAGATGGCCAGCAGCAGGCCGCCGCCGATCAGGAGGATCTGGTTCGCGATGGCGTCGTACAGCGTGAGGTAGTCGAGGCTCATCGCCGTCGGGATACCGACGAGGAAGATGACCGCCGCGATGGCGAGCGTCGCCGGCTTCCGGTCGACGCCGAACGTGTCGATGGCGTAGGAGACGATCACTTCGAGGATGCTGAAGGCGCTCGTCAGCGACGCCAGCAGGAGCATCGAGAAGAACACGAAGCCGACGACCTGTCCGGCTGGGAGGCTGGCGAACGCGGTCGCCAGGCCGACGAAGGTCGTCCCGATGCCGCCGGTGCCCGGGTCGACGCCCTGCGCGAAGAGGAACGGGAACACGGCCAGTCCGGCCAGGATCGCGATGGAGGTGTCGACCACGACGATCAACAGGCTGTCCCGGAGCATGTTGCGGTCCTCGCCGAGGTAGGAGGCGTAGGTTATCATCACGCCCATCCCGAGCGAGAGCGTGAAGAAGGCCTGCCCGGCGGCGTCCGGTAGTAGACCGATCGCGTCGGTGACGATCGTGCTCATGTCGGGTGAGAGGTAGTAGGCGTACCCCTCGCTCGCGCCCGACAGCGTCGCGCCGTAGGCGGCGAGGAGGACGAGGAGACCGACGACGCTCGGGATCATGACCTTCGCGGCGCGTTCGAGGCCGTCACGGACGCCGAAGGAGACGATCCCAGCGACGATGGCCATGAACAGTAGGTCGTAGGCGACGGCGTTCGTCCCCTCCGCCGCGCTCCCGAAGAAGGCCTCGGCGTTGCCGGCGTACCCGCCGGTGAGACTGCCGACCATGTACTGGATGACCCAGCCGCCGACGACGCTGTAGTACGAGAGGATGACGAATCCGGCGAGGGCGCCGATAGCGCCGATGAACTGCCAGTTCGGGGCCCCAATCTCCGGGAACGCGTCCACGACGTTCTGTTTGGACTCCCGACCGATCACGAACTCCACCAGGATGACCGGGAGTCCGATCACCGCGACCAGGAAGAGGTACGCGACGAGGAACGCCGCGCCGCCTGATTCGGCGGTCAGGAACGGGAACCGCCAGATGTTGCCGAGCCCGACCGCGCTCCCCACCGCGGCCAGGATGAAGCCGATGCGTGTCGCCCACGTCTCTCGAATCGCCATAGCACCCTGTGGCACACAGACGCACAAATAATTTTCGAGACATATGGGCGAAAAATGTTCGCTCGGCACCCACTTGATGACGGTGACGGGCCTTCTACCCCGTCTACCGATGGTGTAACATCCACTACCTGTTTCGGCATTGCCTGGTCGTTCACCGGTTTCGTGGTCCCGGACAGAGTCGTTCACCGGTGCTGGCGCGTCGCTGGCATCGCTACGTCTTTACGCGTTCCGGGGCGACCAACGGACGACAGGATGCGCGAGGCACACCCCATCGAGCAGGCGGTCGGGATGGACTACTACGTCAGCGACGCTGAGGGCACGGGTGGCCGCCTGCGCGCCTCGCCCGAGGACTTCCGCGTCACCGAACTGGAGGCTTTCGACGTGCAGCCGATCGACGCGGACACGGGTGGCTACCAGCACCTCGTTCTCCGCGCGACCCTGCGCGGCTGGGACACCAACGACTTCGCCGGCAGACTTTCGGACGGTCTCGGCATCTCCCGGGAGCGCGTCTCCTGGGCCGGGACGAAGGACAAGCGCGCCGTGACGACGCAGCTGTTCTCTGTCGACGGCGTCGACCCCGACGACCTCCCCGAGATCAACGACGCCGACGTCGAGGTGGTCGGCCGCGCCGGCCGTCCGGTCCTCTTCGGCGACCTGGCGGGCAACGAGTTCGAAATCACCGTGCGCGACGTCGAGCATCCGGAGTCGGTCGACGCCATCACCGAGGACCTTCGCGAGTTCGCGGGCGTCGCGACCGGGGACTACGATGACGACGGAGCCGCCAGCGAGTGGACCACTGTCGCCGTCCCGAACTACTTCGGTCAGCAGCGCTTCGGCAGCCGCCGGCCGGTCACTCACGAGGTTGGCCTCGCCATCGTCCGCGAGGACTGGGAGGGCGCCGTGCTGGCCTACGTTGGCCGACCCCACGAGCGCGAACCCGAGGCGACGCAGGAGGCGCGCCAGTATATCGAAGAGACCCGGGACTGGCAGGGCGCCATCGATCGCTTCCCGCGCGCGCTCGGGTACGAACGGTCGATGTGCCATCGCCTCGTCGAGAACGGCGGCGAATCGCCCAAGGACTTCCGGGAGGCGCTGGAAGCCGTCCCGACGAACCTCCAGACGATGTTCGTCAACGCCGCCCAGTCGTACGTCTTCAACCGGATCCTCTCGGAGCGCCTGGAACGGGGGCTCCCCTTCGACCGGCCGGTCGCGGGCGACGTGGTGTGCTTTGCAGACGCCGATGCGCCGAACGGCCTGGCGCTGCCCGACACCGACCGTCTCCAGCGCGTCGACGAGAACCGCGTCCGGACCGTCGAGCGCCACTGTGAGCGCGGCCGGGCGTTCGTCACCGCACCGCTCGTCGGCACCGAGACGGAACTCGCCGACGGCGAACCAGGTGAAATCGAGCGCGAGGTCCTGCGGGACGTCGGCGTCGAGCCCGGCGACTTCGCCCTCCCCGGCGAGTTCGAGTCGACGGGGACGCACCGGGCGATCCAGGTCCGGACCGATCTGGGCGTCGAGCACGAGGGGTCGGACGTGGTCCGCTTCTCGTTCGCGCTGCCGAAGGGAAGCTACGCGACCGTCGTGCTCCGGGAGTACCTCAAGCGCGACCCCGAACACCTCGGCTGAACCGGTACGCTGGGATGAACCGGAACGCGCCCGTCCCTCGCAGACACGCTCGCACGACCGGGTCGGTGTGATTTGGCGCGAGGCGGAGCGTCCCTATCACGTTTGAGACTGAGGGGCAACGCTTAGCAGGCCCTCGGTCGTGGATCCGACGAATGGGAGCAGTCCGATCGCAGGTTCGGAGGGCTGTCGACGCTGCGGACACGACCAGTGCCGCAGCGACGAGCGGCGCCCTCGCGGCGGTCCTGACCGCGTTCGGAATCGTCCAGTGGGTCTCGTTTCCACCGCGCGAGACGCTCTACCTCGTCGGGCCGGCGTTCGAACTGGTCGGCGTCCTCGCGTCCGTCGCCGGTCCGTTCGTCTTCGATTTCGTCCGGTCCGACCGGCGGCTCTACCGCGCGCTGCTCGCCGGCTGTACGCTGTTCGGCGTCTCGATGACGACGGCGATGCTGTTCGACCTCGTCGCCCAGCCCTTCGCCTTCAGATTCGTCTTCCAGGGCGCCACCCTGGGCCTTGCGGGCGTCAGCTTCCTCTACGCGCTGGGCCGATGGATCGAACGGGTCGAGGAGCGCAAGGCGGAACTCGAGCGCCAGAACGAGCGCCTCGACGAGTTCGCCGCGGTCGCCAGCCACGACCTGCGGAGCCCGCTCCAGGTCGCCCACGGGAGCCTCCTCGCGGTCCGGGAGGACGGCGACGAGGCGGCGCTGGACCGCCTCGAACGCTCGATAACCCGGATGGACACCATCGTCGACGACGTGTTGCAGTTCTCCCGGATCGCCAACGAGTCGATCGAACGGGAGTCGGTCCAGCTGTCCGCGGTGGCGACCGAGGCCTGGGAGTCGGTGCAGGCCGACGAAGCGGCGCTCCGGATCGAATCCGACGGCCGCGTGCCGGCCGACCCGCGCCTGCTCCAGCAGGCCCTGGAGAACCTTTTCCGCAACGCCATGGACCACGGCGGCGACGACGTGACGATCTGGATCGGCGCCACGACCGACGGGTTCTACGTGATGGACGACGGGCCGGGCATCGACTCCGACCAGCGCGACCAGGTGTTCGACTCGGGCTACTCTGGGGGCGCCAGCACCGGCCTCGGACTCGCCATCGTCAGTCGCATCGTCGAGGCCCACGGCTGGTCGATCAGGACCGTGACCGGGCACGACGGTGGCGCGCGCTTCGAAGTCCGGACGGAGTGAGTCCGGTGGTGGTCGCCCACGCGACCAGGGCGTTCGACGACGCGCTGACGGCTGTCAGAAACCGATTTCCGCGACTTCTTCTCACGTAATTTGGAGAAATGCTTGCTCGCCACGTCGATACGGGGATGAGTATCAGTCGTCGCCGTTGACCTCTGCTTCCAGCATCTCGAACTTGGCGACGCGTTCGGCGTGGGCGTTGTGCTGGTGGATCGACTCGTCGTTGGACTGTTCCATCCGGACGATGGCGTCCTCGGGGAGCTGGGGGAACTGGTCGACGACGCCCTCGGCCATCGCGCGGACGCAGTCCTCGACGAACTTCGCGTTCTTGTGGGACTCGTAGGTCATGTGGTCCTCGTCGGGGCGCTTGGCGAGGTTGTAGATGCGTGCGCTCATGGAGTCCCGGGCCACCTCGATGACGTCGTCGAGGTCCACCGGTGGCGCCCCCTCGCTCTCGATGGTCAGCGTGGCGTGGCCGCGCTGGGAGTGGCCCGGCTGGGGGACCTCTTCGAGGAACGAGTCGATGGTCTCGTCGTCGACGTCCAGCCCGCGCAGCGTCTCGCGGGCGCGGGCGGCGGACATCCCCTGCGAGCAGGGACAGACCGTCATCCCGGTGACGCGGGCACCGATCTCCTCGCTGGTGCCGTCGTCGTCCGCCGTCGCCGAGGCGATGATGTCGGCGGTCGACTGTGTCTGCATGCCGGATTCGGGGGTCTGATCGCGGGTGACGTACTCCGCCTCCATGCTCACCTCCGCGCGGGTGGTGTAGTCGTGTTTCTCGAGGAGACGCTCGGCGGCCTCGCCGCAGACGTCCTCGACGCCGGAGACTTCCTCCTGGACGGCGGCCTCCAGCGTCTCGTCGATGACCTCCATGTTACGGCTCATGTCGGCGCCCTTGCGCCAGGACGGCAGGTCGACGAAGACCGAGAACTCCGCCATCAGGACGATGGGACGCTGGTCCTCGCGACCGATCTTGACCAGCTTCTCGACGCCGGTGACGCCGACGCGGTTGAGGCCCACGGTCACGTCGGGACTCGAGGCCTGGACGTCCGGCAGTTGCTGACTCATTGGGTAGCCCTAGAGCGGATCGGTGGTTAGTGCTTTCGAAAGCACATGCGACGGGGACCGAGCGGGCGTCGACGCGGTCACTCGCGGCCCGACGGCGGCGGGTCCTGCGGGTCGAAGTCGCGCAGCAGTACCTCGTAGTCGTCCTCGTCGAACCCCGCGACGATGCGGTCGAGTTCCGCCCGGTGGGCCTCGAGTTCGGCCCGGAGCTCCCGGAACTCCTCGCTGTTCTCGAGTTCGGCCTCCGTCTTGGTCGCCTGCAGGGCGGCGTGTTTCGAGGACAGTGCGTAGAACGTCCGGACGTGGGACTCGTAGGCGGCACAGGTGAGCAGCCGTTCGACGGTATCGAACAGGTCCTCGCTGGTCGCCGGCTTCACCAGGTAGTCGTCGAACGGCATGTCGATGATGTCGAAGTCGGGGTCGATGGCGGTCACCATCGCGACCCGGGCGTCCAGCCCGCGCTCGCGAATCTCGCGCAACACGTCCCCACCGGCGAGTTCTGGCATCCGCCGGTCGAGGAGCACCACGTCGACGTCAGGCGTCAGCGCGTCGAGGGCTTCGTGGCCGCTGTAGGCCGTCGCCACCTCGTACCGGTCGGAGAGCTGCGCGGCGTAGGCGTCTGCCACCTCCCGCTCGTCGTCCACGACGAGGACCCGCGCGCGGTTCGTGCCCGTCATTGGACTACCTATGCGAAAAGAGTTTTAAAAGTATTGCGGGGGTTGGTAACACGTGACGTCACTCGGCCCGGCTGCCGTCCGCCGCCCGACCGGCTGTCACTGCCGATCACGTTCCGACGAGGTCGTCGTACCGGGCGCCGGTCTGTTTCAGCGTCGCGGTCGAGTACAGGCGCTCGTGGTCGAACGGCAGGTGTTCGCCCGCGAGTTCGTCTATCTTCTCGTTTACGGCGGCCGTCTCCCGGCCGTGGATCATCGTGAACAGGTTGTACGACCACTCCTGCTCGGGCCGTCGCGGCCGGTGATAGCAGAGGGTCACGTAGGGGAGCCGGCCGACGGCCTCGCCGCGCTCGTCGAGTTCGTCGTCCGGGACGTCCCAGACGACCATACAGTTGCTGTCGAAGCCGGTCGCGACGTGGTTGACGACGCAGCCGATGCGCTTGATACAGCCGCCATCGAGCAGTTTCTCGACGGATTCGAGGACGGACTCCACCGGGGCGTCGATCCACTCGGCGACGTCTGCGTACGGCGTCGTCGAGAGCGGGAACCCCTCCTGGACGGCGAGCAACACTCGCCGGTCGAGCGCGGAGAGGTCGGCGACCGACGCCTCGCTGATCCGGGTTGCCTCCACGTCCGTCGCCTGGAGCGATTCGCGTGCGAACCGGTCCCCGTTGACGACGGGGAACTCGAGATCGATGTAGTAGTCCGTCAGCATCGGGAGGTTCAGCACCTCACAGCCCGTCTCGGCCGCGATTTCGTCGAGGATCCGGTCGCGCGTGGCCCGGTCGGCCGCGGTCACGACGAACCACATGTTCCACTCGTGGTCGCGGGCGTAGTTGTGGTTGACCTGCGGGTGGGCGTTGATCGTTTCGGCTATCTCGTCGAACCGGTCGGCGGGCGCCTGCACGGCCGCGAGCGTCGACGACCCGATAACGGGCGGGTTGAGGACCGGCCCGAACCGGCGGACGATGCCGGCGTCGAGCAGCCCCTCGATCCGGCGAACCACGTCGTCGCCGTCGATGCCCAGTTCGGCACCGACGGCGTCTAACGGCCGCCGTTCGACGGGGAGGCCGCTCTGGTAGCCGTCGACGAGCGCGGCGTCCACCTCGCCGATCTCTGCTCGCCAGTCGCCCGACTGGAGACTCATTCGACCGTAGTTTGGGGCGGACGATTGTACGGGTTTCGCTTTTCGCGAGAGATAGGGAGCTTCTGTAACGATGGGATGGATCTGTGAGTGCTGCTGTGCGTGAGGGCACAAACACCCAGAAAGCCCTCAGCGCGCTGGAGTCGCGCGGACCCCCTGCGCGCGCTCGTCCCTCGCGTGCTTGCGGGTCCGTGCTTCCTCCAGCCCGCCTCGCCCTTTCATCCACCAGGCCCGCAGCGCAGCCCTGCCCTTCCCCTGGTCGCGGCATGAACGCCGCTCCCGGCCGACCGCCGCGCGGTTGCGGGGCGGTTGGGAAGCGTGATTCGCGCCGGACGGCGCGAATCCAGGGAGGTTTGGCGGAGTCAATCGCGAGCGCCTCCGTGGCGCGAGCGAGGTTGTGCCTGGAGGACTGAAAGGGCGAGGTGCGGTCGACGAAGTCCGACGAAGTAAGCACCGCAACGGAGTGAGGAGCGCAGCGAGTCGCACGAGTCGAGCGCGCCGAGGGCTTTCGAGATGGTTGCGGTATCGTTGTCGACTCCAGAGAGCGCGTCGAGGGCTTTCGAGGTGTTGCGGTCGTCAATAGCACACCCATGCGCTCAGAATCACACCAGATCGTTACAGACACGCCCTTTACGGATCGCCCGACGCCGTACCGAGTTGCGACTAGCCACACCGTCCGGAACCTCCTTCGCGGGAAACGGGAGCCTTTAGACGCGCGCAGTCGAACCCACCGATATGACACAAGCGACTCGCGAGTACGGCGACTGGCCCCTCAAGCGGCTCATGACGGAGGTCGTCGGCTCGGGGCACAAGTCCGCCGACGACATGAACAGGGAACAGGCCCGCGACGCGTTCCAGCGCATCCTCGACGGCGAACCCGACGACACGACGCTCGGTGCGTTCTGGCTCGCCAACCGCTGGAAGCGCAACACGCCCGAGGAACTGGCCGCCTTCGTCGACGTGATGCGCGAGGAGAGCGTCGAGGTGGCGGCGCCCGACGCCGACCCGGTCGACTGCGGCGCCAACTACGACGGCAAGCACTCGACGGCCATCCTCGGCGTCGCCGCTGGCGTCGTCGCAGCGGCCGCTGGCACGCCGGTCGTCGTCCACTCCGGCGACCGCGTCCCGACCCAGAAGCTCGACGCCTACAAGCACGTCCTGGACGAACTGGGCGTGATGACCGACCCCTCGCCCCGCGAGAGCGCCGAGATGGTCGACGAGGTCGGCTTCGGCTTCTACTACCAACCGGAGTTCAACCCCGGCATCACCGACCTGTTCGACCGCCGCGACGCGATGGGCGTCCGCACCTTCGTCAACACGATGGAGACGCTGGCCAACCCTGCCGACGCCGCCGTCCACCTCGGCAGCTTCTACCACCTGGCGTTCGCCAAGCGGATGATCCGGACGTTCCAGGCCTGCGAGAGCCAGTCCGTCGAACGTGCCCTCTTCTTCCAGGGGATGGAGGGGTACGACGACATCCGGCCCGGCTCGACCGTCGTCGCCGAGTGGCCCTCCGAGAGCGACGACGCCGACGACGAGGGGATCGACGACTTCGAGATCCGCACCTCCGAGTACGGCGTCGACCTCGAGAGCGAGGATCTGGAAGTCGACGACGTCGCGGCGGACTCCGCCGAGATAACCGAGGCCGTCGTCGCCGGCGAGACGACGGACTGGTTCGACGACGACGAGGCCTTCGAGGACGCCGTCGCGCTGAACGCGGCGTTGCGCATGTACGCCCGAGAGGACGTCCCGTCGCTCGACGAAGGGATGGCACAGGCCCGCGCCGTCGTCGCCGACGGGAGCGCGGCCCAGGTGCTCGCCGACCTCAAGGACTTCTGAGGTCGCGTCCCCCGACGCGGGGAAAGAGCCTTCTTTCGTTCGCGTGCATTCGAACGCATGAGCGACGCCGGCGCCAGCGACCGGTGGACGACCGAGGAGTCCTGGAGCCACGGAACTGTCCGGGCCAGCGACGTCGACCTCCACTACGTCGTGGCCGGCCCGACTGACGGCGACCTGGTCGTCTTACTCCACGGCTTCCCGGAGTTCTGGTACTCCTGGCGCGAGCAGATTCCCACCCTGGCCGAGGCGGGATATCGCGTCGTGGCGCCGGACCTGCGGGGGTACAACCGCTCCGAGAAACCGGCCGGCGTCTCGTCGTACGACCTCGACGAACTCGTCGCTGACGTGGTTGGACTGATCCGGTCTTTCGGCCACGAGTCGGCCCGCGTCGTCGGTCACGACTGGGGCGGCGTCGTCGCCTGGCAGGTCGCGAGCGACCGGCTCGACGTCGTGGACCGTCTCGTCGTCATGAACGCGCCCCACCTCTCGGCGTACGAGCGGGAACTCAGGTCGTCGCTATCGCAGATTCGCCGCTCCTCGTACGCCTTCTTCTTCCAGATCCCGTGGTTGCCGGAGTGGTCGCTCCGTCGGGACGACTTCGCGGCGCTGGAGAAACTCTTCCGGGATCAGCCTGTGCGGCAGGAAGCGTTCACCGACGCGGATATCGAACGCTACAAGCGGGCGTTCGCGCGACCGGGCGCGATGACGGCCGCGATCGACTACTACCGAGCGCTGTTCCGTCGGATGGTCCGACTGACCCTCACGCAGGGCGGCGCCGGGGACCAGCGCGTCGAGGTGCCGACGCTGTTGCTGTGGGGATTGCGGGACCAGGCGCTGTCACCGTCGCTCTCCGAGGGACTGGAGCGGTGGGTGCCGGACCTGCGGGTCGAACGCTACCCGGACGCGAGTCACTGGCTGCAGGTCGACGCGCCGGAACGAGTGAACGGGGAGTTACTGGCGTTCCTGTAGGGGCGAACAGACGGTACTTTCCGTCCGCGAGCAGTCGTACCGTACTTCCGCTAGTTACTCGCGGCGGCTCTCAGGTCACGGGAGCGGGTGGGCCCGCCTTCCCACTTCAACCTCCGGACGGCACCGCCAGGGTTTTGCCCGGTGCTCGCGTCTCCCCGTCCATGAGCGACCTGACTGCGACGATCCACACGTCCGAAGGCGACATCGAGGTCGAACTGTTCGACGAGCGCGCGCCGCGAACGGTCGAGGCGTTCGTCGACCACGCCACCGAAGCGGAGGACTACGACGAGGCGTCCGTCGGTCCCGGCGAAGGCGCCTGGGAGGACCCGGAGAGCGGCGAGAAGCGGACCGACCCGCTGTACGACGGCGTCGAGTTCCACCGCGTCATCGAGGGCTTCATGATCCAGACCGGCGACCCCGAGGGGACCGGCCGCGGCGGCCCGGGGTACACCTTCGACGACGAGTTCCACGACGACCTGACCCACGACTCGGCGGGCAAACTGTCGATGGCCAACCGCGGTCCGGACACGAACGGCTCGCAGTTCTTCATCACCCTCGACTCGACGCCCCACCTCGACGGCAAGCACGCCGTCTTCGGCGAGGTCACGGACGGCATGGACGTCGTCGAGGAGATCGGCGCCACGAGCACCGACATGAACGACCACCCGACGTCGCCGATCACCATCGAATCGGTCGAGATACACGACTGATAGCGTCGGTTGTACTTCTGTACCGGTGTCGCTTCGTCACCGGCCGATTCAGTTCCGATTTATCACCGTCAGCGTCTGGCTCCTGAAAATAGTTCCAACCGACACCACGAGCGCCTGGAGTCGTCTTTTTCGCTATCGCGTCGTCCGGCAATTCCTCGCTGGAAGAAGCGCACTTAACTGCCGGGAGTCCCGAGTGAGCGTATGGCAGACGAGGACGGCCCCGTCGACCCGAGCGAGTTCGGGTCCGCGGACGCGCCACCAGTCGAGGACAAGCCCTACAAGATCATCTTCGAGGCCAACAAGTGCATCGGCGCCGGCAAGTGCGCCGAGGTCTCCGACAACTGGGAACTGAGCCTGGACACGGGTATCGCCGCCCCGAAGACGTACTTCGTCGGCGAGGCGGACCTGGACGACGAGATCCGCGCTGCGGAGGTGTGTCCGGCGAAGAAGGACCGCGGGGTGATCCACGTCGTGGACCGGCGGACCGACGAAGAGATCGCACCGGACCCGAACGGCGACGGGACGCTCTCGGTAGACTGGTGAGAAAGCGGACAGTCTGGGGCGTTTACGCCTCGTCGTCGCCGAACGTCTCGTAGCGGGGGAAGAATTTCCCGGGGTCGTCGTGACGTGCTTGCGCGACGACGGTTCCGTCGAGGAACCGGACCACGGTGTTCACGTGGCCGGCCTCGCGGGCGTGTTCGACGAGCGGGCGGGCCCTGCGGAGCTCGAACTGGTTCGAGACGAGGACGGCCGTCTCCGCCTCGGGGTCGAGCAGAGCCGTAACGGAGAAGACGCGACCGTCGACGAGCGTCCGGTAGACGTCGTAGCGCGGGAAGTCGGCGGACTCGACGGCGTCGCCGATGGCTTCGGCGTCGCTGTCGGGCACGATGTGGGTCAATCCCCAGTACCCCTTCTCGTGTGACGGCGTCACTGCTGCGGTGTGGCCCGCGGCCGTGACGAGCGTCTCCCACCCCTCGTCCTGGAACTCCTCCTCGAGAGCCCACATGTCGTCCAGCGTCCGCTGCCAGGCGTTCGCGTGCACCTCGCTGCTCGCGGCGAGTCGCTCGGCTTCGTCCACGCTCTCCCCGTCGATATCGGGGGCGTCAGTCATAGATAGTGAGTGAGGCTTCTCGCCGTAAAGGCTGTCGCTTAACCGACCGTCGGGACGCCCACGCCGAGGACAGCCTCCAAGCCGAAGGAGACGGCCCATGACAGCGCGCCGGCGAGCAGGAACCGACCGCCGTCTGAGAGGTGGTCCGCCGGCGTGGGTTCGAGCCAGGCGACGGGCGGGAGGCGCCCGACCAGTCCGCCGAGTCCGTCGTCGGCCCGCGAGTTCGTGAGGCCGAACCGCGGGTTCTCCCGGCCGGCCGGGGGCGGTCGGAGCTTCACGGTTCCGACGCCGATGAGGAACAGGCCGACGAGAAAGAGGAGCCACTTGAGTCCGACCAGTGACCCGGTCGCCAGCAGCCCGACCGGCGTGCAAACCGCGACGACGAGCGCCGTCAGGACCACGGCGTACTGGACCCCGTCGACCGCCTTGATCCAGAGCCGGCGCCCGCTCCTCATCGGCCGGCGTAGTCCCCGTAGCGCTCTTCGAGGACGGGACCCACATCGTCGTACGCCGGGTCGTGACGGTGGCACATCGAGACGCGCCCCCCCTCGTCGACGTCGTAGTACGCCGGGCTGGTCGCGTCACACTCGCTCCCGAAGGCGTCGAGCAACCGTTCGAGGGCGTCCTCCTCGCGGTTCTCCCGGAGGTGGTCGGTCACGTCGACGAGGGGGCCACGGACGTCACGTGGCAACGCGTCCATCATCGCCTCGAACGAGCGCTCTGCTGTCGTATCGGGCGTCCGGTCGAGGCGGCCGAACACCTCCACGACGATGTCCTCGACGTCGGAGAAGCGCGTCTCCATCCCCAGCACCTCCCTCGCTCGCTCGCGTAGCGACCGTTCGGCCCGGCCGCGCTCGCGGACGATCCGGTGGAGGTCGTCGATGGCTGCCCAGGTCTCGTCGTCGAGGTCGTCGAACGCCTCCGGTCGGATCTTGGCCGGGCATCGCGTCGAGAACGGACAGCCCGTCGGCGGGTCCCGCGGCGACGGCGGCGTTCCGCGCAGAGTGATCGGGTCCGACTCGATGGTCGGGTCCGGTTCCGGGATGGCCGACAGCAGCGAGTGCGTGTAGGGGTTCGCGGGCTCGTCGAACAGGGAATCGGCCGCACCCAGTTCCATCACGTTGCCGAGGTACATCACCGCGACCCGGTCGCAGATGTGGCGGACCACCGCGAGGTCGTGGGCGATGAAGAGGTAGGTGAGTCCGAATTCGTCCTGCAGGTCTTCGAGCAGGTTCAGGATCTTCGCCTGGACGGAGACGTCCAGCGCGCTCACTGGTTCGTCGAGGACGACGAACTCCGGTTCGAGCGCGAGCGCCCGCGCGATGCCGATGCGCTGGCGCTGGCCGCCGGAGAACTGGTGTGGATACCGGAAGTAGTGTTCCCGTTGCATCCCGACTCGCTCCAGCAGATCCCTGACGTGGGCTCGCCGGACCTGCGCCTTGGAAGGGAGCAGTTCGACGTCGACGGTCGTCGTCGACCCGCTGTCCACGTCGACGGCCAGGTCCTCGGGACCGATCGGGAGCGAGTCGCGGACTGCCACGTCGGCGTCGTCACCGCTGACCGTGACGGTGACGTCGACGTCGCGCCCGGTCGCTGTCGGGCCGACTGCCTCCGCGTCGCCGGTGACGGTCGCGTCCGGGTCGCCCGCGACGCGGACGGTGAGCGTCGGCCAGTCGTGGACGTCGAGCGGTTCCCGGACGATCTCGCCGACGGTCATCCGGTCGTTCAGCGACGACTCGGGGTCCTGGAAGACGATCTGGGCGTTCCGCCGCCAGCGCTTGAGTTCGCTCCCGCTGAGTGAGGTGACGTCGCGCCCGTCGAACAGCACCTCCCCCTCGGTGGCGGCCTCGAGGTGGACGAGCGTCCGCCCGAGGGTCGTCTTGCCACAGCCGGACTCGCCGACGAGGCCGAGCGTCTCGCCCCGCCGGATGTCGAAGTCGACGCCGTCGACGGCCTTCACCGGCGTCCCGGTGAGCGAGCCGGCGTCGTAGTACTTCTTCAGTCCGTTCACCTCGACGAGGACGTCTTCCTCGCGAGCCGACTCGTCCGATTCGACGACTTCTGTCATTGTTCTTCCTCCGGTGGGGTGTTCTCGTCGACTAGCTGCGCGTCGCCGTCGCCGGTCCGCTCCGCCTCGGTCTGGCGCTCCTGGTGGATAGCCAGCGCCTCCTCCTGGGGCAGGTCGTCGGGGTAGAGCAGGCAGGCGGCGGTGTGTTCGACGTCCTCCTCGCCGACGTCGACGTGGGCCGGGTGGATGGCGTCGCACTCGTCGAAGGCCTTCGGACAGCGCGGGGCGAACCGGCAGTACGTGGCGGCCCCGTGCGGCGTCGGGACGTCGCCCTCGATGGACTGAAGCCGCTCGTCGGCGTCGCCCCGACCCGGGATCGATTCGAGCAGGCTCTGCGTGTAGGGGTGTCTCGGGTTGGCGAACAGCTCCTCGACCGGCGCCTTCTCGACGAACTCGCCGGCGTACATCACGTTCACCCGGTCGGCGACCTGGGCGATGACGCCCATGTCGTGGGTGATGAAGACGATCGCCAGGTCCTCCGCGTCCTGAATGTCGTTGAGTAGCTCCAGGATCTGGGCCTGGATGGTGACGTCGAGCGCGGTCGTCGGCTCGTCGCAGATCAGCAGATCCGGGTCACAGGCCAGCGCCATCGCGATGACGGCTCGCTGGCGCATCCCGCCGGAGAACTGGTGGGGATACTCCGTGAGCCGGCGGCGGGCGTCCGGGATCGAGACGGCCTTCAGCAGCTCTGCGGCCCGGTCCGTCGCGGCCTTGCCCGTGAGGCCCTGGTGGAGTTTCAGCGCCTCCTTGATCTGGTTCCCGACGGTGTAGACGGGGTTGAGCGAGGACAGCGGGTCCTGAAACACCATCGCGATGCCGTCCCCGCGCACGTCGCGGTACTCGTCTTCGGTCTTGCCGACGAGTTCCTCGCCGCGGAACCGGATCGACGACCCGTCGAGGAGCCGCCCGGGGTCGTCGACGAGGCCCATTATCGAGCGGGCCGTCACCGACTTCCCGGAGCCGCTCTCGCCGACGATGCCGACCGTCTCGCCGGGGTGGACGTCGAAGGAGACGTCGTCGATGGCCCGGATGACCTCCTTGTCCGTGTGGAACTCGGTCCGGAGGTTCTCGACCGACAGGACCGGTTCGCTCGCGGTTCGCTGCCGGCGCGGTTGCTGGCTCATCCGCCACCACCCCCGGCGGCCGCGGCGGTGGTCTCGCTCTCGCCACCCTCGGACTGCGGGTCGATGGCGTCGCGGATGCCGTCGCCCAGGGCGTTGAACGCCGTCACGACGGCGACGACCAGCAGACCGGGGATCATGGCGATGTGCCAGGACTGGGTCGCGATGAACGGCTGGCCGAGACTCACTGCGCGGCCCCACTCGGGCGTCGGCGCGTCGATGCCGATGCCGAGGAAGGACAGCGCCGCCGTCCCGATGATGACGCCACCGAGCGTCATCGACGCGTAGACGAGCAGATAGCCCACGACGTAGGGGAGCATGTGTTTGCGCATCGTCGCGCTCGGGCGCTGGCCGAACGAGCGCGCGGCGTCGACCCACTCCTCGGTCGACACCTGAAACGCGGGGCCGCGGACGGCGCGCCACAGCCCCGGCCACCCGCTCAACCCGAAGACGAGCGCGATGAGGAGCCCGCCGTTGTAGATCCCCTCCAGCCAGTGGCCGTTGAACACGGCCATCGCCAGTATCAGCAGTAACAGCTGCGGGATCGACATCACCGAGTCGCCGACGATGACCACCGCGAGGTCGACGAGTCCCTTGTAGTAGGCCGTGGTCATGGCGAACACCGTCGCGAACGCGCCCATGATCCCCATCGACAGCAGGCCGATGAACAGCGAGACGCGGGCGCCGTACATCATGAAGGTGAACAGATCCTTCCCGTTCGGCATGGTCCCGAACGGGTGGAACCGGCCGAAGTCGTCGTACTGCCAGAGGCCGATGTTGTCGTCCCCGGCTCCCTGCGAGGTCGACTGGCTGTTAGCCTGGCCGACGAACACCGTCTCGACGCTGCCAGTCTCCTCGTCGAAGTACTGCATCTCGTAGCTGTATGGGTTCTCGATGTTCTCCTCGGCCAGCGCCGGGGAGAGCGTCGGCGCGAACACGGCCATGACAACGAACACCACCACGACGACGAAGCCGAACTTGCCCCACGAGTGCGATCGGAACCGGCGGACGACGTCGTCCGTCGGGGTCCAGTCGGCCTGCCGATAGTGCTCGCGGTAGAGCCGGTAGCCGTAGAGGAACCAGCCGATCAGCACGCCCACGTAGGCGTAGGTGAGCGCGAACCGTAGCAGCCAGGCGACCATTGGTTCGAGACCGAGGAAGGTGTTCGTCCAGGGCCCGTTCGCGCTCGTGCGCCACCCCTGGTTCGGGATCGTCTCTCGCGAGAGCAGCGTCGGAATGGCCTCTGCCGCGGCCTTCGCGCTCTCGATCCCGGCCATCCCGGGGTTGCCGAAGGGCCAGGCTTTCACCATCCCCTGTACCAGCACGACTGCCAGGTCGACGAGCGCGCCGGCTTCGAGCGCGACCAGTGCGAGGAGCACCGCGACCCACACCGCTGCGGGTCGCTGGTTCTCCCGAATCCGTGTCCGCAGCGATCGGTGAACGGCGTGTTCGGTACCAGTCATCAGTTCTCCTCGTAGCCGACTCTGGGGTCGATTATCGTGTACAGGAAGTCCTGCAGGACGTTCAGCGAGAGCGTCAGCAGGATGAATATGAAGGCCAGTGAGCCGACCAGCGGCAGGTCACCCTTGGTGGCGGCGGTGAAAAACAGCTGGCCGAGCCCGTTGATAGCGAAGATGTACTCGACGATCACCGACCCGCCGATGAGCAGGAACGCCTCGGCGGTGATGATCGGGATCAGCGGGATGAGCGCGTTCCGGAAGACGTGCTTCCAGACGATCGAGCGTGCGGAGACGCCCTTGGCCCGCGCCGTCTCGACGTAGTTCGAGTTGATCGTCTCGAGCACCGCGGTCCGGCCGATCCGCATCTCGTTCCCCATCGACGACGACCCGAGCACGATGGCCGCCGGCAAGATCTGTTTGGTCGCGCCGAGCAACTGGTTGAACGCGCGTCCGGGGTCGGACAGGAACATGCCGGGGTCCGTCAGGAAACCCAGGTTGGGTGCGGTGACGACGTTCGTCGGGACGACCAGCTGCTGCCAGCTGAAGCCGAACAGCTGCTGTGAGTTCGACAGCACCGCGACGAGGATCACCGCGAGCCAGAAGTTCGGCATCGCCCGCCAGACGATCCCGCCGAACGAGGCGGTGTAGTCGCCCCACGTGTTCGGGTTGAGTCCGGCGTAGAAGCCCAGCGGGATCCCCACGAACAGGGCGATCAGCACCGACCAGAAGCCGAGCCAGAGCGTCCGCGGTGCGCGCAGAGCGATCACCTCGTAGACGCTCGTCTCCGGGTAGATGACCCACGACTGGCCGAGATCAAGCGTCAACAGGCCTGCCATGAAGTCGACGTACTGTTGCCAGAGCGGCACGTCCACGTACCTGACTTCGCCGTCGACCCTGACTGCACGTTCGATTCCGAGGTCGACGGCCACGTCGTGGTAGCCGGCGGGGTTTCCCATCCCGACGATGGCACGCGCCGGGTCCAGCGGGCCGGCGCGGACGATCAGGAACACGATCGACATCGCCAGCAGCAGGATGGGGACGGTCAGAACGAGTCGTTGCAGAAAATACTTCCATCTACTCATGTGTTAGGATAGTTTACAAGAGCCGGGGTGTAGTGTGTTATCACGTATGAATTCTCGTCGCGATCGTATATTCACTGCGATCCGGCGAACGTCGGAGCGTCGTCGGCGCGGCCGGACGTCACTGACCGGTGGACGGCCGACGGCGCGGACGGGTGGCCGACCGCGCGGGTGAACGGCGACGCGTCCGGTCCCGCTGGACCGGCGTCACTCCTTCGTGGTGGTGTAGTGGGTCTGTCGCGAGATCCCCATCCCGCCGAACGGTTCGACGGAGACGTTGTCCCCGTAGAACCGCTCGGTGGCGCCGTGGACGATGTTGATAAGGACCACGTCCTCCCAGTTCGCCTCCTCGAGCTGGACGTAGGCCTCGGCACGGGTCTGGGTGGCCTCGTCGCTCGGGTCGAGGTTGTTCGAAATCGTGTCCCAGGCCTCCTGGGCCTGCGTCTTGGCGTCGGTGTCGATTTCGCTCCAGTTCGTGTACGTCAGCGCGGACTGACCCAGTTCCGCGACGTCGGTGTACTCCGGGGCCATCAGCTGCACGAAGTTGTCCGGTGCCGGCCAGTCGGCGATCCAGCCGAGCGTGTAACACTGCAGGTTCCCTTTCTTCCCTTTCTCGATGATCGTCGCGAAGTCGGTCGGTTCCACGCTGGCGTTGATGTGGGCGGCCGACAGCTTGTCGCGCAGGCCGCGGACCATCTCGGTGAAGATGCCCTGGTAGGAGTTGATCGTCAGCTCGTACTGGTTGTCCGGCCCGTAGCCGGCCTCCTCCATGACCTGCTTCGCGTTCTCGATCTGACTCTCGGCGAGGCCGTAGGGATAGTTCTCCTCGACGTGCTGGTCGTAGGCCTCGGCCCCGCCGGGGTAGATGGCGGGCGGCGTGAGGTGGTACGCCACAGGCTGGCGTTTCTTGAACGTCGAATTGGCGATCTCCTCGCGGTTGACCATGTACGCGACGGCCTTCCGGACGGCCGGTTCCGTGTTGGAGACGTCGAAGGCGATGTAGTAGGTCCCGATCTCCGGCGTGCGGAGGTAGTTGACCGTCGTCCCGTTCAGGCTCCCCGAGGAGATGGGCCCGTACGTCCCCATCTCCTGGCCGGCCTCGGTCGTCTCCTCGACCGACACCTTACCCGGGTCGTAGTACTGGGTCGGTATCTTCAGGAGGTCGGCGTTCCCGTTCGTCGCATAGCGATACTGGGGCTCCGGCTTCTCGATGATGGCCCAGTTGATCGCGTCGAGTTTGGGCTGGTCGTCGCGACGGAAGTCCTCGAACGCGGTCACCTGGGCGGAGTCGCCCTGTTCCCAGAAGTCGAGGACGAACGGGCCGGTCCCGTAGGACGCGCTGGTGGCGATCGTCTCCTGGTCGACCTCGCCGTCGTAGCCCTCGATGTCGCCGACGATGCCCTCGGGGTGGATGGCGAAGTTCCCGTACGCGAGCATCTGCATCGTCGCGTGGAACGGTCGACGCAGGGTAAAGGACACCTCGTAGTCGCCGGTCGCCTCGACCTGCATCGACCCCGGCTGGTACTCGTCTCCCGTGGCGTACGCCTCGCCGTTCTGGTTTTGCGCCTCGATCCCCATGGAGTCGAGGATGAAGTACGCTCGCTCCGATGCGGGCGAAGCCGCCAGCCGCTCCCAGGAGTAGACGACGTCCGACGCCGTCAGTTCGCCCATGTCGTTGTGATACTGGACCCCTTCCTGGAGCGTGAACGTGTACTCCAGGAAGTCGTCGCTGGTCTCGTACCCCGTCGCGAGGTTCTGCTCGACCTCCGGGTTCGCGTTCGGATAGGTCATCAGCCCCTCGTAACACTGGTTTGCGACGATACCGCTCGCAGTGTCGGAGATGGCTACCGGGTCCAGCGACGTCATCGTCCCGGTGTTGATCATGTTCAGCGTGGTGCCGGCGTCACCGCCGTCACTACCGCTGGTCGTGTCGGTACTCTCGGCCGGAGTCGAATCGCCGCTGCCGCCGCCGTCACAGCCGGCCAGTACTGAGGCCCCTGCGACGCCGCCGGTGCCCTTCAGGAAATCTCGTCGGGATAGATTGTCTTTATCTAACATGGTTTTTGTTGGCTCGCAACATATCGTCAGTTGTTGACCCGCCAGTCTCGCCTATCACGTCTTTCAAATTCGTACGGAATAAGCGTGTTGGATGTTACAGTCGGCATTTCACATTGCGTATCTACTTTCCGAATGATGTATATCTGCCTTTGATCAGTAACGAACGGAAGTGATCATCGATGGCCCCTTACCGACCGAGATTCGGTCCGGACGGGCCAACCGTTTCCGTCAGCGGCGTCGCCGCGCGGCCGTGAGCAGTGTTCCATCGAGATACACCGCGAAAACCCGGATGGCACGCCTGTCGCCCAGTGTGACCACGACGACGTCGAACGTTCGTTCCAGCGGACTGGTTCTCTCCCGAGGAGTGAGGTATCCATTTGCCCCTCCCCTCCCAACAGTGCATCCTACGGCCAGTCGCGTGGCCGCGGGGCGGTCCGGAGGCCGTGCTGAATCGGCACCAGACGATAGTTGTCTGTCGGGTTCCGATCAGGTTGAAGTACGATGACGGACCGAACTCGCCCCGATGAACGAGGGAAGAGCGCACCAGTGCCGCGGGCGGCGGACGGAGGCGGTCGTTACGAGCCGATTGATCGACCGGGGAATCGCCGTGTTCACCCCCGTGTTCGGGTCTGAACGGTACGACCTGGTAATCGACCGCGACGGCGATCTGCAGCGAGTGCAGGTGAAGACGGCCTACGACCACCACGACAGGGACGGAACCATCGTCGTCGAGTTCGACTGTACCGTCTACGACAGCGACGGCACGCCACAGAAGACGTACTACACGAGTGACGAACTGGACGCGTACGTCGTCTACTACGAGCCGACAGACGTCACTCTCTTCGTTCCCTTCGACGAGACGCCGGAGACGCAGATGAACTTCAGCCTCCGGGACCCGGGCGACTACGGAGAGTACAACCGAAAAGCAATACACTTCGTCGGAGACTATACCCTGGACGAGCGGTTGTGAGGGGGTAGCCAAGTGGTCAACGGCGCGGGTCTTAAGAACCCGTCTCGTAGGAGTTCCGGGGTTCGAACCCCCGTCCCCTCAATCTCTCTCCGTCGCTGTGTCACCTTCAGTGGCCACGCCAGCGAACGACGGCTATCGGGAGCGCGAGAAGTCCGGCGAGCGCACAGCCCGCGTAGACCGGCAGAAACGCCGTAGCACCGACGTAGAATGGATTGACTTCCAGCGGGAAGAACGGCCGTGCGTCCGTGTAGAGCTTCGCGTCGAGCAACACGTGGGAGTACACGCCGACGAGCGCCGCGGCCACCACCGGACCGGCGGCGTCGGTGTCGGCCAGGCGGAGCGGCGCCAGCAGGGGTCGGAGACGCTCTCCGAATCCGGTGATCACGCCTGCGAGCAGAAGCGCCACGACGGTTCCGCCTGCGAACGTCGTCAGGATACCGTGGATGGGCGGGTCGAGCGGGCCGAAGAGGACGAGCGCGGCGCGGACGTCGACGACGACGCTGGCGGCGAGCAGGGTCGGGAGGTCCAGTCGACGATGGAGGATCACACCGATCAGTAGCGCGGGACCGAGGTGGAAGGGCGTGAGCGGCATCGCCGGAACGGTTGCCGCGCGGACGCTTAACTCTCCGGGCGGACCGCTGACGACGGCCTTTTGACGCACACTCACCTACCGAACGCCAATGACCGACGAGCTTCCGGACGCCGTCGAGCAGGCGTTCGACCGCCACGACGCATACGAGCGGGCCGACGACGGATCGTATCGCCTGACGACGACGGTGTTCGACGGCCGCGTCACCGCAGAAGATGCGGAAGAGTGGCGAACCAGCTATACCGTCACCGTGCGCGCGCCGACGCTCCACGCCGCCACCGAGGACGAAGTCGGCGACGCCGTCGCCGACGGCTGGTTCGAGACGCTGGAACTCCGCCTGGAGGACGCCCCGAAAGCGACGCGGGCTGACGTCGAACTCGACGCGTTCTCGGTCGAACGGGACGGCGAAGACGTCCTCACCACCTACGAGTTCACGTTCGGCAGCGCCGACCGGGCCGCCGACGTGGCCAAGGCCTTCGTCGAGTACGTCGAGGGCACCTACGTCGAAGGAATCGTCCCCGGCTACAGCTACGAAGGCAAGGTCGCGGACCTGGTCAGCGACGCTTCCAGCGGGGGTGGCGAGGGCGAGGTCGGCGGCACGCCGCTGTAGCGGTTGCGCTAACCTTCCAGCATACGGCGCGAGCACCGGAAGAGCAAGCTCTTCCGAGCACCCGTTCGCTTCGCTCACGGGAACGAAGCGAGCCGTTTCACCGGTCACGAGCGGAGCGAGTGACCGGGAAGTTTGAAACTAAAGTTTGCGAGGAGGGGTTCGAGCGCGCCGAAGGCGCGACTCGAACCCGACGACGTAAAGTTTAGTCGCTAGTCCATCGCGATGTACGTCTGCGTGTCCTCGATGCCGTCGATGTCCTGGATCTGGGTGGCGGCAACGTCCTTGACCTCGCCGGGGGTCTCGACGTCGACTTTGGCGATGAGGTCGACGTCCCCGGCGACGATGGAGGCCTCGACGACGCCCTCGATAGCCTCGATGTCGCGTTTCAGTCGGTCGGCCTCGCCGGTGTGGGCCTTGACCATGACGTAGGCGACGACCATGCTACACACCCCCCGCGGCCGCCTTGCGGCCGGTCTCGCCGACGACGATGCTGCGGACGTCCGAGAGCGCGTCGAAGTCCGCGAGGACGATGAGGTGGTCGCCGAGTTCGAGGGTGTCGTCGTCGGTGGCCAGCCGGGCCGGTTCGCCGTCCTTGCCGAAGGCCATCATCGTCGAGTGGGCGGGGAGTTCGAGTTCGCTCAGCGAGTAACCCCGGACGGGTGACTGCTCGGTGACGGTGAGTTCGACGAGCTGGAGGTTGTGGGCGACGTCGGCGACGGCGCGGATGCTGCCGCCCAGCAGGGCGTTCTTGGCGGCAATGGCGCCCAGCCGCTCGGGGTAGATCACCTCGTCGACGTCCTCGGCGTAGGTGCGGTAGATCTCCTCGCGGTAGTCCTCGTCGATGCGCATGACCGTGCGACAGCCGTGTTCCTTGGCGATCATACAGGCGACGAAATTGTCGTTGAGGTCGCCGGTGAGCGCACCGAGCGCGTCCGCGCTGTTCAGGTCGGCCTCGTCGAGGGTCGCTTCCATCGCCCCGTCGCCCTCGATGGCATCGTACCCCTCTTCGCGAGCCCGCGCTACCTTCGCGTCGTCGCTGTCGATGACGACGACGTCGTGCCCGCTCTCGTCGAGGACGCGGGCCGTCCGGAGCCCGACGCGACCGGAACCCACGATAACGAATCGCATGGTAACTGTTACAACCTGGGGGTGGATAAATGTACCCCGAACGACGGACCGCCGTGGGGCGGTGGCGGGCAAACCTTTTCGTGGTATCGTGTCACATACTACGTATGGTCACCGCCTTCATCATGATAAAGACCGCCGCGGGGAAGTCTGAAGGGCTCCTGGCGGCCATCCGCGACCACGAAGGGGTCACCGACGCCCACATCGTCGCCGGCCAGTACGACATCATCGCCGAGGCCGCCGGCGACGAGGTGTACGACGTGATGCACTCGGTCGCGACGCGTATCCGCGACCTGGACGGCGTCGCCGACACGCGCACCTACATCTGTCTGGAGTGATCCCGACCGGCCGAGTCACCGGGCGGTGTCTCCCACCGACTGTCGGAATCGGCGCTCCCGACGGTAGCGCTTCGATACGGCAAAGAGGGCTGAGTCACTAGCGCCACCATGGTCGGCGTCGTCGGTATCACTGGTCTCCTCGTCATCGTGCTGGTCAACAGCGCGCTCGCTGCCCTCATGACCCGCTTCTTCCGCGTCCGCCTCGAGACGGCCTGGGGGAGTATCCTCTACGCCCTCTTCCTCATCCCGCTCACGATGGTGGTGGTGCTGTTCGTCCTCTCGGGCGTGTTCGGCCTCGGGGTCGACCTGGGGAGCCGCGCGACGGTCATCGCCATCACCATCGCGGTGCCACTCGCCCTCGGCATCACCTTCGACTACTTCTGGATGCCCGCGCCCGACGAAGTGGACGTCCCCGAGCGATCCTAGGATTTTGGGTGAGTTGAACGGGTGGTTGGTCTGTGCTCGTCGGAAGAAACGATACCGCGAATGACCAGAAAGCCCTCGGCGCGCTCCGGCACCGAAAGACTCGCTTCGCTCGTCTTTCGAGCCCTCGTTCGCTTCGCTCACGAGAATCCCGCGGACCGCGCTGCGCGCGCTCGTTCCTCGCGTGCTTGCGGGTCCGGGGTTCCCGGAGCCAGCCTCGCCCTTTCAGTCCGCCAGGTAACCGCACCCCAGCCCTGCCCTTCCCCTGGTCACGAGAGCCTCGTGGCTCGCGTGTCGCTTCGCTCCCGCTCGTCCATCCGGCGGTCCTCGCTGCGCTCGGCCCGCCCGTCGCTCGGCTACTCGCTCCCGGCCGGACGGTTGCGGAGCGGTGGGGAAGCGTGATTCGGCGCGGACGCGCCGAATCCGGGGAGGTTTGGTGGCATCAATCGCGAGCGCGTTTCATCGCGTGAGCGATGCGGAACCTGGTGGAATGAAAGGGCGAGGCGTGGTCGACGAAGCACGACACGTCAAGCGACCGCGAGAGCGAAGCTCTCGCGTAGTCCTCAGCTTCGCTGAGGGCACCGGAGCGTAGCGAGGAGCGCAGACTGTGGCGCGCGAGTCGAGCGCGCCGAGGGCTTTCTGGGTGTTTGATTCCGCCGAAGATGCGAAACCTACGGGAGCAGCGACGCCACAGTTTCGTGAACCTCGTCGAGAACCTCCGCTTGCGGCTGAGAAGCGTCGACGCGGACGAATCGGTCGGGCTCGGCCTCGACCAGTCGCTCGTAGTTCGCACGCACGTCGGCGAGGTAGTCGGCGGTCTCGAACTTGTTGGTGGCGCCGCTGCGTTCGGCGGCCGTCTCGGGGTCGACGTCGAGGTAGACGGTGGCGTCCGGCGGGCGTGTCCAGGGGGCGTGGACGTCCTGGACGTACGTCAGCGGGTCGTCGAGGGCGTCCGAGAGGGTCGCGCCCTGGTAGGCGTACCGAGAGTCGGAGTAGCGGTCCGAGACGACGACGCGACCGTCGGCGAGCGCGGGACGGACGGTGTCGGCGAGGTGGGCGGCGTGGTCGGCAGTGTAGAGGAACAGTTCGGCCAGCGGGTCGGCGTCGTCGTCCCCGATGGAGCGTTCGACGGCCTCCCCGTACCACGTCTCCGTCGGTTCGCGGGTGAAGACGGCGTCGTCCGGCACGGCGTCGTCGCGAGTGCCGTCGCCGTCCCGGAGCGACTCCCAGGCGGACGTCTTGCCGCTCCCGTCGAGGCCCTCCAGCGTGATGAGCATACCGGCAGGTCACGGGCGTCTCACGTAAACGCCCCGCTACGCGGCGGGGGTCTCGCGTCGACCACCGGTCCTGGCCCGGTGCATCAATCGCCCGGGAGGTCTGCTTCGTCTGCGATGCCCTCGTCGGCGTCTCCAGGCGGCGAGTCGACGTTCGTGGGCTCGGTACCGGCGGGGCGGCGGTCGGTTTCGTCGGCACGGCTGTCGCCGTTCGCCGCGTTCTGGGCCGACGTCCCGACGCTGGATTGACTGGCGGTGGCTGTGTCGACGGTGTCGACGACGGCGGCCGGCGGGGTGAGCCACGCCCCGAGATCGCGGAGGTTCAGATCCAGGCGGGCTGGCGGCCAGCAGATGGCGGCGGCCGACCGGAGGAGCGACTCGTCGTCTGTCCGGGCGGCGTAGTAGAGTTCCCGGAGGGGGAACACCATCTCCGCCGTCGCGTCGGGCGGATGGCCCGTCTGAGCACCGTCGAGTTCGAGTGCGCGGCGCGCACACGTCGAGACGAAGCGGTAGCCCGCCTGGCTCGCGAGCGCGTAGGAGGCCCAGAGCTTCGGGTTGATCTCCATGAGGGCGTAACTACCGTCGGCGCAGCGCTTGAACTCGACCAGCGCGGGCCCGTGCCAGTCGAGGCTGTCGAGCAGGCGGATGGCGGCGGTCTCGATCCGTGGGTCGCGGAACAGGCGCACCCGGGTCCCGCTGCCGCCTTCGCGCGGGACGGAGCGGAGTTCCTCGTGGGCGAACAGCAGCTGCGGCGCGCCGTCGTCGTAGAGGAGCCCGCAGGCGTATGTCCGTTCGCCCGGGATGCACTCCTGGACGATCACCTCCTGCACGCCGCGCTCGCCGACGAGGTCGTCGTAGGTCGCCCAGAACGCTCCGGGACGTTCGACCTCAGCCGTGACGTTCTTCCCGCACTCGTGGCGGGCTTTGAGGAAGAGGGGAAACGGCAGGTCGGCGACCCCGCCCGGTCGACCTCGCTCGTCGAGCGCCGCGACGCGGTCGGTGAACGACGTGGGCGTGCCGACGTCGAGTTCGGCCGCCAGTTCCGCGGTCGCGACCTTGTCGACGGCCACGTCGAGCGAGTCCGAGGGCGGGAGCCAGCACTCCACCGCGTCGGGGAGGTCGTCCCGAATTCCGTCGACGGCGGCCACGGAGTGGTAGCCGACCGGGATCAGGAGGTCGGGACGGTGCGCCTCGACGGCGTCGAGAAGCTGGTCGGCGTACTCCGGCTCGCTCGCGGGAACCGTCGTCACGCCGACGTCGCAGTACCGGGACCGGAGCAGGCGACTCCAGTTGCTGGTGCCGACGCCGACGACCTCGGCGTCCAGGTCCTCCGAGAGCTCGGTGGCGACCTGGATGGCGTTGTCGTTGTCGCCGTCGAGCACCATCACTGTCGGACGGCTGCGGTCTCGTCCCATCCGGATCAGTCCTTGTTCGGTTCGAGGAAGGTAGGCAACCAGTTCGCACGGTCGGTGACGGCGTCGCTGTCCGGTCCGTCGGCGCCAGTGTCCGGCCCGTCGTCTTCCTGCCCGTCGTCATCGTGGACAGGCCCCTCAGCGTCGTCGCTCGCGAGCGGCCGCGCGGCCATGCGGAGCGGTTTCGTCCGGCTGTCGAGCACCGGCGCGGAGTCGCGGACGAAGCCGAACCGGCCCAGGACGTCGGCCGGGAGCGTCTCGCCGACGGACTTGACGACGTCCGCGTCGCGGTGGTCGGCGAGCGCCGCCGACAGGAGCCGTCCGAGTGGGCCCACGGGCTGGTTCGGCGGGAGCGGCACCGCGTCGCGGAGCTGCAACACGCCGCTGTCGGTGAGTCGCGTGACGAGGCCCGCGACGGGGTCCCCGCGCGACCGGGCGACGTAGGTCCGGTAGTCGTGGGTCGGGTCGGCGAGCCACCACTCGTAGAACTGCGCTTCGCGGTCGACGTGGATCCGCTCGGGAATCGACCGGTCGTACAGGGTGGCGAGGAGTGCCGCGGGCGGGTCGACGTGCCGTTCGACCGTGAGGCGCTCCGACGGCGTCCCGACCCTGTCGAGGGCCGTCAACGCGCCGCGTGCGACCCCGTCCGCGACGCGCCCGAGCGTCCGACCGCCCGCGCCGCCGAGAGCCTCCTCGAGTGCGTCGCCGAGGAACGCGGAGGGGCGCTGGATGCGGTAGAAGACGTCGAGTTCGCCGAGCGACTCCCAGCCGAGCTTTCGCTGGGCGCCCAGCGCGCCCTCGGTCGGATAGTTGAAGAACAGCGACGGCTCTTCGGCCTCGTAGCGGTCGATGGCCTGGCGCGTCATCCGGGTGTAGAGCCCGTTCCGGCGGTGGTCGGGGTGGATGACTGCGTCGGCGGGCTGGAGCGCCAGCACCGTCCGGCCGGCGTGTCGGAGCCGACAGGGGAGGTACGCCTGCACGCCGACCAGGTTGCCGTCGTGCTCGGCGACGTTGATCGGGACGTGGGAGAGGTACGGGTCGTCGACGTACTTCCAGTCGACGTACGCTCGCGACCGTGTCCGACCCAGCGCGTCCTCGAACAGGGCGCGAACGCCGTCCGCGTCGCCACTGCGGAACCAGCGGACCGAGTACCCGGCGGCCGTCGACTGGGTCTCTTCGGTCGTCTCTTGCGATTGACTGGACATCTGTCTCTGTACCCGTCGACAGCGGGGATTGTAATTGACGGCTTAGTCGCAGCGAAACCCGATCAAATCTCGGATTAACGTCCACCCGGGTCGTCGCTACGAACGGGGGCGAATTTCGAGAAACTGGCCGACTGCGGTCCGATTCAGCCGTCTCCACCGTTCTCTGACGCTGCGCGCGGCCGGTATCCCGACCAAACTGGACGGTAAGCCCTGGCTGGTGTCGGACCGTGAACGATACGCCGATTGCCGTCGTCAGCGCGCCTCGCTAGCGAGCGCCAAGTTTTACGGTCGCTCCCGGTCCAGTTTCGAGCATGAACGTGCTCGTGGTCGGCGGCGACGGCTTCATCGGACAGTACCTGTGTACCGAACTCGTCGAGCGCGGCCACGAGGTGACGTCGCTGTCGCGCTCGCCCGACCAGGGCGCGCTCCCCGACGGCGTCTCGACGGTGGCCGGCGACGTCACCGACTACGACTCCATCGAACCCGCCTTCGAGGGGCGCGACGCGGTGGTGAACCTCGTCGCGCTGTCGCCGCTGTTCCAGCCCAGCGGCGGTAACGAGATGCACGAGACGGTCCACCTCGGCGGGACGCGCAACTGCGTCCGGGCCGCGGAAGAACACGGCGTCGACCGCTTCGTCCAGCAGAGCGCCCTCGGCGCGGACCCGGAGGGGACGACTCACTACATCCGGGCGAAGGGGAAGGCCGAAGACGTCGTGCGCGCGAGCGATCTGGACTGGGTCATCTTCCGTCCCTCTATCGTCTTCGGGGAGGGCGGCGAGTTCGTCTCCTTCACGACGAAACTGACGACGCCATACGTCACGGGGCTACCTGGCGGCGGTCGGACGCGCTTCCAGCCGATCCACGTCGAGGAGTTCGTCCCGATGGTGGCGGCGGCTCTCGAGGACGAGACCCACGTCGGCGAGACGTACGAAATCGGCGGCCCAGAGGTGGTGACCCTCGCCGAGGTGGCGAAACTGGCCTACCGCGCGCGCGGCAAATCGCTGACCGTTCTTCCCGTCCCGATGGTGCTCGCCGGCCTCGGCCTGTCCGTCGCCGGGGCCATCCCGGGGTTCCCGATGGGCGCCGACCAGTACCGCTCGCTGCGCTTCGACAACAGCGTCGCGGACAACGACGTCGATGCATTCGGTGTCGACGTAGCGGACCTTACCACACTGGCTACGTACCTGGGCGTCGACGAGTGACGACCAGCTAATCACCGGCTGTAGCCCCCAAAGCTGTAGATTATCACACAGGAGATCCCCTATCGTATTCGATATTCTGGCAAAAGGCTTATACCCGCTTTCGCACTTGCCCTCTTTAAGCGGAGTCTCGAACCAATGAAACTCGCGATGATCGGCTTCGGGCAGGCCGGTGGCAAAATCGTCGACAAGTTCCTCGAATACGACCAGCGAACGAACTCCGGTATCGTTCGCTCGGCCGTCGCAGTGAACACGGCGAAAGCTGACTTGCTCGGACTCGAACAGATACCAGAGGAGCACAGGGTCCTTATCGGACAGGCTAGGGTCAAGGGTCACGGCGTCGGTGCCGACAACGAACTCGGTGCGGAGATCGCCGAGGAGGACATAGACGAGATCCAGGGGGCTATCGACAACATCCCGGTCCACGAGATCGACGCGTTCCTCGTCGTCTCCGGACTCGGCGGCGGGACAGGGTCGGGCGGGTCCCCGGTTATCTCGAAACATCTCAAGCGCATCTACACCGAACCGGTGTACGGGCTCGGCGTCCTGCCGGGCGGCGACGAGGGTGGCATCTACACCCTCAACGCCGCGCGCTCGTTCCAGACGTTCGTCCGCGAGGTGGACAACCTCCTCGTGTTCGACAACGACTCCTGGCGGAAGACGGGGGAGTCCGTCCAGGGCGGTTACGACCACATCAACGAGGAGATCGTCCGGCGCTTCGGCGTGCTGTTCGGTGCCGGCGAGGTCGGCGCCGGCGACAACGTCGCCGAGTCCGTCGTCGACTCCTCCGAGATCATCAACACGCTGGCCGGCGGCGGCGTCTCCACGGTGGGCTACGCCTCCGAGGACGTCGAACTCTCCGGCTCCAGCGGCGGCCTCCTCTCCCGGTTCAAGGGCGACGAGGGCGGCAGCGACATGGACACGGCCAACACGACCAACCGCATCACGTCGCTGGTCCGCAAGGCCGCGCTCGGTCGGCTGACGCTGCCCTGTGAGATAGAGGGTGCAGAGCGCGCGCTGCTGGTGATGGCCGGTCCGTCCCAGCACCTCAACCGGAAGGGCATAGAGCGCGGGCGGAAGTGGCTCGAGGAGCAGACCGGGTCGATGGAGGTCCGCGGTGGGGACTACCCGACCAACGAGCCCCGCGTCGCCGCGGCGGTGTTGCTGTCGGGCATCCACAACGTCCCGCGGATCAAGGAGCTCCAGCAGATCGCCATCGAGGCCCAGGACAACATCGACGACATCCGCCAGCAGAGTGAGGACAACCTCGAACAGCTGGTCGAAGATGACGAGGATGAGCTCGATCCCCTGTTCTAGGGCGACGATCGCACTCCTGTTCGTGGCGGTTCTGGTCGCTGCCGTCGGACCAGCGAGTGCGCTCAGTCTCTCTAGCGAGGGCGTTCCCGAGTCGTCCCAGGTGGGCGAGGAGATCCAGGTCACCTACACCATCGACGACCCGTTCACCGACGCCCCGAACGAGTGGACGCTCCAGGGTGAGACCGAACTCGAAGACGTGCGCTGGACGGTCACCGTCCTGCGCGCCGGCACGCAGGTCTCCCAGGAGACCTACACCGAGCAATCGTTCAACCACTCGCTCGACGTCGACGACAACGGCGACGAGGTCGTCGTCAATCTCGACGGCACGACGCCCGCCATCGAGAATTACACGTACAGCCCCGAGGAGACCTACCGCGTCACCTCCCTCGACCAGCGGACCGGCGGGAACGTCGAGGAACTGACCAACGACTCGGCCCACCACTACACCGGGGACAGTCAGGAGGCCCGCAACGCCATCGAGGACGCCGAGACGGCCATCGACGAAATCGGCGGCCACGACGAGGCCGAGACGACACTGAACCGTGCCATAACGCTGTACGAGGCCGAGCGCTTCTCGGACGCCGTCGAGGCGGCCGAAGACGCCCAGGAGAAGGCCGAGAACGCCCAGCAGTCCCAGCAGACGCTCACCATGGCGCTGATGGGCGGTGGCGTCCTGCTCGTGCTCGCCCTCATCGGCGGCGGGGTCTACTACTGGAAGTCCCAGCAGGAGACGGTCAGCCGCCTGTAGATGCGGACCGTCGTCCCGTTCGCCGTCTCGGAGCCGAAAACGCGACTTGCTTCCGTTCTTTCACCCGACGAGCGCCGCGAGTTCGCGAGAGCGATGCTCGACGACGTGCTCGCCGCGCTCCGTGCTCTCGACCGTGACCCGGAGGTGCTCGCGACAGAGCGCGTCGACGTCGACGCGCCGGTCACCGTCGACGACCGGCCGCTCGACCCGGCCGTCAACGACGTGCTCGAAACCACCGACGGCCCGGTCGCCGTCGTGATGGCCGACCTCGCGCTCGCGACGCCCGACGCACTCGACCGACTGTTCGAACCCGACGCGGACGTCGTCCTCGCGCCGGGCCGCGGCGGGGGCACCAACGCCTTCGTCGCCCGCCACCCAGCGTTTCGCGTCGACTACCACGACGCCTCGATCCGCGACCACCGACGGATCGCCGCCGAACTCACGGACGACGTCGTCGAGGTGGATTCGTTCCGACTCGCGACGGACGTCGACGACCCGTCGGACCTGGCCGAGGTCCTGCTGCACGGCGAGGGAGAGGCCGCCGACTGGCTCGAAGCCCGCGGGTTCGAACTCTCACTCGACGACGGTCGAGTGGGCGTGTCGCGATAACGGATTTTCCGATCGAAACGGCTGGCTGCCCATCCCCCGGGATGGGACTGAAAGGGGCGAGCGTCTCGGTCGAAGCCCGACGACGCAAGCACGCGAACGAAGTGAGCGCGCACAGCGAGTCGCGCGAGCCGAGACGCTCGGGGCTTTCGAGTTGTTCTTGCTGGCGTCGTCGACCGATACGATCGCGTTCGCAGAGTCAGATCATGGGGACGAAACAGGGAAGGCCGCCCCTCGTGAATTCACGGCCATGAAGGAAGGGACGTTTCTCGTGACGACCGCGGAGGACGAGGCCGCCACGCTGCGCGACGTCCACGATCAGCAGGTTATTACCCTCGCTGACAATCCGGGCGTCGAGGCCGGGGAGGTCATCGAGGGGACGGTCGAGGCCGAGCCACCCCTCGAAGTCGCCTACCAGATTACCGAGGTCGAGTCCCGGCGGGCGATTCCGGTCGAGCGCAGCGATATGGCACCCACCTCGATGGAGAAAGAGATGGCCGCCGAGCAGTCGGAGGGGGACGTCGAGATCCGGGAACGCGCCGGCGACGGCGAGATTCACGTGCTGACGGTGCCTGCGGAACGTACCGACCAGGCCGCGACGGACGTCGTCGACGACCAGGAGACGGTCGCCCGGGCGGCCCGCCTCGGCGTCGAGCGGGTCGAAGTACGCGCCGCGGACGGCGTCGTCAGCGTCCGGTACCTCCCCGACTAATGGTCTCCCGAGATACCAAAACCACGGCTGCGTTCGTCGTCCTCGCCGTTATCCTCTGGATAGGGGCCTCGGCGATAACGGACAATGAACTCGTCCAGTGGGGCGTCCTGATCGGCGTTGGACTGATCGCACCGCTGGCGGTCAACGAGTGGCGCGAGTAGGCAACGACTCTTTCCTGAGGCTACTGCGTCGGCCCGCCGGCGCTCTGGACGCGCCAACCCCCCTCGACTTCTTCGACGTCACGCTCGGTGAACGCGAACTCCGTGTCCTCGTCGACAGCGTCGCCACCTTCGACTTTTTCGACGTGGAGGTCGACGTCGAGCGTGTCCCCACAGCAGCCGACGCTGACGAACTCAGCCCAGACGTCGCCCTCGCTCGCGGTGTCGTGGGCCTTCGCGAGGTAGGCCCGAAAGGGGCGCCCCTCGACGCCGTCGCGGCCCCAGTCGCTCAGGTCGGACGGGTATGAGAGCACGACTCGCGTGGCTCGTGTCATCGCTCAGTGTAGGACTCTCAGTCAGGTAGGTCCTTCGCGATACCGAGGTAGCTCAGTTCGCAGTCTTCAACAACTGGGAAGCGACTGTCAGCGTCTCCGAAAGCCCCCTCCCGCTCGTGGCCTACACCTCGCTGTCGTCCGAAAGGCGCTCCGCGCCTTTCGTGATGAGCGTGGGACTCTTCGAGTCCCACGAACCATGCGAACGGGCGCTTCGCGCCCGTGAGCAGATGACGAGAGAGCTTCGCTCTCTCGAACCATGCGCGCTCGCTTCGCTCGCGTGCTTGCGTCGGTTCGGCTCACGACCGGTCGGCCCCTTTCGATGCCCCACCCTGGCGGTTGTGGAAGCGCTGTTCGAACGGTGGGTACGACCAAGTATTGAATTGGAGTTTCTTCACTCGTCGGCGACGATGCGGTAGAGGGCCCCCGTCGGCCCGTCCCCCCCGTCGTCGTCACCGCCGTCCTCGCTTTCATCCTCCCCGAGGTACTCCTCGGACGCCCGCGAGGTGACGTAGACGGCGTCGTCGGTGACGAGCGGCGTGCTCGTGACCCAGCCACCGGTTTCGACGCGCCAGCGTTCCTCGCCGGAGTCCTTCTCCACGGCGTAGAGGTGGCGGTCGTAGGAACCGGCCAGGACGTGGTCGTTCGTGACGACGGGGCACCCGATGACTCTGCCGCCGGTGTCGAAGCGCCACTTCGACTCGCCGGTGGCGGCGTCGAGGGCGTAGAGGTTGGAGTCGTGGCTGCCCACGTACACCGTCCCGGTCGACGGCTCGACGGAGGGGCCGGACATCACCAGACTGCCCGTCTCGAACGCCCACTCCTCGGTGCCGTCGTCGAGGGCGACGCGATAGACGTGGTCGTCCCAGGAGCCGAAGAAGGCGCTGCCGTCGTACGTGGCGACGGGGCCCTTGATGGGTTCGCCAGTCGAGAAGGTCCACTCGAACTCGTGGTCGGGGGAGGACCAGGCGTAGAGGTCGCCGTCGTTCGACCCGACGACGATCCGACCACTCTCTTCGTCGATGGCGGCCGTCGAGTGCGGGTGGTCCGTCGGGCGCTGGTCCTCCCAGACGACGTCGCCCGTGACCGCGTCGACGCCGAACATCCCACCGCTGGGGTCGTAGTACTCGACGGCGATGTAGACGACGCCGTCCAGGTAGCCCGGGCTCGACCCGATGGCGTCGCCGAGCTGGACGCGCCAGTACTGCTCGCCGGACTCCAGGTCGAAGGCGTACAGGTTCCCGTCGTAGGCGCCGACGTAGATGGTGTCGTTGGCAATGGTCGGCGTGCCGTGGAATCCCCGCGTGGTGTCGGTGGCGTCGGTCCGCCAGCGAACCTCGCCGTCGGGCGTGACGGCACGCACCTCGCCGGTGTCGCCGGGGACGACGACGTCGCCGTTCGGGGCGAGCACCGGACTCGCCTTCGCAGCGGTGTGGTCCCCGGTGTTGACGTCGGGGACTTCCCAGTTGACCCGGACCGATTCGGGGACCGTCGCGTCCGGAGCGATCCCCCGTCGGGTCGGGTCACCGCGGAACTGCGCGTCCGCGGTCGCGGTGGCCGGACTCGTCGGGCCGCCGCCGAGCGTCCGGAGCGGTCCCGTACAGCCGGCCAGGCCGCCGGCCGCCGCGACACCGGCCGCGGCCGCTCCCACCGTCCGGAGGAACTGCCGTCTGGATTCGTCCATCGTTCGTCGACTGTCCGCGGACCACGATCAAAGCAGTTTGGGTCCGGGGCGGCGGGGCGCGGTCCGCCAGCGCACGTGGACTGCTTCCTCACCCGTCCGGCGACTCTCGCACTCCTCGACCCCGAGATAAGAAGGCTTATTCGGAGCCCTTTCGCACCAAACCCCATGATGGAGTTCGACGTGCGCGAGGTCGATTACACGGAGTATTCGAACCGTCAGCTGGCGGCCGTGCCGCTGGCGGTGCTCGCCCTCGCGATACTGATTCTCGTCGGCTGGTCGCTCTTCGTCACCGGGGCGCCGACCGACCCCGGTGCACCAGTCACGCCCGGCATCGACTTCACCGGGGGAACCGAGTTGCGCGTCGAATCGGACATGACACAGCAGGAAGTCGAGGCGTCGTTCGACCAGACCGTCATCTCGGTCCAGGGGGTCGTCGGGTCCGGCGACACCTACGTCGTGCGCCTCCAGTCCTCCGACGTCCAGTCGATCCGCCAGCAGGCGCAGGCGGCCGATATGAACGTCCTGTCGAGCGCGTCGACCGCGCCATCCTTCGGGGCCGGGGCCCAGCAGACGGCAGTCATCGGGCTGGTCGTCGCCTTCACCGGGATGAGCCTCCTCGTGTTCGGGCTGTTCCGCACCTTCGTCCCGAGCCTGGCCGTCGTGGTGTCGGCGTTCTCCGACATCATCATCCCGCTGGCGGTGATGAACTTCATCGGGATCAAACTGTCGCTGGGCACCGTCGCCGCCCTCCTGATGCTCATCGGTTACAGCGTCGACTCTGACATCCTGCTCAACAACCACGTCCTCCGTCGCTCCGGTGGGTTCTACGAGAGCGTCTACCGCGCGATGGAGACCGGTATCACGATGACGCTCACCTCCATCGCCGCGATGGCGGTGATGGCGGTCGTCGCGACGATATTCAACATCGACCTGATGGCGGACATCGGGATCGTCCTCGTCATCGGGCTCACCGCTGACCTCATGAACACCTACCTGTTGAACCTCTCACTGCTTCGCTGGTACAAGTACGAGGGGGTGGCGCGATGAGCGCCATCCGCGACAACTGGCGCATCGTCCTGCTGGTCCTCCTGCTCGTCGCGAGCGCAGTCGTGCTGTTCGTGCCCGGCGCGACGGCCGGCGGCGGCGCGAACGAGACCGAAGCGCCGACCGGGACCAACGTCTCCGCGGACGAACGCGACAGCGGGTGGACGAACCTCCAGTACGGCATCCAGCTCGACGGCGGATCCCGCATCCGCGCGCCCATCGTCGGCAACACCACGGAGAACGTGAACATCACGAGCTTCAACGAGAGCGACTCGCTGGAAACCACGCTGGCCCAGCGCTTCGAGATCGACCGCCTGGACGTCGAGGTGACTCCTAACGAGCAGAACGAACCCGACAGCGGCACCGTCGAGGTGTACAGCCGGAACGTCACGCAGGCCGAGCTACTGACCGCGCTCCAGGACGAAGGATACGATGTCTCCGAGTCCGACGTCCGGAACGGCGTGACGCAGTCGACCCGCGACGAGATGGTCAGCGTCATCGACGAGAAGCTCCAGGTCTCCGCACTGACAGGCGCGGACGTCCGCGAGGCCAGAACGCCCACGGGCGAGAACTACATCGTCATCGAGGCGACGGGTCGCGACATCGGTGAGCTACGTGAAATCCTCGACGAACGGGGCATCGTCCGCCAGTACGTGCTCTACCAGGCTCAGAACGGATCGGTCGTCCGCGAGGAGGTCCTCACCCAGGAGGACTTCGACGACATCGGCAGCGTCCGCCAGGACCAGGCCGGCCGGTACAGCGTCGGCGTGACCCTCTCCGATTCCGCCGCGGGGCCGTTCATGCAGGCGATGCAGACCCACGGCTACACCCAGGGCACTCGGTGTGGCGTCGACACGACCAGTTCCACACCACCCGAGGAACAGCTCTCGGCGGGCGACCGCTGTCTGCTGACGACGCTCAACGAAGAGCCCGTGTTCGCCGCCGGTGTTGAGCCGGGCCTGGCGTCGTCGTTCCGTGACGACACGTTCGTCAACGACCCGTCGATGTCGATGACCGCGCCGGACCGGGACCGCGCCCGGAATCTCGAACTGAGCCTGAAGGTCGGCGCGCCCCTTCCCGCACCGCTGGACTTCGCGGAGGCCCAGACCACGTCGCTCCAGCCCTCGCTCGGTGACCAGTACAAGACCAACTCGGTCATCACCGGTCTCATCGCCGTCATCGCCGTGAGCGGTGCGGTGTACACCCGCTACCGCGACCCCCGCGTCGCCGCGCCGATGGTCGTCACCGCGCTCTCGGAGGTGGTGATCCTGCTCGGGTTCGTCTCGCTGGTCCAGTTCCCCATCGATCTGTCCCACATCGCCGGCTTCATCGCCGTCATCGGCACGGGGGTGGACGACCTGATCATCATCGCCGACGAGATCCTCCAGGAGAAGGGGGTGGCGACCGGCCGCGTCTTCCAGAACCGCTTCCGCAAGGCGTTCTGGGTCATCGGCGCCGCCGCCGCGACCACCATCATCGCGATGAGCCCGCTGATGGTGCTCTCGCTGGGCGACCTGACCGGCTTCGCCATCGTCACCATCGTCGGCGTCCTCATCGGTGTGCTCGTCACCCGTCCGGCCTACGGTGACATCCTCCGCCACCTCGTCCTGAGCGAGGACGAGCGGTAAGGAATTTCTGAGTTTTCTTTTGTCTCGGTCTGATTTTTGTGAGTGTGGCGCTACGCTCTCTGGTGTATGCTATTGTGAAGTGAGTGGGTGTTTTGGTGGAATAATGCTGGAAGAAACTAGACTGCCAACAACCAGAAAGCCCTCGGCGCGCTCCGATCCCGGGGCTCGCTGCGCTCCAGTAGGTGCTTGCTTCGCCCGGGTTCCCGGAGCCCACCTCGCCCTTTCAGTCCACCGTCAGAGCAAGCTCTGACGAGCCCTCGTTCGCTTCGCTCACGAGGACTCCAAGGCCCGCACAGCACCGCAGCCCTGCCCTCCCCCTGGTCGCGCGATGAAACGCGCTCCCGGCCGTGCGGTTGCTGTGCGGGCAGGAAGCGTGTCGCGCCGCCAGGCGCGACTGGGGAGGTTTGGTGGTTGTAATCGCGAGCGCCTCCGTGCGCGAGCATTACGGTCCCTGGTGGACTGAAAGGGCGAGGTGCGCTGGCCGAAGCACGGCGATGCAAGCACCGACCGGAGGGAGGCGCGCAGCGAGCCGCGCGAGGCGAGCGCGCCGAGGGCTTTCGACATCTTGTTGTCCACGGCCGCGTCTACAACTCGAACCCACCAAATTGCTCACTGCCCTCACTGTACTGACTGCTCCAGGCGATGGAATTCCAGACGCTGGAAAGACGCTTCCTGCTCAAAACTCGTCCAGACCGGATTGTTCGGCGGCGGCGAGCACGTCGTCACAGGTCGACCACGATTCACGCGCACAGGGCGGCAACTCGCCGTGGTCGTCGACGAACTCCCGCAGGAACTCCCTGGTCGTCGGGTCGCTCGGATAGCCGCTCCCCACCTCGCCGTGGTCCGCGGCCAACCGTTCCACGTGGGCGTCCCGTTCCACCTTCGCGACGATGCTCGCGGCGCCCACGACCGGGTCGGACTCGTCGGCCTGGTGTTCGGCAGTAACGCGCACGTCGGCCGACACCCGACTCGTCACCCGCTCTCCGAAGCGGGTGGCGTTCGCGTCGCCGGCGTCGACCAGTCCGACGTAGCCGTCCGCGGCGATTTCGGCCAGCGCTTCGGCGTGGGCGGCGACGGTCAGCGTGTTCATGTCCGTCTCGGGGTCGTCGATACGTTCGACCGAAATCTCCGCGACGCCGACGGTGGCGATCTCGCGGATTTCGACGGCGAGTTCCTCGCGGCGGGCGGGGGCGATGCCCTTCGAGTCGCCGACGCCGTCGGGCAGGGCCGACGGCTCGCAGTGGACCGCCGCGGCGAACATCGAACCCAGGACGGGTCCCTTGCCGGCCTCGTCGACGCCGAATCGCACGGCTGTCCAGTGTGTGGCTCGAAAGAAGTCCGTTGTGGTCCGCGCCGCCCGTTCCGGTCCGCGCTACTCGAACAGGGATCGCGACCGCCTGCGTTCGCCCTCGTCCACGTCGTCCAGGTCGAGTCCCTCCGCCTCGGCCCTGGCCCGCAGTTGTTCGTACAGCCGGCAGAACGCCCGATCCATGTGATCGCCCGTCGTGGCTGGCATCTACCAGTAGATGGTGCGGATCCCTCGTAAGGATTGCGGGTGCCCCGGATCCGATCTGGGGCCCCCATGGCACTTTTCTCTGCGGGGCGCCAACACCACGCCATGCTCCGATTCCTCATCGCAGTTGTCGGGCTGATCCAGCTTATCGCGCCCGAGAAGGTCGTCGCGATGTACACGCGGCTGGCCTTCGAGGGGCCCGAAGCGTTCACCGTCCGTCGGTGGGTCGTGCCGGCGATGCGACTGGAAGGGCTGCTGTTGCTCTGGGTCGCCGTCAACGGGCTCGAAACGGGAGAATCGGACGAAGAAGCGCTCTCGGATCAGGCGAGCTTGGCGAAGGCGAGCGTGCCCGAGATGTTCTCGATGTAGGCGGTGACGACCTGGCCCTCGCTGGCGCCGGGGACGAAGATGGTGTACTTGCCCTTCTCGGCGACGCCGTCACCCTCGCGGCCGGTGCCGGTGATCTTCACTTCGTAGGTCTTGCCTTCTTCGAGCGTCGCGGTGTTCTGCTGGCTCGAGGAGGTGCTGCGCTTTGCGACGGGACGGAAGGCACCGCAGGCCTCACAGCGGAGCATGTCGACGCCGTCTTCTTTGGTGAGTTTGGTGTCCGGGAGGCCACACTCCGAGCAGGTGACGTACTCGGCGACGTAGGCGTCGATGGCGGCCGAGAAGTCGTCGGTGTCGAACGATCCGTTGTAGCGGGCCTGGCTCCCGTCGAACTGGCCGTTGGTCCCGAGTTCGCGCTGGATGGTCCGGTGGACGTGCTTGGAGTCACGTGCGAGCGCGTCTGCGATGTCGTCGAGGTTCGTCAGGCGCGTGAAGGCGCCGTCTGTCTGGCCGACGGGGTCGGGGACGGAGAGGCGTTCACCGGCCTCCCGGGGCTGGTCCGGGAGTTCGTCGAACGCGCGGTCGAGCGCTGAGTCGTAGTTCATATCGAATCGAGGTGGCAAGGACGTAAATGCGTTCCGTACATCGTGCTATCATTCCCCCCTTCGACGGCGAGTACGTGCACACTGTGAAACACAATCGTGTGTATTGTTAGCAGAAGACACAAATGGGGCGAGCTACTATATACAATTTAATGAGTGACGACCCGCCGGACGTTCTCGGTCGTGTCCTGGATGCGGACGTCGACGAGGACCTCCTCCGCGCTCTGGGGACGCGTGAGCAGCGTTACACGCTCTATCACCTCCTCGACCACGAACGCGTCACGCTGTCCGAACTCGCCGACGTCCTCGCCGGTTGGCGAGCGACCACGGAGTCCCGGGTCACCACCGGCGCCGACCGGTCGTCGCTCCGTATCGCCCTGTACCACAATCACCTCCCGCAACTGGCGAGCGCGGGACTCGTCGACTTCGACGCGACGGAACTGGTCGTCGACCGGTCGCCGCTGTCGGCCGAGGAGCGCGAGATCGTCGAGGCGGCCTACCTCTCGGAACACTGGACCGGCGAACCCGTCACTCCATGACCCGACCACTCCCGGGACCCGGTCCAAGTCCGACGCAATCGGGGAGATGACGCTCGCGGATTTCGTCGCGGACGTGGCGAAGCGACGCAAGACGATTGTCGTGTACGCGAGCGACGGCGCGCCCGACGTCGCGGCTCACTTCGAGTCGCGCAACGTCACCGTCGAGCGCAAGTCGCTCGCGCCGGGCGGGCCGGACGGCTTCGTCGTGTTACGGGACGAGGACGGCTTCGTCGGCGCCTTCGGCATCGACAAGTTCGCCGAACTGCTGGACCCGCCGCTGTTCCGGCCGACGTACCGGACGGACGTCTCGGAACCCTGGCGGTCGCTGTACGAGATTCTCGACAACACGCTGTTCGCCTCCTTCGGCCGCCGACAGTTGCTCGGTGCCACGCGCGAGATAGAGAACCGGGCCTGGCGGATCGGCGCCGGCACTCTCCGCGTCGGCTTTCAGTCGGTCGACGCCCTGGCGGCGCAGGTGAACGTCTATCGCCGCCTCGCCGAGCAGACCGACCTGTCTATCCACGCCTTCGTCGACGCCGGCGACGAGGCGGTCCCCGTGCCCGACGGGGTCGAACTGTTCCGGAGCGAGGGGACGGAGATCGGTGACTTCTGGTTTCTCGTCTACGACGCCGCCGGCGACCCGCTGAACGCCTGTGCCCTCCTCGCCGAGGAGCGTTCCCCAGGCATCTACTACGGGTTTTGGACGTACGACGAAGACCGGGTCGCGGCACTCTCGACCTACCTCCGGGACGGCCACGAGTGACGCCCGTCGACCGTTGCTCGCCGACGGAGCGAGAGCGATCCCCACCGCTCTAGGCCGACCGTTCGCTCGTTCCGGCCGGGGAAACGTCGCGTTTCACCCACTGGAGGCGCCTGTCGGGCGCTGTGTCACCGGCGGCGCGATTTTCGGTCCGGGCCGGGAATGCTCGTCGATCCAGCGCTAACGTCGGGTTGTCGGCGCTACTCAGGTTCTAACAAAGGATGCCTGGCTCCAATGCCCACGAGCATGGCAAACAGAGGTCAACAGCAACAGGCGATGCGTGCCGCAGAAAAGACCGGAATGGACCCCGCCGTCGTGGCGTCGGCGGCGTCGGTCGCGCTGTCCTGGTACTTTTACTTCGTCAAGGGCGACAAACTCACCGGCCTGTTCGTCGGGCTGTGGCCACCGACGTTCCTGGCGTTCGCGAGCTACTTCGAACAGACGCGCATGAGCGACATGGTCGATCAGGCGACTGGCGGGAGCAGCGGCGGTGTCGTCCAGTCCCTCGAGCGCGTGATGCAGCGGTAACCAGGGTTTCGTGCCCTGACCGATCCGTTCTCCGGTTTTTCACGTGATAGCGTCGCTCGTCGCGCTCCGACGCGGAAGCAAATCGCGTCGTAAGCGAGCCGTCCGTTCGTACCGTGACACCTCGCCGTCTATCAGACTGACAGGTAGCTGGCGACGACGCTGCAGCGACCCGGGACACAACGGTTTCACCCGTCACCGAGTCGTCATGTACTGGCTATGCAATCGGAACGATCACGCACGAGACGCGACGCGCTCGCCCTCGCCGGCGCCCTGTTCGGAACGACCGCTCTGGCCGGCTGTACCGGTGCCGTCGGTGACCAGGAGTCGACCGGGACCTCGACAGCGGAGACAGGCGCGACGGCGACCGACGAGTCGACGCCCGACGGCGAAGCGACCGACGGCGACGAAACGCCGACGCCGACCGAGCTGGCGATGGACGGGCTGGTGACCGTCGAGCGCGAGGAGTCCGTCGCGGACGTCGTCACGGCCATCTCCAGCGCCATCGAGGCCAACGAGAACCTGAACCTGATGACGACGGTGGATCACGCCGAGAACGCCGCGACCGTAGACCAGTCGCTCCCACCGACGACGCTCCTGCTGTTCGGCAACCCCGGGCTCGGGACCCAGCTCATGAACGACCAGCGGACCGTCGCCATCGACCTCCCCCAGAAGCTCCTCGTCTTCGCGGACGAGGCGGGGACGACCGTCGTGTACAACGACCCAGCGTATCTCGCGCGCCGCCACGGGCTCACGGCCAGCGACGAGGTTCTCGACACGATCAGCGGCGCGCTCGACATGCTGGCGAACGCGCCCGTCGAACAGACAGAAACCGGGTCAGCGACGGAGACCGATACTGCCAACGAGACGGAGTAACCGACGAGAACCGAGAACGAGCCGGAGACGGAATAGACGCCGGTTTCGACGGTCTACGCGAGCCCGCTGGCGATCTCCCAGCGGTCGGCGGTGACGCCGTCGACGCCGAGCGACCGGAGGACGTGGATCTCGGTTCGCCGCCGGGCGGCCTTCCAGGCTACGACGGCCAGGCCGGCCTCGTGGGCCGCCTCGACGACGTCCGTCTCCAGGCACATATCGTAGTAGGGGTGAACGGCGTCACAGCCCAGGTCGACGGCGGTCTGGAGCTTCTCCAGCGGGTCGGACTCGAAGAGGAGCCCGGTGGAGACGTCCCAGCCGAGGTCGACGACCTCCCTGATCGCGGCCTCGTCGAACGAGGAGACGCTCACCTCGCAGTCGGCCGCACGGACGGCCTCGCGGACGTCGGCGGCGAGGCCGGTCTCCTTCAGTTCGATCTGCAACTCGACGCCGTCGGGGACCGCTGCGAGCACCGTCTCCAGGCGCGGGATCGATTCCCCCGACCCGAGAACGTCGAGCTCCCGTAGCTCCGCCCACGCCATGTCGGCGAGGCGGCCGCTCGCGTCGGTCAGGCGGTCGACGGTCTCGTCGTGGAAGACGACCAGCTCGCCGGAGCCACAGCGGCGGACGTCGACCTCGACGGCGTCGAGGAACTTCCCCGCGCGCGTCACCGCGCGCACGGTGTTCTCGGGATACACGTCGGCACAGCCTCGGTGGCCGATCACCTGCATTGCTGGAGGCGAAGGGAAGGATCCAATTAACGCTGTCGCCTCGCCGTCGGGCGGTTTTCGGCCGCCGCTAACCCGTCCTTATCGTCGAGGCGAGTGTAATTTCCGCGCGCGCCTCTCAGATTTCGACGTCTGCCTCGCTGGTCGCGACCATGGGCAGTTTCCGCATCGCGCGCACCTTGTCCTGGGGTCGGTTTATCTCGACGTGGTGGGCCCGCGGAATGGCGACGGCATCGGTGGCGAACGCCGGGTAGACCACGGGGTACCACTCCTCGCGGTGGTCGGCGAGGTACGACGCCGCCGGGCCGACGGTCGACCGGTCGACGACGCCCACGCCGGCGTGCTGGGGCCCCCGTATCATCCCGTAGTCCGTGACGACGCCCTCCTCGTCACACCGGACCGCCGTCGACTCCTCCTGGTCCCCACGGATGCACCCGACGACGTTCCGTCCGGCGGGGGCGCGGGCGAACGCGCCGAGCAGTTCTTCGAGCGCCTGCTCGGTGACGATGACGTCGCCGTTGAGCACGAGTACGTCGTCGTCGACGACCTGGAGCGCCCGACGGAGCGACTCGGCGTTGTCGTAGTCGTCCCAGTCCTCGACCACGACGACGTCGGCCCCGCCGACTTCGTCACGGACGTTGTCGGCGGCGTAGCCGAGGACGACGGTCACGTCGTCGACGTACTCGTCGAGGACGGCCCGCTGACGGGCGTACAGCGTTCGACCGCCGAGATCCATGAACGCCTTCGGTCGGTCCTCGGTGTGGACGCCCATCCGGCTGCCCTCGCCGGCGGCGAGGATCACTGCGCGCACGTCGCCACCTCCGCTGCGGCGCGCTCGCCGGCGCGTCCGTCCATCGGAATGCCCAGTTCGGACAGCGTCTCGTCCCGTCGTCGCTCGACGTCGGGCGCGTAGCCGTCCTCGTACAGTTCGTCGACGAGTGCCAGCGTGAGCCGGTCGGTCGCGTGCCCTACCTCCGGGACCGCCCTGTCGGCGACGACGTCGGTCAGCTGGACCAGCGGCCGGCCGGTGTGGAGCCACTCCGTCACGATGCCGGAGTAGTCCGAGACGAGGAGGTCGGCCCACAGCAGGCTCTCGCGGGGCGTGGCCTCGTCGTCGAACGTGACGTTCGGGAGGTCGGCGATGCGCTGGCGGCACCGCTCTGTCACGGACTCGCCGGGCTCCTCGATGCGGTCCATCGGGTGGGGCCGGAAGCGGAGTTCGTAGTCGCTGTCGGTGAAGACGTCGAGGACGTCCTCGGCCGTGTTGACGTAGGAACCGCCGCCGTAGTTGTGATTCGTCGGGGCGTAGAGTACCCGTCGTTTCCGGGGCGGGTCGGTGTCGACGAGTTCGTCGGCCTCCGGGACGCCGACGACGGGCGTCTCGACCCCGTCGGGGAACTGCTCGCGGTAGTGGTCGGCCCAGAACGACCCGGGCGCGAGCGCGACGTCGACCAGGTCCCCGAGATCCCGGGTCGTGTTCCACTCCTCGCCCCGGCCGAGTGAGCAGCCGTGACGGACGTGAACGACCGGGAACTCGCGGACGTACTGGCGCTCGCCGGGGCGGAACCGGTGGTTCTCGACGACCACGTCCGGATCGAGCGCCCGTACGGTCTCGTCGATAGTGTCGACGTCACCGGGCGGTACGTCGACCATGGGTACCTCGTCCCAGCACCCGACCGCCTCCTCGCGGAGCGGCACGTACGCCGATTCGGCGTCGAGGTGGCGGTCGATCGCCTGGAACGTCTTTCGCATGAAGGGGCGCTCGCAGCTGTAGAGGACTTCGACGGCTCTGTCGGGAGCACGGAGCGTACTCATGCGGACTCACGAACGATACGTCGAGGTTGATTGCGATACTGTCCCATCAATAGCGATAGGACGCTATCGGTCTTACCGGGACAGTTAGTTCACGACCGATAACGGGAGGATACCGGCACCCGCGAGACGGGCGGCCGCGTTTCGCTGTCCATACTGCCGTCCGCTACCGGAGGCGGCCGACCGGTAGCGGCGCTAGCGTGCGCCGGAATCGCTCTCGACCGGCAGGTGGCCGCCTACTGGGTTGCGTGGCGCGTGGGACTGGCAGGTATCTCGCTGACACGGGCGCACACTGGTGCTCTCCGCCAGGTCGACGGCGAGTTCGGGCATCGCGGTGGTGTCGAAGCGGTCTGACGTGGGTGGGTGCCAGCGAGTCGGGGCCGGTTCACTCCGAGGTCGGCTCGTGCGCGCCAGCGCCCTCGATGGCGTTCTGTTCGGCCGGATTCGGCGCGTTCTCCGGTAACATCAGTTCCACCAGAATCGGGAGGTGGTCAGAGGGGTACACCCCGCTGTCGAAGCAGTCGGCGCACACCCCGTGCTGGACTGGTTCGACGTCGCTGGTGACGAAGACGTGGTCGATCTTTCGCTCGGGGACGAGGTTCTGAAAGTCCGTGACAGTCGTCGTCGGCCCGTGGTGCCCGCGGCGGGCGACCTGGTGGGTGTCCCGGAGCGTCCGCCCGGCGCTTCGCTTCTCCCGGCTCGTCAGGTGTTCGTACGGCAGTGACCCCGCCAGGCAGTTGAAGTCGCCCGTCACGACGACCGGCTCGTTCGCCGCCAGGTCGTCGATCCGGTCGAGCAACAGCTTCGCGCTCTCGAGACGGGCGGTCTCGCCGTAGTGGTCGAAGTGGGTGTTGAACAGGTAGAACTCGACGTCCGTCTCCTCCTCGCGCAGGCGCACGTAGTGTACGAGTCTGGGGAGCTGGGCGTCCCAGCCGACGCTCGCTTCCACCTCGGGCGTCTCGGAGAGCCACATCGTCCCCTCTTCTTCGAGGTTGAAGCGGTCGCGTTTGTACCCGATGGCGGCGTACTCGCCGGCGCATTCGGGCTCTTCGCGCCCGGTGGCGAGCCACTCGTACTCGGGAAGTCGGTCGCGCAGGTCCTCGAGCTGTCCGTGAAGCGCCTCCTGGAGCCCCACGACGTCGGGGTCGTGGAACCGGATCACGCTGGCGACGCGGTCGCGACGCTTCCGCCACGGATGGGTGTTCTCTTCGGGATTGTCGTAGCGAACGTTGTACGAGAGGACGCTGACCGGGAGGGGCATTGGAATAGTGACTGTTAGCCGTAGAGTTGCGCCGCGATGTCGGACTCGTTCTGGTCGATGAGGGCGGCGACCGCTTCGAGGTCGTCTGCCGAGAGGTTGGGGTTCCCCGTCGTGCCGCTCCGCACGATGGAGAGACGTCCGGTGAGATAGCCCCTGGCCCACATCCGACCGGCGACCGTGAGCGTCGTTTCGTCCTCGAACAGGTCCTCGTCGGTCTTCGAGCGCATCCCGCTGGCGATGCTCGCCGCGAGGTTGGCGGCGACGGCCTCCAGGAACTCTCGCTCGTACTGCTCCATGGTGCCTGTTAGCTCCAGACAGTGAAGTGGGTTGGGCACGAGCGGAGGTGATAACCGCGGGGAGGCACTAGCCCTGGCCGATGGTCAACGCCTTCTGGCTCGACGAGGACGTCGCCCAGGCGGCCCGCTGGCTGGTGGACAGACACGTGACCAGCAGCGTCCTGGAGAACGCGACGGTGCTCACCACCGCCGCGCAGGTCAACGGGTATCCCGAGACACCGGACCTGTACTTCAGCCACGCGGACCACCCGCTCACCCGCTGGGCGACCGAGAGCCACGCGAACTGGCGTCGACTCCGGGACTACACCGGGGCCGCCCACGACGAGTGGCGCTATCGCTGGGATCACACGGACGACGAGGACCACGCGTCCTGGGCGGTGGTGAACTCGCTCGACGAGAGCGCTATTCGTGACCTCGACTGGGCAACCGAGTCGGCCCGGGACCCGCCACAGGTCACCGGCGAGTGGATGGCCGACCACTACGTCGACGCCTATCGGTTCTACTACGCCAACGAGAATCGCCACCTCTTCGCCTGGTCGAAAGATCGGACCGAACCGCCGTGGATCGACGAGTACACCGTCGACAGTCCGACCCGCGCCGAGTGAGCGCCGCCGACCGTGTCACACGGTACCACCAATCTCAAACCATTTAACTGTGCGTCCGGACTAGTACAGGTGTGAGTGAAGAACAAGGGCGTCGCAATCTCCGGATGCCCAACAACGACGAGCTGTTCGCCGTGGTGACGGAACACAACGGCGGCAACCACGTACGCGTCCGCTGCGAAGACGGCGAGAACCGAATGGGCCGTATCCCCGGCCGTATGAAGTACCGAACCTGGATCAACGAGGGCGACGTCGTCCTCGTCGAGCCCTGGGACTGGCAGGACGAGAAGGCCAACATCGAGTGGCGCTACACCGGCCAGGACGCAGAGCAGCTGCGCGAAGAAGGCCACATCGACTGATTTTCCGACTGCGAGACGCGCCGCGAACGCGAGCGTGCCATCGTGTCCAGTCTTTCCGACCTGCGAGTGACGACGCCTTTCCCGCCGCTTTCCTGTGAGGCCCTAGCACGGCCGCCGTCACCGGGTTAGCGGGAAACGTCGGCTTACTCACTCGTTACGTTCCAGCCGCCGAGATACGGAGTGGTTTCCGGCCGCCGTCTTGCGTTTTTGGACGCTGCCAGCTCCGTCCCTACGGCGACTGGGACCGACACCCGGTTCGGGTTCCGTTCCGCGGCGGGCCACATATTTTCACCTTAGCGAGTCGGCCGACGTACATGCCGCTGGATAACAAAGCGTCCGCTCTCCCAAGGGTCGCCCGGAATGTCCGATAACAGACGAACGAAAGTAGTGGCGGTCGCGCTCGCAGTGACACTCGTCGCGAGTGTCTTCGCGGGCGGTGCGATCGTCGCTGCACAGACAGACGGGAACGAAACCGGCAACGAGACGGCGACAGAGGCCGACGCCGGCATGAACGAGACAGAGACGGAGGCCGACGCCGGCATGAACGAGACCGAGACGGAGGCCGATGCCGGCATGAACGAGACAGAGACGGAGACCGATGCCGGCATGAACGAGACGGAGAACGAGACCGACGCCGGCATGAACGAGACCGAGACCGAAACTGAGGCCGGCGCGAACGAAACGGACGACGAGGACGAGGAAGAGCCCGAGGCCGAGTCCGACGTCGGCATCATCGCGGACGATGACGACGAGGCAGACAACGAGACGGACGCGCGCGGGGACGCGGCCGCGAACGAGACGACCGACGAGATGGACACCCAGCAGACCACCTACCTCCGCGTCGTCCACGGGGCGCCCGACGTCGACGCGGTCGACGTCTCGGTCGACAACGAGACCGTCCTCGAGGAGGTTCCCTACGGCGCCGTGAGCGACTACCTGACGCTCCAGGCGGGCGAGTACAACGTGACGGTCACGACGAGCGAAGACGACGAGGTCGTCTACTCGGAGGACGTCACGCTGGACCCGCGGACGGTGACGACCTTCGCCGCCACGAGCGGTGAGATGACGGACGACGAGGACGAAGCGGACGAGGGCGTTGTCAACGACAGCGACGATGAGACGCCCGAACTCGAGGCAGCGACGTTCAACGACAACGCGTACCAGCCGGAGGACGGTGAGGCAGCCGTGAGCGTCGTCCACCTGTCCCCCGACGCGGGTAACGTCGACGTCACGGTCGAGGGCAGCGACGTGGTCCTCGCCGACAACCTCTCCTACCAGAACGCCTCGGACTACGTGACGGTCCCCGAGGGCGATTACACTGTCGAGGTCCGTATGGAGGGTGACGAGGAGGGCTCCAACATCCTGGAGACCTTCGACGTCACCGTCGAGGGCGGCACGGCCTACTCCGCCATCGCGCTGGGCTACGACCAGCCGCCGTCCGACTCCCAGCGCAGCCTCAATCTGACCGCTGCCGAGGACGCGACGACGACGGTGAACCTTCCTGGTGAAGACGCCAACGAGACGGCGATGAACGAGACGGCGATGAACGAGACCGAGAACGAGACCGACGCCGGCGTGAACGAGACTGAGACGGAAACGGAGACCGAAACGGACGCCGGATTGAACGAGACGGAGACTGAAACGGAGACCGAGACGGACGCTGGACTGAACGAGACTGAAACGGAGACCGAGACGGAGACGGACGCCGGACTGAACGAGACGGAGACCGAAACTGACGTTGGCCTCGACGAGACCGAGACCGAAACGGATGACGGTAACCTGACCGTCGGCGACGATACCGAGACGGAGGCGAACGAGACGGGCAACGACACGCTGTTGCTCGCACCGTAGCCGGACGGCACGCTACCGGTCAATTACCGCTCCACTTTTTTCGCGCTGTGACGCCGCTCACTGCGCAGTCGCTGTACTCCGTGAGACGACGTCGCTGTCGCTCGCCGATTCGTTCGTTCGAGAAAACTTGTACTTCGTCGTCGCCAGGCGGCGACGGGTAGAAGCCGTAGTTAGACGCGTTCGACGTTGGTCGCGCGCGGGCCCTTGGGGGCTTGTTCTATGTCGAATTCGATCTCGGTCCCTTCCGTGAGGTCCTCGCCGCCAACGTCTTCCATGTGGAAGAACACGTCGTCGTCCTCGTCCTCAGTCTCGATGAAACCGTAGCCGCCTGTGTCGTTGAAGAAGTCAACCTTACCGTTTGCCATTGCAAATAGACACAGTGCCGATGCAGGGATAAGGGTTCCGTGAGTCGTGGTACTCCGCCACGCGTTTCGTGGACGAACGTCCGAAGCAAACTTGGGTGGGAAGATAAATGTCCAGTCTGGTGGGGGAATCGCCGATATAAATGCCCACTCCGGTGGATCGGGCCAGCTGTTCTGCCGGATCGCAAGTTCGACGGATCCGGCCGCAGTCCGCCAGTCCGACCTGACTTAAGCGTCGGGCCCGGAGTTTCGGGCAGTGGATGCCAACAACGTCCGTCAGCAGTGGGCCGACCGGTCCGGCGAGTACTCCCCGGCGTATTACGCCTACTACGGTCCGGACGAGACCAGCGAGTTGATCCGGGCGTCGCTCGCGCGATTGCTCGACCGCGAGGCGTCTATCCTCGAACTGGGTTGCAGTTCGGGCCGCCACCTCGCGCACCTCCACGAGGACGGCTTCGATTCGCTCGCCGGCGTCGACATCAACGACGAGGCCTTCGACGTGATGGCGGATGCCTACCCCGACCTGGCCGAGGCGGGGACGTTCCACGTCGACTCCATCGAGAACGTCGTCGCCGAGTTCGACGACGACCGCTTCGACGCAGTGTACTCCGCCGAGACGCTCCAGCACATCCACCCCGACGACGAGTGGGTGTTCGACGAACTCGCCCGTATCACCGGTGACGTGTTCGTCACCGCCGAAATCGAGGAGCCCGCTCCAGACGCGGAACCGGCCGACGACGCCGATCCCGGAACTGTCGCCGACTCTGGCACTGACCCCGACTCCGCCGCCGACGGCCAGGGGGACGCCGACGTGAACTACGTCCACGACGAGTTGCCGCTGTACTACCGCGACTGGGAGCGGGTGTTCACCGAACGCGGCTTCGAGCAGGTCGACGTCGGCGAGACCCGCCGCGACACCGTCCGGACGTTTCGCGCCACGACGGCGTAGTTCGTCGGTTTTCGGTCGTCGTTCGTCGCCCCGTCGTTCGTCCAACGTTTATTGGCGTCGCTGCCCGACGTAGCGATATGGCACCGTCCCGGCCCCTGGACTACCGCCCGTCGCGCCCGGAACTCGCCGTCTTCGTCTCCGGCGTCACCAGCATGGGTCTCGAAATTCTCGCGGGTCGGATGGTCGCCCCGCAGTTCGGCTCCAGTATCTACACGTGGGGTAGCATCATCGGCGTGTTCCTGGCGGCGCTCAGCTACGGCTACTACCGCGGCGGGAAGTACGCCGCGAGCAGGGCGTCCAACGGGCACATGGCGCGACTGTTCCTCCTGACGGCGCTGTACGTCGCCGTGCTGATATTCGCCGGCGACCTGCTGTTGCGGTCGACGACGGCGTTCCCGCTCCCCAGCCGGTACGCCTCGCTGCCGGCCATCGTTCTCATGTTCGGGCCGCCGACGTACCTGCTGGGATACATCAGCCCGTACGCGGCCGAACTCTCGGCGAAGGAGGGCCTCGGCGAGGCGTCGGGCCACGTGTACGCCGTCGGGACCGTCGGGAGTATCGTCGGCGCCTTCGCCACGACCTTCCTCCTCATCCCGGCCCTCGATGTCGACGTCATCGGACTCGTCTTCGGCCTGCTCTCGGTCGGGACCGCCGTCGCGCTCGTCCGCCCCTGGGTCGACGGGGACCAGGCGCTGGCGAGCGTCGGCGTCGCCGTCCTGCTGGTCGCCGCCGCGAGCAGCGGCGCCGTGGGAATCGCCCCTGAGGGCCAGGTCGTCTACCAGACCCAGACCGCCTACCAGGAACTCGAGGTCGTCGACCGCGGCGAGACGCGGACGCTGTACCTCGACGGCCAGCCCCACAGCGCCATGGACAGGTCCGAGCCGAACCGGCACGTCTTCGAGTACACGCGCTACTTCCACCTGCCGCTCCTGCTGACCGACGACGTGGATCGAGTGCTGTTTATCGGTGGCGGCGGATTCACCGGGCCGAAACGATTCGCCGCGGACTACGACGTCACGGTCGACGTCGCGGAGGTCGACCCCCAGGTCGTCGGCGCCGCGAAGGAGTACTTTCAGCTGGAGGAGTCCGAGAACCTGAACGTCCACACCACCGGCGGGCGCCAGTTCCTCCGGGAGACCGACCACGAGTACGACCTGATAGTCGTCGACGCCTACCGCAAGGACAAGGTCCCCTTCCAGCTGACGACGGTGGAGTTCATGCGGCTGGCCAACGACCGCCTCTCCGAGGACGGCGTCCTCTTCGCCAACCTCATCTCCGCGCCCACGGGGCCGGCCTCGGAGTTCTACCGCGCGGAGTACCGGACGATGGACCGGGTGTACCCGCAGGTGTACAGCTTCCCCACGACCGAGACGGTGGCGGTCCAGAATATCGAGGTGATCGCGACGAAGAACGAGACGCGGCTCACTGAAGCACAGCTACAGGCGCGCAACGACCGTCGGGACATCGGTATCGACCTCAGCGAGGAGATAGCGAACTACCGGGACCCGCCCGAGACCAGTGACGTCCCGATGCTCCGCGACGACCACGCGCCCGTCGACAGCCTGCTCGACCCGATGGTCGGCCAGCGCTACGTCGTCGAGGAGACGGACGGCAACGCAACGGTCGCGGACTAGGGGCCGAGGCCCACCGGGCGAACGGTCCTACGCGCTCTCTTCGTCGTCGGTCTCGGCAGAATTCTCGTCCTCGTCGCGCTCACCGATGGCTTCGACAGAGGTGTCTGCCTCGCCGGACTCGTCCTCGGCCGTCTCGTCCGTCCCCGCGCCGGATGCGTCCGTCTCCTCGCTCTCCTCGGCGGTATCACTGCCCGTACTCTCCCGGTCCGGGTCGTCCTGGTCGGCGGGGCGCCCGCTGGAAAGGTCCTCGCCGGGCATGGGTTCGTTGCCGATGGCGCCCTCTGTCGTTCCGGCGCCCATGGCCGAATCGCGCTGGTCCGGCGATTCCTCGCCGCTCTCGCCGATGGGAATCTCGAAGTCGTCGCCGGACCGGACGTCGTCGACCGTCTCCCTCACCTCGTCCATCGATGGGGCGCGCTCGCTCCGCCCGGCGCGGCGGACGGCCAGGTACGCAAGGCCGAGGACGCCGAGAGCGAACAGCGCCTTTCTGAGCCCGCCCCGGGCCGATCCGCCGTCGTCACTCGCGGTCGCGCCGTCCAGTGGTTCCGTCGCGTTGCTCTCCCGCCGTGGATCGAGTAATCGGTTCACGTCCACAGTTGGACCCGCACAATGAAGTTCGTTTGGAATACACTTTCGACAGACAGGTCTGCGGTTGCGATAGACGCCGGAGGTCCCGTGGGGGTAGACACTTGCCAGCACGACTCGAACGTTCGGGCGTGATGACTTTCGACCCCGACGCCGTCGACGTGGTCGCGTTCGATTCCTACGGCACGATCGTCGACGTCACCACGGTGGAGGAGCCACTGGCCGACTACGTCGACGACCCGGCAGCCCTGGCGAGTCTCTGGCGGGAGCGCTCGCTGACCTGCGCTATGGTCGGCAACGCCATCGACGAGTACCACGCCTTCTTCGACCTGATCGAACACGCCCTCGAGTACGCCCTTTCGGCCCGCGGCGTCGACCTCTCGGAGGACGAGAAGGCGGCCCTCCTGGCGACGTACCACGACCTGGACGTCTTCGACGACGTCCACGAGGGGCTCGACCGGTTGCGAGCGGGCGGGTACAACTGCTACGTCGTCTCGAACGGAAATCGCGAAATGCTCGACTCGCTGGTCGACTTCGCGGATCTGGGCGACCGGATCGAGCGGACGTTCAGCGCCGACGACGTCGGGCGGTTCAAGCCCGAACCCGAGATCTACCGCCACGCTGCCGAGGAGATCGAGACGCCCGTCGAGAACGTCGCCTTCGCCGCGGCGGGCTGGTGGGACGTCCCCGGCGCGGTCAACGCCGGGATGCAGGGGGTGTGGGTGAACCGCCAGGAGACGCTCTGGGGCCCCTACGAGACCGAGCCCCACCTGACCGTCTCGACGTTCACCGAACTGGCCGACGAACTGGGAGTCTGAGAGCTACGCAGTACCGGCGTCCGTCGGCCGGATTTTCAGCAGGGTGATGATGCCGAGGAACCGCTTTCTGACCTCGAACGAGTCGAAGCCGGCCTCGGCGACCAGGTCGGCGGGCTCCTGGTTCCACCGGCAGCCCATCGACTCGAAGTGGCGCGGCGCCCACCAGTCCTGGAATCGCGCGACCGGGCCCAGACTGCTCCGGCCGTGCTCCAGCAGCAGGATTCGGCCGTCGGGTCGGCAGACCCGATCCATCTCCCGCAGCACCGTTATCGGCTCCGGGAACGTACACGTCGACAGCGACGAGATCACGGTGTCGAAGCTGTCGTCGGGATAGGGGAGGTCGGCCGCGTCGGCCCGCTGGAGGTCCACGTCCCTCCCGAGTTCGGCCGCCTGCTCGCGCGCCCGCTCGAGCATCGCCTCGCTCAGATCGACGCCCGTAAGTTCGACGTCGTCCGGGAGGTAGCGGAAGTTGATACCGGTCCCACAGGCCACGTCGAGCACGCGCCCGTCTGCGCGGGAGAACAGTTGCTCGCGATATCGCCCGGTGAACAGCCGGTCGAGCGCTTCGAACCGGGCGAACTTCGGCGCCACGTCCTCGTACACCGCCTCGATCTCTTCGGGCTCTTTCGTGGGGCGTTCGCGGGACTCGGCGGTCATACGTGACGATTGGACCGGACGCGACTAAAGCGCTGACCCGGGCGCGACTGCCGACTGGCGGGACCGTGTTCGATGCAGCAGGCGGAACGGGAGGGCATCCGTCCTCGGCGGGCAGAACGGACCGGACGGGTCAGAAGGACGTCGCAGTGGGACGTCCGACACCGCCCACCGGGACTACCGGAATCGATGGATCACCGGGCCGGGCCGTCTCGAACGGACTTTTCCGCCATCCGTGCGTACCTCTCGCATATGACCGACTTCCGTGGCGCCTGGTCCGAGGGCGAGGTCGAATCCTTCCTGCACGAGGTGACGGTCCCCATCCGAATCGCGACTCGGCGGTCGGACGGGTCGCTGTGGCCCGTCACCGTGTGGTACCGGTACCGCGACGGATTCCTCGAGTGTGCGACGCAGGCTGGGGCCGACCTGGTGGCCATCCTCCGAAACGATCCGGCCGTCGGATTCGACGTCTCGACGAACGAGGTGCCCTACCGCGGGATCCGTGGGAGTGGCGTCGCCACCGTCTCTCGCGACGGCGGCAGTGACGTCCTGCGCGCACTCGTCGAGCGCTACCTCGGCGGGACGGACTCCTCACTGGCCAGGTACCTGCTCAGTGACGACCGCGACGAGGTCAGGATTCGGATCGATCCGCGTGAGATCTATAGCTGGGACTACACCGAGCGGATGAGAGACGTCTGAAAGGAGGGCAGCATACCCCGATCGTCGCATCTTCACCGCAGTCGCCGTTCGGCGCCGTGGATAGAAAGTCGGCCTCGGCACTCATAGGGTTCGTCACGGCGAGGTGGTCATCCCCGCTCGGAACCGGTCACCGTCACCGGCGACGTTCGTCATCGGCCGGGTAGTGGTAGCGGGCGGACCCTCAAGTCGGTTGCTTTCCGCGAGCAATCTTCGGCCGCGGGGTCGCGCTCACTCGTCGTAGAGGCCCATGTCCTCGGCGGCGAGGTCGAGGACGTGGTCGGCGACGGCGGGGTCTATCTGGGCCACCTCCTCGCCGTCGTGTAACTGGTCGTTGTGCCGGTCGATGGCGGCTTCGAGGTCAGAGAGCGCCACGCTCGTCTCCGTGTCGCACTCGGGGCAAACCACCGGAAACGACGGTTCCTCCTCCTCGTCTGGTCCTGTCATAGCTGGTCGTCCGGGGGTTCGCGACCCCGGAGGAAAACTGGGCCGATTCCCGGCGCTCCCCACTCGCAGGCCGACGCGCAACGTGTGTATTCCCAGTGACACTTTTCCCGGCAGGGCCCGTCAGTGATCGTATGGATTCGAGCCGGGGATTTCTCCTCCTCGTCGTCGCCGCCCTCCTCGCGCTCTCCGCGCTGTTCGTCCTCCCGTTCCTCCAGTACTTCCTGCTCGCCGTCGTCCTCGCGTACGTACTCGCACCGGTACAGGCCCGGGCCGAGCAGTGGGCGAGTCCACGCATCGCCGCGGGGGCCGTCGTCGCTCTCGCGAGCGTCGCGGTCATCCTCCCGCTGGTCGTCGTGACGCGCGCCGTCGCCGCCGACGCGGCGGCCCTGGTCGAGGGCGTCCAGCAGGGCGGTGAGAGCGTCGCGGAACTCGAGGCGGCAATCGAAGCGCTGGTCGGCGCCGATATCTCCTTCAGCGAGCTGCTCCAGTCGGTCGTGAGCAACGGCGGGTCTGGGGCGTTCGGCAGCATCCTCGGCGTCTTCGGCGCGGTGACCCACGCCGTCATCGGGCTCGGGCTCACCATCTTCCTCCTGTACTACTTCCTGAAGGACGGCGACGACTTCGTCGCCTGGCTCCGCTGGGTCCTGCCGCTCCCGGCCGACGTCCTCGACGAGCTACTCGACGCCATCGACGACATCACCTGGGCCGTCCTCGCCGGCCACGTCTTCATCGCCATCGTGCAGGGCGCCATCGCGGGGCTCGGCCTCTTCGCCGTCGGCATTCCGAACGCCCTGTTCTGGACGTCGGTGATGATCGTCCTGGCGCTCCTCCCAGTCGTCGGATCCTTCCTCGTCTGGGGGCCCGCGTCGGTGTACCTCGTCCTCGTCGGGCGACCCGTGCCGGCCGCGTTACTGTTCGTCTACGGAACGATCATCGTCGGGATCTCTGACGACTACCTCCGCCCGGTCGTCGTCGACCGGTACGCCCGCGTCAACCCGAGCGTCATCATCCTCGGCGTCATCGGCGGCCTCTACGCCATCGGGTTCATGGGCCTGTTCGTGGGTCCGATCATCATCGGCGCGCTCCGGGCCACCCTCGACGTCTACCGCGAACAGTGCGCGCCCGAGGTCGACGGCTGATCGTCGCAGACGGAACTCGGGGTACTAACATGGCCCGTGTCAGAGGTTCAGGTAATGCTAGTGCTCGGTGACGCACACGCCGCCGACCCGGAGAACCGCGCGGCGCTGCTGGCCGCCTACGACGACGCCGACGCGGACGTGGCCATCCAGTTGGGGGACCTGGAGTGGTACGACCTGCCGGTGCCGACGTGGTTCATCGCGGGCAACAACGAGGACTTCGACGTCACCGAGGCGATGCGAGCGGGCGAGACGCCACCAGGGGCCAACAACGCACACCTCCTGGCCAGCACCGCCACCGAGATCGAGGGACTGCGAATCGCCGGCCTCTCCGGCAACTTCGCACCGACGCGCTACGACAGGGCGCGGAGCGACCTCGTCGGCGAGCGGCGGCGCCACTTCACCCACGAGGACGTCGAGCGACTCGCCGAACTCGAAGATATCGACCTGCTGCTCACCCACGAGGCGCCGAACGGCCTCCTCTCCTACGGTTACGACCCGGGCTGTGACCACGTCGACGACCTGATCGCCACGCTCGACCCGGACCTCGTCCTCGTCGGCCACCACCACAGCCACCACGAGACGACCGTTCACGGCACCCGCGTCGTCGGCCTCGCTCCGGCCTGGCAGTGTTACTACCTGCTGGACCCCGTGGACCTGACCTTGCAGGTCCGCGAGACGCCCAGTTGAGGGCCGGTCACCGACCGCTGCGACCGGTCTCGGCGCCCTCGCTCGCGACCGAGTCCTCGCCGAAGCCGAACCACTGGTACCAGACGGGCTGGAACGCGCCCTCGTCCTCGGCGATGTCGTCCCACTCGGCGAGGCCGCGCTCCTCGCGCGTGCCGGGGATGGTGTTGTCGAGGACGAGCGCCGCGAGCCCGCCGACGGCCATTCCCGTCGTCCCGATGACGTAGGCCGTGTCGGCGACGACCTGCTGGCCGAGGACCGCGCCGGCGACCGGAACCGCCGCCAGGCCCTCCCGGAACGCACCGATCGAGCCGACGTTGGCCACGTACTCGGGGACGGCGAGGCCGACGAACAGCGCGAAGCCGACGACGAAGACGTTCCGCGAGGAGTCGAGATCGACGTAGCGCAGGTTCGAGAGCCCGACGGCGACGATCTGGGCGAACATCGCGACGAAGAGGCCGCCGACGATGGGGTCGGGGATGGTCGCCACGAGCTGGCCGAAGTAGCCGACGAAGCCGAACACGAGCATGATGACCGCACCGATCTGGACGACGTAGCGCGAGGCGACGCCGGTCAGCCCGATGGCGCCGATGTTCTCGGAGTAGGAGGTGGACCCGCCCGTCCCCATGATCCCGGCGAAGACGTTCATCAGCCCCTCCATCCCGATGCCGTGGTTCATCCGCCGCTCGCTGGGCATCCCGTTGCCGGTGAGCCGCGCGACGGCGTGGTAGTCGCCGATGCTCTCGACGATGGAGGCCAGCACGCCGGCGAACATCCCGATGACGAAGGCGGCGTTGAACGTCGGCATCCCCCACTGGAGGGGGTAGATGGGGAGCAGGAACCGGGCGTCGGTGATCGCTCCGAGCGCGACGTAACCCGTCGTATCGGGCGTGTAAAAGCCCGTGACGGAGAGGACGGCGGCGACGAGCCAGGCGATGACGACGCCGAGGATCACGGGGAAGAGGCGAAACAGCTGAGAGTAGCTGTCGAGGTACTGCGAGAAGCCGACGATCAGCAGGAGCGTCAGCCCGAGGAGCCACCAGTTGTTTCCTGCACTGGTGACCTGGCCGACGTTGAACAGCGCCAGCCCGATCAAGGTGATAGTCGGGGCGATGACGACCGGCGAGAGGAATCGCCGAAGTTTGCCGACGATGCCGAAGTAGCCGATGGCGACCTCGGTCAACGCCGCAACGATGATGGCGCCCTGGAGCGCCTGCAACTTGACCTGCCAGCCGACCTCGCCCGGCAGGACGGTGACGGTCGCGACGATGGCGAGCGCCGGCGCCAGCATCGAGAACGGCGCCCCCTGGACGAGCGGGTAACGGTTCCCGAACGTGGTCTGTGCCAGCGTCGCGATCCCGGAGACGACGAAGAAGGTCCCGACGAACCGCGCGGTCACGCCGGTCGGCATCTCCATCGCCGCTGCCAGGATGAGCGGGACGGCGACGTTCGCCCCGACCATCGTCAGGTAGTGTTGCATCCCGAGGACCATCGACTTCGGCAGCGATGGTCGGTCGTCGATCCCGAACGCCACGAACGACTCGTCGTCGTCCCCCGCGTCGCCGTTCCCGTCGGACGCTGTACTCATCGCTACCGCGTTTGCGTTCCCCCTTCAAATCATGCGGGGGAACGGCACGAAGCGTGTCGATAGGCCGACACGCAGGACGCCGTGGTGAGATCTCGGCCGCAGACCACCGGCAGGGCCAATAGTTTTCAGCCAGCCGGGAGAATTCGCTCGTATGGCAGACCTGCTCTCCGACGACGAGATCGCGGCACAGCTACCAGACGAGTGGGAACGCGACGGCGACGAGATCACCCGAACGTACGAGTTCGACGCCTACCTCGACGGCGTCGGCTTCGCCGCGGCGGCCGGCGGCCTCGCCCAGGAGGCGTTCCACCACCCGGAGATGACCATCGGCTGGCGCGAGGTCGAGGTCCGCCTGACGACCCACGACGAGGGCGGCATCACGGGCAACGACGTCGACCTGGCCGAGCGGTTCGACGAAATCTACGACTGATGCGCGACGGTCGACGATCGACCGGCGCTGGCCAACCACCGGTGGGCGACGAGGGCTCACCGCGACTGCTCCCCGACGGCGGGAGCGAGGGCGAGTCGACGAAGGACGTCGGCACGGCAAGCTACGTCTTCCGGGTCCGGTTTCGAGTCGAACCGGGACCACCCGAGCTGTCGGTCGAACCGAACAGCTTCGAGACGGTGCTGTACCGCGAGGCCGACCGGCCCGGCTCCGAGGGGTGGCTGTTCTTCCGCGACAACCTCTGGCGCGGCGACCTGGGCGACGAGGCCCACTTCCGCGAACTCACCGAGGAGGCACTGGACGTCCCGGTGACCGAGGTCTCGTTCCGGGAACTTCAGACCGAGGGGGCGTACCTCGACGAGTTGAAGGAACGGATCGCTGCCGACCTCGACCTGTTCAACGCCGATACCGTCTCCGAGGTCCTCACCAAGTACCTCGGCAGTTCGATCCGCGTCGAGTAACCTACTTGTCGGCGGGTCGAGTAGTTACTCGTCGGCCGAACTGGCGGGCGGGACGCCGCTCGTCGAACGCGTCGCCGGCGCACCCTCTTCCATCCTGACCAGCAGATAACCCGCCAGCGCGAGCCACGGGAGGACGGAGACGACTCCCATCGGGAGCGGGCCCAGCAGATAGTCGGGGTCCCCGCGGGCGAAGACGACGGCGACGACGGCGGTGGCGTTGATGGCGCCGTGGCCCAGCGAGGCCGGCCAGATGCTGTCGGTCCGGAGGGTGAGCCACGCCAGGAACGTGCCCGCAGCGAGGGCGAACGCCAGGAAGACGACGAATCCGACCCACGGGAAGCCGGCGTAGTCGAAGCCGTACTCGTAGCCCATCGCGATGAGCGGCCAGTGCCACGCGCCCCAGACGAGGCCCTGGACGACGACGGCGCCCCGGAGGCCGAGCGGCGCGAGTTTCGGGAGGAGATAGGCCCGCCAGCCGAACTCCTCGCCGAAGCCGAAGACGGCGTTGAACAGCGGGTTGACCACCGTCGCTGCGCCGATGGTTATCGCTGCGAGGGCCAGGGGCGACATCCCGACGTCGGCGCCGCCGACCGTGGCCGACGCGAAGGACTCCGCCGCTGGGTCGAAGTACTGCGGGAAGACGGCGAAGTACAGCGCCGCACCGAGCGCGGTGAGGAGGCCCGGCGCGAACCAGGCGGCGACGTACGCCCGCCAGTGCTCGAAGAAGCCGACGGATAGCCCGAGGTCGTCCCACCCTTCGCGGGTGAGTGCGCGGGTCAGGACGTTCGCGACGCCGGGCGCGAACATGTAGGCGGTCGGGAGCAGTATCCCGGCCAGCGTGAGCGAGAGCGGGCCGGCTTCGACGACGGTCGGACTGTCCGTGAGGCCGCCGTTCGCGTAGATGTAGCCCGCCGTCGCCCAGGCGATGCCGAAGGCGACGAGTACGAACAGTCCCAGACGGCGTCGTTCGAGACGGCCGTCGGTGTCGGGGAACGCGTCCATGTTTCACTTTTCGAACAGGAAGTCCAAAAGAGTTAGCTCGATTGACTATTTTTGCTGTCCCGCTGGAACGGGCTCGGACGCCGCTCATCCCGGCTTCGCCGGAAACTACTTACTTGTCACCCGCCTACTCACACGATCCGCATGCCCCGAGACGACTACGACTTCTGGGTGTTCGACCTGGACGGCACCCTGGTCGACATCGAGCCCTCCTACCCCCGCGAGGTCCTGACCGAGGTCGGCGACCGCCTCGGCGTCACGTTCACGGACCGGGACGCGACCGTCCTCTGGTACGGTATGGGCGGCACGCGTGACCAGTGCCTGCGCCGCCACGGCGTCGACCCGGTGACGTTCTGGGAGACGTTCCACGAGGTCGAGGATCCGCTCGCCCGCGCGTCCGCGACGTTCCTCTACGACGACGTCGAGCGGTTCGTCGGCGCCATCGACGGCCCCGTCGGCCTCGTCACCCACTGCCAGGAGTACCTCACCGACCCGGTGCTCGCCGAACTCGACATCGGCGACTGGTTCGATTCGGTGGTGTGCTGTACCGAGGAGATCGGCTGGAAACCCGACCCCGGCCCGGTCGAGCAGGTGATGACCGACATGGGCGTGGGGTACAATGGCCATACGGGAATTATGGCCGGCGACGACGCCGACGACGTCGGCGCGGCCTGGAACGCCGGCCTCGACGCGGTCCACGTCGAGCGCCACGACCCCCACGAGCGAGGCCAGTGCGTGCTGGGTGACCACCGGGTCACTAGCTTCACCGAACTCCACTGACCGATTCGACCGTTTCTTCCTCCAACAGGACGCGCGGGTTTTAAGCCGCTCTGTGCCGGGTGTGGTTGCATGCCCCTGAATCCCGTGACGACGGTCCTCTTCGCGGTGTTCCTCTTCGTGGGCCTCGCCATCGTCTGGTACGGCGCCCGCGACCTCCGCGTCGTCTATCACGTCTTGCGCAACGACCCGGTCGACGTGTACACCCTCCCGAACCATCCCGGCCCGGTCGAAATCGAAGGGACCGCTCGCGAGGGCGACGACGGCACCGTCACCGCGCCGTTCTCCGGCCGGTCGTGTCTCGCCTACGAGTACGAGGTCCAGGAACTGCGTTCCTCGGGGAAACACAGCAACTGGGAGACGCTCGTCGAAGGGGGTCAAGCGGTACCCTTCTTCCTCGACGACGGCGACGCTCGCGTCCGGGTCGAACCCGCTGGGGCGTCGCTCCACTTCGGTGATCACGTCACGAAGGTCGACCCGGGCGACGAACCGCCCGAACGGATCCGCCGGTTCGTCGACGCTACCGACGACGTCGAGGCCCAGGACAGCGCGCTCGACTTCGGCCCGCTGGAACTCCACCTCGGCAACCAGCAGAAGTTCGTCGAGCGCCGCCTCGACGTCGGCGAGACGGCCTACGTCTACGGCGAGGCGTTCGACGAACCCGTCGGCGGCTGGGGGTCCGGCGTCGTGAACGCCGTCGTCCGCCGCGGCGAGCGAACCCCGGTGTTCGTTATCTCGGACGCGCCAGAGCGGGCGACGGCCTGGCGAATCGTCAAGGGGGCGGTCGTCACTGTCGGGTTCGGGGCGCTGTTCCTCGGGTTCGTCGCCCTGTTCGGCGTCGGGATGCTGTGAGCGCTCCCGGTCGCGAACCCGGGACCTGACAGCGGACCACGGCCTTTTTCGTCGCGGCTCCCCAATCGTGTATCATGTCAGCGCTCCGTGACGCGTTACGAGACCTGCCCGAGGCGGTGTTCGCCGACGTGCTGGAATCCGACGACGCGTACCTGCTGGTGATGGACCTGCCGGGGGTCACCGCCGACGGGCTGACCGTCAGTATCGAGGGCGGCAAACTCGTGCTCGAAGCCGAGCGGGCCAAGGCCGTTCCCGAGGAGTTCGAGTACGTCCGCGAGGACCGCTCGCTCTTCCTCGACGCGGAGCTCCCGCTCCCGCCGGACGTGACCGAGTCGGGGGCCGAGGGGGACGTTTCGGACGGCGTGCTCGAACTCCGGTTGCCCAAGGCGACCACGGGTCGACAGACGACCATCCCCATCGAGGACGCTCGCTAGGGGTGGCCTGCTGGTGAACCTCCGCGCCTACTGGCGCTTCTTCGTCGTCGTGCGCCACTTCCTCCCGCTGATGCTCGCCTACGCCCGGGACCGCAACCGGTTCCTCTTCTTCGGCTCGTCCCGGCGCGTCACCGCCGAACAGCGCCGCGACCGCGCGGCCACGCTGCTGGACTCGCTGCTGACCCTCGGCCCGACGTTCATCAAGCTCGGCCAGCTGCTGTCGACCCGGCCCGACGTCCTCCCGCCGGAGTACATCGACGAGTTCACCAAACTCCAGGACCGGGTGCCACCGGCGCCGTGGGCCGACGCGAAGGAGGTGCTGGAGGCGGAACTCGGGCAGGTCGACGAACGCTTCGACCAGTTCGACGTCGACGCCATCAGCGGCGCGAGCCTCGGCCAGGTGTACCGCGCGGAGGTCGACGGCGACCCGGTGGCGGTGAAGATACGCCGGCCGGGCATCGAGGCGCTCGTCGAGGCCGACCTCCGGGTTGTTCGGTGGACGCTCCCGGTGCTGCTGTACTTCGTCGACGAGTCCCGCTCGTTCTCGCTGGAGACGCTGGCCGACGAGTTCGACCGGACGATCCGCGAGGAGATGGACTACCACCGTGAGGCCCGGATGCTCACCGAGATCCGCGGGAACTTCGCCGACGACCCGGACGTCCGCATCCCCGAGGTCCTCGAATCGCACTCGACCGAGCGCGTCCTCACGATGGAGTACGTCCCGGGGACGAAGATCAACGACGTCGACTCGCTCGACGATCTGTCGGTCGACCGGACGGCGCTCGCGGAGACGCTCCAGCGGACCTACCTCCAGATGATCATCGACGACGGCGTGTTCCACGCCGACCCCCACCCCGGCAACCTCGCGGTCCAGGACGACGGCACGCTCGTCTTCTACGACTTCGGCATGTCCGGCCGGGTCGACTCGTTCGTCCAGGGGAAGATCGTCGACTTCTACACCGCCGTCGCCAGCCAGGACATCCACGCCATCCTCGACGCCCTCGTCGAGATGGGGACGCTCTCGCCGGAGGCCGACCGGCAGGTGATGGGCGAGGTGATGGAACTGGCCATCGCCGACGCCCGCGGCGAGGACATCGAACAGTACCGCGTCCAGCAGATCGTCTCCCAGGTCGAGGACACGATGTACGAGTTCCCGCTCCGCCTCCCGGCCGACCTGGCGCTCGTCCTCCGGGTCGCGACGGTGGTCGAAGGGGTCTGCGTCACGCTCGACCCCGACTTCGACTTCATCGCCGTCGCCACCGGCTACCTCCGCGAGGAGGGTCACATGGCCGCGGGTGCCCGCGAGTTCGCCGAGGAGCGCGCGACCGAGTTCAGGGACGCGGCCCGGTCGACGGTCCGCATCCCGCCGAAACTGGAGGGGACCCTCGACCGCATCCAGCGCGACGAACTCAGGGTCAACGTCGAACTCGAGGACCCCGGCAGCCTGTTCGGCGGGCTCGCCCGCCGCCTCGTCCTCGGGATGGCGATGGCCAGCGGCGTGTTCTCGACGGCGTTCCTCTACGCCGTCGAGGAACTCGAAGCGACTGTCGTCGCGGCAGTCTTCACCGTCCTCGTCGGCGTCTCGCTGCTATACTCGTTCCGTCGCCGCCGCGGCATCCGCGCGAAACCCCAGTTTACGAGGCAGAGCATGCGCGAACGGTCCGGGTCCGGGACAGGGCCCGGGTCCAGCGCGACCGACCAGCAGCTGACGTTCGGCGATAACGACGGAGAGAACTGACCGCCGACCGGTCTCCCGACGGCTGGCTTCTCCGACGACTCTCGCAGACGGCGACGACTACAGCACGAACCGCTCGAAGCCGGCCTCCCGGACCGACCCGTCGGCCAGGCGCTCTCGGGCCAGTTCGACGGACGTAAAGAATCGGCAGGTGATCGCGTCGTCCTCACGGGGGTCCTCGACGACGAAGGCGGCGCCGTCCTCGAGCGCGGTCGACTGCTCGATGGACCGCTCCGTCGCCGCGTCGGGGTCGAAGCCGGACTCGCGGTGTCGTTCGAGTCCCTCCTCTGAGAGCAGGAGCAGCCACTCCCCGTCGCCGACCTCGACGTGCGTCCCCGAGGAACTCTGGTCCGTGATCTGCCACTCCTTGCCGCTCTCGTCGAACGTGACTCTCGCGTGGACCGGTTCGACGTGTGCGTCGGTCGCGACGTCGAGCGCGAGGTCGGGGCGCTGGTCCGCCTCGGCGTCCCGTCCGACGGTGGTGTCGCCGGCGATTTCGTACACCGTCCCCTCGCTCGGGACGGCGAGTGCTGCCGTCGGCGCCCCGCTACCGAGCGAGACAACGTCGACGTCGTGGGCCGGACTCCCGGACGCGCCCGGGTCAGCGGCGCTCTCCGGGTCGTCGGACTCGCCTGTGGACCCGGTCCCGTCGGTCTCGGCCTCGGTCGCGCCGGTGGAACTCGTTTCCTGTCCAGTCGACGCTGGTGGGTCGGGGGGGTCGTCGCCGGCCGAGCCGCCCGTTTCCGACCCGTCGCTACTCGCGTCTGCCTGCGTCGAGTCACTCCCGTCGCTGTCCTCGCTCCCGTCGTCGTCCGCGCCGCCGTCGTCGGCCGGCTCGATGACCGTCTCGGCCCGGGAGACCATCGACTCCGGCGTCGGCCGGGCGTTCGGATCCTGGGCGAGCGTGATCGAGATGTTGTCCTTCCCGCCGCGCTCGTTGGCGAACGCGACCAGGTCCGTCACGGCGCCGTGCAGGTCCTCGGCGCCGAGAACGAGTTCCATAATCTCGTCTTCCGTGACCAGGGTGTCACGGATCTTCTCACAGACCGACTCGGTGTCCTCGGCCCGCTCGTACTCCCTGCGGAGCGGCCTGACGTCCGGGTAGGCGTCGATGAGGCCGTCGCTGGTGAGCATGACGACGTCCTCGCGGAAGACGTCCGTCGTCCCGAACTCGACGTCGACGCTCGGTTTCCCGGCGCTGGATCCGCCGACGGCGTTGGTGATGGCGGTGGCGTCCTCGTGGACGCGGGCGTAGGCCTCGTCCTCGATCTCGCCCCGTTTCAGCCGGACGTTGGTGACGGCGTGGTCCTCTGTCAGCTGTCTGATCGTCCCGCGTTTCGTGTTGACGACGTAGAGGCGGCTGTCGCCGACCCAGCCGTAGTGGAGTTTCCCGTCGGCGTACACCGCGACGACGACCGTCGTCGCTGGCTGACCGCCGATGGCCGAGGCGTACTCCTGGATCTTCCGGTGGGCGGCGTCGACGCTGTCCTTGATCGCACTCCGGATCCGTCCCTCGGAGAGGACCGCGCGTGGATCCTCGTCGACCGTGGGCGGGTCCGCGGGGTAGGCGTCGATGCCGAACCGCTCCAGGACGTCCGTCGCCGACCCCTGGAGGCGCTCGGTCAGTCGCTTGCGGACGATCGAGGTGACCAGGAACGACGCGACGTCGCCGCTGGCCTCACCTCCCACGCCGTCCGCGAGCACGAAGACGCCGACAGACCGGCCCGTCTCCCGGTGGTGATTCTCCAGGACCGCCGAGGCCACGCTGTCCTCGTTGATCCCGCCGCTCCCTCGCTTTCGTGCGCCGACGTCGACGCTGCTGGCGTGTTCCATGGTCACTGGCTGAATCGGAAGTAGAATCGCTCGGGGTAGCTCGGGCTGACCAGCGCGACGACGTCGCCGGGCTCCAGTGCGGCGCTGGCGTCCGGGTCGCTGGGGATCGATTCGCCGGCCTGGCGCTGGCGCTCCCGTCCCGTCTCGGAGAGCAACAGTCGCCACTCCTGTTCGTCGTGTTTGCTGATGTAGGTCCCGTTGAGGCTGGTGTCGACGACCCGCCAGCCGCCGTCCTCGTCGGTGACGAAGCGGCAGTGGACCGCTGACAGGGCCGTGTGCCGGCCGTCGGCGAGCATGATCGAGGGCCGCGGTCCGTCCTCGGTCTTTCGGCCGATGGTGTCGCCGGGGCTGATCCGCCACTTCTCGCCGCGACCGAGCCACTCGAGGGTGGCCTGCGAGGGCATCGTCGCGTCCCGGTCCTCGAGAGCGGTCTTGAGCATCGAGGCGTTGGAGTACCGGTCGGCGTGGTCGTGCTGGGTCGCGTTCCTGACGATCTCGTCGAGATAGTCGGCGCCGTCGACGCCGAACTGACTGGGGGCGACGCTGTCGTCGTCTGGTACCCACCCCACCTGGAGAAAGCACAGCAGCTTCCCGATGGAGTAGACGTCGCTCCAGGGCCCCTGGCGCTGCTCGGCGTCGCGGTTCAGCTCCGGCGGCTTGAACTCGCCCGGCACCGTCGAGTCGCCGGTCGAGCCCTGGACTGGCTGGGAGGTGACGTTACCCGTGAACGAGGGGATGTCGTCGCTCGTGACGGTGCCCTTCGCCGTCGTGAAGTCCAGTAGCTTCGGATCCCTGTCCCCGTTCAGCATGATGTTGTCGGGCTTCAGGTCGCGATAGATGATGTCGTGGTCGTGGAGGAAGGAAAGGGCGTCACAGATCCCGATCCCGATCTCGCGGACCTCGTCGGGGTCAGTGATCGGCCCGTCCTCGCGCACGACCTCGCCGAGTTCGGCGCCCTCGATGAGTTCGACGACCAGGAACGGCATTCCGAAGCCTTCCTCCCGGCCGTAGTAGCTCATGATGTTGTCGTGCTCGCCGGCCTCGCGGATCTCCTCGAGGATGTCCGTCTCGCGCTCGAAGTACTTCTCGACGAGTTCGTCCGGCGTCGACCCCTCGTAGTTGGGGTGTTTCAGCGCGACCATGCCACCGCTCTCGCGGTCGTCGGCGCTCCACACGACGCCGAACCCGCCGCGACCGATCTCTTCGCGCAACACGTACCGGTCGGCGAGTTCGTCGCCAGGGGACGGTTCGGACATGGGACGTGATACCTCAGACATCCTCACAGCCGACGGTGAGTCGTCGGCACACACTCCTCGCGGCGTGGGCTCGATCGCCGCCGCTCCTCATCGCGGCGACGACTGGTCCGCTAGTACTCATCGGGGTCGTAGACGCCGGTGGTGTTCTCCTTGACCTGCCGGGCCTGGCTCTCGTCGCCCTCCTCGATGCGAGTGACGTTCTCGTGGAGGGCGTCGGCGATCTCCGTCTCGCCCGTGATGACCTCGGTCTCGTCGATCTTGGCCTTGACCGCCTCCAGTTCGTCCTGGGAGTCGGCGTGGGCGATCCGCGTCCGGAGGTCGGTGTCGTAGTAGGCGACGGTGACGTCCTCGTCGTGGACGGACAGCTCTGACTCGTCGTCCGAGTAGGTGACGGCGATTTCGGTCTCGGCCGAGTTCGACCCCGCCTCCAGGGTCACGTCGACGAGCGTCTCCTCGGTCCCGACGTCGTTCGGCGGCGCGTCCATCTCCAGGACGACCTGCTGTTCCTCCCGGTCCTGGAGGTCCGGGAGACCGATGATCGTCTTCCCTTCCTCGTGTTCGAGCGGGATCTTCTGGACCTGCGGGAGCCGCCGGAACGCCTGTCCAATCTCGCAGCCGTCGACGGTCTCGAGGACGAGTTCGGGGTTGTTCGAGAGGACGGTCGAGGCCTCCTGGACGACGTCGCCGAAGAACGACCGGATGTCTGCCGGGTTCTCGACGTGGGCCCACCGGCCCTGGGAGAACTCGCCGAGGCTGCGGATGGTGTCCTGGCCGTAGTTCGTCCCGAGGCCGGCCGAGTAGATGGAGATGCCGGCGTCGGTCAGGTCCTGGGCGAGCGGTTCGAAGTCGGCGGCCGACGCCCGGGTGTCCCGCCCGTCCGAGAGCAGCAGGACGCGCTTGGAGATGGACTCGCCGCGCTCCAGCCCCGAGAGGATGCCTTCGGCCTCTTCGAGCGCGGAGTAGATGTCCGTTCCGCCCGTCGTCGTTATCTCCTGGAGGCGCTCTTCGGCCTCCTCGCGTTCGATGTCACCCCACCGCGTCGCGTCCATGACCACCTCGATGTCCTCGTCGAAGGTGACGATGCTCAGGTAGTCGTCGTCGTTGAGGATACCGAAGACCAGCTCCGTCGCGTCGCGGGCGTGGTCCAGCTTGTCGTCGTAGGCCATGGACCCGCTGCTGTCGATACACAGCGCGATGTGGCGCTCCGCGGCCTGCCCCTGTGCCTGCGGTGTGATGTCCAGCTCACAGGTGATCCCCCCACCCGACTCCGGAACGTACGGTCGATTTACAGTCGCGGAAATCTCGGTCGGCATGCTCCTATCTGGCAACGCTTTCGGAGATAAATTTAACGGATATTGATAATTGGTTTAGATATTCGACGCGCGTCTACGTCCCGTCCGGCGATCCGGACGAGTGTGCCACGTCCATTCGGCGGTGACCGGGTCGGATCTCAGAACTGGACCTCGACCTCGGCCCGTCCGGCGAGCGTGAGGAAGTCCCCGTCGGAGACCTGTTCGGTCCCGCCCTCCATCTTCGTGGAGTTCAGGAGCGTGCCGTTCCGGCTCACGTCGGTCACGTAGACGCCGTCGTCCTCGATAGAGAACTCGACGTGCTCGCTGGAGATGTAGGAGAGCGCGTCCGAACCGCCGCCCGCGACGACGAGGTCCTCGAGCCACTCCTCGTCCTCCCTGCCGAAGGTGTCGCCGTCCCCGAAGGTGTAGGACTCGCCGTTGACGACGAGGGTAATCTCTTCGGGCACCGATTCTGCGTCCTCGGAGTCCGGCGACTCGACGTCCGTCTGTGCATCTTCGGTTCCAGCGTCCTGCGTCTCTGCCTCGGCGGCCGTCGCGTCGTCGTCCGTCGCCGCGTCATCGCTTGCGGCCTCGGCACTGTCGGCGTCGGCCACCACAGTCGGTTCGTCCTCGGGCCCGTCTGCCGTCTCGTCGGCCTCGATCGCCGTGCCGCAATCGGGACAGTACGACGCGTCGGCGGCGACGGTCCGCCCGCAGTCCGAGCACTCCGTCGTGTCCGACGACGCGCTCTCCGCACCGATCGCCGCGCCGCACTCACGGCAGTACGACGGTGCCGCTCCGTCGTCGGACGAGGCCGTCGCCTCCTCGTCGGCCGGTTCGGTCGCCTCGGTTTCCGTCTCCTCGGCCTCGATCTCGTCGTCTCCCGTTTCCTCGGCGTCGTCCGCGTCGTCGGCCTCGCCGTGCTCGAAGTCCGGGTGAGGCGTGTCGCAGTCGGGACAGAACCCGCCGGTCGGTGCTGGGTCGAACGCCGTCTCGCACGAAACACACGCCAGTTCGGATTGATCGGACATGTTTCTTTGACCAGTTGACGGAGGGATGTAAAAAAGATGTGGTGCACTGTTAAATTAACTGTCTCGTTTTTTGCTGCGGCTGCGATCTCCCACGCGCCGCTGATCGGGCTGGTTCGAGGCGATACCGGGAGTGACGCCGCCCGAGCGGACCGAAACCTGTAGGCGCAACTGAACGTTGGAAAATATTTACGGGCGCCCTCTCGCGAATGATTCACGTGCGCTCCGCGAAACGAACGCTGACGGCACAGGCCACCATCGCCTTCCTCGAGTTACTCGTGGGGCTATCCGCGATTCTCGCGACGGTTGCCGTCCTTCTGGTGGCTGCGGTGGCCGTCCACGCTATCGGCGCCGGCGCGAGCCGTGCTGGGATCGGTCCCGCGTTCGGCACCGTCGGAACTCACCTCGTCGCAGTCGCAGCGTTACTGGTGTTACTCGCCGCCGCGAGGTTCGTCGTCGTCGAGTACCGGCGGTTTCTCGACCGTGCCCCCGGGCCCGATGGACCGATCCTCCTCGCAGTCGGTCCGCTGGTCGGCGTCACTGTCCCGTTCGGATACGCCGTCTACGCGACGGCGTCCCTGCAACCCCCGTGGCCGCTGCTCGGCGTCGCCGTCGTCTCCGCACACGCACTCGCCTATCGAACTATTGCCGCGTGGTCCGGCACCGCCAGATTCGCGGGCCTGGGGGAACTCGCCGGCGTCGTGGCTGGGGTCCCGACGCTCGTCACGCTCGTCACGCTCCTCACGGAGGGAGTGCTGTTCGGGCCGCTCGACGACGCCGGACGCCTCCTCCTGGCGACGCCCGGGTGGGGTCTGCTACCCCGCGACGGGCGCTTTCTGGTGGCGTTTCCGCTGTTCGTCGCTGTGGCCTTCCGCGTCTATCGGTACCTCTGGCGGACGGACCGCGTCGACGTGCCCGACCCTGATCTTCCCACCGTCGGCGTCTCCGTTCCCGACGACTGGGTTCGCGCGGTCGAGCGGCGTGTTTCGGTCCCGACGCTCACCGACGTCGCGCTGACGACGACAGACCGTCTGGGCGACTACGTGGCGGACCGACGACGGCGGACCGACACCGGCGTTCCCCCCGACGCACCGCCAGTTCCGACGCCGGTCGGGAGTCGGGGGAGCCGTTCGGACGGCGCGGGACGGGACGCTCCCAGCGGATCACCGCGGGAGAGCGTCGACCTGGGGCCCCGGCCCCCCGCCTCTCCCTCGTCGGACGCCTCGCCATCGGCATCGTCGTCGTCGCCATCGTCGTCGCCGGAAGCAGATCCGTCGACGTCGGACGCGCCATCGACGGCATCGACGGCGTCGACCAGGTCCACGGCTGATACCTCCTCGTCCGGGAGCGATACCCCCGGATCCGCGGACAGAGCGCGGACGGCCGCCGGTGCCGAGGAAGCGAACGCTGACCCGGACGGCGACGACGAAGCCGCTGACAGTGAAGCCGCTGAATCCGATGCCGATCCGGCGAGCGCGACAGAAGCACCGTCAACACCGACCAGCGACGGGGAGGCACCGTCCGGCGAATCCTCCGCCGACGAGGGAGACGCCGATTCGGGGTCGGACGAAGCGGCGTCTCCGGGTGCCGCCGAGGGTGACGATTCCCAGACGAGAATCTACACTCCCGAGCCCGGGTCCGGGGACGCGGCGGCGTCGGACGGCGCGGCCGTCGAGACCTGTCCGGCGTGCGAGGCCGACGTCCCGTCGGACGGGACGTACGCCTTCTGTCCGCTGTGTGGCCACGAGCTGTGAATCGAGGGCCGGTCCTCCTGGCCGGCCAGCGGGCGTCGCGACGGTGCCGAAGGGAATGCAAATCGTTTATACTGGCAGATAGATAACCGGGAGACATGCCACGACAGCAGACCGAGGTTCGCGAACTCGACGAGGGGAGTTACGTGATGATGGAGGACACTCCCTGCAAGATTACGGCCTACAGCACGGCCAAGCCGGGCAAACACGGCAGCGCGAAGGCCCGCGTCGAGGGCAAGGGCGTCTTCGACGCGAAGAAGCGATCCTTCTCCCAGCCGGTCGACCAGAAGGTCTGGGTGCCCATCATCGAGCGAAAGCAGGGCCAGGTCGTCTCGGTCACCGGCGACGACGCGCAGGTCATGGATCTCGAGACCTACGACACGTTCACGATGCGCATCCCCGAGGACGAGGAGCTCAACCCCGACGACGAGATCGAGTACCTCGAGTACGAGGAGCAGCGGAAGATCGTCTGAAGCGGGGTTCGCAGGATGTTTCCTGGCGCGAACGCGGACCCGGCAGGGGCCGACTACGTCGTCGTCGGCGCACCGCTGGACGCCTCGACGACGTTCGAACCCGGCGCCCGCTTCGGTCCGCGCCGCGTCCGCCACTTTTCGACGCCGTTCGACGACTACGACCAGCGGACGGGCCGGCACTTCACCGACTGCTCGGTCGCCGACCACGGCGACGTCGGCCCGACGGACGACGTCGCGGAGTACCTCCACTTCCTCGAAGGGACGCTCGGTGACTACGCCGACGACGGGACCGTCCCGCTGCTGGTCGGCGGCGAGCACACCGTCACCGTCGCCGCCGTCCGCGCCCTCGACCCCGACGTCTTCGTCTGCCTCGACGCCCACCTTGACCTGTACGAGGCCTACGCCGGCAACCCGCTGAGCCACGCGACGGTCACCCGCCACGCCCTCGACGTCGCCGATCGGGCCGTAATTCTCGGCGCCAGGACCGGCAGCGAGGCCGAGTGGGACCGCGCCGCCGAGTCGGACGTGACTGTCGTCTCGCCCGAGGACGTCGCCGACTGGACGCCCAATTTAGCTGGCTCGGATCAGGTCTACCTCTCCGTCGACGTCGACGCTGCCGACCCGGGGTACGCGCCTGGCACCGGCACCAAGGAGCCGTTCGGCCTGGAACCGCGCGAGATGCGCGACGTCGTCCGGGCCGTCGCGCCCCACGCCGTCGGCTTCGACCTCGTCGAAGTCAACGACGGCGACGACGGCCAGGCCGCGGTCCTCGGCGCCAAACTCCTCCGCGAGTTCGTCTTCTCCCACGCGGACGCGAATACGTTCTAATACGCTGTCAGACGACGCCTGCGGTTGCTGAGCGGTCAGGAAGCGTGATTCGCGCCGGAGGGCGCGAATTCGGGGTGGGTTGGTGGATCATTCGCGAGCGCGAGCCGGAGCGAATGCGAAGGCCGCGTGAGCTATGCAGTCCTGGTGGACTGAAAGGGCGAGGCACGGTCGGCGAAGTCCGACGACGTAAGCACGCGAACGGAGTGAGCGCGCGCAACGAGTCGCACGAGTCGAGCGGGCCGAGGGCTTTCTGGCTCTCGTCGGTCTCGCCGCCGTGGGTCACGCTATCGTTCCCCGTTATGTTGATCTCACCAGCTTCGACCAGAACTACAGATCAGAGGTGGGAGATTTAAGCCCCAGGACCACGCACACACTCGCAACATGGAACAACTGTCCTCGTGTTACTTCTGCGGTGCCGCCCTCGACGCCTCGCTGGACGAGTACCCCGTCGTGCCCAAGGACCTTCACCCGACGACGGACGACCAGAAGACCGTCGTGCTCTGCCAGGGCTGTCGCCAGAAGCTCGGCACCGTCGTCGAGACCATCGTGTCGGTCGTCGAGAGCCCCGAATCGGCCGACCCCGCTGACGACCGCACACCCGACCCTGCCGATTCGTCGGCGGACGAGGACCCCCTCGCCGACGAGGGGTGGGTCGACGCCGGCGAACTGTCCGCCAGCGACGACGCCGGTGAGGCGGCCGCCGCAGCCGATGGACACGCAACCGGGAACGCGTCGACCGAGGAGACCGACGCCGACGCCGACGACGGGTCCGACGACGTCACCTACACCACGAGCACCGCGGCGGGCGGCCGGCGGAGCGTCTCGGGCAACGCGGAGTCTATCCGGGACGACGACGGGCCCGCAGGCGGCGACGAGAGGAGTGCTGGGGGGTCCGCCGCCAACGACGGCGCGGGCGCGTCGGGCACCGACGGCGGCGGCAACGGCGGCGAAGCAGGCGACGGCCGACCGTCCATGACGGCCCTGGAGAACACCAAGGTCATGCGCCTGCTCCAGAACCGGGAGTTCCCGGTCGACCGCGCGGAGATCAAGGCCGTCGCGGTCAACGCCTACGACATGAGCGAGTCGCAGTTCGACAAAGTGGTCGACGCCGCCGTCGACCGCGGGCTCATCGGCGAGCAGAACGGGCAGATCGTCGACGGAAACTAGCTGTCGTCGTCCCTGGCCGTCGTCCCCAGTCCCTGCGCGTAGGTCACCTGCTTTTTCGTGAAGCCGTTGTCCTCGTAGAACCGTCTGGCGCCGTCGTTGCCCCACTCACAGGACACCGTGAGGTACTCGGCGCCGCGCTCGGCCGCGACCCGTTTCGCCGCGTCGATAGCTTCGCTCCCGAACCCCTGGTCCCTGTAGGGCTCATCGACGAACAGGTCGACGAGTTTCGCGTACTGGGATAGCTCTCGCGTCGGGTGTTCGTCGTGGCGCAAGAGGAGATAGCCGACGGTCGTCCCGTCGACGTCGAGCAGGAACGGCGTACTGTCGTCGCCGTCGAGTAACTCCTCGAATCCGGATTCGACGTCCGCCGACCCCTCGACTGCCAGGTCGTTCAGGGTCGAGTATTGCTCCATCTCGCTGGCGAGGGAGAACCAGTACTCTGCGAGCACGTCGACGTCGTCCGCCGTCGCCTCGACGAGTTCCATGCCGGCACGACCGGTGGGTCGGCCATACGTTTTGCCCGCCCCTGGAACTGTGTCACTCGGTAGCAAAACACATAAGCTCGGACTGTGTTCGCATACACGTATGGACACCCAGCAGAAGACGCGCGTCAGGGAGGTAATGTCGACGCCACTGGAGACAATCGCGCCGTCGGCGAGCGTGAAGGAGGCCGCCCAGCGGATGCGCGAGAAGGACATCAGCGCCCTCGTCGTGACGACGGGGCCGCGGTCGATCGTCACCAGTACGGACGTGCTCGACAGCGTCGCCCAGGGCCAGGATCCGACCGAAGCGGTGGTCAGCGACGTCATGACGGAGTCCGTCGAGACGGTGACGCCCGACCTGTACATGGAGGAGGTCGCGGCGATGATGACGATGTACGAGATCCAGCACCTGCCGGTCGTCGACGACGGCTACGTCGGGATGATCTCCTCGACCGACGTCACCGCACAGCTCTCCTGACTGCGGGGTCCGCTCCCACTCCCGCTCTCGAACCGGCTCCCTCGCCTCTCCTGCCGCCTGCTTCCCGAAGGCATACGACCGAGGCCCCAGAAGCACTGGCCATGGAACTCTCGGAACTGACGGGACGCCTCGACGAGCGACTCGACACCGCGGCGTACGCCGACCTCGACGCCAGTCCGAACGGGCTCCAGGTCGGCCCGGAGTCGGGAACAGTCGAGCACGTCGCCGTCGCCGTCGACGCCGCCGTCGAGACCGTCGAGCGTGCGGCCGACGCCGGCGCGGACCTGCTCGTCACCCACCACGGGCTGATCTGGGGCGATATGGAGCGAGTCACCGGATCGAACTACCGCCGAATCGCACCGCTGGTCGACCACGATCTGCCGCTGTACGTCTCCCACCTCCCACTCGACGGCCACCAGGAACTCGGCAACGCCGCGGGCGTGGCCGACGTGCTCAACCTCGGCAACCGGGAACCGTTCGGTTCGCTCGGGCCGGAGGTCATCGGCCAGCGCGGCACCGCCAGCGAGCCCTATGCCGTCGACGAACTCCGAAACTTGCTGGCCGACGAACTCGACACCGGCGACGGCGAGGTCCGGGCCCTCGGCTTCGGGCCCGACGAGATCAGGGACGTCGCCATCGTCACCGGCAGCGGCGTCGACTGGCTGGATGAGGCCGCCGACGCCGGCGTCGACGCCCTCGTCACCGGCGAGGGCAAGCAGAAGGCCTTCCACGAGGCCCGGGAAGCGGGCATCAACGTCGTGCTCGCCGGCCACTACGCGACGGAGACGTTCGGTGTCCAGTCGCTCCAGTCACTTATGCGAGAGTGGGGCCTGGAGACGACGTTTATCGACTGTCCGACGGGGCTGTAGGAGCAGGTCCGATCTGTCGTTATTCGGGACGACTGTACAGTTACATTTCTCACACGTTCGGTCAGCGGTGGTGGGAGTGTGGCGGAAGCGACGCCGGATGACCGCCGGCGCGACGCACGCGGGCCGCCGACGCGACGGCGACCACCGCGCTCAATACGGTCGAGATTCGATACGTGCGTGATGGACGCCGACGGCGCGCCGGAGTTCGACGAGATAGCCAGTCACGACGCCCTCGTCGACTGGTCGCGGGCCTACGCGCGCGAGGCCCGGCGGGAGTGGGTACTCGACGTCCGCCTGGACCTCGTCGAGTGGGAGGTGTCGACGCGGGCCCGGCGCCGCGCCGCCGCGGTCAAGCGCCCGCGCCTCGACGACGCGTCGGTCGGCGACTCTTACGACTGGGACGCGGTCGAGGGATCGGACGGCCGCCCGCTCCCCTGCACCGTCTCGCTCACCTGGGACGCCTTCGACGAGTTCTCCCGCGCAGAGTGGCAGTCCACCCTGCGCCACGAACTCGTCCACGTCGAGCAGTACCAGCGCTTCGGCACGACCGGCCACGGGAAGCAGTTCAAGCGACGGGCGGAGGAGATGGACACCGAAGTCCACTGTCGCACCTTCGCCGAGCCGAAGTGGACGTTCTACTGCGAGTCCTGCGACGAGGTGACGGCCCACCGCTATCGCGAGTGCAAACTCGTCCGGGAGTACGACCGCTACCGGTCGAACTGCTGTGAGGCGCCGCTCCGCCGGACGTCGTCCGGGGACTGACTGGTTCTTCGGAGGGCTTGCGAGCCCTACCGATCCGCTACCCAGAGCACCATCGACAGCGCCGCGGCGGTCCCGAGCGACGCCGCGAGCAGTCCGAACGCGACCCGGAACCCGACCGACTCCGAGAGGTAGCCGACGACGGCCGGAGAGACGGCGCCGGCACCCATCAGCAGCGTCCGGACGACGCCGAAGCTCCCGCCGCTGATGGCGTCGGGGATGACCGCCATCAGGTAGGCGCCCCGGACCGGCCGATAGCCGTGGGCGCCCAGACCGAGGGCGACGACGGCCGCGCCGAGGACCAGCGGACCACCGGCCGCCGAGAACGCGAGGATGGCCACCATCCCCGCCGTCGCGACGCTGATGGTGAGGACGATGACCGGGAGCGTCCCCACCCGGTCGCTCACCTCGCCGGTCACCAGCTGGATCAGGCTGACGACGAACAGCGCGCTAAACAGCAGGTTCGAGAGTGCCACCGAGAGGGCCGTCTCGCTGGCCAGATACAGCGGCAGGAAGGCGACCGCACCGTTGTAGGCGAACGAGAAGAGGAGTGTCACCGCGACGAAGGCGCTGAACCGCGGTTTCCGGAACAGCGAGACGTACGTCCGGAAGGACGTGGTTTCGGAGCCGTCGTCGTCCGCTGGCCTCGCTGTCGCCTCCGAACCGGCCGCGTATCGCTCGTCCCCGGTCGCGTCGGGGGAGAGATACCGCGGGACCCGAACGGCGACGGCGACTGCCAGCCCCGCGCTCGCGAGGCCGCCCGCGAGGAACAGCGTCCGCCAGGGCGCCCCGAGGATCGGCGGGAGTGCGGCGACGACCACCACCGCCGCCGGCGCCGCGACGCCGCCGAACGTCCCGAACGTGTCGAACACGCCGAGGACGCGGCCCGTCTGGGCCGGGTAGGTCCGCGACAGGAGGCGCACGCCGACGGTCTTGTAGGCGCCCGTCCCCGCCCCGATCAGGAGCATCCCGCCAGCAAGCACCGCGAAGGGCGAGTCGACGACCAGCACCAGCGCGCCCGCGGCGGTGACCAGCGACCCACCGACCAGAACCCGTACAGATCCCCGCCGGTCGGCCAGCAGCCCGGAGGGGAACTGGGCCGCCGCGTAGACCAGCATGAACCCGGTGAACGCCGTCCCGAGCACCGTCCGCGAGACGCCGTAGGTCTCCCCGAGCGTGCCGAACAGCGGCGGGAACGCGTAGCGCAGGAACTTCCCGAGGAACCAGACGAGCGCGGCCAGGACGAGCGGCTCGAACCCACCGGCCCTGGAGCGTATCGCCGCTAGCATGCTGGAGTCGCGTCCGGCCTGTGGGCTCGTTGATACCGCTCTCGCTGCACCACTCTGTGTTGCGACTGACTCACTTGCGTTGTCGAATGACACCCGCTCACGCTGATATAGCTCCCGATATCGAACACCGTGGACTTCCATGAGACCAGATCAGGGTGATCTGTTCGAGTTCTGGCCACAATTGAAGGCAGCAAGACGTCGAAAGCCCTCGGCACGCTCGCGGTCGCTCAGCGGGATACCCTCACGTCCGTTCGGGTAGTGCCCGCTGAGCGACTGCCCTTCGGCGCGAGCCTGCCTCGCCCTTTCAGTCCTCCAGGGACAGGGTTGCTCGCGCGGCTTCACTTCGTTCAGCACGCGCTCGCGAATGTCTCCACCACCCCTCCCCGGATTCGCGCCGTCCGGCGCGAATCACGCTTCCTGACCGCTCCGCAACCGCCCCCGGATTCGCGCCGTCCGGCGCGAATCACGCTTCCTGACCGCTCCGCAACCGCTTGGCCGGGAGCGAGTAGCCGAGCGAAAGCGAGGCTCTCGCGACAAGGGGAAGGGCAGGGCTGCGGTGCCTGGTGGACTGAAAGGGCGAGGCGTGGTCCGGGAACCCGGGCGCAGCAAGCACCGGAGCGAAGCGAGGAGCGCAGCAAGCCCCGGGACCGGAGCGCGCCGAGGGCTTTCTGGTTGTTGCTGTTGGGATCCGTTTCACTAGCTGAACTGAGAACCACCCACTCGTTACACAGTCGGATGAACCAACCGAGTCAAGATGAGAACCACGTCGTTGAAATCGCTCCCGGGGCGAGTACGAGTATGACCGACGACCACGAGGAGGAGACGCCGCGGGAGACGTTCCACCACGACCCAATCGGGCACGCGCAGGTCAGCGCGGGCATGACTGTGGGCGAACTCGCCGACGAGTATGGAAAGGCGGGCATCGGCGCCGCGAACCTGCACGAGGCCGTCGACATCACGGCCGAGATGTTCGACGACGACGTGACGACGTTCCTCGGCCTCGCGGGGGCGATGGTGCCCACCGGGATGCGTCAGATCGTCGCGGACCTCATCGCCGACGGGCACGTCGACGTGCTCGTGACGACGGGGGCGAACCTGACCCACGACGCCATCGAGGCCATCGGTGGCAAGCACCACCACGGCGCGGTCCACGAGGCGGGCAAGACCGAGCGGGAACACGACGAGCGACTGCGCGACGAGGGCGTCGACCGCATCTACAACGTCTACCTGCCCCAGGAGCACTTCGCGCTGTTCGAGAGCCACCTCCGGAGCGAGGTCTTCCCGGCTCTCCAGGCGGAGTCACAGGACGAGGGCGCGGTCTCCATCCAGCGGCTCACCGAGGAACTCGGGCGGGCAAACGCGGAGGTCAACGACGCCGAGGACGTCGACGAACACCAGGGCGTCGCCGCGACGGCGTACGAACACGACGTCCCGATTCACTGCCCGGCGGTCCAGGACTCGGTGCTGGGCATCCAGGCGTGGATGCAGTCCCAGGTCACCGACTTCACGCTCGACGCGCTGGCCGACATGACGCCGCTGTCCGACATCGCGGCCGAGGCCGAGCAGACGGGCGCGTTCGTCGTCGGCGGCGGCGTCCCGAAGAACTACGTCCTCCAGACGATGCTCGTCTCGCCGGACGCCTACGACTACGCCGTCCAGTTGACGATGGACACGCCCCAGACCGGCGGCCTGTCGGGCGCGACGCTGGACGAGGCCCGCTCGTGGGGCAAACTGGAGAAGGCAGCCCGCAACGCATCCGTCTACGCCGACGCGACCATCACGTTGCCGCTTGTCGTCGCGGCAGCGAGAGAGAGAGGGTCGGCGCCGAGTGAGCGGGCCTGAGCACAGCGAAGGGCCGCGGTCGACGAACGGGGAACGAAGTGACCCGTGAGTGAAACGAGGGGCCGACGAATCCGCGAGCGGGGAACAACCTGACCCGTGAGCGAGTCGAATCGCAGGGATAGATCAGCGGTTGCTGATAGTCCGTTCTCAGAGCATGCCGCGGTCGTCGCTGCCGTCCCCCAGTTTTTCCCGGAGCACGTCGACCGCGCCGTAACGAACGGCCAGCGAGCCGGCGACCAGAACGACGCCGGCCACCGAGAGCACGATAGCGACGTTACCGACCGTCCCGATAACGCGCCCGGCGATGCCGACCAGCACGTCCATCGCCTGCTGCTGTTCGGCGGGGGCGTCGGTGGCCATCGACTGGAGCCGTGACCGGGCGAGTTCGACGCTGACGACCGTCGGCACGCCGGCCGCCAGCAAGCTGAGGCCGGTGTCCGAGGCGACGGCGGCGACGGAGCGCCGGAGGGCGTAGAGCAGGCCGACGAGTGAGAGCCCGACGACGGGGAGGACGAACGCGAGTCGGTCGAGCCACTGGACGCCGGTGCGGGCCTGTTCGAAGCCCTGCTCGCCCGCGCCGCTCACGTTCTCGGTCAGGTCCACGCGGTCGGGCATCTCCGAGGCGAGGCGGGCGTCGGCTTCCGTGGCCGCGACGGCGGCGAGTTCGGCCCGGTCTTCCGACAGGTTCGATTGGAAGGACTGGTAGGACTCGTTCGTCGTGAGGCCGTGGACGACGCTGTTCTGGATCGACGCGGTGGCGGCCTCTAGCTCCGTCTCGGCCTCGGCGGGGTCGGTCGTCCCCTGCTCGCGGACGATGACGATCTGGTCTGCGACGGCGTCGTCGACCTCGTCGCCGCGCTCGCGCTCGATGTAGTCCCGGAGCGCGACACGGATTTCGGGTTCCCGCTCGGCGACCATCCGTTCTTTCTCTGCCTCGGTGTAGTCGCGGGGGTCGTAGTCCTCGACGACGAGGCCGAGCAGTTCGTCGTTGCTCGCCCGCTCGAAGCCGCGGTCGACCGCCTCGTCGAGGACGCGCTCGCGCACCGTTTCCCTGAACTCGGCCTTCGTGGCCTCGTAACTGCTCTCGTTGGCGGTCAGGCGCTCCAGCGTCGAGGCGTTGATGGGGCCGTCGAGTTCGGCGTCGCTCTGGCGGAGAAGGTCCGCGAGCGAGGCGTTCCGGAGTTCGCGCTCGACGCCCGCCGAGAGGTTCTCCCGGATCGGCCCGGTCGCGACGGAGAGGTTCAGGTCCTCTCGTTCGCCGTGGAGATAGGCGTAGGCCCGGTCGACGTTGGCGTCGGTCTGGGCGGCGGCGTACTCTTCCGAGACGGCGTCGGCCAGCAGTTCGCTGGTGTTGACGGGCCCGGTCGCACTGGCCGGCGCGGCGCCCAGGGCCGCGTCCTCGACGGCGGTCTCGACGAAGGCGTAGCCACCCTCTTCCTCCATGCTGGTCGTGACGAACTCCGGGTCGAGCACGGTGAGATGGGCGGCGGCGACGACGTTCGCCGTCACCAGCGTGGTGGTGAGCAGGAGCGCGACGAGGACGACGGCGAGTCTGCGCGCCAGGCTCACGACGACACCTCGCCGGGCCGGGGCTGTCGGACGCGCGATCTGTCGGTCGGTGAAGTGCTCAGAGTCACAGACGGCATACGGATTTGCTATCACTCACGTACCGGCCGACTTAGCCTTGACGCCCAACTATCAGCGGAGAGAACGGTGCGTCGGCCGCGGGACTGCCGCCAGCGTGGGGCGTCTGGCGTGCGTGTGTCACTCTCAGGCGCTCCCGGTCGCTTTGACAGCGTTTAAGCCCGCGATCCCCCGAGAGGTGCCAATGAGTTTCGACATCGGGCTCGTCGGCAAGCCCTCGGTGGGGAAATCCACCCTCTTCAACGCCGCCACGATGAACGACGTCCCGGAGGGGGCCTATCCCTTCACGACTATCGATCCGAGCGTCGGCGAGGCGTACGTCCGCGTCGACTGCGCCGCCCCGGAGTTCGACCACGAGTGCACGCCCAACACGGGCTACTGCGACGACGGCGTCCGATTCGTCCCGGTCCGCCTGGTCGACGTCGCCGGCCTCGTCCCTGGCGCCCACGAGGGTCGCGGCCTGGGCAACCAGTTCCTCACCGACCTCAACGAGGCCGACGTGCTGGTCCACGTCGTCGACTTCTCCGGCACGACGGACATCGAGGGCGAGGCCACCGAGGGCCACGACCCGCGCGAGGACGTCGACTTCCTGGAGAACGAACTCGACATGTGGTACCTCGACGTCCTGGAGAAGGGGATCGAGCGCTACCGCTCGGGCTACGAGGGCGAGGAGAAGGCCATCGAGGAGGACCTGGCCACCCAGATGAGCGCCTTCCGGACGAACGAGGACGAGATCAAACAGGTCATCCTCTCGCTGGACCTCGAACTCGACCCCGACGAGTGGGACGACGCGGACAAGGAGGCGCTCGCCCGCGAGATCCGCAAGCGCACCAAGCCGATGGTCGTCGCGGCGAACAAGATGGACACCCCGGAGGCCAGGGCAAACTACGAGGCAATCACCAGCGACCCGGAGTACGACCACCTGACGGTCGTCCCGGTGAGCGCCCACGCCGAGAAGGCGCTCAAGAACGGCGACGAGCAGGACGTGCTCGACTACCGGCCGGGCGACGACGACTTCGAGGTGACGGCGGACATCCCAGAGGAGAAGGCCGCCGGCCTCGAACAGGTCCGCGAGTTCGTCGACGAGTTCGACGGCACCGGCGTCCAGCAGGTCATCGAGACGGCGCTGTTCGACGAACTCGACGCCATCGCCGTCTTCCCCGGCGCGCGAAAACCGAAAGACGACGGTACCTTCCTCCAGGACTGCTTCGTCCTCGAGGGCGGGTCCACGGCGGAAGACTTCGCGTACTTCCTCCACACCGACATCGGCGACGGCTTCCTCCACGCCCACGACGTCCGGTCGCGACGGCAGGTGGCCGCCGACGCGGTGCTCGACCACCGCGACGTGGTCGAGATCACGACGACGAACTGACCCAGCCCGTGACAGGCCCTGATCCGGCCGAAACACCAATTTCGAAACGCTCGAAAACCGGCCGTAGACCGCTTCTACATACGATTAACTCGATTCCGAGTCCGCAGAGATTTATGGGGTCCGAGCGACAAGGTATCGGTGATGCCGCAGATATCGGTGTCCGACAGCCTGTACCGACAGATCGAAGACGCGACCGACGGCCAGGACACGGAGGAAGCGATGTGGCAGATGCTCCACCTCTTCCAGCGCGGTAACAACCCGTCGGAGTGACGCCCGCTCCGCGGTGAGTCGTCGCCCCTGCGTTCCCGTCGAGTCCCTTTCTCGCGTCGTCGCGACCCCCGATACTGAGACGTATCGCGCGCCGCCGCATCGACCGAGCGTCCGCTCGACCGACGGTCCAGTCGCACGAGTGACCCCGGTATTTTTGTCCGCTCGACCGAATCGGGCCGCCATGGGAGTCGCCGTGTTGGGTGCGATCAGTCTCGTCCTCGTCGCGGCGCCGGTCGTCGCCCTCTACTGGCTGCTCGACCGGCGGTACAACGGCAGGAAGACAGCCGCCCCCTACCGGGCGTTTCGTGCCTGCTACGCCGTCGGTGGGGCGACTCTCGTCGCAGCCACGGTCGCCGTCCCCCTCTCGATCCGAGGTGCTGTCGGGACCGGGCCGTCCCTCTTCGCGCCACTGCTCCACGTCGTCGACTGGCTTCTCCTCTTCGGGCTGGGATTCCTTGTCGTCGTCCTCGTCGCCTACGGGGTCGCCGCACGGCGGTCCTGACCGACCGCGAGTTTAAATCCGATGGCGACGAATCCGCTCGTAGCCAATGTCGTCGGAGCCGTCGTTCACCATCCCGGCCCACCCGGAACGCCACTTCCCCAGGCGCGGGGCGCTCGAATACGAGGGCGAGACCGTCTTCCGCCTGACGCCGGAGAGTGACCTCACCGGGCCCGACCTGGAGTCGCTCGTCGAGACGGTCCTCGCCGACGGCCCCTACCGGGCGGGCGACTTCCTGGAGTTGCCGATGGCGCTGTGGCTCGTCCGCGACGACGAGACGGCCGACGTGTTCCGCGTCTCTATTCGCGACGGCTCTGTCCGGTTGCACGTGCTCCCGGCGACGGAGTCGGCCGGCCTGCGCCGGTTCTACGACCGACTGGCCGCCAGCACCGACTGCGACTGGCGCGTCCGCTGTCGGACTGACCTGGCCTGAGAGACGGCCAGCCCCCTCTCTCCGCCCGGCAGTTTATCAGTAAAGACGGGACCAGCGGTGCGTATGCCCTGAGAAAGCACCGCGAAGCGGTCCGCGGGTGTGCGACGACCCGCTTCGCGTCCGCCGGAAGACTCACTTCGTTCGTCTTCCGAGCCCTGTGTCGTTTCACTCCACAGGACGCAGTCAGTCGCCTGTTCGCTATCGAGCCGGCTAGCCGCTACTCGCGTTCCCCATCGCCAGATCCGTCCGCCGCCCTGGGCGCCGACGTCGGGGTCCGAACCTCTCGCTCGACGACGGACCGGTCCGGGAGGTCCGGGTCCGGCTCGCGACCCAGCGTGAGGAGCCGTTCGGTGAGGGTGAGTTCCTCGGCGCCGGGGCTCGGCTTGGCGATCTCCTCGTACTCGACGGCCACGCCCTCCGGTTCGGCCGCGATACGGACGGCACAGAGCTGGTAGGACGGGTAGAAGACCGGCGGGAGGACGCCGATGATGCCGTCGCGGCGGTGGAGTCGCTTCAGCCACGTCCCGGTGTTGACCAGCAGGCGTCCGTCGACGGTCTGGACGTTCGGTCGGTGGGTGTGCCCGTAACAGTAGACGGCGGTCTCCGGGCGCTCGTCGGCGATGTCGCGGACCCGCTCCGCGTAGGGTGCCTCGGCGTCGACGGTCAGCGCCGTCTCGAAGACGCCGAAGCGCTGGATGGTCTTGCGGGCGTCCCGCCGGATGAGATACAGGGGGATGCCGACGAGCACCAGCAGCCCCGCGACGGCGACGTTGACCGAGAGCAGGAACCAGAGCGCGGTGCCGGCCATCCCGAACTGGCCGAGGAACGCCTCGGCCTGGTCGACCGGCATCGACCAGACGCCAGCCAGGTCGAGTCCCGCCAGCACCGCCAGCAACGCGCTGATATTGAACAGGAGCAGGAACGGCACCAGCGCGTACCGCAGGAACGGGTTCATCTCGCGGTAGAAGTACTTCGAGAGCAGCCAGGCGGGCATCCGCTCGGTCGGCGTGACAGCCTGGACGTCCTTCAGCCAGTTGTACCGGCCGCGGTCGGAGAGCTGGCCGGCCCTGCTCGTCACCAGCGTGTTGTAGTAGTACCCCAGCGGTGTCGCGTGGGGACTGCCCCAGTCTTCGATCTCGTTGTTGGGGTCCTGCTGGTGGCCGTGTTCGAAGTGGATGACCTGGTCACCGACGGGCCGGGTCATCGACTGGGCCTGCACGAGGTCCACGTTGTACGCGGCGAACCGCTCGACGTACTCGTCGTGGGCGGCCAGTTCGTGGTCGTGGTTGCCAGGGAGCAACGTGATGGGGATCGACTCGCCGGTGGCGCGGAGCTGGTCGAACAGCTCGGGGTACCGGTCGACGAGGACGTCGAACTTCGCCGGGCCGTCGATGGCGGTGAACTCCCAGAGCCCGAACGCGTCGCCGTTGACGATCAGTTCGGCGTTCTCGTCGGTCGTCTCGAGACGCTCCAGCAACTCCAGCAACTCCTCGAGGAACTCGACGTGTTCGAGTTGCTCGTCGCCGCCGATGTGCAGGTCGCTGATGACGTAGTACACCGGCTCCTCGCCGTCGCCGCCGTCGGCCATTGCGTCCGAAGTCTGGGCCATTCGTGAAAGCTGTTGGTCCCAACTGTTTGGGGCCGTATACGGATCGGTCGGCGTTCGCGCGGATAGATGTGACGGCACGACGCCGACGTCCCGGCGGACGATCCAGCCAAAGCGTCTCGACCAGGCGGCGCTTTCCGCTCCAAAACGGTCTTGACGCCGCTCCCCTACTTTCCCACCATGACCGTCTCTCGCGAGATCGAACTGGAGGGCCACATCATCGACTCGGGGATGATGCAGGCCGCCTTCGGTATCGTCATGGACATGGGCGGCTCCTTCTCCGTCGAGGAGTTCGACATCGGCCGCCACAAGACCGAGTCCTCCTACGCGCGACTCCTCGTCGAGGCCGACGACGAGGAACAGCTCCAGTCCATCGTCCACGAACTCCACCAGAACGGCGCGAACCCGGCCGATCCCAAGGACGCCAAACTGACGCCCGCACCGGGCGACCAGGTCGTCCCGACCGGCTTCTACTCGACGACGAATCACCCGACGTTCATCCGCTACGAGGGCGAATGGGTCGAAGTCGAGAAGGTGGAGATGGACTGCGCCGTCGTCGTCGAGGATGGGGAGAATCCCACCGCGTACACCAAGGTCCTCAACGCCGTCGAGGAGGGCGACCTGATCGTCACCGGCGAGACCGGCATCAAGGTCGAACCGCCTGAGCGCCCCCGCGACAAGGAGGGCGCCTTCGGCTTCATGCAGGGCGGCGTCTCCTCGGAGCGCCCGTCGGTCTCGACCATCCACCAGATCGCCGACGCCATCGGGGAGACCAAACAGGAGGGCGGCAAGGTCCTGGCCGTCTGCGGCCCCGCGCTCATCCACTCCGGCGCGCGCGAGGACCTGGCCCGTCTCGTCGACGAGGGGTTCGTCGACATGCTCTCGGCGGGCAACGGCTTCGCCGTCCACGACCTCGAGCGCGACCTCTACGGCACCTCGCTCGGAATGGACACCGAGAGCCTCGACCACCCCCGGAAGGGCCACAAGCACCACATCTACACCATCTCGGAGATCATCCGCGCCGGCGGCATCGAACCCGCCGTCGACGACGGCCTCATCGAGTCCGGCGTGATGTACGAGTGCGTCACCAACGACGTCCCATTCGTACTGGCCGGGTCCATCCGCGACGACGGCCCGCTACCGGACACTATCACCGACGCCGTCGAGGCTCAGGACGCCATCCGCGAGCAGGCTCACGAGGCCGACATGGTGCTCATGCTCTCGACGTTGCTGCACTCCGTCGCCGTGGGGAACTGCCTCCCCTCGACGACCAGGGTGGTGTGCGTCGACATCAACCCCGCGACGGTGACCCAGCTGCTGGACCGTGGCTCAGCACAGGCCGTCGGGATGGTCACCGACATCGGCACGTTCGTGCCGATTCTGGCGGAGAGTCTACTGGAGGAGTAGGGCGGCGCGCCCGCAGGGGGGCCGCCGGACAGCACAGCGGCGACGGACGGAGCCGCGAGCAGGAACGCGACGAGCGCAGCGAGTCGCGGTTTTTCGCCCACGTTTTTGCGCGAGCGGTCCGCGAAGCGGACCCGAAGCGGAAAAAGGTGGATCTGGGACGTTCGTGCCGATTCTGGCGGAGAGTCTGCTCGACGAGGACTGAGCGCGGCAGTCGGCAGGCGAACCGATCGCGCGACCGGAATGTGCAAGCAGATGGAGTATCACGGTCCGGCCCCTACCGGGGTTGCAACATGGCAACTGCAAACGCGGGGACGTTCACGAAGCTCGGCATCGTCTCGACGCTCGTTGACGCGGCGGTGGCGTTCGCCCGGGGCAACCGCCTCGGCGGTGCCGTCCTGCTCGCCGCGGCGGCGCTCTCGTCGAAGATTCCCGGTATCGGCGTCGCGGCGTCCGTCGCGTTCCGGATCGTCAAACGGCTGCGATAGGCGTCGACCGATCCCCGACCTTGTTTCTCGTTTCTACGGTCGTCCCGCTCAGACGCCTTCGACGCCCGAACGGTACTCCGTGACGTGCTCGTGAGCGTCGGCTATCGTCTCGGCGTCGTCGTCGCCGGCGCTCCCCTCCAGGTCGTTGAGCGCGTTCTCGATGCGGGCGAGGCGGCCGTGGTCCGGGCCGCGCTCGGCCTCTGCGAGGTTCGATAGCTGGTCCGAGAGGCTCGCCAGACGCTCGGCGTCGTCGGCGTCGTCGGTGCTGTCGGCGGCCGATTCGAGCAGGTCGCTCGCTGTCGCGAGTTCGTCGCGTGTCATGTACTCGACTACACACATTCCCCGCAAAACAGTTCGGGTATCGGCCGTGGGTCGCGAGGGGGTCGGCAGGGGTGCGGTTCGTGCGGCTTAGAACCCGACCGCGCGCCGGTACTGGACCGGCCCTTCTATCTCGTCCGTCGCACCGAGTTTCTCGGCGGCGTGCAGCGCGAAGTAGGGGTCGCGCAGGTGTTCCCGTCCCACGATGGCGAGGTCGGCGCGGTCGTTGGCGACGACGGCCTCGGCCTGTTCCGGCGTCGTGATGCCGCCGACGGCGCCGACGGCGATATCGGACTCGCTCTCCTCGCGGACCCGTTCGGCGAGTCGGAGCTGGTAGTTCGGACCGGCGTACGCCGGGAAGGAATCCGGGACGATGCCGCCGCTGCTCACGTCGATCAGGTCCGCGCCCGCGTCGTGTAGTCGATCGGCGAGGCGGACCGACTGGTCGACGGTCCAGGAGTCGCGCTCGTCGAGCCAGTCGGTCGCGGAGATGCGGACGAAGACGGGCTTCTCGTCGGGCCAGACGTCCCTGACAGCCGCTGTGGCTTCGCGGGCCAATCTGATCCGGCCCTCGAAGTCGCCCCCGTAGTCGTCCTCCCGGTGGTTGGTCACCGGCGAGAGGAACTCGTGGAGGAGGTAGCCGTGGGCGGCGTGCACTTCGGCTACTTCGAAGCCGGCGTCGAGGGCCCGCTCGGCCGCGGCGCGGAAGGAGTCGACGACGGCTTCGACGTCCTCCTGGTCCATCGCTCGCGTGGCTGGCGGTTCGTCCTCGTAGGGCCAGGGGTTCCCGCTCGGTGACAGGACGTCCCAGCCGCCCTCGTCGGGGTCGACCGGTTCGCTGTCCTCCCACGGTCGGGTCTTCGACGCCTTCCGGCCGGCGTGGGCCAGCTGGATGGCCGGGACGCTCCCCTGCTCACGGATGAAGTCGGTCGTCTTCGTCAGCGCGTCGGCGTGGTCGTCGCTCCAGATGCCCAGGTCCTCTGGCGTGATGCGACCACGCGGTTCGACTGCCGTCGCCTCGCTCATCACGAGGCCGGCGCCGCCGACCGCCCGTGACCCGAGGTGGACGTGGTGCCAGTCCGTCGCCAGGCCGTCGCGGTCCTCGCAGGAGTACTGGCACATCGGGGAGACCATCACGCGGTTCGGAATCGTCGTCTCGCGCAGTTCCAGCGGCGAGAAGAGTGCTGTCATCGGTTGCCGTTGACGATACCGGGGGAAGTCCCTGACGGCCCGTACGGTATTCGCCGGTGGTTCATAGTGGTGGTTGTAAGCCCGTACCGGGTTCGACGTGGCCGGTACCGTCGAACGCCGACGGACTTGCGCTGCTCGTCCGTCGAGCCCACGCTCACTCCGTTCGCGTGGACGCCCGTAAAAAGTTACAACCACCACTATCTTACAACCACCACTATCAGACGAGCCCCGACGGCGTCGAATTTCCACTGAACCGTGCGTCTTCGGGGCGCCCAACACCCGACCGACACTCTTATTAAATGCGGTAACAGAGTTATTAACGAATGGGTAGTATGCAGTGGTTCGATACTAACGACTCGTCCGGGCGCGTCTCCACGCTCGGGGTCGTCGGCACCGTCCTGCTCGTCGCGCTCTCGGCGTTCGCGGTCAGCGGTGGGGCCGAGAAAGTACTGGTCATCGGATGGGTCGCCTTCGTCGCGATGGTACTCGGTGCGTGGCTCGGCGCCCGCGCGAACGAGACCAATCCATACCGGCTCGTCTGGGGTTACGGACTCGCGAGCGGTGCGATGATCACCAGCGCGGCGATGTTCCTGGTCCCGCAGGCCATCGGCATCGGGACGGCCGCGGGCGCACCGCAGCTCGGCGGTATCGGCATCGCCGCGGGCGTCGCCGTCGGCTACAGCTCCCACACGATCGGCCACCGACTCACGCACCTCGACGTCTCCTTCGACGTCTCGACGGCGGAAATCGCCGCCCACGCCCTCTCGGCGGGGCTCATCATCGGCCTGGTCTACGGTTCGATGCCGACACTCGGCCTGTTGCTCGGCCTCGCTATCGTCTCGCACAAGGGCCCCGCGGGCTACGCCGCCGCCCGTCGACTCTCCCGCCGCGGCAAGTCCGCGACGGCGCTGCTGTTACCCGCCGCCGGCGTCGGCATCACGGCGATTCCGACGGCCGTCCTCCCCATGCCCGAGGCACCGGCCATCAACGCCGTCGTCTTCGGCTTCGCCGCCGGCATCTTCCTCCACGTCGCGATGGACTTCCTCCCCAACTGCGAGGCCGGCAGCGAGATCGACGAGGTCTGCTCGCTCCACGAGCACTCCCACGACCTGCTCGACGAGTTGCGGACCCACGCCGTGGGCTCGACCGCGCTGGGCGCTCTCGTCGTGATCGTGGCCTGGGTCCTGCTGTACTGACCCCGGTCGGACGGGGAGACGACACCGCCTGTTTCCGGACCGGTCAGCTCGTTCACCCGTCGAGTTCCACCTCGAGCGTGTCGCCCCCGTCGGCGTCATCGAGGTGGTAGGTGACACTCGCCGACCCGTCGCCGTCCTCGCTCACCGTGTACTCCATCCAGTCGTCGGCGACCGTCAGCGTCTCCGTCTCGCCGGCCCCGACCAGCCCCGTGACGCGCGCGACGGGCGTGTAGGCGATCATCGGGCCGACTCGATTGAGTGCGCCGAGGTAGCGGCCCTCGTGGTCGCTCTCGTTCGTCACTGCGATCTCGACCGTCCGTTCGGTCGCCCCATCTGTCGCGTCCTCCAGGGACAGCGACGCGTTCATCGTCGGTCGCGGCGCCGAAAGCTGTCCAACCAGGGACTCGTCGGCGTCCCACCCGCCGCCGGGCCACTCGAGCCGCGGCGCGTCGGCTGCAGGGTCGTCGGGCAGCTCGAACAGGAGCAAGCCGCGGTCGCGTCCTCCCTCGTACCACTGGTCGTCGCCCCAGTCAGTCCGATAGAACTCCTCGAGGACCGTCGGCCGCACCTCGCTTTCCCCGTCGGTCCACGCGAACGTGTCCCGGTCGAGTGGGCCGTCCTCGACGGCCACGTCGGCCACGACGTACCGCGTGTCCGTCTTCATCACGCCGATCGAATCGGGCGAGCTGGGGACGACGTACCCCCACTGGTGGACGACCGACGACACGGTCACGGACGCCGCGGCGTCCGTCTCCGTCGGCGATTCGGACGGCGTCCCGTCTCGGGGCGATTGCTCCGTCGGGAGGTCGCCTGTATCGTTCAGGGAGTCGATGCAACCGGCGAGCGCCGCGAGCGAACCGCCGACGCTCGCGAGGAGGGCGCGTCGTCGCATGGCTGTAGTCGGTCACGGGGCCGGTAAATGTCTTCAGGTGGGTGAAAATTCGACAAGTTGTACCCCCGCCAGCGGTGGCAACACACCGTGAAAACCTTTCAGACCCTCTGTTCACTCAATCCGCGGAAATTTCGGGAAGCCGCTTCACCTTCGCCTTGAGCTTGGAACGAGGGATCGCCTCACGGTCGGCGTTCTCGTGGCAATTAGGGCAGAGCACGATGAGATTCTCTGGATCGTTCGGACCGCCTTCTCGGCGTGGTTTGATGTGGTGGACCTGCAAGTGGTCGTAGGATTCTTCACACCACTCACATCGCTGTCCCGATCGGTCGAAAATGAGTTTGTTTTTCAGTTTTTCTGGAGTGGGTGGGGTCTTTTTCGTTTTACTCGAAGACGAATCGCTGGACGTTCTGTCTTCCAGTGGCGTTACGAGAAATTCCCAGGCGGACTGCCAATCTTCTGTTCTGTAGAGATACCCCGTGAAGACGAAGGGAGTTACGCCAACGATCAAAGCACCAACTCCGAAAAGAGGTAGGAGTGTATTCTCCGAGTCCCAGAACGCGTAGAGCATGAACAGGCCGACGGTAAGGAACATCGCTCCTATTCCGTACGGTGGGAATTCCGTCAGGTCTACATCCGAATCACTTCCCGAGTACGTATCCTCTGCCGTGGGCTGCATACCGAGCGGGGTTGGACCGTGTGCTTTCTCTTCGAATAATCCCTCGGCTTCAGAATACGAGGAAACCTCCCTGAGAGGGACTGCATCGAATCCAACGCCGTTCCTATTACTTGGTGCATTAGAGGTGAGAATCTTCATCTGTGATTCTCGACGAAATGTGATCTCGTACACCCCCTCGCTCCGCTTTTCGAGTCGCCAGTCTCCTTCGCGACGAACGACGCCCATGGCACTGGTTGGTAACTACACTCATGAATAGATTTGGACCGAGTTGGAGACTGATTGGGTGGTTTCAGGACGAAACGTGAGGAATGATTCTGAATTCAGTTGTACCCCCGCCAGCGGTGGCCGCACTCCTTGCACTTGAAGAAGCGCGTCGGCGGTTCGTCGGCCGAACCCGTTTGCTTGATCTCGTACCAGGCCTCGCCGTGGCCGCAGTCGTCGCAGGTGACGTCCTTGGCCGTCGGCTTCCCCTCGAAGTTGGCGCCCTCCTCCGTCTCGATGAGTTCGTCGCCGGACTGGGCCTCGGTGCTGACGAACGCGTCGGCCTTCTCCTGATCCTTGGCGACCTCCGCGCCGCAGGACTTGCAGACCATCACGTCGCCGTCCGCGTGCATCATCGATCCGCAGTCGTCGCAGAACTGCATCGTGTGTTATTAGAAACTATTAACCGCAGGTATTTCATCTTCGATACTAATGCCTCCTGACCCGGAGAATGCGCCAACCGATTCTGATGATGTTAGCATGACTACTGTATCTGCTCAAGTGGCCGAGAGTAAAAAAGCCCGCTGGGAGCAAGCAGTTGAGGAATCTGATGAATACGATAGTGTTTCCAACCTCATCCGAATCTCTGTCACTCGTGAACTCGGTGACGAATACGTGTATCAGAAGAAGTCACTAGTGGGTCAGGGGAACATAGACTTCGATACTGACGAGCTTCTCAACGAACTAGACAAACGGTTCGAAGACGTGAATGACCGCATCGACCGTCTTGCCGCTGAGAAATCTGACCGAGTAGAGCGGAACGCTAGCCTGACGAATGAAATCATTGACCACGTACCAACGTTGCCGACGATGGATGTCGCCCGCGACTGGATAGACCAGCGAACGGACCACGAAGGGGAGCTGTTAAGCGAACACATCGAACCCGACGACGAAGGTCGGGCAATCGCATCGTCGATTCGCCTTGCGAACTATTTGGACGTGGATAACCACGATGTTCGTCAAGCGATGTATAACATAGAGAAGGGGAGCAGTCGCTTCAAAACCATCAGAGAACGCGGTGAGACGTGGATGTTCGCTATGGGGGGCGACTAATCTAATGAGCGAAAAAACGCAGGACCCCATCACTCGCAAAATCGATTATTCGGGTCAGGACTGGACACTAGCTCGCGCTCACAAGATGTGGGTCGATGACTCCATCAGCGAACAGGACGATAATGACGGGAATGCTCACGCGATGCGGTATAATATCCCGAACCGATTCCGTGCGTGGTTAGCAGGAGATGGTCTCGTTGCAGAGGGTCGTGACGTAGACTATGAGTACCCAACAGAAGCAGACTACCACCTCCCAATAGAGGATGCAGAAGAACTCACGGTCAATCATCACAAGGGTTGGTACCGGGCTCTACACGAGCACGGGTGGGCTTCAACGACAATCAACTCGTACCACACTCTCCTTTCAATGTGGGCAAAGTGGATGACGGAGAAAACTATCCTTGAGGAGGACTTTCACGAGAATCTCCGAAAATACGGTGACCCAGACGACCTCCCCGGTATCGATTCTACGAAGGGTTTCAAGGAGGAACAGTTCAAGGACGAGATTCAATACGCATCTCTTGAAGAAGTTGATGAGATGTGTAAGTACGTTACCTCTCCGAAAATTCAGACGGAATTAGCCATTCGTCTGATGTTCCAGACAGGGGTTAGGGAGGTGGAGCTACGGAACATCGAACTAACTGACATCGACCGGAAGAAACGCAAAATCAAAATCATCACTGCGAAGAACGGGAAGCTTCGGGACGTTTGGTATCACCCTTCATTAGACATGCTCATGGACCGATATTTAGATGTCGAACGAGACGAACTGAACTACTCTGACTCTCCGTATCTCTTCCCCACGAAATACTCTCCACAGATGGCTCGCAATACACCGAACCAGAACGTTACCGAATGTGCAGAGAAGGCAGGCATTCAAGACTACACTGAGCCTGATGCATCGGGAAAGCGTCGGCGTCGAATCACTGCACACGCACTACGCCACGGATTCGGTGTCCAGTGTGCGAAAAACGGGATGCATATCAAGTCGATACAAGAACTGCTTGGCCACCAGCAAATAGAGCAGACTAAAAAGTACATTCAGTTCGCTACTAAAGACGTTAAGAACCAATACGACCACTACGGCCCGATGGAATCGAAGTTGTAGATATCCTCGTTTGTATAGACGACCTCACACTCGTTCGTCTGTAGCCACGTATCCACTGGTGTACGTTCGAACGTACGTAGCCACGTACCTATGGATGTACATAGCCACGTACATCGCTATGTCTGCGCGTACATTACAGAATATTGATAAGAGTTATACCCCTGCCCAGTATGGGGTTTGCCGAAGCATGACTGACAAATTGCGAGTCCTAGTCGAAGTCGAATGCCCGAATTGTGGGGATACTGTCCGCTGGGTCGTCCACGTGGGAGATGATGGTTGGGCGTCGCTATCTTCAACGGGATGCCCCGGTTGCGACTGCATGGGAATTCATCAGGGCGACATCTACACTGACTCAGACCGTATCGATGCTGCTATCGATAAGGATACTGCCCCTGTTGTTATCGGGCAAGAATAGCATCCCACGGTACGAATAAAGACGAACTCCCACCGACCGTGGGTAATCAACCCTGTACACAGACTTTGCCTCGTATCGGCGTCCTGTGGCGTCTGGAGTATTGAGTTACTGATGTACTAACTTAACCATCAACTATCCGACATAGATTTAGGGTTTTATATAGTATATGAGGTATGGCAAGTACCCCATTCGTCTGGATTAGCCTCCATATCGACGACATCCGCGAAATTCCATTGGACGAACCGTGGACGAAGCAAGACATCGACTTCTTTGATGAGAACAAGCAGTTGTTCTGCCAAATAACCAATAGACGGTCTAACAAGCGGATTGCCGAACCCGTCGGCGAAGATTCTGATACCCGTGCGACGAAGTGGCAGATTCGACAAGAGGTACGAGATTACATCCAACGAGAGTACGACATCCAGTAGCACAATCTCGTAGACGGTTTTTTGTAGTCTTTTTGACATATATACATATGCATGGCAAACGACAATTACATCGTACTGGTAGAAGACCACCTTGACGAGCTGTTGCTCGCACTCTATGTGTTCGCATTCGGCTCGCTCATGGCTGTCTTCGGCAACTTCGACTTCCTGCCGGTCCTGACGGATGGCCCGGTCTTCAGTCTGGATGGACAGTTCACAGCTATTGGCGACCCTGCTGCTGATGGGACGGTCATCACGTGGGCAGGTGCTCTCGCTATCCTCGCTGGTGTGACAACCTATGTTACCAACCTCGGCGTAGAGGCTCTGACAGAGAAGCCTGCAGACTTTGAGGTGGTCGATGCCGCCCTCGCAGTGGGTGTCTTCGGTCTCCCTGCAGTCATCGCGGCAGACCTCTTCTCCGTTCACACGGATTACATCGCAGGCGAGCCTGTCGCCTCCATTGGTGTATTCGTTGTTGGTGTCATCGGTGCCATCATCCTGAAGGACACCGACCAGAACTGAGCATTTAGCTCAAATTTCTTTCACCATGTTTGGAATTGATATAGACATCGACGTTGAGAGCGCCCTGATGGGGATGGGCTTCGGGCTTGCAGGCTCGGATATCCTCATGAACTCAGTGTTCGCTGGGTCTTCGATTCTCATCGCTGGCATCGGTGTTGCCGCTGCTGGCTGGGGAATCAAATTCATGCGAAATAGCGAACCGGGCAAGAACTAACCATGAAGCAGATAGGAATTGCACTAATCGCGTTCGTCCTGTTCGACCACGCCCTTGAGGGATTGATTGAGACGTTTCTCGGTCAAGACCCGTCAGTGGCGTCTTTGGTCATCATCGCGATTGGCGCGGTCCTAGTACTCCGTTCAAATCAGACCAATGAGTAACACCAATACCAAGCGGCAGGTCATCACGGTCCTCGCAGTCATCGCTATGGTTCTCATCGCTGGCGTCCCCATCATCGGGGTCGTTGCGGGAGAACTGGGCGACGAAGGCTGTGGAGACGAATTTCAGGCAGCCGCAGAACGAAACATCAATCCTGACGATGGGTTTGTCGGCAAAGTCGTAGGAAGCTATGGGGCTTCCATCGATTCTGTCGTCCAGAACGTCATCGACCCATGTTGGGCAGAACAGTCCGGGGAAGACCCGAACAAATCAATCAACGACACGTACCAGTCCGCGCTGGAACGGTACGACGTAGTTGAGCAGAAGTCTCGCATCACTGATTCTATCGCGGTAGATGCGGAGACCTCCAAGCAGCCCGTCCGAGAGTCTGCAACCTCGTCGATGGGTACGTACTACTACAACGATACGGCCAACGCAACCGAGGAAGGATTCCTCCAAGCGGGTACGGACTCCATCGATAATGACTACCGCTTCCGAGAGGCAGGGGCAGTCCTCAACTACAACAACGACCTCCGATACGTTCAGAACGGAGTCTACGAGGAACTTGCCGCTGAGAATGCGACGGAACATCTCCACGTCTACGTCAATGGCACGGAGGTGACTACGCCGTCGAACTCGGCAGACATCACCTTCAGCGTCCCCGACAATGAGAGTGACACTCGCAACGGCTCTGATGGCGTTGCGTACACTCTCGCGAATAGTGACACTCTGAGAGCGGGTACCATCACAGTCAACGGGACTGCGTACACGTTCGAAGACAATCTGGCCGTCACGATGACCGACCCTGCAGGCGAACTTCAGGAAGTCCCGATTGTCGGACGTGACCTTGGTACGGAATATGGTTCAACTGCTTACACTCCTGAGGTTAGTCCATCAGAGGCAGACATTGTAGCAGCTACTGATGGGTCAGGAGATTACGAATCAATTCACACCGCAATGGGTGCGGCTACTGATGGTCAAACCATCTATGTGGAATCTGGTGATTATTCTGCTCCGGGTACATTCACTGAAACTTCTGCTAACATCACAGTGATTGCCGAACCGGGTGCAGTCTACAACAGTGAGCAGTATTCAGCAATCCGACCCAGTGCGAACCTGACAATCAAAGGTCTGACCATTGACGGACCTACTCACGTGTTTGACATCCAATCTGCGAGTTCTGTCGTGGAATTGGATTACGTGACTGTCCAGAACGTTTCTACTGGTCTTGTGGACACAGGAAACAGCGTCTCTGGATATACTGGTACACTGAACAACACCCTCCTCCTTAGTGGGACAAACAAGCTCGGTGAATTTGGGTCATCGGCTGTTGAAGGTGAGGAATTCCACACCCGGCAGTTCGACTCCTATACCCAGAATTACATCGACCAGCAACTCACTGACCGGGCGGAGATTCTGAACGCCTTCGGGACGACTTCGGAAGGTTTTGTCTCCGACCTGTGGGCACGTCACCAAGCTGGTGATGTCGGTCCTGACTACTACGGTGGCTGGGAGAAGCTGGCGCAGGACGGACTCTCTGAGGACGACCTCGGTACCCGGGTTTGGTTGGATATCCAGTACGACCGGATGGGTTACTCGTCGCTGAACGAGACTCGTGCGACCACGGACGTTGTGGTTGAATCAGGTTCGACAGTCTACGGTAACGCTCAGGAAGGTAACGCAGTGACCCTCTCGTCCGATAAGACCTACAGCGGTCACATCTGGACGAAGCACCCGCCTGCATCAGGTGAGTGGTCCACGAACACCACCTATAGCACCGACAACCTCGGTGGCCCGCTCTTCGTGACCTACTACGGTCAGGAAACGAAGATTGAGGATGGTAACCTGACGACTGAAGTCGTCTCCAAGACGGTCGCCGTCACGGGGACCTTCAGCTTCGATTCCATCACTACGCAGGGTGGTGAGTCCATCACGACTGCTTCGCACGACACGGACAACTACCGTGCGTCCACTGACCCATACAACGCATCATCCGTAGTCGATGATATGGCGTCACAGGACGACCGGATGGAAAACTACCGTGACGCAGCCGCCGAGAACGACGATGGCAGCGGTGGTGGTGGTGCTGGAGATGGCTGTGGTATCAGCTTCTTCGGCGTCTGTTCGGGCATCTCGTCGATGCAGATTAGCCTCCTCGGAGGATTCATCGTCCTCATCGTTGCAGGTTACGTGTTCCGACCGCTGCTCGGGACGCTCCAGAACCTGACAGAATAGCGCGGTAACTACCTTTCGCGGTTTTTATTGAGCGGCGATGTTGGACATCCACTTACCTTGTTCAACGAGACCGTTCCATCGGTCGAACTCTTCGATGGGAGCATGATGGATGTAGCCAATCATCAAGAGACCTTTTTCGTAGAGTTTCTTTAGGAGGTACACAGCACCTCTGAGTGAGATTGATGCAGCGATTGCTTCCACTGGGAGGAATTGATTTGCGAATTCAGCTATAGCTGATTTGAATTCGGTGAGCAGACCAGTCATCCCGATAGTTGCGGCTGCTTCTTCCAATTCCTCTTTGAGGTTGTTTATCTGCCCTATTCTTCGAACAACTCCGACCAGCGGGTCGGCTAGCTCAAGTGCGACCTGACGCCCATCGCGATGGATACCGACCCAATCGCTGACTGAATCTGTCGTGTACGTAATCCGCAAATTGTAGAACGGGAGTTTATCGTACGGATGGCTGTCTACAGCCCGCAGAGATGACGGAACAGGTCCAGAAGTGGAACCTTCGTCCTGCATATGCAAGCTAATTCCTCGCGATATTTAAGCCCACCGTGGCGGGAGATATACTTTTACGAACTGAACGGCGGTTTTATGTACTTGTCATACTTTTTATACTATAGTGAAGCGCACTAGCATCCTCGTGGGATTGCTTGTGCTTCTGATGGTTGCGACGGGCGGTGTTCTCGCACAAGAAGGAACATCGACCCCGACAGCAACTCCAGAGGACAATCAATCCACGAACGAGACGGAGACCTCCACTCCTACCCCGAATGGAGGTGAGAATGTACAGAATGGGTCAGTCACTATCCCTATCGGAGAGTACGTCCAGTTAACGGATTCTGACAAAGGTGACGTGAAGCAGGTGCGGAAAGACCTCGGGAGCTATGGCCACATCTACAAGTTCGAAGCGAATCCTGAGAACGACACAGCGTGGTTGTATATCAAAGCCGACCGAGATATGCGGATTACTCTTGCAGACGCACAAGGAATTGACCTCAGCGAGTCCAGCGGGTCGTACTTCCTGAAGTCTTACCACCTGCTCAAGAGCGACGAGCCTTACAAAATCCTCGTCCAAGCAACTCGTGACGACAAGAATCAAGGGGTGACAATTACAGGAGATGGGACTCCTGACGACCGTGGTATCTGGATTTCGACAGGGAATGCTGGCGGGAGTGGAATCCTACCCGATAGCGTTGAGAAACATCACCTGTACGTAGCCGCACTTGCGGGTGCGCTTGCGGTAACGGAGTATTTGTTCACGTGGGTTCGCCGTATCAAGAAGAAACTCCGCAGGAACGTCCTGACGGTCACAGACAAGGTGAAACCATGAAGGAACGTCTACCCAATCCCGATATCTCCAAGACCAACATCGACCTGCCAGATATCACCATCGGCAAGGTCGCGATTGGAGCTGTCATCGTGTTGTTCGCCGCAGACCACTTTGGCGTCATCAACGTGGGGCAGAATCTCCCCGGGTGGATGAACTGGAGCCTTATCCAGACGTTCGCAGTCATCTACATCGCTGTACGTCTGTTCATCGCCCCACAGGTGACGAAGTGGTTGAAGAACCTGTTCCGTCCAGATATGCAGTGGATTCAATCGCTTGATGCAAAAGGAATTGAGACAGCATGGCGACTTACGCACCCGGAGACGATTGTCCACGCTGATACTGGTCGTGTGGAAACCCGTGAAGACCCGAAAACTGGAGAGACAATCGCCACTGTTCGCGATATCCTTGGATGGGATGAAGAGAAGCCCGACGTTCTGCACGTCGAAGGTGTGAACGAATGGGATGATATCCCTTCGGATGACCAGATTATTGCGGACAAGACGCAGTACGCCCAGTATCGCGACATTGAAGAAAAGGCACGCGAGGGGCACAAGATTCGCCAAGGTCTCCCTGCGTTCAAGACGAAGCTGGAGGGTCTTCTGACCAAGAAGTTCGCCGTGATGTACGAACAGTCCACCTCTGGTCAAGGTGGGTACATCGACACGCTCCTTGGCAAGTCTGTAGAGGAATACAAGCAGTTGGAGGGTGAGCCTGACAACTTCGTCCGTGAGTACGCCAATCAAGAAATGGTGGATGATGAGGAGGTGAATGACCTCTCAGACGACGATGAAGACGGTGATTCAGAATGACGGACTACTACACCCCTGCACTGCTTCGACACCGACTGGACGACTATGCGAAGCAATTAGGAGGCGCTCCGACTCCCGAAGCTCTCGGTCTGGAAGACGAGTATGCTATGGAGGCAGTCATCCAGTTGATTCGCCACTACCCAGTTGAACATCCAGATATGCCTGATGACCCGCGAGAGTGTGCCCTCTTCAAGGACATCATCGGTGAGAGTGGTACAGCATCGATTCAGACTGCACTTCGGAACGGCCAGCTAACCGAACTCAATTACTGGAAAGGAATCACGGACAACCGCATCGAAGCCACGGGATACGAGAAACTCGTTGGAGAACTCATCCCTGCAGCCCAGCAGATGCTCATCAAGGGTGCGAAAGGGAGTGGTAAATCTACGAAAGCTGCCGACCTCGTATCCAAGCTCCACTCCGAGTTCGATGGGAACCTGAAGGTGATTACGAACATCAAGGGACTGGAAGAGCATCCTGACGTGGAGTTCGCGGAGAAAATGAGTGACTACCTCCTGTTCGCACGTCGCCCGGGGGAGAAGGTTGCACTCATCGACGAGGCATCCACCGTGATGGCAGGATACGCTTCACTCGGCGGGTCTGATGTCATCGACCAGTTCGGGCGGGCTATCAACGCTCTGCGGAAAGGAGAAGGTGGCTCTACACGCTTGATTATCATCGGGCACCGTAACGACGCAGACATCGCTCCGATGCTTCGACGACAGTCTGACGTTGTGATGTATGCCGATGGGAAGGTGAAGGAAGACCTCATCGACAAAGCCACTGTCTACGGGTCGTGGGACGAATTCAAGAAAGAACGTAGTTCCTACAAGGTATACGGTCTCCAAGACATCAATGACGACTCTCCGTGGAGCTTCGAATCCAACTACTTCGCCACGTTCGAATTCGACCTTGACGACCCAGAGAATCAGATTCGGAGAGGGAAGATTGTGGACAACTGGGAGTCCTACCAAGAGAGTCCACCAAGTGGCGAATCTGGAGAGGAGACGGCTCAAGACACCCAATGGGACACTGACAAGGTGAACGCCGTGGTCGATTACCTGAATAGTGACGAAGGTCTTCGGCCAATCGCTGAACGTCACGGTACCGATAAGACCACTCTTGGACGCTGGAAAGACGAAATGGTGGAAGCCAACGAGGTCGTCCGGGGCGAGTTGGACGGCGGTGAAGAAGACGAAGAATAACTGTCCCATTTCTCCACTTACTATACTACGTATAGTACCACTCTATGAGACACCCCTAATTTACGGACTATTATTACCCGTGTCTACATACGCTGGTCAAGGATGGAATGTGAACACTGTGGGGATACAATCGCGGATGCTGACACACGTTACGAGGAAGTTGTCCCGGTCGATGGTGGTGGACAGACGATGGATGCGTTCTGTTCCATCAGTTGTCTAAACAGAGACGTTGGCTACTCGCAAGAAGAAATTGAGGCTCTAATGGTTCAGGAGGGAATTGATGTTCAACCAGACTACGAATCAGAGTGGACTGCTGCCGTTGAACCAGAGAACGTCCAAGCGAACAGAGACGCACAAGGGGAACACTTCATTGCTCTCAGCCATGTTTCCAAGGAATACGACGTGGAGATATTCTTCGACCCGATTGAGAAGTTGTACGAGGTCTCCGTTTGGGAATACGATATGGTAGAAGGTGAGAAGATGGGCTATGATACAACTAGCACGATGCGAACGGGCGTCCATCAACGTGCGTTAAAGCACGCTCGGGACTACATGGATAGGATTGAGGATGGGACTTACTGACCGAGTTCAGGTATTTGGTGGGATTGTCGTCATCGTCGTTGTTGTCGGTCTTTCGCTCAATCTCATCTTCGGGCTACCATTCGTGGAGATTGAAGCTCCGAATAACCTATTCCAGAGAATACTTGGATTGGCGATTCCGTCAGGCATACTCTTTGTACTCTTCGTTTTGCACAAGTACTGGGGCGGCTTCTAGTCGTAGCAACGCCTTTGTGTATCTCTACTAAAATACATAATGTAGATGATACAAGCAAGCACAACTGACATCGATGCGTTCATAGACGACAACTTCATGCCAGATTGCCCGATGTGCGATAGCCGATTTAGACAGGCTCGTTCGGGCGACGAAGATGGTGATTGGATTTGCACATCCTGTCCACACTGGGCAGAAGACCGTGATATCAAGACGATGGTGTTGACGCTCTAATATCGTCGGTAGCGGGCTGTTCCCGTGAACCTCAAACGGCGATTCTTAAGTGAACATTCAGGCGTCGCGGCGGTGAGAACCCGTGCGACGCCTTTCTCGCTTTCTGCGGGCAATACCTTTGCACTTCGCTGTACGTATCACATATATGTCAGAATCAAACACAGGTCCGTTAATCCATTACCACGGGCACGAGTTCCACGCAATTGACGTAGTACGGGCTGTACAGCATGTTGGCGGAAGCATCGAAGAAGCACGGGCAGCACTGATGGGCGTCGGATTGACACCCGAACATGCGCACAGAGCCACATATCACCCGGGAGATTCGGAGTGAATGGGATTGATGCTTCCTCGCTGCGGGACGCATCACATGAGCGAAGATTTGGACATCGACCATCCCGACGCACCCGACTCTGTACCCGATGAAGTGGTAGAATTCGTGCGAGACGCCGATATGCTCACACTTGGCGACCTTGATGCATATTTGGACCGAGAACTGACGGTTCGGGCCAGTGCGATTCTGGAGACCGACGCCAATGAACTTCCATCGAAGTATCTCCGCGATTGTTGAAGTCCTGAATTGAACCGTTTGAACCCGCTCTACTTTCACTTCCGCTCTGGATGATAGCGGTCTGAATGAAGTGTGTCATTCTGAGTCGATACCAGCGATAAACATGAATAGCAGGGCTATCAGTCCCGACTATGGACAAACCAGACTGGGCACAAATAGTTCAGGTGATGTACCGAGTCTCACCTACGGAGCCAAACACCAGCATCGACGAAGACCACCCATTCGTAACGAAGACAGATTTGGACGTAGAGAGGGCTTCAGAAGCCGCAGAATCCATCGAATCGTGGGGTCTTCTCAATCGGTACGAGTCTCGGATTGAAGACATCAATGAAGAGACAGGGGAACAAGAACCGATGATATCAGAATATACTCTCACACCCGATGGGTTCGAAGTAGCTCACGAACGGGAGCTTGCCAGTCGAAATAACGATATCAACCAGTCACTAGTCTTCTTGACTTTTGTATTGGTCATTGCCCAGCTCATCGGTGTAACGCCTATAAGCGACGCAGCGAAGCTATTCATAGGATTTATGATACTGCTTTTGATGGTCGTTGTGATTTGGAAGACCGATTTGCTGTCAGAATACTGACTGTCTCCGTCTTACCAACGCCACCCCTACCCTCTGGACGTTGAGCAGACGCTCTATATCCTCAATTCCAACAGTTCGAACCGAGGACTTAAGCACCTATCAATGATATTATACGATACATATGACAATCGAACGTCAATTGTATTTGGACGAATTGCAGGAACAGTTCGGAATGCCAGAAGAGGAAGCCGAACTCACACTAGAAACCGCCGAACTGAACAAGAACGTAGACCGACTCCGAGTTCATCTCGGATTGTCTGAAGACGGTGAGAAGCGATGATTGGAATCCTTGAGATTGCGGCAGGGATTGTAATTGGAGGAATTCTCCTTGCTGTACTCCCATACGTAGTGTTTGGTCTGCTGTATGTAGGATTGGTCGCATGTGCTGCTCTCGTTGAAGGTGATTCTGCATGATTACAGGACTCGCTATCGGTATCGGGGTAACGGTCGTCGCGGTCGTCTGGCTCACAAAGACAATCTACCAGTGTCCCGAATGCCATTACAGCAATGACTGGGACCACGTGACTAGTGTGACTGCCGAAGCTCCATACTGCCCCTACTGCGGAGAACACACCGAGGTCGATGGAACGAAGTTCGAACGACTTGGACGGCGACTTCGGTTCAGCAAGGGTGAAGAAGATGTCTGATACCGTTACGCCTGACGACCTCGCACTCCTCGCACGCTCGGAAGGTGCGTCGATGCAGTTAGCAGAACGGTTAGCAGAACGGTACCGTGCCCATCTTGAAGCCGCACGAACAGGTGGTTCGGCGTGAAGAATGCAACAACCTTCGAAACCCGAGAGTTCGTCATCGCTATCGCTTCCATCGCGGTAGTCGGCCCACTCGCGCTGAAGGTGACTGGTGATGTCAACCTCGCAGGATGGATAATCCTCGCCGTCGGCGTCGCCGCAATGTTCCTTACCGATTGACTCACTCGGCGCTCTTGCTAATTCTACGTAGTTCGAAGACGGTCTGTTCGCGGTTCGTAGACTTCCCCTTTCTGCTTCAACTGTAGAAGCTCGTCTTTGGCATCATCCATCGACATACCGAGGTATTCCGCAAGATAGAGAACTTTATCCTCAGGAGCGCCCTCGTCGTGCTGGCTCTCCAGCTTACTAATCAAGCCCTTCAGGTTCTGAATTCTCTCCCGCTGGTCGTCGAACATCGAATCATCGATATCGTATTCCTCACGGATGTCCTTGATGACGATTTCCGACCCATCCACGGATACGAAGAATGGTGGGTCCAGACGCTTGCTAATACGACCTGTTATCTCTTCGACCGGGAGGCTGGCACTGAACAACCCTTCATCAAGGTCGTAGCTGACGTTGGCTGCGCTTCGTTCGATGGCATCATTGACAATCTCGTTGATTTCGTCGGCCATCGAATCCAAGGTCTCGTCAACTTCGGTGAGTTGCTCGTGGACTTCTTCGAACTGTTCCGCCATTGTCCTCCCATCACCTTGGGACACAGTGTCTACGTGCAAGGGTAGAGTCATAAATCGACTAGGTGAAGAACCGTTTCTTCTCCCCTGATGAAGCAGTTCACCCGATATCCTAACTACTGACGACAGATTCCAATATGTAGTTAGGACAATACTTTTGCCCATTACTTACGTAATCTGATATATGTCTAATACCAAATGGACTGTAGTAGCATTAATCGGATGTCTGGCGATTATAACGATGCTCGGAGGTCTGGCCATCCACCAACATCAGCAACAGATAGATGACTTGGAGACCGAACTGGATGATACTGAATCGAATGCCAGCGAGCTTGAGACCGAGCTTGATGCCGTAGAATCCGAGAATAGTGAACTACGCGAACAAGCCATTCGTGATGACCCGGAGATAGAGAACGTCTCAGCTAGTTGCCACAGAGTTGCAAGTAGCAGTCATGCGTGCAACTATACTGTATCAATATCGGGAGATTACGACCTCTTGTACGTCATCTCGCCTGAGTTTATAGATATCCCGATGAACGCACCAGAAAAAATAGATGACAGTACCTTCAGCGGGAGAGCGTGGGAGTACACGTATGATGAGTATCGGGAGACAATTGACCGTCACGTCTACACCGTGGACGTGGGTCCTGATGGAGTAGATAGGATTAGATATCTCGGGACTATGAAGATGGATTATCGCAATAATCCGTCCCACATAGCATTCGACAAACCGTGCGACCTCAGTCTAGATAGTGAGTTAGAAGCATACTGTGATGATTCTCAAACCGAGTTAGAAGGTGATTCTGAATGATGAAGGTCTATATCTGGATTGCATTCACGACTATCCAACTCACACTCGCAGTCCAAAGTTTAGTGGAAGGAGATGTCTTCATGGTAGCATTCGCTAGTGTATTCGCAGTCTTGTCAGGGATGATTGCCTATTCCGAATACAACGGTGAATCCCGATGAGCGTCGTCATCACCATCAGTGACGACGGCCACATTGAAGCTCAGGATAACTCCGGGCGGGTTCTGTGGTCGTGAAAGGTCGAACCCCAATTTGATAAGGATGCTTGTCAAGTGCCAATTATGGTTGACGAACCACCGCTACAACACATAATCCAAGCTGCCGAGTACATGGGTGTCTTAGAGACAGAATTCGATATCACAGCACCAGAAGAGAAAGAAGCTGTTGCGATGTTCTATCTTGGAGACCAACTCAGTCGGATAGCAGATTCTATGGAAGACAATTAACTGAACCTACGTACATCCGCCCTTGGTGGCCGTAGTATACTAAGGAAATCGTTTCGGACGATATCTATTTAGCAAATGCCGGAGCGAGCGCGAATGTGGACATACTCAAGTGGATAATCGCGGCAGGAAGTACAGCTATGATGACTGCAGCCCTTCTCTGGGTTCTGGATATTGCCCTGCCTACATTCGCAGTCTGATTTGCTGTCAGAAATCCTCAATAGAAGACTGTTCCCTGACTCGCTCAAACACGCCAACATCGAGTCTCTCCTTCAGCTCCGACTCTTTGACTTCTTCAATCTCAGCGTCCGAGTTTCTGACATCCCATTCTTCCGATGATTGGTATCGCACCCGGTACTCCCAATATGGCTCTGCCTTTGGAGTGAATCCATCGGGAGCAGCAGTAGCTGGACGGATATGGCCAGTGCTGATTATCTCGGCAAAATCTGGCTTTCCCTCTAAAGTCACGCGGAAGACCTCTCCCACATTGAAGTCTCCCCCGATGAACTCTGCTGGGTCTTCCAACGGGTTCACCTCCTCTTCCCCATCCTCGGTCATGGGTCGATGTAGAACAGGCTGGGCCATAATACTTTGAGGGGCAAATTAATAGTGAAATGCTTTTATATTGACTCCAAGGTGCTTCCATCATGGCAAGCTCCCTGTTGGCAACTCTTTTTGATGTAGTCTTTCTGTTGATTGCATCTGCCATTTTTGGTCTATTGGCGTACGGAGTCTTCAAACTCGCAAACCGTCATATGGAAATTAATCCGAAGAGGGAACTGCTACTTGTCGTCGTGGGTGGGATTCTCGGTAGTCTTGCATTCACCATCATCAGTCCATTTGTCGTGCCTCCCATCCAATCCGCACAAGCGGACTTGCGAGCGCCTAACCCTGATATGTCCATTGAATACACCGAAGATATTCCTGAGGACTACTATCGGGTCTACGATATCCCGAGGAACGGTAGCGGTTATGTATTTTATCGCGTCGAAATTGCGAATCCAAGTAATTACGTTCTGCAAAGCTTCGATGTCTCGTTGGCATTCAATGGATGCGTCGATGACGTTGGACTAGATTACTTGGACCGACCGACAGCATCAGCTCTGGGGATACGTGATACTCTCGTCATGCAACAGGATTTTCCCGAGAGTGAAATAAGGCGCTGTACTCGGAATTTCCACGTTAAGAATTTAGAGCCCCAACAAGTGGTCAGTCTCTATTATCTCGTAGATACAACGCCCGAAGAGGAAGTTACCGTCCGGACGAGTGGTGCTCCTTCATCTAATGGGACGGTGCTAATCGGACATCGATACTACTGGAACTTCCGAGGCCAATTAGATGCTGAAGGTCACGACCCTCAGTACAGGAACGCATCTGAGATATCGTCTTGACTGCCCAATACTAACGAGAAATTAGACTTCGGAGGGGTCTACGCCTTCTATATTATGTTGTTCTACGAACTTGCTTGTAGACGTTGTATGTAACTCCCTCAACCTTGTCAAGACTGCATCCGTACGTTCACGGACTACCACAGAGTCAGCAGATGGTATCTCCAAGTATATCCCACTCTCATCTACTCTGGAGACGGTTACACCTTCCACCTCATTTAGCGTTCTTTTGATTCCAGAGTACGCTTTTTCTTTCGTGAATACTCGGTTATCAGAGTGAACCCTTCCAGCTTTATTTAGTGTCCTAGTGAAGAGGTCTAATGGTTTATTTGCTGATGCTGGATTCCTTCCCTCTTGGTAATATTTCAATAGTACTGTTGATTTGCCTTTTAGGAGAGGAAAGTACTCTACGTTGTGGAGAATGGGCTTCAGCTTCTCTCTATGAAATTCCACGTCTTCTAGTTGCTCCAGCGATTCACGAATACTGGTTCTGGTTTGGAAGATTTGAGAGCTAAAGCTAAGGACGGCAGTGGTAATCAAAAGCAGGCTATTGAATATCGTAAGCCCGTTCGTTTGAATGAACGAGATTACCCCGTCAATCCACGTCATCTTACGATGGCATTCTGTGGATATGGAATCAGTGTTCTGGTGAAGGTCGAGTACGCCGAAGCCCCTTCGTCGAAGAATCCACCAAGTGCAGCTATGGAGTAGGCATTAGTACCTCTGAGTTAATTCCCGGTCATGGGCTGGTTTGACAATCTGAAGATGGACATCTGGTTCAAGGCAGTAACATATCTTGGAGGAGTCATCGTACTTCTATCTCTTACTGTCCCTATGCGTGTATTGTCGAATGACGTGTGGTCCTTACTCGGGTTTGGTCTGTTCACATTCGGAATGGGTCGCTGGAAGAACCACAAAACCCACTCACAACCCGTCCCCGGGGGGTACATGACTTGGCAAGACCGAAACACCGACTACCTCGGTATTCTGCTTGAGGTAACAGGAGTGGTATTGGTTTTGCTGGCGATATGGCAAATTATTGGATTCTAAACCTACTCGTCTTCCTCCAATTTACGGTCAAGAATCAATATGAGGATTCGTTTGCCAGCCCATTCTTCGGTTCCGATATTGATTCCTCCATCCTTCTGAACGTATGATTGAACCCGTTTCTTGTGTTTCTGGCTGTATGTCGTCGTTTTGAGTTGCCCTCTGTCTTCCATTGGTACCCAAGCAACAAGGTGGTGTCCGTACTTGCTTTCTACACCTGCCCAGCCCTTTCCAGACACTTCATCAATTCCGAAATCGACGATATCGGCATCAATTTCCCTATCAAACCTTGGTTCAAGGTCGTGGCTTACGTTTGGCATCGTTCCACTTGACACAGAATAGAGATGTATTATTAAAGCTGGTGGTTCTGTAGATTTCCCGTAAAACGCAGTATTCGGCACGTTGTAGAATTTCCAGTAGTATATTCTCAGAATGCATCTCACTGGTCGGCGAAGAACCTTTGCACGATGTATACTTTATCTTACATATGGTCGAAATTACAGAGACTGAAAAAGAGATAATGGACAGTTCTGATGATGAACTCCTCACCGCGATGTATGAGGCGCCTGAAGACAACCTCTACGCAGTAATTGAGTATCTTCGAAGGCAGAACAATCCTGACCGACACGTCTTGAACGAGTTGAAGAATATCCACTACTCGCTTCGTGAAAACGGTGAACCCTTCCTTGGTGAAACAGATGTCAAGAACCTCAAACACCACCTGCAGAGGAAGGTCGTAGTCAAGTCGCTGGCAGGCTCCCCGCTCGTCACCAGCCACACTGACGACGAGACCGAGAACCCGTGGTCGTACTTAGACGACTACGCGCTGACGGGGAAACCTGAGAGTATCAAGGCCGCCGACCGACACCGGGACGAACTCATCGACGAGCTTGACAGGATGGTCTCCTCCGGGCAGGTCGCCACCACTGCCCGTCTCGTCTCATTTGCGAAGGATATCAACCGAGAACGCACCGACGTTGACTCACGATGACGACTCACATCGACCACGCCTTCGGACCGCATCGAACCCCGAGGTACGAACTGGGTGCCGAGTTCGTGTGTGACTCAACCGAAACGCGCTGGCTGGTGCGCCGACGCTACTGGAACCCCGACGCAGACAACCCATCGCACTCGTGGGAATACGCACTCATCAGCGAGGAACTCAACGAGACGCAGGTCAGCGGGTTCGACTTGTCGGTCAACTACTCCCGAACCGGTCACGAAGAAGGTGATTCCGATGTGTAGGTGCTGTTGCTGCTGTTGTTCCTGCCCTCACCCATGGTGGGACTGGGCGTACGCACAGAGCTTCAGCACGAGTGATTACGAAGAGGACGTTGAAGACCTATTGGCATACATCGAGTCCAACGTCGTCGAAGGTGAGAGGCAATGATTGACTGGTTCACCAGCTTGCCCGCTGGCCAGCAGGTCGGGATGTTACTGGTCGGGTTCATCGGCTTCCTCGCCACTACCGCGATATTCCAGAAGTACAAGCGGTACGAATCATACGACGAGTACGAGCAAGCGAGTGGTGTTGCTATTACATCGCTCGGAGGGATATTCGCCGCCTATTACGGGCATGGTGCTGGCGGAAGTGGTGTGTATGCCATCATCGTCATCGCCGCTTTGCTCGTTATCGGGGGGAAAGCAAGTGGTAGGATGGAGTCTGCGAAGAGATAGTCAGCTTGGGTTTCTTCTCTCAGATGTCGTTTTTAAGGTCTGAAACTCCCGAATTCGTAATCATTTGGTAATAAAAATTTATTCACTTACCCGCCAGTAGATATCTACATGGTTCAAACACCAGACGAGGATGAGGCGCACGATGTGTTCATTTCCTACTCACACAACGATTCGAAAGACGTTGTAGGATTACTTGTGGAAGAATTGCAAGCGTACGGGCTGGATGTGTGGTATGACGATATTTCGATGTCCATTGGAGATAGCCTCCGGAAAGAGATGGACATAGGCCTTCGAAATTCACGCTACGGCGTCATCGTCTGTTCTGAAGGCTACTTCGAAGGAACATCTGAATGGGAATTCAACGGTCTCGTAAAGAAGCACATCGACGAAGAGAACGTGATTCTACCAGTTCTCCACGGTGTTGGGCACGATGATATCCTTGAAGAAAGCCATAGCTTGGCTGACCTGAAGTACGAAACAATTGATGAGGATAACATTGAGTCTGTTGCTACGAGTATATACAGCACAGTAACAGGCGAGGATGGTGGGGATGGTAATCTGAGAGAGGACGGCGAATCTTTGATGGCTTCCATCGATATCCGATTCCAAGGAAACTTCACACCCGATATCGGGGACGGGATAACGATTACCTCGTGGAGAAACCATCACGCACCCCGGTTCGAAGAATTGGAAGCAGCCGAAATCCGAGATGAGAATGGTGTTGAGTACTCCAGCAGGTCTGGAGGAACAATAATGAAAGTCGCAAGGATAGATGATGAACCACTGGAAGGCGTTGTCTCAGACATCAAGACCGTCCAGTCCAATAAAATTGAGTTCACTGTTCGAATTAGACAGAGCAGACTTGATGAACTCTCTGACGACCCTTCTGACTACGAAATGTTGTGAGGAAAACTGTGGGTTCTATTCGAACTGCTCTTTCTGGCCTTTGCGAACCGTCAACTTAGCGGCGTCCTTGACTTCAACCGTGTCAGTATCGTAAACCGGAAGTTCAACATCTTCTTCCCTTCCTTGCAAAATTCGACTCCGAATCCAGACAACCCCGTATGCGACACAAGCCGCTATCGCGATTGGCAGTTTTACGCCTTGTAACTCCTGCACATCTACATCCAATAGGTCAGCAAGACTACCACCGATAACAGGGAGATTGAACATTCCGATGTGGTCACCCACCCACGATAATATTGGTTCGACGCGCTCGTAGGTCTCTTCCGAGAGGACTACATTCCCCCTGTGGAAACGCTTCATACCGATTCTATAGCTTGGCGATATTTGAATCGCCTGTTCAGTTTGGCTTTCTTCTCGTAGACTCCCAAACTGAGGCGGGTTTTCGACCCTATATCGAACCAATATCGGTCTAAATCAGAGGTGTTTTGCAGATGCCCAAGCTGAGGCAACACCTTTAGGGGTGTAAGATAATTGATATGTATGAACCAGACAACAAACGAGGTTTGGTATGTAGTATGGGCAGGTGACTACGGCGGGTACGAGCACAGGCCAATCACAAATGAGCCTGTTGACGCAGACAGGGCAAACGCAATCATCATGCGTGAGTCGATTGAGTACGCCCAGACCTTCGACACTCCCATCGACTCAGTGGATGAGTCCGAGGCTGTAGACACCGTTACGGTGAAACCTCACTACGAGGGTGGTAACCCAGAGGTGTTCTACTGGAAGTCATTTGCGACGAAGCAGGAGGCGCAGGACAGTATCGACCGCTACGACCCTTACCACATATAATGACGATGAGCAGGACAGAAGTCAAGACAGAATTTGTGGTCGAAGGTGATTCCCGATGACTACAGAGCAGGAACGGCGACTGCGGAAGTTCGCCCGAAACATGCGACGAGTGCCTCGCGACCACGCCCTCATTCTCGTCGGACACCAAGGTGATTCCGAATGACAACGAAAATAGGCGCTCTAATAGGGTCGAATATCCAAGATAGTGATATGACTGACTGGAAGGATTGCCCCGAGTGCGGCGCGCAAACCGAGGTCTCCCCGGGGATGTTCGACGGCGTGAACGAGGTTGCAGTCAATCACTGCGCTAACTGCGGATACGACTTCGACGGTGGTGATGATGAGTAACGACTCCGAGATATACGACCAATGGCGCAGGGGTGAGATTACACGTGAGGAAGCTGAAACCCGCGTCGAAGACAATTGGGAGGTCGTCAGTCAGATTGGCTCAGTCCGATGGGCGAGGTCGGGAGAAGATAGCGAGAGAGTAAGCGACGAGCTGGACGGGCTGTTCTCCAGTGACGAAGGTGGTGATAATGAGTAAGACAGAATCCAAGACTACGAACGAACCAGTGGTGCATCGATACATCAACATCCGAGAGGTAGACCCATTGCGTGACGCGGCGCACGACCGCCCGCTTCGATACGACTCTCTCGGAATCCGTCTCCGTGACGAAACCTTCGTCACCCTTGCCATTGACCTCGGGCTCCGTGCGGAGGAACTGCGAGGACTCAAGCGGTCGATGTTCCGATTGAAGGATGGAGAGGTGACCATCCCCGGGCACGTGCAGAAGGACTACCCAAGGGAAGATATCACACCCGGTGCAGTCACGATGCGACTTGACCCGTACGGCCACTTCGGAACAGTTCGTCTGCTCCGCTCGTACTTCCAAACCGAATGGTATCAAGACCGAGACAGCGAGTACGTGTTCCCCAGCAGGCAGTCCGACCAGATGTCCACGGAGTCGATGCGGAACGTCGTCGAAGACCTCGCCGTCCACGCCGACGTTACCGTTCACCGTTCAGACGGGGAACCTGCCGACCCGTCAGAACTGCATCCGCATGCGTTCCGTCACAGTCTCGCGAACTACATGCTCGCGGACAACGACACGCGCTTGGTCGAGGTGAGGAATCGGCTTCGACATCGAAGCATCACGACGACAGAACGAGTCTACGACCACTTCCAGCGGCGTTAGAGTACCTCAGCAGTCCAACCTTCTTCTGTGTGAGTTGTATCTACTCTGTAAATTACCCGCTCTTCTGGGTTAAACAACTTGACGTGGTAATCATAGACTTGCTCCTCATCTCCTTCAATCAGCGCCATCGTATCCTCTTCCTCCATCTTCAGAAGACTATATGACCGAGGGACGACCCGTTCAACTGCAGCCCCCGCAGCAGACTCTACATCTGGATAGTATTCAGGCATTACCGATTATTGATACCAACCCTTCATGTCCTTTCGGGTCTATCGCTACAGAGTACTTTGAACGGTGTTGAGAAGTGGTTCAACCCTCTTCCTGCTCCTGATATACCTGTTTGATTCTCTCAACGGCTTTACTGTCGTGACGGAAATACCACCGACCCCCATCGGGCTTGTAGACCGCTATTTCCTTGTCTTCTGAATTAGGTCGATACCAGACATCAGGATGCTCACTGAGGACACGTTCAATCCGTTCTTCCTTCTGGTCACTATTACAATCGCTGCACAGCGAGCGCATCGGCTGTCTAACACCAATCATGTATGGTGCATCGTAAGTGGCCCCGCACCTGTTGCACTCTCGTTCTTCTGTGTAGTACTTACCCGGCATCTGAGAGTCTGTACACAGCAACCGAATGAATGTCTAGGGGATTTTTTATCAACCAACCTGACAGATAGGCAACAGCGGTCCGCACCACACAGACTCAGAAGATTATTCTAAATCGTAGTGGTCGTCTTCTTCTGCACGAATCCGCTTCATCTCATCCACCGCTTTATCAATTTCATCAAGGACGTATTCCAGATGGCTATCCTCTGGGTTTTGCTTCTCAACTTCCTTCTGGAACTCATCGTGATATTTGTCGAACTCGTCTTTCCAGATACCGAAGTCGAAGGGGGCATCCTCAATATCTGCCTTGGCGTTTGAGACGAATGTTCCAGCCGCGTTGTAGTTCTCACTTCCAACGCGGTCGCGAGCATCTTCTAATTCAGTGGAGGCATGATGGTACACCATATTTCGTTACCTAATGGTCCCATGAAATCGGGGATACTTGAACGCAGGGTACTTCCTAATTTAGGAAGGGGACGGGATGAAGAGGGCGATAAACTGAAACAGAAAACCACCAATTAGACCGATAGCGGCTATTGACTGGTTCCGCATCATTCTCTTTGTGTTCTCGTATCTCGCTGTTGAGCTTGGAATTGCTTCACCTGAAAGCCCGCCTCCAACGGGGCTGACTATATTTACGGGTGGTTCTCTGTCAACACTCTCTGGGTTCTCTCGGTCAACATGGCGGACATAGAACCACCACATCCGAATTGGCTTAGATGAGAACAGGTCAGTGAGAGTTAGTGCAACCACTCCGACCATGTTTAGTATTAAACCCAACCCCGTAAGAACGTCACCCCAAGGTACTGCCATATCTATTCCATGTAGTAAACTCAATAAAATAGTGTGCGTTCGGATTTCAATGGTTGAGTAAGCTAGCTCTGAGTAAGGTGGTTGTAGATGCCCGATTCTACTTCAGAATTTTCTTCGTTGCCCAGACGAATCCGCCGATGTAGCAAATATTCCCAAGGATTAGAAGTCCAATCTCTATTGGGTCTATACCGATGTCCAACCCCTGTATTGTTGTTTCGACAGTAAGGATTCGAAAATTGTACAGTTCAGCACCTACCACAGCGAGTATCAGTCCAGTTATAATTATTGCTATCAACGTAGTGTTCGTCGAACTATCGATTGAACTTGCGGTTATCTCATAATATTTTGCTTTGAATACTCTTCGAAACTTCCAAACAAGGGCAAATACAGACATTGACCCAACAACAATAGTCCAAACTAGTGCGAGTTGGTAGGTGGAAGGAGCTTCTCTATAGCCGAGTATTAGAACATAGACCGCTAGCCAGCCAGAGATGATTACTGTTAGAACTAGCCAAAAAAGATGATTTAGTCGTCGTCGGATAAATCGATTAATTGCACTTCCTTCTTGCTGCTTATCGGATAGAAAGACCAAAACCCGACCGACAAACCGAGTGGCGGCAACTCCTTCAATCCACCGACCAGTAAGAAGAAGGGCTGCAGCGAATAGGAATGTTTGATTCAAATATAAATACAAACTCAGGAATCCCGCTCCGACCATGGCAAGAATTGAACTATACCAGTATTCCAGTTCATCATTATCAAAGTTAGTCTTCCAGAAGCTGATTATCCAAAATACGACAACAGAGAGTGCCAATCCAACTGCAAGGAGAAATGCCCCAAGCCATTCAGGAACATAATCGACGAACCACCTTATCTGAAGAATTTCTCTCATCCTAAACCTCCAACAAGACAATCGAAGCGTAGTACCCTGTGATAACGAGTCCAGTCAGGAAGAAGAATCCTGCAAATAGATACCCTAACGATTCAGTCCACAATGAAAGACCGTTGCTCATCCCTGCTACCGATATGCCCCCAAGAACAGCAAATCCAACCCGGTACGACTTTTTTTCAAGTGGCAAACCGTCACCTTGACCGCTTTTCATTTCTACTCCCACACCAATAGCAAAGTACCAGAAAGCAGTAGTGGCAAACAAGAAGACTCCAATATCCCGAAGGAATTCATAAGCCACGTTCCTGCTTACGGAGACTCACGGTGTAATGAAAATATGTAGTGGAGGATTTCTACCCAGCTCATTCCAAACTTCCTACCAGAATTTTTCAGTTTGAATGTGGCAATGGTAGATACCCGATTTAGACCGCACTCTATAGCGGATAGATTAGCTTTGGATTGCAACAATCAAACCAGAAAGCAAGATGAGGCCGACTATCGATATCGCTATCAGATAGGCTCCTGCCCCAATTGCACCTCCAATCGGTATCGCTATTGCGAGGAATATCGACCAGCGGACTATCGTCCAACGTTGTGTCTTGGGCTTGCTTCGTAACCAAACAAAGAACGGGTGATAGACGAACCAGTCAGGCCCGTGGAGGTCTTCATCATCTGCCCCGGAGGAAGTGGTCACACCAGATGATGAAAAAGAGGTTTGATAAACCTAACTCGTCTCTCGTTCCTCCCAATCTCGTCTGCCACGAAGCAGATAACCTGAGGACACCGGGTGATGCTACGCGGTCGAACCAAGATTCCAGATTGAGGCAACACCTATAGGATGTGTTAAATATATGGTAGGTATGGCAACAAGCAAGCAAGCCACTGAACAAGCACGACGAACCGCACAGACGATGGCAGACACACTGGAGGATGAGTTAGGTCTTGACGACCCTACTGTAACTGTAAATCGTCGAAACAACGAAGGAGTCTCCGAGTACTATGCGAAGGTCTTCGCAGGGACGTTCATCGACGAAGACAAATCACTAGCCAAGGAACGTCGTAATGAATGCCGGGATATTCTGGGTGACGATATCACAACCCGAATCAAGACAAGTTGTCCAAACGGGTGGACGACGACCTATATAGTACTCATCACAGTCAAGTGAGGTAACGTCCTGATTTTCAAACCGTTGTAACCATTTCTCACGACCCTTTTCAGCGTCGATGCAGGCGTTCTCTTGATGTAGTATATTAAAACCCCGCCACTTGTCGGATTGGCGACACACTAATAGGGTAAGTAGTATCTATTATCATATATGTTGGAACAAGCAAAACCGACATGGCGTATCGATGGCGAGAACGAGCGGAAGATATTGAATCAAATCGTCAATAAGAACCGTATCAAGTGGTCGCAACTATCAGACTACTTCGGGACCGTGCCAAGTAAGCTGATGTCCCGCGTCGAAGCTGTCAACAAGAAGTTGATGGCTGGCGTAGAGTTCGCGAACGAGCGAGACGATTTGCCCCGGGAAGAGATGGACGAAGTTGAGTGGCAAACGTATGTCCTCGCAGCAGGTTACCGAGGTATCATGGAGGATGCGTTCGAAGAACGCTACTCCGACATCGTTGAAGAATACGGAGAAATCTACGGTGATGACTGATGGGGGGAACCGGGAACTTCTACGCGGACGACGAGTTGCTGGAGAAGCTGGACGAGTTGCCCAACAAGTCTGAGTTCATCAGGAACGCAGTTGGTGCAGCACTCTCTGCGGAAAGCGAATCCGAACGTCGGCTGTCTGAGATTGACGATGATATCGATGACATTGATGAGAAGATACGAGGTCTCAAACAGTCCCGCTCGGAACTCGTGAAAGAACGAGAAGAGATTGAGGCCGTGGTTGGCGCAGTGGATAGTTCGGATAGTGGAGAACCAGAACGAGTGCAGCACGTCTTCGATGTCGTCGAAGAGATGCTGTCGAAGCCTACCCACGTGTGGGAAGGTCACCTGAACAAGAACCTGAATGACAACCTCGCAGAGAGTATCACAGAAGATGTCACGATGCACCAAATCGACAATCCCGATGCGAACGCAGTGTCCGGGGAGTTTGTGAAAGAGGACCTCCGTGACGAGGGGTTCGACCCAGAAGAGGTCATCACAGCCGACCACAACGAAGTGTACGCACTCTCGGACGAAGCGTTCGAAATCTTCGACGGATTGACGAGCCGAGAACGAGCCGAGATTGAGGAACTGCTGAACTGAAGCCATTTTTCTCCTTCCTTATTTAACGTTTAGGTAATTTGTAGACTCTAAGAAGTGTACCTCTACACAAACACCATATAATATAATAAACTAAATCTATTATAATAGTATAGTATAGTATAGTAGAAGTAGAAATTGTAGAGAGACACTTCTCTGAATCTACAAAAAACATCTCTATATAAATCCGTCTGTAGACAGGTCGAAAACCACTCAATTAGAATAGAAAATTTCTATTATAATATCGTGTATGTGTAGGTACACACACTTCTCAGAGTCTACAAATCTTGACTAACGCCCCGAATCTTTGTTCCACGAACGCAGAGAGGTAGAACACCACCGCGTCATTAATTCTCTGAATCGAACATCAAGCTCGCGAGACGGTCTCGGAACTTCTCTAGCGATTTCAATCGGTTGTGGGTCTGTGAGGTCTGATTCTCAAGCATATCGATACGCTGCTCCAACCGTTCGACCTTCTCTGTAACTTCATTCTCCAGTACCCATTCCCGAGCTTCGGGGCTGATTCCTTCTTCCACGATGGCCATCCCATCATCGGTCAGTGTGGCTTCCTTTGGGTCTCGGCGGCTGGTTCCACTGTTGGCATACCCGGTGTCGATGTAGCCCATCTGGTCCAACTTCTCAAACCGATAGTTTCGTTCCTTCTGGGACAATCCAGTTCGGTCGCGAATCTCGGTTGTCTTGGCAGTGCCTCCACTCTCGTATACGGCTCTGAGAAACGCCTCGGACTTCACGTCCAGATTCGTTCCAACTTTAATGTTCATATATATTATATGAGTGAGAAAGTGCAAAGGTGTTAGGTGCTATCCCGATATTCGGAGTCTATCTTTTTCACCCCCATCTGTAACACATCACGATGTACCCCAGACACGTCTCACGACCCCCTTCTATGGAGGGCACCCTCAAATTGGACTTAGACTGGTGGGGGACACACCTGATTCAGAACGCTCCCGGACACCCCTCATTCAGACCGCTTTCTCATCAAGTATCGCTGCGAAAATGGTTCCCCATTCCTTGCCAAGGAATTCTTCTCCGACATCTGATGACCGATAGTATGCATCCAGAATGGCGATGGCGACCTCTTCTTGACTATCTAGACTGGTGATAGTGTCATTGGCTTCTGAACCGTCTGGCCAGAAAGTGCGGAGGTTTGTGGAGTTATCTCCGTACAAATGGGCTTCTGCTCCGTTATCCCACGAGATGGTAATTGAGTCACTACGCTGTTTCACGTCGTCGATGTCAGGCAGGTTTGTATTTGCCATACGCCCTCAACGAAAAACTCACTGTATATACTCTGGCATCTTGATTTGAATCAATGTCCCGGGGGAATTTCCCCACAGGAGAACTTGTGATAAGCAAGCGGAGCCGATGGAGGGCATCGACCCAATACATAAGAATACTGTCAGTTATATAAAACCACCTACGGATGTTACTTTCCTCAGATTTTGGGGTGGGGGTACACTAATGGGATAGGTTGCAATTCTGTTATATATGGCAACTGATAAGCAAGCCATGTACAAGACGTACCGAACCTCTCTGGATGAGGTGGTTGACATCGACCACGACCACCGAGAGGAACTCACGACGACGTTTGTGAGTGCGGCAAACTACTACACGAATCACGGCATCTCTAGCGAGACTGTGTGGCCTGCGCTGGCTCAGGGCTACACGAACCTGACTGACGATGGGGTCTCCCCGACGCCGACCCACAGTCAGCGAGAGCAGTATTTCCACTCCCACTTCGACCTGAGCGAGTGGGTGGAGATGACTGACGAAGGACGTGACCGACACACGAACGAACTGATGGCCAATCTCGTGAAGGAGGTGGCAGGTGATTTCTAATGTCGGACCAATTACTGCGAGCGGGTCAGACAATCTCTGACCTATTGGCAGACGAACTCGGTCTGACTAACGGAGCGGGGACTGACAATCCATCTGTCACCGTCCCGCGTAACGGAGGTAACAGAGTGCGAGTGTACGCTGGTAGCTTCACGAAGGACAAGGAGTCAGCGCGAGAGCGTCGTGATGCCGTAGCAGAGGTAGTATCTGAATACGGAATCACACCGACGATTAGGACTTCTGCACCCAATAACGAGTCTGAAACGCACTACAGTACCAGAGTCAACATCTCACAACAAGAGGTGTCCTCAGGTGATTTCTGATGTGCATCACGCGAGACCTCTGCCCAGAGTGTGGCGAGGAACTGATGGATGCAGACGTGGCGAAGGCTGAGTACATAGAGCGTGCGGAGAAAGCCTCCCACACCGACCCGAATGACGGGATTGGTGAGGAAGAGTACTACAGTCTCGTCGCGGCGCGCATCTCGTGGCACGATTACTTTTGCCCGGGATGTGACCGAGGCCACAACGAGGATGACTTCTGTTGGGGTGCCTGTGGCGAGCAAGTCTCGCTGGGTGAGTTCTGATGACGTTCACTCGCTTCGACGACCTGACCGAATCAGCGCAAGCAGAGTTCCTTGCACTGTTTGACACACAGGAAGAGGTTGCTCGGTCAGAACGGATGGGGCGTCTCTCCGAGACGGAATGGTACTTCGACTCTGATGGTCAAGCAAGAATTCAGCACCGACAGTTGGAGGGCGTTCACATTACAGCCACGGAGGTGGTCTGGGGTGTTGGTCGATGAGTACCCGACCAAGTGCGGGTGCGGACTACGAATCAAAAATGAGCGATGCACGTCGCTTCTCACCACTTCTCTGTAAACTGGTTGCAGACCGCTTCGGGTTGTCCCCGGATGAAGTTTCGAATCTGGAGATGGCCGACGAGGGTGAGGACGTGGACCGCGACCTGAATGGCATCGACGCGGTGCTTCACTTCCCCACGTCAGGTGAGTCCACAGTGGCGTTCAGAACTCGCCTTGACGACCCACGCTTCGAAGTGGACTTCTCGCTTCGGACAGTCAGCAGGAACAACACCACAGAGTCGGAGTGGCACAAGCTCAAGCGAGCGTATCTTGGTGACGAATACGAGGGCGAGATTGCCGATTACTACTGCTTCGCCCGAACACGTGACGCACGCATCACGGATTGCTACTTGATGCGTACAGAGTGGCTCATGGACGTTCTCTGGGGTGAAGGTGGAGACCCTGAGGGCGAGTACGAAGAGCGGGCGAGTGAGAATGGAGGGTCTGCCCGGTACGTCCCTGTCGAAGATATCTCGCGGGCTGTCGTTGCGGAGTTGGAGTAGGGTACACACCCGATTCAGACCGCTGTCCTTCCCGGGAGGTTAAATATCAACCAGCCCACCATCGGTTATGATTGGTTGGCGTCCATTTGGGAACCGCAATTCCGAGCTGGAAGAACGGGTCCACGAGACATTTACTGATGATGCGCGAGACAGGATTGCCTATGCGATGGCCGGGACTGTCTCCAGAGGCGAGATTCAGGAAGCCTATCAGGAATATAAAATCAACCGAGCCAACGATGTGGGCTACTTCAATACACGGAATACGGAGCCCGCAATGGCGTCTCTGCACCAATTTATCAAGGACGAAGAGGACGCCGAAGTTCTGACTCTGTTGGAATTACTTCTCAACGAAGTATGGGAAGAGTCCAATATTTCAAGTGAAAGCCACTCAGCGGAGGCTTTGCTTGACTTGGATGAAAAACTTCGTCAAATACTGCTCGAAGAAGGGATACTGCTTGAACTGACTCCAGACCGCGAGACGGTCGAAGAACTCGGTGTGGCTCTAGACAAATATGAGAACGGTGGCGGGAGGTCCCGCAATCGAAGGAGCTACCAGTCCCGCCCAAGTCGCGACTGGAATTTCCAGTTCGAATGGCAAGCACATGGAGCGGTCATCGACTCGGACCAAGCACTGCGGAAGCTAGGTCGGCAAGAGCGGTGGGAGGATGTGCTTGACCCATATGATGAGGCTTGGGAGGCTTATCAGAACCCACCAGTCTCGTACGTAGTTGCAGAAAAACTCTACAACGCTCTGGAAGGTACTCTCGCAAAAATCTGCGTGGAGCAGGGGTGGAACTCAGAAGGAGACGGTGTTTCGGCCTACATTGAATCACTGAAGGATAACGGAATGTTTGGACCCAATCCGGCAATGGTACACGAGTGGAGACAGATAGCCGAGGGGCTCAAGACAGGCGTTCAGAAGACAGGTGGGGACCGGAAGCGCCATGAGCAGTTTGACGAAGATTACGCTCTGTTGCTGCTCCATCAGGTCGGCGCATTCTTGTCGTACGTCATCTCCCGATACGAAAACGAGTACGTGGAGTGAGTTCCTCTGGCCGAAGCAATGGGCGCTCGGACTCGGACGAATTGAAGAAAATATTGCCGCCAATTCTTAATAAATTCTAATAGTGGCTGGGGCAGTCGTCGCAGAACTGCATTGATGAGAGGGATTAGTTCGTCGTCCCTGTTATACTCTCGGCTCTGGAGGCGAAGACGGTTAGCGCGCTGATTCAATTGCGCTCGCCACCAGGAAAGGAAAGCCCCCGGACGCTCGTCGGCTGCTACTCGCTGCGGTCCTCAGTTCACTCCGTTCACCTGCGGTCCTTGCTTCGTCTCGCTCGACGAGCGACCGGCCCCTTTCAGTCCCACCCGGTGGTTCATCCGATGGGCGGGAATGAAAGGGGCGGCCCGGTAGCCGAACCCCGACGAAGCAAGGACCGGAGTGACCGGAGGGAACGAGGACCACAGCGAGTCGCGGGAGGCTACCGGGCCGGGGCTTTCGGGCTGTTGTTACTACTCTTGGGTGCGTCGATGATGCGCCTCATTGCTTTGACTCCCAGTCCTCATCCACTTCGTTCGAGTTCGTCGCGCTCGGCGACGACAGGGCAGTCCAGCAGGCGGACGGTGTCCATGTCGAGGAACTCGATGATCTCGGCGGTGTGGTGGCCACAGGAGACGTCCGGCGGCGGGGAGAAGTGCTCGCAGCCCTCGCAAAAGCGGTGTTTCGAGACGTCGCTGTAGCGGCCCTCGTCGGGCACCGACGGCTCGGCGTCGTCGCTGGCTTCGTCGTCGTCCTCCGCGGTTATCGACTCCCAGACCTGGTCCGGGTCGACGGCGCCCGCGTCGACGCGCTCGAACACGTTGCCGGCACCCTCGAACGCGCTCTCCGACGGGGTGGCGACGTTGGCGAAGGGGTCGCTCGTCTCCTCGAAGTCGTCCACCGTCTCCTCGAAGGTGTCCGCCGTGTCCTCGAACGAGTCGTCGCCCGTCGCGGAACCGCCCTCGCCCGTAGTTTCGCCGCGGCGGTCTTCGCCCGGCGGCACCCAGGGGTCGTCGACGGGAGCGTCCGGAGTTCCGTCGTCCGCGGGGACGTCGTCGTCGAGTCGCTCGAAGGGGTCGCCGTCGCGGTCGGCGGGGTACCCCAGTCGGTCGAACGGGTCACCGGCATCGGCAGAATCCTCCCCCTCGGACGGGTCGTCGGTCATTCGTCGTGGCCCTCGCCGGCTTCGAGCTGTGCGGCCGGGACCAGTCGGGCCTTCTTGCGCAGGATGCCACCGGCCGGGCGGACGTCCGAGACGGTGGCCTGGCAGTGGGGGCACTCCGGCTCGTTCAGCAGCGCGACGTGGACGGCCTCGCCGCAGCGCTCGCACGTCGCGGTCGAGACGCCCTCCTGGGCCGCGGCGCGTCGGATGCGGTCGACGGCCTTCTCGTGGGCGTCGCGGCCGGCAGTCTCCTCCTTCAGGTCGCTGACGACCCAGGCGACGCGGTTGAGTTTCTCCGCCGCGTCGTCGACGCGGTCGGTCAGCTCACCGGCCGCGTCCGCCTGCGCCTCGATCCCGTCCTCGACGTCGTCGAGGCGGTCGTCGACGTCCTCGCGGAGTCTCGCCAGGTCGGTCGCGAGTTCGTTCACCCGGGCGTCGAGGGCGTCGACGGCCGCGAGTTCGTCGTGCGTGTGGGCCTTCGGCGCCTTCGCGTCGGTCTCCTGCTTGACCTGAACGACGCGCTCGCGCACGTCGTCGATCTTCGCCTGGAACTCCGCGTCCAGGTCGTCGAGTCGGTCGTCGAGTCGGTCGTCGAGTGCGGCCTCGACGTGGGATTCGACCACGTCGTCGAGCCGGGAATCGACCTGTTGCTCGACGGCCTCGGCGACGGCGCTCTCCACGTCGACGAAGTCGTCTGCGTCCAGATCCAGCAACTCCGTCGCGTCGAGGTCGCCGTCGAGCGTCGCGGCGGCGTGGTAGGAAGCGAGGATCTGGGCCACGAGCTGTTCGCGGTCCAGCCCGAGCGTCGCGGCCTGCTCGTCGAGCCACTCGTCGAGTTCGTCGGGAACGTCGACGCCGACGACTGGGTCCTCTCGCGACTCGCTCGCCATTACAAGCTGGATTCGGCAGCTACTAGGTAAGGGTTTGGGGCCGATTTCAACTCACGATATCCCCGTCGTCCGATCTGCTCTCCCGTCACCTGATCTTCCGCCTCGTCACCTGACCGACTTCCCCGTCACCTGATCTTCCGGACGTCGCTGATGTCGAAGCCGGCGTCGCCGATGTCGGTCTCGAACCTGACGATGTCCTCGTCCTCGATCTGGGAGAGCACCCCGCGGAACTGCTTGACGACGAGCGTGCGGGCCCGCGTCGACCCGCCGGACTCCCACTCGAAGTGCATCGTCCCGTCGACGGCCTCCGAGAGCTGGCCGAACTCGGTCGGCGATAGCGTCTCGTGGTTGAGGTGGAGGAGGATGAGCCCGTCCCACTCGTGGGCAGCCTTCTGGAGGCCCTTGACGAGGAAGTTGATGTCCGCCCAGTCGACCTCCTCCGTGCGGGTGGCGATGAGGTCCGACAGCGAGTCGATGACGACGAGGTTGCCCGGCGCGACCTCGCTGAGTGTCGACCCGAGCGCACCGAGCAGGTCCTCCCGGTCGCTCCGCTGGCGGAGGTCGGTTATCGTCCGGGTCTTCTCGGCGTACCACTCACGCGGGACGGGGCTGACGTGGAAGTACCGCTCGGACATGTCGTGAAACTCGACGAGGTCGAGGCCGTGGTCGACGACGTCGTCGTCCATCGCCAGCCCCATCTCGTCGGCGAGTGCCGCTTTGCTGTCGGTGAAGGAGATGTAGTGGACCTCTCCGGGCTGGATCGCCTCTGCGCCCGGTTCGCCGTAGTAGAGGTCGTACAGGTCGTCGCCGACGGTGCCGAGTCCGTTGAGCAGCGCGCTCGTGTGGATGAACTCCCGGGACCCGGCGCCCGCCTCACCGGCGAGCAAGACGACGCTCCCCGTCGGTGCCCCGCCGTTGACGATGGTGTCGAGCTGGCGAACACCGAAGGGGATCCGGTCCATGGTGTCCGGTGACCGCTCGCTCCGCTTAACGATTTGCCTGCAGCAATCGTCTGTGATAACAGCGACTACCCCAGCGTGGGGCCGTCCCGTCCCGTGGCGCCGTCGTTGCGTGGCGTCGCGGTGAGCACGTCGCCGTCGACGCCCAGGTCCGAGAGCGCCATCTCGGCGGCCGTCTCGGCGGCGTCGACGTCGCCCCTGGTCGTCAGCCCCCAGACCGCCGGCCCCCAGGAGGACTGGCCCGCGCCGGCGACGGCGGGGCTCTGGGACAGCCGCTCGACGATTCGCCCGGCCGGGGGTCGGTAGACGCCGCCCTGTTCGTCCGCGTACCAGGCGCCGTTGAGCCGGCCGAGGCGGGCCGCCGCTCGCCCGAACCGGCGGTGGTCGCCCTCCGCGGCGGCGGGCAGCAGTTCTCGCGTGAGTACCGCCGCGACGTCGTCGGCGATGCCCGGGTCCGCGCGTTCGACGGACTGGCGCATCCGGCGGTCCTCGTCGGCCCCGCTCGCGCCCGACGCGGCGTCCGGGACGACGAGGACGAACCGCCAGTCGCCGGGGACGTCGTGGCGGGCGATGACCGGGGGGACGGTCCAGGCGCCGTTCTCCGGCGGCCGGGAGGTAAAGCGCTCGGTCGGGTGGCCGCCGTCGACGACGAAGCCGCCGGATTCGAAGGTGGCGACGCCGACGCCGCTGCGCCCGCCACGGCCCAGGTCCGGTGCCAGCTCGCGCGGGTCGACATCGACGTCGTACGCACGCGCGACGGCCACGAGGGATGCGAGTGCGAGCTGCGTTCCGCTCCCGAAGCCGACGTGGCGCGGGAAGCGCTTCGTCACAGTGACCTCGGCCCCCTCGACGTCCAGCGTCGCGGCGACGCGCCGGACGTACGACTCCGCGGCCGGGTCGTCACAGCGAACCTCGTCGGCGGGACGCGCGCTCACTTCGAGCTCGGGACCATCCAGTGCGACCCCGACACCGCCGTAGAGACGCTCGTTGGCGAGCGCGAGGTTCTGGAACCCGAAGTGCAACCGCGCCGCCGTCGTGACCGTGGCCATGGCCTGGGTTCGGTCGGGGGTGAAATGAAGGTAGGGCACTCGTCGGCGGTGGCCGCCGTGCGGCACTCGAACACAGTGGGAACTGTGCAGACACTCGTCCGCGCTGGTCGCCGTGCGTCGCACTCGTGGGGCCGCGTTCCATTTAAGCCGCTCTGTCCCGGCTAGTGGACTGTGGCCAGAGAAACCGTCAGGAACGTCGCGCTCGCGGTCTGCGGCGTGCTCGCGGTGACGCTCACCGCGGCGACGCTGCCGTCGGCATTCCGGCCGGAGCGGTCCGGCTCGGGCGGGTCTGGCAGTGTCGGGACGGGGGACGGCGCCGGGCAGCCGTCGTCACCGTTTTCGGTCGGCTCGACCGAGACCGTCGAGATACCGTTCCTGACCGAAATCGCGACGCTCCTCGTCACTGTCGTCGTTCTCGTCGCGCTCTGGTACCTCTTCGTCAACCGGCGACGGGCGTTCCGGGTCGCGGTCGGGCTGCTCGCACTCGGCGCCGTCGGGGGCCTGCTGGCCCGGTTCTTCTCGGCGAACCCGGAGCGCATTCCCTCTCCGTCCGTGGCGCCGCTGGTCGACAACGCCACCGCTGGCGGCGCCGCCGGTGAATCGGTGGCCGACCCGTCGCTCCTGTCGCTCGTGGTCGTGTTCACCCTGACGCTGGTCTGTCTCGCCGCGGTGGTCACGGTCCGGCAGCGATCTGCCGAGACGGCGACGGCTTCGTCCAACGACGACCAGTCGACGGCGGCCGCCGCAGTAGGCCGGGCTGCCGGCCGGGCGGCCGAGCGCATCGAGACCGGCGACGACCTCGACAACGAGGTGTACCGGGCCTGGCGCGAGATGACGTCGCCCCTCGACGTCTCCCGCCCGGAGTCGACCACGGCGGGCGAGTTCGAGGCGGCGGCCGTCGACGCCGGGATGGACCCCGACGACGTCCGCGAACTGACCGACCTCTTCGAGGGGGTCCGGTACGGCGGACGCGACCCCGAGCCGGCGGACGAGGAGCGAGCGGTCGCGCTGCTCCGTCGCATCGAGGACCAGTACGCGGAGGCCGAGCCGTGAACCGGTCCGGACTGCTGGCCGTCGCGGGCGTGCTCGCGTTCGGCCTCGGCCTCGCGACGCTGGCGGTCCCCGGACTGGTCGCGCTCGGGGCCGAAGGCGCCGTCCTCGTCGTGGTCGGACTGCTGGCACTCGTCCAGATCGTGCGCGTCGGACGTGCTCGCTACCGGGGACAGATCCGACGGGCGGGAACCGCCGACGCCGAATTATCGGCGGACGTCGAGTCCCCGGGTGCGGACCTGGGCGCGGTGCTCGACGAGTTCGATCCGGACGGCTACCGCTACGCCCAGGGCGGTCGCCGGCGGTCCCAGCTGCGACGGGTCGCGGTCGAGGCGCTGACGCGGTCAGACGACTGTTCGGAAACCGAAGCCCGGGAACGGATCGCGACCGGAATATGGACCGACGACCCGGTCGCCGCCGCCTTCCTCGCGGAGGACGGCGGAGACGACCTTCCACTCCTGTCCCAGCTCGGGTCCCGTCTCAGGTCCCGGCTCCGGTCCCGGCTCACCACCGAGTCCGCCTATCAGCGGCGGATTCGGCGGACGACCGACGCTATCGCGGCCGTCACCGGCTTACCGCCCGGGCCAGCGACGGCGGACAGCGCAGCCGGGTTCCGCTCGCGGTCGCGTCTGGCGAGCATCGGGCAGCGTCTCACGGGCGACGTGGAGACAGGGGAGCCGCCATCGGCGTGGGACGACACCGACCAGTCCAGGCGTCGGTCGACAGGGCACTGGCGCGGGGTCAGCGCCGTCGCGCTCGTCGGCATCACCGTCGGCGTCCTGGCGGAGCAGGCGACGGCGCTCCTCGTCGGCGTCGTCGGGATCAGCTACGCAGCCTACGCGCGTTCGACGACGCCGCCCTCGCCGACGCTCTCCGTCGAGCGAACGCTCTCGCCCGAGACGCCGTCGCCCGGCGAGTCGGTCACAGTGACCGTCTCGGTGACCAACGACGGCGACCGGACGCTTCCGGACCTCCGGCTCGTCGACGGCGTCCCGCCGGCGCTGTCGGTGGTCGACGGTTCGCCCCGGCTGGGGACGGCCCTTCGCGCCGGCGAGACGGTGTCATACGAGTACGCCGTCGAGGCCAGGAGGGGGAGTCACGCGTTCGACCCGGTCCACGTGGTCGCTCGGAACCTCGCGGGGACCGCCGAACGCGAGCGGACGGTGTCGCCCGCCGAGGCGACGCCTATCCAGTGCGTTCCGCCGCTCGAACCGGTCGAGACGGCCGTCCCGGTCCGCAGGCAGCCGACGGGGCTCACCGGCCGGGCGAAGACTGACATCGGCGGCGAGGGGGCGGAGTTCTTCGCGACGCGGCCGTACCGACCGGGCGACCCGTTGCACCGAATCGACTGGAACCGGCGGGCGAAGAGCGGCGACCTCGCGACGCTCGAACTCCGCGAGGAGCGGTCCGTGACCGTCGTCCTCGTCGTCGACGCGTCGGACGGCGCCGCCGTCGGTCCGGAGCCCCGGGAAGCGACCGCGATCGACCGGTCCGTCGATGGCGCGCGACAGGCGTTCACCGCGCTGCTCGACGACGGGAACCGCGTCGGCGTCGCGGCGCTCGCCGACGGCGACTGCTGGATCCCCCCGGGCGCTGGCGAGGTTCATCGAACCCGCGTGCGCGAACTGCTGGCAACCGATCCCGCGTTCGCACCTGGACGACGGCCGCCGTCACCGTCGTTCTACGCCTGGTTCTCACGCCTGCGGCGTCGGCTGCCGGGCGACGCGCAGGTCGTCCTGTTCTCGCCGCTCTGTTCGGACGACGCCGTCCTGGCGGCGACGCGGCTCGAAGCGCACGGCTACCCGGTGACGGTCGTGAGCCCGGACCCGACCAGTCGGCAGACCACGGGGAACCGCCTCGCCGCGGTCGTCCGGCGGTTCCGGATGGCCGACCTGCGGTCGGGCGGCGTGCCAGTCGTCGACTGGGGCTGGGACGACCCGCTCGCGGTGGCGCTGGCTCGGTCGACCCGGCGGTGGTCGCGATGACGGGCGTCGATCGGGGGCCGACGCGGTCGAGTAGCGTCGTCGCCGTCGCCGCCGCGATCGTCGCCTTCCTCCTGAGCGGACCGTACGACTGGGTCGCACTCGCGGCGAGCGGCCTCGGTGTCGCCCTCGTCGCCGTCGGCGTCCTCACCGGACGGCACGCCCCGGTGACGGCCGGCAGCGCGGGACTGGTCGTCGGCGTCCTCGCGGGCGCTGTCGCGAACACGCCGCCGCTGTTCGTCCTCGGCGGAGCAGTCGCTGCCGTTGTGGCCTGGGACGCCGGCGGAACGGCGATCGACCTCGGGAACCAGCTCGGGCGGGGGGCCGGGACGACCAGGCTGGAACTGGTCCACGTCGGATCGACGGCGCTCGTCGGGGTCGTGACTGCCGTCGGGAGCCTGGCGCTGTACCGGACGGGCCTCGGTCGTGCGTCGATGGCCGTCCCGATGCTCCTCGTGGTCGCCGCCCTGTGTATCGCCGTGGCGCTAACGGTCGGAAGCGAATGAACCGTCCGAGCGGGCCGTTTCCGGCGTCGTCCCGCATCAGGCGGGCGACCTGGGGACGACCAACACGGTAGTCCGTGTGCTTAAGGCCCGGCGTCACACAGTTTCGGACATGAGTCAGCAGGAACGCAAACAGCGTCCCGAGAAGGACGAGGACCTCCCGAGTTCAGAGGTCACCGAAGGGACAGAGCGGGCGCCCCACCGGGCGATGTTCCGCGCGATGGGGTACGACGACGAGGACCTGTCTTCGCCGATGGTCGGCGTGGCCAACCCGGCGGCGGACATCACGCCGTGTAACGTCCACCTCGACGACCTGGCGGCCTCTGCCTACGACGGCATCGACGACGCGGGCGGGATGCCCATCGAGTTCGGCACGATCACGATCTCCGACGCCATCTCCATGGGAACCGAGGGGATGAAGGCCTCCCTGATATCCAGGGAGATCATCGCCGACTCCGTCGAACTCGTCTCCTTCGGCGAGCGCATGGACGGCCTCGTCACGATCGGTGGCTGTGACAAGAACATGCCCGGGATGATGATGGCGTCGGTCCGGACGGACCTTCCGAGCGTCTTCCTCTACGGCGGGTCGATCATGCCCGGCGAGCACGATGGCCGCGAGATAACCGTCCAGAACGTCTTCGAGGGCGTCGGCTCGGTCGCCACGGGCGAGATGACCGAAGACGAACTCGACGAGATGGAGCGCAACGCCTGCCCCGGCGCCGGCTCCTGTGGCGGGATGTTCACCGCCAACACGATGTCCTCCATCGCGGAGGCGCTGGGCTTCTCGCCGCTCGGTGCGGCCTCGCCACCGGCCGAGCACGAGGAACGCTACGAGGAGGCCGAGCGCGCCGGACGCCTCGCCGTCGAGGTCGTCTCCGAGCGCCGGCGCCCCTCCGACTTCCTCTCGAAGGAGTCCTTCGAGAACGCCATCGCGCTGCAGGTGGCCATCGGCGGATCGACCAACGCCGTGCTCCACCTGCTGGCCCTCGCCGCCGAGGCCGGTATCGACCTGGACATCGAGGAGTTCAACGAGATCAGCAAGCGGACGCCGAAGATCGCGGACCTCCAGCCCGGCGGCACGCGCGTGATGAACGACCTCCACGAGGTCGGCGGCGTCCCCGTCGTCCTCAAAGAGCTCCACGACGCGGGTCTGCTCCACGGCGACGCGCTCACCGTCACGGGCAACACCATCGCCGAGGAACTCGAAGCGGCCGATCCGCCGGCCATCGCGGACCTCGACGCGGACTTCCTCTACACGATCGACGAGCCCAAGAACGAGCAGGGGGCCATCCGCATCCTCTCGGGCAACCTCGCGCCCGACGGCGCGGTCATCAAGATCACCGGCCACGACCACCTCTACCACGAGGGGCCCGTCCGCGTGTTCGAACGCGAGGAGAACGCCATGCAGTACGTCCAGGAAGAAGGCGTCGAGGCCGGCGACGTCATCGTCATCCGCAACGAGGGGCCCCAGGGTGGGCCCGGGATGCGCGAGATGCTCGGCGTCACCTCCGCCGCGGCGGGCCAGGGCCACGCCGAAGACGTCGCGCTGGTCACGGACGGCCGCTTCTCCGGCGCGACCCGCGGGTTCTCGATCGGCCACGTCGCCCCCGAGGCCTTCGCCGGCGGCCCCATCGCCGCGCTCGAAGACGGCGACGTGATCACTATCGACATCGACGAACTGGAACTCTCGGTGGACCTCACCGACGCGGAAATCGAGGACCGTCTCGAGGACCACGACCCCGAACCGAACTACGAGAGCGGCGTGCTGGCGAAGTACCACCGCGACTTCGGTTCGGCGTCGAACGGCGCGGTGACGAATCCCGGCGCGAAGTGGGACTGAGCGGAGACGGAGTCTCTGCGAGGGTCGAAAATCGAGCGAAGCGAGATTTTCGGGATTGAGTACCGCCGCAAGGCGGTACGAAAGCCGGTAGACGAACGTAGTGAGTCTACCGGAAGTGAGCGAAATCAACGATTTCGCGAAGGACGAAAATCGAGTAGAAGATCCCTCTCGAGGTTCGTGTTCAGGCGCGACAGTAGCACCTGCCGAACCCTCGCCTCCCCACCACGCTAGCCAGAAGTGTGTACCTGGTACGTATCTGATCTCCAGTGTGCACTGTGATGGCCTGACGTGGACGGTACAGTTTTGTAAAACTGGTAGAGACGGTGTGTAGATGCCTCGAACGTGGAGACGACACGCTGACATCTCCGCACGGGCCATCGATCTGCCCGTTTCAGTTGCCAGGGAGGTGATCCGCAGGTGAGGCCGCTGAATCGGTGGTACGACTGGATCGAGACTCGCTACACCAAACGGACGCTGACGCGCGTCGTCGTCGTCCTGGGCGTGGCGCTCCTGGCCACGCAGCTGGTGTTCGTCTGGTACTTCGGAAGTGTCGGCCTGTCGCTTCGCGAGATGGGCTACGACGCCGACGACCGGACGGTCGTCATCGACGGCGACGACGAGGCCGCGTTCGCACGCGAGTACGACCCCGACCACGAGGTGGGCTGGTGTCTCTACGGCTCGGTCAACGATACCCACGTCCGCGTCGACGACGTGGTCCACGCGGAACCCCTCTCCAAGAGCGCCGACCGAATAGAGTTCACCTGCGTGGGTGAAACCGCGGACCAGGCGCTCGCCGGCGAGAACCCGCGGCTGATCGGGACGGTCCACAGCCACCCCTCGAAGGACGAGAGCGAACTCAGCCGCGTCGATACGATGACTTGGGGGCGGACGAGTCCCGTCGTGGAGGTGATGGGGATATACACTGAGGAAGGCGGCGTCCAGTTTTTCACCGTGCGCAGCATGATCAGCCCCCTGGAGAAGGACGTACGTCGACCGAGCGCGCCGTTCCGGGCGAATCGGTGACTGATGGGCAGAGCACAACGTTGACATAGGAGACTCACCGACCCGAACGTATGCCCAAGACCGAAGTCGACCTGCCGGACCGCATCGACAGCGACATCTCCCGACTCGTCGAGCAGGGAGAGTTCCTCAACCGCGAGCAGGCCTACGAAGAGCTTCTGAAGATGGGAATCTCGGCGTACGGGCCCGCCGAGGAACCCGGCGAGGACCCCGGCGAGAACCTGTTCGACCAGCGCGTCAACGAGCAACAGGACCCCGCCGCCCGCCAGGACGAACCCGACGACGACTACGGGTTCTGACTGCGTTTCTCTCTCCGCGAATCCCTACTCCTGTCGTCGCTCGACCCTACTCCTGTCGTCGCTCGATCGGGGACCGGAGGCGGAAGCCCCGCCACCGCAGTTCGGCGCCGACCCAGACCACTCCTGCGGCCGCGAGGACACCCGTCGCCACCAGTTCCCGGATCCCGAACCAGGGCGGCAGCACGTACAGCAATCCGTTGAGAAGGATGCTCGGGACGACCCCCTCCAGCGCGCCGATCGACCCCGCCGGGACGTCGCGCGGTTCGGGGACTGACTCCCGAGCCGAGGTGTCCTGGGCCGACTCGCCAGGGAGACCGAGTTCCCTCGCCGTCTCGATACCGTCGCGGTCAGCAGGGACGCCGAAGCGCTCGACGTCGTAGGCGCCCTTCATCTCGACCTGCCAGACGATCTCACCCTCGGTGTCGAGTTCGAAGACGCGACCGCCGTTAGAGTCGACGACCATCGTGTGGCCGTTGGGCAGGCGGTCGGCGTCGCGGGGCCACCGGAGGTCCAGGTCGGACCACTCCCAGGTCTGCTCCCAGTCGCCCCCGTCGGTCCGCTCGTACTCGACGATCCGGTTGTTCTCCGAGTCCGCGACGAGCACGGCCGGGCCACCGCCCGACGCCGGGATGTAGTCGGGGTTGTGCTGTTCGTGCAGGACGGAGTGGTCGTCGTCGGCCCCGAGCGTCCAGTTCTCCTGCAGGCCGTCTTCGCGGTCGAGGAAGACGACCTGGTCGTGGTTGCGAAGACTGACCATCAGCCGGCCGTCTGGCAGGGCCTCGACGTCGTTGAGGTGCGTCCAGTCGCCCGGGTAGACGCCGCCGCTGGATAGATTGTAGTCGGTCTGTGCCTCCCACTCCCACTCGATGACGCCGGTTTCCGTGTCGACGACGAACACCCGGTCGAACGCGATGTCGCCGACGGCGACGTGCCGGCCCTCGTCGTCCAGCAGCGCGATGGCGTGCCACTGGTTCCGGTCCCGGGGGTTCGTCCGCTCGTGGAGCAACTCGCGTTCGCCCGTCGTGAGGTTCACCCGCTCGATCACGTTCCGGTTGCACGGCTCCGTCGCGGCGCACTGCTCGCGATTGAGCTGCTCCGTCGCCACGTAGACGACGGAGTTCATGCCAGGCACCCGCTCGACCTCGTTGTAGAAGGCGTACTCGTCGTCGTAGTAGGCGACGGTCCCGTCCGGCGCGAACGCGACGATGAAGTTGTTCCCGTGCTGGCTCGTGGTGATCACCGTCGTCGCGCCCGGCGGATCGACGGGTTGTTCGCCCTCCTCGAAGGCTGACGCGGGGTCGGACGCCGTCGCGTCGGCCATTAGCATCGCGTTTCCGAGCGTCGCGACGGCGGCGACGACGAGGAACGCGAATCCGAGTCGGAGGAGGGACCGTCGGTTCACGGTAAGCGAGTTTACACTTGCACATCGGTATCAATAACCGTATCGGCGTGACGGGTACCCGTCACGGTCTCTCGGTGCGTTCGAAACACGTTTGTCAATGAATGACATACATTCTGGTATGGAGCGCGGTGCGACCTGGGAACGCGAGGCGGTCCGCGACAGCTGGGATGCGCTGGAATCGCGGCGTCGCGACGCGAATCAGCTCCTGCTCGGTGCCGCCGCCACGTTCGCGGGCCTGCTCTTCCTGTTGCTCGCGCTCGCTCGCGAGGCGTGTCGATTCACGCTCGGTGGAGCCGCGGGGGGATGCTCGGGCGTGATTCCACCGACTGCGATGCTCTCCTTCTGGATCTTCGGCGCTCTCGTGTTCGCGTTCGGACTCCGGCGCTGCTGGCGTGCTGCTCGGTAGCGGGCTGGCTCACGCGCACTATCCCGAACGTAAACCGACGGGTTTAGACCACTCACAGCTTTCACTGAATTTGGACGCAGAAGCCTCAGACTGCCAGGAATATGCATCCAACAGAACGTGAAGTGGGACCGCTGAGAGTCGAACTCAGGTCATACGGACCCCATCCGCATAGGATACCACTACCCCACGGTCCCGGCAATAGGAAAGATGGCAGTCCACGAATTAAGGGTGTCGCTTTCCGTCGGGTAGAATCGGCCGGGATCACTCCCTCTTCAGACCAGCACGCGCTCCAGTTCCACTGCCACACCGGACTCCGCTTCCCAGTCGCCGACGAGATTCCCCAGGCAGACCGCGGACCCGTCGGGCGTGTAGCAGACGACGAACGCGCCGCGTTCGACGCCCTCCGGAACGTCGATGACGCCGGGGGCGTACACCTGGGCGCCTTCGGCGACCTCGGCAGCGGCGGAGGGCGCGATGGTCACCTGGAGGAACGGCTCGAAGGCTCGCTCGGCCGGCGAAATGACCTCCCGTAGCGCGTCGACGTCGTCGTCCTCCTTCCAGAACCCGACGCCATCGGCCAGGTCCTGCAGCGTCACCAGCGAGGTGTCGTCGAACGGGCCGGTCGCGGTGCGACGCAACTCGCCCATGTTCGCGCCGGTGCCAAGCGCCAGGCCGACGTCGTGGCAGAGCTTTCGGATGTAGGTCCCCGACTCACAGCGGACGCGGAGCAACACCCGTCGATCGCCCTGTTTCTCCAGTACGTCGAGGTCGTAAATCTCGCGTGCGCGCAGTCGGCGCGACACCGCGCTCTTGCGCGGCGGTTTCTGGTAGACGGGCCCTTCGAACTCCGCGAGGACGTCGTCGAAGTCGGCGGGCGCGCGGTCGTGGAGTTCGAGGATGGTGACGTACTCCTTGACGGCGTCGTCGAACACCTGCGCGGCGCGGGCGGCGTCGCCGAGCAGGATCGGGAGACAGCCCGTCACCTTGGGATCGAGGGTGCCGCCGTGGGCGACGCGGCCGACGGCGTGGTCCGTTCCCTCCAGCGCATCGTCGAGCATGTCGCGGACCCAGCCGGCGACCTGGTGGGCCGAGGGTCCCGGCGGCTTGTCGAGGTTGACGACGCCGAACGTGAGGAGGTCGGCGGGCGTTCGGTCTTCGGGCGGGCCGCGCGTGGTCATGGAAAGGTGTCTCGTGAGAGTGTCGGCGGTTCAGAACTCGTACTCGACGCCCTCGACGGGCGCTTTCCCCTCGTCGGACTCGGGGTCGTAGGCCTCGACGGCGCCCCGAACCAGGTCCTGCACCCCGTCGATGCTCCAGCGGGAGGTGTTGACGGTGAGGTCGTAGATGGCCAGGTCGTCGATGTCGATGCCGTAGTACTCCTCGTAGCGCAGCGCTTCGCTGCCGGCGCGGGCCTGCGTCTCCTCTCTGGCTTCGTCGACGGACTTGTCCTCGCGGTCGGCGATGCGGGCGGCGCGAACGGAAAGCGGTGCGTCGAGCCACAGCTTCAGGTCGGCGTGGTCGCCGGCCATCCACCCGGCGAGACGGGATTCGACCACGAGGTCCTCGCGTTCTTCGGCGATCTGGCGGAGCCGCCGGTCGAGGTCCAGGTCGATCTGTTCGTCCTCCTCCGCGAGGCGATTGAACTCGACGAGCGAGACGCCTCGTTCGTCCGCGAGTTCCCGGAAGATGTCACCCCCGCTGACGTGGTCGTAGCCGAGCGCGTCGGCGAGCCCCTCCGCGAGGGTGCTCTTGCCGACGCCGGCCGGTCCGGAGACGGTTATCAACATATACCGATTCGGGGGTGCCCTGCTAAAGAGGTTGTCTGTTCCGGTCGGCGCCGACCGCAGGGAGGGGCCGACGAACGAGCGAACGGGGAGCGGAGCGAGCCGTGAGCCGGCCGGCGGAATTACGGACGGTACCGTCCACGTGCGACGAACGAGGGCCACGAACCGCGAAAACGAGAACTGCGACTGCCGAGCGCTTCAGGATCCGGTCGGCGTGGTCTGGACGTTGAGCGCCTTCCGCATGAGCTGGGTGAAGCCCAGCGAGCAGAGGAAATACCAGAGGATCCACGCCTGGAGCGGGCCGACGACGCCCTCCTGCCAGTCGCCGACGTCACCGTACAGGGGCAGGACCATGACCGTTTCCCTCGCCGTTTCGAGGTGGCCGTCGCGGATCATCCAGTACATCCAGAGGAAGGCCGGGATGGTCAGCAGCATGATCCACACCATCGGGCGGAACTGTGCCTTGAACATGCCGAGCTGGTCGCCCATGGCCTCCATCTGTTCTTCCTGGATGCGTTCGAGCTCGGCGTCGTCGCCGCGCTCCTTGGCGTCCTTGCGCCGCTCCTGGAGGTCAGACATCCGCTCCTGGTACTGGCCCATCACTTCGGAGTCCATCAGCTTGTCCTGAAGGATGGTCGAGTACAGCCCCGTCAGGACGGCGAGGATGAGGACGACGACGTAGAAGGGCAGCGCCGCTTCGAGCGGGCCCAGGAAGATGTCGATGGTCGACCCGACAACGCCGCGGACGCTCTGGACCGAGTAGCCGGCGAACATCGCGATGGCGCCGACGGCGGCGATCTTGTCCCACTGGGTCCACTCGACCTCGGCGTCGTCGCCGTCGTCGCCGATGGCCGACGGGTCGCTCTCTTCGAGGGCGTCGCGGACGCCGTCCGGATCTTCGAGGACGAATCCCTCGCCGTCGGCGTCGACGAGGAGTCCTTTTTCGATGAGGCGTCCCCACTGGCCGCTCGTGAGGTCGTCGCTGACGTCGCCCCAGGTCACCGTTCCGTTCTCCTCGGCGACGTCGAGGACCGCCGCGAGGGCGTCGGTCATACTGTCGCCCTCGGCGGCGAGCGAGTCCACCTTCTGCGCGGTGCGTGCCATTGTTGTTAGAGTATTCAGCGACGGTCCTTTATCAACGTTTTAGTCCGCGGACGAGGTCAGATCGGGGCGACGTTCTCGGTCGGTGCGCGCTTAGACGCCCTCGTCGATGGCGGCCTGGATGTCCGCCCAGACGTCGTCCGGCGTCTGTTCGCCGTCGATGGCGACGAATCCGTCGTGGTCCGCGTAGTGGTCGATGACCGGCGCCGTGTTCTCCTCGAACACGTCCAGTCTGTTCTGGACGGACTCCTCGTTGTCGTCGTCGCGCTGCTCCAGTCGCTCCCGGACCTCCTCGTCCTCGGGCATGTTGAACTCGACGTGGTAGTTCTCGCCCGTCTCCGGGTCGACCCGGCGACCGGTGAGCCGGTCCACGAGCACCTCGCGGTCGACGTCCAGCGAGAGGACCACGTCGAGGTCGGTCATTCCCTCCAGCTCTTCGGCCTGCTCCAGGTTCCGCGGGTAGCCGTCGAGGACGAAACCGTCGGCCTGCGAGAGCGCCTCGTCGACGATGGCGTTGACGACCTCGTCGGGGACCAGGTCGCCGGCGTCCATGTACTCGCCCGGCGTGTCGTACTCGGTGTCCATGTCGGAGATGTCCATCTCCTTGTTCGACCGCAGGGCGTCCCCCGTCGTCACGTGCTCGACGTCGTACTCCTCGGCGATGTTGCTCGACTGGGTTCCCTTGCCGGCTCCCGGCGGGCCCAGAATGAGGATTCGTGGCGATGCCATAGCTGAGGGTTCAGGTGGGTTCGTAAAAGGGTTGTTCAAATTGCCACGTCGCTGGCGAGGATGCTGCGCCCTCGCTCCGCTCAGGCTCGACCTGTTCGCGGGTCACGATGTTCCCCGCTCGCTGAAACGTCGGCCCCTCCCTGCGGTCGGCGGCAGCCTGCTCGCGTGTCGCTCACTCCGTTCGCTCCCGCTCGCTGAACCGTCGGCCCCTCACTTCGTTCGGCGCCGGCCTGCTCACGGCTCGCTCCGCTCGCCGTTCACCATTAGCTGGGCCCTCCCTTCGGTCGGCCCCAGCCTGCTCACGGGTCACTCCGTTCCCCGCTCGCTGAAACGTCGGCCCCTCACTTCGTTCGGCGCCGACCTCACTCCGTTAGCGGCAACACAACACCGAACACGATAGGCGCCACAAGCGCGACGAGGACGCCGACGCCCTCGGCGCCGACAAGTAGCGTCTGTTCCCAGGCCGGTAGCGGCGCGAAGTACGTCTGGCCGACGACTTCGCCGATGGCGCCGATCAGGAACAGCGAGACGCCGATGAGAAAGGCTCGTTTGGTGACTGTCGGATAGTCGATGTTACCGTATCGTCCCATTAGTTCGAGAAGATTCCCGATCTGTTATAAGTTTGTTCGACCGTCGCCGTCGTCGAGCGGCGACGGGGCGGAACTGTCATTACCGTCCGGTATCCAACGGAAGGTATGCCCGAACTCTCACCCGAATCGCTCGTCGAACTGTTCACGGTCGCGGTCGAACTGGTCGCGATGGTGCTCCTGAGTACCCTCGGTGTCCTCGCCGAGCGGGCCGGCTTCGCCGCGCTCGCGTCCGGCTTCGAGCCCGTCTCCCTCTGGCTCGTCGGCGTCGGCGCCGTGGCGCTGTACGCCGGTGTCTACATGATCGGGTACCAGCGGCTGCTGGTTCGATTGACAGGCGTTGTCGGCGCGAACCTGTAGGCTCTCGCAGGAGGAACCACGTGTTTTCGAAACGGACCGACTTCGACACCGTTCCGTTTAGAACCATCTGGACAGCCCAGATCCGGCCCCTTTCCGACGGGCCGTGAGCACCGGGCCGCGGCCGACGTTCTCCGTGACGTCGTCCGTCGTGGAACCGAACATGAACCGTCTGAGCTTACCCTTCTGCGGCGCACCCATCACCGTCACGCTGTGGTACTCGGAGTGCTCGATGATCGCCTCGGCCGGATCGTCGGCCTCGTGGACGTGGTGGTCCACCTCGACGTCGTCGTCGAGTCGGTACTCGTACGCTTCGAGGAGGTCGTTTGCATCGGCCTGGATCTCCGCAGAGGGGCCTTCCGGGATCACGTGGAACAGTTCGAGCCAGCAGTCGTACGCCCGGGCGATGGAATGGGCTATCTTCGTCGCGAGTCCCGAGTGGGGCCCGCTCGCTACGGGGACGAGGACGCTCGACGGCGCGTCGAACGCGTCCATTCCCGTTCCGACGAGTGTGTGACAGTTCTTCGGGCCGCCCCCCTTCGAGGAGAGTGACTCCTCGTCTTCGTCGACGACGGTAGTCGTGATGGAGTGGGCGTCGATGGTGGACTGGAGAACGCCTGGGGAGAACTCTCGAACCGTGGTCGTCACGGGAACGCCGAACGTTTCCTGGACCGACAGGTCTACGCTCGCCAGTTCGCGAGCGGCGTCGCTGCCGTCGCTCTCGTCGGAATCGACCGCGTGCAGGAGATAGAGTTCCCCCTCCGACCCGAAGGCGATGCTCGCCCCGAGTTCGCTGGTTTCGGGGAGGTTCACGGCCTCGTGAAACGGCACGAGCACACGCTGGTCGCTGGCCGGCCAGTCCAGGTCGTCGTGTGCGAGGGTCTGCGGCCATGGCTTTTCTTCCGAGTTGATGCTCATCTGCGCGAAATACAGACTGCCGTTGCATAAATCGTTCCCCCTCAGCCAGTCTAATTCTCTCCCCGGGGGGCCGGCGACGCCGTGCCCATCACGTGAATCCCTTTCCGCGAAAACCGTGGGTTACAGCGCGTTACTGCGGCACAGACGAGAACGGTACACTTTCTTGGGAGGGCGGAAAAGCACACCTCAAATGTATCTCATCATCGTCGGGGCCGGCGACATCGGCACGCCGCTCATCGACATCGCGACGAAGGGCGGGGACGAGGTCGTCGCCATCGAGCGGGACGAGGCCCGCGCCGACCGCGCGGCGATGAACTTCGACTGCCTGGTGATGAACGAGGACGCGACGCGAAAGGAGACGCTGGAGGAGGCCGGCGCCGACCGCGCCGACGCCATCATCGCGACGACGGACAAGGACGCGACGAACATCATGGTCTGTCTGCTGGCACAGGAACTGGAGATTCCCGCGATCGTCTCCGTGGTCCACGACACCGAACACATGAATCTCTACCGCCAGATTGGGGTAAACACCATCGAGAACCCCCAGGCGCTCATCGCGGAGTACCTCTACCGTGGAGTCAAGCGACCTGCTATCGTCGATTACATGCGCGTGGGCGACACGGCAGAGGTTTTCGAGATAACCGTCGACGAAGGCGCGCCGATCGCGGGGATGACGCTGCAGGAGGCGGCCGACGATGATTTGCTCGACCAGGGAGTCCTCGTCGTCGCTATCGAGCGGAACGGGGCAGGCGACCCGATCACCCCGCGCGGGAACACCGAAATCCACGCCGAGGACTTGCTGACGGTGTACTCGGCCGACGGAGCGACGCCGGACGTCACCGATCTCTTCGGTCATTACGAGGACCACGCGTAGCATGGCACGGTTCCGAGTCGGGAGTCAGGACGTCGCGACAATCGCCAGGGACGTCGGCGCGCTCCTGGCGATGCAGGCGGTGATGATGGCCATCACCGCGGTCATCGCCGTCGCATTCCGGGAGTTCTACGTGGCCCTCGGATTCGTCCTCGCTGCCGGGTTCACAGGCGGCATCGGCGGATTCCTCCGCTGGGAACTGGCCGACGCCCGACCGCCGAAGATGAAACACGGGATGATCATCGCCGCGGCCGGCTGGTTCACCACAGCGTTCTTCGGCGCGCTCCCATTCTTCTTCTCGGCACACCTCGTCCCCGCGGAGCTATACGCCTCGTTCGTCCCCGCCGGAGCGACCTGGGACGCCGCTTCAGTTCTCGGGGTCTCCTCGCAGTCGAGCCTCGTGTACTTCCGGAACCCGCTGCATGCGATGTTCGAGTCGATGTCCGGGTGGACCGGGAGCGGCCTGACGATGGCTTCCCACGAACCGTCGCTCCCGCGTGCCATCCAGTGGTGGCGCTCGTTCATCCAGTACGTGGGGGGCGTCGGTGTCATCGTCCTTACCGTCTCCATCCTCGCCCGTCCCGGCAGCGGGAGTTACGCACTCTACCGGAGCGAGGCCCGCGAGGAGAAGATCCACCCGAGCATCATCTCGACGGTTCGCACGGTCTGGCGCATCCTGCTCATCTACACGTTCGTCTCGATCGTCCTGCTGTTCGGCGCGATCCGAATGAGCGACTATGGGTCACAGCTCCCCCTCTGGGAGGCGGGCTGGCAGGCCGTCAACCACGCGATGACGGGGCTGACGACGGGCGGGTTCAGCGTGACGGACAACTCCATCGGGACGTACAACTCCCCGCTGATAGAGTTCGTCCTCCTCCCGATAATGACCGCCGGTGCCATCGCGTTCCCCATCCACTACGTACTCCTATACGACCGAGACTACAGCCAGCTCTGGGACGACGTCCAGACGCGCTGGCTGTTCCTCCTGCTCGGGGGCGGTATCGTCGTCCTGTCGCTTCAGAACCTGACCGTGATGACCGACGCCTTCCAGGCCGACTGGGTCGGCGTCCCGGTGCTCGCGCTCGCCCCGACGGAGGTCGACGCGATCCGGGACTCCACCTTCCAGTTCGTCAGCGCGCTCAGCTGTACGGGCTTCCAGTCCGCGCCCATCGGCGACTGGGGTCCCGGCGCCAAGGTCATCCTTTCCGGGACGATGACGCTGGGCGGCGCGGCCGGGTCGACGGTCGGCGGCATCAAGATCATCCGCGGCTACCTCATCTCCCGTGGCATCCAGTGGGAGTTCTCGCGCGTGTTCCTCCCCGCCTCGGCGGTCGTCACCGCCACCATCGGCGACAAGCGCCTGAACCGCGATCAGATGACACAGGAGTTCAGCGAGGCCGCCATCGTGAGCATGCTCTGGCTGCTCATCCTCCTGACCTCCACTGTCGTCCTCGTGAACCTCGTCGGCCCGTCCTACGACTACACCGACGTCCTGTTCGAGGTCGCCAGCGCCCAGGGCAACGTCGGGCTCTCTTCAGGTATCACCGGCCCGACGATGCCGCCGCTGGCCGAGACGATGTTCCTCTTCAACATGTGGATCGGCCGACTGGAGATCATCCCGGTGCTGGTGTTCGCCCGGTCGCTGATCTACGGGCTCCGACCCTGACGAGATCCGTAGTTGGCGGAAGCCGTCCCGGGTATCGACGGTTTACACCTTCTCGGCGACCTCGGCGACGAGGCCCTCTGCGACGAACAACACCACGTGGTCTCCCGGGACGATGACCGTCTCCCCACGTGGGATGACGTAATCACCGCCGCGAGTGATCGCGCCGATGACGACGCCGTCCGGGAGGTCCCTGGCGGAGTCCTGGATCGGTCGACCTGCCAGAATGCTCTCCTCGTCGACCTCGAACTCGAGAACTTCCGCCTGCCGCCCCTCGATGAGCGAGAGGTTCTCGATCTGGCCGGCCTGCGTGTGGCGGATTATCTCCTCGGCGGTGGTATCGCGCGGGTTGATGGCGACGTCGACGCCGACTCGCTCGAACAGGTCGGTGTAGTCGCCGTTCTCGACGATGGCGATGGACCGGTCGACACCGAGCGTCTTCGCCAGCAGCGAGACGAGCAGGTTCTTCTCGTCGCTGTCGAGGGCGGCGACCGCGACGTCGGCTCGGTCAACGTGTTCGGCGGTCAGGAACTCCGCATCGGTTGCGTCGTGCTCGATGACGGTCGTCTTCGGCAGGGCTTCGGCCAACTCCCACGCTCGTGTCGCATCGTGCTCGATGAGCCGAGGCCGAAGTCCTCGTTCTTCGAGGATCTTGGCCGTCTGGTAGCCGATGGCACTGCCACCGATGATGACGACGTCGTCCGGGTCGGGCGTTTCCGCGGGCGCGACGCTCTCCGCGAACGAGTGTACGCTGTCGGGTCGACCGATGACGATGGCCCTGTCGTCGACCTGAATAACGGTCTCTCCGTCCGGAACGATCACCTCGCCGTCACGGATCAACGCGGCAACCGTGAGCGCTTCCCACTCGTCGGCCTCTGCGACCGTCTTTTCGGCGACGGGGCTCCCTTCGCCGATGCCGAACTCTGCCATCTGGACCGCCCCGCCCGCGAACGGATCGACGTCGAGGGCGGCCGGGAGACCGATGACGCGGACGACGTCCTCCGCAGCCAGCAGGTCCGTAGACACCATGTAGTCGACGCCGAAGGCGTCGTTCGAGTGTGTCCACGTTTCGAGAAAGTCGACGTTGCGTACGCGAGCGATCGTGAACACGTCGTCGTCGACCGACCTGGCCGTCGAACAGATGACGAGGTTCGTCTCGTCGTTGTCGGTAGAAGCGATCAGCATGTCTGCTTCGTCGATCCCGGCCTCTCGAAGCGTCGCGAGCGAGGCGCCGTCGCCCTCTATCGCGAGGACGTCGATCGAGTACGTGAGGTCGTCGACGACCGGCCCGTTCCTGTCGACGACGACGACGTCGTGTTCGGCAGCGAGACTGGCCGCGATGTTCGATCCGACCTGGCCGGCGCCGACGATGATGATGTGCATTGCTGGTCTCCGGAGTGATTAGTTACTGGAGATACAGGTCGAGGCCGGTAAAGCGTATGGCTTCGGAGGCCAGCCCGTCGGCGTTTCGAACGGGTGAACACCTCGCCTGCTGGGATCCGACCGCTCCAGTGTGTCAATCGATAACGAGATATCGGGGGTCGAAAGTACTATCCCCGGCGCTGTGTACGGGGAGATATGAGCACTCCGCCGGGGGAGTATTACACAGAGGAACGGTGGCAAAACTGGATAGACCGAATCGAGGAGGAGGAGGTGGATCCGGAAAACGAGGACTCGGCGCGCCTATTGCTGAATTTACAGGACGACGCCGCGATCGCGATCGCGAAGATCATCACCGACTTCGAGGACGACGTCGTCGACGAGGAGACCGCGCTCGAGGAGGTCGAGGGCGTGCGCGAGATCGTCCTGGACGAGGTCGACATCGACGACGAGGAGAAGGTGATGCTCATCGACGGCGTCCAGACCTCGCTGGTCTGCGTCTTCTACGCCGCCGAGGAGTTCGTCGTCGAAGGTCCCGCCGCCGAGGGGACTGTCGTCGAGTACGTCCAGGCCGCGGCCGACGCCGAGGCCGAGGAGGACCTCGACGCCGCGCTGGGCTACTGCGTCCAGGCCGGCACGCTCGTCATCGACGGCGCCGAACTCGACATGGAATCGATCGGCGAACTGGAGTACGGGCTGGTCTCCGAGTGGGTGAACGGCCTCGACAGCCTCCAGACCGCCATGAGCGACCCGGAACTCGTCGAAGAAGACGAAGACGCCGAGGACTGAGCCGAGACGCGGTTTTTCGAGGGTAACGTGAGTGGCTGGGAAGTGTCCTCCATGTGCGCGTCGTTCGGTGTGATCCGTGTCGATTCGACTGCTGAGTAGCTGTGTGAAGTGAACGGGTGTTTTGGTGGGATAGTGCTGAAAGAAAGGAGATCGCTAACAACCAGAAAGCCCTCGGCGGGCTCCGGTCCCGGGGCTCGCTGCGCGCGCTCGTTCCTCGCGTGCTTACGTCGCCCGGGTTCCCGGAGCCCACCTCGCCCTTTCAGTCCTCCAGGCACCGCAGCCCTGCCCTTCCCCTGGTCGCGAGAGCCTCGCTTTCGCTCGGCTACTCGCTCCCGGCCGGGCGGTTGCCGAGCGGTCAGGAAGCGTGATTCGGCGCGGACGCGCCGAATTCGGGGAGGGGTGGTGGAGTCAATCGCGAGCGCGTTTTATCGCGCGAGCGATGCTGTTCCTGGTGGACTGAAAGGGCGAGGCGCGGTCGACGTAGCACGGCGACGCTAGCACCGCAGCGGAGCGAGGAGCGCAGCGAGCCGCGCGAGTCGAGCGCGCCGAGGGCTTTCGAAGCGGAGCGAGGAGCGCAGCGAGCCGCGCGAGTCGAGCGCGCCGAGGGCTTTCGAGGTGTTGTCATTCACGGTCGCGTCGTCAACTCGCACACCCAAAATCGCGCTCTAAACACACTGTATCGACCACCGAAGACAAATCACTGGATGGTCACACGGACTACCAGAACGAGCCCGCAGAACGGCTGACCGCTCGACGCCAGTCGCGAGCCACTATCAAAAGCTGTAGTCGGGGAGGGAGACTTTTATCCGCCTTCGAAAAACCTCTCAGCGATGCGATTCCGGGACGACGAGCGTGGCCAGTCGGTGCAGATAGGCGCCGTCTTGTTGTTCGCGACGCTCATCATCGCCTTCTCGTCGTACCAGGCCTTCGTCGTCCCACAGCAGAACCAGGCCGTCGAGTTCAGTCACAACCAGCAGGTCCAGGGGGAACTGCAGGACCTGCGCAACGCCATCGTCTCGATGCCCGGCGGCGGGAGCACGACGGCGACGTCGGTGACGCTCGGCACCACGTATCCGAGTCGCGCGCTGGCGCAGAATCCGGGCCCGCCCAGCGGGTCGCTGCGGACGGAGGGCACCGGCGACGAGCGGGTCGCTTTCTCCATCCGCAACGCGACGGCGACCGGTGAGACAGGCGACGTGTGGGACGGGTCGCTGCGCAGCTACGACACCGGCGTCGTCAGTTACGACCCCTCGTACAACGTCTACGACGGCGCGCCGCTGTCCGTCTACGACCACTCCGTCCTCTACAACGAGTTCCGTTCGGGGACCATCGTCACGGCGGGCCAGACCGTCGTCGACGGACGGACCATCTCGCTCGTGGCCGTCAACGGCTCGCTCGAACGGACCTCGACCGGAGCGACCAGCGTCGACGTCCGGCCTGTCAGTAGCTCCGAGGAGACCGTTCTCGTCGAGGCGCCGAACGACGACTCGCCGGTGACGGTCAATCTTACCTCGCGATTGCCGGCCTCTCGCTGGCAGACCCTTCTCGACGGTGAGGCGCACGTCCGCGACGTGACTGAACCGCCCTCGGACGCTCCCGGCGAGTTCCGGACCGTCAGAATCACGCTCGACCCCGGCGTCACCTACCGGCTCCAGCTCACCAAAGTCGGCATCGGCACGCGCGTGAGGAGCGAACCGCCCGCGTACCTGACTCGCGAGGGCGGCCCAGTCGAACCGGTGACGAAAGGGCAGTCCCGAGACGTCACCGTCGAGGTCCGCGACGCCTACAACAACCCCGTCGCCGGCGTTTCGGTCAACGCCAGCGTCGGCGGCGTTAACACGGGCTCACTCGTCCAGAACACGGTCTACACCGACGCGGACGGCCACGCGACGTTCACCTACGAGACCACCGGGAGTACGAGCGCCGACACCCACCAGATCAACGCGACCACGAACGCCAGCGCGGCCCTCGACGCCCGCCCGTTCGACGGGAGTCGACCGAAGAACGTCACCGTCGACGTCAGGGTCCAGGGCGCCGGTGGCGGTGGTGGTGGTGGCGCCGGCGCCTACGACGTCTCGTGGACGAACCCACAGAACACGGACGGGAACAGTGGCGCTGCCCTCTCGGACTGCTCGCCGTCCGCCTGCACCTGGGACGTCGGTGCCAGCGACGACGACGGCCTCGCACTGGAATCGGTTATCGGCCCGACTTACGAGGGCGTCGACGTCGACTACGCCGTCTCCGACTCGTCGGTCGGAACCGTCTCGCCCGGCGATGGGTCGACGGATGGTGACGGGACGAATGTGACGACGCTCACAGCGCAGGCAGACGGCGCCGTCGACGTGCTGGCCTCGACCAGCGAGGGGAGCGCCGTCGTCGAAATCACGGTGGAGAACATGGAAGAGGCGTCCTCTTCTGAACAGGTCGGCTACGTGGATGGCACTGGGACTGCGAGAGTCGGTGACGAGAGCCGCATCGACTTCGACGTGCAAAATACGGGAAGCGAGAGCGCGACCATCACGGGAATCCGCGTCGAATCGGCCGGGTCGAACCACGTTAGCATCGCCGAGTACAATGGCGGATCCGGTGCTGGCCAGCACGAGGTGTACATAGCCGCCTCCACGCCTGGACGATTGGAGGTGAACAGCTACCCGCTCGGGACGACGACCTCCCTGACTGCCTCAGCGACGCTAGCCCCCGGGGAGCAGGCGCAAGTGACGATGCTGAACTTCCGGAACAACGGCGGTAATACCGTCAGCGCCGCAGATGACGAACTTACTGTCACCCTGTTCTTCCAGGACGGCTCGTCGACGACCTTCTCGTTCGTCCCACCGGGTTACTGATGACTTCTCTCTCCTCATCTCCGGGAAAGGAATCACAGTCGAGAAGCCGCGCCCAGTCGAGCACCGTCGGCATCGTCCTCCTGACAGCAGTCGTCGTCATCTCCGTCGGGGCCGGGAGCGTTCTCTACCTCGGGAGTTCGGGAGTTTCAGAGACGGCTTCCCCCCTCGTCGACGCCGACGTGGAACTCACGCCGTCGGACGTCGTCGTCACCCACGCTGGGGGCGACCCCCTGGCGATGGCCGACCTGATAGTGGCCGTTCGAGGCGGTGGCTCCTCCAATCGGTACGCCGTCGCGCCCGGCGCCGTAGACGGAAACGGCGACGACCGATTCGAACCAGCGGAGGTGTGGCAGACGGGCCACGGACTCGCCGAACGGACCGACGTCGTCGTGCTCCTGGTCGACGATTCGGCGAACGCGGTCCTCGTACGCGAGCACGGGACCGTACCGCGGGGGTCGACCAATCAGGGACCGTTCGCCAGCCTCTCGGTCGCGCCAGGGGCGCCGGAATCCGACGCCTCTGCCGTCTTCGACGCGAGCCCGTCAGTCGACGACGAGGGCATCGTCGAGTACCGGTGGGACTGGGACGCAGACGGCACCGTCGACGAGACCACGACAGATCCCAGGGTGACTCACACGTTCCCGGGGAGAGACGACTACTCGGTCACGCTGACCGTCGTCGACGCCGAAGGAGCGACCGACAGCGTGACCAGAACGGTGTCCGTCGGCGGCACGGTCGAACTCGGCGACGTCGCGCTCACCGCCGCCGACGGCGACGAACTCGTCGCTCCTGGCGACGAGGTGACCGTTACGGCCGACATCGCCGAGGCCGGTCCGGGCGTCGACTCGGTCACGGCCGACGCAGGTGCGTTCGACGCGAGAACGGTGGCGCTGAGCGACGGTGACGACGACGGCACCTACGAGGGGTCGTTCACGGTCGGCGACGCGCCGGCGGAGAGCGACCAGGCCGTCTTCGTTACCGCGACGGATGGGGCTGGGAACACGGACTCGGCGACGACGAGTTCCCTGACCGTCGACGCCACAGCACCGAGCATCGAGACGTTCGACGTCTCGGACCAGAGTGAGGGGGGCTTCTACTGGATCTACTGGGAGTACGTCGAATCGTTCCGGGTCCAGTGGACCGTGACCGACGACCGACTGGTCGAGACGACGGTGTGGGTCAATCGCTCCGGGACGGTTCAGGGGTCCTATACCGGCCCATCAGGTGACGAAACGTACGAGAACGTTCGTGCGTACCAGGCCTCAGGCCGTGATCACACGATTACGATCGCTGCCACCGACGCTGCCGGGAACCGTGCCTGTCGCACCGTCACGGACACCGCCGACGGGGACGACCCACCCGAGTCGGCGTACGAATCGTGCTGACGACGCTCCCGGATTCGACACCCGTCGAAATCCCAGTCGACAGTAACTTATAGCGCCGCGGTGAGTGGCCTGGTATGACAGCAGTCGGTATCGACGCCATCGAAATCTGGACGGGCAACCTGCGACTCGACCTCGCCGAGACGTTCGCGCCGGCACAGGGCGAGGATCCGGGCAAGTACACGAAGGGCCTGGGTCTCAACGCGTCGTCGTTCCCCGACGTCTACGAGGACATCGTGACGATGGGGGCCAATGCCGCCCACCGGCTCATGGAGCGCAAGGGGCTGACGCCCGACGACATCGGCCGCATCGACGTCGCCACGGAGTCGGCCTTCGACAACTCCAAGCCGGTCTCCACCTACGTCGCCGGGTGCCTCGAATCGGTGTACGACGAGGACTTCCACCACGCGAACAAGGGCGAGCGGAAGTTCGCCTGCATCGCCGGCACCCAGAGCCTCGACGACGCCTACAACTGGATCCGCGCGGGCCGCCACCGCGGGAAGAAGGCCATCGTCATCGCCACAGACACCGCGCTGTACGCCCGTGACGACCCCGGCGAGGCGACCCAGGGCGCCGGCGCCGTGGCGATGCTCGTCGACGAGGACCCCAGCCTGGTCGAACTCTCGACCGAGCAGGGCTTCGGCAGCGCCGACGAGACGGACTTCCTCAAGCCCAACCAGCAGTTCCCCTCCGTCGACGGCAAGCGCTCGATGAAGGTATACCTCGCTCGCCTGCGTGAGGCCCTCGAAGACTACGAGAGCCAGGTCGGCGGCGTCCACCCCGAGGACTTCGAACTCATCCCCTTCCACACGCCGTTCCCCGGCATGGTCCGCAAGGCCGCGGCGCTGGGCTACCGGCACATCATCCGCGACACCGACGTCGAACTCACCGTCGCCGAGGAGATCGGCCGCCAGCCCCGCCCGGAGGAGTTCAAGACCCAGGAGCAGTACTTCGACGCCGTCACCGAGTACACCGACGCGCTCACCGAGACCGAGCGCTACCAGGCCTGGTACGCCGAGACCATCGAGCCGACCCTGGAGATCGCCCGCGAGGTCGGCAACTGGTACACCGGCTCGGTCCACGTCGCCCGCGCCGCCGGCCTCCGCCACGCCAGCCGGAACGACCGCGACCTCGACGACGCCAAATTGCTGCTCGCCTCCTACGGCTCCGGCGCCCAGGCGGAGATCCACCACGAGACCGTCGTCCCGGGCTGGGAGGACGAGATCGCCGAACTCAATGTCGACGAACAACTCGCCGACCGCTACGAGATCACCTTCGAGGAGTACGAGCGGATCCACGACGCCCACAACCACGACTCCGAGACCGACGTCGAGGAACTCACCACCCCCAGCGAAGAGTTCGTCTTCGACGGCTGGGGCCGCATGGGCGAGCGGAAGTACCGGTACGTTCGATAACGGAACTCTCGGTTAGTACGTCTCTGCGGGCTTTTGAGTGGTGGATTGTGCGTGTGTAGTGAGTGGGCGATTCTCGTTTGAACTAGTGAAACGAATACCGACAGCAACACCTCGAAAGCCCTCGGCGTGCTCCGGTCCCGCGGCCCACCTGCGCTCCTCGCTGCGTTGCGGTGCCCTCAGCGGAGCTGAGGACTACGCGAGAGCTCCGCTCTCGCGGTCGCTTGGTGGCCCGGGGCTCCCGGACCCCGCCTCGCCCTTTCAGTCCTCCAGGCACGGCACAGCACCGCAGCCCTGCCCTTCCCCTGGTCGCGAGAGCCTCGCGGCTCGCGTGTCGCTTCGCTCCCGCTCGCCCGTCCGGCGGCCCTCGCTGCACTCGGCCCGCCCGTCGCTCGGCTACTCGCTCCCGGCCGACCGCCGCGCGGTTGCGGAAGGACGCGTGATTCGCGCCGGGAGGGTGGCGCGTAGCGCCACCTCAACGCGAACGGCGCCAGCCGTGAGCGAGGCGCGAATCCGGGGAGGTGTGGTGGTTCCAATCGCGAGCGGCTCCGTGCGCGAGCAGCGCGGACCCTGGTGGACTGAAAGGGCGAGGCGGGCTCGACGAAGCACGGCGACGTAAGCACCGACCGGAGGGAGGCGCGCAACGAGCCGCGCGAGTCGAGCGCGCCGAGGGCTTTCGAGCTATTGCTGGCGGTCTCGTTTGCGACTCCCGAGAGCGCGCCGAGGGCTTTCTAACTGTCGTCGTCAGTTCCGGTTCCGGCTCTTGAGAGCGCGCCGGGGCTTTCGACGTGTTGTCGAGATCGACTACTCCGATTCTTCGAGCGGGTCAAACGAGTCCCCGCAAAGACTAGTCGACCACTCATACAGTCACCAACCCAATCGACCAGAGCATGACCAACGACAGCGACCAGAACGACGAGTGACCGGCCAGATATCTGCCCGTCCTGTCGACGAAATCCACTTTACCCACCGCGTCCTCCTGTCTGACCGTGAGAGACTATCACGTCCACTCGAACTACTCGGACGGGCGGTTCCTCTTCCAGATGGCCAGGGCCGCCGACGAGGCGGGGCTGGACGGCGTGGGCTTCGCCGACCACTGCACCGTCACCGAGCGCGAGGACCGCCGGGGCGAGCGGGCCGAGTACGCGTTCAACCTGGACATGACCTACGAGCGCCGGCGGCGGGGGATCGAACGGCTCCGCGAGGAGTTCGACCTGGTCGTCTACGACGCGGTCGAGATGGACTACGACCCACGGGACGAGGGCGCCATCGGGTCGTTCCTCGACGAGGCCGGCTTCGACTACGCCGTCGGGAGCGTCCACGAACTCGACGGCGTCAACGTCCAGGTGCCGTCGTACTTCGCCGACCGGTCCGACGACGCGCTGGACGCGCTCGTCGACGAGTACTTCGACCGCCTCGTGGCGCTCGCCGAGTCGGAGCTGTTCGACGTCGCCGCCCACCCGGACCTGATCGAGCGGACCGAACCGCTGCGCGGACGAGCCACCGAGGCCCAGTACGACAGGGTCGCCGAGGCCTTCGCCGAGTCGCGGACCGTGCCGGAGATCAACGCCGGGCGGGCACTGACGGACCTGGACCTGGTCCATCCGAGCGAGGGGCTCCTCGACGCGTTCCGGGAGTACGACGTGGGCGTGACGCTGGGGACGGACTCGCACTACCCCGACGAGATCGGATCACGGGCGGAGTTCCTGGCCGACTTCGTCGTGGAACGGGACCTCGACCCGGTCGAACCGGCCGGACTGGACAGCTAAAGAGACGACTCGCGACTGGCCGCCGGTCAGGGCAGCTCTCGCATCCCGGAGAGCATGTCGTCGATGTCGCCGTCGGCGATGGCGAGCGAGAACCCCTCGATGCGGGCGAGGTCGACGGCGTGGTCCCACAGGTCTTCTTCGTCGAGGCCGTGGAGGACGACGGCGTTGGGCGTCGGCGTCACGACCCGGAGGGCGACGAGTGGCGATTCCCCGCGGGTGACGTTGGTGAACACGAGCGCCCGGTTGGTCGACTGGCCGTAGAGCTGGTAGAACTCGTCGGAAGAGAGGCGCGTGATGACCTCGATGGAGTTGATGACCGTGTGGCCCGCGACGGTGTCCCTGTCGCCGGCGACCAGTTCGGTCGCACCGATGGCGTCGTAGTAGCGTTCGAGGGGGATGTTCGCCGAGTACTCCCGCAGGTCCTGGACGACTTCGGAGTCGAACCCCGAGGAGAGCACGCGGGCGTGCTGGTGGATGAACTCGCCGCCGCGGTCCTCGTCGATGTCGAGCAGGGCGTCGACGACCCGGCGGACGACGCCGATGCCGGGGTTGTCCCGGCGCCCGCTCTCGTAGTCGGAGACGACCGAGGGGGAGACGTCGAGGTTGCTCGCCAGTTCGGTCTGGGACACCTCGAAGTCGGTGCGCCACTTGCGGATGGTCTCGCCGGGGTCGTTCGAGAGAGCCACCTCGCCAGCCATCTTCTCTGCGAGTTCCTCGCGAGGGCCGCGCGTCATTGAACTACTGGTGTAGTTATCCGACGCGGCAAAAAGGGTATCGAACGTCGGTCACGCCGCCGCTTCGCGTCGACTCTCTCCCGATGCGAGGACCGTTCCGACGGCCGCGCCGATAGTTCCGAAGACGGCGGGGTAGACGACGCCGGCCAGACCGATCGCGGTCACGAGCGTGGGCTCACCCGTCGACCCTTCGACGCTGATGGTAAAGAGGACAGCACCGATCAGCGCGAGCGGGAGGTAGCCCGCGAGGACCGCCGGCCCGATGCGGAGCGCGTCGCCGAGTTCGGTGGCGCCGGCCATCCGCGCGGCGGCCAGTCCGGCGATCAGGAGCAGCGCCGGTGGAATCCCGTACAGGACGGTCGAGAAGGCCTCGGACTCGGCGATGAAGTTCACGGCCGACGTGCCGCCGAAGATGGGGACGTTGACGTTCAGCGTCGTCGTGGCGCCGTGGGCGTTGAAGAACACCCAGCCGACCATCTTCCAGGCCGCGCCGCCGTCGCCGAACGCCTCGGCGAGTTGCGCGATGGAGGAGTCGCGGACCGTGGAGATGGTCAGCGCGTACGTGAGGAGGTAGCCGAGTCCGAACGCGGCGACGCCACCGCCGATGCCGCCGAGCAGTCCGGTTCGCGATTCACTTGTGGGCATATCGGGTCGAACGGCGCGTGGTGTCGGTATATGTTTTGGGGGAACCTGCCGCGTGAACAGAAAGACCGACAGTGTCGGTCGTCATTCGTCTCCAGCGTTCCCCGGTCACCAGTTCGTTCAGCCCCAGTTCACCTTCGGTGGCGTGTCCCCGCTGAAAATCGGTACAACCGACACTACGAGACGGTTCCGGGACGCCGGACTCACTCGACATGGTCTGTCGTCCGCGTCGTGTCAGTCGTCCGTGCCCCGGACGGTCAGCACCGGCACCGGCGCAGTCCGCACGGTGCCCTCGGTGACGCTTCCCATGAGGAACCGGTCGACGCCGCTTCGCCCGTGGGTCCCCATGGCGACGAGGTCGACCGCCTCCTCGCCAGCGTACCGACCGATCGTCCGCCGTGGATTCCCGAACTCCGTCGCCCGGACGACGTCCGTGGCGCCGGCGTCTTCCGCTCGCGCGACCGCTCGGTCCAGGATCGACTCCGCCCGTTCTTCGAAGACGTCGGTCGGCATCACCGCGTAGTCGTCGCCACCGAACACCGAGGGATCGATCACCGTGAGCAGGTGGAGCGTGGCGTCCCGCTCGGCGGCGAGTGCGGCCCCTTCGTCGACGGCCCGCTTCGAGACGGCGCTGCCGTCCGTCGGCACGAGCACCGACTCCGGTGGATACCGCCGGGGGACGTCGTCGTCGGGCCTGACGGTGAGCACCGGCCGCCCCGCCTTCCGGGCGACGCGTTCGGTGACGCTCCCGAGGAGCATCCGGTCCAGCCCTCGCCGGCCGTGGGTCGACATCACTATCAGGTCGACGTCGCGGTGGTCCGCGTACGCCAGTATCGTCCCGGAGGGGTCCCCCTGTTCGACCGTGGAGCGGACGTCCACGCCGCGGTCGGCCGCCCGGTCCTCGACGTCGGCCACGACCTCCTCGCCGTGTTGCTCCAGCGCGTCGACCACTTCGCCACCGACCCGGGTGACGCTGTTCTCGTTCGAGTTCGCGACGTAGAGAACCTCCAGCGTGGCGTCCTCGGCCGCTGCGAGGTCGAGCACGTAGTCGCGCACCGCGTTCGCGGCGTCGCTACCGTCGGTCGGGAACAGAATCCGGTCGTACATGCCCGAGTATTTACCCCGGACCGGGAAAAACGCGGGGGGCACCAGCCTGGGGCCTCACCCGCCCTCGTTTTGATGGGTATTATTCTCCTTTCGGGGAATGTTTTTACATTCGCCCACCGTACTACGGAATATGTCTGATGCATCGCTGGACGACCGCGGTCGTCTCACACTTCCGAAGGAGGTACGCGAGCGATACGGTAACCGGTATCACGTCGTTCAGCTTCCCGACGGGATCAAATTAGTTCCCATCGCCGACGACCCGCTCGACGCGCTCAGAGACGAGTTTTCGGACGTCGACAGGTCGGTAGACGAACTTCGTAGAGACGGACGAGAAGCAGCCCTCGACGAGGCCGGGCGATAGATGTACGCTGAGACCGACTTTCTGCTCGCGCTGATCAAGGACGAAGACTGGCTTGGAGATGCGGCCGAGACCGTGTACCGAGAACATCGAGACGAGTTGTGGACGTCCCAGTTCTCCCTCATCGAACTGCTGATGGTCGCCTATCGAGAGGAACGGAACACGGAACGGGTCGTGGCGAACGCCGCCAATCTCGTCGACGTCCGCGGTGACGTCGACACCGTCGTCGCCGCGGCGACGTACGTCGAGAACCACGGATTCACACCGTTCGACGCGCTCCACCTGGTCGAGTCGGACGGTGACACGGTCGTCTCTAGCGACGAGTCGTACGAGTCGTTCGCCCCCCGCCTGGATCTCCGAACCGTGGACGAAGAATAGCGCTCCGCAACGAATAAACGCGCTTGCCGCCTGCTCCCTGTAATGACCGACTGGACGGAGAAGTATCGTCCGAGCACCCTCGCCGAGGTTCGCGGCAACGACAAGGCCCGGGACAAACTGAAGGAGTGGGCCGACTCGTGGGAAAACCACCGCAAAGCTGTCATCGTCCACGGCGCACCGGGCATCGGGAAGACCTCCGCCGCCCACGCGCTGGCCAACGACATGGGGTGGCCGACCATCGAACTCAACGCCAGCGACTCGCGGACGAAGGACGTCATCGAGCGGGTCGCCGGCGAAGCGGCAAAGAGCGGTACGCTCACCGAGGGCGGTGCGGGCCGTCGACTCGTCGTCATGGACGAGGCGGACAACATCCACGGCAACGCCGACCGCGGCGGGTCGCGAGCGGTCACCTCGCTCGTCAAGGAGGCGGGCCAGCCGATGATCCTCATCGCCAACGAGTTCTACGACATGGGCAACGGGCTCCGCAACTCGTGCGAGGACATCGAGTTCCGCGACGTGGGGAAACGCTCCATCGTCCCCGTGCTCCGCGACATCCTCCGCCAGGAGGACGTCACCTTCGACGACGACGCGCTGACCCAGATCGCCGAGATGAACGACGGCGACCTCCGGGGCGCCGTCAAGGACCTCCAGGCGCTGGCCGACGGGAAAGAGCACCTCGCGGCCGACGACGTCGTCACGAGCGAGCGCGACAAGAGCGAGGGCATCTTCGACTACCTCGACGAGGTCATCAAGACCGCTGGCGCGGAGGAGGCGCTGAAGTCCTCCTACGACGTCGACGAGACGCCCGACGACCTCATCAACTGGATCGAGGACAACATGCCCAAGGACTACGAGGGCGCTGAACTCGCGAAGGCTTACGGGTTCCTCGCGAACGCGGACCGCTGGCTCGGCCGCGTTCGCGCCACCCAGAACTACACGTTCTGGAAGTACGCGGGCGACAACATGACCGCCGGCGTCGCGGCCTCGCGCGACGGCAAGAAGAGCGGCTGGACGCGCTACGGCCCACCGAGTTACTGGTCGAAACTCGGCCGCTCGAAGGGGACGCGCAACACGCGCGACCACATCGCCCAGCAGATCGCCGCGGTCAACGGCGTCTCGATGCGCACCGCCCGCCGCGACGTGATGCCGTTCCTCGCGACGATGACCCACCACTGCAAGAACCGGGAACTCACCGTCGCGATGGCGGCCCAGTACGACATGGAGGCCTCCCACGTCTCCTTCGTCACCGGCAGCGGCAAGGACACCAACAAGGTCCAGTCCATCGTCGAGGACGCCGAGGAACTGAAAGAAGCGCAGGCGGTCGAACACTCCGACGGCGCCTTCGAGGGCGCGATGGCCGGCCAGACCGACGCCGGTGAGGCCGGAGATGGGGACGAGACCGACGACGCCACCGGCGCCGCTGACGACGAGGACGCTGACCAGGTGACACTCGACGACGGTGCAGGCGACGACGAGGAGGCCGAGGACGAAGACGACGATTCTATCGATTCGCAGGAAGCCGAGGATGACCAGAGCCAGTCCGGGCTCTCGGACTTTATGTGACCGGTGGGTCGCGGTTGTCGTCGATGACGCTTCAGGGACGGAGTTCAGTCGGAGTGAGATACGGCGGCGAGGTCACCGTTACCTTCGCCCGCCGACCGTCTCTTCAGTACCGTGGAAGGACGGCAGTCTCGGTCGGCGTCGAAGTCCCAGGCGTTCACGGTTCCGTCGAGCGGCTGTGACGGCCACGTCACAGGAATGGAGTACTGGCCAGCGTCGCACATTCAGGGGCCATCATGGTGCCCGTCCAGCGAGCGGGGATTCGGTCTCCACGTCCGAGTCGCCTCATCCCTCCGCGACCGGATCCGTTTCCCAGCCGATCCGCCAGCCGCGATAGAGGGCGTAGACGCTCGCCAGAGCGGCCAGGAGTGAGAGAGCGTCGACGACGTGGTTGACCGTCGTTCCCGACGCTATCGGGCCACCGATCGAGAGTCCGTTGAGCATTGCCGAAACGCCGGCGAGCAAGAGGCCCGCGCTGAACATCGCCCGTCCGGTGGAGACCGCGTCTCGCCGGTACCGGATGCCGACGATGAGAGCCACGAGGACGGTCAGTAGAAGCGCGAGCACTGCACCGATGACTGGGGCCATAGCTCCGTTATCGCCGCACGGCCGGAAAGGAATTTCCGATCCACAGGAGGTCTCGCGTGGTTTCGCGCTGTTGCGTCCCTGTATCGCTCGGCGTGACCACGTTTCGATGTGTCCGGAGCGGGCTGTCTCAGCTTTCGTCCCCCGTGGCGGTAGTCGGCGTCGTGGACGGTGTCGTCGGTTCCTCGGTCGACGTCTCCGTCTCCTCCGGCGTCGGCGTCGGCGTGTCCTCAGGGGTCGGCGTCTCGGTCGCTTCTGGCGTCGCAGTTTCCGTCGGCGTCGGGCTGTCCGTCTCGGTCGCCGTTTCCGTCTCCGTCGGCGTTTCGGTCTCCGCGGGCGGTTCGAGCAGGCCCGGGACGTCGGCGGCGGTCGGCCCGGCCGACGAGACGTTCAGCAGGTCGAAGTTCGAGAGGTTCAGCGTCCAGGTGACCGACTCCGCCGTGGACACGGGCGTCCACTCGACGACGACGAAGTTCGGGCCGGCGTCGAGCACTGCGGGCGGTTCGCCGGCGACGGCACCGCTGGTGAACTGACTCTCGGCCGGTTCCATCGGTGCGTCGTTGGGGTTCTCGTAGCTGAAGTTGACCAGCGCCGTCTCGTTGTCGACGACCTCGACTTCCTCACTGGCGAGGGTCGGCAGTTCGGGACGGACGTCCTCGCGGCACTGCTGGGCGTTCGGCTGTGCGACCGAGAGGTCCTCCTGGCCGGTCGGACTCGCCGAGGTGTTCACGTTCGCGACGAAGCTCCGGTTCTCGTCGCCGAACGCGCCGGGGTCCGAAAGCTGGATCACCAGCGTGCCATCCCCGGTCACCGTCGTCTCGTTCTGCTCGCCGACGGTGACGACCGTCTGGCCGTCGACCGGGCGGTCGGTCGGGACGTCGACGGGCGTCCAGACGTATTCGCTCGTCGCGTTCCCGTCCTCGGCGTAATAGCCGAGCGTGACGCTGAGGCGGTCGTAGCTCCCGTCGACCTGTGCAGTGGTGCAGTTCAGGAACTCCACGCCGGGTTCGGCCTCGGCTTCGACCGTGAGCGTCCCCGTCGCGTTGTCCGCTGGCGTGAACACGCCGTGTTCGTACTCGCCGGGTGCGAGGCCGCTCGTGTCGACGTCCTCGAAGGTGACGTTCGACGAGTTACCGGCGTCGAGTTCGAGTTCCTGGTCGGCCACTGTCGTCCCGTCGATCCGGAGTTCAACGGCCTGGGTGGCGGACTCGCCGCCGACGTTTTCGACCGTCGCGGAGACGTTGATCGCCTCGCCCTGGCTGACGTTCGCTTCGGCGGGGGCCAGGTCAGAGACGGAGAACGAGGCCGGTGCCTCCTCGGACTGTGCCAGGACGTACACTCCGTCCGCTGTCAGGGTGGTCTCGACGCTTCCGTTGGCGTCGCCGGCGTCGAACGTCTCCACCTGGGTCCACTCACTCCCGTCGTGGCGCCACAGTTCGACCTCGGCGTCGGGGTCCGCACCCTGGTACGCCAGCGTCGCGTCGGTGCTGTTCTCGAGTTCGGTGACGTTGAGCCCGTCCTGAATCGCCGTCGCGTTCTCGGGGAGCGACGGGAGTTCGTCGCGGTCGACGACGTCGAGCGTCACGGCCTCCTCGTCGAACGCCAGCGAGCCGACGGGGGCCAGTCGCAGGTCGGTGGCCGTGAACGGTCCGGGCTCGAAGCCGGTGTCACGCGGGTTGAGCTCGGCGTCGGTGTGGTTCCGGACGGTGACGTTGTCGAGCGTCTGGGTACTGATGAAGTTCGAGCTGATCCCGGCGCCGTCGTTGTCCGCGACCAGCGAGTCGCGCACGACGTTCTCGGCGCTGTCCGAGAAGTGGATCCCGGTCTCGCCGTTGTCGGCGACGACGAATCCGGAGAGCGTGTTGCCCGACGCGCCGACGCCGACGAAGACGCCCTCCAGCCCGTTCCCGCTCGCGTTCACCTGGCTGAACTCGCTATCCTGGACCAGATCCCAGAGGTGGAGCCCGTACCCGTCGTTGGCGGAGGCGTCGATCCGCTCGAACGTCACGTTCTCCGTCTCCCAGAGGCGGATCCCGGCACCGTTCCGGGTGGACGAGACGTTCTCGAACTCTGTCCCGCTGGCGCTGACGAGGAACGCACCGTTGCCGTCGTTCTCGGTTATCGTGACGTTCTCCAGTCGGGCCTGTGCCGGCACGTCGTCGCTGAAGTTGCCGATTTCGACACCGTTGTTCCAGTTCCGGACTTCGAGGTTCCGGACCGTGACGTTCTCGACGTCGTTCCCGTCGGGATCGTACGTCTGGATCCCGGTGTTGTTCTCCCCGCCGTCGCCGACGAGGGTGCTGTCGTTCCCGTCTATCACTACGTCGCTGGCTTCGATCCTGAGACAGACGCCGTCGATGTCTCCCTCGACGTCGCCCGCCAGTTCGTACTGGCCGGCCTCGTCGACGACGGTACAGGAGTCGATGGTTCGCTCACCGTCCTCGGGTGGTTCCGCACCCTCGACGGTGATTTCGTGTTCCGTCTCGCCGTTCACCGGGACGGTCGTGCCGTCGTCGGCCACCGCGGTCAGCGTGTAGTTCCCGGGCTCGAACGCCGCCGTGACGTTCGTCTCGGGACCGACGTCGACGGTCCGGTTCGCCGCCTCGCTCGCGTTCGCGTCCGTCGCGTTCGCGGTGACCGTCACGGCCACGTCGTTCGGGTTGTCGACGGTGACGTTCTCACCTTCGACTGTGACGTTCAGGCTGTCGACGTCCTCGTCGGGTTCCGCGACCTGTACGTCCAGGGCCGACTCGTTCTCGAGGAGCACCTCGCGCTCGTCGTCGCTCTCACCCGTCAGCGTGTAGTTTCCGGGCTCGAACTGCTCGGTGACGTTCGCACCGGCGCTGACGTTCAGGGTTCGCTCGCCGTCTGACTCGTTCGTCGCGGTGACCGTGACGTTGGTCCCGCTCGGATTCTCGACGGAGACGTTCTGCCCGCTCACCGAGACGTTTAGATCGATGGGTTCGTCCGGTTCTGGCAGTGGTGCTTCTGAGACGTTCACCGTCAACTCCGCCTGGCCGTCAAGGGTCACGGTGCGGTTGTCGGCGGCCGAACCAGTGAGTTCGTAGGTTCCGGGATCGAACGCTTCCGTGACGTTCTCGCCGCCGGGCACGTCGACGGTCTGCTCCGAATCGTTCTCGTCGGTCGCCGTGACCGTCACGGTCGTCTGGCTCGGGTTGTCGAACGAGATGTTGCCACTACTGACGGTGACGTTCACGTCGACGGGTTCAGGAGGTTCCGGGGGCGTGTCGGGGGGGTCCGCGGACTCGATACTGAACTCGAAGGCGTCCTGATCGTTTATCTGGACGGCCGTGCCATCGGTGGTCTCCGCCGTCGCCGTGTAGTTCCCGGGGCCGAACGCTCGGGTCAGGTCCCAGTCGGCGGGCACCTGGAACGACGTCTCCTCGTCGCCGGTGACCTCGACGGTGACGCGCTCGTCGTTCGGGTTCGCGACCGAAAGGCTCCCGTTCTCGACGCTCGCGGTCAGGGACTGCAGCGCGTCCCCGACGGAGACGGTCAGTTCCGCCCGGCCCGCGAGCTCCACGTCCTGGCCGTCGGCGGTCTCGGCGGTGAGGGTGTAGGTTCCCCGGTCGCGCTGGAGGTTCGTCGACTCGCCGGGTGCCAGCGTCACCGTCTCCACGTCGCCGTCGTCACTCGTTATCGTCACCGTCACGGCGACGTCGTTGGGGTTCGCGAGGAAGATGGTCTCGCCCTCCGCCGAGGCGAAGAGGCTCCGGAGCTGCTCGTCGCCGTCGTCCGCGCCGTCCTGCCCGTCGTCGGGGTCCTGGGCCGATCCCTTCGCGTAGTTGTATATCGTCACGTCCACGTCGACGTTCAGCTGCGCGGCGGTCCCCGCGGTGTCGGAGGCAGCCCGCCGGGTGACGATCTGCGTCTGCTCGACGGTGACTTCCTGGCGCTGGGTCAGCGCGAGCGACCCTTCGGAGGCCCCGCGGGCGGCCGACTGGATCTGGACGACGTTGGCCGTCTGGTGTTGCGACAGCGCTCCGCCGGCGGCGCTCTCGCTGATGATCTGGATCTGGACGATGTTGATCTCCTGGATCTGGATGACTGTGCCCTGGCCGGCGCCCGCTGCGGCGGCCTGGATCTGTTCGACGTTCACGACCTGGCTCTGGGCGGCCGAGCTGGCGGCGCCCTTCGCGGCGCCGGTTGCGGCGTACTGTATCTGGGTGATACTGACTGACTGGGACTGGACGAGCACGCCCTTCGCCGCGCCGGTCGCCGCGTGCTGGATCTGGGTGACGCTCGCCGTCTGGGACTGGCTGATGGCGCCCTTCGCCGCGCCGTATGCGGCCGACTGGATCTGGCTGACCGACACCGACTGGCTCTGTTCGAGCGTGCCCTTGCAGGCCCCGCGTGCGGCGGCCTGCACCTGCTCGACGGTGACTGCCTGTTGCTGGGTGACCGATAGCGCACCCTCGGCGGCGCCCATCGCAGCCACCTGGATCTGCTTGACAGACGCGGTCTGGCGCTGCTCGACCGCGACGGACTGGTTCTGGCTGAGCGCGCCCTCCGCGGCGCCGACCGCCGCGGACTGGCGCTGCTCGACGGAGACGTTCTGCGTCTGGGTCAGCGCGCCGAAGGCCGCGCCCTGGGCCGCTTCACGGATGGCGCCCGGGTGAGCTTTCTCCCGCGACTCGTTCTCGTCGCGCTTGCCCGCCTCGTGGGCCGCGCCCGCCGCCGCGCCCTGGGCGACGACCTGGACCTGTTCTATCGTCGCGTTCTGCCGCTGGGCGACGGCGCCGTGGGTCGCACCGAAGGCGGCGTGCTGGAGCTGGGTCGCGCTCGCGTTCTGGTACTGGGAGAGCGCGCCGCCGGCCCCGCCGGCCGTCGCGTTCTGGACCTGCTCGACGCTGACGTTCTGGCTCTGGAGGAAAGCCCCGGTGACCGCGCCGTAGGAGGCGTTCTGGACCTGTTCGACCGAGGCGTTCTGGTGCTGGGCCACCGCGTCGACGGTCCCGTTGACCGCCGCCGCGCGCTGGGTCTGGTTCACCGAGACGCCTTGCCGCTGGAGCGCCGCGACGGCCTCGTCGACGCCCTCCTCCGCGGCCTCGCGTTTCTCCCCGTCGACCGTCTCGTTAGCTTCTGTCTGGCCGACCTGCGCCGGAGGGGTGGTCCACTGCTCGTCCGTCGGGGGGCCGTCCGTTGGCGGACCGTCCGTCTGCTGGGCGGGCCCGTCCCCGACGTTCGCCGGCGGTGCGTCGGCGACACTTTCCACGGGTGCTGCCCCCACTCCCCCGATCGCCATCGGGGCCGAGACGCTGAGGACCATCACCAGCGTCACGGCGACGACTGGCCACCTGCGTGCGACCCGGTGGGCGCGTGTTCGCGGCTCTGTCGCTCCGTCGTCGTGCGATTCCATGCCACGAGACTACCGACAAGACGCGCATAAACCGCGCCTATCGTTTCCCACAGTTGGATCCGATTGCCAGCGGTAACGTCGGGCAAACCGCGGCACTCTCCCCGTTCAAACGGCCGTCGCGGTCCCTTCCGGGCGTCGGCCGTGATTCCGTGCCGTAGGAGGTGTCAAATTCGATCCCGTGTGACGTTCGTCAGTGGCGAGTATCTGGAAACGGGGGCGTCGCTGCTGTTCCGGGGAGATTCAGACTATTCGACGTGTGCGTCCGAAATCGTCCCGTGGCCTGTGCGACGTCGGCCGTCGCAGGTCAATTCTCACACGGGTCCGCGTTCACGACCCCCCAATTGCTCGTTTCAGTCGGCTCGAACGCCGGCGAGAGCGCTGCCCGTCGAGCGCTTCGAGAGCGTCCAGACCACGGCGAGGAGCGCCAGCAGGACGACGATAGCGCCGACGTCCGTCAGCGCCTGATCGAGGCCGAACTTCCGGCGCGCGACGAGCATATCGAACCACGTGACGACGCTCCCGACGGCGAGGAGCGACCGGGTCCGACCGAGGCCGTGCGCGTGCGCCCACAGCGCCCCCGCTGCGAGCCCGCACGAGAGCAGGAACGAGACGGCGTAGAAGCCGACAAGCGCCCAGAGGGGCATCACGACGAGGGACCCGTCGAGGACGAGGTGGAGCGGGACGAGCGCTATCGCAGCGATCACCAGTGTCCGGAGTGTCTCGACCGAGGGCGTTTCGACGGTCCAGGCACACGCGGCAGCCAGACACAGGATGATCAGCGACGCGGTGACGAAGTGGGCGGCGGTGATGACCGCGGTGAACTCGGTGACGGTGAGTGCGCCGAGGATGATCTGGGACGGTAACAGTCCGACGGCGGCGGTGACGGCCCACTTCACGCGGCGGTCGTCCTGCTCGCGCCAGGCCAGGTACAGCGTCGCCAGCAGCGCGAATCCGACGAGCATCGCCAGCAGGCGGTGGGACCACTCGACGAAGCTCGTCCAGTTGGCGGGAAACAGCCCGAGCCAGCCGTCACAGAACGGCCAGCGGCGTTCGCAGGTCAGTCCCGCCCCCACGAAGGCGGTGTAGAGCCCGACCAGCATCAGGACGAGCGTCGCCGCGGTCGACCCGAACAGGAGGTTCCGAAACCGGCGATCCATGGCGCCGGCTTGGGTCCTGAGGTATATAGGTCCCCCTCTTCGATCCCGGTTTCTGAAACGGGGCGTGTTCGCTCGCCTCCCGTCACATTTGGGCGCAACACGAGCTTTATACTCGTTCCTGCTGGCGTTGACCCATGGGACTCGACGAGGACGCCCTCGACTACCACAGTAGCGACCCGCCCGGCAAGATCGCCATCTCGACGACGAAGCCGACGAGCACCCAGCGGGACCTCTCGCTGGCGTACTCTCCGGGGGTCGCCGCCCCCTGCCGGGCCATCGACGAGAACCCCGACGACGTCTTCACCTACACTGCCCGGGGGAACCTCGTCGCCGTCGTCTCGGACGGTTCCGCGACGCTGGGGCTGGGAGACATCGGTCCAGCGGCAAGCAAGCCCGTCATGGAGGGCAAGGGCGTCCTGTTCAAGCGCTTCGCCGACATCGACGTCTTCGACGTGGAACTGGACGTCGACGGCGTCGACGAGATGGTGAACACCGTCCGGCCGATGGAACCCACCTTCGGCGGTATCAACGTCGAGGACGTCGCCGCCCCGGAGTGTTTCGAGATCGAGCGGCGGCTGAGCGAGCAGATGGACGTGCCGGTGTTCCACGACGACCAGCACGGGACCGCCATCATCTCTGGCGCGGCGCTGCTGAACGCGGTGGACATCGCCGGCAAGGAACTCGCTGACATCGACGTCACGTTCGCTGGCGCGGGCGCCGCGGCGCTGGCCTCGGCCCGGTTCTACGTCTCTCTCGGCGTCGACCCCGAGAACGTCACCATGGCCGACGAGGGCGGGATCATCACCGAGGCCCGCGTCGAGGAAGAGGGCCTCCACGAGTACGTCGAACCCTTCGCCACCGAGGGCGAAGGCGGGACGCTGGCCGACGCGATGGAGGGTGCGGACGTGTTCGTCGGCCTCGCGGTCGGCGACATCGTCGACCAGGAGATGGTCCGGTCGATGGCCGACACGCCCATCCTGTTCGCGATGGCGAACCCCGACCCGGAGATCGGCTACGTGGACGCGAAGAACGCCCGCGAGGACACCGTCATCATGGCGACTGGGCGCTCCGATTACCCGAACCAGGTCAACAACGTCCTGGGATTCCCGTTCATCTTCCGCGGCGCGCTGGACGTTCGCGCGACGGACATCAACGAGGAGATGAAAGTCGCCGCTGCGGAGGCGCTCGCCGACCTGGCCCGCGAGGACGTCCCGGACGCCGTCGTCAAAGCGTACGGCGACGACCCGTTGCAGTTCGGCCCCGACTACATCATTCCGAAACCCCTCGACTCTCGGGTCCTGTTCGAGGTGACCCCCGCGGTTGCCGAGGCCGCCATGGAGACCGGCGTGGCCCGCACCGACGTCGACCTGACCACGTACGTCGAGGAACTGGAGGCCCGTCTCGGGAAGTCCCGCGAGATGATGCGCGTCGTCCTCAACAAGGCCAAGAACGACCCCAAGCGCGTGGTGCTGGCCGAGGGCGACGACGAGAAGATGATCCGCGCCGCCGCCCAGCTCGTCGACCAGGGCATCGCCGAACCGGTCCTCATCGGCGACCGTGACCGGATCGGCGCCATCGTCGAGACGCTCGGCCTCGACTTCGCCCCCGATATCGTCGACCCGGCGGAGGGCGACCTGGCGGCCTACGCCGACCGATTGTACGAACTTCGGAAGCGCAAGGGGGTCACGCGCCACGAGGCCGGCAACCTCGTCGAGGACGGCAACTACCTCGGCAGCGTGATGGTCGAGATGGGGGACGCCGACGCGATGCTGACCGGCCTGACCAACCACTACCCGTCGGCGCTGCGCGCACCGCTGCAGGTCGTCGGCACCGCGCCGGAGGCAGAGTACGCCGCCGGCGTCTACATGCTGACGTTCAAGAATCGCGTCGTCTTCTGTGCCGACGCGACCGTCAACACCGACCCCGACGCGGAGGTCCTGGCCGAGATCACCCGTCACACCGCCGACCTGGCCCGCCGGTTCAACGTTGAACCGCGCGCGGCGATGCTGTCGTACTCCGACTTCGGGAGCGTCGACAGCCCGGGCTCACGAAAACCCCGTCGCGCCGCGGAGCGACTTCGGAACGACCCCGCGGTCGACTTCCAGGTCGACGGCGAGATGCAGGCCGACACGGCCGTCGTCGAGGACATCCTCGCCGACACCTACGAGTTCTCGGACCTGGACGGGCCGGCGAACGTCCTCGTCTTCCCCAACCTCGAAGCGGGCAACATCGCGTACAAACTGCTCCAGCGTCTGGGCGGTGCCGAGGCTATCGGTCCGATGCTCGTCGGCATGGACGAACCCGTCCACGTGCTCCAGCGCGGCGACGAAGTGAAAGACATCGTCAACCTCGCGGGCGTGGCGGTAGTCGACGCACAGAACGAGTAATCGCTCCGACTTTAGGCAGTGTTTAGACTGCCGTTCAGTCGCTCGCTCCGCCCCGGTTGGCCCGTGACGGCGGCGGGACGCGCTCGTCGACGCCCGGGGACTCGGGCAGGACGCAGCGAGCGGGTTCGTCGTTGACGTGGGCGTACTGGTCGGGCGCGTTGGCCAGCGCGTGGGCCGGATTGACGTCGCTCGGGATGCGCGCGGCCCGAATCTCCTCGAAGCCGTTGATCCGGGCGCGGATGCCGCGCCAGTGGAGTCCCGTCGCGACGGGGACGGAGACGTCGTGGTGGGACACCGACGCGGGGTCGTCGGCCGCGAGCATCGCGGCGTTGACGTTCGCAGCCAGGTCGTCGTGGTCGATGAGGAGTCCGACGCTGGCGCTGGCTGGCGCACGAGACGCGAGTACGTCGAGGCCCAGGTGTAACGCCCGATACTCCGCGACGTTGTTGTCCGGCGCGTTGTCCGGGAGGGAGAGCCGAGCGACGCGCTCGCCGTCTCGCGTTTCGATGACGGCACCGAGCCCACCGCTCGCGTCCGTGTAGGATCCGTCGGTAGCGATGTAGAAGTCGCGGTGGTGTGTGCGCGGCGGATGCGCGATGTGCGGCGTCGGTGACTCGTCGAACAGGTCTCTCAGTGACGGCCGGCCGTAAGCGGCCATGAAATACGTTTCACGGTGCAGGCTGATAAATATACTGCCAGTGGTAACGTTTGGCACTGGGGTGGAAAATCGACCGTCTCCACCGTCGAGCGAGTGTCATTCCCGACGGTGGGGGTGGCCGACGAAGAGCGTCACGGCGTTCGCCGCGAGGAGGGCGAGGAACGCGATGGTGACGGAGCTACTGCCGAGGCCGCTCGCCAACAGCGGGAGGTAGAGGAACGGGAGGGCGACCGCGACCCAGAACGAGAGGATACGTACTGGTCCGAGGACGTTCTCGCCGGGGCGGACGACCGTTCCTGCTGCCTGGAGGGCGGTGCGAAGGTCGTTTGCGGAGGAGTTGGACATCGGGGACACCCACCAGATGCCACCAGTGCCGACCCCATATAACCGGCCGAGCGTTCGGGTCGTTTCACACCGTTTCAACGTGGCAAACGTTGACTAGCACGTTTCACGACCGACTCACATCGGTCGATATTTTTCATTCCCCACGCTCAGGCCGTCTCGCGATTTCTGGACGTTCGATCACGGCTCGGCGACGCCCGGTTTCGGCGCCGTCTCACTCGTCCGGGACGGTCCCGAGTAGAGAGATGGTAATCGTCTCGTCCGTCCCTGGCAACTGGGTTTCCGTGCGCACGTACTCTGGGACCGACGACCGCCACTGCTGGAGCGCGACCCGATAGCGTTCCCGATGGCGTTCGACGCTGTACGTTTCGGTCGGGTCGGCGCGAAGGGCGTCCTCGACCCCGTCAGGGTCGGGCGGTGCCGGACAGCGGTCGTTCACGAACGCCTCCGCCGGAAGTACAACGGGTGCCTGGTCCTCGGTCTCGCGTCCCTGACGGACGTGGAGGCGCGCTCGCATCCGACCGCTGAACGGCGGCGTCATCCGGAGCACCGTGTCCGCGTTCCCGGTCCGGCGGCTCGCCTCGAGCGCAGTGACGAGATCCGCCGCCGTGACGACGACGGTGTCGACCACGGTCGGGTCGTTCGATCGTGTCATCGTGGTGCCGTCGCCTCCTGTCGAGTCGAGGTTCGGATGCCTCGCGGAAACGTCCGTCGCCCACGAGACTGGAATGCACGAGTCGTGCGGTGGCCGACTTCTGATATGGATCCACAGGTGATAATCGACGGGGTGGTTTTATGGTCGATATCGATCAACGACTGAGGCGTATGATTCGGGGGACGCTGATACCACGGAGGGACGTGTTGAGGTGATGACACCAACGAACCGGTCCGGACGGGTGCTCGTCGTCGACGACGAGCGCGCCGTCGCCGACCTCTATGCGAACTGGCTCGACGCGGACCACGACGTCCAGGTCGCCTACGACGGGAGCCAGGCCCTCGAACTCGCCGACGACGACGTGGACGTCCTCTTCCTCGACAGACAGATGCCGGGCCGGTCGGGCGACGAGGTGCTCGAAGTCCTGGACGAACGCGGCCTCGACTGTCGAATCGTCATGGTGACCGCCGTCGACCCCGGGTTCGACATCGTCGAGATGCCGTTCGACGACTACCTGATCAAGCCCGTCACCCGGGAGGCACTGACCGAATCGGTCGAGGAGATGCTCACGCGCGATACCTACGACGACCAGATGCAGGAGTACTTCGCCCTCGTCTCGAAGAAGGCGACGCTCGACGCCCAGAAGAGCCGAGCGGAACTGGCAGAGAGCGACGCCTACGCCGAGATAACGACTCGCGTCGAGGAGTTCCGTAACCGAGTCGACGAGACCGCTGCCCGGGTGACGTCCTTCGAGGGGCTCTTCTACGAACTCCCCGGCGGAAACTGACGCTTCTCCGACGCCCGGTTCAGCGACCCTGTCTGGTGGCCGCCTAGAGGTACGTCCCGTCCACGGAGACGCTGACGGTCTCGTCGGCGACGGTTAGCTCGTAGGTGTCACGTTCGAGGACGTGGCCCCGGCCCGGGCGATAGTAGCCCATCTCCGCGGCCGGGATGGACAGTTCGACCGTCTTCGTCTCGCCGGCGTCGAGCGAGACGCGCTCGAAGGCGAGCAACTCACTGTTGGGTCGCACTAGCTGTGGCGAGCGCTGGGACCCGTAGGCCTGGACGACCTCGGTACCGGACCGGTCGCCGACGTTCGAGAGCGTCACTTCGAGTTCGACGGCCTCGCCGGGACCGATTTCCCGGGACAGCACGTCGAGGTCCCCGTACTCGAACTCGGTGTAGCTCAGCCCGTGACCGAAGGGATAGAGCGGGTCGTACGTGTCGGGGTGCTCGTCGTCGCCGATGGGTCGCGGCTGGCGCTGGTAGTCGTGGTGCTGGGGGAGGTCGCCCTCGTCGGACGGCATCGTGACCGGCAGGCGACCGGACGGCTCGTTGTCCCCGAAGAGCGTCTCGGCGATGGCGTGCCCCCCTTCGGAACCGGGGTAGTAGGCCATGAGAATCGCCGGGACGTGCTCGGCCATCCAGTCGACTATCAGCGGCCGACCGGTGATCAGGACGCCGACGGTGGGCGTCCCGGTCTCGTGGATCGCCTGGACCAGTTCGCGCTGGGCGTCGGCCAGGCGGAGGTTCGACCGGTGGGGCCACTCGCCCGTCTCCACGCCGGCCTGGTCCTGGGGGCCGAACTCGTGGATGTACCAGCCTTCGCCGAGCGCGACGACGGCGACGTCCGCCTCGGCAGCCTTCGCCGCAGCGGCCTCGACGTCGCGTGCCTCGTTGACCGTCGCGCCCTGTTCGTAGGTGACGGCGCCGTCCGCGTGGTGTTCGATGGCGTCGAGCAGGCTGTCGCCGGCGACGTGTTCCTCGGCGTCGACACTCCAGCCGCCGACCTGGCTCACTTTGTCGTCGGCGTTGGGCCCGGCGACGAAGACGTCCTCGGCGCCGTCGAGGGGGAGCAGGTCGTCGTTCTTCAGGAGCGTCATCGAGTCCCTCGCCGCCTCGCGGGCCACTTCGCGGTGGTCCTCGTGCCCGACGGTCTCGAGTGCCTCGTCCCTGTCGACGAAGGGGTCCTCGAACAGTCCCATGCGGAACTTCAGTGCGAGGACGCGGCGGACCTTCCCGTCGAGGGTGGACTCGTCGAGGTCGCCGGCTGCGACCAGGTCGACGAGGTGGTCGACGTGCCCGGTCGTCCCGACAGAGGCGACGGTCAGGCCGGCCTCCCGCGAGCGGTAGACCGATTCGCGCCAGTCCTCGGTGACGCGGTGGTCCTCGTGGAGGTGCCGGACGCCGCCCCAGTCAGAGACGGTGTGGCCGTCGAACCCGAGTTCGCCCCGCAGGAGGTCGGTGAGGAACCAGTGGGAGCCGTGCATCGGCTCGCCGTTCGTCGAGTTGTACGACGGCATCACGGAGGTGACGCCGTCGTCGACGACCGACTCGAACGGGCGGAGGAACGTGTTCCAGAGCCGGTACTCTGATATCTCGGCCGGCGCGGCGTCCTCGCCACGCTCCGGGCCGCTGTAGGCCGGGAAGTGCTTCGCCGTCGCGACGACGTTCTCTTCGCCCTCGATCCCGTCGCCCTGGTACCCACGGACTTTCGCGGCGGCCATCTCGCCGACCAGCCGCGGGCTCTCGCCGAACGTCTCGAAGACGCGACCCCACCGGGGTTCACGGCCCACGTCGCAGGTGGGCGAGTAGTTCTGGTGGGCCCCCGTCGCACGGACCTCGGTCGCACAGATATCGGCCGCTCTCTCCGCCAGGTCTGGATCCCAGGTCGCCCCGGTCCCCAGCCCGTTCGGGAAGATGGCCGACCCGGCCACGTACGCGTGCCCGTGGACGGCGTCGACGTTGAACAGCACGGGGATCCCCAGACGGGTCTCCTCGCGTGCCAGCTGTTGTATCTCGTTGACGGTGTCGACGATTTCGCCGGGCTCCGTCCCGATGGACCCGCCCCATCCGAACGTCGCTACCGCCCCGAGCGTGTGCTCGGTAACCGCGTCTTTCACGTCGTCGAGACTGTTGAACTCGCCCATCTTGCCGCCCCACGTCCCGACCAGCTGTCCGGCCTTCTCCTGGACAGTCATCCGGTCGAGGAGGTCCTCGACGCGGCGGTCGACGGCGGCGTCGGGCCGCTGATAGAGGTGGTCGTCACCGTTGGTCTGCATCGTTCACAAACGTCCCGCCATCCCGTTAAATAAGTTTGCAAATCCGGAACCGGGCGTCCGCCACGGAGACGCCCGTTCACAGGCGTCTCCGACGACTCGACCACGTCGCCGGATGGCCATTAGTCCGCCGGGAACCCGACGGGCGTTTCCCCGCGCCTGGTGGGATAAACCACAATTACTATAGCTATGAAGCGAAAGTAATCGGGTGTGAGATTCTGTCTCGAACGGACTGCGCGGGCCGTTCTTGCAACATTGGCAGCCGATGGAATCGCGCTCGGGGCGATTCCGTTTCTGCCGCTCGGATCTGCCGGTCTGGTCGACCGGACCGTCGCGTTTCTCGGCGTCGATACGTTCAGACGCACCCGGGGACGCAACCGCGCATTTACCCCCCGAGTTCGGACTCGACTCTCCGGCGAGTCCGAAACGACTACACAAGAAGATGATGACACTCAACTCATGGTGGGAGTCTAATGGCGACGCAGAATAGCAACCCTCGCTCCGAGCGCGGAGTCGAGGATCCAATCATCCAGATGCGTGGCGCCTCGGTGACCTACGACGAGGGCGAATCCTACGTCCTCGACGACGTCTCGCTGGACATCGGCCGCGGCGAAATCGTCGGTATCATCGGCGAGAGCGGTTCGGGCAAGTCGATGCTCGCTTCGTCGATGCTCGACGCCATCCCCGACCCCGGTCTCCTCACTGGGGGGATCCGGTACAACCCGCCGGACGACGAACCGATAGAGATCCTCGACCTCGACAAGGAAGGGATCCGGAGCCTGCGCTGGGAGCACGTCTCGATGGTCTTCCAGGGCGCGATGAGTTCGTTCAACCCGACGATGAAAGTCGGCGACCACTTCGTGGAGACGCTGAAGGCCCACGACGCGAACGTCGAGGAGGGGATGGCCCTGGCCCACGAACTGCTCGAGGACCTCTACCTCGAACCCGAACGCATCCTCGAGTCCTACGCCCACGAGCTCTCGGGCGGGATGCAACAGCGCGCCCTCATCGCGCTCAGCCTCGTGCTCGAACCCGAGATGCTCGTGATGGACGAGCCGACCGCCGCGCTCGACCTGCTGATGCAGCGCTCTATCCTCCGTCTGCTCGAGGACCTCCAGGAGAAGTACGACCTCACGATGGTGTTCATCACGCACGACCTGCCGCTGGTCGCCGCGCTGGCCGACCGGATGGCCATCATGTACGCCTTCAAGCTGGTCGAGGTCGGCCCCACGCGGGAGCTGATCGAACACGCCGCCCACCCGTACACGCGCAAACTGCTCAACTCGACGCCGAACCTCGACGCGCCGCTGGACGAGATGGAGGCCATCGAGGGCGACCAGCCCGCGCCGATCAACGTCCCGACGGGCTGTGCGTTCCACCCGCGGTGTCCGCTCGCCGACGAGCAGTGTCGGTCGACGGTGCCGGAGTTCTTCGACGCCGGCGAGGACCACGAGGTCGCCTGCTATCACTGGGAAGAGGCGATCGACCAGATCTCGCTGAACTACGCGGACTCACTTGGTGACCGCGCGGCCAGCGGAGGTGACGACTGATGAGTAGCGAACCACCGCTGCTGGAACTCGAGAACGTCGAGGTCCACTTCGAGGACAAACCCGGCCTGCTCGACTTCGGTGGCGAGACGAAGACGGTTCGTGCCGTCGACGGCGTCAACCTCACGCTCGAGGAACGCGACGTCCTCTCGCTGGTCGGCGAGTCCGGCTGTGGCAAGACGACGCTCGGCAAGACCGCAATCGGCCTCCAGCGGCCGACCGGCGGGAGCGTCAAGTTCCGCGGCCACGACATCTGGGAGGTCCGCGACGGGAAATCGGACGCCGACATCACCTGGAAGGAGATCCGCACGTCGCTGCAGATCATCCACCAGGACCCGGGTGCCTCGCTCAACCCCAACCGGCGTATCCTCTCTATCCTCTCCGAGCCGCTCAACCAGGTCAACGCGGAACTCAGCCGGAGCGAGAAGCGCGAGCGGATCTACGCGCTGCTCGAACGCGTCGGGATGAACCCGGCGGCCGACTTCGCCGAACGCTACCCCCACCAGCTCTCTGGCGGCGAGAAACAGCGCGTCGCGCTGAGCCGCGCACTGTTGATGAACCCGGACGTCATCCTGGCCGACGAGGCCATCAGCGCGCTGGACGTCTCCCTGCGCGTCGAGATGATGGACCTGATGCACGAACTCCAGAACGAGTTCAACACGTCTTTCGTCTTCATCTCACACGACCTCTCGAACGCCCGGTACTTCACCGCCCACGCCGGCGGAAAGATCGGCGTCATGTACCTGGGCGAACTCGCGGAGATCGGTCCGGCCGAGGACATGATCGGCGACCCGCGTCACCCCTACACCAACGTGTTGCGCTGGGCGACGCCGGACCTCTCGCTCAGGGAGACCGGCGACCCGCCGATGCGGAAGATCGACATCCCGGACCCGGTCAACCCGCCGAGCGGCTGCCGGTTCCACACGCGATGTCCGGAGGCCAGAGAAGTGTGTAAGCAGGAGACCCCGCCGGACTACCAGGCCGGCGAACAGCGCGTCGCCTGCTTCCGCGAGGACGAGGACCACTCGTACTGGAACAGTCCCGAACTGAGCGACGGCAACCTCGCAGACACCGGGACGAACACCGACGTGGGCGAGGAGTCCGGCTTCTCGGACTAGCCGTTCTCGACGCCTTTTGCGATACCGTTCTGCACTCGATCCAGTTAGCTCTGCGTCCCGTCGCCCGGTGACCTATCGGTAGCGGTCTCGCGTCTCCACTGACGGGGCCGGTCACTGTCGCTCGTGGGGCGTCAGATCGTCGAAAAAAGTCGACCCGGAGCTACAGCGAGCAGGACGTGGCGGGTTCCTCTTCGCAGGTCGGCACGACGCCATCGCGGTGGTCGAGTAGCTCGAAGTAGTTCCCGCCGGAGTCCTGACTGGACCTGCCGCGAACGACCGGGACGGCACGGCTGGCCTGGTGGTTACACGCCTGGAGGCGCTGGTCTCCGCCGCCGGCGTCGTATTCGTAGCCTTCCAGCGCCGACTGGATGGCGCCGGGCTCGAACGACTCGGCGCGCGCTGCCGCGGCGGCGAACTGGAGCGTCTGGGTGTAGGTGACGTGCGCCGTGCCGGACCCGGTCGCGGCGTCGCCACCGGCGATCGTCCCGTAGTTGCTCACGTACGCCGAATCGTACGCCTCGGCGTACTCACCGTCGAGGCCGGCTTCCCACGGCATCGTTCCGAGGACGTCGGCGACCTCGGAGCCGACGACGTAGCCCAGCGAGTCGTCGATGAAGGGGACGACGACCTGTGTCTCCTCGGGGACGACGTCCTGGGCGGCCGTCAGCGCGTTGATGGCGTCGATTCCGAACAGGTTCAGGAAGAGGGCGTCAGGTCGACCGCGTGTGATCTGGGTGAGGTCGTCCTCGTAGCCCGTCGAGCCGGGCTGGATGGCCTCGTTCCCCCGCGGTTCCCAGCGGGGCGTGCCCGAGTCGGCGAAGTACCGGTCGACCGCGTTCTGCAGGTCCTTCCCTTCCGGGGAATCGGCGTACAACTGGACGTAGGTGGCCCGTTCGCCGGTCCTGGTGGCGAGCGTCGGTCCGAGGGCGCGCACGAGCGCACGCGAGGAGTACATCTCCCGGTACATCGTCGCGGCGCACTCCTCCCCGCTGAGCGCGTCGAGCAGACACGTCCCAGCCATGAAGGGCACCTCGTGTTCGATAGCGATATCGCGGTGGGCCCTGGCGGTGCTCGCCCTGGCTCCGCCACAGATCATCGTCACCTCGTTTTCGGTCACGTGGGGGAGGACGTTCGACCGCGCCGTCTCTCCGCTTCCCTCGTTGTCGACGATCGTCGACTCTACCTGGTGCCCGAGGAGACCGTCACCGGCCAGCTCGTCGAACGCGCCGGCCTCGACGAGTCCGCCGCCCTCGTTGATGTGCTTGACCGCCAGTTCGAATCCGTTCCGCTCCTTGTCACCGAGACGCGAGTACGGGCCGGACTGTACCGTCGACAGAAGGAAGGTCGGCGCCGAATCCGGCGTCGGCGTGCCGCCGCTCCCGTCGGAGATACAGCCGGCCAGCCCACCGAGTCCGGCGACGCTCCCTGCCGCAATCGTCTCGAGCAGCCGTCGTCGAGACGTCGTCCCACCTGTCGCGTGGCGCTCCTCCCGTTCCATGGGCTTGATTGGATAATTATACCATATATTCCTTTGGGTACCCGGTCACAAATTGGCAGCCACCGGGCTCGTCAGCGGAAACCGAGTTGGGTCGCAGGTCGTCGGCGAACCGGGCCCCGCAGCGGGGGCGAACGTCGCCCAGATCGTAGCGGTATCCAGGACTGGTTGCCGGCCGATCCGGCCGCCTTCAGACGCCCAGCGGCCGACGCGAAAGATATTTGAGCGGTGATTGGGAATGGATGGCAATGCCTTCGGGTGATTCTCGCGGCATCTCTCGACGAGACTTCGTCGCGTCTGCAGTGGCGATCGGTGGGTCGGCGGCGCTGTCTGCCTGTCTCGGTCGGGAAGCCCCGATGGTGTCGGAGGACACCGAGCGCGAATCCCAGTTTCCCACCGGGTCCGACCCCGCGTCGCTTCCCGACGGCCAGCACAACTGGAACGAGTACCTGGTCACGGACGCCCACGGGAACACGGCGATTCCGCAACACCAGGTCGTCCTCGGCCTCGAATACGTGGGATCGGTGCCGCCGACCGACGAAGAACGGAGCGAGGTGGAGGCCGCGTTACAGTCCCTGGAGCGAGCACACCAGTGGGGGACCGGTGGGGCGACGTCGGCGTCGCTCAACGAGGGGCTCCTGACGTTACTCGGCTACTCGCCGCGGTACTTCGACCGGATGGACGCCAGCGTCGAGGGGCTCACCCCGCCGGAAGACGTCCTCGAGGCCGTCGGCGAGGACCCGTCGATGGCCGACCCACACGACGCTTTCCTCGTGCTCAACAGCGATTACGGTTCCATCCTGCTGGCCTGTGAGGAGGCGCTGTTCGGCGAACGCGACCGGATCAACGGCCAGGCCGTCGAGGGTACCTTCGAGGATATCTTTGAACGGCGCGAACGCCGGGCCGGCGTCGTCGGTCGCGGGAACGTCGCCGACGAGGTCGACAACGACTCGATACCGCCGTCGGCGCCGCTGTCGATGGGCTTTCGCTCGGGGTTCCGCGACACGCAGCCCTCGGAGGAGGCGGTCACCATCGACGACGGTCCGATGGCCGGCGGTACCATGCTCGCGGCCTCCCGCCTGCACATCGACCTGGACCGGTGGTACGAACAGGACGACGAGGAACGCTTCGCCGAGATGTTCTCGCCAACGCAGGACCCGGCCGACGTCGGACCGGTCGGTGACCGCCTCGGTTCCACCAGCGAGATAACGGAGGAGATGACCGAGAACGTCGAGGAAATCGCCGAGGAACACGGTCGGCTCGGTCACTCCCAGAAAGTGGCGCGTGCACGCGACGAGGACTTTCGGCCACAGATCCTCCGCCGGACGGAGGGCGTGGCCACGGACGTCGCCGAGGGCGTCGGCTTCAACTTCCACTCGATCCAGGCCACGATGGACGCGTTCGTCGAGACGCGCACGGCGATGAACGTCGACGAGTACGACGTCGACGTCGCCGACGACGACCACGGCATCGTCGACTACCTCGAGACGAGAGCGCGCGGCAGCTACGTCGTCCCGCCGCGAGACCAGCGGGCACTCCCGACTATCTAACGTGACCCAGAACACACAGCGGGCGCGAATCGCGCTCGTCACCTGTTGCGTCGCGCTCCTGGCCGTCACGGCCGGCTGCTCGGCGCTCGGCGAATCGCCACCCGAGATACAGTTCCGCAACGCCACCGCGGAGAGCGGACTGTCGTACTCCGACAGCATCGACACCGGCTTCGGCAACGGGAACGCCGGCATCTACGCGACTGACTTCGACGACGACGGCTGGACCGACCTGCTCGCCATCGGCGACGAGCGGCCGGCGCTGTTCCGCAACGACGGCGGGGCCTACGAGGAAAGCGACGCGCTCCCACCCCTGAATCGCACGTTCAAGAGCGCGGCGATCGTCGACTACGACGGCGACGGCTGGGAGGACATTCTCCTGTTGCCGACCAACGGGTCGGTCGTCACGCTCCACAACGACGAGGGCTCCTTCGAGCGCGTCGACACCGGCCTCGGAAACGTGACCTACCCGCTCGGCGCAGCGGCCGCCGACTACGACGGCGACGGCGACCGCGATATCTTCCTCTACCAGGCGGGCAACTGGCGCGTGGGCAAGCCAGCCGGCTACTTCACGCCCAACGGGACCGTCCAGGACGACAACGGCAACCCCAACGTCCTCTACGAGAACGTGGACGGTGAGTTCGAGCGCGTCGACGACGCCGGCATCGACGGCGACCGGTGGAGCCTCGCGGCGAGTTTCACGGACCTCACCGGCGACGGGCACCCCGATATCCACGTCGCGAACGACTACAACAGCGACGTGCTGTACGTCAACCAGGGCGACGGGACGTTCGACAAACGCAACCTGCGTGGGTCGACCGAACGGAACGGGATGGCCTCGGAAGTCGCCGACGTGACCGGTGACGGCCGCCAGGACGTCTTCGTCACGAACATCTATCTCCCCATCTCGCCCCAGACGATGGGCCACGAGCGTTACGAGCGCGTCGAGTACTTTCTCTCGTACGTCATTCACTCGGGCCGGACGAAGGGGAACACGCTCATGGTCAACCAGGGAGACGGCGAGTTCGCGGACCAGGCCGACGAGTTCGGCGTCCGGCAGGGCGGCTGGGGGTGGGCGGCGAGCCTCTCCGACTTCAACAACGACGGTCGGCCCGACCTGATCCACACGACCCAGAACGTCGTCACCATCGACCAGGAGGACCCCCACTACCCCTATCCGATGGTGTGGCAGAACAACGGGAGCGGCTACACCTCGCTCGACGCCTCCGACCGCGGCTTCGACAAACACGACGGCCGCGGGATGGTGACGCTCGACTACGACCGCGACGGCGACCAGGACGTCGTGACGGCCAACTACAACCAGCCCTACGTCGTCTACGAGAACACGGTCAACGAGAGCAATAGCGTCCAGTTCCGTGCCGTCGGCGACGACGGCGAACTCGCCCTCGGGGCGACCGTCGAGGTGGACGCCGGCGGCGACACGACGACAGTCGTCCAGAACGGGCGGACGGACTACCTCTCGCAGGACAGCCGCGTCAGCCACGTCGGTCTCGGCTCGGCCGAAAGCGTCGACATCGCTGTCTCCTGGCCGGACGGCACCGAGCAGACCTTCGAGGACGTCGCCGCGAACCAGCGACTGCAGATTACGAGGGACGGCCTGGAGACGGTCACCGCGTTCGACGGCGGTGGGGATTAAGCCACCAGAGTCCCTCACCCCTGCTATGAGCACTTTGGCGGAGACGAGCGCACTGATCACCGGCGCGAGTTCGGGCATCGGCCGCGCCACTGCACACGCACTCGCCAGCCGCGGCGCCGACGTGGCCATCTCGGCCCGCCGCGAGGAACGACTCCAGGAACTGGCCGAGACGCTGCGCGAGGAGTACGGGGTGGACGTCCTCGTCCACACCGCCGACGTCACCGACGACGAGCAGGTGGCCGACCTGGTGGAAGCAGCGGCCGCCGAGTTCGGCCGCCTCGACACCGTCGTCGCCAACGCCGGCCTCGCCCGCGAGGGCTCGGTCGAGGAGATGGAGACGGACGCCTTCCGACAGATGATGGACGTCAACTGCGAGGGGCTGTTCTTCACCGCCCGGGAGTCGATTCCGCACCTCCGGGAGACGGACGGCATCCTCGTCGTCCTCGCCAGCATGGCCGGTCAGTACCCCCGCCCGGGCAACCCGGTGTACGCCGCCACCAAGTGGTGGGCCCGCGGGTTCGCCAAGTCGCTGGCCGGCAGCGTCGGTTCCGACGGCGTCGGCGTCACGGTCGTCAACCCGACGGAGGTTCGAACGGAGTTCGGATCCGAGGACGACCAGGCCTCGGAAGACGTCCTCTCGCCCGACGAGGCCGCCGAACCGGAGGACGTCGCCGAGGCCATCGCCTTCGCCGCCGAGCAGGAGCCCCCGAACGTCGTCCAGGAACTGGACTTCTACCGCCGGGACAAGTTCGAGGGCTGGTGAGGCGCGCCCGGCGATAGCGCCGGTTGTTTGCGACGCTACTGTTAACCGTCGGTGACTGGTACTGTCCCTGTTAGAACCGATGACGCGAAAAGTCCTGTTCGACACCGACCCGGGCTGTGACGACGCGGTGATGCTCGCCGTGGCGCTGGGCCACGACGCCGTCGACGTCGTCGGCCTCTCGACGGTCTGTGGCAACTCGACGGTCGCCAACACGACCCGGAACGCCCTCGCGATCCTCGACCACGGCGACTTCGACGTCCCGGTCGCGCGCGGTTGCGAGCGGCCGCTCGTCGACGACCTCACGACGGCGGAGTGGATCCACGGGGACGCGGGCCTCCGCGGCGACCTCCCGGACCCGACGTCCGAGCCCATCGACGAGCACGGCGCGAACTTCGTCGTCGAACAGGCCCGCGAACACGGCGACGACCTGACTATCGCCGCCGTCGGTCCGCAGACGAACCTCGCGCTTGCGCTCGCGATGGAGCCAGCCCTCCCCGAGATGGTCGACGATATCTACCTGATGGGCGGCGCGGCCTTCCAGAGCGGCAACGTCACGCCCGCCGCGGAGGCCAACTTCCACAACGACCCGGCGGCGGCCAGCCGGGTGGTCCAGGACGCCGACCCGAGGATGGTCGGCCTCGACGTCACCAACGGCGCCTCGCCCGCGCCCGAGACGATCGATACGTACGAAGAGCGGGGCGGCGGGTTCGCCGCCGTCGCGGACTGGATCGGCTACCCCGAGGCGGCCCAGGGCGTCGGGCAGGACCGACTGGCCGTTCACGACGCGGCCGTCGCGGCAGCCCTCGTCGACCCCGACGTCGTCACCTTCGAGGAGTACTTCTGCGAGGTCGACACCACCGGCGGCCCCTCCCACGGCGCAGTCGTCTGCGACCGGTACGGCGTCCGCGACGCCGAACCCAACACGTCGGTCGCGGTCGACCTCGACGTCGAGCGCTTCCGGTCGGTCTTCCAGGCCGGTGTCGAGGGGTACGCGGCCGCCGTGGACGGCTGATGGGGCCGGAATCGAGGATGCGACGAGAGACGGGCGAATAATTGTTACCTCAGTAACATTAAACGGTACCGCCGGTGTAGGTAGCACGTGGAACGCTCCCCGGGCGGCATTCGGAGGCCGGTCCGGACGAACACGTGACTCCAAACAATGACACACGACAGATCGTTCGCCCGTGTCGCTCAGCCGACCGGTGGTGACGGATCGAACTCCGGTGAGAACGACCCGTGAGCCTCGTCGAAGTGCTTCCCCTGTCTATCGTGATGATCGCGGGACCACAGATACTCTCTTCCATCTTCCTCGCGACGAGTGAGCGATGGCGGACCAACTCGGCGGCCTACGTCTTCGGTGCGTCCCTCTCTATCAGTCTCGTCGTCTCCCTCGCCTACCTACTCGGGAGTAGTTTCGGTGGCGGTGGCGGTCTGCTTGGTGCGAGCGCACGACAACTGCTCTACTTCGTCGTCCTGGTGCTCCTCCTCTACGCCGCGGTCGACACCTACCGAAAGCGGGAGGTATCGGAGCCGCCTACGTGGATGGGGAAGCTGACGAACGCGACACCCGGGTTCTCGTTCAAGCTGGGATTCCTCCTGCTGGGCGTCTTCCCGACCAACGTCGTCACCTCGATCAGCGTCGGAACGTTCCTCGCGGCGAACGCCGACCCGGTCACGGACGCGGCCGGATTCGTCTCGCTCACGCTCTTCATTCTCGCACTTCCTTCGCTCGGTGTGCTCCTCATCGGTGGGCGGGCGGAAGCAGTACTCCCGGAGATCCGTGACTGGATGAACGACAACACGTGGATCATCTCCGAGGCGGTCATCGCTCTCTTCGTCGTCCTGACGCTCCAGAACCTCCTCGGATGAATTCTCCCGTGAGAGAGGGACCCGTTTCACGTCCGTCGCCCCACGAGCCCGGTCGAACGGTATCGTGCCCGCGAGGGCTCCGAACTCCCGAGAGACTCACTTCGTTCGTCTCTCGTACCCTCGCTCACGTGCGTTCGCGAGGACCTACGGGTTCTCCGCGTCTCCCCGGCCATTTTCCGGCGCAGTCGCTCACTGGCGTTCGCGACTGTGGAAAATGCCCGGGGAGGGCTCCGAACCCTCGATCTCCGCATGCCCCAGGTCACAGGCTCGACGAAAGCCCACCGAGACATGCCGGAATGGTGCCGCGCGAGTCTGACGACCCTATGAGTGCGGCGCTATGTCCAGCTAAGCCACCCGGGCGCGGGTGCAATCAGTGGTTGGCCGGAGGTCGTCTTTAACGTTCTCATTGAGCGGCGCTCCGTCAGTCGGTCTCGTGCCTTGCCGTCCCGTCGATCGTCGAACCCGATGAAGTCACAAACCGCCGGCATTCGAGGGGTCTGTCGGCCGTCACGTTCGACCGTCGAGACCGGGCTTCGGTCGTGGTGTTTCACCCGCGGATTTAAGCCACCGGACGAGTACGTCATGAGCATGGACGTACCAGACCTCGTCCGGCAGTCGCTCGGGGACGAGGAGATTCAGGCTGGGGTGTCGCTCGGTGACGATGACGCGATCTGTTTCACCCCGACGCGATCGCTCGTCTACCGGAGTGAGGGACTCCTGAGTGACGAAGGCGTCTCGGAGTACGCACACGACTTCGAACGGCTCGCCGTCTCCGAAGGCCGACGCAAGACCAAGTACACGATGACCTACGTCGACCGGGAGGAGAAGTTCACCGTCCCGGGCAACCGGACCGACCCGGTGCTCGAACGCCTCGTCGAGAGTAACCTCCGCATCGAGGGCGTGCTCGACGACGACGAGTCCGTGACTGGCGTCTTCCGCTTCAGCGAACTCACGCTCGTCGTCGCCCAGCAGCGCGTACTCAAACACGTCGGCAGCTACACCTGGGACGGCGACTTCGAGGTGTACGACTACGACGACGTGACGGGCCTGCACTTCGAGGACGGTAGCGTCGCGACGGCCGTCGTCATCGAGGCCGACGGGCGCCCCGAACGCATCAAGGCGCCCAACGAGCAGGCCGGCGTCGTCCGCCGGACGCTCCAGGAGGCGCTGTTCGACTACCACGACGTCGACTCGCTCGACGCGCTCAACCGGAAAATCGCCGTCGAGACGGCGGATCCCAACGCCGACGAGAGCGACGACCACTCCAGCGGCCTCGGCCTCGATTCGGGCATCGACCCGCTCGTCAGCGACTCGGACGACGAGGAATCCGCCGCCGAACCGGAACCATCGTCCGAGCAGGCCAGCACCGGCACTGCTTCGACGGCGACGCGGGAGCGCGACTCCTCGACCGGCCAGTCCGCCCAGACCGCCGCCTCGACCGTCGATCTGGAGTCGGCCGCCGACGCCGCGAGCACCGCCGCGGAGTCCACGGCCGCCAGCAGCGACGATCTCGAAGCCGTCACCGACCAGCTCGAAGACCTGACGGCCGCGGTCGAACAGCAGAACGAGCTCCTCGAGCAGCAACAGCGCACCGTCAAGCAGCTCATCGAGGAACTCCGCCGCGGTCGCTGAGCGGCCACCACCTCGTACTGTCGGTTGTAATTCGTTTCCGGTGTTTTGCGTCGTCAGTTCGTTCAGCCCCAGTTCACCCTGGGTGGCGTGTGCCTGCTGAAAATTGGTACAACCGACAGTATCACTCCCGACCGAGCACCTTTCTGATACACGTCGACCCGAACGGCCCCATCTCGTCGGCGTCGAACTGGACGAAGTGGCCCTCCGAGATGCCGGCGCCGCAGCGCTGACACGAGAACTCGCCTTCCTTGACGACGACGTCGCTCTCGAAACTCACGTACGTCCCGTCCGCGACCGGTCGGACCGTCCCGCCCTCGCGCTCGACCACGCCGCGACGGGCCGCCTCGTCGAGAATGTCACGCTGCAACTGTGGACTCGTCGTGACGATTTCGATGCGGTCCATCGCCTCCTTGACCGAGAGCTCGCCGTGTTCGAGGTGGGCGAGCAGTTCGAGGCCGAGTTCGATGCGGTCGTCGTCCGTCACGACCGGGAGCGACGCCGCCGCCGGGATTAAGCGTTTGGGACGGCTCGGACCCGGGAGACCACAAGAGGTTTGACGATTCGAACGCGGTGTTCACTCGATGAACTGGCTGTCGCGGCGCCAGGTTGCGGGGTCGGTCCTGCTCGTCGGCGTCGCGCTCGTGGCGACGATTCTCCTCTCGCCGGCGCGCCTGCTCGCCGAACTGGCCGGGCTCTCGACGCGTCCCGTCCTCTTCGGCGGCGCGCTCGTCGTCCTCTACCTGGTCCGCCCGCTGTTCGCCTGGCCGATCAGCCCCATCTCCGCGCTGGTCGGCTACGTCCTCGGTGTCAGGTACGGCGTCCCGGTCGCCCTCGTCGGCGCGACCTTGACGTGTGTCCCGCCGTTCCTCTTCGCTCGCTACGTCGGCGTGGACGACTCGGAAGACTCCCCAGAGACGATCGTCGATCGGCTCGGTGCCGCCGGCCGCCGAGTCGTCGAGGTCACCGGTGCGACGCGGGGCGTCCTCGCGGCCCGTCTCTCGCCGATTCCCGCCGACCCGGTCTCCTACGGCGCGGGCGTCTCCGGCGTGTCCACGCGTGCGTTCGTCGTCGGGACGTTCGTCGGCGAAGTTCCGTGGGTGGTCCTGGAGGTCCTCGCCGGCGCGTCGATGCGTCAGCTCTCGATGCAGGGACTGGGCGCCGGTCTCCACGTGGTCGTCGGCTCCGCCGCGGTCGCGTTGCTCGTCCTGGCCGGGCCGACGTATCGGCACGTCTGGCGGGACCAGCCTTCCTAAACGGCTATCTCGAAGCGAACGCCTTCCTCGCTCTCGGCGACCGTGACGGTCCAGCCGTGGGCAGCGGCGATGCGTTCGACGAGCGGCAGGCCGAGCCCCGTGCCGTCCGTGCTGGTCGTGTACCCCTCCTCGAACACGTCATGGCGGCGGTCGGGGTCGATACCGACCCCGTCGTCGGCGACGAAGAATCCCTCGTCGGTGTCGCCGACCCGGACGGCGACCGGCTCGTCGTCGTCCGAACCGTGTCGGACCGCGTTCTGGAAGAGCTCAGCGAGGAGTTCGCGGAAGCGGTCGGGATTCGCCTCGACGGTCCGGACCGTCTCCACCGTCAGTGACGACCCGTCTGCTTCGAACTGGTCCCACGCGTCGGTCGCGACGTCGGCCACCTCGACGGGCTCGACGTCTCCGACTTCGTGGTTCTGCCGCGTCAGTCGAACGACGTCGTCGATGAGCCGTTCCATCCGGTCGGCGGCGTCGCGGGCGGCCGCCAGGTTCTCGACGGAGCCGCTCTCCAGTGCGAGCTGGACGCGCCCCTGGACGACGTTGAGCGGGTTGCGGAGGTCGTGACTCACGAGGCTGGCGAAGGCTTCGAGTTCCCGCTCCTGGGCCTTCCGCTCCGAGACGTCCCGACCGACGCCGCTGACGCCGATGACCTCGCCGTCGCTGTCCGTCACCGGCCTCCCGCGACACTCCAGGCGGATCCGCTCGCCGTCTTTCGCCTCGAGCTCGGCCTCGAACTCGGCCACGTCGTCTTCGACGAGCGCGTGCCTCGTCTCCTCGGTTATCTCCTGGTGGTACTCCGACGGGAAGAAGTCGAAGACGTTCATCGAGGCGATCTCCTCGTCTGCGTACCCAGTGAGTTCGGCGAAGCGCTCGTTCCAGCGGCGGAACGATCCGGCGGGTGTGACGAGGTAGAACACGTCGTCCAGGGAATCGAGAACCGTCTCCGTGAACTCCCGCTCCTCCCTGAGTTCCCGCTCGCGCTCTTTCCTGGTCGTGATGTCCGTGATGAACCCCTCGATGACCTCCGTCTCGGCCGTCGTCTCGACCGCGCGACCGCGCTCCCACACCCAGCGTTCCTCGCCGTCGGCGGTCTCGATGCGGTAGGTCACCTCGAACGGTTCGTCCGCGCCGACGGCGCTCTGGACCTGCTCCCACATCGCTTCGCGGTCGGCCTCGTGGAGGACGTCCTCGTTCCAGCTCACGTCGCCGGACTCGATGGCGTCGGCCGAGTACCCGGTGAGCGCCGCCGCCCCGTCGCTCACGAACGTCATCGGCCATCCGCGCTCGTTCCGGCACCGGTAGACCATCCCCGGCAGGTTCGAGATGAGCGTCGAGAGCCGTCGCTCGGACTCCTCGAGCGCGCGCTTGGCCCGGTCGGACGAGACGGCCTGTTCGATGCGGTTCGCCAGCACCGCGTACTGGTCGGTCCCCGTCTCCTTCTGGAGGTACTCCGTGACGCCCGCGGAGATGGCTTCGCTGGCTATCTCTTCGCTCCCCTTCCCGGTGAAGAGGACGAACGGCAACTCCGGATAGGCCTCGCGCACCGCTCTGAGGAACGCGAGCCCGTCCTTCCCGGGCATGTCGTGGTCGCTGACGACGCAGTCGACGTCCTCGGTCTGGAGGCGCGCCAGGCCGTCGTCGACGCTCGTTTCGGTGACGACCGAGATCTCCTCGTTCTGGCGTCGTAACTGCATCCCTACCATCTCGGCGAAGTCGGCGTCGTCGTCCACGTGGAGGACGCAAATCTCGCCTCCATCCGCATCGGTCATTGTAGGAGAGTCGCCGCTCGACCACTATAAACTCGGGTCGTGAGTTCCCAGATTTGATAGCTGGGCCCGTCAGTAGAACGTGTCGGCGCAGTCGTAGACGACGCCGTGGACGGGACAGACGTACTTGCAGTGGCGGTGGTACATGGGTGTCTCGCACATCGGGCACGGCCGACCACCACTGTCGGTCATACTCGTCGCGTCGACCCGCGGCGGCTTGGCTCTTGCGGGGTGGAATTCGGTACGGAATCCGAAGAACCGTTAAGTCGCTCACACCCTTCGATCCGGCCATGACCGAGGCCACGCGTTTCCCCGCGGTCGCGGACGCTCTCGTGGCCGTGCTCGCCGGCGTGGGTGCCGTCGCCGGCTCTTACGCAGCGGTCGGGCTCGCGCCCGCGTTCCTGGGCTCGCCGCTGGAACGCGTCCTTTCCCGTGCGATGCCGGGCCCGGTCGTCGCCGTGGCGATCGAACGTCTCGGTAGCGTCGGCCAGCAGCTGAACCTGCTGCTCGCGTCACTGTTGACCGCACTCGCCGTGGCCGTGCTGGTCTGGCTGGCGATTCGCGTCGGTGACCAGCTCCGGAACCGGGCCGTCCCCGTGGTGCTGGGGGCCGCGTTCGTCTGGGCCGCCACCGCCCTGGTGACGGTCAACTTCGCCTCGGCCACAGGCGCGGCCGCCGGTGCGGCATTCGTCGTCTCCACGGCCGGCTTCCTGCCGGTGGCGACGGCGAGCATCGGCGGCAGCCCGGACCCCGTGCGGCGTCGCGTCGTCGGTGGTGTCGCCGCCGCGCTCGGACTGGGGACCGTCGCCCTCACGCGGTCGTCGCCGTCGCCCCGTCCCGATCAGCCGCTCTCGGCGGACGTTCCCGAATCGGTCCGCGAGAGCCTCGAACTGGCGTCCGAGCGCTCCCTCGACGTCTCCGGCATCGAACCCCTCGTGAGCCGCGATTTCTACCAGGTCGACATCAACGCCGCCGACCCGCGGGTCGACCCCGACGACTGGTCGCTCGCCGTCACGGGCGCAGTCGAGTCCGTGGCGACGTACTCACTCGACGACCTCCGTTCGATGGACGAGCGGACCGAGTTCTCGACCCTGCGCTGTGTCGGCGACTCGCTCAACGGCCAGAAACTCGACAACGCGCTCTGGACCGGCGTCCCCACTGAGGAACTGATCGATGCGGCCGACCCCGGCGGCGAGTGCGACTGCGTCAAACTCCACGCCGCCGACGGCTACTTCCAGGTGTTTCCCACCGAGGCGCTCCGCGGCGGACTCCTGGCCTACGAGATGAACGGCCGCGACCTGCCCCGCGGCCACGGCTACCCCCTCCGCGCGCTCGTCCCCGGCCACTGGGGCGAGGTCCAGGTCAAGTGGCTCACCGAGATCGAGTTCCTCGAACGCGACGCCGAGGGGTACTGGGAGCAACGCGGCTGGCACGGCACCGGCCCGGTGTCGACGGTCGCCAAGCTCTGGGCCGTCGACGACCTCGCCGACGGCCGCAAACAGGTCGCCGGCCACGCCTACGCCGGGACGCGCGGAATCTCGAAAGTCGAGGTGTCGACCGACGGCGGGGACTCCTGGAATGAAGCCACGCTGTCGGAGGCGTTGCCGGGCGAGGACGTCTGGCGACAGTGGGTCTACGAGTACGACCCACCAGGTGGAAGCCACGAAGTCGTCGTCCGCGCCGTGGAGAGCGACGGCACGCTCCAGTCCGGTACCCGGAGGGAGGCCTTCCCCAACGGCGCGACCGGGTGGGTGTCGAAGACGGTGCAGTGATTCGCCATCCACGTTCCTGTTGCTCTGTGCCACAACCAGTCGGGTGGGACTGAAAGGGGCCGGTCGCTCGTCGAGCGAGACGAAGTAAGCACACGAACGCAGTGAGTGCGCGCAGCGAGTCGTAGCCGACGAGCGACCGGGGGCTTTCGAGGTGTTCGACGTCTCTGCAGTTGCATCGTCGACTCGGTCGACAATCCGAAATAGAGCCGCAGAAAGGACCGAACTAAGACGTAACTGCTCCTAGCACTCCGACCAGCCACAGGACTCGCAGGTCTTGCAGCCTTCGGAGTAGTAGAGGCTCATCGCGCCGCAGTCGGGGCACTCGGGGCTCTCGCCCGCGTCGATGATGGACTGCTGGTCGGCGTCGTTCGCCCCGGCGTCGTTCGGGCCAGCCTCGGATCCACCGCTCTCTGCGGCGACGCCACCGCCGTCAGTCTCGGGCGAGGGCGCGTCGCGGTTCGGGTCGTCGGCCGACTCGCCGTCGGCGTCGTCGGCGGTCTCCTCGAGCGTGGTCTGTTGCGGGTAGGCCTTGTCGACCTCGCCGTCGAGGTACCGGCGCATCGCGGTGCCGATGGCGTCCGGGATGGACTGGATCTGTTCGCCCTTGTCCCAGGCGACCTTCGGCGAGCGGATGCCCTGGAGTTCGTCGGCGATCTCGCGGGGGTCGACGCCCGAACGCAGCGCCGTCGAGATGGTCTTGGCCAGCGCCTCGGTGAAGGAGGCGGTGAACCCGCCGGAGTTCCCGATGTTGGCGAACAGCTCGAACGGTCGCTCCTGCTCGGGGTCCTCGTTGATGTTGACGTAGAGCTTCCCGTAGCCCGTGTCGATGCGCTGGGTGACGCCGTGGAGGACGTCCGGGCGGGTCTGCTTCTCGGCGAAGACGGTCTTCTCGCCGTCGGCGACCTCCAGCAGGTCGGCGACGGAGTCGTCGATGGCGGCCTGGACGGCCTCGTTCTCGAGGAACCCTTCGATGCCGCCGAAGACCTCCTCGATCTGTGCGACGATCTCGCCCTCGTCCATGTCCGCGAACTCCGTGTTGTCCGCGCGCGTGGTGAGCACCTGCTTCGAGCGGGTGCCGTCGCGGTAGTAGGTGACGCCCTTGCCGCCGTGTTCGTAGATGTACTCGAACACTTCCTTGGCGTCCTCGACGGTGGAGTCGTTGGGCGCGTTGACGGTCTTCGAGATGGCGGAGTCGACGCCCTGCTGGCAGGCACACTGGATGCCCGCGTGTTGCTTCGGGGTCAGTTGACCGGTCGTCACGAACAGCTCACCGACGGCGTCCGGGACGGTGGTGAGGCCGTCGACGCCGTCGAACTCGTTGTTGGCCATCTGCTCCTGGGCCTCTTCTTTCACGGCGTCGATGTCGATGTCGTTGTCCTCCAGCACGCGGAGGAAGTAGTCGTCGAACTCGACGAGCATCTCGTCGCCCTGGACGTCGTCGGAGACGTTCTTGTAGTAGGCGACGTTGTAGATGGGCTCACAGCCGCCGGTGGTGTTGCCGACCATCGACGTCGTGCCGGTGGGTGCGATGGTCGTCGTGTTGTGGTTCCGGACGGGGAAGCCGTCTTCCCAGTCGTCGGCGTCGAGACCGGTCTGCCCCTCGAACCAGTCGCGGTACTCGGTGGGGTTCGCGTACTTCGAGTCCTCCCAGTCGGCGAACGGCCCGCGCTGCTGGGCGAGTTCGTGGCTGGTCCACTTGGACTCGTGGTTGATCTGGGTCATGATCTGGCGGGCGATCTCGTCGGCTTCGTCGGAGCCGTACTTGACGCCGAGCTGGATGTACAGCTGTGCCAGGCCCATGATGCCGAGGCCGATCTTTCGCATCTCCCGGACCTTCTGTTCGATCTTGTCGACCGGGAAGTCGGACATCGTGACGACGTTCTCGAGGAACCGGGTGCCGAGCTGGATGCGACGGTCGAGTTCCGCCTCGTCGAGTGCGTCCGCGAGGAAGGCGTCGACGGCGTCTTCCAGCGAGTCGTACTCGTCGCGGTGCTGCTCGGACCAGATGCGCCAGTCGGGCGCTTCCATGTCCGCGAGCGTCGAGAGGTTGATGTGGCCGAGGTTGCAGGCCTCGTACTCTTCGAGGGGCTGCTCACCGCAGGGGTTCGTCGCGAGAATGCGGTGGTCGGGGTGTTCCTCGACGTCGAAGGAGTGGCGCTTGTTGACGCGTTCGAGGTAGATGACGCCCGGTTCGCCGTTTTCGTGGGCGCCGTCGACGATGCGTTCCCAGAGTTCCTCGGCGGGAACGGACAGTTCTTCCCCGACCTCGACGTACTCGCCGAGGTCGAACATCTCGTACAGTTCCTTCGTCTCTTCGGTGGCGACGTGTGCCTCGCCGGTGCGGGGGTTGGTGAACGTGAACTCCTCGTCTGCCTTCACCGCCTCCATGAAGTCGTCGGTGATGCCGACGGAGATGTTGAAGTTAGAGAGGTGGCCTTCGACGGCGTTCCGGAGGTGCTTGGGGACCTGGCCGTCGTCGGTGATGAGTTCGCGGGACTCCTCCAGGGCCTCGGCGAAGCTGTTGTGCGTGAAGTCGTCGGGGTCGTTGAGTCGGAGGGTCTCGGCGAGCGAGACGTCCTTGTTCTTGGCGTGGATGAACTGGATGACGTCCGGGTGGGAGACGCGCATGACGCCCATCTGGGCGCCACGACGGGCGCCGCCCTGCGCGATGGTCTCGCACATCTGGTCGTACGTCCGCATGAAGGTGATCGGACCGCTGGCGATGCCGCCGGTCGACCCGACGGGGTCGCCGTAGGGGCGCAGGCGCCAGAAGGCGTAGCCCATGCCGCCGCCGGACTGGAACACCTGAGCGGCCTCCTTGGCCGTCTGGTGGATGTCGTCGATGTCGTCGTCGGGCGAGTCGACGAAGCAGGCCGAGAGCTGCTGGAGTTCGTCGCCGGCGTTCATCAGGGTCGGCGAGTTGGGCATGAACGAGAGCTTCTCCATGGCCTCCTGGAACTCGGCGGCGGTCGTCTCGACGTGCTCGCGGATCTCATCTGGCAGTTCGGGGACGACGGTCTCGTAGGCGAACTTGTTGACGTTGTACACCGAGAGGTCGGTCTCGACGTCGTCCTCGGTGGTCGTCCCGGCGCCGAACACTTCCGCGGCGAGTTCGTCGCGGCGCGGGTGGTCGGGCTTGAGCTGGTCGGGCGTGACGGTGACCGTGGTGTCCCGTCGGCGAGCCTCGAAGACGGCCTCGGCGAGGGCGACGTTGCGGCCGACGCGGACGAACAGGTCCTCCTGGGACTCGATCAGTTCGCCGTCCGAGTCCTTGCGGAGGTATCGGGCGGGCAGGATGTTGTGATACGCGTTGCCGGTGAGGCGTTCCTCGAGCGTGTCACCGGTGGTGCGTTTGATCGGTAGGTCTATTTCGTCGGCGGAAACGTCGGCGTCGCTCATTCGTCAGTCCTCCTGCCGACAGCGACTGTCTGTCGGGCTATTCCCCTCTCGGCGTCTGTCCGATATCCTCTCATTTGTGACGGAAACCGTGTTCTGCTGGATGACCCAATAACCCTTCGGTCGGTGGGTGTTCGCTCACTATTCGAATATATCACTGGTGGGTTATATCAGCCGCGGCCCAGTGGCCATCGCGCGTGATTCGCGTCCGTACAGTACAATTTAGCGGTGGCATAATAATGGTGTTTAGACCGCAGTGAAAGTGACACTGGATCTCTGTGAGGTGGGTGTCGTCTCCCGGTTCGCAGTGGAAATCCGAGAACGAATCGGTGCCCGCTATGCGTCGGGACCCACCCGGTGAACGGTCGAGTCAGTGACTCGGCGTCCGCTCGCCACGTTTTACATATTGATTCTTATAGGTCTTGGGTAGACGGGACTCGATCGCGACGCCCGTTCCCTGCCTCGGCGACAAGATACTTGTCTCGCGAGTGGATAGTATCTGGCATGCTACAGACGCTGGGTCCCCTCGGCTCCGTTCCCTCGATCCTTCTCGGCTTGCTCGCCCTCGCGGCGGTCATCCTGGTCGGCCGGTTCGTCCTCCAGATCGCCTGGAAACTCGTCCTCGTCGCACTCGTCGTCGTCGGCGTGCTGTGGCTGCTCGGGATGGTCGGCGCCCCGCTGGCCGTCGCGGTCTAAGCAACAGAACTGGGCGTGGGTATCGCCTGTGCTGCCCTCACACGCCGTCCAGGAAGTTCCGGATGACGTCGTGGCCGACAGCGGTCAGCACGGACTCGGGGTGGAACTGCACCGCCTCGATGGGGTACTCGCGGTGGCGGACGCCCATCACGAGTTCGACCGTCTCGCCGTCGTCCGTTTCGGCCTCGGTCGTCGCCGTCACCTCGAAGCAGTCGGGCACCTCGGTCGCGACGAGCGAGTGATAGCGCCCGCCCTGGAACCCCTGGTCGAGGCCGGCGAAGACGCCGCGGCCGTCGTGGTCGACCGGGAACGCCTTGCCGTGGATGGGTTCCGGGGCCCGTCCGACGGTGCCGCCGTACTCGTAGACCGCCGCTTCCAGGCCGAGGCAGACGCCGAGCGTCGGCACCTCCGGGCTCACTTCCCGCAGGACGTCCATCGTGACGCCGACGTCGCGGTCGTTCTTCGGGTGGCCCGGCCCGGGCGAGATGATTATCGCGTCCGGGTCGACCGCCCGGATCTCGTCGAGCGACGTGGTGTTCTTCAGCACCTCGGTCTCGGCGTGTTCGGACGTGTACTCCACGAGGTTGTACGTGAACGAGTCGAAGTTGTCGACGAAGAGAACCCGCTTCGCGTCCACGGCCGTGGCGCTCATCGGGTCACCTCCCCGGGCGCGGTGTCACCCGCTGACTCGGCCCTCGCCGGCTCCTCGATGGCCTCGACGGCGTCGAGGACGCCGCCCATCTTCTTCTCGGTCTCCTCGTACTCGCTCGCGGGGACGGAGTCGGCGACGATGCCGGCGCCGGCCTGAACGGTCGTTCGTTGCCGGCCGTCTCCCGTCTCTTCGACGGTGGCCGACCGGATCACGATGGCGAAGTCCGTGTCGCCGGTCCACGAGACGTAGCCGACGCCGCCGCCGTACAGGCCCCGCGGTTCGCGTTCCAGGTCGTCGATTATCTCCATCGCGCGGATCTTCGGCGCCCCAGACAGGGTCCCCGCGGGGAAGGTGCCCCGCACCGCGTCGAAAGCATCACAGTCCTCGGCCAGCGTCCCCGTCACGGTGGACTCGATGTGCTGGACGTGGCTGTACTTGAGGACGTTCATGAACTCTTCGACGCGAACCGAACCCGGTTCACTGACCCGCCGGACGTCGTTGCGGGCCAGATCGACCAGCATCGTGTGCTCGGCCCGCTCCTTGTCGTCGGCGAGCATCTCGCCGGCCAGCCGGCGGTCCTCGACGGGGCTGGTCCCGCGCGAGCACGTGCCCGCGATGGGGTTCGAGGTGATCAGGTCGCCCGCGACGGAGACGAGCGTCTCGGGGCTCGCGCCGACGACGCTCAGGCCGTCGAAGTCGAGCAGGTACATGTACGGCGAAGGGTTGATATCGCGGAGCGACTCGTACAGCCCGATGGGGTCCATCTCGCCGTAGAGCTCACGCTTGCGCGAGATGACGCCCTGGTAGATGTCACCCGAGAGCACCGACTCCTTGGCTTTCTCGACGGCGGCCTCGTACTCGTCGCGCGGGCCAGCGTCCTCGTGTTCCCGCGTGAACCCGCCGGTCTCCAGGTCGTCGGCGGTCGTCAGGGCCGCCTCGACGCGCTCGGCCTCGGCGACGAGTTCGTCGTAGCGTTCGCCGGCGTCGTCACCGTCGGCGACCTCATCGTCACCATCGTGACCGTCCGCACCGTCACTGAGGAGGGGGGTGAACACCAGCGACACCGAATCCTCGGCGTGGTCGAACCGGAGCGTCGCCGTGCTCAGGACGAACTGGGCGTCCGGAAACCGGGAGTCGGGCCGCTCGACGCCGACCTCCTCGAGCCAGAGGTCGTAGACGGCGTCGTAGGCGAGGAAGCCGACGAGACCGCCGTCGAGTAGCTGGCGGTCGTGGTGGGGGAACCCGCGCAGGTCGACGTCGGGCATGGTGGCCCGCAGGTCGTCGAGCACGTCGCCGCCGTTGGTCGTGATCAGTCCGTCCAGTCGGTCGTCGAGCGTTTCGACGGCAGTGTCGTCGGCGTCGACGGTGACGACGGCGTCCGGGTCGTAGCCGACGAATGAGTAGCGGGCGTGCCGGTCGTCCGTCGTCGCGGCGAAGGCGCCGTCGGGGTCGCTGGAGGCGACCTTCTCGGCGCTCTCCAGCAGGAAGGCGTAGTCGCTGTCGCCGGCCCCCTCCGCGTTAGAGGTGCGGCCGGTAAGCGCGGCGTAGGAAGCCAGCGGTTCGACGTCGACGTCGAGCTCTGCGACGGCACGGACGACCGTCGGGCCGTCCCCCTCCGCAGCCAGGTCGACGAACTCCTCGCGGGAGACGTCCAGGGTCACGCCGACACCTCCGCACCGGGACCGCCGGTACCCGCCGCTTTCGCTCGCGAGACGAACTGTTCGACGGCCTCGTGGTCCTTGAGGCCGCCTTCGGATTCGACCCCCGACGCGACGTCGACGGCGAACGGTTCGACCGTCTCGACGGCCTTGACGACGTTGTCGGGCGTGAGGCCGCCAGCGAGGATTACGGGGACGTCGAGGTCTGCGACGAACTCGCGCGTCCGGTTCCAGTCGTGGGTCTCGCCTGTGCCGCCGCCGCCTTCGGCGTCGACCGAATCGACGAGCAGCGCGTCCGCCACGTCGGCGAACTGCGCGACGTCGGACTGCTCGGCGTCGACGGCCGCGATCACCTTCGCGTCGACCCGGCGGCCGAGTGCACCGAGTTCGTTCGGATCCAGTCCGGCGTGGACCTGGACGACGTCGGGCCGGACGGCGTCGACGCGACGAACCGCCTTCTGGACGGCGTCGGGCATCGTAACGAGGACGCTCGTCGCGAGCGGCGGGACCCCGGCGACGAGTTCGACGGCCGTCTGCTGGTCGACCTCTCGGGGCGTGTCGACGGAGACGCCCGAGATGACGCCGACGGCGTCCGCCCCGGCGGCGACGACCGCGTCGCGGTCCCCGGGGTTCGTGACGCCGCAGACCTTCACCCGCGTCATACCCTCGCACTCCGGAGGTCGTCGAGCTTGTCGGCCGCGCCGCCGGACTCGATGGCCTGCTCGGCCATCTCGACGCCTTCGCGGTGGGAGGACGCCTCGCCGGAGACGTAGACGGCCGCGCCGGCGTTAGCGAGGATGATGTCGCGCTTGGCGCCGTCGACCGACCCCTCCACGATGCCGCGCATGTCGGCGGCGTTTTCCGACGGCTGACCGCCAGCGACCGCCTCGATGTCGTGTTGCTGGAGGCCGATGTCTTCGGGGTGGAGCGTGTACTCCTCGATGGACGACCCCGACACCTCGGCGACGGTCGTCTCGTCGTGGATGGTTATCTCGTCCAGGCCGGCACCGTGGACGACCATCGCGCGCTCGACGTCCATGTGAGCCAGCGCGTTGGCGATCAGCGGCACCAGGTCGTCGTCGTACACCCCGAGCACCTGCGCGTCGGCGCCGGCGGGGTTCGTCAGCGGCCCGAGGATGTTGAAGATGGTCCGCATCCCCAGTTCCTTGCGCGGCCCGATGACGGCCTTCATCGCCGGGTGGAACACCGGCGCGAGCATGAACCCGATGCCGTCGGCCTCGATGGCCGCCTCGACGGCGGGCGGTTCGGCCTCGACGTTCACGCCGACCTCTTCGAGGACGTCCGCGCTCCCCGAGGACGAGGAGACCGAGTAGTTGCCGTGCTTGGCGATGGGGACACCAGCGCCAGCGGCGACGAACGTGCTCGTCGTCGAGACGTTGATCGTGTTGTAGTCATCACCGCCAGTGCCGCAGGTGTCGACCAACGGCGTCCGGTCGGGTTCGATGGTCCGCGCGGCACCGCGCATCCCCTCGGCGAAGCCGGCGATCTCCGTCTCGGTCTCTCCCTTGGCCCGGAGCGCCGTGAGGAGCGCCCCTATCTGTGATTCGGTGGCGTCCTCGAACACCGCCGTCGCGGCCGTCCGCGCCTCGTCCTGGCTCAGGTCCTCTCCCTCGGTTACGCGTTCGATGTAGTCCTGCATTGTGTGTCACCAATGGACGCTTTCGTGTTGTAATGTACGAATCAGTACATCGGCATAAGCCCTTCGACCGACCTTTTTTCGTGGGGGGCATCGCGCTCTCCTCCGTCGAGCGCTCAACCCCCCACAAAAAACGTCCTCAGAAGTGCGAAGCACTTCTGATGGGCTGCGTCAGAGTGGTTCGAGGGACCGTAGGTCCCTCGTCATCACGAGAGAGCTCCGCTCTCTCGTACGACTTCGCTCTGACGAACGTCGATGAAAAAAGGCCGACGGCTCGACCTGCGGTCTCGCCGTCGGTTGAACCACGCTCACTTCGTTCGCGCGGATGCTAGTGCCACCGCACTCTCTTCATATTCTCATCCCACGCGGATCGTAATGCCAAGGAGAACATCGTGTCACGAGGGCTGGTCGTGCGCATCGTCAACACCCCCATACGGAACCGCGATTTCGAAACCTTCAATTATACCCCTGATTTACGAATGAGTGCAGAGGAAGCCAGCGAGGGTTTGTGGTCTAGGCTGGTTATGACACCTCCTTGACATGGAGGAGGCCGGCAGTTCAAATCTGCCCAAACCCATTTTGCGACGAACGTAGGTGAGGAGCGAATGGTTTACGCAGATTTGAGCCCTGCCAGACGCGCGCAACGGAGTGAGCACGTCTGGCTCCGGTTCAAATCTGCCCAAACCCATATTTTCAACTCTCTTACCTTTTAGTGGTTACTCTGTGCTGTCGTACTCGAACATCGTTCGGGTGAGGGGGCCGTGTCGTTACCCGATGAAATCGAGAAACCTTCGAGTCGAGAGAAACTGTTCGGACTGTCGGTGCTCAGACCACGCTCGCGGTCCGCCGTTCCTGTTCGAGTGCGGACGGTTCGCCGTGCTCCAGGCGTTCGAGCCGATCCATGATCGTGTGCACGACGTCGCCCTTCGTACAGGGGGCGACGTGCTGGAGCTCCCCGTTCTTGTACTCTGCCAGACCCATGACGGGGAGCGTGATAGCGGTGTAGGCGTCCTCGGTGACTTCGTTGTCCACAGTGCTCGTCTGGTAGAACGATTCGAGCGAGACGTTGTTCGAGAGCGCCCACTGCTTGAACTCGGCGACGCGGTTGAGAATGTACTGGCCTTCCTCGGTGTGGGCGGCGGCGGAGTCGCGAGCGACCTGTTTTCCCCAGACGATGACCGAGAAGTCGCCGATCTGGTCTTCTCGGTCGAGCCGTTGCAGCTGATCGACGACTGCCTCCTGGCGCTCGTGGGCGCCGGTGGGGAGAAGCGAGCGGACGTACAGTTCGATGTGGGGGGTGGCGGACATAGATCGGTTCACCTCGTTGTCAAAATCACTTCGCCAACACAAATACCTTGCGTCGGTGATCTTTCGTGTGTATTGACGAATATAATGACCTAGTAACCGCCCGAAGAGGGCGTGATCCGCGCTCGGATCGATGCTGACAGCGTTCGTCGCTCACTACCGTTTGCGTAACAATGGCAAGCAGAGTTGGCAGGTCTGTGAGGTGTTTACCCAGTCGCTAGTCGCACCGCGACTCGGTCCGCCGTCCGTCAGTGACTGTCCTCGTCGAACGAGCGGAGCGATTCGTGGACGCCGACGACCATCGCGGGCACGACGACCATGAAGATGTGCTCCTCGATGGGAATCCCGAGCAGTTCGACGCCGGTTCGCATCGGGATGGCGAACACGCCCACCTCCAGCGTGTACCAGTCCCAGACGAACGCGAAGGGGTATAGAATCGCGATGGTGCGCGCGGCCGCGCGGAACGCGTCGGCGTACCACAGGAGCGCGATGGCGATGGTGCCCCACGCCACCTCCGTCGCGAGGTACGTGTACGGTCCCAGGACGGTGATATCGGGGATCACAGTTCAGCTAGGGTCGTCAGGGGTTTAGTGACTGGCCCGCGGCCTCGAGCACAGTCGCTCACCAGGTGTGTTCGACCGAAAGGGATGGGGTCGATGGGCCAGTGGTGAGAATCAGACCAACCTTGATTACCTCCGACGTCAAACGGACTACCTGAGAAGTACGATGAATATAGCCGACATCGCCACCAGTGACTTCGTCGCTATCGACGCCGACAAACGCCTCGGCAAGGTTCGCTCTATCTTCGAGCGGGAGAACCCCAAGGGGATCGTCGTGACCGAGGGTGGTGAGTACGCCGGCATCATCACGCAAAAGCAGTTCGTCCAGTCTCACGTCGAGGACGACGCGAAGGCTGGGGCGATGATGCGCTCGGCGCCCAGGGTCGAACGGACCGACGACGTCCGGGAGGTCGCACGGGTCCTCGTCGAGGGCGGGTCGAAGATCGCGCCCGTGTTCGAGGGCGACGACCTCTGGGGGATCGTCACCGGTGACGCCATCCTCGAGGCCGTCCTCGACAACCTCGACGCGCTCACCGTCGCGGACATCTACACCGAGAACGTCGTGACGGTGGCCGAGGACACCCACGTCGGGCAGGCGATCAACAGCCTGCGAGAACACGGCATCTCACGGGTCCCCGTGGTCGACGACGACGGCCACCTCGCCGGGATGGTGACGACCCACGACATCGTCGACGTGGTCGTCCGGGACATGACCAAGGCCACGCGGGGCGACCGCGCCGGCGAGGTCGAACGCGTCCTCGACCTCCCGGTCTACGACGTGATGAACAGCCCCGTCGCCACCGCTGCCATGGACGACTCCGTCCGCGACGCCGTCGAGCGGATGCTCGACAACGACTACGCCGGCCTGGTCGTCACCCCCGACGGCGACGACCAAACCATCGCCGGCATCGTCACCAAGACGGACGTCCTGCGCGCGCTCACGTTCACCGAGGAAGAGCACATGGACGTCCAGATTACCAACGTCTCGCTGCTGGGCACGCTCGAACGCGGCGACGTCCGCGAGAGCATCGAAGAGGTCGTCGACAAGTACCAGGAGATGCAGGTCCAGCACGCCCACGTCCGGTTCCAGCAGCACAAGGAGCGACTCCGCGGCACGCCCCTGATCCAGTGCCAGATCCGCCTGCGCACGAACAAGGGCCAGGCCGCCGGCTCCGGCGAGGGCTACGGCGCCGACACGGCGTTCAACGTCGCACTGGACAAACTCGAACGAAACGTCCTCGAACGCAAGGGGATCCAGGCCGACGAGGAGTACCGCGGTCAACTCCTCCGGAAGCTGGGCGAGCTGTAAGCGCGAGCGCCGTTTTTCCTCTTCCTCTCCAGTTACCTCGGCCGGTCACACCTGCCGTCCGTCGAATCGTTCTAACGTTTCCCGGAGGACTGCCTGGACTTCGGCCGCTCGCGCAGTACTCTCACAGGGTATCATCTCGGGTGGACTGTACAGCTTTCCAGCCGCCCACGACAGCGTTCGCCCGATCAGGTCGTCGGGAAAACCCTCCGCAGCCCAGCGAATGTCGAGGGCCGTACCGTCGTCCGTGACCCGGACGCGCCGGAGATTGGTGACTTCGTAACACTTGCTCGTCGGGCCGTCGACGCGCTCCACACAGAGCGAACCGCCCCCGACGGACCAGCGTCGGTCGTCAGAGGCCCACTCCACGACCGGTTGCGACGGGACCAGACACCCGGCCACGTCTTCGAGTGCGGCGTTCGCCTCCCCGACGGTCGTTTCGCCGAGCAGGTCGGCGTTCAGTCCCGCGGAACTGTGGTGTGGAACCGCATCGAACACCTCCTGCCCCTCGCGCAGGAGGGTGACGCGGTAGACGAAGTACGCACCCGTCGCGTTCTCTGCGAGGCCGACGACGTCGCGGAACGCTTTCCACGCCGCCTCGTCCGTCGGATCGCATCGCCACCCCGTCTGACCGCCTTCGTCAGCTTCGGGGAGCCGTTCGAACTGGTCGACCGAGCGCTCCCACGTGTGGCGGCAGGTCTCGCCGTCCGGCGGTGACGTGAACTCGTCGCGGTCGACCCTGACGACGGCGTCGTCGACGTCGGCCCTGAGTGCGTCGACGAGAGCGTGGAGAGCGGCGGCGAAATCGCCGCTGAGGAGGTCGTGGGTCCGCTCCATCGTTCGTGACAACTGGTCGACGCGCGCTTCCACCTGTCTTTCGATCTGTGTCAGAAACGACATTGCCGTCGATCGACGATCCAGTCCGTGGTTGACGGTTTACGGCGAGATCTGCTGGACGACGATGACGACGAGGAGCGCAGCCATCCCGCCGACGACGAAACTACCGAGTGTCACGCCACTCGGCTGTACTACTGCGATAGCCGACCAGATACAGACGGCCCCGACGACGATGACGAGTGCCTTCCGGAGGCCGGGTTCACCGGCCAAGTCGTCGATGCGGTCTGCCGTCGCCGTCTGTGCGAAGGGGCCGAAGACGACGCCGTTGAGAACGGCCCCGGCGACGACCCAGAACCAGTCGACCGTCCCTGCTTCCAGGAGCATCGCCACTGGCGCGACGAGGACGAGTACAGTCAGGAGAATGTTATAGCGGAATCGCAACCGTCGTTCCCCGTCGGACTCGGTCATCAGCCGCATGGCTCGCCGTTCAGACGGTTGTCACTTGGTCGTTTCGCCCGCTGGTCGGACCCCCACAGGCATTTGCTCCTCGGTCGCTTGCGACCACACATGCAAGTTGCCGTCCTCACCGAACCCGGAGAGTTCGCTATCGAAGAGCGCCCGGAGCCGACGCCGACCGACGACGAGGTCCTGATCCGGATGCGCGAGGTGGGCATCTGCGGGTCGGACGTCCACTACTACGAGCACGGCCACATCGGCGACAAGGTCGTCGAGGAGCCGCTGGTGCTTGGCCACGAGAGCGCTGGCGAAGTCGAAGCCGTTGGCGAGGCAGTCGCCGATCTCGAACAGGGCGATCGCGTCGCCATCGAACCCGGCGTCCCGTGCCGGCGCTGTGCCCACTGCAAGCGTGGCGAGTACCACCTCTGCCCGGACGTGACGTTCATGGGGACGCCCCCCATCGACGGCGCGTTCGCCGAGTACGTCGCCTGGCCGGCGGACTTCGCCTACAGATTGCCCGAGCACGTCTCACTCCGCGAGGGTGCGCTCTGTGAACCGCTCAGTGTCGGCGTCCACGCCTGCCGCCGGGGCGACGTCGGTCCCGGCGACACAGTCTGTATCACCGGTGCCGGGCCCATCGGGCTAGTGATGATGGAAGTCGCCCGCGCCGTCGGCGCGTCGGATGTCGTGGTCGCCGACCCGGTCGCGAAGAAGCGGGAACTGGCCCGCGAGCGCGGCGCGGACCTGGCCGTCGACCCCACGGAGACCGACCTGGCCGCCGCCGTCCGCGAGCACTCGGGCGACGGCGCCGACGTGGTCATCGAAGCCTCCGGTGCGAAGTCCGCTATCGCGTCGACCCTCGACGTCGCCCGCCGCGGGGGTACCGTGGTGCTGGTCGGCCTCGCCGCCGAGGCGGACGTCCCGCTGGACGTCCTGGACCTCATCGACAGCGAACTCGACGTGCTGGGATCCTACCGCTACGCGAACACATACCCGGCCGCCATCGACCTGCTGGCCGACGAGGCGGTCGACGTCGAGGGGTTCGTCGACTTCGAATCGCCCCTCGCCGACGTCCGCGACGCCTTCGAGCGCGCGAGCAATCCCGAGATGGTGAAAGGGATGATCACGCTCTGAGGCTCGCCGCCTCTCAGTAGTCGCACTCCTCGGTCTCCGGCGGCGGGTCCAGGTCGAGGTGCTGGTCGATGGCCCGCGTCTCGGGTTTGCAGACGTTGGTCGGGTTCTCAGTCGTGAGCAGGGCGACGCCGCCATCGCCGAGTTCCGCCGTCTGCCAGGCCGGTGCGGAGAGCAGGGTTTCCTGCCCGTACGTGTCGGCGAGCGACGGCGGGAACCCCATCATCCAGGAGGCGTACTGGATGCGGTCCTCGTCGAGACTCTCGGGCGTCGCCGGGGGCGGGACGTCGTCTTCGACGAGGCGCCGCTTGTGGGGCGCGGAGACTCCGTAGACGAAGCGCAGGTCGTCGGGCGCGCCCGCGTAGACGTGCTGGAGCAGTTCGAGCAGGTCGACCGCCGTCTCGGCGAGGACCGCCTCCTCGCGCGAGGCGATGGCCTTCCGGAACGGTTCGGGGTCGTACCTCACCTCGACGTGGGGCAGGTCGGGAACGGGCTTTTCCTCGTCGTCCCTGTCTGGGCCGAACGGTCGGATGGCCACGTCGGTCAGCTGATTCCAGCGTAACTCACGCCAGGAATCGGCCGGTGCGTCCCGTTCCGCGTCGAGGTCACAGCTGTGTCTGGACCGTTCCCTGAGCGACGCCCAGATCCGCTCCATGGACGCTCCGGTGTCGACCCGCTCGTCGTAGAGGAAGTCGACCGTGTCGTAGTCGGTCATCGGCAGGTCTGGTCGCTGGTCCCGGCAGTATGCATCGCGTCTTTGCATCCGTGTGACACCGGTCTGGTCGGCGGGCTGGGGACTGTCCGTCGTGAGCAATGCATGGAAGCGAGTAGTTCCACTAACGGGCGCGACGGGTTTCTACCTGCGGAATCGGCGTCGAAACTGGAAAGCGAGTAGAGACAAACCCGGGGGAACTCGAAACGGAAAACCGTCGAACGGCGACGAGCTACGGACGCGGTGGTCGGGTTACTGGAAGCCGATGCGGCCGCCGCCGGCCTGCGTGGTCGGCTCGGGCCCGCCGCCCTTGAACTCGTCTTGCATCTGCTCGTAGTAGTCGCGAATCTCCTCGGTGATGGTCGGTCGGACGTTCTCCATCGCCGCGCGGAAGTGTTTCATGTCGACGGCCTCGGCGTCGTCGTCCTCGCGGAGCGCCTCGATGGCGGCCTCGCGGCCGATGGACTCCAGGTCGGAGCCGACGTAGCCGCCCGTCATCTCCGCGAGTTCGCGGAGGCTCACGTCCGGCGACAGCGGCGTGTCGTCGGTGTGGATCTTGAGGATCTGCTCGCGGCCCTCGGTGTTGGGCTCGCCGATCATCACGAGGCGGTCGAACCGGCCCGAGCGGATGAGCGCGGGGTCGATCATGTCGGGTCGGTTGGTCGCGCCGATGACCATCACGTCCTCCATGTCTTCGAGCCCGTCGAGCTCCGTCAGCAGCTGGTTGACGACGCGCTCGGAGACGTTAGACCCGACGTCGCCGCCCCGTCCGGGGGCCAGCGAGTCGAGTTCGTCGAAGAAGATCACCGTCGGAGCAACCTGCCGGGCCTTCCGGAAGGTCTGCCGGATGGCCTTCTCCGACTCGCCGACCCACTTCGACAGCAGCTGCGGGCCACGCACCGAAATGAAGTTGGCGTCGGTCTCGTTGGCGACGGCCTTCGCCATCAGCGTCTTCCCGGTGCCGGGTGGGCCGTACAGCAGGACGCCCGAGGGCGGCGTCACGCCCATGCGCTCGAACTTCTCGGGACTGTTCATCGGCCACTCGACGGCCTCCTGCACCTGCCCCTTCGCGTCGTCGAGGCCGCCGACGTCGTCCCAGGATATCTTCGGGAGTTCGACGAGGACCTCGCGCATGGCGCTCGGGCTCACCTCGTTGAGCGCGCCGCGGAAGTCCTCGCGCTTGATGATCATCCGGTCGATGAGGCTCGGCGGGATGTCCTCCTCGTCCAGGTCGATCTCGGGGAGGTAGCGCCGCAGGGCCTTCATCGCGGCCTCCTTCGTCAGGGACTCGATGTCGGCGCCGACGAAGCCGTGGGTCTCGGTCGCCAGGTTCGAGAGGGCGACGTCGTCCGACAGCGGCATGCCGCGGGTGTGGATCTGGAGGATCTCCTCGCGGCCCACCTCGTCGGGCACACCGATCTCGATCTCGCGGTCGAAGCGACCCGGGCGACGGAGTGCGGGGTCGACGGAGTCGACGCGGTTGGTCGCCGCGATGACGATGACCTGGCCTCTGCTCTCGAGGCCGTCCATCATCGTCAGCAACTGGGCGACGACCCGGCGTTCGACCTCGCCAGTGACGTCCTCGCGCTTGGGCGCGATGGAGTCGAGTTCGTCGATGAAGATGATAGAGGGTGACTCCTCGCTCGCGTCCTCGAATATCTCGCGCAGTTGCTGTTCGGACTCGCCGTAGTACTTCGAGATGATCTCCGGGCCGGCGATAGAGAAGAAACTGGCGGAGGTCTCGTTGGCCACGGCTTTCGCGAGCAGCGTCTTCCCCGTTCCGGGCGGGCCGTGCAGGAGGACGCCCTGTGGCGGCTCGATCCCCAGCTTCTTGAAGATCTGGGGGTGTTTCATCGGCAACTCGACCATCTCGCGGACCCGCTGGATCTCCGACTGGAGGCCACCGATGTCCTCGTAGGTGATGCCGCCGCCGGTCTTCTCGAAGCCCGAGATAGGCTCTTCGCGGAGTTCGACGTCGGTGTCCTCGGTGATGAGGACGACTCCCTCCGGTTCGGTCTCGACGGCGATCAGCGGGATGGCCTGGCCCGGCGAGCGCATGAAGGGGTGGTTCGTCGAGCTCATCACGGGGACGATGTCGCGCTCGACGACCGGCCGCTTCAGGATCTGCCGCTTGACCATCCCGGCCGCGTCGGAGCCGAACTGGACGCTCGCCTCTTCCGGCGGCGCGAGCACCAGCGTGTCGGCCTTCTCGGCCTCGGCCTTGCGGATCTCGACGCGCTCGCCGATGCCGACGTCGGCGTTCTGGCGGGTGAACCCGTCGATGCGGACGGTGTCCGTGTTCCAGTCCTGTCGGTCAGCGCGCCATACCTTCGCCGCGGTCGTGTCACTGCCCTCGATCTCGATGATGTCGCCCGGCGAGAGCTTGAGATGCAAGAGCGTGTCGGGGTCGAGGCGCGCGATACCACGTCCCGAATCGTTCGGGTACGCCTTCGCAACCTCTAGTTGAACCTCGTTCATGGTAATCAGTCTGCGGGGATGTTCATGAGTCGGTGGTGGCCGGAGATAGGTTTTTTGCTACCGGCGGCGGGAACGCGTGTCGGCAGGTACTTATGCGAGTAGTTACCATGGGTCAGTTTCGGGCCGATCGGTCCCCCTCGAAGACGTGGTCGTCGGGTTGATATGCCTGGGCGAAAATACCAGTTCTATGGTCTTTCTCGTCCCGTTCGACGGCTCCGCGCGCGCACACGCAGCCCTCGACCGTGCGGTCACCTACGGCGCGGCGGTCGACCGCGACGTCGTCGCCGTAAGTTACGTTCCGACCGGCGACAACTACGCTGAACGTCGCCGCTGGGTCGACCCCTCAGAGGACTTCGCGACCGACACCGTCGCCAGCGACCTCCGGCGCAAGATCGAGGAGGCGACCGACGACGCCGAGGTACACTTCGAGAACGAGAGCGCGTACTCCCCCGCAGGCGGCCTCTCCGACGAGGTACGCCAGACTGCGCTGGACGTCGACGCCACCGTGGTCTTCGTCGGCACGGCCGACGACGGCCAGGTCGTCGTCCCCATCGACGGCGACGGGGACGAGTTCGACGTCCACGTCGTTCGGCAGGCGTAGTGTTGGACCTGGCCGAACCCAAATTCGCTTTCTGCGGCCTGACCCAGGAACGTACTAGCACGTCCGCGACAGGCCAGGGGGTGGGACTGAAAGGGGCGACCGGTTCGACGAAGCACGACGAAGTAAGCACTGCAGTGAACGGAGTGAACGAAGCGCGCAACGAGTCGCGCGAGTCGAACCGGTCGGGGCTTTCAGGTTGTTTGCGGTGGTTTTCGCTCCGCGTTCGGTTGGCAGCACGTTTCATCGTCGCAGGTCCGGAAGTTTTTGAGTAATCGGGACCCACTCTTCGGTAATGAGAACGCTGGCCTTCGACGGGCGGATGGGCGCGAGCGGGGACATGGTCCTCGCCGCGTTGCTCGCGGCGGGCGCAGACGACGCCGTCTTCGACCCCGTCGAGGTCGCCATCGACGTCCGATACGAGGTGGGTGAAGCCACGCGAAACGGGATCGGTGTGACGACGGTAGACGTGCTCGTGGACGACGAGGCCGGCGATAGCAACGGTGGGGACGACCACGGTCACGGCGACCCGGATTCCGGCCACGACCACGCTGACGGCGGTCACGACCACGATCACGACCATTCGGACGACGATCACTCACACGGCGAAGCCGACCATTCTCACACCGACGATCACTCGCACGACGATACGACAGACCACACGCACGCGGAGGGCCACGGCCCCCACCGGAGTTACCGCGAGGTCGTCGAACTCGTCGAGGGGATGGACCTGCCGGACGACGTCACCAGCGACGCGCTGGCGATCTTCGAGATCCTGGGCACCGCCGAGGCGGCCGTCCACGGGACCGACCTCGAGGAGACGCACTTCCACGAGGTCGGCGCGGACGACGCCATCGCCGACGTCGTCGGCGCCTGCCTCCTGGTCGACGACCTCGCCGTCGACCGCGTCGTGACGACGCCGCTGTCGGCCGGCAGCGGCGAGGTCGAGATGAGCCACGGGACCTACCCGATCCCCGCACCTGCAGTGATCGAAATCGCCGAACAGGCCGACTGGTCGCTCCGCGGTGGACCAGTCGAGGCGGAACTCCTGACGCCCACTGGCGCCGCTATCCTCGCTCACTTCGCCGAAGGAGTCGCAGAGCTCCCCTCGATGGAGGTCCAGGCGTCGGGATACGGCGCCGGTGGGTACTCCTTCGAGGACCGCCCGAACGTCCTCCGGGCACTCGTCGGCGAGTCCGATGGGCCGCTCGTCCGCGACGAGATCACCGTCCTGGAGACGAACGTCGACGACGTCGCCCCCGAAGTGCTCGGCGACCTCCAGCGCTCGCTGAAAGACGCGGGCGCACGCGACGTCTCGATACTGCCGGCGACGATGAAGAAGGCCCGTCCCGGCCACCTCGTGAAGGTCATCTGCAAGCCCGAGGACGCCCAGCGCGTCGCCCGCCGACTGGCCGAGGAGACGGGGACGCTCGGCGTCCGCGAGCACGGCGCCGACCACCGGTGGATCGCCCACCGTGAGATAGAGACCGTCGCAATTACCGTCGAGGGCGAGGCCTACCCGGTCGACGTGAAGATCGCCAGTGACGACGAGGGCGTCGTCTTCGACGTGAGCGCGGAGTACGACGACGCCGCGGCGGTCGCCGACGAGACCGGGATGGCCGTCCGGGACGTCCTCCGGCGGGCCGAGGACGTCGTCCGGGACCTGAAGGGTGAGTAGGTCGCGGCAAACGTCGGGGGCGGAGCGTGCAGGGATCGACACGGGGTGTCACAGCCGACCGGCGGTGACGTTAGGTGGCCCTGCCCAGGTAGTACACCTATGGACATCGCGTCGCGGTTCACCGCGCTCCCGCTGTCGGCCAGAGCGTTCCTCGTCGTCGCGGCCGTGCTGACGGTCAATCAGTCGGTCGCCGTCTACCTGGAGTCGGCGGTCGCAGCGACGTTCGGTTGGCCGCTGGTCTTCCTGACCGTCGTCGCGTTCGTCGTCGCCGCGCTCGACGGCGTCCGGCGGCTGTTGACCTGACGGCAGCTCAGGTGTCGTCGTCGCCCCGGTGTTCGGCCAGCGCTTCCTCGACGCTCAGTTCGCCGACGGCGACCTTGCGGGCCAGTTCCTCGTCGATGGCGCGGTTCGTCTCGCTTGCCTCCCGCGAGCGGTCCTTGATCCGCTGGAGTTCGCCGGCGGTGGGGGTCACGTCACGGGTCTCGATCTCTTCGCCCTCCATGCGGGCGATGTTGACAGCGGCGAGCACGTCGCCCATTCCGCGCGCCCCGGTACCGAGGTACGGCGTCGTCCCGGTCTCGTCGACGAGTTCCACGGGGACGTCTTCGAGGTCGTCGATTATCCGCGTCCCGACGAGTCGCGCGCCGTCGCCGATCCGAACAACTGGATCGACGGCGTCCTCGACCTCGCGCCGGACTTCAACGGCCGCTTTCGCCGCGGGTACCTGGAACGCAGCGACGACGGTGTCGCCCGAGAGGACGGCGATGCCGGGGCGCTCGCCGGGGTCGATGCCGACGATGGTTCGCCCTTCGTTCCCGCGGAGGATGGTGACGATCTCCTCGACGGCCCGCCGCGGGTCGTCGGGCGGTGCCCGGACGAGGTCCACGCCGTCCGGTGTCCAGCGCTCGTCGTCTGCGGTAACGAGGACCGTCGCGTCTTCGGGGAGGTCGGCGCCGGGTTCTATCGTCGTGAACTCCACGCCGCGGTCGCGGAGCTCGGTGACGACCCCGTGGTAGAGTTCGAAGTTGTCGGTCCCGACGACTATCACTCGCGGGAGTTGGGCGTGACCGTACTTACCACTGTGGTCGGCGGGAGCTGTCGTCCCGGACTCCAGACGCCGGTCGCAAACCCAAACGGTTTGCACAGCCCCGTCGAACTGGCTGACATGATAGGCGTCGTCGGTGGCGGAATCGCCGGACTCGCGGCCGCTCGCAGACTCCAGTCCCACGGGCTCGACGTGCAGGTGTTCGAGGCGAGCGACCAGGTCGGGGGGCTCGCCGCCGTCTACGAGACTGCCGGGGATCCGATCGAGAAGTTCTACCACCACCTCTCGAAGTCCGAACAGACCATCGTCGACCTGGCCGAAGACCTGGGGCTGGGCGACGACGTGGAGTGGCGCATCGGGAAGAACGCCTACTACGTCGACGGGACGGTCCACTCGATGGACGCCCCCTGGGAAATTCTGGCCTTCCCGCACTGGAGCCTCTACGACAAGTTCAGGCTGGGGATGCTCACCCTCGACGTCGACGTCCGCGGCGGCGTCCCGAAGTTCGACACCTACGAGCGCCTGGAGGACTTCGAGGACGTCTCTGCCCTCGAGTTCGCGAAGGAACACACGACCGAGAACGTCTACCGGACCTTCTTCGAACCGCTGCTGGACGCCAAGTTCGGCGAGCGCAAAGCGGACGTCAGCGCCGCGTGGCTTTTGGGCCGGATCAAGTTCCGCGGCGAACGCGACATCCTGAAGGGCGAGATTCTGGGCTACCTCGACGGCGGATTCGGCACGCTGCTCGACGCCCTCGTCGAAGACGTGGGCCGGGAAAACGTCACCACGGGCGCGCGCGTAAAGGACCTGGATGTCGGCGGCGCTGTCCAGGGAATGTCGGTCGAAACCGCCGACGGTGTCGAGGACCACGACGTCGACGGCGTCGTCGTCGCGGCGATGCCCACCGTCCTCGAATCGCTGACGGGCTACCCCTGCGACATCGACTTCCAGGGCACGGTCTGTTCGGTCATCAGCATGGACGAGTCGCTGACCGACACCTACTGGCTCAACGTCGCCGACGATGCGCCCTTCGGCGCGCTCATCGAGCACACGAACTTCGTCGAGCCCCAGCGGTACGGTGGCGAACACCTGCTGTACGCCGTCAGCTACGTCCAGTCGATGGACGACCCGCTGTGGCAGGCCAACGACGACGGCGTCGAGGAGACGTGGCTCGCCGGCATCGAGGACCTGTTCCCCGACTTCGACCGCGAGTCGGTGAACTGGATCGAGACGGCCCGGAACCCCCGGACGGCGCCCATCTACGAGATGGGGTATCTCGACATGGTCGTCCCCTACGACCTCTCCGAGGAGGTGGCCGAGGGCGTCTACTACGCGGGGATGGCCTCCGAGGCCCAGTACCCCGAACGCAGCCTCAACGGCGGCGTCGTCGCGGGCTACGAAGTTGCAGATCGGATCGCCCAGAAGGGGACCAGGACGGCGCCTGCCCCCGAGCAGTAGCTGCCTGCCGGGAGAAGCTGAACGACGTGGCACCCGCCGTACACGTTAAGCCCGATGACCCGTAACTAACTGGTATGTTCAGTCTCCCCGCGGTGCGGGGTGTCATCGACCGCCGCATCCTCGTCAACTTCCGCATGGACCCGGTGGAACTCCAGGCGGCGTTGCCCGAACCGTTCCGCCCGATGACGGTCGGCGGGTACGGCGTCGGCGGCATCTGCCTGATCCGGCTGACGGACGTCCGGCCGCGCGGGTTTCCGGCGTACGTCGGGACGAAGTCCGAGAACGCCGCCCACCGAATCGCAGTCGAGTGGGACGACGAGGACGGGGAGGCGAAGACGGGCGTCTACGTCCCCCGGCGGGACACCTCCTCGACGCTGACGACGCTCTTCGGCGGGCGCGTGTTCAGCAGCGAACACCACCGCGCGACCTTCACCGTTGACGAGCGCGACGACCGCTACGAGGTGACGATGGAGAGCGACGACGGGGCGGCCCGCGTCCACGTCGCCGGGTCAGTGACCGACGCACTCCCTGGAGACTCGGTGTTCGCCTCCGTCGACGAGGCCTCCGAGTTCTTCCGGCGCGGGTCGCTGGGCTATTCCCCGAGCGGTTCGGGCGACGAGTACGACGGCATCGAACTGGCGACCTTCGAGTGGGAGGTGACGCCGATGGCCGTCGAACGCGTCGCGTCGAGTTACTTCGAGGACGACAGCCGGTTCTCCGGCGTCGAGTTCGACTGCGCGTTGCTCATGCGCGACATCGACCACGAGTGGCGACAGCGAGACCCTATCTGCTGGCCGGAACCGGACGGCGTCGAGGCCGCCGACTAGGAGAACGGCGGTTCACGGAACGGCGGGGGATCAGGGGAGCGAGGACAGGAGAAACGGCGAAGGAAGAAACTCAGTCGTCGTCGCGGACGCCGGGCGCGTCGCTCGGGTCGACGTCGTCTGGTTCCTGACCGCCGCCCACGACGAGTTCGCCGTCGCCAGTCTCCACGTACACGTCGTCGGCGAAGCCGCCCTCGGCGTAGGGGTGTTCGGGTTCGTCGAGTTTCTCCGGCGTCGAGGGAGCCTCGGCGATGCCCTCCGTAGGGCGGAACTCGCCCATCGGCGCGTCGATGGTGATGCCGTGGGCCTCGAAGAAGTCGGCGTAGCGGCGGTAGTGGACGTCGAGTTCGTCGACGGGGAACTCCATCATCTCCGTCCAGCCGTGGTTGTAGAAGTCGAAGTTCGCCAGTACGTGCGTAATCTCGCGGGCCTGGGCCTCCTCGAAGCCCGCCTGGAGCGCAGTGACGTAGACGTCCATCGTCACCTCGAAGAACGCGTCGAGGTGTTCGCGGCGTTCCTCGGTGCGCCCCTCCTCGGCCCGGTCCAGGAACACGCGGGTGTGCAGGTCCACCAGCCAGTCGCTCACTTTCTCGCCGACGACCGGCATAGTCAGCGCCTGTTTCGACGCCCAGTGACGGACGTTCTGGCGGAGTTTCATCGGCGGGTATTCGCCCGCGACGTCCTTCAACCTCCCGATACCCGTCGACAGCCGACCGTGGCGCTGCCTCGCAAATTCGACGGAGATAGCAATCCACATTAAGCCCGGTATCTAATCGTCCGGTCATGAGCACGTCGCACGTGATAATCGGTGATGGCATTGCGGGGTCGTCCGCGGCCGAAACGATCCGGGAAGCGGACCCGGACGCCGACGTCACGGTCATCACTGACGAGGGTGAAACTCTCTACAATCGTATTCTCATCAAGGAGTTCGCCAAGGGCAAATTGCCGGAAGCGCCGATCTCCATCCACGAACCGGACTGGTACGACGAGCGAGACATCGGCCTCGAACTCAACACGCACGTCACCGACGTCGACACCGACGCACACGAGATACGCACCCACAGCGGCGACGTCTACGAGTACGACAAACTGCTGATCGCAACCGGCGGCACGCCCGCCCAGTTGCCCGTCGACAACTCCGACGCCGACGGCCTCCACCACTTCTGGACGTTCCAGGACGCACGGGCCATCCGCGAGCACGCCGAGGAGGCCGACAAGGGGATCATCGTCGGCGCCGGCCTGCTGGGAATCGACCTGGCGGCCATCTGCGGCGCCCAGGAAATCGAGGCGAACTTCCTGATGCGCGGCAACCGCTGGTGGCGCTACGCGCTCTCGCTCGACGGCGCCGAAATCCTCCACGACGCCATGCGCGAGAAGGGCGTCACGCCCCAGTTCGACTCCGGCGTCGACCACTTCGAGACGGACGACGACGGCCAGATCGTCGCTGCGGTCGACCCCAACGGCGAGCGCTACGACGGTGACTTCGCCGGCGTCGCTATCGGCCTGCACTTCAACACGGAGTTCCTGCGCGGTAGCGGCATCGAAACCGACAACGGCGTGGTCGTCGACGAGTACATGCGGACCAACGACGAGGACGTCTACGCCGCCGGCGACATCACGCAGTTCTGGGACACCATCCTCGACGAGCGCGCCCAGAACGGCGCCTGGGGCTCGGCCAAGGAGCAAGGTTCCATCGCCGGCACCAACATGGTCGCCGACGTCGACGACGACACCGAGGAGGAGGCGTTCCGCTGGGTATCCACCTACTCCATCACGCACTTCGACTTCCCGTTCCTCTCCTTTGGCCACCCGACGCTCGGCGACGAGGAGGCCGAGGCGAAGTACGGCGAGCGCGAGTGGCGTCGCCTCACTTTCAAGGACGGCAAACTCATCGGCGGCGTGCTCATCGGCGACCTCTCCCAGCAGTCCAAGTTCAAGAAACTCATCCGCGAGGAGCACCAGGTCGCCGACAAGAAGGACTTGCTCACCGAGCAGGACGTCGACATGGACAAACTCCTCGAAGACGTTCCCGCGACGGCCGAGTAGGACGGACGACCCTCGGGAGTTTTTGTCGTTGAGTACGAACGCTTCTCCGTGATCAGAACTGCGTGGGTCCGACTCAGAACGTGGGTGGCGCGGCGATCAGGACGGCGAGGACTCCAGATCCGACCCGAGCGCATTCTCACTGCTCGACGCGTCGGTCAACTACTCACACGGCCAGAGCGACGGCCAGGCGGTTCGTGAACTCCAGCGGGCGAACGAACACGCGAACGAACTCGAGGACGCACAGCGGAACCAGCGGTAGCGGACCGACGGTCTTTTTTCCGGTGACGGCGCAGTTCCGCGTATGAACGGCGGCAGTGGCGACATGACACTCGCGTTCGAGCTGGCGGCGCTGAAGGAACTGGCCCACCCCGACGAGGTGTTCACCGACGCCCGCCAGTGGTCCGAGTACGTGGGCGTCGTCTCCGAGCAGCCGACCTACGTCGTGACGAACTTCTGCCGGAAACACCGCATCCGCCAGGACTTCTTCTCCGGCCCGCGGAGCCGCGAGGAGAGCCTCGCCAACGTGATGGCCCAGTTCGACACCGACCGCCACGTCCTCGTCGGCACCGAGGACGCCGACGCCGACCTCGCCGAGGAGGCCGGCTGGGAGTACCTCGCCGTCGAGGACGCCGCCGAGGCGGCCGACTGGCAACTGGGCGAGTCCGAGTCGCCCGACGCGCTGCCCGAGGAAGAGCAGCGCGACGACTGGCCCTGACCTGGCGACGAACCCACAATTTTATTGTAACTTCCTGCGCCCCAGTAGACATGTCCGTGGACGTCGGGGAGAGCTTCCGGAACGGGTTGCGGGGGACGTTCAGCGCGCGCGGCATCGTCGTCGGCCTGCTGTTGCTCGCCGTGGCGCTCGCGAACTTGATCGTCGGCCAGTCCATCGACCGTCACGTCCAGGAGTGGATATTCAGTGCGATCATGGGCGATGGGCCCCAGCAGCAGGAAGCGCTGGCACAGGCGGGGGCGAACCTGCCCTTCGCACTCGACGTGTCGATTCCGGTCATTCTGGCGCTGGCGTTCGCGCTCCTCCTGGTGGGCGAACTCGTCCGTCTCATCGGCATCCGGCTGTTCGCGAGCGACGCCGCCGAGGCGCTTCCGCTCGACGACGTTTCGGAGGACTTCGGCCCCGCGGCGCTGAAGGCTCTAGTGCTCGGCGGCCTGGTGATGGGGTTCGTCGTCCTCATCTCACAGATCCCGTTCATCGGTCCGATAATCGGGTGGATTCCAGTTCTGGTGTTCGTCTACCTGCGACAGGTGATCGCGCTCGAAGACGAGGGGTGGGTCGACACGCTGAGCAGGAGTTTCGAGCTGTTCACCGAGGATCCGTTTCCGATCGCCGGCATCCTGTTCGCGCTCGGTTTCGGCGCACTGATCGTCGCCTGGGGTATTCCGACTGCACTCACCGTTTTCGTCCTCGACGGGGGCATGGCAGCCACGACGACCGGGTCGACCCTGGGCAGTCCGCGGTCCCTCGTTCCGCTCCTCCGCGTCGCACTCTCCACTATCTTCCAGGTGCTCGGCATCGCCGTCGTGACCGACGCCTTCGAGCAAGTCCGTGCTGCGGTCGAAGCGGAAGAACAGTTCTGAGGCGGCTGGCCGATCGATTTCGGGCCGTCCGGAGCGATATTCCGACCTGAACACCAGCACTCCTTCGTCCCTAAATTCCGGAACCTGTCCGTCAACGATTAAGTGCCAGTGACGGAAGTTTCGGCATATGGGCATCTCTCACAGGGTACGTTCGTTCGATCCCGGCCGTCGGTTCGCACAGGCGCAGTTCCGTCGCTGGTTCGGTCGCTACTTCCTGGCCGCGCTACTGGTCTTCGCGCTCGGCGGCGTCCTCGGCGCAGTCGCGATGGCCGTGACGGATCTGAGTGGCCTCCAAGACGTCGCCGAAGGACTGGAACCGATGTTCCCGGACCAGATTACCTTCGGGTTCGTCGCGGTGAACAACCTCCGGGTGCTCGCCATCCTGACGCTCGGGTTCGTCTCGTTCGGTACTCTCTCCGGAGCCGTCCTGCTGTTCAACGGGTTCATCATCGGTCTCGTCGTCGCCGGGGCCGCCGCCGACGGCGCGCTGCTCGAAGCCGTCGCTCTCATTCTCCCCCACGGCTGGCTCGAACTTGGCGCCTTCTTCCTCGTCGCCGGCACGACCTTCCGCGTGACGCATCGACTGGTGAACTACCTCCGGGGAATCGACGACGGCGCGATCACGAGGCAGGAACTATTCGAAATCGCCGTTCTCTTCCTGGTCGCCGCGGTCGCCATCGTCGTCGCCGCGTGGATAGAAGTCTCTCTCACCGAACCGATCGCAGAGGCCGTACTGGGACCGCTCTAGACGCCTCCCTGGGATGCGGCGTTGATGAAGAAGCTACCGACGGCGATGAGAATACCGAAGAGGACGGGAATAGCCACGGCGATGATAGCCTGGTTTCGAGTGACGTTTCTCGCCCGCTGGACAGCGGGAATCCAGATGTACGCGCTCCAGAGGGTGAAGAGGACGCTGAGACCGATACTGAGCTGATTGAGTGGGTGGTTACTGATACGCGTGGAGTAGGCCGTGAATCCCGACGGATCCGCTGGCGGCTGGGCGGCCTGGGTCACGTAAATCGTTATCGCGACCGAGATGACTCCGTAGATGATCCGGGGCGTGTATCCCCAGCCTGTGAGCGCGAACGTGTCCCGGAACTCACCCTCGCCGTCGAAGAAGTACGTGATAACCTGGAAGGCGAGCGCGTACAGCAGCCAGCCGATGAAGGGGCCCGCGAAGGAGAACGCGGCGACGAAGAGCACCACGATGAAGATGAATATCTGGAGGTCCGACGGGACTGCCTCGGTGAAGGCGAGAAATATCCCGGCGATGCCGAGCGTACTGATTAGCGCCGTGACGAGTACGATGATTGCGGGTTCTTTGAGTGACGGGCCGTCCGCGCGGCCGTCGAAGAACCGGCCGGGATTCGTCAGGAGGGTTCCGACGTTTTCGAACATAGGTTTCCAGTCGCAATTCCAACTGTGAATTGTAAGAAGCTTACTACGAGATTCCGAGTTCGAAGTCGAAGTCGCGCCTTTTAACCCCGCGAACGCGCAATCTCGACCAATGAGTGACTCGGAGGCACCGGGCGGTGGCAAGGTGCTGGAACTGCCCTGCGGGGCGCGAAAGCCGGTCCGGGACCTGGACATGGGGCTGCGGGAGTTCGACTGCGAGTGCGGCGAGACCCACGCCGTCGTGATGGACATGCATCCCCTCTCGCGGTGGGTACCGGAGTTCCTGGTGGAGGTGCTCCAGGAGACGGTCGAACCCGCCGACGAGTTCGAGGAGTTCACCACCGCGCACGCGATGGGGAGCGTGATGGAGGAGTTCCCCGAGCGAGTCGTCGCCGCAGACGTCGCCGAGGACGGGACCGTCGGTTACGCACTGGTGTGGGCGACGCAGTTCGACTCGCGCCGGTTGCACGAAATCGTCGTCGAGTTGCTGGTCGAACTGATGGAGCACGCCATCAGCCACGCCGAGGACGAGGCGGTGATGGACGAGTTCGAGGCTCACATGCTGGAGTTCGACGTCGACGCGTTCGTCGAGCAGTACCGCGCCGAGCGGAACCTGGAGACCGAACACGACACGGCTATCTGAGGAGGCCGCCGCGGACTGGGGGCGGACGGGACGCAGAGCTTCTGAGCTATACCGACGTGGCCGAGCCCAGCAGCGATTCCAGTTCCTCGTCGTCGAGGTCGTGACCGCCAGCGACGCCGTTCAGTTTCGCCGCCGCTGGCGATTCGCGGATCGCCTCCTCGTCGTACCCGGCGTCCTCGAATCGTTCGAGGAGCGAGTCGCGCGATTTGAGGTTGTACTTCTGGTGGTAGCGCTCAGAGAGGGTGAACCGGTCCAGACGTTCGATCCGGGTCTCGACGGAGTCGGCGTCGAATCGTGCGGTTTCGAGGAACGACCCGATGGACTCCCGTTGGCCCTCCGAGGCGTGGAACACGACGTTCTGGTACTGGCGTTTGCCCGTCTGGCGTCGCGGGTCGTGGTTCTCGAAGGCGACGGCGAGCAGGTCCGTGAACGTGACCCGGGCCGGGTCGTAGTCCACCTGGAACGCCTCCGTGTGGTCGCCGAGGTCGCGATACGTGGGGTCGCGTTTCGTCCCGCCGGCGTAGCCCACGCGCGTTCGGACGACCCCGTCCAGCGCACCGAACCGGGCGTCCGGTCCCCAGAAGCAGCCGAGTGCGAACGTCGCCGTCGCCGTTTCGCCGTCGCCGGGAGCGTTCGCGTCGTATTCGCGGATCACGGTCCCACTTGGGGAGCCAGGTGGAAAGGCTTCCCGGAGAAAAATCGACGGATGGCGATACGTCTGACGCTCGTCTGACGGCGTTATATATCGGTGCGTCACGTTCCGTTGACATATGTCGCTCCGTCACAGGGAGTTCGAACGCATCCGGTCGGTCGTGGGGGGTGCCGGCGCGGACGAACCACTGACGGCCCGCGAGATTCTCGGGATCCTCGAGGACCAAGGTGAGGAGTTCGACAGCGCCCACGAGGTGGCGACGATACTGGGCCGCCGTGCCGAGACGGGAGAAGTCGAGATAATCCGCGACCGCCCGTACCGGTACCAGTTCGACGACGAGGGCGCCTGAACGGCCGGTTCCTCGACCGGCCCGAGTTTCCCGGGCCGACGAGTCCGGGCCGAAACACCTAAAAAGGCGTTAATCCCACGTTGGCGCGGGTGGAAAGATGGTATTCGGACTCATCGGTTTGATATTCAACGTGGTAACGTTTCCGGGGATGTTGATCAACGGCCTCGTCCAGGACAGGTTCGACGGGACGTACGGCGTCCCCGAAGCCCGGGTGGCCTTCGACGACGACCTCGACGTGGACGACGCGGATCTCGACGAGGAGGCGCTCGCCGACGTGGCGCGCGTGCTCGACGACGGGGAATCCGCCGGCGAAGGGGAGACGGCGGAGTGGATCGTCAACTACGAGGGCGTCGAACGGTTCCCCGACCTGTTCAAGGTCGTCATCTACCCGTTCGTGCTGACCAGCCTCCTGGCGGGGGCCGTCTTCGCCGTCACGGGCGGTCTCATCGAGTTCGGGCTGTTGAGCCAGGACGGAAATCTCTGGCTCATCCCGTTCTGGATCGGATTCGCGACGGCGGCCCACGCGTTCCCGAATCAGGACCCGACCGACGCGCTCTGGCGGCGGTCCAGCCAGACGTCGAGTCCGCTCAAGTTCCTGGGCTATCCGGTGGTCGGCGTCTCGAAACTGATCAACGCACTTGAGTTCCTGTGGCTCGATGCCGTATACGCGCTCGTGCTCTGGGCGGCTATCGGCACTGTCATGGGCCTGTCGCTTATCTGACGACGTGGACGCGGTCACGAACAGTGGCACGCACCCACATTACGATCTTCGAAATTTCCCTTCGGGGTTCGTAACCTTTCGCCGGGCTTATTACGATGAGCGAACTCCCTCCGGTAATGACAGAGGACGAGGACCGCACGATACTGCTCATCGGGAGCGGCCCGATCCAGATCGGACAGGCCGCCGAGTTCGACTACTCCGGCGCACAGGCGTGCCGTGCCCTGCAGGAAGAGGGTGCACGGGTCGTCCTGGTGAACTCGAACCCGGCGACGATCATGACCGACCCGGAGATGGCCGACAAGGTGTACCTCGAACCGATCAACACCGAGGCCATCTCGGAGATCATCCGGAAGGAGAACCCGGACGGCGTCATCGCCGGTCTCGGTGGCCAGACGGGCCTGAACGTCACAGCCGAGCTCGCCGAGGAGGGCGTCCTCGAAGAGTACGACGTCGACGTGATGGGGACGCCACTGGACACCATCTACGCGACGGAGGACCGCGACCTGTTCCGCCAGCGCATGCAGAACATCGGCGAGCCGGTCGCCCGTTCGACGACCATCTCGCTGGACGAGGACGAGTCGGTCACCGACTTCGACGAGGAGGCGTTCCGCGGGCGCGTCGAGGACGCCGTCGACGAAGTCGGTGGACTCCCCGTCATCTCGCGCACGACCTACACCCTGGGCGGGTCGGGGTCGGGCGTCGTCGACGACATGGACGAACTCGTCGAGCGCGTCCGCAAGGGGCTGCGCCTCTCGCGCAACAGCGAGGTCCTGGTCACCGAGTCCATCTCCGGCTGGGTCGAACTGGAGTACGAGGTGATGCGCGACGCCGACGACTCGTGTATCATCATCTGCAACATGGAGAACATCGACCCGATGGGGATCCACACCGGGGAGTCGACGGTCGTCACGCCCTCGCAGGTCATCCCCGACGAGGGCCACCAGCAGATGCGCGACTCGGCGCTGAAGGTCATCCGCGAACTCGGCATCGAGGGCGGCTGTAACATCCAGCACGCCTGGCGCGACGACGGGACGCCCGGCGGCGAGTACCGCGTCGTCGAGGTGAACCCGCGCGTCTCCCGCTCCTCGGCGTTGGCCTCCAAGGCGACAGGCTACCCCATCGCTCGCGTCACCGCCAAGGTCGCGATGGGCAAGCGCCTCCACGAGATTACCAACGAGATCACCGGCCAGACGACGGCCGCATTCGAACCGGCCATCGACTACGTCGTCACCAAGGTTCCGCGCTGGCCCATCGACAAGTTCGCCGACGTCGAGTTCGAACTCACGACGGCGATGAAGTCGACGGGCGAGGCGATGGCCATCGGGCGAACCTTCGAGGAGTCGATGCTCAAGGCGCTACGCTCTTCCGAGTACGACCCGGCCGTCGACTGGGGCGAACTGAGCGACGACGAACTCGAAGCAGAGTACCTGATTCGTCCGACGCCGGACCGCCCCTACGGCATCTTCGAGGCGTTCGCCCGCGGCTACACTATCGACGAGATCGTCGAGTTGACCGACATCGAGCGGTGGTACGTCGAGCGCTTCGCTCGCATCGAGGAAGCAGCCGAGGCCGCCCAGGAGGGCGACTTCCCGACGGCCGCCGAGGCCGGCTTCACCGACCAGGAGATCACCGCGATGGCCGGCGGCGAGTTCAACGACACCCACGCCTCCTGGGTCCCGGAGGAGAACCTGGCCGAGAAGAGCGAGAACGGGGTCGAGGCCGCGACAGACGGCGGCGGGGTCACCGTCGACGCCGTCGAAGCTGAGACCGTCGACCGCGACTTCAAGCTCGTCGACACCTGCGCCGGCGAGTTCGAGGCGACGACGCCGTACTACTACTCGACGCGGGACCCGGTCTCGGGCATCGACCGCAACGAGCTACAGATCGACCCCGACGTCGAGAGCGTCGTCGTGGTCGGCGGCGGCCCCATCCGCATCGGACAGGGCGTGGAGTTCGACTACTGTTCGGTCCACGCCGTCCGCGCGCTCGAAGAGGCCGGCATCGACGCCCACGTCGTCAACAACAATCCCGAGACCGTCTCGACGGACTACGACACCTCCGACGGCCTCTTCTTCGAGCCCATCACCGCCGAAGAGGTCGCAGACGTCGTCGAAGCGACCGACGCCGACGGCGTGATGGTCCAGTTCGGTGGCCAGACCTCCGTCGACATCGGCCACCCGCTCGAACAGGAACTCGACCGCCGCGACCTCGACTGTGAGATCATGGGCACGTCCGTCGACGCGATGGACCTGGCCGAGGACCGCGAGCGGTTCAACAGTCTGATGGACGACCTGGGCATCGCCCAGGCCCAGGGCGGGACCGCCTTCTCCGAGGAGGAGGCCCTGGAACTGGCCCACGACATCGGCTACCCCGTCCTCGTCCGCCCGAGCTACGTGCTCGGTGGTCGGGCGATGGACGTCGTCTACAACGACGACGACCTGAAGACCTACATCGAGGAGGCCGTCCGCGTCTCCCCGGACAAGCCAATCCTCGTGGACGAGTTCCTCTCCGACGCCGTCGAACTGGACGTCGACGCCGTCGCCGACGAGGACGACGTGCTCATCGGCGGCGTGATGGAACACGTCGAGACCGCCGGCGTCCACTCCGGCGACTCCGCCTGCATGATCCCGCCTCGCTCCGACGAAATCGAGGCCGTCATGCCGCGCATCCGCGAGATCACCGAGGAGATCGCCGACGCGCTCGACACTGTCGGCCTGCTCAACGTCCAGCTCGCTGTACGCGACGGCGAGGTCTACGTGCTGGAGGCGAACCCGCGTTCCTCGCGCACCGTTCCCTTCATCGCGAAGACCACGGGCGTCCCAATCGCCAAGATAGCGGCGAAGGTCATGTCCGGGGCCAGCCTCGACGAACTCGACTACGAGGAGCAGATCCCCGAACAGGTCTCGGTCAAGGAGGTCGTCCTCCCGTTCGACCGCCTGAAGGGCTCGGATCCGCGCCTCGGGCCAGAGATGAAGTCCACTGGCGAAGTGATGGGCACCGCTGGCTCCTTCGGCAAGGCCTACCAGAAGGCCCAGCAGTGCGTCGGCAAGCCGATTCCCCTCGAGGGCACCGCCATCGTCGACCTGCCGGTGCTCGGCTTCGAGGAGCACTTCGACGTGCGCGACTTCGACGACTTCGAGGACACGGACGCGATCATCAAGGCCATCCAGGACGGCGCCGTCGACCTCGTGCTCTCCCGGGATCGCGAGGTGCTCGAAGCCTGCGTCGAGAACACGGTCACCTACTTCTCGACCCTGGAGTCCGGCGAGGCCGCGCTGGAGGCCATCAACGCCAACGACCAGCCCCTCTCGGTGCAGGACGTGAAGGCCCGCCCCAAGAATCAGCGCGAGTGGGGCCGCTGAGGACACGAGCGGGCGGCTGGTTTACCCGTCTCGCCGTCCACTTTTCTCGGCGCGGACGTTCCGTTTGGAGAAGCGATTGTTCTCGCGAGCACGACGAGTGTTTAGCATCTCGTTACATACTGCACGTGACTTAACGTTGATTTTTCGATCGTTACTGTGTAAATAGTTTACAACTGACGTGTCGAACGGCCGGTGTATGCCTGGTACATTCACTAGCTGGCGGACTATCGTGGCCCTGGCGGCCGCGGTACTGACGCTGACGGCACCGGCGGTCGCACAGACACACGGCGGCCCGGCACAGGTCGACCACGCGGAGGCCGGCGCCAACGGCTTCACGTGGGGCAGTGGCGACGGCGGCTTCGGCTGGGGCGCCAACGACTCCGATGGATGGGGCTGGGGCGCCAACGACTCCGATGGATGGGGCTGGGGTGACCACGACGCGCGAGAGGATACGAGCGACGGGCCGAACGGCGCCGACGCAGAACTTCCGGACGACTCGACAGTCCGGGTCGACGAGGGCGTCTACCACATCGAGTCCGTCGCGAGTGACAGGGTACTGGACGTCGAGGGAGAAGCCGAACGCAACGGAACCGACGTCGTCCAGTGGGTCGCCCACGACGGCGACAACCAGCGCTGGAGCGTCGAACACGTCGGCGACGGCGAGTACCGGATCGAGGCGGTGCACTCCGGAAAGGTCCTCGACGCCGCCGCCTGGTCACAAAGGAACGGCGCGACCGTGCTCCAGTGGGCCTGGCACGGCGGTGACAATCAGCGCTGGCGATTCCACGAGATAGACGACGGCCAGTACGCCATCGAGAACGTCAACAGCGGCAAGGTTCTCGACGTCCCCTTCGGCTCCGAGCGGAACGGTACGAGCGTCCAGCAGTTGGCATATCACGGTGGCGACAACCAGCTGTTCCGACTCGCCGACGACGAGCCCGAAGACACCGAGACGGAGACGGAAACCGAGACGGAGACGGAAACCGAGACGGAGACGAACAGTACAGAGACCGAGACGGACGACACCGAGACTGAGGCCGGGGACACCGAAACGCAGACGGAAACGAACGATACCGAAACGGAGGACGGCACGGAGACAGAAACCGAGATGGACGGGAACGAGACGGAAACCGACACGGAGACAGAGACCGAGACGGAGTCCGAAACGGAGACAGAGACTGAGACGGAGTCCGAAACGGAAACTGAGACCGAAACGGAGACTGCCACCGATACGGAAACTGAGACGGAAACCGACACCGAGTCGGAAACTGAGACCGAGACTGACACGGAAACTGAGACGGAGACTGAGACAGAGACCGAAACCGAAACCGACACCGAGACTGTGACGGAGACGGAGACGGAGGCCGACGACGGCTCGGACGGGGACGACGAACAGGCCACCGACTGCGACGGGACCGGCGTCGACTCGGACGGCGACGGGCTGACCGACTGCGAAGAGAGCGAACTCGGGACCGACCCCGAGGACCCGGACACCGACGACGACGGGCTGCCGGACGGGCCGGAAGTCAACGAGAACGCGCTGCTCCCCGACGCGGACCCGCTCCACTACGACGTCTACGTCGAGATCGACTGGATCGACGACGAGTTCCCCATGACCGACGAGGAACTGGCGAACGTGCGCGAAGCCCACGCGAACGCGCCCGTCGAGAACCCGGACGGCGAGAACGGCATCGCCGTCCACTTCGTCAGGGACGAGCAGGTCGACCAGCTGGGGACGTTCCAGCCCGGGGAGTACTACGGGAACTACGCGAACGAGCGCTACCAGTGTGCCGGCTACCACTACGCGGTCGTCACCGACCGGGACCTCGGTGACGCCGCTGGCTACGGCGGCAACGGCGCCTTCAGCATCATCTCGCCGGTCAGCCAGGACTACGTCTTCATGCACGAACTCGGCCACTCGCTGGGGCTGACCGACGTGTTCGACGGCATCGACAGCACGCGATACACTGTCGAGGAGTACCCGAGTGCGATGAACTACAACGCCCAGGGCCTCATCGACTACTCGGACGGCACCAACTCCGAGGTCGACCACGACGACTGGGGGTACATCGACGAGTCCGGGTTCGATCCCGGCTGGGACGGCAACTGCGCGTGAGCGCGGCCTGATCGGCTTCCTTCGGACTCCGTTTTCTGAGCGCGATGAGACGAGACGCGAGCGGCGCGTCAGGACGTCTCTGTGTCGGTCTCGGCCTCGAAGCGCAACGTCACGACGCTCCCGTGCGGTTCGTTCTCGCCGAAGGAGACTTCGCCGCCGGACTCGGTCACGATCCAGTTAACGATCCAGAGGCCGAGGCCGCTGCCGTGTTCGAGCGGGGTCTCGTACCCCCGTTCCAGCACGTTCACTTCGGCCGCCGGGATGCCCGGACCGTCGTCGGCGACGCGAACTTCCACGAACGCCTCGCCGTCGCGGATGACGCGACTGGCGTCTATCTCTACGGACGGGCGCTCGGCGTCGTTGTGTTCGACCGCGTTCTCCACGACGTGTTCGACCGCCAGGTCGACGAGCGGGTGCGCGGTGACGCGAGCGCGTTCCGGCGTCGCGACTTCCGCATCGACGGCGTCGTAGGACTGCTGCACGCGGTCTCCGACGGATTCGACGACGGGCTTCAGGTCGACGGCCTGTCGCTCCGTGGACTCCTCGCGGAGCATCTGTTCGATGGACTTGGCGTGTTCGCCGAGCGCGGCGAGGGCGTCGGCCCGGTCCTTGATCGCGTCGACGTGTTCGCCGTCCGCCCGTCCGTTCTGCGCGATGAGTTCGGCGCGCCCGCTGATCACGTTGGCCCCGTTGCGGATGTCGTGGCGGAGGATCCGGTTCACGACGGAGAGTTGCCTGCTCAGTCGTGACGACCGGTCGCGCTCGACGGCGACCGCCTCGCGAGCCCACCGCTGTCTCGTGTCGTAGATTCCGACGACGAACCCGGCGACGGAACCGATCGAGACGGCGTCGCCGACGACGAACAGCACGTCGTCCAGCACGACTCCTTTCGCCTGCTGGTAGATGACGATCAACATCGCGCCGGCCCCCAGGACGGCGCTGCCGACGAGACACCAGACTCCGACGCGGAGGACCGCCCACCCGGACACCTCAGACTGCCAGAGCCAGATTCCGCCCGCGACCAGCCCCAGCGAGAGGATCATCGGAATGAAGATCCCGGAGAGGAAGGTGACGAAGTTCTCGTCGTCACGGAACACGTGGACGACGTGGAGTGCGACCAACCCGAGGCCGGATCCGAAGACGACGAGCAGTCCGAGTGCCTCCTTGGTCCGTTCAGATGTCGTCACGCATTATTATCGACCCACCGACCGAGTAAAAATGTACCCCCTGCCCGTACTTTCGAACGTATCGCTCGACGACGGAATGGCCGAACGCCACTCGTTCACCGCCGTCGACCGGACCGGCGCGTCAGTTCTCACGCGCCGCGTTGGCGAGCCTGTCGAGGCCGAGCGTCGCCAGAAAGAAGACGACGCCAACGTACAGTAACGAGCGAGAGTCGGTGACGAACCGACTGACGAGGGCGTTCCCGTACCCCATCGCGGTGCTGAGAAAACCGAGTATCGACGTCGTCCACCCGAGTCCCGTGAATCCCGCGAGTTGATCGAGTGCGTCGCGGTCTGGTCGCGGTATCGCCTCCAGGTCCATGGGATTTCACTCTCAGGTCCGGGGATATTCTTTCCCGTTGTGGGGGGTAAGGGGTCCGCAATCGAGAGATAACTGAGCCCTCATGGCAACCAGTCGCAGCTATCGAGCAGTTACTCGCTCACCAGCCGGTGTGGAGGCGGTGAACGCGAGTGTACTACCTGCCCCGTTCGTCAGACGCTCCCGCTCGTCGGACGTTTCCGTCGGTCTCCGGGACGTTGAAAGGCGGAATCGAGGGTCGCTCGAACGCGCTCGTTCACCGGCGAGAACGGCGGACGTCGTGGCGGTCGCTCCCTCGTCGGTGGGCGTCCTTGCAAATGCCGCCGTCGTCGACGTTCCACTCCTCGGAACCTCCGAGAGATCGGACTCCACTGGGGTCCTTCAGTTACCGTTCTTGAAGGTCCTCGTTTCGGTATCTATGAGGCCGCTTTCGGTCGTCACCCGTAGCGTGACGGTCTGGGTCTCACACGGTTCGAGCCAGATCTCCACGCTGGAACGATTGTGTTCGAAGGTCCCGTCCCCATCGACGTCCCACTCGTAGGAAGCGATGGTCGCGTTCGTCGCGGCGGACTCGTCATTGTACGCGAACCCCGAAAACGCCTGGTCGTTGCCGACTTCCTCTCGGAACGTGATGTTTGCCTCGACGGATGGCTCCGGGTTGGCCCGCTCGTGGACGCCGTCAGAGGGTCTGTTATCCTGACCGGGCCGGTTCGTCGACGCTTCGAGCGCGTGCAAGTCCGCAGACAGCCGACCGGCGTGGAGTCCCGACTCGTAGAAGGGAAGGTACAACTGGCCGTCCGCTACCGACGGCGCCTGCGCAGCGGTGTTGATCTTGGGCCCCTCCGCAAAGCTGTGGCCCCATTCCTGGGCGCCATCGCTCACGTCGACGGCGAACACCGCGGGGATCGAGTAGTCCGGTCCGTCTTCTCTCGTCTCTCCCGACTCTGGGAGGGCCATCGCACCGACGTAAACGCTGTCGTTCGCGACGGTGGGCCCACCGATGAGTTCGCCGACGGGTGGCGAAAATCGCCACGCCTGGGCCCCGGTGTCGCCGTCGAGTCGAACGACCGCTGTCCCGTTTGCTTGCTGGTCGACAGTCAGGAATACGCCACCGTCACCGACCGTGACTGATTCGCTCACCGACGTCGCGTTCGGAAGAGTCCGGTTCCACTGGACCGAGCCGTCGGCCGTCGAGAACGCGGCGGTACGGACGCCGTCGTCTGAATCTGCAACCGCGTAGATGGCTCCCTCGGTGACGGCGAACCCGGCCCTGGACGACATACCGGTCGAATCGGCAGTCCACAGCCGTTCACGCGTCTCGGTATCGTAGGCGACGAGGTCGCCGTCGGAAGCGACGAAGACCGTGCCGTTCGCGATGCCGAGCAGGCGGTCGGCCCGCACCGACCACGTCGTCTCGCCGGTCTCCGGGTCGAGCGCGACCAGGGATTCGGAACCGACGGTCTTGTTCGCCGACGTCCGATTCTCGATATCGAGGGCCTCGGGCCCCTCTATCGCGTACAGTTCGCCACCGTGGAACATCGGGGCCGACGGCCAGTCGACCGACTCGTTTCGTACCCACTCGACCGCTCCGGTCTCGGCGTCCAGGGCGTAGAGCCCGCCGTCGCCGTTCCGGTCCACGTAGGCGAGGTTCGGCGGCAGGAACGCCGTCGTCGAGACGTAGACGGTGCCGTCGACGACGGTCGGTGCGCCGCTCGGATCGCCGATGTCGGTGCGTTCCCACTGTTCTTCCCCGGTGGCGGCGTCGTAGGCGACGACAGAACCGTTTATCTTGTAGCTGTCCCGTTCGGTAAGGACCGGGAGGTAGGCGGTGCCGTTCGCGACTGTCGGCGCCCCTGTCGGGATACCTCTCAACCCACCGTGCCAACTGTGTTTTCCGTACGGCTCGGGGCCATCGGCCGTCGTCGCGGCCGTTTGACCGTTGTTCGCACGGTACGTCGGCCAGGACTCGTCGGAGGGCTGTGCGCCCGTCTCGGTTTCGTTCGTCTGGGTCGATCCCGTCGGCTGTGCAAATGCACTTGCGGGGAGCCCGGCGACGACTGCCGACGCCAGGAGGGCCACCGCGAGCGCGACTGCCGTGAGAGCGCGTGTCTGTGATCTCATAGTGAATGCGTCCGGACGGATTATCCGCGGGGACGGAGGGGACCGCCCGTCAGGCGCGCGTTCACGACAGGTCGTTTTCCTTATTGAGATAATATGAGGCTTAATTCGAGGTTTAGTGCGGGGGAAACCTTCGACTGGAACCGCTCGCTGGTCGTCGCCGCCCCGTTAGGCCCACAGATCGTCGAAGGTCCGGTACGAGAGGTACGCGGCGTCGCGCGCAGAGAGGTAATCGGCCTCCTCGACCCAGGAGAGGCACTCCCGCATCGTGGACGTACTGTCGAGCCACGGGTAGTCCGACCCGAGCATGAGCCGTTCCGGACCGAACCACTCCAGGAGGTTCGTGACGTACCCCTCGACGTTCGCGTACGGCCAGGGCTCCCCCGACGTGCGGGGAATCGAACTCACCTTGACGTAGGCGTTGTCCCGCTCGGCGAGCGCCGCGAAGTCGGTCCACGGCGCGTCGTCGGGGTCGGTGTCGTCGTCCGGCCACGCCATGTGCTCGACGACGATGGGCACGTCAGGGTGGGCGTCGGCGACGTCGGCGAGCACGGAGAGCTGTTCGGGCTTCGGGAGGACGAAGACGGCCCCGTCTTGCGCGGCGAGTTCGTCGTACAGCGGGTCGAGCGCGTCGTCGGCGACCCAGTCCGCGTCGCGGTTCATCTCGCCCGGCGTCGGCCCGTACTCGAAGCAGGCGTGGAAGCGCACCCCGAGCATCCGCTCGTGGCCCGTCACGCGCCGGACGTGGCGTCGCTGGTCCGCCTCGTCGCCGAAGTACTCCGCCACGCCGACGCCCCAGAGGCGGTCGGGGTGGGCCTCGATTGCCCGCAGCGTGTACTCGTTGGCCCGCTCGCCGCGGCCGTAGATGGACGTGGGCAAGAGGACGCCCTCGTCGACGTCGGCGGCGTCCATGTCGGCGATCAGGTCGGTGTGGGTGTAGGGGCCCTCCCACTCCGGCGGCATGTCGGCGCTGTACCAGGGCAACTCGGCGGTGTCGTGACCCCACGCGTGGGTGTGTGTGTCGACGAGGCGCATACGATCCACCTGGGTCATGTGGCGTAAAAAGTGTATCCGAGAGCGGAGGGCGTACCCGCGAACAGTCGGACCCGCAGTCCTCCGTGAGCGCCAGCGAGTTGATGAACTGGGGGGCGGACGCTCCGCACACTCGGAGAAGTGACCGTCGACGGTGACCCGTGAGAAGGGGCTTCTCGACCGGGCCGTGACGCTCAGCCGTTGGTGAGAACGACTGCCGTCGTGTCAGTCGCTCCCGCGGCGGTGGTTACCCGGAGCGTGACGGTCCGGGACCTGCACGGTTCGACGGTCACATCGATCTGCTCACCTGTGGATTCGAAGGTACCGTCGTCGTCGACGTCCCACTCGAAGGTAGAGATATTGCCGCGATTGATCGACGACGTGCTCGCGTTCAACACGACCGTTTTGTTCTCGCCGAACTCGTCGTCGGGGTTCGTCTCGGTCGTGGAGATCACTGCCCTGGGCGCCGTATCCTCCTCGAAGAACCCGTCCGATGGCAGGTGCTCCTCGTCGGGCGGCGTCGACGAACTACTCAGGACCTGGAACGCCGCGCTGCTATCCTGTGGATACACTGTGTCACCGTGCGAGAGCACGTAGAGTTCGCCATCGACGACAGTCGGCGTCTCGTAGGTAGTGGAGCGATAGGTGAACGAACCGGCGGCGTATCCCCACAGTTGGTCGCCGCTCTGCCGGTCGATTGCGTAGAGAACGGCACTCGGCGGTTCGTCGGCTTCACCCGGCTCGCCGGCCTCTGTGAGCGCGTTCCCTGCGACGTACACGGTGTCGTTGGCGATCGACGGGGCGCCGTACAGGCCGCGCGTCGGTGGTTCGAAGCGCCACTCTTTGGCTCCGGTGGCCGCGTCGAGGCGGACAAGGGCGCCCCCGTCGTACGACAGGCCGCTCTCGTTCTCGGCGACGACGAACACGTCACCGTCCGAGACGGCCGGCCCGTTCACGGAACTCGCGTCGCTCGCGATTTCGGCGTCCCACAGCACGGACCCGTCCGCGGTCGAGAACGCGTACGTCCTCGCCGCGTCGGCGGATTCGTTACTCACCGCGTAGATCGTTTCGGCCGTCAACGTCGCCGTCCCGAAGTTCACGTTCTCGGGAGAGGTGGTACGCCACAGCTCGTCGCCAGTCACTGCGTCGGCGGCGACCAGGCTACCGCCGGCCGTCGTATAGGCAGTCCCGTTCGTGACACCGATGAACTGGTCTGCGGCCGCTGACCAGCGCCGCTCACCGGTCTCGGAATCGTACGCGACGACGTCGTCGTCGGCCCACGCGTAGACGGTGTCACCGCTGACACCGACGAGGTCGTCTGCTTCGACGGCCCACAGCGTCTCACCGGTGGCAGGGTCCAGCGAGACGACCGAACTTTCGCCGATGGTCGGTGACGTCGTCCGCCCCGATCGATTCTCGACGTCGACCGTGTCGGGCCCTCGCGTCGCGTAGAGTCGGTCGTTCTCGGACACGACCGTCCCGTGCCAGATTTCGGTCTCGTTCCGGACCCACTCGGTTTCACCCGTCTCCGAATCGAGCGCGTACAGGCCGCCCTCGCCGTCCTCGGGGTCCATCGACGTGCTCCGCGGCACCTCCGCGCTGGTGGCGACGTAGACGGTGTCGTTGACGACCGTCGGTGACCCACCGGGAATACCGAGCCCGGTTCGGTCCCACTGGAGGGAGCCGGATTCGACATCGTACGCCGCGACCGCACCGACTTTCGTGTCGATGGTGCGTTCGGTGGCGACGCCGACGTACGCCGTACCGTCGACTATCGTCGGGTCGTCAGTCGGTTCGCCCGTAAAGCTATCACTCCAGGCGGGGGACGCGTACGGCGCAGGGCCGTCGTCAGTCGTCACCGTTGACGCACCGGAACCGGCGCTGAACGCCGACGTAGTCTCGTCGGCCGAGACCGACGAGTTGTCGGACTGTTCGACTTCGGACTGGGCGAACCCCTGCGTCGACGCAGCGACGCTCACCGTCGATATCAGTACTGCCAGTGCGACTGCCGCTACGATGGAGGATCTGAGTCGTTGTCTCATGGATATCGGTCATCAGCAGGGGCCGAGCGGTGCCTCTCCCGACACGAGGACCTGCATGATGCGGGCGGGTATCCGAATTTTGCACAGTTACTTATACTGAGGATAAGACGACGGGTGGCGAACGATCTGGCATTAATCTCGAATTTATCGACTGGGAACGACTCGCTTTCCAGTGTGATGCGTCTCGCGGTGGGATTTCTGACGGGGCCGTTCCCTTCCTCACTCGCCCGAATTTCCAAGAGCTTCGCTTTGCTCAGCTATTACCTGCTCACGGGTCACTTCGTTCCCCGTTCGCTATTCGTGAGAGCCTCACTACGTTCGCGACCCACCTTCTCACGGGTCGCTCCGCTCCCCGTTCGCCATTCGTGAGAGCCTCACTACGTTCGCGACCCACCTGCTCACGGGTCGCTCCGCTCCCCGTTCGCTATTCGTGAGAGCCTCACTACGTTCGGCTCTCACCAGCCATCGCCAGCACGTCGTCGAAGAAGTCCAGCGAGTCGTTGGGCCCCGGATTCGCCTCGGGGTGGTACTGTCGCGTGATGATCTCCAGGTCGTCGTTCTCCAGGCCCTCCGGCGTGTCGTCGTTGACGTTGACCTGCGTGACGTCGAGCTTCTCGCCGGGGTCCGCGACGGTGTAGCCGTGGTTCTGGGTGGTCATGACGACGCGACCGGAGCGCAGGTCCCGGACCGGCTGGTTGACGCCGCGGTGGCCGAACTCCATCTTCTCGGTCTCGCCGCCGAGCGCGTTGGCGACGACCTGCTGGCCGAGACAGATGCCGGCGAGGGGAACCTCGCCCACTTTCTCTTCGACGAGTTCGCCGGCGGCCTCGAAGTTCACCGGGTCGCCGGGACCGTTCGAGACGAACAGCAGGTCCGGGTCGACCGCCTCGACGTCGTCCCGGGTGGCGTCATAGGGGAAGACGTGGACGGTGGCCTCGCGCTCGACGAGCGACGAGATGATCGACCCCTTCGCGCCGCAGTCGACGAGCGCGACGGTCGCACCGTCGCCGTCTTCGTTGTGGACCTCGATCTCGTCGACGCTGACCTGTTCGCCGATGGTCGTGTGGTCGGACATGTGCTTGCACTGGCGGAGCTGTTCGAGGGCCTCCTCCTCGCTCGCGTCCGGGCCGGCAGAGATGCCGCACTTCATCGCTCCCTCGTCGCGGATCTCGGTGACGATGTCGCGGGTGTCGAGGTGGTCGACGGCGGGGACGTCCTCCGATTCGAGCCACTCGGCGACGTCGTCGGTCAGTTCCCGGGCGACGGCGGCGCGCGGGTGGACGCGGTCGGACTCGAAGCGTTCCTCCCGGACGCCGTAGTTGCCGATCAGCGGGTACGAGAACGTGAGAATCTGTTCCTCGTAGGACGGGTCGGTCAGGCTCTCTTCGTAGCCCGTGTACGCGGTCGTGAACACGACTTCGCCACGCGCCTGGCCGGGTGCGCGCGAGCGTGCCTCCACGACGCGTTCGCCCTCCAGCGCGACGTATGCGTCAGCCATTACGAGATACGTACAAAGTTGTGGCGTATAAGGGTTGCTTTCGAAGCCGAGTTACGAATTTCGCAATCCTCAAGTACGGACCCCCGGTAGTATTCGACCTCGATGGACGACCTCGATCGGGAGATCCTGGATATCCTCCGCCGGGACTCGCGCACGCCGTACACGGAGATCGCCGACATCGTGGGAACCTCGGAGGGCACCGTCCGCAACCGCGTCGAGCGGTTGATGGACCAGGGCGTGATCGAACGCTTCACGATCGCTACGCAGACCGGGAACGTCAAAGCGATGATCGAAATCGGCGTCGACGTCAACGTCGACACCCAGGCGGTCTGCGACCGGGTGGCCGAGTGGCCCGAAGTAGACTTCGTCTGGCAGGTTTCCGGCGAGGACGACATCGTCCTCGTGGTCGACTGCGCCGACACGGAGGGCGTCAACGAGCTGATAACCCAGGCCCGGGAGCTCGACGACGTCGTGAGTACCAAGACGAGGCTGATTCTCGACGAACAGCTCGGGTGACAGACGCGGTCGGCCGCAGGGTGGGCGCGTCGGACGGCCTGGACGAACCCCGGAGCCGGCCGGCGACGGTCGCTCCTATTCCTGGAACTCCTGGACGCGGCCACCACGGGCAGAGTAGGCGGCGACGGCGATGACGGCGACGTAAAACACCACGACGACCGCAGTGACGACTTCGCCCGGTATCGTCAGGATCGACGCGGTCTGTCGCCACGGCTCCGACGCCTCGAAGACGGTGATACGCGCGATCCAGGCCGCGAGCAGGATCAGCAGGAGTGCGAGGTAGGATCGCCGGAGTCGGTGGGTGAGTGCCTGCTGGAAGCTCATCTCGAACCTGGGATTGCGGAGTTCGTCGCCGAGTTCCGTGCGCCAGTCCGACTCGGCCGTCGGGTCGGGCGAGTACATCTGCGCGAACAGGTCCTGCTGGAGGACCCGTACTCGATTCCGCCAGATGTCGTACTCCCGGTACCGCACCGCTTCCATCGTGAGAAACGCCGTGACGCCGAACACGCCGATGAGTATCACGTAGTGGGGATTGTCTGCACTGGAGAAGGCCCACGTTAGTATCGCACCGACGACCACGACGGCCCAGTTCGTGGTCTGGTCGAGGCGGCCGCGCCAGGTCGCCATCCGGTCGACTTCCCCCCGGTAGAACTCGCCAGTCAGGCTCGCCACTGCGGACTCTCCCTCGGGTATTCTGTCGGCCGCCGCGCTGTCGGGGTTCGCCGTCGTCGCCTCCGAATCGTCTGTAACCATGCTTCGGTTCCCCGTTGGAACGCCACGACAAAAGATGACAGGAAATTAACTGGACTGTGGCCGGGCCACCGTTCCGCGTTCATCGGACAGAGGTTCTTGCCCCTGTAGCGACAAGTTAGGGTATGCAGTTCGGCCCCGACTTCCTCGTGGACGTCCTGGCGACCTACGCGAACCTGCTCCAGAACATCGTCGAGTTCGCCGTCATCGCACTCGGTCTCTACGTCGTCGGACGGGCGCTCGTCGAGACGGTCGGGCGAATCGCGCTCCAGCGCTCGAAGTTCGACGAGACGATGGCCGACGGCGTGCTGAGCTTCCTCCGCCTCGCCGTGGTGTTGCTCGCCGTCGTCGTCGGGGCCAGCGCCGCCGACTTTCGGGGAGCATTCGCCGGCTCGGCGCTCATCGCGGGCGGCGTGACGCTGGCCGTCGGCCTCGGCGCCCAGGACGTGCTCGGGAACTTCGTCGCCGGGGCCTTCCTCGTCCAGGACCCCGACGTCAACATCGGCGACCGGATCCGGTGGGAGGACGAGGAGGGGATCATCACCGGCATCGACCTGCGAGTGACCCGGGTTCGGACGCTCGACAACGAGATAATCGTCGTCCCGAACAGCGAGCTCTCGACGACCGTCGTCCGCAACCTCACCTCCCACAATCCCGTCGGCTTCTCTTACGAGTTCGCGGTCCAGCACGACGAAATCGACGAGGCCGTCGCCACTATCGAGACGGTCGCGGCGGAGTACGACGAACTCGTCGACGTGCCAGCTCCGACCGTCCGGGTGACCGACCTCCTCGAGTCCGAGGTCGTCGTCACCGCCAGAGCGTTCTTCCCCATCGAGAAGCGGTCACAGCGCTACCGGATCCGGACGACCTTTCTCCGGCGCGTCGTCCAGCGATGTCAGGAGAACGGCGTCGGCCTCAGCCAGTCGACTCTGCAGGAACTGTCGGGGAAAGTCGGGGTCGACCCGGTCGCCGTCGACGAGGGGGGCCCAGCTGACAGTGACGAGACCGCGTATCGGTCGACCGACGAGGACCACCGCGATCCCGATTGACGGGAGTCACTGCGACCCCGACTGGCCTGGTGTCTTCTCCACGACGTGGCCCTTGAGCCGGTGAACTCGCCGATAGAGTTTGCGAAGCACCCGGTCGGTGAGGTGGTTCCGCACCGCCGGTTCCACGCGTCCGTCGCGGATGGCTTCGACGACGCTCCGAGGGGTCAGCCGCTCGGCGTCGACGAGGGTGACCGCGCGGCCGACTTCTATGGGGTAGTGCGCGTCGCTCCCGCCGACGAGCGGGAGTTCGCGCTGCCGGGCGAGCGATTCGACCCGCTCGACGTCGCCGGTGTGCTTGCCGTTGACCTCGACGGCGTCGAAGTCGGCGCTGCTCCCCGGCAACATGCTGTTCCGGAACGGGTGGGCCATGATCGCGGCGCAGTCGTGCTGGTGGGCCAGTTCGACGGCCTCGACCGGCGTCAGCCGCTCCGGGACGGTCGCCTCGGGCGGGTCGGGCCCCACGACCAGGAGGTGGCCCTCGGTCGTCGTTATCTCGATGCCGGGGACGACGACTGACCGGGCGGAGTCGGGCCGATACCAGTAGTCGTGGTTGGTGATCCCGAGTCCGTCGACGTCGCGACGGTGAGCGACTCCGTCGAGCAATCTGGCCCCGAGCGGGTCGAAGGGCGTCGCTCGCGACCGGAAGCCGTGGAAGAACCGGGTGTGGGTGTGGAGGTCGACGACGTACACGGATCTCATGACGGTGCAGACACACTTTTGCGTTCGGACTGCCTGGGTAGAGACGTGACCTCTCCGGTCGACGACCCACCGGGAACGCCCCGTCGGATACTCGTCCACAACCCCGCTTCCGGCGACGCCAGTCACGGCGACCAGATTCGCCGGCTCGCCGACGAACGGGGCTACGAAGTCCGTGAGACCGAGTCGGCCGAGGACATCGTCGAGAAGGCGGCGACCGCTGCCGCGGAGGCAGACGTCGTCGCTGCCGCCGGTGGCGACGGGACGCTGACCCGCGCAGTCCGCGGCCTGGCCCGGGCCGACGCGTTCGAGGACACGCTCTTCGGCGTCGTCCCGGTCGGAACCGGCAACAACTTCGCGGGAAACGTTGGCGTAACCGGCATCGAACACGGCTTCGACGTTATCGACCACGGCGACCGGCGCCGGATAGACGTCGGCCTCGTCAACGAGACGCCGTTTCTGAACTCCGTCGTCGCCGGGTTGACGGCCGAGGCCAGCGCGGACACCGAACCCGAAGCCAAGGAGCGGTGGGGAACCCTGGCCTACGCGATGACGACGGCGGAGACGCTCCGGGAGTTCGACAACCTGCGAGTACGGATCGAACGGGACGACGACGAACCCCTGTCCTGCGACGCCAAGATCGTGTTCGTCGGCAACGCGCGCGGCTTTCCCAGGACCGGCCGGTCGCAAGGAAACATCGAGGACGGCCTGCTCGAGGTGGCCGTGATAGAGGACACGTCGACGCTGGACCTCATCGAGGAGTCGCTCCAGGCGGCGCTGGGCAACGACGCGGAACACGTCAGTCGGTTCGAGACGCGCCGGCTCGAAATCGAGCTGTCGGGCGAACCCGACGACATCAGCGTCGACGGAGAGATCTTCACCGAGTCCCAGCTCACCTTCGACGTCTGGGAACGGACGCTCTGGCTCCCCGTCGGGGATGCCTACGATCCGTCGCCCCAGGGATCGAGGTAACCCGCGTGGTACCCAGAGGGCTAAGTGGCCGACGTGAGAGGTGACCGTCATGAGTCGGAACGCAGTCGAAGGGAGTATGACCCCCGTCTCCGATGAGACACTCATGAGCGAGGACAGCACTGAGGAAGCCCACGCCAACGCCCTCCAGGACGTGGTAGCCGTCGACGAGAACGACGAACCGCAGGGAACGGTCAACCGACTCGACGCCCACACCGGCGACGGTATCCGGCACCGGGCATTCACCGCGCTGCTGTTCGACGAGGACGACAACATCCTGCTGGCCCAGCGCGCGTTCGGCAAGCGCCTCTGGGACACGCACTGGGACGGTACCGTCGCCTCCCACCCCGTCGAGGGACAGAGTCAGGAAGCGGCCACGCGCGAGCGACTCGAGGAGGAGCTCGGCGTCACCCCCGACCAGTACGACGACCTGCGGGTCACCGACCGGTTCGAGTACAAGCGCTACTACGAGAATGCGGGCCTCGAGTGGGAGGTCTGTGCCGTCCTCCAGGCCACGTTGCACGACACCACCCTCGACCCGGACCCCGAGGAGGTCGCTGGCCTCATGTGGGTCCCCTACGAGTATTTCAACGAGAACCCGAAGTACTACCGGCAGCTCCGCCTGTGTCCCTGGTTCGAGATCGCCGCTCGCCGGGACACGAGCGAGTGACTCCCCGGTAACGACCGGTCATCGATTCCCGTCGCGGGCCCGAGCGCTGGCGACGAGCGACGGCTGACACGGTCGATCCGGAGACCGTACTGACGGCTCCCGACGGAGCGTCGATCCGCGAAAAACTGGCGGGTTTCGGTGCCTGGGAGGGCAGTTCGGGCAGAGCGGATCGCGAGGTTAGCTCGACTCGTTCGTCTCGTTTTCGTCTCCCATGGTCTCGTTTTCCTCGCCGAGGGTTTCGTTCTCGTCCATGGATTCGTTTTCGTCTTCCATTGTCTCGTTCTCCTCGCCGAGGGTTTCGTTCTCGTCCATGGACTCGTTTTCCTCGCCCAGGGTGTCGTTTTCGTCTCCCGTGGTCTCGTTCTCTTCGCCGAGGCCGACTTCGTCCTCCGTCTCCTCGTCCATGGTTGTCTCGGTCTCTTCGCCCATGCCGGCTTCCGTCTCGGTCTCTTCGCCCACGCCTCCCTCTGTCTCGGTCTCTTCGCCGGCGCCCGCGTCAGTTTCGGTCCCGTCGCCGCCGTCACCGCCCGGTTCGCCACAGCCCGCGAGGCTGACGGTGGCTGCGGCGGCGGTCACTGTCTTCACGATTCGTCGTCTGGTGTAGTTATCGTTCGGCACGTTCGCAGTCAGGAGGTCAATGGTCTTTGCAAAACGGCACTTAACATCTTTTCATTCGGATTACAGATTTTAACGCGTGTCGTTATTCGACGTCGGCGACGACGGCGCCTGAGCTCGCGGATTTAGGCACTCGCACTCGTTGATAATCTGACGTTATTTTTTAAGTCGTTTCGAATAGGGATCTGCAAAATTGCACGATCGGAATGGGGGCGGAGCTGACGGGACGAGACGAGTCACTCTGTGGTCGGACCGTTCCCAACGGCTCCGCCAGTGCGAACCGACGGCGTCGCTCAGGCGCCTCGCGAACGCACTGCCGACCAGACGGCCACGCCGCCGAGGAGGAACGCTGGCAACAGCGGCAACACGAGATACGCGTCCCGCAAGGAGAGACCGAACGACGAGGCGTACCCCGGCAAGAGCAGGATCAGTCCCGGAACCACGAGGAACGAGAACGCGACGGTGGCGACGAGAACCCAGCCTCGCCAGTCGAACCGTCGGTCCGCGTCGGGCGCGGCCGGTTCGCCGCTGGGCCGGTGGACGTACCCGTCGTTGCCGTCGCCATCTTCCCGCCGGTCACCCGTCATCGGGCCGTCACCCCGCGGCCCGGATTCTCCGTCGTAATCCGAGGCACGAACTGTGGCCGAGCGCGCCAGACCCGCTGGCCTCGTTGCATACGCCCACGTGGGGGTAGCTGCTGGAAAACCCTAGCGGTTCATCGAGGTGGTTGTACGCCCGTCCCGGCGCCCGGCCGAACTGAGTGAGGCCGGGCTCGATAGTCGAACGGAGTGAGACTGGGCTCGACGGTCGAGCAGCGCGAGTCCGTCGGCGTTCGACGTGGCCGGTGCCGTCGAACGTCGGTACAAAGTTACGACCACCACTATCAGGCGGGCCGCTCAGAGATGTTCTCCATGCTGACCCGATGGTCGGTCGCTGCGACGTGGTCGTTCTTCACGTCGAGAGCCTCGTCGCGGTCCTCGTACACCCCTTCCTCGGTACACTCGTGACAGACGAAGTGAAACCGTTCACCCATAACTGTTCGTGAAATACTAACACAATAATCGTTTTGATACGCCATTAACCAGCTTATCATCATGTTAATCCACTCGTGAGACGAAGGCCCGAGACTGTCGTACGGCGGACGACTGCTGCCGGGTGCGACGATACTGTCAGTAGGATACCGACGCCCTTCCTCGACAGTGCGACAGACACAGGAGGCTTTTCCGGGCGGGCGTTCACGAATCTCCATGGTCGATTTCCAGTCCCGCGACACGAACCGGGGTCGGTCGACGACCGACGACGACGCCAGCGTCGACGGCCAGGGCGACGCCGACCCGGACGAGCCCGATTCGTCCGAGGATCACGCGGCCGCCACCGCGGATCACGAGGAGACGACGGCGATTTCGGCGGCAGTCGTCAGCGTCTCGGACACGCGCACGCACGACGACGACCCGGGCGGCGAAGCCGTCGTCGACGCCTTCGAAGCCGCCGGCCACGACGTCGCCACCCGGGAAGTCCTGCGCACCGCCCACGACTCGGTCCAGCAGACCGTCGACACGCTCGTCCGGCGCGAGGACGTCACCGTCGTGGTGACGACGGGCGGAACCGGTGTGGGTCCCCGCGCGGTCACTATCGACGCAGTTCACCCGCTCATCGACAAGGGGCTGCCGGGCTTCGGCGAACTGTTCCGACGGCGGTACGCGGAGTCGGTGGGAACCGACGCCATCGGGACGCGGGCGACGGCCGGCATCGCGGAGACGACGCCTGTCTTCTGTCTCCCCGGTGACCCGGACGCCGCCCGGCTCGGCGTCAGCGAAATCGTCGTCGAGCAGGCCGAGCGGCTGGCCACGCTGGCGAGCGGTGACGACACGTCGGACGCGTAGTCCGGCGGGGTGCAACACGACGATCCGAACGGCGAGAAAGCGAGGCGGATCGACCGGCGAAAAACGCCGTCGGCCGGCGTTACTCCAGTTCTTCCGCGACGGCGTCGGGACCCAGCAGGTTCGGGTCCACGACGAGGTCCGTCTGTCGGCTGGCGAAGTCGGGGAGCGAGCCCTCGGCGTACACGACGACGCGGAGGTCGTCCTCGAGGTCCTTGGCGACGGCGATGGACGTGGCCTGTTCGAGGTCGGTCAGGAGGTAGACGTCGGCGTCGTGGATGCCGGCCTCCTCCAGGCCGGGGCGGTTGCCGATCGGTGCGATCTGGACGTCGTGACCCTCGGCTTCGAGGGCGTCGGCGATGGCGCCCTCGTCGGCGCCGACGAGCGTGACTCGGAGCGTCATTCGTACTCGATCGTCGCCGGGGGCTTGTGGGTGACGTCGTAGAGGACGCGTGAGACGTTCTCGTTCTCACCGGTGATGCGGCTCTGGATGCGCTGGAGGGTGTCCCAGTCGACCTCCTGGGCGCGGGCGGTCATGCCGTCCCGCGATTCGACGGAGCGGACGGCGATGACCCAGCCGTGGACGCGGTTGTCGCCCTTGACGCCGGTGGCCTTGCCGATGACGGCCGCGAGCGCCTGCCAGGGGTCGTGCTCTTCCAGTTCCTCCTCGACGACGTGGTTCGCCTCGCGGGCGACTTCCAGTTTCTCCTCGGTGACCTCCCCGAGGATGCGGACGGCCAGGCCGGGACCGGGGAACGGCATCCGCTCGGAGATGATCTCCTCTAAGTCGAGTTCGCGGGCGACCTCGCGGACCTCGTCCTTGTAGAGGTCCCGCATCGGTTCGACGATGCCGTCGAAGTCGACGACCTCCGGGAGGCCACCGACGTTGTGGTGGGACTTGATCGTCCCCTCGCTCTCGATGCGGTCGGGGTAGATGGTCCCCTGGACGAGGTAGTCGGCGTCGACGTCTTTCGCGACCGTCTCGAACTCGCGGATGAACTGCTCGCCGATGGCGTGGCGCTTCGCCTCGGGGTCGGTGACGCCACCGAGGACCTCGAGGAAGCGGTCTTTGGCGTCGACGATGCGCAGCGAGTCCATGTAGTCGAACGTCTCACGGATCTCCTCGGTCTCGCCCTTCCGCATCAGGCCGGTGTCGACGTAGACCGGGGTGAGCTGGTCGCCGATGGCCTCGTAGGCCAGCGCGGCGGCCGTCGAGGAGTCGACGCCGCCGGACAGGGCGATGACGGCGTTCGCGTCGCCGACCGCGTCGCTTATCTCCGTAATCTTCTCGTCGATGAACTCGTCGACGTCGACCATCAGTGGCTCCCCTCCGCGGTGGTCGCCGAGAACGAAAGCTGGAGGAATGTACGCATACTGTTGCTCTCAGTGGCGGCGGCAAAACGGTTTCGGAACCGCTCGTGTTGCGAGTCGAGACCTGGTCGTACCGCCGCTGGGCCGATGCGACGAAACGGTGGAAGACGGTCGATTGCGTCGCCGATCAGGAGATCTGGACGGTCACCTCGTCGGTGGACGTATTGCCCGCGCTATCGGTGGCGGTGAGGGTGACCGTGTAGGTGCCGGCCGACCCGTAGCGGTTGTCGGCGTACCAGCCGGTGCCGGTCGACCCGTCGCCCAGCTCCCACTGCAGGTCGGTGATCCAGGTGCTGTTGCCGGTCTCGTCGGCGATCCAGAACTGCATCAGGTCGCCGACCGACCCGGACGTCGCCCCGGGATCGATCGAGGCGATCAGGTCGCCGGAGGACGGCGTCTCCGTGTCGGGAGTTTCCGTGTCCGGCGTCTCCGTGTCGGGGGTTTCTGTGTCCGGTGTCTCCGTATCGGGCGTCTCCGTGTCCGGCGTCTCCGTGTTGGGGGTCTCGGTGTCTTCGCCGTCGTCCTGGATGATCGCCTCCGCGAGGTCGCCCGTGACCGCCGGGCTGCTCATGTATCCGCCGTGGCCGCTGACGGAGTTCGTGACGTCGACGTCGGTGTAGGTGTCCGGCGCCGCCGATGGGTCCGGGACGCCCTCGGCGCCGAGCGCGGTGTCGCCCGGATTGCCGTTCGTCCCGCCCGAGCCGAAGCCGTCCCCGATGACCTGGTCGTTCCGGGAGTGGTAGTTTCGGACCTCGCGAGCGTGCTCCGCGACGCCGTCGTACCACTGGCCGCCCTGCGTGACCGTCGAGCCGTTGGCCGCGGCGCCCATCGGTGCCACGGTGTCGACGACGTAGCCAGGGCCGAGTTCGGAGAGCGCTCCGAGGACGACCCGCCCGCCCAGCGAGTGGGAGGCGAGCCGGACCGATCCGGCGCCCGCGTCGATGGCCGCCTCGACGACCGGCGCGAACTCCGCGGCGGCGGCCGCCGACTGTTCGATGGCGCCGCTGGGGCCCGACGCGTCCGCCTGGTACACGAGGGCGACGGCCGCGTCGGGTTCGTAGCCCGCTGCGGCGAGGCCGTCCACCACGGTCGCGGTCATGTTGGGGCCGGCGCTAGCGCTGTTCCACCCGTGGGCGAACACGAACAGTTCGTCGACCACGGGGAGCGACGGGTCGTCGGTCACTCGCATGTCGAGGGTGGTAACCTCGGGACCGCTGGACTGGGCCGCCACCGAGCCGCTCGCGCCGGCACCCGCCGCGGCGACCAGGCCGGTCCCGAGACACCTGAGGAAGGTGCGGCGCGACTTCTCCCGTCCGCCTGATGCTCGAGTCTCGCTGGCTGCACGTGCGGTACCGCTGTCGAACCGCGTACGATCGCTGGGCATGGTATTGCCTGTCAAAAATCCCACACCACACCTATAAATTTTAATGATGGTTCAACGTGATCCGCCGCCGCGTGTCCATGGGATCGAACCGCGCGTCGAGTTCTCGATTCGACCCCGATACGATCAGGAGATCTGGACGGTCACCTCGTCGGTGGACGTATTGCCCGCGCTATCGGTGGCGGTGAGGGTGACGGTGTAGGTGCCGGCCGATCCGTAGCGGTTGTCGGCGTACCAGCCGGTGCCGGTCGACCCGTCGCCCAGCTCCCACTGGAGGTCAGTTATCCAGGTGCTATTGCCCGTCTCGTCGGCGATCCAGAACTGCATCAGATCGCCGACCGACCCGGACGTCGCCCCCGGATCGATCGAGGCGATCAGGTCGCCGGAGGGCCCCCCATCGTCGGTATCCGTCTCAGTCTCGGTATCCGTTTCAGTTTCCGTCTCGGTTTCTGTCTCAGTTTCGGTGTCCGTTTCAGTTTCCGTTTCGGTCTCAGTGTCCGTCTCTGTCTCCGTTTCGGTCTCGCTCCCGTCGACGGAAACCGTGACGGACGTGCCCGCGTTGCTCGTGACCGACACCGTTCGGGTGACGGAGTCGCTGCCGGTCGTGACGGTTATCTCGTGTTCGCCGAGGAAGGCGCCCGTCGAGTAGGTGCCCGACCCGTCGGTGGTGCCCGAGTCGTCGGTCCACCACTCGCCGAAGACGAGGTTCCGCCAGACGTCGAGGGGCGGCTTCTCCGACCAGTCCGCTTCGAAGAAGGGGGCCTCGTTCTGCCAGTGAGACTCGTCCCACATCCCCCAGATCATGAATTCGTCGACGTCGGGGTGGCCGTAGGCGGTCTTGAGGAACCGCCGGAAGATGTCGGCGCGCTGTTGCTGGTCGGACCAGCTGTCACCGTACATGTCGAACTCTGTGATGCGCTGGGGCGCCGGGAAATCGGCGTACCGCTCGAATACCTCGTTGATCCGTGCGTAGGTCCAGGGCTGGTCGTTGTGGTCGGTGGCTCCGATGTGGCCCTGGTGGCCGATGGCGTCCACGCCGACGCCCTGGTCGAGGAGGAACTGGACCTCCTCGACGTACTTCTCCACGTCCCACGTCAGCGTGTTGTAGTCGTTCGTGACGACGTCGACGTCCAGGCCGTTCTCGTCGATGACCGACTCCGCCTCGCCGAACCACTCCGCCAGCAGCGGCGACGTCCAGGGCTGGATCTGGCCGGCGTCGAAGTCGTCCGTGTTCATCCGGTCGGGATACACCGCGCCCTGAAGCAGCCCCCGGTGGACCACCTCGTTGACGACGTCCCACTCCTGGATCCGGTCGCCGTAGTAGGTGATGATGTCACGGAGGTGCTGCATCGAGCGCTCCCGGACCGTCGCACCGTCGTCGTTCTCTACCGCCTGCATGACGTCGTCCGGAACCGCGTAGTCGACGCCGTAGACGCAGGTGTGTCCGCGAATGTCGAGGCCCTTCTCTTCGAGCCAGTCGACGGCGTCGTCGGCCCGCTGTCGGTCGTCCTCCCAGAAGGCCCACTTGTGGGCGTTGCCGAGCACGGCCGTATTGAACAGCTCCTCCAGGTTTTCGCGGAACGGCTCGCCCTCGCTGAACTGGTCGATGAGTACTTCGGCGCCGATGGCGGTGCCGAAGGTGAAGTCGTGGTCCGTCATCTCGACGTCGACCGTCGCCCCGGAGACCGGGTCCCCGTTCGCGTCGACGACGTCGACGGTCAGCGGTCCGGTCTGGTTGTCCCGGATCCGCTGGTCGGCCGCCGTCTCGTCGAATCCGCTCTGGGCCGTCGCCGTCCCAGCGGCGCCGCCGCCGAGCAGGCCCACTACCGTACTGGCGCCGACCGCTCGCATGTAGTCGCGCCGGTCGATTCCGTCGCGCAGGTCGTCGTCCGATACGTCCCCGTCTCGCTGGTGTGTGTCCTCTGTCATCGGTAATCTCTCTCGCTGCCCGCTGGCGTCCGACCCGGGTTCGCACCCGGAGGCCGGACGACGCAGTGGGTCGGCTGAAAATTCCTGCCGAGGCATGTTATATTTTTACCATATACGACAGAGATTAAACACTCGCTAAGTCGAATCGCGGACCAGACTGGTTCCGAACTCCGGGGGTAGCGCCGTGCCGGTCGGCTCGTCGGTGTCAGTGACAGCGGCGAGACGTCGGCGGACGAAACGGACCGTCGGGGTCGCTGCCGGCAGTCAGTTGCGGGCGTCCGTCGTCGCGACGGCTTCGTCCTCGGCGAGCATGGACTCGACGAAGCCGACGAACGGCGGGCTCGCGCGGCCAGGCCGGGAGCGGAACTCGGGGTGGAACTGCGTCCCGAAGAAGTAGGGGTGGTCGGGTAGTTCGAGGATCTCCATCCGGCGACCGGACGTACCGGAGAACACCAGGCCCGCCTCCTCGAGGTCGTCGATGTACTCGGGGTTGACCTCGTATCGGTGACGGTGTCGTTCCGTACAGGACGTGTCGTCGTAGATCTCGTTGGCGACGGTTCCGGGTTCGATCTCCGTGACGTGCGAGCCGAGTCGCATCGTCCCGCCCATGTCGTCGAGGTCCTTCTGCTCGGGGAGGATGTCGATGACGGCGTGGTCGGTCTCCTCGTCGAGTTCCGCGGAGTGGGCGCCGGTGAGGCCCAGCACGTTGCGGGCGTACTCGACGACTGCCATCTGGAAGCCCAGACAGAGGCCGAGGAAAGGGAGGTCGTTCTCGCGGGCGTAGCGGATGGCCTCTATCTTCCCTTCCGTTCCGCGGGCCCCGAAGCCGCCGGGGACGACCAGTCCGTCCATCTCGTCGAGTTCGCCGTTGTAGCCGTCGGCGAGTTCCTCCGAGTGGATCCACTCGACGTTGACGTCGACGCCGGTGTCGAGGCCGGCGTGCTTGAGCGACTCGTGGATGGAGATGTAGGCGTCTTCGAGGCCGTACTTGCCGACGAGGGCGACGTCGACTGTCCCGTCGGTCTCCTGGGTGACGAGTTCGCGCCACTCGTTATCCCGCTCGCTCTCGGGGAGCGCCTCGTCGGCGAGTTCGAGTCGCTCCATCACGTACTCGTCGAGGCCCTCCTCCTCGACCATCAGCGGCACGTGGTAGATGTCTTCGACGTCCGGGTTGGAGAAGACGGCGTCCGTCGGGACGTCGCAGAACAGCGCGATCTTCTCCTTGACGTCCGGATCCAGACGGTCTTCGGAGCGACCGACCAGGATGTCGGGCTGGAGGCCGATGGAGCGCAGTTCCTTGACGCTGTGCTGGGTCGGCTTGGTCTTCTGCTCGCCGTTCATCGAGTAGGGGACGAGCGTGACGTGGGTGAACAGGATGTCGTCCTCGTCCTCCTCGTGGGAGAACTGCCGGAGGGCTTCGAGGTAGGGCATCCCCTCGATGTCGCCGACGGTCCCACCGACCTCGACGATGCAGACGTCGGTCCCGGCCGCGGCCTCGCGGATGCGTCGCTTGATGTCGTCGGTGACGTGCGGGATGATCTGGACGGTCTTGCCCAGGTAGTCGCCCGCGCGCTCGGCCTCGATGACTTGCTGGTAGACCTTCCCCGTGGTGACGTTGTGGTCGAAGGTCATGTCGATGTCGAGGAAGCGCTCGTAGTTCCCCAGGTCGAGGTCAACCTCGCCGCCGTCCTTGAGGACGTATACCTCGCCGTGCTGGTACGGGTTCATCGTTCCCGCGTCGACGTTGAGATAGGGGTCGATCTTCACCGCGGTCACGTCGAAGCCGGCGTTCTTCAGGAGCCGGCCGGTGCTCGCGGCCGTGATTCCCTTGCCGAGACCCGACATGACGCCGCCAGTGACGAAGATGAACTTCCGACCCAGGTCGGGGTCGTAGTTCGTCGCAGAATCCTTTGGCATACCGACGGTGGGGTTGGGTTGCTCAAAACAATTTCGGGAAGAGGCTGGTTCCGAACGTAGTGAGGAACCAGCTTATTGCGAGCGGGAGCGCCAGCGACACGCGAGCAGGTTGGTTCCGAACGTAGTGAGGAACCAGCTTATTGCGAACGGCGAGCGTAGCGAGCCGTGAGCAGGTTGGCGCCGAACGTAGTGAGGAACCAGCTTATTACGAGCGGGGAACGCAGTGACCCGCGAGCAGGCTGTCCCCGACCGAAGGGAGGAACCAGCTTATGGCGAGCGGCGAATGTGACCGAGGTCAGTCTTCCCGACCACCTATATAATTCTTGTCCAGAACTTCCGGTCGGTTCACCGTCGACCCGCTTTTACCGTCACACGGTTCGCAGGTCGTCGTATGATCACGACCGTTTCGTTGCCTCAGCTGGTTCGACAGTTCGACGAATGCACCCGGAGGGGAGGTGAGCAGACGTGAGGCGACGCCGATTCCTCGGCGCGACGGCGGCCCTCGCAGTTACCGGCACTGCCGGCTGCGTGGGCGTCGACGCGTCGTCGACGACGGAGACCCACGAGTTCGACGTCCCGGCAGGCGCAGACGTCGTCGTCAGTAACTCGCTCGGTGACCTGACCGTCGAGGAGGGCGACGCGGAATCGCTCCGGGTCCGCGCGGAGAAACACGATGGGCTCGGAAACGACGACGCCTTCGACAACGTTCGCGTGGCGACCGAGGCGACGGACGAACAGTTCGAGGTGTCGGTCGTCGACGAGCGTGACGGTCGATTCGTCAAGGCGACGTGGCTCCACCTTCACCTCTCCGTTCCGTCGGGCGTCGCCGTCACGGAGGTCACCGGTGACGACGGGGACGTGACCGTCGACGGGACTGGCGGAGACCTCACGCTCGACGTCGAGGACGGCGACGTCGACGTACGGAACAGGAACGGCGACGTCACCGTGACGGCGGACGACGGCGACCACACCTACCGGGCCATCGGCGGGGGCCTCACGGTGTCCGGCGACGACGGCGACGTGACCGCCGAACAGGTGGGCGGTGACGTGACTATCGACCTCGACGACGGCGACGCCGACGTGTCGGACGTCGACGGGGCGGTTTCGGTGGAGACCGGCGACGGAGACGTCGACGCACGCTCGGTCGGTGCGCTCGACGCGGTCACCGGCGACGACGGTGACGTCACGGTGGACGTGCCGGCGATCCGCGACGACGCCCGTATCGAGGTCGACGACGGAGACGTGACCGCACGGCTCGGGTCGGACCTGGACGCCCGACTGGTTATCGAGACGGACGGCGGCGACGTCGACACGTCCGGGCTCGACGAACGGCTCGACGTCGAAGGTGACGTCGACAGGGTCGAAACTACGTTCGGCGGGGGAACCCACACGTTGCGGATAACCACCGACGACGGGGACGTGGCATTGCAGTCGCTGGACTGACGGCTTTACTCCAGCCGCTACAGCGACCGGCGCGGAGTGGGTAGTATCCGGACGGACTCACGCAAAAGGCTTCGAAGGGCCGACGGCAGGCACGGGGGAGTGCCGCGCCGGCCAGGGTGGGGCTATCGATGTGGGCGCGTCAGCGGGGAACCGCCGACGCAACTGGCAGTTTTTCAGCACGTGTAATATGTTTTCTGGTTGACTACTGGTCAGAACAGGTCGGCGAAGAAATCCGCGACCACCGCCGCGACGCGGTCCGTCTGGCCGACGAAGTGGTGGTCGCCGGGCAGTGCCCGCACCTGCATTCCCAGTGCTCGGGCGCGCTCGGCGACCGGCGTCGAGTTTACTGTGTCGTCGCGTTCCCCGAAGCAGATTTGGGCTGGACAGGGGACGGTCTCCAGGGCGTCGACGGCGTCGGCTTGCGGAGCGAGCGCGCTGACTGCGGCGGGCGCCGGGTCCGCGCCTCCAGCGGCCCGGAGCGCGATTCCGGCCCCGAAACTGTAGCCGAACAGGCCGACGGCCGCGAACCGCTCGTCGGCCCACGCCAGGGCGTTGACGGCGTCCCGGCGTTCGCCGCGCCCCTCGTCCCAGGGGCCGTAGTCGAACCGGAGACAGGCGAACCCACGGTCGACCAGGGCGTCGCTGACGGCCCGGAGACGCTGGTCCGTGCGGGACCCGCCGAACTGTGGATGCGGTGGGCAGGCCACGACCACGGCGTCGGCGTCCTCCTCACCGTCGAGCGTGGCCCGGACGTCCCGCGCGCCGGGGACCGCGATCGCGTCCATACGCGAGCGCACGTGATACTCGCATGTAAGTTTTTTAAGTCAGTCAGCCCCAAGACCGAGGTATGGGAATCCTCTCGCGCACGTCGTACGTCATTCGGTCGAAGATAAACGCCGTGCTCAACAGGGCCGAAGACCCCAACGAGACGCTGGATTACTCCTACGAGCAGCTCCGGGACGAACTCCAGGACGTCAAGCAGGGGATCGCGGACCTGACGACCCAGAAGAAGCGCCTGGAGATCCAGAAGCGCCGACTCGAGGAGAACGTCGAGAAGCACAACGACCAGGCCAGGCAGGCCGTCGAACAGGACCGGGAGGACCTGGCCCGGCGCGCCCTGGAGAAGAAGAAACAGAAGATGAGCCAGATCGAGGAGCTCGAGGGCCAGATCGCCCAGCTCCAGTCCCAGCAGGACTCGCTCGTCGAGCAGAAGGACGAACTCCAGCAGCGCATCGAGCAGTTCCGCACCAAGAAGGAGACGATGAAGGCTCGCTACGAGGCCGCGGAGGCCTCGAAGCGGGTCAACGAGGCGATGACCGGCGCCGGCGACGAGATGGCCGACGTCGGCCGCGCCATCGAGCGGGCCGAGGAACAGACCGAAGAGATGGAGGCCCGCTCCCAGGCGATGGACGAACTGCAGGACTCCGGCGTGTTCGAGGACGCCCTGAGCGACCAGGACCAGATCGACCGCGAACTCGAGGAGATGGCCTCCTCGGGCGAGGTCGACGCCGAACTCGAGACGCTCAAAAGCGAGATGGGCAAGAGTGACGGCGAGCCCGAAGCGGCGGAGGGGGCGGATGAAGCGGAGGAAGCGGACCTGGAGGCGGAACTCGCCGGCAACGGCGAGGGGACGACCGAGGACGTCGAGACGCCCGACGTCGACGACAGCGAGGTCGAGGCCGAGCTAGAGGAACTGAAGGACGACGAGCAGTCCTAGTCCCGGAGCCAGTACCAGCCGACGCCCAGCGCCGCCGCGACGACGACCACGCCGACCGCCAGTATCACCGGGTCACTCGACGTCGGGCCCTCCCGCGTCACGTCCACGGCGACCCGGTGGGTGCCCGCGTGGAGCCGGTCGCCGTCGGCCGTCTCCGCGGTCACGTTCACGGGAAGCGCCTGCGTGCTCTCGACGGCGTCGTCCGACACCGACAGGTGGAACCCGACGGTCTTCGACTCCCCGGGACCGAGACGACCGACGAATGCGGTCGGCGACGCGCTCGAGAACGGCGGCCGGGGGACCAGCGACGCCTCGACCTCGCGCAGTTCCCGGTCGCCGACGTTCTCGACGGCCACTTCGAGCCGGTCGTCGCTGTCGACCAGCACGCTCGCGTTGACGCCCCGGAGGGCGACGACGTCCGCGTCGGTGACGGGCACCGTGACGACGCGCGACCCGGCGGTCCGGCGTTCGGCGCTCCCGTCGCCCGAGTCGTACTCCAGCGCGAGCCCCATCGAACGCTGGCCGTCGCGCGCGTCGGGCGGAACCGTCACTGGAATCTCGAAGCCGGCCTCGTCGCCGGGACGGAGGTCGCCAACCGGAACGCGCGTCTCGGCCACTGCGACGCCCGCGGGCGGCGACGTCACGACGACGACGGCCTCCCTGGCCGTCTGCCCGCCGCTGACGGAGACGGTGCCACGCACGGCGGCCTCCGACCCGGCCCGCACGGACGGCTCGGAGAGCGAGAGGTCGGCGCGGACCGGTCCGGCGGGCTCCAGCCCGAACCACGTCGGGCCTGCAGTCCGCTCCCGACCGGTGTCGTCGCGGTAGTCGGCCCGGAGCGCGAGGGCCTGCTCGCCGTCCTCGGCGCCGTCGGCCACCGCGACGTCGTAGCTGAGGTTCCGGCGCTCTCCGGGTTCGACGGTGCCAGCGAACCGGGACGCGCTCTCACCGCCCCCGACGGTCAGCGCCGGGTTCGCCGAGGCGAGTGAGAGGCGGGTCGACCGGGCAGTCGCCGACCCGACGTTCTCGACGGTGACGGTGGCGGTGCCGGTGGACCCGACGCTGGCGTCGGACGCGACGTCGACCACCGCGAACCGGGCCCGCTCCTCGACGGTCACCGGGACGCGGAACGTCCGGGAGACGCTGCTCTGGGTCCGGGTGCCCGACGTCTCGGAGATGTAGTCAGTGTAGCTGTACCGGACAGTAACGGGGAGGCGATACGTCCCCGCTTCGGCGTCCGCCGGAACGGCGACCGAGAACGAAATCGGGTTCGAAACGCCCTCGGGAACGTTACCGACGGCCTGGCGGCCGGTCGTCACCTCGAACGGCGCGTCCCCGTCGCCGACCCTGACCGTCACCCCGCGGGCGGTCGTGACTTCGCTCGTCAGTGCGGGGTTGGTCACCGAACTCGAATCGACCTCGCCCTCGTTGAGAACCACGACGTCGAGGGTCGTCTCCTCGCCGGGGGCGAGCGTCCCGTCCACGAACTGGACGGTCAATTGGGGGCTGCCAGAGACGGCGGCCGCGGCGGCTCCCGACAGGAGTATCAGGCAGGTGATAACGGAGACGAGGACGGCCCGTCTCATCGGGTATCCCGGCTCCTGTCCATACTTTCGAATGGGTCCGGGCCCGTGATAAGTGTTGGCCGTCTGTCACACGTCGCGCCGGAGGAAGAGCCCGCGAGTGACGGCGAACAGCCCCAGTCCGGCCGCCAGCAACACGACTGCGCCGGCGACGTCGACTGACTCCTCGACGAGAATCTCGGTCGGGTCGTAGTACCGCGTCGGACTGAGCGACGCAAGCCACTCGAAGTTCGTGCCGGCGGTGACTGATTCGAGGACGAACAGCATGAAGACGGCGGCGATGGCGACGCGCTGGGCGACGTCGCCACGGGAGAACACGACCGAGCAGAGGAGCCCGACGTTCGCGGCCACGAACAGGTACGGCACCGACAGCAGGTGAACGAGGGCGAGCGACGCCGGGTCGAGGGACTCGCCGATGGCGAGGACGCTCCCGAACACGACGAGGGGCACGAGCAGGTTGAGCACGACCACGGGAGTCATGAGGGCGAGGAACCGTTCGACGAGCAGCCGCGACCGGGAGACGGAGGTCGCAAGCAGCAGGTCGAGTTTCCCGGACTCGACGTCGCCGGCGACGGCGTCGCCCGCCGCGTAGGCGACGTACAGCGCCAGCAGCAGAACCCAGACGAACTGGTAGAATTCGACGGCGAGAAAGCCCTCGATGGTGCCGAACGACTCGACGCCGAAACTCGCCTGGAACGCCTCGGGGAGGCTCTCGATGTAGTCCTGAAAGTCCACGCCGGAGGCCTCGATAGACGGAAAGATACCGACGATGAGCGCGGCGAACGCGCCCAGTCCCACCGCCATCGTGAGCGTGCCGCGGACCTGCCGACGGCTCTCGTAGCGGGTTATCTCAAACACGGCGTTCCTCCGATGCGGTGTCAATCGTCGACGACGCCGAATCCCCGTAGAAGTGCATGAAGACGTCTTCGAGGGGCGGTTCGTCCACCGTCAGGTCGACGACGGTGAGGTCGTCGAGGTGGTCGACCAGGTCGTCGTAGTCGCCGGCGAAGGTGAAGTGTGCGCTGTCGCCGTGCAGCGACAGGTCCAGGACGCCTTCGAACGCGAAGTCCTGGGGGTCGACCCGTTCGGCGGTCTGGACGCGGACGCGCTTGCCGCCGCGACCCAGCAGGTCGGCGACGTCCTCCAGGGCGACGAGGTGGCCGTCACGGATGATGCCGACGCGGTCGCAGATCCGACGCACCTCCGCGAGGACGTGCGAGGAGAAGAACACCGTCAGTCCGCGGTCGCGCTCCTCGCGGACGAACTCGTTGAAGCGTTCCTGCTTGAGGGGGTCTAGCCCCGACGTCGGTTCGTCCATCACGACCAGGTCCGGGTCGTGCATGAACGCCTGGACGATGGCGAGCATCTGCGCGTTCCCGGTCGAGTACTCCCGAATTTTCCGGTCGAGCGGCGGGTCGAACAGCTCCAGGAGTTCGGCCCGTCGGGCGTCGCCCTTCAGGTCCGCCTGGAAGTCGAGGAACGCGCCTCCGGTCACGTCGCCGTCGAAACTCGGATGGGCCGGCAGGTAACCGACGTCGGCCCGGGCCTCGCGAAGCGCCTCGGCGTCGCGGACGTCGGCACCGAGGACCGTGGCCGTACCGTCGGTGGGCGACTGGAACCCCATCAGCATCCGGATGCAGGTGGTCTTGCCCGCGCCGTTGGGGCCCAGGAAGCCGAATATCTCGCCGTCCTCGACGGCGAAGGAGAGGTCGTCGTTGGCGACGGTCTCGCCGTAGGTCTTCGTCAGCCCCTGGACGTCGATGGCCGTCATAGGCGAGAACGCGTGGGGGCCGGTCTTAGGAGTTGTGTCGGTTCTCGTCGGCGGTGGCAGTCGAACCACGTGCGTCCGCTCACCGCGAGTGGTCACCGCTCTGATTCCCGGAGGACGAGCGGCCCGATGGCGAGGGTGCGTTTGGCGACCGTCGCGATCCGGAGGATGTAGGCGGTGAACAGCAGGAACGGGACGAGCGTAATCGTGAAGGCGAGGCCGACGACCCAGGTGACGACGGGGACGGTCAGGAACGTCGCCGGGCCGAACGTCTCGGCGCCGACGAACGCGAGCATTCCGCCGGCGATGGCGAGTGCGGGAACCGCGGCGTAGAGGATGTACTGCGAGAGTTCGACGAGTGCCCACTGGAAGTACAGCGTCTTGACGTGTTCGCGCGCGGGGCCGAACATCGAGAGCGCCGTGTGCAGGTCCTCGAACGCCTCACGCTGGTCGTCGCCGAGGACGTCGTCGAAGGCCTCGGTCATCCGTTCGACCTGGTATATCTTCCAGGAGTAGTTGAAGTTGAGTGCGGCGAACAGCACGTCGAACGTCCCGAACTGCGCCCCCTCTAGCTGGTCTTCGACGTGCTGGGCGTTCCCGTGGACGCTGTCGACGAACTCGCCGACCTGGCGTTCCAGTTCCTCGTCGTCGTCGTCGGCCACGATCCGGTCGAGTACCTCTGAACGTCGTTCGGCCTCTGCGACGAGCGCCGCCAGAAACGCCGACGGGTCGGCGGGGACGACGTCGCCGAGCAGGTCCTTCGCGTAGGTCCGATAGTCCATCGCGTCGCTCATTCGCTGTCGCTGGTCGCCCAGCGGCCCCGTCTCCTGTGAGAGGACGAGCTGGTTGATGCTGACGACCAGCGTCGTCCCGGTGACGAGGACGCCGATCATCGCCGAGAAGATGGTCTCTATCGTGTCCGTCGACCGTATCTCGGACTGGAGCGAGGGGTCGAGGAGCACGGCGAACAGCATGAAGGAGGCGAAGACGAACGCGGCGAGGACGCCGGTCACCACGAACCGGTTCGTCCGGAGCAAGAGCCTGATCTTCAGGCTGCTCTCGCCGGACCGGCCCCGCATCGTGTCGGCAGTGCTGACGTCCTCTCGCTCGCCGTCACTCATCCTCGTCCTCCGCCGCGTCGACGGGACGCTTCAGGACGAGGTACTTCGTCCCGCCGCCGACGTAGTCGACAGTCGACGCCAGTTCCCAGCCGTCTGCGCCCAGTTCGTTCAGTCGTTCGACCGGATCCTCTGCCTCCTTCCTGGTTTCCTTGCGAGGGGGTTCGAACGTCCGGTACTCCCACTCGGCGGGCGACGTCATTACCGGGACGTTCGACAGGCTACCGGAAACCTGTTTGGCCTGTACCATATCCGTCGCGCGCCAGTCGGAGACGGCGACCGTTCAGAGCGGCCACGTCACCGCCACGGCGAGTGTGGTCACGACCATCAGGATCAGTTGCAGTGGGAGCCCGACCCGCAGGAAGTCGGTGAACCTGTACCCGCCGGGGCCATACACCATCAGGTTCGTCTGGTAGCCGATGGGGGTGATGAAGGCCGTGCTCGCGGCGAACATCACGATCAGCAGGAACGGCATGCCGGCGACGTCGAGCCGGCTGGCGGTGTCGACCGCGACGGGCGTCAGCAGGACGACGGTCGCGACGGGGGTGATGACGCTCGACAGGAGTCCCGTCAGGAGGTAGACCGCCGCGAGCAGGGCGATGGGCGGCAGCACGTCGCCGAGGCCGACGAGGAGGCCGCCGAGGAGTGCCGCTCCGCCCGTGGCCTGCATGGCGACACCGAGCGGGAGCAGGCCGGCGAGCAGGAAGACGACGTTCCAGCCGACGGCGTCGTAGGCCCGGTTCGCGCTCAGCACGCCGCTGGCGACCATGGCGACGACGCCGCCGAGCGCGGCGATGTAGATGGGGACCAGTTCGAGGCCCGCGACGGTCACCACGCCGAGCAGCGTCGCCAGCGCGATGGGGGCCTTCGGATCGAGCGGTGGCGTCTCGGTGGCGTCCGACGACACGGCGGCCTCCGGCGGCCCCTCGGTGACGAGGAGGTAGCCCGCCTCCTGGAGGTACCGGATGGACTCGGTCGTCGTCTGGAGCAACAGCGTGTCGCCGGGCGAGAGTTCCACTGCGTCGAGTTCCTCGCGGAGAATCGCCCTTCCGCGCCGGACCGACAGCACGGTCGTGTCGAAGCGTTCCCGGAGTCGGAGGTCGGCCAGCGACCGGCCGGCCGACGAGCCGTCGGGTGGAATCACGGCCTCGACGAGGAACCCGTCGCCGGGCCCGTCCGAGAGATCGTCCTCGGTGACTGTCTCCCTGGTGAGCTGTCGGAGCCGGAACGCCTCGGCGAATCGATTGACCGCCTGGGGATTTCCTCTGACGGTGAGCACGTCGCCGGCCAGTATCGTTACGTCCGAGGCCGGCGCGAGGAAGGACTCCCCGTTCCGGTCGACCTGGAGGACATCGACGTCGAGGTCGTCGACGACGGACAGCGTCTCGGGAGTTCCCTCGGCGTCGGTCTGGACGACGCCGCCGTCCGGGACGGCGCGGTCGTCGTCGAGCGCCTCGCTCACGGTCCGACCCACGAGCGCCGAGTCATCGCGGACGACGAGCTGGGAGAGGTGCCGGTCCATGTCGAACTCCTGGGTGAAGTCGGCTGCCGCGGGGATCCGTTCCGGGACGAGTCGGCGGCCGACCGTCAGGAGGTAGACGACGCCGACGACGAGCACCAGGGCCCCGACGGGGGTGACCGTGAACATCCCCAGTGGTTCGTCGAAAAACTCCCGCGCGTACTCGCTGGCGAGCAGGTTCGTCGACGTGCCGACGAGGGTGAGCGTCCCGCCGAGCATCGCGGCGAAGGACAGCGGCATGAGGAGCTTCGACGGCGAGATGCCGTATCGCTCCGAGAGGCCGGTGACGAGCGGGATGAAGACGGCGACGATCGGTGTGTTGTTGACGAACCCGGCGCTGATCCCGGTCGTCGCGACGGTCGCGCCGGTGAGCAATCCCTCGTCGCCGCCGGTGACGTCGGCCATGATGGACCCGAGCCGCTCGACGATACCGGTCTCCTCGATGCCGGCGCTGAGGATGTACATCGCCATGATGGTGACGACCGCGGGGCTGGCGAACCCTTCGATGGCCTTACTCGCGGAAACCCCCGTGAAGGGCGCGAGGACGGCCAGCGAGACGAGCACGCCGATCGCGGTCACGTCCGGCGGGACCACTTCGCTGACGAACAGCGCGAGCGCGGCGAGAACGAGGGCGAAGACGACGAGGACGTCGACGGAGAGCGCGGCCATAGACGGGAACGACGCTCAGGCCAGATAAATGCGTGGTACGTGCCGGTTCGATCCGGTGATCGCGTCGCCGTCGGGCGGACCTACACCAGGAACGTCACGGCGGTCCGCTTCTGGTCGACCTCCGTTTCGAGGTGCTCCCTGAACTCGGCCAGCGAGACGTTCTTCTCCTCGCGCTCCTTCCGGTCGCGAACGGATATCTCGCCCGCTTCCTCCTCGTCGTCACCGATGATCAACATGTACGGAACCCTATCGTCGTGGGCCTGCTGGATCTTCTTGCCGACGGTCCACGAGCGGTCCTCGATCTCGACGCGGAACTGCCCGAGTTCGTCGGCGAGTTCCTCGCAGTAGGGGATGTTGTCGTCCGAGACCGGCAGGATGCGGACCTGCTCGGGCGCGAGCCACGGCGGGAAGTTGCCGTTGAAGTGCTCGATGAGGACGCCCATGAAGCGCTCGAACGATCCCAGCAGGGCGCGGTGGATCATCACCGGGCGGTGCTCCTCGTTGTCCTTCCCGATGTAGGACAGATCGAGACGTTCGGGGATGTTGAAGTCGGCCTGGACGGTGCCGATGGTCCACTCGCGGCCGAGCGCGTCGCGGGCGTCGAGACCGATCTTCGGGCCGTAGAAGGCCGCCTCGCCCTCCTCGACGTCGTAGTCCAGATCCTGCGATTCGAGGGCGTTCCGGAGGGCGGTCGTCGCCTCGTCCCAGATCTCGTCGCTCCCGACGGCGTTGTCGCCCTTCGTCTCCAGTTTGTAGAGGATTTCGAGGCCGAAGTGGCCGTAGATATCCTCGATGATGGAGAGGGTCTCGGTGATCTCCTCCTCGATCTGGTCGCGGCGGACGAAGGCGTGGCCGTCGTCCTGGGTGAGCCCGCGCACCCGGAGGAGCCCGGAGAGTTCGCCGGACTGTTCGTTGCGGTAGACCGTGCCGAACTCGGAGAAGCGGATGGGGAGGTCACGGTAGGAGCGGGTCTGGTTGGCGTAGATGTACGCGTGGTTCGCGCAGTTCATCGGCTTCAGGCCGTACTCGGTGTCGTCCTGCTCCCAGGCGAACATCTCCCCTTCCTCCTTGAACGCGTCGTAGTGGCCCGTCGGCTTCCACAGTTCGGCCTTGTTGAGTTCCGGCGTCCACACCTCGTCGTAGCCCAGCTCGTCGTTCTTGGTGCGGACGTACTCTTCCAGTTCTCGCCGGATGGCCATCCCGTTGGGGTGGTAGTGCGCACAGCCGGGGGAGTGCTCCGGCACCGAGAAGAGGTCCATCTCCCGGCCGATCTTCCGGTGGTCGCGCTCCTGGGCTTCCTGGCGCCGTTCGAGGTAGTCCTCGAGTTCGCTCTCGGTCGGGAACGCCGTCCCGTACACCCGCGTGAGGGTGTCGTTGGTCTCGTCACCGCGCCAGTACGAGGCCGAAATCTCCAGGAGGCCGAAGCCGCCGATCTCGCCGGTCGACTCGACGTGGGGGCCCTGACAGAGGTCGTAGAACTCGCCCTGTTCGTAGAAGGAGACCGGGTCTTCACCGGCGGCTTCGGTCTCCAGGATCTCCCGTTTGTACTCGTTGTCCTCGTAGCGGTCGAGGGCCTCCTCGCGGTCGAGCATGACGCGCTCGATGGACAGGTCCTCCTCGATGATGGTCTGGGCCTCGTCCTGGATGTCTTCGAGGTCGTCCTCGTCGAGGTCGACCCCGGTGACGTCGTAGTAGAAGCCGTCGTCGGTCCACGGTCCGAGGGTGAGTTTCGCCTCGGGGAACTCTCGCTGGAGCGCCTGGGCGAAGACGTGGGCCGCCGAGTGTCGCAGGACGTCGACGTACTCGTCGGACTGGTCTGTCACGATCTCCAGGGAGATGTCCTCGTGCAACGGCGTGTGTTTGTCGACGAGTTCGCCGTCGACGACGCCGGCGACCGTGTCGCGACCGAGGCCGGGGCCGATTTCGAAGGCGGCGTCTTCGACGGTGGCCCCGTCCTTCATGTCGAGGGTGGAGCCGTCGGGCAGCGTGACCGTGACCGTGCTCATGCCCGGGATAAATCGGCACGTCGGGATAAGTGTATTGAGAGAGGGCGGGGCCGAACGAAGTGAGGGCCCGCCGAACGAGCGAGCGGGAGCGTTAGCGACACGCCAGCAGCGGGTCGGCCCGACCGCAGGGAGGGGCGACCGAACGAGCGAACGGTGAGCGAAGCGAGCCGTGAGCAGCGGGTCGGCCCGACCGAAGCGGCACGAAGTGCCGCGGTTGCTCGAACGGTGAGCGAAGCGAGCCGTGAGCAGGGCGGGGCCGAACACAGTGAGGGCCCGCCGGACCTCGGCTCCTGGGAGCCGGCACCAGAGCTATCAACCACTGTGACGAACTCCCATTCAGATATGGTGCGCTACGACACGGTGTTGCTGACGACGGACGGGAGCAAGGGATCCCGGGAGACCATCGACCACGCCGTCTCACTCGCGCGCGACAACGACGCGACGCTCCACGTGCTCTACGTCGTCGACCGGCGACGATACCTCGCGGCGGACAAGGACACCCAGGACGACGTCATCCAGTCCCTCGAGGAGGAGGGCGAACTCGCACTCGACGACGCCTCCGTCGCGGCCGAGGAGGCGGGCGTCGACGTCGTCACCGAGATGCGCGACGGCATTCCGCACAAGACGATCATCGACTACACCGAGGAGATAGACGCCGACGTCGTCGCGATGGGAACCCACGGACGGACCGGGCGGGACCGCGTGGCGAACCTGGGTAGCGTCACCGAGCGCGTGGTGAAGTCTTCCGAAGCGCCCGTGCTCGTGGTCCGCATCGACTGATCCCGGCGCGTTCGGCCTTCCGATTCGGTGATGCCGGGCCGGTGGCACTGGAACAATGATATCGATATTTTTGGAATCTCTGCCGAGTGCCGAGCTCAAACTTCGTTTGCTAACCACGGGACGGCAGCTTCACGTCGCCAATTACGACAGCTGTCTGCCCTTTACAATATCAGTATTGATACTGAGATGCCTATCTATATATGTCTCGTGGCCAACTGGTGACACAGATGTCGACAGCACGTGCGAACTGGCTCACGCTCGAAGGCTCCTCCTTCAGCGTCGACGGATTCTCCCGCATGTGGCTCGTCGCCACCGCCACCTACGGCGTCGGTGACGTGGTGACGACGATCGCGATGGTGTATTTCACCGCGACGCTTACCGAGGCAAACCCGGTGATCAGACTGGCCATCGAGACGTTCGGCGGCGGCGGCTTCCTCGGTCTGAAACTCCTCGTCCTCTACGCCTGTATCGGTATCTCCCTCTGGGGCGGCGTCCTCGACGACGACCCGGTGCTGTTCTACGGCCCGCCGGCGGTGTTGACGGTGTTCGGCGTCGTCGTGACCGGGATGAATCTGGGGCTATTGTTCGGCTGAGGAAACGGCCTGACGCGTTGTTATCTCGACTTTCTCTGACTCCTGGAAACGGTCAGTACAGGTGAAAGACTGAGCGATTTGGTGAGTTAGCGATTGCCACTGAGTAGGGGAGACACTACGTCGAAAGCCCTCGGCGCGCTCCAGTCCCGCGGACCGACTGCGCTCCTCACTCCGTTCCGGTGCTTGTCGGTCCGGGGTTCCCGGAGCCCGCCTCGCCCTTTCAGTCCACCAGGTTCTGCATCGCTCGCGCGATAAAACGCGCTCGCGATTGACTCCGCCATTCCTCCCCGGTCGCTCGCCGTCCGGCGAGCGATACGCTTCCTGGCCGCATAGCACGGCCGGGAGCGAGTGGCCGAGCAACAGCGAGGCCCTCGCGACCAGGGGAAGGGCAGGGCTGCGGTGCGGAGCCTGGAGGACTGAAAGGGCGAGGCGCGGTCGGCGAAGCACGGACCCGTAAGGACCGCAACGAAGTGAGGAGCGCAGCGTGGTCCGCGCGAGTCGAGCGCGCCGAGGGCTTTCGAGTTGTTGCTGTGGGTATTCGTTTCATCAACTCCACCGAGAACCATCCACTCACTTCACACACGTACGCAACACGGATTCCGTCGCAACAATCTCGATAAAGAACAACTGAATCAAGTCTAACCACACCGAACCCCAAACTCACTCAAGCGGTCTGTCGCAGGACGAAGTCGACGTCGAATTCGACGCCGTCGCTCTGGACCTCGTTGCCGGTCGACGTCGGGAGTCGCCACTCGAACGTGACGGTCGCCTGCTCGCCGCCCCCGAGCGTCTCGGTGCTCGCGCGGTCTTCACCGTCGAGGGATCGCAGCGTCACGTAGTCGCTGGACGACCCGAACAGGTACTCGGTGGTCCCGTCGGCGTGGCTCACCGAGAGCCGAACTTCGAGCGCGCTGGAGAGCTCGCCCGTGGTCGCGTCGTCGCCGACGGCCTTCTCAGGGTTCAGGAGCCCGTTTTCGTGGTCGACGACGACGGTGTCGTTCACCAGCAGGCGTCCGCTCGCGTCGCCCGCGTTTTCGAAGGTGACCGCGTTCTGTCCGCTGTGGCCCGGGGCGAGGCCGACGGCGTCAACCAGGACGGTACTCCCGTCCGCCGTGAGGTCGACGCGCGACGGGCTGTCGTCGTCGTTGTCCCGGTCGTTTTTATCTTCACTATCGTCATCGTCGTCGTCCCGCCGCGTCTCGGTCGGCGTTGCGGTGTCGACCGCTGTCGGCGTCGCGGTGGGCGTGGCCGTCGCCGCGGGCGGGCCGGCGCCGGGGGTCGGCGTCGGTGTCGCCGTCGTCGGCGTGATCGTGACGGGCGCCGGCGTGGGCGTCGGTTCCTCGTCGGGTCCGGTCCCAGGAAACGCGATGGTACCGATACCGGCGCCGAGAATGACGAGCAACGCGAGCGCCAACAGGGCCAGCAACCGCCTGTCGTCGTTCGACTCCTCGACTTCTTCGGGCTCATCGCGGAACGGCCGGGTAGGCCCAGTCACGACCCGTCGTCACCTCTCGGCGGCGACGTCGATTCGTCGTCCTCCGTCGGCTTCGTCGCCGAGAGCAGGTCCCAGACTTCGGAGACCACCAGGAGGACGGCCGGGACGACGACGAGCGCGAGGATGCCCAGCCGGGTCTGGGCGAACGACGTGACGTAGCCCATGTAGGGGACGTGGAACTGCACGACGCCGACGACTTCCGACGGCGCGACGAGCCCCGGGTCGGGGTCCTCGTTGGCGTCTCCCTTGGTCCGGAACCGGCGCTCGCCGTCCCGTTCGACCACCTCAACGACGCGGTGGGTCACGCGGGAGGAATCCCCAGTTGCGCCCGCTCGCTCGATGGTGATCACGTCCCCCTCGCCGATGTCGTCCGCAGGCACCTCTCCTACGAACACGACGGCGCCCGCTTCGATGGCTGGCGACATGCTGTCCGAGAGGACGACGTAGCTCTCGTCAGCGCCGACTATCTGTGGCACCGCCGCGGCGACGAAGAGGAAGACGACGATGGCGAGAACGGCCAGCCCCACGAGATTTGCTATCCGGCGCCAGTCGACGCCCGCCGAATCGCTGGGGTTACTGTCCGTCATTCTGGTTCAGGTAGAAGTCGAAGGTGATGCTGACGCCGTCGCTCTGGAACTCGTTGCCGACGTCCTTGAGTCGGAGGCCGACGGTGAACGGCGTGCCACTGCCGGGGTCGGCCAGGTTGATCAGGTCGTTCGGGGTGGACTCGTCGGCCCCGTGCTCGTTGTTCGCGAGATCGTGAAGCGTCGGCGGGTCGGCACTCGAATCGATCTGATCCCTTATGTCCCCGCCGTAGTCGAGCGTCTCGACTTCGAGGCTTTCGGCCACGTCCTGAGCGCTCACGTCCTCGTCGTTGTTGTTCCCGTCACTCTCGGAGTAGGAGACGTCGACGTCAAGCGAACCAGTGATGCTTCCGCCCTTGACGAGTGTGACAGATTCCTCCGTCGTCTGCGTGGGAGCGAGCGCCGTGTTGAACGCGAAGGTACCGTTGCTGTCAAAATCGAGTTCGAGGGTCCCCGCGCTGATGGTGTTGTCAGAACTGGTTTCGGTGTCGCTGAAGTAGGCCATCGTTCCAGCCCCGCTCGCGGCGCTCGCGCCGGCGACCGTGGCAAGGCCACCGAGGAGGTGCCTTCGCGTGATTTGGTACCCGTCTTTCACCATTACTATACGATCCTCTATCGTGTATCTCGGCGACCGTTACGTTCGTTTAACGACCCGCTCTAAGTCGTGTGGACCAATACGTATTCAGTCAGTCCCGGCCCGACTGCTCGGCGATCAGGTCGATAGTGATATCCACGCCATCTGCTTGTGCGTCGTTTCCAGCGTTCTCGTCGAAAGTCAAACTGAGAGTGACCGATACGTCTTCTCCATCTGTGACGTTGTTCCCAGTCACCGAGTCAAATGATGCTGCCGACACCAGGTCAGCGAGGTCCGTCAACGAGTTTCCATTTGTGTCGCTCACACTCGAAAGGAGGTCTTCTTCGTGCGGGGTGCTACCGATGTCAACCGACGCTTCCGTGACCTCGAGGTATTCCGCGAACTCAGTGGCATTGAGTTCGGTGCTGTTCGACGTGGGCTCGGAGTTTTCGGTGATGGTGTCCTCGGCGACGGAAAAATCGACGTCCACTTCGGCGTCGACGGATCCGGAATACGTCGAGGTGACGGTGACTGATGTTGTGTCACCCGGAACCGCGTTTGAGAGGCTGATAGTGCCCCCCGTAGATGACCCGAGATCTAGAGTCCCGGCATTGATCGTATTGCCGTCGCTCGTTTCGGTGTCACTGAAGTACGCAAACGTCCCTGCCCCAGCGGCCGCGCTGGCTGCACCGACCGTTGCTATACCACCCAGTACTCTGCGTCGTGAGAGTTCGATGTCCTTCCCGTTCATTGTGATCCTTCTACCGCGCTTTGACCGCGCTACTGGGCCCACCAGGCCCACCAAGTCCAGATCGGATGTGTTCGATTGTTTACCGATCGGGCCTCGGTCTGTCTCAAATATACAGTCGCTTACCTATAATAGTCCCTTCGGTTTCAGGGGTCGATACCGGCGAAGGGTTCTTAGCCTCCCGAATTTCCGGGATACAGCAGCACGTAAAAAATAAACATCTCGTCTCGTTGCAACACCTTATAGCTTCGCGACACGTTTGTTCACACATGGACAGTCGGGAATACCGCTTCGAAGGGAGCGAGCCTGAGATCCACGGGTACGCCCACGTCAGCGCCGAGGCGACGGTCGTGGGCGACGTGTGCGTCGGTCCGAACGCGAACGTCTGGCCAGGCGTCGTGTTGCGCGGTGACGTCGGGCCGGTCGACATCGGCCGGGAGACGGCCATCGGCGACAACGCGGTGGTGCACGTCTCGAACGTGGGCGAGCGAGTGATGGTCGGCCACGGCGCGACGCTCAACGACTCCACCGTCGAGGACGGGGCGCTCGTGGGGTTCAACTCCACCGTCAGCGACGCGACCATCGGCGCGGGGTCCATCGTGGCGATGGGGACGGTGGTGCCGCCGGGCTACGACGTCCCGCCGGAGTCGTTCGTCAGGGGGATGCCCGCATCCGTGACGCCGCTGTCGGAGACGAACATCGACCCGGATTCGGTGTTCGAGGCGTTCTCGTCGGGTGACTACGCCAACCTCGCGGCGCGTCACGAGGACCTCTTCGAGTGAGGGTCGGGCGGCGCCGCCGGGGGTGTGGCAACCGACAGTATAAACCAACCCCTCGTCAATACACTGCGCATGGACGACGTCGTCGACCTGGTTCGCCGGTCGCTCGCCGACGAGACGGACGCGGAGTTCACCGCGCGCGTCGACGAGCAGGCCGCGGTGTTGCGGGAGGCCATCGCGGCGGGGCGATTCGACAACGAGGACTTCGCTGTCGGCCTCGAAGTCGAAGTCTACGCGATACACGAGAAGCCCGAACCGGTCGAGGACGACCCCGAAGACGGCGACGCGATAGCGGAGGCAGCCACTGACGAGGCCGACGAGGCGGACGCCGACGGAGCAGACCTCGACGCCGACCTGAGCAGCAGTGCGAGCGCCGCGCTCGATCCGTCGCTGGAACCAGCTGATCCCGTGCCAGACCCCGGAGCGGCCGACGCCGGTGCGGTGGACGGCGACGAGTCCGCAGATGACGACGCACTTGACGAAGAACCCGACGACGTCGACGAACCGTACATGGACCCCGAGGAGTGGGAGGGAAAACTGGCTGCGCTCCCTGAGTCGGTGTTCGAGGGGCCGGCCGCGAAGGAACTCGGCGTCCATAACGCGGAGATCAACACCGACCCGGACGCCTTCGGTGCGACGGGGCTGGAGGTCCAGACGACGTCGGTCGAGATGCGCGTCAAGAAGGCCCGGGACGCCGCGCTCGCCGAGAACCGCGACATGGTGCTCGACGCGATGTGGACCATCCCGCCCGAGGGTGGCACCCTCGACTACTTCACCGACGTAGAGCAGCGTGACGGCGTCGTGTTCGCAGAGAACATGCGCCAGTATCCCCGCTACGTCGCGCTGGACAACGAGGCGCTGGCCCACGCTGGCGGCGAGATATCGTTCTCCGTGCCCGGCGCGGAGCACGCCTTCCCTTCCATCCTCTTCGAGTCGCTCACCACCTCGATCCAGCCCCACCTGCAGGTGCCGACCGCCGGCGAGTTCCCGGACTACTACAACGCCGCCATCCGCACGCTCGGACCGGTGCTGGCGCTGACGGCGAACTCGCCACTCCTCCCCGCGGACCTGTACAATCGAGTCGACGATCCGTACGAACTGCTCGACGAGACCCACCACGAACTCCGCATCGCGGCGTTCGAGCAGTCCGTCAACACCAGCGAGAATCCGAAAGTCAGGGTGCCGAGGGACATCGAGACGAGCGAGGACGTCGTCGACCGCGTCGTCGCGGACGACTGCTTCGCCCCGTTCCTCCGGGAGTGGATCACCGACGAACCCCGCCAGGGCGTCCACGACGAGCACTGGGAGTTCGACCACAAGCGGGGGACCTACTGGCGCTGGCTCCGGTGCGTCGTCGGCGGCGACCCGGTCGACGGCGCGGGCGACCAGGAGTCGCTCCGTATCGAGTACCGACCGATTCCGACCCAGCCGACCGTCGAGGACCTCATCGGCACGCAGGTGCTCGTCGCCGGCCTCGTCCGGGGGCTGGTCGCGACCGGCCATCCGTTGGCCGAGCTCCCCTGGCAGGACGCGCGTCGCTCGTTCTACGACGCGGCCCGAAACGGCCTCGACGCGGAACTGGCGTGGGTGACCGAAGACGGCGAGCGGACCACCGACCACGACGTCATCTACGACGAGATATTCTCCCTCGCACGCGCGGGTCTCGACGCACAGGACGTGCCCGAACGCCGGGCCGACGAGTTCCTCGACCCGCTGGAACGCCGCTGGACCGCGGGCGAGACGCCGAGTTCGTGGAAAATCGGTCGCGTCCGCGAGCACCTCGACGACGGCCACTCCCTGGAGGACGCTATCTGCGAGATGCAGCGGGACTACTTCGAACTGAGCCAGGGCGAGGACTCCTTCGCCGACTGGCTCTCGTCGTAACTCGTTCTCGCGATACGGGCTAGATCCCCTGAGAGTGGCCACCACGCGACTGTGCGTCGGATCCCCAAGCTGCCAACGTGACGATAGATTCATATCACCCGTTTTCGAAGGTTTCGACAGATGACGACCAACGGCCCGACGCATGACGTTTCGATTCACGGCGTGATCCCGCCGACGATTACCGCGTTCACCGACGAGGAAGAGCTGGCACTCGACGCGACCGCCGCACACGCCCGGTTCGTCGTCGACCGGGGCGTCCACGGCGTCTTCCCGCTGGGGACCAACGGCGAGTTCCCGATGCTCAAGCCCGACGAGCGGGCGGCCGTCATCGAGGCCGTCGTCGACGAGGTGGGTGACGAAGTACCGGTCATCGCCGGCGTGAGCGCCCCGAGCACCCGGAACACCGTCTCCTACGCCCGGGACGCCGAGGCCAACGGCGCCGACGCCGCGGTCGTCGGCATCCCGTACTACTACCCTATCGACAGCACGGCGATCATCGAGCACTACGAGGAGGTCACCGCCGCCATCGACATCCCGGTGTACATCTACCACTTCCCCGCGCGGATGGGGAACAAGCTCGAACTGGAGACGCTGGACCGGCTGGCCGACCTCGACGGCATCGTCGGCGTCAAGGACTCGAGCGGCGACGTCGCCTGGCTCGGACAGGCCATCGACCAGAACCCCGAACTGACCTACCTCGCCGGGCTGGACTCGCTGCTGTTCGCCGAACTCGAGATCGGCTGTACCGGACTCGTCAGCGCCGTCTCCAACGTCTTCCCTGAGCTCACCGTCGACCTGTACGAGTCCTACGTCAGCGGCGAGGAGAACCGCGCCCGGGAACTCCAGAGCACCGTCTTCGACATCTGGAAGGCCATCGACCGCGGCCCGTACCTCGGCGGCGTCAAGTCCGCGCTCGACCTGCACCCCGAGGTCGACTTCGACCCCGGCCCGATGCGACGCCCGCTCTGGCGGATGGACGAGCAGGAGGAGGTCCAGCTCGAACGGACGCTCCGCACGCTCGACCTGATCTGAACCCGTCGAAGGCCGCGGCAGACCGCCCACGATTTTGCCGATTTCCCGTCACTCGACCAGCCGCGCGCCCGTCCCCGACGCGACGGCGCCGAGGTCGAACGCGCCGTTCTCGACGGGAATCCCCTCGCAGACGTCTTCGGCCAGCAGGAGCGCCCCGTCGAGGTCGGCGTAGTCGACCAGCGGCGCGAGGTGGCAGGCTGGGGCGATGGAGGCGTTCGACTCGACCATGCAGCCGAGCATCACTTCCAGGCCGTGCGCGCGTGCGGCGTGGATCTGTTCGAGTGCCGGGCGGAGGCCGCCGCACTTCATCAGCTTCACCGTGACGAGGTCGCAGGCGTCGGCGACTCGCGGGACGTCGCTCGCGGTGACGCAGGCCTCGTCGGCACACACCGGGAGCGACGTCTCTGCCCCGATCTTGCGGAGACCGTCCATATCGTCGGCGGGGACAGGCTGTTCGAGGAACTCGACGTCCGCCGCGGCGAGCCAGTCGGCCTTCGCTATGGCCTCGTCAGCGTCCCAGCCCTCGTTCGCGTCGACCCGAATCTCCGCGTCGGGTGCAGCCTCCCGGACGGCGTCGAAGCGGGCGCGGTCGTCGTCGGTGCCGAGTTTGATCTTCAGGTGGTCGAACCCCGCGTCGACGGCCGAACTGGCCCGGTCGGCCATCTCTCCGGGTTCGGCGATGCCGACGGTGTAGGACGTTGGCGGCGCGACGTCGGGGTCCAGTCCCCACTGGCGATACAGGGGAACCTCCAGGTCGCGCGCAGCGAGGTCGGCCAGCGCTGTCGAGACGGCGGCCCGCGCGGCGGGGGCGTCGGGTGCCCGACGCGAGAGTCGGTCGGCGATTCGCTGGCCGGCGTGGGGGTCGTCGACGTCCTCGACGACGGTGAGGAGGTCGGGAAGCACGTCGGCGACGGAGTCGGGGGACTCGCCGTAATAGGCGCTGGGCGTGCCACCGCCGACGCCGACGATTCCCTCGCGTTCGAGTCGAACGACGAACGCGTCGGTGGTGCCGGTCGTCCCGCGGGCGATGGTGAACGGGTCCTCGACCGGTAGCTCGTGGTAGTGGAAGGACGTGTCCATGGTCACAGCAACGCGTCGAGCACGTCGTCGCCGACGCCGAACCTGACGGGGTCCGTCGCCGGTGCGGTAAGTTCGTCGGCGAACGAATCGACTGCTTCGTGGGCCGGCCCATCGTCCAGGTCGCTCGTGTTGACCATCCCGGCGAGCACGTCGGCCTGCCGGACCGGCGCGGCCATCGCCTCGTAGAGGGTGGCGTAGCTCGCTGGGTCGGGAATCTCGAAGGACTCGTAGCCGTGGACTGTCTCCTGGCCGGCGACGTGGCAGAGGACGAGGGCGTCGGGCATCGCGCCGTGGAGGATGCTCATCGTCACGCCGGAGTAGGCGGGGTGGGCGATGGCCCCCTGGCCCTCGACGACGAGCAGGTCGTGGTCGTCGGCGGCCTCGCGGACCATCTGCTCGACTGCGCCGGCGGCGAAATCCGAGATCACCCGGTCGACGACCATCCCCCATCCGGCGATCATCACGCCGGTCTGGCCCGTCGGGACGACGGCGGCGTCGATGCCGCGCTCGCGCGCCGCGTCGCGCACCTCGAAGGCGGCGGTCATCTTCCCCGTCGAGCAGTCAGTTCCGACGGTCTCGATGACGCGCGCGTCGACCTCGCTCGCCCGTCCCTCCGAGACCGTGAGGTCGTCGGGCGGGCGGCGGACGTCCCGGAGTGCTGCGCCGTGTTCGGCGGCCAGCGTGGCGAACTCCTCGTCGTCGGCAAGGAAGTCGTGCAGACCCGCGATGACGTCGCAGCCCCGTTCCAGCGCCCGACGGACGTCGTCGCGCCAGGACGGGTCGAACTCGCCACCGATGGGCGCGACGCCGACGATCAGCGCGTCCAGATCGTCCTCGGCGTCGTCGAGCGAGGCCACGATCGGGACGTCGGGGAGGTCCGGGACGTGGTCGCTGACCCGGTCGCCAGCGGTATCCCGGTCCAGCAGCGCCCGGACGTCGTGGTCGCCGTAGCGCAAGATGCCCACGGCTGTCTTTGCCCGGTCGGGAAACGATTCGTGGGCGAGCACGGCGACTCTCATACCTGTGAAATCGACCGCCCGCCTCCTAAATGTTCGTCGGTGAGACCCAGTTCGGGAGAGGTGAATCGCGACGATGAACGGTACCGAGAACAACTTGAAAGCCCCGCGCGGTTCGAGTCCCGCGGCTCGCTGTGCTCCTCGCCCTCCGGGCTGCGGTGCTTGCTTCGCCGGGGTTCCTCGAACCGCACGCCCCTTTCAGTCCACCCGGTTCGGCCGATTAGCCAGGAGAAACGGGTGGGAATGAAAGGGGCCGCTGTCTCGGGGAAGGCGGACCCGACAAGCACCGCAGGCCGAAGGCCGAGGAGCGCAGTCGCGGTCCCCCGACCCGAGAGAGCGGGGGCTTTCGGGCTGTCGTACTCGTTCGTTCTCGCAGTCGAAGACCGGACAAATCGAACTACAGCGTTCGCAACTGAAGGGTCCAGAACTCGTGGAGGGCGTCCCCCAGCGCGGACTCCGGGTCGCCGGTCGCGTCCACACTTTGCGTCACGTCGGCGACGTCGTCGAACTGGGAGAGCAGGCTGCGCTCGCCGACGACGAAGAGGCGCTCGGCGTCGCGCTCTTCGAGCGCGGCCTTGCAGCGCTCCAGGTGGGAATCGATCTGGGCGTCGCGGAGGCGTTCGAAGCGGGCCTGGGAGAACCCGCCCTTGGAGTGCTGGCTCTTTAGGTCGGCGTCGAAGCCGTGGAAGGCGGTGCGATCCTGGCCCTCGTACTCGCCGAGGGCGAAGAGATCCGAGCGGACGAGGGCGAGGGCGTACTCGCCGGTGGGTTCGAACCACTCGCGCTGGAGGGTGACGTGGTCGTCCCACGAGGCGAAGGGCTCGGGTGGGACGGGAACGGACAGACAGGCGCCCAGCAGCCCGGCGTCGTCGGTGACGGCCAGGCAGGGTGCGGCGCGGGCGACCAGCCCGGCGCGGTCGCCGAAGGCGTCGCGGACGGCCGGTGGGAGGTCGTGTTCCGCGTCGACGAAGGCGGTGAACACGCCCTCGGGACCGGTCTCGACGGATTCGAGTCGGTCCAGGATTTCGTCGCGACGGTCTCCGGCGACCGCCTCCTGCCGGCGGAAATCGGCGGTCGAATCGTCGCGCTTGAGCCGCTCGACGCGGTCTTCGAGTTCGGTTATACGGTCCTCCAGGTGGTTGACGCGCTGCTGGGCCGCCTGGCGGTCGCTCACGGCCTCGGCGCGGCGCTCGGACTCGGCGTCGCGTTCGCGTTCGAGGTGACGCTTCTCTTCCTCCAGCGTCTCGACCCGCGCTTTTAGCCTCGCCCGGCCGAGCAACCTGTCGATCATCGACTCGAAAGGCGGCGTGTGACGGTAAAAATCTTGCAGGAGAGCGACCGTGGCCGCGGGTCGGTCGGCCCTACACTGCCGTCCCTTCGGCGACCGGGAGCAACTGCTCCGCACGGTCGGCTTTCGCCAGGAGTACCTCGTGGAGCGCCGGCGGGTTGCGAACGGAGGTGTCCTCGAGCAGGTCGCGCGGGACCGCGAGCGTGTCTGCGGGGACGGACTCGTCCCCCCGGACGGCGAGGTGGTGAGTGTCGAGTTTCATGACGAGCGGATGGTCCGTCCGCTCGACGCCTTGGCCGGTCGCGTACAGTTCGCGGTTGACCTGTTCGTGTTGTTCGCGGGAGATCGCCGGTTCGCCCTCGGGATGGGGCTGAACGTACAGCCGCCCGAGGTAGTAGCCTCGGGAGAATCGTTCGAACATGCTGTTCACTGGGTGTTAGACATTAACACACATAAACACTCGCCCATAGCGTTTTGTCGACGGGCAATCCGACCGGTCGGTCGCCGGGCGGGGTCGGCGCTGTCGAAGGGTGAACGTATCTGCAAGATGTGATGTACTCGCCGGGAGCCGGCGTCGCGGACCAGAGCGACTGAAATCCGTCGATAAACGCTCTTCGAACTCCTGGTGGCGTTTCACCCCCTCGGTGAACGGTTCGAACGGAGCCGGAGGACGGGCTGAACGGTGAGAACAGTGACTGTCGTTTTATAGGTGTCTGGTATAGAATGAATCGAGTATGAACACTCGGGAGGTAGCGGTGGTCGCAGTCGTCGTCCTGGTGGGCGTTGCCGGTGCAGCGCTCCCCACCGTCGCGGCGACGACGGCGGACCCCGCGGCACAGGTCGAGGAACCGAACGAGACGGCCACGGAGGCGAACGCCACCGACAGAGGGAGTGGCGACGAGCCGGCCGCGTTCGGAACCCAGATGACGGCGTTTATGCAGAGTAGCGCTTCGGAAGCGAACGACACGGTCGAATCAGGCATGTGGACGGCCGGGTTCGAGCGTGCGAACGAGTCGAAACAGGCCCGGATGGCCGAACGGCGGGCGGGATCGCTCGAACAGCGACTCGAGCGTCTCCGGGAGCGGAACCAGACCCTCACGGAGCGATACGAGAACGGGTCACTCTCACGGAGTGCCTACGTCGCCCAGTCGAGCCAGCTCTCCGGGCGCATCGCGGCGCTCCGGACGAGCGTCGACGAGACCGACCGGGCCGCCGAGAGGGCGGGGATCAACGACACCCGGTTCGACACGCTCCGCACCGAGGCCAGGAACATGACCGGCCCGGAGACTGCGGGCGTCGCCCGTGACGTCGTCGCCGGAGGGCAGGGCCCACCGGCCGACCGTGGCCTGCCAGGTGAGCGCGGGAACGGTCCCGACGTCGTCCCCGGCAGCGGGAACGGTACCGACGCCGGCAACCTGACCGGGAACGTGAGTCTCGGGAACGGCGACCTGAACGTGACGAATGCCTCTGGCAGCTCGACGGGGGGTGGGAACGCAAACCCTAGCGACAGGGGTGTGGGCACCGGGTCCGACGGTACGGGGTCCGGTGACGCCTCGAATAGCGGGAACAGTAGTTCCGACGGTGCCGGCGCTGACGGCGACTCCGACGACGTGAACGGGTCCGGAACCAGCGGTGACGTTCCGGGAAATGGGAACGCGGGATCTGGCACTGGTGACGCCGCCGATCCCGGCTCCGGTGACGACGGCGACGACTCCTCCGGGGACGGGGATGGAAACGGGAACGGGGACCGAAACGGGAACGACAACGGCGGCACCGGTAACGAAGCCGGTGGAAACGGTACCGGCAACGGTCTCGTCGGGGACCTCCTCGGCCTCTAGACGAACGACGCCCGGTCCGACGGCGACTGATCCGACCGCACCTGGTCCGTTTCGACAGCCGGTTCGCGCCATCCGAACCAACCAGTAGACGACGGCGGGACGACGCCGGCCGCCGGCGCGTCGGAGGAGACACGCTTTTCCGTCCTGGGACACTATCCTCAGGTGAATGGACTCCGCCGAGTTGCTCGACTTGCTCGGGAACGCGAACCGCCGTCGCATTCTCAGGTTGCTCGCGCACAAACCCTGTTACGTGACCGAGATCAGCGAGTACCTGGGCGTCAGTCCGAAGGCGGTCATCGACCACCTCGGTAAACTCGACGACGCCGGCCTGGTCGAGAGTCGCACCGACGACCGGCGGCGCAAGTACTTCTCTATCGCACGAAACCTCCGCCTCGAGGTCCAGGTCTCGCCTCACGAGTTCGGCGCGAAGAGCGCCTACCCCGCGAACCCGGGCTTCGACGTGAGTTCCTGTCGCTACGTCAGCATCGAAGTCGACGGCGCTGACGGGGACAGTACCGACGGGGACGGCGCCGATGGCGCGACGAGCGTCGACGACGCCGGCGACGATGCCGGTGAGGACGTCGACGCCGATACGGAGGCGCTGAAACGACACGCCAGGGAACTCGAGCGACTCAAACAGCTCGAAAACGAGCTCTCGCTGGCCCAGCGGTGGGTCCAGGGCAGTCTCTCGGAAGTCCGGGAGAACATCGACGAGGCCGTCGAGGACGGCACCGACGACGGCCGCCTCTACGCGGCCGTCATCGGCGCGCTCGCGACCGGTGACCGTGACGTCCGGACGATCAGCCGCGACGTCGAAGCCCATCCCGAGTTCGTCGAGGAGGCCCTGGAGTGGCTCGCCAGCGAGGGCATCGTCGAGCAGTCCGGCGGAACCTGGCGCCTGTGCGAGTGAGCGCCGGGTCCGGACCCACGCTTCGCGGACTACAGGTCCCTGGTCACGCCGTCCCGCAGGTCACGTCCCGCGTAGAAGCCGCCGACCGCCGCCAGGGCGCCGACGGCGGCACCGGCGATGGGCACCATCCCGCCCGTGACGACGGAGAGCCCCATCGCCCCGAGAAAGAGCGCCAGCGCACCGCTCGCACCACCGGCGGCCGCCGCCTCGAGGTAGCGCGGCTTCGCCGAGAGCGTCCCCACGAGGCCGGCCATCAGGAAGATGCCGAGAAAACCGGCGAAGGGGACCAGTGGGATCAGGTTCCCGAGGACGAAGACGCCGACGAGCGCCGCCCCGAGTTGCAGGACGAAGGTCGTCGGCGAGAAGACGCTGCTGGCGCGACGCTTGACGCGACCGACGCGCGAGGACGCTGCGTCAGTAGTCTCGGCCGGTGTCGACGTCGACGCACCGACCCCGAACTCCGTCCCGTGTTCGTCCGGGCTGGCGACGGTGCCGTCAGCGTCGACGCCGAACTCGTCGCTATCGATGCCGACGACGTCCTCGTCTGCGCGCTTCCCGCCGCCGTCCCCGTTCCGGGTGAGTTCGTCCGTCCGTTCGGCCATAGTCGTGTCTCCGGACCGAGCGTTCAAGGTCCTTTCCCCGTCCGATCGCCGCGCGGTCAGGCCGTTGGCTGTCTGCTATTGGAAGCCCGTGTTCGCCGTCGAACAGCGTCGACGAGCCGGAGCCGACGTCACGCTCGCGTTTCGACGCCGGACAGGACGATCCGAGCGCCGCCGCCCTCGCTCTCGTGGACGTCGACCGTCCAGCCGTGGCCGTCGGCGATCTGTTCGACGATCCGCAACCCGAGCCCGGTGCCACCAGGGACGCTTGAACGACCGGCTTCGAACACCCCGTCACGGTCGGGCTCTGGAATTCCCTGGCCGTCGTCGGCGACGTAGAATCCGTCGTCGGCGTCACCGACCGTCACCGTCACGCCCTCCCCGTCGTGTTCCACGGCGTCCTCTGGAGCGTCAGCGACAGAGGGCTCGCCGGACGGTTGTCGTCCGGCGGCGTCCTCCCGAGCTTGCGAGGGAGGGCTCGTGGAACCGTGTTCCACGGCGTCCTCCTGAGCGTGCGAAGGAGGGCTCGTGGAGCTATACTTCACGGTGCAGTCACTCGTCTGCGACTCGTGACGGCTCGCCGAACCGTGTTCGACCGCGTTGTGGAACAGGTTCTCCAGGAGTTGCTGGAGCTGGCACCGGTCGGCACGGATCGTCAGGTCCGTCTGGACCGAGAGGCTCGCCTCGTCCGTCTCCACGTTCCGCCAGCAGTCCGCTGCCACGTCGGCGAGCGGGACGAACTCGGGTTCCGTGGCCGCGTCACCCTCGCGTGCGAGCGTCAGAATCTCGTCTATCATCGTCTCCATCCGGTCGTGTGCGCCCACCACCGGGTCGACGTGCTCGCTGTCGCACTCCTCCTGGATCATCTCCATGCGACCGCGTGCGACGCTCAACGGGTTCCGGAGGTCGTGGCTGACGATGCTCGCGAACTCCGAGAGCCGCTCGTTCTGCCGTTCAAGTCGGCGCTCGCGTTCCGTCCGTTCGGAGATGTCGCGTCCCATCCCGACCACGCCGGTCACGTCGCCGCTGGTGTCCGTGAGTCGCGCGCCGGTGAACTCGTAGGGGACTCGGTCTCCATCCGCCGTCACGAGGTCCGCCTCGATGGTCGCGTGCCCCTCCGACAGCGCCGTGGCGATGGCCGCCCGGACCCGCTCGGAGTCGTCCTCGGGAAAGAGGTCCGACAGTTCGAGGTCGCCGATGGCGCCGTCTTCGTAGCCGGTCGCCGCCGCGAGCCGGTCGTTCCACCGGCGGAACATCCCGTCAGTGTCGAGCACGTAGAAGACGTCCGCGAGCGCGTTCAGCGCCTGGTCGACGAACTCGCGTTCCTCGCGGAGGTCGCGTTCCGACGCGATGCCGTCCAGCGCCGTCGTCGCGTGAACGGCGAGAGTCTGGGCGAGGGGAACGTCCGTCGTCTCGAACGCGTCGGCGTCGTCCACGCCGACGAGGAGGACGCCGTGGTCGCCGAGCGGGAGGATCATCTCGCTCCGCATCGGCGTGTCCTCGTTCAGACGGTCCTCGGCCGTGGAGACGTCGTCGTACACCCGCCGTTCGCCGTCTTCGAACACCTGCCACGCGATCCCTTCCCCTCGCGGGAACGCCGGGGGTTCGCCGAGTATCGCCTCGGTCTCCTCGGTCCAGATGGTCGGGGCCAGACAGTCCTCGTCCTCGTCGTAGCGGTAGACTGCGGCCGCGGGCAGGCCGAGGATGTCCCGCACTGCTTCCGTGGCGGTCTCGGCCACGTCCGCGAACGACGTCGCCTGCATGAACGAGCGGACGGTGCAGTGAAGCCCCTCGATGGCCCGCTCGCGGGACTTGCGCTCGGACTTGTCCCAGACGCTGCAGATGAGTTCGCCGTCCTTCGTCTTCGCGAGCGTGTGGTCTTCGACGAAGGTGGTGCCGTCGGCGCGCACGCCGGTCGTCTCGCCGGACCAGACGCCGGTCTTCTCCAGGTCGGGGATGACGTCCGCCTGAACGAGTTCGATGTCCTCGTCCGGGTACGTGATGGTGAACGACTCCCCGAGCATCTCCTCGGGCTCGTAGCCGTAGATGTCCGCGTACGCCTGGTTGACGTAGACGTACTCGCCGGATTCGGCGACGATGCTGATCCCCTCCTGGGCCGCTTCGATGGCATCCAGGTGGCGACGCTTGGCCTGCTCGGCCCGCGCTCGCTCGACGGCGTTGACCACCCGGTTCGCCAGTATCGCGTACTGGTCCGCCCCGGTCTCCTTCTGGAGGTAGTCGGTGACGCCAGCCGAGATCGCGTCGCTCGCCACCTCCTCGCTCCCCTTGCCCGTGAACAGAATGAAGGGGAGTTCGGGGTGGTCCTCACGGACGGCCTCGAGGAACTCGATACCGTTTCGCTGACCCATGTCGTAGTCCGAGACGATGCAGTCGACACCGCCGTCCTCGAGCCGGTCGAGCCCGTCGCCGGCACTCGTCGCCGTCTCCACGACGAGGCGGTCGTTCTCGCGTTCGATGCAGGTCGCCACCATCTCCGCGAAGTCCCCGTCGTCCTCGACGTGGAGGACGCGGATCCGGTCAACTGTCGACTGTTCCATTACTGTCCAGCACACGAAATCCGGTAATAATTGTTTTGGACTGACAACTAACTGTGAAATTTAACCGGCGGGTCGGTGACGTGCCCGCTCCGACCGGTGTACCTGTCGCCGACTCGTTCGCCCCGTTCGGTTCCTCGGTTCCGTTCTCCCTTGCCGGTTCCGTCGTTCCGTCCTCGCGGCGCGACCCGGCCGGCTGCGCCCGAAGCGAGTCCGACCGCGCCGTCGGCCGACGAACGAGTGGATTCAAGTCCGGCGGGGCGGTATCCCGGGGCATGAACGCAGGCGACCGGGTGCGCGTCGACCGCGCGGACCAGACCTTCGAGGGCGTCCTCTTGCCCTCCAGCACGCCCGACCAGCTCGTCCTCAAACTCGAGGGTGGCTACAACGTCGGCGTCGACCGCGACGCCGCGAGCGTCGACGTGCTCGAATCGGACGTGTACGACGTCGAGGGGGCACAGGACGAACAGAGCGAGTCCACCGTCGAGTTCGACGAGGACCTGCCGACGGTCTCCCTGATCTCGACGGGGGGTACTATCGCCTCGACCGTCGACTATCGAACCGGTGCCGTCACGGCCCAGTTCGACGCCGAGGACGTCCTCCGGGCGGTGCCCGACCTCGCCGGGATGGCCAACTACCGCGGTCGCGTCGTCGCCAACATCCTCTCGGAGAACATGACCCCCGCCGTCTGGCAGGACCTGGCCCGCGCCGTCCACGAGGAGATCGAGGCCGGCGCAGACGGCGTCGTCGTGATGCACGGCACCGACACGATGCAGTTCTCTGCGGGCGCGCTGGCCTTCATGCTCGACACGCCGGTCCCCATCGTCTTCACCGGCAGCCAGCGCTCGGCGGACCGCCCGTCCTCCGACAACGTGATGAACGCCGTCTGTTCGGTCGAGGCAGCACTCGGCGACTGCGCCGAGGTGCTGGTCTGCATGCACGAAAGCGAGTCGGACGACGCCTGCGCGCTCCACCGCGGCGTCCGCGTGCGCAAGAACCACACCTCCCGGCGCGACGCCTTCGAGACGGTCGGGTCCGAACCCCTCGGCCGGGTCGACTACGGCGGGAGCGACGAGCCGAACGAGGTCACGTTCCGCCGCGAGCACGCCGAGCGCGGCGAGACAGACCTCGACCTGAACGACGACCTGGCCACCGACGTCGACCTCGTGAAGTTCACGCCCGGCACCGATCCTGCCTTCCTCGAACAGTGTTCCGACAACGCGGGCGTCGTCATCGAGGGCACCGGCCTGGGCCACGTCAACACGGACTGGATCGACACCATCGAGGACCTGACCGACGACGGCACCCACGTCGTCATGACCAGCCAGTGCCTGGAAGGGCGCGTCTGTGACCGCGTCTACGACACCGGTCGTGACCTGCTCGACGCCGGCGTCGTCGAGGGCGAAGATATCCTGCCCGGCACGGCAAAGGTGAAGCTGATGTGGGCGCTGGCGAACGCCGAGGACGTCGCCGACACGATGGGGCGCTCGCTCGCCGGCGAGATGACGACGCGGTCCGTTCCCTGGACGTAGCTCCGGCTCGTTCGTCGGTCACTCGACGGTTGCATCGTTACGGACGCCACGTTGGAGACTAATTAGTCAGTACCGCAGTGGACTACTCGTCCGAATCTGGGTCAGCACCGTTTTTCTGGAGCGTTTCCATCTCGGCGACCAGCTCCCCCTCGTCGTCCCTGTACACCCCGTCGGCTTCGGCGAGAGTCCCCTCTGGCTTCTCGTAGTCAGTCATCGTGCGGAAGTTGTCTGTCCAGGGTCAAGTATTCTTCCCGGACTGTGATTCAAGTCGCCTCGGCCCGACCTTCCTCCATGACCGAAGCCGTCGTCCGGCAGGCCACCCACGACGATTTCGACGCCGTCGCAGCGTTCACTCGGGACACCTGGGCCGACCAGGGGCGGGGCGACTACATCCCCGACGTGTTCCACGACTGGGTCGACGCCAACGGCCCGGAGTGGCGAACCGTCGTCGTCGAAGTCGGCGGCGACGTCGCCGGGATTTGCCAGGGGAAGTTCCTCTCCGAGTACGAGACGTGGCTGGAGGGGATGCGAGTCCACCCGGAGTACCGCGGCGAGGGCCACGGCCTGCGGATGGTCGATTACCTCTTCGAGTGGGCCAGGGATGGCGGTGCGACCGTCGCGCGAAATATGGTGTTCGGGTGGAACGACGCGGGCCTGGGCCAGTCGATGGCGGCGGGGTTCGAACCGCGAACGAGCTTTCGGTGGGCGGAACCGGAACCTGAACCACAGTCGGCCGAACCGGACTCACACGTCGTCGACGACCCGGCGGCGGCCTGGAGCTACTGGGCCCGGAGCGACGCGCGGGACGTACTGGGCGGCCTGGCACTCGACAGCGAGCACTCCTGGACGCTCTCCGAACTCTCGCGCGAGCGCCTCCACGCGCTGGCCGACGACGAGCGCGTCTTCGCCGTGAAAGACGGCGGCACGCGCGGGATGGCGGCGCGGGTCCGGACCACGGAGCGACCCACTGGGGACGACGCCACCGAGACGCTGGCGGAGTACGCCGTCGGCGCGTGGGCCCACCTGCCGGCCGCGAGGCGACTGTTCGACGCGATTCGCGCCGACGCCCACGAGCTCGGCGCCGACGCGACCAGAGTGCTGATCTCCGAGTCCCCGCGCCACGTCGCCGAGGCGGCGGCGGTCCGCATCGGGATCAGCGAGCACTGCGACTTCGTGCTGGAGGCGGACCTGACGTGAGAAGAAATACGCTCCGCTGGCGCGCCCTCACCCGCCGCTGACCGGGGGAAAGAGCGCGAGCTCGTCGTCGGCTTCGACCGGAGTCGCAAGGCCCTCGGCCTCGACGAAGGGGTCCCGGCCCTCGTGGAGGAGTCGGATGTGGTCCTGGACCGTGCCGTCCTCGTCGAGCACGTCGTCGGCGAGCGACGGGTGGGCGTCGATCAACGCGTCCAGCGCGTCGCCGACGGTCGCCGGGTGGTCGACGTCGACCGAAACCTCCGAGTCGCCCGCGGTCTCGGCGAGCGTGGCGAACAGCGTCCACTCCATGGCGGGAGACCGTCCCCGGGGACAAAGAGGGTTGCGGGGTCGGACGCGTCAGCGCTCGGGTTCGCCGTCCGCGTCGTCAGTCGCTTCGTCGGAACTGCCGTCCGCGTCGTCAGTTACGGCGTCGCGGTCGTCCGCGTCGTCGGTCCCGGCGTCGTCGGCTGCACCGGCGTCGTTGGCTGCACCGGCGTCGCCGTCTTCACGGCCGTCGTCGGGAGCGCCGTCGCTCTCGTTCGACTCGCTGTCGCCGTTCCCGCCGAGTAGCGGGTCTGACAGCGGGTCGTCCTCGCCCACGTCGAGGGTCGTGAAGGGGACGGCGTCGTCGCCTTCCGGTTCCTCCGGCGAACTCTCGTCTCCTCGCCCTCCGTCGGCGTCCTCGCCGGGCGAATCCACGCCGTCGACCTGCTCGGCTCCATCGGCCGCCGTTTCGGCTTCGCCGCCCGACGTCGCGTCTCCCTCGGCAACCGTCTCAGCCGCGGGCCCGTCGCCCGAGACGTCGACCTGGCGGTCCGTTCCGGGGAGGTCGTCGGTGTCCGGGAACGCGTCACTCTCCGGAACGGCGTCATTCTCGGGGACGGCGTCGCTGTCGTCGGCCGTCCCGGTCCCGATGTCACCGACCGGCGTGGGCCCGGGCCCGCCATCGTCACTGTCGCCCGCGTCACCGACCGCCGCGGGCGCGTCGTCGCCAGCCGGTCCCCGCCCGGCGGTCTCGACCTTCCGGAGGTTATCGGGCGTGGCGATGGCGTAGACCACGTCGCCGGGCTGGAGGGTCCGGTCCCTGGCGGGTAACGGTTCGGGACGTTCGTCCTCGCGGGTGATGGCGGCGACGGTCACGTCGAGGGCGTCGACCGACACCCCGTCGAGGTCGCTGCCGGCCGCGACGGTGACGGTGGCGAGCGTCTCGTCGGCCGAGCGGAGTAGCGACGCGAACTCGCGGTCCGGTCGGTCCTGGACGGGCAGGGTCACGAGCTTGTACCGATCGGTCGGGTTCAGTTTCGGCGTGTCGGCGGCGTCGATGGCCACCGTGACGACGTCGCCCGCGACGCCGCGGAGTTCGCCCGTCAGGACGCGTTTCACTGGGTCCGTCTTCCAGACCTGAACGAGGTCGCCGGCGCCGGCGGCGTGGGCCGGGTCGGCGCGGATGGCGACGGCGTTGGTCGCGGGCGGGAGCGTCGGGCCGATGCCGGCCGCCCGCGACCCGACTGCCAGGAACTCGACCGACCCGTCGTCGCCGAACTCGACGTCGACGTGGCCGACGCCGTAGTCGGTCTTGAGTCGCGCGACGAGGCGCTCGCGGAGTTCGGTCTTCGAGAGCCGACGCGGGAAGAGGAACCGCCGTTCCGAGAGCGTCTCCTTGGTCTCCTCGGAGACCGGGTCGTAGCCGACGATGTCGGCGACCTCCTCGGGCAACTGGACCGTCGTGACACGGCCGACGGTCTGGACGATCTCGCTGACGTCTGCGTCGACGTCGCTGACGCCCGTCGCGGCGAAGAGGTCGACGCCGAGCCTGTCGCCGAAGCGGGTGCCGCCGGCGGCGGCAAGCCCGCTGATCAGGAACGCGGCGACGTGAACGAGCGCCGTCGCGAGCGCGATGTCCCGGCCGTCCGGCGCGATCTCCTCGGCCAGCAACGTCGTCGTGCTGAGCGACACCGCGACGACGGCGAGGCCGGCGAGCAGCGAGAGCCCGGCGGGCACGCGTTCGCGGACGTACCAGCGGTACGCGAGTGCGACGGCTCCCGCGACCGCGCCGGCCACGACCGCGACACCGATGACGCCGGCGACCGTTACCGTCACCCCCTCGGTCGTCGGCCCGCCTAACTGAGCGACTGTTCCGGCCGACGTGAATGCTCCGGCCGACGGGATACTCATGCGACCGCCTCCGCGAACGCGTCGAGGCCATCGCGGGAGCCGACGGCGTACAGTTCGTCGCCGGCGGCGAGCGTCGTCTCGTCGCCGGGAGCGATTTGCCAGTCGCTGCCGTTCCGGACCGCCAGGACGGCGACGCCGTACGTGTCACGGATCGCTGCGTCACCGAGCGAGGCGCCGGCGAGGGCGCCGTTGGCCGCCACCGTCAGGCGGCGGAACCGCTGGTCGGCACGTCGAAGCAGCGAGACGAGTTCGTACTCTCGCCGGGTGCCCCGGGACTCGACGACGACCTTCGCCTCGCTGGCGCGCAGCAGGGGCTGGGCGTCCGTTCGCGTGACGCCGACGGTGAGCCGCCCCTCGCCACCGTCGGTCGTCGGTGCCCGGACGGGTTTGGCGGGGAGGTCGTCGTCCTCTCCAGCGTCCGGGTCGACGGGGTCCGCGGTCTGATCGACCGCCGGCGCCTCGGCGTCGTTCGACCGGGCGCTCAGGACGGTTCCGCGCGCCTGTGCGTCCGGGGTGATCACCGTCAGTTCGTCGCCGCGGGCGAGCCCCGTCGGCAACAGGGCGTCGACGGAGACGGCGTGGTCGCCGTCGTCGATGCGCTTCGACAGGCCCGAGAACGGCGGCGCGGCGACGACCGACGCCCGCCCCCGTTCGTCGATGGAGACGGCGGCGTCGCCCAGGTCGAACGTCTTCGTCAGGCGCTCTTCGAACCGTTCTTCGAGCTCCGAGATCCGCAGGTCGGCCGGGAAGGTGAACTCCTCGCCGCGGATCTCGGCCCGGAGTTCCTCCGAGAGGGGCGGGTACCCCTCCATGTCGGCGACTTCGCCGACGACGCGGACGTGGACTTCGCCGCGGCCGCCGACGAACTCGACGACGTCCGCCGAGAGCGTCTTCTCCCGGATTTTGTCCAGCGAGAGTCGGCGCGGGAGCTCCGCCCCCATCTGGTCGCCCTTCGCGTGGGCGTACATCGACGCCATCGTGACGACCAGAATGGCGGTCACGACCCGCTCGGCGTTGGGCGCCGAGGTGATCGACTTGTCCGCGAACGCGAGCAGGCCGCCGTTGACGCCCGCGAGCGCGATGGCCAGCACCGCCACACCGAAGGAGGGGATGGTGACGCCAGCGAAGTACTTGAAGGTGAACGCGAGCCCCCACGAGACGAGCGCCGGGATGATCCCGACGAGCAGCCCCAGGTAGATGCCGAGGAGAATCTCGACCGGGAGGGAAGCCATAATTGTTCACTCTGCTCGGGCCGTTTATCGTTTCCGGCGAGTGCACAACGGCCGGCACGGGAACGCCGTCTGCCAGACAGCGGGGTTTTACAGTGACTGACGGTAAGGAGGTGTGCATGGACAGGGTACGGGACTGGTTCGGCGTCCGCGCGACGCTGCTGTTGCCCACGCTGGTGGCCGTCCTCTCGTTCGTCACCGGCCTCGCCAACATCAGTCTGCGGGACGTCTCTGGTCCGCTGGATCCCTACCTTCCCGCAGCGGTCCAGCAGACCGTCGGGTTCACCGGCGCCCTGACCGGGTTTCTCCTGTTGCTAAGCGTGTACGGACTGCGCCGTCGGCTCCGCGTCGCCTGGTACGCGACGGCAGTACTGTTGCCGATGGCTGCCGTGCAGGGAGTCTTGCTTAGCGGGGCCGCCATCCCGTTTCTCGACATTCCGGTAGCGACGCCGCTCGTCCTCCTCTCTTTGCTCTCGCTCCCCGTCGTCGGGCTCAACCGGCGGCTTTTCGACCGCGAGGTCCAGCTCTCGACGACCCAGCAGGCCGCCATCGCGGCGCTGCTCGGTGCGCAACTGTACATCACCGCGGGAACGTACGCGCTCCGGGACCACTTCACGAACGTCAATACGCTGACCGACGCGCTCTACTTCGCCATCGTCACTTCGAGCACGGTCGGTTACGGCGACATCGCGCCCAGGCCGGAGACCCAGAACGCCAAGCTGTTCACCCTCTCGGCCATCGTCGTCGGCACCTCCAGTTTCGCGCTCGCGCTCGGGTCCGTGCTCGGCCCGGCCATCCAGGACCGCATCAGCAGGGCACTCGGTACCATGACAGACACGCAACTCGACCTGCTCGAGGACCACGTCCTGGTCCTCGGCTACGGCGAACTGACGGAACCGATCCTCGAAGAACTCACCGGCGTCGTGGAGTTCGTCGTCGTCACGCCCGACTCGGCGACTGCCGCGACGCTCCAGCAACGCGACGTCGCGGTGCTCACCGCCGACCCGAGTGACGAGGAGCCCCAGCTCCGCGCCGGCGTCGAACGGGCGCGCGCCGTCGTCACCGCGACGAACGACGACGCCCAGGACGCGCTGGCCATTCTGACGGCCCGCGAACTCAACCCGGAGGTCCGCATCGTCGCCGCGGCGACCGACCGCGAGAACGTCCGGAAGCTCAAGCGAGCGGGCGCGGATTCGGTTATCAGCCCCGCGGTGCTCGGCGGCCACCTCCTCGCCGAGTCGGCGCTGGGCGATGACGACTCCGAGGCGGTCGCCGACCGCATCGTCGACGACGAGGTCTGACCAAGCTCCGTCTGGAGACCGCCGCTAGCCGCGATCGACGATGGCGACGTCGGTGTCGAGGTCGCCCAGCCGTTCGAACGTCGGCGGCGAGACGAAGCGGGAGGCGGCGCTCCGGTCCCGACTCGCGCCGACGAATACGATGTCGTAGTGGTGGGCGTTCTCTCCGAGGAACTCCAGGATCGGCGAGCGGGAGATGCGGGTCTCGATGGGGCCGCGGAACGGTTCGACCAGGTCGGCGAGCATCTCCTCGGCGTGGCGAAGATTCCCGCTGCCGCCGACGGAGTGACAGACGCTCACGGACCCCGCGTCACGAGCCAGCCGCAGGGAGAACTCGACCATGCTGTGGGCGACGTGGCTCGTCTGTCGGACCGGAACCATCGTCCGGCGCCAGTCGGTCCGGCCGTCGTTCGACCGGTGGACCAGCACGTCGATTTCGCTGGCGAACAGATCATGGACGAACGGCGCGAGGCTCCCCCCACGCTCCCGGTACGGGACGGCGAGGAGGTCACAGCCGGTCGCCCGGGCGGCCTGGAGGATCGTCGCGGCAGCGTCCCCGCGGTCGACGGCGACGACGACCTCACAGGGCACGTCGACGACGGACGCGATCTCGGCGGCCCTGTCTTCGAGGGTCTCGGCCGTCTCGGCGACGGCGCGCTCTGGGTCGGGCTCGGTGTCGCCGGCTGCCGAGGCCCTCTCGTCGCTGTTCGCAGCGTCTGTCGCGAGAGTGACGTCGTCGTGGCGGTCGAGGATCGCTCGCTCGGCCGCGGCCGCGGCCTCGTCTTCGACCACGTCGAGGAGGACGACCTTGCCGGCGTCGTGGGCCGCGGCGAGGCGGGCGCCGAGCATGGCCGTGGCGTGTGCGTGGTCGCCCCGCATCGGCACGAGGACGTGGTCGTCGCCGCTCGTCGACTGGTAGAGGATCGTCGCGCGCTTCTCGTAGAACTCCGTGCGCCAGATCCAGAAGACGACGGCCACGAGCGTCGACGTGAGTCCGACGCTGGTGACGAATGCGAGCTGGGTATCGAGCGGGACAAGCAGGCCCAGCAGCGCCGTCGAGTACGCCGCCGGCTCTTCGACGTCGGAGGCCCAGGTGATCGCGCCCGCCAGGAACACCGCGACAGCCGCGGCGACGACGCTGACGCCGTTTCCGGTGGTCGGTGCGACGATGCCGACCGCGGTAGCGAGCCAGAGCGCGCCCCAGCCACAGCCCGCACCCACCGTCAGCCCCGTGACGAATCGCACCGGTGAGGCGTACTTCCCCCGCGGGTTCGAGAAGAGCGTGTAGGTCCCCGACGCGAGTGGCGGGAACAGGAGAAAGGAGAGCGTCTCGAGCGTGTTCGAGAGGTACGTCACCGTGGCGACGAGCAGCGGGACGAACACCAGCGCGGACAGGCGGACGAGGTTGGACGTTCGCTCGACCCAGGCCCGGAACTCCCTCAGCTCTCGCCGTTCGAACCGACGGGCCCGGCGCGCGAACGACGTCCATCGGTCCCACAGCCGGTCACGCATTGGCTCCCTGTTGGTCGGACGGGCGATAAAAGTCCCGTGGACCGGCGGCGCGGCGGCCGGTCGGCCGGTGTCTGATGGCCGCTCAATACCTGACGGAGACGGCGCCGTTCAGAGTTCGGTCGTCGCGTCCAGCGCGATGCCGATGGCTCGCTCGACGTTGTTCTTCGCCTTCGGGGGCAGTTCCTCGGCGTCGGTCTCGCCCTTCTGGGTCCCTTCGACCAGGTTGCCGTCGACGGTACAGATAGCGCCGGCGCGCATCCCTTTCCGTCGTGCGAGGGTAAAGAGCGCGGCGGCCTCCATCTCGACGGCGAGCAGGCCGGCGGACTCCCACTCCTCGACGTACTCCTCGGTCTCGGCGTAGAACGCGTCGTCCGTCGCGATGGGGCCGACGTGGACGTCCTCGTCGTTGGCCTCGGCGCCGTCGACCAGTGCGGAGAGAACCTCGTAATCCGAGACGGCTGGCACCGTCGCGTCCTCGTAGCGCTTCGTCGTCCCCTCGTCCTTGGCGGCGCCCGTCGCGACGACCATGTCTCCGATCTCGATACCCGCTTGGAGGGCGCCGGTCGTACCGACGCGCAGGACTGTGTCGACCCCGACGGCCTCCAGTTCCTCGACGGCAATCGCCGCAGACGGCGACCCGATGCCGGTCGAGCAAATCGTTAGCTCTCGTCCCTCGTAGGTCGCGTTGACGACGCGGTACTCGCGGTTCTCGGCGACGACCGTCGAGTCGTCGCACTGGGCCGCGATGCGGTCGACCCGCCCCGGGTCCCCCGGCACGAGCGCGACGTCTGCCAGTTCGCCCGACTCCACGAGCAGGTGCGGTTGTTTCGCCATGACGAATGCGAGGGCGGGCACGCCTTTAAACGTCGATGCTTCGCCGGTATCGCCGGCTGATCTGGTCCCGTATCAGCCTTTCGAATACGCTCGACGTACTGCGGTTTCTGCTGCTAAGGCGGTGTCAATGAACCGTCTGGTGACCGCTAAGACGACACTAGTCTCGTCCGGCCTGTCGTTTGACTGTCACGGTGTCTCACGCCGGCGCGAGACAGGCCCATCCTATCGATTTCCGGCGAGAAGTATCCCAACGCTGATTTCTCGAACGGTTTTGCCGGTTTATCCGGTCTCAGGCCCTCCCTCGCAGTGCATGCTACGCAAAGTAACAGCCGTGCTGGTCGCGGTCGCCGTGATGGCTGCGGTGCCCACCGCAGCGTTGGCCGCGACAACATCGGACGACGCGCAGGGGTCGATAGTGACCGTCACGAACGCCCAGGTCGACACGCTGGAGCTGCAGAACTCGTCGGTGGACAACGTGACCATCGAGGAGCTCCATATCGACCAGATGACGGTCGAGAACCAGAGCGACGGGAACGCCTCCGAGCAGACGCTCGGTGACGACGGCACCGTCGTGCTCCACAACGTCTCGTTCGACACCCTCTCGCTGGAGAACGCCTCCGCCCAGGGCCTCTCCGTCGGAGCGTCCGACGAGGAAGCGGGTGAGGAAGTGCTCAACGAGACCGAGGGGCTGAACGGTTCTGACGGGGTCAACGAGTCCGACGGCGAGAACGAGTCGAACGCGACGGATTCGATGGGCGTCGGCGCGAACGACACCGTCGCCACGGACGCCGGGACGAACGACAGCGCTCAGGCTGGCGACGAGACCGACGTCGGTGACGTCGACAGCGTCACCATCGAGGAGATGCACGTCGAGAGCTTCACCGTCGAGAACCTGAACGTCTCCGAGCAGGAAGGCGACGCCCGGGACGCCGACGGCTTCGTCGACTTCATCAGCAGCCAGTTCGAGGACGAGGAGAACGACAGTGACGCCGCCGGCCTGAACGACACCGAGAACGACTCGGTCGATGTCAGCGCCAACGACACCGGCGCGAACGCCACTGACGCCGGTCTCGACGAGTCCGAAGCCAATGGCACCGACGGCGTCGACGTCGGCGACGACGACACCGAGAACAGCGGTGAACTGGTCGTCGAGAACGTCTCCGTCGGTGACCTCACCGTCGACCAGATGAACGTCGACACTCTCACTGGCGGGCAGGCCGAGGAGGGCGAGGACACGCTCGGCGACGCTAACGAGACCGAGGCAGGTCTCGACGAGTCCGCCGAGAACGAGTCCGCCGGCACGAACGCCAGCGAGGACGGCGAAGATAGCGCGGCCCAGACGCTCGACAACGTCACAATCGACAGCGCCACCATCGAGACGCTCGACGCCGACACGATGTCGGTCGAGAACGCCTCGCAGGAGTCTGGCGAGGCGAACGACACCGCCGGGCTCGCCGAAGACGAGAACGAGTCCGACGCGGGCATCGACTTCGACGAGACCGAGGAGAACGACACTGACGGCGTCGGTGTCGGCGACGACGCCAACGAGACGGACGCGGGTCTCGACGAGTCCGACGAGAACGGCACCGACGGGATCGGCGTCGGTGACGACGCCAACGACACCGACGTGAACGACACGACCGGTGCGAACGCCACCGACGGCAACGAGTCGGACGACGGCGGTATCTTCGGCATCTTCGGCGGCGACGACAACGAGAGAGCGAACGACACGGACGGGAACGACACCGACGGGAACGATTCGGACGGCGGCGGTATCTTCGGGGCGCTGGCGTAATCGACGAGCGGCACGCTGAGGACCCTCCGATCCGGGTCACCCGAACGCATTTTTTCGTTGCCGGAGTACGTCCAGTCGATGCCAAAGCTCGACGTCCAGCTCTGGGTCGACGACCGGACCGACGTGGTGACGTACACCGTCGACGGGGACCTGAAGCGACCCGGCGACGCCATCGAACGCGCGCGAGAGGAGGCCGCCTCGGAGGGATACGCCGAAGTCAATCTGAAGGAAGTGAGTCTTCGAGAGCCGGCCCAGTGAGCGCCCGGTAGCGCGGCGAATTCGGGTGACGTCGGCCGGACCTCAGGTGGCGCCGGTCAGCCGTCAGGCGACGCTGGCCGGCCGTCAGGCGACGCCGGCCAGGAATAGGAAGAGGTTGTTCATCGCCGGGCCCAGACCGACGCCGATGACGGCCAGGAGCACGAGCGTCGCCTCGACAGGGTCTTCGTCGACGTAGCGGTTGAACGCGACGACGACGGCGGCGGAGACGACGAGCTTGACGGCGACGAAGAGCCAGCCCACACCGATGATCTCTGCGGTCGGCAACTGGCCGGCGAACTCCATGATCGCTCGCGGAATCGGCGTCCGTTCGTGGACGCCGATGACGTCCGCGCCCACGGCCGTCGAGACGCCGTCCAGGGCGTGGGCGAAAACGACGACCGGTCCGACGTAGCGCGTCCGGAAGAACACGGGCGTCCGCCAGATACTGATGAGGAATATCGTGACGACAGTGAGCGCCAGCGCGACGACGATGGAGATGGCGGGCCACACCGGGTCGAACGCGCCCAGCCCCATCCCCTGGTAGGCGACCAGCACGAACAACACCGTCAGCACGCCGGTACCGGCGAATCCCATGTTCCGGTGGATGTCGTCGTCTTTCCCGCGGACGATGCCGACCACCGAGAGGACGAGCCAGACGAACCCCGTCACGACGAACGTCGTCAGGTAGACAGACGGCGCGCCGAACAGCGGCGCGTACGTCGGCGTGAACGCGCCGAGCTGGTAGAACGCGTGGAGCGCGCCGCCGATGGCGATCCACGGCGCCATCGCGAGCGCGAGTTTCTGGTCGATCGGGGGTTCGACGGCGAACAGTAGCGCCGAAACGAGGACGCACCCGCCCACGAGGGCCAGGAGGTAGGGCAACGGCGGCAACGCCATCCCGGACGGAAGCACGAGCATGTCCCTGACGGTGTTCCCCGCCGGGGAAAACCTTCCGGCCCGTCCGACGGCCGTCGGACAGTCGCTATCCGTCATCCGTGAACCGTTTGAGAGGGAGTGTCTGTTTCGATTCGGGGTGTCTCAGTGAGCCCTGGCACCAACGACGGCGCACACATCTCGAAAGCCCTCGGCGCGCTCGACTCGCGCGACCCCGCTGCGCGCCGTGGGTGCTTGCGGGGTCGTGCTTCGCCGACCGCGTCTCGCCCTTTCAGTCCTCCAGGGACCGCCGTGCTCGCGCGATGAAACGCGCTCACGATTAGGACCACCAGACCTCCCCGGTCGCGCCTTGCTCACGGCTGGCGCCGTTCGCAGTGAGGTGGCGCTGACGCGCCACCCTCGCGGCGCGACACGCTTCCTGACCGGCCCGCAACCGCCCGGCGGTCGGCCGGGAGGCCGTCTCGTCGGCCGACCAGGGGGAGGGCAGGGCTGCTGTGGTGTGCTGGCCTCGGAGGACTGAAAGGGCGAGGGGGGCTCCGGGAACCCGGGCGAAGCAAGCGACCGCGAGAGCGGAGCTCTCGCGTAGTCCTCAGCTCCGCTGAGGGCACCGGAACGGAGTGAGGGGCGCAGCGAGCCCCGGGACCGGAGCGCGCCGAGGGCTTTCGGGCTCTTGTTGTTCCCACAGTTCCCTCCTGCACTCAAATAACAGAACCACATGTTACAGAAGCAATATCGAACGGAACAGAAACACTCACGCGCGGTCCGGAGTCCACGAAACTCACGGGCGGGACGTTTACGGTGGTACCCGACCACTCACCGAGCATGGACGACGTGCCCGCGCGGATCGAACACACGGTGCTGGGGCCGGAGACGGCGTGGAGCGACGTCGAGGGAGTCCTGGACGACGCGCTCGAATACGGCATGCGGGCGTGTATCCCGCCGTGTTACGTCGCCGAGGCGGCAGACTACGCCAACGTGCCCCTGGTGACGGTGATAGACTTTCCACACGGGCAGGGAGCCACCGACGCGGTCTGCGAAGAGGCGCGCCAGGCCTGGAGCGACGGGGCCGAGGAGATAGATATGGTCTGCAACGTCGGCCGACTGCAGTCGAGGGAGGACGAGGCAGTCCGCGAGCACGTCGCGGAGGTCGTCGCCAGCGTGCCGGTGCCGGTGAAGGTCATCGTCGAGGCGCCGCTGCTGACCGACGAGGAGCTCGACCGGGTGGGGAAACTCGTCGCCGAGGCCGACGCCGCGTTCCTCAAGACGGCGACGGGCTTCTCGGAGGGTGGCGCGACGGTCGCGGACGTCGAGCGGCTGGCGACACACCTCCCGGTCAAGGCCAGCGGCGGGATCGGCTCGTGGGACGAGGCGGCGGCCATGTTCGACGCCGGCGCGACGCGCATCGGCGCCTCTAGCGGTGACGTCATCGCCCGCGAGTGGTGCGAGGCGCAGTCGGACGGAGCCCGGTGACGCGGCGTACTGAGCAAATAGTGCCGTACTGAGGGCGATAGCGGGGGAGCCACGACGTTTTTGGGGCCAGGAAGCGGAGTAATCCCATGGAGTATACGACACTCGGTGACACGGGCATGGACGTCAGCCGCATCTGTCTCGGCTGCATGAGCTTCGGCACCGGCCGGGAGTGGATGCTCGACCCCGAGGCGGGCGCGGAACTCGTCGAGCGCGCCATCGAACTGGGTATCAACTTCTTCGACACGGCGAACGTCTACTCGACGGGCGAGTCCGAGGAGATACTCGGCGACGTCCTCGCGGAGTACGACCGCGACGAACAGGTCGTCGCGACGAAGGTGTTCGGCGAGATGGCCGACGCGCCCAACCGGCAGGGCCTCTCGCGGAAGGCCATCGAGCAGGAACTGGCGGACTCGCTGGACCGACTGGGGATGGACACCGTGGACCTCTACCAGATCCACCGCTGGGACTACGACACGCCCATCGAGACGACGCTCCGGGCGCTCGACGACGCCGTCCGTCGGGGGCAGGTCCGGCACCTCGGCGCCTCCTCGATGTGGGCTCACCAGTTCCAGGAGGCCCTGCGCGTCGCCGAGCGGGAGGGGCTGGAACAGTTCTCGACCATGCAGAACCACTACAACGTCGTCTATCGCGAGGAGGAACGGGAGATGGCCCCGCTCTGCGAGCGCGAGAACGTCGGCCTGATCCCGTGGTCCCCGCTGGCCCGCGGCGTCGCCGCGCGTCCCCACGAGGAGGCCGGGTCGACGACCCGCGGCGAGACGGACGAGTACCTGGCCGGGATGCCGTACCTGCAGGGCGGCGGCGAGGCGATCAACGAGCGGATCCAGGAACTGGCCGAGGACCAGGGCGTCTCGATGGCGCAAATTTCGCTGTCGTGGCTGCTCCACCAGGACGCCGTCGACGCGCCCATCGTCGGCATCACGAGCGTCGAGCACCTGGAGGACGCCGCCGAAGCAGTCGACCTGGACCTGTCCGACAGCGACCTCGAGTATCTCGAAGAACCGTACGAACCGCTGCCGGTCGCGGGCCACGAGTAGTCGGCACCGAGCGTGGTCCGGCAACGGCCAACAGTTAAGCGGAACCCGCTGCACGCCCAACGTATGGTTCTGCTCGTCCCCTTCGACGGATCCGACCTCTCGACGGCGGCCCTGCACCGGGCCGCGGAGTTCTCCGAGTACACCGACGAGTCCGTCCTCGCGCTCAGTATCGTCCCCGAAGAACCCGATTACGCCATCGAGCGTGGCTGGATAGACGAGGGGGATCCGTACGACCCCGAGGCCATCGGCCAGCGACTGCGCGGTCAGGTCACGGCCGTCGCGCCCGCCGCGGAGTTCCGCTGTGAGATCCCCGAAGACGTGAGTTCGATGGCGTCGGTGACGACCGACGTCGTCCGGACGATCCGGGAAGTCGCCCACGAGGTCGACGCCTCCATCGTCTTCGTCGGCAGCGAGAACGCTGGCCGGGTCTCGACGCCGGTGTCGAGCGTCGGCGCGCCGGTCTCGGAGGACCCTGGCTACGACGTCCACATCGTTCGCCACGCCGACTGATGGGCCCACGCGGGCCGGCCGATTCGCGACTCAGCGCGTCACCGTGACCGGAACCGGCGAGCGCCTGACGACGTTCTCCGCGACGCTGCCCAGCAGAATGCGGGACATCCCCGAACGGCCGTGGCTTCCCATCACGATCTGGTCGATGCCGTGCTCGCGGGCGTACTCGACGATGGTTCGCGTCGGCTTGCCGACCTCGACGACGCGCTCGACTGCCAACCCGGCGCTCTCTGCCTCGGCCTCGATCTCGTCGAACAGCGACTCGGCCTGTTCTTTCTCCCGCTCGTACCACTCTTCGGAGAACGAGGGTATCGACGCCTGGGCGCTGTAGCCGGCCTCTGCGGGGTTGATCACGTGTAACAGCACGAGCGTCGCGTCGGGGAACTCGCCGACGACGAAGTCCGAGGCCTGGTGAGCCTGCTCCGAGCCGTCGACCGGAACCAGGATGCGTTTTGTCATGCGAACGTATCGCACGCAGGTCGCATTGAAAGTTCCCCTCTGTCAGACCGCTCGACGCTCCGACCGTCCAGTACCTGGACGACGGCACTGGCCGCACCGTGAAAAGATGACTCGGCTCGGAATAAAAATTATTATCGCAAGTTATATCCACGGGTTCACCGAGGTGTCTGCCACAGGCGGAGTCGAGCGAGGTACTCCCTCGTTACGGTCTGCATCAACCAAGACCGCGGAGCGAGTCTCCGACTCGCCGCGGTCCGATTGTCCGCCTGTCTTCCCGACTCGCGAGCGCGCCGCTCGCCGTCTGGTTCGCCTGAACAATCGCGAATAGCTGCCGCCCGCCAGCGACCGGCCGCCAGTCAGGTCCGTTCCCGTACCGCAGCGACGTGGTCGCGTGCCTCCTCGGGCGTCATCCCCCGGACGCCACACGAACACGACCGGAGCTCCGGGTCGGTCAGTTCGTCAACCTGTTCCTCCCGGGCGCGGACGAGTTCGCCGCTCTCCGCGTCGTAGTCGTAGTACATCCGATAGTTGACCTGCGTTACGCCCTCGATGCGGTGGTCCTCCTCCGGGTCGGGGTTCCTGATGGCGTCCTCGTGCTCGCCCTGCATCTCCTCTTTCCACTGCTGCAGCGTGGCCTCCGGGTCTCGCTCGTCGGTCATGTGGTGGGGATTGCGATATGAGGTGAAAAAGTGCCGGGGAACCTTCGTTTAAGCCAACACGTCCGGTGGTTCCTCGTCACCGGTCGTGTTGTCCGCGGGTTCGATACCGAGCGTCCGGAGTTCCTCGTTGGTCGGCTCACGGCCGATTTCGCCCTTCCGCAGAGCGACCGCATCGTCGAGATTTTCCAGGGCTTCGGTCCGCGTCTCGCCCTGGGTAGTTACCCCGGCTTCGACGTCTATGGCTACCCACCAGCCGCCCTCCTTCGTGAGGCGGATCTCCTGCACCACCCCGTCCTCACCCGAGCGTTTGGAACTCGCTATAGTCGTTCTAGTGCGAACTGTCTGATAAGGATTCGGACGATTGCGCCGCTGGCTCAGGTGACAGCGTCGTGACTGTAGGTCGAGGGTTGGTTCGTGAATTCGAGGAACGAACTGTGAAAGGGGCCGACGTACGATGTCGGTAGTCTCCATCCACCTTTCACCCAAAAATCAGCACGGTAGGAAGACGATCTATCCTCCGCTCTCGTCCAGATTGTCGAGTATTTCGGCCAGGCGCTCTTTGAGCTGTTTTTCTTCCCCAGAGAACTCGCTCTCCCAATCTGAATACAGATCGATCTCGGTGTGCTCGTAGAACCCGTCAGTACGCCGGTCGATTTCCCGAATCATCTCGTTGATCTCTTCATCGTCGTACACGTCGATTCCGTGGACGATAACGTCTGTATCTGGCCGGTCTCCTGGCTTTCCATTCGGCATTAGATGACCTTGGGACCGGGTGGGGAGTTAGTACCGCGGGTTTCGTTCCGTTCCACTGGCGTCTTTACTGAATTACCGATCCGGCTCTGTTGAAATTCTCTGGGGCTACCACACTCTGTCCCCCCGACCCTGGTCAGTACAGATCAAGGACTTAGCGATCAGTGGATTTCGGTGTTTCAGCAGTGAGCACGAATTCAAACACCTCGAAAGCCCTCGGCGCGCTCGACTCGTGCGACTCGTTGCGCTCCTCGCTCCGCTGCGGTGCTTACTTCGTCGGACGTCGGCGACCGCACCTCGCCCTTTCAGTCCGCCAGGATCAACCTCGCTCGCGCGATGAAACGCGCTCGCGATTATGGCCACCAAACCTCCCCGAATTCGGCGCGTCCGCGCCGAATCACGCTTCCTGACCGCCCCGCAACCGCGCGGCGGTCGGCCGGGAGCGCGTTTCATCGCGCGATCAGGGGAAGGGCAGGGCTGCGGTGTGGGCCTGGCGGACTGGAAGGGCGAGGCGTGTTCCGGGAACCCGGGCGACGCAAGCACCGTGGTTCGAGAGAGCGAAGCTCTCTCGTCATCACGAAAGACGCGAAGCGTCTTTCGAACGACAGCGCTAGCGAGGAGCGCAACGAGTCGCGGAGTCACGAGCGTGCCGAGGGCTTTCCTCTGTTTGCTGTATTGATGCTGACTGCAGAGGGCGCGCCGAGGGCTTTCTGGCTGTTGGCATCGGTACTCGTCCTCTAAGTCCTGAAGATGAGACCGAAGACCACTCGATGACGACCAGCCCAAACTGCCCCTAGTCCAGCGAATCGACCGTCTTCTCGGCCCAGGTGACGGCGTACTCGGCGCCGTACTCGCGGTAGGCCTGGGTGTCCAGCGCGGCGAAGGGAGTCGGCAGTTCCACGTCGTGTTTCACTGCGGAACAGGCCAGTTCCGCCGCGGCGGCGAAGTCGGTCCGGCCCATCGCGACCTCTTCGCTCAGGTCCGAGAGCCGCGGTTCCAGGCGCTGGCCGGCGTCGACCCAGGCGGCGTGGAGGCGAGGGAGGTCACCCTCCCAGTCGGCGAAGACTTCGCGGGAGTGGCGGCCGACGTAGGCGTCGAACAGCGCGGCGGCGAGCTGGTAGGTGCCGGCGGGGTCGAGCCGCCCGTCGACGGCGTCGGCGAGGTCGGCGTAGCGGTCCTCGAAGAAGCCCAGGAAGTGCTCGGGGAGGTCCAGACCCACCTCAACGAACGCCTCGGCGAGCAGGAAGTCGACGAAGTCCTCGGGCGAGCCTTCGAGGCGGGGCTTGACAAGCACGACTGGCGGGTCGGTCTGGCGAGTCCAGGCGACGCCGCCGTCGCCGGGCATGCCGACGGAGAAGGCCGTCGAAGCCAGCCGGTGGAGCGGTTCGGGCGCGTCGGCGGGCACCCAGTGGTCGGGGTAGGAGAGCGGGTCGACCGAATCGGTCAGGAGGAGGAGGTCCTCGGCGACCGCGGGGTCGAGCGTCTCGAAGTCGCGCTCGCAGTCGCGGACGACCGCGTCCGGGACGTGGCGCTCCCGGACCGTCGCCACCTCGCCGTCGAGGGGGCGTTCCGAGAACATCACGCCGAGACGAGGACGAAGCTGGCGACGACGAGGAGCGAGAGGAGTGCGGAGATACCGACCGTGCCGACGACGATCTTCGTTGCCTTGCTCATACGTTGAGTTTCGAAAGGGGCCGACATTAAAGCTTCAGTTCTCGGCAGCGACGACGAGCATCCCTGGTGGCGGCAACGACGAGCATCGACAGCGACGACGAGCATCGACCGCCGCCGGCCTGCCGTCGTCAGTCCGCGTCAGTCCGCGTCCTCGAGCAGTTCCCTCGTCCGCTCGTTCAGCCTCGTGATCGACTCGCTGGCGGCGTCGAGCAGTTCGTCCTGGGGGTCGGCGAGGCCCGACTGGCCGTCCGGGTCCGGCCGGCCGACGACGACCGTCCCGACCATGCCGTTGGCCCGGTGGGGCTCGCAGTAGTAGTCGTAGACGCCGGGCGTCTCGAAGGTGTGTTCGAAGGTCGGGTTCGACTCCGCGAGCACGTCGCTGTCGAAGGACGACGCGTCCTCGGGGATCCGCTGCGGGCGGTCGTTGTCGGGGTGGTAGGCCGTCACCGAGTGGTTCCCGCTCTCGAGGCCCCAGGTGACCGTGCCGCCCGTCTTCACCCAGACCAGCGGCGGATCGAACTGGAGTTTCGTGCCGTCTTCGCCCGCCACCATCGAGACCGTGAGACTGTCCCTGGGTTCCGACTGCAACGGGATTGTCTCGGTGCCGTCCGCGTCGGAGCCGTCGGTGGCCTCGCTGCCGTTCTCCGAATCGGAGCCGTCGCCGCCACCGCCGCTCCCGTCGTCACCGGCGCCAGTCTCGTCGGCGGCGCCGTCACTCCCACCGCCACCGCTTCCGGCGTCGGTCGCCTCCTCGGGCGACGAATCGTTCAGTATCCCGCTACAGCCGGCCAGCGACGCGGCGGAGGCCCCCGCGAGTGCGGCCATCCGGCGTCGCGTCAGCGTCGGGTCGGACATCGTTCGAGATACCAGAGGAGTGCCCCCACCATTACTAGCGACGTACTACGTAGCGGCCTTAGAGAGGTGGTACGGGCCCATCCTCGCGGCCGTCAGTCGTCACCGGCGCCCGCACCGACGCCCGATGCGCGAGCCACGTCGCGCCACTTCCCGGACCAGAACCGGCCCGTGTTGACGGCGGCCTTCAGGTAGAAGTCGCCGACGATAGCGGCGTAGATGGCTGGTAATCCCCAGCCGAGGCCGGGCGCCAGCGTGACGCCGACGAGCGGAGCGGTCACGGTGAACCCCACCGGGAGCGCGAGGAAGGCCACGGGGAGGCGGTAGACGTAGGCCCCCAGAACGGTCCCGTACAGCGGCCAGCGCGTGTCGCCCGCGCCGCGCAGGCTCCCGCGCATCGTCCGCGAGACGCTGAAGCCGGCGACGCCCAGCGCGAACGCCCGGACGAACTGCACCGTCAGGTCGGGGTTCTCGGTGCCGAAGGCGGCGGCGATGGGGCGAGCGAGCGCCACCACGACGACGGCGATGATCAGCTGGGTGACCAGCGCGATACGCAACGTCTGCCAGCCGTAGTCCGTCGCCGACCGGTCGTCGCCCGACCCGACGTGCTGACCGACGAGCGTGCTCGCCGCCGTCGAGTAGCCCCAGGCGGGCATCAGCGCGAGTTGCATCACGCGGTTGCCGATGGCGTAGGCCGCGACGACGGGCGTCCCGATGGTGCCCAGCACGAACAGGAAGGGGAAGCGGGCGAACGTCTGGAGCAGTCGCATCCCGGTCAGCGGCAACGCGACGCGGACGATCTCGGTGATGAGCCCGAGGTCGAACTGCCGCCCACCGAGGCGGAGAGTGACGACGTAGCGCCCGGAGACCAGCAGCGCGAAGAAGACCACACCGGCGATGGCGTTGGCGACGACGGTGCCGATGGCCGCGCCGGCGATGCCGAGTTCCGGAGCGGGGCCGAGCCCGAAGATGAGCACGGCGTTGAGGGCGATGTTCGTCGGGAGGGTGAGCAGGCGGACGTACATCGGCGTGCGCGTGTCCGCGCTGCCGGCCAGCGCTCGCGCGGCGATCATGCTCCAGAAGCGCGGCACGAGCGCGATCATCACGATAGAGAGGTAGGTCGCGCCGTTCCGGATGGCGTCCGGGTCGTCCGTGAGCACGTCGACCAGCGCCGGGGCGTGGAACCACGAGACCAGCGTGAGCGGAATGGAAATGGCGAGGCCGAGCCACAGCGACTGCTTGACCGCCAGATCGGCTCGCGCCGGGTCGCCCGCCCCCTGGAGCCGGGAGACGACGCTGATCGTCCCCGACGTGATCGCCAAGGAGAGCCCGAAGCCGACGAAGTAGTACTGGAAGCCCAGTTCGAGCCCCGCGATAGCGGCGTCGCCGAGCGCCAGCCCGACCATCGCGAAGTCGGCGATGCGCAGCAGGATGCGGAGGGCGCCGGTGACCATCACCGGCGCAGCGAGATCCAGCGCCTCGGTGGCCTTCTCGCGCTCTACGAGGCCGAGGCGCGCGAGGAACGCGGGAAATCCTTCGATGAGCCGACGCGGGACGTCGCGGACCATCTACTCGGAGTGTGCGCGGGAGGGTCCTGTCGTTTTCGGACGAACGGGCGAACCCGGTGGAATCCGCGGCAGGACGGCATACGTCTTTTGTCGCTCGACGGGATTCGGTGTGATCTAGCGGGTCGTTAAGTAAGTCCCCGTCCCCCGAGGTGGCGGATCGAAGTCATGTCCACACGAAGAACATTCATCGGAACGATCGGTGCGGCGATCGGCGCGACCGGTTTCGCCACGGCGGTGTCAGGACAGACGAGCAACGGCACGAGCCAACGGAACGGTGCGACTTCGGCGGCTGACCCCACCGACTGGCCCCGGTTCAAGTTCGACAGCGGCAACACCGGCTACAATCCGGCGGGGACGGCACCCCAGACGACACCGGAAACGCTGTGGACCGCCGAAAACGGGATATACGGGGATCAAACCCAGGACCCCTGCGTCGCCGGCGGGCTGGTGTACGACGCCCGCCAGAGCACCAACGACCAGACCCCCGGAGTCTGGGCGTTCGACGCCGAGTCGGGTGAGGAAGTCTGGAGCGCCGAACTCACCCAGACCCCCCGAACGATCGTCGCGGCGGACGGATCGCTCCACGTCGCAACGAGCATGCGCCTGATAAAGCTCGACGCCGAGACGGGCGAGCGACTCGAACAGCGACTGACGGCCGACGAGATCGATGCCACGCCGCCCGTCGTCGCCCCGCCGGCAGTCGCCGACGGAACGCTCTACGTCCTCAACAACGATCGGAACACGATCACCGCAGTCGACGTCGAGAGCTACGACCAGCTGTGGCAGACCGACCGGAACGTGGACGAGACACCACCGGCCGTCGCCGGCGGGTCCGTGTTCTTCGAATCCGACCACCGCGTCGCGGAACTCGATGCCGCGAACGGCGGCGAGCAGCGCGTCTTCGAATTCGATCTCGTCAGGGCCCCGGTCGTGTCCGACGGGGTGCTCTACGCGGCCACCGAAGGGGCGCTCGACGCGTACGACCTCGACACGGGCGACCGCATCTGGCGCTACGTGTCTGACGAGGTACGCCGCTACTATCCGACCTCACCGGTCGTCGACGACGACCGCGTCTACGTGTCAGACGGCCAGCCCAACACGCCGCTCGTCGCACTCGACGCCGCCACCGGGTCCGTCGAGTGGCGCTTCACGGACGATGCGGCCTGCGGAAGGCGGGACTGGGAGCCCGGTGTTGCTCGCGTCGGTGACCTCCTCGTCACGGCGAACAGCAAGGGCACGTTCTACGGTATCGACCCGTCGTCCGGCGAGATGCGCTGGCGGTACCATACCGACGCTGTCGACCCGTGGTCGAGCCGCACCCTCGTCGATTTCGCCGTCGCGGACGGCCATATCTACGCCCAGTTCCACGGCGAGAACGGCACGTACGACGAGATCCACGCCATCGGGGTGGCGGGGGGAAGCGAGTAAACGAGCTACTCGATCCGGTGCAGCGGCGAACGGAACTCCCTGTCGCGGGTCTTCTCTCGCAGGAAGAAGCCATCCGGACGACAGCGCCCCGTGAGTACGCACGGATCCAGGCGGCCGGGAAACGAAACGGCGGGAGACTGGGTAGGCGTCCCACTCGGACGGAATCGACGGCCTCGTTCGACGGCTCCGTGAGCCGGCCGGGGACACCGGGTCGCCGTCGCACTCGCTCCGCTCGACGCCCGCGAAGCAGTCGAGCGACCCGCCGGCGAGTCGTCGAAGAAAGGACCGGAGCGGTCAGTCGTCGGCAGCCGCCGCGTCGGCCTCGTCGACGGTCGCGTCACTCGCACCGTCCGCCGTGGCCCCGTCGGCACGCGGGAAGTTCCCGATGGTGGCCTCGCGGAAGCTCTCCTCGTCGAACTCGATCTCGCCGCCGAAGAAGTCGACGAGCGTGTGCGTGTCCTTCATCGCGTTCTTCAGGCAGGTCGAGGCGCCCGGCGAGGGCGTGATGTTGAAGATGACGCCGTCGCCGACGATCTTGGCCTCGCCCATGTCCAGGGACTTCTGGGAGGTGTCGACGATCTGCGGGCGGACGCCGCCGTAGCCCTCGGCGCGCTCGATGTCATCTAACTCGACGTTCGGGACGACCTTCTGGACGTGGGGGAGGAAGGCGCGCCCGCCGGCCTCCGGGACGTCGTAGACGAGGTTCCGGAGGACGTACGGCAGGAGGATCCGGTCGGCGAGGATGTTCCCGTAGCTGAGGAACGAGTCGGCACTGAGGCCGAACACGTCGAGGAAGTCCTGAACGGTCTCGTACTCGCCGCGTTCGAGCGTCGGGACGACCTTCGCCGTCGGACCGAACCGGGTGATCGAGCCGTCGTGGACGTCGGCGTCGCCGTGGACCGCGGCGAAGGGGAGCTTCTTCATCTGGAGGGTGTAGACCTTCCCGTTCAGCAGGTCGTCGGCCAGGAAGAAACTGCCCGCGACGGGGAGAAGGGACAGGTCCTCGCCGTAGCCCATCTCCTGGGCGATCTGGAGGCTGTGGGAGCCGGCGGCGACGACCGTGGCCTCGGCCTCGATGAGGGCCTCCTCGGTGTCGATGGTGAACCCGTCGGCGGTCTCCCGGATGTCGCGGACCTCGGTCCCAGTGCGTACGTCGACGCCGGCCTCCGCGCGGGCGGCCTCGACGAGGGAGTTCGAGACCATGCCGTAGTCGACGACGTAGCCGTCGGGCGTCTGCAGCGCCAGCATCGGGACGTCGGGGTCCCGACCTTCGACGACGGCGGGTTCGATCTCGGCGATCTCCTCGCGCCCGATCGGTTCGAGCTTCGGGAACAGGTCGCCGAAGCCCTCCTCGTGGTAGCGCTCCTCGAGTTCGGCGACTTCGTCCTCGCCGACGGCCAGTACCATCTTCGAGCGCTTGCTGTGCATCTCACGGTTCGCGTCGACGCTCTCGAGGTAGCCGGCAAGCAGCTCGGCGCCCTCCTTGACGTCTTCGGCCTTCTCCAGGGTGTAGTTCGTCTCGATGTCCCCGAAGTGCAGCGTCTGTGAGTTGTTCGTGTGGTGGGAGTTGATCGCCGCGATCTCATCCTCCTTCTCGAGTAGTGCGACGCGCTCGACGTCGGTGAACTTCGCGACGGTGTAGAGCAGCGACGCGCCACTGATGCCTCCGCCGACGATGACGAGGTCGTAAGTGTCAACCATGGATCCTGAATTGTCCGGCGATATCGCAGTCGCTCGATGGTATCACAGTGCGTCTCATACTTAATCCACACTATCTGACATTCTGTTAGAAGGCGTGAAAATGCGAGAGTGTGTCACCCAAAGTCGGCAGTGCCGGCGTGCGATCGTCGGCGTGGACGGGTGCGGGACGTGGACGGGTGCGGGACGTGGACGAGTTCGTGGCGACCGGGCGGACTCTGGCGGTCGCCTCAGGGGACGATCTGTTCGCCGTCGTCGTCGTAGACGGTGATGGCCTCCACCGGACAGGCCCGCGCCGCGAACTTCGCGTCGAGTTCCGACCCCTCGGGCACCTCGCGGACGAACAGGCCGTCCTCTGTCTCCTCGCTATCCGTGAGGACTGCTTTGCCGGCGTCCTCGTCCCGCTCGAAGGCGTCCCACTCGGCGACGCACTGGAACATCCCGATGCAGGTGTCGCGGTCGTACTCGATTCGCATTAGTGGGGGATTGGTCCGGACGGCCCTTAGCGTTCGGGATGTGCGCCGATAGACTCACTCCGTTCGTCTATCGAGCCCGGCCTCACGCAGTTCGGCCGGACGCCTGGAGATTCACTGCGTTCATCTCCCGAGCCCTGCGCTCGCTACGCTCGCGCAGGACGCCTTCGGATTCGCGCTGCTCATCCGATGAGCCCACGCTCACTTCGTTCGCGTGGACGCCGGCAGACTCGCTGCGCTCGACTCCCGAGCCCGGCCTCACACAGTTCGGCCGGATGCCGACCCGGCAGTGCTACCCGCCGTTCTCGAGACGGTCGAAGGTGGCGGCGACGGAGCGGGCGAGGATGCCCACCAGGTCGCGCTCGGCGTCGTCGAACGTCCGCGGAGTGGTCGAACCGATGGCGAGCAGGCCGTGCTCACCGAGCGGATACATGAAGAGAGTCTCGAAGGCGTCGGTGACGGCGTCCTCGCGGTCGCCGTACTCCTCGACGACGCGGGGGTCGCCCGCCTCGAAGACGGTCATCTCGACGGCCCAGTCGGGGAGCGGCGAGACGCCGGCTTCGAGGCCCGCTTTCTCGGCGATGCGAGTGGCGTTCTCGGTGGCGGCGAGCGGGGCGAGGCTGTCGCCGCCGGAGTCGTACTCCCAGACGACGGCGACGGACTCGTCGAAGACGTTCTCGACGACGTCGAGCGCGACGTCGGCGACGGTCCCGCGGTCCTCGGCGACGAGCAGACGTCTGGTCGCGTCGTGGAGCGCTTCCAGGCGCTGTTCCCGGCAGTAGCGGTCGGTGACGTCACGGAGGACGACCTGCGAGGCGCGGACGCCCTCGAAGACGACCGGAGCGGCCTGGCTCTCTACCCTGCGAATCTCGCCGTCGAACCGGCGGAGGCGCCAGGAGAGCCAGCCGGCGGGCTCCCGGTCCCGGAGCACGCGGTCGACCCGGTCGGCCAGGCGCTCGCGGTCGTCGGGGTGGACCAGCGTGACCGGGTCGCAGCCGTACACCTCGGCGGCGTCGGCGGCGCCGGCGAGTTCGACGAGTCGCTCGTTCGCGTACCGGATCGCCTCGCCGTCGTGGACGAGGATGGCGTTCGGGGAGCTCTCGACGAGCGTCTGGTAGCGGGACTTCGTCTCGGCGGCGGCCTCGACCGAGCGCCGGTGGGCGACGGCGTTGCGGATCCGGTTGGCGAGGACGGCGTACTGGTCGGTCCCGGTCCCTTTCTGGAGGTAGTCGGTGACGCCGGCCGAGATGGCCTCGCTGGCGATCTCCTCGCTGCCGCGGCCGGTGAAGAGGACGAACGGCAGCGTCGCGTCGAACTCGCGGACCTCACGGAGCAGGTCCAGGCCGTCTCGCTCGGGCATCTCGTAGTCGCTGACGATGCAGTCGACGTCGCCGTCGAGGACGTCCAGCGCCTCGGCGGCGCTGTGGGCGACCTGCGTCTCGAACGCGCCGTCCCGACGTTCGAGATGCGTGCTGGTGACGGCCCCGAGGTCGGGGTCGTCGTCGACGAGGAGAACCCTGATCGGCTCCTCGACAGTAGCCATGACATCGGGGTAGGACCGTGGCGGGTTAATTTCTTGTGGCCGACTAGCACACACCGGGAAGGGGCGACAGTTTAAACGGCGGGAGGGGCAAAGGTCGCCCTAATGGACGTCGCGGATCTGCCGAGCGTGCCCGACTGGTTACCCGACCACCTCCGCAACGAGGGGATCGAGTCGCTGTACCCGCCCCAGGCCGAGGCGGTCGAAGCCGGCGTCACGCGGGGACAGAACCTCGTCGCGAGCATCCCCACCGCCAGCGGGAAGACGCTGATCGCGCAACTGGCCATGCTCTCCGCTATTGCCGGAGGCCCCGCCGAGGGAACCAGCGACGAAGCAGCGGACGACGAGCGGGCGGCCGGCGGGACCGCCCTCTACATCGTCCCCCTACGCGCGCTCGCGAGCGAGAAGAAAGCCGAGTTCGAGGAGTTCGAGCAGTACGGCCTCGACGTCGGCGTCTCGACCGGCAACTACGAGTCCGAGGGCGGGTGGCTCGCCAGCAAGGACGTCGTCGTCGCGACCAGCGAGAAGGTGGACTCCCTGGTCCGCAACGACGCGCCGTGGCTCGAAGACCTCTCCTGCGTCGTCACCGACGAGGTCCACCTCGTCGACGACGGCGAGCGCGGCCCGACACTCGAAGTCACGCTCGCGAAACTCCGCCGCATCAACCCGGACATGCAGACCGTCGCGCTGTCGGCGACCATCGGCAACGCCGCCGAACTCGCCGAGTGGCTCGACGCCCACCTCGTCGATTCGGACTGGCGCCCCATCGAACTCCAGAAGGGCGTCCACTACGGCCAGGCGCTCCACCTGGAGGACGGCAGCCAGAGCGAACTCCCTGTGCGGGGCAACGAGAAGCCCACCGCCGCCATCGTCCGCGACACGCTCGAGGACGAGGGGTCGACGCTCGTCTTCGTCAACTCCCGCCGGAACGCCGAGGCGGCGGCCCGCCGGCTGGCCAACACCGTCGAGCCGTACCTCTCCGGCGAAGAACGCGAGAAACTCCAGGGCGTCGCCAGCGAGATACGGGACGTCAGCGACACCGAGACGAGCGACGACCTGGCCGACGCCGTCGCGGGCGGCGCGGCCTTCCACCATGCAGGATTGTCGCCGGGCCACAGAGAACTCGTCGAAGACGCCTTCCGCGACCGGCTGCTGAAGGTCGTCAGCGCCACCCCGACGCTCGCCGCGGGGGTCAACACGCCCAGTCGCCGCGTCGTCGTCCGCGACTGGCGCCGCTACGACGGCACCGCCGGCGGCATGCAGCCCCTCTCCGTGCTGGAGGTCCACCAGATGATGGGCCGGGCCGGTCGTCCGGGTTTGGACCCCTACGGCGAGGCCGTGTTGCTGGCAAACAGCCACGACGAACTCGACGAACTGTTCGAGCGCTACGTCTGGGCCGACCCCGAACCGGTCCGCTCGAAACTCGCCGCCGAGCCCGCCCTCCGTACGCACCTGCTGGCCACCGTCGCCAGCGGGTTCGCCCGCTCGCGGCAGGGCCTGCTCGACTTCCTCGACCGGACGCTGTACGCCACCCAGACCACCGAGAGCGGCCGGCTGGAGGCCGTCGTCGACGATGTACTCGCCTACCTGCAGGTGAACGACTTCCTCGAACGCGAGGGTGACGAACTCTCTGCCACCTCGCTGGGCCACACCGTCTCGCGACTCTATCTGGACCCGATGAGCGCCGCCGAGATCATCGACGGCCTGCGGGAGTGGGAGCGGACCGCCGGGCAGCAGGAGACCCAGTCGCCCCACGACAGACGGGCGGCTGCCGATGCGGGGGATGCCGACGCGGACGGCGAGCCGCCGGGCTTCACGACCGCCAGCGACCTGGTATCGGACGACGATAGGAGAGCCGGCGACGAGGACGGCGACGACGACGAGATCCCGGACCCGACGGCGATGGGGCTGTACCACCTCGTCTCGCGCACGCCGGACATGTACCAGCTCTACCTCCGCTCGGGCGACCAGGAGGAGTACTCGATGGTCGCCTACGAGCGCGAGGACGAGTTCCTCGGCGCGATGCCCTCCGAGTACGAGGACAACCGCTTCGACGACTGGCTCTCCGCGCTGAAGACCGCGCGCCTCCTCGAAGACTGGGCCGACGAAATCGACGAGAACCAGATAACCGAACGCTACGGCGTCGGCCCGGGCGACATCCGCGGGAAGGTCGAGACGGCCCAGTGGCTGCTCGGCGCCGCCGAGTCGCTGGCCAGCGAACTCGACCTCGCCGCGACGCCGGGCGTCCGGAAGGCCCGAACGCGCGTCGAACACGGCGTCCGCGAGGAACTGGTCGACCTGGCCGGGATTCGCGGCGTCGGTCGCAAGCGCGCCCGCCGGCTGTTCGACGCCGGCATCGAGACCCGCGCCGACCTCCGGGACGCCGACAAGCCCGTCGTCCTGGCCGCGCTCCGTGGCCGCGAGAAGACCGCCGAGAACGTGCTGGAGAACGCCGGCCACCGCGACCCGTCGATGGACGGCGTCGAACCCAGCGACGACGTCTCCTACGAGCGACCGGACCGAAGCAGGAGCGGTGGCGACGGCGGAACTACCGGGGCCGGCACGCCTGCAGCGGAGGCAGAGGACGACGAAGACCAGGCCAGCCTGGGTGACTTCTGATGAAGCTCGTCGAGGGAACGGCGACCGTGGACGACGTTGACGACTTCGTCGAGCGACTGGGCGCCGTCGGCGACGAGCACGGCGTTTCGGTCCAGGCGTTCGACGCCCGCTACGTCGTCGACCGCGAGCACCTCGAACGCGCCGTCGAACTGGCCGACCGCGCCTTCGCCCGCAACGACGCCATCGCCCGCGACCGGAGCGTCGAGATTCTGCTCTACGCCGCGGGCCGGCGCCAGATCAACCGCGCGCTGGAGATGGGCGTCGACGAGGGCGAGACGCCCGTCGTCGTGGTCGTGCACGATGCCAGTGGCGATGGCGACGAATCGGGAGCCGTGGCCGTCGTCGCCGACCTGCTGGAACCGGCCAGCACTCTCGGAGAGTACGACGACGAGCGTGTCCGCGAGTTCTTCGACGTCGGGGACCGGGAACTGGCGGCGACGGACGGCACCCTGGCCGACCTGGTCCGCGAGCGCGTCGCGCTGTTGACCGTGGAGAAGTAGTCGGGAGGAGCCGCTTCAGTTTTCGTCACCGAGGACCTGCCCGTGTTCGTCGATTTCGCCGGCGACCACGCGCGTCGACGAGATGCGCTCGCCGTCGTCGGCCAGGACGTACGGGACGAGAATTCCCTCGATTGGTTCGAGGTCGCGTGCCCGGCGGTTCGTGTTGATGTCCGCCAGCTCCTCGGCCGTCTCGGGCGAGGTGACCAGTGCGTCGATAGAGGGGTCGGTCGATGCGATACCGTGCTCGTCGTCGAGGGTTCGAATCTCGACGTCGCGGCCCCACTCGTTCAGGGCGTCGAACTCTTCCCGGACCGCCGCTGTGCGGTCTTCGAGCGACGGGACCTCGCGCGTGCGAGACGACGTGGCCATCTCCTGGCTCGTCACCGCGACCAGCACGCCCTCGTCGCCGTACTGCAGGGCGTGCTCGAACAGGTTCCGGTGCCCGTCGTGGATGGGACCGAACGTCCCCGCGACTGCGACTTTCATTCTCGTGACGACGGTTCGCTCGGAGAGGGGATAAGAATCGGGTCGGACGTGGATGATCTGAGTACGAAACTGCCGGAGCAACCTCTGCAAACAACAAGAAAGCCCCCGGGCGTTCACGGGCTGCGAACCCGCCTGCGCTCCTCGTTGACGCTGTCGTTCGAAAGGCGCGCAGCTCCTTTCGTGATGACGAGAGAGCTTCGCTCTCTCGAACCACGGTGCTTGACGGTTCTCGCTCCGTGAACGCCCGGCCCCTTTCAGTTCCGCCCCGTGGATCATCCAGTGGGTGGGACTGAAAGGGGCGCCCAGGTGGCCGAACCCCGGCGAAGGTGAGCCGAGTGCAACGAGGCGAACGTCGGAAGACGAGCGAAGCGAGTCTTCCGGAATAAGCACCGCAGGGAGCGCAGCGAGCCGCGGGAGGTCAGCCGGACGGGGCTTTCTTGTTGGTAGTGGCGTCACCGAGTTCAGTTGCGGCGATCGAACCAGCTTGAAATTCCCGTAGCCCCACCAGCCTTACCACCGGACCGGGCCGTATCAGAAGTCGATGGCGAGCCTGGAGGACCCCATCGACATCGGCGGCCTCACGGTGCCGAACCGCCTCTATCGCGCGCCCTTGCTCGAATGCGCGGGCAACGGTCCCGACGCCGTCGACCGCTTTCTCTCGGAACTCGAACCCACGGCGGCCTCGGGCGTTGGCCTCGTCTTCCAGGGGGCGAGCATCGTCAGCGCCGAGAGCGGCTGTGCGGCGCCGAACATGACGCGGGTCCACGACCCCGACTTCGTCGCCCGACTCCAGCGGCTCACCGACGCGATTCATGCACACGAAGGAAAGATATTTATCCAGCTCGGCCACGGCGGGTTGCGGAGCCTGGAGGTGTGGCACGCCGAGCATCGCCGGCGGAATCCCGGCGTCTCCCAGCTCGCGGTTTCCCGGCCGCCGTGGCAACTTCGGGCGCTAGATCACGCCGGACTCATCGACCTAAACCCGCACGTCCTCTCGACGGCAGAGGTGTACGACCTGGCCGAGCAGTTCGGTCGCTGTGCGGGCTACGCCGTCGACGCGGGCTACGACGGCATTCACCTCTCCGGGGCGAACATGGGCATCGTCCAGCAGTTCCTCTCGCCGTTCTACAACCGCCGGGACGACGAGTTCGGGACCGGAGCGGACGGCCGCGGCGGCGTTCGCTTTCTGGAGGTCGTCCACGACGCCGTCCGCGACCACGCGGGCGACGTTCCGCTCGCGACGAAAGTGCCGGCAGAGACTGCCGCCCCTCCCATCGTTCGGCGGTCCCTCTCGGCGGCGGACGGCGTCGCCATCGCCGAGCGACTCGCGGCGGTCGGCTACGACGCGCTGGTTCCGGTCGAGGTCTCGACGTTCTGGGACATGAGCGTCGTTCGGGGAGCGTTTCCCGACCGGGCGTGGGACGCCGCGGACCTGCAGAACGACTACGCGACGGCCTTCGGCGGGCCGTGGCGGGCCCGGGCAGTCGAACTTCTCAATCGGTTGCAGGCGACGCAATTCGGCGACGAGTCGGGCTGGAACGCCGGGTTCTGCCAGGCCGTGCGCGAGCGGGTCGACGTACCAGTGCTCTGCGAGGGCGGGATTCGCGAGCGGGCGACGTGCGACCGGTTGCTCGGTGACGACGGCGGCAGCGGCGCCGATGGCGACCGAGCCGGTGCAAGCTGTGAGCCCGCGGCGGACCTGGTCGGGATGGGCCGGCCGTTCTACGTCGAGCCGCGGCTGGGAACGCGGCTGCTGGACGGGGCGGACGCCCTGTGCGAGAGCTGTAACAACTGCACGATTCCGCAGGTGGCCGGCGAGCCAGGCCGATGTCGAACGCCGTCGGTCGTCCGCGAACGGGCGCGACTGGAGCGGGCAGGAGAGTATTACGGGCAAAAGCGGAACGAAACGGACTCGGGGACCGGTGCGGGCGAGGACTGAGTCACTCGACCACCGTGGTCGGCGTCGCGTCTGCCGCGACGTCGCCGGATCAGTCGGCGTGTTCGATGTACCAGTCGTCGATGTACGTGACCGAGCGGCTTCCGCGGAGGTTGTGCCAGTAAACCTGTACCCAGACGTAGCTGTCGTTCCCGCCCCGGTCGCACGTCCCGACGACTTCGCCGGTGTCGCCCTTTTGCCGGTCTCCTCCGGGACAGAGCTCGTGGAAGTCGCAACACCGGGTCATCGTCGGCACGTGGTAACTGGTTACCTCGACGATGTCGCCCGGTTCGAAGCTGGCCGCCGTCGCCGAGATGGACGCCGTCGCGATACCTGTGGCCCCGACGGCCCCCGTCGCTGCGGTTTTCCGTAACAGTGCTCGTCGGCTCATCTGCTGTGCGTCATCGTCTGACATACAGTTCTAAAAGACGTGTATTTAATATATAAAGTTTTTTCAGCCATCATTTATGGAGTGAAACGATCGTTGCGGCGCGTCTCTCCCGTCTCGTCTCGGCTTGACACCCGACACCGCGACGCCGGGCGTCCGGCAGAACGTTCATTCCCGTCGGGCCGTGAGTGGTATCAGATGAATCGCCCACCAATCCGGACCAGTACCGCGTCCCTCGCCGTGGACGGGGACGACGTCGACGTGCGCTACCTCCACGGCGGCGACGGGCCGCCGCTCGTCTTCCTCCACGGCATCGGCCTCGACGCCGCGGCGGTCTCCTGGCGCCACGCCCTCCCGGCGCTGGCCGACGAGTTCTCGGTGTACGCGCTCGACCTGCCGGGCCACGGGGAGAGTGACGGGGTCGACCGCACGTATACGACCGACTACTACGTAGACGTGCTGGCTGCGTTCCTCGAAGCGATGGGAATACGGGGTGCGGGGTTAGTCGGCATCTCGATGGGTGGTGCCGTCGCCCTGGGCCACGCGCTCGACGGCGGGTCGCCGGAGCGGCTCGTCCTCGTCGATAGCTACGGCCTGGGCGCGGACGCCTACTGGCGTCAGGCAGCGAGCGCGGCGCTGCGCATCCCCTTCGCGAGTAGCTTCCTCTGGGGCAGCGTCTCTTCACGCGCGGGCGTGCGAACCAACCTCCAGGGACTGCTCGGGTCGTCGGTGCCCGAAGAGCTGGTCGACGACGTCCACGGGACGGTGACGAGTCGGTCGATGGACGCGCTCCGGAGCTGGCAGCGCCACGAGTTCCGGCCCCACGGCCTGCGGACGGACTACCGGTCGCGGCTCGGCGGGCTGTCGACGCCGACGCTGCTGGTCCACGGCGAGCACGACCCGCTGTTCCCGGTGTCGTGGTCGCGCGACGCGAGTACGCGGCTGAGCGACGGGGAGCTACGGGTGTTCGACCGGTGCGGTCACTGGGTGCCTCGCGAGCGACCGGAGCAGTTCAACGGGCTCGTGCGCGACTTCTGTCTGTCGTAGCGATCGCGACGCTCGGGAGCGAAAACCGTCGAAAATCGAAAGTAAGCGAGAAGTCGAGCCGCGTCCGTCCGGTCAGTCGTCGTCTTCGGGCAGGTCGTCGATCAGGACGACGGCCTCGCCGTCGATGACGACGTCGCCCGCGTCGACGACGCGGGTGGTGAGCCGGAACTGGTCGTTGCCGAGATCCTCGACGATCTCGACCTCGGCCGTGACGGCGTCACCGATGTGGACCGGGTTGTGGAACTCGAGATCCTGGGAGAGGTAGATAGTCAGCCCGGGCAGGCGCGCCAGCGCGGAGCTGATGAGCCCGCCGACGAGCCCGCCGTGGGCGATCCGGCTCTTGAACCGGGTCTCGCTGGCGAACTCCTCGTCGAGGTGGAGCGGGTTGGTGTCCCCGCTGGCGGCCGCGAACTTGCGCACGTCGTCGTCCGAGATGGTCTTCGTGAACTCGACGCGGTCGCCCACGCCCAGCCGGTCCGGGTGGTCTTCGCTCAGTTCGACGTGCCACTCCGGCAGGTCCTCGTCGGCCTCGATCCGCTCCGTCGGATCGGCAACGACGCCGTCCTCCTCGGAGGGATTGACGCCGAACGCGGCGAACGCGGCCCGGTTGGCCGCGACGACGCTGTTGAACATGTGCGTGGAGGTCTCCGTCCAGGTATCCAACAGCGTACTCCGGTGCGATTCAGAACTCATCGACAGCCGTGTTTGGGACTGGTGCTATTAAAGCATGGTGGTGAATCGGATCGAGGCTCGTTGACGGGGTCACAGGGCCGTAAACAGGACATTCGACTGTCGAAGACGACGCTTCGAGGGCGATTTCGGGGGCGGAATCTGGCGATCGATGGTAGCATATGGTAGCAGATGGTAACGAGCGCAATCCTTATCCCTGCGAAGGATGTAGACTCTGTTGACAGATGACCGACGAGGACGACGCCCTGCCGTGGACGCCCCCGATGTTCAAAGGGATGCAGGAGATGAGCGAGCAAGCGATAGAACGCCAGCAGGAGATGATGCAGCAGATGCTGGGCGCCGGGATGTCCGGCATGGACATGAACCAGCTCGGCGCGATGAGCCAGACGGCTGCGTTCAAGACCCGCGTGCAGAGCGGCGGCCGGATATCTATCCCGGACGCCGAGCGCGAGGCCCTGGACATCGAGGAAGGCGACATCGTGCAGGCGTTCGTCCTCCCGGTCAAACGTTCCCGAAACGAGTAATCATGACTGAATACACCACCCCCGTCACCACCGCGTTCCAGCTGCAGCGACAGTCGATCGAACAGAGCCAGAAGGTCTTCGAGCAGAGCGTCGCGTTCCAGAAGAACGTCACCGACGCCGTCGTCGACAGCCTCGACAGCCAGGAGTCGGCCCAGCGCCGCGGCGTCGAGCTCGCCCAGACGGCCTTCCACAGCTACCTCGACACCGTCGAGGCTACCGTGCCCGGCGTCGCGCCGACCGTCGAGGAGGTCCGCGCGGCCGTCGACGAGCAGTACGAGTTCCTGCTCGAGAACCACGCCGAGGCGTTCGAGAACGTCGAGACCGAACTCGTCGAGCAAACCGACGCCTACGACGAACTCACCGAGGACGTGCTGACCGCGATGAACGAGCAGGTCGACCTGCTCGTCGAGGCCCACGAGGACCTCGAGGCACAGTCCGTCGAAGCAGCCGAGCAGTGGGGCACCCAGATCGAGGAGCTCCAGGATCAGGTCGAAGCGGTACAGGACCAGGTCCGCGAGGTCCAGGAGCAAGCAGCCGACGCCGTCGAGGCGTAAACGCTCGCAGCTTTTTGTACCGCGGCCGCGATGTGATTCCCAATGAGTAATTCAAACCAGATGCAACAGGAGTGGGCAGAGATGGTCGAACAGATGAACGAGGCGGTCTCCGAGTCCGTCGAACAGAACATGAAGGCCCAGGCGGCCTTCGTCGAGTCCTGGGCGGACGCCGTCGAGGACTCCATCCCCGAGGAAGACGAGTTCGCCGAGGGCATCCAGGGGTACAACCAGGCCTACGAGGAGTGGATGAACGCCGCAGAGCAGATGCTCGAACGGACCACCGACGCCGCACAGGGCGAGGAGGTCGACCCGACGGAGTTCCGGGACATCTGGCTCCAGTCGGCCAACGAGGCGTTCAAACACGTCATGGGCACGAGCGCCTTCGCCGCCGCGAACGGCCAGCTCGTCGAGGCGATGATGGAGATGCAACAGGAGGCCGACGACATCAGCCAGGACACCGTCGCCCAGCTGGGCTTCCCGACGCGGGACGACGTCGACGAGGTCGGCGAACGCCTCGTCGAACTGGAACGACGCCAGCACTCGGTCGAACAGAAGCTCGACCGCATCATCGACGAACTCGAGGACTAGCCATGGCGAGCAACCCCGCCAATCCGTGGGCCGCCGCGTTCAACTGGCAGCGCCAGTCCATCGAGGCGATGACGGAGGCCGTCGACAGTTCACAGGCGGTCCCCGACAGCGTCGAGACGATGCAGTCCGTCGACGTCGGCCAGACCCCTAGCGACGTCGTTTACGAGGAGAACAAGCTGGAACTGCTCCACTACGACGCCGAGGCAGCCGGCATCGACGTGCCCGAGGAGGAGAAGGAGGAGATTCCCATCCTCATCGTGTACGCGCTGATCAACCGGCCGTACATCCTCGACCTGCAGCCCAATCGCTCGGTCGTCCGCCGCCTGCTCGAAGGCGGCCACGACGTCTACCTCATCAAGTGGAACGAGCCCTCGCGACTCGACCAGCACCTGACGCTGGACGACTACGTCAACCGCTACGTCGAGAACTGCGTCGACGAGGTCCGCGAGCGCTCCGGCCAGGACGCGATCAACCTGCTGGGCTACTGCATGGGCGGCACCATGTCCGTCATGTACAGCGCGCTCCACCCCGAGAAGGTCAACGCGCTGGGCCTGATGGCCGCCGGCCTCTGTTTCGAGGACTCTGGCGGCGTCCTCGAGGAGTGGGGCTCGGACGAGTACTACGACCCGGAGACGATCACCGAGACGTTCGGGAACGTCCCCGCGGAGTACCTCGACGTCGGCTTCGCGCTGATGGACCCGGTCGACAACTACGTCTCGAAGTACGTCCGCTTCGCCGAGAACCTCGAGAACGAGGGGTTCGTCGAGAACTTCGGCCGGATGGAGCGCTGGCTCTCGGAGGGCGTCGACGTCGCCGGCGACACGTACGTCGAGTTCCTGGAGAAGATCTACCAGAACAACGATCTGTACCACAACCGTCTGGAGATCGGTGGCAAACGCGTCGACCTGGACGAGATCACCATGCCCGTCCTCCAGCTCATGGGCGAGTACGACCACCTCGTCCCCGCGTCGGCCTCGAAGCCGTTCAACGACGTCATCGCCAGCGACGACGTCGAGACCATCGAGTACGCCACCGGCCACATCGGCCTCTCGGTGTCTTCCTCGTCCCACGAGGACGTCTGGCCCCGCGCCAGCGACTGGTTCAAAGAGCGGAACAGGGCGGCCGAACAGCGTGCAGCCGCCGACAGTGCGAGCGGGGCGGCCGAGCAGCGCGCAGCCGACGACGGCGCCGTCGACATCGAGATCGAATCGCCCGAGGAGGCAGCCGCCGAGGCCGTCGAATCGGTCGAGGAGCAGACGGACGAGGCCGTGGACGAGTCGCCCGACGTCTCCTCGGTCTCGGGCATCGGCCCGACGTACGCGGACCGCCTGCGCGAAGCCGGCGTCGAGACCGTCGCCGACCTCGCCGACTACTCGGCAGCCGAACTCGCAGAGATCGCCCAGACCAGCGAGACGCGCGCACAGGACTGGATCGACCAGGCCTGAACGTGGGTCGACGTCGGGAACGTTTTTGCGGTGACCGATTTCCTAGTGGCGACCGCAAAAGAGACTACGTCTGCAGTTCGTCGAGCCGGGCGGTCGCGAACGGGACCAACATCTCTCGCGGAGTCAGCCCGCCGTGCATCCCAATCTTCGGAACCACCGTCTCGGTCTCGTCGGCGACGAGTTTCTTCTCCGGATGATAGCACACTAGATCCCCGCATCGCCGCTCGAACGTCGGCTCCGGACTGGGACCGTACAGACCGAGGTCGGCCACTTCCGAGCGAGTGAACGTCCGCACGCCCATCGCTTCGAGCGCTTCCACGACGACGTCGGCAGCCCCATGGCGAAGCCAGAAGTGAGTCCCGCGAGGGTCGGCAACCGGCGGGATCACACGTCCCGACGACCACCGCGCCAGGTTCTCGGTGACCTCATCGATTTTACCCAGGTTGAGACAGCCCGCGAGACCAGGTTCGAGATCTGTCATGCCGTGGTCAGCAGTGATGATCAGCAGCGTCTCACTAGCAACGGTGCTGTCGAGGTCGTCGTATAGTTCGCGAGAGAGGTGACGAGTTACACGGGCGAGCGCGTCGTGATACGCACTCGAGTCAGTACCGTTGTCGTGCGAGGTACTGTCGAGCGCGGGCACGTAACAGTAGGCGTACGTCGGGCCCACGCTCGTCTCTAGGATCCGTCGCAGGCCCGCGGCCCCCGCTCCGTACTGGTCGTAGGGGACCTGCCGCGCGCCACGGAAGGTGGCGTCTGCGTAGTCAGTTCCCAGCGTGTCCGCCGGCTGGACCACGTGGGACGTGACGCCCGTGTCAGCGAGCGTCGGATAGATGGGTTCGACGGCAACGACGTCCGCAGCCCCGACCGGGGTTGCGTCCAGTCCGTCGGCGTTCTCGCCAACCTCGTGTGGGAAGACCGAGACGACCGCTTCCTCGACTGGAAGGTGGACATCCCAGCCGAAGACGCCGTGGGCGGCCGGTGGCGCGGCTGTGTGGATCGTCGTTATCGCGGCCGCGGTAGATGACGGAAAGGTGCTCGTGAGCGGCGTGACAGTGCCCCGTTCGGAAACTCTGTCGAGGAACTTGTGGTCGGTCCGGTCGCGCTTCCAGCGGTGGAGACCGAGACCGTCCAGGAGGACGACCACGACGTTTTCGATGGTCGTCGATCCAATTGGGACGACATCCGCCGGGAGCGATGGACCCACCTCGACGCCGAAGACGTCCCCGATGGTGCCGGGGACGTTCGCCAGGCAGTAGTCGCGGTAGGCGGGGACGAGACCGGTGTCCCGGGCTTGCCGATCGCGGAGTGTCAATTCAACGTCTTCTCGGATCACTGCTAGTTACTCAAAAACTTAGTAAATAAGTGTGGTGGCGGTGTGTAGACAGATTATATCCTTCGTAGGAGACCGCCCGACGCGTACCTTTTTGTCGCGGCGTGCGATTGTCAGCCCATGTTGGACGGTCAGACCTGTCTGGTCACGGGGTCGTCTCGCGGCATCGGGCGCGGGATCGCCGAGGACCTGGGCGAACACGGGGCCGAGGTCGTAGTGAACTACCGGTCCTCGGAGGAGGCGGCCCACGACGTCGTCGACGCCATCGAGGAGTCGGGCGGCACAGCGATCGCCGCCCAGGGCGACATCTCGAAGTACGAGGACATGGAGGCCCTGGCCGAGCGGGTCCACGAGGCCTTCGGCCCACTCGACGTGCTCGTCAACAACGCCGGCATCACCGTCGACAAGAAGTTCGACAACATGACCAAGGAGGACTGGGACGCCGTCATCGACGTCAACCTCGGCGGCGTGTTCAACGTCACCCACTGCTTCTGGGACGACATCAAACGCTCCGAGACGGGCCGGCTGATCAACGTCTCCTCCGTCGTCGGCCAGCAGGGCAACTACGGGCAGGCCAACTACGCCACCACGAAATCGGGACTGTTCGGCTTCACCCGGACGCTCGCGCTGGAACTCGCGAGCACCGGGTCGACCGCGAACTGCATCGCCCCCGGGTTCGTCGCGACGGACATGCTGGAGGAAGTGCCCAAGCGCGTCCAGGAGAAGATTCTCCGCCGCATTCCCCTCGATCGGTTCGCCACCATCGACGACATCGCGCCGGTGATCCGCTTTATGGCCAGCGAGGATTCGAGTTACATGACTGGCCAGATCATCGGGGTGAATGGGGGAATGGAGTGGTAGGCAGGCTGGGGCCGACCGTAGGGAGGGCCCAGCTTATGGACGAACGGCGAACGAAGTGAGCCGTGTGGTAGGGTGATTCCGACCGCAGGGAGGAATCACCTCGATTGCGAGCGGGAGCGACCGTAGGGAGCGACACGCGAGCAGGGTGGTTTCGAGCGACGTGAAGGGCCGACAAATTTCGAGCAGGCTGGTGCGAACTGAAGAACGTTCTAGAGCGCGTAGCCGTAGTATCGGTCCTCGTCCGATACTTCGAACAGGGCGACGTAGGGCTCGCCGTCCTCCGCCGTCGGGCACTCGTCGGTCCGTTCGACGGGGAACTGCGCACCGGACAGGTTCGCGCCGTTAACGTCGAGCGTCACGGGGTACGACTTCGAGTCGAAGCCGAGGACGTGTTCGTTGTACCCGTCGTCGACGTACAGGCTCACGTGGACATCGCGTTCGGGTTCGCCCTGGGGCGACGGCGGGGCGTAGGCACTCCAGTTGCCGGCCGGACAGGCCTCGTACCGGGGCGCCTCGACGCGCTCGGGGAGCGGCGTCGGGTTGGTGGCGGTGATCGATCCGAGTTCGATCTGGTGCCGGTCGGCGCCGTCGACTTCGACCGTCGCGTCGTGCTGGAGCTCGTACGCGAGACCGCCGGTGACGACGTCCACGGCGAGGACGACGACCGCCAGCGCGACGAGCGCGCCGAAGGCGTAGGTCGCCAGCCGACCGCTGACGAACTGGCCGTCGGCGTCGAGCCGCGTTCGGAGGCCGAACAGGAGCCCGGCCAGGACCAGCAGTCCGAGGACGGTCAGTCCGTCGCCGAGGTCGAACGTCCCGACGACGTCGAAGAAGAGGATGACGGCGCTGACGACGACGACGGCGTAGCCGAACAGGACCAGCTGGTAGTCGTCGGAGCGCTGGGTGAGTGCGAAGACGCCGGACAGGAACGCCGCGACGAGGGCGACCTCCGACACCGGCGAGTAACCCAGTTCCACGTTGAGGACGAACACGAGGACGGCGATGGTGGCGACCGCGGCCGCCGCCCCGTTGAACAGCGTCTCGGAGTCGATGTCGACCATACGAGTAGCTCCCCGACCGGCGTAAAAAAGCCGCGGGTGGGTGAAACGGCCGTTTGACCGTGGCGAGCCGCGGCGAGGGTCGCCACGGCCGGCGGTGGATTCACGGCGGCGTCGTACGCACTGGCAGGCATGCGTGTTGCAGTCATCGGCGGCGGCACAGTGGACGACGCGGCGGCCGAACTGGCCCGCGAGGTGGGCAAACTGCTGGGGAAGCGCGACCACACCGTGGTCTGTGGCGGCCTCGGCGGCGTGATGGAAGCGGCCTGCGAGGGCGCGAAACGTGAGGACGGCGAGACGATCGGTATCCTCCCGACGGAGCGCCAGGCTGACGCCAACGAGTTCGTCGACACCGCTATCGCGACCGGCCTTGGTCACGGCCGGAACCACCTCGTCGTGCTCAACGGCGACGCGGTGATCGCCATCGACGGCGGATCGGGGACGCTCTCGGAGATCGGCTTCGCCGGCGTCTACGACCGGCCGATAGCGGGGCTCGGGACCCACCAGATCGACGGCCTCGACCACGTTATACACTGCGAGACGCCGAAAGAGGCCGTCGACTACGTGGAATCGAAGGTGTGAGGGGAGGAACGAAGTTGCGGTCGCGGGAGTTCAGTGAGTCCTGGGGTTCGGGCTGGCGTGATTCAGAGCCCAAATACCAACAGAAGAAAGCCCTCGGCCCGCTCGCCTCGTGCGACTCGCTGCGCGCGCTCACTTCGTTCGCGTGCTTACGTCGTCGGACTTCGTCGACCGCGCCTCGCCCTTTCATTCCTCCAGGAACGTACCGCATCACGGCCACACGCCTCCCCAGCCGATTCACTCGGTCGCTGCGCTCCCTCGCTCATCCCTCGCGCAGTTTTGTCGCGGCCCGGAGGCCGCGACAGCGCACGCCACAGTGGAGGTCAGGTGTCAAGTGCGAAACCAGACTACAGCCAGTCGACGAAGCTTCCCTCCAGCAGGGTCCCCTGCTGTCGGTCGACGTAGCGCGATTGCATCCCCCAGATGGCTTCGGCCAGGGGGACGTTCTCGTCGACGGCCTCGCGGACCTGGTCGTGTTTCCAGCGGGCGGGGGTCAGGCGGCGGTCGACGCGTTCGCGGAGCGGGCGGACGTAGGAGTGGGCCGCCTCCGTCGAGAGGCCGCGCTGTTCGAGGCCCTCCCGGGCTATCTCGAACAGTTCGCCGTAGAGCTGGTCGGTGTCGGTGGTGTGGGTCCCGTCGACGGTGATCCACTCCATGTCGGCCCGGAGGCCGTCGTCGGCGGCGGCGTAGAAGTTCTCCCGTGCCGTCTCCCAGTCGAGGGCCTGGATGGGGTGTTCGACGCGGGGGAGTGCCTCCATCAGCCCGCCGAAGACGGCCTGGAAGGCGACGGCGTCGGAGAGGGTCGGCTGGCCGGGCAGTGGGCGGAACTCGATGCGGGCGTTGGCGGCCGACCGGGAGGCGCCGTCGAAGACGGGGCGGATCCACCGCCAGTAGGAGCCGTGTTTGTGCCGGAAGTGCGCGAAGGCGTCGTCGAAGCGGTCGCCCTCGGGGACGTCCATCGGGACGATGGTGTGGTCCGCGAGCACGTCGTCGATGGCGTCCTCGACCGTCTCGAAGTCCGGCGGGAAGCGGACCTTGTCCTCGTACTGATCGTCAGCCGCGTTAAGGACGGTCTCGAAGACGCCGATGCGGTTCTCCATGCGGGCATCGGCGACGATTTCGGGGTCGGGCGCGTCGTCGTACAGGTCCGGTGGGAAGAAGGGGGCGTTGACCCCCAGTGCGAGCAGCGGGCCGGCGATCCGGAGCGCGTAGCTGAAGTACTCGGGGAGGTCTGGCGCGTGGGGGATCTGATAGTGGGGTTGGATGGAAGTGATGAGGCTCTCCGGCATGACGGTGTCGCAGGAGAGGGAGACGTGCGGGGCGTCGAGGCGCATGCCGGCCGGATAGTCGGCGTTGGCCATGACGTGGTAGCGAACGGCGTCGGACATGTTGGTCGCCAGCCGCACGCCCTGTTCCTCGACGGAGTCCGAGAGGTAGCTCCGGGCGGTCTCGCCCGTCGGCGGCACCGTCCACATGCCGTCGCTGACGAGCCGGATCCCCTGGTGGCCCGTCCGCTCCTGGGCGGGCGCGAGGTTGGCCCGGAGTTCGGCGACCTGGGCCGACAGCCCGTAGGAGTTCAGCGGCTGTGGGCTGGTCTGCATCTCCGCGTTGTGCAGCCCCAGCTCCTTCTCGAAACCGATGAGCCCGAGCAGTTCGCGAGGCATCCGCCGGAGCGCGTCGGTCTGGTCGTCGACGCCGTACAGCTCCAGCTCCAGCCCGACGATAGCCTGGGTGTTGTCGAAGGTGCCGGCCCGGACCTCCTCTTTGAGCCGGTCGGCCTCCGCGGCCGCCCGCTCCTGAAACTCCTCGGGGTCGACCTCCAGGGCCGCGGCCACCTGACTCGCCAGTTCCGAGGCAGACATGTCCGCGGCTTGGCGTCCGTCCGTGTTAAGCGCGGGGGAGTCAGGAGAGCGCGGGAGTCGGTACCACGACGACGGGCCGGTCCAGTTCGGCCAGCAACGCCTGTGCCGTCGACCCGACGCCCGCGGCCCCTGCCCCGCCGCGGTTGGGGCCGACGATCAGCTCGTCGGGGTCGTGCTCGTCGACTGCCGCCAGCAATTCCGGGAGGACTGTGCCCTCGCGCGTCTCGACAGTCGGCGTCGACGTCGCCAGTCGAGCGCGTGCGACGTTGGCCGCGTCGGCCACGTCCCGGTCCGAAGCGTCCGGCCCGGTCACGCCGACGACCACCACTTCGTCTGTCCCCGGTTCGAGACGATCTTCGAGGTAGTCCACCGCGGCCGCGGTCACGTGGACCGAGTTCGTCGCCACCAGAAAACGCGTCATGCGCGGGTGTGGACTCCGGAGACGCAAACCAGTTGTGGCGATCCTCCACCGGAAAGGAAGGGGTTACGGCAGGGGGTCGATCGCGGTAAGCCGCCCTCCTTCGTCGGTGGCGTAGACGGCATCGTCCCTCGCTGCGACGCCGCCGAGGTCAGTCTCCCCTTCGTAGTAGTTCAGGACCGTCCCATCGGACGGATCGAGGGCGACCACGTACCGCTCGTAGGAGAGGTAGAGAGTGCCGTTGGCCAGGGCAGGCCTGGCGGTGTGGGAGGCGTAGGGATCCATCGTCGCGCCCGAGACGTCCCGTTCGAACTCGTTCAGTGGGTTCGACCAGCGCTCGGCGCCGTCGTCGAAGGCGACCGCTTCGACGCCCCGGTGATTCGTGTCGAATCCGACGTTTGGAACGTAGACAGTGTCGTCGCTGCTCGCGACCCCGACCTCGTGGATGCCACGGTCGATACCGGTTCGCCACACCTCGGAGCCGTCAGAAGGATCCCACGAGGCAAGTACGGGCTGTGAGAAGGACTCGCCCATGTCGCTGGTGAAGACGTACCCCGCTTCGGAACCAACCAGTCCGCGGTGTCTGCCGGTTACGGACCAGTTTCGACGGCCCGTAGCGGCCTCGACCGCGATGACGGCGTCCTCGCCGTCGGTCTCCGCCTCGACGTACACCTGCCCGTCGCCGATGGCCAGGTCGTCGATCGTCGAGAGCGCGCCGTCCGAGCCGTCGAACCGCCACCGTTCGGTGCCGGAAGCCACGTCTAGCGCCACCAACGACGTCTCACTGGACGAGCCGCCGGTTACCGGTGCGTACACTGTGTCGCCGTCGTGGACGAACGCGGCCGCCACGGACACCCCGTCGTCCACCTGCCACTGAACACTCCCGTCCGCCGCGTCGAGGGCGAGGAGCCGGTCCACGGTCCCGGCAAGGACAGTCCCACCGGTCACATCGATCCCACGCGTGACCGGCATACCGACGTCGTAGGACCACTGCCGTTCCTGGCTCGAACGAGCGAGCGAAACGATGGCGTTGCCAGTCGCCTCCGCTGGTGGACAGAATTCGCTCGCCCCCGCCGCCCCGGCAACGACGACGGCGTCGTCGGTTACGGCGGGCGGAGATTCGAAGGACATCGGCTTGCCACTGTCCACCTCGAACGTCTCGCGCCACTGAACCGCGGGACGTTCCGTTTCCGGCAGACACGGTGCCTCCGCCGCTGCCGAACCGATCACGGATCCACTTCCGGCCAGGAGCGTACTGGCCGCCGCGACTCGCCGCGCGAACGAGCGGCGTGTTTCTCGGGTCATGGTAGGTGAGGCATTGAGGAGAGAATCAATTACTACCAATCCGATAAGCCGGCTAAATTTCGGATTATCTACCACACAACGCGAGGATCACGGAGTGTTCGGCGAGTGCAGTATTCGAGAGAGGAACGCCGTCAGGACCTGACGGCGGCGCTGTGGCACCCAACCCAGCACGTGAGAGATTGCTGCCTGGCCGGAATTCCCATCCGGATCCGTATTTAATTGACTGTTATCGACATAACGTCGTATTATGACCGGAATCGCCCCCACCGATCCGAGATCACTCCCCGGTCAGAACGGTCAGCGCGTCGCCGCCGAACAGCAACGCGTCGCCCGCGATGGCAGGCGACTGGACCGGGAACGGCGACTCCGGTTCGAACTCCCAGCGGGTTTCGCCGTCGGCCGAGTCGAGCGCGTAGACGGCGACCTGCCGGCTTTCGGGGTCGGAGACGGCGGCGTAGACGGTCTGACCGCCGACGGTGACCGAGACGTCCCCGAGGCGGTCGGACCGCCACTCGGTCGACCCGTCCGCCGTCGAGAGCGCCGCGACGTGCTCCTCGTCCACGGGGACGTACAGGCGGTCGGGGCCGACCGCCGGCACGCCGGAGGGGTCGGTGGATCCGTCGGACGGCGACCCGTTCGCGTGCCATCGCTCGGTACCGTCGGCGAGTTCGATCGCGACGACGCCGTGTCTGGTGGTCGCGTACACGCTGCCGTCTGCGATAGACGGACGTCCCGCGTCGGGGACGTCGTGGCGCCACGCCTCGGAACCGTCGGCCTGATCCACTGCGACGACGCCGTCCTCGTCCGCCGTGACCACGAGGCCGTCCGCGACGGTCGGGACGAGCGTGCGGTCGGCGGCCGTCCCGTCCGCCAGATCCGTTCGCCACGCGACGGTCCCGCCGTCGTCGATGGCGACGAGCGAGTCGTCCGCCACCACGAACGTCCGGCCGTCGGCGACCGTCGGCCAGGTGACCGTGACGGGGTCGAACTCGTGGTCCCACTCGACGGTCCCGTCGGCCGCGTCGACCGCCGCCAGCGTGGGCGGGACCGGGACGCACTCGGGCGACTGCTGGGACCCGCCGACGACGTAGACCGTGTCGTCAGCGACGGTCACGCCGGCCGCCGATCCCGGCGTGACGTCCGTCTCCCAGATCGTCGTCTCCTGGTCCAGGTCGAACGCGGCCAGGCTCGGTCGCGCCCGGTTCCGGACGAAGTAGGCCACGCCGTCTGCGACGGCCAGGTTGCTGTCGATAGACGGTCCCGACTCCGCGAGGCGACGCGGGGCCGGCGCATCGACCGGCCCCGCCGCCGACGTGAATCCGGCCCGCGCTGCGGTGCCGCGATACGTCGGCCAGTCCGTCGTCGCGTCGGCCAGCGACCACTCGACCCCCGTCGTCGATTCGGCAGCCCCCGCGCCAGGTCCGACACCGAGCCCGAGTAACACGGTACCCCCCAGTCCAGCGTTGCGAAGGAACGAACGCCTTGTTTTCCTCGTCATCTTCGGAAAAATAATCTAACGATGGAAAGATTATTAATCGGGTCGTAAATTCCACTAGCCACCTGCTATCCGCCCGTTCGGAAGCGGGAAAAACGGCGGCGTCGCTCCAGTCAGCGGACGACGCGGCGTGGTGCCGGATCCAGGTCGCGTCGGGGCAGACCCACAGACTGCGGACGGTCGATCCACGAGTTTAACTGCGACCGCGACCCCACCTAGTGTCGTGCGGGTCGAGAATTCGTTCATCGGGGTCAGCGGCGTCGGCGAGAAGACCGAGCGCGGGCTGTGGGAGGCGGGCGTCACTCACTGGGACGACTTCCACCCCGAGCCGGTCGGGCCGAAGACGGGCGAGCGCATCGAGGCGTTCATCGACGAGGGGCGATCCCACCTCGACGACGAGAACGTCCGCTTCTTCGACGAGCGATTCCCGTCCGGGGAGCGCTGGCGCCTCTACGAGACGTTCGCCGACCAGGCGTGCTTTTTCGACATCGAGACCACCGGCCTCGAACCCCAGTGGTGTGACGTCACCACGGTGAGCCTCCACCAGGACGGCGAGACGACGACGCTCGTCCGGGGCGACGACCTGACTGCCGAGTCGCTCCGCGCGGCCTTCGCCGACGCTGGCCTGCTGGTCTCCTTCAACGGCAAACGCTTCGACGTCCCCTTCCTCGAAACCAGCTACGACGTCGACCTCGATATCCCACACCTCGACCTGATGTACACCTGTAAACAGATCGGCCTCTCCGGCGGGCTCAAGCCAATCGAGCAGGCCATCGGCATCGAGCGCGATCGGCCGGACATCTCGGGCGAGGACGCGGTTCGCCTCTGGCGCGAACACGAACGTGGGCAGGACGGCTCGCTGGAGACGCTGATCTCCTACAACCGCGAGGACACGAAGAACCTGGAGACCCTCGCCGAGGAGGTCACTGGGCGGTTGCACGAGGACGTTTTTGTGGAGTAGGGTGGTTCTGACCGCAGGGAAGAACCACCTATATGCGAGCGGTGAACGGAGTGAACCGCGAGCAGCAGGGTGGCGCGGCCGAAGGCCGGGCCAGCTAAAGGACGAACGGTGAACGCAGTGAACCGCGAGTAGTAGGCTGGCGCGGCCGAAGGCCGGGCCAGCTAAAGGACGAACGGGGAGCGAAGCGACCCGTGAGTAGGATGGTGCCTCACTCCGTTCGGCGCCATCAAAATTGCGAGCGGCGTCAGCCCACCCCAGTACCCCATCGTTTCATGTGGAGAATCGCCCGACAGAGCGTTCGCTCCGCGGGAATCGATCGGGAAACCGCGACACGGAAGCCAGACCCGATCGTTTCGAGTGGAAACAGAGGGGTCGAACGGCGGTCCTGATCCGGTCAGGCGACCCCCGGCGCGGGGTGGTTCGACCGGCGCCGGAGGACGTGCAGCCGACCAGCGAGCAGTCCGAGTAACAGCCCGGTGAAGTGGGCGACGAGGGCGACCTGCTGGCTCGCCGTCGCGACGGTGATAGCTCCGGCGACGACGGCGAACAGGGCGAGCTGGACGCGCGGGCTCACCTCGAAGTTGCCGACGACGCGGTCGGTGAGGCGGTTGCTCGTCAGCAGGTAGCCGAACAGCGCGAAGATGGCGCCGCTGGCGCCGAGGACGTTCACCTGGGCGACGATGCCGGGGAGCATCGACCCGACGACGGCGGCGAACCACACCTCGGCGAGGCCGGCGAGTGCGCCCGTGAGGAGGAAGAAGGCGTGGAAGCGAAGCGCCGTCGTCTCCCGTTCGAGCGGGAAACCGACGAGGACGAGCGCGACGGCGTTGGCGGCGAGGTGGGAGACGCCGCCGTGGGCGTAGACGCTAGTAATCACCGTCCACGGCTCCACGGCGACGGGCGTCGAGAGCGCGAACAGGGAACGAGACGCGAGCGGGCCGGAGACGACTCCGACGAGCGACTGGACGGCGAACACGACGGCGAACACCCCGAGGAGGGTGAACGTCGGACTCTCCAGCAGGCGGCGGCGCATACCGGCACTATGTAGTGCAGCATACATGAAACGTGGGGACCGGGTCGTGATCACCGAGTCGCCAGCGCGGCCGGGGCCGGAACGCATAGACCGACGGCGGTCGAACAGGCAACAGAACCGATGACGGTCGGCACGTACACGCTCGTCGTCGAACGGACCCGAAGCGGCGCCGTCGAGGTCGGTGCGCTCGGGGCCGTCTCCCTCCCCGCGGGCTGGTACGCCTACGTCGGGAGCGCGTTCGGCCCGGACGGGTTCATAGTGGTGGTTGTAAGCCCGTACCGGCGTTCGACGTGGCCGGTGCCGTCGAACGTCGGTGAAAATTTACAACCACCACTATCAGTCGGGTCGACCGCCACCGCGAGATCGCCAGCGGCGAGCGCGACGTCCGACACTGGCACGTCGACTACCTGCTCGGCGACCCGGCCACGCGACTGGACGCCGCGGTGAAGACGGCGGATATCGAGGCAGAGTGTGCAATAGCCGGGCAGATCGACGGCGAACGGGTGGCCGACTTCGGGTCCTCGGACTGCGGGTGTGAGTCACACCTCGTCTACCGCGAGGAACGGGGCGTACTCGTCGACGCCGTCGAGCAGGCCCACCGCGACGCGCGTGAGTGAAGACTACTGGGAGTCCTCCTGGGCTTCGGCGCGGAGGCGCTCTCCCGCCTCGGTCTCGACGGTGAGTTCCTCGGGCACGGGTGTTGGTTTCCCGTCCCTGATAGCAACGAAGACGAAGTGCGCGTCGGTCGTGCGCTGGGTCTCGCCGGTGTGAGGGTTCTCGCGGGAGGCGCGTACCCGCACGTCGACGCTCGTCCGACCGGCGCCGTAGACGTACGCCTCGACGAGGGCGGTGTCGCCGACGGGGATCGGTCGTTTGAACTCCAGACCGTCAGTCGCCGCGGTGACGCAGGCTTCCCCGGCGAAGCGCATCGCAGACATCGCCCCGATCTCGTCCATCCACTTCATCACGATCCCGCCGTGGGCTGACTCGTAGTTGTTGGCGTGGTTGGGCTGGACGCGGTGGCGGTTGACGATATGGGTGTCCTCGAGCGCGGGCATGTGCGAGGTTGGGCCGAGGCGCGAAAAAAGGCAGCGGCTGGCCGGTCAGGGCTCGGTGCGCTCGACTTCGACGCCGGGTTCCTCGTAGGCCATCTCGATCTCCTCGTCGTCGTCGCCGGAACGGTATCGCTGGACCGCGATGGCGACGCCGGCGAGCACGAGCGCGACGAGGAACAGTTTCCCCTTGGAGCCGCCGGACTGGTCCGGGTCGTCGTCCGCATCGACGTCGACGTGCTCGACGTCGGTCTCGTCGACGCGACCGCTACTGAATACTTCGTTGGGCAGGTTTACCTCGAAGAACGTGACGTTGTCGAATGCCATGGTAGCAATATGGGTCGCAACCCACTTATAACCACAGTGACAGCTGCTGGCACCCGCACCGTCCAGTGGTTTTCGTACGGGCGCGTCAACTGATGTGGATAGCGGGCTTGTTCGGGCGGGCCTTCGGCGCCAGGTCGTCGCCGTCCGCGGCGCGACGGACTTCGACGGCGGCGTCGAACTCCTCCGCGAACAGCCAGGCGGCCTCCTCGATGATCTGATGTTCGCGCTCGGCGTCGAGCACCGGTTCGAGGCCGGCCTGCTCCGCGGCGAGCCAGTTCGCGAAGTCGGCGGCCGCGTCGCCGTGCTGCTGGATCCTATCCTCCGTCATGATGGTGCCGACAACGGCCTCGTCCGGGCTCGCAGTCCGGGCAATTTCGTAGGCGTCGTACTTCCACGCCTGGGCGACGACGAGTTCGATCCGGTCGGGGTCGGTGATGTCGACGACGTCGGTGATGTCGCGGACGTCGGCCAGCGTCGTCCGGACCAGGTCGCGTTCCAGGGCGTACTCGTCCACCTCCTGCAGGGGAGCGGGCCAGTCGGCCTCGGCGATCAGCCCGTCGCCGTCGAGTTTGGTCCAGAGTTCCTCGGCGAGGTAGGGAGCGATAGGCGCGATCAGTTTCGCGAGCGTCCGCAGGCCGCGGCTGTAGGCGAAGCGGTAGGGCTCGTCGTACGAGCGATAGCGACGGAGCAGCCGCGCGAACGACTGGAGTTCGCTGACGACCTGGTGGAAGCGGAAGCGCGCGTACTCGTCGGTGACGGCGGCGATGGTCCGGTCGATTTCACGTTCCAGATAGGCGTCGTGGGGCGCCTGGTCGGTTCGACCGCCACCGCTCGCTTCGAAGTCCGCGACCATCCCGTAGATCTCCTGCTGGAAGTCGTAGGCCGACCGCACGTCCTTGACGGTCCACTCGAAGTCCTGCTGGGGGTGGGCCGCCGAGAGGACGAATAACCTGGTGGTCTCGGCGCCGTACTCGTGGGGCGCGACTGCGTTGCCCTTCGACTTGGACATCTTCTCGCCGCTGTGGAGCACCGTTCCCTGGTTGATGAGGCGCTCGACGGGTTCCCGACGGTCGAGCAGGCCCGCGTCGGCGAGCGCCCGGGCGAAAAAGCGGATGTACAGCAGGTGGAGCACGGCGTGTTCCTCGCCACCGACGTAGACGTCCACCGGGAGCCACTCGTCGGCTCTCTCCTGGTCGAAGGGGGCCGAATCGAGGTGCGGCGAGAGATAGCGGAGGTAGTACCACGAAGAGTCGACGAAGGTGTCCATCGTGTCCGTCTCGCGCTCGGCCGGGCCGCCACAGTCGGGACAGTCGACCCGCTTCCACTCCTCGGCCGCGTCGAGCGGGTTCCCGGTCGTCTGGACGAACTCGGGGAGTTCGACCGGGAGGTCGTCCTCGGGAACCAGCACCGGGCCGCACTCCTCGCAGTGGACGACCGGAATCGGCGTCCCCCAGTAGCGCTGGCGGGAGATGAGCCAGTCCCGGAGACGGTAGGTCGTCGCTTCCTCGAACGCGTTCGCTTCGGCCAGGAGTCGCTCGGTCGCGGCGGCGCTCGCCAGGCCGTCGTAGTCGCCGCTGTCGGTGAGCATCCCTTCCCCGGTGAACGGTTCGTCCGGGAGCCCCGCATCGCTGCCGCCTACTGGTTCTACCACCTGTTCGATCGGAAGGTCGTGGGCAACCGCGAAGGCGTGGTCGCGCTCGTTGTGGGCGGGCACGCCCATGACCGCGCCCGTGCCCACGTCGTCGAGGACGTAGTCGGCGACGTAGACGGGGAGCTCTTCGCCGGAGAGAGGATGGACGGCGACGGCGTCGGTCTCGATGCCGGAGGGATCGTCGGTGGCGCCGTCCGCGTCTCCGGGGCCGTTCCTGACCTGGTCTACGTACTCGGCCACGTCACCGTCGTCGCTCGCGAGTTCGTCGGCCAGTTCGTGACCCGGAGAGACCGCGAGGAAGGTCGCGCCGAAGACGGTGTCCGGCCGGGTCGTGAACACCGCGACGTCGCCGTGGCCGGAGATCTCGAAGGAGATTTCGGCACCCCCCTGTCGGCCGATCCAGTTGCGCTGGCTGTCCCGAACGCCCTCGGGCCAGCCGTCGAGGTCGTCGAGGCCGTCGACGAGTTCGTCGGCGTAGTCGGTGATCGCGAAGAACCACTGGTCGAGTTCGCGCCGCTCGACCGGCGTTTCACAGCGCCAGCACGTGCCCTCGACGTGGCCGTGGGACGCGCCATTCCCGTGGCTACCGTCGTCTCCGTCCGTAACGACCTGCGCGTCCGCCAGCACCGTCTCGCAGTCGGGACACCAGTTCACGGCGGCGCCCTCGTACTCGACGAGCCCCTCGTCGTACAGTTGCTCGAACAGCCACTGGTTCCAGCGGTAGTACTCGGGGTCGCAGGTGGTGATCTCCCGGGACCAGTCGTAGCCAAAGCCCATCGTCTCCAGTTCCTCGCGCATCCGCTCGATACAGCTACGGGTCCAAGACTCGGGGTCGGTGTCGCGCTCGTAGGCGGCGTTCTCCGCCGGGAGGCCGAACGCGTCCCACCCCATCGGATGGAGGACGTCGTCGCCCTGCATCCGGCGGTAGCGCGCGTAGGCGTCCGTGATGGCGTAGTTTCGGACGTGCCCCATGTGGAGCGCGCCCGACGTGTAGGGGAACATCCCCAGAACGTACGTCGGGTCCGACGCCACCTCGTCGAGTTCGTACACCCCCTCCCGCTCCCAGACGTGTTGCCAGTACTCCCGGACCTGAGCGTGGTTGTAGCGATCCGTCATCGGAAATTCGTCGTTGGTGAGGGTGGGAGTGCTGGATACAAGATTGTTCGGGGGAAGGATGGTTCCGACCGAAGGGAGGAACCATCTTATAGGCGAACGGCGAGCAACGCGAGCCGTGAGCAGGACGGGGCGCGACCGACGGGAGCGGCCCGTCTTATTGCGAGCGGGAGCGAACGAAGTGAGCGACACGCGAGCAGGATGGTTCCGACCGAAGTGAGGAACCATCTTACGAGCGAACGGCGACCGGAGGGAGCCGCGATCAGGACGGGGCGCGACCGACGGGCGTCGCCGAGCGAAGCGAGGGGACGTCAAACAAGCGAACGGCGATCGCAGGGAGCCGAGAGCAGCGGGAGGCGCCGAACGGAGTGAAGGGGCTCCGAACGAGCGTGCAGTGAGAACCGAAAAAGCGGGTCAGGGCGCTCAGTCTCGGGAAGCCTGGCCATCCCCGGGTCAATTGGAGACGAGCGCCATCGGTGCGGCGCCCTGGCTGGCGTCGAGCGTCAGTGACTCCTCGTCCACGTCGGGATGGTCGGCGTACCGGACCGTCTCGAGGCCGTCGTCGACGACGAGTCCGGCGTCGCGGAGTTTCGGCAGGTGAACGTGGTACAGCGACGCGAGCACCTCGTCGACGTCGTTCGTCGAGAGCGACGACGTCGGGGCGTCCCGCTCGCGGGCGAGGGTCCGCCGCGCGAGGTTCCGACGGCCGATGGCGCCGCCGTGGTCGACGACGATGGAGAGGGCCGTCCGGCGGCGGTCGTGGGCCAGGCACTCCAGGACGTCGTCCCACTCCGCCTCGGGCGCCGCCAGGACGCGGCGGATCTGCGGACTATCGAGCGCGGGGTGGTCGGCGGCCGCGACGGTGTCGGCGTCGCGGTCCCACTCGACGAGGCCGGTCGCGTCGAGTTTTGGCAGTTCGCGGTGGACGAGGGCGACGTGTTCGCGTCGGTCGTCGGTCACGTCGGTCGACGCGGCGTCGCGGCCGTCGGCGACGCGCTTCGCGAGGGCCCGGATGGAGACGGGGCCTGGTTCGTCGACGAGTACAGCGAGTGCGATCCGGCGGCGTGAGGCCGCCAGGGCGACGAGGACCGAATTCGTCCGGTCCGAACGTGCGTGAACGCTCTCTGATTCCATACTCCTCCGAACGGCGCTTTCGGGGTTAAGGGGTCTTCCTAATTCTTTATCGTCGTACGTATGCCGCGATCAGTCGGTAGAAGTCCGGGGAGGACTGGGACCCAGATCGGAGTAAGCTGGAACCGACCTGGCGTAACCGCGGCGTATTCCCGGAGGGTGAACTGCTTCACCGGAAAGGGCAAGACATTCGCGAGCGGGGAATCTGGTCGCGTCGGCACCAGGAATGCGTTCCGCCGCCCGGGCGGAGAATCGGCGGAGGCGGCACCGCTCGACCGTCGCGCCGAGAACGGAGCGGGCGATCGAACACCGTAACCGAGAGTTACTCGACGTCCGTCTGCAGGTCGCGAAAAACGGTGGATTACCGCCGTCGGTGGCACCTCATAGTGGTAGTTGTAACTTTTTACCGGCGTTCGCCGATACGGGCTTACAACTACCACTATCAGTCCACGAACTCGCGTATCGCGGTCAGGTTCGCCGGACCGACGCCGGCCACGCCGAGCAGGGCGTCGTCCGAGGCCGTCCTGACGTCCGCTTCGGTGACGAATCCCCGGGACCGGAGCTTCGCCGCAGTCGACGGACCGATGCCGTCGACGGCTTCGAAGGGGACCTCCGGGGATACTGGTTCGTCGTCATCGTCGGGATTTTCGACTCGACCGAGCGCTTCGCGAAGGGCGTCGGCCTTGTGCTCGGCTTTACGGCCGTCCTGGCGGTCGTACTCGGCGAGCAGGTCCTGCAATCGTTCGAACGGCCCGCCGGCGACGTCGGGATCCGCCGCCGGACGCCGGCGGTAGCGCGCGTCGAGCTCGGCGACGAACGACTCGCGTGGAACGAGCGTCGAGTGGGCCGTCTCGTCCCGGACGAGCACCACGCGGTCGTCGGCGTAGACGACCTTCCGGAGGTCGCCGGTGCGCTGGTCCGCGAAGACGAGGCCGATGTCGAAGTCAGTTCTGTTGGATTTCGGGTGGGCGAACTGCGTCTGTGTCATTGTCGGACGGGGAGCGGGTGCCGTGTTCGTTTTCCGCGACCGGCACGTCGTCCCTCGGTTCGACGGAGTCTCCGGGCGCTATAGAGGGCGTCGCTTACGCAGGCTATTCGAATTCGACGGGTACGTATCTGGCTCGTACGGGTGGGCGGGCGAGCGGTTCGGCTATCGTGCAGGACGACGTTGCAATCCCCGCCGGAGAGAAAGCGATAGACGCCGCGTCGCGCAGGTTTTTGACCTCTGCGTGCGCAGGTACGGGTATGGCGACGACGGACGAAGTCGGACTGGCTGAACGGCTCGAAGACGCGTTCTGGTCGCGACACTCGAATCCGAAGAGCGGCTGGTCGCGGACGCTCACTGGACCGCTGCTCATCCTCGCGCTCTACCGGCGGAGCTGGCGACTGTTCGTCTTCGCCGTGGCGTTCACGGCCCTTAATCCGGTACTGTTCGGCCGCCCCGACCCGGAGGCCGAGAGCTGGATGAAACGCGCCGTGGAGGCCGAGCGGTGGTGGCTCGCGGAGGGGAACGCGACGATGAGCCTCGGCTGGCCCAACGTACTCAACGTCGCCAACGTCCCGACGTTCTGCTACGCGCTGCTGGCCGCCTATCGCCGACGGCCGGTCCGGGCGACGGTCGCGCTGGCGGCGTCGATGGGGCTGAAGTTCGGGTGGATAGAACTGATCGCGCGCCAGTACGACGGTGCGGCGGAGTCGGTCTAGACGGACGTCACTGCATCGCCTTGACCCAGCCGGGCACCGACGCCATCCCCTGCTTGTCCGCCCAGCCGTTCTCGCGGAGGTACGTCTCCAGGTCGGTGAAGGCGAAGCCGAAACGGTCCTCGAGGGCGTCGACGTCCGCGTCGTAGCCGACCTCGTTGAACCACTCGCACATGACGGTGAACTCCTCGCCGAAGGAGTCGTAGGCGTCGTCGATGGGGACGTGGACCGCCTCGACGTCGACGCCGGTGACGTCGGAGAGCACGTCGGCCGTCTCGTCCAGTGTCAGATCGTCGCCGGCCAGTTCGACCCGCTCGCCGACGAATTCGTCGAGGTTCGCGAAGGCGACTGCGGCGGCGTGGCCGACGTCGTCGACGCCGACCATCTGCAGGGAGACGCCCTCGGCGAGCGGGAGCGCAACCTGACCGTCCTCGACGATGTCCTCCGCGAACGCCTCGAAGTTCTCGAAGAAGAAGACGGGCTGGAGCACGGTCAGTGGCAGGTCCAGGTCCTGGGCGTACTGCTCGATGTCCCAGGCCGAGTCGAAGTGGGGGACGCCGGTGTCGCGCTCGTGGCTCCCGACGCCGCTGAAGACGAACTGGTCGACGCCCTCCTCGGCGGCGACGTCGGCGAGGTTCTGTCCCTGCTTGACCTGCGTGTCGTACCCCTGTGTCCAGAAGTTGGTGACGGCGAACACCGCGTCCGCGTCGGCGACGTGGGCCCGGACGGAGTCCGGGTCGTCGAGGTCGCCCTCGACCATCGTCACGCCGCGGTCTTCGAGCACCGCAGCGGCGTCGCTGCCCGCGTCCCTGGTCAAACCGCGGACGTCGAAGGACTGCTCGGCCGCGAGCAGGTGGTCGACGACCGCACCGCCCTGATTCCCCGTCGCACCGGTGACGAGAATTCGCTGGGTGTCTGTCATCGACTGCTACTCCGGCGCCCCCGTATGTGTCTTTTCTGCTACACGAATGTGACCACGTGACGTCGATGTCACTGGCCCCCGGTCCGCAGTCGCCGACGGCCGAGAGTATCGCGGGTTTAGGCACGTGCTAGACCCCGGTTCGGCGCCGTCGGTGTTCCTGCGATCGATCCGACAGTAGCCATGGCCTTCATTAGCGTACCCCGAAAACCCGAAGCCATGGAAGACGTCGAGATCACGGACGTGCAGGCGACGCAAGTCGACGCTGACTGGTCGTGGACGTTCGTCCGCGTGTACACGGACGCGGGCGTGACGGGCACGGGCGAGGCCTACTGGGGCGGCGGCGTCGGCGACATCGTCGAGGGCGAGTGCCGCGACCGCCTGCTCGGCGAGGACCCGCGCGACATCGGGCCGCTGGTCCACGAACTGTTCGAGTACACCTCGGCGACCGGGTCACTGGCCGGGACGACGGTGTCGGCCATCGCCGGCATCGACGTCGCGCTCCACGACCTGGCCGGCAAGCTGGAGGAGCAACCGGCCTACCAGCTGCTCGGCGGGAAGTTCCGCGACGCGCCGCGGGTGTACGTCGACTGTCACGCCGGCGCCCACCTCGGCGGCGCCCACGACCCGGCGGACCGGGACGCCCACGACGTCGACATCTACGCGCCCGAGAGCTACGCCGACGCCGCCGAGGTGGTCGTCGACGAGGGGTTCGACGCGATCAAGTTCGACCTCGACGCCAGCAAACGTTACGAGAAGGACCGGCACAACCGCCACCTCAACGCCGAGGCCATCGACTACAAGGCCAGCGTCGTCGAGGCCGTCACCGAGCGCGTCGGCCACGACGCCGACGTCGCCTTCGACTGCCACTGGAACTACGCCGGCGAGAGCGCGACCAAACTGGCCCAGGCCGTCGAGGACTACGACGTCTGGTGGCTCGAGGACGTCGTCCCGCCGGAGAACCTCGACGTCCAGCGCGAGGTCACCCGGGCGTCGGAGACGTCCATCTGTGCCGGCGAGAACCTCTACCGCACCCACGGCGTCCGCCAGCTCATCGAGGAGCAGGCCGTCGACGTCCTCCAGCCGGACATGCCCAAGTTCGGCGGGATGTTCGAGACGGCGCGCGCGGCGTGGAGCGCCTCGGACTACTACATCCCCGTCGCGCTCCACAACGTCTCCTCGCCGCTCGGAACGGTCGCCAGCGCCCACGTCGGCGCCGCCATCCCGAACTTCCTCGCCCTGGAGTGGCACGGCCGTGACGACCCGGACTGGCCCGAGTTCGTCGAGGAGGACTCGGTCATCGAGGACGGTGGCATCCCGCTGTCCGACGACCCCGGCCTCGGCGTGACGCTGGATCTGGACACCGTCGCCGAGTTCGTGGCCGACGGCGAGACGGTACTGGACGAGGAGTGAAAGAACAGGCTACGGGGGAGGAGGGAGTGTCGTCCGTCCCGGCTCACTCCGAGCCGTGGACGGCCGCCAGGATCGCGCGCTCGGCGACGGCGTCGTCGAGTTCGGTCACGTGTGTCTCGGCGTCGTAGGTGATCACGTCGGTCTCGGCGAGCCGTGGGAGGTGGTTGTGGACGAGTGCCGTGCGGACGTCACTGGCCGCCGCTGAGTCGTCTCTGTCGGTTATCAGGGTGACGAGGTCGTCGAGCGTCGCCGGTTCTCCCCACTCCAGGCGCTGAATGATCGCCCGCCGATAGCGATGTGCGAGCGCGTCGAACACCTCGTCGAGCTCCTCCGCGGAGTGAGGGCGAGCGACGACAGTAGTGTCGTCAGCGGTCATCGATCACCACCTGGTAGATTACGCAGTGCATAGTAAACTAAAGGAACAACCGTGTAAAAACAACGCGGCCTAATTGGATAGGGAAGCCCGGGCAGGTGGCGTCGCCAGGCTGCGGGTACCGGGGGACTTCGACGACGGCCGGACCGAACGATTATCGCGGGCGTCCAGGGCGTGATCTGAACCGGCAGGAGACGGCCAGGTGCGTCAATACTTTCCACGTTCGGGGCGACGGTACCGACGATGAGCGAAATCAGGTGTCGCGTTCCCGGATCCCGGGGACGGAATCACTGACCGTGGCAGACGCTATCTTCTGGGGCCTCGTTGCCCTCGCGACGGTCACCGGCCTGGTCACCGCGTGGGCCCTCGGTGCCAACAGTAACTCGCCGCCGTTCGCACCCGCCATCGGCGCCAACGCCATCTCGACGATGCGGGCGGCGTTCCTCATCGGGATCCTCGCGGCGCTCGGCGCGCTCACCCAGGGCGGTGCCATCTCGGAAACCGTCGGCGCCGGCCTGATCGACGGCGTCGCCATCACCTCGCTGGCTGCGACAGCGGGGCTGTTGACCGCGACGCTGTTCATGGGGTTCGGCGTCTACACCGGCTATCCGGTGCCTGCGGCGTTCGCGACGACGGGGGCGATGGTCGGCGTCGGCCTCTCGCTCGGCGGCGACCCTACTTTCGACACCTATCGGCGTATCGCGACGTTCTGGGTCCTCGTCCCGCCCGTCTCCGGTGGTCTCGCGTACCTGACGGCGACCGTGCTCCGGCGCGACGACATCCCGGAGACGGTGGGCGTTCCGCTGCTGGCCGCCCTCGTCGGCGGGATTATCGCCAACGTCCAGCTCGGCGTCATCCCGTCCCCGCCCGGTCAGGCACAGAACTCCATCGCCGGATTCGTCGCCGGATTCGTCGAGGCGCCGACCGTCGTCGGCCTCGACGTCGTCGCCGTCCTCGTCACGCTGGCTGCCGCCGCCGTGAGCTTCCAGTTCATCCGCCGACGGACACAGCAGTCCGTCGACCAGGGCGTCCGGACCTTCCTCGTCGTCCTCGGGAGCGTCGTCGCCTTCTCCAGCGGCGGGAGCCAGGTCGGGCTGGCGACCGGGCCGCTGGAGAACCTCTACACCGCCGAACTGGGCCTCCCGGGAATCGTCCTCCTGGCGCTGGGTGCGGCGGGCATCCTCGGCGGCGCGTGGATGGGCGCCCCGCGACTCCTGCAGGCCACGTCCCGCGAGTACGCCCAGCTCGGCATCCGGCGGTCCATCGCCGCGCTCGTGCCGGGGTTCGTCATCGCCCAGGCGGCCATCTCGCTCGGCATCCCCATCTCGTTCAACAACATCATCATCTCCGGCGTCATCGGCGGCGGTCTCGCCGGCGGGTCGGCCGGCGTCTCCCGCCGGAAAATCGGCGTCACCCTGGCGTTCTGGGTGATCACGCTCGTCAGTTCGATCCTCGTCGGCTTCGGCCTCTACCGGGCGCTGGCCTTCGTCCTGGGTGGATGACGAAATCGGCCCGGGGTGGCCACAGGAGAGAACCGCCCCGGATCTCGGTGACCGTCACCGCACCACGGTGACGGTGACCGGCGTCTCGCCGACCACCTTCGTCGCCACGGTCCCGAGCAGTCGGCGGGCCACGGCGTTTCGCTCGCCGCCGTGGCCACCCATGACGACCTGGTCGACGTCGGTGGCCGCGACGTAGTCGACGATGGTCTCGGCGGGCGCCCCCGTCTCGACCACCACGTCGACGTCCCGCTCGCTCGGTTCGTCGTCGCCGACGCGCTCGAGGATGGATTCGGCGCGATCGCGCGCCTCGTCCAGTCTGTCCCCCTCCGGGGGCAGTGCGCCGCTCTCGCTCATCGACGCGTCGACCGGACTGACGACGTTGAGAACGGTCACTGGGCAGTCGAACACGTCGAGCGCGTACTCGAGGGCGTCCTCTGCCAACGGAGACCCGTCCAGCGGGACGAGGACGTGCGAGGGTTGCATGTGTCACCCTCCCGTGGCCAGCGCCAAAAGGTGGCTGGTGGATCGGCCGGCGTCTCCCGCCGCGAGCGAGGCGTCGCCGCGCCGTGTGGAGGCGCCCGCTCGACAGTCGATTCCCGCGGGCCCGTGCATCCGCGGTGAGTTCGCGAGGGACCCGGCGCCCGAACGAGACGGCCACGCTGATGGGGGCTGATAGCGCCGTTCTGCGTCGAATTCGCCGGTTTCCGGGCCGGACACGAACTGTGTAGCGTCGGTGTTTATGCCGGTAGCCGGGAGTGAGACGACCACATCGAATGAATGGAATGCGATCCGGGTCGGCCGGCGACGAGGACGCCGAGAGATACAGCAGGCGACGGGTGCTCGCGAGCGGCCTCGGCGGCGTTGCCGCGAGTCTCGCAGGGTGTTCCGAGCGGCTCTCCAGTGTGGGTGCGGGGGCAGACGACGAGACGGACGGCCTCTGGGAGGAGTGGTCCTTCGAGGACCCGCCGGAACTCGACGGGTGGCCGTCCAGACAGTACGACGGGAGGAATCTCGGCTGGAAGCCGAACACCACGGGACCGACCGAAGACGTCGACACCGCCTGGTCGTTCGACCCCGGGAGCGACGGCCGGTTCGGGTCGAGCCCGGTGGTCGCGGACGGCAGGGTGTTCGCCGGACACGAGGACGGGTTTCTCTACGCCGTCGACGCGGCGAGCGGCGACGAACTGTGGGCCGCCGACACCGGGGGCGAGATCCGGTGGAACAGCGCGACGGTGGCTAACGGGACCGTCTTCGTCGGGTCCGCCGGCAAGCGCTTCTGGGCGTTCGACGCCGCGTCCGGCGCGACGCGCTGGTCACACGAGGCTCGCTGGGGAATCCACAGCACGCCGGTCGTCGACGGCGGGCGGGTCTTCTACGCCGACGACGACGGGTACGTCTACGCGCTCGACGCGGTGACGGGCGAACTGATCTGGGAGATAGAACGGTCCTTCGGCACGCGAGTCCAGAGCGGCCTCGCGGTCGCGGACGGGACGCTGTTCGTGATGGCGGGACTCCTCACCGCGATGGACGCGGCCACCGGCGAGGTGCTGTGGACCGGCGACGACGGGGCGAACAACTTCCCGAACGGAACGCCGACCGTGGCGGACGGCTTCGTCTTCGGCGAGTTCGGCCAGTATCTCGGCGTGGCGAACACCGACGGGGAGAGTCTCGGCGGTGCATTCCGGTTCGGCGGGACTGGCTGGGGATCGCCCGCGCTCGCCAGAGACAAGATCTTCGTCGGACACACCGGCGGCGAGAGCCACCCCACGGTCCGGGCACTGACGCTCCGGAAGTCGGCGGTGACGACGAAGTGGGAAGTCGCCTGGGAGGTGACGACGTCCCGGGGCTGTTACGGGAGCCCGGTCGTCGTCGACAGAACGGTGTACGTCGGCGCGAGCGACCAGTTGCTCGCCGTCGACGCCGAAAGCGGTGAACGTCAGTGGACCATGGCGATGGAGATCCCCGACAACACCGCGCCCGCCGTCGTCGACGGGACGCTGTTCGCGGGGAGTGACCGACTCTACGCCATCGATGAGGGGGCCTGAATGCGAGAGAACGGCTCCGCGGAGCGCTGTCAGCGGGTCCTCGCTCCCTGCTGGGCGCTGTTGCTGATCACCTCGGCGATATCACTGGCCGGGGCAGGTGCCGGAGCGGCGGCCCGACCACAGGAGGTGGCGGACGAGACCGGCGTCGAGCCGGGCTTCGGCGCCGTCGCAGTCGACGCGGCGGCGGCCTCGAACCGCACGGTCGACGGCGCCTGCGTCTGGGAGAACACCGCCCAGGGCGACTACCGCACGCACTTCGACGTGTCCTGTCCGACCTCGACGCGCCAGAGCGGGACGGTCCACTTCGACATGCAGGGCGGCTGGGCGTACGTCGTCGTCGTCGAACTGCCGACCGGCGTCGACAACGCGACGGCCCGCGTCTCCCTGACCGGCGACGGCCAGACCCGAATGGAATCGCCGCAGACCCCCGAAATCGTGGGCGATCCGGAACTGCGCGAGGCGGTGGCGGACCACCTCAACCGCTCGTCCGTCGAGACGACGCCGATCCCCGACGAGGGCGGCGGGCAGGCCGAAGCCATCACGACGCATCGCGGCGAGGCCATCCTTCGCCCGGTCGAAGTGTCCGGCCAGAAAGACGGCCGACCGCGCGCCTTCCGCGCCCAGTCCGAGGACTTCTGGAACGCGGAACTCGACCTGGGTCGCCGGGACGTCGCCGTCGTCGGTGAAGGGTACACGAACGCGGGGGCCGGTGGCGGCGACGACAGCGTTCTGGTGTATCCGAAGAAGTCGATGACGGCGACCTTCGAGCTGGAGCCGGGCGTGTACGACTTCGAAGTCCGGGCGTACAGACCGCGCGTCCTGTCGACGAATCGGTACGCGGACGCCGTCCAGGAGAAGTGGCACCCGGTCGACGACGTCGAGGTGTCGTCGGGCTCGTTCTCCGTCGGGGTCGGGGACTGCACGCCGCGCTTCGCCGCCCAGCCGAAGCTCGAAGAGCTCTCGGTCCGATCCGACGAGGCCGGCGCTGACGTGGAACGGACCCAGCGGGAGCACCGACAGCGTGGGAGTGGCGGCGGCGGTGGAAGCGCAGCCAGTCGCGCGGCCGCGGCGGCGCGAGCCAGGGGCGCGGACGCGAGTGGGTCCACCGGCGGCCCGATGACCGCCGGCCTCCCGAACGTGAGCCTGAAACGGGCGTACGAAGGGCCGACCGACGACCCGAACGACCGCCAGCCGGACGTCGAGCAAAAGCGCGAGGATTCGGCGGCACTGAACCCGCTGGCCCGGACGAAACGCGCCCTCGAAGACCGCGTGACGGCGAGCCAGCGGCTGGCCGGCGGGAGTGCCCCCGCCGGCGACGGCCTGGACTCGGTCGAGCGCGAGTACGCGGCGACGATGAGCGAAGTCCGTCGGTGCCACGGCGGTGGCTACGTGACAGTCCCGCCGTCGACGGACGACGACGAAGCGACGTACGCCGCCGACATCGACGGACGGACGGCGACACAGGCGGTGGCCGCGGCCCTGCGCGAGCGCGGCCTCGAACCGCCACAGGGGAGCGGTCTGACGATGGAGGACTACGTCTGGACCAGAGTGACCCAGGGATCGCGGGGCCAGACCGTCACGGGCACGCGCGAGGCGTACGTCCGCGTCGGCCCGGACGGGAACGTCCTGCCCAATCCCCAGACGCTCGCCAGACAGCGAGCGCTCGGCGACGTCGAGGCCGAGACCCTCGAAGGCGCTTCGCACGTGCTGAACGTGGAGATGTACCGCTATCCCGACGGGCAGCACGACGCAACGGTCCGGTTCGTCGAGGTCGAGACGGGGCTCATTCAGAACCAGCGCCAGGGCGCGGGGGCGACCGGCGACGCCGGCCTCGCCGAGGCCGTCGACGATGGCCTCGACCAACTACAGGTCGACCTGGCCGAACCGACGGACGGCCGGAGCACCGGGAAGACGATCGGACTGTCCGACGGCGAGGGAAGCGGCAGCGGCGGCTCGAACGGAGGTGGTGGCTCGTGACCCGAACAGGTGCACCGATCCGTCGAGCGCTGCCGGTAGTGGCGCTCACCCTCCTCGTCGTCCTCTCGGGATGTAGCTTCCTCGGCGTGGATGACCCCTTCGGTGGACCGAGCACGAGCGGCAGTGCGGCCTTCGCCGACGTCACCGCGAACCAGTCGGCCGCGCTCGACCGGGCCGGCTCGTTCACGCTCTCCGTCGAGACGACGACGCGTAACGGCTCTCGGTCCGTCGAGGAGACCCAGACGATCCGGGCCGACAGGGACGCGGGGGTGGCGGCGTCTCGCATCGTGCGCAAGGTCAGTGGCCCGAACGAGACGACGCTGACGACCGACTCGTTTACCACCGGTGACCGGACGTACCTCCGCCACGTCGACCCCGAGCGCTCGTCCTACAGCTACGAGGTACACGAGTCGGACGCGGTCGCGAACTGGTCTGCGCCGTCGAACCTGTCGGCGCAGTTCGCGTTCGACCACCGGCGGACGGACGGCGGCGACCACCGCTTCGTTGTCGACTCGGCCGAACAGATCCGAAGCGACGACGGGGTCGACCAGGTCGAGAACGTCTCGATTCGGGTGCGCGTCGACGGCGACAGCGGCCTCATCACCGACCTCACCTACCACCTCGCGTTGAGTGGCACCGGTGGCACGACGACGTATCACACCGAGCGGTCGCTGACCGACGTCGGGTCGACGGCGGTGTCGGCGCCCCACTGGCTCGACACGGCGGCCGATCGAACCGGGACGAACGTCTCGCAGGCGCCGGCTTCGAGCGAGGACGACTCCTCGAACCCGACCCAGGCGGAGGCGGCCCCGGAGTCCATCGAGGCCATCGCAGACCCGGCGGCACTGCGGGGGGACGTCAGCGTGCGCCGGCCGGTGAACTTCAGCGTCTCTCGCGCGACGAGCGGCAACTTCGAGACCCTCGAAGGCGGCCCGTACGTCCACGACGGTCGGGTGTACGCGCTCTACACCGGCCTGAAGAAGTCCGGCGAGGACGGGGAGTTCTACACCGCGCTGTTCGCCCACGACCCGACGACGATGGAACCGACGTGGCGCCACGAGTTCCCCGCCGACCACTCGCGCGTGGGCGAGCCGGCGTTCGAAAACGACACCGCCTACCAGATCACGCTGGAAAACCGCGGCCGTGACGAACGGAACCCGTACACGCTGTTCGCCGTCGACGCAGCCGACGGCACCACGCGCTGGGAGCGCGGGCTCGGCGAAATCCACCTCCGGAACGACGTCGACCTCGCGGCGGGGAGCGCGGAGGTGTACACGCACGGCGGGCTTGTGTACGTCCTCACCGTGAATTCGGGGCCACAGAAACTGCTCGCGCTCGACCCAGAGACCGGCGAAACCGTCTGGTCGACCGGGGGCGTCATCGTCGACGGCGGCGGGGTCGCGTTCCACGGCGACCGCGTCTTCGTCGGCACCGAGCGCGCGGGAACGAGCGCTGCGGTCGCACTGGACGCGGCCACCGGTGAGGTCCGCTGGACCCGCTCGTTCGCGGACCGGTCGGCCGCTTTCGGCGTCGACCACGCCGATTCGAAGGGGGTCTACGTCGCGGAAGCGGCCAGGGGCGCCTCGACCACGCTCCGCTCGCTCCGGCCCGACTCCGGCGAGACGCGCTGGGAATTCGACGTCGAGGCGAACTACCCCACGTTCCTGCGGTCGTACCCCGACGCCGATATGGTGGTCGTCGAGCGACGTAACCAGCAGCTACTCGGTCTCGACCGCGAGGACGGCACGACGCTGCTGTCCTCGCCGGGGAACGAGCCCACCCGCTGGAACTCCCAGGCCGGCGAGCGGAACGTCTACTACGGCACGACCACGAAAATCGAGGCCGTTCAGCCGGCCACGTTCGTCGCGGACTCGGCGGCCGGGTCCTGGACCATCCGGCGGGGCGGGGGAACGTTCGGCAGCGGTGAGATCCACCGGCTCCAGGTGGTCGACGGCGTCGTCTACGCGACCGATGGCGAGGGGACGATGACGGCCTACGCGGCCAGCGACGGCCGCGCACTGTACGAGCAGTCACTCGAGTACGCGATCGTCGACCGCGTCGACGCCTACCGGGGCGTCGTGTACGTCGGCGACCGCAATATGAACGCCGTCTACGTACTCGCGCCGGTGGCAGCGAGCGACACCACGGAGACCGAACGCGAACCAGCGGACGGGGGCGGGACCGTCACCGCGGCCTCGTCGAGAACCGGTCCCGGGTTCGGCGTTGGCGTCGTTCTCGCGAGCCTGGTTGCGCTCGCGCTGCTGGCAGGCCCTCGCGGTCGTGGCGGTAAGAAGTAAGCCGGATTCCAGCGAGGGGACCCGGGTCGCCGCGACGTTCGTCGCGAGACGGTGATTCAGCAGGACTCGAACCGGTGCCAGACGGTCGCTCACTCGTGAACTGTTCGCGACAGGATAGTCCATCCTGGATTCGAACCGGAGGAAGACGTGCTCACTCGCTCCGCTCGTTGCGCGTGACTTCCAGGGTTCGAATCCACTCGGACGTATTCGCCGCTCACGCGGAGAGCCGAGCACACCCGACGCGGTGCTCGGCGGTCGTTCGCGGCAGAATAGTCCATCCTGGATTCGAACCAGGGTCGAAGCCCCCAGAAGGCTTCAGGATTGGCCACTACCCTAATGGACTGCGTGCAATATCGAGTAAATCGTAGGGCAATGTAAGCGTTGCGCGATGGGATTTGTCGTGGTACTGGATAGCAAGCGCCTCGAAGACATCGACATCTACTTTCCGGCGACGGCCGCAGCCTCTTCCATGTACGTCGGACGATTCGTCGTCGTCAGTCCCGAAGTCGGCGCGTATCGCGTCTCCTCGCGCTCGTTCCCGAACCGCAAGGCCGTCGACCGCGACGGCACCGTCACCGTCGGGCCGACGGCGGACGCCCCGGAGACGGACAACCCCTACATCTCCTACAACGCGGTGCAGGTGACCGACCGCGGCGCCGTCGTCGGCAACGGCTCCCACGTCGACCCGATCGCCGAGAAACTCGAACTCGGTTATCCCGCGCGTGACGCGCTGGCCGAGCCGCTGCTGGCGCTCGACTTCGAGAAGGACGACTACGACACGCCCCGCGTCGCTGGGATCGTCGGCGTCGATCCAGAAGACCCCAGCACGAACGCCGACGGGCCGGGCGCGGTCATCGGCACCGTTCGTCGGGACGCGCTGCTCGTCGAGGAAGTCACCGAACCGACGCTCGTGGCGACCTACGAGAAGGACAGCCCCGAGTCGTTCGCCCTGGACGCTCGCGACGCCGAGAGCGCCGCACGTCAGGTGTACGATCTGGAGTTCGAACACGCGGTCTGCTCGGCCGGCGTGGCCGTCGAGGGCGAGGCGTTCGGGGTCGCCGTCCACAACGGCTGAACACCGGGTTCCGTACTCCGAGAAGCCCCCCTCTTCACTCTTTTCGACGCGTGGTAACGTTTATCATCATAGACCATCAAGGAGATAGTGACGATCACCCATGGGTACCCTCGAGAAACTGGGACGCTGGTTCGAACCCCCCGTCGTCGAGCGGGCGGTCTACCGGTGTCTGGAGTGTGACTCGGAACTCGGGCGGAACGAACCGTCCTGTTCCGAGTGTGGTGGGGAGGTAACGGAAGTGACCGAGCCGGTCGAGTACATCTACTGGGGGCCGTACCACTGAGAGGGACCGCTGTCGTTCTGTAGCGGCCGGGGAACTGCGTCCAGGTCCAGCAGGTGTCGAGTCACAACCATAGACCGGACCGTGAGGCGGTCTCAGGAGCTGAGGCAGGTGTCGATACTATAAGGACGGAGCAGAAGTAGTCCCTAGTAATGAAGCTGGGCGTCATCTCCGACATCCACGGGAACCGGGTCGCGCTCGATGCGGTGCTCGCCGACCTGCCACCCGTCGACGCGCTGGTCTGCGCCGGCGACGTCGTCGGGTACAACCCCTGGCACGCCGACTGCGTCGACGAGATCCGCGAGCGCGAGATCCCCACCGTGCAGGGCAACCACGACCGCGCGGTGGCGGCGGGGTCGGCCCCGCACTTCAACGGGATGGCCCAGGCCGGCGTCGAACACGCCCGCGAGCAGCTATCCGACGACCAGATCCAGTGGCTGCGAGAGCTCCCCGTCGAGCGCCACGTCGCCGACGGCCGGGTGAAGGTCGTCCACGGCCACCCCGACGACCCCGACCACTACACCCGGCCCCGCGAGTTCGGGCCGGACCTCCTCGACGACGAGGACGTCCTCGTCATGGGCCACACCCACGTCCAGGCCCACGAGGTGTACGACGAGGGTATCGTCATGAATCCCGGGAGCGTCGGGCAACCCCGCGACGGCGACCCGAAGGCCGCCTACGCCGTCCTCGACCTCGAGGAGATGGCCGTCGACGAGCGCCGCGTCGATTACGACACCGGCGAGGTGATCCGGACCGTCGAGGACGAGGGACTCCCCCGCCAGATCGGGTTCCGGCTGGCGCAGGGCCGGTAGGAGAAGGCCTTTTTCGCCGCTCCGAGTAGGCCGACACACCCCGCCCGCTCGACGCATGGCCGACGAGACGCCCCTCCCCCGCCGCGACACGGCCGAACGACTCGCGCTGGTAGCGGTGCCGACGCTCCTCGGCGTGGTTCTCGCCGCGACGAGCAGTGCGTTCGATCACCCGCTCACTGGCCTGGTTCTCGGTGGCGTAATCGGGTTGCGCCTGTCCCGGGCCCGGAGCCACTACCGCGCGGTTCGAACGGCCGACGGCATCGAACGACGACGGCGTCCCCCGGAGGAGTTCTGGATGTACCGCGTCGCACAGATCGATTACGACGAGCGCTGGGACAGGGTGCTCGCGGTGGTGGCGCTGCTCGTCGGCATCGGCGCGTTCGTCGCCGTCCCGGTCGTCGACGTCGAACCGATGGACAGGGCCCGCCTGACGGTGCTGGGGCTCGGTGGAATCGTCGTCGCCGCGATGACCTACGGCTCGCTGTTCGTCGACGACGAAGCGGGAAGCGAGAACGGAGCGGGAAGCGAGAGAACGGACGGCGGCGGCAGCGAGTTGCGCGAGTGAACAGTCGGTCAGAAGACGCCCTGGACGAGCTGGAGGGCCTGTTCGCGGTCGTCCCAGGGGACGAACACGGACACCGACGTCGCCGAGGTGATCACGTCGTACAGAGTGATGTGGGCGTTCGAGATGGGGTCGACGACGCGCTTGACGGTGTCGGGCTGGTTCGGGAGTTCGCCGCCGGTGACGCGGACGACGGCGATCTCGTCCTCGACGGTGACCGACGACAGGGCGTCCTCGTCGACGACGCGGTCGTGGAGCAGGGCCTCGACGTCGTCGGAGTCCTCGTCGTTGACGTAGAACGTCAGCGAGTCCATCCCCGAGGAGTTGGCGTCGATGTTGATCCCCTCCTCGCCGATGGCGCTGGCGAGGTCGCCGAGGATGCCGGGGCTGTTACGGATGGCGCGGCCGGCGACGGTGACGCAGGACAGCTTGTCCTCCTGGAGGTCGATGAGGTTCTGGAACTCGCCCTCGATGGAGGTGCCGCCGGCGAGCAGGTCGCCGTGCTGGTAGTGGACGACGCGCACGGAGAGGTCCTTGTCCTTGTAGGAGAGGGCCGAGGGGGCGACCACCTCCGCGCCGCGGAACGACAGCGACCGGAGTTCGTCGACGGAGATCTTCCCGACGTTACGGGCGCCCTCGACGACGCGCGGGTCGCCCGTCATGACGCCCTCGACGTCGGTGACGATGACGACCTCGTCGGCGTCCATGTAGTTGCCCAGCATGACGGCCGTGGTGTCGCTCCCGCCGCGACCCAGCGTCGTCACGTTGCCCTGCAGGTCCTGGGCGAGGAAGCCGGTGATGACCGGGACGACGTTCTGGAGCTGGCCGGCGAGCGCGTTCGCGCGCCGCATCGTCTCGTCGACGTCGACCTCGCCGTACTCGTCGGTGATGATCGGCCACTCCTCGCTGCCGGGTTCGAGGAACATCGCGTCGATACCACGGGAAGCGAGTGCGCCCTTGAGCATCCGGACGGAGGTCCGTTCGCCCATACTGACGATCTCGGCGCGGTCGGCGTCGTCTGCCTCGTACTCGATGTCTTCGAGCAGTTCGTCCGTGGTGTTGCCCATCGCCGAGGCGACGACGGCGACTTCGTGGCCCTTCTCGACGGCGGTGGCGATGGAGTCGGCGGCCCGGTTGATCCGGTCGCCGCTCCCGAGACTCGTTCCGCCGAACTTCGCGACTACGCGCATGCTGCCACCCGGCGCGTGCGTGCGTCTATCATATGCCCCCGGTTGCCCGCCGTCCGGGATAACTGTGTCCATCTTTTTCGGCAGGGGGAGACGGGTATCGGGCGCTCCCCGGATCTAGCCACCGTCTAAGTCGTGGAAGCGGAACGGCGTTCAGCGGAATCGAAGCGCAGCGAGGGGCGGTTCCGGGACGGCCAACCGTTTATTTGCCTCGCCACCGACCGACACGACATGGAGATTCGGGACGCCGTGGAAGCCGACGCCGAGCGGATGGCCGACATCGCGGACAGCCCGCCGGACGTGATGCGGAACCTGGTTCACGACCGGACGGTGCGAGTCGCAGTCGAGACTACCGACGACGAGGGCGAGGAGACGCTCGGCCTCGTCAGCTTCGACGCCCGCGACGCCACCGTCCACGTGACCCAGCTCGGCGGGACGGGCGAGGCCTGCGGCCGCTTGCTCGACGAGCCAGTCCGATTCGCCCGGCGCGAGGGGATGGCCGTCGAGCTACTGGTCGCGGAAACGGACGACGACGTCCGTGACGCCGTGGAGGACGCCGGCTTCGAGCGGAGCGGCCCAGGCCCGCGGTTCGAGGGCGAACAGACCACCCGGTACCGGCTCGAACCAGGCAAAGCCGAGCAGTAGGCACGTCCACTCGCCATCGTGGCGAACGACCGCCCGCTTCTGACTCCACCCGCTCGCCCAGCGATCGCTCCGTCTCACCGACAGAATCAAATAGGTGTGTAAAGAACGCTTTACTGTAAAGTCCGCTTTACGATGCGGGCGGTACACCACCCATGTCGACGACACCGACCGGACGCAACCGGCACGAACGCCTCGCGAAGCGCCGCCGCTACCGCTGGCTGATGGTCGGCTCCATCGCCGTCGGCGTCGCGCTCAGTCTCCTGCTCAGAGCGCTCGAGTACCCGCTCGTCGGCGAAGTCGTCTACTGGGCCGGCATCGTCGGCTTCGTCGCCGTCTGGCTGGCGACGCCGGTGACGCTGTTCGACGAACGCGACGTCGCCCTGGAACGTCGGGCGGCCCACCTCACGCTGAACGTCTTCGCGCCTGTCCTGGTCGTCGGGGCGTCGGCGGCGCGTATCCTGACCTACGTCGGCGCCTACGAGGTGCCCGCCGTCGTCTGGGGCGCGCTGTGGGGCTACTTCGCGCTGTTCGTCACCTTCGCCGTCGCGTACGGCTGGCTCCGCTACCGGTCATGAACAACGACCTCCCGGCGCGCCGCGAGACCGCCGGCCTGAGCCAGGCCGACCTGGCCGCCGCCGTCGGCGTCAGCCGCCAGACCGTCAACGCCATCGAGCGCGACCGCTACGACCCGTCGCTGGAACTGGCGTTCAAACTGGCCGCGTTCTTCGACTGTACCGTCGAGGACCTGTTTGACCCCGCTATCGACCCCGACCGCCTCCACGAGTGATCCATGTCATCCGCTCCGTCAGTCACCGACCGGCTCCCCGTCTCGCCCGACAACGCGCTCCCGTTCGCCACGGCCGTCGCGATAGTCGCCTGGGTCGCGCTCGAATTCGCCTTCCGCCGGGGGGTCGGCCCCCTGGTCGCCGAGTCCCTGGGAACCCCCGGCAGCGGAGACCCCCTGATGCTCGCGCTGGCGTTCCCAGTCGTCGCTTGCGTCGTCGCCTGGTGGGGCACCCGGGTCGGCATCGGCCGGTCGGACTGGGGCTACGAGACGTCGCTTCGGACCGTCGGCGCCGGCGTCGGCGGCCTGGTCGCCTACTTCGTCGTCTTCCTCGCCCTGGTACTCGTCCTCGACTCGGTGCTGGGGGTCACGCAGACCGCCACCCCGGGCGCGCCCGGCGTCGGCGGCGGTGTCCCGACATGGGTCCTCGTCGTCTTCCTCGCGGGTAACGGCATCGTCGTCCCGATCGCCGAGGAACTCGCGTGGCGCGGCGTGATCCAGACCGCGCTCACCGAGTCCTACGGCACGTACGTCGCCGTCGTCGTCACTGCGCTGGCATTCGCGGGCAAGCATCTGGTCGTGGACTTGGCCGCGCCGCCCGTCCGGGTGACCTCGCTGCTCGTCCTCGCGTTCGTCCTCTGCGGCCTGCGCGCCCGCTGGGGAACGACAGCCAGCACGGTTGCCCACCTCCTCGCGAACTTCCTCGCGACGGCGTCGCTCGTGTTGCTGTGACAGACAACCACGAGACACTTACCACCGACAGTGGACTTGCGAGCTATGCGAACGGTCGTCAACCTCGACTACGACTTCCCCGTAGATCTCCCGGAGTGGGCCGACAACGAGGTCAGATCCCCGCCGGCCGTCGTCGAACGGTTCCTTGCAGAGTTCACCGAACCGGGCGACGTCGTCCTCGATCCCTTCGCCGGGTTCGGGACGACGCTCCGCGTCGCCACCGAGATGGATCGGGAGGCCCACGGCGTCGAGTACGAACGGCGCCGGGTCGAATACGTCCGCGAGCGCGGCGGCCACGGCGGGAACCTCGTCCACGGCGACGCCAGAAAACTCGGCGACCTCGACCTGCCGGCAGTCGACGGCGTTCTCACCTCCCCGCCGTGGATGGTCGAGGGAATGGAGACCAACCCGCTCCAGAACTACGACGGCGAGAGCAATTACGGACAGTACCTCGACGATATGGCCGACGTGTTCGCCGGGGTCGCGAACTGCCTGGCACCGGACGGCGTCGCGCTCGTCGACGCGACGACCTTCGACGTCGACGGGCAGGTCACGACGCTCGCCTGGGACCTCGCGGACGCCATCGGCAAGCCCCTCAACTTCGACGGGGAAGTCGTCGTGGCGTGGGAGACAGAGGGGGAACCCGGGCCGGACGGCGTGGACGGGACCGGGTTCGACCACAACTACGTGCTGGTGTTCTCGAAGGAGTGAGCGAAGAGGGCGGTAGGCGTCAAGCATACCGCGGCGCGACGCGCCGCGGTTTCACCGGCCGCGAACGAAGTGAGCGGCCGGGACTTTTTCATCGACGTTTTTCGAGGAGAGGTTCGAGCGCGGCGGAGCCGCGACTCGAACCCGACGAAGAAAAAGGTCGTCTTACATGAAGTCGGCAATCCCGCTCTGCTTGTTCTTGTCGTTCTCGAAGACGCGCTCGATGGAGCGTTCCAGGATCTCCAGGCGCTGTTTGGTGTACTCGCGGCAGCCGAACTCGTGGGCCACCTCCGTCGCGGTGTCGATGTACTTCGTCACCGACCCCTCGTGGACGGTGAGGTTGACGCGGCCGCCGCACTCCCGGCACTCGCCGGACAGGGGCATCCGGCGGTACTTCTCGCCGCAGTCCAGACAGCGAGTCTCCTGGCGGGAGAAGGCCCGGAGGTTGCCGATGATGTCCGGCATGAAGTGGTACTCGATGATGCGCTCGGCGACGTCAGTCTCGTCGACGGCCCGGAGCTTCCGGGAGAGAGCGAGCTGGGCGTCCATCTTGTCCGTCATCGACCCCAGCGTCTTGTAGGCCGAGAGGTCCGGCCCGGCGGCGAGGTTCGAGGTGTCGTGCGTGTGCGCGAAGTCGGTGTACTCTCGATCGGTGCCCAGCGTCTCCTCGGCGATTTTCATGATATCCTCGACCTCGCCGGGGTCGGCCAGCTCCCGGGTGGCCTCGTAGAACTCCTTCGGGTACTCCCACATGATGTCCATGTTGTGGGCCTCGTCGTCGATCTCCGAGGGATCGATGCGGGAGGACATGACGAGGGGTGCGTCCATCTTCCCGCCCCTCTTGTCAGGAAGGAATGATTTACTGAAATTCAATAATCCGTCCATTAGAAGCATCACGCAGTCCTCGTCACCGTCGCAATTTCGGCGTTTCGCGGCGTGAAAGTACGGATGCGCGTATCCGACCGCTGCTGTCGTAAATCCGACAACTCTCCCCACTGTCGCCGCGCTGGTGTGTGGCGCCATCCCGAAGACGAGTTCGCCGACGAGTTCCTCGCGGTCGTCGAGGTCGTAGAACGGTTCGAGGCCGTAGTACTGTTCGAGCAGGTCGTCGACGAAGTCGGCGGTCTTGAGCATGTGCTCGGCGGCGCCGTCAGAGAGGACGACGTCCTGCACCTTGAGTTCGACCAGCTGGTCGTCGTGTCGGAGCGGGTCGCCGTGGACGTCGGTCTCGTAGCCCAGCGACTGGAGCTGGTCGACGGTCACGTCGAGTTCCGTCGCCCGAACCGCCGTCACGGGCAGGTCCGTCATGTCGTAGCGGACGGTGCCGTCCTTGAACGCCGTGACGTCGTGTTTGGCCCGGAGGATCCCCTTCTCCATCGGCTCGGGGACCTTCTCCGCGGACATCAGCCCCTCGACGCCTTTCACGATGTCGAAGGCCGTCTCGCGCTCGCCGACCGATTCGAGGGCGTCGCGGAACTCCTCGCCGATGTCGATCTCCGTGTACTGGGTCGGATAGGCGCCCGTCTCGCAGGAGGGACACTCGGCGATACCGGCCTCGTCGGGTTCGACCTCGCGGTCGCAGTCGGGGCACTCGTAGACGGCGTCGGTGAGGCCGTTGCACTCCGGACAGCGGGCCCGGAACGTCTCCTCCCCGCAGTCGGTACAGCGCTGGCGGGCGATTTCGACGTCGACGATGCCCTGGCGGTCGTTCATCTCCTCGGCGTGGGAGGCCGCGTCGCTCACCGAGCGCTGGGCGCCGCCGGCCTCGTCGATGGGAAAGAGCGTGTGGACCGCCGGCGAGAGGTCGCGGCTCTCCGATTTCTCGGGGCGGCCCATCCGGTTGCCGATGCGGGTGGGGGCCCGTTCGCGGACCTCGAAGGGGGCGACCTCGTTGATCGCCTCGATGGCGTTGTCGCCGCCGTCGTAGGTGCGAGCGCGATCGGAGAGGTCGCCGACCGTCCAGTCCCGGTCCATGGTGTCCAGGTCGAAGCCCAGGGTCGCCACGAGCGGGCGCCAGTCCGGGACGACGAGGTCGTCCTCGCGCTGGGTGTGCTCGACGAGCAGGTGTTCGAGGGCTTTTCGGACCGTCTCGGAGCGCGGGAGGACGAGGTCACCGTCCTGCGTCGACGCGGGGTCAGCGGCCACGGCGCCATCTGTTTGCGCGACACGGCTGTTCTCCACCGCAGTAGCGAGCGCGTTGACCTCGCCGACGCTCACGTCGTGCCAGCAGTGGGTGTACTTCGGATGGATCGGTGCGTCGTACTCGCGGGCCCACGCCATGGCCTCGTCGGCAGAGGGGTCCGCCAGGTCGACGTGGACGTCGTCGGCCATCGCCTGAACGTCGGCGCCCGCGGCGTCGAACTCCTGGCGCCACCACTCGACGGTGTAGGAGGCGGGCGCGAGCGGGTGGTTGTTCTCGACGAACTCGCCGTAGTTGACGAGGTACTCGCCCAGGTCGAGGATCTTCTCGACGCCGTTCCTGACTTCGAGCGCTTCCTCGGGGTCGTCGATCCGACGGACGTCGCCGTTGGCCAGGCGGACAGTCGGGCCCTCGATGCTGTCGACCGGGACGACCCCTGCCGCTTTGCCGGGCCGTTCGGTCTTGATCTGGGTCCCCGTCGCGAGGAAGTCGTCGACGAGGTGCATCGTCGCCGGGTGGACGCCCGCGGTCGCGAACCCGTGGTTGCGCGAGCGGCCGTAGCGCAGGCGGAACCCGCCGGCGTTCGAAGGGTGTGAGAACACCGGGCGACCCGCGATCAAGTCCCGGAGGTACTTCTTGGCGGGGTCGACGCGGGGCGAAGTGGGGTAGTCGTCTTCGGAAGCGTCCTCGCCCCCGTCCGCCGGTTCGTCTTCCTCGCCGTCGTCGGCTTCCCCGTCGTCGGCGTCGCCTTCCCCCTCGCCGTCGTCCTTGCCGATGGTGCCGTCGATGAGGTCCTGCAGCCACGGCCAGTCGACCTCGTCGAGGTTGCGGGTGTAGCGCTGGATCTTCGGGGCCTTGAGCGCGATCCCCTCTGCAGCGACGAGGCACATCCCCCCGCGGGCGGAGTTGGTGTCCACTCGGTCGAGGTCGCGGAAGCCCGAGACTTCCTCGTCGCCAGTGGCCTCGCCGTCGAGCATGATCGGCATGTTCTCGGCGATGAACTTGCTCTCCTTCTCCTTGGGCGAGTACTGGAGACCGGTCTCCTTGTCGTAGAGGTCGATCTCCTCGGCATAGCGGTTGATCTCCTCGTCTCTCGCCTTGTACTGGTCGATGCCGAGCAGCGCGCGGGCGTAGTCGGCAACCAGGACAGAGAGGGCCTGGGCGGTCCCACCGGCCGACCGGATCGGGCCGGCGTAGTAGACGTTGACGAACTGCGTGCCGTCGTCGTTGTCGAGGATCTCGACCCGGTCGATCCCCTCGATGGGAGCGGCGACCACGCCCTCGGTCAGCAGCGCGACTGCGGTTCTGACTGCCCCCTCGATCTTGCCGGCCTTGGAGTCGTAATCACCGACCTCGCCCTCGACGAAGTCCTCGACGAGTTCCAGGGCCGCCTCCTCCCTGCTCATCTCGCCTTCGAGTTCGCGCACGCGCGCAGCAACCCCCTCGATGCCGAGGATGTTCTCGACGCGGTCGGCCATGTCGCGGGCGGTGGGAATCTCGACGTCCTTCGTCGGGTCGCCGCCGCGTTCGCGGGCGGCCTTCGCGACCTCGAAGGCGTCGTCGAGGTCGGATTCGAGCCGTTCGAAGTACTCCTCGTCGGCCTCCCGCATCTATAGCTCCCAGAGATCTAGATCGGTCGCTTCGTCGTGTTCCCGTTCGAGTGAGCCCTCGAACGCGCGGACGTGCAACTCACCGGCCCAGACGGTTCCGCTGTCGAGGTGGCCCGCGATGGCCTCGCCGTCGGGCCGCGAGAGCACCGCGTGTGTGTGCGCGAACGGCTCTCCATCGAGGATGGAGACGTTGCCGACGCAGGCGGCCACCTCCAGCGGTTCGGGGAACACCATCGACTCGTACTCCATCGTTTCCTGGTCGTAGAACATGATCTCGGCGTCCTGCACCGCGCCGAGGCCGGTGAAGAAGGCCGCGTCGATCCCCTCGTCGGCGGCGAAGGTCTCGATCTGGGCGCGCCAGTCGCCCCCGTGGTCGAGCGTGCAGACGAACTCACGAGTCGTCTCGACCTCACGGTAATCCATACGCGAATGAGACGGAGTCGGTTATCAAAAGACTACCGCCACCGGTCTGCAGTCGGCGCGGCGTCCGACGGATACGACGGACTCGTCGACGGGTCGGACGACAGTGCTACCCCCGCCGTGTCGGCAAGAGGTATAGCGCTCCGCGCCCTATGCTGACGTATGCCAGACAGCTCGTCGCTGGAATCGACCTCGGTGACCGAACGGCTCGTCCTGCACGAACTCGCCGAACTGGCCCGTGCGGACCGGACGCCGGCCCAGGCGACGGACGTCCTCCAGGCGTGTCGCGGCCGGCTCGAAGACCTCGAAACCGTGGTCGGCAGCCGACTCACGGAAGGCGACCTCGTCAGGGCCTGTCGAACCCTGGAGGACCGGGGGCTGGTGACCGGCGAACGACCGGAGCGGACCTCACCAGTCGGCAAGGGTCGGCCGGCGTACGAACTCGACGTCGCCGTCGAGACGGTCCGGACGTTCGTCCGCGAGGACGACCGGCTCTCCGAGTTGCCGGCCTGAGAAGGGCGGCACTAGGCGGCGCAGTTCGGCGACGGCCGGGTCAGGCCGGGAGGGAGATGCGACTGGCCTCGTGGCCGCGCTCGGCGTCGAGGAAGGAGAGCGCCTCGACGTGCCACTCCACCGGCTCTATCTCGCGGTCGCACATCCGTCGCGCGGCGTCCATCGGCCCGCCCCGGGCGATGGTGACGTGCGGGTCGTAGTCCTCGCCCTCCAGCCCCTCGAGCGCGCCGAACTCCTCGCACAGGCGCTCGTGGAGGTCCCACAGCCCGGGGCTCTCGACGGTGAGGTAGATCACCGGCGAGGAGCCGTTCGTGGCCTCCTCGAAGATGTCGATGCCGTCCACTCTGGCGGCGAAGGCGGGCTGCCCGTCCAGAAGCTCCCGGACGCGGGCCTCCATCGCGTGGTAGGACTCGTAGCCACCCGTCCCGAGGCGCTTGACGACGAGCGTGTGGCGGCCGCGCGAGCGCTCCTCCGCGCCCGGAATCTCCAGGGCGAGGTCGCTCGCCAGCCTGGCCACCTCGCTCGGAACGGGGACGTTGAGGCTGAACACGTCTATCGAGAGATGGGCAGCCGGCAAAAGCGCCGCGATCACGTCTCCGGACTCGTCGCCCGAAATCCGGAACGTCCGTCGGTCCCCATCAGTCCAGCCACCAGACGACGACCAGGGCGACGATCAACAGACCGACGAGGGGGCGGAACGGCCCGAGCAGTTCGAACACCAGTTCGGAGACGATGTCGAGCGCGATCCAGACGATCACGAGGACCAGTACGACCTTCAGGAGCGTCTCTACCGCGACGTCGTCGAGCATATCCGCCGGTCGGAGAGGGGCCACGACAAGTTTTGTGGCCGGCGAGTGGGGCGTGTCATACCACCGCACTCCGGACTGATCTCGCAAGCTATTAGTACGAATCCGTGATACCTCGAGGTACATGAGTCAGACCCGCGCCGATGGCGTCCGCTCGGTCGCCACCAGCGGGTCTGTTCGACGTTTCCCACCGCGATTCCGGCGACGGGCCCTCTTCTAGGCCCACCACTACTTCACCTCTCGTCCTCCGGTTCGTCTCGCTTCCGAGCACCGCTCGCCGTCTGTCGAGCGGACATCTGAATCGACAGACACACCACACGCTACACCAACACACCAATCATGACAGACGGAAACGGAACCGTCGCGCTCGCCTTCTCCGGTGGGCTCGACACCACGGTCTGCGTCCCGCTGCTGAAAGAAGAGTACGGCTACGACGACGTCATCGGCGTCACCGTCGACGTCGGCCAGCCGAGCTACGAGTTCGACGAGGCCGAGGAGACGGCCGAGGCCCTCGGGCTCGACCACTACGTCGTCGACGCCACCAAGGAGTTCGCCGACCTGTGCCTGCAGGCGGTCAAGGCCAACGCCGACTACCAGGGCTACCCGCTGGGCACCGCGCTCGCGCGCCCGGTCATCGCGAAAGCCATCCTCGACGTCGCCGAACAGCAGGGCTGTGCTGCCATCGCCCACGGCTGTACCGGCAAGGGGAACGACCAGCTCCGCTTCGAGGCGGTCTGGCGCGACTCCGACCTGGAGGTCATCGCCCCCGTCCGCGAACTCGGCCTCACCCGCGAGTGGGAGAACGAGTACGCCCAGGAGAAGGGCCTGCCCGTCGAGGGCGGCGACGGCGGCCGCTACTCCATCGACACGAACCTCTGGAGCCGCTCCATCGAGGGCTCCGAACTGGAGGACCCCTCGACCATCCCCGAGGACGACATCTACCTCTGGACGGACAATCCCTCCGGCAAGGACGCCGAACTCGTGGATATCGAGTTCGACGAGGGCGAGGCCGTCGCCGTCGACGGCGAGGAACTCGACTCGGTCGAGCTCGTCGAACAGCTCAACGAGCAGGCCGGCGCCCACGGCGTCGGTCGCACGGACATGATGGAGGACCGCATGCTCGGGCTCAAGGTACGCGAGAACTACGAGCACCCCGCCGCGACGGTGCTGCTCACCGCCCACGAGGCCCTCGAAGGGCTCGTCCTCACCGCCGAGGAGCGCGAGTTCAAACAGCACGTCGACCAGCAGTGGTCCCAGAAAGGGTACCAGGGCCTCGTCGACGCCCCCCTCACGGGCGCGCTGGAGGCGTTCATCGACGAGACCAACGAGCGCGTCACGGGCTCCGTCACCGTCAAGCTCGAGGGCGGCCACTGCCGCGCCGTCTCCCGCGACTCCGAGTACTCCGTCTACAGCGAGTCGGCGGCGTCGTTCAACGAGGAGGCCGTCACCGGCTCCATCACCCAGGAGGACGCCACCGGCGTCGCGAAGTACCACGGCTTCCAGTCCCGCCTGGCGAACAAGGTCCTGGAGAAGGCGAAGGGCAAGAGCGAGGCCGTGACGGATGGCTCCGGTATCTCCGCCGCGGAGCACCACGACACGGAGGAATAGACGGATGAGCGACGGAGAGGACCAGACCGGCGCGAACGACGCGGGCCAGGCAGCCGCCGGACGCGAGACGGCCGTCCGTCGCGACCGCTTCAGCGGCGGCCCCGCCCGCGCGTTCCTCTCCTCGCTCGACGCCGACGAGCGCATCTTCCACGCCGACCTGGCCGTCGACCGCGCCCACGTCGTAATGCTCGCCGAGCAGGGCATCGTGGACGACGACACCGCCGGCGCGATTCTGCGCGCGCTGGACGGCATCGAGAAAGACGGCCACGGAGCGCTCCCCGACGGCGAGGACGTCCAGGAGGCCATCGAGTCGGCGGTCATCGACCGGGTCGGAAGCGAGGGCGGCAAGATGCACACCGCGCGGTCGCGCAACGACGAGGTGGCGGCGGACATCCGCTACCGCCTGCGCGAGGACCTGCTCGACACCATCGAGACGGTCGTGGAGGCCCGAGAAGAGCTGCTGAGCGTCGCAGAGGAACACGCCGGCACTATCATGCCCGGCTACACCCACCTCCAGCCCGCCCAGCCGACGACGGTGGGCCACTGGGTCGCCTCCTACGAACAGGCGCTCGCTCGCGACACCGAACGCCTGCTCGACGCGTACGGGCGAGTGAATCAGAATCCGCTCGGCGCAGGCGCGTTCGGCGGCGTCCCCTACGACGTGGACCGCGAGCGCACGGCCGAGTTGCTCGGATTCGATGGCGTCGTCGAGAACTCGATGGACGCCGTCTCGACGCGCGATTTCCTGGTCGAGACGAACGCCGCGCTCGCCAACCCGGCGACGACGCTGTCGGGACTGGCCGAGGACGTCATCGTGTTCGCCAGCAAGGGCCACGTCGAACTGGCCGACGAGTACTCGTCGACGTCGTCCATCATGCCCCAGAAGAAGAACCCCGACACGATGGAGCTCGTGCGCGGGCGCACCGGCGACGCGACGGCGGGGCTCAACGGCCTGCTCACCACGCTGAAGGGGCTGCCCCGTGCGTACAACCGCGACCTGCAGCGCGCGACGACCCACGTCTGGGGAGCCGTCGACGCCGTCACCGAGAGCGTCGAGGTGGCGACCGGTGCGGTGGCGACGGCGCAGTGGCCCGAGGACGTGCTGGCCGAGGCGGCCGGCGAGGGGTTCTCCACGGCCACGGGCGTCGCCGACCTGCTCGCCAAGGCGGGCATTCCGTTCCGCACCGCACACGAGGTGGTCGCGACCGTCGCGGGCCGGGAGTTCGAGGGACCGGCGCCCGACTACGAGACGCTGGATTCGGTCGCCCGGGAGGTGCTCGGCGAGTCGCTCGACGAGCACGTCTCCCGCGACGCGGTCGAGGCCGCACTCGATCCCGTCGAGAGCGTCGCGATGCGCGACTCCCGCGGTGGCCCCGCGCCCGACGCGGTGACGGCGCAGTTGTCAGCCGCCGAAGACGAACTGTCGGCCCACCGCGACGCCGTCGTCGCCGAACGCGACGCCGTCGAATCCGCCGGCGAGACGCTCCAGACGGAGGTGGAGCGCTATGTCTGAGTTCCGGTTCGCCCGGCGACCGGTAGAGCGGCCATCCCCGCGAGGGGAAATTATACCACATTCCTGATATAGGAAGCCGCCGTGTTGCTGTATTTGCGCGTTTCTGACCGTTAGACGGTAGTCTGCGTTACTATTCTATTCTGATAAGTTCGAAGGCTTTAAGTGGGTCGCTGATCGAATTGGGAGTACAATGCCAGAATGCGTCGAGTGTGGGGCCGAAGTCTCCCTGCATGAGGACCTCGAAGTCGGAGAGATCGTCGACTGTTCCACCTGCGGCGCCGAGCTCGAAGTGATCGGCGTCGACCCCGTCGAGCTCGACTCCGCGCCCGAGCTCGAGGAAGACTGGGGAGAGTAAGTCCGTCGTGACTACTCTCGCCGCACAGAGACAAAAATGAACACCACTGAAACACGTTTCAGTGAGCTCACCCTCGCCACCAGGAGGTGGCTCACGTGAACGTAGGAATACTCTATTCGCGCATCCGCCAGGACGAGAAGCTCCTGCTCAACGAGCTTCGCGAGCGTGACCACGAGGTCACCAAGATCGACGTCCGGAAACAGCAGTTCAACATCGAGGACGCTCCCGAGATTTTCGACGACGTGGACATCGTGGTCGACCGGTGCCTCGCGACCAGTCGCTCCGTCTACGCGACGAAGTTCGTCGAGGCCTACGGCATCCCCGTCGTCAACGGGCCCGAGACCGCCGAGATCTGTGCCGACAAGGTGAAAAACAGCCTCGCGCTGGTCGAGGCCGGCGTCCCGACGCCGAACACCGACGTGGCGTTCACCAAGGACGCCGCCATGGAGTCCATCGAGGCGTTCGGCTACCCGTGCGTCCTCAAGCCCGTCGTGGGCTCGTGGGGTCGCCTGATGGCCAAGATCGACTCGAAGGACGCCGCCGAGGCCATCCTCGAACACAAGGAGACCCTGGGCCACTACGAGCACAAGATCTTCTACGTCCAGGAGTTCGTCGACAAGCCGGGCCGCGACATCCGCGTGCTGGCCACCGACGGCGAGCCCGTCGCCGCGATGGTGCGCGAGTCCGAACACTGGCTCACCAACGCCGCGAAGGGCGCCGACACCGACACCTTCGAACTGGACGACCGTGCGCTGGAACTCGTCGAGAAGGCCAGCGACTCCGTCGGCGGCGGCCTGCTGGGCATCGACCTGATGGAGGTCGGCGAAGACGCCGACGGGAACCCCGAGGACTACACCGTCCACGAGGTCAACCACACGGTCGAGTTCAAGGCCCTGTCCGAAGTCACCGACGTCGACGTCCCCGCGAAGGTCGTCGACTGGCTGGAGACGAAGGTCGAGGAAGAAGCAGAAGCGGGCGAGGTGTCGGCCTGATGTCCTACACCGCAAGCGTCGTCGGCGGCTCCGGCTTCACCGGCGGCGAGTTGCTCCGTTTGCTGGACGGCCACCCCGAGTTCGAGATCGCACAGGCCACGAGCCGTTCGAAGGAGAACAAGACGGTGGGCCACTCCCACCCCAACCTCCGCCACCTGGACCTGCGCTTCACCAGTCCCGAGGACCTGGAGAGCGTGGACGTGCTGTTCGCCGGGACGCCCCACGGCGTCTCGATGCAACAGATCGACGCCTTCCAGGAGGCCGCCGACACCGTCGTCGACCTGTCTGCGGACTTCCGCCTCGATTCGGAGGAGCAGTACGACGAGTGGTACGACGGGCACACGCGCCCCGAACTGCTCGCCGAGTCCGAGTACGCGCTCCCCGAACTCAACCGCGAGAACCTGCCCGGCGCGGACCTGATCGCCTCCGGCGGCTGTAACGCCACGGCGACGATCATGGGCCTGAAGCCCCTGTTCGACCACGACATTCTGAGCGGGGACGAACAGATCGTCGTCGACGTCAAGGTCGGCTCCTCGGAGGGCGGCGCCGGCGGCGGCGAGGCGTCGAGCCACCCCGAGCGCTCGGGCGTCGTCCGCCCGTACGCGCCCACGGGCCACCGCCACGAGGCGGAGATCGAGCAGTTCCTCGGCGTCGACGTCTCCTTCACCGTCCACGCGGTGGACATGATCCGCGGCGCCGCGGCGACCTGCCACGTCTTCCCCGACGGGCCCGTCTCGAAGGGCGACATGTGGGGGGCCTACAGAGGTAGCTACGAGGACGAGCCGTTCGTCCGCATGGCCTCGGGCGGCGGCGGCGTCTACCGCTACCCCGAACCCAAGGCCGTCGCGGGCACCAACTTCGCCGAGGTCGGCTTCGAGGTCGACGCCGCGAACAGGCGCCTCGTCGTCTTCTCGGCCATCGACAACATGATGAAGGGCTCGGCGGGCCAGGCAGTCCACGCCGCCAACGTCGCGCTCGGTCTCGAAGAGACGGCGGGGCTGGACTTTACCGGCTTCCACCCCGTCGGCGCGCCGTAAGCTGGAGGAGATTTTTGCATGACAACCGTTATCAAAGTCGGTGGCGCTCGCGCGGTCGACCCCGCTGGAGCGCTCGCTGACGTCAGTGAACTGGTGGAGCAGGGCGAAGACGTGGTCGTGGTCCACGGCGGGTCGACCGCCGTCGACGACACGCTCGAACGGCTCGGCATCGAGCCGACGTACGTCGAGACGCCGTCGGGCGTCGTCGGTCGATTCACGGACGAGGAGACGATGGAGGTGTTCGAGATGGTGTTCGGCCACCTCAACACCCAGCTCGTCGCCGGCCTGCAGAGCCAGGGCGTCGATTCGGTCGGACTCAACGGCGTGGACGGCAAGCTCCTCCACGGCCCCCGCAAGTCCGCCGTCCGCGTCGTCGAGGACGGGAAGAAGAAGATCAAGCGCGGCGACCACTCCGGAACCATCCGCGAGGTCAACGTCGACCTGCTGGAGTCGCTGTTCGACGGCGGCTACACGCCCGTCGCGAGCCCACCGATGGCCGGCGCCGACGACGACGAAATCCTGCCCGTCAACACCGACGCCGACCGCTCGGCCGCGGCCATCGCCGCCGCGCTGGACGCGACGCTCGTCCTGCTGACCGACGTCGAGGGCATCTACGAAGACCCGGACGACTCGGAGACGCTGATCGAGACCGTCGAGACGGGCGAGGAGTGGGCAGACCTGGAGGACGCCGCCGAGGGGTTCATGGGCCGAAAGGTCATGGCCGCCGAGGAGGCCCTCGACGGCGGATCTCCCGAGGTCGTCGTCGCAGACGCCAACGCAGAGGAACCGATCCTCTCGGCGCTCGACGGCGACGGGACGCACCTGTTTCAGGACGCACTCGCAGACGCCGAGGAGGCTGAACAGTAATGAGTGGATTCGTCTTCAACGAAAAGCCGATACAGATCGAGGAAGGCGACGGCGCCTCCCTCTACGACGACAGCGGTACCGAGTATCTGGACATGGGCGCGAGCTACGCGTGCGTCCCGCTCGGACACCGCCACGAGGCGGTCGACGCCGCGGCGAAGGGCCAGATAGACAAGCTGACCTACGTCCAGGCGTCGTATCCCAACTCCGCCCGCACGGAGTTGTACGAGACGCTCGCCGACACCGCACCGGACCCCATCGACAAGGTGTGGCTCTGTAACTCCGGGACGGAGGCCAACGAGGCGGCGCTGAAGTTCGCTCGTAGCGCCACCGGGAACTCGAAGATAATCGCCGCGATGCAGAGCTTCCACGGCCGCACCATGGGCTCGCTCGCGGCCACGTGGAAGGACAAGTACAAGAAACCCTACGAGCCCCTGGCCGGCGACGTGGAGTTCGTCCCCTACGACGACCCCGAGGCCATGCACGAGGCCGTCGACGACGAGACGGCCGCCGTCATCGTCGAACCCGTCCAGGGCGAGGGCGGCATCAACCCCGCCTCCGCCGAGTACCTCGAAGCGGCCCGCGAGGCCACCGAATCGGTCGGCGCGGCGCTCGTCTTCGACGAGGTCCAGACAGGGATGGGGCGCACCGGTTCGCTCTGGGCCTGCGAACAGACCGGCGTCGTCCCCGACATGATTACGTCGGCCAAGGGACTCGCCAACGGGTTCCCCATGGGCGCGACGCTCTGCCGGGACTGGATCGCCGAGGAGTACGGCTCCCACGCCTCCACCTTCAGCGGCGGCCCCGTCGTTTCCGCTGCAGCCAACGCCACCGTCCAGACCATCGTCGAAGAGGACGTTCCCGCCCACGCCGAATCGGTCGGGAACTACCTGCAGGAGCGCCTGGAGGACGAACTCGGCGACGACGTCCGCGAGGTCCGCGGCGAGGGGCTGATGGTCGGCGTCGAGGTGAAACGAGGGGCGATGCGGTACCTCAAGCAACTCGCGATGAGCCACCAGATCCTGGCCCTGCCCGCCGGTCGCACCGTCGTCCGCCTGCTCCCGCCGCTGACCATCACGGAGGACCAGGCCGACGAGGTCGTGGAAGCCATGGCCGAGGTGATAGGATGACCGCAGCGGAGACGGCCACCACCGTCACCGACCAGTCGGCCCGCGAACTCCTCGAAGAGGTCGTCCGCATCCCCTCGGTCACGCCCGAGGAGGCGGAGTGCGCGCAGTTCCTCCGCGACTTCTTCGAGGACCACGGCCGCGAGGCGTGGCTCGACGACGTCGGCAACGTCCGCGCGCCCGCGGACGACGGCGTCCTGTTGACCTCCCACGTCGACACCGTCCCCGGCGACATCCCCGTCCGCATCGAGGAGAACGACGAGGGCGAGGAAGAGCTGTGGGGCCGTGGATCGGTCGACGCCAAGGGACCGCTGTGTGCGATGGCGGTCGCCGCCGTCCGCACCGGCGCGAGTTTCGTCGGCGTCGTCGGCGAGGAGGTCGACTCCCGCGGCGGGCGTTTCCTCGTCGAGGACCGCGATGCCGAGCCCGACGCCGTGATCAACGGCGAGCCCTCCGGCTGGGAGGGTATCACGCTGGGCTACCGCGGCCTGCTCGCGGGCACCTACGTCGCCACCTCCGAGTCGGGCCACTCCTCCCGTCCCGAGAACAACGCCATCCAGGACGCCATCGACTGGTGGGCCGCCGTCGACGAGGAGTTCGAACCGGACGACTGGATCCCGGTGTTCGAGCGCGTCACCACCAAACCCGTCTCGATGGACGGCGGCATCTCCGACGACGGCCTCTCCGTCGAGGCGACGATGGACGTGCAACTGCGGGTGCCCCCGGAGTACACCACCGACGAGATCCGCGAGATCGCCGACGGCCACCTCACGAACGGCACCGTCCACTGGGACGACAAGGTCGAGCCCGTCATGCAGAGTCCGCGGACCAGCGTCGCCCGGGCGTTCCGCGCGGCCATCCGCCAGCAGGGCGGCGACCCCACCCTGCTGCGCAAGACCGGGACGAGCGATATGAACGTCTTCGCCCAGTCCTGGGACTGCCCGATGGTCACCTACGGCCCCGGCGACTCCGACCTCGACCACGCGCCGAACGAACACATCGTCCTCGACGAGTACGACCGCTCGGTCGCCGTCCTCGAGGACGTCACCGACCGCCTGCTGGAGGACTGACCATGCAGCACTACCTCGACGTCGACGACCTGACGACCGACGAACTGACCGACGTGCTGGACCGCGCGGCGACCATCAAGTCGCTGGGCGGGGAGAACCTCCTCGGGGGCCAGACGCTGGGGATGGTCTTCGAGAAGCCATCGACGCGGACCCGGGTCTCCTTCGAGACGGGGATGACCCAGCTGGGTGGCCACGCCGTCTTCCTCGGCCCGGACGACATCCACCTGGGCCACGGCGAGCCCGTCAGGGACACCTCCCGGGCGCTCAGCCGCTACGTCGACGTCCTGATGGCCCGCGTCTTCGACCACGCGGACGTGGAGGAACTGGCCGAGTACGCCGACGTTCCCGTCGTCAACGGCCTCACCGACGACGCCCACCCCTGCCAGACGCTCGCCGACCTGCTCACCATCCGCGAGGAGTTCGGCGACTTCGACGAGGTCAGGGTCGCCTGGGTCGGCGACGGCAACAACGTCTGCCAGTCGTTCGCTCTCGGTGCGGCGATGACCGGCCTCGACCTGACCGTCGCGACGCCCGAGGGGTACGGCGTCGACGAGAGCGTGCTAGAGCGGGCCGACTCGGTCGGCGACGCCCCCGAAACCACCCACGATCCCGACGCCGCCATCGCCGACGCCGACGTGGTCTACACCGACGTCTGGGTCAGCATGGGCCAGGAAGACGAGCGCAGCGAGAAACTCGAGGCCTTCGACGGCTTCCAGATAACCCCCGACGTGCTCGGCGACCGGACGCTGATGCACTGCCTGCCCGCCCACCGCGGCGAGGAGGTCACCGACGCCGCCATCGAGAGTGAGAACGCCATCGTCTGGGACCAGGCAGAGAACCGCCTGCATGCCCAGAAAGGGTTGCTGGCGTGGCTGGCGGCGCAGAGCTAGTTTCCGGGCCGAACGCAGTGAGGCCCGCCTTTTTTCGCCCACGTTTTTCGAGAAGCGGTCGTGAGCGGAGCGAACGACCCGACGAAGAAAAAGGTGGCTCGGGAGGGGTTGCTGGCGTGGCTGGCGGCGCAGAACTAGTGCCGAGCGAGCGGAGCGAGGTCGGTTTTTCGGTCCAGATTTTCCGAGGAGTGCCCGTGAGCAGAGAGCGGTTCGCGAGCGCCGAGAGCCACCCACCTATTTGGCGATTGTAAGTTCAGCAATCGTAACAGGAATGGTGGCCGTGGGAGTCTATACACCTGACGGAGCCGATGTCGAACCGGCCGACGTCGCCAACAACCATGTCACAGGACGCTACAGCGACGAACGGCGAGCGGACGGAGCATCGAACGAACGGGCTGATCGGCCGGCGGCGGTTCGTCCAGTCGGCCGTGTCGACGGCGGCGCTCGGAACGTCGGGACTCGCGAGCGCCAGTGCAAGCGGGCGAGAGGCGAGCGGGTCCGGCGCTTGCGGCGGCTTTCCGCCCGAGTCGCTCACGAAGTGGGGTCCCTCGGTGACTCTGGGGGACGGTGAAGCGCGGACGTTCACGACGACTACCACCTCCGGGACAACACCCATCCACGGCGTCCTGGTCGGCCGGGCGGCGCTCCAGGGACTACCGTCCGCGGCCGACCTCGCGGACTGCGGCGGATACGACGACAAGTACGGGCCCGGCGGCCTGGCGACGACGATACACGGGAAGCGCTCACTGGAGTTCTTCGTCCCGTTCCCGGACGCCGAGGGCACGTCGATCACCTTCCTCGGACTCAACTGGAACCCTGGCGGGCATCCGCCGCCTGGCGTCTACGGGGTTCCCCACTTCGACATCCACTTCCACGCGCTGCCGATGGCCACCGTCGACGCCATCGAGGGTTTGCGACGAGCGAGCCACGACGTGCCAGCGGCCCGGATCCCGGAAGGCTTCTCGCGGGCGCCGGACCCGAACGTCGGCGGCCCCGCCGTCGTGACGGACATGGGCGAACACCTGGTGAACCGCAACGCATCGGAGTTCGACGGCGAACCGTTCACGAACGCGCTCATCTGGGGGGTCCACGACGCGGACGACGACGGCGTCGCCGAACTCTCCTTCGTCGAGCCGATGGTCACGAGAGCGTACCTGACGGGACTCTCGGGCACCGACGAACGGCCCGTCCCACAGGCACAAGACGCCCACGGGACCGGGCCATGGCCGAGAACCTACAGCGTCCGCGACGTCCCGACTCGGGACGCCATCGCGATAACGGTCCAGGGATTCGACGGCGACTGACTGGCGGTGCCGTGGCGACGTCGCCCACCGCGTCTCGTGCCAGATGGCGGTAATTCTGCCACCCGGCCGCCGGATGCCGGTACCGGCGCTACACGGGACGAGAAGGATAATTACGCCGCCAGTGTTGTGCATAATATCCAAACGTTGAATACGGATGGGAAAGAGTGTCTCTCTGGTATGGCTGAGGCACAAGCGGATACAGCAGGTGGCAGCGGCAACGAACAGCTGATAGCGCTCGTCCTCTCCTTTTTGATCCCCGGCGTCGGGCAGCTCTACCAGGGGCGGAAGAAGGAAGCGATCGCCTTTTTCGGGGGATTCGTGCTCGCGATCGTCCTCAGCGTGGTACTGACGGTCGTCACGCTCGGTCTCGGGGCCATCCTCGTCCCCATCATCGTCGGCTCCGTGTGGGCGCTCGGCCTCTACGACACGTACGCCGAGTGGCTCGAACTCTGAACGGGCGGTTCTGACGACGAAGTGGGCCGGTCTGACCGACCGCGATTTTTCTCGACCGACGAGCCACTGGAATCGCACTCGTAGCAACTGCTCGCCGCCGAAACGGGACGGGGCTTGACTGGACGGGATCACCACCGTCTACCCCGCCCGAACGACGGCCGGGGACGAACCGGTCCGCGCTAGAACCGGTCGTGGACGACGGCGAAGACGCCACCCAGGACGGCGCCGTAGACGGCGTGCCACAGCAGCGACGGGAGCGCGAAGTTCGGGAACGGCGGGCTCGCCGGGGACCCGACGGCGCCCAGCCACAGAGGCATGACGAGCGCGGCCAGCACGAGCCAGGTCACGACGCCCCAGCCGAGGCCCGCGGCGACGACTTTCGCCGGGGAGTCGACCGAGAGCGTGCCGACGAGGCCGGCGAACGCGAGCCCGAGGGCGGCTCCGTGGAACACCTGAACGAGAAACCCCAGTTGCAGGTTCGCCGGCGGTGCGAGCGTGTACAGCGACGGGATGGCGACGGCCAGGACGGCCGCGTTCATGACGACCACGAGCGCGCCCATGGCCACGCCGCCGACGATTCCCCCGATGACACCAGCCGTCGCGTCGAACGAGACGTCGTCTTCGATCGTTACGGACCGTTGTGTTTCAGATGACATACAGGAGAAGGTTCACGCGGAGTGGGGTATGACAGTATGGCGGCTGTGTTCCATCGGGGTCAGACCGCGGTACTTCAATACGGTTGCCGCTCGAATCGGCGGCAACGACCAAACCGATGGCCTCCGAAGTTCCCACTATGGACCCGCTCGTCACGACGGACGGCGCGATGGGCGCCGACGAACTGCTCGCCGCGCTCGATGACGGCCGACGCGTGGTCGTCCGGACCGAGTTCCTCGGCGAGGAACACGAGGTGACACTGCGCCGCGACGGCGACGTCTTCTACTGCGACACCCCGACCAGGCTCCACAAGCACGAGAGCCGGGAAGAGATGCGCACCTGCATCGAGAAGCAGGGCTACGCCAGCGAGTGAGCGCGGGCGGACGCGGCGTGCACCACGCCGGGTGACCCGCAGGTAACTAGATGGTTTACGACGCTGGCGGCAGAAGCCCCGCTATGGCCGTCGACCCCTCCCCCGAACGCTTTCGCGACCTGATGCTTGGCGACGAACCCGGCCTCGAAGAGGTGATGGCCTGCGTGTTCGGCATCCAGAAACACGAGGTGCGAACCTACCGGACGCTGCTCGACGAACCCGCGAGCACCGTCGAGGAACTGGCCCAGGAACTGGACCGCGACCGGAGCAACGTGAACCGGTCGCTGTCGACGCTGCGCGAGAAGGGGCTGGCCGACAGGGAACGGCGCCTCCTCGACGGCGGCGGGCACGTCTACCAGTACGCCGCCACGCCGCTGGAGGAAGCCCGGGAACTGATGCACCAGACGCTCGACGAGTGGGCCGCCTACGTCCACGAGCGCATCGACGAGTTCGGGGACTGAGGGGCGAATTGTACTGTCACGGAGAATGTCCCGGAGGAAGCCCGTTTCGAGTGTACTGGTCGCGGCGTTCCACAAAGGACGGACACTATCGTCGTGCCGTTCTGCGAACACGGCCTCTCACTCGTGCACTCGGAAGAACCGGTGTCCCCTATAGCTGACAGTGAAAGTGATTATTAGCGTGCCTGCGGCCATACACTACGTCGATTGCCAGCCGGAGTACAGCCCATCGCCTGATCGGAGGCGCGATACTGCTCGTCGGTACTGCGGCGCTATTCTCCGGAGCCAGTTTGGGTGCAGAGGGTCTCCTCTCCATCTCGTTCTTGTTGTACGGCGTCGTAAGCGTCGGTATCGGGTTCAAGTTGCTCATTTCGAACTCGTCGAGGTCCGGCGCGGCAGATTGAGCGAATGCGACTGTGCGATCTCCTCACCGACTGCGCTCCGTCGCTGATATTACGTCCCGCTCCAGTCGAAATGAAGGGGTTTCAGTTCACCGGCGACCGCTCGACTCCGTGCGCTACCGGCCGGCTTTATTGTCGCCGCGTTTGCAGGTCGAGCTATGGCGCCCTCCATCGGAACCCTGGCGCGGGGGTTCGCGGCGGTGTTCAGCTCACTCGTTCTACTCGGCCCGCTAGCGTTCGTCGCGCTCGTCGGTGCGCCCGTGATACTGCTCGAAGCGACGGGGCTCACCGTTCCCGACCCCGTAGCGCTCGCCTGGATCGGCGCGTCCGCCGTGGCGGCGCTCTGGCTGGCGGTCGAGGGCGCGACGATCCAGCTGTACGGACTCGACGCCGCGGATCGCGGTGGTTCGTCCCAGCGAACGGCCCGGTACGCGGTGATCGCGGTGACGACGATTGCCGTGCTCGTCGTCGCCGTCCGGTTCCTGGCCCTGGCGATCCCGTGGGCGTTCGGGACGGGCGGCGCCGCCGCACAGGTTTTGGCCGTCGCCGTCGTCCTCGCGCTACTCGCCAGCCTCTACCGGACGGCCGACGCGGTACGAGACGGCTACCAGCGCGCACGGAGCGACCCGTCACGAGAAGCGAACACCCGCCGGCGCTAACCGCCCCACTTTTTGCCGCAGGGGGTCTGGCCCAACGTAATGGCCGAACTGGAGCTCACGGACGACGTGCCGTCGGTCGCCGACGACGGCGTCTGGCTGACCTGCATCGAGTGCGGCGAGGCGTTCGCACCCTTCGACGCGATTCGCTACACCTGCGACGAGTGTGACGGACTGCTGGAAGCGCGCTACGCCGACCTGCCCACCTGGGACGACTTCGAAGGGGAGGGCGTCTGGCGGTACAACGCCGCGCTGCCTTTCGAGGAGGGCGTGACCCTCCCCGAGGGACACACGCCGCTGCACAAGGTCCCGCGGCTGGAAGACGACGTCGGCGTGAACGCGCTGCGGATCAAACACGAGGGGATGAACCCCACCGGGTCGTTCAAGGACCGCGGAATGACCGTGGGGGTTCGCGTGGCCCAGGAACTGGGCGTGGGTCGGCTGGCCTGCGCGTCGACGGGGAACACCTCCGCCGCGCTCGCAGCGTACGGCGCCCGTGCGGACCTGGAGACGCTCGTTCTCCTGCCCGCCGGCAAGGTCGCCGCCGGCAAGGTCGCCCAGGCGTCGCTCCACGGCGCCCGCATCCTCGAAGTCGACGGCAACTTCGACCAGTGCCTCGACATCGTCCAGGACCTCGCGTCGCGTGGCGAGGCCTACCTCCTGAACTCGCTCAACCCCTTCCGCCTCGAGGGCCAGAAGACCATCGGCCTGGAGTTCATGGAACAGTTCCGCGACGACTACGGCACCTTCCCCGACCGCATCGTCCTCCCCGTCGGCAACGCCGGCAACACCGCGGCGCTGTACAAGTGCTTCCGCGAACTCCGCAAGGCCGGCGCCATCGAGGAGTCCGACGTCCCTGCCATCACGGGCGTCCAGGCCGAGGGCTCGGCGCCGATGGTCGAAGCCGTCCAGGAGGGCAACGACGAGGTCCGCCGCTGGGACGAGGTCGAGACCATCGCGACGGCCATCCGCATCGGCAACCCCGTCAACGCGCCCAAGGCGCTCCCGGGTATCCGCGAGACGGGCGGCACCGCGGTCGCCGTCACCGACGAGCAGATCACGTCGGCCCAGCGCGACCTCGCCGAGGAGGGCGTCGGCGTCGAACCCGCCTCCGCCGCCAGCGTCGCCGGCCTCCGCAAGCTTCGCGAGCAGGGCGTCGTGGACGCGGACGAGAACGTCGTCTGTCTGACGACCGGTCACCTGCTCAAGGACCCCGACGCCGCCGCGAAGGCCGGCGTCGACCCCGAGCCCGTCCCCAACGACACCGACGCCGTGCTGGACCACCTGGCCGAGTAGCGCTCTCGGTTCACGACCCCCGTTTCTACTGCAAGTCGTCTTCTTTAGTCTCCCCGAGTTCCTCAAGTCCACGTTGGCGCGCGCTGTCGCGGCCTCCGGGCCGCGACGAAACTGCGCGAGGGATGAGGAGCGCAACAAAGTGAGCACCGCAGTCGGTTGGGGAGGCGTGTGGCGGTCTGTCGTACGGTGCTGTCCTGGTGGAATGAAATGCTCTGTAGGATCGCTAGACGGCAGGGCCGCGACTACGCTATATCGGTAGAATGCGAAGAGACGGGTGAATGTGTTCCGAGATCCGTCTCTTCACTCGTGAATCGGTGGCCAGAGCAAAAGAAGTTGTCGCGAACCCTGCCGAAGCTGCCGATCCGGCGGGAGGCGGCAGCTACGCCGACTGGGCGATGCTGACGGTGAATGCCCTTCGCATCGAACTGGGCAAATCCTACCGCGGGACGTGTGATTTGCTCGCGGAGATGCCCGGCATTCTGGCCGAGATCGGTCTCTCGCAGGTTCCACATTTCACGTCGGTCCACGCGTGGTTCGTGAAGATCCCGATCGAGCGCTGGCGGGCGTTTCTGGATGTCTCCGCCCGCCACCGCAGCGGCCACGCCGCCATCGACGCGACGGGGTTCGACCGCGATCAGCCCAGCCGCCACTACGCCCAGCGCGCGCACTACCACCTGCGCGCGCTGAAAGTGACCGCGCTCGTCGACGTCGAAACCCTCTACATCACGGATATCCAAGCTGCGGCGGGCAAACCCTCTGATTTCCGGACCGGCCCGCAGGTCGTCCGCCGCA
>JAOPKE010000006.1 GCA_025517465.1 Halobacteria archaeon HArc-gm2
CGCAGCGTTAGATACTCGTGAAAATCACGCACCGACAGACCGATCCTACAGAGCACTCTCAAAGGGGTTTTTCAGTTGCAACAGGAACCAGAAGAAGACGTCGCGACTCTACAGCGGTTCCTGGCGGACCAAGCGGATTCCCTGTAACCGGAACCAAGATCCGCTTCATACCTCGTTGCATAATATCAGACAGTGTCCGAAATCACGAAACGAGATATAATTGTTAGGGGCGATGGAGTCGCCAGGTGGTGATACTAGCCTCTCTCGAAAAGAGGCAGCCGACGACATTTACCGTCTGACTCCCCATCGGCCGATTCACTCAGGGCCACGAGAGTTTCTGTAATCGAGACGGCTACGTTTCAGGAGTAATCGATGGAGCATCCGGGCCAGGTCCGTTGCACTGGCTGACACAGCGATGACCACCGGTGTTCCTCGGACGACGTTTCCCGCCGATACCCGGGCCTGGGGACATCGAACAGATGTCCCCGTCGGGAGTCTTGCTTCCCACGCTGTGGCGGGTCGCGATCTCCCTCGCTCACGGACGTCGTTGCGTTCGCAACGGAGATCGACCGCCACACCGCGGTCGCTGGCGATTCCGGGCCCGCGCATCGACGTTGTCCGTCTGACACCACCGCCCACCCGACCCCCGCGCCCCCGTTCCTCGGTCCGGGCATTTCGCGCCTTCCGTTGCGTCTCTCCGCACCGCTCGACGGACGGGGCACGGTCCGGGCTGCTCGCTTCCGCGCTCTCTCAGCACTGCCCGAGCGCGGGGCTCGCATACACGCGGGCATGTCGCGGATTTGGGGCCACCGGGGGATTCCTCCAGGCTTCTCTCTCGGCGCGCGGCCACGTCCGCCCCCGCAGGGGCGGATTCCGTTGCGTTTCGCGGGCCCGGACCGGCGACTCCTCGCCCGACGGGCGAGCTTCGCCGGACCCGCGAACGGACGGGGCCCCGCGCCGTCGGAGATAGCTCACAGACGCCACGCTTACTCGCCCGGTCGACCGAGGACTGCGGACCCTCCCCGCCGTCGACGGCGCGACGGCGGGTCCCTTCCACAGCCCTCGGCCGACAGTGCGTCGACGCGACGCGTCTGTTGCGCCACCGCAGGCGCGGCTTCCCAGAGCCTTGCCAGGCTCACTGGCCTACACACGTTTATCGGATATGGGTTTCCGGTCGTGCGCGTTTCCTCCTCATCGGCTTTCGCACTCCTCCGCTCGCTGCCGAGACTGCTCCCCGCCGCCGCCGGGGAGCTTCCATCGGCGACCACGCGGAGTTCACGCACCGATTGTCCGGAGGGACTTGCGCCGACTCGGCGTGCTCACACCGCGAGCACGCCGCTCGCGGGCACCCCACCGCGCCCCCGCGACCCCACGACCCGAGAGCGGGCCGCTGTGGCACTTCGTCTTCGACTCCGTGCCACTGGACCCGCAACCGGGTATACCGGGGTATATCGGGGGTAATCGGTGCGGTACCCGCGACGGAGAACCCTATCCGATAAACGGTTCTAAAAAGGGGTGAACTCGCGTCGAGCGGGTGACCGCCCCGGCGGCAGCCACCGCGCCGCAGGGTGGGGTGGTCAGCCCGGTCGTGAGTTCAGTGGTTGTATCGCTCGCTCAGTGTGGTTGTTCTCCGTTCTGTAGGGCGCGGAGGACAGATGGTTCTCGACGGTTGGTTGCAGAGGACGTCGTGAGACGCCCTACAAGTGTTATCCATCCATGAGTTCACACGGTTCGCACAAGAAAGTATCGGTCAGAAAGCACAGCGGAGTGGCGGACGAGCAGCGTGCGCCAGAAGAGCAGACCTTGCAGACGTCAGTGGCGTCCCAGGTCGACGCGAACGGTCTCCTGAACGAGGTCGCTGAAACGACTCACGAACAGGAGCTGCGCCCGTCTGTGGAACAGGAAATCCAGGGGAAGAAAGATTACGACTGGACGCGCTCGACGGACGTCGGTCCGGATCGTCGATACGGTGAAACTCTCGCGTCGCAAGAACGGCGGCTGGGCGAAGCGGCTGAAATGGAGCGCCATCGCGAGCACGCACTGGCGGCTGCGGAGGCTGACCTCGAACGTGGGAAATCCTGTAGAGCGCAAACCCAGATTGAACAAGCGCGAACGGCGAGGGACTTCTGGGAACGAGCGCACCTCGCGGCTGGTCGAGAGTTCGTCACCATCCCTCAATCCAGTCGAACGCAAACGGTGGACCCCCGAGCCACGCTGAGTCAGGAAGAACTGGCCAGGGTGAACGAACGGGCGACCTCCATAGCAGCGAGCTTCGAAGCCCTCTCACGTGCCGACGCTGCACGGCGGCTGGCCGAGGAGTGGGACAAGCAGGGAACATCCTTCACCGAGGCAGTGTTCACGGTCCTGAACGAGTGGGCGGACGACCCCACTGTGCCGATCAACGTGGCTGGGATCGATCCCGACGACAGGTGGGTCACCGTCGAAGGCGAAATCACGTGGTTGTTCGACGAGCCCGCGACCCGGAATCAGTACCAGGTCGGCTACCTCGAAGATGATCAGGGAGCGTCAGCCAAGGTGACGGTCTGGCGCCGGTCCATGTACGGTCCCATGGTTCGCACGCTCTCGGAAGGCGACCGTGTTCGAATCGCCCTCGGAAAGCCAGGTGAATACAACGGGCAGAAGACAATCGCAGTCACGAGCGATACTGCCATCATCTCGCTCGACCGGTGACGAACAGGCAGCTCTCTTTTTGTTCCCCACCGATCGTCGACGGTGGACTCTCGATGTGGACCTCGGCAATTGACTCCCAATTTTCGAATGGCAGAATTCTACCCATCGTAACTGAGGTCCATTGCTTCTCGTTCGCGCCCCCGGCTGGTGAGCCCGATACGCATCGTCATCACCCAAACGAACGCCGATCTTGTTCAAAGGCTGATATAGGCCAGGGGGTGGCTGGTGACTCGAACTCTTGGGGCCTCCGGGGGGCAGCAACAAAACTGGAATTCACTGATCACAATCCTCATGAGGCTGAGAATTCCCCCTGCTGGAGTCTCGCTGGGAGGCCGAATATTGTTGGGGGGCAAGTTGCCCTGAGCGTCGGATCGGGTGTTGGACACAGTCATGATCCGACTTCCAATCTAGTGAAAGTGACTATTTTCCCAGTAGTGATCGCTGCGTGGGACATCTGGACTGATCTCGAAACCGTGCAACAGGCTACCTGAAAAAAGGAAGTGGGCTAGTGACTCACCCTTCAGTTGCGGCCACATTCGGGGATCGACTCGATATCGATCGTCGCGACCTTCCTACCATCGAACATGAATATAACCGTGCCGGCGTCGCTCTTGTTTCCGATCCAGAAGGATTTGCACTTGTGCTTGTCGACCGTGACCTTCCCGCCCTTACCCGTTCCTTTCAGCCTGTAGGAGAACTTCAGATCGTGTTTCGTGTCGTTGTGGACGACGTGTTTGATACGTTTGTCTGTTCGACATTCTGCCTCAAATCGAACGTCCTTTTTGATATCTGGCTTCTTCTTTCCGTCCTTATCCGATGTGTCGGTTTCCGTTTCCGTGTCGGTTTCCGTTTCGGTTTCAGTTTCAGTTTCCGTTTCCGTGTCGGTTTCCGTTTCCGTTTCCGTCTCAGTGTCGGTTTCCGTTTCAGTTTCCGTCTCAGTGTCGGTTTCCGTCTCAGTGTCGGTTTCCGTTTCCGTTTCCGTTTCCGTGTCGGTTTCAGTTTCAGTTTCCGTTTCAGTTTCCGTCTCAGTGTCGGTTTCCGTTTCCGTGTCGGTTTCAGTTTCGGTTTCAGTTTCAGTTTCAGTTTCCGTGTCGGTTTCCGTTTCAGTGTCGGTTTCCGTTTCCGTGTCGGTTTCAGTGTCGGTGTCGGTTTCCGTGTCGGTGTCGGTTTCAGTGTCGGTGTCGGTCTCCGTGTCGGTGTCGGTTTCCGTGTCGGTATCGGTGTCAGTTTCAGTGTCGGTGTCGGTTTCCGTGTCGGTATCGGTGTCGGTGTCGGTATCGGTGTCGGTGTCGGTCTCCGTGTCGGTGTCGGTGTCGGTTTCCGTGTCGGTATCGGTGTCGGTGTCGGTTACCGTTTCGATAGGTTCGCAGCCGGTAACTGTCGCCATCTGCAGATCGACCCTAGTCTGTGCGTACAGGCATCCGTCGACCCTCGCATCAGTAAGCACGTTGATTTCCGTTTCAGACAGTACAACTCCCGAAAACTGCGCGTTCGTTCCGATCTCTACACCGGCACCGCCAGCAACCTGCCAGAAGATGTTCTCGACCTCGGCACCGCCAGTCAGGAGGACGTTGGTGCCGCTGGCCGTCGTAAGATTGCCATCGATCTGGAAGATCCAGACATCATCTGGACCGCCCGCGAGGGTAATGTCATCGCTAATTGAAACATCCGTACTCCAGTTGTAAATTCCAGGGACCAGGGTCAGACCGCCGATTTCGCCACCGTTCAGGTCTTGAAAGTCAGGAGGTGAGCGGCCGGCGGCGTCGGTATACGCAGATTCCATATCGCCCACAGCTGTGGTCAGGATGGACGGGGTCGGTGGCGCGTAGTCAGCCGCGTATACGCGTCCGCTCACTTGATCCGATGTCGCGAATTCGCCCGATGAATCCAACACTAAATCGAAACCGGTGATGCCGGTCGAGTCGATTGGGCTCACGGCGATATTTCCCGTCACATCGGAATCAGGTACCGTTGAAATTCCTGATTTCGCCAGAATCGTATAATTACTGGCTTCTCCGAGGTCGACTGGACTTCTGTGTTCTTCGCTTAAAGCAGTTGATGCCCCAAACACAGCCAATCCGCTTGCTGACAACAGTTTGAGGTAGGTTCTTCTATTGGTTTTCATTTACCTTTCCAGATCAACTTTCAGTCATTTCCAACCTTGTTATTAGTAACTTACTGGGGCACCTCATGTGTTAACCTCCGTGAAAAACGGCCACTCATGTGTAGTACATTGCGGATTTCAGTCTCCGTCCAGAATCGTCGGATAAAGACTCTCTACTTCCATGTTTGTACGAGTCGAGTACACCGCGAAGAGTCACAGAAACGGGAGATCGTCCCACCAAACTAGTTCATCGAGGTGAGCGTAGTGGTCTCAATAGCAACCCGTGCGCTGTCCGCGTCAACCGAGAGCTATCGCTGACCTAGATCCACAATCTCCGACAGAAGAGCGAGTTGGGAAAGTCTGTAGGATTACCGAGGACTGCTAGAGGTGATGGGTCTCGACACTTGGGTTAGCGGAGTCGAGACCGCCAGGCTACAGCAAGTAACCCGATCATCGCGAGAAGCCCAGCACCGGGCAGGACCAACCGATCGACGACGCCGCTGGACACGGACTCGTGGTCCCTAGTACCGTTGTCGTGATCCACCCTTGCTTCACCGTTCGATAACGGTGTACTGGTGTCTGAACCAGTCGAGTCGTCTTCCTCAGACGACTCCGTGTCGTCGCTAGTCTGTTCCGACAACTCCGCCGACCGTTCGTCGCCCGTCTCTTCAGTACCGAGTTGCAGAACCACGACGACTTGCCCGTGAGACGCCTGTGGCGTGAAGCTCCACCCTCCGCCCGTTTCCCGGTAGGATACTGTGTCCGCGGTCGGATCCACCGCCGAATCCCAGGTCTGTCTAGACTTTTCGATGTACCCAACCAGTTCGATTTTGTGTGCGGATGGTCCATCGATTGACGCCTTCCCGTACTTGATCGTTGCGTTGCTCGACAGCCCGTGGAACTCGATACAATGCGAATCGAGGTATCCATCTCCCTGCGGGAGATCCGGGTTCGTACCGAACTGGTCGGCATCAAGCGGACGATCGTAGTGCTCGGTAAGCGGGAATTGGACCGTGATTGGATCCGCCGAGCTATGCCACGCAGTAGAATCACCAGTGGGGACAGTTACTGTCGTATTCGGCACGGTCTTACCGACGATCGGGTTGCCGGCCTCGTTAAGAAGGGTGAGACAGATTTTCGCGGAACCGTTCCCGATGTACGGGCTGCGATACTCGTCGCGCGGGTTGACGTAGCTGATCCACTCACCATCGGGATCTTCGGCTTCGAAATATGGATCGCCCGGGGTGGGGACCGGCTCAGCGTACGCTTCTTCGCTCACGTTCTCGGCGGAGATCACCGTAGCGGCACCCCCGATCAGGGAGAAACTCGCGGCGATCAACAGTGCCACGCAAAATGGGACGAGAGAGAAACGCAAGATTTCTCTAGACGGCATCGTTACGGAACCCCCGTTCCGCAACCTTCAGCGGTTCGCGCTTCGGAGCGCGATGATACCACGTGCGGGCGATCCGAATCGTTTGGGTACGCTCCAAGGAGGGGTATCGCTTGAGCTGGTCCCACCTTGAACACTGCGGGGAACTCAACGTCGTTCGGCAGTGAATACATGCGTTGAAACAGCAATCAATTACTTGGCAGATAAGTATGGGGTTCCTACCAGTTCGGAGACGAGAACCTATATCGAGAGTAGTCACAGATACCGGCTATCGTTCTCGTCGAACAAGCTCGTTGCTGGGAGAGCAGGGGTTACAACAGCGATCCGTGCCTTGACCACTTCGACCGAGAGCCAGCGCTGAAACTGATCCCAATCTCCGACAGAAGAGCGTTTTCGAAATCTCGTCCGGGCCTACTCTTCAACAGCGAGAGAGTTCTCGCCGTTCACGGCAGTCGAGGGGGAGAACACTCCCCATCGTAACTGAGGTCCCTTGCTTCTCGTTCGCGCCCCCGGCTGGCGATCTCGATGCGCATCGTCATCACCCAAACGAACGCCGATCTTGTTCAAAGGCTGATATAGGCCAGGGGGTGGCTGGTGACTCGAACTCTTGGGGCCTCCGGGGGGTAGCAACGAATCTGGAATTCACTGATCACAATCCTCACGAGACTGAGAATTCCCCAGGCTAGAGTCTCGCTGGGAGGCCGATATTCGTGGGGGGGCAAGTTAAATCGGTAATGTAGGTGCGGGGGAGTGGAGCGCCATCGCGTGATTACTGTACATTACATCACGAGAACTGCAGTATTTCGGGCATCAGTCCGTCCACGTCGTGTGGTTTAGTGGTACATCAGATTAGAGTCAATGAACGAGGGGCCGTGGTTCAGATATGAGGGTTGTCCGGCAAATTCGTATGTATCTGAGGTATCGGCCTCTTCCACCGCTGGTTTCGCTCTCGCTGCTCCAGGAGGAGGACGCCAACGTCTCGTCGCTAGCTGAGGGCGTAGATGGCGACGAGCCGGCTATTCGCGAGCGGGTCCCGAAGCTCGCCGACAACGGGCTAGTCCTTCGGGTCCGCGACGACGTCTATACGACCACGGGGGACGGTGAGCAGACGGACGAAAGACGAGGGATCTGGGAGCATCAGCAGTCCGTCGAGAGACCGGTATCGAGCGGTTCCGGCGGTCCGGACGACGGCTGATCCGAGGCTGTTCAGCCCGGTCGCTCATCCGGCGTCGGCGGCGTCGCCACCTCTGGACCCGTCGCCGTCCTCATCCGTGCTCTCGCCCGACCGCGAGGATTCGTCGCCCTGGGGAACCTCGTCGAGTTCGGACCGGGGATTGGTTCCGACCGAATCGCCCATCTCCACGGTGGGGGTGACGTCCTCGCCGTGGATCAGCGAGGGGAGCACGATGCGGACGACTTCGAGCATCAGGATGAACAGAATGGGGAGGAGGAAGAAGCCGTACCAGCCGAACAGCACCGGGCCGAGCAGGTAGGCGAACATCAGCACGACCACGTCGAGTTGCCGGCCCGTGATGTAGGGCTGGAGGAACGTCTGCGGGAGGATGTCGAGGACGAGGAAGTAGGCGACGAGGGCGGCGGCGACGAACCCGAACTGGCCGCCGCCACTCACCGCCTGGAACGCGAGCAGGGCCACCACGGGGAGGTAGATCACCTTCCCGACGACGACGGGGATCAGGCTCGTGATGCCGGTGAGAAAGCCGAGGACGAAGATCATCGGGACGCCGAGTCCCTCGGGCGCGAGGAGGTTCGTCACCCAGTACGTGACCGTCGCGATGACGGCCATCAGCAGGAGGAAGAGGAAGTTGCCGAAGAAGACCGACTCCAGGTCCTCGTCGACGGCCGAGGCGTAGGCGTAGGCCGTCGCGTCGCGGCCGCCGACCAGCTGGCGGAACCCGTCCTCCAGTTCGTGGTCGTTCTCCAGCAGGAAGTACGACAGCGTCAGCGCCAGGCCGACGAGCAACAGCCCACCGAAGAGAGACGACGCCGCCTCCACCCCCGTCTGCAATATCGTCTGCGTTGTCCCCTGGGGATCCGCGAGGATCTGTCCAGGGTTCTCGAGCAGCGCGGGCAGCGACGAACTCCCCTCCGCCGGGAGTATCCCGAGCCCGTCTTCGAGCGCGCCGAGGGCAGTCGCCCCGCCCAGTGCCTCCCGGGCCTGCGTGAATATCCGGGCGCCCGCGTAGAACAGGACGGCGACGAGCGGGACGAGCACGACGAGCACCGTCAGCGAGGCCGCAAGCCCCTCGGAGTCGACGACCGACTCCATCCGCCGGTCGATCGGTCGCGTCGCGTAGTAGCCGAAGACGCCGAGGACGATCATCCCGACGAAGGAGTAGGCGATGAACCCCGCGACGGCCGTGAGCGCGAGGACGAACAGCCACCAGCCGATCCGTGCCCGGTCCGGTGGGTCGTCGAGTCCTGATCCGTCCATTTTCGTCTCCACCTACGGCGCTCACGCTGAAATGGTTTGTCGGCGAGAAGACAGTTCTGCGTTCGTGCCGGCCGGGTCAGTAGTCGCTACCGACGTGGCGCTCGATGGTCCCCACGTTGCGCACGTTCACCTTCAGGAACGCGTCGACGACGGTCCCCAGAACCGGGACGGACCCGACGGTGAAGTCCAGTGCCACGTAGGCGACCATCTTGGCGAGCGCCAGCCTGGACACGCCGAGTCGCAGGCCGACGAACACGATGTACAGCGAGGCGACGGCGGCGACGGAGTCGCCGGCGATCGGGAGGATCCCCAGGATGGGATCGAGACCGACCTTGAACCCTGTCCCGGGCACCGTAATCGACTCGTCGAGGACGGTGCCGACCACGCGGGCGCGCTCAAGCGCTGCCGGTTCGGCGGCCGCCGTCTCGGCGGTGTCCGTCGCAGGCTGGGACGTCTGGGCCATAGCCACGATTGGGACTGGACGCTGATAGAGGTTTATCGTTTGACCGCTAGCTGTCCATCTTGTGGCTCATCCGCGGCGCGACCGCCCGGTCGGGGCGCTGGAGTTTGCGGTACAGCATGTTGGCGATGACCGTCTGGTGGCCCCGGCGGAGCCGCTCCGAGAGGGCCTGGTGGGAGACGTCGAAGGACTCGGCCAGTTCCTCCTGGTTGATGCGCCGCGGGACGTCGTAGTAGCCCGCCTCGTAGGCGTGGGAGATAGCCTGGTACTGTTCCTCGGTCAGTCGGATCCCGTCCTGCTGGTAGGAGTCGGACATGTCGCAGATCCGTTCGAGGGTGACGTCGATCCCGTACTCCTCGCAGAAGTCGTACACCGTCGACACGGAGTCGTGGTCGGGGAAGAATATCTGGAGGCGCCAGGTTCCCTCGCGGGCGTGGGCGTCGAGTATCGTCGCGTCCTCCTCGCTGACGATGGAGACGAGCACCCGAATGCGGGCCTGCCAGTCCACCTGGACCAGGCTCTCGTCCTCGAACTCGGCGAGGACGTCGACGTCGCCGACGGTGGGGTCGTCCTCGAGCGCCGCCGTGAGTTCCTCGTCGTCCGCTGGCTGGGCCCACAGGAACGGCATCACGCTGTCGCCACCGTGCGCGACGAGTCGGACCATCCGGAATTCAGCGTCGGGAAGCGCCCGCAGGGTCTCCGACAGGGCGAACTGCTCGGCCGGCACGTGCGCCTCGACGATAGTACTCATTGACAGTTTACTTTGCAAGGACCGGGTATATGCGTACGCCCTAGCTCTTTAGGATAGCGTCGTGCACTCGCAAGCCGCCCGGAATCGACCGACGGCGCCGTGATAGCTGGCAACTACCTGGGATGGGCTTCATCGCGGAAGCCGCAGCTCACGACGGCGACTCCGGCGGGCCCTGTTACAGGGTTCGGAATGGAAGTGGGGCGTACATCGCCGGGATCAGCGTTCAGATTCAGACGCTTGTAGAAGTTGACTGTCCATACCACAGTGTGGAAGCAATGGACATAAGTTACGGCGAGGATCACCTTAACGTAATTATTTAGTTCGGATGCGTAATCGACGACTCGCGGTTGGTATAGCGTTCGTCATCATTGCCGTCGGTAGCCTCACGGTCGCAGGCCTCGGTTTGCACAAGGGACCGTTACAGGGCGAGACGTATCCAGAAGGGACGTATCACGTGACACAGGTCCCGCAATCGGAGGTCCTCGAAGAGATGAACTCGTCGTCGACCGAGACAGTAACGGTCCTGCAGTGGAGGGCGATCAACGAGACGCGGGACTCGACGCTTCTGGGGACACTACTGAAGCGCGCCTCAGTGAACGAAACGACCCGTATCGAGACGACGTCGGAACAGACGCGAGCCATCACGCAGACGCTCGATCCGTTCCTACCGGCGGGAGACGACGTGTCCGTCGTCCTGTTCGTCGAGTACGAGGGCACGATCTACCGGATCACCGGTGGGTTGGATATCTGAACGGGCCAGTTGATTCCTTCAGATCGTTCGTATTCAACCACGATTGTAGGGGGGACAGCCGCGACGTGCTGATAGATAGTGAACTCCGTTGAGATGTGGATTCAGTGACTGCAGAATAGTACCTACGCGAACGACCCCCCGAACTCGCCGACAACGGGCTGGTTCGCCGCGTGGGCGAAGACGCCTCTGTCATCACGGCCCGCGGCGAGCGGAGCGTCGTCGCGCCGAGGGACGGGTCAGCGGACGAGCGGATATACACTCCCGGGGCGGTCGAACAGCGCATCCAGTCCTTCGACCTCTGTCCCCGCCGGGAAGAGGCCGTCCGGAACGCCTTGACCTTTCTCCAGTACTGGGGCGCGGTGACCCGTGGCGCCGTGACATCTTGCGACTATACTGGAAACTACCTGGGAGGCGATTCTGGAATTTCCGGCCTGCTTAACACCGAAACCCGTGTGAAGAGTCAGCGAACTTACCCTAGGCGAGGGCCTCGTCCATCACGACCCGCTCGTAGTCGTCGTCGAGCGCCTGGGCGTCCTCGGGCAGTAGCGCGACGACGAGGAACGGGGCGTAGTCGGCGAAGTACTCGACCAGCGCCGCGATGCGGTCGGCATCGATAGCCTCCAGCGAGTCCAGCACCATCACCGGCACCGACTCGTGGACGTCGTGGACCAGGTAGCCCGCCAGCGCGACGACTAGCCCGATGACCTCGCGCTCGGACTCCGAGAGGTGGTCAACGGTGTCCTCGTACACCGCGCCGTCCTCGGCGGACCGGACGACGTGCAGGGAGAACGTGCTGTCCGACCCCGAGCCGCGCCCGCTCTCGGCGGCTTTCCGCTCGATCCAGACGCGCTCGACGTTCTCGTAGCCGAGGCGGTCGAGCACGGTCTCCATGTGGTCGTTGAACGTCTCGATTGCCGACCGCTCGAGGTTCTCGATCCGGTTCCGCAGCGAGGTCAGCTCCTCACGCAACTGCTCGCGCTCGCTCTCCAGTTCCTCGCGTTCGTCGTCGAGTGCCTCGATCGTCTCGATCTCCGACTCCAGCGAGTCGAGTTTCTCCTCCAGCTGGCCGCGCTCGTACTCCAGTTCGGAGCGCCGTTCGTACCGGTCGAGCAGTTCGCTGTCGCGGAGACTCTCGGACTCGCTGGCCTCGTCTTCGAGGGCCGAGATCTGCGCCTGGAGGTCGTCCTCGCGGGCCGACAGCTCCTCGATGCGGGCCTCGCGCTCGTCGAGCTCTCCGTCTATCTCCTCGACCTTCGCTTCGAGGGACTCCTCCTCGTCGACGGCGTCCTGCAGGTCCGACAGCGTCGCGCGCGTCTCGTCGATCCGCTTCCGAAGTTCGTTTCGCTCGCTGCGGTGGTCCTCCACGACGTCGCGCAGGCCGTCGAGTCGCTCCTCGACCTCGCCCCGGTCGACCGTCGTCCCGCAGGTCCAGCACTCGATCTGTCCCGAGCTGGGGTCGAGTTCGTCGACCACGCCACTGCCGTCCGCGTCGGCGCCGTCCTCGCCGACCCCTGACAGCGCGGCCGCGCCGTCGTCGACGAGCCGCTCGTTGAACTCGACGATGGAGACCAGGTCGTTGACGGTGTTCTCCAGCCCGCGCCGGCGCCGCTGGAGTCGTTCGAGTTCGTCCTGCGTCGCTTCCAGTTCCGCCTCGGGGACGGACAGGTCGTCCAGTCGCTCGCGGGTCTCTTCGCGCTCGGTCTCCAGGGACTCGACCGCGCTGCGCTGGGTATCGAGCTGGTTCCTGACCGACTCGTAGGCCTCGCGCGTCTCGGTGAGCTCCTCGACGACGGCCTCCGCCTCCTCGGCGGTCTCGGCGTCGGCCTCGAACTCGGCGACGGCCTCGCGCACGTCCGCAAGTTCGGACTCCACGTCGGCCAGGTCGTCTTCGGCAGCCACGCGGCGTTCCTTCAGCGCCGCCAGGTTCGACCGGCGCCGTTCGATCTCGTCGAGGCGGTCCTCGATCTCGCGGAGTTCCCGCTGGGTCGACTCGACCTCGGCGGTGATCGCCTCGGTGTCGACCGGCTCCATGATGATCTCCCGCAGTGCGTCTCCGTCGCCGCGCTCGACGGCGCGGCGGGCGGGGTTGACCTCCAGGAGGCTGCTGAACAGGTCGACGAGCGACGCGTCGTCGGCGTAGGGGTCGCCGCTGACGAGGACGCCGTCGCCGTCACGGCGGAAGCGGCGGTCGTAGGTCTCCTCGCCGACGGCGAGTTCGACCTCGCCCGACTCGGCGTCGCTCTTGAGTTCGCCGTACGACCCGCCCAGTCCCGCGGTAACCGCCTGGAGCAGGGACGTCCGGTTCGTGGCGTTCCGTCCCGTGAGCACCGTCACGCCCGGCTCGAACGTCAGTTCGCGTGAATCGATCCCACCCAGGTTCTCGACGGCGACCCGCAGCGGCTCCGATTCGGCGTTAGCTACCATTCATCCAACACTCGGTCAGGAGTTCGTCACATCTCCATTTATACCTTGCCAGTTATCCACGACCGAAGTCGCGACTGCCTCCTCGTTCTCTCCATGACGACCGCGAGGACGATAGCGTCGGCTTACTCCGCTGCTCGCCCGTCGCCGCCGTCAGTCGCCGCAGTCGCAGCCACCGCGGTCGACGAACCGGTCGACGGGGTAGGAGGCGCCACAGTCCGAACAGTCGATCCGGACGACGTGGGAGACGTCGACGTCGCCGGCAGCGACCTCCTCCGCCGCGGCGAGTCGCTGGACCGTCCGCTCGACGATGCCCTCGCTGCGCGAGCGGGCCCACTCGATGGTCCCCCGGGCGTCGTCGACGGAGAGCCGGCTCTCGCGGGCGGTCTCGACGTCGAGACAGTCCCTGAGGTGGCTCCGAACGGTCTGGTAGGAGACGAACGCCGCCTCCACTGCACCGACGTCGACGCCGGCGTGTTCGAGACGCTCGCGGACCTCCGTCCGCTTCCCGACGCTGACGTCGTCGCCGGTCAGCGCGTCGTAGATGCCGTCGACGTCGCCGATGACGTCGGCGCCGGCCTCGCGCAGCGCGGCGTCGAGCAGCGACCGGTTCACGAACCGTTCGAGGTCCCGGAGGCTGTCGCCGTCGGCCCGCCGCTGGCGGACCGTCGCGTGCAGGTCCTCGAGCCCGTAGGCCGCGAGGTTCCGTCCGAGCTTGCACGAACAGGGCTCGACGGCGGCGTCGACCGGTTCGCTCTCGTTCATACCGCGGGCTAGGGCCGCCCGGCCTATAAGTTTAACACGAAGTTATCGCCCGGTAACCTCTCTCTGACCGGTGGATCCCGCCGTGACTGCGAGGTTTCCCCGTGACCGCGGGAAGGTCCCGCCGTGACTGCGAGATTCTCCCGTGACCACTGGGCGTCTCTGCGGTTCGACAGGGGGCACCAGAACGTGCAACTCGGAAGAACTCGATAGAGGCGGACTCCACGCCCGTGCTATCGCCAGCCGGATCGAAGTCGGTCGGCCGGCCGTCCGGTACGCTACCACCCCTGGTCGCGGCGCTCTCGTCCAGACTGCTGACCTCCCCGCTTTCGGTCGGACTGCCGGTCGTTCTGTCGGAATCGCGGGTCGGGCTGCTGGAACTGCTGGTCGCTCCGACGGGGCCGGGGCTGTCCGTGGTGGGACCCCTGCTGGCCGGTGTCGTGCTGACGCTGGCCAGATTGCGGGTTCTGGCTCGACTGCTGGGGCTGGAACTCTCGATCTGTCGGTCCAGTCCGCTGCTGCTCTGTGGATTGTGACGTGTACCGGAACGAGTACTGGGGACGGGCTGCCTGGTTTTCCTGGCCCCAACGCTGGGGCTGCTGTGGCTGGCCCTGGAACGGCTGCCGGGGCGACTCGCCGCGTTGCTGTGGCGGCTGGCCGGGCTGCTGGGACGACTGGCTGGGCTGCTGGGGCGACTGGCTGGACTGCTGTGGCGGCTGTCCGGGCGGCTGGCGCTGCGAACGCTGTTGGGTCTGCCGGGGTTGCCCGGACTGGCCGTGGGACTGGGGCTGTGACTGCCAGGTTTGGGGCTGTGATTGCGACGGCTGGGACTGTGGCTGTGATTGCTGGGGCTGTGTCCGGGACCGCTCGGGCTGTGGCTGCGCTCCTCGCGGCTGGTTCTGCCGGCCGGGCTGGTGCGACTGCCAGCCAGGCTGGTGAGACTGCTGGGACGGGGGCTGCCCCTGTGGCTGCTGGCTCTGCTGCCGGGCTCGCTGTGGTCGAGCCTGGGAGTGGGGCTGTTGCTGGGCCGTCGGTTGTGGTTGCGATTGCGCTCGCCGTCCCCTGACGGCAGGTTGATCCTGCTGGTATTGCACTCCCTGTTGCCGTTGCCGGGGCGCCCGTTGATCTTGCTGACTCTGCTGGGGCTGGAAACCGGGATCTGACGGTCGGCGCTGCTGCGGGCGCTGGTTCGACTGTGACCCGTGGCCCTGGTTGGGGTGCTGGCCGCGGCCCGACTGGGCGGACTGCTGGCCCCGGTCGAAGTGAACTGGCTGCTGGCCCTGGTCGAAGTGGTCCGACTGGTGGATCTGGTCCCCTCGACCCGTTCGGACGCCGCGACGGTGGTCGGCATCCCGCGTTCCCGCGTCGTCAGTCTCGTCGGTCTCCTCGGCCCGGTCCTCACCGTCGATCCGTCCCTCGCGTTCCGATTTCGGGACGAACTGGCCGGTCTCGGGGTCACGCGGCGGCAGCCCCCCGCGCTGCTCCCCCTGGGACGCCTCCTCCCGCTGGTCGTCGTCACGGTGCTGGTCGCCACTGCGGCCCGTCTCGTCGCCCTCGGTGGAGTCGTCTGAGCTCATGCGGATCCGCCAGCCACACGCGTGCTGACAGTTGACAGTGCCGGCCGCGTCTATTAAACGGGGGTGATGGTTCCGGGGTTTCAACGCGCCCGACCCGCGTAAGCGGGAGTTACCGGCGTCGAGCAGCGCGCCGTTCGTCGGTCACTCCGCGTCGAGGTCGTCCGTCTCGAACAGCGTGGCGAACTCGCTGGGGAGGCGATCGCGTGCGTCCTCGAGTTCGGTCCGGACGCCAGCGTCGGCCAGGGTCGCCATCACGGCGCGGCTGTGTACCACCGCCTCCTCCTCGCTCACCTCGCCGCCCTCCCGCCTGACGACCCGGTCGACGAACTCGGCGACGTCGTACTCCTCCGGCGAGTCCGTGCTGCGGCTCGTCATCGCGTCGCTGATCTCCGGCGGGAGCTGTGCGGCCATCTGCTGTGATTCCGCCTTCGAGACGTGCTCGCCGAGCGTCGTCATGGTCGCGAGCACCGCCCGTTCGGCGGCTCGCTCCGAGTCAAGACCGGCACGGCGTGCTGTCGCGTCGAGGATGTCGTCACGGTCCATAGTGTGTCTGCGCCGCGAGGCGCTACGTGGGCTATCGGCCCCACGTCTGTTCAATCTACTGTTACGTCCACCGAGGTCGGACCGGCACCTGAAAGCCTGGCCATTATGCCGATTGCAGTCCAACCTCGGGCGAGGAGCTCGACGATGGACATAGCAGAGGCTCTCACGACCGAGTACTTCGAGTTCGACCCGTCGACGGAAGTGTCGAAGTTGATGGGCGCGTTCAAAGAACACGGCTCCAAAGCACTCTTGATCGGGACGGGCGACGATATCGCGGGCGTCGTCACGCGGAAACAGCTCGTTTCCTCTCACCACAACCCCAACGAGAAGGCCGCGAACCTGATGCGAGACGACGTTCCGCAGGTCGACAGGCGCGACGACATCAGGGAAGTCTCGCGCCTGATGGTTGAGAGCGACCTGAACCTGCTGCCCGTGTACGATGGCGAGGTCTTCGGGGGCATCGCAACCGCTTCGAGCATCGTCCGGGCCGTCCGGCCCAACCTGGACGCGCTAGACGTCAACGACGTCTACACGCAGGACCTGGTCTCGGTCGACCCCGACACGACTCTCGGCGAGGTGATCAACACGCTCCGGACCCACGGGATCTCCCGCGTTCCCGTCGTCGAAGAGACCAGCGAGGGCGACCGGGCGGCGACGTCCGGGCGGACGAGCGACGGCGCCGAGCGCGAGGAACCGACCAGGCGGGAGGCCGTCGGGATGGCCAGCTACTACGACGTCATCGACTTCATCGTCCGCGAGAACCAGCGGATGGAGGGCGGGAGCACCGCCGGGTTCGACGGGCACGGCGGCAGCGGGTCGCGGGGCAACTACCGCACCCACACGGGCTACGGCGACCGCGCCGGCGACGAGCACCGCCTGCTCGACCTCCCGGTCGGGAACGTCATGAACTCGCCCGTGAAGGTGACCGGGCCGACGACGTCGCTGGGAGACGCCGCCGGCGAGATGCTCGACAACGACTACACCTCGCTCGTCGTCGAACTCCCCGAGGAGGGCCCCGACGGCATCCTGACGCTGACCGACGTGTTGCGATCGCTCACCTGGACGCCCGACGAGGCGGAGACGCGCCTCCAGGTGTTCGGCATGAATCTCCTGACCGACCTCTCCCGGGAGGACGTCGCCGAGATGATCGAGGCGGTCGACGACAAATACGACGAGATGGACGTCATCGAGGCCTACGTCGTCCTCCAGAACCACCGCGAACGCCAGCGCGGCATGCCGCTCATTCGCGCGACCATCCGGCTGTTCACGAACAAGGGCCGCTTCGCCGGCACTGGCGAGGAGTACGGCGCCGCGCCGGCGATCAGAGCGGCCCGTGACCGCCTCGAACGCACCGTCCTGGACGACAAGAGCCACACTATCGAGGAACGGCGTTCCCCCGGCGAGCGCGAGGCGGCCGAGCACCTCGTCAGCTGGTGGCTCGAAGCGTAATACGACGTCAGCAAACGCATACACGCGTAGCCAGTCGGCCACCGCATCGACGCCAACACCATGACACGAGACCCCTACCGGTCCGACGACGAATCGTTCCACGAACAGCAGAATCAGACCGACGCTCCCCACCATCGCCAGCAGCGGGCGGGTCAGCAACCCCGCTCGGGCAACCACCACAGGGACCAGGACGTGAGTCACCAGTCCCGTGGCGAACACCGGGAGTACGCCCCCCGCGGCGACCACGAGCAACAACAGGCCAGCGGTCGCCAGCTCGGCGAGCGACCGGGCGCCCAGCCCGGCCACGCCGACCAGCGGAGCGACCAGCCGAACCAGGGCCAGGGACAGCACCAGTCCCGCAATCGGAGCCCCGCCCCCTACGAGGAGGCGAAACAGCATCACCACGCAAGTGGGCACCAGCAGCACCACGGCGGCAACCAGCAGCGTCAGCAGCATGGCCACCAATCCCAGCGGGCCCAACAGTCCGGGCGGCACCCCTCCCCGCAGCAGTCCCACCAGCGAGGGGGTGGTCACCAGCAGACTCGGTCCGGACACCACCAGGGACAGTCCAGTCACCAGCAGGGTGACCAGTTCCAGCGCACGTCCGAACAGCAGCCGCCGAACCAGCAATCCGGACAGCCCCAGCGTCACCAGCAGCAGGGTCGTCAGCAACAGGGGCAACGATATCAGGGTGGTCAGCGGCTGTACACCGGCCACGAACACGGGGGCGAGAGCGATGGGCAGGTCCGAATCGCATCCGGGAACTGGCAGCAGAACCCCCAGTCCGACCGGCACCAGCGCGGCCAGGGGGGCGGGCAGGGACACCAGCAGTCTCAGCAGCACCAGCAATCCCACCAGCCCCCCAGCCAGCAGCAGACCCACCGGGGAGGTGACGAACCCCGGAGTCGCCAGCAGGCCGACGACCCGCAGGGCGGCCAGCAACGCGGCGACCTGAGCCACGGCCACCAGGGCCAGCACCGCGGCCACCACGGCGGGCAGCGCCAGCAACAGGGCGGCCACCGCCAGAGCGGCCACGGCCAGGGCAGTCATCACCAGAGCGACCAGCAACGAGGTGACGAGGGGAACGTCCCGCAGGCGCGGGGCGACCGGGAGGTCGACCAGCACCCCCAGCACCTCGCAGAGGAGGGACTGGCTCACCAGCGGCCCGGCGACCACCGCGACGACAGAGCCCGCAAGGGCGAGCGCGGGCCCTGAGGACCGGCGACGAGTCCCGCCTGAAACCCGTTTCTCTCCCTACGTTCCCGCCAGCTCGGCGACCCGTTCGAGGTCCGCCGCCAGCCCCGCCTTCACGCTGTCGTCGTAGAACGTCGCGGCGGGGTGGTACGTCGGGACCACGACGTAGCCGTCCCGCTCGTAGGTCTCGTCACGGAGGTCCGAGATGGGGGCGTCCCGCTCGACGATCTCGCGGCTGGCGAACGCGCCCAGCGGGGCGACGACCGCGGGGTCGATCGCCTCGATCTCGGCCCACAGCACCGGACGCCAGGCCTCGATTTCGCCGCTGGTCGGGTCGCGATTCTCCGGCGGGCGCACCTTTACGAGGTTCGTGACGTACACCTGCTCCCGCTCGATGCCGACGTCTTCCAGCAGCGAGTCCAGCACGCGGCCGGCGTTGCCCACGAAGGGTTCGCCCTGCTCGACCTCACTGGTGCCGGGTGCTTCGCCCACGAAGACGACGTCCGCGTCCGCCGGGCCCACGCCGCCGACGAACCGCTCCCGGTCGAACAGGTCGTCGGGAATCTCCGCTAGCTCTGCTTCGAACCGCTCCCGAATGTCGAGTGGCATGGCCGTTCACCTCGGGATTGGGTCGCGCCGGGCTACGGTCTTTCGCCGGGACGGCGGACGAGATCCTCGCCCCCTGCGGGTCTGGGAACAGGTCTTTCCGTCCAGTGGTCCAACTTCGGGTATGAGTAACGACGGGAGCGGTGGCTACGACCCCGACCACGAGCGCGTCCAGGACAGCGCGAACGAGCGGCGCCGCGACCGGACCGAGACCGTCGAGGACATGCTCGGCGACGTCGGCATGCTCGAGGAGTCGAAGTACCCGGCGACGAGCGAGGAACTGGCCGTCGAGTACGCAGACCAGGAACTCGACCTGGTCAACGAGACGGAGTCGCTGGGCTCGGTCTTCGACCGCCTCGTCGACGAGCGCTTCGAGTCACCGGACGAGGCCCGTGAGGCCGTGCTCAACGAGCTGACCGGCGAGGCGGCCGGCGACGAGGAGTACAACGACGAGCGGGCGGTCGACGCGCTGGACGACGACGAGGCCGAACCGCTCGGAACCGGGGAAGCGGGCGAAGAGCGACGACAGTAGCCGGCGTCGGTCGCCCCGTCACGCCGCCCAGACCAGTTCGAGCGATAGCTTCGCGCCACAGCCCCCTTGCTGGAGCTGTTCGTCCTCGGACTCGACCTCGGCGGCGTCGTCGTCGAGGACGCCGGTACAGCGCCCCTCCTCGACGATGCTGACGAGGGTGTTGGTCGCGCCGCACTGGGGACAGTCGATGGACGGGCCGCCGTCCCCTTCGTGGATGGCGTCGGGTTCGAGCATCATTCTGGCCGCGTCGCTCTTGTCGGGGGATGACTCTGCCATTGTCTCACCCGTGACGTGGAGCGGCGCGCCGATAAACCTCCCGGCGTGGCAACCAATTTATAACTGGAGAGTGAACATATCCCATGGAAATCCGCACCGCAACGGGGAACGACGACGAGGACATCGCGCAGGCCGCCCGCGCCTCGCTCTCGGAGTCCTACAGCCACTTCGTCGACGAGGAGACCATCGACGAGATGGTCGAGCAGTGGTACGCATCCGAGCGCATCAGGGAGCTCCTCGACGACGACCACGTGGTCTTCGACGTCGTCGAGGTGGACGACGAGGTCGTCGGGTTCGCCCAGGGCGCCACCGTCGAGACGGAGCCGGTCGTCGGCGAGATCCACTGGCTCCACGTCGTCCCGGGCGAGCGCGAGGAGGGGATCGGCGTCCAGCTCCTCGGTCACGTCCAGGAGACGTTCGAAGACAGCGAGGCCGCCGTCCTCCGCGGGCTCGTCCTCGAAGGGAACGAGGCGGGGACGGGGTTCTACACCGACCACGGCTTCGAACGTGCAGAGGCGACGACGATCGAGATCGGCGACCAGGAGTTCGACGAGGTCGTCTTCGAGAAACAGCTGGACGACGAACCCACCGAGCAGGTACTCGAAGGGGTCGCCGGCCCGGACGACCGGGAGCTGTTCGTCAACTTCAGCGAGGGTGAGCGCGGCCTCCGCGCGCCGTTCTACCCCGTCTTCGGGACCCGGAAACTGAGCGAGCGCTACGGCTGGTTCTGCGGCGACTGCGACTCCATCGACAACACGATGGACTCGATGGGCCGCATCGTCTGTAACAACTGCGGCAACAAGCGGAAGGCGACCCGGTGGGACGCCTCCTACCTCTGACCGGGCGGCGATCTTTCCCGACCGCCGTCAGTGGTCGTCGGCACTCGTCGGTGCTCCCCGTTCGTCCCCGCTCGTCCCCGTTCGTCCCCGACACGGCAGCGGAACAAGCGTTTAGGGCGAGACGCCCGTAGCTGGAGTGATGGCACGGTTGCGCGGACTCGTCGAGTCTCGCTCGCTGAACGCCGCCGTCACCTGGACGCTCGTCGGCGTGCTCGTCGCCGGCACGCTCGCGAGTCTGGCCGTCGGTGATCTCCTCTGGGCCGTCTTCGGCGCCACCGTCGTCGCGGTCGCGCTCGTCCCGACCGTGCTCCGGTGGGACGCGACCGTGCTCGTCGCCTGGGAGCCGCTCGCGCTCGCAGCGGTCCCGCTCGTCGCCCAGTGGGCCGGGCTGTTCGTCACGCCGCTGACGTACCTCTCGGTGGCGGCGCTGGCGCTGCTGGTGGCCGTCGAGATCGATTCGTTCTCCGCGACGGAGATGCCGCCCTGGTTCGCGGTGCTGTTCGTCGTCCTGACGACGCTGACCGTCGCCGGGCTCTGGGGGATCCTCCAGTACTTCTCCGACGTGCTCCTCGAGACGTCGTTCCTCGCCGGCCGAGTCGCCCTGATGTGGGAACTCGTCGGCGCGACGGGCGCCGGGGTCGCCGCGGGCGTCCTCTTCCACCTCTACTTCCAGCGCTACGGGTCGATCAGCGGGACCCCGGCGGAGGTGGGCGGTTCGTGACGGAGCTCGACCTGGGTCGGGCCCTTCGACTGGCGACGTACGCGATGCAGCTGGCGCTCGGTGCCATCACGGCCTACGCCGTCCTGCAGGTGAGCGCCGGAATGCTGGCCAACGCCGGCCTCCCGTTCCTGATCGCGCTCTTTCCGCTGTACGTTCGCTACCGGTACGACAACCAGCTCAGCCCGGTGCTGTCGCTGTGGATCGTCACGGCGGCGTTCCTGCACGCCGTCGGGATGCTCGGCCTCTACCGGACGTTCGGCTGGTACGATCAAATCGCACACGGTGTGTCCGGAGCGGTGGTGGCGGGGGTCGGCTACGCCCTCGTCCGGGTGATCGAGAACGAGTACGACAGCGTCGAGATTCCACCGAACCTCCGGTTCGTCTTCATCGTCGTCTTCGCCGGCGCGCTCGGCGTGATATGGGAGGTCGCCGAGTTCACGCTCAGTGAACTCGCGGTGGTCTTCGGCGGCAAGCCGCTACTGGCCCAGTTCGGCCTCGGCGACGTCGTCCTGGACATGCTGTTCAGCATCGCCGGCGCCGTCCTCGTCGCCATCTGGGGGACGCGTTACTTCGACGGCCTGCGGTCGGTAGTGGACCGCCACGTCGACGGGACCGGGGAACGTGCTGCGGACCGCGACGACAGCGCGGACCGTCCCGCCGACTAGTCCGACGACACCTCGTCCGCGACGAGTTCGAGGAAGTCGGCGACCCCGTCCTGGTCCGGAACGCGTACCGACGCCGCGGTATCGGGAGTGTCGCCGACTGCCACGCCGAGTCCCTGGGGTTCGACGACCTCGAAGGCGTCCTCGTCGGTCGTGTCGTCGCCGACGTAGACGACGTCCCAGTCGTCGGGGACGTCCTCGGCGAGCAACTCGACGACGCGGCCCTTGTCCCAGTCGACGCGGGGGCGTATCTCGCGGATCTGCTTGCCCGCGAGCACCTCGAACGGCTCGCCGGGGGCGTCCATCCGTGCCGCGACGTCGGCCACGCTCGCGTCGACGGCGTCGACGACCTCCGGGACGCGCTCCTCGGGGACCTGCCGGTAGTGGACCGTCGCGGTGACGCCCTTGTGCTCGACGTGGGTGCCGGGGATCGACTCCGTCGCCGCTTCGATTTCGGCGCAGACGTCGTCGATGGCGTCGCGCTGCTCGTCCGCCTCCGGGACGATCTCCGTCTGGTCGCGTCGCTTGAGTTCGAGGCCGTGGTTGCCCGCGTAGACGACGCCGTCGACGTCGACGCGGCCCTGCAGGTCGTCGATGGCCCGGCCGCTGATCACCGCGACGTCGACGGACGGATCCCGGACGAGTCTGCCCACGACGGATCTGCAGTCGGGCGCCATCGCGGCTTCGTCCGGCTGATCGACGATGGGCGCCAGCGTCCCGTCGAAGTCCAGGCAGAGCAGGGCACCGGCCGCGTCGACGAAGCGGTCGTGGAGGGTAGTGCGGCGGTCCTCGACAGTCGGCGGCGGGCTAGACGCTCGCATGGTGCTGGTCCTGCGGGGTCGGCTCGCGGAGCGCCTCGACGGTCGCGAAGATAGTGCGGATCCACGTGGAGATGTCGTTCGTCGCGACGTGGCGCCGGAGCGCGTCCATCCGGGGGCGACGTTCCTCCCGGGGCATGGCCAGCGCCTCGTCGATAGTCTCCTTGAACGCCGTCGTGTCGTGGGGGTTGATCGACATGACCCACTCGTGGAGTTCGTCGTGGGCGCCGGCCTGGTCGCTGAGGACGAGCACGCCGTCGTCGTCCTGCTGGGCGGCGACGTACTCCTGGCAGACGAGGTTCATCCCGTCCCGGATCGGGCTGACGATGGCGACGTCGGCGAAGCGGTAGAGCGCGTACAGCGCCTCGTCCGCCAGGTAGTCGGTCGTGTAGACGATGGGCTGCCAGTCGTCGGTGCCGAAGCGCTCGTTGACGTCCGCGACGGCGTCCTCGACCCGCTGCTGGTAGTCGTCGTAGGCCGTGATCTGCGAGCGCGTCTCGGTGCCGACCTGGACGTAGGTGAACGACTCGCGCCACTGCGAGGAGCTCTCCCAGAGGCGTTCGAGCGCCTCGATCCGCTGGGGGATCCCCTTCGTGTAGTCGAGGCGGTCGACGCCGACCCCGACCTTCATTCCATCGTCGATGCCGTGGGTGTCCCTGAAGTCACGCCAGAATTTCTCGGCCCCGGGGCGCTTGGCCTGGCGGTTGATGTCGTCGGCGGGGACGCCCATCGGGAACGCACGAACCGTCGTCACGGACTGCTCGTGGACGACGCGCCGATTCTCCCAGTCGACGTGGGCCTCCGGGAGCGCCGCCGAGACACAGCGCAGGAAGTTGTCGCAGTACCGCGGGACGTGGAACCCGACGAGGTCGTTGCCGAGCATCCCGCGGAGAATCTCGCGGCCGTGCGGACAGGCGCGGAACACGTCCCACGACGGCCACGGGATGTGCCAGGTGTGGATGCAGAACGCGCCCTCGGGGATGCGGTCCTGGACCATCTCCGCGGCGAGGCCGAGGTGGTAGTCGTGGAACCAGACGGCCGACTGGGCGTCGGCGGCGTCGACCACCGCGTCGGCGAAGCGCTCGTTGACGCCCTGGTAGTGGTCCCAGAACCGGGCGTTGCCGTCGACGTTGGTCAGCGCGGAGTGGCAGATGGGCCACAGCACGCGGTTGCTGAAGCCGTAGTAGTAGTTGTCGACCTGCTCGTCGGTGAGCCAGAGCCGTTCGAGGGTGTACTGCCCGTCGCTCTCCCCCGGCGGGACCGTGACTCGCCCGCCGTCGTCGACGACGGCGGCGTCCGCGTCGCCGTCGCCCCAGGCGATCCAGGTGCCGTTCACCTGCCGCATGACCGCGTCGAGACCGGCCGTCAGCCCGCCGGTCGGGGCGTCGACTGTTATCCCGTCGCCGTCGTCGTAGGAGTGGCGATAGGGCTGGCGATTCGAGAGAACGAGAAGTTCCTCGCCCGGGACGCCGGGCGTGGGCCGGGTCGAACCGCGGTCGACCGACCCCTCCGAGAGATGTGACTTCTCCATAGCGGCTACACCATGGTACCTCCTCGACCCAGGTAGACCCCGCCCCTGCACACGCGGGGCATTTAATACGGGGACGACAGCGAACCGCCAGACGGGAGCGGTGCGGAGAGCCACAGAGACGGCGTCCCGCCGCCCGCTGTGTGTCCTTCAAGCGCATGCACTCGCAAGCGACAGGGGTTACCTGTTTCGTGACCAACACGTACCCGTATGCCAGTCAACTCTGGCGCGAACGGTGCGGACGAGGCACTGAGCAGCGAGCGCCGGCGGTCGAGCCCGCCAGACCGCGCCGACGACGCGGAGGTGGTCTGAGATGTACGCGACGCTGACAGACCTGGCCCTGCAACTCGGCGGCGGTGACTTCCTCACGTGGGCGATCGCCTTCTTCGTCCTCGCCATCGTCGCCGCGGCCCTCGGGATGGGCGGCGTCGCCGGGATCTCCATGGACATCGCGAAGATACTCGTCGTGGTGTTCCTGATCCTGGCAGTGATCGCCTTCGTCCTCTAGCCGGCCGCACTGTTTCCCCGCTAGCCGACGGGCGAACTGCCTGCAGTATATTACCCCGACGTCCGTACAGTTCGGTAGCCGGATGAGCACTATCGTCGAGGCGTCAGTCCCGACCGAACAGTTCGCACTGCAGGAGACGTGTCGGCGACTCCCCGACGCCGTCTTCGAGGCCGTCCGGGTAGTGACCGACGGCACCGACGAGGTGATGCCGCTGGTGTGGGGCTCCGGCGCCGACCGGGGAACGCTCACCGAGACCCTCGCCGAGGACCCGAGCGTCGACGGAGTCTCCGTGTGCACGCAGGTCCACGAAGCCTCGCTCTACCGACTGACGTGGACGACGCGAGTGCCGGTCGTGACCGGGCTGCTCGTCGCCGGCCGGGGCGTGATTCTCGGCGCGCAAGCACAGGGCGGCACCTGGACGTTCCGGCTCCTCTTCCCCCAGCGAGACGCGGTCGCGGCCATCGTCGAGTCCTGTGACCGGTACGGCGTCGACGCGCGGATCGAACGGATCTACCCGATGACGGAGTCCTCGCGTGCCGGCCAGTCAGATCTGACGGAGCACCAGCTCCAGACGGTCGAAGTCGCGCTCGAACGGGGGTACTACGACGTCCCCCGGGGGACGACGCTCACGGAACTGGCCGAGGAGCTCGACGTCTCACACCAGGCGCTCTCCGAGCGATTGCGTCGCGGCCACCGACGGCTGGTGGCGGCCACGCTCGGCGCGCACCTCGACCGCGAATCGCGCCCCTGATAGTGGTGGTTGTAATCCCGTACCGGCGTCCTGTCGAGCGCAGTGAGACAGGGCTGGACGGACGAGCAGCGCGAGTCCGTCGGCGTTCGTCGCGGCCGGCGCCGCCGAACGCCGGTGAAAAGTTACAACCACCACTACGAATCGCTGTCGCGTCCGGGTCGTCGCCGTGTCGCTGCCCGTTACCGCTCGGTCGCCGGCGAACCGGCGCTCTCGTCGGCGGTCTCGGCGGTCTGCATCTCGCCTTCCGAGACGTAGCCGCCCTCGGCGTCGTCCCTGGCGACGTCGCCGGCCGACTGCTCGGACCAGGCCGACCCGCTGGTCGAGGACATCCGCCTTCGGGCCATGTACGTAATCGCGACGATCGCGAGGACGATCCCCATCGTGGCGAGTTTGGACCGCCCGCCGCCGCCGGAGTGGTCCTGCTGTACGGACTCCTGGCCGTGCCAGTCCTCGTCGGTCTCGTCGGCCGTTCCAGACGAGGAACCGGACTCGTCACTCGCGACCGAGACCGAGTCGGCCTCCTCACGGATAGCCTCGCGGACGGCCTGTTTCATCGGTTCCCGGAGGAGTTCGGTCGCGGCGAACCGCGCGCCTTTTCGCATCATCGCTGACGACTTGGATTGGGGGGACATTGCTCCGTTCGTGTAGACGAGCCGAAACCTCAAAGAAGTCCGGGTGGCGGCTATCCCGTGTACGCCACCGGCGCCCCGTGGAGCACGCCGCCGGGCGGACGACCCGCACGCGACAGACGAACGGGCCGGCGTCCGGCCGAACTGCGTGAGGCCGGGCTCGGGAGACGATCGGAGTGAGTCTGCCGGCGCCCACGCGTCCGGGACACGCGCGTTCAGCACGTCCGGAACAGTTGGCTCAGCGGGCTACAGTTCCGCCCCTTCGACCGTCAACACGAGGAGTAAGCTCGTCTTAGGACCCTGAAAGCTTTCGTTGAACGCCAGTGTCGAACCGTCCGACGTGAACTGGTACGAAATCTGTTATAATCCGGCGAAGACGGTCGATTTCGGGCCGCCAATGGCCGTACGGCGGCGGGTCGACGTAGCGGAAGAAAACCCATACCGGCAGTAAAACTTTTACTAACACACCGACAACGAACAGAGTGACTCAATCAATGTATCGCAACGGACAACACGTCGAACACAACGCCCCCCAGCAGCAGGCCCGTGACACCCGCAACTACTTCGTCAGGCACGACTTCGACGGCGCCGCGGAGCTGACGACGACGCTCGCCCACGCCATCTCCGACGTCACCGGCATCGACGTCACCGACACCGGATTCACCCTGAACGACCACGTCGACCCCGAGGCGCTGGACCGCCTCTTCGCGCCCAAACCGGACGGGACCCCACGGACGAACGGCCACCTCAGTTTCACCGTCTGGAACCACCAGGTAACCGTCTACAGTAACGGCCAGATCGCCATCGTCCCGCCGCGCCAGTCGCCGCCGGTCCAGCGGTAGCAGCCGATTTCACTCTGCGGTCTCTCTTCTCTCCCCGTCGCGGTCACGTCACCGCTCGCGTCAGGAGCGTCTTACTTCCGGGATCGCCGTCTCCACGCCGCCTCCCACGGGCCCGTCGCGCCCTCCTGGGCCGGACGGACCGGCCGAGAAAACGTCCGTTTTCCGGGGACGGCGCCGACTACTCCGCTGAACGGTATCAGCGATTTATACAGACACCAGCAGTCGAACGGCCTGTCGACGCCCGCGGAGTACAGGCGCCACGAGCGACCGCGCGACCCGTCGCCTCCGCCTCGCGTACCCGCGGCCCGGGAAGGGAACGGCGTCGCGCGACCAGGCGATCGACCAAGACCACGTCACTACCAATGAGTCACTCCAACGACCTCGTCAGCAAGGCGATAGAGATGCAACAGGATACGATCGAGAACGGCCAGCGCGCCGTACAGCAGGCAGTCGAGTTCCCCCTGGAACAGACCGTCGAGTTCCAGAAGAGCGCGGCCGAGATGATGCTCAACGGGCTGGAACTCGGGCGGTGGGCCCAGCGCCAGGGCATCGATTTCACCAACGACGCGCTCACCACCTACATCACGACCGTCGAGAACGCGGTCCAGAACACGGAACAGGCCACCGAGTCCGGGATGGCGGCGATGCAGTCCCAGGCCCGGCAGATCCCCCAGCAGATGCAGCAGTTCCAGCCGCCCCAGTACCAGCCCGAAGCGTCTCAGTACCAGCAACAGTCACAGCAACCACCCCAGCAGAGTCGACAGTCTCAGCAGTATCCGCGGCCCCAGCAACAGCAGCCGATGCAGCAACCGCAGTCCCAGCAGCCCCAGTCACCGCAGTTCGGCGAGCAGTCCACACAGGGGATGCAGCAGCCACAGGGCCAGCAACAGCTTCGCCAGCAGCAGCCACCGCAACAGTCCCAGCAGTACACACAGCCACCCCAGCAGTCCCGGCAATACACACAGCCGCCCCAGCAGCCCCCTGCGCAGGAGGCTCAGTCGCAGCCACCGACCAAGCAATCACAGCAACCGCCAACCCAGCTATCACAGCAACCACCGACCCAGCCGACGCAGACACCCTCCGCGCAGACGCCGCCGGGTCAGCCGGAGTCACGGGGGCCCCAGCAGGAACCGCCGACCGACCAGCCCTCACAGTCCCCGACCGTCGGGGACCAGCGCTCCGAGCAGGAGCCCAAGACGTCGGAACTGACCCAGGAGACGTAGCCCCACCGTCCTCGCTGACGCTCCCTGCAGTCCACCGGTCGACCGCTGGCCGCGCGCAGTTGTGTGACGGCCCACCGCTTCCCAGATGCTTCAGTTTTCACTCGGACTGATCCGTGGTGGTGTGACGGAGCGCGCCACTGGACGCTTCAATCCTCACTCGGACTGAATCGCGGTGGTGCGACGGAGCGCACCACTGGGCAATTCAGTCCTCCGTCCAGTACATCAGGTCTTCCTTCTCCGACCCGCAGTTGGGACACGTGTCCGGGAGGCCGCCCTCGATGTCGCCCATCTCGCCGCACTGCGTGCAGCGCCACATCAGTTCGGCCTCGCCGAAGGACTGGCCGGACCTGGCGTGTTCGATGCTCATCCCCTCGATGTCGTCGCGAGTGGTCAGGTACACGCCGCTCTCTTCGATCCCGCGGACGGTCCCGACGGGTTCGCCCTCCTCGTTGTAGAGTGTCTCGCCGATCGAGATGCTGAGCGCCTCCGATTCGTCCTCGGCGTCGGGTTTCTCGCCTCGACCGCTCATACATCTCTCGTAGGAGTTGGTACCGTAAAACGTTGGCACCAAACTACTGATCAGGCGGTTCTCACGTGGGTATCGAAACCGACGAACGGGCAACGCACGAGTGGACTGCCTCAGCTGAAGGATGGCAGTATCTCCGACTCGTAGAACTCGAAGAAGTCCGCCTGGTTCGGACCGATCTGGTGGACGTAGACGTGGTCGAAGCCGGCGTCGACGAACTGCTGGATCTGGTCGAGGTGGTCGTCGGCGTCGGGGCCGCAGACGACGCTCTCGGCGATCTCCGCCTCGGTGACGTCCGCCGCCAGCGCCTCGAAGTGCTTCGGCGTCGGGAGCTCCCAGCTGACGTCGCCGGGGATGGCGCTGTTGGGCCAGTGCTCCAGGGCCGTCTCCCTGGCAGTCTGCTCGTCCTCGGCGTAACAGACCGTCACCTGTCCGTAGCGCGGGCCCTCGCCCGACTCCCGGAACCGATCGACCAGGTCCTCGGCGGGCGCGGTGCTGACGAAGCCGTCGCCGAACTCGCCGGCCTTCGTCGCGGACCTGGGGCCGGTCCCCGAGACGACGACGTCCGGAGGCTCCTCGGGGAGCGTGAACAGCTTCGCGTTCTCGACGGTGTAGTGCTCCCCGCGGTGGGTGACGTTCTGGCCGGTCCAGAGCTTGCGGACGACGTCGACCGACTCCTCGAGCATCGACATGCGCTCGTCGAACGCCGGCCAGCGCTCGCCCGTGACGTGCTCGTTGAGCTTCTCGCCGGTGCCGACGCCGAAGAAGAATCGGCCCTCGAACAGCGACGCCGTGGTCGCGGTGGCCTGGGCCACGATGGCGGGGTGGACGCGGATGATCGGCGCGGTGACGCCGGTGCCGACCCGCAGGTCCGTCGTCTCCCGGGCGACGCCGCCGAGCGTCGCCCAGACGAAGGGCGCCTCGCCCTGGTTCTGGACCCACGGGTGGTAGTGGTCGGAGGCGACGGCGAACTCGAAGCCGACCTCCTCGGCACGGACGGCGTGGTCGACGAGCGCGTTCGGACCGTGCTCCTCGCTGGAGATAGTGTAGCCGAGTTCAGGCATCGGGATCACTCCGTCCGGAACCTGGCGTTTCGGTGCTGTGCGACGGGTGGGTCCGTGACGGCGGCTGGCGTCGAACAGTTCGCTGGGGTCGTGACATGGGCTGGGTCGTCGGTCGGTGGGTCGTCGGTCGGTAGGTCGTCAGTCGGTAGGTCGTCGGTGGGTGGGTCACCAGTCGGTTCAGGTGGTGAGTTGGGGTGGTGACTCCGTGCGCAGCGGGTCGGCCGCACGGGTAGTTCGACCGCGTCGTCCTACGGGGCGCGGTGCTGGCGCTGGTCGCCGGTCCCGCCCTGGAGGTGGGCCTCGACGAGCCACAGCGCCTTCGACACCTCGCGCGAGACCTCGTTGAGCAGGTCCGCGGTGTCGAGGTCGCCCTGCTCCGAGACGGCGTTGATCCGGTCGTACAGGGTCGCGTCGAACCGCGCGAGGCTGGCCGCGATCGCCTCGAGCAGCGCCTGTTCGTCCGAGAGCGTCGGGGACATCTGGGGGACGTAGGACTGCTGGGCGACGACGGGTGCGGTGCCCTGGGCCCGGCCGCCGAGCGCCGTGGCCCGCTCGGCGATGTCGTCGATGAACGATTCGAGCGTGTCGGCGACGTCCTCGAACAGCTCGTGGAGCTGGTAGAAGTTCGGCCCGCGGACGTTCCAGTGGGCCGTCTTCGTCTGCATGGTGACCGCCGTGATGTCCGCGAGGACCTGGTTGAGCGCGGTGATGCTCGTCGTCCGGACCTGTTCGTCGAGATAGTTCCGCGTCGAGAACAGCCGCTGGCCCTGCTGCTGGGGCTGCCTCTGGCGTTGCGTCTGCCCGCCCTGGGACTGCATCTGCACCTGCTGCTGGGAGTGCTGTGGTTGCTGGGACTGCTGGGCGTGCTGGGGCTGCGGGGGCTGCTGGTCGTTCGGTAGCTGTTCGGACTGCTGGCTCTGGGTGGGTGGCTGTTGCTGGCTCATGGATATCGCCCGACCGCATGCCGACTACTCCGGGCGGCCGTAAGAAAGTTAGCGTCAACGACAGGTACTTAGAGGGATTCCTGGTTTCCGTCTCCCTCGCCGTCCCCGCCGCCACCGTCGCTGTCGCGGTTCTCGCCGGCCATGGACCCGCCGCGGTCGGAGTACTCTTCGCGGCCCTCCGCCTCGTCCCCGACCATGTTGAGGATCGACTGGTGGATCTGGTCCTGTCCCTCGAACTCCTCGCGCCCGAGCGGACCGAGGACCTCCTCGACGGTGCTCTCGCCGCCCGAGTGCGTGACTGTCCGGTCGCCGTATTTCTCCAGCAGTTCCGCTTTCGAGATGGGATACGACTCCTGTTCGAGGTCTTCCTGCAGGTCGCCGAACTCGATCCCCATGTCGCGGTTGTCACTCATGCGAGTTGCCTCGGTCGATTTTGGTGCGGTACGGGCAAAGGAGTTGGGGTGTTGACAGCCGCGACGTTCGGACGAGCCGTTGCACTTCCAACTCACTGTCCCCTCAGCGTCGAAAAGCCGGCGTTACTCGGGAGTATGGCGACGCATTCACCCAGTATGTTACATTGGGGCGCAGATGACCCCGTGTATAACTATTGGTCGCTGCGGCGAAGCGTCGTCCCGCATGAACTCACTAGTGGTGCTCGCGTTCGACGACATGAACGGGGCCGAGGAGATGCGCGAACAGATGTACGACTTCCAGAAGCGCGAACTCATCACGCTGGAAGACGCTGCGGTCGTGGTCCGCAAGGAGAACGGCCACGCGAAGGTCAAGCAGGCCCACAGCCTCGTCGGGTCCGGCGCCCTGGGCGGCGCGTTCTGGGGGATGCTCATCGGCGTGCTCTTCCTCGCTCCGTGGCTCGGAATGGCCGTGGGCGCAGCGAGCGGCGCACTCGCGGGAAAGCTCGGTGACGTGGGAATCGACGATTCGTTCATCAAGGAGGTCAGCGAGACGATCGAACCGGGGATGTCGGCGCTGTTCCTGCTGACGCGTGACGCCAACATCGACCGGATCCAGGAGGAGCTGTCGGACGCGGAGTTCACCATCATCCAGACGAACCTCTCGCCGGACGACGAGACCCAGCTCAAGGAGACGTTCGCGGCCGAGGAAGTCGCGGGCTGATCCGGTCGTGAACGAACAGCGTCCCGCCCGAGGGGACGGATGAGGCTCGTCCAGGTCCTGATCCCCGAAGGAACCCGCGAGGCCGTCCTCGACGTCCTCGACGACGACGGGGTCGATTACGCCGTCTTCGAGGAAGTCGGCCGCGGCGACTTCGAGGCGATGGTCCAGTTTCCCGTCCCACCGAGCGGCGTCGAGCCAGTGATGGAAGACCTGGTCGGGGCGGGCATCCGGGAGGACTCGTACACGATCGTCTTGCCGACGGAGACGGTGGTGTCCCAGCGCCTCGCGGCGCTCGTGGAACGGTTCCCGGGGCTGCGGATATCCAGAGAGGAGCTCTACGCCCGGGCGCAGGACCTCGCGCCGGCGAACTCGACGTTCTTCGCCTTCCTGGTGCTGTCGACGATCATCGCGACGACCGGCCTCTTGCTCGACTCCGCCGCGACCATCATCGGGGCGATGGTCGTCGCGCCCCTCATGGGCCCCGCCATCTCGGCCAGCGTCGGGAGCATCCTCGACGATCCGGACATGGCCTCTCGCGGCGTCACGCTCCAGGTATCGGGGCTCCTCGCGGCCGTCGCGACCGCCGCGGTGTTCGGCTGGTTCGTCCAGCAGACGATACTCATCCCGCCCGGACTCGACATCCGGACCATCCCACAGGTCGCAGAGCGGACGAGCCCGAACTTCCTCTCGCTCTTTCTCGCGCTCGGGTCCGGCATGGCCGGTGCGATCAGCATCATGCGGGGGGCCGGCTCCGCGCTCGTCGGCGTCGCTATCGCCGTGGCGCTCGTGCCACCGGCGGCGACGTCCGGGCTCGGAATCGCGTTCGGGCTTCCCGGGGTCGCGGTCGCCGCCGCCGTGCTCGTCGTCGTGAACCTGCTGGCGATCAACGTCTCGGCGCTCGTCCTGTTCTGGTTCGCGGGGTTCAAGCCGCTCGAGGCGGGTCGGTACGAGGGCGTTCGCGCGTCAGTGTACTCCCGGATCGTCGTCATCGCCGTCGGCATCGCCGTGCTCTCCGTGGCCCTCGGCGCCGTCACCTGGACGACGTTCCAGACGCAGTCCTTCGAGCAGCAGACCAGGAACGAATTGCACCAGCGCTTTGCCGAAGGGAACGTCGAGGACGTCGAACTCGTCTCGGTGACCGTCGACTACGAACCCGACGACCTGCTGCTCGGGAACGAACCGGTGGTGAACGTCCTCCTCGGCGTCTCACGAACGCAGGAGGTCCCACCCGACCTCGCCCAGCGATGGGACGACGAACTGACGCGGGAGTTCGGGCGGGACGTCGAGGTGCGCGTCGGGTTCATCGAGGCACAGGTCTCGGAGTCAGAGCCGCCGGAGCCACCGCTCGGCTGGCCGAGCACCAGGACGCCGTCGCCCGGCGCCGCGGTGCGGTAAACGCCTCACCGAACATAGTCGCGGAACCGCGGTCGTTTCGAGGGCTGAATCACCCAGTCGTGGGCCCTGGACGTTCTTCGCGGTGGGCCTTCCACCAGCCGCCCAGCGCGCCGGCCAGCGCGCCGGGAATCGCCTGGACGAACAGGGCGAGCAAGCCGACGCCCGCGACGCTGACCGCCGGGACCAGTCCGGCGAATAGCGCTCCCGCGAGCGTGACGACGGCCAGCCAGACCAGCCCGCCGAACACCGTGGCGAGGCCGCCATTGAGGGCGCCGTTCCAGACCCCCGTCACGATGTATCCGGCGATGAACCCACCGACCAGTCCGGGGACGGCCAGGAGCCAGACGGTTCCCGCCGTGATCGGGACGACCCAGACGACGAACAGTCCGAGGACGATCGCGATGACGAATCCAGTTATTACTGCGCTCCAGTTAACTCTCATAATACAAGAGACGGTACGCTAGCGACGTCCGTAGTACAACGTTCCTTACACTATCGGTAAGCGCACGAGCAAGGCGAGAATTGAGTCCGTCGAACATATGAGACGTGCATCACATTCTCGAAAGCATACGAGCCACATACGGTGACGAGTACGAGCCAGTTACGAGACGGGGACGACGTCGAACCGAGGGGGACGCGCGAACCACGGAACGTGACGATGCGAGATCGATCGGTCTGCTCGATGAATCTCGGACTGCCGGCCGGTCGGATTCACCCGGATAATCTCACGTCTTCTCGCACGTACGTAGAGAATACTCGCCCGCGTCCGTCAGTCGAGAAGTGTCGGATCGGTTCAGTTTATGGACGCTCGAACCGAATTTCCGTTCTATGTCCCTCGACAAGGCAGAAACGGGATCGGTCCGGGTCGGGTTGGCGCGGGAACACCTCGCCTGGTGGGTGCTCGGTGTCGTATTCCTCGGCGTCACTGCGTTCGTCGCGTTCGAGTACCTCCCCTGGATCGTCTTCGGGCTCTTCGTCTACTACGTCGCGCGCCCGATCACTCGCTGGCTCGAATCCCGCATCGGTTCGGCCGGACTGGCCGCCGCCGCGACGATACTCCTCATCGTCGTTCCCTTCGTGGTCTTCGTCGCGGCGTTCTTCGTGATCGCACTCGGACAGTTCGTCGACGCCCTGGCCGGCGTTCCGATCCAGGCGGTCGTCGAGAGGCTGCCGTTTCAGGTTCCCACCCCGGTCCCGAACACGCCCGAAGACGTGTACCAGACGGTCGTCGTCTTGATCCAGGAGCCGTCCGTCCAGTCCACCGTCGTGACTATCAGCGGGGCGCTCGGCGCCGTCGGCGCGACGCTCTACAACGTGTTCCTCTCCGTCCTCCTGGCGTTCTTCCTGCTCGTCAACGACCGCCGCCTCGCGGGCTGGTTCACTACGGAGGTATTCGACGAAGACAGTCTCGCAACCGACTACTTCCGGGGCGTCGACGCGGGATTCAATTCGGTGTACTTCGGCTACACCCTGACGATATTCGCCATCATGGTTCTGACGGCGCTCATATACACCGCGTTCAATCTCTTCGCACCCGGCACGCTCGCGATTCCGTCGATCGTCCTCCTCGCCGTCGTCACGGGCCTGTTCACGCTGGTTCCGCTCGTCGGTCGGTCCATCGTATACCTCTTCATCGCGGTGGTCCTCGGGATCCAGGCCGTTTCGATCGATCCGGTACTGCTCTGGTTCCCGGTCGTATTCTTGCTCGTGATGGCGCTCGTGTTCGACAACGTCGTGCGGACGTACATCCGGCCGTACCTCTCGGGACGGCTATTCGCGACCGCGCTCGTCATGTTCGCCTACCTCCTCGGTCCCGCGCTGTTCGGCTGGTACGGCATCTTCCTCGGCCCGCTGCTGCTCGTGCTGATCGTCGGGTTCATGCGACAGATCCTCCCGGTACTCGCCCACCCGGAGCGAAAGCGGAGCCGCGTCTCGTCGAAACGGACCCTCGACGAGTACGTCGAGGAGACGCGGAAGGAACCGCGTTCGCCGTCCGAATCGGGGGCGGAAGAGGGAACGCCGGGATGACTGTGCGTGAACGATCCGGCCCGCGTGGGCGACGGCGCTCGGATCTGACTGGACGCCGTCCCCGAGTCGTTCTCGGACGTCTCCTCGGGGGTGATCAACTCGCTGAGCCAGCTCGGGTACGCGTTCGGGACGGCCGTCGCCGGGTCGGTCCAGCTCTCGCAGTTCTACGCGAGCGTCGTCGACGGCGTGACGCTACTGGCGACCGGGACGACGGTCTCGTCGGACGAACGGCGAGAGCTCACCGTGAAGCTAGAAGACGGTCTCGAGACGGCGACCGAGGCCCAGCAGCAGGCGTTCGTGAACGGCCTCGAGCCAGAAGTGCAACGGCAGGTCCGCGAGATTATCCAGAACGCGATGGTGACCGCCCAGCAGAGCGTGCTGGTTATTCTCGTTGTGTTCGTCCTCTTCACGCTCGTCGTGGCGAGTTTCCTGCCCCTGCGGAAACCGCGGCGGGAGTCCGAGTCAACGCCGGCGACTCGGTCGGACGAGGGAGTATCGGAACCCTCGGGAGAGTGATCGACGCAGGCGGCGGATCCGCCGTTTCACCGGTCACGTCGGCCCTTCGCGACGATGGTGTCGACCGCGGCCGTCACGGCCAGGACGAACGCGTCGTCCTCGCCTGCCATCACCTCCACGCCGTAGATGTCCCGGAACCGGAACCACCGTTTCGAGACGCTGGCGACCGGCGAACCCTCCCGCGTGATAGCGTACTCGTGGGCGAAGATGTTCCCCTGCACGTGGAGGTTCGGTCCGCCGGCGACCTCTACTTCGAATCGGTCGCGCAACGGCGTCACGAGCGCCTGGTGGATGGTCGCGACGCGCCGGCCGTCTCGCTCGATCACCATCGTGTTTCTGACTCTGGCGACGCGCTCCTGGATCCGGTAGCGGTGTCGCCCGTTCACGTCGCTGAATTCGATGGTATTCCGCGCCCGCAGCAGCTTCCCGTCGACTTTGAACGCCGGCACGCCGTCGGCCGTCTCGACGACGAAGTCGTCGCCGAAGCTCACGAGTCGCTCGCGCATCCGATAGAACGTCGCCTCACCGGGACGGCCCGGTTGCTCGACGGACCGTTCGCCCGGCGGTGCTATTGGCTGTCCGTTCTGCGATGGGGCGGGTCGACCGCGCTGCGGTGAAACGGGCTGTCCGCCAGGCGGTCCGGCGCCACCACGCCGGCGGGCGCGCCGGCGCGCTCTGCGCTCCTTCCGTCGCTGACCGCCGGGGCCCGGACTCATCCGGCCACCCCCGTCGACGGCTCTCGGCCTCTCTTCGACAGCGCTTGCAGGTCGGTCGTGACGAGTGCTGGTTCTGGCATACGTTCGGAAACTCCGGGTGATCCGTAGCGGAGTGACGGACCGGATCCCGGAAGTACCGTTCTTCGACCGTCTGCTTTGTTATGACCCTCCACTGTCAAACAGACCGAGACTATCGGCGACGAACGCCGCGTTTCGCTCGCGGAAAGGGAACGCTATCTGCGACGCCAGCGTTTCCGAACGACGGACCGACCGGTAAGTCCACCTGTCGTCGTCGGTCGACCGGATCAGGATCCAGACGGACGCCCTCCCCCAGCAACCCAGTGAGACGGTCGCCGCTCGCCAACCGACGGGGCAGTTTCCGACCGGTTTGTGAGAGGGAACTGCGCTGGCAGGGGCGCCGCTTATATTCGTCTAGAGCCTACCCGATTCACCGAACGTTCCGGCGCCGGGAACCGCTATCGGACCGGCGTCAGCAGTATCCGGCGTGGGCCGTCGAGAACCGGATCCGCCGGTCCTCGCGCCCCGAATCAGCGCACGACCTGTGGGAACCCGAAGAAAATGAACACCCACGACGACAGATCCACCGCACCAGCGTATCCCGACGCGACGCCAGTCGAACAGCACCTCGTCATCGACAGGACGGACTGGGTCCCGGGGAAACACCCCGACCAGCACCGCCGGTGGGACGGCCAGACGGCCTACCGCGAGCGCTACTTCCGCTGCATCAGATGCGGCGCCGAACGCTCCTCGAAGGCCGACTTCCCGCCCGAGTGCGACCCCGAGGGCTGAGCCCCGCGAACGGTCGCTTCGCGGCCGTGTCCCGACGAGACGTGAAACCGCGAGTCAGCGAGCCTCTGGCGCCACGGGTGCGATACGCCCCCTGAGCGCCAGTGCAGGGAGCCGCGCGACCGGTCGGAACCGCTGCTCGCGGGTCACTTCGTTCCCCGTTCACTCGTACCTTGGTTCCTCCCTTCGGTCGGAACGGCTGCTCGCGGGTCACTTCGTTCCCCGCTCACTCGTCCCTTGGTTCCTCCCTTCGGTCGGAACCAAGCTGTCTACGCCCGCTCCAGGTCTTCCTCGCCGGCCAGCTGCACCTCGTCGTCGGTGATGCTGGCGATGTTCTCCGGCTCCAGCGGGTAGGCGTCGTCGTCGTGGCCGCCCCAGTCGAGGACCGACTTGATGCGGTCGGTGAGCGACGGGTGAGCGTCGACGTACATCGTGCCGCCCTCGACGTCGGTGACCATACCGACCTCCTCGCCCGTGGCGTCGACGACCATCTTCCCCTCGTCGGCCTCCGTCGGCATCACTCTGTGTTCGCCGGCGTCCGCGTCGGCCGTCGCGGTGGGGGGTTCCGTACCGGCCGTGGCCTCCGGGTCAGCGGTCGTCTCCATGTCGTCAGCCGTCATATCGTCGTCGGCCATTTCCGTGTCGGCCATCGTCTCCGACCCGCCGATCGTTCCAGTCGTCCCGGTGTCGGCCATGGCCTCCCGGTCGAGGAACTCGCGGTCCTCGTCCGTGGCGATCTCGGTCTCGACGTCCCGGCTGCTGATCGTCTCGGCCGAGAGCGTACTGCCGGTGGTGAGGTCGCCGGTGTACTCCCGCCGGACGCGCAGCTCCTCCTCGACGGTCTTGCGTTCGAGCAACGTCGTCTCGACGACCTCGCCCTCGCGGAACTCGCTCTCGATTGCCCCGCTCTCGATGACCTCGTTGGCACGCCCCCCGGAGGCGAGCATGTCGCCCTCCAGGATCGTCTCCTGGACGCCCTCGATGTCGACGCGCTCCTCGATGGAGTCCGTCTCGACGGTCTCGGTCTCCGTCGCGTCCGTGTCGACGATGCGGCTCTCGATGGTCAGCTGTTCGAGGACCTCCCTGGTCACCGCCCAGTCCTCGTCGACCTCGACCGTGACCTCGATGTCGTCGCCGGTGCTCTCGTAGCCCGTCTCGAACAGCTCGTCGTCGACCATCTCGTCGTCGATGTCGACAGCGGTGACCTCGCAGTGGTCGACCTCGCGCGAGACGAGTTCGGCGTCGACGATGCTCTCCTCGACGACGGCGCGGTCGACGACCTCGCTCTCGACGGTGGCCTCCTCGACGATGGTCTCCTCGATCACCGTCGTCTCGGTGATCGTCGAGGTGACCGTCTCGCCGGCCATCAGCCGTTGCTCGACGTCCTCGGCGTCCAGCCGGCTCACCATCTCGTTCCGTGCGAGGACGTCGAAGGGGCGCGAGTCCCGGTTCCGGCGGATCACGACCATCTCGTTCTCGTCGATTTCCCGGTGGAAGTCGTCCCACGTCATCTCTTCGTGGTGCTCCCGTCGGTCCGATTCCGGGAGGATCTCCACGGTGTCCTCCCCGCCACTTTCGCGCCTGACCGGCGTCGCTTCGTGTTCGTCGGCCCAGGTCTCGATGCGGTCGGGATCTGTCGTTACCTCGCTCTCGCTCGGTGTGTCGTCGTCTCGGGGCATGGCTACACACATCAATTGATCTTCACGATTCATAAGTATGCGCCCACCCCCGTACCACCGGTAAAATTGCGAGACGATATCGGTGTGCTTACTGAATTTTGGCGACAAATACGACCTGCCGTATTTATCTGGGTCGATAGGCTAGTGTGTAATGGAGACACAATGACACGAACGACAGCGCTGGCGTTACAGGTCGACGTTCCGCAGTATCTGGAGAGCACGATCGCAGACATCGTCGCGTTCCTGCCGAGACTCGTCGCGGCACTGGTCGTGTTGCTCATCGGCTGGGTCGTCGGCGTCGCGGCGGCCAGAGTCGTCAGCAGACTGACCGATGCGGTCGAACTGGACAGAATGGTCCTCGATACACCTCTCGGCCGGATAATGGGCGGATCGCGCCAGGCCGTCTCGGACACCTTCGGTGCCATCGCGAAGTGGTTCGTCTACGCGCTGGCCATCCTCGCGGCGGCGAACGTCCTCGCGATCCCGTTGCTGTCCCAGTGGATAGGGACCGCAGTCTCGTACCTGCCCGCGTTCATCGCCGGCCTGGCGGTGATCGTCATCGGCTTCGTCGTCGCGGACTTCATCGGCGACACCATGATGAAGACGCGGGCAGCGACGGAGACGGCCTACACGTCGTGGTTCGCCACCGGAACGCGCGTGTTCCTCTACTTCACCGCGATCGTGATCGGGCTGGACACGATGGGGATCGACGTCAGCATCCTCTACGTGTTCGCCAACGCCATCGCGTGGGGCGTCGCCGCGGCCCTCGCCCTCGGCGTCGGTCTCGCCATCGGCTGGGGCGGCCACGAGTACGTCGCCAACAACATCAACCAGTGGATGGGACGCGCGTCCGAGGGGACGCCCACCCCGGAGGAGCCACGCCAGACCGACGGGGGGAGCGAATCGCGCAGCTAACGACGACGAACGCGCAGCGGCACCGAACGCGGCGCTGGCTCCCCCACAGCCAAGGCTCACTCCTCGGGGCGGAACCTCGCGTCCCCGTCCTGGGAGATAGTGATGCGGAACCCCTCGTAGGAGAACGACACTTCGACGTCGGAACCGGAGCGTGGCGGTTCGGAGAAGATGTCGTCGACGACGTGGCCGACGGCGTCGTACAGCGGCGAGAGCTCGTCGCTCTCGACCCCTTTCAGCGCAGCGACCGTCTCGGTGACGTCGACGTTGGGCTGGCCCCGCGCCGGGTCGAACGTCGTCTCGTACCCGCCGCCGTCGGCCACTTCGTCTGCCATAATCTACTGTCCCATCCATTCGTTTTAGTTCTTGTCCGTCGCGGAACGGCCCCACCGTCCCGCGTTCACCGCCGCTCGACCCGGCCAACTCGCTCGTGGCGCCGGACGTCGAGAGAGACGACGTCGGCAGACCGCCACTATCCGGTCGAAGATACAGCTTCGTCGGGATCGAGCAAACGCGAAGCGTTTGCGATGTGTGACGAGTCTCCGGCCGACCTCGTGTCATTCTGCAAGCCTTTATTGGGGTCTGGGGCGAACCGTCAGATAGTCGGCCGCCCCAGCAGCAGCGGCCGACGGAGACCTATGACACCGTACCAGGGAAATTCCCCCAGCCAGCCACGGGGACGGCGACCGTCGGGTACCGAGTACCAGCAACCGCCAGCGCGCGGCCCGCAGCAGCCGTCGGGCGGTCAACCCCAGGGCCAGCCCCAGCAGGGCCGACCGCCACAGGGCGGACAGCAGGGGCCACCAGGACAGCCGATTGGTAGCCAGCCGCGGGGACAACCAACGCAAGGACAACCAACGCAGGGACAACCACCGCAGGGGCAGGGACCGATACCACAGGGGCAGCCGCCACAGGGACCGCCCCAGCAACAGCCCGGCGGAGGACAGCCACAGATGCCCGTCCAGGGCGCGCCACCGCAGGGGAGCGCCCGGATGCAGCCACAGCAGGGGCTCCAGGGGAGCACGCAGATGCCTCAGCCCGGCGGCCAGCCTCCGCGCAGTAGCGGAATGCGCACGCGGCCGATCCGGGTCGAGGAGATCGTCGAGGACGACGTCGTCACGGCCAAGCGCGACACGCCCATCTCGGACGTCGTCGCGAAGATGGCCGCGGAAGACGTCGGCAGCGTGGTTGTGGTCGAGGGCGAACAGCCGGTCGGCGTCGTCACCGACCGGAGCGTCGCCCTCGCGCTCGAGAATACCCCCGACATCGCCAGCAAGCAAGCCGGCGACCTCGTCAGCGGTGACCTCGTCACTGCCACGACGAGTATGAGCGTCTTCGACGCCCTCCAGCAGCTCAGCGACGAGGGGATCCGCCGGTTGCCCATCGTCGACGATAGCGGCGACCTCCAGGGCATCATCACGCTCGACGACGTTCTCGTCCTCCTGGGCAGCGAACTCAACAAGGCCGGCGAGACGATCAAGAAACAGTCGCCACGACTGTAGCCGGCGGTCGACCGAACGTGCAGTCACTTCCCCGCTCGTGACGCCCCGACCAGCGCCTCGATGGGGCGCCGACAGTCGTCCGGTGGTCCGCCCCGGATTCACCGTCTTCCGGCAGCGTCTCCGCCTCGAATCGACCGGGCCGACTAGACGCCGGGGATACCGATGGCGGAGAACGACGTGATGCCCAGCAGCGCGAGCACGTAGAGGATGACGACCGTGGCGATCCAGGCGATCAGGGCGATACCGATGGCCTCGACCCAGCCGCCGGGGTAGCGGTAGTTGATCACGGCGATGTACGCGAGCAACGCCAGCAGCGCCCCGAGCAGCGGGATCCAGCCGAGGAACGCGGCGACGATGAACCAGACCAGCGACGCGATGAGCGCCGTGACGATGGCGTAGGTGTAGTCCTCGACGTCGGTGAGGATACTCGCGCCCAGGTAGATCCCGGCCGCACCGATGAGCAGGCTGACGACGAAGCCGATGATGGACTCGACGAGTGCCATACGCTCGTCTGCGGCGGGGCGGCCTTTAGTTATAAATCGGTTTTTGCCCTGGACGGGGTGAACCGCCGGCAGTTTGCAGATACTCCCCCGTTTCTGAGCGGATTGTCGTCGGCTGCATCGACCTGGTTTCGGGTTAGTAGCGGCGTCGTCTGGCGATCCGGGTCGACCCTATCTCCTTAGGCATCCTGAATTTGACGATGGGAGGGAAATAGTGAGATATGTACTCACGCGTCGGTGACAGCATCGGCCGAACCGAGCGAACGGACGCCACCGGACCGCCCGCGGAGGAACTCGCGGACGTGCTCGACGACCCGCACTGCCGACACCTCCTCGACGTCCTTCAAGAGGAAGACGGCCCGGTCCAGGAACCCGACCTGGCGAGACGCGTCGTGGCCCGGATCACCGGGACCACGGCCGACGCCGTCGACGACGACGTCCAGCGCCGGGTCCAGACCTGGCTCCACCACGGCCAGTTGCCGGTCCTCGACGAGTACGGCGTCGTCGAGTTCGACGCCGACGCCGGCGAGATTGGCCTCGGACGAACGCCGCGTCCCTGACCCGACGCGGTCGCGCTGTCACCGACTCTTTTCGCGCCGGTAATCGATTATTATCGCGAGACGGCGATCCATCGCTCGGAGCGCCACCGGGTCACCGAACGTCCTGCCACCCGGCCGGAAAGCCGGCCGTATCGGCGTGGCGGTGGCGATTTGCCGTCGCGTCCGGGCGGTCCGACGCGCCGACGGGACCGACTGGTAACCTGCTGGGGCGAAGCCGACGGCCCAGTGGTTAACAGTGATACCGCTGTTAAGTGGTGGACGGTGACGAGAAGGGATCGGCGCTATCGGTCGAGGCGACCGCCAGTGCTGTACACGGACGTCGCCCGCCGCCAGCAGCGGTCACTGTGCGTGCTGTTCCTCGTGGACCGGGAAGGCGACCTCGACGGTGGCCCGGTACTCGGTGACCTCGCCGACTTCCACCGTCACCGTCTTCCACCGTCGCCGTCTGGTCCTCGACCTCGACGCCGCGGATGTCGTCGATGGTCTTGCTCGCCTCTCGCACCGCCTCGTCGGCGGCGTCGTCCCACGATTCCGCTGACGTCCCGAGAACCGTGACTACTTTGACGGCTGTCATACCGACTCGAGATACGCGAGCACGAGACTATAAGGTCGGTACAGAGACAGTTTCGCCGGCGCCGAGAATTGCCACGTCGGCGCGTCAGCTGATCCGCCGCGTGAGCACGAACACCAGCACGGCGACGAGCAACTGGCCGAGCAGCGCCTCGATGCCGGCCAGTCCCCGGGCGAAGTCGCCGACGGGGCGGACGTCGCCGTATCCCAGCGTCGTGAACGTGACGATGCTGAAGTAGAGGCTCTTGTAAAACGCCGCGACCAGGACGAACTGCGGCGCCGTCTCGGGGTCGTCGATGGACCAGGTGATCGACTCCGGTTCGCCACCGCCGCCGCTGACCGTCTCCACCAGGCCGCCGGTGAGCGGGTAGAGCAGCGCCGAGGCGACGATGATCACGGCCGCCGTCGCCAGGACGCGCCACGGACTCATGCCGTAGCCCGTGATCCAGCGCGCGCCCTCGGCCATCACTGCTCGCGTCCGGTGCCCCGACTCCCAGGCGAGACGGCGGCGGACGTCCTTCTCCTTCAGGTAGTACTGGCGGGCCTCGTAGGGCAGCGCGTTGTTCTCGTGGATGTTGTGGATCTCGCGATAGGCCCAGACGGCCGCCTGGGCGTTCTCCTCGAAGGTGGCCGCGTCCTCGGCCGCCGCCAGTTCCTCCTCGTAGACGACGGCGTCGCCGAACCTGGTGTCGCGATTGATGCGGACGTTCGAGAGCACCGTCTGGTCGAACCGGGCGTGCCGGAAGTCGGCACCGCGCAGGTCACAGGTCCGTATCGACGCGTCCTCGACGTTCACCCGCGAGAGGTCGGTCCGGCGGGCGTCGACGTTGTCCAGCGTCGACTCGCGCAGGTCCGCGCCCGCCAGCGACGCCGCCCGCAGGTCGACGTGGCTGAACTCGACGCCGATCAGGGAACACTCCTCGAACCAGTCGACGCCGTCGAGGTCGGCCGTGTCGACCGTCGCACCGTCGAGGCACTCCGGCCCGTCCGGGGCCTGTGTCGCGAAGTCGTCGTGGAACTTCGGAACGCCGGTCGCGTGCCAGACGCAGCGGTCCTCGCCGCTCCAGGTGGGCCGCCAGCAACAGGAGTCGCCGATGTCGTGGAGCGTGCTCACGCTGTACTCGTAGCCACATCGGTCCGCGGGAACTGCGTCGTCGTCCATCGGTGCTACGGGGTCTGACCAGTCACGGGTCGCGCACGAGGTGCGTCATTCTGGCGATCGATTCCCCTCCGGGTTCGGCGTCGGTTTCGCCGCCTCCGACTGGCCGGCGAGTACGACGTTGACCGCGACACCGAGCAACAGGACGAGCGCGCCGAAGTAGAGCCAGGTCACCAGCAGGATGACGCCACCGATGGCCCCGTACAGTTCCGCCGTCGAGGAGTACGACGTGTACACCCGGAAGAGGCTCTGGAGCAGTGCCCAGCCGACGGCCGCGACGACTGTCCCGGGAAGCACGTCGCGCACGGAGACGTCCACGTCGGGGAAGACGTAGTATATCGGGAAGAAGGCGAGCGTCAGCGCCCCGATGAGGAAGACGAAACTCAGCGCGCCGATGTACGGGATCTCGGGGAGAAACCTGACGAGGAAGCCGGCGGCGACCATCGCGCCGATCGCGACGGTGACGCCACCCAGAACGATGACCCCGTCTTTCACCTGGTCGAGGATACTGGTATCGCCTGGCGAGTGGTACAGCGACGAGAAGGCGACGTCCAGCCCGCGGAACACCTTCAGCACCGACCACAGCAGTGCCGCGATCCCGATGATCGAGAAGCTGGCGGCGTTGCTGGCCTGGGTGATAGAGTCGGTCACTATTCCCTGGGCAGCGGGCGTCAGGTACTGCTGGGTCAGGCCGATCACGGCGTCGGCGAACGCCTGGCCGCCGACGACGGACGCGACCAGCAGCGCGAGCAACAGCAGGGGGAACATCGAGACGAACGCGTAGTACGCGATGGAACCGGCCATGAAGGTGATGTTCTCCTCCTTGAACTCGGCTGCGATGGCCCGCAGTACGGACGTGGCACGCCCGCTACTGCCGCCGAGACTCAGCGACACGGCGCCCGATCACCCCGTTCCGGACCGTCCCGACTGGCGCAAAGCATACGTCCGAAGTGACGGGCGCCTCACACTTATACTGTCGGCCCGGAGTCGTCGCTCGCGAGCCACCCGGAAAAGGCCCCTGCGACGGCCGGGTCAACCTTCAATGACGCTCCGGGCGACCGTACACGGGCATCGGCCGACGGAGCGTGTGGTCCCCGACCGCCGACAGTCGGGGCCGCCGCGAGCGGCGTCGCCGGAGGCGACCGATGAACTCTGACACAGCATCCCGTGACGATCACCGGGGAACGCACGAACCGATCTGGATAGACCGGTCCGAATCGACCGACTACGACCCGCTCGACGGCGGTCTGGACGTCGACGTCGCTGTCGTCGGCGGCGGTATCGTCGGCGTCACGACGGCCCTGAAGCTGAAAGAACGAGGGAAGTCGGTCGCGCTGCTCGAACGCGACCGGATACTGCTCGGCGTGACCGGCCACACCACGGCCAAGGTCACGGCGTTACACGGGCTGATCTACGACTACCTGACCGACCACGTCGGTGAAGAGCAGGCCCGTCTGTACGCCGAGGCCAACGAGGCAGCCATCGACGACGTCGCGGAGACCGTCTCTGAGTACGACATCGACTGCGACTTCGAGCGGGCGCCGGCGTACACGTACACCCCCGAGCGGGCCGAGGACCCGGACTACCGCCGGCACCGGCGAGAGATACGGGCGGAGGTCGAGGCCGCCAGGCGCGCGGGCCTGGACGCGTCGTTCGTCGAGGCGACCGACCTGCCCTACGACGTCGGCGGTGCGGTCCGCGTCGCCGACCAGGCCCACTTCCACCCCCGGAACTACCTGCTCGAGCTCGCCCGGCGAGTCCCCGGCGACGGCAGTCACGTCTTCGAGGAGACGACGGTCGAGGACGTAGACGGGGGCGATCCCTGCACCGTCGAGACGGATCGGGGAACCGTGACGGCCGACGACGTCGTCCTCGCGACGCACTTCCCCATCCGCGACGACGCCGTCTACTTCGCGCGGCTGACCCCGAAGCGCTCCTACGTCGTCGCCGTGACCCTGAACGAGGACGCGCCCGAGGGGATGTACTACCAGCCCTACGACCCCTACTTCTCCGTCCGGCCCTACCCGGCCAGCGACGAGCCGATGATTCTCGTCGGCGGCCAGAACCATCGAACGGGCGAGGGTGGCAGTACGGAGACGCGGTACGAGCGCCTCGAAGCCCAGGCCCGCAACCACTTCGACGTCGACTCGATCGAGTACCGGTGGTCGACGCAGGACTACCGGTCGGTTGACCGGGTGCCGTTCGTCGGTCCTGCCGGCCCGGGGACCAGCAACGTCTACGTCGCGACCGGGTTCGGCGGATGGGGGATGACCAACGGCACCGCCGCGAGCATCCTGCTGGCCGACCTGATCACCGGCCGAGGGAACTCGTGGGAGTCGGTCTACACCCCGACCAGACTGCGGGCCAGTGCCTCGAAGACGGAACTCGTCTCGCACAACGCCCACTCGATGACCCACCTCGCGAAGGACGTCGTGCGGCAGCGCCCGGACGTCGACCTCGATTCGCTCGACGCCGGCGAGGCCGACGTCTTCGACGGCGGGGACGACCCCGTCGCGGTGTATCGCGACGACGACGGCGATATCCACGCGGTGTCGGCCGTCTGCACGCACATGGGCTGCCAGGTGTCCTGGAACGACGGCGAACGCTCGTGGGACTGCGCCTGCCACGGCTCGCGGTTCGACGTCGACGGGACGGTCCTGTACACGCCCGCCAGCGACCCGCTCGAACCGATCGACCTCAGTGACGTGGCCCGTCGCGAGCCACCCGCCCGCCGACCGGACCCCGATGCCCCAGACCGCGACGCCCCGGGTCCCGACTCGCCTGACTCGACCGCCGGCGACGATTAAAAGGGGTCGCTGGCTAAGCTCGCCTTTCCAGCGACGTGTCGCTTCGCGTGACGGTTGGCCCGACCGAAGCTGTTTTTACGCCTGCCGTAAACAGAACCATAATGGCACGACGCGAAAGGGATTACCTCGGTAGGATGGTCCGAACCCATCCGGTCAGAACGGTACTGTTCACGGTCGGTCCGATCGTCTTCGGCCTGCTCCAGTTCTTCAACAGCTTCCTCAACGACGGCTCCATCCTGTTCGCGCTGGCGTTCTGCGTGGCGATGGGAATCTTCTCCGCGATGGTGACGCGCTATCACCTCGTCACCTTCCGACTCTCACAGCTGACGGAAAATATCGACCTGGCGGAGTGAGCGGTCCCGCCGCGCCAGACGAACCGCCCGCCGCCTCGCCGGCCGGGCCATCTTCGGGCCTTCCTCCTACGTGCGCGCGGGACGTGCGACGTCGGCGTCGCGGGCCTCGTACGCGCTGTACGCGCCGAGTATCACCACGAGTGCGCCGACGACGACGTCGTTCCAGAACGTCGCGCCGGTCGCCTCGGAAGCGCCGCCGTCGACGCCGAACACGAACGGCGCGGCGAGAAGCCACAGGCCGAGCAACGCGACGAACGCGCCGACCGCGACGCTCCCGAATCGCTCGTCCGCGCGCCGATAGTAGTTGTACGCCCCGAGCGCGATCAGCGCCAGGCCGACGATGACGTCGTTCCAGAAGTTCACCGCCGTCATCTCGAACAGGAACGGCTCGACGACGAGCCACAGGCCGAGTAGCGCGACGAGGGCCGAGATCCACGTGCCCCGTTCGGTGGGATTGGTGTCGACCGCCGGCGCGTCGGAGTCGTCGCGGTCGTAGTCGTCGTCGCGGTCCCGCACCTCGGTTCTGTCGTCGTATGCGTCGCTGTCGCTCATGGTTCTGCCTCCAGGTCCAGGTAGGGATTCGACGCGTAAATACAGTGACAGCCGTCCAGGCTCTCCCGCACGGAAACGCCGGCTTAGGCGACCGGAACGATCGTCCCGTCTCGTCGAACCCCGCTCACGGTAGTGGACGAGTTGCGGGAGTGACCGACGGCGAGCGTCGCCTCGTCTCAGCGGCCCGTGGAGAGCCGGGGAACGGCCCGTGGGTCACCGGCCGCTCAGAACTGCTGGTCGCGCTGCTGGCTCTGGCCCTGCTGTCCCGGACGCTGGAGGAGTTGCTGGCCGCGCTGCTGCTGGGACTGCTGGTGCTGTTGCTGTGGCTCCTGGCGCTGCTGCTGGGATTCCCGACGTTGCTGATCGTCGCCCTGCTGCTCTCCCGGGAGGAACCGACCGGTCTCCGGGTCACGCGACCGCTGCTCGGCCAGGTCGTGCATCCGCTGGCGGAACTGCTGGGAATGGCGCTGGTCCTGGGAGCGCTGGCCCCCTGAACGACCCTGCTGCCCTGGAAGTTCGGTCTGCTGGCCGAGAGGCTGTTGCTGCCCGGGGGCCTGGCGCTGCTGGCTCTGGGGCTGTTGCTGGATGGGCTGTTGCCCGGCCTGCTGCGCCTGGGGCTGCTGGTGCTGCGGTTGCTGTGACTGGTACTGTTGGGATTGCGGTTGCTGCAGCTGCTGGCTCTGGAGCTGTGGTTGCTGCATCTGCTGGCTCTGGGGCTGTGGTTGCTGCGTCTGGGGCTGTGGTTGCTGCGTCTGGGGCTGCTGGGCCTGCGGTTGCTGCATCTGCTGGGGCTGTCGCATCTGCTGGCTCTGGGGCTGCTGCATCTGCTGGCTCTGTGGCTGTGGTTGCTGCGTCTGGGGCTGCTGCGTCTGGGGCTGTTGCAACTGCTGGTGTTGGGGTTGCTGGGACTGCTGGCGCTGTTGCTGGGGCTGTCGCATCTGCTGGGACTGGGGCTGTTGCAGCTGCTGACCATGGGACTGCTGACGCTGTTGCTGTGGCTGCTGGCCCAGCTGACTGCCAGCGAACTGACTGCCCTGCCCGCGTGTGGGCGTCTGTTGCTGGTATTCCGACGGCGCGCCCGACAGATCCGGGGCGCCTTGCTGCTGGCCGGCCTGTTGCTGGCCGCTCCGTCGTGTCTGTCGCTCCTGTCCCTCCTGGCCGAACTGGGTCTGGTTGTCCTGATAGCTCATAGTTTGTCACCTGTCGCTGCGTGCCGGTTCGCAACGGACGGTTCGAACGACGGGCTCGACACCGGCAAGCCCGACAGCGGAACGCCCCGGTGGGCGCCCGCCGTCCGGGGATCCATCCGTCGATCCCACTGGGCGCAACGCGGGAAGTCGTTAAAGTGATGGCGTCAGTTCAGCAGGTCTAGAATCGTCGTTACCGCCGCAACACCGCGTTAAAACGCCCGTCGGTGTGGAAGGGAGCCGGTACGAGCGTCGCCGGTCGCGGACCAGGACGGCGCGTTCGCTCGCTCCCGGGGTGAGCGATAGCGGATGGCACCGGCTACTCCCCTGCGACGCGATCGACGCCGTCGCACGGCACCGTCGTGCGGCGAAATCCGGCGCCAGCCGTCGCGTTCAGCCGGCGGGAATGCCGGAGTTCGTGACAGATGATTAAAGAGTGGCGCCCGTTTCTCCGGCCGATGATCCGATCGAGGCCGACGGCGGACGAGCGGCATCGCGAGTTCAACGACAGCGGCCGACGCGGGCCTGGACGGCAGCTCTGGGTCGGCGTCACGGGCGGGCTCGTCGCGACACTCGTCATGACGGCGTTCCGGCTCCCGATCAGTCGGTCACTCCCGCCGACGGACGAGTTCTGGCGGCGGTACGTGCGCAGGGGCGGGTCGGACAGCGCGACGGTCCCGTCGTTGCTGTTGCACCTGCTCTACGGCGCGGGGGCGGGCGTCGCGTACGTGGCGCTGGAATCGCGATTCGCCGGGACAGACGCCGACCGGCCGTCCGAGGCCACCGCCGAACTGCGCGGGGTCGTCACGGCGGTCGGTTACAGTCTCGTCCTGTCGGCGTTCGGACTGCGAGTGCTACTGAACGGGCTGCTGGACGAAGAGCTATCGCCCGACGAGGAGCTGATCTTCCACCTCGGGCACGCGATCTATGGCATCACGCTCGGGGCGTGGCTGGGGTCGAGAGGGACGCCGGAGTGATAGTGGTGGTTGTAACTTTTTACCGGCGTTCGCCGGTACCGTCCAAGGCGAACGACGGTAAGGGCTTACAACCACCACTATGAGCGGCTGAGGGTGCCTCGGCGCGCTACCGCATCGCCATCTGCTGGCTCTGTTGCTGGGGCTGCTGCTGGAGCGGCTGGATCGCCCGGGTCACCTGCGAGAGGAGCTGCGCGCACTCCTGGCAGTGGGCGTGCTGGTGGCGGCCGCACTCCTGGGCACAGGCCTGTAGCGCCCCCTGGAACGCCTGGAGGACAGACTGGGTGTACCGCGAGTTTCGCGGGGCCAGCGCCAGCACCGTCTCGCCCAGCTCCGCGACGTCTTCGCACAGGCGGATGCACTCTATCATGCTGGGGTCGGCCTCCTGGACGCACTGGTCGGCGCACCACTCGCACACCTCGATGGCCTGGGTGACGTTCGTGAGCGCGCTCCGCTGCTGGGCCGAGAGGCGTCCCTGCATCTGCTGTCCGCCTCTCCCCTGGCCACCCATCTGCTGGCCACCTGTCTGTTGACCGCCCGTCTGCTGTCCGCTCATTCGCTGGCCGCCCATCTCCTTACCGCCCGTCTGGTGCTCGAACTGTGCTCCTGGCTGGTACTGTGGGTTTTGCTGTGACATTGGTACTCGTGGCTCCGGGGAGCCATCCGGCGGTACTCCGATGAGTCCGGTATAACGGACCGATCGTTCGCAGTCGTAGTCGAGCGTTAGACCGAGTAAGTGTGGTCGTGGTCGGCGAGCGGACCGGTCGATTCGAGGGGGTCGGGACCGCTGGTGGAGCGGTGCGACGGCCGACGACACCGAGCAGTGAGCACTCGAACACTCACGAGAAAACCGGGAGACGTCGAGGTGTTCGCAGGGTAGTTTCCAGTTGCTTCCGGTCGTCGTCGCATACCTAATTGGTTACGGGGAGGGCTTACCTCCCCGTCTGTTCTCTACCCAGGTACACCACGCGATGGGTGTGGACGAGAGCAACAATGAGCAACACTGTACCCACGGACTCCGACGTCCGATCGGTCGCGACCGACGAATCGTCCGTCGACGAACTGTTCGACGTACTCACCACGGAACGGCGTCGTCGCGTCCTCTCGATCATGGGGGGCTACGATTCGCCAGTCCCCGTCGAGCGGCTGGCACAGGACGTCGCCGCCCAGGAGGCGGACGTCGCCGCGATGACCGTCCCGGAGTCGACGGTCCGCGACGTGCACGTCTCCCTTCACCACCGACACCTCCCGAAACTCGACGACGCGGGACTCCTCGACTACGACCACGACGACCGCACCGTCGCTCCGACGACCGCCACCGACGGCGTCCCCATCGACATCGAGTGACGCGGCGACCCATCGCCAGCAAACGAGGGGGCGCTCCAGGGCCACCCGGGGTTGGTACTCCCTGTCACGTTTGTCAGCGCAACCCATTACTCTAGAAACCGAGAAGTCCGACGTTCGGTGGTGCGCGACCGGCGAGGGCCACGACAGCGTCCGTCGTCGTGGAACGCCCGTTGAACTGCCGTGAGATGGGATTTCGGTGCGGAATTTTGGAGGCGGCGCCCACAGCGGACGGGCCGAACAGACCGGGAATTACCACCCGTCGAGGGGAAGCGACGGGGCGTCGACAGGGCGGTTCTGCGGTCGATGTGACCCGGTAGCGGAACGGTGACGGGCCTCTCCGTGGCCCGCTGTCGGTGGTGGTCTATCCGCGCGGGCCGCGTGTCGGAACGTGTAATTTCAGCTTCAGTAATTTTTAGACGTAATCGAAACTAGATATTGGGGCCGCCCGTCACGCTCCGTCGAACAACGACGTTAGAGAAGGGCCCGTCTGGAGAGGGCCTGTCAGGGCCGAGCAGGGCACGGAACGACAGTCCCAGGTCACGGCAGTCCCAGGTCACGGCAGTCCCGGGTTACGGCAGTCCCGGGCCGGTCGTAGGCAGGGCGTACCCACCGGCGGCGACGCCCCGGGACGACAGGAGCGCTTGGCGCCAATCCGGCCGCCTTCCCGTCCTATGGCGAGTGTACTCCCGGATAGCGACTGAGTAACCAAACGGGCATCGCGCGTCGGTTTGCGTGCGCTCTCTGCGCGATCCATCGATGCCCGACCCTGTTCAGGCGGACCACGCCACGACGCAGCAGACGACGAACGACTCGCCCCCGGACCGGTCCGGCTGGGGGGTGTTGACGACGACTCCCGTCGTCGGCGCCGTCTGCGCCCTGGGCGCCGCCGCGGTCCTCGGCGACCTCGTGACGACCGTCTACGGGCTCGGAATCGGGTTGCGCGAGCAGAACCCGTTCGTCCTCGCCATCCTCTCGCAGTACGGGGTCGCCGGACTGGTCGGGCTCAAACTCGTCGCTGTCTCCTGGGTCGCGACCATCTGGCACGTCCTGGGGCGGCGCTACGGTGTCGCCGCGATGGCAGGCCTGGCGCTCCCACAGGGAATCGCCGTCACGCTCAACGTCCTCACCATCCTCAACGCCGGCTAGACCTCCTCGAAGGCGAGCGACGGGTCCGCGTTCCCGTTCGCGGCCGACTCGAGCGACCGGACCCCGTCTGCCAGCGACTCCACGGTGCCGTCGACCTGCCGGGGATACACCTCCTGCAACTGGCCGTCGTCGTAGAGCGCGAGACATCGCTGGGGGAGGACGACGCGCCGGAACGAGTCACCCGAGAGCGACGACTCGACCGTCGACCAGGTGAAGAACGGGTCGATCGACGTCCGTCCGTCCACACACCAGCTGTGGAACTCCCGGACGCGGTCGGCGACGTGCCTGCCCGTCCCGACGGTCGCGCTGGCACCGTCGAGACAGACGGCGTCACCCCACACCGTGAGGTCGACGTCGTCGACGACGTCGCGCCGTTCGAGGTCGCGCAGTCGCTCGACGATCTCGTTCTGTTCGGTGCTCGTTCCGCACGGCGCGAGCGAGCGGACGTACAGTTCGACTCTCCGTTGTGTAGTGCCTTCCATCGTCGGTGGTCCTCCTGGTCGCGTTCGCAGTCGGTTCGGCCACGTGAGTCCTCGGTCCCGGCCCGCACGACTGCGGGTCGCGCCGAGGCCGTCGTCGGAGCGCTCGCGTCCACGTCTCGCTCGGCGAGTCCGAGGCGACACCTCGCGGCCGGACGGAACGGGGCGTCGCTGTTCGTTCACGGTCGAACTGGATCGAGCGCACTGGCCCACGTCAGCGCGAACGTCGTGCCCGACACAGGGGGACACCGTCTATTAAACGCGCCCCACTGTTCAGTACACCTGGTGGATACTACTGGACCCTAAGCCACGGCTGACGTTCGTGAGCGTTTCGAGTAGGTGCGGGAAAACACGAACACGTGACGGAATCGGACGGACGCGGTGGGGATCCACGCTGTCACCCCGGCCCTGGATGGGGTGGAACCGGATATCGTGAGCGCAGTCGCGGACACGAAAGAGCGGTAAAAAGGGGCACTTGGGGTGGGATTCAGGGTGGGGTGAGAGCGTGCTGGGGTGGGCAGTCACATCGCGCAGGGAAGCGATAGCCGACTTCCCCAGTGGGGGACAGGCGAGCCATCCCTATTGTTATAACTCAGTTATCCGAATTCGTACAGTGCTATGGGCTGATTTCGACCTGGCCGTCCGCGATCTGTCCAGCGCCTCGGTAGTCCGTGACACGGTCGCGCCGAATGAGGGCAGACGCCGAATATCCCACGAATTGCGACTTCTCCGTAGCGATCTCCGGTAGTTATAAGGCAGCGTTACCACCTCGAAAAAGGCGTCATAACAATACCCCGCCGTCTCTGAGGAGGTTCCAATGGGTCAGGATACTACGGCGCGGCGTGACGTACCAGACCGACTTCCGAGTTCGGTTCTTCGGTTACTCGCGCCGGAACGCCGTCGGGCAGTCATGCGGGCGCTGATGGACGAGCCCAACACGACACATCGCATCGACGACATCGTCAACGCCATCGAGGAGACCTACAGCGACATCGGGCAAGAATCGTCGAACCGCACGTACCTGCGGTCCTCGCTCCACCACACCCACCTGCCGAAACTCGACGACGCGGAAGTCGTCGAGTACGACCCCGACGACGGCACCGTCCAGTACCGCGGCGACCCGCACATCGAACAGTGGGTCGACCAGATCGACCGTATCGACGAAGACTGACGGTCGACCGAACGCGAGAATCCCGCTTTGTGACGCGGCCACGGCCAGAACAGTCAGCAGAAGCGGTTGTCAGCGGAACCCGTTCTCAGCGGAGCCGCTTGTACGTCTTCGCTGCGAGCGACATGCCGGGGCTGGACTTCTCCAGGCCGTCGTAGGTTTCGAGCGTCGGCGCGAACTTCGCCTTGTACCGGGAGAGTCGCGGCTTGTTCGCGCCGACGAGGTCGTACCGGGTGACGCCGCGCTCGGCGGCCTCGTTGATGACGTGCCAGTGGACGACGTCGTTGACGTCGAGGTCCACGTCGGGTTTGACGACGCCCTGCCACCCGTAGGCCGTGTCGCCGTGTTCGAGCGTGAGCGAGCCACCGACGGCCCTGCCGTCGACCTCACAGACGTAGGGCCGGACGACGCCCTCGGGCGCCCGCTCGTACAGGTCGGTGACGAAGTCGGTCGTCAGGGGATACCACTCGTCCTGTTCCTCGTGGCGACGGCGCACCTGATCGACGATCGTGCGGGCGGCGTCGGCGCCGCGCTCTTCGACGACGCAGTCGGCGTCCCGGGCGTCGCGGACGTTCTTGCGTGCGTCGCGGCTGAACCGGTCGAACAGCGCGTCCGGCCCGTCCGACAGGTCGACGACGTAGGTGAAGTTCGGCGTCGACTCGTACCCCTTCCAGGTGAACGGGCGGGTGTCGCGGTAGCGCGTGTGCGTCCGCACGTGGACGTAGCGCGGGCCGAACTGCTCGTCGACGTAGTCGAGACAGCCCTCGACGAACCGGCGATTGCGACGCTCCGCCTTGCTCGGTTTCAGCTTCGCGACGTTGAGCAGCGTCGGGCCCAGGTAGGTGATCTTCAGGCTCGGTGGCGGCGAGAACGCCGTCGCGACGGGCCCCTTCCGCACGACGAAGACGGGGAAGAGCCCGACCGGTTCCTGGCCCTTGTACCCCACGAGGGGGTGGAGGGTCGCACCCGCGTGGTCGGCGACGACCGCCAGGAGCGCGAACCGGTGGAACGGCGTCGCGCCCGGCGACTGCTCGACCAGCCGGTCCCACTCCGAACGCTGCTCGCGCGTGAACTCCTCGATCTCGATACTCATCGCGTGGCCACCCTACGTCCTGGCCGGTGTCGTGAAGCACCCATTCAACACACTGTCCCACGCCCCCCGGTAGAAATGTTATTTGCCGGCGTCTCCGGCGAAGGGTATCTATAACAAAACGCTCGTTGCGACTAGGTCGTCGTAACCACTGATGATCGGGACACAGCAGTCGTACGCACCGACCGCAGCGGCCACGGGCGGTTCCGGGGCGGGTGATGACCGATGACGACAGCACCGTCGACTGACAGCGAATCGGGGCGGATCCGCTCGCTCCTGACGGGGTTCCCACTCGACCTCCTGGCCGTCATCGTCCTGGCCGCGCTCGTCTTCGCAGTCCTGCTGGGCTCGGACGCCGGCTACTCGTGGCCGCGGGCGCTCGTCGGTTCGGTGTTCGTCCTCGTCTTGCCCGGCTACGCGCTCGTCTCGGCGCTGTTCCCCGGACGCCCCACCGGAACGCGCTCGCACCCGGTGAGCGCGTCGGCGTACAGCCCCGGGACTATCGAGCGGTTCGGGCTCTCGTTCGGCTTCAGCCTCGCCCTGCTGCCGATTCTCGCGGTGGTCCACGGCCTGGTCGGGATCCCCTTCGAGACGGCCACCGTCGTCACCAGCGTCACCGTCCTGGTGGTCACGCTCTCGGTCGTCGGCATCGTCCGGCGGGTTGCGCTGTCGCCGAGCGAGCGGTACAGCCCGCCCTCGCTGCTCGGCTACGGCGCGCGGACCCGGGACTGGCTGGCCGCCGGCACGGCGACCGACACCGTCCTCAGCGCCGTCCTCGCCGTCGCCGTCCTGCTGGCCGTCGGGAGCCTCGCGTTCGGGCTGACGGGGCCGACCCAGGGCGAGTCCTACACCAGCGTCTCGCTGGTCACCGAGACGGCCGACGGCGACTACGTCGCCTCCGGCTACCCGACGAACCTCACCGCCGGCGAGGCCCGCGACCTCACGCTCGAAGTCGAGAACCACTACGAGGAACCCGCCGCCTACACCGCCGTCGTCGAACTCCAGCGAGTCGACCGCAACGGGACCGACGGCGTGGCGGTGACCGAGCGAGAGCGCCTCCAGACGCTGGAGTCGCAGGTCCCGGCCAACGAGACGTGGCGGGCAACCCACCAGGTCGAGCCGTCGATGTCCGGCGAGGACCTCCGCCTCGCCTACTACGTCTACCGCGGTGAGGCGCCGGAGACGCCGTCCGCGGCGAACGCCGAGGGCCACGTCCACCTCTGGGTGACGGTAGAGTAAGGCGAGCGTCTCACGCGGCCAGAAGCGGTTTTCTCGTCAGGCGCCATCGTTCCCCAGCTTCTCGGCGACGTGTGCGGAATCGCGCCGTCGCTCCTCCCGGAGAGTCACCGATGGGCACTTCTCGTCGTCCAGGTCAGCACTCGTCGCGAGTGCCCCCCTGATCTCGGCCGGAGGCTTCACCCGTCGAAGCACGACTTCCACGTCGTCGGTCTCCACGAACGTGATTCGGCCTGTTCCCTCCAGGCCGAGAGTGTCGCGAACCCGCCGAGGTATCGTGACCGTCCCGTCGCAAGCGACGGATGCTGTCGGTTCGTTCGATGACCCAGTCATACGCGACGGCTCGTCGCCCTCCTACCTGGGTCCACCTGTGGCCCCGGTCCCTGGTCGCGCCGGTACCCGAAACGACCCGTATCGGCGGAACGACAGTGAGCGGCCGGCGAACCGACTGCTGCGGCGAAAAAGAGGAACGGGAGCGACTACAAAATCCGGATCAGTCCCACGGCGCCGATTACCAGGATGCCGAGGCCGGCGAGGGCCAGTTCCGTGCTCTGGCCGCTGGTCGGCGCAGCGTCCGTGCTCTCGGTATCGGTGCCCGAACTCTCGGCGTCGCCCCCGGTGACGGTGTCGCCCTCCGTGTCGGTGCTGCCGTCGGCCGACGCGACGGTGATCGTCTCCTCGGTGCCGGCCACCGAGACGCGCGCGTCGCCCGCCGCGTCGAACGTCGTCTCGAAGGAGACGGTCACTGTCTCACCCGCTGGGACGGTAACGTTCCGCGAGTCGACGAGCGTCCCCTCGACGGTGAGATTCACCGTCCGGTTGGCGTCGAGGTGGCCGTCGTTGGCGAGCGTCGCCTGGACGGTCGCTGACTCGCCGGCCGTCGCCGTGCCGTTGGTGCCGATGGCCGTCGCGGTCACGTCGGGCGAGACGGCCGCGACCACGACTCGATCGGCGTCGGCGGTCGTCGCATCGAGGACGGTCGTCGACCCGTTCTCGACGACGGTGTGGTTCAGCGCCGTCACGTTCGAGCCGTCACTCGCCAGGACCCGGAGTTCGCCCGACTCGCCGATGGCGGCGCGGTCGACCGCGAACCGGTAGGTGACGTTCGCGACGGTCGACCCGTTCTCGGTGCGAACCTCGTACAGCCCGGCGTCGGTTCCAGTGGGTGCGCTCACCTCGTCGCTGGGGACCAGCGTGAGGTTCAGCTGGTCGGCGTCGGTGTCGGGAACGAGTTCGACGGAGCGCAGGCCCGTAGCGTTCTCGGCACCGGGGACGTCGGCCGAGACGGCCTTGCCCTCGGCGGCGTTCTCGACGGTGACGACGAGTCGCCCGTCGTCGGTCTGGGAGACGCTCGCGCTTGACGACTCGTCAGCGGGTGGCACTGCGCCGCCGGTGCCCCCGGAGCTCCCGTCGCTGCTGGGGCTCCCGCCACTCGGGCTACTGCTGGAACTGTCGTCACCGGAATCGTCCGTCTCGTCCGACCCGTCCGAGTCGTCGCTGTCGTCGCCATCGTCGGCGTCGTCGGAGCCGTCCGACTCGTCGTCACCGCTCTCGTCCTCGGAGCCGTCGTCGGTCTCCTCGGCTTCCACGGTCACCGGCACGGTTGCGTCGTCGGTGTTGTTCGCGTCGTCGGTCACCGTGAGGGTCGCTTCGTACTCTCCCACGCTCGCGTACGCGTGCGAGACCGTGGCGCCGTCGCTCGCGTTCCCGTCGCCGAAGTCCCACTCGTAGGCAGTTATCTCGTCGTCGTCCGTCGACGCGGTACCGTCGAACGCCACCGGCTCGCCGGGTGCGACGGTCGTCGGGTCGGCGCTGGCCGCGGCCGACGGGGGCGCGTCGGGTGCGGCCTCGACGGTCACTTCCGCGGTCGTTGCGTTCGTCTGGTCGCTCCCGTCGACGACCGTCACGCCGACGGTGTGGGTGCCGGCGTCCGCGAAGGTCCGTTCCAGCGTCGGGCCATCGGCGTCGACGGTCGCCCCGTCGACCGTCCACTGGTACGCGACGATCCCCTCGTCGTCGGTCGAGCGGCGCGCGTCGAACGTCGCTGGCTCGCCGGCCGTCACTGACTCGGGGGCGTCGAGGACGGCCGTCGGTGCTTCGTCGGTGTCCTGGGCCTCGACGGTGACCGGGACGGTGGCGGTGTCCGTGTTGTTGGCGCCGTCGGTCACGGTCAGCGTGGCCTCGTAGGACCCGTTCTCCGCGTAGGCGTGCGTGACCGTCTCGCCGGTGACCGGCTCGCTGCCGTCGCCGAAGTCCCACTCGTAGCCCTCGACGCCGAGGTCGTCCGTCGACTCGCTCGCGTCGAAGGTGACGTCCTCGCCGGGCGCGACGGTGGTCGGCGAGACGTCCGCGTTCGCCTCGGGGGCCGTCTCGTCCTCGCCGCAGATACCGCGCTGGATCGTGATCGGCTCGGTCATGTCGAGTTCGGTCTCGGTGCCGTCGCCGGAGCGAGCGACCCAGCTGGTCGTCCGGTTGTCGTCGTCGCCGGACCAGTTCCACTCGCCCCAGGCCCGGGCCTCCTCGTTGAAGGAGGGATCGACGGTGATGGCGCCCTCGGCGTCCATCTCGTGGAGGCCGCGGTAGGCACCGCCGTCGGAGCGGTCGGGCTGCCACATCCAGTCGACTGTCGTCGACGAGTCGTCGATCTCCCAGTTGTCGTCCTGACTGTCGTTCTGGTACGTGTCGTCCTGGACGGCCCACGCCCCCTCGGGGAGGTCCGAGATCTGCATCGTGATGGTGCCACCGAAGGGCTGGGGTTCGCCGTCTTCCCGCGCGTCGTGGAGGAAGACGAGGCTCGTCCCCTCGGACCCCTCGTAGACGAACACCTTGCTCACCTGGTTGTCCTGCAGGTGTTCGGTGCCGTAGGAAGAGTAGTCCCAGGCAAACGCCTCCGTGTACGGAGTGCGATAGTCGTAGAACGCTTCGACCGTCTCCGTGCCGTCGCCGTGGGGTTCGAGCAGGACGCACTCGCCGCCCTGCTCGACGACGTACGTGTCGGCCGTGTCGGAGGTGTTCGCTGCCGTCGCAGGCGCGCTCGCAAACGTGAGCGCGGGTGCTGCCACCACCAGGATCAGCACTGAGACGACGCGAAGAGAGCCGGGTTTCGAATGTGTCATTGTTTGGAGGACACGCCGCATCGGGCGTTAACGGGTAGTTGTCACTGAACATCCCTTTGTTATGGTTAGGTGACCGCAGCCAAGGGACGTGAACGTCGCATTAAACACGCACCTACGACCGGCACCCGCCGCCGTCAATCCTGGTCCATCGGCCGCTGGGCGACGACCCTGGGCTCGTCCTCCACGGCGCTCTCGCGGATCGTCTCCATGATCTGGATGGTCCAGTGGGCCTCCTCCAGCGGCGAGGGCAGGTCCCGATCCTGGATGAGCGCGGCGGCCTCGGCGTCGAACTGGTAGTAGTGCGGGACGGCGTCGCGCTCGACCTCCCAGCTGTCGTCGCGCTTGCGCTCGACGACGTCGTAGACGTTCTCCAGCGTCCCCCTGACCCGGTCGATGACGTGGTCGACGTTCGTCATCGCGCGCATGACCGGCGAGGACTGGTAGTCCCGGTCGAGCGTCGTGACGGTCTGGGAGACGACGTCGACGACGATGCTGCCGTCGTCGCCGTGGATGGTGAGCGTCTTGTGGGGGATCTCGCTGGCGACGATGGTGCCGCTGCAGAGCACGTCGTCCTCGCTCGTGAACTGGAACTGGACGCCGTCGTAGGCGAACTCGCCGTCGTACTCGCGCCGGCGCTGGGAGCTGGCGTCGATGTCGTCGGCGCTTCTGGGATACCCCCCGAGATTCAGCAGCATGTAGATGGGGTGGGGGAATCCCTCCTCGAACTCGCCGCCGGGGAGTTCGTGGGCCCAGGCGCCGCGTTTGACCTCGTCGGGCCAGGTCTCGCCGGCGTACAGCATGTCGACCGAGCGGATCTGTCCGACGTCGCCGCGCTCGATTGCGGCCCGGGCCTTCCGCATCGCGGGGTCGAAGTTGTGGTTGTGGACCACGGAGACGGGCACGTCGTGGCGCTCGGCGACGCGGGCCAGCTCCTCGGCCTCGGCCACCGTCTCGGTGACTGGCTTCTCGATCTGGACGGGGACGCCATCCTCGATGATCGTCGTCGCCAGGTCGAGGTGCGTCTGGACGGGGGTACAGAGGTGGACCCAGTCGAGGTCCTCCCGCGCCAGCATCGCCTCGACGTCGGTGTAGGCCTTGAGGTCGTACTCGCGGGCCTTCTCGCGGACCGTGTCCTCGTCGACGTCGCAGATGGCGACGAGGTCGGTCATCGCGAGTTTGTCCAGCCCGTCGAGGTGCCTGTCTGAAACAGTCCCGCCACCGACTACCGCAGTCGTGAGTGACATTGTAGGCATCAGCGCCACGTGAGGCCATTGTTATGGTGGGGGTTGCGTCCGATAACCCCGATATACCGCCACTGCGTCGCGTATCGGTCGCCTTCGTATACGAAGTCCTACAGCGTCACACGCTTCGCGGGTCGACGGCGCGGACGATCGACGCGACGCCCGGCCAGCCGTCCCGACGCCACAGCAGGAGGGCGACGCCGAGCAGCGATAGCTCGACGAGGAGGAAGGTGATCCCCTGTGGCGTCCGCAGGAAGGCGAGGAACTGGACGACGAGTTCGAGGACCCGGCCCGCGAACGCGTCCGTCTGGGACGGCGGGATGTCGACGAACGGCCAGAAGAGAAAGGCCAGGTTCGGCGGGTCGCCCAGCACCATCGGGTAGACGACGTCCGCCGGGAGGTGGACGAGGTACGCCAGCGAGAACGCCGCGCCCACGTCCGCCCGCCCGTACCGGCGTGCGACGAGGTAGACGACGACGGCGGTGGGGGCGGCGACGGTCAGGGAGTGAGCCAGCGAGTGGCCCGAGGGGAGCAGCGACGTCCGCCAGCCCAGTGGCTTGTCGATCAGGTCGGGCAGCTGCGAGCCGACGACGGCCGCGATAGCCTCGGCTTCACCCGGCGGGCGCCTGCTCCGTCCGCGACGCCACAGCGAGACGGCGAGGTAGCCGATGGCGAGGTGGTCCCACGGCCACATCGCTACTGGCGGCTACTCACCCTGCTACGGTCGGAAGTGCTCATCGTCGTCTCCTGGGTGACGGAGCGGTATAGTTAGCTGGACTGTACACGCACGCGGCGGATGGCGTCGGCGTCCGGGCCTGCGGCAGACGGCGTCGCTCGCACCCATTTCGCGAGCCAGGCGACTAGACCCACCTTACCGGCCCTCCCGAGATGGATAACAAAGGGTACAGCCCGCGCGCTGTCGACAATATGCCCATCGAACGGACGAAGTTCCAGGAGACGGCGGGGATGGTGCCGACGGGGGTGGCGGTCGTCACGTTGCCGCCGGCCGCCTGCCCGCACGGGGTGACGGTCAACTCCTTCGACATGGTGTCGCTGTCGCCGCCGCTGGTCTCCATTGCACTGCCCGACGGGACGAAGGCCCACGAACTGCTCCGGGAGACCTCCATCGACGGGTTCTGCCTGAACGTCCTCACCGCAGATCAGCGCCGTCTCGGCCGGTACTTCGCTGACGTCGCCGACCTCTCGGAGAACCCCTTCGTCGCCGAGCCGGTCCGGACGGCGGCCTCGGACGCGCCCGTGTTCGAGGACTCGCTGGCCTACATCGACTGTTCTGTCCACGACAGTTACGAGACCGGCGACCACACCATCTACGTCGGCGCGGTCGAGAGCGCGGACGTGCTGAACCGGACCGCGACGCCGCTGACGCACTTCCGCAGCGACTGGCACGCCGCACCGGAATGACCGGGGAACGACCGCATCAGGGCCACAGGCGCTCCATAACAAACCACCTCTCACGGCCATACAGACACCAATGACGCGACTGAACAGACCGACGTTCGACGCGCCACAGACGACAACGTTGTTCACTTCCAGGGGGTCCGATGTACAACGATAAGACCGTCGCCGTCGTGATCCCGGCGTACAACGAGGAAGCGTTCGTCGCCGGCGTCGTCGAGACCGTCCCCGACTTCGTCGACCGCGTCTACCCCGTCGACGACTGCTCGACGGACGGCACCTGGGCGGCGATCCAGGGGGCCGCCGAACGGGTGAACGACGCCGGCCTCGACCGGGACAGTCCTTTCGAGGACCGCGTCGTGCCCCTCCAGCACGCGGAGAACCGCGGCGTCGGCGGCGCCATCAAGACCGGCTACCTCCGGGCGCGCGAGGACGCCATCGACGTCACCGCCGTGATGGGCGGCGACGGCCAGATGCGCCCCGAGGCCCTGGAGCTGATCGTCGAACCCGTCGCCACGGGCCGGGCCGACTACGCCAAGGGCAACCGCCTGCTCGACGAGCAGTTCCACGAAGACATGCCGCGCTTCCGGTACGTCGGTAACCGCATCCTCACGCTGCTGACGAAGATCGCCAGCGGCTACTGGAACGTCGGCGACCCCCAGAACGGCTACACGGCCATCTCGCTCGAAGCGCTCGAACGGGTCGAGATCGAGGAGATGTACGAGTTCTACGGCTACTGCAACGACCTGCTCGTCAAACTCAACGTCGCTGGCATGCGCGTGGTCGACGTCCCACGCCAGGCCGTCTACGACGACGAGGAGAGCCACATCGACTACCGAACGTACATCCCGAAGGTCTCGGGGATGCTCGCCCGGAACGCCCTCTGGCGAGTCTGGGCGAAGTACGTCGTCAGCGAGCGCCACCCGGTCGCGCTGCTGGCCGGCGTCGCGGCGCTGGCCGGCGTCGCCGGCGTCGGCAGCCTCCTCAAGCGCATCACCGGCTTCGGCGACGGGACGTCGCGTCTCGGGACGCTGGCGACGCTGTTCGGGACCGCCGTGTTCGCCATCCTGGCCATCGACCGCGAGCACGACGACCACCTCGACGGCCAGACCGAGTGGAAACCGGAACCGGACTCCGTCGAGCAGTCGATGGTCGAGGAGGCCGACCAGCGGACCCAGATTCGCCACCAGGATTGAACGGTAAGGTCGTTTCCGACACGGATTGCCCCATCATAACAATCAGGGATCGCACCAGAGAGACGGACAAGTGACTGACGACAACCGAACCCGGCGTCGATACCTGAAAACGCTCGGCGGCGTCGCGGGCCTCGCAGCGCTAGCGGGGTGTTCCTGGCTCGATCCGGGTCCGGGGCCGTCGGAGACGGAGACGCCGACGCCAGACGGGGGGACAGAGACGCCTGGGCCCGACGGGACGGAGACGTCGTCGGAGCCGCCCAGCGGCGAGAACGTGATCGACCTCGTCGAGGCGGGGGCCAGCCCCGACGGCGACGAGCCGACCGTCCCCGTCCTGGAGGACGCCGTCGGCGACGGGAAGACGCTCTATTTCCCGCCCGGCGAGTACCTCCTCACCCAGGAGTGGCGTGTCAGGGACCTCACCGACCTCAGCGTCGTCGGCCGGGACGCGACGCTCCGCGTGGAGGAAGGGTTCGACGACTCCCTGTTCGTCCTCGGGAACGCGGACAGCGCGACCGGCCTGACCATCGAGGGGCTGGCGTTCGACTTCAGCGCGCCGAACACGGGCGGTCGGCCTATCCACGGGATCGTGACGGACGGCCTCTCGGTGACGGACGTCAGCGTCACCGGCACCGTCGACGTCGACATGGACGTCATGCGCTTCGACGTCACCGACCCGCAGGGGAACGGCGTCGTGAAGCGGATGAATCTGCCCGACGGCGCCTCCGCCGAGTACCCCATCACGGGCTGTTACGTCGGCGAGAAACACACCGGGACGTTGCGCTTCGTCGACTGCCACATCGCCGGCTTCCCGGACAACGGCCTCTACGCCTCCTCGGCGACCGGCAAGGTGGTCGTCGAAGGAGGTCTCTACGAGAACAACAACGTCTCGAGCGTCCGCGTCAGCGGCCCCGCGGAGGTCCGCGGCGTCACCGTCCGCTGTGACCGGGCCCCGAAGGGGTTCGGCAACATGCGCGGGATCCGGCTCCGCGAAGGCTCGAACGTCCTGGTCGAGAACTGCGAGGTCGAGATGAAGAAGGTCACCGGGAGCGACGGCGCCATCACCATGTCGAGCTGGCTCGACCGGGCGACCATCCGCGACACGAACGTCACCGTCGACGCGAACGACGTCGCGGCCATCCTCGCGAAGTCACCCAACGACCGCCCCGACGGCCCGGACGGCGACGGCGACGACTTCCGCATCCGCGTCGAGAACGTCACCATTTCCGGGTCGGCCGAGAACACCGCCGCCGTCCGCCTGCTCGAACGTGAGGGCTGTCTCGTCGACAACGCCTGCATCGTCCAGACCGGCTCCGCCCGCGACGGCATCCAGTGCACCCGCGTCAGCGACTCGACGCTCAGCAACAGTTCGATCAGCGTGACCGGCAGGCCTGTCGTACTCAACGACGCCACGGTGACCCGCGAGGCGCTACGGACGAGCCGACTCGGCGCGAACGCGGCCGCCAGCAGTGGGAACTGTCGACGGGAGTAGCGGGACGGCGAGACACGACGTTTTATCAGTCGTTTGTTCGACACGTCGAGTGAACCATGGAGAGGGACGGCGACACTGCTGAGAATCGAGATACGGAAGCCGCCCGACTGGAACATCCGAGCGGATTCCTCGCGCTCACGAAACACGAGAGCGTTCCCATCCTCGTCGACGCGCTGCTGGACTTGCCGCCGGGTCGGGAGATGAACAAGACCGAGTTCGCGGAACACGCGGGCGTGACGCGCCAGACGGTCAGTACCTACGTCGATCTGCTGCTTGAACTCGACGTCGTCGAAGCAGTACCGAACACGTCGCCCCAGCGGTACCGGCTCGCCGACAGCGACGTCGTGCAGGAACTCTTCGAACTCAACAGCGCGCTGAACGCCGTCGAAGACTGAAATACTATAAGTCGGAGTTTCTTCACTCCCCGGAGAGGTAACCCAGGTGCGCGAGGCGCTCCTCGACGTCTTCGTCGTCGGTGTCGGTCCGTTCCGTCGCTTCGAACTCGGGATAGCGGCGCACGGGCGTCTCGTCGACGATCGGAAGGGGGTCGCCGTCCATGCGGTCGCTGCGCGGAATCCCCAGCGACGTGAGCACCGTCGGGGCGACGTCGAAGAGGTGCGCGTCCGCGAGCGACGCGGTCTCGTCGAAGGCGTCGCCGGTGGCTGCGATAATCCCGTCCCGTTTGTGATTCCAGGGTTCGAACGGCTCGTCGTCGAACACCGCGCCCAGCAGCGAGACGTTCAGCGTGTGCTCGAAGTCGGTCGGGACGGTGACGACGTCCGGCGCGCGCTCGACGAAGGGGCCCGAGAACACGTCCTCGCGGGGGAGGACGTCCTCGAAGGCGGGCTCACCGTCTGGTGTCTCCAGCGCGCTGAGCGCGTCGATCAGCTCGTCCCGGTGGTCGTCGTAGGCGTCGGGCGGAACGACGCCGTCTGGCTCGCGGCCCGCGACGTTGAGCCGGACGCCCAGTTCGATGCGGTCGCGGACGAACGCGCGCGAGCTGGAGAAGTCGACCTGCTCCGTTCCCGCACGCACTGCGTCGGTGGGCGCGTGGCGCGCGACGAACTCCGCGAGGCCGAGCGGTTCGAGGACGGCCTGGATGCGCTGGCTGGTCACGCCGAGCTTCGAGGCCGTCGCGGCCAGGCGCTCGGCAGCACCGGGGGAGGGTTGTCCGCCCTCTTCGCCGTCCTGGAGCTGGTTGCGCGCGATGGCGTCCCAGGACGGCATTCCCGTCCCTTCCGTCGTCGATTCGACGAACCCGGCGTCGCGGAGGTACTCGTTGAGGCGGACGTCGTACCCGTCGTACTCCCCCATCCCGTGGTCGCTGACGAGGACGACGTTGTCGGGGTCGCACTCGTCGAGGACCTGCCCGACCGCGTCGTCGACGGCGCCGTAGATCCGTCGGACGGCCTCGTCGTCGTCCGGGCGGGCGTGAAATACGCTGTCGGTCTGCTGGAACTCCAGGAAGCCGAAGTCGGGGTCGTACCGGTTCGCGAGGAAGCAGAACGCGTCCCCCCGGCTGCGCGCGTGAGCGGCGGCCTCGTCGAGGTCCGTCTCCCCCGGCCTGTCCAGCGGACTGTAGACGTCGTAGTCGCCGACGGCGTCCTCAACCTCGCCGAGGATCCCCTCGGGGTGGCACGCCGGGTTCTCGGGCGCGATGTAGCCGGGCAGGAGCGCGCCGTCGAACTCGCGCGCTGGATGGGTGACCGGCACGTTGACCACGACGCTCGTGAGCCCGTGCCGGTCGAGCAGTTCCCAGAGCGCGAACTCCTCGACGTCGGAGCGGTTCACCACGTCCCACTCGTAGCCGTCGAAGCGGAGGAAGCCGAACACGCCGTGCTTGCCCGGATTCACGCCGGTGTACAGCGACGGCCAGGCGCTCGGCGTCCACGGCGGGAGTTGTGACGTGAGCGGACCGCTGGTCCCGTCGCCGAACAGCGCCTCCACGTGAGGCATCACCCCGTCCTCGAACAGCGGCGCGAGGATGGACCGGCAGGTCCCATCCAGCCCCAGTAACAGCGTCTGCATCTACCAGAACTGACGGCGGCCAGCGGTTTGTAATGGCCGTCATTCCGACCGTTCAGACCGCGTTAATCCGCCCTTAGACCCGGCTCGGATCCGCAGTACGGCTGCCATACGGACCGCTCCGATCCGGTAATACGATCCTAGCGCGGGGAGTCCGTCTGACGATTCGTGACTGCAGTCCGCCGCGGAATTTACGCAGCGTAGGAGATAATTAACGACCGGTGCCACGCATCTAGTCTCCAAGTGGTACGTATCTGGCCGAAAGTAGGGCCCTATTACCGACTTAGTAGCCCCTTCTGGTCAGAAGCGTTAATGAGGTAAGTCCAGGCTACCCGACTATGGCACGACGAAGTGCGGAAGAGGAGACGCCCGACACGAGCAAAACAAATCGACGCGCGTTCATGAAGACGGTCGGCCTGGCCGCGACGGCCGCGGTCGGAACCGTCGCCGTCGGCAAGCGCGGATCGGCCGCCACGACCGTCGACCTGGCCGAGAAGGGGCTCACTAACGGCGATAACATCGACTCTTACCTCGAGGACTACTTCGTGAGCGGCAACGAAGTCCACATCCCGGCCGGCGAGTACGAGTACACCGGCGACGGCATCGGCGGCGACAAGTCCAACTGCGCGCTCGTCGGCTCGCCCGAGGGCGTCACGTTCAAGCGACCGGGCACGGACACCGTCATCCGGCCCACGCTCTGGGCCAGCTCCGGAACGGTCCGCATCGAGAACATCACGGTCAAGGGCAAGACCGGGGAGGAGCAGTCCCGCTGGCGCGTCGGCGCGGCCCCCGACGCGGAAGTCCAGATAGTCAACGTCAACATGCCCGACGGCACCGTCGACGGCTCGGACTCGACCGGTATCTACGCCGGCACTGACCACGCGGGCACGCTCACCGTCCGGCACTGCTACTTCTCCGACTTCGGCAACATCGCGCTGTACGTCTCCGACCCGTACGTCGAGGGCAACGGCAAGGTCGTCGTCGAGGACTGCGACTTCGTCAACACAGGCATGTCCGCGCTGCGCCTGGCCCCCGACAACAGCGAGGTGCGGCGCTGTTACTTCGAGTCCACCGAGAAGGCCGCCTCCAGCCACGTCGGCTGGAACCAGCGCGGCATCAAGATCGACGACGCCGGCGACGACGTCCTCATCGAGGACTGCGACTTCCTCTGGCACGACCCGGGGACGATGGCGATCAACTTCGACGACAAGGGCGAGGGCGGCTCCGGCGTCATGCGGAACCTCCGCATCGAGAACCAGAGCTCCAACCCGACCTTCATCGACGAGTGGGGCGCCGGCAGCAACTGGGAGGGCGAGAACATCCACCTCACCGGCAGCGCCAGTCACGACGCGCCGAGTAGCTTCGACACGGTGACCGGCTCGAACGCGAAGTCCCCGAACACCGACTACGCCATCTGGACGCCCCAGAACGGCGACGGCAGCTCCAGCGGCTCCGACGGGTCGACTGCCACCGCGACGGCCACCGCCACCGCCACGGCCATCGCGACGGCCGACTCCGGTTCGTCCGAGGCCATCCCGGTCGACGGCCAGACGCTCGTTCAGGCCGAGAAGGGGACGGTCGGTGGCGACTCGAGCGTCCGCACCGTCCACGACGGCTACTCTGGCGACGGCTTCGTCGACCTCGAACCGCCGTCCGGCGGCTCAGTCGAGTGGACGCTCGACGTCGCAGCCGCCGGCACCTACGACGTCTTCTTCACCCACTCGCAGGGCGACAGCGCGGCCCGGACGGCCGACCTGACCGTCAACGGCGAGACCAGCCAGATAACCTTCGAGCCGACCGGCGGCTGGAACACCTGGGAGCGCTTCGCGGTCACCGCGACGCTCGCGGAGGGCGAGAACGTCCTGCGCGTCGAGACGACCGGCGAGGACTCCGGTCACATCGACCAGCTCGAGTTCGTCCCCGTCGACGTCGAGACGGAGACGCCCCAGCAGACCGAGACGGAAACGGAGACGAGCGACGGCGGGTCGGGCGGCTCCGGCGACGTCGACTACGACACGGTCCTCGTCATCGACGGTACCGGCGACGTCGAGGAGACGGCCCGGTACACGTTCACCGTCTCCGGGGACGTCGTGCGCGACGAGAACCGCTCGGAAGTTCGTGACGACGGCATCGCCTGGGACCGACTGTCAGACAGCGTCAGCGGCCAGCGCGTCGTCGGCGTCGTCGGCAACGGCGTCGACGCCTTCGGCTACACTGGGAACGTCACCGACATCGACATCCGGGGCGAGGCGACGTTCACCATCGTTCACCTGTGATCTCGATGTCGAGTAATTGGCAACGTGTTCCGGAAGACCCGGACCCGAAACAGGACCTGGGCTACGACATCGAGGACCTCACCGTCGTCGAATCGCCGACGGAGTCCCACGTCGTGTTCCTCCCGGCGGCGGAGAGCCACCTCGACGACGAGGCGTTCATCATCGCGGACGCCGACGCGGTCTGCACGCCCGACCGGTGAGTACCGTTCGCTGAGCCGGTACTCGCTCCGTTCCGTCCTCCGCTGACGCCCGACGGCCCTCCACCGCCACGTTCTCTCTCCCGCTCTCTCTCCGTTCTCTTCGTCAGGTCCGCGAGTATCCGGCAGCTACAGCGCCGGCGAGCACCCTTGCCGGGCCGGAAGCCTCCGCATACCAATGGTCACGGATCACGGAACAACTGGACACATGCACGCGGTCATTCTCGCGGCGGGCCAGGGGACGCGCCTCCGCCCGCTGACCGACGACAAGCCGAAGGGGATGGTCGAGGTCGACGGCAAGCCCATCCTCACCCACTGCTTCGAACAGCTGGCCGCGCTCGACGCCACCCAGTTCCACGTCGTCGTGGGCTACCGGAAAGAGGACGTCATCAGCCACTACGGCGACGAGTTCGAGGGGATACCGATCACGTACGCCCACCAGCGCGAACAGGCCGGCCTCGCTCACGCGCTACTCACCGTCGAGGACCAGATCGACGAGGAGTTCATGCTGATGCTAGGTGACAACGTCTTCGACGCCAACCTGGAGGACGTCGTCCGGCGCCAGCGCGAACAGCGCACGGACGCCGCCTTCCTCGTCGAGGACGTCCCCTGGGAGGAAGCCTCGCGCTACGGGGTCTGTGACACCAACAAGTACGGCGAGATCACCGAGGTGCTGGAGAAACCCGACGACCCGCCGTCGAACCTCGTGATGACCGGCTTCTACACGTTCACGCCGGCGATCTTCCACGCCTGTCACCTCGTCCAGCCCTCCGACAGGGGCGAGTACGAGATCTCCGACGCGGTCGACCTGCTGCTCAAGAGCGGGCGCACCATCGACGCCATCCGGATGGACGGCTGGCGCATCGACGTCGGCTACCCCGAGGACCGCGAACGGGCCGAAGCGCGTCTCCAGGAGCAGGCGCCGGCCGCCGACTGACAGTGACCCACGTCGAGCCCGCGAGTCCGTTTCGTCGAAACCACGGTACAGAGCGAGCGACGCGTCCGCCGGGAGTGCGGACGGCAACGACCGGCGTGGGTCGCTATGACGTGTGCCGGGACAGATCGGGGGAGGCTAACGTGACAAAATGTCGTCAGGGGACCAATAACAAAGCCCAGTCTGTGGGTGTGTTGGTACCGACGCACCCGAGGGTGCCAGCATGGAGTTGACAGCAATGTACGTTGGAAATCCAGCCAGTCGGAAGCGAACGGACGCCGCGGCAGCGACGACGACCACCGGGGGGAGCCGATGACCGACCTGCGCCTCGGCGACGGCTGCGTCGTCGACGACACGGTCGACGTCCCCAGTTCCGGCGACGGGGAGGCCCCGCGGATCGGCGACGACGCCACCGTCCGGTCGGGGACGATCATCTACCCCGACGTGGTCGTCGGCGACGGCCTGCAGACGGGCCACCACGTCGTCGTGCGCGAGCAGACGGTCGTGGGCGACGACGTCGTCCTGGGGACGAAGACCGTGCTCGACGGGCGCTGCGAGATCGGCGACGGCGCCAGCCTCCAGACGGGCGTCTACGTCCCGCCCTACAGCGACGTGGGCGACCGGGTGTTCCTCGGGCCGAACGCGGTCCTGACGAACGACCCCTACCCGCTCAGGCAGGACTGCGACCTCGTCGGCCCGACGCTGGGCGAGGACGTCAGCGTGGGCGCGAACGCGACCATCCTGCCAGACGTGACCGTCGGCGACCGGTCGTTCGTCGCCGCCGGCTCGGTCGTCACGGAGGACGTCCCGCCGGAGACGCTCGCCATCGGCGTCCCGGCGGAGCACCGCCCGCTGCCACCGGCACTCGACGCCACGAACCTGCAGGAATGACGCGGGACTTCACCTATCGAACCTACGCGCGCATGCTCGACGCGGCCGTCGACGCCGGCTACGAGTTCCTGACGGTCCGGGAGTACCTCGACCGGGAGACGCTACCGCCGCGCTTCCTGATCCTGCGCCACGACGTCGACCGGAAGCCGGCCAACGCGCTCGACTTCGCCCGGATCGAGGCCGAGCGCGACGTCGCGGCCACCTACTACTTCCGGACCGTCGACCGGACGCTCGACCCCCACGTCATCGGGCGCGTCGAGACGCTGGGCCACGAAATTGGGTACCACTACGAGGACCTCGACCGGGCCAACGGCGACCCCGCCGAGGCGCACCGGTCGTTCGCGACCAACCTCGCACAGCTACGCGAGTACGCCACCGTCGACACCGCCTGTATGCACGGCAACCCGCTAACGACCTTCGACAACCGCGAGATGTGGGGCGACGACCCCGACTTCGACCGCTACGACCTGCTCGGGGAGGCGTACCTCTCGGTCGACTTCGCGGACGTCACCTACTTCTCCGACGCGGGGCGGACCTGGCGTGACTGCCCGCTGAAGGGCGACGACCACGTCGTCGGCCAGCGGTTCAAGACGGTCCAGGCCGACCGGACCGCCGACCTGGTCGACCTCTTTCGCAAGCGGCGGGTCAGTCGCGCCTGCCTGCACGCACACCCCAACCGCTGGGCGGACAGCTACCCCGAGTTCGTCGCAGAGCGGACGAGAGACGCCGCGGTCAACGCCGCCAAACGAGGGCTGCAGTTACTATGATGAAGGTTCACTTCGACGTCGGTCACCCGGCGCACGTCCACCTGTTCAAACACGCTATCGACGAGGTCGAGGCACGCGGCCACGACACCCTCGTCACCTCCCGCGAGAAGGAGGTAACGACCCAGCTACTCGACGCCTACGGCGTCGACCACGTCCCCATCTCGAAGAAGGGAACGTCGACGTTCGACCTGGCCAAGGAGTGGCTCGTCCGCGAGTTGAAGCTCGCCTGGCACGCCCGGCAGTTCGACGCCGACGTGATCGCGAGCCACTTCAACCCGGGCGCGGCCCACGCCGCGGCCGTCACCGGCACGCCGAGCGTCATCTTCAACGACGACGAGGTGGCCGTCGAGACACTCGGGTCGGTCACGCACCCCTTCACCAGCGTCGTCGTCACGCCCGCCTGCTTCCGGAACGAGCTGAACGGGGACCACCGGACCTACGAGGGGTTCCACGAACTGGCCTACCTCCACCCGGACCGGTTCGAACCCGACCCGGAGTGCCTGACCGAGCGCGGCGTCGTCGTCGACGAGCCGTACTACGTCCTGCGGTTCGTCGCCTGGGGCGCCCACCACGACGTCGGCGAGTCCGGCTTCTCGCGGTCAGCCAAGCGCGAACTCGTCGAGTACCTCGACGAGCGGGGCCAGGTGTACATCACCAGCGAGGACCCGCTGCCCGCGGCGTTCGAGGAGTACCGGCTCCCGGTCGACCCCGCTGCCATCCACGACCTGCTGTACTACGCCGACGGCTACGTCGGCGACTCCCAGACGATGGCGATGGAAGCGGGGATCCTGGGAACGCCGGCCGTCCGGTCGAACTCCTTCGCCGATAGCGACGACGTCTCGAACGTCACCGCCCTGGAGGAGGAGTACGGCCTGCTGCACTCCTTCGGCGACGAACGGGCGGCCGTCGAGACGGTGAAAGAACTCGTCGCGGACCCCGATACCCAGGCCCGGTGGGAACAGCGCCGGCAGGAACTGATCGACGAGAGCGTCGACGTCACCGACACCATCGTCGACGTCGTCCTGGAGGTCGGTCGCGATGAGTGAGAGCGAGTGGGTCCCGGGGGACCACGAGTTCGCCCTCTGTCTCACCCACGACGTCGACCGGCCGTACAAGACCTACCAGTCGCTGTACTACGCGCTCAAGGAGCGGGACCCCTCCCACCTCCGGGGCCTGCTGCCCGGCTCGAACCCCTACTGGACCTTCCAGGAGATGCTCGATCTCGAGTCCGAACTGGGGGTCACGTCGGCGTTCTACTTCCTCAACGAGCAGGACCTGTTCGCCGACCGTCCGCCCCGGGACTGGCTCTCCGGGAAGGCCTGGCAGCTCTACGCCGGCCGGTACGAAATCGAGGACCCCGAGATCATCTCGCTCATCCGGGAGATAGACGACCGGGGCTGGGAAGTCGGCCTCCACGGCTCCTACGAGTCCTACGCGGACCGCGAGATGCTCGCCACCGAGAAGCGCCACCTCGAGGACGTCCTCGGTCACGAGGTGGTCGGCGGCCGCCAGCACTACCTCAACATCGAACGGCCGGAGACGTGGACCTACCAGCGCGCTGCCGGCCTCCAGTACGACGCGACCCCGGGGTCGAGCCTCGACTACGGCTTCCACGACGGCTACGACCCCTACCGGCCGTTCGACGACGCGTTCGTCGTCTTCCCGCTGACGCTGATGGAGTGTGCCCTGCCCGACCCGGGGGCGAACTTCGAGAAGGCCTGGCAGATCTGCGAGCGGTTGCTGACCGAGGCCGCGGCCAACGACGCCGTCATGTCCGTCCTCTGGCACCCGCGCTTCTTCAGCGACGACTACCCCGGCTACGACGTGATCTACCGGCGCATCGTCGAGAAAGCCCTGGAGATGGACGCCTGGGTCGGCGCGCCGGGGACCCTGTACGAGACCCTCGACCACCAGTCGGCGCCGCAGGCCGTCGCCGAAGAGCGCGCCAGCCAGTCGGCCGACTGACCGGTCGTCCCGTCGCGTCCCAGCTGCTACGTGGATTTCAGACTGATCAATCGAGCAACGAACGAGCGAACACCCACACACCTCTTTTCCCGAGAGTTCCCAAACAGAAGCGTTCGCTTCTTCCAATAGATAGGCTCGTGGGGAACCGATCTCTCGGGAAAAGCGGTGTGTACTCCATGTCAGCTGTACTGGCACGAAGTTCCCCCTCTACTATCCCCCATTGCTACTCGTAGCGGAGCGTGAACTCTCAGGAAATAAGGTGAGGGGGAGGATGAATCGATGGCACGCGAACGAACCATCTCGTAGGGCGAAGATAACAAAGGACGCACCGGGCGGCGTCACTGATACGCCGAATGCAAATCGAACAACTCGACCTGTCGGAGTGGCGCGAGGCGCTCCCGGACACCGGGATCGAGGTCTTCCATCGCCCGGAAGCGCTGGCGACACTCGACGACCACGCCGCCGGGGACCTGGAGCTGTACGGGGGATTCAAGGGAGACGAACCGATCGGGCTGTTGCCCGTGTTCACGTCCTCGAAGTTCGTGGGGACCACGGTGACGTCGCCGCCGCCGTCGATGAACGTGCCGCGCCTGGGCCCCGTCGTGATGCCGACCAGCCCGAAGCAACGCAAGCGAGAGCGCGTCAACCGGGATTTCACCGAGGAAGTGCTCGCGGAGATGGACATCGACGGGTCGCTCTCGCTGTTCCGGACGATCTGTCACAGCGACTACGCCGACCCGCGGCCCTACCGATGGGCGGAGTACGACCTCTCGACGCAGTTCACCTACGTCCTCGACCTCGCGGACAGGGACGCCGACGACGTGCTCGCCTCGTTCAGTAGCGGGCTCCGGCGCGACGTCCGCGACGCCGAGGACCTGCCCGTCACCGTCGAAATCGAGGGCATCCACGGGGCCCGCGACGTCTACGAACAGACGAAAGCGCGCTACGAGGAACAGGGCCGCGGGTTTCCGCTGTCCTGGGAGTACGTCCGCGACCTGGTCGAGACCCTCGGCGAGCACGCCCGGGTCTACGTCGTCCGCGGCCCCGAGGGCGAGTTTCTCAGCGGGATCACGGTGCTGTACTCGACGGACGACGCCTACTTCTGGCAGGGCGGGACCCGCGCGGACTACGACGGCACGAGCGTCAACAGCCTGCTCCACTGGCGGATCATCACCGACATCCTCGAAGACCCTGCCCTCGACCACGTCACCGGCTACGACCTGATGGGGGCGAACACGAAGCGGCTGTGCAAGTACAAGTCCAAGTTCGCTGCCGACCTGGTCCCCTACTACGTCGTCGAGTCGGACTCCATCGGGATGGACGTCGCGAAGGCGACGTACCAGACGCTGAAACGGTGATCCGATGCGCGTCCTGAACCTCGTCACGAACGCCGACTCCCAGTTCTACCGGACCCAGGTGTCGATGCTGGAAGCCCGAGGCGTCGACAGCACGACGCTCGCGGTCCCCGGCGACCACCAGTACGGCGTCGCCGACGAGGACACAGAGGGCTCGGCCTCCCGGTCGCTCGTCGACTACGTGAAGTTCTACCCGCCGGTGTTGCGGCGTTCCTTCGAGGACTACGACCTCGTTCACGCCAACTACGGGCTGACCGCGCCGGCGGCCATCGCCCAGCCGAACCTCCCCGTCGTCCTCTCGCTGTGGGGCTCGGACCTGATGGGCACCTACGGCGCCGTCTCGAAGTTCTGCGCGAACCACTGCGACGCCGTCATCGTGATGTCCGAGGAGATGGCCGACGAACTCGACCGCGAGTGCCACGTCATCCCCCACGGCGTCGACCTCGACCGGTTCGAGCCGATGTCGCGGACGGCCGCGCGCGACGAGATGGGCTGGGACCCGGACGCCCACCACGTGCTCTTTCCCTACCCGAAGGGACGCGAGGTCAAGAACTACGCGCGCGCCGAGCGCGTCGTCGATCGAGTTCGCGAGCGCGTCGACCGGCCAGTCGAACTCCAGATCGCCAGCGGCATCCCCCACGAGTTGATGCCGACCCTCTTCAACGCCGCCGACGTCCTGTTGCTGACCTCCGAACGCGAGGGGTCGCCCAACACGGTCAAGGAGGCGATGGCCTGCAACCTCCCCGTCGTCGCCACCGACGTCGGCGACGTCCGGGCCCGCCTCGACGGCGTCGCGAACGCCCACGTCGCCACCGACGACGAGCGCCTGACCGACGCCGTCGAGGCCGTGCTCAGGCGTGGCGAGTGCTCCGACGGCCGGGACGCGATCCGGCCCCTCAGCACCGAGCGCATGGCCGAGCGGATCCACGGCGTGTACGAGGAGGTGCTCGGACGGGCGGTCCCGGGGCCCGGACGCAACGACGGCGGCGGTGACGACGGCGGGGGCGGAGACGGTGGGGGCGGCGACGAGTCCCGTTCGGAGCGAATCGTCGAAAACTGACCGCCCGCGCAGGGACCAAGAGCCGCACAGGGGCCAGGGGAAGTGAAACCGCTCGCTGGACACATCGCTGGACTGCGGGGGGAAACGGCCTCATACGATTCTGCAACGACAGCATAACAATGGACGTGCTGGGGATATCGCCGGCAACGAACCAGATGACGAGCACTAGCCTCCCGCGGTCGAGACGGCGACGGTTCATCGGCGTCCTCGCGGTCGGATTCCTCGCACTGACGGCGGCGATCCTGGCGGCGCGCTCGACGCCCATCGACGGCTACGAGCTGTCCATCTACGAGGCGACGCCGCTGACGTTCTGGGCCGGCGTCGTCGTCGCCGCTATCGCGGCGGCCATCGTCGCGCTCAGCGCCCCACCGAAGAGCGTCCCGCGCCGCCTCGGCCTCCTCCTGGGGCCGATGGCGGTCGTCTCTGTCGTCGCGCTCCCGGTCCTGCGCGGCTACTACTTCTTCGGGGCCGGGGACGCGCTCTCCTACCTCGGCTGGGCGCGCCTCATCGCCGACGAACAGCTCAATCCCGTCGAGTTCCTCTACCCCGGTATCGAGAGCACGGCCGTCTTCCTCGCCCAGACGACCGGCATCTCCCTCCGCCGGTCGCTGATGTTGATCCCGCCGCTGCTGTTCGCCTCGTTCGTCGTCTCGGTGACGCTCGTGGTCGGTCGGATCTCGACGAGCCGAAACGGCGTCGTCGCCGGCTGTTTCGCCGCACTCCTGCTCCTCCCGATCAACAACGTCCACACCTACGTCGTCGCGTACCCGACGACGGCGGCCATCTTCTTCACGCCGCTGGTGCTGTACGTCCTGTTCCGGTTCGTCACGGACGACGGTTCGGTGGCCCGTCTCGGTGACACGACGCTCCTGACGCCGTTCGGCGTGTTGCTCGGAATCGCCGGTATCGCGGCGATCCTGTATCACCCGCAGGTCGGCGCCAACGTCATCGCCATCCTCGGCACCGTCCTCGGTCTCCAGGTGCTCGCCCGGGTGTCGCGCAGGTGGGTCGGGTCGACGGCGATCAGCGCCCACCGCGCCATCGTGGTTCCGGCGGCCGTCGTCGGCGGGTTCTTCCTGCTATGGACGCCCCGCTTCGACCGCGCCCAGGACACCGCCGGGACGCTCGTCACGCTGCTGGTGTCCGGCGCCGATCCCGGCGGGACCATCGAGGCCAAGGGGACGTCGCTGGCGACCCTCGGCGGCGGCATCGAGGAACTGTTCCTCAAGATGTTCCTCGTCAGCGGCGTCCTCTCGCTACTCGCCGGCCTGGTGATGCTCGCGACGCTGACCCGGCGCCTCGACGACTCGCCGGACCGCAACGCGCTGTTGACCTACCTCACCGTCGCGTTCGTTCCGATATTCGGACTGTTCGCGGCGTTCTTCGTCGCGAGCCTCTCCGTCCAGCAGTTCCGCTACCTGGGGTTCATCATGGTGTTCGTCACCATCTTCGTCGCCGTGGCCGTCGCCGACGGGATCCCGTTCGGGCTGCCGATACGGTCGCCGACGACGCGGACGACGCTGGCGGTTGGCGTGTTCGCCCTCCTGCTGGTCCCCCAGCTGGCGATGGTGTTCACCTCGCCGTACATCTACCAGCCCTCCAGCCAGGTGACCGAACGGACGATGGAGGGGTACGAGACGTCCTTCGAACAGCGCGATCCGGAGGTGTGGCACACGGGCGTCCGCGGCGGCCCGCGCCGCTACGTCGACGCCTATCACGGCACGACCGGGACTGAGACGGCCGCCGACGGGACGACCTTCGAGGGGAAAGACGAGATGATACCGTTCGCGGTGTGGGGGAACAACGTGACGGAGTTCTACTCCCGGTGTCGCTACGTCGCCCTCGAGCAGTCCGACTACCAGCGAGAGGTCGGCCTCTACGAGGGGTTCCGCTACAGCGAGGCGGGCTTCGAACGGATGGAGACCGACCCCCGCATCCACCGGGTCCAGTCGAACGGTGACTTCCGACTGTACGTCGTCGCCCCCGACGGGTCCACGTGCACGACATGACCTGTGAGGGAGGAGCGTGAGCCTCGCCGAGCGCGTCGCCCGCGGCGTCAAGGCGTCGCTGATCGCCCGGGTCGTCTACATCGCGACCAACTCCGCGCTGCTGATCGTCCTCACGCGGTACCTGCTCGAACCCGGCGAGTACGGCCAGCTGTACTTCGCGCTGTCGGTGCTGGGGATCGCGCTCCTGTTCTCGGCGCTGGGCATCCCCAAGGCGACCGCCCGCTACGTCACCGAGTACGTCGAGACGGACGAGCGCCAGATACCGTACCTGATCGAGCGGTCGCTGCTGGTCCTGCTCGTCCTGAGCGGGCTCGTCGCGCTCGTCCTCGCCGGCAGCCGCGGCTTCATCGCGGGCCTGCTCGGCGAACCCGGCCTCGAACCGTTCCTCCTGATCGGCGCCGTCCACGTCGCCGCGAAGTCCCTCCAGACGTACGTGAAGACGCTGTTCCAGGGGTTCAACCGCGTCACCTACAGCGCCCTCGTCAGCGCCACCAACGGCGTGGCCAGGCTCGTCCTCGCGACCGTCTTCGTCCTCGCGGGGTACGGCGCGCTCGGGGCGCTCGCAGGGTACGTCGCCGCCTACGTCCTGTCCAGTCTCCTCGGCCTGGGGATCCTCTATGCGAAGTTCTACCGGCGCTACGAGCGCGCGGCCGAACCCGAGGCCGGGCTCCTTCGTCGCCTGCTGGAGTACAGCATCCCGACGGCGGCGACGCGGGCCGGCGTCGTGCTGGACAGCCGGGTCGACAGCCTCCTGCTGGGCGTCCTCGCCGGCCCCGTCTCGGTCGGGTTCTACACGGTCGCCCGCCAGATCGCCGACGTCTGCATCGTCCCGGCCCAGTCGCTCGGCTACACCATCACGCCCGCGCTGGGCGAGCAGAAGGCCGCCGACCAGAGCGCCCGCGGTGCGCGCCTCTACGAACGATCCCTGGAGAACGTCCTGCTGCTGTACATCCCGGCGGGCGTCGGACTCGTTCTGGTCGCCGAGCCGGCGATCCGGTACGTGTTCACCGCGGACTACCTCGGCGCCGTCCCCGTCGTCCAGCTGTTCTCGCTGTTCATCCTGGTCCGGGCCATCCACAAGATCACCGGCAGCGGGCTGGACTACCTCGGCCTGGCCCGGATCCGCGCCATCGCGCGGACGACGACGGCGCTCGGCAACGTCGGCCTGAACGTGCTGTTGATCCCCGAGTACGGCGCCGTCGGCGCCGGGCTGGCCACCGTCACGACGTATACGCTGTACACAGCTGTAAACGTCTACTACATCCACCGCGAGTTCTCGCTCCGTCTCGGCTTCCTGGCGAAGCGGGTCGCCCACATCATCGCCGTCACGTCCGTGATGGCCGGCGGCGTCGTGCTCGCGCTCCCCTACGTCACCGGCCTGGCGACGCTGGCCGGCGCGATACTGCTCGGCGGGGTCGTCTGGGCCGTCCTCGTCGTCCTGAGCGGCCTGCTCGACCCCGCAGAGATCCGGACGTTCCTGGGCTAGCGACGGCAGCCACGCCTGCCGCGCAGGCGGCGTCGCACGGGCCCGGGTGTACCGACCGGCTACGCGCTGGTGTCCCGGCCGCTGTGAGCGTTTTACTAAGTGGTTTCCGGGAATTGACGACCACATGCACGGCGACGGAACCGATCGGAGAGGATCGGTCGTCATCTCCATCGACGCCGAACTCGGCTGGGGCTTCCACGACCTCGAGTCACCGCCCCGGGAGCGCATCGAGCGCAGTCGCGAGGGGTGGCTGGTGCTGGCCAATCTCCTCGACGAGTACGAGATTCCAGCGACGTGGGCCATCGTCGGCCACCTGTTGCTCGAGGACTGCGACGGGACCCACGTGGACCATCCCGCTGGCGAGGAGTGGTTCGCCTGGGACGGGATGGGACGGCGCGACCTGCGGTTCGACGACGGCCTCGTCGATCGCGTCGTCGACTCGCCCATCGACCACGAGATCGCCTGTCACACCTTCAGTCACGTCCTGTTCGGCGACGGCGACACCTCGCGCGAGGTCGCCGTGGCCGAACTGGAACAGTCCCGGACGGCGTTCGCCGAGAGGGGGCTAGAGTTCACCTCGTTCGTCTTCCCGCGCAACCAGGTCGGCCACCGCGACGTGCTCGCCGAGTACGGCGTCACGGCCTACCGCGGCGGGCGCGCCCCCGACGAGTCCACGCTTCGGACGGCCGCCGAGTCGCTGCTGGGGACGTACGACCCGCACCTCCCGGAGCCGACGGTCGACGAGTACGGCCTCGTCTTCGTTCCGCCCTCGCAGTACCTCTTCGGCTTCGAGGGAATCTACCACGAGGTCGCCGAGGCGACCGTCGGCGACCCAGTCGTCGCCCAGGCCCGTCTCGGCATCGACGCCGCGGCCGAATCCGGCGGCCTCTACCACGTGTGGTTGCACCCGAACAACCTCACCAGTCCGCTCCAGCGGCGCCGCATCGAGCGAATCCTCGCTTCCCTCGACGCCAACCGGCACCGGGTCCGGATCGAGACGATGGCCGACGTTGCCAGCCGAGTACGGTCGAGCGAACCGACCGCCGTCTCCGAGTAACGGTGGATGAGTCGACCGCCGTCCCCGGATAACGACTGGAAACACGATTATAACAATAGCCGCTGCCGGCGTCGGTGCTGGCACCCGCGGCTCTCAGTTTCCCATGTCCCAGCGTCCCTCCACTCGACAGGCGACCGGTGACACCGACCAGTACGAGATCCGCCCCTTCGAACCCGGCGACCGGGCGGGGTATCTCACTCTCTTCGACCGCGTCCTCAGCGGCGGCGACGACGAGTGGTTCGCGTGGAAGTACGCGGACAACCCCTTCGCCGACCACGTCCCGATCGTCGTCGCGACTGACGGCGACAGCGTCGTCGGCGCCAAGTCCGCCGTCCCCCAGCGAGTCCGTGTCGGCGACCGGGCCGTCGACGCCCTCCAGCCCGCCGACACCATGGTCGACCCCGACCACCGCCGACAGGGGCTGTTCTCCCGCATGACGGAGGTCATGAAGGAGCGCTACGCCGACCGGTCCCAGCAGCTGTTCTTCAACTTCCCGAACGAGATGACGCTCGCCGGCGGCAAGAAACACGGCTGGGTCGAGGTAGGCCGGGTCCCCACCTACTACCGGATCCAGCGCGCTCGCGGCATGGCCAACGGTGACCTGCCGGCCCCGGTCGACCAGGGCCTTGACCTGCTCGACCCGGTCTTCGACGCCTACCTGACGGCCCGGGCGAAACTGTCCCCGTCGTCACCGCCGGACGTCACCGTCGAGGAGAACGAGGACGTCCCCGCCGACGTCCTCGCCGACCTCTACGAGCGAGCGGTTCCCGACGAACTCCACGCCGAGCGGTCGGCGACGTTCTACGACTGGCGGTTCGAGAACCCGAAGTGGACGTACCAGACCTACCTCGCCGGGCCGGCGGACTCGTCGGGAAGGCTCTCCGAACCCGACGTTGACGTCGGCGTCGTCGCCGGTTCGGGCACCAGGAATGGCCAGTCGATGGTGAACGTCGTCGACGTCGCCCCGCTGGCCGGCGCCGCCCGGCTCCCGGCGCTGAAAGCCGCCCTCGAACGGGTCTGCGTGCGCCACGCCGACGCGGACGTGATCGCCGTCAGCGGCCACGCGATTCCCGCGGACCTGCTGTCCTCGTTCGGCTTCCTCTCCGACACCGACGTCCCGCTGTCGCTCGTGTCCTCGCCGAGTGCGATGGCGAGTTACCCGCTGACCGAGAACGGCTCCTGGTCCATCGACGGCCGCAACATCCGCCGGATAGACGACTGGCTGGTGACCTTCGCCGAACAGGACACGCGGTGAGGAACTCGATATCGAGTCGGCTGGACTCAGTTCCTGTCAACGCTGGGTTCGCGCTTCGTAGAGCGCGTAACAGAACGGGAATCGGGAATCGCATCGTTGCTTCTCCGTGGATACTCTCGCTCGCCATGGATACCCACAGTATCCACTGCGTTAGATGCTTTGAGTGAGCCGTATCGCTAGGAGGTAGAGCATTTTACTCTGGAGTAAACTACTCAATAGACGCCTCCGTAGCACGTCACATGAGCACCGACCTGGGGACCGTCGACGGCGCCGATCCGCGCGAGATGCTGCACTTCGTGACCCAGCAGACCCGCTTCGCGCTGGTCGCGAACGTCCTCCAGCACCCCGAGGGGCTGCCGTCGATGTGCGAACTCGAACAGCTGAACCCGAGCCTGAGCGACGCCACCGTCTACAAGCACGTCCAGAAGCTCGTCGACGCCGGCGTGCTAGAGGCCGTCGAACTCCCCGACGGCGAGCGCCGCCAGGGGTACCCATGGAAGTTCTACCGGCTGACCGACGAAGGCCGGCAGTTCCTCGACGACCACAACCTGCTCCAGGCCGAGGAGACCCTCCAGCGGATGTACGAGACCATCACCGACAAGCCCGAGAAGATGGTGAAATACGAGAACGCGCCGCGGCCGGAGGTGGCGTGAACACATGGACTTGGACGAGAAACGCGTTCAGGAGTTCGCGGCGGCCTACTACGACGACGAAATCAGCTTTGAACAGCTCGAAGCGCACGTCGGGAGCGAGAAAGCCGCCAACTTCCGCGTACTGAAACAGCAGCTGGACGAAGACTTCGTGGACGAGGTTGCCGAACTATAAGACGATCCACGAACGCCCACGAGACAACAATTTAGAACCCGGCGGCCACGCCAACGACACGTGTCGGTAGCCGGTCGGTTACGGTCTCGCGAATTGAGGCCGCGGCACCGCAGGCCGCCTATAACAAACTCTCCGGATCCACTAGCTGCTTCCAGATGACGTCGATAGCGTTCATGGGCAGTCACCCGCTCGGCGAGCAGTGTCTCGAAATCGCGACCGACCATCCCGACACCGACGTCGAACTCGTGGTCACCTACGGCCCCGACGAGGACAACTGGTGGGACGGGTCGCTGTACGACCTGGCGACCGACATGGGCCACGACGTCGTGACCATCGACGAGGAGTCCCAGGTCCTGGAGACCGACGTCGACTACCTGCTGTCGGTATACTACCCCAACATCCTCGGCGCGGAGATGCTGAACCACCCCAACGACGCCGCGATCAACCTCCACCAGGCCGAGTTGCCGCGCTACCGCGGGTCGAACGTGATCAGCCACGCGATCATGAACGCCCGCGACGACGACCACTGGCAGTACGGGACGACGATGCACTTCATGGCCGAGGAGGTCGACGCCGGCGACGTCATCGCCCGGAACTTCGTCGAGATCGACGAGGACGACACCGCCCGCGAACTGTACGAGCGCATCGAGGGCGCCTCTGTCGACCTGTTCGAGGAGATGCTCCCCGCGATGGTCTCCGGCGAGATCCTGGAGATGGGCACGCCCCAGGCGGAGTACCCCGGCGAGCGCTACTTCTACACCAAGGCCAGCCTCGACGGCGAGAAGGTCATCGACCGCGAGACGCTGACCGACCCCGGGCGCCAGGACGAGGTCTACGACAAGGTCCGGGCGCTCGACTTCCCGCCGTTCGAGCCCGCCTGGGTCGAACTGGACGACGGCCGGAAGCTCTACCTCACGGCGTCGGACTACGAGTACGTGCTGGAGGAGATAGCGGCGAGCGACTGAAACGGTGCTTGCGAGGGTAGTAAAGACGTCACGTAGCGTCCCTGGTCTGCTCCCACGCCCGCCTTTTCACGTCCCCCTCGATTCTACCACCTATTTGCGGGCACTTCTCTTCACCTACTTATAAACACGCGACCGGTTTTGATATAAAGTTTATATAGCACAGCCTCAGAAATCGAGGAGCGCCCCGGAATGTGATTTTCGACGCAAGTGCCAGAGATTAATCTAGGTTCCCTACCAGCTCTGGACACTGGTCTGTGTGGTCCACATCGTGATTCAGGCTCTAACAGATACTGGGTTAAAATACTCTAAAGTATCGTACTTCAGAGTATCATACTTCAGAGTATCATACTTCAGAGTATGTTTTTGGGAATCATTATGTACTATGCCAGTGTTCAGATCGTATGGTGGACTTCGTGAACCGGACGGAAGAGCTCTCCCGGCTGCGAGAGCTCTACGACTCGGCAGATGCCGAACTGGCAGTCATCTTCGGTCGGCGGCGACTGGGAAAGACGGCACTCGTCACCCGCTCGCTCGACGGATACGACGACGCCGTCGTCTACCAGGCCCGCCAGAAGACGAGTTCACTGCAGCTTCAGCAGTTCATCGACGTCGCAGCGGAAACGTATCCCGGCGTAACGCGGCTGCGAGAGGACTGGGAGACGGTACTGGGCTATCTCGCAGACCAGGACGCCATCGTCGTACTCGACGAATTCCCGTATCTGGTGGAACAGGACGAGAGTCTTCCGTCGGTACTGCAGGCGATGTTCGACCACGAGTTCGACGATTCCTCGGCGACGTTCGTCCTCGTCGGGTCGTCGATCAGTATGATGGAAGAGGCGGCGCTCCTCGGAAACAGCCCGCTGTACGGTCGTTCCTCCCTGAAAATGGACATCAGGCAGTTGCCGTTTGAGGCTGCAATGCAGTTCTTCGACGACGACGTCCCCGCAGACGATCAGGTCTTCACGTGGGGCGTTTTCGGTGGCGTGCCGTACTATCTGGAAGAGATCGTACCGAACGCATCGCTCGGGGACAACGTACAGCGAACGATACTCTCTCGCCACGGGTCACTTCACGACGAACCGGACTACGTCCTCCGAATGGAGCTCACAGAACCGACTCGATATTTTTCGATTCTGGAAGCCATCGCGGGTGGAAACACGAGTCGAAACGAGATTGCCGGCGCGACTGGCATCGAGTACAATCAGCTCTCGAAATACCTCGACCGGCTCTCTCGATTGCGGTTAGTCGACCAGCACGTCCCGATCACGGAGCGGAAAGAACGGAGCAAGCGGAGTCGGTATCGGATCCGTGACCCGTTCTTCCGCTTCTGGTTCCGCTTCGTGTACGGTTCGGCCGACCGCTACGACGAACTCGGCGATGATGCTTACGAGGTGCTCGTGGAACCGGAACTTGCGGACTTCGTGAGCCATTCCTTCGAGGAACTGTGCTGTTCCGCGCTCCGAACGCTCTATCCGGATCACACCATCACGGACACCGGACAGTGGTGGTACAACGACCACGAAGTCGACGTCGTCGGACTGACGACCGGTGAAACGCTGATCGTCGGTGAATGCAAGTTCCAGCAGTCGCCGCTGGGATACGACGCGCTCTCGAAACTCGAAGGTCACGTCGACGAGTTACGATGGACCCCCGACGGAGGACGTGACAGGGTCGAACGATATGCGCTGTTCTCCCGTAGCGGATTCACGCAGTCCGTCGAGGAAGCGGCCGACGAGCGGGACGACCTTAGACTCTTCACCGTAGAGGACGTCGTCGACGCGTAGCGAGCGTGACGAACACGGGAAAGCGGATCAAGGATTGGAAGAATCCATGCTACGCCGTCATCGCAATCGATGACTGAACGGTGATCAGCGACGGCGTGACGAGAAGCGTCACGGTCCGTCATCGGCCCGGTCCCTCGTTCGCTCTTTGCGTTTCTCCGTCGACTGCCGTCGACCGCCACGAACATGCGCGGTCTCCTCGTCCGACCACCGGCCGAACCCGTCGTAGAAATCACCAGCCTCCACTCCCGCTTCGAGGATCTGTTCGAGAGCGTCGTTGTAGCTCTCTCCATCTCGTCGTCAACGATCGAGTTCGCGCTTCACGCGCTCGCTGACGCGAATCTGTTCTTTCGGGTCGGCCACGCGAACCTCTCCGGCGGACACGTCGACGTCGTCCGGATTGGCGATATCGAACGCTTCGCCTTCGAGATCGGCCTTGAGAAGACGGAACCGCTGAGCGCTCTCGGCACCGACGAGCTGTTTCACCCGCTCGAACTCCAGTTCACCGTCGTAGTACTTCGCCGCGACCCGCCGCTGGAACGTCGCATTCTCGACCATTTCCTCGACGTACTCGCGGATGGCCTCGACGAGGAGGTCAGTTCGGTCCGTCCCAAAGAGGTCGGCTATCGCCTCGAGTCTGTCCACCAAGTACTCGGGCGACTGAAAGTGGACCCGGCGGGAGTCGTCGCGGTCGCCCATTTCACGTGCACGTATTGCACAGAGTGGCCTAACGATTGGGGATACCTGTACAAACCTTCCCACTCACGAACGCTGGCGATGAAGGGAAGCAGTCGAGCGAAGAAAATCGACGTCGCTAGTCGTCGCTACTTTCGGAGTTGACGGCGGAGTTGACGGCGCTCGGTTGCCGTTCGGGACGGCCGACGTCGGTCGGGTGGACGACGCGCCCCTCGTCGGCGGACTCCTCGGCGCGTTCGAGCAGTTCGACCGTCTGGGCGCCCACGCGGCCGCTGGCGGGCGGGTCCTCGCCCTCCAGGCTGGCGTCGACGAACGCCTCGATCTCGGCTTTCAGCGGCTCGCGCTTCTCCGTGGTGTGGACGATGGAGCCGTCGTTGCGGGAGGTGAGCTGGCCGTCGCGGTCGGAGTACACCTCCGCGTCGAAGATCTCGAGTTCCGTGTTCTCCAGGTAGTCCAGCCGCGCCGAGCGGTTGGAGCCGACTACGACGAGGTCTCGGGTCTTGCCGAAGGCGGGGACCTGCCAGGAGGAGTTGATGACGCCGGTCGTGTTGCCGTAGTCCAGCGTCATCGTCGCCGTCTCGTCGATGCCCTCGCGGACGAAGTCGTCCATCTTGCAGTGGATCGACTCCGGCAGGCCGTCGAGCAGGTAGTTGTACGTGTCGACGTCGTGGACCGCCAGCGAGTAGAGGACACCAGTGGTGGCCCGCGGGATGCGGAACGTGTACCGGCGCGTGTGGAGGTACTTGATGCGGCCAAGTTCCCCGCGGTCGATACGGCGCTTGAGTTCGCCCAGTGCGGGGTGGTAGCGGAAGATGTGGCCGACACCAAGCGAGCGGTCGTTTCGCTCGGCCGCGTCGACGATGGCCCAGGCGGCGTCGCTGTCCAGCGCGAGGGGCTTCTCGACCAGGAGGTCGGTGTCCCGGGAGAGGAGATCCGTCGCGATGCCCTCGTGGGTAGTGGAAGGCGTCGCGACCGTCGCGGCGTCGACGTCCAGGTCACCGACGTCGGTGACGTAGTCGACGCCGTAGGTCTCGGCCATCTCCGAGACGCGGTCCTCGTCGACGTCGCAGAGGACGATGTCGTCGATGCGGCCCTGGTCGCGCAGCTCCGCGGCGACCCGGACGTGGTTCTTCCCCCAGTAGCCGGTGCCGACGACGCCGTAGTTCATCGTTCACCGTAGAAGTTCTCGATCGCGTCACACACGCGGTCGACCTCTTCGTCGGTGATGCGCGGGTGCATCGGCAGCGAGAGGATGCGGTCGACGATGCGCTCGGTTCGGGGCAGCGTCGGTACGGACGCCATCTCGGCGCGGACGGCCTCGGTCTGGTGGACCGCCGTCTCGTAGTGGATACCCGTGTCGATGCCCTGCGATTCGAGGTGGTCCCGGAGCTCGTCGCGCTCGTCGCTCTGGATCACGAACAGGTGGTAGACGTGCTCCACGTCACCCCGTTCGTGGGGGAGGCGGACCGCCGTCACCGATTCGAGGCGGTCGCGATAGCGCTCGGCCGCTCGCTGGCGTCCGGCGTTCCAGTCTGCCAGGTGCGAGAGCTGTTCGAGCGCGAACGCGGCGCTGACGTCGCCCATCCGGTGGTTCAGCCCCAGGCGGACGTGCTCGCCGTCGCCGTTGCGGCCGTGGTTGCGGTACTGGCGAGCGCGCCGGGCGATCTCGGCGTCGTCCGTGGTCAGGATGCCGCCGTCGCCGCCGACAGTCATGTTCTTCGACGGGTAGAAGCTGAAACAGCCCACGTCGCCCAGGCCTCCCGTCGGCTGGCCCTCGTAGGTCGCGCCGTGGGCCTGACAGGAGTCCTCGACGACCGCCAGGTCGTGCCGACGCGCCACGCGCCGGATCCCCTTCATGTCCGCCGGATGGCCGTAGAGGTGTACGGGGACGATGGCCTCGGCGTTCTCGCTGCGCTCGGCCGCCCGGCCGAGGTGGTCGACGTCGATGGTGTAGGTCAGCGGGTCGACGTCGACGAACACCGGTTCGGCGCCGAGTTCGAGTATCGGGCTCGCGCTCGCGAAGAAGGTGTGGGCCGGGACGATGACCTGGTCGCCCTCGCCGACGCCGACCGACTTCAGCGCCAGGTAGATGGCGTCCGTCCCGCTGTTGACCGCGACGGCGTGCTCGGCGTCGCACGCTTCCGCAAACGCCGCTTCGAACTGTTCGACGAGCGGTCCCTTGACGAACCGCCCCGAGCGGAGAGCCTCCTCGACGCGAGCGACCATCTCGTCGTCAACTGCGATGTCTGTAAACGCAACCGATTCCGTCATCGACTATACCGGCCACTCGCGGACGGTTTGTTATAGAGAAAGTACCCCAGAGCCGCCGTTTTTAGGCGTCGCTGAACGGGATCGGAGGATGTTGCCGGTAACTGACGGCGATCTGGAAGCGCGAGGGAGCGAGCGGCAGGGAGTGCCTGTTCGCGAGAATTGAGTTTGGCTTGCCGGCGAGTGGGGTTAGGCTTCGTCCCACTGGTCCCGATTCTGGCGAACTGTCTCCAGACGTTCGATCTGCTCGCGAATGGTCTGCCAGTCGACGAGGTCCCGCCTCACGGCCTCGACGTCGACACGGTCAGCGTGTTCGAGCGCGTCGACGTCGGACGGTCGATCGGCGTCGAACCGTTCCCGTAACGACGCCGCCTGATTCGCTAATTCGTGCAATCGGTCCCGAAGTTCGGCCCGTGACAGTTGAGCCAGGCGGTTTCGCTTTCGCCACTCGAAGTACGAATCGTTGCGAGCGAACGTGTCCGGACTCTCGCCCGTCTGTTCGAGGACGCCGATGTCGGCGAGTTTGCGAAGGTGTCGGCGAGCGGTGTCGACGGCACAGTCGGCCCGCTCCGCGATAGTCGCGACTCGCGTCGGCTCGTGAAGCTGGAGCGCCGCGCGATAGACGCGTTCGTCGGCCGGCTGTGACGCCAACTCGTCCGCAAATTCGTTGGAGAGCGACGAGTCGACGGGCGGTGTCGGCTCCCCTGGCATGCGCGAGTATTGCAGTGTGGGGACTATAATAGTTGACGGGCGGGTGCGCGTTACTCGTCGCTCCGTGAGTCGACAGTGAGGCGGCAATTGTCGAATTCGCGCGAAGGCACCAACTTCCGGCCGGCGGAACATGTTGGTAGCGGTATTACTTTACGCGTTCCTCGAATCGTCGGGGACAACATGACCGACGGCGACCTGACCGGGCAGACGGTGCTCGTAACCGGCGGCGCGGGGTTCGTCGGGAGCCACCTCGCCGAATCGCTGACCGACGCGGCCGAGGTGCGCGTCCTCGACGACCTCTCGAACGGCGACGCCGGCGACGTTCCCGCGCACGCGAGACTGATCGAAGGAGACGTCCACGACCGGGCGACGGTGCGGGAGGCGATGGACGGTGCGGACGTCGTCTTCCACGAGGCGGCGATGGTCTCCGTCCCCGCCTCCGTCGAGGCGCCGATGGACTGCCACGGCGTGAACGGGACGGCGACGCTCCAGTTGCTCGACGTCGCCCGCCAGACCGACAGCCGAGTCGTGCTGGCGTCGAGTGCAGCGATCTACGGCCACCCCGAGTCGGTCCCGGTCCCGGAGTCGGCTCCCAAACGCCCCGCCTCGCCGTACGGCGTCGAGAAGCTGGCGAACGACGAATACGCGCGCGTGTACGCGGAGCAGTACGGACTGGAGACGGTTGCGCTCAGGTACTTCAACATCTACGGGCCGCGCCAGACCGGCCAGTACAGCGGCGTCATCAGCGTCTTCCTCGACCAGGCCCGCGCCGGTGACCCGATCACCGTCGAGGGCGAGGGCGGCCAGACGCGCGACTTCGTCCACGTCGACGACGTGGTGGCGGCGAATCGGCTGGCGGCGACGACGGCAGAACGGGGCAGCGCGTACAACGTCGGCACCGGGTCGAGCGTCACGGTCCGCGAACTGGCGGAAATCGTCCGCGACGTCGTCGGCGCGGACGTCCCTATCGAACACGTCGACCCGCGGCCCAACGACATCCAGCGCAGCTGCGCCGACGTCTCGAAGGCCAGGGACGAACTCGGGTTCGAACCGACCGTCTCGCTCCGGGACGGACTCGCGACGACGATCGCATAGTGGCTACCAGCCGCTGATCACGTTCTACGCAGGCGCGCGCCACTCCGGGCTGAAACGAGGGACCGGACCCGCCTGATCGTCGACGTCGAATCGCAGGATAGGACCGGATCGGTCGTCCTCGGTCGCGAGCGGCCATCCTCGGAGCGCGCTCCCGACCGGCCGAACCGACGAGTCGCCGATCCGTGAACGCGTTCCCTGATAAATGACCCGACCGTTCGTTCGGTAAGGAGGTCGCTACTGCCGGGAGCCGCCGGATCGAGTTCGCCGGACGCGGAGCGGGCCGATTCGAACGACCAACAAACACATATAGGGAAACGAGTGATCGAGAGGATATGACCTATCCCAGTACCGATGGTGGGGAAGGGGTGGCAGCACCTGCGAGCGAGAGCCGTTCGAACCCACCCAGCACGCGCGTGGCGTATCGACTGGCCGAGGAGAGCGATAAAGCGATCGAGGCGCTCCGGCCGCTGGCCGAGTCCGTCGACCCGGAGGCGTTAGACGCGCTCTTCGACGGCCGAGCGGCGGAGAACGCCTACGTGACGTTCCGTCACGAGGGATTCACGATCACGGTCACCGGAAACGGGGACGTGCTCGTCGATCCCGTCGACGTCGAGTAATCGGTACTTGACTGCAGGTCCGATTGGCTACCGGTCTGCACCCACTCGCTAAGCAGGACATTACTTTCGGCCCGAGACCCCTGTGATCGCGTGTTCATGAACGGTCGATTGACGGAAAGCGAATGGCAGCGTATCGCGGAGTTCGCGGAGACACCGAAGCACCAGCGCTGTCCCGAGCAGTTGCTCCCGGACTGCAGCGAGGCGCTCTCGGAGACCAGAGACGGTGCCGAGGGCGCGCGTCGGGACAAGTGACGACCAACAGTTGTGCAGTACCGACCGAGGGGTGCGTCGTTACGGCCGACGCTCAGGTCATGTTCTCTGTCTCGATCGTCTCCCACACCTGATTGCCGCGGTCGGTGATGCCGTAGACGCGGCCCTTCTTCCTGTCTTCCGAGACCAGGAGCTCAACGAGTTCGTGGTCCCGTAGTTCCTGGAGCGCACGCGAGACGTGCGCGACGCTCAGGCCGGTGTCGTCCGCGATCCGCGAGGGCGTCGCCGGTCCGTCGGACAGACGCCGAAGCGTTGCGATCCTGTACCGGGAGCTGATGACGTAGCTCACGTCGTCCCATTCGGTCGCGACCATGTCAGTATCCAGATCCTCCCCGACAGTAGCGCCGGACGCTGGCTCGCCCGCTACGGTCGGCGCGTGCTATCGGTCGGTCTCCGTCTCGGAGTTCGAGAGTGTCGTGTTTAGTCATTTCGTCGTTTCTGGTTTCCCGTTCACAGTAGGCAGACGTTTGTCGGTACGAGCGCGGAACCACCACTCACTCCGGCGGCATCTCGATGTGCTGGCGAGCGGTCGAGACGTAGTGGGCCACCGAGAGAACCAGAAAACTCGCCACCAGGAGGCCACCGACCGCCAGGAGCGGGATGGCCCCGAACAGGCCGACCTCGAGCCACGCGAGTACGAACACGAGCGCGCCCACGGCCGACAGTCCCAGGTACAGGTAGTGCCACGGAATCGACGAATCGCTATCGGTGAGATAGTCGTCGATGACCGAGGTCCGGTCCGTGAGGTGCACGGTGCCGCTGTCCTGGTCGTACTCCACGAGCCCGACGTCGGTGAGCTTCGGGATGTGGGTCTGATACAGTGAGACGTACACTCGCTTTCGATCCTGGTCTGTGAGTTCCGATTCGTCGGTGTCGTTCTCCCACGCAGCGATCGCCTTTGCCAGCTCGTTCAGTTCGACTGTATCGTCGATCTCACGCAGATAGTACAGGACGAACCGACGTCTCGGATTGCTCAAGACGTCGAACACGTCACTTTGTGAGATGTCTGGGTGTTTTGACGACATCAGGACCTACGAGTGGTTTTCACCGGGAGTACGCTGGTTGCGGGCAGTCAGTAGGCGAAGCGATGACCACACCGACGAAACAAGTGTCCACCCCTTTGTTACAACCAGCTTATCAACAATCAATCAGTAAAGGCGCCGCATTCGATCGGCCGCAGGAGGCCCCTGCGACGGGAATGGGGCGGCTGTTCAAGACGGGATTATTTCACCAGTTCTGGCGGTAAGACCGCCGTATCCCCCGAAGCGGCGCTTTACCGCCGAAAACGCGCACATAACAAAACGTCATTTGATCGATAGCTGTGACTGTGACGGAACGCACTACAGTCGCAGTGATTTCCACTGTCGCCGACGGAAGACGGCCAGTTCGGCGGCGTAATCCCGAATTTACGGGCCGCCGCCCGGGGCCCTCCCGGACCACTTCGCCGCCCGGAGGTGGGCGGACGTGACCGCCTCGCAGGACGTCCGACCGACGGTCGCTATCGCCGACCCGGACGTCGGTGAACGCGAGATGGCCAGCGTCCGCGACGTGCTCGCGTCGGGCCAGCTCAGCGCCGGCGAGACCGTCCAGTCGTTCGAAGCAGAGTTCGCCAGCTACTGCGGCGTCGACCACGGCGTCGCGACGAGCAACGGAACGACGGCCCTCCACACCGCGCTGGAAGCCCTCGACCTCGGCGAGGGGGACACGGTCCTCACCACGCCCCTGTCGTTCGTCGCGACGGCGAACGCCGTCCGCCTCGTCGGGGCCGAACCGGTCTTCGCCGACGTCAACCCGTCGACGTACAACCTCGACCCGAGCGCGGTCGAGGCGAAGATTCGTGCCCTGGACGGCGACGTCGACGCCATCCTGGCCGTCCACCTGTACGGACTCCCCGCGCCGATGGACCGCCTCCGGGACGTCGCCGACCGCTACGACGTCCCGCTGATCGAGGACGCCGCCCAGGCCCACGGGGCCGAATTCGACGGCGACAGGGTCGGCTCGCTCGGCGACGTGGCCTGTTTCTCCTTTTACCCGACGAAGAACATGACCACGGGCGAGGGCGGGATGATAACCACCGACTGCGCGGACGTGGCCGAGCGCGCGGCCGCGTTCATCAATCACGGGCGCGACGACGACAACCGCCACCAGCGCGTCGGTCACAACTTCCGCATGACCGACCTGGCGGCCGCCATCGGCCGCGTCCAGCTCCAGAAGCTCTCCGGGTACGTCCAGGCCCGCCGGGAGAACGCCGCCCGGTACACGGACGCGCTGCGCGACAGCCCGATCCGGGCGCCGGTCGAGCCGGACGGGTATCGCCACTCGTACCACCAGTACACGATCCGGGCCGAGGACCGCGACGACCTCCAGGCGCATCTGAGCGAGTACGGCGTCGACTCGGCGGTGTACTACCCGACTGCCATCCACGAACAGCCCGCCTACGACGACGTCGACCACGGGGCGCCCAACGCCGAGCAGGCGACCGAGGACGTCCTCTCGATCCCCGTCCACCCGAACCTCACCGACCGCGACCGGACCGCCGTCGCGAATGCACTCGCCGAGTACTCACATGACTAACAGAGAGATACTGCGGGCTGGCGTCGTCGGCGTCGGCTCCATGGGAAGCCACCACGCACGGGTCTACAACGAACTGCCGAACGTCGAACTCGTCGGCGTCGCCGACGCGGACGCCTCGCGTGCGGAATCGACTGCGAACACCTACGGGACCGAGGCCGTCCCGACCGAGGAGCTCCTCGACGCCGTGGACGTGACATCCATCTCCGTCCCGACCGGCTACCACCACGACGTCGCCACGTCGGCCATGCAACGGGACGTGTCCGTCCTCGTCGAGAAGCCGTTCGTCACGGACGCCGAGAATGGCCGGGACCTGATCCGCATGGCCCGGGATCGGGACCTGACGCTCCAGGTCGGCCACATCGAGCGGTTCAACCCGGTCGTGGACGTCCTCGCCGACCTGCTGCCCGACCTGGACGTCATCGCCGTCGCCGCCCGGCGGCTGGGCCCGCCGGTCGACCGCGACGGCAACGACGACATCGTGATGGACCTGATGATCCACGACATCGACCTGGTCCTCTCGCTGGTCGAGCGCGACCTGGAGGCCGTCTCCGCCATGAGCGCGCGCGGCAAGGACCACGTCGCCGCCCAGTTGCAGTTCTCGGGCGACGTCGTCGGGTCGCTCACCGCCAGTCGGGTCACCCAGGAGAAGATCCGCGACCTGTCGATCACGGCCCGGGACTGCCTGGTCCACGTCGACTACATGGACCAGTCGGTGGAGATCCACCGCCACTCGTCGCCGGAGTACGAGACCGAGGACGGCGACGTGCGCTTCCGCCACGAGAGCGTCGTCGAGCGGCCGTCGGTCGACAGCGGCGAACCGCTCAAGCGCGAACTGCGGTCGTTCGTCGACGCGGCCCGGAACGGTCACGAGCCAGAGGTGACCGGCGCCGACGGGCTCCGGGCGCTCTCGGTCGCCGAACAGATCAGCGACGTCGCGACGTCGCGCGTCCACGGGGAAGCGGAGGTGAACCCGAGTGAAGTCACGACAGTCTGAGCGGGGCCTCTACGGCGCCGACCTCGACGAGGCGCGCCAGCGAGTCGCGCTCGTCAGCGGCGAGGTGCCGGTGGCCGTCTACGGCCTCGGCAAGATGGGGCTGCCGCTGGCCGGCGTCTACGCCGAGGTGACCGGCAACGTCGTCGGCGTCGACGTCGACGAGTCGGTCGCCGAGACCGTCGATTCCGGCGGCTGTCACGTCGAGGGCGAACCCGGCCTCGCCGAACTGGTCGAAGAGCGGGTGAACGAGGGCGCATTGTCGGCGACCCACGAGCCGACAGTTGCTGCGTCGGCCGCGAGCGTCCACGTCGTCATCGTCCCGACGCTGCTCACCGACGACAACGAACCCGACCTCGCGACACTTCGGGCCGCGGTCGAGTCGATCGGTGCGGGGCTGAGCGAGGGAGACGTCGTGGTCATCGAGTCGACGGTCCCGCCGGGCACGTGTCGGGACGTCGTCCTGCCCCTGCTGTGTGAGGTGAGCGGGCTCGACGAGGGAGCGTTCGGCCTCGCCTTCTGTCCCGAACGGACCTCCAGCGGCCGGGCGCTCGAAGATATCAGGGGGTCGTACCCGAAGGTCGTCGGCGGCGTCGACGAGGAGAGCACGCGCGTCGCCGCACTGATCTACGACCAGGTCACCGACAACGACGTCATCGAGACGGACGACGCGACGACGGCGGAGTGCGTGAAGGTGTTCGAGGGCGTCTACCGCGACGTCAACATCGCGCTGGCCAACGAACTCGGCCGGCTCACCGACGACCTGTCGGTCGACGTCACCGAGGCCATCGACGTCGCGAACACCCAGCCGTTCTGCGACATCCACACGCCAGGACCGGGCGTCGGCGGCCACTGCATCCCGGTGTACCCGTACTTCCTGACCGAACAGGTCGACTACGACCTCCCGCTGGTCCGGACCGCGCGCGCCGTCAACGACCGGATGTCGGAGTTCGTCGTCCGGAAAGTCGACCAGTTGCTCGCGGACCGACGCCAGGCCCTGGAGGATTCGTCCGTGCTGTTGCTCGGCGCCACCTACCGCGCGGGCGTCGCCGAGACGCGCAAGGCACCGGCACGCGCAGTCGCGCGCCACCTCGTCGAGCTCGGCGCCGACGTCACGCTGACCGACCCGATGCTCGAGGCCGACGACGTCGCGTCGTGGCCCGGGACCTTCGTGCCCACGACGGCCGTCGAGACAGACGCCTTCGACGCCGTCGCGCTCCTGACGGCCCACGACGAGTTCGAGTCGCTGGATCCGGCGGCGTTCGGCGACGCGGCCATCCTCGATACGCGCCGCGCGCTGGCGTCCGGGACGCGCGATCGGCCCCATTACGCCCTCGGACGCGGCACGAAGTAACGTATCGTTAGCCCCGGAGTCCATCGGGACCGTTCTCGGCTCGCCTCGCTGAACGAGACATCACTACCTCGATAGATAGCGTGACTCAGCGGAACCGGGGACACGGGCCGTCGTCGCCCGTTCTATCGGATAGTAATGGGGCGTTACCCCGCATTTGGACTCGATTACCACGAGTTGGGTAGAGAGTAACACATGTATACCAGTCTTAAAATTACAAACCATTAAGTGTCTGAGCTTCGGTAACTTGGACGCACTCGGGGGCTCGCCCCGGTGGGCAAATCGGAGAGAGATCATCCGGAATCGGATCGGCCCGGTGTGCGTCGCACCGATGGCGCGTACTACTCTCGGCGTGTAACGCCGGAATACGAACTGACGGTCACACATCGTGCGGCCGTGAGGGGGTCACAAAATGAGCGCACAGAACACAGCACCACAACGAAGCCAGGAATACGACGTCGACTCAGAGGACGTAGAGAACGAAAGCGAACAGACGGAGACGACAGCATCCGCCGAACCCGAAGAGCTGTCCCTCGACCTGATATTCGAGGTCCTGAAGAACCGCCGTCGGCGTGACGTCATCCGGTATCTCGAGGAACGGGGCGAGCGAACGTCGCTCAGCGACCTCGCCGAGCACGTCGCCGCCCTGGAGAACGACACGACGACGCAGGCGCTGACGTCGAGTCAGCGCAAGCGCGTCTACGTCGGCCTCTACCAGTGCCATCTGCCGAAGATGGACGACATGGACATCGTGAACTTCAACCAGGACCGTGGCTACGTCGAGCTCGGCGCCAACGTCGACCAGCTCGACCCGTACCTCGACCCCGTGACGACGGACGAGCAGCGCTGGCACACCTACTACCTCGGGCTCTCCGGGCTCGGGATCGCCGCCATCGCCCTCTCGCTCGCCGCCGGCCTGACCGCGGCGCTCACCCAGGTGCTCCTGGGCGCCGTCGTCGCCGCCTATCTCGGCCTCGCCGCCTACCAGACGTACGCGGCCTCGGTCGACGAGTAGCGTCATCGGGCTCGCCCCGTCCTTTCCTCGAGATTCGACCGCATCCCGGCCTCGAAGGGGGCCGTTGTCGGACGCCGGCCGATCGTCCCACCCGGGGCACGTGGGACCGCGGCGTCCGCCCACGATGCGTATCCTGTCCGACCGCGCCCTGGGGACGGCCCTCAGTTTCCCAGGACGCCCGCTGTCCGCCCGCCTCCGGATTCGTTCCCGGACGCCGTCCGACTCCAGACCACCGACGCACCGGTTCGACGGACTGTGACGGCGCCACCGTCGCGGGGGGGACAATCTCTCCATCCCACCGGTCCGGTGGGAGCGGCGCGATCCAGTCCCTCCTCTTTATTGACATCAACAGACATATTGAGTGTCGGGCGCTCGTTTCGTTCACAGTTTATTCCATGGATGGAATTCCCATCGAATACGATGCCAGTGCAGACCAGTATTACGTCGATATGCCGCTCGACGGGTCGTCCGACGTCGGCAGAGCGGTCGTCGTCGGCATCGGAGAGATACTCGACCAGGACCCGGTTTCGCTACCGCCGCTCGGCAAGGTCATCGACACGGAGTCCCTGACAGCAGTCTTCGAGGGACGAACGGCCGAATCGGAGAGCGACGCGTCCGTCTCCTTCGACTACAGCGGCTTCGCTGTGACCGTTCACAACAGCGGCCGTATCATCTTCGACGAGAGACACTAGCCCCGATCGCGTGGGAACTCGAACGGGGAGTTCGGCCCTTCCGCCGAAGTGAGTCCGGTCGTTTCGTAGGTCGGCCATCGTACTTCGTCCAGTGGGTCGGTCGGCGCGCTGTACCCACCCCCCGTGTGCGAAATGAAATGTGTATAATATTGTCGATACAGAGGTTCTACTGGCCACATTCAGATCGGTTTTTCCGATTCGGAGAATCTGAGTAGGAGCGGTTTACGCCGGGAGAAACGGCCACCTACGGGCCCACAGCGTACGTGACGACAGGTCAACAGCGCACCTGACGGCGGATTCGGAGACCGCGCACGACCGAACGGCGGTCACTTGCTGAGAAAGTCCGCGACCTGCGCGTTGACGACAGAGCGGACCAGGTCCTCGTCCGCCTCGAGGTCGGAGAGACGCGAGTCCTCGCGAAGCGTCTCGGCGACGACGTCCGGGTCGTCCGTGAACGTGTACTCCTTGTGGACGCCGCGGCCGAATCCGCGACTCCGCCGTTCGGACGTGACCATCCCGTACGTGTCGAGTTCGTTCATGTACCGCAGGTAGGTGTCGCGGGACTTCTCGTCGGTGTCGAGCAGGTCGGTGAGGTACTCGTACACCGCGAAGCCGACGGTCCCCGGGACGGAGTCGATGTCCTCCTCGGAGTACACCTGTACCGCGGCGGTCGCGTACAGCGAGAGCTTCTTCTGGGTCGAGAGGCCCTCGATCTGGGTGAGCGTCCGGTCCTTCTCGAACTCCTCCTGGGCGTTGCGGGCGTGGGGCTCCGTGACGACGTCGGCGTCGTTCCGGTTGGCGATCTCGCCGGCCTTCCGGAAGAGGTCGATGGCCTTCCGCGCGTCGCCGTGGCTCTGGGCCGCGAACGCGGCGATGAGCGGGATGACGTCCTCCTTGAGCGCGTCCTCGCGGAACGCGTCGCGCCGACGGCGGAGGATCGACCGAAGCTGGTTGGCGTCGTAGTCCGGGAACGCGACGTCCTGGGGGTTGAACGAACTCTCGGCGCGCCCGTCCAGGTCCTCCATGAACCCCGGGTCGTTGGTGAGCGCCGCGACGGAGACACAGCCCTCTATCTTCCCGAGTTTCTCCGCTCGCGAGAGCTGGTAGAGGAGCCGGGAGTAGGCCGGTTCCTCGTTGGTACCGCGGCGCCGACCGTGGAGCAGGTCGATCTCGTCGAGGATGATGATGACGGAGTCGAAGTTGTCGTTGATCAGCTCGTAGAGCCGGTCGAGTTTCTCGTCCGTGGAGATGCCCTTGCGCGGGACGCCGGGGTCGATGCCGATGCTGTCGGCGGCCGTCTCCACGAGCTTGTACACCGCGCGGTCGTGGGACTTGATCGTCTGGCAGTTGATCTCGACGACGCCGAAGCGCTGCCCGTTCGAGTCGGAGATCTCGACGATCTGTTCGCAGACGGCATTTATGATGAGGGACTTCCCCGTCCCGGATGGGCCGTACAGGAGCATGTTCGGTGGCCGGTCCCCCTGGATCGAGGGGCGGAGATAGGTGATAATGTCGTCGAGCTGGTCGTCCCGGCCGACGATGCGGTTCTCGTCGATGATGGTGTCCGGCTCGACGAGGCTCTTGTCCCGGAACACCGACTTGTGCGTCCCGGCCTGGAGCCGTTCCTGGATGGACTGCTGGTCGTCGTCGACCGAGACCTGTTCCTCCCCCTCAGACATTGGAGAGTACTGGTAGTGGAAAGTATAAAAAAGTACGCCAACCGTGTGCGATGGCAAATATTTCTGAATTCGACAGCTCCGGTCTTCTATCCCCCGTATAGGATTTCTTACAATACACCGCGAACGAGTTCATGAATTCCCGCCAGTCTGCCGAGGGGAGTTGTTCCCGGCCGGGGACACACCCCGTGTGCGAAATGAAACCCCGAGGGGTTCGACCGCTGGCGAGACATCGTCGGAGAGACAGTGACCCACCCCCCGTGTGCGAAATGAAATGTGACGTTTACGGACATCAGAGGTGGGAAGAGACGGCCGGAACGATCCGTCGAACCCGATTTGGATCCGGCTGGAACCGGTTTCGGCTAGTTGGGATACGGCATCGCCCGAGTAGTCTCGATCGAGTGGGCTGGTTCGAGGGGACTCGAGCGAACTGGGAGGACTCTAGGGGGAGGGGACACACACCCCGTGTGCGAAATGAAATCGGCGGAGGGGTGTAGCGGTTCGAACGAGGCAGCAGTGGGTCAGTCGGAACGACGCACCGTGAAATCGAGGAGCAGCATCTCTTCCGAATGTTTTGGTGGATTTCTCGATATACCTCTAGAGAATAGACATCCAGGTGATAATTTTTGTGAAGCGATGTCCTACGGGTTTGGTTTGATGCCCTAGTAAATAAACTTTTCTCTAATTTAGAGTTTTCACTGCAGGGGTCCCCTCAACCACGTCTTCCCTCGAAGTTCATCGGCCGAATTCGATACCCTGACGCTCGGACTCCGTCTGATCACCCACCCCTGCTGTTTTCCCGTTTCATTTCGCACACGGGGTGTGGGTGTGTTTTTAAACCCTCTTCGCGGGGACTCCTGTTTCACCCTCGTATTCAAGAGACAAGTGAGGATTGCCCAGAACAGTTCCTCTCTATGGCAAACTCGAAGATCCCTCCAGAAATCATTTCGCACACGGTGTCCCGTCCCGGATCATCTCCCAGGGTCGGTCGACGTCTCTCGAACGATCATCTCCGCTCAGGAACCGAATTACGGGTGAGCGACGCCATCCACGTCTCGGGAACTCTTTGTCCAGCAATTCGCCCGGGAAACGTCCCCGACTCGTGAGACGTCGACGGGGACACACACACCTGATTCCGAGTTAGTTGGGTATCGAGCGAGGGGGAGGAGCCGAGAGCGGTGTGAACTAACTCGGAATCAGGTGTGTCGTTCCTAGTTACTAGTTTCTAGAATAGGCTAGAAGAAGAGAAGAAGAGAAGAAGAGAAGAAGTAGAGATAAAAGAGAAACGAGAATGGAGGACGAGACCGGACCGAGCGAGGTCGTCCAGCTTCCACTCGATCTTTGCTGCTACTCGTCCTCCTCTCTTCACCACTCCACCCTCTCGACCGAACTAACTCGGAATCGGGTGTGTGTGTCCCTCTTCGAATCCTCTTCACCTCAAATCACTCCCGCGGAGATCCAAATTTCCCGGAATTACCGATTGAAACGGTTGATATCGCGCTCCCCGTCTTTCGTTCGTCCGGCTGCCTCGCCGCTCGTTCGTTCGACCGTCGCCGCCGAGCCGACCGGGCTACTAACTCGGAATCGGGTGTGTTGATCGAACCAATCCTCACTGATCGGCTTCTCGTCCGGTGAATACTAACTCGGAGTCGGGTGTCTCCCTCGTCGACCTCCTCTCCAAAGCCGTTTCGTCGGCCGATAACTAACTCGGAATCGGGTGTGTCGTCGATCCGCCGAACGAATGGGACGCGATCCGGCCGTCCACCAGACGTTCGATTCAGTCGATTCGTTCGATTCGCTCCTTCTGGTATTCGACCACGTTTCACCGAGGTGGCCTCTCGAGGTCCCCATCGATTCACAGAGATGCAAGGAGGATGCCCACGGCTTCAGCCGTGGGAGGAATCCGACACTCCTCGACACAAACCACGAGCGATAGAACCCCGACTCCCTCTGCCAGTCGCAGGATATATACAACCCCATATCATATGTAATTATACAGATGGAGGTCACCCGAACCGTTCCGGTCAAACTCTTGGTTCCAGATCACCGAGAAGCAGACCTCCATCAGACCATCGAGCAGTTCAACCACGCCTGCAACTACACCGTCCAGCACGGCAAGAACGACGACGGCTACCTCATCCTCAACAAGTCCACCATACACGATCGCGTGTACCACGACTTGCGAGACGAGACAGACCTGCCCGCGAACCTCTGCATCCGGGCGTACTCGAAAGCCGTCGAAGCGATGAAGTCCACGGTTGCGGCCTGGAAGAAAGGAAACAGCCGACCACTCCCCCGATTCGACGAAGCATCTGCCGTCTACGACAAACGGACGGTGACCATCAACGACCGGTCGGCGACCCTCTCCACCATCAACGGCAGAGTGGCCGTGGACTACGTTCTCGGTGACTATCAGCGGTCGTACCTCGACGATGACGATTACGAAAAACGGATGGGAACGCTCCACTACCGCGAAGACGAGGACGCGTTCTACCTCCACATCGTCGTCAAGAAAGCGGTCGAAGAACGAGACGGCGACAGGGTACTGGGCGTGGACTTAAATCTCAAGAACGTTGCTGTCACGAGTACAGGGACGTTCTACGATGGTGGCGAACTGTTGTGGGGACAGAACCACTACTTCCGCGTGCGTCGAAGCCTTCAGCACAAAGGCACTCGCTCCGCTACGCAGGTACTCCGGCGACTGTCGGGGCGAGAAAACCGCTTCGTGCTGAATCGCCTGCACACGATTTCTCGACGCATCGTGGAGGAAGCCGACGCCCACGACTGCTCGTACATCGCCGTCGAACGCTTGACCCATATCCGCGAGCGGATGGATACTCGGAACGACCGAGTGAAACGTCAGCTGCACAACTGGGCGTTCCGCGAACTTCAAGAGATGCTCGCGTGCAAGGCCAGCGAGTACGGCATCCGAGTAGAACGGATCCCGCCCGCGTTTACGAGTCAGACGTGCTCGAAGTGCGGGCATCAGTCCAGTGCGAACCGCGATAGCGAGACTGGCTGGTTCGAGTGCACCGAGTGTGGCTACTCGGTGGATGGCGACTACAACGCGGCGAAGAACATCGGTCTGAAGTTGCTAACTGTACCATCGGGCAAACGTCCCGATGGGTTGGGCGACGGTCATCTCGCCCTCAAGTCCGGGATGGTGAACGGGAACGGCGAGTACACCGCCGACGACGGTTCGTCGTCAGACCGGGAGTCCACGGACAAGCCCACGACTTCAGTCGTGGGTTGATGACCGTGGGACCCCCGCACACAGCCGCTAACTCGGAATCAGGAGGGTGTCCACCGAATTCGTAGTTACCCCGAAAACCGCTGTACTGGCCCTGGATCGGCGCGAGGGAGTGGATCTAACTCGGAATCTAGTGGTAACGTTTTTGAGTACGGTCGTGGATAGCGATGGTATGGACGAGGGGAGCGACGGGGGGACCAGGGGTGACAACCTCTTCAGCGACGTCGACGCTGGCGGAGGGAACGACATCTTCGCGAACCGTGAGCTACTGAACATCGACCACGTTCCAGACCAGAACCGGATCGTCGGTCGCGACGACCACATCCAGGAGCTGGCCAACGAGGTCGGTCCGGCCGTGACGGGCGTCCCACCGAACTCCGTCATCCTGTACGGGAAGACCGGGTCGGGGAAGTCGCTCGTCGCGAACCACGTCATGGAGCGCGCTCGCAACGAAGCCGAGCGGCGCGGGAACCGGCTCGCGACCGTCACCGTCGATTGCGCACAGGCCAAGGGAGAGGCGGACACCATCCAGACGGTCGCCGACAGCATCAACCGCCCGGGCACCGGCGTCAAGGTGCCGACGCGCGGTATCTCGACGAACGAGTACTACAACCGACTCTGGGAGATTCTGGACCGCGAGTACGACGCCGCGCTGATCACGCTCGACGAGGTCGACCGGCTCGGCGACGACAACGTCTTGATGCTCCTCTCACGCGCCCGCGAGGCCGGGAAAGTCGACGTCCCCATCGGCATCATCTCCATCTCGAACAAGGTCAACTTCCGCGAGCAGATGACCGAACGCGTCAAGAGCAGTCTGGGACACAACGAGTTCATCTTCGACCCCTACGACGGCGAGCAGCTGCGCCAGATCCTCGAAAACCGCAAGGACGCGTTCCAGGACGGGGTCCTGAAACCGGGCGTCATCCCGAAGACGGCGGCGCTCGCGGCCCAGCGACACGGGGACGCACGCAAAGCGATCCGCCTCCTTCGGCACGCCGGCGACTACGCCAAGAACAACGGCGTCGGCGAGGTCAGGGAGGACCACCTCGAACTCGCCCAGGAACAGGCCGAGGTCGAGCGTCTCAAAGAACTCATCGCCGGGCTCCCGCCCCACAGCAAGTACGTCCTCTACGCGCTCGCGAACCTCACGTCGAAGACGCCCGACGACCGCGACTGGTTCCGGACCACCGTCATCTACGACGTCTACCGGAAGGTCTGCGAGTCGGAGGGAACGGACGACCTGACGACCGACACGGTCCGCGGACTCCTCAGCGAACTCGCCTTCCTCGAGGTCACCGAGTCGAACCAGGAACACGGCGGCATGGGGAAGGGGACGTACAAGGAACATCGGCTTCTCTGGGAGCCCAGCGTCGTCTTCAAGATGGACCCCGACCCCGCGCGCGTCGACGTGGACCAGTAACGCGGCCGTCGTCACCCGTTCTGATAGATCGTCGTCGGTCCGCTACTCGCCGCCGTGGCCGCCCCGTTTCCATCCCGGGTGACCGACGACAGTCACGTTATCGGTCCCGGAGAGGCCGTGCTCACCGGATTCGTCCCGTTCCCACTCGAGGCGGGCCTCGGATTCGTCGCCGTCGAACCCGGCGTGCCAGGTTGGGAACAGCAAGAGGAGGTCCGCTCGGCCGTCTCCGTCGACGTCCAGAGGATAGCCGTCGTGGACCGGTCGTGCACCGCCACCGTCACTGACGACGTCTGGTGCCCCGAACCGGTAGCGAACCGGTTCACTCGTCGGGTCGAACGCGTCCGTGTGGCGGACGGCCACCGGGACGAAGCCGTGTCCCTTCGGTGCGATCAGGTTCTCGTCACTGTGCGGTTTGACGTCGACGGAAAGCTCGTCCGGGAAGTGCGCAGCAGCCTGGCCACTGAGCGCTGGCACCGCGACTGCGGCGGCTGCCGCGCCGGCGCCCAGGCGGAGTACGTCCCGCCGGTGTTTCGTATTCGATTCGGTTCCGTTTGTCTCGTCACTGCTTGATTCAGTTGTCATGTATGACGAACAACTATTTTTGCCAGACGCGATTAATTTTTGTGGTACAATTGACAAAAAGAGGGCGACATCGAACATCGACTGCGGGTCTGGTTCTACGGCACCACGTCTGGAGTTCGTCCACCCGACTGACGTGCTCGTTTGCAACAGTCGGTACAAACAGTTGTTTGTAACAGCTATTTGTACCGGTACGTCTCGGTGCCTGAGTACGTCCCCGTCAGAATGGCCCCGAACGGACGCTCCATGATCCGGGGGCCGCCACCGCTCTCACGGGAGTCGACGCTCGCCGCCCACGCCGGCTGCTAATTCGTTCCCCCTTTCACTCCTCTTCTCACCGGCCGGTGTTTCATTTCGCACACGGGGTGTGTGCGTCGTTCACGTCGGTTCGCTTCGCGGCGTTCAGTGACCCGGGAACGCGACTCAGCCACGTGGACTATCGGTGTCCATGGCGTAGTCGCTCGCATGGCGACTGTACTGGAGTTCACCAGCCCGGCCGACGAGTTCCCGCTGGGAACGATTTTCGAGAACCTGCCGACGGTGACGGTCGAACTGGAGCGGCTCATTCCCCACGAGACCATGATCATCCCGTACTTCTGGGTTCGTGGCGCGGACGCGGTCGACGTCGAAGCCGCCTTCGAGGCCCACGCCGGCGTCGTCGACGTCGAACGCATCGACAGCGTCGATAGCGAATATCTCATGCGTGCGGAGTGGGAGTCTGCGTACTTCGGCATCCTGAGTGCACTCGCCGAGGCGAGCGTCGTCGTTCTCACAGGCGTCGGGACCAGCGACGGCTGGGACTTCGAGGTTCGCGGGGAGGATCGGACGGCGATCAGCGAGTTCCGAACGCTCTGCCAGGAACACGACATCCCTATCGAGATTACCGCCGTCCACGCGCTGCTCCCGGTCAAGGGCGACGGCATCGAACTGACGGACGCCCAGCGGGAGGCACTGGTGCTGGCGTACGAACGCGGCTACTTCGACTCACCCCGCGAGACGACGCTCGACGAGATGGCGTCGGAACTCGGGATCAGCCAGCAATCGCTCTCCTCGCGCCTCCGTCGCGGCCACCGACGCCTCATCGGCGGCACGCTGGTCAACTCGTAAACTGGTCAACTGTCGACTACATATAAAAACCTCCTGTATAATCAGGGGAATTCATCAATTGCGTTCGGTCCCTCGTTACGGTAGATTCCTTTGATCGCCACTTATCCGAATACCGAACTGGAGTCGCTGACGTTCGACCGCGACTCGGGGACGTACAGGGCGGAGTTCGACCAGCAACGTACTTCTGCGAGTGCGGCAGTCACCGCGTTGCTGTCTGCGGTACGGGACTGCGCCCCGACCGAACTCTCGCCGCTCTACGAGTCTGTCGACCCGGACGCCCTCGACTCGCTCACCCGGGTTCGGAGTGGGACCAACGGTGACGTCACGGTCGCGTTCTCCATCGGTGAAATCGAGGTCACCGTGTACAGCTACGGGACGGTCGCAGTCACGTCTCCGAACGCCGATGGACTCGAACGCTCGACCGAACAGCCCGCGCTCGACTGACTGCCCGACGGACTAGACGCCGAGCCACTCGTCGTTCCGGACCTCGTAGCCGTTCGAACGGCAGAAATCTGCCGCTTCGCGGCGCACCGCCCGGGATCCGGGCAGCTTCTCCTTCTCGCGGATCTGCTCGACGATCCAGTCGCCCATGACCCGGATTCCCTCGTCGTCGTCGTCCGCGTCGATTGCCGCGAGTTCTCGGAACGTCTTCTCGTAGGCGTCGCGCTGTGACCCGCCGAGGTCCGCGCCGGAGAGTCGGTCGGTGGCCTCGACGACGCGTTTCATGGCCGTCGCGACCGTCGGTCGCTGGACCCGGACCCGGACGTCGGTGGGTGCCTCGAACGTCTCCGCGTCCGAGTCGGGGACCAGCTCCGCGACCGCGTAGCTTTCGTCGGTCGCGTCGACCTCGCGGTCGCCGATGGCCGCGACGACGTCCGCCCCCGTCGCCGGGAACGACACCGCCTCGAGGTCCGACTCGACGTCGTCGAGGACCCCCTCGTCGATCGGTGGCTCGGGTTCGTCGCCGCGTTCCAGCTCGGTTTCGATGGCACGCTCCCGCTGGCGCCGCTCTTCGTCGTCGGCCTGTTTGTCTCTACCCGATTTGTTATCTGCCATTCTACATTTTTGGCGCCGGAGCCGGATAGACCTGTGGTCGCTGGCGGACGTTTGGCGTTCGGCTATCGTCGACATCCCGACCGGAATCGACTCGCTCAGCCCCTGAGCGCGTCGACCGGGCGGTCGTTGGCCGCCTTCCAGGCCGGGTAGAGCCCGCTCAGCAGGCTCGCGAACACCGCGAACCCGAAGCCGTAGAAGAGGTACCGGAAGCTGGACCAGCCGAACACGAGCAACGCGTCGTCGGCGATCAGGTCGAACATGAGCATGCCGACGCCGAGCGAGACGAGGGCGCCGAGGAATCCGCCGATGACGCCCAGGAAGGCGGCCTCGGTGAGGATCATCCGGAGCACCTCGCCGCGACGGATCCCGACCGCCCGGAGGACGCCGATCTCGCCGCGGCGTTCGATCGTGCTCATCAGCATGACGTTGAGGATGGCCACGCTCGCGACGACCAGCGAGATGGACCCGATCCCGAGCAGCGCCAGGTTGAGCGTGTTCAGGAACGAGTCGATGTTGTCCTGGACGCCCGCGAAGTTGGTGACGCTGATCACCTCCTCGTCACCCTCGTTGAACCGCTCCTCGAGGCCGTCCGAGATGGCTGTGGCCTGGTCACCGTCCGACGCCTCGATCGTCACCGAGTCGTAGTACTGCTGGTCGGAGAGCGCCGAGAGCGGCAACACGAGCTCGTTGCCCCCGCCTCCGAACCCCTGACTCGAACCGATGAGCCCGCGGATCCGGTAGAGACGCCCGTCGTACTCGACGGGGTCGCCGATCTCGAGCCCGAGCTGTTCGGCCGTACTGGCGCTGATCAGCGCCCCCGACTCCAGGCGGTCCGGTGAGTCCCCCGTGGTCACGTTGTACAGCACGTTCGCCTGCTCCACCGCGGTGACGCTCACGAACACCTCCTCGCCGCTCCGGGAGGTCAGCCGCGTCGCGTTGGACTTCTGGGGGACGACGGGCGCGTCGCCCGCGATGGCTCGCATCTCCGCCACCTGGTCGTCGGTCAGGCCGTCCTGCTCGCTGTCCTCGCCGGCCGAGACCGTCACCTCGCTCGCCAGGCCACCCAGGTCCGTCGTCGCCTGCTGCTGGATGGCGGCGCCCGCCATGCCGAGCGAGGCGATGGCGATGACGCCGATGACGATGCCGAGCGCGGCCAGTCCCGTCCGGACGCGGTTCCGGCCGAGGTTGCGCCAGGCCATCAGGGCGCTGGGGAACCGCCAGAGGACGTCCGCGACGCTCACGCGGGGACCACCTCCTGGATCACGCCGTCGACGATCCGGACCGTGCTGTCGGTGTACTGGAGCATCTGCTCGTCGTGCGTGACCGCGACGATGGCGACGTCCTCTTCCTCTTTCAGTCGCGTCAGCTCTTCGAGGATCGTCTCGCCGGTGTCCTGGTCGAGGTTCCCCGTCGGCTCGTCGGCCAGCAGGATGTCGGGTTCGTTGATGAGCGCCCGCGCGATGGCGACGCGCTGTTTCTGGCCGCCGGAGAGCTGCTTCGGCGTGTGCTCGAGTCGGTCACCGAGGCCGACCCGCTCCAGCAGGTCGATGGCCCGGTCGTGCCGGTCGACGCTGGTGTCCCACATCGAGGGCAGTTCGACGTTCTCGGTCGCGGTGAGCATCGGCAGCAGGTGGAAGTCCTGGAAGACGAAGCCGATGCCCGACCGGCGCTCCTCGGTGAGTTCGTCCTCGCTGAAGTCGGTCACGTTCCGGCCGTCGAGCCGGACCGTCCCCTCCGTCGGCGTGTCCAGCAGGCCGATGATGTTGAGCATCGTGCTCTTGCCGGAGCCGGACGGTCCGATCACGGTGACCATCTCGCCGCGGTCGGCCTGGAAATCGACGCCCTTCAGCGCCTCGATTATCTCCTCGCCGCTCCGGTAGCGCTTGACGACGTCCTCGAGTTCGATGACGTTCATCGTCGCCAGAGGAAGACCGCGACGCCGGCCACCGCGAGGATCACGAGGACGACGCCGATGGGAAGCAGCGGGAGGCCGCCCGACCCGGCCTGTCCGTCCGGCCCGCCGGTCCCGCTGGCGGGGTTCTGCCCGTCACCGCCGGGCTGGGCGTCCCCGCCGGTGGCGGCGCCGGCCCCACCGCCCGACCCGACGTTGACGGCCTGCGTCGTGGTCACGCGCTCGCCGTCGACGATGTAGGTGATCTCGATCGGGACCGTCGACGTCCCGGCGTCGACCTCGCCGGTCAGCTCGAAGGTCGCGAACTCGCTGGCCTCGATGGCGCCGATGAAGTACTCGCCCGACGGCGCCACGGGACGAACGCCGCTCTCGTTCGGGATGCTGACGAGCACGGACTCGGTGTCGGTGCTCCCGATGTTCGCGGCGTCGCCGTCGACGGTGACACGCGAGCCGGTGCGCGTCGTCTCGACGCCGGTCAGTCGAATCTCGCCGTCGACCTGCTTGACGTTCTGCAGGTTGACCGTCTCTTCGGTGGTGTGGCTCTGGCCCGCCGCCGTGTAGCTGGCCGTGAACGTGACCCGGTCGGACGAGAGGTTCTCCGTGTCGAACGTGGTGGTCTGGCTCGACCCGGGCGCCACGTCGAACAGGAAGTTCCGGTCGAACTCCTCGCCGTCCGCGCTCGCCGCGATCTCGACGTCCGACAGCTCCGTGTTGCCGAAGTTCGTCAGCGAAACCTCGGTGGTCCCCGACTGGTTGCCCGCTGTCCGCGTCGAGATATCCGCCTTGACGACCGGGTCCTCGACGTCGACGTACACCGGGTACTCGTAGGAGTTGTGGTTCCCGTTCTGGTCCCGGACGACGACGTGGGCGGTCAGGCGCTTCTCGCCCGCCTTCTCGAACGTCGTCGTCAGCGGGATGGTGACCGAGCCGCCCGGCGGCACCGACCCGACGTCCTCGATCCGTTGCTGGGTGTCGGCGTCGCCCGACGTCCGGAGGTAGATGTCGGTGATGTAGACGCTCCCGTTACTGCTCTGGAGGTTCGACACCGTCGTCTCCAGGGTGACGGGCTCGCCCGTCACGGTCTCGTTCGACGTCACCGACACCGACGAGATCTGTACGTCGGTCTGGGCGGCCACGACGGCCGTCGCGGCGACCCCCGTGCTGACGAGCACGGCACAGACGACGAGTACCCGCAGGGCCCGGGACCTGGTCATCGGGTGACCCCGCTGGTGGTCGTGTCGCGGCCGGTCGCTGGTCGACGGCGATGCCGACGGCGTGGGAGAGGGCGCGCGGAGGAGTGCCGTTTACACGTCTCGCTATCAGGGCTCATACAGTGCCACTGGACGTGGAGCCATAAATGATATTCCAAATTCAACTGAGGGTGCGTGGGAAGAAAGCCCGAGTTGGACGACTGGTGGCGTCAGCGGCCCGTGCTCCGTTTCCGCCGTCCACACACCCCCCGTCTGCGAATTGAAATCCGGGCCGGTCCGGGCTACTCGTCCTGCTTGCTCGCCTCGTCCAGCAGGACGACCGCGCCGCCCAGTAGCGCGACGTTCTTCAGGAAGTTGATCTTGTTGGCCTGCCGTTCCTGTCCCTCCATCGTCCAGAAGTCGTGGATGGCCGGCGTCGTCCCGAGGAAGAACACGATCAGCGCACCCGCGGAGGCTCGCGGGAACTTCCAGAACAGGACGCCGAGGTTGGCGACCAGCAACATCCCGGTGACGAACGGGACGAAGACGTCCGCCATCGGGACGCCCTTCTCCGCGGCGATAGCGACGCGCTTCTCGTTGTTCTGGAACCCGTCGACGGCCATGTACGCCAGGATACCGGCGTACAGCGTTCGCCCGAGCGCCGACGGCGGGCTCCCGGCCGCGTCGCCGTCGGTCACGCCTCGACCACCCCCATCCGGCTGACGTTCGCACTGACGCGCCCGACCGTCTCGTACTCCCCGCCGTCGATCCGGCGCATGATGCGGCCCTCGACGTCGTCGCGCTGGTCGGGGACGTCGAAGAGCCCTGACCCACAGAGCACGTCGCCGTCGTGGACGGCCCACGTCTCGACGACCTCGTGGGGCTCGCCGGGGTAAGCGACGCGCTCCCAGTCCCGGCCGAAGTTCGTCGACTCGAACAGTGCGACCCCGTGCTCGTCGTTCACCCAGGCGGGTGGGGCCTCCTCCCCGCCGCCGAAGAAGACGGTGCCGTCGTGGACGAACACCTCCCTGACGTACGAGAAGTCGTTCCCGCCGTCGATCCGTTCCCAGGAGTCGCCGGCGTCCGTCGTCCGCCAGAGGCCGCCCTCACCGACCGCGTGCCCGAGGCCCAGGTTCTCCAGGTCGTGGTCGAGGTAGCCGGTCGCGGCGAGCCAGACGTCCTCCGAGATGGGAAGGACCTGGTGGACGTCGTCGACGATGGCGTCGCGTCGGTCGACCCACGTCCGGCCGCCGTCGTGACTCAGGTGGACCCCGCCCGCCTCGACGCCGGCGATCAGCGTCTCCGGGCGACCCGGGACCGTTTCGAGCGCCCGGAGTCGGGCGTAGTGGGGGTCGATTGGCGACTCCCAGTGTCCACGGGACGGCAACTCGCGGAATCCCTTCAGCTCCGACCACGTCTCCCCGTCGTCGACGGAGCGGAAGACGTAGGGGTCGTTCGTGCCGGCGTAGAGCGCACCGTCGCCCGTCGCCAGAATCGACCACACCTCGCTCTGGCCGGCGTGCCAGAACCGGTCGCCGAGCGGGACTTCCAGGTTCTCCCACGTCTGCCCGCCGTCCCGCGAGCGGTACGCCCCGGTCGAGGACGCGACGAACACACCCTCCGCGTGGTCCCACGACTCCACCGCCGTCACCACCTCGCAGTCGAGCACCTTCTCGGGTTCCTCGCGCTCGAAGGGCACGTCGCCGACCCGGTACAGGCCCTCGTCTGTCCCGATCAATAGTGTCATACGTGAACGTGTGCGTTGCACTCCTAATAAACGTTTACCGCCCTGTAAAATCTAAGTGAGAGGGGCGTCAACTGGGGGACGACGATTCACGCGCGGCGAGGCCGCTCCCGGCCCGGTCTCCCACTCTCCCACCAATGACCCCACCCGACCAATGACACCATCTCATCCAACGAAACGGCCGACCGACGCAGCGCACCTCGACGACCGGGACGACGACCAGGCCGACGACTTGCCCCGTGAGCTCCTGAACCTCCCGTGGATAGACCCCCACAACCACGCTCACACGCTCTCGTGGGAGGACCGAGAGCGATACGCCCTCTCCGGGTGTCGGTCGATGCTCATGGTCGCGTCGGGCTACCACTGGACGCCGTACCGGCCCGTCGAGGCCGACGACGTCCGGTTCCTCTGGGACGACGCGATCAACCGGCGCGCGGCCATCGAGCGGAACCACTTCTTCGAGGCCAAACTCGGGCTGGGGATCCACACTGGGGTCCGCATCGAGAACCCCGACGACCTGCTGGACGCGATGGCGGGCTACTGCGAACTCGACGAGGTGGTCGCCGTCGGCGAGACTGGCGTCACTCCCTCACAGCACGTCAGTCGGTGGGACCTCGACGGCCAGCGCGCCGTCGTCGGGGCGCAGATGGAACTGGCCGCCGATCACGACCTGCCGGTCATCCTGCACACGCCGAACACGACGACCGAGCGCCGCCGCGAGTACCAGCGCCCCCCGGGGACGCCGGGCTACGAGAAGAACGCCGGCCTCGGCCAGGAGCCGGTGATCGACGCCGAGAATCCACAACTCGAAGCGGTGAAGATCGACGTCGAACTCGCCGACGAGGCCGGCCTGGACGAAGAGCGAGTGGTCGCCTCCCACGCCGACCGGAACAACACCGAGTGGCTGATGGAACGGACCGACTGCTACCTGAGCTACACCATCGGCCACTCCTGGCTGATCGGGGTCACCGCCGCCGACGTCGCGAACGCCATCGACGAGTACGGCCCCGACCGCATCATGGTCGACACCGACTGCGCGAACGTTCTGCGGACGGACCCGTTCGCACTCAAGCGGGCGATCTTCGAGCTCTGGCGGTACGGCATCGACGTGGCGGATATTCGGCAGGTGGTCCTGGAGAATCCCCGGGACGTGTTCGGGTTCGAGGAGTAAATCTCGGGATAGCCGCCACTGAAGGTTTCGAGGACCGTTTTCCGTGGGTCAGCCGAACTCACAGGGATTCGTCAGTTCGCCCAGTTCCTCGATGCCGACGGTGACCTCGTCGCCGTCGTCCAGGAGCACGGGCGGGTCGCGATACACGCCGACGCCAGGCGGCGTCCCGGTGAATATCAGGTCGCCAGGTTTCAGCGTGAAGGCCTGACTGCAGAAGGAGACGACCTCGTCGACGCCGAAGATGAACTGGTCGGTCGAGGAGTCCTGCAGGCGCTCGCCGTTCACCTCGGTCCAGATGTCGAGGTCGTGGGGGTCGTCGACCTCGTCGGTCGTCACCAGCTCCGGGCCGACCGGGGCGAACGTGTCCAGGCTCTTCCCGCGGACCCACTGGCCGTCGCCGTGCTGCAGGTCGCGGGCGGAGACGTCGTTGCCGACGAGGAAGCCGGCGACGTGGTCCATCGCGTCCTCGGTGTCGACCCGTCGGGCCTCCTCGCCGACGACGATCACCAGTTCCGCCTCGTAGTCCACCTTCTCGGTGAGTTCCGGATCCCAGGTGATCGGCTGGTCGGGGCCGTTGACGGCCGTCGGGAACTTCGAGAAGAGGACCGGTTCGTCCGGGATGGGGTTGTCGCCCTCCTCCGCGTGGTCGCGGTAGTTGAGGCCGACGCACACCACCTTCTGCGGGTCGCTGACGGGGGCGCGGCGCTCCACCTCCGCTTCCTGGTGGACACCGACGCCGGTGTCTTCGGCGTACTCGACGGCCATCTCGGCCTTGCGGCGCCACTGCCACGTCGCCAGCAGGTCACTCGTGCGGTGTGGGACGTCGACGCCGGCGGCCGCGCCGGCCGTCGGCAGGTCGACTACTGTGTCGTCCGGCCGCAGGACGCCACACCAGGGCTGTTCACTCTCCGTCGTCGCGTATTGTCCGATTCGCATGTATCTACTCTCGGTCGTCGGTTCTCGTTCGGTACCCTTCGCTATTGGGAAGTCGGTGTGCCCAGTTCTGCATCGCCCTGCGGCACAGTTCCGTCTACAGCTCGATTCCCGCCTCCTCGATCAGCCGGTGGCCCGACTCGCAGAACCGGTCGAACTCCTCGTCGACCAGCGGGTTCAGGAGTTCGCCGTCGCGCTTGACGACCTCGCCGTCGACGAGGACGGTGTCGATGTGGGACGGCTCGGACTGGAAGACGGCGGTCTGGACCGGGTCGTGGGACGGCGCCGTCAGGAAGTCGTTCTCCTGCAGGAGGATGATGTCCGCGCGCTTACCGGGCGTGAGCGTCCCGATCTCGTCCTCCAGCCCCAGCGCCTTCGCGCCTTCGATCGTGGCCATCTCGAGGGTGTCACGACAGGAGATCGAAACCTCGGTGACCTCCTCGTGGCCCTCGAGGATCTCCTGGTTGTCGAACATCCGCTGGACCTGCATGCCGACTCGCATCTGGCTGCTCACGTCGCCGGCGATATTCGAACAGACGTCGACGCCCCAGGTCGGGCGCCCCCCGGCCTCGAGGACCTTCCCGGTGACGGGGATGCCGTGGCCCATCTGCATCTCGACCTCCGGCGTCGACGAGAACGAGGCGCCGGCGTCGACCGCGTGCTGGACGTCCTCCTGCGAGAAGTGGTTCCCGTGGGCGATGTTGACGTCCGGGCCGAGCTCGTCTTCGAGACAGCCAAAGCCCTGGTAGTCCTCGCTGTAGACCGACGACGGCCACAGCGCCGCGCCCATGTGGATGGTCGCCAGCGCGTCCAGCTCCCGGGCGAGTTCCAGGTCCGCGAGGGCGGTCTCGTCGACACAGAAGTCCGGCCCCCGTAGCCCGAGTGCCAGGCTGAGCAGGTCCTCGTCGCGGATATTCTCGTCGTAGAGCGCTCTGATGTTCTCCTCGGGGAGGCCGACGTCGCTCTCGAACCACCACTTCGCCGCGTCGTCGCCCGGCGGGCCGTAGGTGTACACCGCACGCAGCCCGGCGTCGTCGAGCGCGTCGACGGCCCGCTCGCCGTGTTCGAGGGTGTTGGGATACGACCAGTCCAGGACCGTGGTCGTCCCCGTGTGGAGCTTCTCGAAGGCGCCGAAGAGCCCGCCGAGGTACATGTCCTCGGGCTGGTAGAGCCCGGTGATGTTGCCCAGCATGTGGTCGAAGTACTCCCCCATGAGCGACCAGTCCCCGGCGATACCCCTGACCTGGGTCTGTGCGAGGTGGATGTGCGAGTCGACGAACCCGGGGATCACGATGTGGTCCGTCGCGTCGATGACCTCGGCGTTCGACGCCGAGAGGCCGCGTCCGATCTCCAGGATCTCCCCGTCCTCGATCAGGACGTCCGCGTCGTCGAGCTGGCCGATCTCCGGGTCCAGCGAGACGACCGTCCCGTGTTGTATGATGGTCCGTGACATGGACAACTATAATGATTGACCAGTAGGGTATAACTTTACCGGACGGTAAATCGGGGGTGTGTCGCCGTCGACGCCACGAACTCTCGGGAAGTCGTGCGAGACTGGCCATGCGGGACGGCGGTACGCGATCTCTCCCCGAACCGAATCACAGATGATAATCAGGGAGGTAGAGTAAAGGTGAGAAATCGGCCTCGTTCACGTATGGCACGAGTGCTAGTCGATGCGGAAAACTACCGGATAGAATACGACCACGAGAGCGGCGCACTCCTCCACATCTGGACGGAGTACACGTCCGGACAGGAGTTCCGCGACGGCTGTAACGAACTGCTCGACGTTATCAAAGAGGAGAACGCGACGAAACTCATCGTCGACACGAGCGAGATCAAGGCTCACGATACGGAAGACAAGCAGTGGCTCCAGGAGGAGTGGATGCCCCGGGAGATCGAGGCGGGCATCGAGTACAGCGCGTCGGTCCCGTCGGCCGATAGCTCTATCTCGAAGATGGAGACGGAGAAGCTCGTCGACCAGGCGACCGACCTCCCGATGACGTACGTGATGGCGGAGAGCCTGGCGGAAGCGCGCGAGTGGATCGCCGACCAGTAGGCCGACCAGGGAGCAGTCCTATTATATAGCCCATGATCGGAGTAGTGGTATGAGCGAGCCGGACGAGACGGTCTCCTCGAAGGACACCCGCGAGGTCATCATGGAGGCGACCTTCCGTGCGCTGCGACAGCGGGGGTACGGCGACCTCCGGATGCGTCACATCGGCGAGGAGATGGACCTGACCAGGCAGGTGATCCACTACCACTTCGACGGGAAGGACGACCTGATGGCCTCCTTCCTCGAGTACATCGCCGAGCAGTACGAGGGGAGCGTCGAGGTGGACGACGACATGGACCCCCGGGCCGAACTCGACGCCCGGATCGACCAGTGCCTCTTCGGCCCCGAGTTCGACGAGTTCACCCACTGGGACCGCATGAAGGTGTACCACGAGCTGTTCGCCCACGCCCAGAACGACGACCGCCACCAGGAGATCCTCGACGATCACTACGAGCAGATCAAGGGAAGCATCGTCGCGGTCATCGAGCGCGGCATCGACGAGGGCGTCTTTCGCGACGTCGACGCCGACCGCTTCGGCCAGCTCGTCACCGACGCCATCCACGTCGGTCGCGAACGGCGCATCTCGCTGGGCCACGAGGAGGCCCCCGAAGAGGCCCGCGAGGCCATCGACGAGTTCATCCTCGACTCGCTGTCCGTCGACGAGTAGGCCGGCCCGGGGGCTCCCGGGTCGTCATGTCCTGCTCCGTCACTCCTCGCTTGCTTCTTCGCTCTCTTCCTCGTCAGCCGGGCCGAACACGCCGGCTTCGGCCAGATCGTCGATCTCGTCTTCGTCGTAACCGAGTTCGCGGAATACCTCCCGGTTGTGCTCGCCGAGTAGCGGCGGCGGGAGGTCGAACCCGCTGTCGGCCTCGCCGTACCTGAGCGGGTGTTCGATCACCGGTACCTCCCCGAGTTCGGGGTGGTCGATCGACGTGATGGTCCCGCGGGCGTCGATCTGGGGGTTGTTGAGCGCCTCCTCGACGTCGTACACCGGCCCGGCCGGCACGCCGGCGTCCTCCGCGATGACCTCGATCCACTCGTCGGTCGTCTGCTCCCGCAGCGTCGACTCGATCTCCGCTTCCAGTTCGTCCAGGTGGTCGACGCGGTCGGCGTTCACTTCGAAGCGGTCGTCTTCGGGCAGGTCCGGGCGGTCGATGGCCTCGCACAGCTCCCCCCAGAGCTTCTCGTTGAGGATGCAGACGTTGATGTAGCCGTCCTTCGTCTCGAACGTCTGGTAGGGCGCCAGGACGGGATCTTTCGTCCCCATCCGCCGGGTCTCCTCGCCGGCGAACACCATCCCCGCCTGCTTGGTGAGCCAGGGCAGCGTCGCCTCCAGCATCCCGAGGTCGATGTATTCGCCCTCGCCGGTCTGTTCCCGCCGATACAGGGCGGTCATCGTCCCGAAGGCGGCCCACATCGCGGTGATCAGGTCCGTCATCGGCAGGCCGACCTTGACCGGCTGGCGCCCCTCCTCACCGGTGACGCTCATGATCCCGCTCATCCCCTGGATGAGCAGGTCGTAGCCCGACCGTTCCCGCCAGGGGCCGGTCTGCCCGAACGCCGAGATGGCGAGGTAGACGAGGTCGTCGTTGTACTCCGAGAGCGTCTCGTAGTCGACGTCGAGGCGCTCGGCGGTCCCGGGCCGGAAGTTCTGAACGAACACGTCGGCTTCCGCGACGAGGTCGTAGAGGGCTTCCTTCGCCGCAGCGTTCTTCAGGTCCAGTTCGAGGCTCTGCTTCCCGTAGTTCAGCGACCAGTAGTACGGCGACTCGCCCTGGATGAACGGCGGGCCGGTGTGGCGAACGGCGTCGCCGTAGCCCGGCTGTTCGACCTTCACGACCTCGGCGCCCTGGTTCGCCAGCATCGCCGAACAGAACCCGCCGGTGACGAACGTCGAGAGGTCGACTACCTTCACGCCGTTCAGTATCTTGCCCTGGTCAGTCATCGTCGGTCCTCGATGTGACCTCGCCGTGGCGTCCGTCTGTTTTCCAAGGCAGCGACCAGCGGCCGCGTCTGTCGCCCAGTCCGCGATGCGGTCGGCAGTCTTCCATGATCGTTGATGGACTTACCATCTGGTAAAACTATCGCCGATTCTCGGCGCAACGGCTGGAACCCCGACGCGACGCTGACCGTGGATAAATCATCAAATCCTGTCTATTATGGGTATACGCTAGTTTTCTTATCATTTGTACAGCGTTCGACACTCCTCTGCTTCGTGGACGTGGAGCAGTGGAACGGCGTCGATAGATGCGGGAGGAGATATCGACGCTGATCGCTCCGTCGTCGATGTGTTTTTGTCGTCGCCGACGGCGGATTTCTTCTGTGCATTCGCCCGGTTGTGCTGGAAGGGGCCTGTAGTCCGGCACTTGCCCGCCGTGGACCGACAACGTGTGACCACAGGTCCCGCACTGTCGCCACCTGGCACCACGACCGTTCGCTGTATCGCGATCTGGTGACTTCGCTTTGCAGCGACCGGTTCGCCTCGTCCATTCGATCTCGCGCCCTGGGCCGTGGGTGACGCATTCCAAACATATAAGAAGATTTAATATTATTGTAATTTTGAATTTCGGAAAACGCCACCGGCTTTCACGAACGGTTTGGTGTCGGTCGTCCCCCGCTCTCAGCGATCCGATTCCCGCTCCGCACTCTCGCGGACAGGTCCAGACTCCAGACAAGCCATTACAATACTAGTACTGTAATAGCCCGTAGGCGGCTCGCTCAATTGCGCGGCACGCAGAACGCGTGCCGCGCGTTTCGCAGGCGTAACCGGCGGAGCAAGGCGAACGTGGTCGTGTACGGCGGGAACTGACGGCGTGCCCCCGAGGGGAGATGTCCCCAGGGGCGACTACGGTAAGGAGTGGCGGATCTGCTGCGGGCCCGGTACCGGCATCGGTGCGTCCGACGCACTCCAGGTGGGGCTTTCCGCGGCAGGCTCCCCGGTGGCCCCCGCCGATGGCGTCGCGTCACCGGCCTCGACTCGTAGTGTCGGTTGGAACTAATTACGGCGTTCAGAGACTATCGAGGATGAACCGGAGCTGAACCGACCGTCGGCAGAGAATCGCCGATACAGAATTACAACCGACAGTATCAGTTCGCGAGCCGTTCACGCTGACTCTCGTTCGGCTCGTAGATCTGAATCCAGCCGTTGCTCGTGACCATCACGAGGAACTCCCCGAACCGGAACCTGACTGATTCGAGCGGGCCCCGGGACGACCTGTTCTGTCCGAAGCACACGCTCTCGATGGCGGACACGTCGGCGCAATCGTACAGTGTTGGTGCGGTGACCTTGGTCGGATCGATCCCTCTGATGGCAGCGACCGCGTAGACGATCTCGGTCGGGAGCTCTTTCGGACCGTCGCTGTCGTACGGACGCTGGCCGACCTGTACCCACCAGTCGCCGTCGTAGCGTGTAACTCCGCCGGGAGGCCCGTCTTCAGTCTCCATCGTCACGATTCTCACGTCGGGCGTGGGATTCCTGTTCGGCGTCGATACTCGTCCCGATACCTTCCAGCGCCCTGCGGACCTGGTCGAGGTTCTCGGCGGCGCGGACCAGTTCGGTCTCTTCGTCGAACGCGACGACGCCTTCGTCCACTAACCGCGGGACGTGCGCGTGATAGAGAGAGACGTATATCGGCTTCCAGAGTTCCGTCTCTACGGCGTGTTCCGGACAGTCGTACTCCCAGGTGGCGATCTGCTTCGCCAGTTCGGCCAACGACCATTCTGTTCTGGTCAGTTGCATGTAACTGAGATATCGCCGCCGTGGGTGTCCGAGCGCAGCGAACACGTGATCGAGTTCCAGTATGTCCTCCGCGATCGCCGACTCGGAACCGGATGACGAGGGAGAGTCAGTGTCCGTTCTCCCGTCTCGAGTGTCGTCGTTCATCATTGGCACTGTTGATTCGCTGGCGGACGCAGACGTACCCCGGGTTGGTTCGGGTGAACGTGCATCATTCACCCTTTGGCGTCACGACGGTTAAATTCGAGCATCTGTGGGATGCGGCGCTGAAGCACGTCGTGAATAGCCGAGACGTGAGGCCCGAGACGGCTCCCCTGGAGTCCAGCCGGTGGTTCACCGAACGACCGTCACTGAAACGTCTGCCCGACGGACGACGGTCTCTGCGACGCTCCCGAACAGGAGCCGGAGCAAGCCGGAGCGACCACAGCTCCCGAGGACGATGTGTTCGACGTCGGACTTCTCGGCGAACGTCGTGATTTCGCGAACGGGGCTGCCGACCGCGGTCCGGGTGCTGATCGACCCATCGTGGTCGGTAGCGGCTCCGGTCGCCGCTGCGAACAGCTTGTCCGTCTTCTTCTGCTGGGAGTCGATCGCTGAACTGTGCGTGTACATCCCATCCATACTGTAGGTGGAATCGGGCGTTATCACGTGCAACACCGTTATCGAGGCGTCCGGATAGACGCGAGTGGCGTGTTCGACCGTTTCCCGGGCCGACGCTTCGCCGTCGACTGGTACGAGGACCTCCATACGAAGCAGTCGTGACTGTTACCATAAGAAGTGGCATGGTAACATGCCACAATTTGATATGTCGGGCTCGGGGACAGAACAGCCGCGCGGTCCGGTCGCCGCGACGTCCCGATCGCCTGGTACGGCCGTCGTCACAGTCCCCACAACAGGACGATTCCCGCCGTCGTGGCGACAGTCAGTAGCAACTGCAGCGGTGCACCGACGCGTGCGAAGTCCGTGAACTTGTATCCGCCTGGCCCGTACACCATGAGATTCGTCTGGTAGCCGACGGGGCTGAGCAGGGGCGTGCTGGCGGCGAACGTCACCGCGATAGCGAACGCGAACGGGTTGGCGCCAATCTGGCCGGCGACTTTCACGGCGATGGGGAGCATCAGGACGACGCTGGCGTTGTTGCTCAGGACTTCGGTGATCACCGCGGTTCCGAGGTAGAACGCCGCGAGTATCGCGATAGCGGGGAGGAACGCGCTGCCGGCGACGACGCCCGTGGCGATCAGGTCCGCCGTCCCGGACGCCTCGAACGCGATGCCCAGCGGGATGACGCCGGCTATCAGGAAGATAACGTCCCAGTCGACGGCGTCGTACGCGTCCGACGGGCGAAGGATGCCCGTGAACAGCATCGCGACGACCCCGGCCAGGGCGCTGACCATGATGGGGAGGAACCCGACTGCGGCCATCCCCACGACACAGGCGACGATTCCCAGCGCGACCGGCGCCTGGGCCCAATCGTAGGCGTCCCACTGCTCTTCGCTGGAGATGACGAGGTCCCTGTCGCCCTGCAGCCGGTCCTTGACGTTGTCGGTCATCTGGACGACCAGCAGGTCCCCCGCCCGCAAGGTGATCCGTCGGAGGCGCTGGTGGAGCACCTCGTCCTTGTGACGAATCGCCAGCACGGTCGTGTCGTACTCGCGTTCGAACTCGTCGATGCCATTTCGCCTGTTCGCCCACACGCCGGGGAGCACCACGACCTCGGTGAGTGACGACGTCTCGTCCGACGGTCCGTCCGTCGCGTCGGCCGTACTGCTCTCCCCGTCTGGTTCCGCCGTGTCGAGAGCCGGTGGCGGTCGGTTCACCCTGTCGTCCGACGGAACGGGTTCGCCGGGCTGCGATTCGTCGGTGTCGTTCCCGTCGAGCAGCGCGAGGTGGTTTTCGTCGAGGACCTGCTCGATCGCCGCCTGGCTCGCCTTGACCGAGAGGACGTCGCCAGCCTGGATCTGCTCGTTCGCCAGGTGCCGGCTGATGGTCCGCCCGTCCCGGACGATCTGATACACGTCAAGTTCGATGTCACCGGTTCGCACGTCTCGGACCTGTGAGCCGACGAAATCGGACTCCTCGCGGACGACGACGTCCGTCAGGTAGTCGGCGACCTCGAACTGGTCGACCGGCGTCTGCCCGGCGGGGACCCGCTCCGGCACGAGGTACCGCCCGACGGTGAGCAGGTACGCGATGCCGACGACGAGCACGATCGCTCCGAGCTTGGTGAACTCGAAGAGGCTGAACGGCTCCGCCGTCGGCCCACCGACCTGCACCCAGGTGTCGCTCGCCAGCAGACTCGTCGACGTCCCGATGGTGGTGAGCATTCCGCCCATCATCGAGGCGAACGAGAGCGGCATCAACAGGTTCGACGCTGAGGTGCCGGTCTTCCGGGCAAGATTCTTCACCGCGGGGATGAGCACGGCGACGGTCGGCGTGTTGTTGACCAGGCCCGCGAGCGGCCCCGCGAAACCGACCGTCGCGACCAGCTGTCGAAACTCGTCGTCGCCGGCGAACGCGACCATCTTCCCGGTGAGGATCTGGATGACGCCGGTCTGTCGGACCCCCTCGGTGAGGACGAACATCGCCAGCACGGTGAGCGTCGCCGGGTTCGAGAAGCCGGACACGCCGGCCTCGGCAGTCACGCCCGTCCACGGTTCGAGGACGATGAGCGTGACCATGAGCGCGATGGCAGTGGTATCGATCGACACTGGCTGCAGGACGAACAGTGCGAGGGTGATCGCGACCACCGTCAGGACGACGAGTACGTCGAACGCAACTGGTAACTGGGGCGAGAGCTGCTGCAGTAGCTCTACGAGGGCAAGTACGAGGCCTCGCAGAGGTTCTATCACTGTGTTGTCCATTGGAGGGTGTCCGCGACGTCCGCGTAGCAGAGCCAGCGCTTCTCCATATATGTCTTGGCATATAGGGGTTGACAGGTCTGTGAGGCGGCAATATATGTTTACGTGTAGATACCGTCTTCCCCTCAATCAATGGTCTGGGAAGCACTGCAGAACCTCGGTTTTTTCGCGCTCGGTACCGCCGCGACCGGCTGGATAGTCCGCTACGGTATCGAACGATTCTCCGAAGTCGCCGAGCGAGGTATCGAGCAGTTTTTCGACAAGGAGATCGCCCGGTACGAGTCCGAACTGAAGAACGAACAGGTCGTCTTCTCGCGGCTCCACGAGGAGCGGGCGACTATCATCATCGAACTCTACGAGCGATTCATCCTGTTCGAACAGGACATGCGGGCGTTGACGAGGGAGTGGTCGGGCGATCCGCCGACAGACGAGCTGTTCCAGAAGGCGACGACGTCCGGCAACGACTTCGCGAAGTACTACATGGAGAACAAGATCTACTTCCCGCCCGACACCTGCGACGCCGTCGAGAACCTTCAGGACGAGATGAAAGACGTGTTCGTCGATTACCGCGACGGCAAGACCTACGCGCACCGCGCCGAGCGCCCCGCGGACGTCGAGAACTGGCTGGCGAACTGGCGAGAAGTGACCGAGGACGAGGTTCCCGAACTCAAGCGCGAACTCGAGAACCATTTCCGGGAACTCCTCGGCGTCGACCTGGACGGCGGGCAACTGGAGGGACTCGATGGGTGAGGTTTCGACGGTTCATCCGGACGGAGAGTGCCGGGACTGAAGTGGGATATCCCGAGCTCGCCTAATCAGATTTATATAATGGGCTCCGTTGAGTGATAACGTGACTCAAACCCGGGTCCTCCACGTCAGTGACACCCATCTCGGAAAGCGCCAGTTCGGCTCTGACCGCCGGCGTGACGACTTCGCGGACGCGTTCGAACAGGCGATCGGCGTCGCTATCGACCGCGACGTCGACGCCGTGATCCACACCGGAGATCTCTTCGACGATTCCCGCCCGACGCTCCCGACGGTGCTCGGCTGTGCGAACACGCTCGATCCACCCGGCGAACGCGACATCCCGATCTACGGGGTCGTGGGGGCTCACGAACGGTGCAACGGCGACCAGTGGCTCGATCTCTTTCGCAGAACGAACGGCGTGACCAGGCTCGGCCGGGAGCCGAGCGTCGTCGGGACTACTGCGCTGTACGGCCTCGACGCGGTTCGCCCGGGCGACTGGCGAACGACCGACTTCACGCTCGAAGCGCCACCTCCGGGGGTCGACTGTACGATCCTCTGCATGCACGAACTTCTCGAACCGCCCGTGGACGAACCCATCGCCGACTACGCGGTCGAGGACGTCCTCGACCGCGTGAATCTCGACCTCGACGGGCTCGCACTCGGCGGGTACCACGAGCCGACGAGTGCCCGCATCGACGGAACGGCCGTCTGGTATGCGGGTTCGACGGAACGGTCGGGAACGGACGAACCCGAGCCCGGCGTCGTTGAGCTCCTGGAGATCGACGGTGGCGACGTCGCGCGACGCCAGATCGAACTGGAGACGCGGCCCTTCGTGACCCGTACTATCACGTTCGGACGAGGTGACGGACTCGCACGCGTCCGCGACGTCCTCGACCGGCTCGATCTCACGGATGCGGCCGCGACGATCGAACTCGTTGACGACGGCGGTGTTGTCACGACGGACCGCGTGAAACAGCTGGCCCGGGACGCGGGCGCTGCCGTCGTCGACGTCGACGACCAGCGCGACGGCGTCGGCTGCGCCGGGCAAGCGCTGGACGAGCAGACCCGACGGACGGCACGGAACGCGATCGAGACCGCCGCTCTGCGTGGATTCCAGTGCCGAGCGAGCCGGGAGACTGCGTCCGAGCCAGCCACTGACGGGGCGGTGACAGACGACGAACCGACCGACACAGCCGGGACGGGGACTGACGACGGGGCGACCGACTCCGGACGGGCTGGGGACGTCCCCGACGACCGAATGGACGAATACGAGGAGTTGACCGGAGTGCGTGAGCGCCTCGACGCCAGGATGTCGGAACGCCAGGCTGCCATCGACGAACTGCAGGCCGAGGTCGACGCGCTCGAGGCCGACCTCGCGACTGCCGTCACGGACCGCGGCGCGACGGCAGCGGCGTTCTTGCCGGCTGACCGTCCCCCGCGGTCTGTCACCACCGACACCCGGGACGCCGTCGCGTCCCACGTCGAGACGCTCGCGGAGACGCTGGACGTCCGCTCGGCGAAACTGGCGCGGACGAACGCCGCGATCGAAGTCGAGCAGCAGAACGCGGCGAACGCGCGCGACGATATCGAGGAGACCGGGGCCGCGGTCGACCGTCTCGCGGAGCGGACCGACGAGTTCGAATCGGCGGTCGACGAGGCTCGCGAGGAACTGGCCGCCCTCCGGGAGGACTCGTCTGACGCCGGCCCGGATGCCGTGGCGGACGCGGCGGGTCGCGTCGAGGACCTGGAGGGAAACCTCGCGGACCTCCAGGCCGACCTCGCGGAGGAGCGCGCGGAACTGGCCGACGTCACGGAGGCACGCGACGAGGCCGAGGCCGCGATCGCGACGCTCGAAACCGAGCGCGCGGCGATCGAAGCCGAGATAGACGAACTGGAAGCGACCATCGACGAGGGCGAGGCCAGTATGGCGGCGTTCGGCGTCGTCGACGAGCTGCGAGGGCTGCTCGAAGCGCGAACCGGCGAACTCTCGGGGCTCCGGGAGGAGTACGCGGAGCTGCAAACCGAACGCGAGGCGCTGGACGCGGAGATCGAGGGGCTCACAGATGACGAGTGAGCCGAATGGGGTTCCCCGCTCGGAGTCTGTCACCTCCCGTGGCAGATTTCGCGGCGCCAGTCGACGAGTGCGGTGGGGCCTCCGACGGAGGAGCGGGCCCCAGGACGGCCGCGTGGCCGACGGCGCCGTCCCGGGACCGCTGGGACGTCGGCCGGGACGGACGCCGCCATCGGCCGCTCAGCGCGCGCTCGCAACGCTGACGCGCTCACACCTTCCGACGGCCAACCTGGCAATCCGGACAGCGACTACCGACGGTCCCCGACGAACGGGACTGCAGTGAACGACCAGCCCACGGAAAGCTCCTGTACGTACAGCTACACGGGGGACGCGTCGTCCTCGCTGACCGAGCCCTGGCACTGTCCACACGAGACTGTCGAGGGGCGCGAGCGGTGTGTATTTCACCACTCGGACGCCGAGCGAGACGAGGCCGGGATCGCCGAGCGCGACGTCCACCGGCGGTTCGAGGAAGCGCTCGATAGCGGCGACCCCGACCGCCGGACGTTCGTCGGCGCGACGCTCCCCAGCCTGGATTTCGACCACGTGGACTTCGACCACGCCGACCAGCACGTGCTCGACCTGCGTCACGCGTCGATCGACGGCGAGTTCGTGGCCAGCTACGCCAGGTTCGAGGAGGCAGTCGACCTGCGGGACGCGACAGTCGGATCGTTTCGGGCCAACGACGCGGACTTCTGTGACGGGTTACTGTGTCAGCGAGCGACGTTCGAGGGTCCGGTCAACTGTCACGGGGGTATCTTCACCGGTGACGACGCGATCTTCACTGGCGCGACGTTCGAGGACACCGTCAGGTTCGACGCGGCCACCTTCGACGACGCTGCCACCTTCGACGACGCGACGTTTTCAGACGAGGCGACCTTCCTCGGGACGGAGTTTCACGGTCGCTCGACCGACATCGACGACAGCACCTCCTTCGACGGCGTGACGTTCGAGGACGTCGTCCGGTTCGATTTCACGCAGTTCGAAGCGACGAGTTTCGAGCGGACGCGATTCGCGGCAGCCGCGTGCTTCGAGGACGTCACGGCGACCGCTGTCGTTACATTCGACCGGGCCACGTTCGAATCGGCGGCCGAATTCGGCGGGTCGACGTTCGGAGACGACGTCTCCTTCGCGGCCGCCACGTTCAACGGTGAGACGTGCTTCCGGGGAGTCACGTTCGAGGGTGGCGGCACGGTGCTGCGCGACGACGCCGACTTTTCCGAGGTTCACTTCGGGCAGTCGGTCAGTTTCGAACGGGGAACGGTCGGCGCCGTGAACTTCGACGAGACGGTTTTCGAGGGCGACGCGTGCTTCCGTGACGTGGCCTTTCGGGAGAACGCGAGTTTCGTTGCGGCGCGCTTCGCCGGGGAGGCCATCTTCGACGCCGCGACGTTCGACGCCCGGGCGACCTTCGCGGACGTCACCTTCGCGGCGGTGGCGAACTACCCCGGCGTCGAGTTCCGCGGGCCCAACAATCACGACAGTGCCAGCGTCATCTTCGACGAGGCGACCTTCGAGAGCGGCGCGAACTTCCACCACGTCTCGTGCACGTCTGCGAACTTCAGGGACGTCCGATTCGAGGGTGACGTCGACTTTACAGAGTGCAAGTTCACGAAGCACGTCGATCTGAAGGTCAGGCCGACCGAGAGCGGGACTGTCGTCAACTTCACCGGCGCACTGCTGGCGAACGGAGAGATCGTCCAGCCCGAGAATCGATTGGTCAGGTGCGACCTGACGAAAGCGACGATCGGTAACGTCGTCTTCCGGGTCGACGGCTCGGAAAACCGTGACCTGTTCGAGTACATTCGGTTCTGCGAAACCAAGTTCGAGGGCTTCGACTTCACGGAACACGCCCACTATCTCACCCGGTCGGACTGGAAACTCCACGAGTTCGACGACGACGACATCGAGTACGACTACGCCGTCGAGATGACGCGACTGTCGATCGAGAAGACCTACCAGCGGGCCAAGATCAGCGCCTCTGCGGAGGGGAACGTCGAAGCCTCCGGGAAGTTCCGATTCAAGCGCCAGCAGTACGCCCGGAAGAACTACCAGGACATCGCGTGCGACCCCAAGGAGTCGCTGTCGACGCGGATTCGAAACGGCCAGCGCGTGGGTGAAAATCTCTTCCTCGGCATCACCTGCGGCCACGGGATGCGGCTGTACAGGATCGCCGCGATGTTCATCTTCTTCCCGGTATTTCCGGCTCTCCTGTACGTGTTCGGCGGACCACAGTTCCGGACTGAGGCGGGCCAGATACACTCCCTCGCCGAAATCGTGACGATGGGCGGGGTCGAGACGTTCATGGCGAACCTCCACTTCAGCTACATCACCTTCCTCACGATCGGGTACGGTAACATCGTCGCCGAGGGGAAACTGGCACACGTGATGGTCAGCCTGGAGGCCTACGCCAGCGTCGTACTGGGTGGCCTGTTCATCTACGTCCTCGTCAAACGCAGCGAGCTCTAGCCGCTGTCGCTGGTCGGAGGGGACAATCGGACGCTCCCTCCGGCACCGCTCGACGGTACTGCCGGCGGCGGTCCGTCGGTCCCAGGCGGACGGTCCTCTGGTGACGTCGACGGACGGAACCGAAAATTCGCGAGATGAAGCGTGGGGAGCGGTGGGAACGGGGGAGCGGTGTATCTGGTGTGACGATACGAGGGCCGACGCCGGGATTCGAACCCGGAACACGTCCAGGGGTGTACTATTTTGTTCTAGATTTACCTTTTCCTATCTTGGCTCGCCGGCGGAGGCGGGGCTGTATTTCTGTCGCCCTGGTTCGACGTTTTCGTTTGCCGCCAGCCAATAGATGTGCCAGCCGGTCTTAAGTGGTGTGGTACCATTCACCGCTCGCGGTTCGGGAGAAACGACGCGACGGATCGGGTCACGATCTCCCGAGGAGACGACCGACGGCGAGTCCGCAGGCGATTCCCGCGAGGTAGAGCGTCATCGTCTGTCGCTGGTCGGTCGGCTTCACGAACCGCGTCCCCGTCTCTGTCACTTCGATAGCGCCCGCCGGTCGTGCCGAGAGCCCGCCCCCGAGGCCACCGCCCTCGGTGTCGTCGTCGTCGCCGCTCGTGCCGCCGCCACCGCCCACGCCGTCGGCACCGCCCCCGCCACCGCCGCCGCCCCCGCCGAGTCCGAACTCGACCTGCGCGACCGGGACGACCGTCCGTGAGTCGCGCTCGACGGGCTCGCTGTAGACCATCTCGGCGCTCGCGCTCGATTCGATTGCCTGACTCAACGACTTGAATTCGACCGGGATGTCCATGACGGCCTGAGGGGGCTGCCCGTGAAAGGTGTTGTCTCCTCCCAGACGCTCCCCACTCTCCGCGAAGAAAGTTGCCTGTTAGTAAGGGTTGTTCAGCAAATACGGAACGGTATTGAGAACCGGGCATGAACGACGGGCATCCCGAGCATGGGAGAGAGCGCCAGCGTCGGGCTACTCTGTAAGCAGAACAAGTCGGTGTTCACGGCGGTCGCCGAGCGCCTGCAGTGTCTGGGCTACGGGGTCCAGTTCTTCCATCCCCAGTCCGGACTCTCACTGCGCCAGGCCGCCGACCTCTCGCTGATCGTGAACAAGAAGACCCTCCCAGTCGCGTTCCCGGCACTCTGGCACGCTCGACGGATGGGGACGCCGCTGTGGAACAATCTCCAGGCGACGATTCTGTTCAGCTCTCGGCTGATCGGTCTTCGAGCGGTCTCGAAGATGGGAATTCTCACGCCCGCAGTCACCCTCGAGAAACCCACGTGTGAGTACGTCGCGAAAGGCACCTACGTCTGGGACGACGACCCCGAACTCAACGGTGACGGGGATTTCTACCAGGAGTTGATCCCGACGGAGCCGGTCGATTACAAGTACTACGCTATCAACGACGGGAGCCAAACACACGTCGCGGGGAGACGCGTCACTTCGAAGCTATACGGGGAGAAACAGTTCCTCGGCGAGATACGGATCCGGCCAGCGCTGGCAGCGTCGCTCCGACGACTCGTCGAACGGTTCGACCTCCGGGGAATCGGCGTCGACCTGGTCAAAGACGACGATGGCCGGTACTGGGCCGTCGACGTCAATCTCGCAGCGGGATACCGGGACACCGGGTTAGCGTCTGCCCTCACCGACTCGATCACGTCGTACCTTCCTGGTGAGTGAACCGACGGCTGGCGTCCCGCACTGTTTCTTGCGATGGTTACGATCCGCGCGGGAAGAGCGGGCCGATAGCGAGCGTCCGCTTCGCGACGGTGAGGATCCGAAAAGTGGACGAGTAACCGGATGCCGCGTCAGGGTTCGCGTCTTAGCCTTCGAGATGCGCTTCAGCTGCGTCCTTGTCTTCGACAGAGTCGACGTTGGTTCGCCAGCCGTCGAGGCGGATCGCGTCGATCGTTTTTCCAGACCGAATGAGCAGGTCCATCGCGTCCGGTAGTTCGTACTCGCCGCGGTCCGATGGCTCGATGAGATGACAGGCGTGGAAGATATCGGGGGTGAACGTGTAGAAGCCAGTCATGACGAGGTCCGATGCCGGTTCCGCTGGCTTCTCTGCAACCTCGACTACTTCGCCATTCTCGTTGGTGACGAGGACGCCGTACCTCGAGGCCTCCTCCTCCGGGACTTTCTCGATGAGCAATCCCGCGTCCGTGCGGTCTTCGCCCTGGCGGTGGACGACGTCGCCGAGATTCGCCTGGAATACATCGTCTGCGAGCATGAGCACGAAGTCGTCCTCGATATGGGGTTCGGCCTGCAGCAGGGCGTCGGCGAGCCCGAGCTGTTCGTCCTGCTTGGCGTAGGTGATGGGCACGTCCTCGTAGGACTCACCGTAGCGTTCGATGATCTCTCCCTTCATCTCCCCCACGACGACGACGAACTCCGTCACGTCGAGGTCGACGAGATCGTCGAAACAGTACTCGACGAGTGGTTTCCCGTCGACTTCGACGAGAGCTTTCGGTCTGTCTTCGGTCAGCTGCTCGAGGTCGGTTCCTCTGCTCGCAGCGAGGATTACTGCTTTCATCGACTAGACAATCATCTTTTGATATAAATACGTTTGGGCACCGGTATCTGGTTCTCGCCTCTGTGCAACGGATGGGAAGGCTTTGGCGTGAATACGATCGCGAACGAGTGTACGAGGGGGGAGGCTCGACGAAGTTCGTTACGACCCGCGCGGGATGAGCGGGTCGATAGCGAGCGTTCGCTTCGCGACGGTGAAGATGCGAAAGACGTACGAGATGAAGATCATGAACGGAACGAGCGTCGCCGTGAACCCGGCGCCGATGACGGGGATGATGTGTTCGATTCCCATCGTCCGCCCCGGGAACGTGTTCCCGTCGAGGGTCACGAGCAGCGTGCCGCCGATGATCAGCGCTGGCACCGCCGTCGCGAGGATGAGCTGTGAGAGGACGATCAGCGACCACTGGAAGTACAGCGTCTTGATGTACTCGCGCGCCGGTCCGTACAGCATCAGCGCGTCTTTCAGTTCTTCGAGTAGTTCCACCTGGTCGTTGGTGAGGTCGTCGCCGAAATCGTCGATGATGCGTTCGACCTGGAACACCTTCCAGCTGTAATCGAAGTCCAGGGCGGCGAACACGACTTTGAACGTCCCGAACTGGGCGCCGTCCAGTCGCGCTATCACGCCGTCCGCGTTCTTGTGGATCCCCTCGGTCAGGTCCCTGATGTCCGCGTTCAGGTCCTCGTTCCCCGTGTCGTCGATCTCACCGATCAGTTCGGCCCGGTCCGACGTCGCCTGGAGTATGTCGCTGAGGAATTTGGACGGTTTCGTGGAACAGGGTGCCCCGATCAGGTTCGACGCCTCCTCTCGAAACGCCATTGCACCGTCCAGCCGTTCGAACTGGTCGCCGAGCGGACCGTTCTCCTGGGTCAGGATGAGCTGGCCGAACGCGACGACGAGGGTCGCACCGGTCACGATGACGGTGATCATCGTCGAGAACAGTCGCTCGGACAGGTCGCCCTGCGTGTCCATCTGGTACAGCTCCGGACGGAGGACGAAGGTGCCGATCGTGAACGCGAAGAAGAACACTGCGGCCAGGAGCCCGGCAATGACCAGCCGGTTTCCGGACAACAGCAGCCAGGAGACGAGGTGGCTCGTGTTGGCCCGCTTGCGGACCGTGTCGGAGGTGTTGACGACAGTCTCTGGGGACATCCTCGTTCACCCACCTGCACTGGCGCCTTGTATGTGTTCGTCTGAAAAATGAGGCGAATCGCTCGTTCGCGGAAACGACGGGATCGGGGACGGGGGTGCATCGCTCACGTCTGTCTCGTCCAGGACTGGACGTGCTGTCACAGCGGGCACGACCCGTTTCGCTCCGTCCGCTCACGGACGTCGAACTGGACGCTCACGGTCGCGTCGCCGCGGATCGAGAGCGCGTCGATACTCCCCGCGAACCAGTAGGCGTCACGCGCGTCGTCGACGACGCCGTGGACGGGCTGCCCGCGGACGACGTCCGCTCCGCTGATCGGCGCGTCGTGACGGATCGCTTCGCGTGACGCCGTGGCCTCGAAGGAGTAGGAACTCGGGTCGTCGGTCCCGCTGCCGTCGAACACGATGGCGTGGGGGAACCGATCGCCGTCGCTATTCGCCTCTCCAGCGGACTGGATCGAGACCCTCGACGCCGCTGCCTCCGCTGTCGTCGGCACGCCGTCGGGTATCGAGAGGTCGGGGTCGTCCGAGACGTCGGCGCCCACGTCGACGACCGAACCACAGGTGCGCTGGATGCTCCCCCGGTAGCCGCCGCTCTCGAAACTGACCCGGCCAGCGGCGTCGTTGGCGCCGGCGACGAGAGCGTGTGGGTAGGGGCCGTCGGCGAAGTACGAGTCCCTGATCGTCACCGTGTCGCCGTTCCACACCCAGACGGGCCGGCCGTTGGTCTCGACGTATGGGCCGTCGTCGTGCCCGTACTCTGTCTCGTCGGTGTAGGCGACGCAGTTCTCGACCAGGTCGTCGCCGCCCGCACAGCGAAACGTGGCGACGCCGTTGTTCTTGCCGAAACAGCTGTCGAAGTGGACGCTGCTGGGCCCCGTCGCGGTATGCGAGCAGTGAAAGCCGTTGTTCGGGAATCCCTGGACGTTGCAGCGCCGGAAGGTCACGTCCGCCTGGTTACTGCGATGCATGACGGCTGCACCGGGTCCGTGAACGGAACGCCCGCCGTCCCTGGTCGCGCCGTCACCCATGTAGACGTTTTCGACGAGGACGTCTCCCGTGCCGGCGTCGATCGAGATCACGAACTCGTCGCCGTGGTAGAGGCCCGTGAACCCGACGTTCCGGATCACCGAGTTCGCGCCGGTGACGTGGAGCGAGACGCTCTCGCCGGTCGAGACGTCGATCAGCTTGTTCTCGAAGGTCTCGTCCCGATCGAGCGTAATTACCTGGCCGCTTGCACGTATCGTCTCGTAAAATGGGTCAATAGAATTACTATTCTGTGACGAGCTGGTTGCCATGTACCATTGATCACATCCGGCAATATAAGCCTTCACCCCAGGTCCAATAGAGGCAGATCTCAAGTATGAGCTGCTACCGGATGGGTGATACTGGTACTGCGCGCTGACGGCCAGTCGGAACTCGCGCCGCCGGATCGTAGTGTTAGTCGCGCAATTACTATCTAAATTTAACGAGAGGACCGTCGAACTGTGGGCGTGGGTCGCGAAGAACTAGTCGCTGTCTCCGCTAGACTGCCGAGACAGAGCCAGTCCACACATACAGTTGGCAAGAGAATATAAGTATCGGCTAGCTGAATAGTAGTGGTACCACCGCGGCAACGCTATCGCTTCCCAGCGGAAAAATGGAGCGACAACCAGGGGGCCATCCCGGATGCCGTGGTGGAGCAACAGCGATGTCTGCGCTTGCACAGACGCGGCGTCGGATCAAAAACCCTCGGGTACCATGCGGTATCGTCAGCCGGTCGTCGACGGGACCCGATCGACGCCCAGTGGTGCTCGAGACCCGCATCAGTGAGTCGGTGCGGACGAGCAATACGGCGTTGCCGGTGCACCTGAACGAGTTTTCGCCGTTCGTGGGAAGCGTCGCACGGCCCCCTTCGAGCAGCAACAGAACGTCGCTGCTCGCGCGAATCTGGCCGGTCAATACAGGTTTTCAGCGAACAATGACTATCACCGTATCGACGAACCACGACAGAACGAGCGTACCGTCCCCGAAACCGACCAGACCCCAGGACGACGGTCCAGTTTCCGACCGTCCCCGGGACGCCGTCGGACCCGCTGCAGTCATCCCTCGTCGAGAGAAGCGGCAGCTACCGGGGTTCGATCCTATCGGAGTACCGGGGATCGATTCTATCGGGGGTGTGGCGGGATGAACTGTTCCGGGACGGACAGCGACGACGACCCGTACCTCACGGTGGCGATGGCCGAACTCGACCGGTTCGGGACGCGAGTCGGCTGTCCGGTCTGTGAGAATCCCATCGCGGCGGCGGTCGGGACGCCGTCCGTTCCGTCACGGATCCTGCGCGACCGGGCGATTCGAGCGGCTGTCGGCGACGACGTCCCCGTGTACGGGTGGCGCTGTCGTCGGCACCGGTCCCACGACGTGCGAGCCCTCGCTCCCGCCGCCTTCGCCCCGGCGTCGTACGAGTCCACGGCTGCCGTCGTCGATGGAGAGGTGGTCGACGTCGCGATTCCCGGCCCCGTCTTTCAGCGAGGTGCATCGCAGTGAGTTCGACGCGATCGGTCACCGGCGGACCGGGAATCGACGTCGGTTCGCTCGACCGGGAGCGCGAAGATGTCTCCGCGACCGGCGAACACGACACACTCGACTATCCCGACCCGATCAACCACGGCTTCGGGATGGAGTTGGTCCTCGAGGACCTGGCGACCGCTGGGCCCACTACCTACCGACGGCTCTACGAGGGCTGGCGCGACGTCGTCGCGGATCCGGCGAACGAGCCGCACGTGCTCGTCACGGACGTCCACTCACAGTTCGACTGGCTGGACGACGACTATCCCGCCCATCTCGTGCTCGGCTCGTCGAAGTGGAAAGCCGGACGGGACGCCGTCGACGGCGAGCTCGTCGGCCAGCGCTACGAGTACACCGTCCAGGTCATGCGCTACGACGAGGAGACCGGGACGCTGGCCGCGGAGGTGGACGGTAGCCTTCGGGCCCCGGTCAGTTACCAGGCCTGGGTACAACCACAGGACGAATCCCTCGTGTTGCCCTCCGGTGATACCCTGGTCTGCTACTACGGCGAAGGCACGAAGATACGGCCACAGACGACCTACGCCAGTCCGAGGGAGTCCATTTCCCGGACTGCGGAGGTCATGAACGCCGTCCTGGACGCGCTCGACGCGGCCCGACCGGAGTGGGAGACGCTCAATCGCGAGAGCCTCCGCGTCTGGAAGAGCGAGGTATACCACCGGATCCCGGAGGAGTACATGAGCGTCCTCGCACAGCGCCTCCGTGACGCGCGCACGCTCATCGAATTCGGCGGCGGTTCCGACGTCGCCGGCGACGGCACGTTCCGGCGGGGACAGCACGTCCGAGAGAAGGTCGTCAGCGACATGTTCGACCGTCTCGGCTTTCTGGGATTCGCCGCGCGTGAGGGGTACAACCTCGGGCTCAAGGTGTACCGGATCGGTGGGAATCCCGCCGACGAGCGACTCAAACACCCCAAGCTCGAGGCGTTCTTCGCCGGGACTGGGCGCGACACGAAGCTGCCCCACATCGACCAGTGGTGTGCGCTCCAGGCGACACTCCGCCAGTTAGCCAGCGCCTTCGCCATTCGCTGCGGCGTCAGCTGGACCGACCTCGTCGAAGACGACTACTACGACCCCGACGAGCGTGAGATGGTCGACGTGGTCGTACCGAAGGGGTGGCGCCAGGCTATGCGTGAGGTCAACCAGGAACGGATGCGGCGTATCCTGAAGATCACCTACGAGAGCCTCAGCAAGGCGCGCTGGGACGTCCTCTGGGTCGTCTCCTCGTTCGAGGGCGCGACGTACGAACAACTGCAGGACGCCACCGGCTACTCGTACGACTACGTCCGCGAGATCTGCAAGGAACTCGAAGAACTGAACGTGCTCCACCGGACGACCTGGCCGCGGGTCGTGGTCTTCCACAACGAGGAGCTACGCCTCAACGCGCGCGAGGTGCTCCAGGACGTCCATCCGGACCGGGGATTCGACGACATCCGGGCGGACGCCGAGCAGCGCCGTGAGCGCCGGCTCGAGCGCCGGCAGGAATCCGCGTCCAGCGGGTCGGAGTCTGGCGCGACTCCCAGTGGGTCCGAAAGCGAACAGCCGTCGACGGCGGACGGTCGGCCCAGCGCCAGTCGATCCGACGGCAGTCAGTCTGCCTGTCGCCAGTCCGACGGCGAGGTCTGGCGCCCCTTCAGCGACTTGCGACTGACCAGCGAGCAGTTCGCGAGAGCGCTCGCCCGTGAACGCATCGCCCACGAGCACGTCCAGATCAGGACGGATCCGTACGACCGTCTCGTCGAGCCACCACCCGACTAGTGCGACGCCCCACCGGGATTGCCCCGTCTCGAGCCGCAGCACTCGTCGCCGGAGTGGTTCCCCGCCGTTCGCATCGCGGATTAATCGACAAAATTATTATCTGTTTTCGATCCGCCTGTTCATGACGGAATTCTAATACTGCTACCGGAACGGTGACTCACAGTTGCCGTCGATCGTGCCTGTCTCGATGCACCCGACAGTACTCGGCTGTGTCGTCCTGGACCACGCGACCCGGAATTGCGCTTCTCGTTCGGGGGACGCTATCCCCAGGCCCCACTACGGTAGTTGCCCGTAGACCGATGGGGAGACTCGTCGACGCCCGTCGGTGGGAGATATCGCTTCTGGTGCACCCGGAAATACCGGTTCGGAACGTTCACAGACGGCGATCGGATGTCCGAGTCGTCAGGTTGCGCGCCGGACCTGGGCCTCGACGACCCTGCGGACGTCGTCGTCGTCGATCGCAGCGAGACGCGAGTCCTCACGAAGCGTCTCGAGAATCGTCCCGGGAGCCTCTTCGAACCCGAACTCGAGGAACAGTCCCGAACTCGGTCCGCAGCTCTGCCGTCTGTAATCCACGAGCGAATACGTCGTCATCTCCTTCATCTTGTTGACGTAGGTCTCCCGGTGGTATCGCTCGGCATCGATCGCGTCGGTGAGGAACCTGTACACACGATACCCAGCCGTACTGCGGGCCGACTGGTCGTCCGTTTCGGCAGCGACGGCCGCAGTCGCGTAGAGACAGAGCTTCTTCTGCGTACTGATGCCGCGAACGACTTCGAGCACGCGGTTCTTCTCGACGCTGTCCCGCGCCTGGCGAACGTGTCCCTCACGGACGGCCTGTTCGTCGTTCCGTTCTGCGAGTTCGCCAGCGATCCGCAGCAGGTCGATTGCTGTGCGTGCATCACCGTTCGCCTGGGCTGCAACGGCCGCGGCCAGCGGAACGACGTCCTCGTCGAGGACGTCCGCGTAGAAGGCGTCTCGGCGGTGGCGAAGGATCGACCGGAGCTGGGTCGCGTCGTAGTCGTCAAAGTGGACGTCTTCGGGCGTGAAGGTGCTCAGGGCCCGAGTTCCCACGTCGTCCAGCACCTTCGCGTCGTTGGAAATCGCGACGACGGAGACGTGTGCATCGAGGTCGTTCATCGCACCGGCACGGGAGAGCTGGTAGAGTAACCGGGAGAACGCCGGCGTTTGCCTGTCCCGTCGACCGACGAGCATGTCGAGTTCGTCGAGGACGAACGCCACGGCGTCGAAGTGCCGGCCGACGATCCGATACAGTTCCTCCCACTTCTCCTTCGTCGCGACACCCTGTCTCGGAACCTCGGCGTCGACGAGCGCTTCGTCCGCGGCACGACGTGCGAGTTCGGAGACGGCGACGCCGAGGGTATCCAGATCCTGGCAGTTGACCTCGATCGTTCCGAATCGAATATCACGCGTCTCACAGGCCCTGCCGAGGTTCTTGCAGACGGCACTGGCGACGAGTGATTTACCGGTCCCCGACGGCCCGTACAGGAAGAGGTTCGGCGGCGGGTTGTCCCCGAGGGTGACTCTGAGCATCTCTGTCACTGCCTGGAGCTGCTCGTCACGACCCACGATCCGGTCCTCCTCGACGACGTGATTCGGGTCGAGCAGCGACCGGTCACGGATGACTCCTCCCCGGTGGTCGAACTCCAGTAGCAGATCCGTGATCGACTGTGATTCGCCCTCCGTTGCGGATCTGGCCGCCGATGACGGGTTCTCGGCGACAGCAGAACCGGTCGCTGGTGGTCCCTGCTCCCTCGTTTCGTCCTTCGATGTCCCGACATCGTCTCGGGGAGCCTCACCGTTTTCCATACCGCGTTACAGGCGGTCTGCCAACAAAACATTATTCCGCCAAACACGTCTTACATTTCGGTAATATATAGGTTAATTCGCACCGAACGTAACTGGTCGAAACGCGGTCCGGCCAACGGGGATGCCGAAACTCCGACCGCGTGACGTTCGACGGTTTTCCACGACCGGTGTCCTCGAGCCGGCACCGGACGAGTCGCCGGGTTGCCGGGCAGGTTGGCCCGGTTCGGTACGGAACAGTCGCCAGAACGATGGCGGCGAGGGATCGCCTGTCGATCGCTCCGATACAGTAGACGGCCTTGTACCGACAGACGGAGCGCACTACTGTACACATCGATAGAGGGGTGTCTGTGTGGTAACTCTCCCTGCAATTCGGCCGAGGGACGCGGCTCCACTCGCCGATTACCGCAGCCGATTTCAACTACCCGATCGACGTGCGTGTAATGGTTAAAAAGAATATATATTCTCCGTCCAATACGAATACTGGGGTGTAGACTGACGGTCCGAACGGTGTCGTGTCTAGTACACGCTCGGAGGCCAGCGTTTGCAACGTTGTTTGGGGACGTATCGCGCCGTTTATAGGGACTCGCGGGCTGGAGTCGCGTTTCGCAGATCTTCCCAGGCGGTTGCTAATCTGTGGTGCCAATAGCCGATTGAAACCTCTCGATCGTCTACAGCGACCTGATTCGCGCGTTGACGCTCGCCGTCGGGAGACTCCACTCCAGTCTCTCTGGTCGCTTCGCTCTTCAAAAGCACCTGGTCGATATTATATCATTAATATATACTGTATATGAAACTGTCTATTCTGGAGGGCGGATCAAATCCGGGTATCATCGATCTCGGGGTGACTGGTAGGTTCCACGCCACAGACGTGGACGACATCGATGATCTGTCACAGTTGGCAATCGTAACCGGGTTTCCAGTAGTAACTCCTAACGTACCCAGGGTCGATCGACTGATATGGACGACGTAGCGGACGACCCCGTCGAGAAACTCGAGGTCTGGTGTGCGGGGAACGACTGGTGTCCGGTCACGACGACCGCCACGTTGATCGGGAAGAAGTGGCACCCCGTGATCGTCCACCGGTTGCTCGAACACGGCCCGAGCGGCTTCAACGAGCTCAAGGCAAACGTCGACGGCATCTCCAGCAAGGTCCTCTCGGACAGCCTGGACGACCTCGAAGCGAACCAGCTCGTCGACCGCGAGATCATCAGCGAGAAACCGTTCCGCGTCCACTACTCGCTGACCGACCACGGGCGGTCCCTCCAGCCCGTCATCTACGCGATGCGCGACTGGGGGACGGAACACCTGAAGCGGCCCGAGCAGGCCGAGGACGCGGCCTCCGGTGGCTGACCGGCACAGTTCGCGAACGCACTGAGGGCGATCGGCCTCTCGGCCAGAAGGGGTTACGACAGGAGAGGGGGGCCTGCGAGGCGAGAGCGGGCGTGTGCCCTACGCGGCACAGTTGTTCGGGCCCAGTTCGAGTTCTGTCGCCTCGCTCTCGTCGTCGACGGTGTCTCTACCGGTGTTGACGGCGATGACCGTCTCGTAGTTCGGGGGCTTCTCCGGGGCGTCTCCGGCCAATCGTTCGACGAACGCTTCGCGGTCCAGCCCGAGGAAGTCGAGTTCGTCGCGGAGGTCCCCGAGCCGGGCCTCGAGGGGGTCACCCGGCGACCCGTTCTCGTAGCGCCCGTCGCTCGTGACGGTGAGGTGGCCCGGCAGGATGGTCGTCTCGTCTGGGAGGTCGAGGATCGTCTCGTGGAGCGAGTCGTACAGCAGTTCCGCGCCGCGCGAGGCGTCGTCCTCGCCGAACTGGAGTTCCGTCCGGCCGACGGAGTCGACGAACAGCGTATCGCCCGTCAACAGGAGTTCCCCGTCGACGAGGTAGTTCGTCATCTCCGAAGTGTGGCCAGGCGTGTGGAGCGCCTCGATCTCGACGTCGCCGACCTCGACGACGTCGACGTCCCCGAGCGGTTCGTATTCGTACTCGACACCGCGTTCGCTGGCTGCCTCGCCGAGGTGGTAGGGCACGCCGACCTCGTCGGCGAGTGCCGGACTGCCGGAGATGTGGTCGGCGTGGACGTGCGTATCCAGCACGCGTGTGATGGAGAGCCCGGCGTCCTGGGCAGCGACTTTGAACTGGTCGGTCTGTCTGGTCGCGTCGACTACGGCTGCCTCTTCGGCGGCTTTCGAGCCGACGACGTAGCCGAGACAGCCCTTCGCCCGGCGCTGGACCTGCCGAACGACGAGGTCGTCGCTCGCCGTCTCGATGGGGACGACCTCATAGCGCTTGCTCCACGCCTCCATCCCGCCAGTGACGACCGAGACGTCGTCGTAGCCGTGTTCCTCGAGGTCGAACGCGAACGGCGTCGACGTCAGCCCCTTCCCGCAGATGGCGACGACCGGTCCGCCGTCGACCAGTGCGTCCACCTCGTTCAGTTGGTCCTCGCTCAATCCCTCGTCAGGGTCGTATGGAACGTTCGCCGCGTCGCGCACGTGCCAGGCCTCGAAGCTGTCCTCGGGACGCACGTCGATGAGCGTGAACTGTTCGCCGGCGTCGATCTCGTCCGCGAGTTGTTCCGCAGTGATGTTTGTGACCATCGTATCTCACCTGTGTGGTGTCGTTCGCCGTTCGTCGGAACTGTCGAGTACGCCGTTCGTCGGAACTGTCGAGTACGCCGTTCGTCGGAACTGTCGAGTACGCCGTTCGTCGGAACTGTCGGGGCCGCCGCCTAGCGCGTTCGATTACGCCCTTCGTCGGGAAACGTGTTCCTGCGCGGAATCATGGACGTCTCGCAGTACGCCTCGCCGGCCGCGTAGTCGACGCCGGGCTGGATGAACGGATACGCCCCGTCTGCGGGCGTGTTCTGGGCTCGGCCGCCGTCGTCGGCGGTCTCGACCAGCCCCATCACCTCGTAGTCGACGGGCGAGTGGTCTTCGAGATACTCGACGACGACGTCGACCGGGATGGTCCCGTCGTCGACCTCGACGTCCTGGAACGGGAACCCGCAGTTGCCGAGGTCGCGTTCGGGATCACCGGGTCGACGGAACGTCGCCACCGAGTACGTCTCCTCGGGGTCGATTGGTTCGCCGTCGATCTGCATCTCGACGAGGCGACGGCCGCGCTTGGCGGTCGGGTCGACGGTCACCGCGACGTTCGAGGAGAAGCTACGGACGCGACCGTCCTCCTGGTCGTAGGGGTACGGCGTGAAGTTGTCCTCGAGGAACGCCTCCACGTGGCTCGTGAGTTGCTGGCCGTAGGCGACGCCACGGGCGACGGGCGCCGTCATCGGGAAGAACGTGTATAGATCGCCGAGCGTGATCTCGCCGGGCGGGATAGCGGTCCCGTACCGGAACCCGTGCGAGACGGCGAGGTCCGTATCGAAGTGTGCCCGCAGCGCGTCGTTGAACAGCGTGTTCCACGCGCTCTCGAGGAACGACTGCCGGTAGAGTGGGTTTTCGGTCCGGCCGACGACCGTATCCAGCGGACGGTCGAGCGTCCCGGCCCCTCGTTCGAATCCTGGCTCGTCCTCGAGGAAGGGCGCGCGCTCGGCTTCGACCGTCTCCGCCGCCTCGGCGTCCAGTTCCGGCGTGTGCTCGCCGTCCTCGGTCAGACAGTAGAGGTGGTGTCGGAACTGCACCTCGCCATCGCGAACGCGGAGGTCCACGCGGCCGAGCGCCTCGCCCATTCCGGACTCGACGACGACGGTTTCGGTCTCCGGGACGACGATGGGGTCGTAGGTGTACTCGTGGGTGTGCGCGCTGAACAGCACGTCCACGCTCGCACAGTCCTTGGCGGCCTGGACCATCCACGGGAGGCCGATCTCGGTGACCGCGACCACGACGTCCGCGCCGTCCTCGCGGGCGGCCTGTGCGGACGCTTCGAGGAGCGCGGGGTGCTTGCCGAAGCGGTACTTCCCCTCGGAGAACGCGGGTGCCATCCGGTCGACGTAGACGTTCGTCATCCCGACGACGCCCACAGAGAGGCCACCGGCGTCGAGGATCCGGTACGCGTCGTACAGTCGCTCGTCGGTCTCCCAGTCGTAGAGGTTGTTCGCGAGAACCGGGGCGTCGAGTGCGTCCATCAGTTCCACGAAGTTGCCGTCCTCGGCGGCCTCGTTCGAGTAGTCCCAGTTGCCGGGGACGTAGACGTCGGGCGCGACGTGTTCGTTGATGGGGTCGAGCATCGCTCGTCCATCGGTGTAGGTAGTCACGGCGGAGCCGTGGAACGTGTCGCCACTCATGAGCGTACAGACGTCGTAGTCCTCGCGGAGCTCGTCGAGTTTGGCCGCCAGGATCGGGACGCCACCCGCACGCTCGATGACCCGGTCGTCGTCTCCGAAGTCGAACGCCGGAGCCGAATTGGGGTTGTCGTAATAGACCTGGTGGCGCGGCGTCAACTGTCCGTGGAGGTCGCTCACGTGAGCGAAGACCACGTCGGCGTCCTCGTCGTCGTCGCCGCGACCGACGGGGGCGCCGTCGAGGGATCGCCACTCGCCTGTGAGCGTTTCGTTCCCGTTCATCGTGAGGCGACTGTCCCTACGGACGCCGAGCGTTCATGAGTTGTGGTTACAATTACAAATACTGCACACGACCGTCGAAGAACGCTTGAACGAGTACCTGGGACGCAACCGCGCCTTGTGGACCGCGATCGGATAACGAAACAAATTCGAATCGACACGCTGTCTCGGATGCGAAACTCGATTCGGCGTTTCGCTTACGCTTCGTAGTGGCAACTTCCCTAAGTGATGCGGTCGTAGTCTCGGCCAGACAGATGCGTCTGCTACCGTCGAAACGGAGGCGGTATCGATGACGACTAACTGGGTAACGACGGGACTGTCTGCGCTCGTCATCCTCGTTGCGTCCGTCGTTCACGGGATCGCCGGGTTCGGCTTCGCGCAGGTGTCGATGGGGCTGATGCCGCTGTTTCGGTCGCCCTCGAGTGCGTCGATCATCTTCACGGCGACGGCGGTCGTGAGCAACGCTCGCGTCTGGTGGAGCGTCCGGGACGCCTTCGACTGGGAGAAGTGGATCGTTCCCGTCGGCGGACTCGTCGTCGGGTTGCCGCTCGGTATCTACGTGTTCAGTCGGTTCGACCCGGCACAGATGCGCGTCGCCATCGGGGCGGTTCTCGTGCTGGCGGTCGTCGTCGTCGGTGCGACTCAGCAACTCGACGTCGTCACGGACTGGATCGAGGAAAAGGACTACAGGCCGGGGAAAATCGTCGGCGTGACGGCCGGGCTGCTCGCGGGGATTTTGGGCGGCGCCGTCGCCGTCCCCGGCCCGCCGATGATCGTCTACGGGGCGTTCATGTCGGCGAGCGGGTTCTGGAGCGACGAGGAGATGAAGGCCACGTTTACCGCCTTCTTCGGGACGCTCATGTTGTACCGTCTCGGGAGCCTCACCTATACGGGAGCCGTGACGACGCCGCTGCTGATCGAGGCTGTCGTCGCCATGCCGATGGTGTTTCTCGGTGCCTGGTTCGGCGTGTACATCTTCGACCACATTCCCGAGCGCATCTTCCAGTGGCTCGTACTGGTACTCCTCGCCGTAAACGCGGCCGTCCTCCTGTTCACGGCGGTTCCGGAACTCTAACGCGTCGTGCTACCAACCGTAGCGCTCCGTAGAGATACGACGTCGGATGGCCGTGTCGTTCGTGGGTCACGAGATCGACGCATCGACCGCTCCGGGTCTGTTCGACCGCGTCGACGGCCTCAGCGACGGTCAATCGCCGGTCGGCCGCGTGGGCTTCGCTCTCGAGGTCGGTCGTTTCGCGCAGACTGTCGAGTGGTTTCGGCCGAATATATCCGGGTAGGGCTGGATAACGACGACGCGGTCGACGAGCGCCGCGTGTGAGTCGCCGGCCACCGCGCGTCTCCCCCGTCGCTTTTCGACGCCCGCTCCCGGGGAAGCGACGATGCCGTATCACTCCCCGCTCGGTTCGTACGTCGCCATGAAGGCCTGTGCACGTTCTTTCGCGGCCTCCACGTCTTCGACGGAAACGCGAGTCCGTCAAACAGAACCTGAAATTCTGGTAGCCGTCTCCGATTCAAAAGGAGAGGTTCCGGTCGTCGCGCGGGTCGGCCCTGTCCATCTCTTCGAGGGTCCCGCCCCGGTCGTCGTAGTACTTCCGTCCGATGTAGCGCTCGTCGAGCGTCCCGTAGATCGACGCGAAGAGGTCGTCGAGGTTCTCGAACGTCTCGTCGTTGTCCCGTTCGAGCATCGTGGCGATCGCCGCCGAATCGTCGTCGTCCGGGGCGTCGATCGTGACGTCCCCGACGCGTTCGACGACCCCCGACCGGTCGACCGGAAACTCGAACTCCTCGTCTAGATAGCCGCGCAGGTGTGGTGGTCTCATTGTGTTCACTGGATCGTTGTATTCACTCGATCGCTGGGTTCGTCCGTCCACTGTTCGTGGAGCGGCGTCGGCCGGTATTCTCTCGTGGAAGGATTCGGCCGTCCCCGGCAAAAGCGTGCTTCTCAGTTCGTTCCCAGTCGGTGATCGCGTTCGATGTCCTGATGTTGTGGAATCGACGCTGACCCTCTTGCAACGTGGCTGATGCTCCGTCGCGGATTCGACCACCGGGAGGTTTCGGTCCAGCCCCTACCTGGCGGACGTGTTCGGACGGCGATTGAAGGGCTCGGGGAACCAACACCGACGTGATGCTCGAACCCGGCGACACCGCACCGACGTTCACCGCGACGCTCGGCACGAGCGACCACGAATCGTTCGAGTTCGACGACCACCTCGGGGACGGTCCCGTCGTACTCGCGTTCTTCCCGGGCGCGTTCACGCCCCCGTGTTCCAGCGAGATGGTCGCGCTGCAGGACCACCTCGACGAGTTCCGGGACGCCGGGGCGACCGTCCTCGGCGTCAGCGCCGACTCGGCGTTCGCCCAGGGCGCGTTCCGCGACGAACACGGGATCGAGTTCGACCTCGTGAGCGACACGGCGGGCGAGGCCATCCGCGCCTACGACCTCGAGATCGACATCGAGCCGCTCGGCCTGTACGGAGTCGCCAATCGCGCGACGTTCGTCCTCGACGAGGACGGCACGATCACGGATAGCTGGGTCGCCGACGACCCGACGAACGAACCGGACTACGACGAACTGGTCGCGGCCGTCGAGTCGGCGTAATCGTCGTCGACCCGTCCGGACACTGCGAACTACCTGATAACCCCAGAGAAACCCCGCCGTGGTGGTGACTTCGTCGCTGGGTCGAAGACCGGATTGTCGATACCTGGCTCCTCTGGAGCAACGCCCGCTTCACGCAGAGGCTTTCCCGACCGGAATCTACTCGCGGAAGCCGAGCAACCGTAGCCCGTTCAGCGACACGAGGACCGTCGAGCCCTCGTGCCCGACCACGGCGAGGGGGAGCGGAATCCCCCGGAGCAAGATCGTGCCGACCATGAGCGCGATCGCACCGAAGGCGATCGCGAGGTTGACGGTGAGCGTCCGTCGGGTCTTCCGTCCGAGCCCGAGGACGTAGGGGATCTTGCTGAGGTCGTCGCCCATCAACACGACGTCGGCCGTCTCGAGCGCGACGTCGGTTCCGGCGCCGCCCATCGCGATCCCCAGCGTCGCCGTCGCCAGCGCCGGTGCGTCGTTGACGCCGTCGCCGACCATCGCCACGTTCTCGTGGCGTTCGACCAGTTCTTCGATAGTCGCGACTTTCTCCTCCGGCAGCAGTTCCGCCTGCACTTCGTCGATGCCGACCTCGTCGGCGATCCGCTCGGCGACGCGCTCGTTGTCGCCCGTCAGCATGACGACGTGCTCCACGCCGAGCGAGCGGAGGTCGGCGACCATCTCGGCGGCCCCGGGACGGACCGTGTCGGTGAACGCGAGCCACCCCAGCACGGTGACGTCGCCGTGGTCCTCCCGCGCGACGACGACGCTCGTTTTCCCCTCTGCCTCCAGGGACTGGAGCCGGTCGAGCCCGGCGTCGATCCCGTCGATCGCCGCGTCTTCGAGGACGGTCGCGAAGTAACTTCGATTCCCGATGTGGATCGTGGCGTCTTCGACGTCGGCGCGGACGCCTTTCCCCGCGGCCGACTGGAACCGCTGTGCGTCGGGGACGTCGAGTGATCGTTCTTCAGCCGCTGCCACCGTCGCACGCGCGAGGTGATGCTCCGAGCGGGCCTGCACCGCGGCGGCGAGCGAGAGCAGTCCGTCGTCGGTCACCGTTTCGTCGGCCGTCTCGCGGACGGAGACGTCGGTCAACTGCGTGTCGCCCCGCGTGAGCGTCCCCGTCTTGTCGAAGGCGACCGCGTCGATGTTCGCCGCCGTCTCGACGTGCTCGCCGCCCTTGAACAGGACGCCCTGCTTGCCGCCGGAGGCGATCGCCGACAGCACCGCTGCGGGCGTGGAGATGATGACCGCACACGGCGAGGCCGCGACCATGAGCGTCATCGCGCGGTAGAACGTACTGTCGAACTCGCTACCGAGCGCGAGCGGAAGCGCGATCGCTGCGATGGTGAGTGCGAACACGCCGAGGACGTACGGCTGTTCGAGGCGGTCGATGAGCCGCTGTGTCGGCGCCTTCTCGCTCTGTGCGCGTTCGACCATGTGGATGAGGCGGCTGATCGCCGACTCGTGGGCCTGTCGCGTGACCTCGATTTCGAGACTGCCGCTCTCGTTGATCGTCCCGCCGAACACCTCGTCGCCGGGTTCCTTCGGCACGGGGACGGACTCGCCGGTGAGCGAGGCCTGGTCGACCGTCCCCTCGCCGGCCGCGACGACGCCGTCCAGCGGGATGTTGTCGCCGGGACGGACGACGAACACGTCACCGACGGCGACGTCGTCGATGGGGACGGTGACCTCTTCCCCATCGCGGAGCACCTGGGCTTCGTCCGGCCGCATCTCGACGAGGGACTTGATCGCCCGGCGCGAGCGCCCGATGGCGTAGTGCTGGAGCGTGTTCGACAGCGAGAACAGGAAGAGCAGCATCGCCCCCTCGAACGGCGCACCGATGGAGAGCGCACCGAGCGCGGCGACGATCATCAACAGGTCGATGTCGACCGCGCGGTGGCGGAGCGTCTCGATCGCGCCTTTGAGCCCGTACCAGCCCCCGAAGGCGTAGGCGACGCCGTAGCCCGTCCACGTGAGGAGTGCGGGGCCGTCGAGCCATCCCGATACCAGGCCAGTCACCATCCCGAGCAACGTGAGTCCGACGAACGTCGCCTCCCGTCTGAGGTCCGAACGGGTGCTCACGTCGTCCGTCGCCGTCTCCTCGTCGTCCTGGATCGAGACGTCCCGGTCGCGGACAGCGTCTCGAATCGTCGCTTCGGACGTGACCGCCCCGTCGTAGGTAACCCGGGCGCTCCCCGTTCGGAAGGAGACGTCGACGTCGTGGACGCCAGAGACGCTCTCGAGGTGGCGTTCGAGTGCCCGCGCCCCCGCTTTACCACGACCGCCTCGCCGCTCGATGGGGACAGTACACGTCGACAGTGGGGGAGACTCGGTAACGGCCACGTTCGTTTTCTCATTGGCGTCCTCGGATTTGACGTTTGAGGTATGCTCGTGCGTGCCCGTCGGCTCTCGGTGGACTCGCTCCTCCCACTCAATTCTTTCCGAGACAGGCGTTCCGCTATCACTTCGCTTCGGAGTGTCGAGAGAGCTATTTCGGAATTCGGTCAGAACAGCTCGTCGATCGGCCGGTCTGCGTCCCCTTCGGTTTCGGCATCGGGGTCCGCGTCGACCGGTGGTGCGTCGAACAGTTGACCGCCCTCGATGAGCGTGGAGCGCTCTGTTTCCAGCAGTTCGCGGTTCTCACCGTCCATCTCCTCGGGCAGGTCGATCGCCTCCGCCACACTCTCTGGCAGGTCCGGGCGTCGCGCATCACGGTGGCGCCGGATCTTCTCGGTCACGTAGAGGTGGTCCTGAACCACCCGCAGAACGGGCACGTAGCGGAGGTAGTCGAAGTCGTACAGTAGCTCGACACCGAACTCGGTGAAGCCCCAGAACTCCGTCGGCTCGTTCTGGGCGCTCTCGTCTCCCGTGTACTCGTACTTCGCGAGGAGCTGTTTCTCTTCTAGCCGGTCTAGATGCTCGTCGATCGTCGATCGGTTCTTGGGGACCAGGTACTCGAGCTCGTCGAACGAGGCCAGGTGGTGTGGATGGCCCAGAAGGGCCTGGATGATGTAGTAGCGCGTCTCCTGGGTGAGAAACCGATGTGCCTGGCGTTGCCGCTCGAACGACAGGGTATCCTCGTCGCCAAACGGGTTGTCGGACACCGGGGTCCCGGGAGGCTTCGTGCGCTCGCTCATGGGCGGAGATACGAACGTCCCCGCTGTAACTGTTTCCTCGAGAAACGTCGACAGGGGATGGACGAACCGCCCGCGAGTTACAGCTGGTCCCACCTCTCCTTTTTCCGACGGTTCGACGCGATGGGACAGTGCTATCCATGGGACTCGGAAGCAGAACTCTACGATCACGTCGACGATTTACCGGGGCCCGGCCGACCCGAATGGGAACACGAGTACGACCCAGCTGACCTTCCGGAATAGTGGCTGGCTGGCCGCCACTCGGCCTTCCGTCCGTCCCGGTATCTGCCGGTTCCGCTAGTACCCGAACTGGTCGCGAATGAGGACGACGGTCGTCCGTCCCTCTTCGAGTTCCTGTCGGAAGATGAGCTGTTTGGCGATCGCGGAGTCGACGCCGTAGGCCTCCTGGGCGCGCTCGTTCTCGAGAGGGTAGGCGACGGACTCCAGCCGGTCGAGCGCGTCGTCGACTGTCGGCACGATCTTGTTCACACCGCTGACGATGACGACGTTCTCGGCGGCGAACGGATACGCACCGATGCGACTGCCCGATCGGTCGGCAGCGACGAGTTCGCCGGACTGTGCGATCGCGTTGATGCCGCCGAGGAAGAACTCGGCCGTCTGCGATTCGCGGCGAGCGGCCTGTCGCTCCGCGTCGTCTTCGATGCTCCAGATCTCGTCGGGAAGGCTCTCCCACTCGTGGTCTCCCTCGCTCAGGTACTCGGCGAATCCGATCTCTTCGAGGGTCGTCGAGTGGCCGTTCATCACGGACGAGCCCGCCGGGATGAGCGACTGCAGTTCCGCGAGCGCGGCGTCGGCGGAATCGACGACGACGACCTCGAACCCGTTCGCTTCGAGGTTCTCGACCGTCTCTTCGATCGCGTCCGCCGCGGGCAGGTCGTCGAGCGATTCGTCGATATCGGCGTCGTCTACGTAGTCGGGTTTGCGTTGGGACATTTCGGGTGGTGAGTCGTCACCCACAGGTCGTCGTCCGTCGGCCATAAATTGCTTCGAGACACCGGTGTCGGGAAGTAACACCGGTGTCACTGGTACCGCCCCTCGGGGCGGCCGAATGCGAGTATCCGACCGGCCACCGATTGCTCGATAACGGTGAGCGGAGCGCTGCTCACTCGGACGAGGAGAACTCGTCGAACAGTGCGACGACCCGCCGTTCGATTTCGTCACGGATCTCCCGCACCCGATCGAGGTCCTGGCCATCGGGGTCGTCGAGCGCCCAGTCGCGGACGTCGACCGTGTCACCGACGTCGCCGACGTCGAGCGTCGAACAGCCCATCGTGGCGACGTAGTCACAGGAGCGCAGTTCCTCCAGGGAAATCTCTCTCGGCGTCCGGTCGGCGAGGTCGAACCCCGCCTCGTCCATCACCTCGACGACTTCGTCGTGGACGTGGTCGGCCGGGTGGGTCCCCCCGGTCAGGATTTCGACGCGGTCGTCGAGTCCGCGTCGCTCTCGTTCACGTTCGGCGAAGGCCGTGGACAGCTGGGAGCGGCCGGCGTTCTGGACGCACACGAAGGCGATACGGATCGGGTCGGCTGTCTCAGTGTTGGGTGACATGGTTCTGTGGTCAGTCGTCAGTTGCCGGGTCGGGCGGGGACGAATCGAGACTCCCGGTATCGAAGCCGCCCCAGTCGTACCGTCGCTGGAAGTACAGCGCGACGTGGACCAGCGCGAGCAACACGGGCACCTCGATGAGCGGGCCGACGACGGTGGCGAAGGCGACGCCGGAGCCGACGCCGAACACCGCGACGGCGACGGCGATCGCGAGTTCGAAGTTGTTCGACGCCGCGGTGAAGCCGATGGCCGTCGTCGTCGAGTAGTCGGCGCCGATGCCCCGTCCCATCCCGAAGCTGACGAGAAACATCACGACGAAGTAGACGGTCAGCGGCACGGCGATGAGCAGGACGTCGCCCGGCGCGGCGACGATGTTGCCGCCCTGCGTGGCGAACATCACGACGATGGTGAAGAGCAACGCGACGAGCGTCAGCGGGTCGATCGTCGGGACGAACTCGTCGTCGTACCACTGCTCGCTCTTCGCGCGTGTGCCGACGTAGCGGGAGAGAAAGCCCGCTGCGAAGGGAATCCCGAGGAAGACGACGATGGCCTCGAACACCTGCATCGGGGTGACGTCGAAGGTCGTGATCCCGGCGACGAGTGTCTCCATGCCCAGCAGCGGCGGGAGGAAGAGCGCGAAGAACCAGACGTACACCCCGTAGGTGACGATCTGGAAGAGGCTGTTGAACGCGACGAGACCGGTGACGTACTCCGTCGACCCGTCGGCGAGTTCGTTCCAGACCAGAACCATCGCGATACACCGGGCCATTCCGATGAACACCAGCCCGAGGAAGTACTCGGGGCGTGCCGGCAGTCCCGGGACCAGGCCGCTGAAGAATATCACCGCGAGCCCGAACATCAGCGTCGGGCCGATGAGCCAGTTCTGGACGAGACTCAATCCGAGCACGCGCCAGTTACTGAAGACGGTCCGAAGTTGCGAGTAATCGGCCTTCGCCAGCGGCGGGTACATCATCAGGACGAGGCCGATTTCGACGAGGTGGAGCTCCTGGATCGGCCGGGTCACCGACGGCGCGACGAAGCCGAGGCCGACGCCGATGGCCATCGCACCGAAGATCCAGACGGTGAGGTACTTGTCGAGGAAGTCCATCGACCGCGGGTCGCCACAGCTCTCACACTCGCAGTCGGGGCCGTGGTCGTGGGCGTCGCCGTTACGCATCGCTCACGCTCCCCTCGAGCACGGTGACGAGTGCGACCGCGCGATTGGTGGCGCGGTACATCTTCCAGCGCCCGTCCTTCCGGGCGTCGACGAGGCCGGCGTCGACGAGCGCCGAGAGTGCGTGACTGAGCCCGCTCTCGCTCACGTCGACGACCGCGTGCAGCTCGCAGACGCAGAGTTCCTCCTCGGCCGCGACGAGGACGCGGACGAGCGTGTACCGCGTCTCGCTGGAGAGCGCCGAGAGCACGCCGAGTTCGGCGTCGACCTGCGCCGTCCCGAGGGCCGCTTCGAGGGTGCCGAGTTCGTCGAGTCGGCGCTCGACGTCCTCGTTTCGACACTCCCCGAGTTCGTCGTCGAGATATCGCCGCAGTCGGTCCGTCGCTTGTGCCATCGACGAATAGTTGAACAGAACCTGAATTAATGGTTTCGATGTGGTTGGAGAGTAACGGTAGAGTTCCGGATTATCGCCGACAGATTCGATATTTGGGGCTGGCTGGTGATATTTAGTTGAGTGAACTCTAAAGCAATCTCCGGTGAGACACGCGACGAACGACGTCCAGCTAGTCCGAGCCAGCGAACGCAGACTTCCAGAGGATGGCGACCGGTTCGGCTGCGCTGTCCAGGCGGCGCGGACTACTCCGCCGTGGCGACGAGGTAGAACGTCTCCGGACGGACCGCCTCGTGTTCGATGCGGAACCCGCTCGCCTGGAGCGTCTCCGCCGCCTCGGCAGCCGTGAACCGCTCGTCGAGCGGCGGCCCGTGCTCGCCGCTGCCGGTGGCGGCCCAGTCCACGACGACGAGGTGCCCGTCCGCCCGGAGTACCCGGTGCACCTCGGCGAGTGCCTCGTCGGTCGCGAACTCGTGGTAGGTCATCGTCGAGAACGCGGCGTCGAGGGCACCAGTCTCGAGGGGCAGGTCACCCACACCGGTCGTCAGCAGCTCGACGTTCTGCGGGACGCCTTTCTCGCGGTAGTAGTCGTGCATCTCGGCCTGGACGTCGACGGCGTACACCGTGTCCGCGTGCGGGGCGACGTCGTCGGTGTAAAAGCCCGTGCCGCTGCCGAGGTCGGCGACGGTCGCGGCCGGGGAGAGGTCGAGGCCCCAGACCAGCTCTTCGGCGGAGAGGAACCGATACCGCTGGCCAGCCTGTTCGAGTTTGTCGGCCCGGGACGCGTCGAACGTGTGGTATCCCATGTGGGGAGTATTGGGTCCACCAAGAATACTCCTTTCGACCGATTGGCGCCGGGACGGCGGCGATGGCGCGGACGGCCGGCTATCCATTCGGCGACGAAACAGCGGTGAAAACTGGATATCACACCCTACTGTGCACTCTATCCGGCAGAGAGTGGACCCACCTCGACGAGTGACCGTTCGGACAGTATTGTGGAGTTCGGGAACAACCTTATCGGCACCGGGCTGGAAACGATCGATCGGGATGACCGACGTGGTGACCGAGGACCTGCGACGAGAGCTCCGGTGTGTCGAGCTCCTGGGGTGTTTCCACGGGCTGAACGAGCGTGACGTGACGGTCTTCGCGATGCTCGCCGACGCCGGGGAACCGGTGACGGTCGACCGGATCGCCGACGGCCTCGACTGCGAGCGCTCGACAGCGTACCGGTCGGTCTCGCGCTTGCTGGACGCCGACGTGGTCGTGCAGACCCAGGTCAACAACGACCGCGGCGGCTACTACCACGAGTACGAGCCCCGGGACGCGGCGGCCCTGGCCGACCAGCTGCGACGACGTCTCAACGACCGGTACGCGCGCCTGGGCCGGATGATCGCGGCGTTCAGGGAACGCCACGTCGCGGACCGGGACTGTCAGTCCGCGGTGAGACGCGATCGGGGAGCGGGACGTGACCGTTCGAATGGGTAGCCCCGCGTTTCTCCCCACCGTGTTGCCCCGCGCATCTCCCCCAGGTGTATTGTATAAATCGTGCAAAACAACTAAGGGTGCCCGCGCCGAATTGACTGCCGATGACCGAGGACGAAGCCCTCGAGGAGATCCGCCAACAGAAGATCGAAGAACTCCGCGACCAGACCGGTGACGCGGACGGGGAGTCGACCGCGGAGTCGGCCCCGGCAGAACCCGTCCCGGTAAACGGGGCCGCGGAGCTGAACGACGTCGTCGGGAACCACGACGTGGTTCTGGCCGACTTCTACGCGGACTGGTGTGGCCCGTGTCAGATGCTCGAACCCGTCGTCGAGTCCATCGCCGCCGAGACGGCCGCGACGGTCGTGAAGGTCGACGTCGACGCCAACCAGCGACTCGCTTCGGAGTACGGCGTTCGCGGCGTTCCGACGCTCGTCCTCTTCGCCGACGGAGAGCCCGCCGAGCGACTCGTCGGGATGCAGGACGAGGCGCAACTGCGCACCACGGTCGAGAACTACGCCTGAGTAGGCGTCACCGGTCGGACTGGACGCTCCCGGTTGGACTGGACGCTCCCGGTTGGACTGGACGCTCGTGGTCGGACTGGACGCTCGCGGCCGCCGTCTCTCGATCGGACCGAAAAACCCTTCGGTGGAGCGGGAATAGGATTGTCCATCGATGGACGAAGGGAGCAATATTACGCGGCGTCGAGCGCTCCTCGCGGGCGGTGGAACGCTCCTGTTCGGTGGCGGCGTCGCGTACGCCGCCTCGCGCTCCGGGTCGAACGAGCAGGCGTACGTTCCCTCGAACTTCCACACGAGCGAGGAGACGACCGGCTTCGGGGTCGAACTCGCCGGGCGACCGATCGTCGGTGAGCCCGACGCGCCCGTGGACGTCTACTACTGGACGGACTACCTCTGCCCGTTCTGCAAGGAGTTCGAGCGGGAGACGCTCCCCGACATCGGGACGGACTACGTCGAGACGGGCGACGTCAGAGTCGTCTTTCTCTCCTATCCCAACATCGGGGAGTACTCGCTGCCGGCCGCCGTCTGGAGTCGCTGTGTGTGGGACCAGGTCGCCGAGACGCAGCCGGCGGCGTACTGGCACTGGCACGAGTCGGCGTTCGACGCCCAGTCCGAGTCCGGACACGACTGGGCCGACGAGGAGACGTTCGCCGGGATCACGGAGGAGACCGAGAACGTCGAGCGCTCGGCGGTGGACGACTGCCGCGAGAACCGCGGCGACGCCGTCCAGGAGAGCATCGACGTCGACCTCCAGACCGGCCGCTCGGCGGGACTTCAGGGAACCCCGGGATTCGTCCTCTACAACCGCGAGGCCGACGTCGCCGGGAAGATGGTCGGTGCCCATCCGTACGAGAACTTCGCGAACGCTATCGACCAGATCCGAGACGCATGAACGGACGGGCTGATACAGACGGACGGGCTGACCCTGAGGGACGCGCTGGTGCGGACGGACGCGCTGGTGCGGACGGACGCGCTGGTGCGGACGGACGCGCTGGTGCGGACGGACGCGCTGGTGCTGATGGGCGCCGCTGGCTCCGGGCGGTCGGCGACGCGGTCGCCTACCCACTCACCTCGAACGGTCGGTTACTCGTCGCCGGCGTCGCCACGGCGGCGACCTACGCCGTCCTCGTCCTGAGCAGTTTCCCCCAGTTCTCGCTGCAGCTCCTGACGAACGACCCCACGGACCTCCCGTACGCGCTGGTGACGCTCACGCGAGAGGCCTACCTGACGACCGGCTGGCTGGGCCTCGCGCTCCTCACGGCGTACGCGCTCCTGACGGGCGTCGCGGTGACGAACGCCGTCACCCTCGTCCGTCGTGCTCGGCGGCGGAGCGCCTCGACGCTCGTCGGGGTCGTCCCCGGTCTGCTGGCCGCTGGCTGTGCGAGTTGCGGTGCGGGCGTCCTCGGTGCGCTGGGCTTCGTCGGCGCGATGGCCGCGCTGCCGTTCGACGGCAATCTCCTTCGAGTCGGCGGGATTCTCCTGCTCCTGTTCTTCCTGGGCCGGTCGGGAGACCCGCGGACCTGCGCGATACAGTGAGTCGAATCCATGTATGGAACACACCGACGAGATGATTGGGTGGTGACTCACTGATGTCTCTGCCCTATCCAGTCCTGCTCAAGAGCGTCGGCGCCGGCGTCGGTGCCTTCCTGCTGTTCGGGACGGTGACCGGCCTCGTGCCGAACCCGGTGTACGTCCGGATGGTCCCGAGTACGCCCGCCGACTACCTGTTTCTGGTCGCGACGTCGGCCTTCGCCGCGGCGTTCGTCTACCAGCGCTCCATCGTCGACCAGCCGGTCGGGGACCGGTTCGCGACCGGCGGGATCGTCGGTGGCTTCCTGGCCTTTGGCTGCCCTATCTGTAACGCCGTCTTGCTCGCGCTGTTCAGTTCCTCCGCGCTCATGACCTATTTCGACCCGTACCGGCCGCTGCTCGGCGTCCTCAGCGTCGCCGCCTTCGGCGCGATACTGTACTACCAGCGGAAGAAGGGGTGTGAGACGTGTTGAGTCCGTCCCGGAACGGCCCGTGCTGGGATGGACCGACGCCTCGGTCCCCGGTGCGACCCGAAGATAGATGGAACGTTCCCTCGTCAGGTGATCGTACAGATGCGTGACTCGGAGCCCAGTGAAACGACCGAGCCCAGCGAAACGACCGAGTCCGACGACGGGTCGCGGTGGTCGCTGCTCGGCGTCGGCGGTGCACTGAGTCTCTGCTGTCTCTTCACGGCGCCCGCCGTGACCGGTGCCGCGAGCGGCGTGACCGCGGGCGGCGCGACGGCCGCTCTCGGCGCGACGCTCCTCCAGATCGCGGTTGCGGCGCTGGCCGTCGGCGTCGCCGGCGCCGCCGTCCGGTGGCGGTCCGGTTCGCGCAGTTGCGACACCTAGCTTTCGTCCGAATCTCGCGGGCCTGAGCACTTACCACTGGCATCGGCCAGGCGCGGTGCCAGTGAGGTTGGAACAGAGACACACCACATTTGCAAGTGAAGCTGAAAATTGCGCCCCTCCAACTCACAGACAGGAACCGTATGAAATTCCGAACATCACGAGAAGGTCAGCTAGACCGTCTTTTACGGTTAGATTGACGTCCAGGACCGATCGTAACATGTCACAGCTTTAGATGAAACAGTGGACTGTTGTCCGATCTAGTATCGCTGTTCTCACGCTTCACTTGCAAGAGTGGTGTCTGTCTGTACATTTCACTTGAAACAGCTGAGTTAATCATTTTAAATTCAAATATTACAGAACACATGTGTGAGGTGGAAGTTCGATCGGAAGCGGCGGATCTTCCGTAACAATGACGCTATGGGGTGAATCTTGCCGACCGGAGACGATCGAAGAGCGTGATTCACGAGCGGGATTCAGCACACTCGACGAGGTCGTCCTCGGTCGTCCACCGGCAGAGACGCCCGACGTCGTCGAGCATTTCGAAGATCGCCGTCTGCATTCCGCTGTAGGGATTGTCGACGTCGACGCTCGTGTCGATCGTGTCCGCATCCGCCGTGTCGTACTCGCGTTTGAACACGTGGGTCTTCGTGAAATACTCCTCGAGGGCCGTGAAGTAGCCCTGCTCGACGAGGAAGCCGCCCTGAGAGTGTTCGGCGACGCCCACGATACAGTCCGTGTAATCCGCGAGTAGCCGGAATTTGAGGTAGGTGTTGGTCCACTCGCTCCGAATGTCGACCATCAGGAACGCGTACGCACCGGGCTGTCGGTTGAGACGGTCTTTCACGAGCTGGAGATGCCGGATTTCGTGTTTCCCGTAGCTGCCGAGAACGAAGTACGAGTTCTCAGCCGCGAAGATCGGTGTGAGCTCCGCCACACTCTGTTTCAGCGCTTCGTACTCCGCCGGCGTGAGTGAGGCCTCGTGCAGATACTCGTCGGCCTTCTCCGCGAGTTCGTCCACAGTGACCGGATCCCCGCTCATCTAGTCCGGCATTCTCCTGACCTTCGCTTCAATGTGGCGAACACATTGCCGACCGAATCGTATCTGTACGCATCGCTTTCAACCGATTCGCATTTTAGCGAAACGCATTTGTACGTACTACACGAACTGTAGTGTAATGAGTACCTCCGACCACACGCCGAGCGACCTGGAGTCCGTCCGGGAGCGGCTCAACGTCGTCACACAGGAGACGCGATTCGCGCTCCTCCAGGACATCATCGGGCATCCGTCGGAACTGCCGACGCTGAAGGAACTCGATTACGTCAACCCGAGCAAGAGCCAGACGACGATTCGGCAGCACCTTCAGCAACTCGTCGACGCAGGTGTCGTCGAGGAGGTGCTGCTCCCGGAGGACCGCCGGCAGAACGACTTGCCGTACAAGTTCTACGGAATCAGCGAGAGCGGGCGGCCGTTCCTCGAGGAGCACAACCTTCTTCGAGCACGGGAGACACTCCGAGAGGTGTACGACCGGGTGGAGAAGACCGACGAGATCGAACGATACGAGACCGCTCCGCGACCTGAGCGATAACAGGTCCTCTGAGCGGTCGTATCGGTTCGACTCCGACTTCTGGCGGCGTCGATACCGGTCGATACGGACGCGCCGAAGCCGCTGTTTCCGTCCGGCTGAGTGTGTAGGCGGTCAAGGCGACTGCCCCGGGGCTTGACCCCGGGGTGAGTTCACAGTAGTGGGAATTCCAGGGAATACTTTTGGCGCTACTGCCCCTATCCCCACGTATGAGCGACACCCTCGTCGTCGTGGGCGGTGACGCAGCGGGACTGAGCGCCGCGAGCAAGGCCAGGCGCGAGGACCCGGAGATGGACGTCGTCGTCTTCGAGAAGGGCCAGTGGGTCTCCTACGCGGCCTGCGGGATGCCCTACTACGTGAAAGGCGACGTCGCCGAACTCGAGGACCTCGTCGCGCTGACGCCCGAGGAGATCCGCGAGGAACGGGGTATCGACCTCCGGACGGGCCACGAGGTCGTCGCCGTCGACACCGAGGGCCAGACGGTCACGGTCGCGGCCGACGGCGAGCGGTTCGACCAGGCCTACGACCACCTCCTGATCGGGACCGGCGCGAGCGCGGTCGTTCCGCCGTTCGACGGGACGGATCTGGACGGCGTGTTCACCATCCACGACATGGACGAGGCCGACGCCATCGAGCGCTACGTAACGGAGCAATCGCCCGACAGCGCCGCTATCGTCGGCGGCGGCTACGTCGGTATCGAGATGGCCGAGGCGCTCTCGGCGCGCGGCCTCGACGTCAGTCTCTACGAGATGCTGCCCAGCGTCCTGCAACCGTTCGGCGGGGCGGTGGCGGACGTCGTCGAGGACCACCTGCGGGAACAGGGGGTCGACCTGCACCTGGAGACGGCCGTTTCCGGGTTCGCCGGCGAGGGCCGCGTCGACGAAGTCCACCTCGACGGCGGTGAGAGCCATTCCGCAGATATCGTCGTCGTCGGCGTCGGCGTGAAGCCGAACGTCGCGCTCGCCGAGGACGCGGGGATCGAACTCGGACCGACCGGCGCCATCGCGACCGACGAGTACGGCCGGACGAGCGCGGCGAACGTCTACGCCGCGGGCGACTGCGCGGAGAACGTCCACGTCGTCACCGGCGAACCCGACCACGTCCCGCTGGCGCTGACGGCGAACCGCGCCGGTCGCGCCATCGGCCAGACTCTCACCGGATCGCCCACGGCGGTCGGCGAGACCGCCGGCACGGCCATCGTGAAGGCGTTCGACCTCGGCGCGGCCCGGACCGGCATCGTCGACGAGGAGCGGGCCAGCGACGCCGGCTTCGACCCCGTGTCGGTCACGATCACCGACGCGACGCGGCCCCACTACTACCCGGGGAGCGAGGAGATCCAGGTCACGCTCGTCGCGGACCGCGAGACGGGCGCAGTCCTGGGCGGGAGCGTCGTCGGTCGCGACGGCGCGAAGCGGATCGACACCGTCGCGACGGCGCTACACGGCGGGCTGACCGTCACCGAGTTGCAGAACGCGGACCTGGCGTACGCGCCGCCGTTCAGCCCGGTGTGGGACCCGGTCCTCACCGCGGCGAAGGTGCTCGCCGGGAAACTGGAGCGATGACGACCGACGCGTCCCCCGTCGAGAACGGGGACGGTGACGCCGGAGAAACCAGCGACGCCGGAGAGGCCGGCGGCGGGCGCCCGCCGGTCGATAGCGACGCGCTGGTCGACCTGGCACTCGATCTGCTCGCGATCGACACGTCGAACCCGCCAGGCGAAACCGGGGAAATCGTCGACTTGATCGAGCAGTACCTGTCCGCCCTGTCGGTCGACGTCGAACGGATCACGGTCGATCCGGCGAAGCCGAACCTCCTCGCGACGTTACCGGGCGAGCGCGACCGGACGCTGCTGTACGTCGGCCACCTCGACACGGTGCCGTTCGACGCCGACGAGTGGTCGTTCGATCCGCTGGGCGAACGCGAGGGAGACCGGATCTACGGCCGCGGTGCGACCGACATGAAGGGCGCCGTCGCCGCGATGCTCTCGGCGATCCGCGTGTTCGCCGAGGCCGACGACGCCCCGCCCGTCGACCTCCAGTTCGCGTTCGTCAGCGACGAGGAGGTCGGCGGCGACGCGGGCCTCCCCGCACTGCTCGAGGCCGACCGACTCGACGCCGACGCCTGCGTCATCGGCGAACCGACCTGCGAGGAGGGACGTCACTCGGTGACCGTCGCCGACCGGGGGAGCATCTGGCTGACGATGACGGCCACTGGCGAGGCCGCACACGGCTCCCGGCCGGTGCTGGGCGACAACGCCATCGATCGGCTCTACGGGGCGATCACGACCCTCCGGGAGCGGTTCGGGACGCGCGAACTCGACGTCGACCCGGTCCTGGAACCGGTACTCGCGGAGTCGGTCGAGTACTACGCGCCGACGATGGGCGCGGACGTCGCCCGGGAGCTCTTCGCGTCTCCGTCGATCAACCTCGGGACCATCGAGGGCGGCGAGGTGATCAACAGCGTCCCCCAGTCAGCCCGCGCCGAGGTCGACGTCCGGCTGACTGCCGGGGTGGACACGTCCAGGGTGCTCTCGGACGTCCGGGACTGCGTCGCAGACTGCGAGGGAATCACGCTGGCAGACGTCTCATGGAGCGTCGGGACCGCCGAACCGATCGACAGCCCGCTCGTCGAGGCGGTGGCGTCGACGGCCGAGACGGTGACGGACGAGCGCGTCTACCGCCGGAGCGCGACGGGCGGCGGTGACGCGAAGAAGCTCCGGAACGCCGGAATCCCGACCGTCGAGTTCGCGCTCGGCACCGACACCGTCCACGCCGTCGACGAGTACACGACCGTCGACGCGCTCGCCGGGAACGCGACGGTGTACGCGCGGCTCCCCGGCGTCTGGGCAGACGCGTCCTCCGGCGCGTAACTCGGTCGCCGTTCGCCGCGAAAGAGTAATACGACGAACAGATACTATTGTGCGGTATGGAATTTACTATGAAAACACGAGCCGGCGAACGGTTCGAGCGCGTGCTCGGGTCCCCGTGAGCTCGCCGTCAACTTCCACCAGACGGCGCTTCCTGCAGGCGCTGGCTGGAACGGGCGCGAGTGGACTCGCCGGGTGCCTGGCGACCGAAGGGACGGGCCCAGGTGATTCGTCCCGTCCGACCCCCCGCAGTCCGCCGTCCGGCTCCGCCGACGTACGGGCCGCACTGGCTGCGGCACCGGGCGAGGTCCAGCCCGGCGCGGACGCGACGACCGAGAACTGGCTGTACGACGGCGAGTTCCCGGGGCCCGAACTCCGCGCGAGCGAGGGGGACGTGGTCGAGGTCGAACTCGACAACGAGCTCGCAGACGGAACGACGATCCACTGGCACGGCGTCCCCGTGGCCAACGAGATGGACGGCGTCCCGGACGTCACGCAGGATCCGGTCGAGTCCGGCGGTTCGTTCACGTACCGGTTCCGGGCGGAACCCGCGGGAACGTTCTTCTTCCACAGCCACGTCGGGCTCCAGCTCGACCGCGGTCTCCTCGCCCCGCTGATCGTCGAGGAGGACGACCCGCACGTGGAGTACGACCGCGAGTACACCGTCGTCGTCGACGACTACCTCGCCGGAGAGCCCCGCCCGCTCTCCGAACTCGAGTCGGGGAGCGGGCCGGCGGGCGGTGGCCCGGGCGGGAGCGGCGGCGGTGGTCCCGGTGGCCCCAGCGGTGGAGGCGGCGGGCCGATGGGCGGTGGTCGCGGCGGGAGCGGCGGCGGTGGCCCGATGGCCGACCGACGACCGCCGTACGCCGGCCTCCTGATGGGGGGACGCTTGCCGGACGACCCCCGGACGTATTCGGTCCGGGAGGGCGAGCGCGTCCGGTTTCGGTTCGTGAACGCGAGCAGTGCGACGGCGTTCCGGGTGCGCGCCGGTGGTCACCCCCTGACCGTGACCCACGCCGACGGACGCCCGGTCGATCCGGTGACCGTCGACTCGTTCGTCTTCGGCTCTGGCGAGCGATACGACGCGGTCGTCGAGGCCGATAACCCGGGCGCGTGGGAGGTCCGTGCCGAGGCCGTCAACGGGGACGAACCCCCGGCGCGAGCCCGCGTGACGTACGAAGGGGTCGACGACTCCGCGGCACCGGGGGCGCCGTCGAACGGCGGACGAGCGCTCGCGTACGGCGACCTCCAGGCGCGCTCGCCGCTGGCGGGCATCGACGGGAGTCCGGACAGGTCGTTCGATCTGACGCTGTCGGGGCGCCAGGGCGGGACCGAGTGGCTCATCGACGGACAGGCCTACCCCGACGCCGACCCGCTCGACGTCCGACAGGGGGAGCACGTCCGGATCAGGATGGTGAACCGCAGTCCCGTGCTCCACCCGATGCACCTCCACGGCCACTTCTTCCAGGTCGGGGACGCGGTCAAGGACACCGTCCTCGTCCCCGGGCACATGGGCGAGGTCACGCTCGACTTCGTCGCCGACAATCCGGGCGACTGGCTGTTCCACTGCCACAACCTCTACCACCTGGAGTCCGGCATGGCCCGGGTGGTGCGATACGTCGGGTGACGCGCCACATCGACGAACCGCTCGGGACGGCCCACCGGGTCGGGGAACGCTTAACTCGTTATAGTGTGTTAAATTGGGCATGAAATACAATATCGGGGGTGCGGATCGCACCGTTCGACTGGCTGTCGGTGGACTGCTGGCGGCGATAGGCGGTGGCTCACTAGCGGGCGCACTGGAGACCGGGCCGCTCGTCGGCGTGCTCGCGCTCCTGGTGGGCGCCGTTCTGATCGGGACGGGCCTGACCCGCGTCTGCCTGGTGTACCGGGTACTCGGGATCGACACCGCGGACGCCCGGTGACCATGAATCCCTTCGAGAACACCGGGCAACCGGACTGGGACTGGTGGGGACGGCTGTGGCCGGCGCCCGGGGAGACGCTACGCAAACTGGGCCTCGAGTCGGGCGACGCGCTCGCGGAAGTCGGCTGCGGGAACGGCTACTTCGCGCTGCCCGCCGCACGGATCGCCGATCCGGCGCCGGTGTACGCCTGCGACCTCGACGAGTCGCTCCTCGCGGAGTGCTCGACCCTCGCCGACCGACAGGGCGTCGACAACGTCGCGCCCGTCCACGGTGACGCCCGCCGCCTGTCCGATCACCTGCCGGAGCGGGTCGACGTCGTCCTGCTGGCCAACGCCTTCCACGGCGTCGACGACAGGGACGCGCTCGTCCGGGAAGTGGAGGCGTCGCTCCGTCCGGGTGGCCGGTTCGTCGTCGTCAACTGGGAGGACCGCCCGCGGGAGGAGACGACCGTCGGAGGCGAACCGCGGGGACCGCCGACCGACCTCCGCGTGTCGGCCGAAGAGACCGAGGCGGCCGTTCGCGCGGCGGGCGACCTGTCCCTCGAGCGGCGGGTCGACCTCCCGCCGTACCACTACGGGCTCGCGTTCGAGCGATAGGATTCGGGTCGCCGGTCACCCGACCCGTCGATCGCGATGGACCGTCACCACACCGCGTCGAGCACCTATACTGCACGGTGATTTTCAGAATCTTGGAATTGGTATACAATACTAAAGTGATCCGGCCCGGAGGTTCACCTGTGACTATGACCGAAATTGACGTGGAAGCCGACGAGACCGTGGACGCCCGTGGGGCAGCGTGCCCCGGGCCGCTGATGGACCTCATCGGCAAGATGCGGAGCGTCGAGCCGGGAACCGTGGTCCGCCTGTTGAGCGACAACGACCAGTCGCTCACCGACGTCCCCGAGTGGACGGAGGAGGCCGGCAACGAACTCCACGGGGTCGAGGAGCGCGAGGACCACCACGCGTTCTACGTGGAGAAAGCATGACCGAGCACGTCGTGATCGTCGGCGGGGGCACCGGCGGGGCCGTCCTCGCCAACAACCTGGCCGAGCGACTGGCCGGTGAGATCGACGCCGACGACGTCCGGGTCACGCTGGTCAACGACGACCCGGACCACGTCTACAAGCCGGTGTGGCTGTACGTCCCGTTCGGTCAGCGCGAACCCGGGGACGCCCGCCGGCCGCTGACCGAACTCGTCGACGACCGGGTCGACGTGCGTATCGACCGCGTGACCGCTATCGACACCGACGCACAGCGCATGCAGAGCATGGAGGGCCCCGATCCGATCGAGTACGACACCCTCGTCCTCGCGACGGGGTCGACGCTCGCGCCCGACGAGATTCCGGGACTGGCCGACGCCGGCCACGACTACTACAGTGAGGCCGGCGCGACCGACCTCCGGGACGACCTGCTCTCGTTCACCGAGGGGCACCTGGTGCTCAGCGTCGTCGGGACGCCGCACATGTGCCCGGCGGCGCCCCTGGAGTTCGTGTTCATGGTCGACGACTGGCTCCGCGAGCGGGGCCTCCGCGAGGACGTCGACGTCACGTACACGTACCCGATCCAGCGGGTCCACGGCAACCCCCACATCGCCGAGTGGGCGCGGCCGATCATGGACGAGCGCGACATCGGGGTCGAGACGTTCTTCAACGCCGAGGAGGTCGACGCCGACGAGCAGGTCCTCCGGTCGATGGAGGGGACTGACATCGACTACGACCTCCTCGTCACGATCCCTCCCCACCGCGGCGTCGACCTGGTCGAGGAGGCCGGCCTCGGCGACCGGGGCTGGGTCGAGGTCGACAAGCACACGCTGGAAGCCGAGGCGGCGGAGCACGTCTACGCGCTGGGTGACACGGCCGATACCGGCATGCCCAACGCCGGGAGCGTCGCCCACTACCAGGCCGGCGTCGTCGCCCAGCGCATCGCGAGCGAGGTCCGCGGCCAGCCGGCGACGGCGACCTACGACGGCAAGACGCTCTGCTTCATCGAGACGGGGATGGACGCCGCCTCGTTCGTGGAGTTCGACTTCGAGCGACCGCCGTCGCCGGCACCGCCGTCCCGGAAGCTCCACTGGTCGAAACTGGCGTACAACGAGGCCTACTGGCTCACCGCACGGGGGCTGCTCTGACGATGGCCAGCGAAATCGACGGCGACGGTGACCTCGACGCTGACGCAGACCCGCTCGCTGACGCCATCGCCGAGAACCCCGAAGCGGTCGCGACGTTCGTCCGGCGCCTCGACGGCGTCAACGAACTGCTCGACGTGCTGGCGCTCGGCGAGGGCGCGCTCACCGACGAGATGGTCGTCGAACTCGCCGACACGACGTCGACGCTCGCGGAGTCGGCCGACGGCATCGCGACGGACGAGACCGTCGCGCTGGCGGAGACGGTGGGACAGAACGGCACCGAACTGCAGGAAGCCCTGGAGACGCTGGTCCGCCTCCAGCGGACCGGGACGCTGGACGAACTCGCCGAACTGGCCGACGTCGTCTCGCTCGGTACGGCCGCGCTCGACGACGAGATGGTCACGTCGCTCGCGGGGACCGGCGCCGCGCTGGGCGAGATCGCGGACACGGCCGCGGACGAGGACACCCGCGACGGCCTGGAGACGATGCTCGACGGCGTCGGTGCGGCCGAAAGCGGCGACACGGAACCGGTCGGTCCCGTCGGACTGGTCAGGGGGATCCGGGATCCCGAGATCCAGCACGGACTCGGCTACCTGTTCGCCGTGGCGCGGGCGATCGGACAGCAGCAGTCCCCGCCGAAGTCAGACTGAACAGGGACGCGCCCGAACGGAGGCCGTACCCTGACGGGGACAGCGCCTGAACAGGGACACACCCGAACGGGGCCTTCCCGGACCTGCCGCTGTCGCCCACCAGTATTGTTTGGATGTCACAAAACTATTAACGCGACCGACCGTACAGCAACCACCCACACTTTCGCTCATGAACCCCACAGAACTCCGCGCGGACGTTCCCGCGCTCCATGACGACGTCTACCTCAACTTCGGGGCCCACGGCCCCAGTCCGCGGTACGTCGTCGACGCCGCCGACGAGTTCGTCCAGCGTCACGAGTACCACTCGCCGGTCCGGGACGACCCCTACGAGACGGCCTTCGACGCGTTCGACCGGACGCGCGAGACCGTCGCCTCGTTCGTCGGGGCCGAGCCGGACGAAATCGCACTCACCGAGAGCACTACCGGCGGCATCAACGCGCTGGCGAACGCCATCGACTGGCAGCCCGGCGACGTCGTCGTGCGGACCGACGTCGAACACCCGGCCGGGATCCTCCCCTGGCAGCGCCTCGAACGGGAGGGCGTCGAGGTGCGCGTCGTCGAGACGGCTGCGGGACGAGTCGACCGGGACGCGTTCGCGGACGCCGTCGCCGACGCGCGGCTGGTCTGTTTCAGCGCCGTCACGTGGACGCACGGAACCAGGCTCCCCGTCGCGGACCTGGTCGACGTCGCCCACGACGCCGGCGCGCTCGCGCTCGTCGACGCCGTCCAGGTGCCCGGCCAGCTGTCGATGGACGTCGGCGAGTGGGGCGCCGACGCCGTCGCGGCCGCCGGCCACAAGTGGCTCCTCGGGCTCTGGGGCGGCGGGTTCCTCTACGTCGACCGCGAGGTCGCCGAGGGGCTCGCACCCCGGGCCGTCGGCTACCGGAGCGTCGAGACGCCGACGGCGGACCCCTTCGAGTACGCGGCCGGCGCCCGTCGCTTCGAGGTCGGGTCGGCCAATCCCGCGCCGCACGTCGCGCTGGGCGAGGCGGTGAACGCCATCGAGGAGGTCGGTCTCGGCCGTATCGAGGACCGCATTCACCGGCTGGCCTCCCGGCTGGTCGACGGCGTTCCGGCAGAGAGGGTGCTCAGCCCGTCGACGCCGGAGTCGGGACTCGTGACCATCGACGTCGACGACCCGGCGGCGACGGTCGAACGGCTGGCCGCCGACGGGATCGTCGTGCGCGACCTCCCGTGGCCGAACGCGGTCCGGGCGTCGGTCCACGCCGTCAACACCGAGGGGGACGTCGACCGGCTGCTCGACGGGCTGACACCGGAGCTGTAGGGCGTTCGTACCTTTGTCGGGGACTCGTGTCTTTGTCGGGGGCTCGTGCCTTTGGCGGAGGCGCGTGCCTTCGGTGGAGACTTTGGGTGAGAAAGGAGTTACCGCAGGTCCACGTCGTCCGGACCGGTTGTGACGTCGCCGTCTGGGCCGATCGTGACGTCACCGTCCGGGCCGACCGTGACGTCGTGGCCGCGGTAGGTGAACTGGACCGTGACGTCGGCGCCAGACCGGTCCTGGCTGCCGGTCACGAGCGCGTTCAATGCGTCGGCGTCGACGACCTCACCGAGGGGGGGCTGCAGTGAGAGCGGGTCGGTCTCCTCGGCGGCGGCGACCGCAGCGAGGACGCGATCTACGGGTCGTTCCATCGGTTGGGTGTGTAACATGGGCAAACTTGTTCGTCGGGGGTGATCAGATGAGGAGCTGGACGTCCGACTCGGCCATGTGCTGGAGCGCGGTGGCCGCGCCGACGCCGACGGTGACCTCGTCGTAGAACTCGGACTCGTCGTAGTCCATCAGTTCGATGGTCATCTGGCAGGCCTGGAGTTCGACGCCCTGGTCGAGGGACAGTTCGATGAGTTCATCGATGCTGGCCGTGCCGTTCTCGTCGATCTTCTTCTGCATCATCTTCGTCGCCATGCGGTCCATCCCCGGGAGCGCGGCGAGCGCGTTCGGCATCGGCATGCTCGGGTTGCCGACCGCCGAGAGCTGTAGGTTCTTGGAGTTCTCCTCGTGGAGGATGTCGAGCCCCCAGAAGGTGTGGAAGACGACGACCTCCCAGCCGAACGCCGCGGCCGTGCTGGCGAGGATAAGCGGGGGGTAGGCCATGTCGAAGCTCCCCTTCGTGGCGACGATGGTCATCTTCTTCTGGTCGTCGCCGACGTCGGTCTCGAGCGTGGCGACCTTGTCCTCCAGTTCCTCGACGCGGGCCTGGAGCTGTGCCTCGGTCAGGGGCTCGTCGCCGTCCGACGACTGTGTGTCCGTGCTCATCTTACGCCGTCTTCTCCACGTAGTGTCTGTAGACGTCGCCGTCCTCGACCTGGTCGAGGAGTTCGACGCCGTTCGTTCCCTGGGCCCAGCCGTCGATGTCGCTCATGCTGCCGGAGTCTGTCGCCAGTACCTCGAGGACCTCGCCTTCCGCGAGCTCGTCGATGGCGGACTTCGTCTTGACGACCGGCATGGGACACGATGCACCTTTGACGTCGAGCGTCTCCGTGATGTCGAATTCTGCACTCATGATCTGTAATCTCTGTTGCTCTGTATTGGAGCTACCTCACAATATTATTGTCGGAGGTAAAAGGATGTCGATTCTTGTGGGATGTGCGAATTACTACGATGGGGGCGATCCCGGATCTACCCTCCATATTGTGGGGGGATACGGTGTATTCGCCCATCCCGACTGGGTGCGGGTAGGCGGTATTGTACAGAATTCGAATTACTATGAAAACCCTTTTGTATGCCCGTCCGATAGAAGGCAGTGTACGAAATGAATCCAGAAGACTTCCCGACGCCGGACGCAGACGTCGAGACGGTCCAACCGGAAACGCTGAAGGAACGCATCGACGCGGGCGAGGACGTCACGCTCCTCGACGCACGGATGCAATCCGATTACGAGGAGTGGCGCATCGACGGCGACACCGTCGAGTCGATCAACGCCCCCTACTTCCACTTCCTCGAGGACGAGATCGACGACGAGGTACTCGAACAGATCCCCGACGACCGCCAGGTCACCGTCCTCTGTGCGAAGGGCGGCGCCAGCGAGTACGTCGCGGGCACGCTCGCGGAACGCGGGTACGACGTAAACCACCTCGAAGACGGCATGAACGGCTGGGCGCGCATCTACGAGGCCGTCGAGGTCGACGGCTACGACGGCGCCGGCACGTTGCTCCAGTACCAGCGCCCCTCCTCGGGCTGTCTGGGCTACCTGCTCTACGACGACGGCGAGGCGGCGATCGTCGACCCGCTGCGCGCGTTCACCGACCGCTATCTCGCCGACGCCGAGGAACTGGACGTCGAACTGAAGTACGCACTCGACACGCACGTGCACGCGGATCACATCTCCGGTGTCCGCGACCTGGACGCCGAGGGCGTCGAGGGCGTCATTCCCGATGCCGCCGTCGACCGTGGCGTCACCTACGCGGACGAACTGACCACGGCCGCCGACGGCGACACCTTCTCCGTCGGCGACGCGACCGTCGAGGCCGTCTACACGCCCGGCCACACGACCGGGATGACCTCCTACCTCCTCGACGACAGTCTCCTCGCCACCGGCGACGGGCTGTTCGTCGAGAGCGTCGCCCGCCCCGACCTCGAAGAGGGCGACGACGGCGCGCCCGAGGCGGCGCGGATGCTCTACGAGTCCCTGCAGGAGCGCGTCCTCTCGCTCCCCGACGACACGCTCGTCGGCGGCGCCCACTTCAGCGATTCGGCAGAACCCGCCGACGACGGCACCTACACCGCGCCCATCGGCGACCTCGTCGAGGACATGGCCGCGCTCACGATGGACGAACAGGAGTTCGTCGACCTGATCCTCTCGGACATGCCGCCACGGCCGGCCAACTACGAGGACATCATCGCGACGAACCTCGGCCAGAACGCCGTCGACGACGAGGAAGCGTTCACGCTCGAACTCGGACCGAACAACTGTGCCGCGAGCCAGGAGTCGCTCGCCGGTGACTAACGCGGGTATCTACTAGTGATCGAACCAGTCCCACTGCAACTGACCGCCGAGCTGTTCCCGAACGGGATCAGTCGCTACGCCGTCGGTGGGTTACTCGTCGGCCTCGGTGCCGTCGTCATCTACCTCGGGACGGGGATCGCCGCCGGGGCGAGCACCTTCCTCGAGTCGACGCTGTCGTACGTCTCGAGCCAGTCCCGGTTCCAGCAGTACGTCTCCTCGCGTGACTGGCGAGTCGTCTTCACGCTCGGCATCATCCTCGGCGCGGCGGTGTTCGCGGCGACGGTCCAGTCCGGCGTGATCACGACCTCGCTCTACGAGGCCGGGACGACCGGACAGCTCTACGACGTCGCTGGCGTCACGCTCTGGATGACCGAGGTCCAGCCCTGGCGCCTGTTCCTGGGCGGCATCCTCGTCGGCATCGGTACCCGGGTCGGCAAGGGCTGTACGTCCGGACACGGCGTCTGCGGTGTCGGGTCGGCCTCGAAGACGTCCATCGTCGGCGTGATCACGTTCCTGACGGTGGCCATCGGGACGGCTCAGGTCGTCTCGGCACTGGGGGTGAGTCCCTAGTATGGCACAGGATCGTCATCCCCTGTTCATGCCGCTGATACTCGTCGGCGGCCTGATCTTCGGCTTCGGGCTCGGCTTCAGCCAGATGGCCCGGCCGGAGGTCGTGCTGGACTTCCTCCAGTTCGAAGACTTCGGTCTGCTGTTCGTCATGTTCGGCGCGGCCATCGTCTCCGGCATCGCCTTCGCAGTGATGCCCCGGATACGCGACAGCGCCCCGCTGACCGGCGACCGCTACGAACGCCGGCTGAAGCCCTTCGACCGGAACGTCCTCGTCGGCGGCGCCATCTTCGGCGTCGGCTGGGGGCTGTCGGGCATCTGTCCCGGCGCCGCCTACGCCAGCCTCGGCACCGGCAACGTCGCGATCCTCTGGGCGCTCGCCGGGATGTTCGTCGGCGCGTACCTCCAGGGCCGCTGGCGGAGCCGGGCCACGACTGGTGAGCCCGCGACGGCCGGCGCGGACTGACCGACTGACTGACTCGAATTCTTTGAGGCTACACCAGTAATGGAACTCGCTATCGTCGGCCTGTTCGTCGTCGCCGCACTCGCAAGTCTGTTCATGGCGTGGGTCATCGGCGCCGGGTCGAGCGGCGCGACGCCGTTCGCGCCCGCCGTCGGGGCGAACGCCATCACGACGATGCGGGCCGCCTTCGTCGTCGGCATCTTCGGCTTCGCCGGCGCCGTCACGCAGGGTGCGAACGTCTCGGAGGCGGTCGGCCGCGGCCTCGTCGGCGGCGTCAGCCTCCCCGCGACGGGCGTCATCGTCGCGCTGGCCATCGGCGCCGGGCTGATGGCCGTCGGGATCAGGACCGGCTACCCCATCGCGACGGCGTTCACGGTGACCGGCGCTGTCGTCGGCGTCGGCCTCGCGCTCGGCGGCACACCGGTCTGGGCGAAGTACCAGCAGATCGGCGCCGTCTGGGCGCTGACGCCGTTCGTCGGCGGCGGTATCGCCTACGCTATCGCCAGCGTCCTCCCCCGGGCGGACGTCCCCGAACGGTTCAGCGTCGCCGCCCTGGCCGGCCTCGTCGGTGCCGTGATGGCGAACGTCGGGTTCTCGTTTCTCGGCACGAACGGGTCGGCGGGGTCGCTCGTCGACGCCAGCCAGCGCCTGCTGGGCGCCGACGGCGTGTTCGTCGCCGTCGGCCTGTCGGTGCTGGCGGCCGTCGCGGTCGCCACGCTCGTCTACGCGGACATCCGACGGGACGAAGCCGGCGGCCTGCGACGAGTACTGCTCAGTCTCGGCTCGCTGGTCGCCTTCTCAGCGGGCGGGAGCCAGGTCGGACTGGCCGTCGGGCCGCTGCTCCCCATCCTCGACGACGTCGGCGCGATATCGCCGTTCGTCGTCCTCGTCGGCGGCGGGACGGGTATCCTGATCGGCTCCTGGACCGGCGCGCCGCGGATGATCAAATCGCTCTCGCAGGACTACTCCTCGCTGGGACCGCGACGGTCTATCTCGGCACTCGTCCCGGCCTTTCTCATCGCTCAGCTGGCCGTCTTCCTGGGCGTCCCCGTCTCGTTCAACGAGATCATCGTCAGCGCGATCATCGGGAGCGGCGCCGCGGTCGGCGGCAGCGACGCGGTCAGCGCGCGAAAGATCCTCGTGACCGTCGGCGCGTGGGTCGGCTCGTTCGCCCTGGCGTTCGCCCTCGGCTACGGGTCGATGGCCGTCCTAATAGGCGTCTGACGTGACTGGTCTCGCGCTCGTTTGCTCGCCTAGTCCACTGGATGGACTGTGTCGCCGTCTCGACGGACACGTTCGAGCGATTCCAGATACGCGATCCGGTCCTGAACTTCGTCGGTAGCTAGTTCCAGTTCGGCGGTCAGTTCGTCGACAGTCATCGGTTCGTCGAGGGCCTGGAGAACTTCTAGTCCACGGTAGTATCGCTTCGTCAGTTCTTGGACGCGGGCCTCGATCGGCGTGGTCACCCCATACCGCTCCTCGAGTTCGATCAGGGCCTCGTTCGCGAACGTAGCGAACCTGTCGTCGCCGAGCCGGTCGATCTGAACTTCGAGTTCATCTCGGACGATGTCGTAATCGACGCTAGCCTGCACGAGCACGTTCATGTCCTCGATATCGTCGTCGCGTCCCGCGATCATTTTGAACAGAAAGATATCCTCGTTGCTGACCAGTTTGACCGTCAACCGATCGGTGTCGAGGAACGTCTCACTCCGGGTGCCCATCCCGTCTGTGAGGACGAGCTTGTTCGCGACCTGCTGGTTGAAGATGTCGAGGCGGCATCTATCGTCGTTTTCGACGCAACTGGTCGCCCCCAGCGCCCGATAATCGGCGTCCAGTGACTGTACTTCCGCATATCCGAGACCCATCAGGACTGCCCACAGCTGGCCGTACGCGTCGCCGTCGGCGACGACGAGGTCGATATCCTTGGTCGCCCCCTTGAGGTCACGCAGCGACATCGCGCCACCACCGATCAGGTACACCGTGAGCGGTTCAGACAACTCATCCGCGATACGCTGAAACTCGTTTTTGATATACTCCCTTCCGAATGTTGGCCTCATGGTGGTAGTGGCACCTCGTACTCAGCCGCCAGTTCCCGGAACTCCTCCCATTCAGGGAGGCGTTCGTCCCCGGCCTCGCCCTGCGTTCCGAGGTAGCGGAGCAAAGCGTCGATCTCGTCTTCGAGGTTGTACTTCGCCGCTTGCTCCCGGAGGTCCCCTTCGTGGACGTCGACGTGACTGAGCAGCAGCAGACAGTACGAGCGGTGCCGGGTGTCGTCGTCGATCAGTAACGTGTGACAGCAGAGCTCCGCCGGCGAGATTTCCGCTACGTCCTCGGAGTAGAGGTAGTAGCGGTGACGGGTCAGCAGGAACTGGAGGTCGAATGCCGCGAACCGAGCGAGGCCGGTTTCGTGGAACCCCTTCGAACCGATCTCAGCCTCAGTCTGGGCGAGAAATTCGTCGTGGTCCTCCCAGAGAATCGTACCCTTCGCGGCAACGGATTCGAGCCGCTGGCGATGAAGATGGTGTGCGAGTTCACGAGCGAACTCGTGGAGGCGGTCGAAGTCGCCGTTGAACTGGTAGTGACTGTCAATCGTCCCGACGAGGCCGCGGTCGCGGAGCTGTTTGAGGACTCGGTTGACGGTATTGCGGTAGTTGTCGCTCCGGGTAGCAAGGTCGGCGACGGTTCGCGGCTGGTCGAGATGATAGAGGACTTCGAGCGTTTTGGCCGTCAATAGCTCCGGGAAGTCGATGTGGGAGTGTTGCCGAACGAGGTCCTGGTAGAGTTCGACCGCCTGGGCGTCCGACGGGACGACCCGCTTTCGGCGACCGTCGCGTTCCGTGTAGACGAGCCCTTTCTCGAGGAGGTTTCCGACGGCCCGAGAGAGATAGCTCTCGCTGTGGTCGAGCTTCGTCGCGAGCTCGGAGATCGTGTCGCCGCGTTCGACGCTGCCGAGGACTTCAAGTTCGATGCGTCGGAGCACGATGTAACATATTACGAAGCTAGTATATAAATAAGTTTCCTACTATGTTACAGAGGATGAGCTCAGAGAGTCGACGAACCCGATTATCACGCTATTTTCTCAGTCCCAGAACGACTGGATTCGCGCATCTAACTTCGACAGTACATGCGAAATCACCGCTCGCCAATCATCAGCAAACGTCGCATCCTCACCCGGCGTCGCCGCATCTGGCGGCGGATGCAGATGCTCCCGGTCGTTGTGACTGTTCGGATGCCTGTCCCACCGACACTCCCACGACTCGCCATCGCGGTACTGCTCGGAATAGTGCACGTTGAAATCGTCTGTCTCGAACCAGCGAATACGAAGAGACGCACGCTCTACACCTGCTGGAAAATATCCCGTATCGAACTCTGCAACGATGGCGTTTGGCGCGTACGGAGGCCGGTACTCGACGGTCGAGAACCGGGCGCTCCCGCGCAAGCGGCGACCGATCCGCTCTAACACGTCACTATCGATACCACCGACACCACCTGTCGTATCCTCAGGCATTGACTCTCCCAGCGCGCCCACCCGACAGATCGTCACGACGTGCCGCATCTAGCAACGCCGCACGCTCCTCGACCGTCTTCCAGTCAGAGATCGCTTCCCAGACGTCCTCGACAGCGGCTTCGCGACCTGCATCGACCAGCGACACTTCGCCAGGAGATTCCGCATCGAAGCGTTCCCGGTACGCGTCAGCCGTGTCGAGCGTATCCTTGAGTCGCTCGACGATTTCGGTCTCCGAATACCGCTCGCGGATCCGCTCGACTCTGCGCCACCGAAGATACGAATCGTTCCGCTCGTACCGCACGGGCCGACCCGATATCTCACGAACCATCCCCATCTCCCTGAACCAGCCGAGATAATCACGCGCGGTCTCCGTGTCACAGTCCGCACGCTCGGCTATCTCTGACACCTTCGTCGGCTCCCGCAACTGCATCACGATGTCGAGCAACCGCTCTCTCGTCGGCCCCCCCTTCAGCAGTTCCTCCGGCGACTCCCACGTGTCGAAGTCGGGTGGCTCCTCGTCCTCACCGGGCATCCTGTCGGACGTATCGGTCGTATCCATACTCCCACTAACGGCGCCCTCTGTAATATATCTGGTGCGCACAGAATTATTTCAGGACGTCGCCTCTTTGGCTCCCGCGGTTGTGCGGAGGGGTGATATTTCGAATACATCGATAACGGTGTGTTCCTGCAGACGGGCCCGCGAAACGCATCGATAGAGGCGTGTCTGTCTTCCCAGGGCCACGTCGATCGGCTTTCCCCTTGTTTTGGATCCACCTCACAATTTCCTCATCTTAGACCAGTTCGCTGGAACACTTCGATAGAGGGGTGTCTCTGGATCCCTTCCGGGACAGGTATACGCCTGTTTTCCCCGCTGCCACCATCGAAGCGTAACCAACGCACTACGAGGGCTCTACTTGTGTTGGCGGAGTTACTAGCATTGTTGGGATGGGGATCCGATGACATCGAAGGTAGAGTGACCCACCTGAAGGAATGACTTGACCCGAGATCGGGAAACACCCGCCCCACGTTTCCGTCGTATCAGAGAACGGTGGCGAGGGGTAGAGGCGAACAGCCGGAACCACGATCTCCCTGTTCCCCACACCCCCCACGTTTCCGTCGTTTCTCCACGATAGCGGATTGGAATGGCACGAGAATCAGGCTGGGGATAGACTGTATCATGTCCATTTTGAAGTAAGAAATTTCCGTTTGATATTATTACATACACACGTTGGATATGGTGAATTGATAATTATCAACATAGACAACTTCGCGAAGTGAGATATTCGTAGCGTAGCGGGAGACACACCCCAGAGTGTGAATGGGATATGTTTCCCCGACACCCCTCAGTGTGAATGGGCAACCAACCGGCACTCGCTGACTAGATTTCACATCGATATGAGATGTAGCAACTTAGGGAGAAACTCTGCTTCGATATCCCTCACCCCTCAGTGTGAATGGGCCATCAACTGCTGACCTCGATTAAGAAGTCCTTTACATTGGAGCTCCTCACAAAGCTGGAGGGTTCTCGCCATAGTAACAAACTATTGGCTCGGCACACGACCCCCAGACATCTTAGGATTTGCCCACTTGGATAGTTGTTTCCACCCGATTATAATAAAATTAACTAAACTATTGTCGCGGTGATAGGCCGGCTAACTCTCATGATTGGACTCACAAGCCACTCCCCGTGCCGTAATAGCTTCGTTCAGACGAACTAATCAGCTTCTACGGCTCAAGTCCAGCCCCGTCTTTACAGCGGTCGTAGCCTATTCCAGACCATTCACACTGAGGGGTGGGTGTCACCACCCCATCAATGTCTGGAGTTCCGGCGTTGAGTTGAGCAGTCCGGTTCGTGTACTTTCTACGTCTCCCTGGAGCGAATACGACCTGAACTTCCCCTGATCTCCCCCTTCCTTCTTTTTCGATTCGAGAACTCCGGTCGTCACGTGCTTGTTCAGAAGTTCGAGCGCACGATTATACCCCTTCGGCTCCACTTCGACATCCCGTGCTACCGTTTGATACACCTCGTGAATCTCTGACGTTCGGAACCATTCTTTCTCCGAATTATTCCGGTCGAGACGTGTGAGAGCAAACAGGAGTAATTTCCCGGACAACGGAGTCCCTTTCACCATCTCCATGAAGAGCTCGACTTCGACGAGTTCGTCGGCCTCGAATACGTGCTTTGCTGTCACGGTCTCGTCTCCTTCCTCGTCAGCGACCTCGCCTGCATTCCGGAACAATCTGACTGCACGCCGTGCGTCACCGTGTTCTTCAGCTGCGAGTTCAGCTGTTGTTGGAATCACGTCGTCATCGAGGACGCCATCGTAAAATGCGTCCCGTCGATTTTCGAGGATTTTGATGAGCTGACCCTCTTGGTACGGCCTGAACGTTCGATGTTCCGGCTGGAGAGTCGACTGAACCCGTGACTCGATTTCTCCTTTGAATTCGATGTCGTTCGAAATTCCGATCGTAACGACTGGGAACTCGACGTCGTCCTTTGAGTGTGTCCGTGACAATGTGTAGAGCACTTCGTTGACTTCTCCATGCTTGTCGATTTCATCGATAATGACGACGAGACCGCCAGAGAACTCTCTTTGGACAACAGGCCACAATTTTTGATCCCGATAATGTTCGGCTGAGAGGCCCTGATAGGGGACATCAAGTGGGTTTTCTGCTTTAGCATTCACCTGCTCTGCAATCTTTCGGAAGGTGGAGGTATACGTGGAGATGGGGTCCGGATTAATGTACGTCGTAACGATCGGCGACTTCGTTCCTTCAGTTGCCGCTTCGAGTCGCTCACAGACGTGTCTTGCAACTAACGTCTTCCCCGTGCCGGTTTCACCCCACTCCAGGACGTTATCTGGGACGCTATTTGTCCGCATCTTCCGGAGGTTCTTGGCCAAGAACGTGATGTGATCGTCTCGACCGACGATTCGATTGGCGTCAGGAACGTTATCGATCTCGAGCAACCACGGTTTCTCAAAGATGTTCGATTCGGGTTCGCTATCTTCCCCATCGACATTTAAGATCTCATCGACGCTTGCTTGCGTAGCATCGTCTTTTGTCATAGACGAGTCAATTAAGGCCATTCACATATAGGTTGGGTCACTTCGGTGTGATTGGATTTCCCCCATTCACACTCTGGGGGTCTTGCTGCGTGAAACACTCTCCAGAGTGTGAATGGGATCGATACCACCCCCAGAAACAAGAGCGAGACAGACCCGGACACGTCAACGACACCGTCGGCGAACGCCGTCGAGACGAGGGGAAGAGATCCGACAGCGTTTCGCTCCGCGATACCTCCCGGCGAGGTCAGGCCGTCCGCGGCGGCGGCACCAGGTAGACGTTCCCGTCGGCGCGCGTGACGATCTCCTCGGAGACGCTCCCGAGCATCAGCCGGCGGAGGCGGCTTCGACCTCGTGACCCGACCAGCGTCGTGGTGGGCGTCACCTCCTCCTCGACGGCGAGGATTTCGTCGGCGGGGTCACCCTGGCGGACCCGGGTCTCGGTCTCGATGTCCCAGTCTTCGAGCGTCGACGCGAGGTCGGCGAGCTGGTCCTCGGGCTCTTCGGCGCCCTGGTCCTTCGGCGACTGGACGTGGACGAGCGTCGCCTCCTGGGTCGCGTGCCGGAGATACGAGAACGCGCCGAAGGCCCGCTCGGCGTTCTCGGAGAAGTCGGTGGCGTAGAGGACGCGCTGGAACAGGTGCTCGCGAAGCACCTCGGGTTCGTCCTCGGCGCGCTCGATGCGGTTGACCAGCAGCGGCACGACGGTCGACCTGGCGAGGTTCCGCGCCGTCGACCCGATGACGCGGTTCTCGAGCGGACTCTGGCCGCGCGACCCGACGATGGTCAGGTCGGCGCGGACGGTCTCGGCGATGCCGTTGATCCGGCGGTGTGGCGTCCCCCTGACGACGTGAGTCTCGACGTCGAAGCCGGCGTTCTCCATGACGTTCGCGTACTGCCGTAGCCCGCGTTCGCGTCGTTCCTCGAGGTTCATCCCGGGCATCCCGGCGTGTACGTTCGACGGGACGACCGTGACCAGGTGAACCGTCTCGACGCCGATGCGCTGGAGACACTCGAGACAGGTCTCGTTCTCGATGGCCGCTTCGCTCGCCGCCGAGAGGTCGGTCGCGTAAATCGCTCTCATGATCGAACAGTCGCGCCCGCCGTATAATATTGTTTTGTTTCCACAATACCTGGGGCCGTCACTGGCGCCGCGCAGCCGGCCGACGTCACGCTCTCCCCTCGCGTTCGACCGCAACCCACACACCCTCGGCCGGCGTGCGGCGCGCGTTTCGAATAGCTCCTGGACGGCGCGCGTGACGAATTTTCGGTCTATTTCGCCCTCGTTTCGACGGGCCGAGAATCGGGCCGTATTCACGTAACGTACGAGAATATCTCCGTGGGTTTCCCGTGCCATCCGTTGCAGTAATATTGTACGACTCTTCCAAAACTCCTATTACCACCCTCCGGCTAGCATCGAGCGAGCAGAACGGTATGATATTCACAAAACCACTCACATTCGGAGGTCGACAGCGATGATCGAGATCGGAACGCTCTCACCGGCGGTACAGGCCGGTGTCCTCATTGGGGCGGTCCTCTTCGAGGCGATGATCCTCTACGTCGGCTACGGCTTCGTGGAACAGGTAGTCGGAAATCGACTGATCGAGCGTATAGAGAACAAATAACATGGACGTATTCGGAATCAGCCTGGCCATGCTCGTGCTGTTCGTCGGGTTCGGCCTTCTGATCGGCGTTCTGTTCGGGTTCTTCGGGATGGGCGGGTCGTTCCTCGTGACGCCCGCGCTCCTCGTCATGGGGTACCCCTCGCGCGTCGCGGTCGGGAGCGGACTCGCGTTCGTCTTCGGGACGTCCGTCATCGCGACGCTGAAACACCGCGACCTCGGGCAGGTCGACTACAAGCTCGGCGTGTTGATGATCGCCGGGACGACCGCCGGTATCGAGGTCGGCAAGGAGATCGTGCTCCACCTCGAAGAGCTCGGCATGGCGGGAAGCATCATCAGCGTCACGTACGTCTTCCTGCTGGGCGGAATCGGGCTCTTCGTGACCTACGAAGCGCTGAAGGGTGACGGCGACGGCGGCGTCGACCACGACGCGGCCGACGCAGACATCGACGCCGACGACATCCCCGACATCGCGAAGAAAATCCAGTCCTATCGCGTGCCGCCGATGATCTCACTCCGCGGCGGGATCTCTGTCTCGCTGTGGATGATCCTCGGCGTCGCGTTCGCGACCGGGCTCCTGTCGGGCTTCCTCGGCGTGGGCGGCGGCTTCATCCGCATGCCCGCGCTGTTCTACCTGATCGGCGTCCCGGTGCCCATCGCGGTCGGGACCGACCTGTTCGAGATCGTCTTCTCGGGCGGGATCGGCAGTTTCCTCTACGCGATGGACGGCGGCGTCGACCTCTCCATCGTGCTGCCGCTGCTGGCGGGCAGCGCACTCGGTGCCCGGGTCGGCTCCGCCGCGACGAGCATCGTCGACGAGGGCGAGATCAAGGTGTACTTCGGCCTGATGCTGCTCGGTGGCTCGCTCGCCGTGGCCGTGCGTGAAATCGGAAACGTCTACGGCATCGGCGTCTTCGACACCGTCAGCCTGGTGTTGATCCTGGGATCGGCGCTCCTGGTCAGCGGGGCCGTGGTGTACAGCAGTATCACGGCGCTTCGCGAGGAGTCCGGGTCACCCTCACACGCGCTAGACTAGCCAGGCGCAGCATTCTGGCGCAGCATTGTGCGATCCATACACAAGTCTTTTAACCGTATACCGGCTACCTAGGTTCGATACAGATGTCAGATTCGATGTCGGAACAACTCCAGCAGGATATGGAATGCGAGGGACTCCTCGAGTGTTTCCACGGGCTCAAGCAGCTCGACAGGGAGTGCTTCCAGGCGCTCGTCGGCTCCGAGGAACCGCTTACGGTCGATGAAATCGCCGAAGCGGTCGATCGCGAACGGTCGACCGCCTACCGCGCCGTCCAGCGCCTGCTCCAGACGGGGTTCATCCAGAAAGAACAGATCAACTACGAACAGGGCGGCTACTACCACGTCTACCTCCCGACCGACCCCTCGAACATCGCCGACGACATGCAGCGGATGCTCAACGACTGGTACGCCAAGATGGGCCAGCTCATCCAGGAGTTCGAGGACAAGTACGACCAGGCCGAGGCGACTGCGACCGTCGAAGGGTGAGGCTCCGCCACCCGGTCGGCCCCTGATCCGCCGCGCGTCGACGACGTTACTTTTCGCAACCAGCGCGAATCGCGACAGAGACATTCCAGTGAGGCAGCGATGCCGTCGTGAGCCTCAGGAGGTGACCGGCAGCGGTGACGACGAACGGGGCCAACGACCCCGATTGACTTCAAGGAATAAAACGTGTTCGGCTGATCTTACTTCCCGGGATTCGTCGCGGCGGGTTACCTATGGGGGTGCCGTAAGAACTACCGATCGAGTCCGCCGGTTCGAACGTTCGTCCTGACTTCCCCAGCCATGATCGACCCAGTAATCGCGAGTCGACTCCAGTTCGCACTGACCACGATCGTCCACATCATCTTCCCTGTGATGAGTATGGGGCTCGCGCCGTTTCTCGTGTACTTCACGTGGCGGGAGGTCCGTGGAGGGCCGCCGGTGTACGAACAGCTCCGGCGGTTCTGGACGAAGGTGTTCGCCGTCTCCTTCGTCGTGGGGACGGTGACCGGCATCGTCCTGGAGTTCGAGTTCGGGACGAACTTCGCGGCGTTCTCGGCGGTCGCGGGGGAACTGTTCGGCGGGCCGCTCGCGCTGGAAGGGATGATGGCGTTCATGCTGGAGGCGACGTTCCTCGGCGTGTTCGTCTTCGGGCGGGAACGCGTGAGCGACGCTCTCTACTTCATATCCTCTGTGGCGGTCGGGCTGGGGACGTGGCTCTCGGCGGTGTGGATCCTCGTCGCCAACTCGTGGATGCAGACGCCGCGGGGCTACGAACTCGTCGAGCGTGGCGGCCGGGAGATCGTCACCCTCACCGACCCGGCGGCGGCGTACCTGAACCCGCGGTTCCCGTACATGTTCGTCCACATGCAGAACGCCGCCGTCCTCTCGGTCGCGCTGTTCATGGCGGGCGTCGCCGCCTACTACGTGTTCCGCCACCACGTCTGGGGATACCCGGTGGAGGGCGTCTCGTTCTGGGAGACGACCCTGAAGATCGCCCTGATCGCGCTCGTGATCACGGCGCCGCTCCAGGCGGTCCACGGCGACCTGTACGCCCGCCACGTCTACGAGACCCAGCCCCAGAAGTTCGCTGCGATGGAGGCGGTCTGGGAGACGGACTCGTACGTCCCCGAGTACATCGTCGCTTTCCCGACGAACCTGGGCGACCTGACCGACCCGCAGGCCAAGGAACTGTTCGGCATCGGCATCCCCGGCGGTGCCTCGTGGCTGGCCAGCGGTGGCGACCCCGGGGCGACCATCACAGGGTTGAACGAGTACGACGACGCGCCCCCGGTCGCCATCGTGTTCTGGTCGTTCCGGATAATGGTGGCGCTGGGGTTCTGGTTCATCCTGCTGGGGTTCTGGGGCATCTATCGCTGGTGGCGTGGTGAACTCTACGAGGACGACCTCCTCCACAAGGCGCTGATGCTGTCGTCACTCCTGGGCATCCTCGCCGTGGAACTGGGCTGGATCGTCACCGAGGTCGGTCGCCAGCCGTGGGTCATCCAGGACGTCCTCCGCACGGCCGACGGCGTCTCCCCCGGGTTGACGGGAGGTGAGGCGACCCTGACGCTCGCCGGGTTCGCGGTGGTCTACCTCGGCTTGCTCTCCCTGTACACCTACGTGATCGCCCGGATCATCCGCGCCGGCCCACCGAAGCGGGCGGAACTGCGAACGAGCGAGGCCGCCCCGGCGACGCCGGCGGAGGGGACCGCCGATGACTGAGTTCCGCCCCCTGCTCGCCGACACGCTCGCGGCCCTGCCGCTCCCGGAGATCTGGTTCGGGCTCGTGTTCTTCATCCTCGCGACGTTCCTGCTGCTGGACGGGTTCGACTTCGGCGTCGGCGCGCTGTTCGCGACGCGCGCGGACGACGGCGAACGGGAGCAACTGATCGCGAGTATCGGGCCGTTCTGGGACGGGAACGAGGTGTGGCTGGTGGTCTTCGGCGGCGCGCTGTTCGCCGCGTTCCCTCGGGTCTACGCGGCGCTGTTCAGCCGCCACTACCTGCTGATGTTCGCCATCCTCGGGGCGCTCATCCTGCGGGGACTGGCCCCCGAACTGTACGAGCAGCGCCACGACGAGGCCTGGCAACGGTGGTGGGGTCGCGCCTTCGTGGTCGGGAGCGTGGCCGCCCCCTTCCTGCTGGGCCTGTTCACGGCGAACTGGGTGCTCGGGGCCACGCGGACGCTGACGCTCCCGGGGGTCGTCGTGGGACTCGCCGTCGTCGCCCTGACGGTCGTCGACGGCGTGGCGTTCCTCCGACTGAAGACCAGGGGCGACCTGCGGGCCGACCTCCGACGGAGCGGGCGACGGGCCGTGATCGCGTACGTCGGGCTCGCGGTGGCGTCGCTCGGCGTCATCTACGCGACCACACCCGCCGTCCGGCCCGAACTCACGTCACCGCTCGCGCTCGCCCTGGTCGCCCTGACGGTCCTGTTCGCCGTCGGGTACGCCGTCGCCTTGGAGCGGGACCGCCACTACCTCGCGTTCGCGGCGACGGGCGGGCTCGTCTACGGCCTCGTCGCCCTCGTCGCGGCACTCTCCTTCCCGTACGTGGACCGGGCGACCGGGCTGACTATCCAGGAGGGCATCGTCTCGCCCCTGTCGTTACAGATACTGTCCGTCGGCGCCCTCGTCCTGCTCCCGCTGGTATTCGGGTACTTCGTCGTCCTCTACTCGGCGTTCAGCGGTCCCGTGGACCCGGAGGAGTCCTACTGATGACCGGGTTGCTCTCCCGGGTACTCGTCACGTGGATCGAGTTGACGGTCGTCGGGACGGTCGGTGGGCTGGTCGGGACGACGCTCGGTGGCCCGCCCGGCTTCATCGTCTATCTCGCGACGACGCTGCTCTCGGTCGGCGTCCTCCTCTACAACGTCGACCGGCTGGTGGCCGCCCGCGTCGACGGAACCCAGCGCACGGAGCGGTCGGGGACGCCCGAAGACCGGTCTCAGTGACCCGATCGTCTGCCCCCAGTGGCACGGACCGGCTGACAAACAGTATTGCACGGATTGCCCAAAACCCTTAACTACTACTGGCCCCTAACGTAGAGTGATGACAGTAGAGAACGCAACCGAGGCAAGTGCGGGCACCACAGACGAACCGGTCCACGTCGACGGCCAGTCCCAGCTCGACGAACTCGTCGACACCGGGGAGGTCGTCCTCGCGGACTTCTACGCCGACTGGTGTGGGCCGTGCCAGATGATCGAGCCCGTCGTCGAGAAACTCGCCGCCGAGACGGACGCGACGGTCGCGAAGGTGGACGTCGACGCCAACCAGCGACTCGCCTCCGCCTATGGCGTCCGGGGCGTCCCGACGCTCGTCCTCTTCGCCGACGGCGAGCAGGTCGAGGAGATCGTCGGCCTCCAGGGCGAAGACCAGCTCCGTGCGATGATCGAAAACTACACCGAGTAAATGGATCGGGACACACGCGACCTCGTGATCGCTGGATCGGGCGTCGCCGGCCTCTCGGCGGCCGTCTACGCCGCCCGCGCCGACCTCGACCCCCTCGTCCTCGAGGGCGACGAGCCCGGCGGCCAGCTGACGCTCACGACCGACGTCGAGAACTACCTCGGCTTCCCCGAGGGCGTCGGCGGCATGGAGCTGATCCAGCGCGGGAAAGAACAGGCCGAGGCGTTCGGCGCCGAGTTCCAGCACGGGGCCATCGAGTCGGCCGACGTCGACGGGCGACCGATCGAGCTCTCGCTGTCGAACGGCGAGACGCTGCGGACCCGTTCGCTGATCGTCGCCACCGGCGCGAGCGCGCGCTGGGTCGGCGCCGACGGCGAGGACGACCTGATGGGCTACGGCCTCTCGACGTGTGCGACCTGCGACGGCGCGTTCCACCGCGGCGACGACGTCCTCGTCGTCGGGGGCGGCGACAGCGCGATGGAGGAAGCGACCTTCCTCGCGAAGTTCGCCGACAGCGTGACCGTCGTCCACCGTCGCGACGAGCTCCGGGCCTCGGAGATCATGGCCGAGCGCGCCCGCGAGAACGACGACGTCGAATTCGCCTGGAACACGGAACTCCTGTCCATCGACGGGTCCCAGTCGGAGGGCGTCACCGGCGCGACGCTGGTCTCCCACCCGAACGGCTATCCGGTGGACCGGTACGAGTCGGGCGACGAGGACGTCACCGTCCGCGAGGTCGACGTCGGCGGCGTGTTCTACGCCATCGGCCACGAGCCCAACACCGGCTTCCTCCGTGACACGCCGGTCGAACTGGACGACGACGGCTACGTCGAGACGCTCGACTCCGACGAGGCGTGGGCGACGACGGCCACGGCGGCCGACGGCGTCTTCGCCGCGGGCGACGTGATGGACACCGAGTACCAGCAGGCGGTCACCGCCGCCGGGATGGGGAGCATGGCTGCCCTCGACGCCGAGGAGTACTTCGAATCCGCGCCCGACGCCGCGGCGACGACCACTGCCGCCACGGCCGTCTCGGAGGCCGACGACTGATGCCGTCGGCCACCAGCGCTACCGACGACGGTACCGACGACAGGGCCGACCAACGACCCGAGGACCGGATCGACCCGTCGACGGTCGAGGACCAGGCCGACCGCGTCGTCGTCTCGTTTCGGGCGCCGGAGGCGGACCCCGACGAGAACGACAGCTGGTGGATCGCCGACAGCGCCTGGCTCCGGGACGGCATGACCGACCCGACCTATCTTCGATACCTGCGCTACGCCCACGCGGGCCCGGCCGCGGTCGGCGACGAGTGGGCGGAGTTCGTCAACTGCGGCTGTGCGAGCCCGGAAGACGTGATCCTCCGCGTCGAAGCGGTCGACGGCGGGACGGCCATCGGGGCCGACACGACCATCGAGGTCGTCGCCCGGAAGGACGTCGTCGAGGCCGGTGACGGGCGGGCAGCCGAGATGGACCTGTGAGCGGCGTCGGACCGGCCGACTTCTTCGAAATTACTCCGACCGTTCGAGTCGTTCGCGGCGAGTCTCGAACTCTTCGTCGGTGAGTTCCCCACGAGCGTACGCGACGCGGAGTTCTTCCAGGGCAGCGTCCCGAGACGGTCGATCACTGGCCAGGCGCCGGGCGAGAACGTAGCCGCCGCCGAGGAGAACCAGGAGGAAGAGCAGTGGCACGAGCATGCCGAACAGCGGCCACCATCCACTCCCGCCGCCCATCGCTCCGCCGCCCATCATCCCGCCGTACCCCATCATGCCGCCGAATCCGAGTGCCATCACGATCATCGGGAGCGCGACGACCGCTCCGACGACGAGGAGCACGGCCGTCGTCGCGTCGAGTTCGGTCGGCGAGGACATTCTCAGGCCTCCGCCGGGGATTCGAATTCGCCGTCGATCACTTCCAGCACGCGCTCGAAGCGGTCACTGACGTCGGTCGCGATGGAGTCGAGCGCGGGATTGTCGGCGATCCCGACCAGCTGTGCCGGATCGACGGCGCTCACGGTGACTGCGCCGTCTTCGCCCTCGTCTTCGTAGACGATCACGTTACACGGGAGGAGCGCACCGAGTTCGATCTCGTCGTCTAATCCTTCGCGGGCCAGGCCGGGGTTGCACGCGCCGAGGATGCGGTACTGGCGGAACTCCTCGTCGAGTTTCTCCGCGAACGTCGCCTGCACGTCGATATCACAGAGGACGCCGAACCCCTCGTCCCCGAGGGCGTCGACCGTCGCGTCGACGACGTCGTCGAACGAGCCTGCGACACGCTGTTGTGTTGTATATCCCATACTGCACATTTCGGACGCCCCGATCATTACTGTTGTGGACCCACGGGCGGCTTCCGAGAGCCCTGCCCGCTGAGCGGGTTCCACGGGCTCCGTCCGCTACGGTTCTCCACCGGGACGATAGCTGTCGTCTCTCGCACCGACCGGGTCGGATCGACTACCGGACGAACCGACTACCGGACGAACCGACTACCGGACGAACCGACTACCGAACGACGAGCACGGGGACCGGAGCCCGTCGAACGACGGTTTCGGCGACGCTGCCGAGGAGGATTCTGGCGGGTACCGACCGGCCGTGGCTTCCCACGACGATCAGGTCGACGTCGTGGTCTTCGGCGTAGGACACGATGCTCTGGGCGTCTTCACCGACCGTCGTCTCGGTGGTTATCTCGACGTCGTACTCCGCCGCGATGTCCCGGGCTTCCTCGAAGAGTCCGTCCGCGTGCTCGTGGGCCTCTTCGAGCCAGTCGTCCCAGTCGTGGGGCGTCGACCCCCACCCGCCCGGGCCCATGTCGCTCGCGTGCCAGTCGAGGACGTGCAGGACGACCACCTCGGCGTCGGGGTGCAGCGAGAGCGTCGTCCGCAGCGCCTCTTTCGACAGCTCCGAGTAGTCCATCGGGACGAGAATCGTCTGTGTCATCCGTGATCAGGCCCCTCGAACGCTAACTCCGGGATTCGATCCGCCGGTCGATTCGCGGGCTACTCGACGCCACTCGACGGCGTCTTCCACCCGCGGAGACGGCGTCCCTGGGCTGTGTGCCATACAGGTGGTTGAACCGCTGCTCCCAAATACTATCACTCCAACAACAGTTCAGGTAGTTTCCACCGCCTGGAACCGGCGAAGACGGCGGTGGAGACGGGCGCCTCACTGGGCCAGGTAGCCGCCGTCGACGGGGTAGGCGTTCCCGGTGACGAACGACGCCTCCCCGGAGCAGAGCCAGACGATGGCGCTGGCCACCTCCTCGGGGGCCCCCTTGCGGCCGAGCGGTTGCATCCCGACGAACTGGTCGATGGACTCGGGGTCGGCCTCGCCCGCGCGGTCGACCATCGGCGTGTCGATGACGCCCGGACAGACCGCGTTGACGCGGACGTCGTCGCCCGCGTACTGCGTCGCGGCGACGCGCGTGAGCCCGATCACGCCGTGCTTGCTGGCGACGTACGGCGCGCCCCCCGCGGAGACGAGCCCCGCGATCGACGAGACGTTCACGATGGCACCGCCGTCGCCGGCCACCAGTTCCGGGAGTTCGTGCTTCATACACAGCCAGAGGCCTTTCAGGTTGACGTCGAGGACGCGGTCAAAGGCGTCTTCGGACAGGTCGGCCAGCGGCTCGGTCTCGCCCTCGATCCCCGCGTTGTTGACGGCGACGTCCACGCCGCCGTACGCGGCGACCGCTTCCTGCACCATCGCCTCGACGTCGTCGGCGTCGCTCACGTCCGTCTCGACGAAGGTGGCCGTCCCGCCCGCCGCCTCGATCCGTTCGACGGTCTCGGCGCCGCCCTCGGTGTCGACGTCGGTGACGACGACGTTCGCGCCGCCCGCCGCGAACTGTTCGGCGGTTGCTCGGCCGATGCCCGACGCGGCGCCGGTGACGATCGCGGTCTGCGCTTCGAAATCGTACGCCATGCTTCGAAATGTCTCCGTAGCGTAAACTATCTATGGGAGATTCTCACGAACGGGGAAATCCCGGTCGCTTTCGCTTCCCCGATTGGACGGGTGAGCCGGTCAGGATTCGAAGTACGCGAGGATGTCCCGGTGATAGCGGTAGGCGACCAGCGAGACCGAGACGACGAGCGCTGCCACTGCGAGACCGGCCGCGAGACGCCCGGCGCCCAGGAACTCGCCGACGACGTTGACGAGGAAGAACGCGGGCGCCCGGCCGACGGCCGCGATCACCACGAGTTGCCAGAGCGGGAGCCTGGTGAGGCCGCCGACGAAACAGAGCGCGTCGTCGGGCAACCCGGGGAGGAGGAAGAAGACGAACAGCGCCGCCCGGGTCCGGTCGTCGTCGATGGCGTCGAACCTGTCGAGCGTGTCCGGGTGGACGATGCGCTCGACGTACGGGCGACCGTAGCGACGCGAGAACCAGAACGCGGCCGTGCTGCCGAGCGTGATCCCGACCAGGTTGTACAGCGTCCCCCACCACGCGCCGTACAGGTATCCGGCGACGAGACCCAGGACCTGGCCGGGAATCGGTGCGGCGACGACCTGTACCGCCTGCAGCAGCACTAGCACCAGCGGCCCCAGGGCGCCGAACCCACGTATCACCGTCCTGAGCGCGCTCGCGTCCGTCAGGATCGGCACGTACCGACGGACGAGCAAGACGGTCGCGGCGAGGACGGCGAGCGCAATCGCGGCGTGGACCAGGAACCGGCGCCGGGTACGGGACGACCTGAACAGCCGAACGTTACCGACGAGCGACTGTACCTGTTCGAGGCCGAGATCCATCGATCTGTCTACCGACGTGACGTGGCCGCGCTGTATAGCAGTGCGGGGTTCTCCGGTACCGTCTCGGCGCCATTCCGGCGCGTCAGGCCGAAGCGCCTCCCCAGTGGATCTCCGTGGCCGAGAACGCTCATTACCACTTATCAGGCCATCTCTCGTAGGCATTTCCATGGACGGACGGTTGACCTGCGCCGGACCTTCGTAATCCCCGCGAGTCGCCGCCCCCGCAGCACTGGGCCTGCCGACAACTCCACGTCACTCTACTCTCTTCACCATGCTCGATCCAGCGACCGACCCGCTCGTCGACGTCCTCCTGCACCTGCTCGTCGCGTTCGGAATCGGTGCGCTGATCGGGCTGGAGCGGGAACAGAGCGAGTCGGCCGGGACGTTCGCCGGGAGCCGTACATTCCCGCTGTTCGCGCTCTACGGCGCGCTCGTCGCGCTCTTTTACCCGGCGGCGCTCCCGGTCGCCCTCGGCGTCCTCGTCGTGCCGCTGACGGCGGCCTACGTCGCGAAAGTCTGGTACCAGCGTGACATCGGCCTGACGACGCTGCTGGCTACCCTCCTCACCACGGTCCTGGGCGCCGTGGCGATGCACTCGCCGGCCGGGGCCACGGTCGCCGTCGTCGTCGGCGGCGTGGTGACGGTCCTCCTCTCGGTCAAGGACCCCATCCACGAGTTCGCCGACCGGATCGACGAGACCGAGCGCCGCGCGTCCGCGAAGTTCATCCTCGTCGTGCTGGTCGTGCTCCCGTCGCTCCCGGACCGCTCGATGGACGTCCTCCTCGGACTCAACCCCCGATTCGTCTGGCTCATGGTCGTCTTCGTCACCGGACTGGGCTTCGTCGCGTACCTGCTCGGCCAGTTCCTCGGTCCCGAACAGAGCATCGCGCTGACCGGCATCGTCGGCGGGTTCGTCTCCTCGACCGCCACCACCGTCTCGATGGCCGAGAAGTCCGTCGCGAACGAGACGCTGTATCACGTCTGTGCCTTCGCCGTCGTCGTCGCATCTATCATCATGTTTCCGCGCGCGCTCATCGAAGTCGCGGTCGTCAACCCCGACCTGCTGGCGAGCGCGGCGCCGCCGCTGCTGGTGATGACTGCCGTCGGCGTCGCCGCCGCCGGCGTGCTGTACTGGCGGACGGCCGCCGAGGAGAGCGTCGAACCGGAGGCGCTCGAGAACCCGTTCCGGTTGCGGCCGGCGCTCGCGTTCGGCCTGATATTCGCGGTCGTCCTGCTCGTCTCCGAGTACGCGAACGAGTGGCTCGGGACGTCGGGCCTGTACGCGACCGCGTTCCTCTCGGGACTCGCGGACGTCGACGCGATGACGATCACGCTGAGCAGGCTCGCGGCCGAAGGGACGGTCTCGACGGACGTCGCGACCACGGGGATCGTCATCGCGGCCATCGCGAACACGCTGGTCAAGGCCGGCCTGGCGTGGGTCCTCGGTAGCTCTCGACTGGGGCGGCTGGTCGCCGTCGTGCTGGGTGCCGTCGTCGTGACCGGTCTGGTCGTGCTGGCGGTCTAACTGGTACCGAATCCCGACACTCGCTGACTGACACCGAATCACGACCCTCGGACTGACGGGCGGTTGCGCGCCCGTCCACCGCCAGGCAGCGCGCACCGTCGCGTGCACCACGTTCATTCTTGCGGGGCCCAAACGGTGAACCGATGACGCGCCGCATCCTCGTCCCTTACGACGGGTCGCCGCTCTCCGAGCGCGCGCTCGAACACACGATCGAACAGTTTTCGGACGCGTCCGTCACCACGATCTACGTCATCGACCCGGTGACCTCCGTCTACGACGTCGAAACGGGTGGCCTGCCGGTGGCCGAGGGCTGGTACGACGACGCCCAGGAGCGAGCCAGCGAGATCCACGGGGCAGCCGAGCAGCTGGCCGGGTCCCACGACGTCGAACTCACGACGATTACGGTCGTCGGCCAGCCGGCACGCGAGATACTCGACTACGTGTCGGACCACGACGTCGACCAGGTCGTGATGGGCAGCCACGGGCGGAAGGGGATCGGACGGGCGTTCCTGGGCAGCGTCGCGGAGACGGTGACCCGTCGCGCCCCCGTTCCGGTGACGGTCGTCAAGTGAGCGGTTCTGTGCCGACGAGGGAACCCGGTCACGACGACGGGAGACGGGCCGGGTCTGTCGGGTCTGTCGGGTCTGTCGGGTCTGTCGGACCGTAGCGGCCCGTAAACAGAACTATACCGTCGCTCTCTCACGTTTCACACGAGACCGTTCCATGTACGAGCGCATCCTCGTTCCGACCGACGGTAGCGAACACGCCGCCCGCGCGGCAGCACACGCGCTCGCGCTCTCGCGGGCCTTCGACGCGGAACTGCACGTCGTCACCGTGATAAACGTCGCCGAGGCGGCCGGCCCGTTCAGCGCCGGGGGCCTCGACAAGGAGTTCGTCGAGCGCCTCGAAGAGAGGGGCGAGGAGACGATCCGGTCACTCGACGCCGTGCTCGACGAGGCGGACGACGTCCAGACCGACGTCGTCAGGGGCACGCCGTCCGACGCGATTCTCGACTACGCGGGCGACCACGAGATCGACCTGATCGCGATGGGGACCCACGGCCGGTCCGGGATACGGCGGTACATCGCCGGGAGCGTCGCCGAACGCGTCGTCCGACGCTCTGACGTGCCGGTGCTGACGGTCAGGAAGACCGAGCGAAGCCGCGTCGACGACGGATACGACGACGTGCTCGTCCCGGTCGACGGGAGCGACCACGCGCTCGCCGCCGCCGACCACGCGATCGCCATCGCGAAGCTGTTCGACGCCCGGATCCACGCGGTCCACGTCGTCGACGTCGGTGCCGCGTCGACGACGCCGCGCGTCACGCCCCCGACGACGCTGGTCGAGCAACTCAGGACGGCGGGCGAGGAGGCGGTCGACGCCGTCACGACCCACGCGAACGACGCGGGCGTCGACGTGACGACGACGGTTCGCGAGGGATTCCCGGCGCGTACTCTCCTGGCGTACGCGGACGACCACGACGTCGACCTCGTCGCGATGGGGACCGCGGGACGGACCGGACTCGACCGGGTCCTCCTCGGGAGCACGACCGAGAAGCTGATCTCGCGCGCGGAGATGCCCGTCCTCTCCGTCTCCGCGGACGAGCAGTCGCCGGACGAGTAACGCGACCGACGGCCGACTGGCGACGGCCGACCACGGACTTAACATCTGTCTGGCCGTTGTCTCTAGCATGAGCGCTGACAGCCCTGTCGAGATGGACGACCCGGAGCGCGAGAAGTTCCTCGGCACCGGTGGCACCGGCGTCATCTCCCTGTCGTCGGCGGCAGACGACCCACCACACTCCGTGCCGGTGTCGTACGGCTACGACGCGACCGAAGCGACGTTCTACTTCCGGCTGGCGACGGGCGCGGACGGATCGAAGGGGGAACTCGACGACCGTCCCGTCTCGTTCGTGACCACCGGCGAGACCGATGGGTGGCGCAGCGTCGTCGCGCGCGGCCGGCTGGAGGACGTCGAGAGTGAGGGCATCGCCACCGAGACGCTCGCGGGGCTCGACCGGGTCGACATCCCCCTCGTCGACATCTTCCACCGGCCGCTGCGAGAGATCGAGTTCGGGTTCTACCGGCTCGTCCCCGACGAGTTGACGGCCAGGGTCGAATCGAAGACGGACAGCTGAGTCGGCCCCGTTCAGCCGGGCAGGAAGACGTTGATGACGGCGACGACGAGCCCCGCGAGCGCCATCCGACCCGCCGCGACGTACCAGCGCTGACCGGAGATAGAGCCCATGTAGGCGCCGAAGGCGCCGAGTATCGAGATGCCGAGTGCGACCGAGATCAGGGCGGCCTCGACCATCGTGAGGACGGTCGCTTCGAACAGGAAGGGGATCAGCGGGACGAGGACGCCGATGAGCGGCCCGAGCCCGCTCATCGTGGCGTGGACGAGCCGGGCCCCCTGCTGGTCGCGCTGGACGCGCGTGTCGTCGAGGTCGGTCAGCATCGCCCGTTCGAGGCGCAGGATCTCCGCGCGCGTCTCGGCGCGTTCGATCTCCCAGACGCTCCACACCGCCGAGGTCCCCAGACCGACCGCCGCGCCGAGGCCGATCTTGACGACAGTGAACCCGTCCGGGATGCCCGAGAGGACGGCGCCGACGACGACGCCGATGCAGGTGAGCGTGCCGTCGAACCCGTTCGAGACGAAGTATCGCCGCGAAATCGATCTGACGTCCTCGTCGCCGAGCAGCCGACGGAGCTCCGAGAGCGGTGACGCCACGGGTATCAGGGGTCCTGGAGCGTCGGGTGGTCCCGGACGACGTGCTCGCCGCAGGCGACCTGGTCGACGGAGTGGACGGTGCCGCCCAGTTCCTCGACGGCCGCTTCGACGGCGTCGACGTCGAGCGATTCCCCCTCGAAGGTGAGTTTCACGTTCTGGACCTCCTGGTCGAGTTCGATGAGCGAACTGGTCACGGCCGCCACGCTGTCCGTCTCGCTGACCTGCTCGGTGAACGCGACCAGCGACGGGTCGTGGGGCTTCAGCACGTCGACGACGAGGCGGCGAACGGGTGCCATACGGGACCGTTCGCCCGTCTCCCACTAAACTATCCCCGGGATCTGTGACCGAACTGGGACGACGAGTTCCGGGCCAGGCGCGCGCAATCGAGAAGCTGGCACCCGGGGCTGGCACCCGGGTTTACAACATTGGCGCTCGTTGTCACGACCAGGATAGCCATGTACGACCGACTGCTCGTTCCAACGGACGGCAGCACCGTCGCGGACGCTGCGGGAGAGACCGCGGTCGCGCTCGCACGTCGGGTCGACGCCGAACTCCACGTGCTCCACGTTCGCGAACCCACCGAGCGTCCAGTCGGTGCCGGCGACGCCCCACCGACGGACGCAGTCGAGGACGGTGACGAGGCGACCGCGACCGTCGCGGAGATGGCGGCCGACGCCGGCGTCGAAACGCGGACGGCGACCCTCCAGGAACGCGAGACCGTCCACCAGACGATCCTCCGGTACGCCGCGGACCACGACGTCGAGTGCATCGTGATGGGGACCCACGGCCGGACCGGGCTCGACCGCTTCGTCCTGGGAAGCGTCGCGGAGCTGACGCTGCGCCAGTCCTCGATACCAGTGATGACCGTCCACGAGGACACGGTCGTCGATCCGTCGTTCGACGACGTCCTCGTCCCGACGGACGGCAGTTCCTGTGCCGCTGCCGCGGCGGACCACGCGATCGACCTGGCGCGGTCGACGGGCGCGACCCTGCACGTTATCAACGTCGTCGACAGCGGCGCCGTCTGGGGCGGGGCCAACGTCGCGATGGTACTGGACGCGCTCGAGGAGATCGGGGAGCAGGCCCTCGACGACGTTCGTACCCGTGCGAAGGCCGCCGACGTGACGGCGATCGAGGGGGCAGTACTCAGCGGCATCCCGTACCGGGCGATCGCGGAGTACGCCGAGGAATCCGACGTGGACTGCGTCGTGATGGGGACCCACGGCCGGACGGGGCTGGACCGCTATCTCCTCGGGAGCGTCACCGAACGGGTCGTTCGGCTTTCGGACGTTCCCGTTCTCTCGATCCGGGAGCGCGAGGCCGACTGACTCCCGTCGCGGACGCCGCCGCCGGCCGTCGCGGTCTCCGGAATCGCACCGGCCGTCAGACGACCTGCACCGGTCGACCCGCGTTCTGGACGACCCGGTCGGTGACGCTCCCGATCAGGCCGGTCTTCGTGTGGGAGTGGCCCTGGTAGCCGACCACGACGAGGTCGGCGTCTATCTCGTCCGCGTAGCTGACGATCTCCACGTTCGGCTTCCCGTGACAGCACCGGGTGACGACGTCGATACCGAGGGAATCGCCCCGCTCCGCTACCTCGTTGAGCTGTTCGTTCCCCCAGTCTTCGACCCCGGCCGTCTCCAGTTCGATGCTACTCAGCCCGGGCTCGGCGTAGCGGTCGGTGTCGACGACGTAGATCGCGTGCAGTGTCGCGCCGTGCTGTTCGGCCTGTTCGAGGGCGTGGGTGACCGCACGATTCGCGGACCCGCTGCCGTCCGTGGCTACCAGTACAGTATCGTACATGCAAACGTGTTGAACTTCCAACTATATCAACGAACCGTGCCTTTCCGGCGAATCTCTCCGGCGGTCCGTCCCGACCCACGGTCCCCCGGGCCGAGACGACCGGGGTCGGTTTCCACGGCGTGAGAATGGACCGAGAGTACTTGGAATTCCACGACCAACTCTGATACGTTGGCTGCGCAGTTCCGCGGTGCCGAAGCGCGGCCACCCGGCTCTCAAACCCATGGATATCACCGACATCATCTCGGAGGAATACGTCGAGTTCAGCCCGGAGACGCCCGTCTCGAAGCTCGCGGGGACGTTCGAGGACCCCGCCGTCAGGGGCGTCGTGGTCCACGGCGACGAGTTCGAGGGCGTCGTCACCAGGCGACAGCTCGCGACGTCGCACCACCCGCCCGACGAGAAGCTCGGATCGCTGGTCTGGCACGTCCCCAGGCTCGATCCCAGTGAAGACGTCCGCAAAGTGGCGCGGCTCATGATCGACAGCGACTCGCAACTCCTGCCCGTCTTCGAGGGCCGCGAGTTGGTCGGCGTCGTCACGGTGGATGCCATCCTCCGGAAAGTCAGACCCTTCCTCGACGCGGCGACGGTCGAGGAGGCCTGTACGACCGACCTCGTCACGGTCGAACCGGCGTCGACCGTGGGGGAGGCCCTCCACGTCTTCAGGGAGAACCACATCACGCACCTCCCGGTCGTCGAGGACGACGACGCCGTCGGTATCCTGAGCCTCTACGACGTCACCGACGTCACGGTCCGGTCGACGGACCGGAGCCAGGGCGGCAACGCCGGGGGGACCGATTCGTTCGGCGGCGACGTCTCCGCGAGCTCCGGGCGCGCCCGGGGCGGCGGGTTCGGCGCGCGCGAGGGAGAACTCGCCCGCCTGCTGGACCTCCCGGTCAGAGACGTCATGGTGTCGCCGGTCCGCTCGATCCGCCCGGACGCGACGCTCGACGTGGCCGTCGACGAGATGTTCGACGTCGGCGGCTCGTCGCTGGTCGTCACGGACGACGGACGCCCCTTCGCCATCGTCACGAAGACGGACGTCCTGGACGCGCTCACCTGGGAGGCCGAGGGCAACCGCGGCGTCCAGGTGTACGGCGCCGACCTCGTCGACGACATGAGCTACGACGAGATCGTGTCGATGGTCGACGGCCTCGACGCGAAGGACCGGGAGATGAACGTCCTGGAGACGAAGCTCCACCTCCACGAGCACGACGAGAAACAGCGCGGGACGCCACTCCTGCTCGCCCGGATCCGCCTGCACACCGACCGGGGGCTGTACGTCGCGTCCGGGGAGGGATACGGCGCGAGTCAGGCCATCAAGGAGGCGCGTGACGTCCTGGAGCGCCAGATCCGTGACGAGAAGACGTACGGTCGCACCAAGAAGCACCCGGACGAGGAGTTCTGGGAGAAGCGCTTCGGCTGGATGCTCCAGGAGTGACGCACCGCCGAAGCGCTGACGCGCCAGCGACGTGCTGACGTGCCGTCGAAGCGCTGACGTGCCGCCGAACCGCTGACGCGTCAGCGAAGTACTGTCGGGGTGCGCTGACGCGACACCCCGACAGCGTCCCGTTCCGGTTTCCATCGAACGCATCGTTTCGGCACGCATCGAAGGCCCAAACGCCAGTGAATCGACGAAGTAGCGGCGAACGGAAACGACTACCTGGCAGCCACTGCCAGGGGAGCACGAACTGATGGCGCAACTCGTGACGGCCGGCACCGTCGTGCTCCAGGCTGGAATCGTCCTCCTGCTGCTGGAGTCGCTCCGACGACGGGACTTCGCCGCCGCCGTGAACGGGACCGTCTCCCTGGCCGCCTCGCTCGTTCCCGCAGCCCTGGAACTCGTCGCGCCGCTTCTCTCCGGGCGGAGCGTCACCGTCGGTCCCGAACTCTCGCTGTGGATCGCCGCGGCGGGACTGATCCACTCGTTCGGGATGCTCGGGCCGTACGACACGATCGAGTGGTGGGACTCGGTCACGCACACCGTCTCTGCGGCGCTCGTCGCGGCGCTCGCCTACGCCGGCCTGATCGTCGTCGCCCCCCGTGTGGCCGTCCTCGACGCCTCGTTCGGGGGGCTCGCCGTGCTGACCGTCGTGCTCACGCTCGCAGCGGGCGTCTTCTGGGAACTGATCGAACTGATCGCGCGCGACGTCGGGCGGCGCTACGACGTCGAACCGGTCCTGGTCCACTACGGCCGGCGCGACACGGCGCTCGACCTCGTCTTCGACGTCGTGGGCGCGCTCCTGGTCGTCGGCTTCGACGTGCGCGTCTTCGTCCCGGTCGCCGCCCAGTCGGTGCGCGCGACGACGTGGGTGCTGGTCGCGAGCGGCGTCGTGATCGTTTTCGGATCGCTGGCGATGGGCGTGCACGTCGAACGGAGTTCGGTCCGACGCGAGTGACGCGTGCACCCGCCAGCGTCGACGCGGTCAGCTCTCGTCGTCGTCGCGGGCGTTGACTGCCAGGACGGGGACGTCGGCGTGCCTGACGACCCGCTCGGTGGTGCTCCCGAGGAGGAACCGGTTGAGCCCGGTGCGACCCGCCGTCCCCATGGCGATGCAGTCGACGTCGTTCGCGTCGGCGTACTCGAGGATACTGGCTGCCGGGTACCCGCCGTCGACGTTCGTGACGACGTCCACGCCCGCCTCCCGGGCCCGACCCGCGACTCCCTCGACCGCGCGCTCTCCGTGATCCCTGAGACGGTCGAGCAACGCGGCCGAGTTCGCGTGTTCGACGGCGACGTCGGCGTCGCCGACGTTCAGGACGTGGACCGCGTGGACGCGGGCGTCGAATCGCGCCGCGAGTTCGAGCGCGGGCTCGACCACGACGTCGGCGGACTCGCTGCCGTCGGTCGGGACCATAATTTCGTCGTACGCGCCGACGTGCCGACTCGATTCGGTCGCCCGGACGGTGAGCACCGGCACCGGTGCCCGCCGGACGACCTGTTCGGTCACGCTCCCCATCACGTACCGTTCCACGCCGGTCCGGCCGTGGGTCCCCATCGCGATCAGGTCGATCCCGTGATCGCCCGCGTAGTCGAGAATCTCGTCGACGGGGTCGCCCTTTCGAACGGCGGTCTGAAGTTTGTTCGACCCGTCGACGGCGTCCACAGCGGCGTCGATACTGTCCTCGGCGTCCGCTTCGAGGCGCTCGACGAACTCCTCCCGGAGGCCACCGGCGTCGAACGGGCCGGCCGCAGCGCGGGTGTCGACGACGGATATCACGTGCAGGGTCGCGTCGAACGCCTCGGCGATGGCGGCCCCGTGTTCGGCGGCGCGAACCGCGTGGTCGCTGCCGTCCGTCGGGACGAGAACGGTGTCGATCATGGTCGTATCTCCGTGTAGGAACCATCGCCAGATAAATCGGCCTGCGCTTCTGACCAGCCGGGCGCGACGCCGCTTCTCGGCCGTTGGGAACTGGCAAGTTGATTGACAATCCTGCGATGCGAAGCCAGAACCGGCATGAACTTCGACGAATTCACAGGGCAGGTACAGCACCGCCTCGAACTTTCGGAGACTGGCGAAGCAGTGCGGGCGATCCGGGCGACGCTGTCGAATCTGGGCCGGCGCATCCCCGAGGGAAACGCCGAGGACCTCGCCGCGTCGCTCCCCATGGAGATCAAGTGGTACCCGACCGGCGCGGTCCACGACCACGGCCAGCGCTTCGACTGGTCTACCTTCGTCGAACGGGTCGCCGACGTCGAGGGGGTCGACCGGTCCGAGGCCGCCTACCACGCCCAGGTCATCGTTGACCTCGTGACCACCCTCGTCCCGCCGTCGGACCTGCAGCAGCTTCGCGACCAGTTACCCGAGAGTGAAGACGACGAGAACTGGGGAAAACTGTTCGCGGTCGTCGACGCCGGCGGCTGGGGCGAGGCCCAGGAAGCCCAGACCGGCGGCGGGCCACAGCCCGGGAACGAGTAACGATGAGAAGTGTACGGACTCGACACGTCAATTCATGAACGAACTCCGATGGCTACAGATGGCCGACGAAGAGATCCACGACTTTCTCGGGAACGGCGGGACCGGTGTCCTCTCCTTCTCGGCACGCGACGGGGACCCGCCGTACTCGCGACCGGTCTCGTACGGATACGACGCCGAGTCGGGACACTTCCACTTCCGACTCGTGGAGCCGTCGAGCAGGCAAAAGAGAGGGCTGCTCGACAGTCCCGTCTCGTTCGTCTCACACGGCGAGCAGGGGGACAGATGGCGAAGTGTCGTCGCGACCGGCGAACTGGAAGACCTTTCGGACGTGCCGTCCGACTCGGCTGCGATGGCGGAACGGTGGGGCGTGGACATCCCACTGGTCGATATCTTCGAGAGCTCGTCCGACGACGTGACCTTCCGGCAGTTCCGTCTCGTTCCGGACAAACTGACGGGGAGAAAAGCGGTCAAATCCGAGGAGTGACTGGTTCGGAGGGCGTCACTCCCCCGAAGCCGGTGTCGCGTCGATAATCCCCTCGCGACGGACGACGGTCGCGAACTCCCCCTCCAGGTGGGCGAGGGCAGTTCGGTGGACCGTCTCCGGGTCGAACGACTCCCCGTCGAGCGTCCGGTCGAACGTCGCGGTGGCGTCCCGGACCAGCCGGACGTCGAAGCCACGATTCTCGGCCATGCGCGCCGTCGTCGACACGCAGTGGTCGGTCGTCAGCCCGCAGACGACGAGGGTCTCGTACGCCCGGTCACGGAGCCAGGACTCGAGTTCGGTGTCGACGAACGCGCCGTTGACTCGCTTGACGAACTCCGCTTCGCCATCTCGCGGTTCGAGTCCCGATTTGTACGCGAAGCCGGGGGTTCCCCGCCTGAGTGGCGACGACGCCTCCGTGGAGTCGTGTCGGACGTGGACGACCGGGAGGCCGCCTTCCCGCCAGGCCGAGAGCAATCGAGCCGCCTCGGTTTCGGCGTCCGGATTGTTTCGGGTGCCCCACTGCGGGTCGTCGAACCCTTGCTGGAAGTCGACGAGGACGAGCACCGGGTCGGCGGGCAGGTCGACCGTCATCGAACCGTCCCCGGTGACGACCGGCCGGCGTCCGCCTCGCCGCCGCCCTCACACAGCGCTGTCGCCTTCGGATGCTCGCGCGTGACCTTGATCGGACAGCGGTCCGGCGCCTGCGCGTCGTCGCTCGACAGCATGTACTGGCGCCATTCCCGGTCACCCTCGACGCCCCAGTCGCCCAGGTCGGCGTGGGGGCAGACGCCGTCGTACTCTTCGAGGCGTCCCTGGATTATCTCCCTGGCCTCCTGTCCCCACTCCGTGTCCCCCGTCACGTCCAGGGACTCGAACAGGGCCCGGGGCTGGAACGTGACTTCCAGGCCAACGGGGCAGTGCCGGCTCAGCCGCTGGTCGTAGAACGGCGCGCGACAGGTCGGAAACATCGGTTCGCCGCCGAAGGAGAACTCCCAGTACGGGTCGTCCGGGTCGGTCGGGATGTCCTCGGGCCACGGCTCCGGGTCGTGCACGTGGAGAAACTGGAGAATGTGCCAGAGCCCCTCGTGATAGTCGCGCTCGGAGCGGTCGCGTTCGGGCGGCCTGAAGAAGGCGACCAGCGACGCGCGGTCGCTGTGGTCCTGGTAGGTATCGAGGTACTCGAGGAGCGTCCGGCCCAGGTCCAGCAGCGCGTCGCGGCTGGTCATCGACGGCACGGCGGTGTACAGCGGGTCGCCGTTGGCGACCGACTCGGCCCCGAAGAAACACGGGAAGGGCGCGCCGTCGCTGTCGCCCACGAGCCGCTCGCGGAACGAGTGCCAGTGGGCGGCGACCCAGTCGGGCGCCGCCCCGCTCTCGACGCGCTGCTCGACGGTCGCCTGGTCCTGGAGACCACCGACGACGCGGTTCGTCATTGGGTACAGTGTACGGCTCCGTCGGCTTCTATCCGTCGTTTTCGACGACGGGTGCGTTCCCGTCACGGGTACCCGTCCGCACCGCCACCCCGGACAACCTACATGAATCCGGCCCGCGACAGTCCACCCGTGTCACGGTCCGCCCACGACGAGCCGGTCGACGACGTCCTCGCGTCGGTCGACAGCGACCCGGACGGGCTGTCGGACGCGGAAGCCGACCGCCGGCGCCGGGAACACGGCGCGAACGAGGTGGAACGGGGGAGCGAGCGGACGGCGCTCGACATCTTCGTCGCCCAGTTCGACAGCGTCCTCATCTGGGTGCTGGTGGCCGCGGCCGTCCTCTCCGTGTGGGCCGGCCACACCGTCGACGCGGTGCTCATCGCCGTCATCGTCGTCGCCAACGGGCTGTTCGGCTTCGTCCAGGACTACCGCGCCGAGGAGAGCCTCGAATCGCTGCGAGAGCTGACCGCACCGACGGCGACGGTCCGACGCGACGGCCGGACGGTCGACGTCGATGCGACGGGCCTCGTCCCGGGCGACGTCGTCGAACTGGCAGGGGGCGACGTCGTCCCCGCGGACGGGCGGGTGATCGAGGTGAGTTCCCTCGAGGCGGACGAGGCGGCGCTCACCGGCGAGAGCGCACCGGTCTCGAAGTCCACCGATCCAGTCGCCGCAGACGCGCCGCTGGCCGAGCGCGAGTCGATGGCCTACAAGGGGACGAACGTGACGCGGGGGTCCGGCGCCGTCGTCGTCACGGCGACCGGGATGGACACCGAGGTCGGTGCCATCGCCAGCGAACTCGCCAGCACCGAGGAGACCGACACGCCGCTCCAGGAAGAACTCGACGCGCTCGGCCGGACGCTTGGCATCGGCGTCGTGGTGCTGGCGGCGCTCGTCATCCCGCTGTTACTGCTCCGCGATACGCCGCCGATTCAGGCCGGCCTCACCGCCATCTCGCTCGCCGTCGCCGCCGTCCCGGAGGGGCTGCCCGCGGTGGTGACGCTGACGCTCGCGCTGGGCGTCCGCAAGATGGCCGACGAGAACGCGCTCGTCCGCCGCCTCCCCGCCGTCGAGGCGCTCGGCGCCGTCGACGTCATCTGTACGGACAAGACCGGGACCCTCACCGAGGGGCGGATGTCCGTCAGCCGGCTCTGGGTGAACGACGCCGTGGTCGACGCGGACGCCCCGTCGGACGACCGGGCGACCGGCGAGGACGACGACCGGGTCGCGAGGGATGGCGACCGCGTCGACCTGCTCCTGCGCGCCGGTGCGCTGTGCAACGACGCTACGCTGGAGGAGGGTGACCCGACCGAGCAGGCCCTGGTCGCGGCCGCCGCGGACCACGGGTACGACGTCGACCGACTGCGCGAGCGCCAGCCCCGAACCGGCGAGATCCCGTTCTCGTCGGAGCGCAAGTGGATGGGCACCGTCCACGGCGACGTGGCCCACGTCAAGGGCGCACCGGACGTCGTCCTCGAGATGTCGTCACGCGTCCGGACGGCCGAGGGCCCCGTCGACCTGACCGAGGACCGCGCCGACCGGATCCGCGAGCAGGTCGAGGCCTTCGGCGACGACGCGCTCCGCGTGCTCGCCGTGGCGACCACCGACGACCCCGCGACCCTCGACGAGGACGCCGTCGACCCGGACCTGACGTTCCTCGGCCTAGTTGGGATGATCGACCCGGCGCGCGAGGAGGTGGCCGACGCCATCGCCGCGACGAAGCGCGCCGGCATCGACGTGAAGATGGTGACCGGCGACAACGCCCGGACCGCCGCCGCCATCGGCGAGTCCCTGGGCCTGGGGACGTCCGCGATCGAGGGCGGCGAGGTGGAAGCGATGGACGACGAGACACTCCGGGACCGCGTCGAGTCGGTCGACGTGTTCGCCCGGACGTCGCCGGAACACAAGGTCCGGATCCTCCGGGCGCTCCAAGCCAGCGGCCACGTCGTCGCGATGACCGGCGACGGCGTCAACGACGCGCCGGCGCTGAAGAACGCCGACGTCGGCGTGGCGATGGGCGTCCGGGGGACCGACGTCGCCAAGCAGGCCAGCGACGTTATCCTGCTCGACGACAACTACGCCACTATCGAACGCGCGGTCGAACGCGGGCGGGCCATCTTCGACAACGTCTGGAAGTTCGTCGGCTACCTGCTCTCGGCCAACGTCGCCGAGGTGGCCATCGTCTTCCTCGCGTCCCTGTTCGGCTACCTCGTCCTCCCCGCGGTCCAGTTGCTGTGGATCAACCTGCTCACGGACGGCCTGCCCGCGCTCGCGCTCGGTGCCGACCCGGAGAGCGGCGACGTGATGGAACGGCCGCCGCGGGACCCGGACAGCGGCATCGTCGACCGGGCGATGCTCGGGCTCGTCGGTGGCACGGGCAGCATCTCGACGCTCGTCATGCTCGCGCTGCTGGTCGTCACGCTCGACGGCGCACCGGCGGTCACGCCGTACGCGATGACGATGGTGTTCACCGGCTTCGTCTTCCTCGAGTTCGAGAAACTGTACGTGATCCGCTGGCTCCGGGAGACGCCGACGCTGTCGAACCGGTGGCTCGCGACGGCCGTCGGTGGCTCGATCGCGTTACAGATCGCCGTCCTCTACACGCCGCTGGCCGACTACTTCGGCACGGTCCCGCTCGGCCCGTCCGACTGGGGCCTGATCGGGGCCGTGCTGGCCGTGGCCCTGCCGGGGTACTTGCTGGTCGCCCTCGGCGTCCGGCGGCTGCAGTCGGCGGAAAGCCGTTTCGAATAACCAATTTCAAAATAGGCTAATCTAGAATAGCCTATTTTGAAATAGCCTATTTTGGAATTGTTAATCGTCAGATCGCCGGTCACTTGCTGATGGTCACGGGAACCGAAGCCTCGTCGACGGCGCGTTCGCTATCGCCATCTAGCAAAGCCCGTTCTCGCGGCGCGACGATCGACTCGCATCTATTTGGGACGGCGGACGAAACAGCCGGTATGACCCTCGTCGTCCCGTTCGACGGTTCGGAACTCTCCGAGGCGGCACTGCTTCGCGCGGAACAGTTCGGCGTCGTCTTCGACGAGTCCGTGGTGGCGGTCACCGTCATCCCGGACGGCAACGTCGAGTACGCGAGAGAACGCGACTGGATCGAGTCCGACGAGGCGTTCGACCGGTCCGCCGTCGTCTCGAAGATACACGGCCAGGTGTCCGACCTGTGTCCGAGCGCCGACTTCCGTCACTTCGTCGTCGGCCGGTACGCGCCGTCCGGCGCCATCTCGAAGCGGATCCGCAAGGTCGCAAAGCGCGAAGACGCGTCGATGGTGTTCATCGGCAGCGACAACGCCGGCCGCCTCGTCACGTCGATCAGTAGCGTCGGTGGGAGCGTCGCGACCGACGAGGCCTACGACGTCGTCATCGTCCGCCACAGCGGCCCCGCCAAGTCCGCCCGGCTCAGGGGAGTGGCCAGCCAGCGGCGACCGAAATCGGACTTCTTCCTCCCCGAGTGACGGACGACCGGCCGTCGTAGTTTGCCCGGTCGAGACCTCCGGACGGGGAGCGGTCACGAACTCCGAACGAAAGTGGCGACGGCTGCCGCGACGCCGGAGAGCGTCGCAAACGCGAGCGCCGTCACGGTACCGAGCCCGAACAGTCCCCCCGCGACGAGAAGCACCGTGAGGAAGACACCGCCGAACACGCCAGCGGCGAGCGCCACGCGCCGTCGCCGTGCGGACGTCTCGTCCCCGAGACCGAGGAAGACGCCCGCGGAGACGAGGACCCCGGCGACGAGTCCCGCCGGAAGACCGACGAACAGGGAGAACTCGATCGACGGGCGAAGGAGTTCGGTCACCGCGACGCCGACGACGAGGAACGCCGCGAGGCCGCTCGCGACGACGAGGACGAGGTTCCGGAGCGTCATCTCGTCCACCTCCCGAGCACGGCTTCGCGGACGAGCCGACAGCGAACGAGACGGTGTCGTGTCGGGACCATCAGTGATCCCCGTTTTCGAGACTGGCCGTATAGCTCTTCCGCGGCGTTTTCGGCCTCCACGAGCGTGGATTCGACACCGATGGTCACCGGGTTCCGTCGGCAACGTGCCCGGAGACGACGAGCGCGTAGCCGAGCAACAGCGCGTACGCCCAGACGGGGCCGCGGACGGCGGCGTGCCTGCGGCGAACGTAATAGTTACTTCGCTAACATTTTGCACGTCAAGCACCTACGGCTGCGTGAGAATGTTCGCGGACACGCTGGGACTCGTCCCGTCGCCCGCTTACGGTTCCGGGGTGACAGTTGACCTCGTCCCGCTGCAGGGGGCCGAGGCGATACGACCGCTGTATCTCGTCGTCGGGCTGGTGCTGCTCGTCGTCACCATCGTCGACATCCTCTGGACGACGCTCTGGGTCGACGGCGGCTCCGGCCCGCTCTCGGCGCGGTTGACGACGTGGACCTGGCGCGGCCTCCGGCAGATTGGTGACACGCGGTCCCGTGCACTCAGCCTCGCCGGACCGGTCATCCTGACGCTGACGCTCGTCACGTGGGTCGGCCTCATCTGGGGCGGCTGGACGCTCGTCTTCGCCGGCGGCGAGAACGCGCTGCTGGCCGCCCGGGACGACGTCCCCGTCACCTGGTCGGGCCGGATATTCTTCGTGGCGTACACGATGTTCACGATGGGCAACGGCGACTTCTACCCCCCGGCGGGGATCTGGCAGATCGCCGCGTCGCTCACGACCGCGACCGGCATGCTGTTCGTGACGATGGGCGTCTCCTACGTGCTCTCTGTCCTCGGGGCCGTCTCGAACAAGCGCTCCTTCGCCAGTAGCGTCTCCGGGATGGGGGTCGACAGCGAGACCGTCGTCTGTGCGGCGTGGGACGGCGAGGACTTCGACGGGCTCCACCTCCCGCTCAACTCGCTCGCCTCACGCCTCGACACGCTCGCAGACCAGCACAAGTCCTACCCGATCCTCCACTACTACCACAGCCAACAGGCCAAGCACGCCTCCGCGATGGCGGTCGCCGTCTTCGACGAGTCGATGACGGTCCTCCGGTTCGGCGTTCTGGACGAGGACCAGCCCGACACCGTCCTCGTCGAGAACGCGCGGTCGGCGAGCCAGAACTACCTCGAGACGCTCAACAACGCGTTCATCGACCCGGCCGACGAGGCGCCGCCACCGCCCGACCTCGACCGGCTCCGCAGCGAGGGCGTACCCACCGTCTCCGACGAGGAGTTCGCCGACGCCCTCGACGAGCTGGCGGACCGCCGCCGCAAACTGCTCGGAATCGTGACCGCCGACGCCTGGCACTGGCCCCCTATCGACACATGACCGAGGTCACCTTCTTCGTCTCCGGCTTGAACCCGATCGTCAGAATCGTCGTCGTCGGCGTCTCGATGTACGTCGCGCTCGTGCTCTTCCTCCGCATCACGGGGAGTCGAACGCTCTCGAGCATGAACGCGTTCGACTTCATCGTGACCGTCGCCATCGGCTCCGTGTTCGGCCGCGCGCTGACGGCCAAGGACGTCGCGCTCTCGGAGGCCATCGTGGCCTTCGGCCTCCTCCTGGCGCTCCAGTACGTCGTCACCTGGCTCCAGATCCGGTGGCCATTCTTCAGACGCGTCGTCACGAATCCGCCCGCGTTACTGTACTTCCGGGGCGAGTTCGTCAAGGGAGCGATGCGGCAACAGCGCGTCGCGAAATCCGAGATCCACGCCGCCCTTCGCAAGAAGAACTTCGGCTCTCTCGACGACGTCGAGGCCGTCGTCCTCGAATCGTCCGGCGAGATCTCCGTCATCGGCTCCGTCGAAGACGAGTCGTCGTTCGGCGAGCAACTGGAAGAACAGCTGTGGGAGTGAACGGGCCGGATTCGGAATCGCTCGTGGGGAAGGGTGCTCGCGCGTTCGCGAGATGACCGCAGATACTCGCAGATGCTGTCCGCTCGCTCGACCGGATCATAGTGGTGGTTGTAACTTTTTACCGGCGTTCGATGGCACCGGCGACGTCGAACGCCGGTACGGGCTTACAACCACCACTATCAGTCTGCGTGCGGTGCGGTGGCCGTCGATGACGGCGCTCCCTCGTCGTCGAAGAACGGCAACGGGTTCGGGGACCGGAGCGTCGCGATAGCGCTCCACATCACGCCCGTACACATCGCGCCGATCGCGGAGAACGTCATCCCGAGCGAGAGGAACGTCACGCCGTAGACGAAGCCGATGGTGGCCGACGGGAGCGACGTCCCCAGGGGGACGTGGGCCATCGAGTCGCGCAGCGTCGGCATGAGGAAGAACAGCGAGAGGGAACTCCCGGCCATGAAGACCAGATCCTGCCACATCATCGCTGGCTTCCCTCGGCCGGGGTCGTGGCGGCGGTGATTTCGGTGCAAAACTGGGGGACGGTACGGTGATCGTAGGGAACTGTTACTCGCATTACTAGTGCGGGAGCACCTGCTATAGATAAGCCTTACTCACTAACGAGTAAATATATTCGTGACGGTTCCATATGGTGACGTCTCGCACGTTCGCTGGGCCCTGAGTCCCCACGCCGTCCCCGAAAGAGGCCAGCGGATCACGTGCGGTCGCTCGATAAGGTGACGTTACCTGGCGGGACGCGGGTTCGGCGGCCGGACCGCCGGAAAGCCACCTTTCGAGGACGCCGTCGGGACGGCGACGCACCGCAATTTTGTTATCGGCCCTGTCGGATGTCACCGTATGCCAACTGCGGCCGGTCCCACCGAGGAGCATCGACGCGTCCGCCGTCTCGAAACGGACTGGCGGTTCCACCGCGGCGACGTCGCGGACGGCGCCGACCCCGCTCTCGACGACGGCGACTGGGAGGCCGTCGACGTGCCCCACGACTGGAGCATCGAGGGTCCTTTCGACCCCGACGAGCCGGGCGGCCAGCAGCAGGGCTTCGCTCCCGGCGGGGTCGGCTGGTACCGTCGGACACTCCCCCAGGATATCGACGGCGAGGCGACGCTCCGCTTCGACGGCGTCTACCGGGACTTCGACGTCTACCTCGACGGCGAGCACGTCGGCCACCGCCCCTACGGCTACTCGACGGTGACCTACGACCTGGCCGACCTGGGCGTCGACGGCGGCGAGACGCTCGCCGTCCGCGTCGCCAACGACGACTACCCCCACAGCCGCTGGTACACGGGTTCGGGAATCTACCGCGACGTCCACCTCATCGAGACCGACCCGGTCGCCGTTACCCCCTTCGGCACCGACGTCCGCACGACGGCGGTCAACCGCCAGCGCGCGGAGGTGCAGGTGCTGACCGAGGTGAGCAACGGGACGGACGCGCCCGTCGACTGCGCGCTGGAGACGGAGATCCTCGACGCCGACGGCGAGGTGGTGGCGACGGCCGGGAGCGAAGCGACCGTCGACCCCGCAAAGCCCCACGAGTTCGAGCAGCGCCTCTCGGTCGCCGACCCCGACCGCTGGACGCTGGACGACCCCACTCGCTACTTCGTCCGCAGCGTCGTCTATCGCGAGGGCGACGGCGCGACGGCTTCGCCGTCGCGGAACGAGGAGGGCGGCTCCGCCGCCCTCCCAGTCGACGACTTCGTCACTCCCTTCGGGATTCGCACCTTCGAGTGGACGGCCGACGCGGGCTTCTTCCTCAACGGCGAGCCGGTCGACCTGAAGGGCGTCAACCTCCACCACGACGCCGGCTGTCTCGGTGCGGCCGTCACCGAACGCGCGCTCGAACGCCGCCTCGAAACGCTCCAGGAGCTGGGCTGTAACGCCATCCGGACCGCCCACAACCCGCCCCAGCCCGAACTGCTCGACCTCTGTGACCGGATGGGCTTTCTCGTCGTCGACGAGGTGTACGACAAGTGGCGCCACGAGGGTGCCGACGAGTTCTTCGACGAGTGGTGGCGCGAGGACCTGGCGGCGATGATCGACCGCGACCGCAACCATCCCTCGGTGGTGTGCTGGAGCGTCGGCAACGAGAACTACGACCAGGGCGACGACGAGATGATCGCCGACCTAGCGATGCTCACCGAGGCCGCAAGCGAGATGGACCCGACACGCCCCGTCACCTACGGGAACCCGCCGTGGGGCGACGGCACCGACGGCGTCGTCGAGAACGTCGAACGAGTCGCCGAACACGTCGACGTCCTCTCCTGCAACTACCAGGAGCACTGGTACGACGACTACCGCGCGGCCGACATCGACATTCCCATCGTCGGCTCGGAGAACCGCCGGTTCTTCCGGGGCTCCGGCGACGACCCGCTGGCGTTCGTCCCCCACAATCCCTGGGACGACGTGGTCGAGCGCGACGACGTCTGCGGCCAGTTCCTCTGGCCCGGCATCGACTACCTCGGCGAGGCCCGCGAGTGGCCCAGCAAGGGGTGGCCGACGGGCCCCATCGACACGACCGGCGCGATCAAACCCGCCGGCCGATTCCACCAGGCCGCGTGGTCGGACGACCCCACCGTTTTCGCTGCGGCGGTCGACCACGACCGCGAGCGGCCCGCCTGTCGGCCCGCCTGGAGCGGGCCACCGCTCTCGGCCCACTGGAACTTCCCCGACCGCGAGGACTCCCAGGGGTTCGTCGACGTCTACACGTTCACGAACGCCGAGTCGGTCGAACTCTACCAGAACGACGACCTGCTGGGCACCCAGCGCGCCGACGACTACGGCCCCCGCCCGATGGAGTGGTGGGTCCCCTACGAGCCCGGGACGCTCCGGGCGGTCGCGAAGGCGGACGGCGAGGTCGTCGCCCAACACGAACTCCACACGGCGGGCGAGCCCGCACGGATCGAACTCGACGCCGATCGCGAGGCCATCGCCGCGGACGGCCGCGACCTGGTGTACGTCGAGGCGACCGTCACCGACGAGGACGGCGTGCGCGTTCCTCGCGCAGACCACGAGGTCAACTTCGAGGTCTCGGGCGCCGGCGAGATAGCCGGCGTCGACAACGGGAACCTCGACAGCGACGAGCCCTGGGTCGGCGATGCTTGCTCGGCGTACCATGGCTCCTGTATCGCCGTCGTTCGAGCGGTTCGGGAGAGCGGAACGATCGACATCGAGGCCGAAGCCGACGGGCCAGTCGGCGACGCCGTGACCGTGGCGGTCGGCGACGACTGAGAGGTCGAGGCCGAGTCGACGGGCGAGCGGCAAATCGGAGAACTCGTCTACGGAATCTCCGCGACGACGTCGGGGAGTTCGTCGGCACCGGCCCACTCGTGGCACCGCTCGCTGCTCAGGAGTCGCAGGTACGAGGCGGCCATCCCGTTGTCGTACCTGTCTCGCTCCATTTCCGGGTCGTCGTACGTCCGCTTCAGCACCCACGTCTTCTCCCGATACGACGGTGCGAACAGTAGCCCTAGCTCCCAGACGTAGCCGCCATCGAAGTCCTCTATCACCCCGACGATGTGGGTCGCCATGCCGCAGAGAATGTCGAACACGCGCGTCCAGAGTCCTATCTCCTCGGGTGTGAGGCCGAAGTCTTCCAGTTCGACGGCGACGGCCGGCGGGTCCCGTCGGGCGTCGAGGAGGTCGTAGACGGTTTCCCGTCGCGAGGCGGCTCCCGTCTCGCCACCGGCCCCGGCCACCAGGTACCGGCGCTCGTGTCCCTCGATCCGGTTCATCTGGTCCCCGTTTACCAGATCCTTGACGTGCTGGTGCTCGCTCGGGGTGAGACTGATCGCCTCGACGTCGTCGATTATCTCCTCGGCCTCCGGAACTGTGTCGGTCCCGTCGTCGGCCACTTCCCGGTCTTCATCCCCGGAATTCATTGACTAATTTACAACATTGACGTGACTTTAATTACACGGACGCTACCTAGTGGATTTCGAGACGAGTTTGGATACCAGATGCGCATGTAGTTGTGGATCCTGTTGTGGTCCTACCTTCATCTGAGTGCAAGTGCTTATGGGCGTGGCGCGACAAGTCAGAGACATGAGGCCCACGACAGAGGCCGGTACCCAGGCGGAAGGGGCCCAGGGAGCCAGTAGCGACCGGTTCGATGCCTGGCGTGCGCTCCAGAAGGCGACCGACAAGAAGCGCGCAGACATCCTCGCCGACGTCGTCGGCCATCCGAAGGGGCTGCCCAGCGTCGAGGAACTAGACTACATGAATCCACCGCTGAGTGAGCACGCCGTTCGCCGGCACCTCGACACGCTGGCCGACGTCGGCGTGGTTCGCGAACGCGAGTTCGAACCGGGGGAACGGGTCGGCGGGTACCCCTACCAGTTCTACGAGCTCACGCCGGCGGCCCGCGCCCTGTTCGACCGGAACGGTCTCTTCCCCGAGGAGGCTTGGCAGCGACAGTACCAGTCCGTCGAGAAAACGCCCCGGATCCGGGACATCGAGGCGATGCCGCGGCCGGACGCGGACAGCTAATTCCCACGCCGCTCACTGGCCACACTTTTCTTCCCTGAGCGCCGCCCGGAGCCCGATGGCCGCGATAGCACCGCTCGCCTCGACCGCGTCGACGAGCGACCGGAAGACGACGCCGAGCCACGCCGGCGCGTCGTCGTCGAGCCGGTCGAAGCGCGCGACGTCGACGCGGTCGCAGTCGTCGAAGACGTCACAGGCGGTCTGGGCGGTGCCGTCGTCCAGCAGGACGTTCATCGACTGCTCGATACCGTCACGAGCGTCGTCGACCGTCGCGACGAGCGCGTCGGCGACGTCTGCGGGCACCGGCGTTCGCTGTCGTCGGGCGACCGTCCCGACGGTGGTGGCGTGCTCGACGATCCGTTCGAGTTCGGTCGCCGCGGCGTGGTAGTCGAACAGCGTCGTCCGTTCGACGCCGAGGTCGTCGAGCACGGCCGGATCGTCGAGCGAGCGGTCGAACTGCCGGCCCACGAGCGCCGCGAGCCGGCCCGCCTCTGTAGCGCGTTCCTCGACCCGGTGGGAGCCAACATCTTCGTCGACCAGTGTCGCCGCGGCGTCGCCGAGCGCCGAGTCCGCGACGAACTGTAGCTGGCGGAGCGACTGTTCGAGCGAGACGGTACTGGCGTCGAGGAGGCTCCGATAGACGACGCCGTCGTCGGACCGCTGAACCACGTCGACGCCCAGGAGCGACGAGGCCACGTCTCGCAGCGCGCGCTGGTCCGCAGATCCCACCGCGTCGCCGGTCACCTCGATGGCCTCGCGACCGGTCTCGTACGCGGCCCAGACCTGGCGCCGGAGGGTGTCGACGGACCCGTCGGTCGGGGCGAGCTGCAGCGGTTCGCGCTCCGGCTCCGCGTGACCCGCTGTCTGGACGAGCAGCGAGCCGTCCTCGTAGGGATGGACGCGGACACGCGCGCCCGCTTCCAGCTCTTGCTCGCTGGCCCACTCCTTGGGGAGCGACACCGTGTACGTCGTCCCGCCGGCGATCTGGATCTTGCGCGTCTCCATGCTATCCGAACTTGCCGGTGACGTAGTCCTCGACGCGCTGGCTCTCCGGGTTCTCGAATATCTGGTCCGTGTCGCCGTACTCGACGAGTTCGCCGCCGGTGAGGAAGACGGCGGTCTGGTCGGAGACCCGGGCCGCCTGCTGCATGTTGTGGGTGACGACGACGACGGTGTACTCCTCGGCCAGTTCCTCGATCAGGTCCTCGATCTTGGCGGTGGCGATCGGGTCGAGCGCCGAGGCGGGTTCGTCCATCAGGATGACGTCGGGGTCCGTCGCGAGACAGCGGGCGATGCAGAGGCGCTGTTGTTGCCCGCCGGAGAGGCCCAGCGCGTTGTCGTCCAGCCGGTCGTTCACCTCCTCCCAGAGGGCGGCCTGTTCGAGCGCTTCCTCGACGAGGGACGCCTCTTCGTCGACGTCGTCGCGGCCGAGCAGTCGCGAGAGGAACGTCGTATCGAGGTCGCCGTGCTTGCGCGGTCCGTAGGAGACGTTGTCCCGGATCGACTTCGGGAACGGGTTGGGCTGCTGGAACACCATGCCGACGCGCTTGCGGAGTTCGACCAGGTCGGCGCGGTCCCGGTAGACCTCCTCGCCGTCGATCCGGACCGACCCCTCGATCCGGGCGCTCCCGATGCGGTCGTTCATCCGGTTGAGACAGCGGAGGAACGTGGACTTCCCGCAACCCGAGGGGCCGATGAGCGCGGTCACGCTCCCTTCGGGAATCTCCATCGAGATGTCGGTGAGCGCGTGGTCGTCGCCGTAGTAGACGTTCAGGTCCTCGACGGCGATCTTCGCGTCGCCGTCGAACTCGTGGTCGACCCACTCCGCCCGGGTCCGTTCGTCTGTCTCGCCGACCGTGGTCGCGCCGCCGAGTTCGGCCGGGGACTGTGCCGCCTCCGTCTGCGTCTCGTTGAGTTCGGTACTCATTCGTGTAATTTCCTCCTGAAATAGGTCCGCGAAGCGATGCCGACGGCGTAGAAGGTGAGGACGACGACGAGCAGGACCAGCGCCGTCCCCCAGCCGAAGGCGGCGTCGCCGCCGACGCCGGCCGAGATGATCGCATAGAGCTGGTAGGGGAGCGCGCTCGTCGCCTCCAGCAGTGCTGGGTTCGTGACGAACGGGGGCGACGAGGACAGCGCGAACCCGCCGACGACGTCGGCCGTCTCGGCCGCCGACGGTTCGGTCGCGCCCGCCATCGTGAGCAGGATGGGCGCGGTCTCGCCGGCGATGCGGCCGACGCCGAGGATGACGCCCGTGATGACGCCGGGCAGCGACGCCGGAACGACGACGCTCCGTATCGTCTGCCACTTCGAGACGCCGAGGGCGGCGCTGGCGTCGCGGTAGTCGTCCGGGACGGCGAGCATGGCCTCCCGGCTCGTGATGACGACCAGTGGCAGGAGCATGAATCCGAGCGTCAACATCCCCGAGAGCAGCGACTTCGACCCGCCGAACCGGGGGACCAGGAACGCGTAGCCGAACAGCCCGAACACGATGCTGGGCGTGCTCCAGAGCGCGTTGGTCGCGACCTCGACGACCTGCGTGAACCGCCCTTCCTCGGCGTACTCGGCGAGGAAGACGGCGGCGCCGACGCCGAGCGGGACGGCGAACAGGACGGCGCCGACCACGAGCCAGACGGTGCCGACGATGGCCGGCAGGACGCCGCTGACTTCCGCGTACAGCGACACCCCGTTCATCACGAACGGCCAGTCGACGGGCCAGACGACCGTGTGGGCGAATCCGAACAGCCTGATCGTCGTCTCCGGCCCCGCGCCGGGACCGACGGTGATCCCCTGGACGACGACCGGTGCCCCCTTCGTGAACACGAACGCGAGGAGGCCGACGAGGACGCCCAGGATCGAGAGGACGTTCAGGTAGACGAGCGCGTACGCGCCCAGGTGGCGGCCCCGCGCGCCGAACCCGCCGTAGGCCTTCGCCCCCGCCCAGCCGACGAGGAGCGAACAGAACAGGACGATGATTGGAATCGCGATGGGTGCGGCGAACGTCGCCCGGAGGCCGACCGGCGACCAGGCCCAGTCGGGCCCGATGACGTCGGTGAGAAGCGCGAGCCCACCTAGCCCGGTCAGGGCGGCGACCGGGAGCGTGGTTCCGAGGTCCTCGCGCGGGAGCGCGGTGGCCGCGAAGCCGACGGCCCCGGCGAGGAGCGCCAGGGCGAGCCAGCCGACCGTCCCGAAGCCGAGCGTCTGTGACCCGACGAGGCCGCCGACGACGAACCAGACGCCGGCTGCCCCTGTGGCGGCGACCACGCCGGCGCTCGGTCGCGGGTCAGTCGGGACGAGGCCCCGGTGGGACGCGACGCCGAACCAGGCGAGCGCTGCGCTCGCAAGCGTGAGCAGTCCGCCGAGCAGCCGTGGCAACTGGACGCCCGCGACCGACTCCGTCACCGCGACGAGTTCGAACAGTCCGGCCAGGCCGAACCCGAACAGGACGACGGCGAATCCGACCGTCGCACCGGCGCCGAGTTCCAGGGTCGAGGTGTCCTCGCGAACGAGGTCGTACTCGGTCGCCCCGCTCATCCCTGGTTCCCCCCGAGTTCGCGCTCCATGCGCGCCTCGATGATTTGTGACCCGACGCTGAGCGCGAGGACCGTCACGAACAGGACGACCCCGGCGGCGAACAGCGCGTTGAACTGGAGGCCGTGGGCGTCCCCGTAGCGGGCCGCGATCAGCGAGGTAAGCGTCTCGTACCCGTAGAAGGCGTTGTACAGCGGCTCCGGCAGGGCGGGGCTGTTGCGGAGCATCACCGTCGCGGCCATCGTCTCGCCGATGGCGCGGCCGACGCCGAGCAGGACGGCCGCCGAGACGCCGGAAGACGCCGCCGGCAGCGTGATGGCGGTCATCGTCTGCCAGTCGGTCGTCCCCAGCGCCAGCGACCCGCTCTTCATCGACTCCGGGACGCTGTTGATGGCGTCCTCGGCGACGGAGACCACCGTGGGGAGCGCCATCAGGCCGACGACGAGGCCGACGAAGAGGTACGTCCCCTGGCCCACGAGGTCGAACGCCTCGCTCGCCCACGGGCTGAGGATGGTGAAGCCGATGAAGCCGTAGACGATCGATGGGATGCCGGCGAGTATCTCGACGCCAGGCTTGACGAGTTCGCGCACCGTCGGCGGCGCTATCTCGCCGATGAACAGCGCGGCGGCGACCCCGAGCGGGCCGGCCACGGCCGTCGCGACGACGGTCACCATCACCGTCCCGTGGATCATGGGGGCGAGCGAGTACCCGATCGGCTCGCTCACCGGGCTCCAGTTGGTCGTCGTGAACAGTTCGAGGCCGGGCACCTGCACGCCGAACACCGTCCCCGAGGCGTACTCGAAGACGGGCCACGCCTCGGCGAAGATGAACACCGTGATCAGGCCGAGGACGAGGATGGTCGAGGCCGTCATCGCGAACGTCATCGCGCGTGCGGTCAGCGCCTGGTGGCGCAGCCAGCCGTAGGCGAACGCGGCCAGGAACGCACCGAGCGCGAGGACGGTCAGCGGGGACTGGACGAGGAAGCCGACGAGCACGCCGATCAGCGCGAGGCCGCCGACGAGGCCGGCGGCGAGTGCGGTCGATGGCGTCTCGTCGACGAACTCCCGAGTCGCAGCGACGCGCCGCTGAACCGATCGGCGTCCGTCGTGAGGGGGTCGTCGGAGATCAGACATTGGGTATCGAAATGGATAGATCGGGGTCGTGGATCGTGGCAGCCGCTGGCGGTCCGCTCGCTACACCTGGTCCGGGAGCTTCTCGCGCTCGGCCTCGATGTCCTTGGTCGGTAGCGGGATGTAGTTGTTCGCCTCGACGAACGTCTGCTGGCCGAACTCGGTGAGGAACATGTTGATGAAGGCCGCTTCCTTCATGCTCGTCCCCTCCGGCGTCTCGTCGGTGATCCGGGTGTACATGTGCAGGTCCCGGTTCAGCGGATAGTCGCTGTCGAAGATGGTGTTCTCGGCGTCCTTGTCGGGCTCGTAGGTCGTCCCGTCGAAGGTGATCGCCACTGGCGAGATGGCGCTGCTCTGGAAGGCCAGCGCCATGTAGCCGATGGCGCCGTCGTTCTGTTCGAGCACCGTCTGGACCTGCTGGTTCTGGCCCTTGCGGGTGTCGACGTCCATCGGTGCATCGGCGTCACCGAGCATGTTGAGTCGGAACGAGGTGTCCGTCCCGGAGCCCTCGGCGCGGCCGACCACGTATATCTCCTGGTCGGGGCCGCCGACCTCGCTCCAGTTGGTGACGTCGCCCTGGTAGATGCCGCGGACCTCCTCGCCGGTGAGCTCCGTCACGCCCGCGTCGTAGATGGCCTGGCTCACGAACACCGGCTGCCCGTCCCGGCCGACGACGTGGTCGACGTAGTTCTCGTCGCGTTTCTCCTCGCTGATGCCGAGTTCCGCCGTGATCGGTCCCGACGAGTTGCCGATGTCGACGAGCCCGTCGCGGACGGACTTACAGCCCGTCCCCGAGTGGCTCAGACCGACGCTCATGTTGAACGGCGCCTCGGAGCGGGTCTCCGTCGGTTCGAAGCCGTAGAGGCTCGCGAAGTAATCCGCGAGGTGCATGTCCGTGTCGATGCCGTACTGCTCCGGGCCCCAGTACTCCTCGTCGTCCGCCGGCGGGTTCCCGTTCCAGTAGGACCCGCCCTTGTTCGAGATGGGGTACACGGTCGAAGACCCCTCGGCGGACAGGTCCGACGGGCCGCTCGAATCTGAGGATGCCTGGCTTCCCGACTGGTCTTTGACGACCGTCCGCGTCTCGACGCGCGGCGTCGGCGTCGACTGACTGCCGCTGCCGCCCGAGCACCCGGCGAACGCCGCCGTCCCCGCCGCACCGGTCGCCAGGATGAATTTCCGCCGCGATACGTCGTCCGGACGCTGGTCACGCGTCATCACCTGAGACGGGTGGGAGTACGGATATGAACGTGTATATGAGCTGTACGGCCCGTAACGGAGCGGAACGTACCTCTCAGTTGGCGACGTTCTACTAGGAGTTCTATATATTGCTTCGTACGATTCTGTCGTCTCTCGTCTGCGCAGATTTGGCCAGATGCGTAGGCGCGTTTGAGCCACGTTGCAGGGGCCATCGAAACAGTTTCCGAGGAATTCTCGCAACAGCGCTCTGCCCCTCGAGCTCGCTGAACACAACTTCCCGAGCCGCCTGATCTCGCCATTCTCACCTCTTAGGGCACGATTACTGGACTCGTCCTTCACAACCGGAATCGCACGCCGAAAAATGATATAGCGATATACGATTCATACAATTCTATGCTTGTTGCGCATGATTCACCGTTGACTGCGCAGACTCTTGCAGTCTACGCAACCACAACAACTATTTGAATACCGATAGATGGCCCCAGCATGGCGAAATCAGGGCACTCAGATTCCACACCGGACGTCCAGTGGACGCTCCTCGGCCTCGACGGCCTCGAAGACGCGTACTGGGACGTCGTCGCACCAGCGATGGAGGCCGATGGGCTCGATTCCGAGGCGGATCGTCCTTCACACTCCTGGCTGTCCGAACACGGGTTTCGCGGCCTGGTGTACGCCCTCCGGGAGTACCACGACCGCAGCTTCGCCGAGTTCTGGAACGACGTCCTCGGGCTCGAATCCGGGGGGTACGACTGGGGAATCGACCACGGACCGACCGTCGACGCACTCGAACGGTACCTCGACCGGCAGGCCCAGCGCCTGTCCTGGAGCGACAGCACGGTCGAGGCCCACGCCTACCGCCTCGGTCGTTACGTGCGCGCCTACGAAGACGTGAACGGCACAGCCGATCTTCTCACGCCCGTCGCCCGGGACAGTGACATCCCGCCCCACGAAGCCGTCGACGCCTGCTGGGACACCTTCGATGCGCTGGACCGAGACGTCGGCCGGCGGACGCTACGGCGGATCTACCGGACCACGTCGAACTGGTACACGACGCTGGTCAGCCGTCGCGAAGCGGCGCTGAACCCCACCGACGGCCTCGACTACGACTGGACCGTCGACGACGACCAGCGCGGCTCGAATCCGGCGCTGTCTCCCGATCACGTCCGGGCGCTGTTCGACGCCGCTTCGAATCCTCGCGAGCGACTGATCGTGGTCGCGCTCTGCGCCTGGGGCCTACGAACGAGCGAAGTGGCCGCACTGCACGCCCGCCAGCTGGTCCTTGACGACGAGAACCCCCACATTCGCTTCGACGAACGGAAGAACGGTCCGGGGACGGTCGCCGTGATCTACGGGGCCGACACCGCTCGCGAACGCCTCGCCGAACTGGCCGACGAAGCCGATTGGTCCGGCTATCTCTTCCCGTCGTCACGGTCCGCCACGGGTCACCGGTCGAAGAGCACTATCGGGAACTGGTTCGCCGACCTCGTCACCAGGGCCGACGTCCCCCGGCAGATCGGTGGCCAGAACACGGTCCCGCAGATGGGGCGACGGTTCTGGTACGACCGCTACTCGGACACCGTGGAGATGCTCGTCGAACACCAGGTCTCGGAGATCGCCGACGAACAGGGGAGCGCCTCTGCAGACGTCGTCTGGCACGACTACCTCTCTGCCGACCGTCGACGTGAGCTGCGTCGCCAGTTCATGCGAGAGAAGCTGAGTGCCGCCTTCGAGTCCGCCGACGGGGAGTGAATCGGCGCTCTGCCGCGCCGAATGCTGTACTGGCCGAACACTTCGTCGGAGCCGTAGTTCGTCTCTTCCCTCCCTCCTACAGCCAGTGGCTGACGCAAATGGTCGTTACAAACGTCTGTTGCAAACGACTGGTGCAAACAGTTGTTGCAAACAGTTGTTGCAAACAGTTGTTGCAACCAATTGGTTCGATCGTCGGTTACACCCCCCGTCTGGATCGTCCCAGTCGATTCGATCGAGCCCTGTGGTTGTCGGGATCGAGTCAATGATCCAGTCGTTACAAACAACTGTTTCAAACGAGCGTATGAAACAATTGTAGCAACTAATTACTGCAAACAACCGTTTCAAACAGACGAAACGTACGTTGAAATCGATTGATCGTTGGAAATGTAGGCTACAGGCGCTACATCCGACATTCTTCGTTCCGATTGTATCGAACAGATGTTCCAGCCGATTACTCCGAACGTTCGATGCAAACTCCTGTTGCAATCGTCCGTTGCAAACGACTGTTACAATCGGTTGTTTGAAGCAGGTGTTGCAAGCAAACGTTACAAACAACTGTTTGGTGTACGTGGTACGTTGAATTGAAACGTCTGACGAAAACTTATACTCGAAGCCTCGCAACGGATGGTATGCTCTCGTATGCGGTGTACAGCGAGGCCGGTGGGGTCGGGAAGACGACGCTCACCGCAAACCTGGCTGTCGCGCACGCTCGCGCCGGACTCGACGTCCTCGTGGTCCCGCTGGACCCGCAGGACGGCGACCTGAGTTATCTGTTCGACGCCGACCACGACCGGGCGGACAGCGACGTCGACACCCTGGTCCACCACCTCGTCGGCCGGGGAATGGGCGAGTTCTCGGACCTGATCCGGACCGTCGAGCACGGCGTCGACATCATCCCCGAGCACAACCGGCTCGAGGACCTCGGCGAAGCGCTCCGGAAGGAACAGGAGGCCCGGAGCGACTTCGGCGAGTCGTTCCCGATGTGGACCCAGCTCCAGCGCGTTCTGCGCGAGGAGAAGATCAACGAACAGTACGACGTCCTCATCGTCGACCCGCCGGCCAGTTCCGGCCCGCAGCTCTACAACGCACTCGACGCGACCCGAAACCTGGTGGTTCCCATCGAACCCTCCGGCAAAGGCCAGGCCTCCGTCAGCGGACTCGACGACCTCGTGACGAACCTCGAAGAGCAACTCGAGATCAACATCGGCGTCCTGGCGGCTGTGCCCAACCGGTTCAAGGGCACGCGCGACCAGGACGACGTCGTCGCCGAGGTGGAGGACGCGGGATTCGACGTGCCGGTCATCCTGCGTGACCGGACCTCCCTGCTGGAAGGGTGCTGGCGCGCCCACTGCAGCGCGTTCCGGTACGTCCGCGACCACCGCGACCGCAAGCGCGACTACGAGGTCGAGACGCTGGCGCAGTTCGACCAGCTGGCCCGGCACCTCGAATCCGAGGGCGGCGTCGAGGCGCCGAACCCGCCCGAGCCCGGTGAGGCCGAGCCCGAGAACGCCGAGGTGGAAGCATGACGGGGCTGAAATCCGGCTCCGGCGACGATCTCTGGGGCGACGACGGCGACGAAGACGACGAGGCGGACGACGCTCAGGCCACCGATACCGACGACGCCGGCGCCGACGACTCGAGTACCGAGACTGGCACCGACCGGACGTCAGAGCAGCAATCGGAGACGCCCGACAGGACTGCTGCCGGATCGAGTGTGGAATCCGACCGCGACGCGGACTCCGAATCGTCGGCGGCGTCGGCGTCTTCCCCGTCGACGACCGCTGGCTCGTCGACCCAGCCGTCGGACTCGTCCGCAGACGACGGCGGATCTGCTCTCGACGCGTCGTCGATCGACGTCGGGTCGTCGTCCGGGGGACAGCCCTACATCGTCCGCCGGGCGATCCAGGACAAGTCGGTCCAGTTCGAGCGCGACGAGCGCCTGACCTTCTTCGTCCACGACGACGTCGCCGACGGCGAGCGGGACCTGATCACCGACCTCGAGACCTCGCTCGGCCGGGACCTCCCGAAGTTCGACGTGCGCGAGGCGGTGTACCGCGCCGCGCTCCGGAACCCCGAGGCCGTGCTCGAAGAACTGCTGGCGATGGGCTACTCGGCCGACGAAGAGTAGGTCGCTGGTCACAGACGACCCCTGTTCGCCCCAGATCAAGTTTGTTCGCTGACTATATCCCATGTCGATATATCGAGAGGTGGGTAACTGAACGGTGAGTCAGAGTCGAGTCGTTGCCAGTCGGACGGACGTCGTTTTTAGTATTTAACGGCAGTAGGTGCCACATGGGAAAGTCAGCGAGACCCGGACTGGCAGACCGGACGTCTCTTTTCGCGACCGAACGTGAGCGGCCGAGGCCGAACGGAAACGAGAATCAGCGATGGTAGCGTTGCCAGGGACGTTCTACTGGATTGCGGCGTTCGCCATCGTCGCCGCACTGGTGAACAGCGCAGGCATCGTCACGATATTTCGACACCGGGGGTGGGCGGAACGGTCGCTCCCGTATCTCATGTGCTTTGCCGCGGGGATCCTCATCACGACGCCGCTAATTCATGCCCTCCCGGACGCGGTCGCGAACAACGCTGATGCAGGGTTCACCGCCCTGGTCGGCTTCCTCTTCATGTACCTCTCCAACCAGGTTATCAAGCGTCACACCGGGGAGGAGACGCTCGCGTTCGGGGTGACGGCAGCGGAGGGCATCGGGATCCACTCCCTGGTCGACGGCGTCGTCTACACCGTCACGTTCAACATCTCGGTGCTGACGGGCGTTCTGGCCGGAACCGGGCTGGTCGTCCACGAATTCGCCGAAGGGGTCATCACGTATCTCGTCTTGCTGAAAGGGAACGTGACGGAACGAACGGCGGCAGTGTACGCGTTCTTCATCGCGGCGTTGACGACACCGATCGGCGCCTTCGTCGCCTATCCACTGGTACGCGACCTCGGTCGAAGCGACCTGGGCCTCATGCTCGGATTCGTCTCGGGCGTGCTAATCTACGTCTCCGCGGCCCATCTGCTCCCCGAAGCACAGTCCTACGAGACGGAGCACTCGATGCTCGCCCTCCTGTCCGGCGTCGGCCTGGCGTTGTTCATCGTCTTCGCACGGTCGATGTGAGTCGATTCGACGAGGACAACCCGACTTCGGGGGCTGCATGTCGCGTTCGCTCACTTTTTGGGTCCAGGAAATGCCGCGCCCGACGGACGTGGGCTCTGTCACGTTCGTCTCTCCCGCGTGATGTGTACGCGATGACCGACAGCGACGAGCGACTGGCCTTCTTCGTCCACGTCGACGTCGCCGACGGCGAGCGGGACCTGATCACCGACCTCGAGACCTCGCTCGGCCGGGACCTCCGAAGTTCGACGTGCGCGAGGTGGTGTACCGCGCCGCGCTCTGGAATCCCGAGGCCGTGTTCGAAGTACTAGTTCAGATGGGTACCATTCCATGTCCTCGAACTGCAGGTAGAACAATTACCTCTCGGTGCGGTACTCGACAACGTTTTCGATGGACTGTTTCGATGCGGCTAATCGATCTCTCCATTGCTATGGCTGTGTGGGGTTCCGACTATCTGACTCAGGCCCCCTGCGTTCAGTATCACTTTTCCCGTTCGATGTACGCTGTCGCTGGTCGGATATCCGATCATTAGTTCTTGTGACTGTCGGACTCCCCTCAGAATTTCCTCGCAAAACGCGCTCGACGTATTCGCTGTAATCCCCGTGTTCACGGCGACTGTACTGGAGGACGGTGTCTTCGAACGGTGACGCTTCGACGTACGTCGGTATCCACGACTGGTAGTCGTCGAGTTTGATCAGGCACTCCGAGTGTCCAGCGGCGGCCTTCCCCGGCGTCGCCTTTCGCTTGACGAACTGGATCTGGGTGCTGTTCAGCCCGAGTTCGCGCAGAATCTCCGGTTCGACGCTCGGCGTTCGATAGCACTGGACCGTCGAACACTGGTCGACGATCGTCCGCCGGTGGCTCTCCTCCGCCGCAGCGTGGCCCTGCATCGACGACAGGAACTCTCGCGGACTCTGACTCACGAACCACAGCGCTGCGTCGTAGCGTGCCCACTCACGTGCTGCCTTCTGCAGCCAGGTGACCATCCGCTCACTGTGAAGGAGGACGTGTGCCTCGTCGATGAGGAAGACGACCTTCTGCCGGGAGCGCTTGACCTTCTCGTAGACCTGACCGAGCATCAACTGGAGCATCACTGATTTCTCGGCGTCCGACGACCCGCGGAACTGGCGAAGGTCCAGATACGCCATATCGAGGTCCGGGTCGGTCAGGCTCTCCTCGGTCTGCCCAACGAGATAGCTGTACTTCCCGCTGGGTTTGAACCCCGAGAGCTTATCGAGCAGGTCCGACACCCGGGCAACCTTCCGTTCGATTTCCCGTTCGTGATTCGTGTGGGTGTACTCGCCCGGATGTTCGAGGATGTCTTCGAGTGTCTCCAGGAAGTCCGCGACCGTCGGGCTCTCGTTCGCGTGGCTGTCGAGGTCCTCGGGATAGATGTCGAAGCGTGCGTAGGTCTCCTCGAGTCCCTCTTCGATCGTCGACGTGTACGAGCCGGGGTCGACGCCCTGGGATTTCAGGACGCCCGCGAAGAACTGCGTCGCCTCGTTGACCTTCATCTGGTAGGGGTTGACCTGCCCGACGCTCTCACGGACGTACTCTGGCACCGGCTGGATGTCGAGCGGGTTGATCGTCTTCGAGCCGTCGACGACGTAGTGACGGCCACCCAGCTGTTCGGTCACCCCCTCGAATCCGGCCTGGGTATCACAGACGATGAGCGTGTGGTCGTCGCTCTCCATGAACCACCGGGCGGCCGCCTTCGAGCAGCCGTAGGTCTTCCCCGAGCGAGACTGCCCGACTGGTGGGTTCTCCTCGTTCCCTGACTGGGAGGGCTCATCGCTGTCATCACCGCCATCACCGCCATCGCTGCGAACCGTCAACGTCCCATCCTGCACAGCGGGGCTTACCTGTTCGCTGTCGTCGGTCCGGAAGTCGTGGACGGTGTAGCTGACCGTCGACATGCCGGGCGCTGTCGACCTGACAGTGACCGTTGCCAGAGTCACGTTCGTCGCCCCTGGCTGGACGGTTTGCCCGAGATCTGCCGCCCGGAACGTGACCGAGTCCGCCGTCCGCGAACGAACCTGGAACGCGCCGATATCGCCGCCGGAGGCGGATTCGATCGCCGCGACATCGTCGTTTTCGAGGCGGACGGTCACGTTGTACCGCTGGATACCGGCGGGCGCTTCGTCGAGTGTCACGGGGATTCGCGTCCGTTCGTCGACGCCGACTGTTCGATCAGTCCCGCCAAGTGGTCCGGTTGCGACTGCGAGGCCCGAGGCGAGTGCCGGCACGAGCACGATACTGACGAGGACGACTGTGGCTGGTCTCTCGATGGATAGCATTGGAATCGTTCGAAAAATTCGGTCGCAGGTGGTTGACGGGCGCTACGTCCGTGCGACGTGACCATCAGGCCTGGAAGGCGAGTTCGATGGCGTCGTCGAAGTCCACGTCACCGTCCCCGTCGAAGTCGAGGGCGGCCCGCTGCTCGTCCGAGAGCGACCCGGTGTCGACGAAGGTGAGCGCCACCGCGTCGTCGAAGTCCACGTCGCCGTCGCCGTCGACGTCCTCGTAGAGCCCGTCGTCGTCCCGATCGGCCGGCGCGGCGTCGGACCCGCTCCCGGGCAGTGGTTCGGAGAACCGACTCGCGCTCTCGACCGTGACCGCGTCGGCGTCGATCGGCTGGCCGTCGTCGTCGGTCACCGAATCGACCGTGACCGTGACGTTCTCCGCGCTGACGTCCTCGGCGAGCGTAACCGTCGCGAGCGTGAGCGCGTCGTCGGTCTCACCGACGTCCTTCCCGATGTCCGCACCGCGGATCGTCACCGAGTCCTGCCCCGTCTCGGAGACCTGCAGGAATCGCGAGGGAAGCAGGTCTGATTCGACGTCGGAAATCGTGCTATTGTCGGCGTGGACAGTGACGTTGAACGACTGGAGCCCGCTGGGGGCTTCGGAGAGGGTCACGTCGAACTCGTTTTCGGTCGGCGAGGGCTCGGGCGTCGTCTCCTCATCCTCCGTCACCCAGATCGGGCTGGTCATCGCCCGGTCACCGTTCTCGTCCTCGACGTGGAGCACGAACCACTTCGTGCCGTTCACCTGGGCGTCGTAGGCGATACTCTCTTCCTGCGAGTCGAGGTCGAACGTTTCCACGACCGTGCCGTTCCTGACGAGACGCGCGTGCGTCAGGTCGCCCTCGGCATTCTGCAGGTCGGCGCTGAGGGTGATGGTCCCGTCCTCGGCAGCGACCCGGTCACCGGGAATCGCGCTATCACCGGCCTCGAAGTACACCAGCGGCCCGTACGTGGCGAAGGTGTGCTGGTTCTTGACGGCCTCTGCCCACTCCGTGCCGTTGGGGGCGGGACCGGCACCCGGGTCCCCGTACGCGTACGTCCGCGGGGTCCCAGTATCGGGGCCGTGGGTGAGCGCGTCGTGATTGTCACTCACGCTGGTGACGGCGTACTGTCGGCCCTCGTTCCAGAACGCGTACATCTGCCGGATCGTCATGTTCTCGTGGTCCTCCTCGTCGAGCCCGTTGTACACCTCCGCGCCGTCGAAGGAGTAGTTGAATCCGGACCGGTTGCGGTCAGCGAAGTAACCGATGCCGTCCGGATCATCGCCGTTGTAGTAGGGGTGGTTAACCTGGATGGCTTCGGCGCCGGACTCGCGAGCATCCCCGTAGACTTCGGACATGTTACCCGTCGGGTCGACGTAATTGCCCTCCTCCAGGGCGTAGGCGTTGTGGTGGCCCCACTCTGACGTCGATATCTCCTCACTCAGGAGATAGGGGACGCCGCGATCCGTGGCACGCTCCTTGATCGGCGCGTGTCCGTCGACCATGTTGTGGTCGCTGATCGCGACGGCGTCAGCCTGTGCAGCGAGGTGAGCGACGACCCACGCGTCACCGCGTGTGTTCGAACTACCCGCGATGGTCTCGTTCGGATCCGTGTTGTCGTGAGCGTTCGTCGAGTTCGCCCAGGGACTGTGTGCGTGCGGGTCGACGCCGTACCAGCCCCGGTCGTTGGGCTCGTACAGTTGCGTGACGTCGACGCTGGTGTTCGCTTCGCCACCAGCTGGAACGGTGACGTTGACGTATTCACGCTCGGCGAGGTGCCCGCCACCAGCGTCGATTTCGAGCTGATACGCTCCAGCAGGGAGCTCGAACGTCGCCGTCCCCACCTCGTCGAGCACGGTGTATCTGACCGCCTCGATCTCGTCGGAAGCAGCCTGCGGGCGCACGATGATCTGTGCGTCCGTCGGCTCCCCGTCCATCGTCACGTCGACGACGACAGTGCCATTGCCGCCGGTGTCGACTGTCGTGTTGGCTTCGTGCTGCGATGCGTTCGTTTCGTTCGCCGCGTGTCCACCTGCGTGTCCAGCCGCCGGGACAGCTGTGACTGCCCCCAGTACGAGAATCAGTACCCCAGTCAGCGCTGTAATCTGTTGGTGCCTCATTGCCGCACGGGACCGTACGAAAGTCGGTTCAATGACCGTTTATAATATTGATATTTCTGTCTAATTGTACGTGTTTACGGCCCTCAAAATTCACGTACTGATTGTAGTCAGCTATAGATCAATATCTGACAATACAGTGATCGAAGCTCCGTAATCCAGTAGCCAGACAGAGGGGTGAGTCAGAGGAATCCAGGCGGTGCTCTCACCCCGAATCCCCCCTCAACACTGGAGCCGTTGGAACGTCACGTATGCCGTCAGGGGACAGTCAGACGGTACCGAACCACGGGTATGTGCAGTGACTTGTTTTCCGGACTCGATACCTTCCGATCCGGTATCGAGCGGTCACTGTAGCTCAGTATCGCTACAGTCGGATCAGTAATTATCAGAGATCCGGTTGTTTTATCTCAATCCAGGAAGAAGATGGCATATGGGAGGCCACTCCATGCGGACGCCGGCATTCGGGGCCAGGAAGGAGATAGAGTGTCCAGGGTGTGAGCGAGATATCCCGATGCGGTCACGAATCTGTCCACACTGTGAGCTATCTCTGGACTGATTCAGTCCGTATCCAGCAGTGGATGCCGTTGGTACCTGTCGCTGTTGCCGAACAGTTTGAACGCTCCGTCCCAGAAGACCCGTCGCGACCGATACCTACGGCGTCCTCGATAGCGAGGTCGCTGCCCTGCGTGATGACGCGGTCCGACGCGCCGAGACAAACGACCGTCGGACGGTCCAGCCCCGCGACCTGTAGGCTCGACCTGTTGTTCCTTCTGGCGTATAGATTCCTCTTCGATCGTGACAACGTCGACAGCGGGACGTGGCTATCTGGCCCTTCCCACGAGACCAGATAGCTGATTGTCGTCAGTGGTCGTCGCGAAGCGCCAGGTCCAGGTATGGTCGCACAGACTCGATGGCGTCGAGTCCATCCACCGTCTCTTGGTCGCTGTCGTACTGGACGAGTCCACCTTCCACCAGGTACGGAAGATGGGTGTGATGGAGACTCGTGAGGATTCGTTCGTACTGGTCAAACGTGGGGTCGTCCTCCCAGATAGCGATCTGTTCGGCCAGTTCCCCGAGAGAGATGGAACCGACCTGTCGAGTGAGATAATGCAGAACGTCGCGACGTCGATCGCTTGCGAGCAAGGGGAAGATCTCGGAAGCTGCAAGGTCGTCGGTCTGCCGACTGTGCTGCGATTCAGCTGGGGTTTTGGTCGTCATACTGCTAGTACCTATACTCAACCGACAATCACCCACCATTCCTTGCGTCACGTGCGACTTCGGCAGAGTACATCTACCGAGTGGTAAGCGATCCCATTAAGCGATTGCACCAGATGCGTATCAGATCACCTCTACGAGCCAATTCTCACTCTTTGAGGAACTCGGGCTGGTATGACGATTCTTCCGCTGGATACGTCTTCTCGATAGTGACGGTCCAGTCCGGAGCGTCGCCAACGGGGACAGTGATGTCCCAGGAGTCTTCGACTGGAACCCCCTCTGCAAACGATTCCAAAATGAGCTGGGCGAGCGATTGCTCGAAGTCGACGATGGCCGCACCGATTGCTTGGTTTTCGTGGTCAGATTGCATGGGCTGAGGAGGGCTGTGAACGGGAATCACATCATTGCTCACGCTCCCTCTGCCACTGAGTGAGGCGATACCTCAATATACAGTCTTCGGCGGGAATACGGTCGGTTTCCCGGGAACTCGGTAGAATAGATATCCGGAGTTCAATGAAGAAAGACGGCTTTCGACCGCGAACGCTATCTTCGAAGCGTCGCTATTCCCCACCCGATTCTGGCAGCTCGACGAGTATCTCCTTGCTCTCGTCGGCGAGGGCGTCCTAGCTCACCTGCCCCTGTTCCTGGATATTGTCGACGTCCAGAGCGGGATCGGCAAACACGAGCGCCGCCGTCAGTTCGGGCGGTCGCAGTTCGGGGCCGGTCCCACCACCCTCTCCCGGCGTCGAGACTTCGGTACTGGTCCCAGTTTCGGTCATCCCCGACTCATCGGCATCGTCGTCGTCTCCATTACCATCGTCACTAGAATCGTCTCCGTCGTCGTCGCCGTTGGTCTCTTCAGTATCGTCGCCAGCATCGTCATCACCGCCCTCATCGTCGTCCATCCAGCCAGCCGATGCTTCCCCGACCACGACCCGTCCGACCATGCCGAAGATCTCGTGGGGCGCACAGAGCATATCGTAGACGCCGGTCTCGTCGAACCGGTACAGCCAGAACGTCTCACCCGCCATGACTGGTGAGGAAAACGGCGGGACGCCCTCCGGCACGCGACGTTGCCGGCCGAGCCCGGGTGGTACGCCGTCACTCGTCTGTCTCGGTCCGGGAGACCTGCTGAATACTGATGTTCGCCACGTTCGCCCCGTACTCGGCGGTTCGGCGAAGACTGTCGAGGAGGAGACCGGCGGTATGGGCCTCGCTGGGGACGTCGTGGTCGTAGAGGTTGCGGTCGAGCGTCTCGATCTCCGTGACGAGTTCGTCACGGTGCTCCAGGGCAAGGTGAGCGGCCTCGATACCGGCGTCCGCAAGGATGACGTCCGCCGCCTGGTCGACGATCTGGCGCGCGTCGTTGCCCAGCGAGACGACCCGATCGCTGAAGTCGGCCGGCAGGCCCGCGTCGGGATCGAGAGCGAAGCGGGCTATCTTCTCCGCGTGGTCGGCGATGCGCTCGAACTGCCGGCACGCGTAGTAGTACTCGAAGAGGTCGTCGCGCCCCTGGTCGAGTTTCTCCACCTCGTGGAGGTCGGTGAGCGCCCGGCGGAAGTGCCTGGTCACCATGGCGAACAGTTTGTCCGCCTCGGCGTCCCTGTCGACGACGCGCTCGGCCAGCGCCTGTTCTGTCTTCGCGAGCACCGACTGCTTGCAGTACTCGCCGAAGTGCCCCTGGAGGAGCGCCGCTGCGACGTCCGCACCGAACTCGGCCTCGAGGCTCTCTCCGTAACTGTCGCCGTACTCCTCGTCGTAGTGGGGGACGCTCATCACCGTCCCCACGTACGCGTCGCGGACGGTGGCCAGACCCGTCGTCTGGGGTGTCTGGATCTGTCGTTTTGGGCCCTGCATGGGCGTCGGCTCGACGACGTCCACGTCCCGGACCCGGTCGAGGAAGGTCGAGAGGGCGTCGCGCTCGTCAGTTGTTCGCTGTCGTTCGACGGCCAGGGCGCGCCGTGCGGCCGCAAGGGGGTCATCCGGCGCTCGGTCCACGTGTGCCGGGTCGGCTGTCATCAGACGAAACTCGTCGAATTCACGCATAAGGCGTTATAATACTTCTACCGAGCGGTCTGTCCGGATCAGAGCAGTACGTAGCCGGTCGCGACTCCACGGCAGAGCGCCTGGTTTTGCCCGTCAACAGCGGCCGTCGTCATACCCGACGTACACCCCATTAATATATAGAAGTCATATAAAATCTTTATATCTTGTCTGACATCTGTATGCCTGACGGCAGACAACCTGCCAGCCGGTCCAGCCACCCACCATGTCATCAACAGACGAACCCACCCAGGATCGAAACGCCCGGTCGAACCTCCCCTGTTGGACCTGTCGCCAGTGTGGCCACTCGTACAACGTCACGCCGCGCCGTTGCCGGCATTGCCGCGGGACCACCTTCGCTCCCTGAAAGTGGTACGTACGTCGCAATAGAACTACTAGAAGGTTCCTTGTATGATACTCGGCCTTTCCGTACCATGCCACGGGCCGTGTTGCGACGGTGCGTAGTCCCAGTCCGCGACGCCGTCTACGCGTGTGGGGGAACGACGGACTACGCTTCGACCGAGAGACTGTGGGCAGGGACAACCGTCGGTCAGCGCTTGCCAGTTCCGCAATGGCCACTGATCGCTCGCCGAGACAGCGTGGGCCGATGACCGAGCGGAACCTGACCGATCCCGAGTACTATCTCAACCGGGAGCTCTCGGAACTCGCCTTTCAGGAGCGCGTCCTTGGCGAAGGGACCGACGAGCGCAATCCACCTCTCGAACGGTTGCGGTTTCTCGCCTTCTTCACCAAGAACACGGACGAGTTCTTCATGAAGCGCGTCGGGGGACTCAAACAGCAGATCGAGGCCGGCGTGACCAGGACGACGCCGGACGGCCGGACACCCAAACAGCAGTGGCGCGAGATACTCGACGCCGCCCGCCCCCTCTTTCGAAAACAATCAGAGTACTGGGAACGAACCCTGAAGCCAACGCTGGCCGAGGAAGGGATCGAGATCAGCGAACCGGGCGAACTGCCCGCCGACGAACGCGAGCAGTTGCAGGTCTACTACGAGGAATCGATCCTCCCGACACTGACGCCGCTCGCGTTCGACCCTGCCCACCCGTTCCCGTTCATCTCGAACCTCTCACTCTCCCTGGCGGTGCTTTCCACCCGGGAAAACGGAGAGACGCAGTTCACTCGCGTCAAGGTCCCGTCGAACCAGCCTCGACTCATCGAGGTCCCCGGGAGTTCGGACCAGTATGTGCTCATCGAGGACCTGATCGAGGCCAACCTCGACCTCCTGTTTCCCGACCTCGACATCTGGGACGTCTCGAAGTTCAAAGTGACCCGGAACGCAGAGGTCCGGCGCAACGAGGAAGTCGCCGAAGACCTCATCGACATGGTCGAAGAAGTCCTGGAGGAACGTCGGTTCGCCACGGTCGTCAGGCTAGAGGTCGACGCCGACATGCCCGACGAGTCGGTGTCCATCCTCAAGGAGCAACTCGACGTCCAGGAACGGGAGGTGTTCTATTGCGACGGGCCGATCGACTTCGAGGACTTCTTCGAACTCGTCGACCTGGACTATCCGTCCCTCAAACTACCGGGCTGGACGCCGAAAGCACATCCCCGACTGGAACAGGCTGCGGGTGAGGCCAGCGACGAGGCGACACACATCTTCGAGGAGATTCGGGAGGGAGACATCCTCGCCCACCATCCGTATCACTCCTTCGAGGGCACGATACAGCGGTTCCTGGACGCAGCGGCGAACGACCCCGACGTTCTCGCCGTGAAGGCAGCCATCTACCGCACTGCGAGCGACTCGAAGGTAATCCAGAGCCTCATCGACGCCGCCGACAACGGGAAGCAGGTGGCGGTGATGGTCGAGCTCAAGGCCCGGTTCGACGAACAGAACAACCTCGAGTGGGTCCGACAACTCGAGGAGGAGGGCATTCACGTCGCCTACGGCACCGTCGGACTGAAGACGCACACGAAGACCGCCCTCGTCGTTCGACAGGAGGACGACGGCGTCAAACTGTACTCCCACGTCGGCACCGGGAACTACCACTCCGAGACGGCGAAGGGATACTCCGACCTCGGATTGCTGACGGCCGACCGCGACGTCGGGCACGACCTCACGAAGGTGTTCAACTTCTTCACGGGGCCGACGCTCGACGATAGCTTTCGGAAGCTCCTGATCGCCCCCGTGACCATGCGCGAGCGATTTACGGACATGATCGAGCGCGAGATCGAGCACGCCGAGGCAGGTCGACGGGCGCGGATCGTCGTCAAGGTGAACGGCCTCGAAGACCCGGCGATGGTCGCGGCGCTGTATCGCGCCTCGATGGCCGGCGTCGACGTCGACCTGATCGTCCGGGACATCTGTCGGCTCCGCCCGGGAATCGAGGGGCTGAGCGAGAACATAACCGTCCACTCGATCGTCGGCCGGTTTCTCGAACACGCCCGGATCTTCTACTTCGAGAACGCGGGCGAGCCAGAGTGGTACATCGGGTCGGCCGACTGGATGACTCGAAACCTCGACTACCGGGTCGAGGCCGTCACGCCCGTGGAGAACCGACAACTGCGTGAACAGCTCCGGTTCATCCTGGAGGCGTCACTGGTGGACAACCGCCGCCGGTGGGTGATGCAAAGCGACGGCCAGTACGAGCAGGTCACCCCGGGTGACGAACCGGTGCGGGACATCCAGGAAATTCTGATGGCGGCGACGAAAGCTGCCGTCGCCCGTGGCCACGGACCCGGACTGGCAGTCGATACGAACCTCGTCGATGGTGACCTTCTGATCGACGACGTTCCGGAGCCAACGGTTGATGAGGAACCCGAGGAGCCTGAGGCTGCGCCGGAGGACGTGGATGACGTCGCGATGACCGACGGGGCGAACAGGGCCCAGTCGGACGGCGGCAGTACGTCTCTCTTCGACGTCCACGCCGGACAGTGGTACCATCCCGATAGCGAGACGTACGACTGGGCGGTGCGAACGACCGACGGGGACCGCCGGTACTACAAGACGCGCGACGGGGCCCTGGAACGCCTCCGGGGCGAATACGAGTAGTCGACGCGACGTCAAGGACGAGACCCGTTCAGACCACGGAGACGAACTTCGAGTCGTCCCGCTGCTCGTGGGTCGTCGGCTGGTCTATCGTGACGTAGTCGTCGTTCCGGTAGTCGTAGGCGGTGAGCGTCCCGCCGTAGACGCACCCGGTGTCCAGCCCGACGGCGTACTCTCGTTCCATGGGACTGTCGTGGACGGTGTGGCCGAAGAAGACGCGGTAGGGCCCGTCGTAGTCGTCGTACCAGAACGGCCCGTCGTACCCGTCACCGCTGGGCGCACGCATGGTCAGTAGCTCCTCGACGGTGTGATCGTCCAGCGGTCGGTCGGGGTCAACGCCGCCGTGGACGACGATCGCGTCGTCGAAGGAAATCGCGGCGGGAAGCGACTCGAAGTAGGCCCGATCGCCGTCTCTGAGCCAGTCCGGGTCCTTGTCGCCACGGACGATCTTCTGCTCGTTGTTCCCGCGGACGCTGACGAGCCGGTCGTCGTCGCGGACGAGGTCGACGACCCCGGGGCTGTCCGGCCCCTTTCGCACCAGGTCGCCTACGAAGACGAGGCGGTCGTCGTCAGCCGGGTCGAGTTCGGACAGGAGTTTCTCCAGGGCGGCCCGACTCCCGTGGACGTCTCCGACGATGTACAGCTCCCCGCAGTCGTCGACGGCGAGTCGTTCGTGGGCTGATTCCACGGTATCACTGAACTTTGGTCTCGGATTCATTTGTGGAGCGCGGGATTGCGGTGGAATGCCTCGTCGCGGTAGGAACTGATACCCCGCGATCGGACTATGAGGCTTGCTAATAGTGGTCCGTACGACTATGTATCTCCTCGACGACGCCGTTCTCTGCGGATCACGTTGGTCAGCTGTCGCCTCACCGCGTCTCGCTACTGGAGAGACGAACTGTCGCAAGTGACCCCGATCTCCGGCTGGATGTGGCGTGACTGCTCCGGGGGGCCTGAGAGCGGTATTTCGTCTCCCGCTGGTCGAAACAACTATATTAGAACCTGCTCATATTACTAATCACTAAAATGGGCAAGAACGCTACTGACACGGCTTCCCAGTCCGGCCGACCCGATGACTCGGCCGAGAGCGCGTGTTGTACGCCGATTCCCGATATCGACGAGGACGCGCTGGTCGGCGACGTCCAGTTGCTCTCGGCGCTTGGCAACGACACCCGCTACGAACTGGTTCGCCGCATCGGCGCTGCGGAGGACAGCGTCTGTGTCTGTGACCTCGAAGCCGCAGTCGGAATCAGCCAGAGTGGCGTCAGTCAGGCCCTGTCGCGGCTCTACTCGGCGGGGCTGGTCACGCGACGGAAAGAGGGATCCTGGCGGTACTACGGATTGACCGACGACGCCGAACAGATCCTGGACACGCTCGACGCTCTGGGGGGCGACCATGAGTGACACACCGTCAGAGCAGTCGTCGCTCGACCGCGACGCTACTGCGCAGCGTCGTCTCGTCAGAGAACGCTACGCCGACATCGCCACCGGCGACGACGCGGATTCCTGCTGTGAGGACGCGACAGCCGACGGAGACGGCTGTTGTGACGGGGCGACTGGGACGGACAGCGAGCGACTCGGGTATTCCAGCGAGGACATCGAGGCGGTCGCCAACGGTGCAGATCTGGGCCTCGGATGCGGGAACCCGAAAGCCATGGCCGACCTCGAACCGGGCGAGACGGTCCTCGATCTGGGCTCCGGCGCCGGGTTCGACTGTTTCCTCGCCGCGAACGAGGTCGGGGAGGAGGGGCAGGTAATCGGCGTCGACATGACCCCCGAGATGGTCGAGAAAGCTCGAGACAACGTCGAACAGAATGACGCGACCAGCGTCGAGTTCCGCCTCGGCGAGATCGAACACCTGCCCGTGGCCGACGCCCGGGTCGACGTCGTCATCTCGAACTGCGTCATCAACCTCTCACCGGCGAAAGGCCAGGTGTTCGCGGAGGCGTTCCGCGTCCTCGTCCCGGGCGGTCGACTCGCCGTCTCGGACGTCGTGTTGACCGCGCCGCTTCCCGAGTCCCTCGAAACCGACCCGGACTCGGTGGCGGCCTGCGTCGCTGGCGCGTCGCCCGTCTCGGAGATAGAACGGCTGCTCGCCGACGCTGGGTTCGTCGATGTCCGGATCGAACCGAAAGACGACAGCGCCGAGTTCATCAGCGAGTGGGACGACCGGCTCGACCCGAGCGAGTACGTCGTCGCGGCGACTATCGAGGCGCGGAAACCGACGGCGGCGCGGAACTGACCGTCGGGACCGATGTCGGCGCACGCGGACCGGTCGAGCGACGGGTGGATCGACCGACCGAACGTCCGGATGCTGGCGGTCATCAGCGCAACGCTGTTGCTGTCGACGTTACTCTGGTTCAACTACTCGGCGGTACTACCGACCGTCGTCGATCACTGGGGTCTCAGTGGCCTCCAGGCTGGCGTCGTCTACGGGGCATTCCAGGCCGGCTACCTCCTGGGCGTGATCCCGTTCGGGGCCCTCGCCGACCGGTACGCTCCGCGGCCGGTCATCGCAGTGGGCGCGACGGTCGCGGCGATCGGTAGCCTCGCGTTCGGCGCGGTGGCAGACGGACTCCTCGCGGGAACGGCGCTCCGCTTTCTCAGCGGTGTCGGGATGGCAGCCGTCTACGTCCCGGGGATGCGATTCGTCAGCGAGTGGTTCGATCCCAGCGATCGCGGGACCGCGATGGGCGTCTACGTCGGCACCTTTTCGCTCAGTAGCGGGCTATCGTTCGTGCTGACCTCGTCGATAGCTGGGAGCGCCGGCTGGCGGACCGGTATCGTGGCGACGAGCCTCCTCGCGCTCGGTGCCGGCCCACTCGTGTATCTGCTGGGACGAGACAATCCCGACCGGGCGTCGAACGGTGGCGGGTTCGACCGCTCGCTGCTGACAGACCGGGCATTTCTCGCCGGCGTCGCTGTCTACGCCGCGCACAACTGGGAGCTCTACGGGATTCGTAACTGGCTGCCGGCCTTTCTCGTCACGACGGCGGCCGTCGGGGCGACCGACGCGCCGGTCGCCACTGCGGGCCTCCTGGCCGGCGTCGTCACGGCCGTCGGCGGCGCAGGAAACCTCGCCGGCGGCTGGCTGAGCGACCGTCTCGGCCGCTTTCGAGTGATAGCGGTCGCGCTCGCGTGTAGCGGTGCGGGAACGATCGTGCTCGGTGGGCTCGCGTGGGAGTCGCTGGCGGTTCTCGCTGCGGTCGTTTTTGGGTACGGGTTCGTGCTGACGATGGACAGCGCGCCGACCTCGACGACGATCACGCTGGTCGTCGACGACGACCAGCTCGGAACCGCGCTGTCGCTACAGGCCTTCCTCGGGACGCTTCCGGGTATCGTCTCGCCAGTCCTGTTCGGTGCGGCGCTCGACACTGGCGGCTACACGCTCGCACTGCCGACCCTCGGCGTGGGTGCACTGTTGGGTGTCGGCGGCGTCTACCTCTTCTGGACTACCACCCAGACCCGGACATGGGCCGAGACCAACGTCGATCCCGCAGACTAACCGCCTGACTGGCAAAACGATAAATTGGGAGTATACCGCTCTCGTCCGGCTTTTATCTCTCCTCACCGGGTGAAGGAGGATTCCTCACTTATGCCCCAGGTTGCATCCCGAACCACAGAGCAGCAGCACTCGTCAACTACCTGTCCCGACTGCAAGGGCGACGTCACCCAGTTCGGTCGCGAACGCTATTGCAAGGCCTGTGGTCTCATCGTCGACATCTATCGCGTCGACCACGGACCCGAGTGGCGGTCGTTCGATGCAGATACCAGAGAACGCGTCGGCGCTCCCCGGACACAGGCCCGCCACGACCGCGGGCTCTCGACGAAGATCGGTCGGGGCGTCGACGCACGAGGGAACTCGCTCTCCGGGAATAAACAGCGGCGACTTGCCCGCCAGCGGCGGCTCCACTCCCAATCTCAGACGCGCTCGAAACGCGAGCGGAATCAGATCGCGGGGAACAGCGAAATCAAACGCATCGCTGGCCATCTCGAACTCGGCGACGGCCTCGTCGAGCAGGCGTGTTCCCTCTTCGAATCTGCCCAATCCGACGACCTCCTGGTCGGTCGTTCTATCGAAGCCGGCGTAGCGGCAGCCATCTTCATTACCTGCCGGATGAACGACTGTCCGCGGCAGGCAGAAACTATCGTGGAGCCGGCCCGCTGTTCAGTCGAGGATCTGTGGAACATGACCGGCGTCCTCAAGCAAGAACTGTCGTTGCCAGTTCCGATACAGGAGCCGGCAGACTTCGTTCCCGAGATCACGGCTGCTCTCGAGAAGCAAGTCCCTGCCAAGATGCGCCTCGAAGCCGAACAGTTGGCCACCGAGGTTCACGAGTCAGGTACCCTCCAGGGCAAGCCCTCAGCGATTGGTGCTGGATGTCTCTATACAGTCGGTCGACGCGAGGACCATCCCCAGCTGACTCAACGCGGCATCGCCGACGCAGCAAACGTCTGAGCCGTCTCAGTTCGCAAATACTGGCAGACTATCCAGAATCCAGAGTGAACCCATAGAGAATGCGCTACTGTACTGTGCTCACAATGATTAGCACGTATTGAACCGATTACCTGTTCATGAACAGCGGACCAGTTCGGTTACTTCACCTGATCTGGTAGGGAGTTCTGTTCGACGCGGGAGAGAAGGTGTGTACAGTCAGATGGGCACCTTAGCACGACGAATTGCCCCCTTCTTCGGTGTGCTCTCTAGCAGAAACCTTATACAGAGATATCTCGAATAAGATACTAAGAGTCACCGATGGAGATGACCGAATTCATGGATCCCACTGCTGCGAAGATCGTCTTAGCAGCGGAATATGGGGATTCTATAAGCCGAATCGCGGAGAAAATCGGCATCTCGTACTCGTGGGTGTACAACTGGATCGACCGGCTCGAAACGGCATCGATAATCGCAAATACCGATACTGGGGTTCGAGTCGTCGACCAGGGACTCCGACGTGACTTCGACACCATGCTCGGCGCGCTGTATCAGCGGGACGAGATTACCCAGGACGACGCCTACATCATTCCACACTTCGCTGGCATGGAGTTCGCCTTCACCGAGATCGACGCCGCGTTCGTCTGGACCGAGGGCGGGTACCAGGTCGCACGAAGTCACGATGATTATCCCGTCTTCATTACCGTCCACGACCACGACGTCGAACGATGGGTCGAGTTCTTCGATAGATATGGTGTTGACGCGACCATCGGCGAACGGCCAGACGCTGACGACGTCGACGGGTCTGTGCACTACGTGCTCTTTCCGAGCACCGATGACATCGATCCGGCCTGGGTGGATGGCAGCCCCGTCATTCAGTTAGAGAACGCGATCGAGAAAATGCTCGACACGCGGGCTGCGTACGAACCTGCCCTCGAGATCATCGCCGACAAATACGACGTCGATATCGACGCGAGTCATCACGACCAGGCCCTCGAATCGAATAACACCTAACTTCAGGAAATGAGTCATACTGAACGACAGCGCGAGCTCATCGAGACGTATCAGGCAGTACAGAGAGAAGACCTCCCGTTCGTCCTCGTCGGCGGGTGGGCAGTGTCGGCGTTCCAGTCCCGCTTCACGACTGACGTCGACATGGTCATTTCCGAGGTAGCCGTCGATCAGTATACGAATCTACTCGCAGATCGAGGGTACACAAAGGAGTTTGATACCGACATTTCCAACGTCTACCAGGGCCGAATTGTCCGGTACGAGAAAGCAGTCGGCGAGAATACAGTCCAATTCGACGCTCTCGTCGAAGCTCTTCGATGCAGGCAGACCGATGCCGAATGGTCGTATCGATATCTTGCCGAGTACAGTGTCGTCGAGTCGTTGTCTCTCGCTGAAGGCCTCGAAGCTCGGATCCCAGAACCTGCGCTTCTCTTTGCACTGAAGCTCCATAGCGGACGATTGACGGACGCTCGTGACCTCGTTCTGATGACCTCGCATACGGACTTCGACCGTATCGAGCGCCATCTTCACCGTGGTGATTCAAACGCACTCAAGCAACAGATACAGACCGTCAAGGAGAAGATCAGGAGCGACGGTTTCATCGACTCTCTCAAATGCTCTGTAGGATCGCTAGACGGCAGGGCCGCGACTACGCTATATCGGTAGA
>JAOPKE010000007.1 GCA_025517465.1 Halobacteria archaeon HArc-gm2
CGAGGAACGAGCGCGCGCAGGGGGTCCGCGCGACTCCAGCGCGCCGAGGGCTTTCGAGGTGTTGTCGTCTCTCTTCCTTCCAGAGCCACTACTCACAGGTCCATCTGATCGTTACACTCACACACCGACCCCGAAGCCCGTGGACATTTGAGGGTGCCATGCGAGCGCTCACACATGGATCTGGAACTCGACGGCAACGTCGCACTGTGTACCGCAGCGACTAGCGGCCTCGGCCTCGCGAGCGCGACCGCACTGGCCCAGGAAGGCGTCGACGTCGCCATCTGCGGCCGCACCGAGTCGCACCTCCACGACGCCCGCGAACAGCTCGAAGACGCGGGCGAGGGCGACGTCCTGGCGGTCCAGGCCGACATCACCGACCGGGACCAGATAGAGGCGTTCGTCGAGCAGACCGTCGAGGAACTCGGCGGGCTCGACCACGTCGTGACGAGCGCCGGCGGGCCGCCCAGCGGCTCGTTCCTCGACTCCACGGAGCGGGACTGGTACCAGGCCTACGACCTGCTGGTGATGAGCGCCGTCTGGACGACCAGGCTGGCCTACCCCTACCTCAAGGAATCGGACGCCGGCACGATCGTCAACATCACCTCCGGGTCGGTCCGGGAGGTCATCGACGACCTGGTGCTCTCGAACTCCGTCCGGCGGGCCGTCATCGGCCTGATGAAGACCCAGTCCCGCGAGTTCGGGCCCGAGGTCCGCGTCAACGCCGTCCTCCCCGGCGCCCACGAGACGCCGCGGATCCAGGAACTCGTCGAGGACGCCGTCGAGCGCGGCGACTACGACAGCTACGAGGAAGGCATCGAGAACTGGTCCGACGCGCCGCTGGACCGCGTCGGCGACCCGCGGGAACTCGGCGACGTCGTCGCCTTCCTCTCCAGCGCCCGGTCGTCCTACGTCACCGGCGCGGCGCTGGCCGTCGACGGCGGGTCGATGCGGAGCACGTGACCGATCACTGTCTGTGACGGAGCGAGTCTAGAACAGCCCTCGGTCCCGGAGTTCGGCGACGACGTCGCGCACTCGCTGGGCGTCGTCTTTCGGAACGACCAGCGTCCGGTCGTCGAAACTGGCGACGATGAGGTCTTCGACACCCACGAGGCTGACGTGGCCGTCGGTGGCGATTACGTTGTCCGCGGCGTCGATGGCGATGGCGTCGCCGAGGACCGCGTTGCCGTTCTCGTCTTCGCCTCTCCTGCCATCGACCAGCCGTTCCAGCGCGTCCCACGCCCCCAGGTCGTCCCACTCGAAATCGGCGGGGACGACGAACACCGACTCCGAGCGTTCGAGCACTGCGTAGTCCACGCTGACGGGGTCGACGGCGTCGAAACCCCGACTCGGATCGCCGTCGTCGAGCGCGTCGACCAGCGGTTCGAGTGGAGAACGCCGTGCTTCTCGCAAGAACGACTCCGGCGTCCACGTGAACATCCCCGCGTTCCAGTAGAAGCCGCGGTCGACGTACCCCGTAGCGGTCTCGCGGTCGGGCTTCTCGCGGAACTGCTCCACCTCGAAGTAGCCGTCCTGCGCCTCGCCGGGCTCGATGTACCCGTACCCGGGATCCGGCCGCGTGGGTTCGACGCCGAGCGTCACGACCCCTTCCGTTTCCACTGCAACTCGCGCTGCTCGCTCCGCGACGGCCCGGAAATCGCCGGCGACGTGGTGGTCGCTCGGCAGGACGAGCATGACGCAGTCGCCCACCTGCTCCCGAACGCGGTGTGCGGCGTAGACGAGCGCCGGCCCGGTGTCCTTCGGCTCGGGTTCGGTCAGCACCGCCGCGTCGGGGGCGTGGTCGTGTATCTCGTCCGCGTACGCCTCGCGCGTGAGGACGTACGTCTCGTCGGCGAACCCCGCCCGGTCGACGGTCTGTCTGAGGAGGGAGTCGTCCCCGCCGAAGGAGAGAAACTGCTTCGGGCGGTCCGACCGGCTGGCGGGGTAGAGGCGGGTTCCCGTGCCGCCTGCGAGAACGAGAGCGACGAGTGGCCTGTCCATCAGATGCTCGTAGTCGTGTGCTCGCTGTGAAGGTTTGGCTAGGAGAACGTTGTGATGAGCACGACGGAACCAACAGGAGAGGAAAGCCCCGGCGTGCTCGACGGCTGCAACTCGCTGCGCGCCTCCCTCCGGTCGGTGCTTGCTTCGTTTCGCTCGTCGAGCACGCCGCCCCTTTCATTCCCACCCGCCTGGTCAATATCCTCAGCTGTAGTGGCCGGGGGCCAGTGCCGGCGCGACAGCGCCGGACTCGCGACCAGGGGAAAGGCAGGCCGGCACGATCTACTGTACCGCGAGCGAACGGAGTGAGCGAGCGGCCTTTTTTCTCCGACGTTTTTTGGCGGGGGTCGAGCGAAGCGAGGCCCCCGTGAAAAAAGGTCGTCGGTCACCAGGTCTCCACGGTGCCGTCCTGCACGTCCTCGGCACAGCCCTGGCAGTCGGGGTGGTCGGGGTCGAAACAGGCGGGCCGACCCTCGTCGTCGAGGGCGACGGCCCGGCGTTCGGCGTAGCGCCGACAGACCACGCGGGCCTTGCCGTCGTCGGTCTGCGGGAGGTCAGCGCGCGCGCTCCGCTTGGCGTCGGCGTAGGCCGTCTTGGCCTCCTGGAGCTGGCGGCCCGCCGAACGGAGCGTGGACTGGATGAAACGCTGGATGCTCCCGCTGTCGTCGGCCATATCCGGGATTGTGCCCGGGGCTAAATCAATCTTCTCGACGGGCCCAAACTGCCGTCGAATACTGGCCGGAACCCCGGGACAGCGGCCTGTTCTCGCTCACTTTCACTTCCACTGTACACTCTCCGTGACTTTATAGGGGAGCACGGCCAATCTCCGATTGTCTCCCATTGAAATCACGCGGAGACAGCAACCATGACAGATTTGCGTACACACGCGGAAGAGATACAGGAGCAGTTTTCCGACCAGCTCGATATCGACGTCGACGACGTCGTCGAGCGCCTCGAAACCCTCGTCGAGGACTACCAGGTACCGCTGAACGAGGCGCGCCGGAGCGTCGTCAGCAACTACCTCGACGAGGCCGGGATGGAGCGCGACCAGCTCGGCGGCGGTGGCGGCGGGAACGAGCACGTCCAGGTCGCCGAGGTCGACGAGCCCGAGCAGTGGATCGACGTCACCGCGAAGGTCACCGAACTGTGGGAGCCCCGCTCCGACTCCGTCGGGCAGGTCGGCCTGCTCGGCGACGAGAGCGGGACGATCAAGTTCACCAAGTGGGCCAAGTCCGACCTCGCGGAACTGGAGGAGGGCAAGGTCTACGATCTGGGCAACGTCGTCACCGACGAGTACGAGGGTCGCTACTCGGTGAAGCTCAACTCCACGACGACCATCGAGGAACGCGACGAGGACCTCGAGGTCGGCAACGACGACGTCACCGTCGAGGGGGCGCTCGTGGACATCCAGTCCGGGAGCGGCCTCATCAAGCGCTGCCCCGAGGAGGACTGCACGCGCGTCCTCCAGAACGGTCGCTGCAGCGAGCACGGCGAAGGCGAGGGGGAGTTCGACCTCCGCATCAAGGGCGTGCTCGACGACGGCGACGAGGTGACCGAGGTCATCTTCGACCAGGACGCCACCGAGGAGCTGACCGGGATCACCCTCGACGAGGCCAAGGAGATGGCGATGGACGCCCTCGACACCGAGGTCGTCGCCGACGAGATGAGCGAGGGGATACTGGGGTACTACTACCGCGTCACCGGGCCGACGTTCGGCCGCTACGTCCTGGTCAACGACCAGGAGCGCCTGACCGACGCGGTCGACGGTGAAGCGGCGCTGATCAGAGCGAGGTCGATCTAGATGTCCGGAGCACCTACCCGCGAAGTCGCCCGCCGCGTCTTCGCAGACGAGTTCAACGACGCGAGTTACACGTTCAAAGAGTCCGACGACGAGCGCGCACCCGTCTACGTCCTCCTCCCGACCGGCGAGCGAGCCAACCGCATCTTCGTGGTCGGCACGCTCACCGAGACGGAGGACGTCGGCGAGGACAGCGAGTACTGGCAGGGACGCGTCGTCGACCCGAACGGCGACACGTTCTTCATGTACGCCGGGCAGTACCAGCCCGACGCCGCGTCGATGCTCCGCGAACTCGAACCGCCCGCCTACGTCTCCGTCGTCGGCAAGCCTCGCACCTACGAGACCGACGAAGGCGAGGTCAACGTCTCGCTGCGCCCCGAGTCCATCTCGAAGGTCGACGAGGCCACCCGCGACCGCTGGGTCGTCGAGACGGCCGAGCGCACGACCGAGCGCATCCAGCGCTACGAGGACGACGAGACCAACGAGTACGCCGAGATGGCCCGCGAGGAGTACGACCTCCCCGTGGAGAACTACCGGCGAACCGTGGTTGGGGCTCTCGAAAGTCTCGAAGAGGAGCAGCGCGACGAGAGCGAAGCGACGGTCTAGCAGGGTTCTCCGTCGCGGGTTTTCTTTTTATGCCGGTGATGGGACGATCGTGAGCGGCTGGACTAGTGAGTCGATCAGTTTGGGTGTAGACGGCAACTGGATCTAGAAACAACGCCCCGAAAGCCCCCGGGCTCTGGGGTCGGGGGGCTTGCTGCGCGCTTCGGTCGCTCCGCTCCCTCAGTGCTTGCTTCGCTCGTCTTCCCCCAGAGCCCGGCCCCTTTCATTCCCGTCCAATTTTCCTGACGAATCAGCCGAAGTGGGTGGACTGAAAGGGGCCGACCGCTCGGGGAAGGCGGGCGCAGTAAGCACCGCAGGCGAAGCCGAGGAGCGCAGCAAGCCCCCCGACCCGAGCGGGAGGGGGCTTTCGGGCTGTTGTTGAGAGTTCCAGTTGCCGTCTCAGCCCGTACCGATCAACCTAGTAGTTCTCCCCGTCACTCGAACGCAGACAGTCCAGTCAGGTCCTCGCCGAGGATGAGGGTGTGGATGTCGTGGGTCCCCTCGTAGGTGTAGACGGTCTCCATGTTGGCGGCGTGGCGCATCGGCGAGTAGTCCGTCGTGATGCCGTTGGCACCGAGCATCTCCCGGGCGGTCCGGGCGACGTCGCGGGCCGTGCGGACGTTGTTGCGCTTGGCCATCGACACTTGCTGGGGGCGTAACTCGCCGCGTTCTTTCAGTTCGGCCAGCCGGTCGGCCAGCAGTTGCGCGGTCGTGATCTGGGTCGCCATCTCGGCGAGTTTCTCCTGCTGGAGCTGAAAACGCCCGATCGGTCCGCCGAACTGCTCGCGGTCGGTGGCGTACTCGTGGGCCACTTCGAAGCAGTCACGGGCCGCGCCGACGGCGCCCCAGGCGATGCCGTAGCGGGCCTGCGTGAGGCAGGAGAGCGGCCCCTTCATCCCCTCGACGCCGGGGAGGACTGCGTCCTCGGGGACCCGGACGTCGTCCAGCACGACCTGGCCGGTAGAGGAGGCCCGCATCGAGAGTTTGCCGTCGATTTCCGGCGTCTCCACGCCCCCGGCGTCGGTATCGACGAGGAACCCCCGAATGGGACCGTCACCTCCGTCCACCTTCGCCCACACGAGCGCGACGTCCGCGATGGGGGCGTTCGTTATCCAGGTTTTCGTTCCGGAGAGGCGATAGCCGTCCCCGTCTCTCTCGGCGATCGTCTCCATGTTCGCCGGGTCCGAGCCGTGGTCGGGTTCGGTGAGGCCGAAACAGCCGACGAGGTCGCCCGACGCCAGGCCGGGGAGCCACCGCTCGCGCTGGGCCTCGCTGCCGTACTCGACGATGGGCCACATCACGAGCGCGCCCTGGACGCTGGCCATCGACCGGACCGCCGAGTCGCCCGCTTCCAGTTCCCGCATCAGGAGGCCGTAGGCCGTCTCCGAGAGGTTGGGCAGGTCGCCCCACGAGAGGGTCGGGGCGTAGAAGTCGAGGTCGCCCATCGCGCCGACGAGGCGCTCGGGGAACCGCCCGTCCTCGAACCAGTCGCCGACGCCGGGGGTGACTTCGCGGTCGACGAACTCGCGGGCCGCGTCGCGGACCTGGCGCTCCGCGGCGGTGTAGTCGTCGTCGAGCGCGAGGTAGTCGAGCATGCCGGAGATGGGGCCGCTGGCGTGAAAAAGTGCCCGGCGGCTGAACGGACCACACAACCTTTATTACGCCCTTACACGACACTCCGGCAATCATGCTGTCGCTCGGCCAGAAGCTGGTCGCGGTGGCCATGCTCGCGTTCCTCGAACTCGTCGCCTTCCTCTTCTTTCCGATAGCCGGCGTCATCGGTCTGTTCTTCGCGATTCCAATGGCGATCCTGACCTGCAAACGGTGAGCGCCTCGGCGCCCGATCACTGCGTAACGTCACCGTTATCTCCGGGCACACGGACCGATGTGCTGTGCCGGATCGACACACTCGGCGGGCGTGGCTCCGACAGGCCGGCCGCGCCGGCGCGTTGCTGGCCGGCCTCGGCGGGGTCGTGTGGGCCAGCGGGTTACCATTCGTCTTCCCCAGTCTCGGCCCGACGGCCTACCTGTTCGCCACCGACCCCGACGGCCCGGAGTCGGCACCGCGCCGCGTGGTCGGCGGCCACGTTCTCGGCGTCGTTGCCGGCCTGGTCGCCTACCACCTCGTCGCCGGCGACGTGACCCTGACGGCCGCGACCGGCTCGGGCACGCTCGCGTCGCTCCAGCTGGCAGTCAGCGGCGTCGTCGCCGTCGGGCTGACGACGGTGGGGATGCTGGCGACCGACACCGGGCACGCGCCCGCGTGCGCGACGACGCTCATCGTCTCGCTCGGCATCCTCTCCTCGCCGCTGGAGGGAGCGATCATCGTGCTCGCGGTGGTCGTCCTCCTCGTCGAACACGAACTGCTACTTCGGGCCGGATGAGACCGGAGAACGGACGGGACGTCATAGTGGTGGTTGTAACTTTGTACCGACGTTCGCCGGCACCGGCCACGTCGAACGCCGGGAGACTCGCGCTGCTCGTCTCCCGAGCCCGGCCTCACGCAGTTCGACCGGACGCCGGTACGGGCTTACAACCACCACTATCAGTCGTCGGCAGCGGCCGAGTCGCTGCCGTCGCCAGTCGCGGGCGGCGTCTCGGCGTCCGTCGCGACGTCGCCGGCTTCGGCGTCGACCGCGGCGTCAACGGAATCGGCCCCCGATCGCGTCTCGACGTAGTCGACGAAGTTGTCGAACAGTTGCTTGGCCTCGCAGGCGGCCTGGTAGTTCGACGGCGTGATGCCGTCGAGCACCTGCTCGATGCGCTCGGCGGAGAGCTGGTCGTCCTTGCCCTTCGTCACCATCTCGGCGGTCTCGGGGTCGTACTCGGGGTGGAACTGGACCGAGAAGACGTCGTCGGCCCGGAAGCCGTGGACGCCGTATTCGTTCTGGGCGAAGCGCTCGGCGCCGGGCGGGAGTTCGACGACCCGGTCGGAGTGGGTCGTGAAGACGGTGAACTCCTCGGCGACGCCGTCGAGCAGCGCCGACTCGCCGTCGTGGCTGACGGTCCGATAGCCGATCTCGTAGTCGTCCATCGCCTCGACGGTCCCGCCGAGCGCGTCGGCGAGTAGCTGGTGACCGAAACAGACGCCCAGGAACGGCACGTCGCGGTCGACTGCCTCGCGGACCCACTCGCGCAGCTCCGCGATCCACGGTTCCTCCCAGTAGACGGAGGCGCGCGACCCGGTGACGACGCAGCCGTCGAACGCGAAGTGCTCGGGGAGGTCACGGTCGACGACGTCGTACTCGACGAGGTCGGCGGACAGTTCCCGGCGGAAATTCCGCCGGTTGTCCGACCCGTCGTGGGCGGCGTTCAACAGCGCGATCCTGGGACTCATTCGGTAGTAGCTGACGGCCCCGAGGCTGAAAAGGATGCATACTCGTGGATATATCTGCCACGTTCTCTGACGCGCCGTGGCGAGGCCCTACCGGTCGTCCGTCTGCTCGTCCAGCCATCTCACCAGCGCGTCGCTGACGGCGGCGGACTCCTCGATGAAGCACCAGTGGCCGCCCTCGACGGCCTGGTACTCCCCGCGTGGCAGGTCCTCGGCCAGCGACTCGCCGGCGCTGGCGGGGACGACGACGTCGTCGACGCCGTGCATGACGAGCGTCGGCAGCGTCACCTCGTACAGGGGCGGGGCGTCAAACTCGCGCATCGCGGCGGCCTGGGCGTCCCAGCCGTCGAGAGCGGCGTCGTCTTCCGCCCGCCACTCGGTGATCTGATCGACGACGTCGGGATAGTCCGCCAGGTCCGCCGCGAAGGCGGCGTCCAGCGACGCTCGCAACGCCTCGGAGTCGTCCGGAGAGGCCCGCAAGGTGGTGAGCCGGTCGGTGACGGCGTCGCCGCTGGCGGCCGTGCCGAACAGCGTCAGCGAGTTCGCGCGATTGTATCGGTGGGCATAGGCGAGCGCGACCATCCCGCCGAGGCCGGCGCCGACGAGGTGGACGTCGGCGACCGAGTGGTCCGACAGCACCGCCTCCAGATCGTTGACCAGCGTCGCGACGTCGTACGGGCCCGGCGGCGCGTCGGAGCGGCCGGTTCCCCGGAGGTCCCAGACGAGCGTCTCGTAGGGGCCGGCCAGCGCGGGCTGTTGCCAGCCCCAGAGCCAGGCGCCGGCGCCGACGTCGCCGATAAACGCGACCGTCGGGCCGGAGCCGTCGACGTCGTAGTGAAGCCGCGTGCCGTTGCGGTCGACGGAAGGCATCGGCGGTGCTACGCCGTCGCCGTTGAAGGGGCTTTCCCGTCGCGGCCGTCGCAGGGCGCAGGAGCTATACAGACACGGGCTGATCGTACGGACGACTGTGTCTGGCGCAGGGACTCTCATCGGCGCCGTCGTGCTCATCATGGCCGTGGGCGTCGGTTCACAACTGCTCGCCGACTGGCTAGAGATCCCGAGCGTGGTCTTTCTGCTGTTCGCCGGCGTCGTCGTCGGTCCCGAGGCGCTCGGTCTCGTCAGTCCCGACCTGTTCGGCGACACGGCCCTCCAGGCCATCGTCGGCCTCAGCGTCGGGATCATCGTCTTCGAGGGGGCCTTCCACCTCTCGTTCGACCGGATTCGCGAGGCGCCACGGGAGGCGTTCCGCCTCGTGACCGTCGGCGCGCTCGTCTCGCTGCTGGGGACGGCCGCCGCGGTGTACCTCGTGTTCGACACCTCGCTCGACATCGCCTTCCTCGTTGGATCGCTACTGGTCGCGACCGGCCCGACCGTCATCACGCCCATCATGGACGTCGTCCCGGTCCGCGAGCGGGTCGCGGCCGCACTGGAAACGGAGGGGATCTTCAACGACGTCACCGCCGCCATCCTCGCCGTCGCCACCTTCGAGTTCGTCGGCTCCGATGGCGAGACGCCGCTGGTCGTCCTGCAGGCCTTCGGCGTCCGCCTCGCGCTCGGAATCGCCGTCGGGGTGGCCGTCGGCTTCGCGCTCGCGGGCCTCCTCCGGTTGAGCTACCTCTCGGAGGACAACGCCCCGCGAAACGCCCGGCTGGTCGTCCTCGTCGGTGCGCTGGCGGCCTATGGCATCGCCGAGACGACGCTCTCGGAGGCGGGCATCGCCGCGGCCGCCGTCGCCGGCATCACGCTGGGGAACCTCGACGTCCCCTACGAGGACGTCGTCACCGAGTTCAAGGGCGACGTGACGCTGCTGGTGCTCTCGTTCGTCTTCGTCGTGCTCGCGGCGCTGCTCTCGCTCGACGAACTCGCCGCGCTGGGCTTTCGCGGCCTGGCCGTCGTCCTCGCCGTCGTCCTCCTGATCCGGCCGGTCGGCGTGTTCCTCTCGACCGTCGGCGGCCGACTCACGGCGCGCGAACGCGTCTTCGTCGGCGCCGTGGGGCCGCGCGGCATCGTGCCGGCCAGCGTCGCCACCCTCTTCGCCATCGAACTCCGGCCGGACGACCCGCAGGCGGCATCGATTCTCGTCGGGACCGTCTTCCTCGTCATCTTCGCGACCGTGTTGTTTCAAGGGGGACTGGCCCGTCACATCGCCCAGCGACTGGACGTCATTCCAATGCACACGCTCGTCGTCGGCGCCGGCCGGGTCGGCCGCGAACTCGCGGCTCGCTTCGAGTCCCGCGGCGAGGACGTCGTCCTCGTCGACAGCGACAGCGCCGCCGTCGAGCAGGTGCGAAACGACGGGTTCCGCGTGGTCCACGGCGACGCCACCGACGCGGACGTCCTCCGAAACGCCCGCGCCGAGGACGCTCGCGTCGTCGCCACTGCGACCGCCGACGACGACGTGAACCTGCTGGTCTCCCAGCTCGCCAAGAACCGGTTCGACGTCGAGACGGTCGTCGCGCGCGCGAACCGGCCCGAGAACGTCGCCGCCTTCGAGGACCTCGACGTGGAGACCATCTCCGCGGGCTTCGCCGTCGCCGACGCGATGGACGACGCCATCGAACGCCCCGCGCTGGCCCACTGGCTCGCCGACGAGACGCGCAGCGGCGACGTCCTCGAAGTCGAACTCACCGCCCCCGACGCCGACACCGGCGACCTCACCATCGAGTCGCTGGCGGGGGACCTCCCCGCCGGCTGTCTCGTCGTCATGGTCAGCCGCGACGGCGACGACCGGGTTCCCGACCCCGACACGTCGCTCCAGCGCGGCGATCACCTCACGCTCGTCTGCCAGGAGAACGAGGCGATGCGCGAGGCCGTCGAGCGCATCCGCGGCTGACCGGAACTGGCGATCGAGAAACCGTCGGAGGTCGGAGATTACCGCGACCGGGTCGTGCGCATCGAGAAGAGCGCGAACCCGCCTGCCAGGATCAGGACGCGTCGACGACGTCGGATATCGGTAGGTAGGGGTCGCCGAACAGCCCGATCGCGCCGAGGGCAAGCGCGGCCGTGCCCGGGACGGGCCGGTCGCGGACTGCTCGGCAGATCATTCGGACTTGCAGGCGAGCCCGTCGAGCTGCCCGACGACGGACGAGGCCAGCGACCGGTTCTCGTCCGGGTTCGCCGCCACTTCGAACTCGTCGAGGTCGGTTCGTGGGACCCGGTGGACCTCGCCGGTGTGGACCCGCCGGCCGTCGGCGTCGGCGACTCGGAGGAGCGTGACGGCGTTCTCTGGCGTTCCGACGACGCGATAGACGCCCGGTGGGAGAGAGCGGTCGGCGTCGACCGGGCCGTCACCGGACGGGCGAACGTGGTCGGAGACGGCGACGCCGTCCCCGACTGCGTCGGCGCTCGCCGCCATCCTCACTCCCAGGGGTGGAACCCGCGCCGGTCGGGCCACAGCGCGTACCAGTAGTCCTTCTCTTTCTCGACGGAGAGCTCGCCGTCGAGGTTGCTCTCCAGTTTGAACTCGGCGCCGGAGTCGCGCTCGTGGTCGTCGTGGGGCTCGGGGACGAACGGGTAGTAGGCGCCGCGGCGGAAGGAGTACACCCAGTAGCCCACCAGGCCGTCGTGGTCTCGCTCGAAGGCGAAGACGGCCGCGAGCAGCCGGGAGCCGTAGCGGGCCTCGATCAGCGTGTCGGCGGCGAAGTGGATAGAGGTGACCAGGTCCTCGAACTCCTCGTCGTGGAGGACGATCCACTGGTAGCCGTGGTCGTCGGTAGTGAACTCCGCGGTGGTGCCCGTCTCGACCTCGCCGGCGTCGAGGATGGCCTCCACCTCGTCCATGGCGTCACGGAAGTCGGTGTTGTCCACGTCGGCGAAACACAGCGCGGCGTCGCCGGTCGGCGCGTAGCCCAGTTCGGCCTCCATTGTCAGGTAGGCCGTCGACATCCCGAACAGGTCGTCGGGGTCGGCGTCGCGGGTGGCGTCGGCCTCGGCCTTGATGCCGAGGACGCTCTTGAGGCCGTCCAACAGTCCCATGTCCCGACTGTGGGGTGCCTGCGATAAGGTGGTTTCCGTCCCGGACCGTCGGGGTCGAGTGACGGACGGCGGTGAGCGACTGCTGACTTAGAACCCTTCGAGTTCCCGTTCCAGGTCGCGCAGGCGCTCGACGCGCTTCTCCGTCGAGGGGTGGGTGCTGAACAGCTTGCCGACGACGCCGGACTTGATGGGGATGATGAAGAACGCGTTCATCTCGGCCTGGTCGCGCATGTCCTCCTTCGGGACCTTGTCCATCCGGCCGGATATCTTCATCAGCGCCGAGGCCAGCGCGGCGGGCTTGCCGGTGATGGTCGCGCCGCCGCGGTCGGCGGCGAACTCCCGGTACCGGGAGAGCGCCCGGATCAGCAGGAAGGAGATGATCCACACCACGAGCGAGGCGAGGATGGCGACGATGACGCCACCGCCGCCCTGTCGGCGATTGCCGCCGCCGAAGAAGGCGCCCCAGCGGACGACCATGAACGCGATGGTCGAGAGGAACGAGGCGATGGTCATCACCATCACGTCACGGTTCTTGATGTGGGCGAGTTCGTGGGCGAGCACCCCTTCGAGTTCGTCCTGGTCGAGCGTGTCCATGATGCCCGTCGTCACGGCGACGGCGCTGCTCTTCTTCGAGCGGCCCGTCGCGAAGGCGTTGGGCACGCGCGAGTCGGCCACCGCTATCTTCGGCTTGGGCAGGTCCGCCTGCTGGGAGAGCCGTTCGACCGTCCGGTGGAGCTCCGGGTACTCGGACTCGTCGACGGTCTTCGCGCCCATGGAGTACAGCGCGAGCTTGTCGCTGAAGAAGAACTGGGCGAGGAGGAAGATCGCCATCATCGGGAGCATCCAGAAGATCGAGTACTCCCAGAGGACGGCGACGAAGACGATGTAGAGGGCGAACAGCAGGAACATCGTCACCACCATCCGGGCGCGGAGTCCCCAGTCAGTTTTCCACTGCATATGGGGGCCATACGTACTGAAACGGGTAAAGGCGTTCGTTAGTCGTTGACGCTCTCGAGGCGGTCGCTCACGGCTAGCTGGCCCGTTCCAGTGAGTTCCGTGGCGGCGTCGGCCGACCGGACGAGTTCCTTGGCGGCCAGGGATTGCAGCGCCGCGGCGAGCTCCTGCCCGGTCAGGTCCAGCAGCGAGCCCAGATCCGGCGTGCCGTCGGTGGAGTACAGCGCGACCATCACCATCTTCTCGGCGTCGGAGAGCCGGATCCCGCGGACCGTCGCCAGCGTCTGGTGGTACTCCCGGCGGACGTAGCGCCAGACCAGGCGGCGCAGGCGGTCGTCTGCGGCGGTGACGACCGTCGTCACCGGTCGATTGTCCGTGACCCTGCGAAGCTGGATGGCCGGCCGGCTCTCGCCGTCGAAACTCCGTTCGATGCGTTCGACGTCGACCACGTCCGCGAGGTCGAAGGCGAGGCGCGCCGCGTCCCCGGCCTCGTCGGTGAACGCGACGCCGTGGGGTCGGACGTACAGCACCATCTCCGCCGGGTCGGCGTCGGTGACCCGCCCGCCCTCCCGGGCCGGGTCGACGACCGTCATCGGGGTGACGTTGAGGAGGATGCGGTACAGCGCCGACGCCATGTCCCGGCGCTGGACGGGCGGGAGCTGGATGCTGACGGCGAGTTCGTCGCGGCCCGACGGCCGGTGGCCGACGGTGACTGCGTGAGGGAACGAGGCACTCAGGCGACCGGGGACGTCGTCGATGCGGACGTCCCAGACGTCGTCGAGGGGGACCAGCAGGTGGGGCGCGTCGGCGTCCTCTGCCCCCTTCTCCTCGCTCCAGAGGACGAACAGCTCTTCCTGGCCGAGGATGACCCGGCCGGGAATCTCGCGGCCGCCACAGAGTCCGTCGGCGGCGACGCGGGTCGAGAAGTCCGCGACGACCGGCTGGGTGACGACGTCGCGGGCGCAGGTCACGTCGGGCGCCGTCGCCTGGCCACCGCTCGTTGCGGACGGATCGTCGGGTAGGCCAGCGCGACCGCGGTCAGCACCTGCGACCGCCGACGCCCCGTCCGCTCGGATCGCGTTCTCGCTCGCGTCGGCAGCACTCGGACCCTCCGCCCACGATCCGGCGTCGGTCCGCCTGTTCGGACCACCCGCCGCGGCGTGGTCGGCCGGGTCGTAGTCCACGGACGCCGGCAGGTCGGTCGGCCGGGGGACACGCTCGGGTGCGTCGGTCGCGGTCGCTCGCTCGGCCAGCGCGTCGGCGTCGGCGGCTGCGACGTCGAACGGCTCGGACTCGTAGGCCTCGGTACCGCAGGCGGCCGGGAACGTCGATTCCGGGTCGGCGCTGCCGTCGACCCCAGCCAGGCGGGCCATCCGGGTCGTCACGTCGGACTCGCCGTCGGCGGCGTAGGGTTCGACCTGTGCCTCCTCGACGCCGAGGACGGTCGCGGTGCCGTCGGCTTCCAGCCCCAGATCGGACAGAAAGTCGGCCGTCGTGGCGGCGAGTAGCCCCGGCGTGAGGTCGTCGGGCTCGATTCCGTCCGCGGCCTCGCCGGCGGCCCGGAGGAGTTCGCTGGCGTCGTCGGGCAGCAAATCCAGCAGGTACCGGTCGGCCGTCGCCAGCAGCGCCGCGCTGATCCGCCGTGACCAGCCGAACGGAACGGTCCGCGGTGCCCGGTCGGGCGACGGCGACCAGCACTCCTCGTAGAGCACCTCGCGGATCGGGTCCGTGTGCTCCCGGCGGCGGCGAGCCAGTTCCCAGCACCCCGCGCAGGCACAGGGGTCCTTCTCCGGGACCCGTATCTCGGCGCGCTCCCAGTCGATCCACCCCTCGTTGCAGTGCAGCGCCTCCTCGAGGGTAAGTCCCAGCCGGCCGGTCAGCAGGACCAGCGTCGCGGCACGGCTCCGCTCGACGTCCGACTCGAGCCCCAGCGCACCCCTGTACAGCCGCTCGAACGACCCCGGATCGAGCGTCTCCCCCGGGTCCACCCAGTCGTGCATCACTTGCTATCGTCGATCATGCTATATGAAACGTGGCGACTGTTCGCACGAGTGATACTGGGATTTATCGGTGTTCTCCCCCTTGGAACGGATAGATGTCTACCGTACTCGTCACCGGCGGTCTCGGTGGCTCGGGACGATGGATCGTCGACCGACTCGCTACGGAGTGGGACGAGGTGGTCTGCGTCGACCGGGTCCGCGGCGAGAGCGGCCACCACAACGTGGACGTCCGCCAGGCCGACCTGACCGACCGCGGCGAGGTGTTCGATCTGATAACGGCGTTCGACCCCGACGCGCTCGTCCACTGGGGCGCCATCCCCCACCCCGAGGGCCACGCCGGCGGCACCGTCTTCGAGAACAACGTCGTCTCGGCGTACAACGTACTCGACGCGGCCGGCCGCGTCGGCGCCGACGTCGTCTGGGCCTCCTCCGAGAGCGCCTACGGCTTCCCCTTCGCCGACGAGACGCCCTTGCCTGACTACCTCCCCGTCGACGAGGCCCATCCGATGCGGCCCGAAGACCCCTACGGCACCTCCAAGGTCGTCGGCGAGGAGGTCGCCGAGATGGTCGTCCGCCAGTACGACGTCTCCGTCGTCTCCATTCGCCCCTCGTGGATCCAGTACCCCGGCGACTACGAGTGCAAGAACTTCGACCCAAGCGACGGCGGCGTCGGCAACTTCTGGAGCTACGTCGACGTCCGCGACATCGCGAGCGCCGTCAGCGCCGCGCTGGACGCCGATCTCGACGGGCACGAACCCCTCCTCGTGGCCGCGGACGAGAACTACGGCGGCGATCCGACCGTGGACCTGTTCGAGGACTGGTTCGGCGAGGTCCCCGACGACGTGGACCTGGACGGCGAGGAGTCGGGCATGTCGAACGCGCGAGCGACGGAACTGCTGGACTGGGCCCCCGAACACACCTGGCGCGAAGCCCAGGACGAGGACGTCGAGGGGCCGGACGTGCGGGCGCTGTAGGGTCACTCCTCCGTCTTCTCGCATCCCCCGTCCTCTCGTGGTGCTGCGCCGTCGGCCACCCAACGCACTTGCGTCCCGCGGTCCAAGGGACCGTATGGCACACTCCAGTTCGACGCCCGGTAGCGGTGGATTCGACCGTCGAGACCTCCTGTGGGCGGCGGGCGCCATCGTCCTCGTCAACGCGCTCGGCGGGGCCCCGGCCCTCCTGGCCGGTCCCGACTCGGCGTGGTTCGCCGCGCTCGACAAGCCCGCCATCTACCCGCCGGGCTGGCTCTTCGGCGTCGTCTGGACGACGCTGTTCACGCTGATGGGCATCGCAGTGTATCTGGTGGCTCGACGCGGCCTCGGCTCGCGGCCCGTGCGAGTCGCGCTCGGCGCCTTCGCGCTGCAGTTCGCGTTCAACCTCACCTGGACGCCCGTCTTCTTCGGCGCCCAGGATCTGCTCGCCGCCCTGGGGATCATCGTCGTCCTCGACGTGCTCGTTGCCGTGACCATCTGGGCGTTCGCCCGGGTGGACCGGCGGGCCGCCGCGCTGCTGGTGCCCTACCTGTTGTGGGCCCTGTTCGCGACGCTCTTGAACTACCGCTTCTGGGCGCTGAACTGAGAACTCCCTCCAGAAACCGGAGAACCGCCCTCCGTCGAAAGAACCGCTTACTCCATCCGACGCTTCCGCCAGCGCAGCGTCAAGATCAGCAGTTCGAAGCCGACGATCAGGCCCGCGGTGACGGCCACGGCCTCGCTCTGGGGCAGCGCGAGCGCCTCGACGGTCTGGAGGCCCGGCGGGTTCGGGCTGGCGAAGTAGCCGACGACCAGCGCGAGGATCCAGTAGGGGACCCGGGCGCGGTTGACGACGTCCCAGACGCGGACGTTCCGCGAGTAGTTGCGGACCCCGTAGGCCAGCAGTTCGAACAGCAGTATCAGGACGACGGCGGTGATGATCGGCGTCATCGGCCGCAGTTCGTTGAACGCCAGCGTCGACTTGACGATGGCCGGGAACCGGTCGTAGTAGCTGCCGGGTAGCGGCGCCGCGCTGGCGAGGTAGCCCGCGGCGACGGCCAGCGCCCAGGCGTAGGGCCGCCGTTCGGCGAAGGCCGCCGGTGAGAACAGCGGCGAGTCGCTGTCGGTCCAGCGGAGCAAGAATAGCGTCCCCTCGAACAGGCCGATCATCGTGACGGCGACCATCAGCGGCGCCATCCCGGTCGGGTCGGGGCTGAACACGAACGCCAGCGCACCGAACCCACCCCAGAAGTACAGCCGGCGGTCTTCGAGCCACCGCCGAGTGGTGACGCCCATCATGATGGCGAGCATCACGAGCAGCGGGATCTGGAAGACGATGGCGAAAAAGCCGATCATCAGGACGATGAGGTTGAACGTCTCCGTCAGGCCGAAGGCGATCTCGGCGGCCTGCTCACTGTAGTTCGTGAAGTACGAGAACATCGCCGGCAGGACGGCGAAGTAGGCGAACCCGACGCCGACGGTCGCGAGCACCAGGCTCGTCGGGACCGCCGCGAGGTAGTACCGGCGCTCGCGGGGGTAGAGTCCGGGGCGCATGAACCGGTAGGTCTGGTAGACGGCGACCGGGAGCGCGGCGATGATCCCGACCAGCGAGGCGACTTTCAGGCGTGCGAGCACGAGCGCGAGCGGGTGGTAGATCCGCGGGCTCACGGAGTCCGGGCACGCCTCGGTGACGGAGAGTCGCCCGCCCAGGAACGAACCCTCCAGGCAGGTCTGCTGGCCGGGGCCAAGGAAGGAGTACCAGAGGAAGTTGATCAGTTCGTCCGCGTAGAACAGTGTGATGGCGCCGACGCCGACCACGACGAGGCCGACGGCCATAAAGCGAAGGGCCATCTCCTCGACGTGTTCGGTGAGCGGCATCTCCTCGTCGTCGGGCGCCGTCGCGCCGCCGAGTGCGCCACCGCCACCACCGCCACCACCGCCGGCGCCGGCAGCGACTGGCTCGTGGCCAGCGGGGCCGCCGGGCGCCGCCTCGTTCCTGACTGCCGACGCCTCGCTGGGACCGATCTCGTACGCTTCGTCGTCCGCGTCGTCCTTGTCGTCGTCCGCGTCGTCCGCATCGTCGTCGTCGCCGTCGGCAGAACCGGACGGGTCGGCGGCGGTGATCTCGTCGCCGGTGACCTCGTCGGTATCGCTCTCGTCACCGCCGTCTCTCTCGTCGTCGGCACCTGCATCGGCCTCGGCGCTCTCGCCGTCACCCTCGGATTCGTCGTCACCGGACTCCTGTTTGACCTCCTCGACCCAGTCGGGCGGCTCTCTGCCCTCGGTGTAGTCGCTCGGGTCGCCCATCTTGCCGTCGAAGTCGATCGAGGACTGCTCCCGGTAGGAGTCCGAGGACTCCTCGGTGTCCTCTTCGACCTCGGTGTCGTTCGCGATCCCGGCGTCATTCTCGTTCCCGTCGTCGGCCTCCACTTCGGTATCGTCTCTGGCCCCGGCGTCGTCTCCGGGATCGTCGTCGGGATCGCCGCCGCTGGCACCCGCTGGCCCGTCGTCCTCGCCCGGCTCGGTGTCTCGGCGATCGCCCATCTGTCCCGGGTTTGGCTACTCGCTGTTGTAAACTTTCTTTTCCCGCGGCCCGGCGCGGACCGGAGTCCTGATGAACAAATTGATAACGGGCAGCGGGCTACCAACGGCAAAGATGGCGAGTGGGCTCGACGAGGACACGATGCGGACGGTCCAGAGCGGTCGGGAGACCGCCGGGACCATGCTCCGGACCGCCCAGAAGCACCTGCAGAAGGTGTTCATCGTCTGGGTGGTCGTCCTGCTCGCGACCATCATGGTCCTGCAGAACTTCCTGTGGGAGCAACTCCGCCGCGACCTGCTGTACTCGAAGATGGACCTGACGACGTCGCAGGCCTCCGAGATCATCGCCGTGACGCCGTTCGACGTCATCCTGCTACAGGTGAAGATCGGCGCCGTCGCCGGGATACTCGTCGCGCTGCCGATCCTGATCTATCTCAGCCGCGACGCGCTGCGCGAACGAGGGTACTGGCCCGGCGACGAGGTGGCGACGTGGAAGATCGGCGCCATCGGAGTCACCAGCCTCGCCCTGTTCGTCGGCGGCGTCGTGTACGCGTACGAACTGTTCTTCCCCCTGATGTTCGGCTTCCTTGCCGAGAACGCGCTGAACGCGGACTTCCAGCCCAACTACTCCATCGTGCTGTGGGTCCAGTTCATCGCGTTGCTGGGGATGTCGTTCGGGCTGGCGGCCCAGATGCCGCTGATGATGAGCGCGCTCAGCTACTCCGGCATCGTCCCCTACGAGACGTTCCGGGACCGCTGGAAGTGGGCCGTCGTCGCCATCTTCGGCTTCGGCGCCCTGTTCTCGCCGCCGGACCCGTTCACGCAGATCATGTGGGCCGCGCCGCTCGTGGGTCTGTACGCGATCAGTCTCGGCATCTCGAAGATGCTCGTCCAGGCCAAACGCGCCGGCGAGGAGGTCAGTGCCCGGTCGGTCGCCCGGACGCGCTGGAACAAACTCGCCGCCGCCGCGCTGGTCGTCGGCGCGCTCGTCACCTACGTCATCGCCTCGCCGGTCACGTTCGGGTACATCCAGCGCTTTGCCGCCTGGTTCCCCTCGGACGAACTCACCGGCGACATCCAGCAACCGGCCTGGTTCGGCCTTCCCCCAGAGACGACCGCGCTGATCATCGGTGCGGCCTTCGGGCTGGTCGCGGCCGTCCTGGTGCTGTACTACTACATGATCCAGGAACTCGGCGTCGCCGCCGCCGAGGCCGGGAACTTCGGCGACCCGACCGCCATCGACGTCGGGGCGCTCTCGGCCGACGCGGTCCGGGCGGCCCCCCGCGAGGCCTTCGAGGAGATGGAGGAGTCCGAGGCGCTCAAGCTGGCCGACCAGGCCATGAGCGACGACGACACGGACAAGGCCCAGGCCATCCTCGACCGGTTCGACCAGATCCACGATGGTGACGCCGAGGCCGCCGAGGTCGGCGACGGCGTCGAGGGGCCAGCCGAACCCGAGGCCGAGGAGGAAGGCAGCGTCTTCACCGAGACCTCCGCGGGGATGCTCAACGCCTTCACGGAGGAGGAGACCACCGAGGACGACATCGGCGGCTACTACCACGACCTGGCCTTTATCTTCGACTCGCTCACCTCGAAGGCCATCTGGTTCGTCGCGACGTTCATGATCGTCACGAGCGTCGTCTTCGTCTTCCTCTACTCGGGCATTCCCGGCGCCGGCGCCGCGGCGATGGCCGACGGCGGGACCGTCATCGCGGAGAACGGCACCGTCGTCGCCGAGGACGTCGACGTGCTCAACGAGGGCGTCACGGTCCTCTCTCGCAACGAGACGAGCGGACGGGCAGACGCCGTCGCGAGTAACGCCGTCCTGACGACGCGGGAGGGGGCCGGGGACTCCGGGGCGAGACCGAGCACAGCCGTGCTGCAAAACGATTCCGTCCTGCTGTACAACGCGACGGTGACTGGCCAGAACATCTCGGAGCCCGGAGGCCCCTACCGGATCGAGAACGCGACCGTGCTGGTCCAGCAAGAACCCGTCGTCGACACTACCTCTGGCATCGGCATCATCAAGAACGCCTTCGTCTCCCACCTCCCGCCGGAGATGCAAGAGGACGTCCGCTTCATCACGCTCCACCCCGTCGAGCACCTCATCTTCATCGTGAAGTTCTCGACCATCATGGGCGCCATCTCCGTCGTGCCGCTCCTGCTGTACTTCGCCTGGCCCGCCATGGAGAAGCGGGGGCTCGTCGGCGGTGACCGGAACGTGCTCGGCGTGTGGGGCGGCACCGTCTTCCTCACCCTCATCGGCGGGAGCCTCATCGGGTTCCTCTACGTCGCGCCGACGGTCATCTCCTGGCTCGCCTACGACGTCCTCCAGGCGGACATGATCATCTCCTACCGCGTCGCCAAGTTCGGGTGGCTGGTGCTCATGTTCACCGTCGGCGTCGGCCTCCTCATCGAGGTGCCGGTGACGATGCTGCTGTTCCACCGCGGCGGCATCGTCCCCTTCCAGACGCTCCAGGAGCGCTGGCGGACCATCACGCTGGGCGTGTTCGCTGCTTGTGCCCTGTTCTCACCGAAAGATATCTGGACGATGTTCCTTGTGGCCGTGCCGGTCACCATCTCCTTCCTGGTCGGCCTCGCTCTGCTGTGGATATACACCCTGGGCGGTCGGCGCGCGCCCAAGGCCAGCCGGAAGGCCGCGGACTGAGGACTGAGAGTTTTTCACCACATCTCGACTGAGTCGAATACCTTCTCCGATAGCCGATGAACCGGCCAATCCCCTGGCGGACTGAAAGGGCGAGGCGGGCTGGAGGAAGCCCGACGACGCAAGCACTGGAACGCAGTGAAGCGCGCAGCGAGCCGCGCGAGTCCAGCCCGCCGAGGGCTTTCTTCTGTTGGCGGTGATTCTGTCGACGTTCTACCTATTCTCTCCAGCACTTCCCTACACAGATCGCATCCCATATTACCGAGAGGCTACCTGGAGAAGACATGCCGAAGATTAGTGTGGAGATTCCCGGGGAACTCCTGAACGACCTGGACCGCCACGTCGGCGACGACGGGAAGTTCGTCAACCGGAGCGACGCCATCCGGGCCTCGATCCGCAAGAACCTGGACATCCTCGACGAGATAGACGACCGACACGGTCGGCTCGAAGACGACGAAACGGAGGTGGCCGAAGATGAGTGACGCCACCGCGTCCGCGACGACGGCACGCGCGCCCTCGATGTCGCCGCTGCAGGTGGGGCTCGTCGGGCTGTTCGTCACGGCGCTCGTGACCGCACAGGTGACCGCGGCGAAGGTGCTCATGTTCGCGCTACCGTTCTCGCTTCCCGTGGTCGGTAACGCGCTCATCCTCCCCGGGGCGGCGCTGGCGTACGCGCTGACGTTCTTCGCCTCGGACTGTATCGCCGAACTGTACGGCAAGCGAAACGCGCAGGTGGTGGTCAACGTCGGCTTCGCGATGAACTTCGTCCTGCTGGGGCTGGTCTGGACGACGATACTGGCCCCCGTCTTCCCCGACTCGCCGGTCGCCGCGGACACGTTCCGCTCCGTGATGGCGCCGAGCACGGGCGTCGTCGTCGGGAGCCTGCTGGCCTACGTCGTGAGCCAGAACCTCGACGTCCTGACCTTCCACGCCCTGCGGGAGCGGACCGACGGTCGCGCCCTCTGGTTGCGCAACATCGGGTCGACCACCACGAGCCAGCTCGTCGACACGGTGATATTCATCGGTGTCGCCTTCGTCCTCTTTCAGGGAATGGGACTCGCCACCGCCGTCTCGCTCGGCGTCGGCCAGTACCTCCTCAAGTTCGCCGTCGCACTGCTGGACACCCCGTTCGTCTACGGCGTCGTCGAACTGGCGAAACGGACCGACGCGACCGTCGTCCCGGCGCGAGCGGACTGACAGACGCTCTGAGGACTCTTCTCTCCATCTCTCAGCTGCTCACTCGCTCTCACCCTGGTCCCGCCCCAGGTCGTAGAACTCCTCGTTCGGCCGCACGTCCGCGAGGTGTGCCAGCCGGTTCGAGAGGGCGAAGAAGGCCGCGACGCTGCCGATATCCCAGATAGCCCGCCGGCTGAAGCCGTGGTCTTCCAGGCGCTCGAAGTCTCCTTCGCCGACCTCGGCCGGTCGTTCGGTCAGTTTCACCGCGAAGTCGAGCATCGCGCGGTGGGCGTCGCCGACGTTCGCCGTCCGGTGGTTCGTCGCGAGTTGCTCGGCGAGGTGGGGGTCCTCTGCGTAGATGCGACACAGCGCGCCGTGGGCGACGACGCAGTAGAGACAGTCGTTCGCGCCGCTGACGGCGACGACGATCATCTCCACCTCTTCGCGTTCGAGCTCGGTCCACTCGACCAGCGCGTCGTGATAGGCGAAGAAGGCCCGGAAGTGCGAGGGGCGGTATGCCAGCGCCCTGAAGACGTTCGGTGTGAAGCCCGCTCGCTCCGTCTCTTCCTCGATGCGCTCCCGGAGGTCGTCCGGAAGGTCGTCGACGTCGGGGACCTCGAATCGTCGCATCGCTGGCTCAGAGTTTGGCATATGGTGGCAGACGACGCGATTCGAAAAGAGTGTTAGCCTGCTGTCGGTAGAAAATGCGAATTAGCAACCGCGACAACGAGACGCGAGAACAGTCCGAAAGCCCCGACCGGCTCCGCTCCCGCGGCCCCTCTGCGCTCCTCGCTCGTTTCACTCGCTGCGGTGCTTGTGGGACCGGGGTTCGCGTAGCCGGTCGCCCCTTTCAGTCCCGCCCACGGCGGTTAATACGTCGTCGAGTTTCTGGCTGGATCGGCTCAATACCCGTCCAGCGGCTGTGCGAAGCCGAAGTTCGGCTTGACGTCGTCGACGCGGACCGTCAGCGTCTCGCCCGCCTCGGTGCCGCCGACGAAGAGGGTGTAGCCCTCGACCTTGGCGATGCCGTCGCCCTCGCTGCCGACGTCCTCGATGGTCACTTCCAGTTCGTCGCCCTCGCGGACCGGCGCGGTGAGGAAGCCCTTGCCGACGAGGTAGAGCTCGGAGGAGGCGTCGCGGGAGGCGTCGGGACGGACCTCGCGGACGTACTCGAACTCCCCTTCGACGCGTTCTTTCAGGTCGTCGAGGTCGCGCCCGTCGAACACCTTCGCGGCGAAGTCGCCGCCGCTGCCGAGCACGTGCAGGGCGACGTCGAACGCCTGGCTCGCCAGGTGGACCGACCGGGCGTGGTCGAGGTCGTAGTCGCCAGACATGTTCGGTGCCATGTCGGAGATGACGGTATCGGCCTCGCCGACGATGTCGATAACCTCGTCGACGGTGTCCGCGTCGGTCATGTCGCCGCGGACGTACTCGATGGCGGCGCCGTGGTCGTCGTCCAGTTCGTCGATGCGCTGGCGGTCGACGCCGACGACGGTGCCCCCGTCGCCGACGCGCTCGGCCGCGACCTGGAGCCACCCGCCGGGGGCAGCGCCCAGGTCGACGACGGTGCCGCCCTCGCCGAGCAACCCGGCCGTCTCGTCGAGTTGCTCCAGCTTGTAGGCCGAGCGGGCGCGATACCCCTCCTGCTTGGCCCTGTTGTAGTAGTCGTCTTTCCCAGACATATCCGTTGCTCGCAGTAATTCACGGATGGCTTTACCGGTGTCGTTCGAGCGAAAGCCGCGTCATCCCTCGTCGAACCATCGCTCGACGTCCGCGTGAAACTCCTGTACCGTGTTCTGGTGGAACTGTCCGAGAAAACAGAGTGGATGACGCCGTTCACGCGCGTTCGTGTGCCGGAGAAAACGGGTCGGCTCCCGGAGACCGCTGTCGTTGACGAATGCATCCCGGTCGAAGACGACGTGATACCCACCGAAGTTCCCGAGTTCTCCCGCTCGTTCGAAGGTGAGACAGGAGAACCCCCCGTGCTGGAAATCGGTCCGAAGTCCTCTGAGAAAGCTCAGCTTTCGCCCGTAGTACGACGCGATCTCTTCTGATCCGGTGGTAAAGTCGCTGCTCTGGAACGTGACACCGTCTTCCGTGTGGCAGTTGACGAGAACGCGGATCGTCTCGTTGAACGAATAGACCGACGCGAGGTAATTGTGCACCAGCCGTAACGCTTCGAACCCCTCGTCTTCTCTCCTGTCCCGGTGGCAGATGAACACCGGATTCGTGGCGAGATCGCCGTCGATGTACTCGTCTATCTCGAGGTAATTCTGGTCGACCGTCCGCTTTGCCACACTCAGACGGATGGCGTCCTCGTCACCGAGCCCAGTCGAAGGTGTCACCGCCGTCCCGAGGATGGTCTGGAGTTCGAACTCGAACTCCGGAGAATCATCGACAGACACGCAACACACCTACTCGCAATCGTCGTCGAATTCGACGGCCAGGAGTGCGCGCCTGGCTGTCTCCACGTCGCCACCCACAGCGGCCGCGACTTTTTCCGCGGTCGGTGCATCCCCTTTCTGAACCATTCTGTGTGAAATTAGATCAGCCGCCGAAATAAGTGTTCGGCTCGTCACCGACTCGGGCGGCAGAACCAGCAGACCGGGCGTCCCGAGGGGTAGTAGCTGTTTTTGTCCGTCTCATAGTGGTCGTTGTAAGCCCTTACCGGCGTTCGACGTGGCCGGTACCGTCGGACGCCGGCAAAAAGATACAACGACCACTATCAGTTGGAAAATTCACTCAGTTCCCGCCGCCGTCGTTCGTCGGCCGGCACGTTCGTGATGATGACCTCGGCGACCTCCCCGCGGTTGTCGCCGTCGGAGTTGATCGCCCTGGTCGCCTGGACGATCTCCACGTCGAACGAGTCGTACGCTTCGTACAGTTCCGCCACGGGCGGGGAGTTCGAGAGGACGACGCGGACGCCCGCCTCGTTCAGGTCGACGGCCAGGTCGCGGAGGCGGCGCTGGTCGTCCCGGTCGAACCCCTCGGCGTGGTAATCGTTGAAGTCTGCCGTCGTCGAGACGGGCTGGTAGGGCGGGTCGAAGTAGACCAGGTCGCCGGCACCGGCCGCCTCGCGGACGTACTCGAAGTCCTCGTTGTGGATGGCGGTGTCCTGGAGCGCCTCGCTGACGGCGCGGACCCGCTCGGCCTGGACCCAGTCGGGGTTGGCGTAGTTGCCGACGGGGACGTTGAACTCGCCGTCCTGGTTTTCGCGATAGAGGCCGTTGAAGCAGGTCCGGTTGAGGTAGATGAAGAGACTGGCCTCGCGGACGCGCTCGTCCTCCGTCTTGTCGTCGATAGCGTGTAGTCGGTTGAACTCGTCGCGGGCGTCGTAGTAGTAGTCGTCCGAGTGTTCGTGGGTCCGGTTCTCCTCGACGAGTCGCTCGGGCTGGCGCTGGACGACGCGATAGAGGTTCACGAGTCGGCGGTTGATGTCGTTGATCGAGCCTTCGTCGGGTGCGACGTCGAAGAAGACGGCGCCGCCGCCGAAGAAGGGCTCGTGATAGCGCTCGTGGGACTCGGGAAAGCGGGCAGTGATCTCTGTGAGTAACTGGCGCTTCCCGCCCGCCCACTTCAGCACCGGCTGGACCATCACTCACGAGTGGACCGCTCTGCATCATAAATCCCCGTAAGCGTGGCCGGTCCCATTGCACCCGCCCGCGTTCGAGTCTCGGGACGGTCAGGGGACTCGTTCTCGGATCGAACAGGGGGGTCGTCGCCGATCCGAACACGTTCGGGCCGGTTCCCGATCCCTGAGACCGCTTCTCGCCCGCTGAGACGCCGCTACCTGGTATATGCGGGTGGTCGGACAAGCAGTAGGTAGAGGGAGTTAGCTATGTCAAACGTCCCGCTCACGACGCGCCGGCGCGTGTTGCAGGCACTCGGGGTCGGCGGTGCGACCGCCGTCGCCGGGTGCGTCTCCACGCCGGGAACCATCGAAGAACCGCAAGTCGACCAGAGTACCCCACAGGAGCCATCCATGAACCCAGCCAAAGCCACCGACGTCGACCGCGTCGCCGCGGACCCGACCGACATTCCGTCGCCCATCGACCGGGACGAACCGACGACTCACGACATCGAGATGACGACGAAGGAGGTCGTCGCCGAAGTCGAGCCCGGGGTCACGTACACGTACATGACCTTCGACGAGCAGATCCCGGGCCCGATGATCCGCGTTCGCGTCGGCGACACGGTGAACCTCACCGTCACCAACGACGAGAGCAACTCGATGCCTCACAACATCGACCTGCACGCGGTGCGTGGACCTGGCGGCGGCGCCGAGGCATCGATGGTCAATCCCGGCGAGAGCGCGACGTTCCGGTTCAAGACCACCTACGCGGGCGCGTTCGTCTACCACTGCGCCGTGCCGAACCTGGACTACCACATCTCCTCGGGGATGTTCGGGATGATCCTCGTCGAGCCCGAAGCGGGCCTGCCGGCGGTGGACCACGAGCTCTACTTCGGCCAGCACGAGCTCTACACCACGGGTGAGGCCGGCGAGGAGGGCCACCACGACTTCGACTTCGATTCCCAGCGGGCCGAGGACCCGACCCACGTCCTCATCAACGGCGAGAAGTACGCTATCACGCCGGACGTCCACGGCGCGCCGACCGTCGGGACCGACGAGACGGTCCGGGTGTTCTTCGCCGTCGGCGGGCCGAACCTCACCTCCAGCTTCCACCCCATCGGCTCGGTGTGGGACGAGGTGTACCCCCAGGGGTCGGTCGAGTCCCAGCCGCAGGTCAACGTCCAGACGACGCCGGTGATGCCAGGATCGGCCGTCGTCGCGACCCTGCACAACCCCGTGCCGGGACCGATCAAACTCGTCGACCACGCGCTGAGTCGGGTCGCCCGGAAGGGCGCGCTGGCCGTCGTCTCGGTCGAGGGCGAGGAAGACCCCGAGATATTCGACGCCGACCCGGCCTGAGCAGTCGGTGAGGGCGCCTCACCGTGGTGGTGGTACCTTTTCACCGGCGTTCGCCGGTGACCGGCCACCTCGAACACCGGCACGGGCGTACAACCACCACTGTCAGCTGTCCGATCCTCCGTTCCCGTCTCCGTTTTCTTCGCCGCCGCGGTTCAGGAGCCAGCCACCGCCGAGCAGGCCGCCCGCTGCGGCGAAGAGACCGAACCCGGGACCGGCGCCGCCGCTGGGCCCCTGTGCGGCCCCGCCTGCCTCAGTACCTGCACCGGTCTCCGTGATCCCCTCGCCGGGCTTGGTGCCGGCGTCGACGTTCCGGGCGCCTATCTGTTCGAGCTCGACGGCGACGTACCCGCTCTCGCACGGTATCTCGTCGTTGACGATGAACAGGTCGCCACCGCCGATTTCGGCGCGCCGCGGGAGGTAGAGCTGCGTTCGCTGTTCGTACTGGTCGGCCCGGCGGTCGAACAGCGTGACGTCGTACGTGAGGGTGTCTTCGTCGCCCCAGTCGACGACGTCGCACTGGTCAGCGATGCTCGCCTGGATCGGTTCGACCGGGCGGCCGACGTGGATCCACATCCCGACCAGGTCTCCCTCGATGTTCTCCTGTTCCAGCGTGACGCCCGTGGTGGTGACCCGCGACGGCGTCTCGCTGGCCTCCGTCCCGTCGGCCCCCGTCTCGTTCTGGGCAGCGGCGACGCCGCTCGCCGCGAGGGTCCCGGCCGCCGCTCCGCCGACGCGGAGCACTGTCCGTCGCGAGTACGCGGTCCCGCTGTCGTCGAACTGGCCGCTCGCTGGCGGATCTGACATCACGTACACAGGTTGGCGGCTGACGGGGAAAGCAATTCCGCGGACGGCATCCGAATGGTACGTTATCGAATTACCGGGCCGCCCGCTCGCGCGTGGGCGTAATGAAGTGACTTTTTAACGGATGGGGGCGTAGCCCGCTTCAAGATGTTCAACGCTATCGTGAGCGCGGACACGCTCCAGGCTGCTCTCGACTCTGTGAGCGTGCTGGTGGACGAGTGCAAGATCCACCTCGACGAGGACGGCATCGAGATCCGTGCCGTCGACCCGGCCAACGTCGGCATGGTCGATATGACGCTGGAAGCCAGCGCCTTCGAATCCTACGAGACCGACGGCGGCCTCATCGGCGTCAACCTCGCCCGCCTCGAGGACATCGCCGGGATGGGCGACGCCGGCCAGCTCGTCCACCTCGAACTCGACGAGGAGACCCGCAAGCTCCACATCGCCATCGACGGTCTGGAGTACACCCTCGCACTCATCGACCCCGACTCCATCCGCCAGGAGCCGGACCTGCCGGATCTCGACCTGCCGGCCCACGTCGTCATCGAGGGCCGCGACATCGCCCGCTCGGTGAAGGCCGCAGACATGGTCTCGGACCACATCGCGCTCGGCGTCGATTCCGCCGACGAACTGTTCTACGTCGACGCGGAGGGCGACACCGACGACGTCCACCTCGAACTCGACGAGGGCGACCTCATCGACCTGACCGCCGGCGACGCCCACTCCCTGTTCTCGCTGGACTACCTGAAGAACATGAACAAGGCCATCCCGAAGGACGCCGAGGTCCGGATGGAACTTGGCGAGGAGTTCCCCGTCAAGATGCACTTCGACTTCGCCGAGGGCCAGGGTAACGTGACTTACATGCTGGCGCCCCGCATCCAGAGCGAGTAACGCCTACTCCGTCTCTCGGTTTTCTCTCTCAGTTTCGGCAGCTAGCCACGTGGTTTGACTCCCTTCGCTAACTACGTGGGTGGGAATGAAAGGGGCGGCCGGTTCGGGGAAGGCGCGGCGGTCTAGCGACCGCGAGAGCGAAGCTCTCGCGTAGTCCTCAGCTTCGCTGAGGGCACCGCAGGCGAGCGGCAGCGAGCCGAGGAGCGCAGCCGGCGCACCGAGCCGAACCGGCCGGGGCTTTCCTTTGTTGTCGGTCCAGCTAGCTACGTCCCCCGGTCCAACCCCTCCGAGTCTTGCGAGCGTCTGACGCATGATTTAGTAGAACGAATACGACGGATCGATCATGGAGAGTCTCGGCGACGCCTACACGGGCTCGCGATTCGAGGGCCGCGACCCGAGACGCGTCTACGCCGGCGCCGCGCTGGTCGCCGTCGGCGTTGTCGCCATCGTCGCGGCCATCGTCGTCGGGACCGGGTCGGTCAACGGAATCGTCGGGGCCGACGGGGTCATCGAGGCACAGGGCATCGCCGGCGTCGTCGCCGGTCTGGCCATTCCGGCGCTGATGATCGGCGTCGTCGTCGTCCTGCCCGCCAGCCGTCGCGAGCGCCTTGGCGTCCTCGCCGGGACCGTGCTGTGTCTCGGCGGCGTCTGGCTGTTCACCCGCTCGTATCCCCACAGCTGGACCGACGGGGCGAACCAGATGGCGTTCCCGACGATGCTCACCTACTTCGCCGGGGGCAGCCTCGCCTTCTGGTTCGTCTTCACCGCCATCGCCGAGTTCCACGTCCGGAACAACCCGACCGACGAGGTCAGCCTGGAACTCAAGCGCCAGGGCGAGACCAAGACCGTCCAGCTGTCCCGCCAGGAGTACCAGCACTACCGGAAGGCCATCCGCGGCGACGGCGGCCAGACCGAGCAGGTCATCCGGGAGCTCGAATCCAGATTCGAGGACTGAACTCGTCTTCTAGGTCGACGGGGCGCCGTCGTCGATTCCTCTTTACGCGCCGACACACTGACTTACCGCCCCCGAGACCAGTCGGTATGCCCAGCCAGGGATTCATGGTCGGCCAGCGAGCGGACTACGAGGACGCGCTCGCGTTCGCCGACGACCGGGACTTCGACTTCGTCGAGTTGAACATGGAACACGGCTTCGAGCGCCGGACCGTCGACCCCGCTGCTATCGGGGCCACCGCCGCCGACCACGGCGTCGACCTGGTCGCGCACCTGCCGTATCGACTGGACCCCGGGTCGCCCCACGAGCACGTCCGCGAGGGGGCGGTCCAGGAACTGGAGGCAGCGCTCGACGCGGCGGCGGAGATGGGCGCGGACCGGGCGGTGTTCCACGGCGTCTCGAACGCCCACCCGGACACCTGGGACCACGACGACGTCCGGGAGTGGATCTACGACACCGTGCGGCGGGTGGCCGCACACGCCGACGACCTGGGGGTCACGCCCTGCGTCGAGAACCTGAAGTCGCCCTACTTCGACGCCGGGGACTTCCCGGACCTCTTCGAGCGGACCGACGCCGTGGGCTGTCTCGACACCGGGCACGCCTACGTGACCGATCAGGGCGGGGCGGACCAGGCCGACCTGATCCGCGAGCACGGCGACCGCATCGACCACGTCCACATCAACGAGACCCGGCGAGACGAGGAGGACGAACACCTCCCCGTCGGCCTCGGTTTCGTCGACTTCGCGGCCATCGCGACGGCGATGGTCGAGACGGAGTGGGAAGGGACCTGTACGCACGAACTGTGGCCCTACCGGCCGCAGTACGCCGCCGAAAGCAGGCGACGGTTCGAGCGGTTGCTCGACGACGCGTCCGATAACTGACTGCGACTGACCACGGGGGTTGGACGTTCGTTTTCCTGACCGTGGGAGTGTCGTTCGTGACGGACCGATGAGCCCCACCCGATCGGACCACCGAATTTATCCACCCTCGCACGAAACGAGGGAGCGATGCAACCCCTCCACGCGCGCTACCCGTTCCTCCAGTCGGCCCGGGAGGCCGTCGACGCCGCCGACGTGGACCTCGTCCAGGTCGTGGCGACGGAGGACGACGTCGTCGAGCGCGCGCTGGAGCGCGTCGAGTGGGCGATCACCGACGGGAGCGTCGGCGAGCCACACCGCCGGACGCGGGTCGAGTTGCTCTCCTATCCCGTCGCGCGCGTGCTCGTCTCGCTCGTCGACGCCCACGTCTGTACCCGGAAGTACGCCCAGGCCGAGGCCGAGTCGGCCCGCGAGCGCTTCAGCGAGGAGTTCGCGGCCGACGACGAATTGAAGAGCACCCGAACGGAGCGACTGCAACTCGCCGACCTGCTCGCCGAGTTCGACCTGACGAGTTCGGTCCACGAGACTGCAGATGGGTACCGCGTCGACGTCGGCGCCTATCTCGACCTGGCGGCCGACCAGTGGGGCGACGAGTGGCGGCTGGTCAACCGGCCGCTCACCGACGGCCAGGTCCCGGTCACCGAACAGGAACTCCACGTCCTGCTCAAACAGGCGATCCGCCACCGGATCGACGACGGCCTGCCGTTTCCGGTACCGGACCCTATCGCCGACGAACTCCCCGACGAGGTCGAGCGCGTCCAGGAGGTGCTCGCGGACCTGGACCTGACCCGGGACATCGACACCGTCGTCCCCGAACTCTTTCCACCGTGCATGCAGGCGCTGCTCGACAAGGTCCAGAAGGGCGAACACCTCGAACACCACTCGCGGTTCGCCATCGCCACCTTCCTCACCAGCATCGGGATGACGACGGACGAGATCGTCGAACTGTTCCAGGTCAACCCCGGCTTCGGCGAGGAGGCCACGCGCTACCAGGTCGACCACATCCGCGGCGACACCAGCCCGACGGAGTACTCGACGCCGTCGTGTGCGACGATGCAGTCCTACGGCGACTGCATCAACCCCGACGACCTCTGTGACACCATCTCGCACCCGATGGCCTACTACGAGAAGAAGATCGACGACGCGGACGACGACGAACTCGAGGACTGGCGTGACGCCCAGGAAGCGGAGTCGGAATCAGACTGACCGCAGTAGCGGCGACGACCGGGCCGCCGACCGCGTCACCGACTCGCTCAGAACTCCTTGCGTTCGAGAAAGAGGCCAGCGCCGAGCATCAACAGTACGAAGAGGCCGAGCACGCCGACGAGCATCGTCCCGCCCTCGGCGGTGAGGCTGCCGTTGGCCCCGTAGTTAGAACTGACGTAGACTGCCCCGGCGATAAACAGCGTCACGGCACCGCCCGCCAGGAGGAGCTGGTAGACCGTCTCCCGATCAACGTCCATGCCCTGCCGTTTTTCCGGCCCGGCCAAAAGCGCTTCGAAGGGTGGCTGTCCCCCGGACTGCCCCGAATCACGACGCAGTCTTGCGGTTTCACCGAGCCATTTACGCTCGTCGAGCACCTATCTTTCGACTGGACGCCGACGCAAAGACAGCCGCGTCCGACCTGCTATGACGCTCATCGAACCCCACACGGACGCCCGGAAGACCGCACTCGCACCGGACCTGCGCCGACTCGACGACCGGGCCGCGCGCGCCTGGACCGAGCGGATGGCGGTCCGGCCGCTGGGCGAGGGCCGCTACGCCGTCGACGCCGAGAGCGGCGAGACCTACGTCGTCGACCTGCCCGAGCGCTCGTGTACGTGCCCCGACAACCGGATCCGACACCAGCACTGCAAGCACCTGCGCCGCGTCGCCATCGAGATAACGTCTCACCGCGTGCCCCCGCCGGGGAAGACCCTGGCGCGCTGTGACTCCTGCGGGACGGAGACGTTCGTCGGCGAGGACGCGCCTGGCCCACACCTCTGTCCCGCGTGCAGCCTGGAACCGGGCGACGTCGTGTTCGACCGCGAGACCGGCGACCGCCTCGTCGTCCGGGCCGTCACCGACCGGCGGGCCGACGAGGTCGCCATCGACGCCGCCGACACCACCGTGGCCGACTACCCGACGAACGAGGGGTACCCGACGGACGACTTCGTGGTCGAGGCGAGTTATCTGGGCGACGTTACGAGAGAACGGACCCGGGACAGGCGCTATTCGTTCCCCCTCTCACGGCTGGAACTCGCCGACGACGCCGAGCTCGTTCAGTAGCCCGTCTCGGTCCCGGGCTGACTGTCGTCTCGGACCGGTGGTCCGTCCCCGGCAGCGTCACCCGCCTCCGCCAACCCCGCCTCGTTCTGGTAGGCCTTCGCGAACATGTAGAACGCCGCCACCGTGACGAAGAAGGTCGCGAACGGCAGAAACGGGTAGAGGAGGTAGCCGAGCAGTATCACGGTCAGCATGCCGACGAACGTCTGGATCCCGAACAGGACCCCGGCCTGGACGAGCCACGCAATCGCGTAGTCGCTCGACTTCGCGACCGGGAGGAGGCGCTCCGTCGAGAACGACGACCGGACGTCGCCCGTGTCGGCGTAGACGCACACCGAGATCGGATAGAGGTAGCTCACCGCCAGCGAGTACGCCATCACCACCAGCGAGAGGAGCGAGAACACCAGCAGCGAGAGCAAGCCGAGCGCGGCGACGGCCGACTCCGCGTCCGACCCGCCCATCGCCGCGCCGCCGCCGACCAGTGCGACGAAGCCGACGGTGACGACGATTCCCAGGAGGACCAGCGGGAGCGCGTACCCCAGCCCGATGAGGACGGAGTAGCCGCCGTCGACGAGCAGTTCCTGCCAGTCGCCGAACGCCGGCGGGTCCTCGTTTCCGTCGTACGTCGCCCTGACGACGCGGACGTAGTACCCGGCCAGGAGGAGGGCGACCGCCAGCCAGACGGGTGCCAGCAACAGGATCAGAATGGCGACCGGTGCGAGAAAGATGGAAAGCACGATGAGTGCGAAGACCGCAACCGTCAGCAGCGACGGCACGCCCCCGCCGACGAGAAATCGCTTCAGTGCCCCATCTCCCCGGAGCGGATAGCCGAACGCGTCCTCGTAGTCGATGGCCATTTGTGACGACATTCTGCCGCCCGTATAAACCAGTTTCCCGTCAGTTGCCTCCAGCGAGCGTTCGCGTGGCTGCCGAGTATCGGGGGGCCGTCACTGCAACATCGCGGCGGCGTCCTCGACGGAAAGGTCCCCCCGTTCCAGCGCGGCGAGGACGTCCAGCGTCGCCTGGTCCGGTTCGTCGTCGGCCGCCCGCCGCTCCTCGATCTCGTCCAGCGTCACCTTGCGCGTGTCACCGACGAACTCCGGGAAGTCAGTCCCCTCGGCGACGGCCGTCTCCTTCTTCACGCGGTAGTTCCCCCCGTCGGTGATGTAGAGGTCGCCCGGGTGGAAGAAGTACCAGTCCTCGCGGTCGAAGCGGACGCCGACGCGCGGTTTGGCGCCGAAGTTCCGGGAGAAGAAGAGCAGCGCGTCGATCTCCTCGCCGTCGAGGTAGATGGGGTCGCCGGCGCTGGATTTCGCCTCGATGGCGTAGAAGGTGTCGCCGTCGCCCGCCAGCACGTCGGGGAGCTCGCGCTCGGTGGCCGACCCGCTGGCCGGCGCCCGCATCACGGCGAAGCCGGCCTCGTCGAGGGCGTTGACCAGTTCGCGTTCCCGCCTGTCGCCTTTCGCGTTCGAGTTCGACATCGTCGGTCGTTAGCGGCCGCTCCCGGTTCGCGTCTTGCTCGAAAGTCGATGGAAGCGAGCGGTTCGGCGGTCCTCGGTCGCGTTCGAATCCGGCATCTGTCGAGTGCTTGCACCCGGAGCGTTTAGCCCTGTTGGGACCGGAGCGAAAGTGAAGGCGGGCTCGGGGTTCGCGTTCTTCCGTTGCTCGCTCGACCGGAGACCCTTCGGTCGACGCCGTCCACCGCTCGGGCTCTCCCGCTTTCCGACCCTTTTACCTCACACCACTCCCAGGCTATCCTATGACCAACGACGAACTCATCGCGGCGCTACGCGACGCGGACGCCGTCAGGTACGGCGAGTTCGAACTCTCTCACGGCGGCACGAGCAGCTACTACGTCGACAAGTACGTCTTCGAGACGGACCCGCACTGCCTGGAACTCGTCGCAGCGGCCTTCGCCGAGCGGCTCGGGAAAACTAAGCTCGCCGGCGTCGCGCTGGGGGCGGTTCCCCTCGTCGCCGTCACGAGCGTCGAGACGGGGCTGCCCTACGTCATCGCCCGCAAGCAACAGAAGGAGTACGGAACGGCGAACCTCGTCGAGGGGAACCTCGACGAGGGCGAGGAAGTCGTCATCCTCGAAGACATCGCCACGACGGGCCAGAGCGCCGTCGACGCCGCCGAGGCGCTGCGGGAGGTCGGCGCCGTCGTCGAGCGCGTCATCGTCGTCGTCGATCGGGAGGAGGGCGCCCGGGAGAACCTCGCCGACAGCGGCCTCGAACTGGAGTCGCTGGTCACGGCCTCCGAGTTGCTGGCCGACGCGCCGGACGACGCTGACGTCGGTGCCTGATCGGCGAACTGGCAGTTAGCCCGCCAGGGGCTGTCGAATTTCTGATATTCGTTGCGCGAGTCAGTACCCCTAAGAGGTGTCCTTCTAATTATCGCGTAACCATGGCCGTGGGAGACACGCTAAACGACGTGTTCGACCTCGACGAACACGACACGACCGTCCGGACGGAACTGCTCGCCGGGTTGACGACGTTCCTGACGATGAGTTACATCGTCGTCGTCAACCCGACCATCCTCTCGACTGCTATCCAGCCGGCAGGGATCGGTCCCGACCGGACCTTCCAGATGATCGCCGTCGTCACGATCATCGCCGCCGCGGTGGCGACGATGGTGATGGCGTTCTACGCCAACAGACCGTTCGGCCAGGCGCCCGGCCTCGGATTGAACGCCTTCTTCGCGTTCACCGTCGTCGGTGCGCTCGGCGTCGATTGGCAGACGGCGCTGGCCGCCGTCGTCGTCGAGGGGGTCGTCTTCATCCTGCTGACCGCCGTCGGCGCGCGCGAATACATCATCCGGCTCTTTCCCGAACCCGTCAAGCTGTCCGTCGGCGCCGGTATCGGGCTTTTCCTCGCCATCATCGGCCTGGAGGAGATGCGAGTCGTCGCCGGCGACCCGGCCACCTTCCTCACCTTCAGCCCGGTCTTCGCCTCGGACCCGGTCGCCGTTATCTCCGTCATCGGCCTGTTCGTCACGCTCGCGCTGTACGCCCGTGGCGTCCGCGGGTCTATCGTTCTCGGCATAATCCTGACCTCGATCATGGGCTACGCCGCCTCGGCGCTGGGCTTCTCGGCGTTCCCCGCCGACGAGGTTGCCGGGGGGGTCATCCTCAAGAGCGGTATTCCGCTCGCCCCGGACGTCCCCATCGTCTACGACGCCGCCAGCTACAACATCGCGCCGCTGGCCGGTGCGTTCGTCGACGGCCTCGGGAACGTCGAGGCGTTCTCCTTCGCCCTCATCGTCTTCACCTTCTTCTTCGTGGACTTCTTCGACACCGCCGGCACGCTCACCGGCGTCTCCCAGATCGCGGGCTTCCTCGACGAGGACGGCAACCTCCCCGACATGGACAGACCCCTCATGGCCGACGCGGTCGGTACCACCGTCGGCGGCATGCTCGGCACCTCCACCGTGACGACCTACATCGAGTCGGCCACCGGCGTCGAGGAGGGCGGCCGCACCGGTCTGACCGCCCTCGTCGTCTCGCTGCTCTTCCTGGCGTCGCTCGCCGTCGTTCCGCTGGCAGCGGCCGTCCCGACCTACGCCTCCCATCTCGTGCTGGTCGTCATCGGCATCGTCATGCTGCAGAACGTCGTCGAGATTGCCTGGCAGGACTACACCTACGCCATCCCCGCCGGCCTCACCATCATCGTGATGCCCTTCACCTTCTCCATCGCCTACGGCATCGCCGCCGGCATCATCTCCTACCCCATCGTCAAAGCCGCCCAGGACGACTGGCGCGACGTCCGCGCCGGCCAGTGGGTCCTCGCCGCGCTGTTTGTCGTCTACTTCTTCGTCCGCACCGGCGGCGTTCTCTGATAACGGGGTTCGGGGGTTCTCGTCGTTTCTCTCTTCTGCGTCGACGCCGCTGGAGTGTTCGGTCAGTACGGATGTGAACTGTGTGGGTGGTTCGTTGGAATCTCAGTGAAAGAAATGCTACCGCCAACAGCCAGAAAGCCCTCGGCGCGCTCGGGTCCCGGGGCTCGCTTCGGTCCTCGCCTTCGGCTGCGGTCCTTGCGTCGCCCGGCTTCCCCGAGCCCGCCTCGCCCTTTCAGTCCGCCAGGACCGCACCGTAGCCCTGCCCTTCCCCTGGTCGCGCGATGAAACGCGCTCCCGGCCGGGCGGTTGGGGAGCGGTCAGGACGCGTGTCGCGCCGCCAGGCGCGACCGGGGAGGTTTGGCGGAGCTAATCGCGAGCGCGTTTCATCGCGCGAGCGATGCAGTCCCTGGAGGACTGAAAGGGCGAGGCGGGGTCGACGAAGTCCGACGAAGTAAGCACCGCAGCGAAGCGAGGAGCGCAACGAGTCGCACGAGTCGAGCGCGCCGAGGGCTTGCTGGGTGTTGGCGGCCCCGATTCCGACTCCAGAGAGCGCGCCGAGGGCTTTCTGGGTGTTGGCGGCCCCGATTCCGACTCCAGAGAGCGCGCCGAGGGCTTTCGAGGCGTTAGATTTCGTACTCTCTGCTGCAACGCCGTAACCCGCTGATCGATAACTCCATAATCTGTACTGATCAGTCGGCCGTACCTACAGATTCACCCGACTCCGCTCGACCGTCAGTCCAGTACCACGCCAGCGCGTTGACGGAGATGCCCAGGACCAACAGCCCCCACGTCGCCCACCAGGACTGGTACCAGAGGACGTCCATCATGACGATGGGGCCCTTCACGAGGGGCCAGAGGGGTTCGATCCGCGTCGAGACGTCGGGCGCCGAGAGCATGTCGGCGAAGAGGTGCGCGACGCCCGGAATCCAGACGGTGAGAAAGCCGATCTGGAGGGCCTTCTCGCGCGCTCGCGCGGAGAACCAGCCCGTTCGGTCGCCGATGCGTCTGAAGACCACTCCGACGAGCGGGCCGATGACCGTTGCGAGTATCGTGACGACCAGCACGGTGTGCAGGACGCCGTGGTGGTGGATGCCCGCGACCCACGCCGAGAGCGGGAGGTCGACGTCCGGCAGCATGCCGAACCAGAACCCGGCGGCGACGACCAGCGCCGCCGTCTGCCGGTGGTCGACGAAGTACCAGACGGGTGCGAGCCAGAGCAACGCCATCCCGAGGTGGCCGACGACGTCTACCATCGGTTACGACGAGGGGCTTCACGCGGAAGACCTGTTCGCTCAGCCAACTGGTCTGCGCTCTTTCGAGCGCGGTCACGACCCGGCGAGTCGGTCACCCAGGGCCGGTGCGCCGACGGCGCCGCCGCCGGCGAGGACCGACCCGACGAACGCGACGACGAGTCCGGGAGTGAGCGCGTAGACGGCGCCGAAGAGCGCGGCAGCGACCACGAGCACGGCGAACCCGGCGGCAACCTCCTGCCTGCTCGACGGATGGGCCGGCGTCGCCTCGGCGACGGCACGCCACGCGACCCAGGCGCCGAGCGCGCCGCCGAGTGCCGTCACGCTGTCGAAGGAGAAACCAGTGAACAGCCCGAGTATCCCGGCCACGACGGCGAACAGCAGCACCCGGCCGGGGTCGGTCCCGCCGTCGGTGAGCCAGTAGAGCCCGCCGAGGGCGAGCAGGCCCAGCACGACGCCGACGACGACGTCGACGGCGTAGTGGACGCCGAGGACGAGTCGCGAGAGCGAGACGAGCGCGACGACCGCACCCGCGACCGTCAGCCTGGTCCGGCGCGCTCCCCGGTCGAGTACCAGTGCGACGCCGCCCCAGACCATCGTCGTGCCCAGCGCGTGCCCGCTCGGGAAGCCGGGGCCGTGCCCCGTCGCGATGTCGGCGAACACCGGTTCGAGCGCGACCGGGATCCACCCCAGTGCGGGCGCCTCCCCGGCACCGGGCGGCCGCGGGAGTCCGAATGCGTTCTTGAGCACGCCGATGAGGGCGACGTAGGCCAGCACGAGCCCGAACACGAACAGCCCGCGTCGGCGGTCGATACCCCAGCGGGGGAACTGCTCGCCGGCGACGTAGAGCGCGCTGCCGAGGGCGAAGAGGAACCAGACGTCGCCGAGTTGCGTAATCAGTGCGAAGAGGACGAGGACCGGCCACTCGGCGTAGCCGTGAAGCAACTCAGTGATGCCGACGCCGCGTCCGTTCAGCGCCACGTTGGAAGGTGGATGCCCCTCTCCGTGTTAAATCCCCGCGCTGTCTCGGTCGGTCCTGTGCGGCCCGCGCACCACACCGTGGGCCTGATAGGACTCGCTCCCCAACGTACCGCCGATGGCGAACCTCGAACTCTACGAACTCGACGGCTGCCCGTACTGTGCGAAAGTCGTGAACAAGCTGGAGGAACTCGACCTGAAGTACGACTCCCACAAGGTCCCCCGCTCGCACTCCGAGCGGACCGAGGTCGAGGCGGTGTCGGGCCAGACCGGCGTCCCCGTGCTTGTCGACCCCGAAAACGACGTCGAGGGAATGCCCGAATCCGACGACATCGTGGCGTATCTGGAAGAAGAGTACGGGAGCTAGGCTGGTTCCGACCGGAGGGAGGGACCAGCTTACAGACGAGCGGGGAGGAACGACCCGCGAGGTCGGCGAGCGCTTCGCTCTTGCGAGATGCCGAACATCGGAGATTTTCGAGTAGCTCGGCAGACGAACGGAGTGGGTCTTCCGGCAACGCCGTGTGAGCGAAGCGACCCCCTCAGGCAGATTCCTCGGCAGGATCGCCCGAGCGGTCGCGGATGAGGTCGCGGAGTTCGTCGGCCTCCTCGATGCCCTCGATCTCCTCTTCTTCGATGAGGGCCGTCCCGTCGACGGATTCCCGGCTGGCGCGTTCGACGACGTACACCGACCGCGTCCGGGTGACGTGGCCCACCGAGGACATGATCCGGGCGCGCTTCTCGGCGGTCTTGGTGAGTTCGGAGTGGCCGGTGAGCATCTGCTCGCGGCGGCGCTCGTTCTCGCTGACGGTCTTGAACGGCGCACGGTCCGTCGGGTGGACGTCGAAGCCGATGCGGGTGAACACAGTGACGATGCCCTCGTCCTCGGGGGCGACGTCGGGGTCCGCCGGCGTCTCCTCCTCGTCGCGGATCTCCTCGGCGCCGTCGAGGACGCTCACCGGCGAGGTGAGCGGCGCCTCGAACAGGTCCTCGAGTTCGGCCGCCACCTCGACGGAGGCGTCCATCCCGTCCTCGTACTTCGAGACCGTCCGGCGCGAGACGCCCAGTTCCTTGGCCAGGCGGCCCAGCGACCACTCGCGGTCCTCGCGGGCGTCCGCGAGCACCTCGCTGTCGATGTTGACGTACAGGCCGCCCGGCGCGGCGTAGATGAGCGGCGGCACCTCCTCGACGAACAGCTCCATCGCCGTGTCCGGCGAGAGGACCGGCACGCCGTGGCGGAAGTAGGTCACGCCCGGCTTCAGGTCCTCGTCGCGTGTCCGCAGACCGATGACGATGGGTGTCGCGTTGAGGTAGGTACCCAGTCGACGCATCTCGGCGCCCGTGCTGGCGTCGAAGGCGTCGATGTTGGCCAGAATCTTCACGAGCAGGACGTCCTCGCCGCGGCGGGCGGCGACGTCGAAGCTCTTGGGGCGGATCGCACACCGGTCGCTCACGAGGAATCCGGCGTCCGTGAGCATCGCGGTGATGTTCTCCACCAGTGCTGACCGTGACATGCTGTGCCTCTAGAGAGTATAAGTAACTCGCCCCATATATGCGTTGCGCCGGTGATATAGGCGCTGTACTGCGGTTTTTCTGGCGGCCTACGATACGTTATTATACGTTGACGTGTCTTCCGAGGACTAGCTGAGGTAAGTGTTCGTGGGGGTCTGGACTCTGGATACGTCCGCTAGGAAGGGGCTGTAAGGATGCTAACAGTGGAAAGTGACGGCGGCCTTTCTGGAGTGAGAACTGGCGCCGCCAAGAAATGAAAGCCCTCGGCTCGGTCCGGTCCCGCGACCCCACTGCGCTCCTCGCTCACTGCGTTCGCTCCGGTGCTTGTGGGGTCGGGGTTCCCGGACCGACCCTCGCCCTTTCAATCCACCAGGCACGGCACCGCAGCCCTGCCCTTCCCCTGGTCGCACGGCCCTCACGTTCGTTCGGGCACGTGCTCCCGGCCGTGCGGTTGCGGAGCGGGCAGGATGCGTGATTCGCGCCGAACGGCGCGAATTCGGGGAGGAGTGGTGGAGTCACTCGCGAGCGCGGGCCGAGTCGAACGAGGCCGCGCGAGCTACGCAGTTTCCTGGTGGAATGAAAGGGCGAGGTGCGGTCCGGGAACCCGGGCGCAGTAAGCACCGAACGAAGTGAGGCGCGCAGCAAGCCCCGGGACCGGAGCGCGCCGAGGGCTTTCCGCTGTTTGTGGTTTCCTCCTCGACTACTAGCAGCCTGTTCAGAGAGATTACTGTACTATCAATCACTACAGCAAGCACTCCTAGACGAAACCCGGAAGGCACGCCACCGACAACCACTCGCCAGTGACGGTCATCGGGCTGGACGACACGGACTCCCGCGAGTCGGGGATGTGTACGACCTACGCCGCGGCCACGCTGGCCGACCGGGTAGCGGCCGCTGGCGGCACGGTCGAGCGAACGCTCCTCGTCCGCCTCAACCCCGCCGTCGAACACAAGACGCGGGGGAACGCCGCGCTCGCGGTCCACTGCGACCTCGACGCCGCGACGGCACTGGGACTCGCCGAGGACGTCCTGGCGATGGCCGAGATCGACGACCCGAAGACCAATCCGGGGGCGGTCGTCGCCGACTGCGCTCCCGACGGGGTTCCCGAGGCGATCGCCACGCACGCCCGCCGAGCCGTCCGAGAGCTCCTGACTATCGACGACGCCCACGAACTGATCGACGAAGCGGGCTTCGACGCGGTCGCCGAAGGGAACGGTCGGGGGCTCGTCGGGGCGCTGGCCGCGGTCGGCGCCTGGCGGGCGTTCGACGACTGGACCTCTGAGTGCATCTCCTACCGGGAGCGCGAGCGGTGGGGAACCGAACGGGACGTCGACGACGAGTCGCTGTTCGCGGCGGCCGACGAGCACTACCCGCAGGCCTGGGACACGGTCGACCGCGGCGAGGGGTACGCCGTGGCCGTCCCGCGGACGCCCTGTCCGATCCTCCACGGCATCCGCGGCGACGACCCGGCGGCGGTCCGGGCGGTCGCCGACGCGGTCGAGAGCGAACCGGTCGCGGGTCGCCACCTGTTCGTGACCAACCAGGGGACCGACGCCCACCTCCGGGACGAAACGCTTGCCAACGCGATGGAAGGCGGTGCTTACCGGGTCGAGGGAACGGTCTGCGAGCCGCCGGAGACCCGCGCTGGCGGCCACGTCTTCACGGCGATCCGGGACGGTAACGACACCCTTGCCTGCGCGGCCTTCGAACCGACCAAGCGCTTCCGCGACCGCGTCCGGGCGCTCCGCGTCGGCGACCGGATCACCGCCTGCGGCGAGGTGAGCGACGGGACCCTCAAACTGGAGAAGTTCGCCGTGCGCGACCTGGTGACAGTCGAGCGCGTCACGCCCACCTGCCCCGACTGCGGCCGGTCGATGAAGAGCGCGGGGCGCGACCAGGGGTATCGCTGCCGGGACTGCGGCACCTCGCGAGCCGAGAAGGCCGAACGAGCGCTGGACAGGGACCTCGAGGTCGGCTGGTACGAGGTGCCGCCGTGTGCGCGTCGGCACATTGCGAAACCACTGGTGCGTGGCGGGTTCGACGCGCCGACGCATCCCGAGCGGTGAGTAATTCGACTCCCTGCTTCTATTCCGACGGTGATCGACTGCCTAACATCGCGAACGGTTCCGTTTAGGGAGTTATTATCTCGATTAGGTTGTCCTCGGGGTCGCGAATGAACAGTATCCGGGCGCCCGTCGGCGTCGTCTGTGGCTCGCTGATCGTCTCCACGTCGCCCGGAAGGTCGGCGTAGAAAGCGTCGACGTCGTCGACTTCGAAGCCGAGGTGTTTGGCGCCGCGCTGGTTGACGCTCTCGGCGGTGCAGGGCTCGCCCGCGGGGTCGTACTCGATCAACTCGACGCGAACTCCCTGGGCGTCCAGATGGGCGAATTTTCCGGTCGCGTTCGGGACGCCGACGCCGGTTGCGAACGATTCTCCGGAGCTCTCGAACTCGGAGAGAACGTCGAAGCCAAGGACGTCGCGGTAGAATTCGACGGCCTGATCCAGGTCTGAGACGGTCGTTCCGACGTGGTGTGCGGTGAGGTCGGTCACGCGTGGGAGGGCGGGGGCGAGGCGAAAAGCCGTGTCGGTCGTCGCCGGGAACCTTATCACTTCGATATGTCTGCGCGAATGGTCGCCTCAGTAACGATAACGCCGCGTGAACGGTGGTAGACGCCAGATAACAATGCCTCTGTAGTTGCAAGCTGCTGTCGATGAGCCACGAGCCGCCATCCGAATCACGCGACCCGCTCATGGAGAGCGGACCGACCTCACCGCTGCCCCAGGACGAGTTCCCCGAGTACCCGCTGTCGACCGTCGTCGAGCCGCGCGCCGACGGGTCACGTCGCTGCATCTTCTACCCGGAAGAGGAAGCGGACGAGGCCGCCGCCGAGACCTGCTGGCTCGCCGCCAACCACGACCTGGTCGTCTCTATCGCACAGTGGCGGTGAGGTCGCCTCGCCCGGTCTCTCTTCTCACTCGGTCACTCTCCCGCTGGTGAGCCACGGCTCAGCGAGACAGTCCGCGTCGCCCACTCCCGGAGCGTCGCGACCGTCGCCCGCTCGACGCGAGAGACCGGATGGTCGGCTCCCAGTTCGTCGCTCTCGAACGCGTTGAGCACCGAAACCGCTGCTCGGTCGCAGTAGTCGCGGACGCGATGGGACGCCCCGTCGTCGTGCTGGCGGGGGATCGTGGTGTCGTTGACGAAGACGGCCCGTGGCTCGGCCGGCGCCGCGTCGACGATCTGACCCGCTCGTTCCGCGTTCTCCTCGGCGAGCACGACGGCGTCCGACTGACTGTCGGCCGACGCGCGCGGCGCGTGCGCGTTCAGGCGGCCGACCCAGGCGTCGTCGGGAATCGTCGTGAAGCGGTCGAGCCGCCCGCCGAGGAGACGGCCGTCGCGTTCGAGTTCGGGCGCGAAGCCCAGGACGACCAGGCCATCGGTTCCCTCGCGTTCGATCCACGTCTCCAGGGCCCGTGCCGTGAGCCGCGTCTTCCCGGTGTTCGAGGGGCCGACGATCAGCGTCGACCCGGCCAGCGGGAAGGGGAGGTCACTCACGCCGTCGGCGACCCCGTTGGGAGTTCCTGTGTGACGTACTTCGCCAGGAGGCCGACGGTGGCCAGACCGAGCGCGAGCGCGAAGGCGAGCACGAACCCGGACAGGGGCGTGACGCCGCCCGCGACCTGCTCGCGGACGAAGTTGGCCGCCAGGGCACCGGCGACGGTCACCAGCGCCAGCCCGCCGACGTTGGCCAGCGTCGAGTTCGGGTCGTCGACGGCGTCGGAGTTCAGCAGGTAGAGGACGACGGCGATGGCGAACGGCGTCCCCACCGTCCCGAGCGCGAGCACGAGGACGAGCTGGCCGAGCACCTCGCCGCCGATGAACGCGCCCGGCGCGGACAGTAGTGCGACGACGACCAGCAGCGCGCGGTATCTGTTGTCGTCGACGGTGGTCCCCCAGCCGAACTTGTCGGCCAGCAGGAAGGGTGGGACGATGGTGTTGGCACCCAGCGTCGAGACGGCGGCGCCCCAGAGGCCGACGAGGAACAGGAGCTGTGCGTTGTCGCCGGCGACGGGGCCCAGTGCCTGTGCGGCGCCGACGGCGGTGAGGTCGCCGGAGGTGAGGACGCTCGCCGCCACGAGGAAGATGGCGAGGCTGTAGACGCCGAAGGCGACGAGCATCGACGCGCCGACGTCGAACGTCGCCAGGTCGTAGTCCTCCCGGGTCCAGCCGCGCGAGCGCATCGTGTAGGAGTGCATCGTGATCAGCGTGATGTGGACGGCGCCGCCGAGGATGCCGGCGGCGACGAGCGCGCCGCCCGGTGGCACGCTGGGAACCAGCCCGGCCGCCGCCGCGCCGGCGTCGATGGGGACGACGAACAGGCTGGCGACGAAGGCGACGACGACGCCCAGTACCAGTATCTTCGCCGCGACTTCGAGGAAGCGGTACCCCCGGCCGGCGAGGCCAGCGGCGAGCACGACGGCCCAGGCGATGCCCCAGATCCTTGCGTCGACGCCGGTCACCGTCGCCGACACCGTCGCGACGGTCTTCATGATAACTAGCTGTGCAACGCCCGAGGCCACCACGGCGTCGGCGACCAGCAGCCACGCCCACGTCTCGCCGAGGGTGTCCTCGACGACGCCGACGATGCCCCGCTCCGTCAGGAGGCCCAGCCGCATCGCGAGGTACTGTGCGAGCGCGCCCGCCCCGGCGGAGAGCACGACCACCCACAGCATGCCGTAGCCGTACGCGCCGCCCGCCGTGATCAGACTCCCGATAGTCGCCGGGCCGGCGGCGACGGCCCCTGCCACCCAGGAGGGCCCCATCTCGCCGAGATACTCGGCGACCGTCTCGCTGACGCCGGCCGACTCCTCCGTCGAAGTCACGTTACTCATCGGTGGTACCACTGGGGGGTATCGTTAAAAGCTGGCGATAGACGCCGCGCAGCGGCGGAACTTCGGTTTCGGCGACAGGTGTGCCTGCCGGCGGTCGGGTGGCCCATTCGATTCAGCGCCCGCTACTCGTCGCTATGTGAGGAAGGTAGCGAGAGACAGAGTTAGAGCGCTGGCAGTGCAGTCGCTCTCCGTATTCGCGACGGTCGCGGAACCGTTCGATCGGTCCTCAGGCGCTACAGATCTGGTGCAGGTCGTCCAGGCAGTCGATGTCCCAGGTTGGCCAGACGTTGAGTTCCCAGTCCGTGCGGTGGGGCCGGCGGATGAACGCCGAGTCGATGCCGGCGTTCTCGGCGGCCCGGATGTCGGACTCGTTGTCGCCGACGAACAGCGCGGAGTCGGCGTCGAGGTCGGCCAGCGCCCGGTCGATGTAGTGGGAGTTGGGCTTCCGGCGGTCGAGGCTCTCGATGGTCGCCTCGCGGCCGTAGGCGGCGCCGAAGTGGTGCCCGACGTCGAAGTGGTCGAGCAGGAAGTCGACGGTGGCCTGCTGGTTCGAACTGACGATGCCCATCGCGGCGTCCAGGTCCGCGAGCGTGTCGACGTCGTCGTAGAACGTCTTGCGGCCGGCGCGGGCCTCTTCCTGCTGGGCCCGGGACATGGTGTCGTCGCGTGCGCGCCAGAACGTGTCGGGGTGCAGATCGTACGTGGTACAGATGTCGTTGACCTGTCGGGGGGTCGCACCGATGGTCATGTCTTCGACGTGGTCGGGGTCCGGGTCGGTCACACCGAACTGTTCGAACGTGTCCTGGGTCGCCTCCCGCAGGACGTCGAAACTGGTTCGACCGACGAGGACACCGTCGTTGTCGAAGACGACGGTATCGTAAGTCACACTCGTACTGCGCAGTTCAGCGTAATAAGAGTTTCATTCAGTACAGTTCTACACGCCAACAGATCACACGGGTGGGTGCGCACGGTCGACCACTCACGATTTATACCGGCCCTCGCCCAACGTGGCCGCATGTCCCTGCGCCTGCCGAGCGAGATCGTCGTCGAGCAGGTGTTGCCCACCCTGCGCGTGCTGCTGGCCCGGGCACTCGCCGATCGGGACCTCACCCAGCAGGAGATCGCGGCCCACCTCGGCGTCACGCAGGCCGCCGTCTCGAAGTACGTCGGCGACGCGCCGCCGGTGGAGGACCGCATCGCCGACCACCCACGGACGACCGAGACCGTCGAGCGCGTCGCGGAGGGCCTCGCCAGCGGCGAGATGGACCCCTACGACGCGCTGGCCGAAGTGCTGGACCTCGTGCGGGCGTTTGAGGACCGCGGGCCGATCTGCGAACTCCACGAGGAGGCGATGCCGGCGCTCCAGGGACTGGGTTGCGATCTCTGCGTGCGGGGCCAGGACCAGGCACTCAGCGCCGAGCGGGACGTGCTCGCGAGTGTTCGCAAGGGCGCCCGCGTCCTCGCGACGAGCCCGGGGATGGCCGCGTTCGTCCCCAACGTCGGGTCGAACGTCGGCGGTGCGCTCCCGGACGCCGCAGATCCCACCGACGTCGCCGCGATCCCGGGCCGGATCTACGCCATCGGCGGCCGCGTCGAGGTGCCCGCGAATCCCGAGTTCGGCGCCTCGAAACACGTCTCGACGCTGTTGCTGGCGGCGACCGCCGTCGATCCGGCGACCCGCGGCGCGGTCAACCTCGCGACCGACGACGCCCTGCTCGACGCGGCCCGCGACCGCGGGATCGATCCCCTGGCGTTCGACGCCGAGTACGAGAACCGCGGGGAACGACTCCGCGAACAGTTCGCGGCGCGCGGCGGGGAGGTACCACGCGTGCTCTATCACGAGGGCGCGTTCGGCATCGAACCGATCACCTTCGTCCTCGGCGAGACGGCAGAGGCGGCCGCGCGGCTGGCCGCGGAACTGGTCGAGCGCGCACGATAGCGTCGCTTTCTACCCCTTCAGGCCGCTCCCGGTGAGCGCGACGACGACGTCGTCTGCGTCGTCGAGAACGCCTTCCTCGCGGAACCGCGAGAGCGCTGCCGTCGCCGTGGCCGACGTCGCTTCGACGTGGAAGCCGGCTTCGGCTAGCCTGTCTCGTTCCGTTGCTGTCGCCGCGGCGCCGACGGCCACGACCGCGCCGTCGGTCGCGTCGATGGCCCGTCTGATCTGGCCGGCTCTGGCAGGTTCCCGTATCTGGATGCCGGCCGCTTCGTCGTTGGTCGGTTCCGCAGAGGCACCCATCACATCTGCCGTCTCGAACGGGGCGTAGCCAGTCGCCTGTGCGCCCAGCAGCCGCGGCACGTCGTCGGTCCAGCCGGCGCGTTCGAGCGCCCGGAAGCCGCGGTACGCGCCCAGGAATAGCGTCCCGTGGCCCAGCGGCGTGACGACGGCGTCGGGAACCGCCCACTCGCGCTGGGCGGCCAGCTCCAGCGCCCACGTCGCGGTGCCCGCGAAGAACGCCGGGTTCCAGGCGTGGCTGGCGTACCAGGCACCACCCTCGCTCGCCGGCAGACTGGATTCGACCGCCGCGACGCAGGCGTCGGTGACGTCTGCCCGGGATCCTTCGACCCGGACGACGTCGGCGTCGGTGCGTTCGAGCGCCCGGAGCTTTCCCGCTTTGGCGTCCGCCGGGACGTAGATCTCCGCGTCGATGCCGGCCCTGGCGGCGTATGTCGCGATGGCGAGGCCGGCGTTCCCGGAGGAGTCCTCGACGACGCGGTCGACGCCCAGCGCGAGCGCCTGGGAGACGGTCGTCGCCGCGCCCCTGTCTTTGAAACTCCCCGTGGGGAACAGATATTCCAGTTTGAACTGGACGTCCCAGGAGGGGGCGTCGACCACGGGCGTCCATCCCTCGCCCAGCGTGACGCGCCGCTCGACGGGGAGGAACGCGTCGAACGCCCAGAGGCCGCGGCCCCGGTCGAGTGCGAGCGGGTCCGGTGGTTCGGCGTCTGGAACCGGTGGCCCGGCGTAGTCGAGCGCGTGGCCACAGTCGCAACGCCAGGACTCGTCGGCCGGGTACTCGCTGCCGCAGGCTGCACAGCGGTAGGTAGCTTCGCTCACGGAGAAGACTCACCAGTCGGTTTCGACGCCGGGTCGGTCGTCCGGCGGGGTATCCAGTAGGGGGTTCCGCCGCCGACGACCACGGTCAGAACAGCGAGACGGCACCGGCGACGATGGAAGAACCGATCATCAGGAGGACGAAGATGATGGCGATGACCTGTTGCTTGTCCATGGCGGCGATTTGACGGCAACGACCGTATGTGTTACGACCGTCCCCTTCGTCACGTGCGCGACTGTCGGTCGACGGCGTTCGTACTCTCGCTCCCCTATCACTCCGATACGACCGCCGCCTGTCCTCCGGCCAGACTGTTCCTGCAAGCATACTACTAGGATAAAACAAGTCAAAACAGTGCTAGATATTTATTACCAGGTGTTGTGAATGAATCGTTTCGGGTACGAACCCATGTACACACGACGCGAGCTACTTCGGTCCTCCGCAGCGGGGACCGTCATCGGCGCAGGCGTACTGGCGAGCAGTTCGAACGCGACGGCCGACGGGGCCTCGTTCGGCGACGGCGTCAACCTCCAGCCGTCGTACTTCTGCGACGGGGACCAGGATCTGGGCTGGGACCTGATGAACGACTACCCGGACATCGAGACGGTCCGGATCGAGATCGAGCCGTTCTCCTTCGGCGAGGTGGCTACGACGGTGGAGGACGCAAAGCGGTGGATCGACGAGGCCGGCGCGAACGGGAAGGAGATCATCGCGACCTACCACCACTATCCCGACAACGGGTCGGCCGAGGCCTCGGCGCTCCAGAACGCCGCGGAGTTCTGGGTCGACCACTACGAGACCCTCTCGGCCGACACGTCGTTCACGGTCAACATGATGAACGAGTGGGGGAACCACGACGTCACGGCCGACGAGTACGCGTCGGCGTACGACGACGCCCTCAGCACGGTCCGGGACGGGACGAGCTACTCGGGGCCGATCGTCTGCGACGCACCAGGCTGGGGCCAGGGGACCTACCGGCTGGCCGACGCCGTCGAAGGGATCGACGACGATAACCTGATCCTCTCGGCGCACGTCTATCCCTCGGCCTGGAACGCGACGACGGGCCAGAACCTCGTTCCCGCGGACCTGGACGTCCTGGACGAGACGGGCTACCCCTGCATGATCGGCGAGTTCGGTAACTACGCCGACAGTACGGGCGCCGACTGGTCGGCGATCATCGACTACGCGAAGCAACTCGGCTGGCCGGTGATCGGCTGGGCCTGGAACGGCGACGGCTCCGACGACCCGATGAACATGTCGGCCCCCTACTGGGGCGACGACTGTTCGGCGGACACCTACACGGCGAGCGACTACTTCGGCGTCGTCTACGACAAACTCGGCGACGGCGGCGGCACCGGAACACCGGACACCGAAACGCCGGAGACGGAGACGCCAGACACGGACACGCCGGAGACGGAGACGCCAGACACGGAGACGCCCGACACCGAGACGCCCGACACCGAGACACCAGAGACGGAGACGCCGCCCCAGACGGAGGTGCCACCGTCGGGTGACCTCGTCGCCGCTATCGACCCCGGTTCGACGTCCGGGTCGACCGGCGACCTGATGCAGTTCTGGATCACCGACGAGACGGGCAACAGCACGTGGATCACCGACCTCCAGTGGGAACTGGGCGACGGCTCGACCGACGCCGGCTGGTACGCCGATAACCGGTATCAGTCGGCAGGGACCTACACCGTGACGCTGACAGCGACGGACAACGAGGGGACGACCAGCACGACCTCCGTCGACGTGACCATCTCGTAGGGCGGCCGCACCACCCCTCTCCGACCTCGCCCACCGGCCACGTTTTCGCCGTCAGTCCACGCGGGCGTCCACGACGACGTGGGCGACGCCCTCGCTGTAGCTCTTGACCTCCCGCGTATCGAGAATCTCCACCTCGCGGTCGGCAGCCGCCGCGGCGTCCCGCAGTCGCTCGATGGGCCGCTCGAACACCAGGTCGTTCGGCGTCGCCTCGTGGACGTGGATGGTGCCGCCGGGCGCGAGCGCAGTCAGCGCCGGGTCGAGGTACTCGTAGGAGCCGTTCTCTGCGGGCTCCGTGGCGTCGTAGTAGCCCATGACGACGCGATCCGCGGGCGCCTCGGTCGCGAACTCCTCGCTCGCGCCGTCCGCCGCTCGCGCGTTCCGAGGCGTGAACGTCTCGCGGACTACGTCACGACAGTCCGCTCGATAGGGGTGGACCCGGTCGCCTACGCCGTTCAACCGGGCGTTCTCGATCAGGTAGCGAAAGGAGTCGGGATTCCGCTCGACGGCGGTCACCTCGGCGCCGGCGCGGGCCATCGGGAGCGTGAAGTAGCCGATGCCGGCGAACATGTCCAGAACGCGCTCGCCCTCGGTTACCACCTCTCCCATCCGCGCTCGTTCGGCCTGGTTACCCGGCGAGAACATCACTGTCGCGAGATCGAGGGCGTACGCGGTGCCGTGTTCGTGGTGGACCGTCTCCGTGTCGCCGGTGCCGGCGATGACCGCTACGTTCGGTTCGCGGTGTTCCCCCGTGATCGCTCCCCGAGACAGGACGGTGTCGGCCTCGCCGTGGAGCGAGAGCAGCGCCTCGCCGACCTCTTCCGGGCGGGGCGCGTCGCCGAGTTCGACCAGGACGACCGACCCGACCACGGCCCAGGAGCCCGGTGCCCGGTCGAGTTCCTCGTCGGTCCACCCCATCTCCCGCAGGTGGTCTTCCAGGGTGCGCAGTCGCGGTTCGCCGACCTGGCGGACGATCTCCAGGTAGTCGACGCTCTCCGGGGGCTCGGTAACGGGGAGGGCGACGGTCTCGTCGGTCCACTCGCGGACGCGCCGGTCGTCGTCGTACACGCCCTCCCGTTCGAGTGCGTCGATGACGCGCTGGGTGCGGGACTTGGGGACGACCGCTGCGAGGCGCTGGTCGGCGGAATCTGCCATCTGCCTGTTCGCAGGTCGTCGGGCGGTGAAACAGTTTCGAGTGGCGCCTCGTCCCGTGACCAGTACCCGGCTCGGCGACCCGACCCATCAGTCGACGATCGGTGTTTCGACCGCCCGCTGGGCGCGGTCGATCCCGTCGGTCGCGAAATAGCGGACCGCCCCCGCGGCGCTTTCGGTGTATCCGTGGTCGGCGCCGGGCGCGACCCGCTCCAGGATGCGACGGAGTCGGCCGGTGGCGCCCTGCAGTCGCTCGTTCGCGGTCGACGCGTCGCCGTCGGCCGCCGTCTCGGCGGCCCCCGCGGCGTCCTCGGCGGCGCCGTCGAAACCGGCAGCGACCTCCCGCCCGCCCTCGAACTCGCTGGTCACGGCGGCGGCGTCCGCGAGGACGGCCGAGAGGGTCCGCGCGAGCGACGTTTTCCCCGGCTCGACGTCGGGTATAGGTTCGCCCCGCAGCCGCGTGGGGTCGACCTGGACGGCACCGGTGACGCCGTCGTCGTCCGTTATCTCGACGGTGTAACGGCCGTCGCGGTGGACCGGCACCGCGAAGCGGCCGTCCTCGACCGGCCGTCCGTCGAACACCGCACCGGCGAACCGCTCCGTAATCCGGACCTCGCTGATACCGGTCGAGTCCCGCCTGTCCGCCCGGAGGACGACCGCGTCCTCGTTCGCGACGAGCGTTACCCGGCCATCGACGCCTGGACGGACGGTCCCGCCGTCGTGGTCGAACCGCTCGGCGTAGGGGGCGATGCCCGGGCCGTTGACCACGAGTTCGTGGGACCCCGGTTCGACGTGGAGAAACCTGAACACGCCGTCAGCTGTCGGGAGCGCCGCGGGGTCGCTCCGGAGCAGACAGGCGACCTCGACCGCGGGCCGGAACCGCGAGACGTCGACGAACGGTGCGAGTGCGTCGCCGTCCGTTCCCGGGGCGGCGTCGACCTCGCCGCCGGGACCGCTTCCCATGATCGAGACCCGGCCGACGACCCGGTCAGTCAGGCTCGGCGGCTCGGCCCCGTCGATAGCGCGGCGGTGGTTCGGGTCCGTGACGTCGGCCGTCGGGTCGGCGAAGCGCTCGTTCTCCCAGGGGATGCCGACCGACGTGATGTGGTCGGCGAACCGGTCCTCGACGAACCCCGGTATCGCGAACTCGAAACTCAGTTGCGGGCCGGCGAAGTCGTCGAACGCCTCGCGGACGGCGTCGATGGGGAGCAGTTCGTAGGTCACGTCGCCGTCTGTCGGACTGCCCGGCCCCGTGAACACCGTCCCGGGTTCGCGGACGGGGAGCTTCCCCGGCGGTCGCGCCAGGTCGCGCCAGGACCGGACCGTGACGTCCTCGTCGACGAAGTCCTCGGCGTCGACGTCCGGCAGCGCCGGGTGGTCGGCGAGCGGGGCGCCGTCGAGTTCGGGGACGGCGAAGGGCACTCGAGCGCCCTCGTCGCGCGGCAGCCCGTAGGAGAAGGGCTGGCTGGACAGGCGATCGAGCGGTTTGACCGGGCCGTTCGAGACGTCGGGCGCGAAGTCGCTGAACGAGTACCGCTCGAAGCTCGCGACCCGCCCGTTGACGTCCGTCGCGCTGGAGTGCGAGCCGACCTCCGCGAGAACGGCGGGGCGCTCGTCCGGGCCGATGTCGGGGTCGAGGAACTCGTTGTTCGGGCACTTCCGCGCGTGGGCGCTCGCCACGAGTAACAGCGGGTCGCCACTCTCGGTGTCCACGAACACCTGCAGCAGCTCCCAGTCGTGCCAGTGGAAGTTGACCGTGAACTGGTCGAACACCGAGTACATCCAGTACTGGACCGCGACGATCCGGTCGTCGACCGGCGCCACGTTGTAGAAGACGGCCGGGTTCGGGGGTTCGCCGGCCTCGTCGAACGCCCGGGTGTAGCCCGCGAGCGCGTCGAAGCCGTCGAGGACGCCGTCGGCGCTGTTCGGTCCGGCGTACGCCCTCGGATCAGTCGGAAACCACCGTTCCCGCCGGCCGAAGTAGACGTCGGGGGCGAACTGCGCGACGAGCGGCGGCACGGTCGCCGCCTCCGTCTCGGTCGCCGCCGCGGTTTCAGTCGGCCGCTCGGTGGGCTGCTCGCTTGGCGTTTCCGTCGACGCCGAGTCGTCGTCTCGACCGTCGGGCCGCGTCAGCCACCCGAGACCGAAGCCCCCGACACCGGCGAACGCCGCGACGAGGCCGTATCTGAGTGCCCGGCGACGACTCCCGTCATCCGGCGTTTCGGCCGCTGAATCGCTCGTTTTCATGACGTCGCTGAACGTCCGTCGCGGCGGGTCGCTATAACAGTTTCCGCCGGTCGAGCGTCTGGTTCCGCTCCTGGGCGCTCGGCTCCCGCGCTCACTCCGCGTCTTCGCCGGTCGACTCGGGCAGCACGTGCAACCCGGCCCGGCTCTTCAGCACCGGCACCTCGTCGGCGTCGGGGTTCACGTAGTCGGGCCGCGGGACGGTCTTGGACTCGTAGGTCTCGGGGTCGAGCACCTGCATCGCCCGCTCGTCCTCGACGGCGACGAGGACGGTCGATTCGGCGTCCTCGCGGGTGCCGAGCCGGCGGGCCTCGGGCTCGTCGCCGACCTCGAAGCTGGCCTCGTAGTGCTCGCCGGTCGAGATGCGGGTCCCCTTCAGGTTGCCCTGGTTCGAACTCACGAGCACCGGCCCGTCGCCGTCGTCGGGGTCGATGATCTCGCCGGGCCGGTACTTCGGCAGGCGGACGGCGTAGCTCACGCGATACACCTCGTTGCCGTCCTCGTCCTCGGTGATCAGCCGCTCCGAGTCGGAGAAGCTCCCGCCGAGTTCGTCGACGATGCGACGGGAGACCTTCATCCCGATCTTGTTGGTCGAGACCTTGATGTTCGGGCCTTCCGAGCCCTCGTTGATCTCCGTGACGAAGGCGTCCCGGTCCCCCGTCGCCTCCATCTCGTCCACGACTTCGTGGGCGATCTCCTTGGCCCGGTCGACCTCCTCGCTGTCGGGCGTCCGGTCGACCGCGCGGACCTGGACGATAGAGGCGAAGGAGCCACCGGCGATCTTCCCGCAGCGCGTGCAGGTCTGGCGGGCGATCTTGACGGGGACCTGGACCTGCTCGGTGACGGGCGTGTCGCGGATGACGCCCGAGAACTCCGCGTGCATCCGGATGTTGTTCTGGTCCAGCTGTTCGGGCGCGACCTGCCAGGCCACGCTCTCGGCGTCGACGTGGATGCCCAGCGCCTCGCTCACCTCCTCGATGGCCACGTCCGTGTAGTCCTCCGCCCCGACGTCGACCCACCGGTTCCCCCGGTGGACCGCGCCGCACTGCGCGCACACCCTGACCTCGATGGACTCCGGCGCGTCGACCAGGTCGAACTCGTCGAAGTAACAGGCGTCACAGAGCGGACTGGTCGAATGCTGTGGCTCCCCGGGTCTCGATTCCAGCGCCTCGTCCGGAATCTCGTCGCCACACCGCGGACAGAACGCGCCCGACCGACTCATTGGACGTGCATAGCTGCCAGGACCGTTTAAGCCGTGCGTTCCGCGCCGCCCCGCCACGTGCTGTCGCGGGGCCGCGTGTCTTCACGGGGCCTGGAACGCCCGGCAGTGACGCCGCGGTCAGTCCGAGGGCTCCGGAACGGCGTCGAGGTACTCCTCGTTCACGACCCACTCCCCGTCTTCCTCGACCATGTACTCGCCGTAGTAGGGGACGCGGTTCGCGACGGTCTCGCGGAACGTCTCGCGGATCTCCGCTTTCGACATCTCGCCCATCGAGCGCAGGTCGTCGGTGCGGTTGAGACAGCCCTTGAGCTTCCCGTCGTGGGTGACCCGGACGCGGTGGCAGTTCGCGCAAAAGTCCTCGTTGCCGACGGGGTCGACGACTTCGACCATCCCTGCCGACTCGTCGTCCGGTTCCCCCACGGTATCGTCAGCACCACCGATCCAGTAGCGCCGCCGGCCGTGCATCTCGCGGGTCTCCACGCGGTCGGCCCGCTCGGCGAGCCACTCGTGGACGTCGGCGACGTCGACGGCCCACTCGGGATTGCCGGTCAGTTCGGGCATGTACTGGAGCAACTGGAGGCGCAGGCCGGGTCGGTCGGCGACGAAGTCGACCATCTCGGGGACCTGGGCGGCGGTCTCCCGCAGTAATACCATGTTGAGCTTGACGGGGTCGAGGCCGGCGTCGAGGGCGGCCTCGACGCCCTCCAGCACGCGGTCGAACGCGCCGGACTGGGTCACCGCGGCGAACTGCTCGGGGTCCAGCGCGTCCAGTGAGACGTTGACGCGTTCGAGGCCCGCTTCGACGAGTTCGGGCGCGCTGCCGGGCAGGAACGTGCCGTTGGTCGTCATCGACGCTTCCATCCCGTCGGGGACCCGGCTGAGTATCTCCACCAGATCGTCGCGCAGCATCGGCTCGCCGCCGGTGAACTTCACGGCGTCGACGTCGAACTCGCGAGCGACTTCGAGGAACCGCACGACGTCGTCGGCCGTCATCTCGTGGTCCCGGGGCGCCATCGGGCCGCGGGTGTCGCCCAGCCCCTCGTTGTGACAGTAGACGCAGTCGAAGTTACACCGGTCGGTCAGCGACACCCGGACGCCCGACACCTCGCGGTCGAATTCGTCAACGAGCACGGCGGATCACTCCGGCCGAACCGGAATCGCACGGGCCGATAGTCGCGGACTCGGCCCGCCGTTTGCGGGGAAACTGGGTGTTCATTGGATTCGAGCGCCGAGAGCGTTGGATGGGAACGACTACCACCGCTGCGGGGAAAACAGTTGGGTCTGGTGCGAAAATAGCTGGACGAAGCGGTGCTCGTCTCTCGCCGCCAGTCCGTCTTCGAGGAACCGGACGGCGCGGTTCCAACAGCTTCTTTCTGCGGTGGGTCGAAGCTCTGCGCATGAACCACGAGCAGTCGCGCGACCTGTACGACCGCGCCCTGTCGGTCATGCCGGGCGGCGTCAACTCGGCGGTCCGGGCCGCCATCGAGCCGTACCCATTCTTCGTCGAGCGCGGGGACGGCGGCCACGTCATCGACGCCGACGGGAACCGGTACGTCGACTGGGTGATGGGGCTCGGGCCGCTGCTGTACGGTCACGACCTCCCGCAGCCGGTCGAGGCCGCCATCCAGTCCCACGCGAGCGAGGGGCCGATGTACGGGACGCCGACCGAGGTCGAGGTCGAACACGCCGAGTTCGTCACGCGACACGTCCCGAGCGTCGAGATGATCCGCTTCGTCAACTCCGGAACCGAGGCGACCGTCTCCGCCTGTCGGCTCGCCCGTGCCGCGACTGGCCGGGACAAGATCGTCGTCATGCAGGGCGGCTACCACGGCGCTCAGGAGTCGACGCTGGTCGAGGGGGACGGCGACGCCGTCCACCCGTCGAGCCCGGGCATCCCGCAGGCGTTCGCCGAGCAAACGCTCACGCTGCCGTTCAACGACAAGGAGGCGGCTCAGAAACTGTTCGAGGAACACGGCGACGACATCGCGGCCGTCCTGACGGAGCCGATTCTCGCGAACTACGGTATCGTCCACCCCGTCGAGGGGTATCACGAGACGCTCCGCGACCTGTGCGACGACTACGGTTCCCTGCTCGTCTTCGACGAAGTCATCACGGGCTTCCGCGTCGGCGGCCTCCAGTGTGCACAGGGGAAGTTCGGGATCGAACCCGACCTGACCACGTTCGGCAAACTCATCGGCGGCGGCTTCCCGGTCGGTGCTATCGGTGGGCGGGCCGAACTCGTCGAACAGTTCACGCCCGCCGGCGACGTCTTCCAGGCCGGGACCTTCTCCGGTCACCCGGTGACCATGGCCGCCGGCCTCGAATCGCTCCGCTACGCCGCCGAGAACGACGTGCACGACCACATCAACGACCTCGGCGACCGGATCCGCGAGGGGCTCACCGACATCGTCGCCGACCAGGCACCCGAGTACACTGTCGCAGGCACCGACGGAATCTTCAAGGTCCTCTTCTCCAGGACGGCGCCGGAGACGTTCGACGGCCACTGCGAAGCCGGCTGTCGCCAGCGGACTGACTGCCCGCGATTCGACCACTGTCCGAAGAACGCCGCGGACGTCAAGGCGGGCGAGACCGACCGCTGGCGTCGCGTCTTCTGGCCGAAGATGAAGGACCAGGGCGTCTTCCTCGCGCAGAACCAGTTCGAGGCCCAGTTCGTCACCTACGCTCACACCCGGGAAGACGTCGAGGAGACTCTGGAAGCGTACAAGGAAGCGCTATAGGCCGTTAGTCCTGGCCGCCATCGCCACCCTCACCGTCGCTACTCTCGTCAGCACCACGCCCGTCGTCCGCCGCCGCTCGTTCTCCGACGGCCCCGTGCCCACCACTCCCGTCGGGCGTTCGGCCGCCACTGCTCGCGAACAGCCGCCGGACGAACCCGATGGACCGTCGCCAGCCGGCCACGATGCCCACGCCGAAGGCGCCCAGCGGGATCAGCGCCAGCCCGACGGGGATGACGTAGCCGAAGAAGACGATGACGTACTTCAGGGCCGTCAGGCCGCCGTAGAACGCCTCCAGGAACGCGTCGGTGAAGCCGAACGCGGACTCGTAGTTCCTCGGCGGCTTCTCGCTTTCGGGTTCGTGCATGTCGACGCGGATAGTCGACATCGACTCGCGCTGCTGGAGGGACTGTTGCCGGCTGCGCAGGTTCCGGACGTCGCTGCGGACCTGGCGGAGATCCTCGCGGACCCGTTCGGCCTCGTCGACGTCGTCGGTCTCGTTCAGGAGCCGTTCGAGTTCGCGTTCTTCCGCTTCGAGCTGCCGGATGCGTTCCTGGCGGTCGTCGTACTCGCTCGTGAAGTCCTTCACGCGGACGTCCTCGCGCTCGACGTGGCCCAGCGAGGCGATGGCGTCGCGCGCGCTGGCGAAGCGCTCGGGCGGGACGCGGACCGTCACCGTCCCGCGGTCCCACTCGCCCTGGCTGTCCTGCGAGCGGTCGCCGACGTAGCCGTCGTTGTCCGCGGCGATGGCCCGCAGTCGGTGGAAGGCGCGGCTGAAGTTGTCGACGCGAAGGGACATGTCCGACTCCCTGACGACGACGCGGTCGCCGTCGTCGGTGTAGTAGCTCCCGACTCCACCACCGCCGCTGCCGTCGTAGCTCGCGTCCAGTTCCGCGCTGCCACCGTCACCGCCCGCCTGCGGTGCGCTGGCCGCGTCTCCGCCGCCGCCCATCCCCGCACAGCCGGCGAGGACGACGAGCGCCGCAACGAGCACGAGGCCGATCCGCTGCCGATTTCCTCTGGCGTGAAGCATCGGTCTGGTCTACCTGGTAAAGGTACGGTACCATGCATCAAACGCCCGGTGGGTGAAACCGCCGTTTGACCGACGGACGGCGCCTCACTCGTCGGTTTCGACGTCTCGCTTTCGCCCGCCGCTCACCGCGGCGCCAAACCTATTTTATGCCGGCGTCGGTAGCGCCGATATGGTCCCCTGGAAGCTCCTCAAGTACGCCGCGCTCGCGGTCGGGGCGTTCGTCCTGGTCAGCGCGGCCGTCTCCATCGTCGGCACCGTCGTCGGCATCGCCGCGAGCATCCTCGTCGCCATCGTCGCGATGCTCGCCGTCGCGGGCCTCACCTACGCCCTCGTGAAAGGGCTCCTCTGGTGGCGAGGGACGAGCAGCGAGTCGTCCCGTTCGACCGTCACCGGGAGCGACGACGCCGACCGGGTCGACCGACTGACCGAGCAGTACGTCGACGGCCAGCTCAGCGAATCACAGCTCGAACAGCGACTGGAGTCCGAACTCGACGGCTCGGGGTCGGACGACGTCGAGCGTGAACTGGAGCGCCTTCGGTCGTAGCGCTCGTGGGCTCCCGCGAGCGAACACGTCATAGTGGTGGTTGTAAGCCCGTACTATCAGGCGGTACGCTTTCGAGTGGGGCGAGTCAACGCTCGAGTATGCCGGACGACGACATCTCCCTCGACGAGAAGCGAGTGTACGAGGCGCGAAGGGAGGCGACGCGGGGGTACGTCGCCAGCGGCGTCGGGCTCGCCCACTTCGACGCCTCGGACGACCAGGTCGGCCGGTTCGGCCTCGACCACCAGTGCGTCGCCCGCGACGTCGCGGGCGCCGACGGCCGGTTGCTCGTCGCCACGGACGATGACGTGCTCGTGGGCAGCGAAGACGGGTTCGAGTCGACGGGGTTCGGCCCGGCGGTCGCGGTCGGCGTCGGTGACGACTTGCTGGCGGCTGGTCCCGACGGCCGCGTCGCCCGACTGGCCGACGGCGCGTGGGAGACGGTCGGCCGGGCCGACGACGTGCGTGCGATGGACGGCGACCTGCTCGCCACGGCAGAGGGGGTCTATCAGGTCGAGCGTGCGGACGGCTGGGACCTCTCACACGTCGGCCTGGACGGTGTTCGCGACGTCGCTGCTGCCGGGGCGCTCGCCGCGACCGATTCTGGGCTCTACGCCGTCGGCGACGCCGCTGACGACGCCAACGGTGACTGGAATTGCGTGCTGGAGGGGCAGGCTTCGGTCGTCGCCAGCGACGGCGAGCACGCTCACGCCGTCGTCGACGGAACGCTCTTCGAACGCCTCGACGGCGCATGGCGCGACGCCGACGCCCCCGCCGGCACCGTGGTCGGCGTGGCCTACGACCGCGGTACCTTCGCCGTCACCGACGACGGCCGGGTCCTGCTCGACCCCGTGACGGCCAAGGACGGCTCGCCCGGGTGGCGCACCCGCTCCCTCGGTCTCACTGACGTGGTCGGCGTCGCGATTCCGTGAGTCGTCTGTTAGTGTGATTCGGAGTCTGCGAAAGCAGTCATGCCTCGCCGTGCCATTCTGCTCGGAAGCGTTGGTAGAACTCTTCGAGAAACGCGTGGCGATCCTCGGCCAACGTGTAAGCCGGCTCGGTATGAAGTTCTTCGCGTAAGCGGAGCAGTTTGTCCTCGAAGTGATAGAGTTGGGAGTACACGTCGCCCTCGGGGTCCCATAGTGGCGTCTCGTGTACTCCCCCGAACGCGAACGTCCGAGCGATGCCGACCGCGCCCATTGCGTCGAGATTATCGGCATCTCGCAGGATCTTCGCTTCCAGCGTCTCTGGCTGGGGGTTCTCCTGCCGAAAGGCGAGGTCGTCGTGGACGGCAACGCAATGTTGCACAGCGGAGATTGTGTCACGGCCGACGTTTGCACCTTCGAGAATCTGTGCGACCTCCGACAGCGTCTCCTCTGGGTCACAGCCAGTACCGTCTCCGAGCACGCGATGGAGGTCGTGAGTGAGTGCCGCGCACCCGGTCACCATACGGTCTGCGCTGAGCTCCCCAGCGAACCGCTGGGTGAGACGAAACACTCGCCAGACGTGATACATGTCGTGTCCAGAGGAGTCAGCATCCAGGTACTCCCGTACGTCAGCGGCGACGGCAGGAAACGGCGTCTCGCTGTGTCGAGGTCCGCCCGGGTGTTCGCCCGTCCGGGGGGTGGGATCTGAAAGTTCCGTACTCGTTTCGCCATCGACTGCAGATTCATCGGTCGTCATGAATGTCATCGGGAACGCCCCTGCTCTGAAGACGTTCGGAATGTCTGTTTAGTCCACATTTGGGCATCCAAATAAGCAGTTTGGGTGCGGTATGGGGGGAACCCGGGCTCCATCGGTCACGCTCACTAGCAATCCTGTCGAAACTCACAATCCCATCCCGTTCGCGCCTCCCGCCTCGAAAGCTGCTAGAATCGAAAAGCGGTTTAGGGCAGCGGGCAAGCCACGACACATGATTATTCCCGGGTCAGCGACGCAGGCGTTCGCGGCGGCGCTGGCCGACGCCACCGGCGAGCCCCTCGGTCGCGCCGAGTACGAGCGGTTCCCCGACGGCGAGGTGATGGCGAGCGTGCCGGGCGAGGTGTCGGGGCGCGCGGTGGTCGTCGCCTCGACCGTCTCCACCGATGCCCACGTCGAACTCCTCCAGCTACAGGATGCGGCGCGCGAGGCGGGCGCCGACGAGGTGGTCACCGTCCTCCCGTACATGGGCTACGCCCGCCAGGACGAGGCGTTCAAGGCCGGCCAGCCGGTCTCCTCCCGGGCGGTGGCGCGGGCCATCTCCACCGGAACCGACCAGGTGCTCACGGTGAACCCTCACGAGGAAGCAGTGTGCGAGTTCTTCGACGTCCCCGCGGAACCGGTCGACGCCGCCGGACGGCTGGCCGAGCCGCTCCCCGGCGACCTGGCGGACCCGCTCTTCCTCTCGCCCGACGAGGGCGCCGTCGACATCGCCCAGACGGTGCGGGACTCGTACGGCGACGGCGAGACGGACTACTTCGAGAAGGACCGTGACTACGACACCGGCGACGTCGAGATCACGCCGAGCGACGCCGACGTGGCCGAGCGGGACGTCGTGCTCACCGACGACATCATCGCGACGGGGTCGACGATGAGCGAGGCCGTCGCGGTGCTGAACGACCGCGGTGCGGGCCGGGTGTTCGTCTCCTGTGTCCACCCGATGCTGGCGACCAACGCGCTGACGAAACTCCAGGGCGCCGGCGTCGAACGCGTCTACGGCACCGACACCATCGAGCGCGCGGTGAGCGCCGTGAGCGCCGCGCCCGCGGTGGCCGACGAACTGTAGCCCTCTCCTGCGTGGTGACTCCGGGGAACGCTGTAACCGGGCGACAGCCATATTGCCCGTCTCTCGCTAGATGGTACCGATGGACGAACAGGAGATCGTCGACCGGGCGGAGGTGCTCGAGGACCCCGGCGACCTGTTCCCGGACGGCGCCGTCGACGAGCCACGCTGGGTGGCCGAGGACCCCGAGACGGGCTCTCGCGGGATCGGCCAGTTCGAACTGGAGGCGCGCGTGAACCTCGTCCACGCCGTCGCCGCCCACCGCGAGGACCCGGAGACCGACGTCGGGTACGTGAGCGTCGGCCGTGACCGCACCTACGAGATGCGCTGGCGGAACGACGAGCGACTCGCCGACCGGGTTCGCGACGCGCTGGGGCTGTAGCGGGAGTGGCTCGCCGTCAAGCGACTGCAGCCGGTCACCACTTCGCCAGTCCGGCCCGGCCGTGGTGGTAAGTGAGGATGCCGAGGAAGGCGGCGACGTGAGTGAACGCCGTGGCGGCGGCCGGCACCCCGCCGGGTTTATTTCACCGGGAAGTGGAGTAGCCGTATGTACAACCGGGACTGGTTCTGGGCGTCGGTGGACGACGTCCTCGCCGCTATCGGCTTCCTGTTCGTCCTGGTGCCGGTGCTGGGCGTGACGACGCGGTTCGCCGAACCTCCGGGCTCCGTCGAGTGGGTGGTCCTCGTCCTCCTGTCGGCGGTCGCCGGCGCGGTGTATCGCCAGCGCGGTCACGACATCGGCGACCTCGGGAGCTTCGTTCTCGCGGCGACTATTGCCCTGTTTCCGGCCGTCGTGCTGGTGACTGCGCTTCTCGCTCCCGTCGGACTGGCGGGGTCGGACGAGGGCGGCGTACTCATATTCGGCGTCGCGTACGCCATCGCGTACTGGTACGCCTACCGCGGCGGTCGCGAGCGCGTCCGGGGAGGGGCGAGCGAGACGTCCGCCGAATCGGCGTGACCGGTGGCCAGACTGCTACCACTTCGTTAGCCCGGCGCGGCCGTGGTCGTAGGAGAGGATTCCGAGGAACGCGAACACGCCGGTGAAGGCCGCGGCCGCGCCGAGGTAGAACACCCATTCCATGCCGGCGTTGGTCATGAGCCAGCCGCCGGCAAGCGGTGCGAGAATCGAACCGGGCCGCCAGACGAGGTCACGGACGCCGAAACTGGCTGCGACGCCCGAACCGGTGCCCTCGTCGGCGAACAGGGCCATGCTCGCCGGTTCGCGGATGGAGTCGGCCACGCCGAGGAGCCCCGTGACGACCAGTAGCGGAATGAATGCCGGCGAGAGGTCACCGAAGAAGGGGAAGACGGCCGGCAGCCCGAGCGCAGTGCCGATCGCGGGCGTGAACGGGACGACGATAGCGACGGCCCCGTAGAATAGCCCGCCGAGGAAGACGAACCGTGCGCGGCCGAACCTGTCCGAGAGGCCGCCCATGTAGGGCTGACTGAGCATGTTAGTGAACTTCTCTGCGGAGACGATCACCGCCACGGCCGTCGCACCGGCCGCCGCGGCGTTCCCCTCGGCGGTGAACCCGAGGCCGCCGCGTGCGACCGACACGCCGGCGAAAATGGGGACCCAGGTCCGGACGAGGGTCACGGCGACGGCGTACTGGGCGCGAAAACTCGTGATCGTGAGGATGCGGCGATTGAGCGCCATGTCGGAGAAGGCAAAGCCCTCGACGGTGGTCTCGTCGGGCTCGACCCAGCGCCACACCGCCGCGAACGCGCCGGCGGTGATGACCATCAGCACGCCGAACACCGCGCCGAAGCCGAAGGCGTCGTACAGCACGCCGGCGGACATCGCTCCGCCGATAGAGGCCGCGAAGCGCCAGGCGTTAGACACGCCGATGGTGTTCCCACGGCCGTCGTCTCGCGCGAGTTCGCCGACCAGCGCGAGTGCGAGTAACCCCGCCGTCGTCGCGGCGACGCCCTGGAGCCCTCTGACCAGAATGAATCCCAGGGACGTCCCGATGAACGGGAACGCGGCGTAGGCAGCGGTCGCCAGCCCCAGTCCGACGAGCAGGATGAACCGCTTGTCGAAGCGGTCCCCGAGGTACGCGACCGGGATGACCGCGACGGCCTGAGCCAGCGTCAGCCCGGTCACGAACATCCCGGCGACCAGCCCCGTCGCCCCCAGTAATTCGATGTAAGTGGATAGCAGTGTCAGCAGCGTCACCAGCCCGTAGGCGTTGGCGAAGCGGGTGAAAAACAACGCCCGTAGTTGTCGCTTCGTATCGGTCACTGACTGTCTGGTCAGTACAGGACTAAAAACGCCTTTCGAATCGGTCGCCGTCTGCGAAACCACCTTTTTCTTCGTCGGGTTTCCTCGCGAGCCTTCGGCTCGCTGCGGGAACCTCTCCTCGAAAAATCTGGGCCAAAAACGCGGCGCCTCACTGCGTTCGGCGCCGTACTAGTCCGACGCTTCCGCCGACGCGACGGGCGCAATCGCGATGGTCATCTCGACGCCTTCCACGTCCCAGGTCTTGCGGTGGCCGTCCTCGACGCCGTCTATCTCGTCGGCGCGGACCTCCTCTTTGATCAGGTCCTCGTGCTCTCGCACCAGGCCATCGACGCGGTCGTCGGCGACGGAGAGATCGAGCGTAATCCGTTCCTCGATGTCCAGTTCCATGTCTTTCCGCATCTCCTGGACGCGGCGGACGACCTCGCGGGCGTACCCCTCGCTCTCGATGTCCTCGGTGAGCGTGGTGTCGACGTAGACGACGCCCGAGCCGTCCAGGGCCTCGAACTCCGTCCCGGAGACGGCGTCGGGCGTCTGGCGGCGGAAGGTGACCATCTCGTCGGTGATTTCGACCTCGTCGTCGAGCGTCTCGTTGACAGCGCTCTCCAGCGCCTCGAGGTCCGGGCCGTCGACGCGGGCGTCGTTGAGCGCCTGCATGACCCGGCCGGCGTCGTCGCCGAACGCGGGCCCGAGGACGGACATGTCCGCCTTGGCGGAGTAGGCGAGTTCGCCCCAGGACTCGTCCGGGCCGAGAACCTCGACCGAGCGGGCGTTGAGCCGGTCGGCGACGAGGTCCTCGTGGGCCGCGATGGCGTCGGCGACCGGCAGCGAGTCGGTGTCGACGACGACGCGCGTAACCGGCCAGCGGAGCTTGCGTTCGGCCTGCTGGCGGGCGTTGGAGCCGGCTTCCTCGACGGCGCGGACCGCCTCGACGCGTGTTTCGAGGTCGTCGTCGCGGAGGCGCTCGTCGGCCTCGGGCCAGTCGCACATGTGGACGGAGGGGTGCTCGCCGTCACCGGTGAGGTGGCCGTAAATCTCCTCGGCGACGAAGGGAGTGAAGGGCGCCAACAGCGCGACGACCTCGCGGAGCACCCGGTAGAGCGTGGCGTAGGCGGCCCGCTTGGACTCGCTGTCTTCCTCCTCCCACATCCGTTCGCGGACGAGCTGGACGTAGTATCGGGAGACGTCCTCGACGACGAACTCCAGTACTTCGTCGATGGCCAGATCCTGGCGGTACTCCTCCATCGCCTCGGTGGCCTCGGCCGTGACGGTCTGGAGCCGGGAGAGCACCCATCGGTCCTCGATAGAGAGGTCGACGTCGTCGATGGAGACCGCGTCGGGGTCGAACCCGTCCATCCGCATGTACGGCAGCGGGAAGCGGAAGACGTTCCAGAGGATGTTGAGCCGCCGTTGCATCTCCTGGGTCTCGTCGTAGGAGAACTGCATGTCCTCCCCGCGAGCGGTCAGCGAGAGCAGGAACGCCCGCATCGGGTCGGCGCCGTAGTCGTCGATGACCTCGCCGGGATCGACGCGGATGTCCTTGGACTTCGACATCGCGCGGCCGTCGGGCATCAGCGCGTGGCCGTGCATGAGGACGCGCTTGTACGGGCTCTCGCCGACGGCGGCGGTGCCCATCCCGAGCTGGGACCAGAACCAGCCCCGCGTCTGGTCGTGGGCCTCGAGGATGAGGTCCGCGGGCCACAGCTCCTCGAAGGCCTCGGTCTCCTCGGGGTAGTCCAGCGTCCCCCACGTCGCCACGGAGGAGTCGAGCCAGACGTCGAAGACGTCCGGGACGCGCTCGTAGGTGACGCCGTCCTCGGTGATGGTCAGGTCGTCGACGGTGTCCTTGTGGAGGTCGACGTCGTCGGGGTCGACGTCCTGGTCGACGCGCTCGGCGAGTTCCTCGCGGTCGGCGACGACGACGGCCTCGTCCATGTCGCCGCTCCACGCGACCGGGTCACCGCTCTCGTCCTCGGTGGGCAGCCAGATGGGGATGGGGATGCCCCAGTAGCGCTGCCGGGAGACGTTCCAGTCCGGCGCGTCCTCGACGAAGTCACGGAAGCGGTTCTCTCGGGCCCACTCGGGGTGCCACTCCGAGTCCCCGATGTTGTCCAGCAGGTCCTCCTTGACGTCGGTGATCGTGATGAACCACTGGTCGGTGACGATCTGGATAATGCCGGTATCACAGCGCCAGCAGTGGCCGTAGCTGTGAGAGGTCGTGCCGGCCGAGAGCATCAGCCCCTTGGACTGCAGGTCCGTGATGATGCCGTCGTTAACGTCCTTGACGTACTCGCCGGCGTAGATGCCCGCCTCGTCGGTGTAGACGCCGTCGCCGCCGACGGGACAGAAGATGTCCAGGCCGAGTTCGCGGCCCCGCTCGAAGTCCTCCTCACCGTGGCCCGGCGCGGAGTGGACCAGTCCCGTGCGGTCCGCTTCGACGTAGTCGGCGTCGTACACCTGCAGGGCGCCCTCGAAGTCGTTCGAGCCGCCGCCCGGTGCGTCGGGCACCTCGTCGCGCAGCGGGTGCTCGTACTCCCAGCCGACCATCTCCTCGCCGGTCAGTTCCTCGACGACCTCGTAGTCGTCGTGGCCGGCCTCGTGCACGACGTCCTCGGCGCACTCCTCGGCGACGTAGAGCCGCTCCGTTCGGTCGCCTACGTCGACGTCGACGCCCACGTACTCCAGGTCGGCGTCCACGGCGACGAAGGTGTTGGCCGGGATGGTCCACGGCGTCGTCGTCCAGATGACGAGGAATCCCTCGCGCCCCTTCAAGGGGAATTTCACGTAGATAGACGGGTCTTCGACGTCCTCGTACTCGACCTCGTTGTTGGCGATGGCGGTCTCACAGCGCGGGCACTGCGTGATGGAACGCATCCCCTGCTCGACGAGGTTGCGCTCGTGGGCCCGCGCGAACCCCCACCAGGCCGCCTCCATGTACTCCGGATTGATCGTCTTGTACGGGTCGTCCCAGTCCATCCAGACGCCGAAGTCGATGAAGTCCGACTGCAGACTGTCGAGGCTTCCCTCGGCGAACTCCCGGCAGGCGTCGATGAAGTTCTCGACGCCGTAGGCCTCGATGTCCTTCTTGTTCGCGAAGTCCATCTCTTCCTCCACCTTCGTCTCGATGGGGAGGCCGTGCATGTCGTAGCCCGGGCGGTCGGTGACGTCGAACCCCTGCATCCGCTTGTAGCGGATGAAGACGTCCTTGAGGCTCTTGTTCCAGGCGTGGCCCATGTGGGCCGACCCGGAGGTGTACGGCGGCCCGTCGACGAAGAAGAAGTCCTCGCCGTCGGCCCGGTGCTCGACGGTTCGCTCGTAGGCGTCGACGTCGTCCCAGTACTCGAAAACCCGTTCCTCGACGGCCTCGGGGTCGTACTGGTCGTCGACCTCTCCGAAACGGTCCGGAGAACTCATCGCCGGTCCCCCGTCTCGGTGACGTATCGGTCCATACGAGAAGGGATCCACGCCGGGATTAAAGGGGAATCGATTGGGTGGGAGGGAGTGGCGAACCCCCGGTGCGCGAACGCAGCCCGATTTCACGCCGTCCGCTCACCGCGAACCTGGTCGTGCCAGTGTCGTTCCCAGAACAGCGCAAGGACGACCCAGGCGTAGCAGAGCGTACCCAGGAGCACCGCGGTCCGTCCCGCTGTCGTCGCGAGCGGCTCGCTGGCAACCAGCCCGGCGACTTCCAGCGCGAGCCCCGCTGCGATAGCCCCGATGGAGGCGAACGCCGTCCGGTCGCCGACACCTTGAATACTCCCGACCGCGGGCGGGTAGAACTGGTAGGAGACGCCGACGATAGTCAGGCCGAGGAAGCCCGCGACGTTCAGCCGGTAGTGACCCTCTATCAGCGGCGCGCTGACCCCGTCGAACGCGAACACGACTCCGAGCGCGACGCCGACGAGGCCGGCGATAGCGCCCGCCAGCACGCCGTAGAACCCGACGCGGTCCCTGTCGCTTCGCCGGAAGAGCCACAGGTACGCGATGGCGAACCCGCCCACCGCTATTCCCTCCAGGGCCGCGCCGACCCGGAACCAGATCCCCCCGTACAACGTCGTCGCGAGAATCGCTGGTGCGACGGCGCCCGCCGGGAGGACGACGGCGACGAGTGGGCGCGGCGGCGACGCGACGAGGAAGCGCGGCAGCAGTCTGAAGCCGACAGCGAGCACCATCAGCGTGGCCGTCCCGGCGGCCAGGAGATGGGTGACTCGTGGGGAGAATCCGTCGACCAGCGGGGGTAACGGCGTCCACAGCGCGAGCGTGCCGTACGTGCCGACGGCCAGATAGGCCAGCGCGACGGGAACGAACAGGTTCGCCCAGCGGTCGACGGGCCGACGGTGCTCGTTCGCACCGCCCGTCGCCGTCTCGGCGCCGGTGAGGTTGTCGCGGACGGTCCAGCCGAGCGCGGCGAGGAAGACGGCGACGCCACCGGTCCACAGCGCGGCTCCAGCGGTGCCGACGAGGGACGGAACGCCAGGCACGGTGGCGGCGGCCAGCGCCAGGCAGAGCGTCCCGACCGCCGTCAGCGGCAGGTGGACGGCCGGTGCTCGTGGAATCGCCAGCTGTCGGTCGAAGTACGAGGGGACCAGCGAGTACGCCTTGCCGAAGAGGACGTGAAAGACGAAGCCGTAGAGACCGAGCGCGACGCCGACGCGGCGGGGGAGACCGGCCAGCGTCGCCAGTTGCCAGGCGACGAACGACAGCGCGCCGAACGCGACGAACAGGCGCGCCCACCGCGACGTCGTGGCCGCGGTCATGGCCACCTACTCGCCGCAGTCATCGCTCAGTCCTCGTCGCAGTCATGACTCGGCCCTCGCCGCGCTCATCGTTCCGCTCGCTCCATGCGTCCCGTTACTGTACGTGGGCCCTTGTAACGTGACCGCCGCAGCCGCACTGTTCGACGTACTCGTAGTCGACCTCGTCGCCGAACTGCTCGTCGAGGTGGGGGAAGAGATACTCCTCGGGGTGGCCGTGGTCGCCGTGGGTGACGAGGTTGACGTGGTTGCCCGGCGCGGTGTGCTCGACGGCGTCCGCGGCGTGGGCCAGCACGAGCGCACGGTCCTCGCCGTGGTGGGGTTTCTCCAGGTTCGCCGACCAGCTGTTGTCGTGGACGTGGTCGGTGACCGGTTCGACGTCGTCGTGGGAGACGGCGGTCATACCTGATCGGTGGCGCCGGGCGGAGAAGGCACCCAGGACGAACATGTTCGCCTACGCCGGGCCCGATTCGAGCCAGTCGAACTGGTTGGTCAGTTCGACGCGGCGCTGGCGCTTGATGACGGTCGCGTCCAGCAGCGGCCCGATGAGGCGGGCCTGCAGCGCGAAGTCGGTGGTGGCGCTGACCTCGACGCCGTCGGCCGTCTCCTCGAGGTAGTAGCGCGTGGCCATCTCCTCGAAGATGCCGTCGCGCTGCTCGTAGGCCAGCACCGTGTCCGCTTCCTCGAACAGGTCGAGGACCAGTTCGATGGTCGCCAGGCCGACGCTGTTGGCGATGGTGACGGTGTCGCCGTCGACCGTCACGTCGTCGAACTTCCCAGCGCGCATGAACGCCCCGACGTCGCCCATCGCTGCACGGACCTCATCGGGGTCGCGCTCTATCTCTCGCGTCACTGTGACTGATTGCATGGCAGGGGGTACTCGGCCTCCACAGTCGAAGCTTGTGGGACCAAAAGTAATGCACCTGTCCCGAACATGTTCGGCAACACTGATGGGGACGAGGGGCGAAGATGTTCGAATATGCCAGAGGCGAAACTGCGGCTCACGATCCCCGAGGGCATCTGGATCGGCGACATCACCCGCCACAACCCCGACACGCGGGTCCGCGTGCTGGCGGCTATCCCCGACGAACTCAGCGGCGTCGGACTGGCCGAGATCACGGGACCGGCCGCCGCTACCGTGGTGGCCGAGATGGTCGACGAGGAGGAGCTGACGAACGTCGAGACGCTCCAGCACCGCGACGGCGAGGCGCTCGTCCAGTTCGAGACGACCAATCCCCTGCTCCTGTTCCCGGCGCGCGGGTCGGGGATCCCGCTCCAGATGCCGTTCGACATCCTGGACGGCGAGGCGTGCTGGGAGGTGACGGCGCCCAACGAACGCCTCTCCGAGCTGGGCGAGCAACTGGAGGAGTTCGGCATCCAGTTCACCGTCGACTACGTCCACCAGTACACCGCGAGCGATCAGGTGCTGACGGACCGTCAGCGCGAGATCGTCCGGGCCGCCGTCGCGGAAGGGTACTACGACACGCCGCGGGGCTGTTCGTTGACCGAACTGGCCGAGGCGGTGGGCATCGCCAAGTCATCCTGTAGCGACACGCTCCACCGCGCCGAAGAGACCATCGTCAAGGAGTTCGTCGAGCGACAGCTCACCGAGGAGCCGGTGGCGTCCGCGTGACCGCCTCGCCGTAGTCGGCAGCCAGCACCGCTCCGAACAGTTTGCCCGTGGCCGCCGCGAGGTGTTCGGCGAACGTCGACCGGGAGATGTCGAGCGCGTCGGCGACCTCGCCAGCGTTGGCCCCTTTCGGGTACTCGAAGTAACCCATGTCGTAGGCCGTCTGCACCACCTCGCGCTGTCTGTCGGTGAGGCCGTCGTCGTCCAGCGGGTCGGCGTCGCGGTCGTCCGCTTCCAGGTTCGTCAGCCGCCGGACGCTGACGCCGTCGAACGACTCCCTGAGCCGGCCGACGACGGTCCGGACCGTCTCGAGGTCGGGGACGTGGGCTGTCACGACGAGCGTGCCGTCCTCGGCGCGGACCCCGGACGCGGGCCCGGCGATCCGTTCGATCGCCTCGCAGACGCAGTCGTCCACGGGGTCCCGCTCGAAGCGATAGAGCGTCTCGGTGCCGCTGGTCGCGACCGGATCGAGGTCGCTCTCGACCCCGTCGACCGGGGCGTCTGCCGGGAGCCGGAACTCCTCGGTGACGGCGCCGTCGCCCCGGAGCGACGCGCGACTGACGCCGTCGACGCGCTCGTCCGCGCCTTCGGAGGCCTGTGCGACGGGACACGACCCCGGGGAACCGACCGCGAACTCGACGGCGAGTGCCATACGCGTAGCTACGTAACCCACTACCAAAAGGCCCTCTGGCGAACGTGTTCGGGTCACGAGTCGGTCGGCCCGGACTGTCGCTCTCTTAGGCGAACAGGCCCGTCGAGAGGTACCGCTCGCCGGTGTCGGGGAGGATCACCACGACGGTATCCTCGGGCGCGTCGGCGGCGACCCGCTCGGCGACGGCCAGGGCGGCCCCCGACGAGACGCCGGCGAGCAGGCCCTCCTCGGCAGCGAGGCGACGCGCGGTCGCGACCGCGTCGTCGTACTCGACGGTGTGGACCTCGTCCAGGAGTTCCGTGCGCAGGATTTCGGGGACGAAGCCGGCGCCGATGCCCTGGATGGAGTGGCTGCCGGCGTCCTCGCCGGAGAGCACCGCCGACTCGGCCGGTTCGACGGCGACCGACCGGACGTCGGCCTCCCGTTCCTCCTTGAGGTACTCCGAGACGCCGGTGATGGTGCCGCCGGTGCCGACGCCGGCGACGACGGTGTCGACGTCGCCGTCAGTCGCCGCCCATATCTCGGGGCCCGTCGTCTCCCGGTGGATCCGCGGGTTCGCGAGGTTGGTGAACTGCTGGGGGACGAAACTGGGCTCGCGCTCGGCGGCGATGGCCTCGGCCTCCTCGATGGCGCCGTTCATCCCGCCGTCGGCGGGCGTGAGAACCAGGTCGGCTCCGAGTGCGCCGAGGAGTTTCCGCCGCTCCTCGCTCATCGATTCGGGCATCGTCAGGACGAGGTCGTACCCCTTCGCCGCCGCGGCGACGGCGAGGCCGACGCCGGTGTTGCCACTGGTCGGCTCGACGATGGTCGTCCCCGGTTCAAGGTGCCCTTCCTCCTCGGCCCGTTCGAGCATCGCGACGGCGATGCGGTCCTTCACCGACCCGCCGGGGTTAGTCGCCTCGACCTTGCCGTAGAGGCCGGGCGCGAAGGAGTCGAGTGTCAACAGTGGCGTCTCGCCGACCAGTTCCGTGACGTCGCTGGCTACGTTCATCTGGCTGGACGTTCGACCCCCGTCTCCGTCAGGGCCCTCCCCGCCGATTGGGGGTGTTTAGAAGGGGCGTGATGCCGTGGGGGGACAACGCCCATCGTACTGTGGGTAGGTCGTCTTGCCGGATCAGGTGGTATCCCGATCCATGGGCTGTTCACCCCTCGTCACGGCGAACCGACGACTCATCGAGGCGATGGAGACGCCGCCGGACCGGGGCGCGGAGGAGCGCCTCGACGAAGTGGCCGCCCTGCTGTGGGCGATGGAACACGAACACGTGACCGACCCGGGCGCGTGCTGTCGCGTCTACGAAAAGCTCCGCTCGCTGGAGCGGGAGGTCGGCGACCACCGCCGCAGCGCCGTCGAACGCGCCCGCCGGTCGGTGGAGTCCTACGGCGAACGCCTCGGCCCGGTTTGATAGTGCCGGTTGTAACTTTTTACCGACGTTCGACGGCACCGGTCACGTCGAACTCCGGACAGGGCTTACAACCGACACTATGAGTGGGAACGGCGGTGGGCCGCGGCGCTCGAACGTGTTCGAGCCAACCGATACGCGAGCGCGGACCCGACTCGGTAGTATGTCCGCGACCACCACGCTCGACGTGCGCGACGTCGACGACGAACCGTTCCCCCACATCATGTCGGCCCTGTCTGACCTGGCGGAAGGGGAGACGCTGGAACTGGTCAACAGCTTCGAGCCCGAGCCCCTGTACAGCGTCCTCTCCCAGCGCGGCTTCGACTACGAGAGCGAGCGAGTTGCCGAGGACAAGTGGCACGTGTTCGTCAGCCACGCCTGATTCTCTCCGAACCATCCACACGCCGACGACCCGCCCGCTACGTCTGTGTGTGAGTTGAACGGTTGGTTCTTGACCGAGGTAGTGAAACGAACAATGACAGCAACAACCAGAAAGCCCTCGGCGGGCTCGGGTCGCGGGGCTTGCTGCGCTCCTCACTTCGTTCCGGTGCTTACTGCGCCCGGCTTCCCCGACCCCGCCTCGCCCTTTCAGTCCTCCAGGTGACCGCACCGCAGCCCTCCCCTCCCCCTGGTCGCGCGATGAAACGCGCTCCCGGCCGACCGCTGTGCGGTTGCCGAGCGGTCAGGACGCGTGTCGCTCGCCGGACGGTGAGCGACCGGGGAGGGGTGGTGGAGTCAATCGCGAGCGCGTTTTATCGCGCGAGCGACGGCTGTCCCTGGAGGACTGAAAGGGCGAGGTGCGGTCGACGAAGCACGGACCCGCAAGCACTGGAACGAAGTGAAGCGCGCAGCGGCGTCCGCGCGAGGCGAGCGGGCCGAGGGCTTTCCTTTGTCGTCGGTCCCGACTCCGACTCCAAACAACAAGCCGAGGGCTTTCGAGGTGTTGTCGTCTCCTATTCCGTCACTTTCTCAAATCCACCAAATCGCTCACTACACACGCTATATTGATCAGGGCAACGTCGAGCCGTTACGACTCGCCCGCCTCTTCGCCGCCGTCCGCAACCGCCAGCTTCCGCTGTCGCTTGAACCACTCCCACTCGCGGGCGGCGGTCGGGTGGTCGCCGATGTCCCACGGGTCGTCGCTCTGGACGCGCTGGCCTTCCAGCCAGCTGGTGACGAGGTTCCAGACGAAGATCAGCTGGCCGAATGTCAGCAGGACGACGCCGAGTGTCGCGACCTGGTGGAGGCCGGCGAACAGTTCGACGGGGCCGACCGTGACTTCGTAGCTCGCGTAGCGTCGCGGCATCCCGGCGTAGCCCAGCAGGATCATCGGGAAGAACGTCACGTTGGTGCCGACCATCGTCAGCCAGAAGTGCCACCTGGCGAGGGTCTGCTGGTACCAGCGCCCGGTGTAGAGTGGGAACCAGTAGTAGATGCCGGCGAAGACGGCGAAGGCGATGGCGCCCATGATGACGTAGTGGAAGTGGGCGACGACCTGGTAGGTGTCGTGGAGGATCAGGTCGACGGGGATGGAAGCCTCGAAGACGCCGGTGACGCCGCCGATGATGAAGTTGAACACGAAGCCCGCACAGAAGAGGAACGGCGCGGTCAGCCGCAGGCTCCCGTTCCACATCGTCGCGATCCAGTTGAACGTCTTGACCGCGCTCGGTATGGCGATAGCGATAGAGACGGCCATGAACGAGGCGCGGAGGCGGGGGTCGATTCCCGTCGCGAACATGTGGTGGGCCCAGACGCCGAAGGCCAGCACCCCGAGCGCGAGCGTCGAGTAGACGACGAAGCGGAACCCGAACAGCTTCCGACCGGTGAACTTCGGGAGGATGTAGCTCACCAGTCCCATCGGCGGGAGCACGAGGATGTACACCTCGGGGTGGCCGAAGAACCAGAACAGGTGTTGCCAGAGGATCGGCCCGCCGCCGTCTGCGGTGAAGAACGTCGTCCCGACGTTCCGGTCGAGCAGGAGCATCACGAGCGCGCTCCCCAGCAGCGGGAACGAAAAGAGGATCTGGCCGGACTGGACGAGCACCGTCCAGCTGAAGATGTCCAGCGTCGCCCAGTCGACGCCCTCGCCCTGCTCGGTGAAGATGGTCACGATGAAGTTGATCGACCCCAGCGTCGCCGAGACGCCGGTGAGGTGCAGGCCAAGCACCATGAGGTCGATCGCTCGACTCGGCTGTTCGATAGAGAGCGGCGTGTACATCGTCCAGGACGTCTGGGCCGGGTCGACGCCCGGCAGGAAGAACCCGGCCCAGATGAGTATCGCACCCATCGGCAAGAGCCAGAACGCGATGGCGTTGATCCGCGGGAAGGCCATGTCGTCGGCGCCGATGAGCAACGGGATCAGGTAGTTTGCGAACGCCGCCAGGATGGGCGTCCCGAAGAGGAACAGCATCGTGATGCCGTGGCTCGTCATCAGCGCGTTGTACGTGCTCGCCGTGAGCAGGTCGCTCGGCGGCGTCACCAGTTCAAGGCGCATCAACACGACGGCGACCCCGCCCCAGGCGAAGGCGACGACGGCGAAGACGCCGTACATGAGCCCGATATCTTTGTGGTCGACCGTCGTCAGCCAGCGCACGATGCCGGACGGTTTCTCGGCGTGGCCGTGACCGACCTCCTCGCCGTGTCCGGGCGCGCCGCCGCCGGTCGGAACGTAGTCGGGCCAGTCCTCGACGCGTGCCAGCATCGCGACGACGACGACGGACAGCGCCGCCATCACCGCCGTCGTCGCGAGCGTCCCTGCGGGAGCCATGATACTGGGGGGATTCAAGGGAGCACCCCGTCAGGGTTGTCCGGAACATGTTCGCGGCGGGGTGGGCCGCTCGTCGTGACTCTCGTGCCCTCAGAATGGAACGTCGCTCGTCGAGGACTCGGCCCCCGACGATTTGGCGTCCTCCACCGTCAACGACAGGTCGCCGGATTCGCGGAACTGATCCTCCAGCTGGGTGAGCTTGCCGTTGATGGCGACGGCCTGGTGGTGCATCGGCGCCACGCGGACGCGGACGAGGTCGTACTCGTGGTACTCCGGGGCGCCGTTCCAGGCCCGGAACGCGCCCAGGCAGAGCGTGTCGCTCTGCGGGCAGAACTCCGTCGTCGGCGTGAACTCGGCCCGGAGGATCGACGGGTCGTCGGCCTGGCGCGCATAGCGGAAGCCGGCGTCGGGGTGGCGCGGGTCGAGGTTCAGCCGCGCGAGGTTGTAGCCGAAGGTCATGTCGTAGACGCCCCGGTCCTCGAACCGCTCGTGGGCCAGGCGGTGGAATGCGGCGTGTTCGCGGCCCGCCAGCACGTCGTGGCCGGCGAGGAACGGGCCCACCTCGGGGATGGTGCCGGGGACGAACTCGTCGTACCGGTCGAAGCTCTCGCCGTCGTCGGTGGCGAACGGGCTGGGGAGGTTCATACGCAGTCGTTCGGTCCCGACGCGGCTATCCGTACTCCCGAACACGTTCGGCACAACCCGGAGCGGTCCGGGCGCCGACCGTCCCGTATGGTCGCGACAGACTTCACGAGCGAGCGCGCCTTCGAGGAGGGCAAGTTCCGCGCCCACGTCCTCCACGAGTCGGACAGCCAGAAAGTCGTCATGGGCTACTTCCGCCCGGACCAGTTCATCCCCGTCCACGCCCCGGACAGCCAGGTGGCGATTACCGTCCACTCCGGCGAGGGAGTCGTCCGCGAGGGTGAAACCGACCACCACGTCGAACCGGGGTCGGTCGTCGTCGTCCCGGTCGGAGAGAAGCGCGGCGTCCGCGCCGAGACGGAACTGCAGGCGACGCTCGTGACGGCGCCGCCGCCGGGGGAGGCGGCCCACGAGCCAGTTCGACGCGGCCTCGCGCAGGGCGAGTTCGAGCCGGAACTCGAGTGACCGTTCTCGCGGCCAACTCGATCGACCGAACATATTCGGGGGAACCCCCTCCGGGCCCAGGAACGAACCGCCAGTCGCATGCCAGAAACGACGCTCGACCTGCGCGATATCCCGCCGGCGGAACGCCACCCGATGATCCACTCGGCCTTCGAGGCGCTCGGGAGCGGTGAGGCCCTCGAAATCGTCAACGACCACGAGCCCAAGCCGCTGTTCTACGAGTTCCAGGCCGAGGTCGACGCCTTCGACGCGGAGAACTACGACTGCGAGCGGGCGGAACCGGGCAAGTTCGTCGCGACGTTGCCGAAGGTGTGATTCGATGCGCATCGAACGAGCCAACGTCGACGCGGCCGACGAAGACGGGCGGGCGGCGCTGTTCGAGGGCGAACCCCGGACCGTCCACCTCTCGCTGTCGGCCGACCAGCGCGTCCCGGCCCACGACCACCCCGACAGACAGATCCTTTTTCACGTCCTCGAGGGCGAGATCACCCTCGACCTCGACGACGAGACCCACGACCTGTCGGCGGGCGACGTGCTCCGGTTCGACGGGGACCGCCAGATATCGCCGAAGGCCGTCACGGACGCACGGGCGCTCGTCGTCCTCGCGAAGGCGTAGGTCGCAATCTGCCTATTCCAGGAACAGTTCGCGGACCGCCTCCGCAACCGCCTCGTTTTCCGCCGCGCCAGCGACCCCGCGAGCGGGCGCCGCCAGTAGTTCTTCGACGATCCGGTCGGCCAGTTCCGCGACGGCGGCGCGCTCCTCCGGCGTGAGGTCGCCGCGGGCCGCCAGCCGCGAGTACGCCCGTGCGACCTCCTCGTCCCGGATCGTCTCGGCGCGCTCGCGGACCTGTCGCAGTTCGCTCTCGCCAGTCGGCCCGTCGGCCGTCGCCCCCTCGTTCGCGGACGAACTCGTCACTGTTCTCGCCAGATGACCGTGGCGGTCGCGTCGGCCTGTTCGACCGTCTCGTAGGCGTAGTCGCGGTCGTCGAGCTTCGGGTAGAGGTGCTGTGGCGCGCGGTCGTTGTACTGGACGAGGACGACGTCGTCGGCAAGCTCCGGGAGGGCTTCGAGGGTCTGCCGCAGCGGAGCGGGCGGGCCGGCGGCGGCGACGTCCAGCGTCTCGACGGGGGCGTCGATCGGTGCGTCGGTCGCTTCCAGGACGGACCGGGTGGCGTCTTCCATGGGTGTCCGTACCGGCCCGACGCCGCCGACCGTTTCCCCGAATATGTTCGGGCCCAGAGCCAGCAACGTCGGCGCCCTCCGTCGATCCATGAGCGCGATACCCGCGGACGTCGACGCGGACCGGGGCCCGCCGACCGCCGTTCCCCTCGGCCACTTCCTCGTCGGCCTGGCCTTTCTACTCGCCGGCGTCCTCACCGTCGCGGTCGGACCGGCGGGCCGTCCCGGAACGCTGGGGCGCGTCCACCTCCTGCTGGCCGGCTGGGTCTGCGTGACGATCATGGGCGCGATGACGCAGTTCGTCCCGGTGTGGTCAAACGTCGGCCTGCACTCCCGCCGGCTGGCGGTCTGGCAACTGGGACTCGTCACGCTGGGACTGGCCGGGCTGTCGAGCGCGTTTCTCACCGGTCGAATCGAACTGGCGCCGATCGCCGGGCTCCTCGCCGCGCTGGGGTTCTGGACGTTCGTCTACAACCTCGGGCGCACGCTGAGCGGGGTCGAGGAGTTCGACGTGACCGAGCGCCACTTCGCCGTGGCGCTGGCGTGGTTCCTGGCCGTGACGGCGCTCGGGCCGCTGCTCGCGCTCGACATCACCGTCGGCTTCACCCCCGTCGCGGGCGTCGACCACTACGGAATCCTGGGTTCCCACGCCACGCTGGCGGTGTTCGGGGCGGTGTTGACGACGGTCGTCGGCGCCCTCTCCCAGCTCGCGACGATGTTCACTCAGACGGAACTCGGGCCCCTCGAACTGCGGTTCCAGCGTGCGGAGACGGTGCTCTATCCCGTCGGCGTCGCCGCGCTCGCACTGGGACGACTCCTCGCCCACGGCTGGCTCGCCAGGGCGGGCGGGCTGGTCGTCGCGCTCTCCCTCGTCGGCGTCGGCCTCGTCCTCGCGAACCGGCTCCGGCTGACGCGGGTCGACCGGAACCCGATGCTCACCCGGTACGGCCTGGTCGCCGGGTTCGCCGTGGCGTGGGGCGTCACTGCCACCGTCGCCTGGTGGACTCAACCGCTGGCCTCCCTGTACGGCGCCCCGACCGTCGGCCCACTGTTGCTCGCCGGCGTCGTCGGCTTCGTCGTCGCGGGGACGCTCTACCACATCGTCCCGTTCCTGATCTGGGTCCGCGAGTACAGCGACCGGCTCGGGTTCGAACCGGTCCCGATGGTCGACGACCTCTACGACGGCCGGGTCGCCGCGGTCGAACTGTTCTCCGTCCTCGGCGGCGGCGGGCTGTTCGCCGCTCGCGACGCCCTCGGCGCCGGGTTCGGTCGGGCGGGGGCGGTCGTTCTCGCCGTCGGCGTGGCGCTGTTCGCGGCCAACCTGGCGCTGGTCGTCGTGCGTCACGGCGACTACTCGATACGGGGACTACTGCCAGGGAGCGCGTGAGAAAGGCGGACCGCGTCTGGTCACCGGGCGTACAGCGAGTAGAGGATGACGCCGAGGCCGGCGGTCATCAGCAGACTCTCGATGAAGATGGGGATAGCCAGGTCGATGTGGAAGAACTGGGCCACCACGAGGTGGAGGATTCCGCCGAGGAACGCCCCGATCGTTATCACCCCGAACCCGAGGGCGAGAGCGCCTAACTCGCGCGCCTGGGTCCGTTTGTACGCCTTGTACGAGTAGTACGTGATGAGGCCGCCCAGGACGAGCGTGAGCGTCTTCGTCGCGATGATACCGATCTCTGAACTTGGAACGTGCGGGCTCATGTTTCCTTTCTAACCTCCGACCAGAGCGTGGCCAGGCGCTGGTCCGCCGACCGGGGGCGGTGGGCGATGTCGACGTCGAACTCGCGGTTCTCGTCGAGCATGACGACGACCTCCTCGAAGTCGATCGCGTACCGACTCGCGTGTTGCCCGTCGGGGCGCACCTCGACGCCCTCTGCCAGGAGCGACGCCTCCGTCAGCAGCTCTATCTTCCGATAGCAGGTCGACAGCGGGACGTCGCTGGCCTCGGAGATCTCGCTGGCCGTCATGGGTTCGTCGAGCGCTTTGACGATCGCCCGACAGTCCTCGTCGTCGAGCGCGTCGAGGACGTCCTCGAAGTCGGGCCCCTCCTGGTCGCCGAACGGGTCACGGACCATCTCTCCTGCCGGTCTCTGGACGGAAGCACCATAACCCCACCGACATCGCCGGGTGGCGACGCGGATCTGGGGCGTTCACCGTCGAACACGTTCGCCCGCCATCGGCCCGCCATCGTCCCTGTCGAGGAACGCCGCGAACGCGAGCGGCGACAGCAGGCCGGCCACGAGCGAGACGCCGAACGCGATGGCGCCCCAGTCGGCGCCGGTCAGCTCGCCGTTCCCGCCGCCGGAGCCGCCGGCGTCGCTGCCGCCCGACTCCCCGCCGCTTCCGCCGGCACCGAGGTTCGGGTCGCCGACGACCACGACGCCTTTCATCCCCATCGACTTGTGGGGCATGCAGAAGTACTTCACTACGCCCTCTTCCTCGAAGGTCTGTTCGAACGTGAAGCCGGTCTCGTCGGTGAGTTCGCTCTTGAAACTGCCGTCCTCGGCTTCGACGTTGTGACTCCCGGCGACCCACTCCCAGGTGACCGTCGTGCCGGGGTCGATCTGGACGGCCGCGGGGCCGAAGCCGAAGTTACCGCCGTTGGCCTCGGTGCCAACCTCGACGGTGACTTCGCCGCTGCCCGTCTCGTCGACGACGCCGTCGTAGTTGTCTGCGTTGTCGAGGTAGCCGTCGAAGGTAGTCTGTGCACGCGTGGGCCGGGCGCTGGCCAGCGCCGCGCCGCCGATAGCGGCGCCGGCGCCGGCGCGAAGGACGCTCCGGCGGGAGTACGTCTGGGAGTTCATCGGTGTGAGATACGACGACACCATATAAACTGGACGCGGGCTTTCCCAGTCGCCGGGAACGGTTCTTCGCCGCTGAGAACGCCCCTCCGGGGGTATATACTGCGGGTCTTTATCACCTCCTGTATGACGAAGCACATCGGCGCACCCGGACGCGGTATCTCGCGGCGCGACTTCGTGAAGGCGACCGGTAGTACTGGCTTACTGGCGAGCGTCGCTGGCTGTGTCTCCACACCCGGAACGCAACGTAGCGTCGACGCCGGCGCGGGCGACCCCACGCCCCAGCAGTCGGCGTCGGACCTCCCCACGACGTCGCCCCCGGAGGTCGTCAACGTCGACGAACAGGGCGGGTCGGTCACGCTCACCTCGACGCCCGCGCGCCATCTGGCCCACCCCGGCCAGTCGATGGGTGGCCCCGTCGAACTGCCGAAGGTGTGGGCGTTCTCGGCCGACGACGGCGAACCGAGCGTCCCCGGCCCCATCCTCCGGACCACCGAGGGCGAGGACATGGAGGTCACCTTCGACAACACCGACGGGATGCAGCCCCACACCGTCCACTTCCACGGCGTGCGCAAGACCTGGGAGAACGACGGCGTGCCGACGACGACGGGTATCACCATCAATCCCGGCGAGAAGCACACCTACGAGATCCCCGCCAACGTCCCCGGGACGCACCTCTATCACTGCCACTACCAGACCCATCGCCACATCGACATGGGGATGTACGGCATCTTCCGCGTCGACCCGAAGGGGTACGAGGAGGCCGACAAGGAGTACTTCCTCACGATGAAGGAGTGGGACTCCCGCCTCAACCGCCAGATGGCCGGCCAGGACGTCACCTACGACGTCCGGAACCGCCGCCCCGACACGTTCACCATCAACGGGAAGTGCGCCCCCCGGACCCTCCACCCCGAAGACGGCTCGCCCATCATCGTCGAACACGGCGACACCGTCCGGATCCACCTCTGCAACAACGGGTACATGAACCACCCGATGCACCTCCACAACCACCGCTTCCAGGTGATCGCCCGGGACGGCGGCACCATCCCGGAGGCCGCCCGCAACTACCAGGACATCACCGACGTCCCGCCCGCCCAGCGCCACACCATCGAGTTCGAGGCCGACGCCGACCCCGGCATCTACCTCATGCACTGCCACAAGGTTAGCCACGCCATGAACGGCACCAGCTACCCCGGCGGCATGGTCGGCGGCATCGTCTACAAGGAGGCCATGGACACCGACATCTTCGCACAGCTGATGGACTACGCCGGCTACGAGGGGTAGGAGCGGTTCGGTTTCGGACGCGTAGACGACTCGGGGCTCACGGCTCGCGCCCGTCAACTGGGCTGTTTTCGACGCCGTCGGCGGACGGATCGCCGCGTGAACAGAATCAGCTTCGGGCCTACTGAATCAGCTTCGGACCTACTGGATCATGTCACGCGCTTCGTCGTCGCTCAGATCCATGTCGTGTTTCTCCTTCGCGTGCTCTTTGACGTGTTCGATGACCTCGTGCTCGTCTTCGGACTTGATCATGAACTCGTCTCCCTGGCTACAGTCGACCTGATATGCCATGGGCGACTGTAGGCGCCGTCGCCGTATTGTTATTTTCCGGGGTCCAGCCAGTAAGGCCGACGCCGGCTGGAGTAACCCGTGGTGTCTCGCGCGAACCCCATCACTACGGGGCGCTTACTCGTCACGACGGAGGACGTCGTCACCGCGGCGCTTCCCTGCGAGACGGGTAACCGAAACGTAGGCGTGGCGGTGACGTCGTTCACCCGCCGCTACCGCTCCGTTCAGGCTCGATGTTCCCGAAGCCGACGCCCCGTCTCGCCACCAGCTTCGAACGAGTCGCAGCGAACGCGCGCATTCACGTGCTCGACACGGGGTGCTCGGAGTCTCCCGGCAGCGGGCCGTCGTAGCCGTCGGGAATATACCCACACAGCGGGTCGCTCTCCAGCGGGTCCCCGGTCGTCGCGAACGCCCGCGAGCGACTCCCGCCGCAGACGTGCTTGAACTCACACGCGCCGCACTTGCCCTTCAGCTGATCCCTGTCTCGAAGCGACGTGAACAGGTCGGAGTTCCGGTACACGTCGACGACGTCGTCCTCGCGGACGTTCCCGGCGGCTTTCGGCAGGAACCCCGACGGGAACACCTCGCCCGTGTGGCTCACGAAGGCGAAGCCGTCGCCGGCGACGATGCCGGCGCGGCGCTTCGTGCCGGGATCTTCGCCTCCGGCGCCCTCGCTCTCCTCGCGCCGCTTCTGGATGCCGACACGCCGGTAGTGGGGCGCCTCGGTCGTCTTGACGCCGAAGGGCCGCTCGTCGCTCACCCCTTGCAACCATTCCATCACCCGCTCCGCCCGCCCCGGCGAAATCGGGTCTAGTACCGCGCCGCGGCCGACGGGGACGAGGAAGAAGACGCTCCACAGCACCGCGCCCATCTCCTCGACCAGGTCGGCGATGGCGGGGAGTTCCTCGACCGTCTGGGCGCACACCGTCGTGTTGATCTGGATGGGCAGGCCGGCGTCGGCGGCGTCACGAGCGGCCCGGAGCGTCTGTTCGAAGCTTCCCGATTCGCCGCGGAAGGCGTCGTGCGAGTCGGCGGTCGCGCCGTCGAGGCTCACCGCCATCCGCCGGAGGCCGGCGTCGGCCAGGTCGTCGATGGCGTCGGCGGTGAGTTCGTCCGTCCCGCTGGGGGTCAGCGTCATCGAGAGCCCGCGGTCGGTGCCGTAGTCGACCAGGTCGACGAGGTCGGGGCGTTTCATTGGGTCGCCGCCGGAGAGGACGACCAGCTGTCCCTCGCCGAACTCGCCGACGTCGTCGAGCAACTGCTTGCCCTCCGCGGTGGTGAGTTCGTCGGGGTGGCGGGCGGGCTGGGCGTCGGCGCGGCAGTGCTCGCAGGCGAGTTCACAGGCCTGGGTGACCTCCCAGATCAGTACCAGCGGTCGCTCGGCCGTGTCCGCGGGCGGTCGCATGCGGGTGTGTACTTGCTCGTCACGAAAAACGACGTAACCGGATTCCCAGTCGCTGGGAACAGGCTGTACGGGTTAGGTCGCGCGCGCGCAAGCGATGGACATGTCGACCGAATCGTCAGCGCCGGACAGTGAGACGGGCGACCTGGACCACGAGGTGACCGCACCGCGGGCGAGTAACGGCCGCGAGTGGGAGCTGTTCGTCAGCGAGGACGCGACCGACCCACCGCGCCACGCCGGCAGCGTCACCGCGCCCTCGCGGGAGGTGGCCGTCGAGCAGGCCGAACGGCTGGTGGGTCGGGACGCCGAGACGCTGTGGGTCTGTCCGGCCGACGAGGTGGCCCGGCGGACGACCGCGAACGTGAGGCTCGCCAACCGATGATCTCCGTCAGCAAGCTGCTCTGCGACCTGGACGCCGAAGGCGACGGCCTGCGCTACGACGCGGCCGACGAGTCCGGCAAGCCACAGATCACCGCGGAGAAACAGCGTCGCCCGGTCGTCGTCTGGAACCTCACGAAGCAGTGCAACCTCTACTGCACCCACTGCTACGCCTCGGCCGACACCGAGACGGCGCCGGGCGAACTCTCCACGCGGGAAGGGAAGGCGCTCCTCGACGATCTGGCCGACTACGGCGCGCCGGTCGTCCTCTTCTCCGGCGGCGAACCGCTGGTCCGCGACGACCTGGAGGAGTTGATAGCCTACGCCGCTGACCGCGGCCTCCGGCCTGTCCTCTCGACGAACGGCACGCTGATCACCGAAGAGCGGGCCGAAGCGTTGCGGGACGCGGGCCTCCAGTACGCCGGCGTCTCCGTCGACGGCCTGCCGGAGCGCAACGACGCGTTCCGCGGGAAGGAGGGCGCCTTCGACGCGGCCGTCCGCGGCATCGAGCACTGCCTCGACGCGGGGCTGAAGACCGGCCTGCGCTACACCATCACCGACCACAACGCCGCCGATCTCGAAGGAGTGGTCGACCTGCTGACCGACGTCGGCCTCGACCGGTTCTGTTTCTACCACCTCGACTACGGCGGGCGCGGCACCGAGATCCTCGACGCCGACCTCACGCCGTCCGAGCGGCGGGAGGCGGTCGAGCGAGTCTGCGAGATGACCCGCGACTACCACGACCGTGGAGAGGAGATCGAGACGCTGCTCGTGGGCAACTACGCCGACGCGGGCTATCTGGTCGAGTACGCCCGCGAACACCTCGGCGAGGCCCGGGCCGAGCGCATCCACCACTACCTCCGGATCAACGGCGGCGACCCGGCGGGCGAGCGGGTGGCCAACGTCGACTACCAGGGCAACGTCCACCCGACGCAGTTCTGGCAGAACTACTCGCTGGGCAACGTCCGCGACCGACCGTTCGGCGCCATCTGGGCGGACGACTCGAATCCGGTGCTGGGAGCGCTCCGGAACCGCGACGACCAGCTAACCGGCAAGTGCGCCGACTGCCGGTACAGGGACATCTGTCGCGGCGGGTCGCGGTTGCGCGCGCTCACCGTCCACGACGACTTCTTCGCGCCGGACCCGCAGTGTTACCTGACCGACGAGGAAGTGGGCGCCGTCGGGCCGGACGTCAGCCTCCCCGACGCCTGAGCGGCGAGCGTTACGAGCATCGACGAGCGCCACGAGCGCCGGCGAACGTCACGAACGGACCCGGTCGAAATCTCTGTCTTCGCGGCCCCGCCGCTCACAGTTCCGTGCAACCGCGAAAAAGAACGCGACGAGAATGGATCGGGCAGCAGTGTGGACGGCGTTCGTCGGCCTACTCGACGTGGATGGCGCCTTTCATGCCGGCGGCCTCGTGGGGCGTACAGGAGTAGATGAACGTCCCCGACTCCTCGAAGGTGTGGCTGTAGGTGTGGCCCGCTTCGGAGGCGGTCTCCGCGTCGAGGGGACCGTCGTCCTGCGAGACGACGTCGTGGCTCCCGCCCTCGCCGGTCCACTCCCAGGTGACGGTGGTCCCGCTGGAGATGGCGATGGCCGCTGGGTCGAACGAGAGGCCCTCGTACCCGACCATGACGGTGACCTCGTCCTGGCCGGTCCAGTCGACGGTCTGTTCGTAGTTGTTCGCGCCGTCGAGCCAGCCGTCGTAGTTCGGCTCCTCGTCGAGGAACGACCGCTCGCCGCCGTCGCTTCCGCCGTCGGAGCTGTCGCCCCCGTCGGAGCTGTCGCCACCGTCGCCGCCGTCGCTTCCGGCGTCGCCACCGTCACCGCCGTCGCCGCCGCCCGAACAGCCGGCCAGGAGCGTGGCTCCGGCGATACCCGTCGCGTACATGAACGTCCGTCGCTCGAATGATTTCTCTGACATCACCTGAATGGTCGTCGTCACGGGATAAATGCCCGTAGCCGATTCCCGAAATCTGGCAGGCAGGCCGAACACGTTCGCCCGAACACCGTCACCGGAGCGCGGCGCGCGGGTCATAGTGGTGGTTGTAATCCAGAAACGTTCGTCGTCGCGACCGGACCGACGATCACCGGTAACGAGTTACAACCACCACTATCAGGTCGCCGCGATGGTCCCGCGCCAGCGGACGAGAAGCGCCGCTGCGGCGAGGGGGACGGCGACCCACGCGGCCAGCGCGACGGCGAGCAGCCCCGACGAGAGCCCGGACGCCGAGAGCACGCTCGCGAAGCCGCCGGTCCCGCCCGCGCCGAGTTCGCCCAGCACCAGCACCCGGTACACCGACGTGGGGTTCGCCAGGACCAGCGCCGTCACCGCGCCCGCCGAGAGGTCGAACGCGGCCACGACGCCGAGCGCGAGCAGGTCGTGGACGAGGACGAACCAGACCCACGCCAGTAGCGCGGCGCCGAGCGCGTGGGTCTTCTCGCGGACGAGCGTCGACAGCGCCACGGCGACGGCGAGGAACGCCAGCCCGAGCGCGGCCGCGGCGAGCAACAGCGTCGCGAGGGCGGGCACGGTCGACGGGCCGTACTCGGAGACGAGGATGGCGCCCGGGATCAGGAAGCCGAGCGCGACGCCGCCGACGAGGACGACCCCGCGACCGAGCGTCATCCCGGCGAGGATCCGGGTCCGGGTCACCGGCAGCGCCGAGAGGACCTCCAGCCAGCCGCTCTCTGCCGGGCCGACGACGGCGTCGTACCCGTAGGCGAGCGCGGCCAGTGGGACGACGTACACCGCCAGCATCGCGAGACTCGCCGCGGTCCGTTCGAAGCCGGCGGTTCCCGGTGCCGACCCGGCGAAGGTCAACACCAGCATCCCGAACGCGGCGAACAGGCCGACGAGGATGACGGCCCAGCGCCGTCGGAGCCCGAGGCGGACCTCCGTCGCCGCGAGCGAGCCGACCTGCCGGGTGGCGAGGGCGACCTGCGTCCGGCGCCCGCTGGCCGTCGCCGACTCGCCCTCGGAGTCGGTGACGGTCGTCGCCGTCACCGTCGTGCCGCCGTCGGTCTGGGGGCCACTCTGTGGCTCGGTCATGGCGCGCCCTCCTCCCGTTCGGCGGGAGCGGTGTCTGGCGGACGCTGGGCTTCGCTGGCGTCCGGCCCGTCGGCCGCCACCGCCGACTGCTCGTCGCCGAACCGCTCGTCGCCGGTGACGACGGCTTCGAACGTCTCCTCGAGGCCGCTCGTCCCGGCGGTCAACTCGGCCAGCTCACCCGCCGCGAGCAACTGGCCGTCGCGCAGTATCGCCACGCGGTCGCAGAGTCGCTCGACCTCCGCGAGCGCGTGCGAACAGACCAGCACCGTCGCGTCGGTCCGCTCGCTCACGTCCTCGACGACCCGGTGGAAGGCGACGACGCCGAGCGGGTCCAGGCCTGCGGTCGGCTCGTCGAGCAGTAATACGTCCGGGTCGGGCAACAGCGCCGTCGCCAGTCCCAGTCGGCGACGCATACCGTTCGAGAACCCCTCGACGGGTCGGTCCGCGTCGCCGGCGAGGCCGACGGTATCGAGAACCGACGCGACGCGACTGTCCACGTCCGAGAGATCGCGCACGCGACCGGTCACAGCGAGCACCTCCCGGGCCGTCAGTTCGGCCGGGAACCCGGCGCGTTCGGGCAGGTAGCCCACACGCTCGCGGATCTCGGTCCCCGCGGCGGAGACAGTGGTGTCGCCGATGCGAATCGTCCCGCTGTCGGGCGTCTCGTGGCCGATCAGCAGCCTGAACAGCGTCGTCTTGCCGGCCCCGTTCGTCCCGAGCAGGCCGAACGTCGACCCCGAGGGGATCGACAGCGACAGCCCGTCGAGGGCGGTCACGTCGCCGTACGTCCTGGTCACGTCAGTCGTTTCGATGTGCATTGTCTGTGTGGTCGGCGTAGTAGCGCTCCCAGTCGTGGGGCGATTCGACGAGCGGGTGGTGGTCGACGATACCCGGCGATTCGAGCACCGGGAACGAGTTCTCGGCCATGCGGACCGCGGAGAACGCCGGACTCTCCGCGAAGACGGCCGCCTGGGGGTGGTCGTGGAGCACCTGTTCGACGGTGCCGGCGGGCCGGTGGCGTATCTCGCTGACGCCGTCGCCGGACCGGTCGGCCGTCCGGGCGTCCGACCAGTAGTTGCCCCCATCAGTCCCGTTCCACGCGACGACGACGTCGTTGGTCGAGAACGCCTGCAGGTCGTTGTGGACGAAGCTGTTATTGACGACGGTCTGGTCGGTGGAGCCGGCAGTCGAGTGGACGCCGACCGTGTTCGCCATCATCAGGTTGGACTCGATCCGGTTGTCCTGGCCGTTGGAGGCGAACAGGCCGTGCTCGTTGTCGGCCAGTACGTTCCCGCGGATGGTGGTGTCCTCGACGTCCTTGACGAGGATGCCGTGGCCGCTGCCGCCGTCGTTGCCGACGGCCCTGTTGTCGACGATCCGAAGGTTCTCGCTGACCATCAGCGCGTAGCCCACGTCGTTGTCGAACGCGAGGTTGTCCGCCAGCAGGTTGTCGTCGGAGTACATGTAGTGGACGCCGAAGCGCAGGTCCCACATGCGGTTGTCCGTCGCCTCGACGCCCTCGGCCCAGGAGAAGTAGATGCCGTCCCGGACCCGGGTGATGTCGTTGCCGCGCACGACGACGTCCGCGGTCTCCCAGAGGTTGATCCCGTTGCCGCGCTCGGCGTGCGAGCGGACCTCCTCGCGACCGACGATGGTGCTGTTTGCGACGGTGACCCCGTCGACGCCGTCGACCCACACGCCGAAAGTGACCTCGGTGAGCCGCACCGAATCGAGCGTCGCGTCGGTGCCATTGACGAACACGCCCGCGTCCTCGGTGTCGGCCTCCCAGCCGGAGTTGTTGATCCAGACTCGTTCGACGGTGACGTTCGGCGCCTCGATGGCGAGCACGTCGCCCTCGCCGCCGCCGTCGATCATCGCGGCCTCCTGGCTCGCGGCCGCCAGGGTAAGGTTCGCCGTCCGGACGGTCACGTTCTCGTCGAAGCGACCCGAGAGCCGGACGGTGTCACCGGGTTCGGCGGCGTCGACGGCCGCCTGGACGGAGCCGTACTCGGTCCCGTCGACGGTCGCGACGCCGTCCGCTTCGGGCGGTTCGAAGGCGTCGGGGTCCGGGACGTCCGCATCGACGGAGATCGTCTCCGATCGGGCGTCTTCTTGCGGGGCGGCGGCCGCACCGGCCGCCGCCACGACGAGTACGAACGCGGTCAGCACGGCGTACAGCCGACCCAGTCGCACGGGTCAGTCACCTCCCGGCGCGGGCGAGTGGTCCTCGGACTCCCCGTTCCCGAACCGCTCGCGGACGAGCCGCGGGACATCACCGACCGTGGCACGGCTTCCCCGGCAGCGGTACGCGCCGGCGAGTAACGCGACCGCGAGCGCGACCATGTACCCGCCCGGCCCGAACCAGGCGAAGCCGCTGATGTTCGCGACGGCGTAGCCGCCCAGGACCGGGGGCGTGAATCCCTCGACGCCCATGAGCGGCGCGTCCGGGTCCAGCGCGTGGCCGGCCTGGTAGAGCCGGTACTGGATGACGGCGAACATGACCACCAGCACCGACAGGGTGCCGACGAGCTGGGCGGTCAGCCCGAGCCGGAGTTTTCGCTCCGTGGGCGCCAGCGCGACGAACAGGCCGGTCGCCGCCATCGCGAGGAAGGTGACGGGGCCCAGCACCCACTCCGGTGTCCGGATGGCCTTCTCGTGGACCTCGTAGTTGGGCTCCATCAGGACGGGGTCCGGGTAGTAGAACCCGACGTACTTGTTCAGCGCCTGTACCTCGGCGAAGTCGCCGCCGAGTCGGGGGTAGGCGTACAGTTCCACGACGAGCTCCGTCGTCGGGTACTGCGGTGCCAGGAACGTGATCCGCCACATCGGCACCAGCAACGCCCCGAGCATGAGCAGCGCCGCCGCTATCGGCAGCGCGCGTCGGAGTTCGGCCATCCGTGCGATCCGTGTGTGAGTCATGAGCGGAGAGGGGGAAAGGCGGGGACTGGTCGGTTACTCGCTCGGTTCGACGATCAGCCGCGAGCGCATCTCCAGGTGGAGCGCGCTGCAGAAGTACGAACAGTAGGCCCAGTAGACGCCGGGCTCGTCGGCCGTGAACGTCACCTCACGGGTGTCCTGGGGCACGAGCGCCAGGTCGATGTCGTACTCGGGAATCGCCATCCCGTGGACGATGTCGCTGGTCGTCTCGACGTTCGTCGCCGTGATGGTGACTTCGTCGCCCTCCTGAACGCGGATCTCGGGGAAGGCGTACTCGTTGCGCTTCACGTAGGTCTTCACGTGGACCGTCGAGTCGTCGATCCGTTCGACCTCCGCGCTGTCCTCGTCGATGTACTCGGCGTCGTAGTCGTCGGGGTCGTACACGTCCGCGGGTTCGATCTTGTCCGCGGCGACGATGGAGGCGTCGTGGGGCTCGGGGAACGACGGCTTGTCCTTGATGAGCTCCATCCCGCCCTCGTCGTCGCCGATGTAGATCAACTGGTCGTTCTCGGGCTTGAGCGGCCCCACGTTGAGGAACCGGTCCTTCGAGAGCTTGTTCAGCGAGACGAGGTAGTCGCCCGCCGGGTCCGCGGTGTAGGACTCGGAGGCGATGAGGTGGCCGGGGTTGTAGTGGACGTCTATCTTCTCGACGATGGGGTCCTCGCTGCCTTCCTCGGCGTCGACCGCCGCCTCGATGTCCCACTTGGCGACCTGCGAGTCGATGAACAGGGTCGTGTAGGCGTGCCCGCGGCCGTCGTAGGCGGTGTGCAGCGGCCCCATGCCGACCCGTGGCCGGCCGACGATGGCGTCGGCCGGGTCGTCGACCTCGGGCAGCTGCTCGATGTCGATGACTGCGCAGGTCGGGTCGAGTTTGCCGCTCGCGATGGCGTACTTCCCGTCCGGGGTGACGCTGATCCCGTGGGGGCTCTTCGGCGTGGGGACGTACTTCACGACGGGCCGGTCGCCCTCGTTGAGCGGGCTCTCGCGCGTGCCGTCGACGACGGGCACGCCGTTGATCTCCTCGTAGTCGCCGGCCTCGACGGCCGCCTCGATGGCCGGGACGTCGAAGGCCTTCACCCAGTCGCGGTCCGACTTGGTCATCTCCGCCTCGGTCGTCCCGTGTTCGCTGTTGTAGCCGGTCGTGAAGAACCAGCGGCCCTCCTTGCCCCCGTCGCCGTTGTCCATGTTCCCGTCGACGGCGACCTCCCACTCGACGTTCATCGACTCGGGGTCGATGGCGGCGATGGTCGAGGAGTACGCCTCGGGGTCGTCCAGGTCGCGGCCGTCGTTCTGCATGGGGACGCGGAACTCGCCGACGCCGAAGACGTACTTGGTGTCCGGCAGGAGACAGCAGGCGCCGTGGGTCCCCTGCTGGTTCGGGATGTCGACGATGGCGTCCGTCTCGAAGTACTTCAGGTCGATCCGGGCCATCCGGCCGTTGGCCTTGTCGTTGACGAACGCCCAGCGGCCGTCGTAGTCGTTGTCCGTCTGGGAGACGCGCGGGTGGTGGGTGTCACCCCAGCGGTAGTCGCCGCCCTCGCTGGCCAGCATCTCGCTGGTCCGGTTGTCGTGGCCGTACCCCGTCGCGCTCTCCTCGTTGAACACCGGGATGCGCGTGAGTTCCCGCATCGAGGGGATCCCCAGGATGCGGATCTCGCCGGAGTGCCCGCCGCTGAGAACCCCGTAGTACTGATCGAGTTCGCCTGGGCCGACGTGGTGTTCGCCGTTTTCGCCGGCTGCGGTCCCCTGGCCACTCGCCCCACCGTCGCCGCCGTCGAGGACGCCGAGACAGCCGGCCGTCGCGCTCACGGCGCCGAGTGCCCCGGCGGCCTTCACGAAGTCGCGCCGGTCGACGGACAGCCGCGGCAGTTCGAGCGACGTACCCTCGTCCGCGTCGTCCCCGTCGCGCTCCCCGCGGAGCGCGTCGAGTTCCTGTTCGTGCTCCGCGATCGAATCGTCGGTGTTTGCGGTCATTGTTGTGGTGTGTCCGGTCGGTGAACCGTTCTACAGCCGCAGCTACCGGGATCGTACGTATACCCCCGCCGGGGATTCTCGGGCGGCTGGAAGCGAGCCGAACCCGTTCGACCGTTTATTTAGGGCCTGGCCGGCGGCCGCCCGTCGGACCTCGGCGACGGCCGTCGGTCGACCCCGCAACCTCGGCACCGACCGTTCGGCGTCCGCGCACGCGCAACGACCGTTCGATCGCACCGGATTCTCAGTTCGTGGGAGTGGTTCTCCCGTTTCGGGAACTCGCTGCTCGCTTCAAGAGGTATCACTGCCAATTACCAACTGTAGAGGAATACACTATGGCAACCAATCAACGGCGCCTCGGCGCGGAACTGTTCGGTCGGGAGACCGAGTTCGACTACGCGGAAAACAGGATCGGCTACGCCGTCCTGGCGCTCCGCATCACGATGGGCTGGGTGCTGCTCCAGGGCGGGGTCACCAAGCTGATCACCTACCTGGACGCCACCGCGGAGAACAACTGGACGGCGGCGGGCTACCTGGCCAACGCCATCCCCGAGGGCAACCCCATGGGCGACCTCTGGCTGGCGATGGCCGGCAACCCCGTCATCGACGTCCTGGTGATGTGGGGGCTGACCCTCACTGGTCTGGGACTCATCCTGGGCGCGTTCGTCCGCTGGAACGCGTTCTGGGGCGCCGTCATGATGCTCATGTTCTGGGCCGCAGCGCTCCAGGGCGGCATCACTGCGGGCCTCCCCATCGCCCACGGCTGGGTCGTGGACGACCACATGGTCTACGCGGCGCTACTGTTCGGGCTGGGCGCCATCGGCGCGGGCCGCATCCTCGGCCTCGACGCCTACCTCGAGGACCTGGACCTCGTCCAGAACAACGCCTGGCTGCGCTACCTCATGGGGTAGCGAGCGAGGCGACAACTGCCTGATGCACCCCTGCGGTATCCCGTCACCACTCTTCTGAAACGTCTTCGTGATAGCGTTTGCCCAGTTCGTACGTCTCTCGGAGATCTTCGAGCGGCGTCGGCGACGCGTCGACGCGGAGGTCGTCGTACCACTCGTGGGCCAGCGGTGCGTCGGGATCAACGACCTTGATCGCCGCACTGCTGGCCTCCGACTCCCGTTTATCCCCGCCGGCCTCGTCCCCGGCCTCCAGTGCGTCGAGTAGCCGCTCCGCAAGTAGTCGCGACTGATCAGCTTCTTCGTACGCTTCGGCGACCGCGTCGACCACTCTCTCGTCCGCGAGGAAGTTCCCGGCGACGCTGTAGTGCTCGCCACTTCGGTGCGCGACACGGTCCCAGTCGTACCCATCGTCGGTCGGGTCAATCAACGCGTCGCCGTGGTGGACGAACGAACTGTCCTCGTCAAGAGCGTGGACCTGCAACTGCTCGGCGTTGTCCGCCGCGTCGAGGAGTTCCGGAAGGGCGCCGGCGACGGAGCGCCCGTCGGCGAGTCCGTCGAGCGCTCGTGGCCCCAGATCACCCTGCGTGAGCGCCTGGGTCGCCACGGCGCCGTCCTCGCTGACGAACGGCGTGAACACGCCGATGGTCGGGTTGGCCGTCGTGACGCCGACGGCGAAGCGCAAAGGGCCGCCCTCGTCCTCAGAGAGCGACTCACGAACGCAGATGCTGAACGTCATGACCAACCTGCTCGCACAGGACTCAAAAACGTGCGGATCTCGTGACACGAAAGCCATAGGATCCGTGAGCTACAAATCCGCTGCCCGCCCACCGACGACCGTGGCGCCGACAGTGCCGCCGTTCCCCGATTCCGACGACAAACTCGTCCTCGCCGAGTCCTGCGAGCGCTGTCCGAACCTCGTCGAGAGCCGCGAGTGCATCTCCTGGGGGAACGGCCCGCTCGACGCCGAGATCATGGTCGTCGGCGAGGCGCCCGGCGAGGGAGAGCCCGACGTCCCGCAGTGGCAGGGCGGCAACTGGACGGGGATGTCCTACACCAACCGGCGGTCGGCTGAGCATGGCGAAGCCGACCTCGACAGTCGAGCGTAGCGAGTCTGTCGGTGCTCGGGCCAGAAGATCCGTGAGTTGCTTGCCGACGCGGGCTACGGTCACGAGGACTGTTTCTTCTCCGCCGCCGTCAGGTGTCACCCCGAGGGGAACCGCGACCCCACCGCGGCGGAACTGGACAACTGCCGCCCGTTTCTTCGAGAGGAGATCGAGACGATAGAACCTCGTGCGGTCGTGACGACGGGTAAGCACGCCACTGAGAGCGTTCTCGCCATCGAGGGGGAGGCCATCGACGGCTTTCTGGACAGCGTGCTCGACCCGAAACCGTGCCCTTCGCTGGGCGTGACCGTCGTGCCGATTCTCCACCCCTCCTATCAGGAGGTGTGGATCTCGCGGCTGGGCTACGACCGCGAGGAGTACGTCGACGCTATCCGCGAGACGCTGGCCGGCGTCAGGTAGGGCAGTGGAATCCGATCAAACGTCCGCATCGTCCAGCCAGCCCTGGGCCGCCGCCTTCACCGCGCCCGTCGTACTTCCGACGTTGAGTATCTGGTAGCCCTTCTCGGCCTTCTCGTTGGCGTCGTCCATGCCAAACGCGAGGTTGCCGACCGGCACGCCGGCGTCGATGGCCTTCGATCGCGCCGTCTCGACGGCCTCCTCGACCTCGGGATGGGTGGCCTCACCGGGGTGGCCCAGCGAGACGGACAGGTCCAGCGGGCCGAGGAAGACGAAGCCGAGTTCGGGGACGTCGAGGATGGCGTCCAGGTCGTCGATAGCGGCCTGGTTCTCGATGGTCACGCCGACCATCACCTCCTCGTCTTCCGTGGCGGCGTAGTCCTCGGCCTGCCCCCACCGGCTGGCGCGCGGGTTCGCCATCCCTCGGCGCCCGGGTTCGTCGCCCACCTCGAAGTGGGCGGCGCTGACGGCCCGCTCGACGGCCGCCGCGCTCTCGACCTGGGAGATGAACAGGTTGCGCACGCCGACGTCGAGGCACTTCCGGACCATGCTCGCGTTCGCCGCCGGGACGCGGACGAGCAGTTCCGTGTCCGTCCCTTCGGCGGCCCGGAGCAGGTTCTCCAGCGCGTCGCCGTCGCGTGGACTCGGCCCGCCGTGTTCGAGGTCGATCCAGACGAAGTCCATCCCGAGGTCGCCGTACAGTTCGACGAGGTTCGGGCTGTACGCGCTGTCGAGCACGCCCAGCGCCACGTCGCCCGCCTCGACGGTCTCGCGGAGGCCGTTGGTTCGGTGAGAATTCACCATACTGACACGACGGGCCTGCGGTGGAAAAGGGCACGGGAGGGCGCGGAGGGGAGCGGTCGTTGCGAGCGGGCGGTCGTCGCCAGCGGGCGGGACGGTCGCGAGCGGCCGAGGCGGCTTCCTCACCATTAAAGCCGGCGCCCGCCCCAGCGAATCCATGGACGAGATGGAGGGCGTCTGCGTCGAGGACTGCACCCGCTGCGAGGCGCTGGTCGCCTCGCGCTCGCGCATCGTCAACGGCGCTGGGCCCGCGGACGCCGACCTGCTGTTCGTCGGCGAGGCGCCAGGCGCGCGGGAGGACGAGCAGGGCGAACCGTTCGTCGGGCGCAGCGGCGACGTGCTCGACGACGCGCTCCGGGACGCCCGCCTCGACCGCGGCGACGTCCGCATCACCAACTGCGTGCGCTGCCGGCCGCCGGACAACCGCGACCCGACGAAAGAGGAACTGGCCAACTGCCGGGGCTACCTCGAAACCGAGATCGACCGCGTCGACCCCGAAATCGTCGTCACGCTCGGGAAGGTTCCGGCGGAGCACCTGCTCCAGCGCGACGTCGCCGTGACGAGCGAAGCGGGCGACGTCGTCGACGTGGAAATCGAGGGAACGCGGCGGCAGGTCCTGATCTGCGTCCACCCCGCGGCGACGCTGTACGACCGCAGCCAGGAGGACACCTTCGTCGACACCATCGCGAAGGCGGCCGACTACACCGACGCCGAGAGCGGTCAGTCGCGGCTCGGTGATTACTGACCACGTTTTTCTTCCTCGGGTTTCCTCGTTCACTGCGTTCGCTGCGGGAACAGGCTGGCGGCTTCGCCGCCAGCTTACAAGGTGGCGGGCCGGTGGCCCGCCACCCACTCGTCGAGAAACGTGGTCCACGCGAGCGAAGAGAGGGTGGGCTCGGGAGAGCTTGCTCTCCCGGTGGCGAAAAATGCGGGACGCGGCACGGCCGCGTCCCGTGAAACCGTCCTCGCTCCGCTCGTACGGTATGCTCGTCGTCACCGGCCGGGTGAGCGGGCGTCTAAACGCTGCCCGAACAGGAAGCCACTTGACGCCGGGTGGTCAATCTCCTCACATGGCAACGAAACAGACCGCCGCCGAGGTGGTCGTCGTCGACTACGGGCTGGGGAACCTCCGCAGCGTCACGCGCGGGCTCGAACGCGCCGACGCCGCCGTCGAGGTGTCGGCCGACCCCGCCGACCTCGACGCGGCGGACGGCGTCGTCCTCCCCGGCGTCGGCGCTTTCAGCGAGGGGATGGACAACGCCGGGCCCTTCCGCGACGTCCTCGCCGAGCAGGCCGTCGACGGCAAGCCCCTGTTCGGCATCTGCCTCGGCATGCAGATGCTCCTGACCACCAGCGAGGAGGCAGAACGCGAGGGCCAGGGCGACGTCGAGGGCCTGGACCTCATCCCCGGCACCAACGTCCGCTTCGCCCAGGGCCAGAAGATTCCCCACATGGGCTGGAACGAACTCGACGTCCGCCGCGACCACCCCCTGGTCGACGGTGTGGACGGCGAGCACGCCTACTTCGTCCACTCCTACTACGCCGAACCCGAGGACGAGATCGCGGTCGTCACGACGACCGACTACGAGGTGGAGTTCCCCTCCATCGTCGCCAACGAGGCTGGCAACGTCTTCGGCACGCAGTTCCACCCCGAGAAGAGCGGTGAGACGGGACTGCGAATCCTGCGGAACTTCGTCGAGATTTGCGCGGAGCGGTGAACTCTCGGAAGTTGTTTTGATACAGCGCCTGTTTCTTTCACCTTGCTGAGGTAGCTTTATTAGCAGGTCAGTCGTACTGTCGACCCAAGGATGCCCGGCGAATCTCGGCGGCGATTACTATTCATCACCGTCGCCTGCAGTATCGCGGCTATAGTGCAGGCGTACAGCGTACTCGTCGGTGACGGCGGCGTCTGGGCAGTTGTTGCGACGCTCGGCTTTTCGGTCGTCGTATCTATCTCGGGTTGGCAACTCTGGTCCCGCCACCGGTCCGAGGAGACTGTCCCAGGGTAGTACGCGCCGTTACCGAACGGACGAGACCTCACCCGACTCCTGCTCGTCACGACTCCAAACGATTTTATCCGAATCTCCGAAACCCACTGGCGATGGTATCCGACAGGCTCCCCGAGTGGGGGGTGACCCGCTCGTTCACTGCCCTCGGCGTCGACGTCGCCGACGCCACCGTCTTCGTCGTCGGCCACTTCCTCGCCGTCCTCCTCTCCAGCGCGGTCTGGCTCGCGCTGGGGGCGCTGTTCGCCGCCGTCGCTCCCGTCCCCGGAGGCGTCGGGCCAGCGGCGCTCGCGACGGTCGTCTGGCTGGCGATTATCGTCACTGGGCCGGCCGTGGTCGTGGCGCGCGTCCTGCGCGCACCGATCCGGACGCGACTCACGGACCGGCCGACCGTGGTCCTGGTGCCGCCGCTCGTGCTGCTCGGGGCGGTCCTCGCCATCGTCGTCGAAACCGCCGCCACCCCCCTGGCAGTGCTGGCACTCGTCGTCGCGACGTTCGTCCTGGTCCGCCGGGTCGTCCACCTCTACGCACAGCACGTGCGCGTCGGGCCGCTCACCCGCACGGCCCGGTTCCGGGTGGCGACGGCCGCGCTGCTCCCGCTCTCGTTCGTCCTCCTGTTCCTGAACGCCGCCGCGCTGGACGGCGTCGTCCCCCTCGGCGACACCGGGTGGGCCTGGCTCCGGGACGCGCTGGCGACGCTGGGCCTCCCGGTGCTGGTCGACGTCGGCGAGGCGACGTTCGACGCACACGTCCTGGCGCTGCTGGCCGCACCGGTGGTCCTCTGCGGGATGTACGTCGTCAGTCAGCTGCTGGGCGCCGCGGCGGTCGTCATCACCGAGGGCCGGGGGAGCGCTGGACCGCGTCCGGTCGTCGACCGCGTCGCGAGGGGCACCGTCGCGTTGCCCGGCAGCGGCTCCGTCGCGACGTGGCTTTGGACGGTCGTGGGCGGAACCGCACCGTCGCCGGTGCCGGCGAGCCCCGCCGCCGTCACCCTGCCCGACTCGAAGGCCGACTGGAAGTACGACGACGCCGACGCCGAGCGGGCCCACCGGCGCGCTCAGCAGCGTGACCCCGCCGAGGCCGTCGAAATCGGGGAGGTCGTCCCGCTGGTGCTGGAGGAGGCCGACTACAGCTCCGACCCGCCGACCGTCATGGGCTCGCGCAACGCGCTCAAGGTGTTCGTCGAGGACGTTCCCCGCGGGCTCTCCGAGCGTGACACCATCTGCGTGAAGGTGACCGACTACGGCGGCAAGCGCACCAGCGCCGAGGCCGTCTTCCTCTCCCGGGGTCGCTGCTCGAAAGCTGACCGGCGCGCCTGACGGGCCCGAGAAGTTGGGTCGATGACACGATCACCACTTCTGAGAAACGGGCCGCACACCGCGACCAGGCGGGCTGTCGCGCCCCAGAGCTGCGACATTCGCTCCACCCGAAGCGAGGGTCTGTATCGCCCCGCCGAACCCCGAAACCGGTGCGTGCACCGCCGAACACCCTCGAGAGACGATACTACGGACCTCCATTCGAATGTGACACCGATACCCAACCCCTTGGCTTCGACTCTACTCGTCACAGCGAGCGGAAAGCTGACTCCGTCCCACAGCGTCCTCAGTCGTCGGTTCCGCGGCGGGGGAGCGTGAGGCTTGCGACGGTGCCGTCGTCGCTCACGTCGAAGGCCAGGTCGCCGCCGAGCTGGCGGGCGCCCCAGCTCGCCAGCCAGAGCCCCAGGCCCGTGCTGTGTTCGAGGTCGGTCTCCCGGCCCGAATCGATGACGGCCAGTTCCTGGTCGGGGACGCCGGGGCCCTCGTCCGCGACGCGAACGGTCACCGACTCCACGCCGGCGTCGACGTCGACCCGGACCGCGTCGCCGCCGTCGGGCGACCCGTGCTGGAGTGCGTTCTCGACGAGCGCCTCTGTCACGACCCGGAGCGTCTCCTCGTCGGTTTCGAGGGTCGCGGGCGAGCACTCGAGGGTTATCGACCGCTCGGGGAACGCCTCGCGGAGGTCCTCGACGACGCTCGCCAGCAGGTCGTCGAGGGCGACGGGCGTCTGCCGCGGCTCGCGAGCGACGATCTGCTCGACGCTGCGAGCCTTCTCACCGAGCGCGACCAGTTCGTCGGCCTTGCGCTCGACCGTGTCGAGCATCCCCGAGACCTCCTCGTCGTCGACCAGGTCGTTGGCGGTGGTGGTGAACCCGTGGACGACGGTCATGTCGTTGCGGAGGTTGTGCCGGAGGACGCGGTTGAGCACTTCGAGGCGCTGTTCGCGCTGGAGTTCCTCAGTGACGTCCTGGAAGACGACGGTGTAGCCGACGTGGGTGTCGCCGCCGTCGCGGAGCGGTCTGGCGGTGACGTTGAACGTGTGGGGCGCGCCGTCGCGCTCGATGGTGACGCGCTGGTCGCCGACGGTCGGGTCGAGACTGTCGCCGTCGAGGTAGTCGTCCAGGGGGTTCGTGAGCGCTGCCCGCCGGTCCACGTCGAGCAGCGTCGCCGCCGCGGCGTTGACCGTGACGACGCGGCCCTGCTCGTCGACGATGACGACGGGGTTCCCCAGGTCGTCGAGGGCCGCTCGCTCCCCCGTCCGCCGGGTCGCCGGGTGGAACTCGAACATGTCGCTCCCGACGAAGGCGTAGGCGTCGAAGAGGACGTGCGGGAGGAAGAGCACCGTCGCGAAGTTCACCGTCGGCACCGGCCCGAGACCGAACAGCCAGGCGTACAGCGCCGCCGTCGGCGGGAGCGTGCTCAGGCCGACGGCGACCGCTTCCCGGCGGTACAGCGGCCCGTAACTCACGACGGTGTCGAGCAGGAGCACGCTGGCGACGATGGGGAACAGCGCGCCGACGGCGGCGACGGTCAGCGCCCACGGCTGGAGCGCGTAACTCGCCGTCGCGACGCCGGCGACGGGGAGAACCTCGAACCCGGTCCAGACCAGCCCGTGCCAGGGGTTCGTTGCGACGGCGACGGCCACGCCGACCGGGAGCGCCAACAGGACGCGGCCGACCCTCGTCCGGACGAACCGGCCGCGGCCAGTGTACCCCAGCGCGAACGCGAGGAAGGTGACGCTCATCGTCGCCATGGCGGCCCAGACGACGACTTCGAGGGCGAACCGGAGCGCCGGGTCGGTGACGAGCAGCGCCGCGGCGTAGGTGCCGCTCCAGACTGCCTGGCCACCGAGACTGACCAGGAACCACCGGGCTCCGGGCTTGTCGCGGTACTGCCAGAGCGAACCGATCAGGAAGACCGTTCCGACCCCTGCGACCGCCGAGGCGACGACGAGCCAGGTGCCGGGAACCATTTCGTGTACACTGCGCGTACAGCCTCTTTCCGGTTTCGGTCAAGTGGATCGCTGATCGCCAGCTACTCGCCGAAGACACCCGCGTAGTCGTTTCGGCCGTCGTGGTGGAGATAGTTCTCGTAAGTCCGGTCGGCCGGATTGTCGCCCCGCTCAGAGGAACTCCCGCACGTCCGAGTACCACATGTCGTGTTCCTCTGTCGCGTCGATGGCGCCGGCGATGCGAGCGGCGATGGCGTGCCAGCACAGTTCCTCGGGGTCCGCGACGTCGAGGTTGTACGAAGCGTCCGGGCACGCGCAGTCGTCGTCCTCGATGATGTACTCGTCCTCGTGGCCGACGACGACGACGAAGTCGCGGTACTCCTTGACCCGGCCCTCGCCGACGGCCTCGATGGCCTTCTGGCCCCGGTCCCCGTGGACGCCGACGATGCGGTCGACTGCGCCGGGGGTGAGTTCCCCCGCGTCGGCCAGCATCGCCTCCCACTCGTCCACGGCGCTCATAGATAGGCTTGGGTAACGCCCCTCAAAACAGGTTCGGTGGTTCACGGGCGGTCCTGTCGGCTACTCCGGGCTTTTCCGGTGTGGCCCCAGCACGCGGCGGCGCGGTCCGCACACAGCACCCGAACGGCTTACTCGGTCGAGGCCGTAGTAGTGGGTATGAGCACAGGCCAGGAGGAGACGACAGCGGGGACGCCCGCGACGACAGTGGTGGTGTCGTACCCGCCGGACATGGGCGAGGGCGGGCGCGAGTTCCTCGAACGGGCGTCGTTCCGCAACTACCTCGCGCGAGCGTGGGACGAGATCGCGCCCGGGGAGACCGTCGAGGAGATGGTCAACCTCGGCTGCTGCACCGACGCCCAGAGCGTTCCTCTCACCGTCGAATCGGTCGAGGACGGGACGCGGATGGGCCCGGACACCGACGTCGAGTTCGTCGAGGGCGAGGAACCGGCCGGCCTCGCCTGCGACTGGTAAACCGAGCGGGTCGCTCGCCGTCGTGGTCGCCGACTCCGGCGGGACCGTCGGCCGGTTCGGGCACGCTGTAGGTACTTTTCACAGAGATGCAAGGAGGATGCCCACGGCTTCAGCCGTGGGAGGAATCCGACACTCCTCGACACAAACCACGAGCGATAGAACCCCGACTCCCTCTGCCAGTCGCAGGATATATACAACCCCATATCATATGTAATGATACAGATGGAGGTCACCCGAACCGTTCCGGTCAAACTCTCGGTTCCAGATGACCGAGAAGCAGACTTCCATCAGACCATCGAGCAGTTCAACCACGCCTGCAACTACACCGTCCAGCACGGCAAGAACGACGACGGCTACCTCATCTGTAACAAGTCCACCATACACGACAAAGTGTACCACGACTTGCGCGACGAGACAGACCTGCCCGCGAACCTCTGCATCCGGGCGTACTCGAAAGCCATCGAAGCGATGAAGTCCACGGTTGCGGACTGGAAGAAGGGCAACAGCCGACCACTCCCCCGATTCGACGAAGCATCTGCCGTCTACGACAAACGGACGGTGACCATCAACGACCGGTCGGCTACTCTTTCCACCATCAACGGCAGAGTGGCCGTGGACTACGTTCTCGGTGACTATCAGCAGTCCTACCTCGACGATGACGACTACGAGAAACGGATGGGAACGCTCCACTACCGCGAAGACGAGGACGCGTTCTACCTCCACATCGTCGTCAAGAAAGCGGTCGAAGAACGAGACGGCGACAGGGTACTGGGCGTGGACTTAAATCTCAAGAACGTTGCTGTCACGAGTACAGGGACGTTCTACGATGGTGGCGAACTGTTGTGGGGACAGAACCACTACTTCCGCGTGCGTCGAAGCCTTCAGCACAAAGGCACTCGCTCCGCTACGCAGGTACTCCGGCGACTGTCGGGGCGAGAAAACCGCTTCGTGCTGGATCGCCTGCACACGATTTCTCGGCGCATCGTGGATGAAGCCGACGCCCACGACTGCGCGTACATCGCCGTCGAACGCTTGACCCATATCCGCGAGCGGATGGACAACGGGAACGACCGAGTGAAACGGCAGCTGCACAACTGGGCGTTCCGCGAACTTCAAGAGATGCTCGCGTACAAGGCCAGCGAGTACGGCATCCGAGTAGAACGGATACCGCCCGCGTTTACGAGTCAGACGTGCTCGAAGTGCGGGCACCAGTCCAGTGCGAACCGCGACAGCGAGACTGGCTGGTTCGAGTGCAACGAGTGTGGGTACTCGGTTGATGGGGACTACAACGCGGCGAAGAACATCGGTTTGAAGTTACTAACTGTACCATCGGGCAAACGTCCCGATGGGTTGGGCGACGGTCATCTCGCCCTCAAGTCCGGGATGGTGAACGGGAACGGCGAGTACACCGCCGACGACAGTTCGTCGTCAGACCGGGAGTCCACGGACAAGCCCACGACGTCAGTCGTGGGTTGATGACCACTTACTGAGTGACACGGCCGGCTAGGCCTGCGCTACGTCGCCCGACCGGTCGGACGCCGCGTGCGATGTCTGTCCTGCGTACCATTACTCGCCTCAAGCGTGGGGTTAGGCGGACTGGGTCGGACAGCACGGGTACACACGACGGAAGTGGCGCTTCCCGCACATGAGGGATGGGTGACATCTATCCGCGAGCGTGATCGGGATGCCGTCGAGTTACAAAGACGGTGCCGTCCGTGGGTTCGGTGTGGTATCCCACAACGACGACGACCACGGGAAGTCGACGCAAGGCGCGGAAACTAACGACAGCCGTCGACGATTCCTCGCGGGATCCGCCGGGGCGCTCGGCGCCCTGACGCTCGGCAGCGCGTTCGGTGCACAGTCCGCGCTGGCCGAGGAGCACGAAGACGGGACGGAGACCGAGGGACCGATGGAGGACGTGTTCGAGGACGACCTCGCCATCCTCAACTACGCGCTGACGCTGGAGTACCTCGAGGCCGCCTTCTACGGGGAGGCCCTCGACAACATGGACGCGGACGACGTGACCGTGGAGTGGGCCGACGAACTCCCCGAGTCCATCAGGGAACGGGTCTACGACAGGCTCACCGTCATCCAGGAGCACGAGGAGACCCACGTCGAGTTCCTCACCGGCGTCGTCGAGGACCTCGGCGGCGACCCGGTCGACGAGCCGGAGTTCGACTTCGGGTCGGCCGTCGAGGAGCCCGCGGAATTCCTCTCGACGGCCGCGGTGCTGGAAGACACCGGCGTCGGCGCCTACGCCGGCGCCGCGCCGTTCATCGAGGACGAGAGTCTCGTCCCGCCGGCGCTCAGCATCCACAGCGTCGAGGCGCGCCACGCCGCATTCGTGCGGGAACTCGGCGGCCAGATCGGGTTCCCCGACGCGTTCGACGAGGCGCTACCGAAGGACCAGGTCCTCGAAGCGGCGAGCCAGTTCATCGTCTCCGACGCGGCGGTGATGGACGACGGCGAGGACGATGACGACGACGAGGACGATGACGACGGCGAGGACGATGACGACGACGCGACGGAGACCGAGGACGACGATGCGACCGAGACAGACGACGATTACTGACGGCTCGGCACCGCCGTCGTGACCGAACGGTCGCGGCGGCACCCGACCGCCGACGCGTTCTGCCACCGCGTTCGAACCGCTTAACCCCGTCCGCCGGCGACCCAGAGACATGCGCGTCACGGAGGGGCAGGTCACGGTCGAGGTGCCCGAGCAGGCCGACGCGGGGAAGGGCGAGAACGTCTTCTTCAACCCGGTCCAGGAGCTGAACCGGGACCTGACTATCGCCGCCCTGCGAGCCTATCGCGAGCGCGAGCCACGCGCCGAGCGCTACCTCGACGCGACGGCGGCGAGCGGCGTTCGTGGGGTCCGGGCCGCCGCCGACGGCTGGGAGGCTACGCTCTGCGACGTCGACCCGGAGGCCGTCGACCTCTGCGAGCGGAACCTCGAACGGAACGACCTGGCTGCCGAGGTCCGCCACCAGGACGCCAACGTCGCGATGCACCGGGACCCCTGGGACGTGGTCGATATCGACCCGTTTGGGACGCCCATCCCGTTCGTCGACGCGGCGTTCCAGGGCACCAGGAACCTCGTCTGCGTCACGGCCACCGACACCGCGCCGCTGTGTGGCGCCCACTTCGAGAGCGGCGTCCGCAGTTACAGCGCGATTCCGCGCAACACCGAGTACCACGCCGAGATGGGGATGCGCATCCTCCTGGGGGCGCTCGTGCGCACCGCCGCGCGCTACGACCTGGCCGCAGTGCCCATCCTCAGTCACGCGACCAAGCACTACGCCAGGACCTATCTCGACCTGGACCAGGGCGCCACCGTCGCCAACGAGATGATCGACCAGGTGGGCCACGTCTACCACTGCCAGCACTGCCTCTGGCGCGACCACAGCGCGGGGCTGCACGCCGACGCGCCCGAGAAGTGCCCCAGTTGCGGCGAGCACCTCCAGACGGCGGGCCCGCTGTGGCTCGGCCCGACCTGTGAGCCCGCCTTCGCCGAGGCGGTGGCCGACCACCTCACTGCGGACATGGGGACCGCCGACGAGGCTGCGGACCTGCTCGAGACGCTCGGGGACGAACTCGTCACGCCGACCCACTACGACCAGCATCGGCTGTGCAAGCGCTGGGGCCGGGGCGCCGAGTCGATGGACGAGTTCCTGGCGAAGCTCCGGGACGCGGGCCACGAGACGTCGCGAACGCACTACGGCGGGACGACGTTCAAGACGGACGCCGACGTCGACGCGATTCGAGACGCGATTCTCGGCGACCCCTAGCTGTTCTCGGGGCGGGTCCGCTCGCGGTCGGCGGCGACCAGCGAGTAGGCACCGTAGTACACCGGCCGCAGGAAGTAGTTGAGCATGGCGACCAGGCCGAGGACGCCGCCGAGGGACTGCAACTCGCCCGGCGACGCGCCCAGGGCGACGACGGTGGTCGTCGCGGCGAGCGCAGGTGCGATCCACAGGTCTCGCAGGGTCTGCTGGAGATCGTGGCCGAACAGCGTTCCGAGCGCCGGGACGCGCTCACGGATAGCGAACAGTGCGACGGCGGCGACCAGCAGGACGCCGACGACGACGGGCGACCCGTGGAGGCCGGCCAGGCTCGCCCCGATCAGAAGGAGGCCAGCGACGAGCAGGTAGACGGTCGCCTCCAGCGTCAGCCGGTCGAGCGCGCGATACATGCTTCCAGTGTGGCGGGTGTCGCTCATAGTGTTTCTGTTGTCACGATTCGACACTGGCCGTCCACGCCTGGATCGACTCCACTGTCACCCTGTTACTCACACAACTCCATTTCTGAAAATACTGCCGACACTATACGGGGCCGGCCGCACGTACCAGTATGGAGGCAGACGAACTCGACTGCCAGCTTCGGATGGTGTCGGACGCGCGTCGACGGGAGCTACTCATGTCGTTGCTGAAGCGCGAGTCGACGGACGCCGGCGTCCACGACGGGAGCGTTTCGATACGTAGCGACGGGGGCCAGCGCCGGATAGCGATGCGACACACGCACCTCCCCAAGCTGGCCGAGGCGGACTTTGTGGACTGGGATCGGGAGACCGGGCACATCTCGAGCGGGTCGGCGTTCGCGGCGATACGACCGTTGCTACTCGCGCTGGTCCGTCACGAGGAGAAGCCGTTCGACCACACCGACTTCGAGTGACCGAGCCGATGGCTGTCAGGCGTAACCGCCTGGCATGGAGTACCGGTGAGTTGGGACCCTTCCGAACTCCATGCCAACTGGGCATTTGCTCCCATCCGCTTTAGTCCTTGTTGTGATAATCTGGGTGAATACTCACCGACTTCGACAGCGGATTGCGTACATTATTTTTGTCATTTTGTCGGTTCGACCGCTCCCGTTTCGAGGGGCTCGTGGCAGCTTCGTCGACTCAGACTGTCCTCGCCGGCTGCCGACCGGCCAGCTGTGAACGACTGTCCTGCGGTCTCCGGGCGGTTCCGGGGCGGCCACCGCGAGTTCGTCGAAAACTCAGGGGAGAGGAACTGACTTGTGAGCGGACCCACAAGGGACGGTACCGGAAACGCCGGTGCAATGGTTGGGACCCATGAAAGATCTATCTAATCATCAGGAAGCCGTCGAACTACTGCAGCAACTCGGGCTCAAGGAGTACGAGGCCAAGTGTTTCGTGGCGCTGACGCGGTTCCCGAAGGGGACGGCCAAGGAGATAAGCGACATCTCCGAGGTGCCCCGGACCCGGGTCTACGACGCCGTCCGGGTGCTCGAATCGAAGGGACTCATCGAGATACAGCACTCCAGCCCGACGGTGTACCGCGCCGTCCCGATGGACGAAGCCGTCGCGACGCTCCGGGCGGAGTACGAGTCGCGCGTCGACGCGCTCGTCGACGCCATCGAACGCATCGAACCGGCGCCGAGCGACGAGGGCCAGGACGTGACCCACGAGGTCTGGTCGCTGACGGGTACGACCCCCATCGCGAACCGGACCAACGAACTGATCGAGGCGGCCGACGAGGAGATCGTGCTCGTCGTCGGGAGCGAACAGGCCCTCACGACGGCCCTCATCGAGCACCTGGAACGGGCGCGTGAGGCGGGCCACGACGTCGTCGTCGGCACGCCGACCGCCGACCTGCGTGAGGCCGTCAAGGACGCGCTCCCCGAGGTGGCGGTGTTCGTCTCGGGCCTGGAGTGGCTGGAGAACACGCTCGGCGACGCGACCGACGACACGGCCATCAGCCGACTCCTCCTCGTCGACCACGACACGATCCTCGTGAGCACGGTCACGGAGTCGGCCACCGGGGACCCGTCGACCGAGAAGGCGGTGTTCGGGCGCGGGTTCGACAACGGTATCGTCGTCATCGCCCGTCGCCTGATGGCGACTGGCCTCGGCCGATCAGAGGACCCCGAACTCTCGACGGACTGATACCGGTAGTCCCTGTCACATCGGCGGCGGCTGTTCTCTCTCGCATCCTCTCGGCGGTTCGCAGACGACTGGCATATAAGACGCAGTGACCCGAACCGACACGCGTGCAACGGACTTGGACCGTCGCGACGGCCGGAACTGCGCTCACCACGGCGCGGACCGTCCTCGCCACGGCCCGGGAGAAACAGCTCTCCTTCCTCGCGGCGAGCATCGCCTACTACATGCTCGTGTCGTTGCTCCCGCTCGGCCTGCTGGCGCTCGTCGTCGCCACGACGCTGGGCGGGGACCCCCTGGCCGAACGCGTCGTCGCCGCGCTCGGCGCCGTCCTCACCGACGACGCCGCGGCCGTCGTCGCGGACGCGCTGACCGACGCCGACGGTCGGGGCGGCGCGACGCTGCTGGGCCTCGTCGTCCTGCTGTGGAGCGGCCTCCGGGTGTTCCGCGGGCTGGACGTGGCGTTCTCGCTCGTCTACGGGCACGGCCGGCGCGACTCGTTCGCCAACCAGCTCCGGGACGCGCTGGTCGCGCTCGCGGGCATCGCCGTCGCCGTCGCCGCGGTCGTCGCCGTCACCGCGCTGGTCACTCGTTCCGGCGTGGAGGTCGCCGGCGTGCTCGGACCGGTCGCCCTCGTCGCGACGCTCACGGCGGCCTTTCTCCCGCTGTTCGTGGTCTTCCCCGACGCGGCCGTCTCCGTCCGCGACGCCCTCCCCGGAACGCTCACCGCGGCGGTCGGGTGGACGCTGCTCGGGTCGGTGTTCGCCGTCTACGCCACTTTCGCCGGCAGCGCGGAGCTGTACGGGCTGATAGGCGGGGTCCTGCTGCTCGTGACCTGGTTCTACGCCGCCAGTCTCTGCCTGTTGCTGGGGGCGGTCGTCAACGCGACGCTCGCCGGCGAACGCGTACGGGACCGGCAGTTACAACAGGTAGCCGGTCGTACCGACCTGTCAATGACGGACGACGAGGGTGACGGGGAGACGCCCCCACCGGGCGACCCCGACGAACCTGTCGAGCCGGCCAGCGAGGAGGAACTCCAGCGAGTCCGCGAAGAGCTCCGCGAGTTCCGCGAGGACGTCGACGACCGCACGCTCCACCGCGAGGCCATCGAGGAGGACCTCCGGTCGTACGTCCGCAGCGAGATGCGCGGCGGCCACGCCCGCGGCTGGGGCCCCTACGTCGTCCTCCTCTACGGGACGGTGATGACGCTGGGCGCGTTCTACTTCCTGAAGGGCCTCTCGGCCATCGGCGCGATGCTCGTCATCTGGCTCTCGACGCTCGGTCTCTACGTCCTGATGGTGCTGGTCGGCACCGGGTTCAACCTGGTCGAGCTCCCCGCCAGGGCCATCGGGCGCGTCCGAAATCGATAGGAACTGTTCTCACTCCGGGAGCGCGTCGCGACGACGAAACAGCGACCGAGAGACGGTGTCGGGCCGCCGGGTCGGGAGCGGCCTCGTGGCAGCGTCAACGATTCAGTAGCTCTCGAGGTTCAGTAGCTCTCGAGGTACTGGTCGAGTTCCCACTGGGAGACTTCGACGATGTACTCCTCGAACTCCTGGGTCTTCGCCTCGACGAAGTTGTCGAAGACGTGCTCGCCGAGCGCGTCCTGGACGACCTCGTCCTCCTCGAGGGCCTCGATGGCCTCGCCGAGGTTCGATGGCAGCGTGGTGATGCCGTACTCCTCGCGTTTGGCCTCGTCGAACTCGTAGATGTTCTCGCGGACCGGGTCGTCGCAGTCGAGGTCGCGGTCGATGCCGTCGAGGCCGGCGTGGATGAGCGCGGCGAAGGCGAGGTACGGGTTACACGACGGGTCGGGGAAGCGCGCCTCGATGCGGGAGGCCGCGGGCGTCCGCGCGGCCGGCTTGCGGATGAGCGCCGAGCGGTTGCGGTCGGACCAGGCGACGTAGACGGGCGCCTCGTAGCCGGGAACCAGGCGCTTGTAGCTGTTGACGGTCGGGTTCGTGACGGCCGAGAGCGCCTCGGCGTGGTCGAGGATGCCGGCGGTGAACTGCTTCGCCGTCTCGCTCAGGTTGAACTCGTCGTCGTCGTCGTGGAAGGCGTTCTCGCCGTCCTGGAACAGCGAGAAGTGGGTGTGCATCCCCGAGCCGTTGATCCGCGCGATGGGCTTGGGCATGAACGTGGCGTGCAGGTCGTGTTCGGCCGCGATGGCGCGGACGACCGCACGGAACGTGGCGACGTTGTCGGCCGTCGACAGCGCGTCGTCGTAGGTGAAGTTGATCTCGTGTTGCCCCTCGGCGACCTCGTGGTGGGAGGCCTCGATGTCGAAGCCCATGTCTTCGAGGCCGAAGATGATGTCGCGGCGGACGTCCTGGGCGAGGTCCTTGGGCGCGAGGTCGAAGTAACCGCCGACGTCGTTGGTCTTCGTCGTCGCGCGGCCCTCCTCGTCCTCCTCGAAGAGGAAGAACTCCGGCTCGGGGGCGGCGTTGACCTGGTAGCCCATGTCTTCTGCGCGCTGGATGGCGCGCTTGAGAACGCCTCGCGGGTCACCGGCGAACGGCTGACCACTGGACGTATCGATCACGTCACAGATAAGTCGGCCTGCGGCGCTCTCGTCGTCGTTGCGCCACGGGAGGACCGCGAACGTCGACGGGTCGGGGTCCAGGCGCATGTCGGACTCCTGGATACGGACGAAGCCGTTGATGGAGGAACCGTCGAAGTAGATGCCTTCGGTGAACGCCTTCTCGGCCTGGTCGGCCGGGACGGAGACGTTCTTGACTGTACCCAGAATGTCCGTAAATTGCAGACGCAGGAAGTCGACGTTCTTTTCTTCGATTTCGTCGAGCACGCCCTGTGCCTCTTTCGAGAGTTCGCTTGTCATCTTTGGACACCCGAACGGAACACTGCTATTACTAAAACCCTGCTGCTTTGCGCAAACATTCCGTTCCCATCCTCCATTTCTGGATATTCGTAAAATTCTAATCCCCCCGTACCGTGTCCACCTGTAATGACGTACGAAAATCTCGACCGGAAGCTAGTGAATGAACTCCTGGGCGATGGGCGCGCCAGTCTGCGGAGCCTCGCCGAGGACCTCGACGTCTCGGTCACAACCGTCTCGAACCACCTCTCGACGCTGGAAGACGAGGGCATTATCGACGGCTACACCCCCAAGGTCGACTACGACGCGCTGGGGTACGACGTCACTGCCATCCTCCAGTTGAAGGTGGAGGGCTCCTCGCTCCCCGAAGTCACCGAGACCCTGCGCGAGCACAAACAGATGGTCTCGGTGTACGAGGTGACGGGCAACTACGACGTCATCGCCATCGGCAAATTCGCCGACACCGACGGCATGAACGCCCAGATCAAAGAGCTGCTCGTCGACCCGGAGATCAAGGAGTCCAACACCAGCGTCGTGCTCAACGCCGCGAAGGAGCACGAGCAGTTCGACCTGGATCTGGCGGAAGAGTAGGCTGGGGCCGAACGGAGTGAGGGCCCAGCTAACTTGCGAGCGGGAGCGAAGCGACACGCGAGTAGGACGGCGCCGACCGAAGGGAGGGGTCGTCTTTCGTGCGAACGGTGAGCGAAGCGAGCCGCGAGCAGGACGGCGCCGACCGAAGGGAGGGGTCGTCTTACGTGCGAACGGTGAGCGAAGCGAGCCGTGAGCAGGACGGCGCCGACCGGAGGGAGGAACCAGCGCTACTGGGGACGAGACGGCCGCTTGCCCGTGCGACTGGGTAACTCACCTTCCAAACCTTCTTGACTGACCGGTTAGTCAGAGAGGACAATGAGCGATCCCTCCAGCGACATCATGCACGCCACCTACGGCGCGCTGTGTCGGCACGGCTACGCGGATCTGACGATGCGCCACATCGCCGAGGAGGCGGACTGCAGCAAGGCGTCCCTGCACTACCACTACGAGAGCAAGCAGGGGCTCATGCTCGCGTTCCTGGACTACCTCTTCGAGCGGTTCACCGACCGGGTCGGTGGCGTCGACGGCGAGGGGGGCCTGGCCGGCGAGCGGGCCGACGGGAGCGGCGGCGTGGTCGACGACCCAGACGGTCGCCTCCGGGAATTCGTCGACGACGTCCTCCACCCGCCGGCCGAGGGTGACACCGCCCGGGAGTTCCGGACGGCGCTGCTGGAGATCAAGGCCCAGTCGCCGTACGATGACGCCTTCGGGGAGCGCATCGCGGCGTTCGACGAGCACATCTACGACACCGTCCACGGCCTCGTGGTCGCGGCAATCGACGCGGGCGTCTACCGCGAGGGAACGGACCCCGACGAGGTGGCCCGGTTCGTCCTGGCGCTGGTCGACGGCGCCCAGGCGCGCCACGTCGTCGCCGGCGAGGACGTCGACGTGCTGCAGGCGGCCCTCGAATCGTATCTGGACGGGCTGGTGCAGTCGCCGGCTGAACAGACGCAGGAGGTGCCACAGTGAGCGCCCGCGAGTTCATCCGCCGCCTCCGCACGGCGGCCTCGGGGCTGTTCAAGGGCCAGGACCAGCTCGACCTGACCAGCGGCACCATCGCGGCGCCGCTGTTCTACCTCTCCCTGCCCATCATCATCACGAACCTCCTGCAGGTCGCGTACAACCTCGCGGACACGTTCTGGCTCGGCCGCTACAGCACGGAGGCGCTGGCGGCCATCAGCTTCGGCTTTCCGATGGTGTTCTTCCTCATCTCGCTGGGGATGGGCATCTCTGTCGCGGGGAGCGTGCTCGTCGCCCAGCACACCGGCGCCGACGAGACGCGCGAGGCTCAGTACGCCGCCTCGCAGACGGTGACGTTCGCCTTCATCGTCTCCTTACTGCTGGGTACGGCCGGCTTCTTCTTCGTCGACGAGTTCGTCCGGCTGCTCGGTGCGTCACCCTCGGTTCGCCCGGGCGCGGCCGCCTATCTGGAGGTGATGTCGGCCGGCCTGTTCGCCATGTTCGGCTTCTTCGTCTTCATCGCGCTCATGCGTGGCGCGGGCGACACCATCACCCCCATGCTCGTCATGTTCGGGACGGTCGTGTTCAACGTCATCCTCGACCCGTTCCTCATCTTCGGGTGGTGGGTGTTCCCCGAACTCGGCGTCCAGGGCGCGGCCATCGCGACCATCACCGCCCGCGGGCTGGCGATGGTGGTCGGCCTGTGGATCATGCTCCGGGGCTACCGCGGCGTGCAGATCCGTCCGCGCGAGATGGTCCCGGACCCGACCTACCTCAAGAAGCTCGTCCGCATCGGGATTCCAGCCTCCATCGAGGGCACCGGCCGCTCCGTCTCGGTCATCCTGATGCTCGGCGTCGTCGCCACGTTCTCGACGCCGGTCGTCGCCGCCTTCGGCGTGGGGACGCGCATCTTCTCGCTCATCTTCATGCCCGCCATCGCCGTCGACCGCGGCGTGGAGACGATGACCGGCCAGAACATCGGCGCCGGCAAACCCGACCGGGCGGGGACCGCCAACCACTTCGCGGCGAAGGTGTCGTTCCTCGTCCTCGCCGCCGCAGGCGTGGTCGTGTTCTTCACGGCACCAGCCGTCGTCAGCGTGTTCAGCGACGACCCGCAGGTCGTCGAGATCGGCGCGGAGTTCCTCCGCTGGGTCGCGCCGACGTTCGGCTTCATCGGCATCGTGCGGGCCTACTCCGGGGGATTCCGGGGCGCCGGCAAGGTGGCCGTCTCGGCGTCGCTGGCCATCCTGATGCTCGGCTTCCTCCGCCTGCCCGTGTCCTGGGTCGCCTCGCGCGTCGTCGACATCTCCGTCGTCACCGTCTCGATTCCGCGCGTCGGGACGTTCGAGACCACCGTCTTCGCCGGCACGCTGCTGGCCGACGCGTTCGCCTACTCGCTGGGCTCCCGGGGCATCTGGCTCGGCTTCGCCGTCTCGAACGTCGCCGCCGCGGTCATCGCCTACGCCTGGTTCCTGCGAGGCACCTGGCGCGACGCCGACCTCACCGACGACCCGACGACCGCCGCCGCCGCGGACGACTGAGAGGGTCTCCGGAGCACCGTCGCGCCGAAAAAAGAGCGGTTGGCGGGCGGTTCAGTCGCGCCAGACGAACAGCGCCAGACCGGCCAGGCCGGCCAGGGCGACGACCGCCGCTATCTGGAGGCCCGTCGCGAGCCCGGAGGCGCCGCCCGCCGCTCCGGGCGTTCCGGGTGCCGCGCCGGCGTCTCCGTGCCCCCCGGTTGCGCCCGTGCCGGACCCCTGCTGGCCGGCGGCCTCACCCGATCCGGACCCGGCCCCGCGCGCGGCCGAACCGACGCTGAGGGTGCCGGCCTCGACGGCCGGCCGGACCTTGCTGCCGCCGTCGGCGTCGACCTGGCGGTCGGTCACCGTGAGCGCCGCCGTGCCGTTCTCGCTGCCCGTCACGGTGACGAACGCCAGCGAGACGTTCGTCGCGCCGGGTGTGACGGCGTTGCCGAGGTCGGCGGCCTCCAGCGTGATGGTCCGCCCCGATTCGCCGATCACGGGGTCGGTCGTTGGCTGGTAGTCCTCGGGGTAGCGGGCGCCGGCGAACGACCCGGTCGCGTTCGAGTCGAACGCCAGGGTCACCTCGAAGCCGGCGAGTCCCTCGGGGACCCGGTCCAGCGACAGCCTGACGGTGTCGTTCGCGTGCGGTTCGACCGTCGCGTCGCCGACGGTGAGCGTCGTCTCGTTCGCGGCGGCCTGGGCGCCGCTCGCGCCGGGTACGCCACTCGCATCGGCCGCGCTGGGCGGGGCGGAGACACTGGCCGCGCTGGCTGCGCCGGCCGCACCGGCGAGCAGCGCGAGCGCCAGGGCGGCGGCCAGCAACGCGGCCGACGTCGTGGGCAGGGACCGTCGCTTCGTGGATACTGGGATCATGGGTAGAGAGACCGGGAGGGGCCGGTCGGTCAGGTCTCGCGGTAGAGTTCGACGACGTCGTCGTAGTCGATCTCGCCGTTCTCGTTGAAGTCGTAGGCCTCGACGTTGAGCTGCACGGCGTCGTCCTCGAGGTGTTCGAACAGCAGGCTGACGTCGTCGTAGTCGATGCGGCCGTTGCCGTTGAGATCCTCGAACTTCCCGTCGCCGTCGGGATCGGTCGGTGCCCGGCCGCCGGCGCCCGGGCCGCCACCGAGCTTCGGCGGGCCGGTGACGACCACGCCGCGGCGGGCGTCGACGGTGACCGAATCGCCGTCGTCGTCGTCGAGCGCCGGGACGCCGGGGACCACGTCGGTCGTGCCGCCGGACTGCCCCTCGACTTCGAGCGTCGCCAGGGTGACGTCCGTCGCGTCGTCCTGGACGGCCTCCTCGACGTCGCTGAACCGGAAGCTGGCGCTCGACCCGTCGTCCGCGACGGTGGCCGGCACGGTCAGCGAGAACGCGTCGCCGTAGCTCGCGTCGGTGATGGTGGCGACCTCGGGCTCACTGAGTTCGACCGTCAGTTCGCCGCCGGAGAGCCCCTCCGGTAGTCGGTCCGCGGTGATCTCGACGGTGCCGGACTCGCCCTGTGCGACGGCGAGCGAGGTAGCCGTGACCGCCGTCGGCGGCTCGTACACCCAGAGGGTGTCGTTGGGATACGAGCGGCCGAACCCGCCCTTGTCCTCGCAGAGGAGGACGCGGCCGTCGTCCATCACCAGCAGGTTGTCGACGTTGACGAGCGAGACGTCCTTGACGGACTGGGGGTCGCTGTCGTTCGGGCCGACGACGGCCGGTTCGAGCCGGGAGACGTCGTAGTCTTCCTCCAGCCGGGCGCGGTAGACGACGCCGCTGTCGACCTCGTCGAAGCGGAGTTCTCCCTCGTCGTCGGTCATGTAGCCGCCCAGCGAGGAGATGCCGAAGTAGACGAAGTCGCCGGGTTCGGCCTCGTCGTGGGACTCGATCCCCTCGGCCTTGTTGAACTCGATGGAGGCGCCGACCTCCTTGGCGGCCGCGCGGGTCTCGAGGAACGGGACGCGGCGGAGTTCCTCGTCGACGCCGTCGGGGCCGTCGGCCTCGTACTGGTCGGCCCACTCGACGATCGTTTCGTCGCTGATGTAGTCCTGGTTGCCGTTGACGGCGACTTCCTCGTCGGCCTCGCGGACGGCCGCTTCGAGGTCCTCCTGCCAGTCGGTCTCGGCGTGGGTCTCCAGGTAGTCGACCTGGGTGACGCCGTCGTACTCGGCGATCCAGGACTCGACCTCGGCGTTGCTTGCGGTACCGAGCTCCAGCCACTCGACGTCGAGGTCCGTCTCGGCGACCGGTCCTTCACCGACCTCGGTGGCCTTGATCGCGTACAGCGTGCCGGTGATGGCCATCGGGTCGTCGTACTCGGACATCGGCTGCTCGGCGACGAACTTGTAGACGCCCTTGGCGCCGCCGTCCGAGGCGAGGTAGACTGTCTTCTCGTCGGCCAGGACTTCGGGACACTCCCAGGCGGCCCGGCCCCACGCGTGGTGTTTGACCGGCGTCGGCTCGTCGGCGGTCGGGTCGGCGATCTCGACGATCTTCCCGTAGCGGTAGCGGTTCGGGAACGGTCCGTCGATGGGGGTGTACGTCTCGTCTGCGTTCGTCCGGTCCGGGACGTCGGCGCCGAGGTACCGGGCCAGCTCCTCCATGCTCTGGGTCGAACTGAGCCCCATCGGGTACCAGCTATCGTCGCCGAAGATGGCGTCTAGATCGTCCGGGAGGGTGTCGAGGTTGGGACGGTTCCAGAACTCGCAGCCGCCACGCATGCCGACGCCGCTGTCGGCCTCGACGATGTCGCTGACCGTGTGGAGGCCACCGACGCGCGGGTGGTCGTACTCCTCCTCGGCCGAGAGCGGCGTCTCCCACGGGCTCAGGTCGCCGTAACAGTTGATCTTCGTCCCGCCCAGTTCCCGGAACGAGTCGTAGTTCTCCATCTCGTCGGCGTTCTCGAGGTCGGCCTCCCAGCTTCCGTCCTCGGTGCGGCGGATCGGCGTCCGGGTGATGGCGCCGGGCGTCGTCTCGTTGTTCGTGAACAGGTACCCCTCGGTCCCGTCCTCGTTCGTCGAGACGAACTGGTTCATGTCGGGGTTGTTCCCGAAGCCGCCGCCGAACTCGGAGAGAGGCGTGCCGTCCGGCGTCTGTGGGTGTCCCCACATCTCGTCCCCGCCGTTGATCGGGTCGCCGTTCTGGGCGAGGATCTCGTACTGGCCGGCGGCCGCCTGGACCTCGCCGCGCTCGTCAGCCGACACCGGCGCCGGGAGTTCCTCGAAGTCGTCGTTGTCGCCGTCGAACTCGAACGAGAACCCCTCGACGACGCCGACAGCGCCCCTGTGGTACGGTTCCGGGTTGTCGCCGCTGGGGTGTTGCAGGCTGTAGAGGAGTTCGCCGGTGTCGAAGACGAACGGGCCGGTGATCTCCGCGCCGGCCGCCGTCGTCGAGAACCGCTTGATGCTGCCGGTGACTGCGGGCGTGGTCGGGGTTTCGTCGTCGTCTTCGGTCGCTCCCGCGACCGTCCCGATGGCTCCGGGTCCGACCGCCGCCGTCGTCACCGACGATGCGAGCAGTTGCCGCCTGGTAAATTCCACCATGCAGGCTGAGGGCCACCTGGCACGTAAAATATCGTTTATAATATCTCTCTTACAATTATGTCGAGTAGCGTCCGATAGGATGGGGTATTGAGCGGTACGTACGGCGACGGGCTCGGCCGATCCCGTGGGTGATTCTGAGCGGCGGTGTCCCCGCTGGCGGCGCTCAGTGATGGTCGATGCGGCAGTCGAAAATGACAGTCGGGGAGGCGGCCGAAAAATGACGGTCGGACCTGCTGGCCTGCTACTCGACGCCTCGTTCGCGGGCCGTCGCCCGGATCTCCTCGGCGCGGTCGCTGACCCACCTGACGTACCGGTCGATCTTGGGGTGCGTCGTCCCGTAGAACGACGCGACCCACTCTTTCGTCGTGTGGGGCTGGGTGAGCAGGTAGGCCGCCAGCGTGTCCTTGCCGGCCTGGACCACCTCGGGCGGCACGCCGACGTCGCCGGTCCCCTCCTCGCGGAACCCGTTGACGTCGAAGTAGACGTCGGCGTAGAGACCGGCCAGGTCGGGGTCCTCGAAGGTGACTTCGGTGTGCAGCGGCGCTTCGAACCGGTAGCGCGTCTCGTCGGATTCGGCCCCCGGACTGGTCTCTCCGGTGGTGTACTCCACGATCCGGACGTCCCGAATGTACTCGCGATATACCGATTCGCCGGGGCCGGCCGCCGTCGACTCGCGCGACTGTGACATACCGGGTCCCTCGAAGCCGGGTTATTTCACCCTGGGTATTTGTGATATATACCGATCAGTGCGATCAGTGTGACAGGGATTCCCGACCGTCCTCGGCCGCCACCCGACCGGCCCGGTTCAGCGGCGAAGCGATCCGCGGGCTCTACGCCTTTATCCCCGGCGCGTGAACGCGCTCGTATGACCCACACCAAGGTCACCTACGACGACGTGGAACCGGTGTCGGACGGACTGTACTTCCTGCGCGACCCGCTGGACGCCGAGAACCTCGGCGTCTCCGTCCTGGAGTGCGAACCCGGCTACACCGGACTGGAACACGACCACGCCGAGGACGGCCAGGAGGAGGTGTACGTGCTGGTCGAGGGCGAAGCGACCGTGACGGTCGACGGCGAGGACGTCGAGATGGCGGCCGGCGACGCGCTCCGCATCCCGCCGGAGGCCACCCGGAAGATAACTAGCGTCGATGCGGAGAGCCAGTTCGTGCTGACCGGCGCCCCCTGAGGGGACTCCTTCCCCTGTTTTCGAGACATCCGGCGAAACGACGACGGCCACCGCTGTCGGGTGTCAGCGGACACGACGTTTATCAGAACCGGGGCTCTCTACACGGTGTATGAGCGAACCGGCCGACCGTTCCGACGCCGCGTTCTGGGGCGACGCGGACGACGGCGAGGCCCGTCGGCGCTACCGGTCCCTGTTGAATTCACTCGGCGAGGGGGTGTTTCGGCTCGACGGCGAGGGGCAGATCGCCGCCGTCAACGACGCGCTCGTGGAGCTGAGTGGCTACGACCGTGCGGAACTCCATGGCGAGGGCGTCGCCGCGCTGTTCGGCGAGGACGGGGCCGCCATCGCAGACGTGGTCGACCGCGGCGGGGCGACCAGCACCGACGGTGGCGACGGCAGCGACCCGATCCGATGCAGCGTGCAGCGCGCCGACGGCACGACGGTCGGCTGTACCGTCCGGGTCGCCGGGACGGGGGGAACCGACGACGCCGACGCCGCGGCGACCGTCTGCGTCGCCCGCCAGTCGGCCGACGACGGGCGACCGGAGCAGGCGGCCGGCGAGAACCGGGGGGACGCCGACCGGCAACACGGCCTGGAGGGCTACGAGACCATCGTCGAGACGGTCAGTGACGGCGTCTACGTCGTCGACCAGAACGGTCGATTCACGACGGTCAACCGTGCGTACGCGGAGATGCTGGGTTACGACCGCGAGGAACTCGTCGGCGAACACGTCTCGCTGGTCGTCGACGACGACGTGGATGCGCTCGCCCAGCAGACGGAGGCGGCGATGGTCGACGGCGAGATGGAGGGTCCAGTGATCGAGGCGGACCTCGAGACCGCGGACGGCGACCGTGTCACGGCCGAAGCCACCTTCGCGCTGTTGACGGACGTCGACGGCGAGATGCGCCGGATCGGCGTCGTCCGGGACGTCACGGAGCGAAAGCGGGCGCTCCGCCGACTCGAACAGGAGCGCGACATGTTCGCCCAGGGGCCCGTCGTCGTCTTCCAGTGGAAGAACGAGCCGGGGTGGCCGGTCGAGCGCGTCTCCGACAACGTGGCAGCGGTCTTCGGCTATACCCCCGAGGAACTCGAATCAGGCGAGGTCCCCTACACCGACCTGCTCCTCGAGGAGGAACGCGACCGAATCGCCGCGGAGGTGGGGGACGCCGCGGCCGGGGAGACCGAGCAGTTCAGCCACGAACCCTACCGGATCCGGACCAGCGACGGCGACGTCCGGTGGGTGACCGACACGACGAAGGTCGTCCGGGACGAGACCGGCGAGATCGTCCGCTACCTGGGCTACCTCGTCGACATCACCGAACGGAAGCGACGCGAGCGCGAACTCCGGAAGTACGAGACCATCGTCGAGACCATCAACGACGGTATCTACGTCAAAGACGCGGACGGTTACTTCACGATGGTCAACGAGGCCTACGCGGAGCTGACGGGGTACGACCGCGAGCAACTCGTCGGCGCCCACGCCTCGCTCGTCGTCGACGAGGCCACCATCGACCAGTCCGAGGTGATTCGGTCGGCGGCCGACACCGAGGCGACGAACCCGACGATGGAGGCGACCATCCAGACCGCCGACGGCGACGAGGTCCCCGCCGAGGGGACCTTCGCGACGATACCGGCCGAGGACGGCCCGGCGAAACGCGTCGGCGTCGTCCGCGACATCACCGAGCGCAAGGAACAGCGCCGGCGCATCGAGGAGAGCGAACGGCGCTACCGGACGCTGGCCGAGCACTTCCCGAACGGCGCCGTCGGCGTCTTCGACGAGGACCTCCGGTTCACGCTGGCCGAGGGCGCGGTCCTTGGCGATTCGCTTCCGAGCGCCGACCGGCTGGAGGGTACCCGGGTCCCGGAGCTGTTCTCCGGGGAGACCGTCGCCGACCTCGTCCCGCTGTTCCGGGCGGCCGTCGAGGGCGGCGAGACCCACACCACGGAGACGGAACTCGCCGGCCGACACTGGCAGGTGTGGGCGACGCCGCTTCGCGACGCCGACGGCGAGATATTCGCTGGACTGAGCTTCGCCCAGGACGTCACCGAACAGGTCGAGCGCGAGCAGCGCCTCGAAGAACTCGTCGACCGCCTGGAGGCGTCCAACGAACGGCTCGAACAGTTCGCCTACGCGGCCTCCCACGACCTCCAGGAGCCGTTGCGGATGGTGTCGAGCTACCTCCGGCTGATCGAGCAGCGCTACGCCGACGAACTCGACGACGACGGCCGGGAGTTCATCGACTACGCCGTCGACGGCGCCGACCGGATGCGCGACATGATCGAGGGGCTGCTCCAGTACTCCCGGGTCGACACCGGCGGCGGCTCCTTCGAGCCAGTGGACCTGGCGTCGGTCCTCGCCGACGTCCGCGCGGACCTCCAGGTGACCCTCGAGGAGAGCGACGCCGAGATAACCGTCGACGACCTGCCGACCGTCGAGGGCGACGACGGCCAGTTGCGCCAGCTGTTCCAGAACCTGCTGGACAACGCCGTCGAGTACAGCGGCGACGACCGCCCGCGTATCGACGTCGACGCCGAGCCGGCGGGCGACGAGTGGCGCGTCTCGGTGAGCGACGACGGCATCGGCATCGACCCGGAGGACAGCGGGCGGGTCTTCGAGGTGTTCCAGCGCCTCCACGCCCCCGACGACTACTCGGGGACGGGCATCGGCCTGGCGCTGTGTGAACGCATCGTCGAACGCCACGGTGGCGACATCTGGGTCGCCTCCGAACCCGGCGAGGGGGCGACGTTCACGTTCACCCTCCCGGCAGCAGGTGAACGCGATGAGTGACGGACGCGCGGCGAGCGGTCCGGCAGACATCCTGCTCGTCGAGGACAACCCAGGCGACGTTCGTCTCACGCAGGAGGCCTTCGAAGAGGGGAAGATACACAACGAACTCCACGTGGTGAAAGACGGCGTCGCCGCGCTGGACTTTCTGTACCAGCGCGGCGACAACGCCGACGCGCCCCGGCCCGACGTCGTCCTCCTGGACCTGAACCTCCCGCGGAAGAACGGCGACGAGGTACTCGCGGCGATTCGCGACGACCCCGACCTGGAGCGTCTCCCCGTCGTCGTCCTGACGAGCTCTGACGCCCAGGAAGACGTCGTCAGGTCCTACGAGCTACAGGCCAACGCCTACCTGACCAAGCCGGTCGACCCGGCCGAGTTCATCGAGACCGTCCGATCGTTCCAGGAGTTCTGGCTCTCCGTCGTTCGGTTCCCGCCGGACGACTGCGCCGAGAAGTAGGGCGATCTCACACGCCCCAGGCGATCCGGTCCCAGAGCCGCTCGTACCCGTAGTAGGTCCCCGTCTTGACGACGTTCGCAACGAACCCGATGCTCAGCGCCTCGCCCGTGTTCCCCGTGACGACGAACGCGACGAGCACCGTGATGACGACCATCAGGACCCGGTAGCACAGCGTCTTGACCAGCGCCCGGGACATCCGCTGGTGTGGTGACCGCGTGAACAGGCCCGATAGCGCCTCCCTCACCGCGTCGAGCAGGGACATCTCTCGTCCGGAACAGGACGCTGTCGGTGAATAGTGATTGCGGATGGTGCAACGGTGGCGGCGGGAGCGACCAGCGAAGCGGTTTCGGGAGTGGTCTGGATCCCGATAGCGCAGCCGCTATCCGGTAGAAAACGAAAGGAAATCGGTCGAACGTCGATTCAGCCAGGCGTCGGTGACGGAGTGGGTGTGAGGTGGCCTATGGCCGACGTGGCTCACTGCGTTCGGGCCTGGCCTCGTCTCACGGGTCGCGTTCGCTCCCCGTTCGACTTTCCGAGGTCTTCGCTTCGCTCAGACCTCGCTTACATCATCCCGCCCATGCCGCCGCCCATGCCGCCCATGCCGCCGCCCATTCCGCCGGGCGCACCGCCGGGGCCGCCGGGGGCGTCGTCCTCGTCGTCGTCGGAGCCGCCGCCCTTCAGGTCGCCGGCCGCGATGACGTCGTCGATGCGGAGGATCATCACGGCGGCCTCCGTCGCGCTCTCGACGGCCTGGGTCTTCACTCGGAGCGGCTCGACGACGCCGTCGTCGTTCATGTCGACGACGTCGCCGGTGTAGGCGTCGAGGCCGGCGGCGGTGTCGCCGCCGTCGTGCTTGCTGCGCAGGTCGACCAGCGAGTCGATGGGGTCGAGCCCGGCGTTCTCGGCGAGCGTTCGCGGGACGACGTCGATGGCGTCGGCGAACGCTTCGATGGCCAGCTGCTCGCGGCCGCCGACGGAGTCGGCGTGGTCGCGCAGGCCGAGGGCGAGTTCGGTCTCGGGGGCACCGCCGCCGGGGAGGACCTTGCCGTCCTCCAGTGTGGCGGCGACGACGCCGAGCGAGTCGTCGATGGCGCGCTCGACTTCGTCGACGACGTGTTCGGTGCCGCCGCGGAGGATGAGCGTGACCGCGCGGGCGTCTTCGACGTCCTCGACGAAGATGCGCTCGTCGCCGCCGACGTCCTTCTGGGCGACGGAGCCGGCGAAGCCGAGGTCGTCCTCGGTGACGTCGTCGATGTTGGAGACGACGCGGGCGCCCGTGGACCGGGAGAGCGCCTTGATGTCGGACTTCTTGGCGCGGCGGACGGCCAGGATGCCCTCCTGGGCCAGGTAGTGCTGGGCCATGTCGTCGATGCCCTTCTGGGCGATGACGACGTCGGCGCCGGCGTCGGTGAGGTTCTCGACCATCTCCTTGAGCTGGGCCTCTTCCTGGTCGAGGAACTGCTGGAGCTGGTCGGGGTCGGTGACGTTGACCTCGGTGTCGAGCTCCGTCTCGGGCACTTCGATGGCCGTGTCGAGGAGCGCGACGTCAGCGTCCTCGACGGCGTAGGGCATGTTGTCGTGGACGCGCTCCTTGTCGATGATGACGCCCTCGACGAGCTCGGACTCGTCGGTGGAACCGCCGACGACGGTCTCGACCTGGATGTTGTCCGTGTCGACGACGCCGTCGTCAGCGACGGACTGGACGGCGCGCACGACGAGCTCCGAGAGGACGTCCTTCGAGGACTCGGCGCCCTTGCCGGTCATGGCGGTGGCGGCGACCTTCTCGAGCTGTTCGGTGTCTTCGGGTGTGACCTCGATTGCCTGCTCTTCGAGGATCTCCTTGGCCTTCTCGGCGGCCTGGCGGTACCCCTGGGCCAGGATGGTGGCGTGGATGTCCTGGTCGAGCAGGTCCTCGGCCTTCGAGAGGAGTTCGCCCGCGATGACGACCGCCGTCGTCGTGCCGTCGCCGACCTCGTCCTCCTGGGTCTGGGCGACTTCGACGATCATGTTGGCGGCCGGGTGCTCGATGTCCATCTCGTCGAGGATGGTGACACCGTCGTTGGTGACGACGACGCCGCCCGCGTCGTCGACGAGCATCTTGTCCATCCCCTTCGGACCGAGCGTGGTCCGGACGGCCTCGGCGACGGCCTGGGCGGCCGTGATGTTCATCGACTGTGCGTCTTTGCCCGAGGTCCGCGAGGACTCCTCGGACAGTACGAGCATGGGCTGATTACCCATCTGTCGCTGGCTCATAGTCACTGATTGATTGAATGTGATTCTATATAAAGGTGGTGGTGCCGGCCGAGTCGTCCGCGACGCTCGCGGCGGTTTCCGGGTGTGCTAACGGTTGGCAAATGGCTGGTTTAAGTACGGGCGGTCGGAAATTACCCCATCGCGAACTGCCGGTGGCGGAGTTCGGGCGTCACCCGGATCCGGTCGATGTCCTGGCCGCTCCGGAACCAGACGAAGCCGGCCCGGGTGAACAGCTCCCGACACTCCAGGCGGACCTCCCGGGGGTTCCCGTCCGTTCGCTCGTAGACGTCCTCGATGGCCGCCTGCGTGAACAGTTCCTGGGACTGGCCCTCGTAGGGCTCGCCGCGGAAGTACGCCAGCGACCGCTCGACGTACTCGGTGACTTCCGCCGGCCCGAACGGCTCGATGCCGTCGTAGAACCGCACGCGGGAGTCGAGCGTCGCGCGGACGTCGGACAGCCGCTCCTTGCCGGTTGGCGTCCCGCTCAGGAACAGCCGAACGCCGGCGTCGCCCGCGACCTGGATGGCCGGCAGCAGCGATTCGGGCAGGTCCTCCAGTTCGTCGACGACCAGTAGGATGGTCTTCCCGTCCGCCCGGATGGCGTCGGTGACCTCCTCGACGGCCTGTTTCGTCTCGTCGGTCGCCCACGGGATGCCGTCGTTCACCTGCCAGTAGTCGGAGGTATCTATCTCGTAGCCGACGTCGAAGGCCGTCCGGAGGATTCGCTCGTACAGTCCCCGCGGCGTCGTCTCGGCGGGGTTCTCGATATAGGCGACGACGAAATCGTCGCGTTCCCCCAGGTCGCGCCGCAGGATCTCCCGGAACGCCGTCTTGCCCGTGCCGTACGGGCTGACCAGGCCGATGTGCTGGTCCTGGAGGAGCCAGCTCGTCACCTGGTTGAGCAGCCCGCGGTCGTGGCGGACGTACAGCGGCTCGGGCATCCCGTCGAGCCCGGCCTCCTCGGTGAATGGCAGGTCGCCCAGATCGTCGGGGTCGCCACCGAGCGCCCGGCCGAACCCGAGGAGCTGGTCCTCGACCTGGTCGAGCTGATCCAGAATGACGCCCCCGTCGGTCCCGTGCGAGCGCTGGCCGCTCTGCTCGTGAGTCCGTCGCGATTCGGCGGCTGTGTCGTCTGTGGCGCGACCCGGGCTTTCGCCGTCGCCGGTCCGGAACCCGTCGTCCGGTCGCCTGCGCCCGCTGTCGCTCGAGTGGCCCCCACGCTGTCTCCCCATGTCGACCGACCACTCACCCCGCCCGGACTTTAAATTGATGACTGTTCTAGCCGAAATCAGGCCGGGCACCGCTTAGGAGCCTGCTAACTCCCGGCAATAATGACCCCAACTCCTCCGTGGCACTGTTTCCGTCCCCGGAATCGACACCCCCGCAGGGTGACCGTTACGAGCGTGGCGGTCGAACCACCGGACGTGACCTCGACGCACACGTGCACGTGCGGGGCGACGCTTCGCTACCGCCAGGACATGGTCCGCGAGCAGTCCGGGGTCTACCCGACGTGGAAGTGCAAGGACTGCCTGACGCCGGTGCCCAGCACCGTCGCCGAGCGGATCAAACACCAGGACCCGTCCTGAGAACGCGAGCCGTGGTCGAAATCGACGAGCCAACGATCGACGTCTTCCGCCCGGTGGCGACGTCGGCGATGCAGTCGTCCTGGTGAGGTCAGTGTCGACGAGTTTCTGGCACACCGCCCGGTCGGTCTGGTCTCGGCGCTTCCCGGCGGGGGCGGTTGCGAGAGTCGACAGTGTGGCGTGACTCGCTGCGATAGATAGCGGATCGCCACGTGCCCCCTGTTCGTGTGTCGCGGTTCTGGTCGAACCCGCCGATTCTCCGGTGGGGGAGAACGACGCTCGCGGTCCAGCAGTTCGTGACGCGACGCGATCGCGAAGGAGGCCAGCCGTGGCGAGCCGGCCATCGTCCGGTTCGTCCGCCAGTTCGTCGCATTCGAACGTTTATGAGTGTCTGCTGACGGATTTCGGGCCGCGCTACGTGTGTAGCGGCTACAATTTTATACCCCCCATCTGTACCTCGGGCGGACGCAGTGCTCAGCGGTGCGGGACCAGGCAGTCGTTACCGCGGGTGGGCGGGGCAGGGCCCTGGCGGCTCACCATCCGCGCCGCCCGGTCTGGCTGCGATCGCGCCAGCACACTGCTCTGTGGGACACAAACGCATGGAAGAGGACGATTCCGAGACGACCGAACCAGAAACGGACCGCGAGCGAGTGGGCACGCTCGCTGAGACACCCCTCTCGGACGTCGAGTTCGACAGGCGCAAGCTACTGCTCGGGGTCCCGGCGCTTGGCATCGCAACAGCAGGCTGTTACGCTCTCCTGAGCGGCGGCTCGAACGGCGGCGACGGCCCGGCCGGGAACCCCGACCAGACGGGGACGCCCTTCGGCTACGGTGGATCCCCGACGGAGACGGGTGGCGGTTCACTCGGAGACGGGAACGGCACCGAAACCGCGACGGAGACGTCGACTGCCGCTGCGACGGGGACACCAACCGACACTGGGACGGCGACGCCGACCGACACTGCGACGGCCACGTCGACCGCCACTGCCACCGAAACCCCGGGGGACTACGGCAACCAGGCGTACGGCGAGTACGGCTACGGGGGCGTCTTCCCCTGAGGAGTGATCACTATGCCACAATCTGACAACCACGACTACAACGTCCCGAACAAGGGCGACGCGAACTGGCACCAGCCGCTGAACGACAATTTTCGAGAGTTCGACACGGACATCGAGATCCGCGACACCGACGGGAACAAGTCCGATTACACGCCGAAAGCGGGCGCGAAGTTGCTCGCGACCGACACGGGTCGCGTCTACGTGGGCGACGGCTCGAACTGGATCCCGAAACTCGAACAGTACCGGTACTCGGCGCCGTCCTCGAGCGGTGCGGCCGGCAACCTCGTCGCGGGCCACGCGAGCAACGGCGTCGGCTCCGGGGTGAGCGCTGCCACCATTGCCGGTGGCGGAACGAGTGCCAGCCCGAACGAGGTCACCGCCTCCGCGAGTACCATCGGCGGTGGCGAGGGCAACAGCGTCACGAGTAGCCAGTCGGTGATCGCCGGTGGGGTCGGCAACGTCGCGGGCGGAAACAGCGCGACGGTCGCCGGTGGCGACAACAACGAAGCCAGTGGCGACCACGCCACCGTCGGCGGTGGGCAGGGCAACCTGGCCGCCGGCGCCCACGCGACCGTCGCGGGCGGAGATGGGAGCAGTGCCACGGCGCCGAACGCCTTCGCCGCGGGGACGAACGCCTCCGCGGACCACGAGGGGTCGTTCGTCTGGTCTGACACCTCCAGTGGCGGACTCAGCTCGCTGAACGCGAACGAGTTCGCCGTGTCCGCCGCCGGCGGCGTGTTCTTTTTTACGAACGCAGCCGCGACCACCGGCGTGGAGCTCTCGTCGGGGTCTGGGTCGTGGAGCTCCGCGTCCTCGCGGGCGCTGAAGTCGAACGTCGACCCCGTCGACCCGGTGGACGTCCTCGATCGCGTCTCCGACCTCGAGATCTCCACCTGGAACTACGACGCCGAGGGGGAGGACGTCCGCCACATGGGACCGATGGCCGAGGAGTTCGCCGAGGCCTTCGGCCTGGGCGACGACGAGGGCCAGATCAGCACCGTCGACGCCGACGGCGTCGCCTTCGCAGCCATCCGGGGCCTCGCCGAGCGCCTCGAAGAGCAGGCCGAGACGATCGAGCACCAGCGCGACCGCATCGAGGAGCTCGAGGCCGAAAGAGAGGCCCGCGAAGAGCGTCTGGTCGCCGTCGAAGCGGAACTCGGCCTCGACGGTGCGACCGACCGACGCGCACCCGCCGACGACTGACGCCACCGATGCCCCACCCCACCCCCCGCTGGCGGGCCCCGACCCCCCGCTGGCGGGACCTCACCACCGTGAGACAGTCGTCTTCGCGAGCCGGGGTGTTCGATTCGTTCTGTCGGCGTTTCGAGAACGGAGACGCAACCGTATCCTGTTCCGTCCAGTGACAGCGCCGGGCTGACTGGTCTGTATTACCCAGTGAACTGGTGGTAGTTCAGTCCCTGCTTCTTCATCTCGTTGTGGCGGCGTTCGAGGAAGGAGTACACCGAACCGTGGGGTGCGCCCTCCAGGAGCATCTCGGCGGCCTCGCGGACGGTGTCGACCTGTTCGGGCCCGCCGATGATGCCCAGCGTCGACCCGTAGATGACGACCGAGGCGCCGGAGAGGTCCTCCATGAGTTCCCTGGTTCGCCCGCCCTCGCCGATGAGGCGGCCCTTCTGGCGGGTGAAGTCGTTCCGGTTGCGGGAGGCGGCGTCGATGTCGATGATGTCGAACAGCATCACTTCGTCGTCGAGCAGGCGAAAGGCGTCCTCGGGGGCGAACCCGCGGCCGATGGCCTTCACGATGTCCGGTCCCTTCAGCGCCGTGACCGGGTCGCCGACGGTCTCGACCTTCACCGCGCCGGTCTCGGAGTCGATGTCGAGGCGGACCTCGGCGCGCTCCTCGATCTCGCGCATGGTCTCACCCCCTTCACCGATGACCGCACCGATCCGGTCCTGCGGAATCTTCACGTGTTGCATAGATGGCCGGAACTACTTGGCCCGCGCAGTTAAGCCTTCGTCTGTCGATGGCCCGCCGCTGTCGGGCCCTGCGGGCCGTTCCCGGTCCGAGATCTCGCCGGTGCAGACCTGGGGTCAGTGGCCGGCGGCCGTCCGCTCAGACCCAGATCCCTTCCCGGTAGTTCTCCACTACCTGCGGCGCGATGGGGAGCGTCGCGATGCGGTCGGCCGGCGCTATCGTGGCGTTCGTACCACCGCTGGTAGTTCCGTCCGTCTCGCTCGCCCCGTCCGCCGGCGTACTCGTCGCCGTGGCTGTCTCGGTCGCCGTGGCTGTCTCGGTCGCCGTGGCTGTCTCGGTCGCCGTCGCGGTTTCGGTCCCGTTCGGCGACGCCGTAGCGGCTCCGCTCGCGGTCGGCGACTCCGTGGCGGTCGCCGTCTCCGTCTCGGTGGTGGTGTCGCCGCCGGTCCCGTCCCGGACTCGTTCGACGATTTCGCCGTTGTTGCCGACGGCCACGTCGACGCCGCTGGTCCCGTAGGCGACGCCGCGGAGCTTCGTCTTCACCGGGGTCTGGAACCGCTCCCACTGGCCGGTCGAGATACGGTCGTACACCTTCCCGCCGTCACCGGCGGCGACGCCCGCGTCGGGCGTCCGGTCCACCGCGCGGATGCTCTGGCGCCCGTCGTCGACGACGTGGGGCGTCCACCGGTGGCCGTCGTACCGGTAGACGATGCCGTTGCCGGCGGCCACGTTGACGTCCCCTTGCCCGACGCTCGCGACGTCGAAGAAGCTGGTTCCCGAGAACTCGATACCGATCTGGTTCCAGGACTCGCCGCCGTCCGTCGACCGCGCGACGTACTGGCTCGTCGAACAGACGTGTCCGTTCGACCGGGAGTGGAAGTCGATGCCGGGGATGGTCGATCCGCCGCCGGGCTTGATCACCTTCTGGTACTTTACGGCGCCGCTGTCCTGCCGGTCGCCGACGAGCAACTCCCCCGACCCGTTGACGAAGTAGAGTCGCTCGTTCTCGCCCGCCGTTCCGCGCACCGCGCAATCCTCCCAGGTGCTGGTCTTGCCCTTCGGCGCCGAGTAGTTCGTCAGCGTCTTCGTGGCGACGTTGTACTCGCCGATGACGCCGCTGCCGCCGACGAACCAGATGGCGTTCCCGTCGTCGGTCACGTCGACGCCAGTGAGCGGCCGGCTCCGGGCCTGTGGCCCGTACTCGACGACCTTCTGCCAGCCGTCGTCGAACCGGCCGACGACGTCGCCGCCGCCGCCGATCGCGAAGGGCCCCTCGGTCGTATCGACGACGTCGTTGAGCGGTTTGTCCGTAGGCGATTCGGCCGCCGTCCACTCTCCCCCGCCGTCACTTTGGGCCAGGGCCGTCGCAGACGTCCCCGCGATTCCGACCGTGGTCGCTCCCGCAAGCTGTACGAACCGCCGTCGCGTGTGTTCTGTCACTGTCGTCCCTCCACCACTCGATCGGATCGGCGCGCGTAAGTATTACCGACAATAATTATATTTCTGGACTATTCGCTGGCCGGTCGGGGACCGTCTGTGCGGTGTGCCTGCCGTCGGGTAAGGGTCGACGTTCGGCGGTCCACCGACTGCACTCGAACCCGGAATTATTACAAAAACGAAGTAGTATATGAAATATGAAACTACATGGGTGCTCATATTCGCCTGACAATCGAAAGACGGAGGGCGGATCGAGACACCTTCCGAGATTCGATCAGGGGCCTCCTCACTTTCCAATTATCTCTTGTAATTTGGGTTTTCTTGGGGAAATTGCTACAAACATCTCCATTTACCCGGAATTTAGTATATTATTGGACTGACACCCTTCTAAAATTGTCCAATCACAAGATATTAAAAATAACACTTCCAATTGTATACTTTGAATCTGGTATATCTACCGTTAGGTGCCAGCGGGCTCTGGTCCACTACCGGCCCGCCACGTCGAGCGGAGGAACCACCGACGGAGCGTCGGTGGGCCCGGTCGCGGCAGGTCGTCCGAGGAGCTGGTGGTGAATAACAGGATTACTATTGTTATTAGATGCCCTTTTCCCAGCCGGCTCGGTCGAGGTGGAAAGGGCGTTCGGCGCCCCCGCCGGATCGTTCGCCAGCCGCGAACGATCTGGGGCGGATGCGTGGGGTTCTCACCCGAAGGCGGCCGGGGGTGTTCGCTAGTCGCGAACGCCAGCCGCCGCCTCCCGGCCCATGGCGTTCTCGACGGAGCGGGACGCGCTGACGAGGAGTCCCTGGGTTCCCTCCTCGATGGGAGTGCCGTCGAGGTCGTCGGTCGTCCCCGAGATCACGATGGCGCCTACGGGATCGCCGGGCGATCGGACGATGGGGGCGGCGACGCACTCGACGCCCTCGACGTACTCCTCGCGGTCTACGGCGGTTCTGCGCTGCCGGACCGCCTCGAGCTCGGCCCGTAACGCGTCCGGATCGGTGACCTGCTCGCCGGTGGACGAGGTGAGGTCGCCCTCTAGAACCCGTTCCCGGACCGTTTCGCCCGCGTACGCCAGGATGACCTTGCCGGCGGCCGTCGCGTGGAGCGGTTGCGTGTCTCCTCTGGCGGGGCCGACCCCCTCCGTGGACGCCGCGTTGTTCACGTAGGTGACGACCGCCGTCTCCGCCTCGTACAGGACCAGGGCGACCGTCCGGTCGACGGAGGCCGCCAGGCTGTCGACGGCATTCTCCCCGTTCTCCGTAGGGAATCGTTCGAGCGTGTCGGTCCCGAGCGCCCACGTCCCGAGGCCGACGTGGTACTCGTGGCCCTGCTGGACGAGGTAGCCACCTGCCGCCAGCGTCTTGACGTGCTTGAACACACCGCTCTTCGACCGGCCGAGGTGGCGAGCGATCGCGCTGACCCCTGCACCGTCGAGTTCGCGAACGGCTTCGAGCACCTCGAAACACGTCGCCGCCGCGTTGACCAGCCGCGCGTCGTCCTCTGTCATACGGACCCGTTCGACGCGGCGCCACATTAATCGTTCGCCGTCAGCGAACGCCCGGCCGACCAGATGGCTCGCGGCATTCCAGGCGCCGACTTCAGTCAGTTTGATGGCAGGACCTGCCCCCAGTCGGACCGACCCGCTCACCGGTTACCGTTCGCCAAATCGGGGGAGACCACCCGGCTACGCGGCCGAATCGACGGACGGGTGCACCGATCGTTCGCTAGTGGCGAACGGCCGATCCCTGCTGAGCGGCCGCTCTCACGCCGGTTTTCGCCCCACCCCGCACCGGATGCTGGCCGACGTCGGTCGTGGGCAGGGGGAAACTGTTACCTTCTCGCGGCGAGCATGCAGTGCAAGCACCCGAACCATGGCAGATCAGCCCCGGTCTGAAGTAAGCAGGGACGACGGCTTCTCGTCGGTCGTCCGCGCCGTCGTCCCGGACGTCGTCAGGCGGCGGTACACGCTGAAGTTCGCGCTGATCCTCTTGATCATGGGTATCACCGTGGGCGTCATCGGTGCCACGGCCACGGGGATGCTCTCCTCGGAAGTGGAGAACAACGTCGAACAGGAGTACGAGGACCTGGCGACCCAGCAGGCAAACGCCGTCGAGAAGTGGGTCCAGCGGAACTCCGTCTCCGTCAAACTCGCCTCGAAGAACGCCGTCCTCTCCCGGACGGATCCGAGCGCCCGCTACGACATCCGGCGGGAACTCGCGACGACCGGCGGGAACCTCTACGGCGCTCGCTCGACGTACGTCATCAACCGTTCCGAGGCGGGCACGCGCATCGTCGCCAGCCCCCAGTTCCCCTACGACGTGGACGTCTCCCAGACGTCGCGACACTGGATCGCCAACGTCTCGCTGACCGAGATGGGGGTCGCAGACGTGCGCGTCACCGACGTCCACGACGTCGGGAACGGACCGGTGATCGCCTTCATCAGCCCCATCCAGAACGCCCCGAACCGGTTCCTCGTCATCGAGTACGACGTCAATCGCCTCGCGCGCTCGCTCGAACAGGGACGCTCCTCGCGGTTCACGCAGGTCGTCGACGACGAGGGGACGGTCCAGGTCGCCTCCGGGTCCTCGGAGATCCTCCGGCCATACGGCAGCGAGGCGGCCCAGGAGCCGCTCAGGCGCGCTGCGGCGCTCCAGGGGTCGGGCGAGTCCGCCGGCGTCATCGCCCGATTCGGGCCCCATCCCGAGGTGCTCGACGAGGAGTACACCGTCGGGTTCGCGCCCGTGACCGTCCAGAACACGGACCTGGACTGGACGGTCGTGGTCCACCAGCCGACGAGCGAGGCCTTCGCGTTCGTCGAGGCCATCTCCCTGTACGGCCGGCTGGCGACGGTCGCGGGGATGACGTTCATCGTCCTGATCGGCGCGGCCATCGGCCTGAGCACGACCCGGTCGATCAACCGCCTGCGTCATCTGGCCGAACAGCTCCAGGCGGGCGACCTCGACGTCGACGTCCACTCGCCGCGCATCGACAGCATCGGGGAGCTGTACGGCGCGTTCGACGACATGCGCGCGTCGCTCAAGCGGCAGATCGAGGAGGCCGAGCAGGCCCGCGAGGAGGCGGAGGTCTCCCGTGCCGAGGCGGTCCAGATGAACGCCTACCTCCAGAACAAGGCCGCCGAGTACTCCGAGACGATGCGCGAGTGCGCGGCCGGCGACCTCACGCGCCGCCTGGAGACCGACGGCGAGAACGAGGCGATGGACCGCATCGCGACCGAGTTCAACGCGATGGTCGAGGAGCTGGAGGCGACTACCGCCGAGGTCAAGCGTTTCGCCGAGGAGGTCGAGGAGGCCGGGGAAGTGCTCCAGACGAGCTCCGACAGCGTCCGCGTGACCAGCGAGCACGTCGCCGACTCGGTCCAGGCCATCTCCGACGACGCCTACGACCAAAAGGAGCGGCTTGAGGCCGTCGCCGAGGAGATCGACGAGGTGGTCGACGCGCTCGTCGACTACGCGGACGACCACGACGAGGTCGACTTCGAGGAGCCCCTGACGCAGTTCAACGAGATCGTCCAGCAGGTCCACGGGGTGGCGACGACCAGCCAGAAGACGCTGGCCGAGTCCGAACTCGTCGCGGGCGCGGCCGAGGAACAGGCGGCAGAACTCAACGAGGTCTCCGGCCGGGCCCAGGAGCTGACGCGCAACGCGCGGGCGCTCGGTGACGTCCTCGACACCTTCGAGGTCGACGCGGACGCCGGGGCTGACCGCGGCGAGGACGGACTCCGGACGAATGGCGACTCGCCAGAGCCGGAGCGCTGACCCCCCGCGTCCCGCCAACGTACTGCGAAGATCGTTACAGATATGGAAAAGCATATATGGCCAAATGTGAGTATGATTGTCCATGGCGAACGTCTCACTGGCGGCTGCGACCAAAACCTTCGACGACGACGGCGACCAGATCGTCGCGGTCGACGAACTCGACCTGGACATCCAGGACGGGGAATTCCTGGTGCTCGTGGGTCCGTCGGGCTGTGGGAAGTCGACGACGCTCCGGATGGTGGCCGGTCTCGAATCCCCTTCGTCGGGCACGATCACGCTCGGCGACGAGGTGATCAACGACAAGACGCCCCAGGAGCGGGACATCGCGATGGTGTTCCAGTCCTACGCCCTGTACCCCCACATGACCGTCCGGGGGAACATGGCGTTCGGGCTCGAGGAGTCGACGGACCTCTCCGACGCGGAGATCACCGACCGGGTCGACGAGGCCGCCGACATCCTCGGCATCACCGACCTGCTCGACCGGAAGCCCGGTGAGCTCTCCGGGGGCCAGCAACAGCGCGTCGCGCTGGGGCGGGCCATCGTCCGTGACCCGAAGGTGTTCCTGCTCGACGAACCGCTTGCGAACCTGGACGCGAAGTTGCGCGCGGAGATGCGCACCGAGCTCCAGCAGCTTCAGGAGGACCTGGACACGACGACCATCTACGTCACGCACGACCAGACGGAGGCGATGACGATGTCCGACCGCATCGCCATCCTCGACGGCGGCGAGCTCCAGCAGGTGGGCACACCGATGGAGTGTTACCACGAACCGGCCAACGTCTTCGTCGCCGGCTTCATCGGCGAGCCCTCGATGAACTTCTTCGACGTCACCAACGAGGGCGACGTGCTCGTCGGCGAGGACTTCCGCTACCCCGTCTCCGAGGCGGCCGCGGCCGCGGTCCAGGGCCACGACGACCTGGTGCTCGGCATCCGCCCGGAGAACATCGAGATCGTCGAGGATCCGGTGGCCGACGACGTCCTTCCGGCCGTCGTCGACGTCGTCGAACCCCACGGTAACGAGAACGCGGTCCACCTCCGCTTCGCGGACCAGGACGGCGGCACGCGCTTTACCGCCACGGTCGGCGGCATGCGCAGCCTCTCCGGGGGCCAGGAGGTCGGCGTTCGCTTCCCGGAAGACGCGCTCCACCTGTTCGACGGGCACAGCGGCGACGCGCTCCGGAACCGGATCGTCGAGGACCTCGACCAGGTCGAGCAGATCGGCACGACGTAGCGCTCCGCTTTCTCCCGCCGCTGGCCGGTTCTGGCCGGCTCTCCTGCCGCCGGCCGGTTCTGGTCGGCTCTCCCCCCACCGGCCAGCTCTGGTCGGTTCTGGCGGTCCGTCCGGCCCGTTCGTCCGCCGGGAGCGCCGTCACTTCCCGGAGTGGCCCCAACTGACGCACCATAATGATTAAATAGTTTGGAAGGGATCCACTACCATATGCCTGAGAACGGTGACTCAGACGGCGACAGCTTCGTAACGCGGCGAAAGATGATCGGTACCGGCGTCGCCGGTATCGGCGCGATGGTGGCCGGGTGCAGCGGCGACGGCGGCGACGGTGGCAGTGGCGGCGACGGCGGCGACGGTGGCAGTGGCGGCGACGGCGGCGACGGCGGTGACGGCGGCGACGGCGGAAGTACGCCGACGGTGACGGACAACCCGATGGAGGCGCTCCACGGCTGGACCGGTGGCGACGGCGCCGCGGCCGCCGAGCAGATCGTCTCGATGTGGGAGGAGCGACACCCCGACTGGGAACACCAGATCGAACCCATCGGCGGCGACGCGAACGAGAACCTCAACGCGACGGTCGCTCGCCGGCTCGCGAACCGCAACCCGCCGGACGCGTTCGCCGGGTGGCCGGGCCTGAACATGACCCAGTACGGGGGCATGCTCTCCGACCTCTCCGCGACCTTCGAGGAAAACGACTGGGAAGACGTCATGCACCCCAAGGCGCTCGAAGCCTGCCAGATGAACGACGCGTACCGGGCCGTCCCGCTCGGTTCGCACCGGCTGAACAACCTGTTCTACAACGTCAGCGTCCTCGAAGAGGCGGGCGTCAACCCCGACGACGTCACGGACTGGGACTCGTTCGTCGAGGCGCGCCAGACCATCGCCGACGAGACCGACTACACGCCGGTGACGACGACGACCGTCGCGCCCTGGGCCGTGCTCCAGTACTTCGCCCAGATCATGCTCGGCACCGAGGGTCAGGACGCGTACGAGGCCTGGCTAAACGGTGAGGGCGACGAGCAGGCGCTCGTGAACGCGCTCGACAAGACCCAGGACTTCGTCGAGACGGGCACCAACGAGGACCGCTCGACGCTCAGTTTCCCCGAGGCCAACGACATGATCATCAACGGCGAGGCGGGCTTCTTCACGATGGGGAACTGGGCGGCCGGCATGTACCGGAACGCCGAAGGCTTCGAGTTCGAGGAGGACTGGGGCTGGATCCCCTTCCCCGGCACCGGCGACATGTACGTCTGGCACCTCGACTCGTTCATGTTCCCGCAGGACGGCAACGCCCCGGTCAAGTCCGAGGCCTTCGCCGAGCTCATCGGCGACGCCGAACTGCAGATCGCCTTCAACAACCTGAAGGGCTCGATCCCGCTCCGCACCGACATCGACGGCGGCGAGCTCCACCCCTTCCTCAACCTCAACGTCGAGGACCTGAACAACCTGGAGCAGTTCCCGCCGACGCTCGCCCACGGGCTGGCGTGCACGCCCGAGCAGCTCGACGCCTGCAAGGGAGCCATCGCCGACAACTTCATGGGTCCGTACAACTCCCAGGACGCGGCCTCGGCCCTGATGGCGGTCTTCGAATAGGCACGGAACCGTCCACCTAACTCTATTCATTTATGGCAAGCTCAGAAGACACGGTAACCGGTTCCCGTTCGATAGCGGCCGGCGAGACCCGGGGCGACTGGCGAGACCGGGCGCGGCGCTTCTCCAAGAGCGACTTCGTCCGCAGTTTCCCCTACTGGTTTATCCCGTTCAGCATCATGGGGCTCGGCGTCTACGGTGGCATCGGCTGGAACACGCTCATCTCGCTGACCGACTACGAGGGGTTCCAGCCGCCGGACTTCACCGACCTGGACTTCAGTATGTACGTCCAGGCGCTGCAGGACCCCTCCGTCATCCTCGTCACGAAGAACACCTTCGTCCTGATGGTCGCGTTCACGACCATCACGATGATCCTGGGGCTGTTCCTCGCGATCGTCCTCGACCGGGGAATCAGGTACCGGGAGAAGATCCAGACCATCTACCTGTTGCCGATGGCGCTGTCGTTCGTCGTGACGGCCCAGTTCTGGCTCTGGATGTACAACATCAACAACGGTCTGGTCAACGCGGTGATCGGCCTGTTCGGGCTGGGGCCGTACAACTGGATCGGCAACCCCGACCTGGTGCTCGGGGCCGTCGTGTTCGCGCTGATCTGGCAGTTCAGCGGCTACGCCATGGTCGTGTTCCTGGCGGGGCTGCAGTCGCTACCCGACGACCAGTTCGAGGCCGCCCGTATCGACGGCGCGAGCACGTTCAAGACCTACTGGCGGGTCATCATCCCGCAGCTCAAGTCGTCGTCGGTGAGCGCGGCCGTCATCCTGGTGATATTCGCACTGAAGGCCTTCACCTTCCTCTACTCGATGTTCGGCCAGTACCGCGTCCCGCGGGCGACGGACATCCTGGCGACGCTGATGGTGCGCGAGGCCTTCCAGCTCCAGAACTGGGCGTTCTCGGCCGCGATCGCGACGATCCTGCTCGTCATGTCGCTCGCCGTCATCGCACCGTACCTCTACTACCAGTACAAGCAGGGGAGCCTCTGACATGAGCAACGCAACCAACTCACGCGCGGAAAGTATCGCTCGCGTCCTGCCGGCGCTCGACTACTCGAAGATCGCCATCTACCTGCTGGTCATGACGTTCGCGGCGTTCTTCATCTCACCCATCTGGACCGGGCTGGTGACGGCGTTCAAGACGACCGGTGCCGTCACGGCGACGACGCCGTTCCTGCCGCCCGGGCCCGACGGATTCACGCTCCAGAAGTGGACGACGGCGATCGAGTACCTCTCGACGGGGATGACCAACAGCCTCCTCATGTCGTTCCCGGCGACCATCGCCAGCGTCACCCTGGGTAGTACGGCAGCGTACGGGCTGACGCTCGTCGACTGGCACAAGCGGACGCAGTTCGCCGTCCTGGTGCTGTTCATGTTCGGGATCTTCATCCCGTACCAGGCGGTGCTCGTCCCGCTGTCGGACTTCTGGATCAACATGGTCGGCGTCGACGGTCTGGTGGGTCCGGTGCTAGGGGGACTCCCCTTCTTCACGGAGCGCCACTCGCGGCTGTTCGCGGTGACCGTCACCCACGTCGTCTACGGCATCCCGATCTGTATGCTGCTGTTCCGCGGCTACTACGTCGCGCTCTCGGACGAACTCATCGAGGCGGCCAAGATCGACGGGGCCTCGATCACGAGCATCTACCGGCGCATCGTGCTCCCGCTGTCGAAGCCGATGTTCGGCGTCGTGTTCATCTACCAGTTCACGATGATCTGGAACGAGTTCCTGTTCTCGCTGACGCTGATCGGGAGTTCGGCCAGTCCCGCCGCGACGGTGACGCTCGTCCTCTCCGGCCTGGGGAGCGACCTCACCGGCGTCGACTTCGGTCTCCGGATGGCCGGCGCCTTCGTCGCCGCGCTCCCGACGCTGATCATCTACGTCCTCTTCGCCGAGCAGTTCGCGAAGGGGCTGGCCTCGGACAACTAGTCCACGACGGCCGTTTTCGTAACTTCGATAGCTATCGTTCGATTCTGACATTCTCTCCCAGTCGAGAGCGACCGGTCGAGCGAGGCATTCGCGTCCAGAGGCTGATTCGATGGCCTACTGGCGGTGGATCGGCGGTGTGATGACGCACGACCTTGGCGGAGCGATCGAATCCGGGGCGCGCTATCCCAGCATCTGATCGCCGATAGACACGACCCCTCCGGCGGTGAACTGTCCGACTGCGTCGTTTCGTCCATTTCGCTCGTATCGTCCCGGGCCTTCGCGAAAATGGCGACGAATGGTATGAAATGTGATTGCTTCTGCGATAGATACGTATACTGTCACGACAGCAGCATCGTCGATCACTCCCTCGAAACCGTTACGGTCGTCGGGGCGGCAACGTCCATTCATGCACTTCCCCCGGCCGCCCCGATCTCCGCTCCGACGGACGTCGGGGCCGCCCAGTCTCCGTGAGGAGTCACGGCTACCGACGGCCGCCTGCCGGCGGCGTGGTGGCCGATGACGGTCGACCGCGGGGTGGCGGCCTCGTGGGCCATCGGGATGGGGTTGCTCCTGGGGGCCGTCGCCGGGACGGTGGTCTCGACGAGGACGCCCGGCGAGGAGGTCCGCCGCGTCGCCGGGTTCGTGCTGCTCTTCGTTCCCTCGCTGTACGCGATGATCGTCAGCCGGTGGGACCAGTGGCACCCGAAGAACCCCTACGTCCGGTTCGCCGTGCTGTTCCTCGGCGGCTTCGCGTGCATCGGGCTGGTGACGGTCCCCGTCGTCCTCCTGTTCGGCGGCACCGGCCTGGTGGCCACCGTCGCGGAGTTCCTGGCCGCCATCGCGGGATTCGGTGTCGCCGCCTGGATCGCCTTCTACGGCGGCGACGAGTGGGTCTGGGCGGTCGTCGTCGACCGGCTGGACGTCGACTGGTGAGTCTCGCCGGGCCTCCTCTCTTTCTTTCGCTGTGATCCCTTCCCACACCTGCTGAATCGTTAAGTGGGGACCGGCTGTAGCCGGGTGATATGTCGCTGACCGACAGGGAGTCGCCCTACGCCATCGCGATGTGGGACTTCTCGTGGCTCGAACGCCGCTACGAGGGCGGCGGGTACGAGGACTGGGACCGGGCGCTGGACGAACTGGTCGAGCGGGGGTACGACGCGGTCCGCATCGACGCCTATCCGCATCTGGTCTCCCGGGACGCAGACCGTACCTGGACGCTGCCGCCCGCCTTCGAGGCCAGCGACTGGGGCGCACCGGACACCTGCGAAGTCACCGTGGGCCCGGCCCTGACCGAGTTCGTCGGGAAGTGCGCCGAGCGCGACGTGGCGGTGGCGCTGTCCTCGTGGTTCCGCGAGGACGAGACCGGTGCCCGGCGTGGCATCCGGACGCCGGCGGACCTGGCAACGGTGTGGGTGGACACGCTCGACCACCTCGCCGACGCCGGCCTGCTCGACGCCGTCGCCTGGGTGGACCTGTGCAACGAGTTCCCGCTCTCCGTGTGGGCGCCGTTCTTCAACGACCCCGACGACCACCTCGGCAACCTCGACCGCGACACGCCCGCCGGCCGCCGGTGGATAACCGAGTCCATCGCAGGCGTCCGCGAGGCGTACCCGGACCAGGAGTACTGCCTCTCGGAGACGGCCGGCCCCGGCAAGGAGTGGGGCCGAGAGCCGGCCGAAGGGATGGACTTTATCGAGACGCACCTCTGGCTGATGAACACCACTGACTACTACCCGTGGGGGTCGTTCGACCACGACATCGACCACCGGGCCCACTACGAGTGGCTCCGCGACGTCGGCCGGGACCGCTACCGCGAGGACCCCGACCGCTGGCAGGCGGCCCTGGAAGCCGAGATCGAGGCCGCCGCAGAGTGGTCTCGCGAGACGGGACTCCCCCTCGCGACGACGGAGTCCTGGGCGACGATTCACTTCAAGGACTGGCCCGGCCTGGAGTGGGACTGGCAGAAGGAACTGTGTGCCGTCGGCACCCGAAAGGCCGCCGAGACCGGTCGCTGGACCGCTATCTCGACGAGTAACTTCTGCGGGCCGCAGTTCAGCGGCATGTGGGACGACGTGGACTGGCACCGGGAGCAGACGGCGGCGATCAGAGACGCGACCGTCGACCTGTAGGTCTCGCTATCGAGAACCGGGGCTTATCCGCCGAAGCAGTCGTGTCGCCAGATCGTTCGCTGCTCCGGCGGTTCGTCGCCGTTCGGTCCGGTCTGTTCGAGGACGTACACCATCCGGAACGTCTCCAGTTTCACGTCGTGTTCCCGGTTCCACTCGCGACAGCGGTACTGGCCGTAGTAGAGCCGGTAGTCGCTGTAGGAGCGCTGCCAGAGGTTCATCATGTACTTGCGCGAACGCGCGTCGTCGTACTGGGCCGAGACGTCGGCTGGCTTGTCGTAGCTGACCGGCGCGCCGCCGCGGTAGACGTCGACCTGGGTGCCGTTGGTGAGCGTCCCGGGTATCACGTACCAGCCGTCGTCGCGCAGCGGGTCGGGCGCGAACATCGTCCAGTACTGGGGCAACTGCAGTGTCTCGCCCCACCGGTCGAGGGGCTGGGGGACGACGTCGCGATGCTCGGTGGAGTAGCTGGTCCGGTCGTCGACGAACTGGACGTTCCACAGGCCGACGAACACCAGCGAGGTGACCCCGACGGCGAGGGCCGTGAGCCGGACGCCCCGGCGGGCGCGCCGGGCCACCTCGTCGTCGGCGAACGAGAGCCCGACGCTCCCGCGCTCGGCAAGAGTCTGTGCCCACGACGGCGTCCACCGTTCGGTGTCCTGGGGGATCAGACGGTCCCAGACGACGGGTGGCACGAAGGCCGTGAGGGCGACGACGGCGACGAAGGGGAAGAGTCCCAGATGCATCGTCAGGAACATGCCGAGGTGAGCGCCGACGAAGGACGCCGCCAGCGCCGCGCGCGGCCACCAGGTCAACAGGATCAACAGCGGCGCTGCCGTCCAGAGGACGACGATGGCCCAGTTCAGTGCGATCATCACTCCCGGCATCCCCGCGAGTGCGTCGCCGAGTGGCGTCGTGAACTGCTCGAGGCTCATCGCGTAGGCGAGGCCGTCGCCCCGGAGCCAGACGTCGCCGTCGTGTTTCATCGCCACGTTGGCGGCGTACATCACGACGACCTGGCAGCAGAGGCCGACGGTCCCGATGGAGAGGATTCGCCCCTCACGGCCGCCGGTCCGGAGCGCGTCCACGGAGAAGCGCGCGCCCATCGGCGCGAACATCGCCCAGAACAGCACCAGCCGGAGCAGCGTGTCGCCGCCGTTCAGCACCAGCGGCATCCGGGCGTGCAACGACGCCCAGAGGACCCAGGCCAGTACGCTCGCGATCCGGGTCCGATAGCCGACGAGGAGGGCGACGGCCACGAGCGCCTGCACGGCGAACAGGGCGCCGACCAGTTCGACGCTCCCCGCCGCGAGGTGGATCGAGAGTTCCGACCGCTCGGTCAACAGCGCCCAGCGCGGGAGGACGCCGGCGTCGGTGTAGTGGGCTCGAAGGCTACTCGTTCGTATCGCCAGGTCCGCGAGCAGGAGGACGCCGAGACCGATGCGCACGGCGCTCAGCGCGCGAGCGTCGACGCCCAGGCGCGGCTCCAGGAGGGCCCGCACCCGTCGCCATCGCCGTCCCCCCAGGAGAGACATGGTTCCATTCACCGCGACGCACGATGAAAAATGTTACGTACTGATCACGATTCGGGAGCCAGCTCGTCACTCACTCCCCGAGCGACGGCCGCAGGGCTGCGCGCTCGTCCTCGGTGAGCCGGAACGGTGCCAGCTCCTCGGCGAGCGGCCCGAGGGCATCGCGCCGTTCCTGATGCGCCCGGAGGAACTCGCCGACCGTCTCCGCGGCGTACTGCTTCATCTCGCCGCTGAGCAGGGTTCCCTCCCGGTACTCCTCGGCGAGTCGCTCGACCGCCTCGTCGTCGGGTTCGAGGAAATAGTACAGCAGCTGGTAGGCCACGTCGACCGCCGGGTCGCCGCCGTGCTCGCGGTGTTCGTCGACGTCCGCGCGCCCGCCGGAGTACGCGTGCTGCACGATCGTCTGGCGTGCGTCCTCGGGGTCGTCGGTGAGTTCGATCCCCGGTGCGTCGTCGGAGGAACTCATCTTCCCCGGCCCCGCCAGGCTCGGGAGGAACTTCCCGAGCAGCGTGCCCGGCTTCTCGACGTCGAAGGCCGCCTTCGCGGCGACGTCGCGGGCGACCCGGACGTGCGGGTCCTGGTCGATGGCGACCGGCACCAGCGTGGGGTGTCGCCCGTGGACGAGCTGTGGCAGCAGGAGGTGGGTGGCCTGCACCGCCGGGTAGAACGAGAGCCCGACGTTCGGGGGCTCGCCGTAGACGGCGTCGACGGTCGACTGGGTGATCCGTTTCGCCACGCGGACCGCCGTCGGATAGACGACGTCCGCGTCGAGCGTGTCGACGAGGATGCGCGTCCGCTCGGGGTCGAAGCCGACGGCGAGCAGGTCACGCAGGTTGTCCCGCGCGTGCCCGCGAATCTCGTCCATCGACTGGTCCTTCAGGAGGTACTTCTCGTCGTCGGAGAGGGGGATATACACCCGGGCGCCCGTCTCGTCCTGGATCCGCTTCGCGAGGTAGAACGGCATGACGTGGCCCAGGTGCAGCGGTCCGGACGGGCCGACCCCGGTAACGATGGAGTGGGGCTCCCCGCCCTCGGCGGCGTCGAGGAACCGGTCGACGTCGCGACCGGCGAAGTAGATGCGCCGGCGGACCAGCGGATGGTCCGGGAAGCGGGCGGCCTGCTCGTCGGTCAGCCGGTCGGCGCCGAAGCGGTCGAGGAGCTTCGCGTAGTCGACGTCGCCCTCGATGTCGTACGGCGTGACGGTGAAGTCGCTCTCGTCACTGGCGTCGCCCCTCTCGTCGGTAGTCGTCGGCCTATCACTGGCTGTCGGGTCGGTGTCGTCGTCGGCTGGCATCGGTGTCGTGACTGGATTCGTGTCGGTGGTCGCGCGTCGGTACCGGGTGAGAGAACGAGTGAGCGCCGACCCGCCGCCTGGACGGTTACGCCGCCCCGGAGGCGTTGCCGACACTGTCCGCTCCCGGAGTCTGCGTGCGCCAGCGCCACGCGGGAGCGGACTGCATCACCAGTAACTGGTCGGCGGCGTGGCAAAACGCTGTCGTTTTCGCGGACTGTCCTTACCTCCCACGCGATTCAATAATCACACTGGTCCATGGCGCCGCTCGCCTGGTCTATCTCGTCCTGCGCCCGCTGATTGTTTCCGCTTTGCATCGCATTCGCGGCGTTCGCGTAGTGCTGACTCGCGTCTCGAAGCCCTCCTGACGTACAGGTCAACTCGACAAAGGTCGATTGGACTTCGGTCGGGGCTTCGGTTTCCATGTCGGAGAATGTGGAATGGGCGGTAGCGAACTCGTCACGCGCCGCTTCGTATTTCGACTCTGATTCCGTATATTGCTCGTCTTCGAAGTTAGTCGTTGCTTCTTTGAACTCGATCATTCCGACGGAAACTGACGTTACACCGGTCGTCAATGCCTCCAGGGCGGGCACTTGCTTCTCTAACTTATCGATATCCTCCTGGAATGACTCTACGGAAACGCGGTCGACGTCGTTGAATACGTCCGTATCGAGATCGTCGTATCGTGTCCTGACTGTGTTGAGGCGACTGTCTACGTCTTCGAACATGGACTCGGTGGATTCGAGACGATCACGCGCGTCTGCGTATCGCTCGGTTTTGAAATACGAAAGCCCGGTTGTGAACTCCGTGATAGCGTCTGCGAACAAGTCGATGAATTCCGTCGACGCTCGGGCGAACGTGACGTAACTTCGGACTCCATCTATCTGTTCCTGTTGGTCGTCACTGGCGGTCTCTTCTGCTTGGTCGAGCTCGGTAGATGCAGTATCCAGGTGGCCAAATATAGCGTTCGTTTGTATATCGACCCCGTCCCCATTCTCGATATCGGCATCTGCCAGCCGTTCGCTCTCCGATTCTATTTCACCGTTGGCATTCTCGATGGCATCGTACGCCGTCTCTAGATGCTCCGCTGCCTGCCCGCTACCTGAGCAGCCAGCGACGAGGATAGACGATGTCGCAGCAATTGACGTAGTGATGAAAGTGCGCCGTTCCATAGGATACCATATACAGGATAAATACCCGCAATAAAGATACTGACTGGGGCCTCCGACATCCCGTGGGATCAGTTTCGAAAATACGACTACCGGTTGATTATCTCACTGAAGACCGCGCTGGAGGCCGTTTCCGCTCATGTCGCCTCGTCGTCGTCCCCCTCATCCTCGTCCCCGACGACGAACTCGTACAGGTCGTCGGCCGTCACGTCGACGCCCTCGCCGGCGAAGAAGTTCGCGATGTTCTGGCAGTCCCGTTCGAGGAACTCCCGGGCGTTGCCGTGGTGGGTCGTCACCGCCTGCCCGAGGTCGATGACGACCAGCTGGCCCTCGTGGAAGACGATGTTGTACTCCGAGAGGTCGCCGTGAACGAGGCCGGCGCGGTGGAGCCGGCGCATGTACTCGCGGACGACGTCAAAGGCCGTCTCGGGGTTCTCGACGTGGACCTCGTTGAGTCGCTTGGCCCGCCCGCCCTCGTCGGTGGCGATGTACTCCATGACGAGGACGTTCCGCTCGACGGCGAGGGGTTCGGGCGCCCGGACGCCGGCAGCGCGGGCCCGCTTGAGGTTGGCGAACTCCTTGCGGACCCAGGCGGTGACGACCTTCTTCTTGTCCGAGCCGATGCCCTCGAAGCGCGGGTCGCCGTCGAGGTACCCACGCATGTCCTTGAAATCGGAGGCGTTGATGCGGTACACCTTGACGGCCACTTCCGGCGACTCCGCCCGGCCCAGTTCGTCGCGGGCGGTGTCGCCGCCCAGCGCGGTGTAGACGTTGGCCTCCTTGCCGGTCGAGATGGGTCCGCCGAAGGCGTCGATGTAGCCGTCCTGGACGAGCTTGTAGAGGGCGCCGAAGGTGGCGTCGTCGAACACCGACGCCTCCACTTTGAACTGCTCGGTGTTCTTGATCCGCTTGCGCCACTGGCTGAACTCGCGGTCCCGCTCGCGGGCGATGCGGTCCGCGTCCGTGTCGGAGACGTCGATCTCCTCCCACTCGTCGCCGACGCCCTCGACCTCCTCGGGTTCCAGCAGGTCGAACTCGGTGTCACTGGTCATCGCCGCTCACCCGGGGCCGTGAGGATGGACATGAGAACTGGCTACTCCTGGATGTGTCCCTCCTCGCGCAACTGGTCTGCCTCTTGCTTCTCGTAGCGCCACGTGATGTCGGCCTTCTCGTCCTGCCAGTCCCAGGGCTCGACGAGGACGACGTCGTCTTCGCGGATCCAGATCCGCTTTTGCATCTTGCCAGGGATGCGAGCAGTCCGCTCGGTCCCGTCCATACACCGGACCTCGACGCGGTTGGCTCCCAGCATGTTCGTCACGACGGCGAACACCTCGTCCTCGTCCGGCATGCGGAGATCTTTCCTGCTCTCGTTGTCGCTCATGGTCGCCTCTTGGCCGGGGGGACGGTTAAGTTTTGCAAAAACTGCTCTCTGGAACAGTCGGAACCGCGTTTGTTGCTGCCGAGAGCGACTGTAACAACAAGAAAGCCCCGACGCGTTCACCTCCCGCGGGTCGCTGTCGTTCGAGAGAGCGAAGCTCTCTCGTGATGACGAAAGACCTCCGGTCTTTCGAACCACGATCCTCGCTCCCTGCGGTCGCTCCGGTTCTTGTGATCTGAAAATCGCCTCTGGCGATTTTCATCATCCCGAAAGGCGCTACGCGCCTTTCGAGGACTTCCCCGGGGTTCGGTGAACGCGTCGCCCCTTTCATAGTGACAGAAATAATTTTTTGCCAGATTAATCCGCGTTGCAGAGGTAATTCCAGATGTTTGGGACGGTAATCTCGGAACGAGCGGCCACCAGTTCTTCCTTAAGCTGAGAAAGATTCTCGATAAATCGGCCTGCAAACCACTCTTGCATTTGATCCCAGCAGCCTTCGACAGCGTTCAATTCGGGGAGTTTTGGCGGAAAATACCAGAGCTCGAGGGATTCTCCGCGCACGCAGTCGATGACTGTTTCCTCGACCCGTTCCAACTCTGTAGAGTTGCTCACGAATTCGCGGACATCGTTCGCAAAAAAGTACCCCGCTCGATCAAGAAAAACCACGAGATTGTCGCCGAATTCCTCACGGAGGGCCTTCAGGAACCGTATTCCGTGGTGACGAGTCAGGTTCTCGTCCGTCCAGCAATAAAAGCTCCGCCCTCTGTTTGTCACAGCACCGAGAATAGTAACTTTATCCCAGGCCGTTGTAACTTCCTTCGTTGGCTGAGACCCCGCCACATACCAGGCCCGTCGATCGACCGTCCCGATCCGTTTGGTAAATTGATCGACGACGACGACCTCCTTGTCGTCCGCCGTCAGCTCCGGTCGTTTTTTTGAACCGTCTCCTGGAATTCTTCCTCAACCTCCGGATCAGCGTCGGTATGGCGGGATCGTGCGGTCCGCCACGAAAGACCCGCTTGATCAAAGAGGTTGTTGATGTGACGCGTCGTATACTCGACGCCGTACTTCGACCGAATATGATGGGACGCGAGATCCGTCGTCCACGCTTGCTGATCGTAGCCGAGTTCTGTCGGGTTCTGGCGAAACTCATCAAAAAGTTGAGAGCGATCCTCTGCCGATAGCTTGGTCGGCCGACCGGGCCGTTCTGCGTCAAATGGAGCTTCTTCGAGTGGGTGCTCCTCGAAGCGGTCGAGCCAATTCCGAATTGTCTTTTCGACGACACCGTGCCGCTCAGCGAGACGACCGAGAGTATCGCCCTGTTTACGACCGATAGCCGCCAAAACCCGCTCTTGAGGAACGCTGCCATCGACTGACTCTTTCAGATCTACCAATTCCGACAGGGAAACTTCCTCCAGCCGGTTCATACGGAACCTATGGTTTCTATGGGTAAAAATATATTTCTCACACTATCAGTCCCGCCCGCCTGGTCAATCAAACCGGGGGCTTTCTGGTTCTACTGAGCGTTGTCGTTCACATTCCTGTCGCGATACCCTATCACCCAACGTCGCGAGTGGTAACGTACAAAACCCGCCCGGCTAAAGCACGGACAGATGACGCCGACGTTGCCCGACGAGGCCGACGCGTGGGTGCACGCCTGGCGGGACCGATTGAACGACTCGGACGAGTTCGCCGACGCGGCGGCGGGGTTCGAGGCGGCGATACTGTTCGTCGTCCAGCCGGACGAGCGCTACGACGGCGACCCGGTGCGCATGCTCGTGGACGTCGTCGACGGCGAGTGCGCGGCCGCCGAAGCGGTCGCCGCAGACACCGACGCCGACTACGACTACGCGCTCCGGGGCCCCTACGAGGCCTGGAAAGCACTTCTGCGGGACGAACTCGACACCGCCGAGGCGGTGATGGGCGGCCCCTTCGACGTGGAGGGCGACACCCTGGCGCTGATGAGCCACCGCGAGGCCTTCCTGGCGATGGTCCAGACGGCCCGCGACGTGGACGTGGAGTTCGCGTACTAGCCGAACCTTCGGCTGCGTCACCGCCGTTCGAATGGGACCGTAGCGCTTACCGCCATGGCACTGGCAGGTGGGAGTATGCTCGACAAACTCGGGATGGCCGGCATCCTCGGCGTGCTCGTCATGCTGGGCGGCATCGCCATCGTCGCGTGGCAGAACCTCTTCCTGGCGGCCGGCCTCGCCTTCGTCGTGGCCGGCATCGGACTGATCGTCTACGGGATGGTCACGAACCTCCTCTCCGCGTTCGGCCTCGGCGGCGGTGGCATGGGCGGGATGGGCGGCGGCATGCCCTAGAGCTATAGGCCGGCCCGAGAATCACGGTCCATGGACCCGGCTGTTGACGACGTGTCCTTTCTCGCGCGGTCGCCCAACCGCGTCGCCATCCTGCGCGTTCTCGTCGACGAGCCGGCCGACCGGCGCGCCCTCGAAGGTGCGGCGGGTGCGTCCCGGATAACCGTCGGTCGGATTCTTGGCGACCTCACGGACCGACACTGGGTACACGGCGACGGGGACGAGTACGAAGCCACTCGCCTCGGTCGCCTCGTCCTCGACGCCTTCGACGACCTCACCGCGGCGACGGACCTCGCGCGCGAAATAGGCCCCTTCATCGAAGAACTTCCCCGGAGCTTCGTCGACGTCGACCTCCGTCACTTCGCCGGCGCGACGGTCGTCCGGACGACGAACGCCGACCCGTACGCGGTCGCGCGGGTCGCCGCCGAGCGTATGCGCGACGCGGACCGCGTGGAGATGCTCGCCCACGCGGTCTCAAGCGACGTCCTCGAGGCCCAGACCGCGGCCGCGGCGGCCGGACAGACCTCGAGGGTCGTGTACGGACCGTCACTCGTCGAGACGGTCGCGGACGACGACGCGCTCCGGGCACAGGTTCGGGACCTCCTCGCCACCGGGAACGCGACCGTCGTCGCCGCGACGGAACACATCCCGGTGACCGTCGGCGTCTACGACGACGAGACGGTCGGCTTCGCGTTCACGCGGGACGGGTTCCCCAGTGGTGGCCTGGTCACCGAGGCCGACGCGGTGCTCGAGTGGGCGCGAGAGACCTTCGAGCGCCTGCGGTGCGCGGGACGCGAACTGACCGTGGCGGACTTCGAGTAGCGACCGTCGGTCGCCACTCGACGTTCCAGCGGCGATCTGCACCGTCCTGATAATCCAAATTAATTATACATTCGTACTCTCTCCTCCTCGATCCGATCTGTATGTGGCCCGAGGTTCGTGTATTTTCCCTCTTCACGCCATGAACGGCGTTCAGGCCGTGAAGGATTTTCATGTCAAGAACAGATACTGTTATGTTCTGGTCGCGTCAGCCGTAGTCATGGGATGGCAGCGGTTGACGGACGGAAGTGGCCAGAGTGGTAGTCGAAACTCCGCGGTCGCGCCGACGTGCGTGGTGGTCGAATGACTGACGGCCTGCGGGCGATCGCCCTCGTCAGCGTCGTCCTCTTCGCGACGGTTGCGAGCGCGCCGCTCACCGGCGTCGCAAGCGCTGCCGGAAACCAGGGGTGCCAGACCGTTTCGGCGCCGGTCACGATCACCGAATCGGGCTGTTACGCCCTCTCGGGCCCGGTGACGATTGGATCTGGTGACGGGATCACTATCGCCGCCAGCAACGTCGTACTGGACGGGCGGGGCCACACGCTATCGGGCAACGTCGTCGGCGACGGCGTCGTCGTCCACAACGCCAGTGCGACGCTCGCCAACGTCACTGTTAAGAACCTTACACTTTCCGGCTGGCGCCACGGCGTCCGCTACGAGCGAGTCGACGGCGGCAGGATAGCTACCGTCACGGTCCGGGACTCCCAGGGAGGTATCGTTCTCGTCAGCGACAGCTTCGACTGGGGAACGGACAGCAACGGGGTGACGCGAAACGTCGTCGTGGACGACAGCGACCTCTCGGACAGCAATGTCGGTGTGTTAGTCGAATCCAGCGACGACAACGAGATCAGGGACACCGTCGTCGACGGCAACTCGATCAACGGGATCCAGCTCGGATACACGCGAGACACCGTCGTCTCGAACGTCACGGCCACGGCGAACGGCGAGAACGGGATCGAGGTGGGCGACTCCTCGGGCGCGACCGTCGCGAACAGCACCGCCACGGCGAACGGCGAGGAGGGGGTCTGGCTCGGCGGGTCGAGCGGGACCACCGTGAAGGACACCACTGCCAGTACGAACGGCTTCGGGATCCACCTCGGCGACGCGGACGGGAACACGATACGGAGCAACGAACTCCGCAACAATCGCGAAGGCGGCATCAACGTCTACAACAGTGGAAGCAACACGATCTACGACAATCTCTTCGAAAACACGGACAACGTCGACTTCGATCCGCCCCACCAGACGAACGCGTGGAACGTCGCCGAGACGGCGGGGACCAACGTCCTCGGTGGTACGACTGTCGGCGGCAACTACTGGGCGAACCCAGACGGCACCGGGTTCAGCCAGACGTGTACCGACGCGGACTCGGACGGGATCTGTGACTCGTCGTTCACCGTGAACGACTCGCAGGTCGACGCCTCGCCGCTGTCCGACGAGTACGTCGCGAACGGCGACCCGACGGCGTCGTTCACGCACAGTCCGTCGAGTCCGACCCCCGGAGCGACGGTCTCGTTCGACGCCGCCGCCAGTGCGGACTCGGACGGTTCGGTCGTAGGGTACGCGTGGGACTTCGACGGTGACGGCACCACGGACGCGACCGGTCGGATGGCGACGCACACGTTCCCAGCGACGGGCGACTACGACCTCACACTCGAAGTAACGGACGACAGGGGCGGGACTGACGAGGTGACCAAGACCGTCTCGGTCGTCCCCGCAGAACCGGAGATCACCGTGTCGACCGAGTACGCCGACGTCGGCGACGTACCGAACGGCACCTCGAAGACGACGCCCGTGGTCGTCTCGAACGCCGGAACGGCACCACTCTCCGTGACGAGCACGGCCCTCGGCGGGCCGGACGCCGAGTCGTTCTCGCTCGCGGGCGGCGGTTCGTTCGTCCTCGGTCCCGGCCAGAGTCGGACGCTTTCGGTCACGTTCACACCGGCGAGCATTCGACCGCACGCCGCCGACCTGACCGTTCTGAGCAACGACACCGACGAGTCGACCGCACTGGTCAAACTCCGCGGGACGGGAGTCGGTCGCGACCCCGCCCTGACGATCACCCCCCACCGGCTCGATTTCCCGGACACGTACGCCGGCGACGCGGTCACCAGACAGTTCACGGTCGAAAACACCGGCAACGTCGACACCGAGATCCGCGGCTACGACTTCACCGGCGACACCGTGGCCGGTTCGTACGACGTCCCGGACGGCAACGAGGTGCTCGCACCCGGTGAGTCGTTCACCGGGACCGTGACGTTCGAGCCGTCGAACGCCGGCCCCTACCGGTTCGTCCTGCACGTTACTAACAACGGGACCGGCGACCACAGCGTCATCGGGACAGGGAACGGCCGCCTCCGTAATCGAACGATCGACGTCTCGCCCCACCGGGTCGGCTTCCCGGACACCTTCGCCGGCGAGACAGTCACCAGGCAGTTTACGGTGACGAACGAGGGGAACGGCAACGTCGACATCCGCGGCTACGACCTCACTGGCGACACCGTGGCCGGTTCGTACGACGTCCCGGAGGAAGTGGGCGTGCTCGCACCGGGCGAATCCTACACCGGTAACGTGACGTTCGAGCCGTTGAACGCCGGCCCCTACCGGTTCGTCCTGCACGTCACCCACAACGGAACCGGCGACCACAGCGTCATCGCGACAGGGAACGGCCGTCTCCGTGATCGAACGGTCGACGTCACGCCCCACCGGATCCACTTCCCGGACACTCACACGGGCGACACGGTCACCAGACAGTTCACGGTAACGAACGAAGGGACCGGCACGGTCGACGTCGCCGGCTACGACCTCACTGGTGACTACGCCGTGGCGTCGTACGACGTTCCGGAGAACGTGGACGTGCTCGCACCGGGCGAATCCTACACCGGCAACGTGACGTTCGAGCCGTCCACTCCGGGCGACTATCGATTCGTCCTGCACGTTACTCACAACGGGACCGGCGACAGCGCCGTCATCGGGACAGGAACCGGTACCGGTAGTCCCGGTGGGGGCGGCGGTTCCAGCAGCGGCCCGGGCGACGACGACGAAGCGAACGACGACGGAGCGGGTGACGACGGGGATGCAAACGGGACGGCGAACACCGTCCTGCGTGGAAGTCGATGGACGAACCTCACCGTCGTCCCCACGTCGTCGAACGAATCGCTGTCGATCACCGTCGGCGACGACAACGGGACGACGGCCGACGACGACGGCAACGGGTCCGACGCTCGGCTGCTCGGCATGAACGTCACCACCGACGCCGACGGCTCGATGCGCTTCAACGTGACCAGCGAGGACGAACCGTCCGAGAACACCACCGACATCCGCGCCTCGGTCGGCGGCGACGCACTGGGCTACCTCCGCATCGACCACTCGATCCCAGACGAGGACGTCTCCGGCGTCGCCCTGGATTTCTTCGTCTCGGCCGACCGGCTCGCCGCCTTCGGCGTCGCCCCGGACGACGTTTCTCTCTATCGCTACCACGACGGCGCGTGGACCGAACTTCCGACCCACCTCGTTCAGAGCGAGGACGGCGGCTACGTCATGCGGGCAGACTCGCCGGGCCTCTCGACGTTCGCGGTGGCTCGCTCGTCGACGGCCGGGCCCGCCGCAACACCGGCGGGCGACACGACGGAAACTGTCACGCCGGTCGGCGACGGGACGTCCCTCACGGAGTCGTCCCTGACCGAGGCAGTCGCAAGCGAGACGCCGTCCCCCGAACCGACCGCCGCGACGACGGACGGCTCCGGACCCGGCTTCGGTCCGACGAGACTCGTCGTGGCCGTCGGAGTGTTGCTGGCGTTCGTCCGACAGCGACGGTAGGGACTCACTCTCGGCTCGCCGTTCGCTCGGGCCGAGGCCTCGACCTCCGGTCTCACGGCACAGCCGTTCGACCACCCGCGACGCGTGGCGTCGTTCCGTCGGCGATTGGGGTCAGCCGTTCGCGCATTCGTCGGCTCCTCCCTTCGGTCGGCGCCGACCTGCTCGCGGCTATCGCCGTTCGCGCATTCGTCGGCCCCTCCCTTCAGTCGGCGCCGGCCTGCTCGCGTGTTCGCGAATCCTCCGTCGCTTCGCTCAGTCGCTTTCGCCACGCTCCCCCGCCCGGTGTTCGGAGATCAGCCGGTCCACCATCTCGGCGTTGCGATCGCGCCGGCGCTCCTCGGCGCGCTCTTCCCAGTCCTCGATGGCGGCCTCGACCTCCTCCTCGCGGGCGACGGCGAGTTCGTCGACCTCCTGGACGGTGACCATCTCGGCGGGGGCGACGGGAATCTCGTGTTCGAAGAGGATGGTGTCCGCCACGTCCGAGAGCCCGCCGGTCCGCAGGACGAGCTTCGGGTCCACGTCGGCCAGTTCCTGGGCGGTGCTTCGGCCGGCGCCCGAAGCGTCCCGGAGGAGCACGATGTCGTCCTCGATGAGCCCGATGCTCTCGTCGGCCTGGCGGATGGCGCCGGTGGTGAACTGGTCGACCACCTTCACCGACGTGAGGCCCTGCTTCTTCTCGGAGACGTCCGCGAAGTTCGAGTGGTCGAGCTTCCACAGCGCCTTGAGTCGGTCGAGCTTCCCCTCCAGGTCGTCGTTCCGCTCTCGTTCCTCTTCGAGTTCGTACTCCAGGCGCTCGGTCTTTCGACGGAGCTTCGTCACCTCTCGGTCCCGGCGCACCGCGATGCGCTCGTCGCTGCGAGCCTGCGAGAGTTGTTCCTCCTTCTCGGCCAGTTGGTCGTCCTTCTCCTCGATGGTGTCCTCCAGCGAGTCGACGTGGTCCTGGAGGCGCTCGACCTGTTGCCGTAGCTCCTTGATCGTCTGCTCCTCCTCGGTGAGTTCGCGTGGCTGGTGCTCGTCGTTCTCCTCGGCTTCGCCGCCACCGTCACCGTCGCCGTCCTCACCGAGGTCCGCCAGCACGGTCTCGACGGACTCCTCGCCGGCGACGACTCGGGCGGTCACCTCGCCGGTGTCGACGCGCGGCGGCACCTTCTGCGCGATGCGGTCGAACTGGTCCTCGTGGGCGTCGTAGGCCGACAGCGCCGCCGCCATCGCGTCCCGCTCGTGGTCGTTGTCGTACCCCTCCTCGCGGGTTCGGTGCTGTTTCTCGTCGACCGGCAGGTCGGACTGCGGCGTCCACCCCGCCGCGTCGAAGGAACGACGGAGCTTCTCGACGGTCTCGGGCATCGGCGTCACGTCCGCGGCGACGATGATCGGTCGCCCCTGCTCGACGATCCACTCGGTGACGTCGGCGGTGTCGACGGTCCGCGAGGAGAAGACGTCGAGCACGGAGCCGTCGAGGCCGACTACCGCGGCGGCGGTCGTCGTCCCGGGGTCGACCCCCACGACGACGTGGTCCCGGCGCTTGGCCAGCGGCCGGAACTCGATGCCGTCCCGTCGTTCGCGTTCGATTTCGACGCGGGTGTCGCCCGCCCGCTCGCGCGAGACGGGGATGTCCTGGGGCCGTGCGGAGACCGTGAAGATCGCCTGCGAGAAGCCGCCGTACTTCTCGGTGACGTCCTTCTCGTAGTCGAGGCCGGCCCCCTGGAGCTCCGACTCGACCTCGCGGGCCCGGCGCTTGACAGAGCCGTGTATTCGGCGGGTGAATCGGTCCTCGGACCACCCACCGCCGCCGCCCGTCGACCGTCCGCGCGAGACCTTCACTTCGGTCGTGTTCGTGAAGGCCGACACCTCCTGGCCGACGTTGGCTGCCGCGAGTCTGGCCGCCGCCTCGGCCTCTTTCATCGGTTCCTTGGCGTAGGGCACGCCGTGGCGCGAGGCGACCCTGGAGAGCGGTTCCGGTCGCTCCGCACCGGTCACCTGGACGAGTTTCGTCTCGTCCGGCAGTTCGCCCAGGAAGTGGACCAGCGAGTCCTTGTCCTCGGCGAGTTCGTACATGTTGTCCGTCGCGACGATGGCCGGCTCCTCGCTCTCGATGCGACGGCGGAGTTTGCGGTGGCTGACGACGTCCCGTTCCAGATGCTCACCATCGAAGACGACGAGCGCGTAGGAGGGGGCGTCGCCGCGGACGTCACCGCTCTGGACGTCCACCCCGAAGACGACCGCGTCCAGCGCTCCCGTGCGCGTGTTCACGTTCGCGTGTTACGCAGTGGCGGACCATAACCCTCACGCCGGGGTCGGTCCGGAAGCGCTAGCTGTCGAGCATCTCGATGCCCCGTTCGACGACCGCCTGAGAGACGTACAGGCTGGTCTCGTGTTGCAACCTCCGCATTCGCTCGGCCGCCTCGTCTCGCTCCAACCGACCGCGGGCATACGCCAGAGCTATAACGCCGATAGAGCCGTGCACGTCCACGCCGGCATCGTCTGCCGCGTCTCTGGCCGCCATGTCGTCGGTCAGGAGCACGGCGTCGCGGTTGATGGCGACCGCGAGAGCTGCCGCCTCGCCAGCGTCGAGGGACTCGTCATCACCGACCCGGTCTGAAGACACGCGTTCGTATGACAGTCCGGCCATGCCGGCTGGTATCCCGCCGTCTGCTATCTCCTTATACACGGTATCAGGTACGTACAGCCGGCCGAGTACGTCGAGAAGGTCGATCGATCCGATCTCTGCGAGGTGAATTAGCGGGCCCGCGTCCGCAACCGCGGTGACGCTCACGCGTCGAGGCCCCAGCTAACGTCGTCTTCGACGGCTTTTCGCTCCTGCTCTGCGCGTTCGACCGTCGTCCGGCCGATCCGGTCGACGGCCTGATCGCGGTCGAATTTACCGTCGAAGTACAGCGACAGAACGAGGTCACGCCATAAATCTTCGATCCCCTGTTCCAGTGCCTGCTCGACGACCGCTGACTCGGACATACCCCGTTCCCGGGCAATCTCGCGTACCCGTTCTGATATCTCGGCCGCCATCCTTTCGGGAGCATATCGGTCGCGTCGATACTTAAACCTCAGCAACCGAGAGAATCAGTCGGGATTCGCTTTCGTTTCGGTTCTTAAAGCGACTCGATAAACTCTAGGGTGTACCCTTCGGGGTCCTCGACGAACGCGACGTAGGCGTCGGCCGCCTCGACGGTGAGGGGGTCCGTGACGACGGTGCCGCCGGCCTCGACCGCTCGCTCGACGGTCGCGTCGAGGTCGTCGACGGTCAGCGCGACGTGGTCGACGTCGGCCCGGCCCGGCGCGATGGGCGTCGTCCGGTCCGGGTCGTGCTTGAGCTGGAGTTCGCCGTGCTCGTCGCCGAGGTAGATGTTCTCGACGCCGTCCATCTCGAAGGACCAGGTGCGTTCGAGGCCGATCGTCTCGTAGAACTCGACCGTCCGGTCGACGTCCGATACCCACAGCGCCACGTGTGCAACGTCCATGGTGCCACTCTCGAACCGCGCTGAAATGACAGTACCGACTCGGTCGTCCGTGGTCCCGCTGGGTTCCAATCACGCCGCTCGTGTCGGAAAGTTGGCGTCGACTTTTTCCACCCTTCCCCCGACCTCAGTTCCATGGAGTACACCACCCTCGGTTCGACCGGGATGGAGGTCTCGAAGATCTGTCTGGGCTGTATGAGCTTCGGGAGCGGCGACGAGTGGATGCTCGACGAGGACGAGTCGCGCGACCTCATCGAGCGCGCCATCGACCTGGGAATCAACTTCTTCGATACGGCGAACGTCTACTCGTCGGGCGAGTCCGAGGAGATCCTCGGGAACGTGCTCGCCGACTACGACCGGGACGAACAGGTCGTCGCCACCAAGGTTCGCTGGCCCGGCGCGAAGGAACACCGCAACGCGGAGGGCCTGTCGCGGAAGACCATCGAGCAGGAACTCGCACACTCGCTGGACCGGCTGGGGATGGACACCGTCGACCTCTACCAGATCCACCGCTGGGACTACGACACCCCCATCGAGACGACGCTGCGGGCACTCGACGACGCGGTCCGGCGAGGGCAGGTCCGGCACCTCGGCGCGTCGTCGATGTACGCCAACCAGTTCCAGCGCGCGCTACACGTCAGCGACCGCGAGAACCTCGCGTCCTTCGAGACGATGCAGGACCTGCACCACCTCACCTACCGCGAGGAGGAACGAGAGATGTATCCCGTCTGCGAGCGGGAGAACGTCGGCGTCCTGCCGTGGAGTCCGCTCGGGGCTGGTTACCTCACCCGGCCGCACGAGGAGTTCAGCGACACGACGCGGGGCGAACACGAGATCGACTACGGCACCCCGTATCACGAGGGCCCCGGCAGCGAGGAGATAAACGAGCGCGTCCAGGAACTGGCCGCAGACAAGGGGGTCACGATGGCCCAGATAGCGATGGCCTGGCAGTTCCAGCACGACGCCGTCACCGCACCGATCCTGGGGACGTCGAGCATCGAACACCTGGAGGAGGCCGTCGAAGCGCTCGATATCGACCTCTCGGCCTCGGACGTCGAGTACCTCGAAGAGCCCTACCACCCGGTGCCGGTCTACGGCCACGAGTAGGGTCTCCCATCCCCGTTCGTTCCATCCTTCCCCTCTCTTCTTGCCTGTGGCGCCCGTCCCGTCCGACATGTCCGACGCGGACGACGCCGTCGTGTTGGTGACTGGGGGAACGAGCGGCATCGGCCGCGAGACGGTCCGCGGCCTGGCGGATCGGGGTGCGACCGTCCTCGTCCACGGACGCGACCGCGGCCGGGGTGAGCGCGTCTGTGAGATGGTCCGCGAACGCACGCCGGGTGCGGCCACCTTCTACCCGGCCGACTTCGCTGACTTCGACCAGGTGCGAACCCTCGCTGCCGCGATTGCCGACGACCACGACCGACTCGACGCGCTCGTCAACAACGCGGGGACCTGGCAGGACGAGCGACGTCTCACGGACGCAGTCGGTGACCGCTCCGATGGATCACGAGTCAGGATAGAACTGACCGTCGCAGTGAACCACTGCGCCCACTTCTTGATCACCCACCGTCTCTTCCCGCTCCTCGACGCCGCGGACGGGCGCGTCGTCACGGTTTCGTCGGACCTCCACCGGCGGGCCTCGTTCGACCTGGACGCTCTCACCGGACCGGCCGGGCCGACCGGGCGCGACGCCTACGCGCTCTCGAAACTGGCGAACGTGCTGTTCACGTTCGGCCTGGCGCGCCGCGCCGCGGCCGCGGGTGTCACGTCGAACGCGTGCCACCCCGGGGTGGTCCCGTCCAGCCGCCTCGCCCGGGATTCGAGCGGCCTGTCCTCGCTCGTCTGGAAGGCATTCGGCGCTCTCGGTGCGAGGGTCCCCATCGGCCCGGTCGTCGACGAACGCGAGGCAGCGCGGACCTCAGTCTACCTGGCGGCGTCGGACGACGTCGCCGGGACGACGGGCCAGTACTTCGCCGACCGTGAGCCCCGGTCGGCGGCGCCGAGCGCGTCAGACCGCGAGCGACAGGACGCGCTCTGGGAGTGGACTGCCGACGCCACCGACGTCAAAACCCGGCTTCCAGGCGTCTCTCACTCCTCGTCGGGGTAGGGAACCCGGAGTTTCTGGCCGTCCTGGGCGACGAAGCTCTCGCCCTCGAACGCATCGCTGGCCTCGTGGGCAAGCGGCGAGGAGTCCCCGCCGTAGCGGGTCGAGACGTGCGTGAGCGCGAGGCGTTTCGCACCGGCCCGCTGTGCCACTTCGGCAGCCTGTCTGGCCGTCGAATGTGCCGTCGCCTGTGCCCGGTCCCGGCGGTCCTCGGCGAAGGTGGCGTCGTGGATCAGCAGGTCCGCGTCCTCGCTGGCCGCGACGACGGCGTCGGTGGGCTCGGTGTCGCCGGTGTACACGAGGGTACGACCAGGCCTGGCCGGGCCGACGACCTCCTCGGGTTCGACGACGCGGCCGTCGTCGAGTTCGACGGACTCGCCGCGGTGGAGCTTGGAGTAGGCGGGACCAGGCGAGATGCCCAGTTCGTTCTCTGCCTTCTCGCGGTCGAACCGGCCCTTCCGGTCGTCCTCGACGACGGCGTAGCCCACGGACTTGCAGCGGTGCTCGGTCCGGACCGCGCGGACCTCGTACTCCTCGCGGTCGACCACGACGTCGCCGGGCGAGACCTGATGGATTCGCACGGGAAACGCGGGGTCGTTCCCGCTGACGTGGATCAGGTCCTCGATCTGGCTGCGAGTCCCCGCGGGGGCGTGGATGGACAGGGGCTCCTCCCGGTCGTTGAAGTCCCACGTCTGGACCAGGCCGGGGAGACCGAGGACGTGGTCGCCGTGGAGGTGGGAGACGAAGACGTGTTCGACCCCGAAGCCGGTGTTGTACCGCATCATCTGGCGCTGGGTCCCCTCGCCGCAGTCGAACAGCAGCTGGTCCCCTTCCCGGTTGACGAAGACGGCGCTCGTGTTGCGCTCGGTCGTGGGCACGGCGCCGCTGGTCCCGAGAAACGTTACCCGCATGGCGAATCGTCGGCGGGGGAGGGGTAAACCCGTGTCGGATTCCCACCGCTACGCCACTGGCCGGGGGGACGGACGCCTCGGTATCACGCCGTTCGTTCACGTTGCGGATGTACACCACGACACGCCCCGTCCAATCGCAAGACGGCGGTCGGAAACCGGGACGTATTTCAGTGGGGGGGTTCGGGAAAGCAGGGCTGACTGGCGTTCGCGTCCGTCGGGGGGTTCTACCCCTCGATTCCGGTGCGGCCAAGGCCCCTCTTAGAACCGGTGAAATCGCACTAGGGCGGGCCTGTCACCGCCGCCGTAACTGAACGAACTCTCCGGTTTATCTGTTGATCGAACGACGTTTCGACTGCATCGCCATGACAGTACCAACACCTGACCAGAGAGTAGTATGACACGCTCCACGAACAGGGCCGCTGTCGTCATCGTCGCGTTGATGATAGCGCTCAGTGGCGCGTTCGTCGTACAGGGGGCCGTCGCGCAGGAGACTGCCGACGACTCCGAGAGCGACGAGTCGTCGCTCGAGGTCGTATCGCTGAACGCACCGGAGAGCGCCGCGCCCGGGTCGAACGTCAGCGTCGGCGCGGAGATCGAGAACCCCACCGACGACCGGATAACCGAATCCGTCGAGTTCCGCCTCGGCGGGGCGGTCGTCGCCACGAAGCTCGTGACGGTCGACCCGAACGACTCCGAGGTGGTCCAGTTCCGGGCCGACACGGAGGGGCTCGAGACGGGGACCTACTACCACGCCGTCTTCACCGAAGACAGTGGACAGGTCGAACAGATCACCCTCTCCGAGTCGTTCACGCTCGACTCGGTCGACGCACCGGAGAACGCGACCGTCGGGGACGAACTCACCGTCGAGGCCGAGGTGACTAACCCCAACGACTTCGAGACGAACCAGTCGGTGACGTTCCGCCTCGACGGCCAGGTCGTCTCCGAGGAGCGGGTCACGCTCGACGCCGAGGAGAGTGACACCGTCACGTTCGACGTCGCCACCGACGGCCTCGAAGCCGGCGACTACGTCCACGGGGTCTTCACCCGGGACGACGGGCAGTTCCTCCAGCTGACCCTCGACGCCGCAGAGGACGCCGAGGACGACGAGGAGGACACCGAGACGGAGACTGAAACGGAAACGGAAACCGAGACTGAGACTGAGACGGAAACGGAAACCGAGACTGAGACGGAAACGGAAACCGAGACTGAGACGGAAGCGGAAACCGAGACTGAGACGGAAACGGAGACCGAGACTGAGACGGAAACGGAGACCGAGACTGAGACGGAAACGGAAACCGAGACTGAGACCGACACGGAAACGGAGACCGAGACTGAGACGGAAACGGAAACCGAGACTGAGACCGACACGGAAACGGAGACCGAGACTGAGACGGAAACCGAGACTGAGACCGACACGGAAACGGAGACCGAGACTGAGACTGAGACCGAGGTCGAGGACGAACCGAGCGCGTCAGTCGTCTTCCCGACCTACAACGCCACGATGGTCACCGTCGACCAGGTCACGGTGTCGGACGGCGGCTTCGTCGCCATCCACGAACAGACCGACGACGGTGCGGTCGGGCCGGTCATCGGCGTCTCCGAGTACCTCGATGCCGGAACCCACGAGAACGTCGAGGTCCACCTCTTCGACGTCCCCGGTGCGGAGTACGACCAGGACGAGCTCACGGAGAGCCAGACCCTGATCGCGATGCCGCACCTCGACACCGACGACGACCAGACGTACGACTTCGTCGCCACGAACGGCACGGAGGACGGCCCCTACACCGCGGACGGTGAAGCGGTCACCGACGAGGCCTACATCCAGCTAGACGACGTCGAAGAGCCAGAGACGGAAACGGAGACCGAGACTGAGACTGAAACGGAGACCGAGACCGAGACGGAAACGGACACGGAGACCGAGACTGAGACTGAAACGGAGACTGAGACCGAGGAACCTGCTGCGGAAGTGAACGCGAGCGTTACGTTCGAGCAGCAGACGACGGACGGTACGACGATAACAGTCGACTCGGTCGAACTCGGTGAAGGCGGCTTCGTCGCCGTCCACAACGAGAGCCTGCTCGACGGTGACGCCGTCGGCAGCGTCGTCGGGGTCTCGGAGTACCTCGAACCCGGTGAGTACGAAGACGTCGAGATCGAGCTCTTCGACGTTCCCGGCGCGGAGTACGACCAGAACGAACTCACGGAGAACCAGACGCTGATCGTGATGCCGCACCTGGACACGAACGACAACGAGACCTACGACTTCGTTGCGACCAACGGGTCGGAAGACGGTCCGTACACCCAGGACGGTGAAGTGGTGACCGACGAAGCGCTCGTCCAGGTCGCCGGCGTCGAGCAGCCGCCGGAAGAGACTGAGACCGAAGAACCGCTGAACGAGACGGAGACGGAGACGGAAACTGAAACGGAGACCGAAGCACCGGTCAACGAGACTGAGACCGAAGAACCGCTGAACGACACGGAGACTGAAACGGAAACCGAGACCGAGGTGGCGGCGTCCGCGAACGCCTCCGTCGCGTTCGAGAACCAGACTTCGAACGGGACGACGGTGACCATCGACAGCGTCACCGTGCCGGACGGCGGCTACGTCGCCATCCACGACCAGTTCCTGTTCGAGGGTGACGTCATCGGGAGCGTCGTCGGCGCCTCCGAGTACCTGGAGGCCGGGACCCACGAGAACGTCACGGTCTCCCTGTTCAACGTCTCCGGCGCGGAGTACGCACAGGACGCGCTCACCGAGAACGAGACGTTGATCGCGATGCCGCACCAGGAGACGAACGACAACGAGACGTACGACTTCGTCGCGACGAACGGCACCGAGGACGGTGCCTACACGGTCGACGGTGAACCGGTCACCGACGAAGCGCTGATCACCGTCCAGGCAGACGCCGAACCGGTCCAGGAGACCGAGACGGAGACGCCTGTCAACGAGACGGAGACGGAGACCGAGGCCGGACTCAACGAGACGGAGACCGAGGCCGGACTCAACGAGACCGAGAACGAGACGACGAACGAGACCGCCGCGATGGACGCGAACGCGTCCGTGGAAGTGACGAACGTGAGTTCGCAGGGCACCGAAGTGACTGTCAACGCGACCCTGCCTGAGGGTGGCTACGTGGCCGTCCACGACGATAGTCTGCTCGCCAACGCGACCGAGCTCGACCTGAGCGAGGCGGTCAACAGCACTATCGGCGCCTCGGAGTACCTCGAAGCTGGTGAGCACGAGAACGTGACGATCACGCTGTTCGACGTGCCCGGTGCCGAGTTCGACGAGACCGAACTCACCGAGAGCCAGTTCCTGGTCGCGATGCCGCACATGGAGACGAACGACAACGAGACGTTCGACTACGTCGCGACGAACGGCACCGAAGATGGGCCGTACACCATCGACGGTGAACCGATCGTCGCGCCCGCGATCTACGACGCGCCGGGCGACAACGAGACGATAGTCGGGTACAACGAGTCCGACGACGGGGCGGCGGACGTCAACGAGACTGAAAACGAGACCGAAGCCGGACTCAACGAGACCGAGAACGAAACTGACGGGCTGAACGAGACCGAAACGGAGACCGAGGCCGGACTCAACGAGACTGAAAACGAGACCGAGGCCGGACTCAACGAGACTGAAAACGAGACCGAGGCCGGACTCAACGAGACCGAAACGGAGACCGAAACCGACGCGGCGGGTGACACGACGACGGTCACGGCACAGACCGCGGTCACCTTCGAGAACCAGACCGCGAACGTGACCGAGAACGGTACCGCGGTGACCATCGAGTCGACGACGCTCTCCGAGGGTGGCTACGTGGCCATCCACAACGAGAGCCTGCTCGACGGTGACGCCGTCGGCAGCGTCGTCGGTGTCTCCGAGTACCTCGAGGCCGGGACCTACGAGAACCTCTCGGTGGTTCTCTACAACGTCTCCGGTGCCGAGTTCAACGACACCGAGTTCACGGAGAACGAGACGCTGATCGCGATGCCGCACATGGAGACGAACGACAACGAGACGTACGACTTCGTCGCCACGAACGGGACGGCTGACGGGCCGTACACCGACGAGGGCGGCGCCATCGTCGACAACGCCACCGTCGCACCGCCGAGCGAGGACGCGACGGACGCCGGCGAAATGACCGAGACGAACGCGACTGCCGAGGAGACGAACGAAACCGTGACCGAGACGAACGCCACGGAGGACGAGACCGAAGCGCTCGTCGCTCCCTGACGCGATCCGGCCGACTTCATTTTTCGACTCGCGATCTGGTCCCGTAGCTCCGCGGCCGCTCGTGGAGGGCTAGCGTTTTTAGGCCTGGTAACGTACGGCATGGCATGAAGTTCGTCATCGTCGGCTACGGACGCGTCGGGATGCGGACCGCCGGCATTCTGGCCCCGGAAGGCCACGACGTCGTCGTCGTCGACAACGACCCGGACAAGGTAGACCGAGCACGGACGGAGGGGTTCGAGACCGTCGCGGGCGACGGCACGGACGAGAGCGTCCTCGAGGAGGCCGGACTGGCTGACGCCGACGCTATCGGCGGGCTGACCGGCGACCTCAACACCAACTTCACGGCCTGCATGATCGGCAAGGAGTACGGCTGCCGGACCGTGTTGCGCATCGACGAGGACTACCGCGAAGAGATCTACGAGAAGTACGACGCGGACGTCGACGAGATAATCTACCCCGAGCGCCTGGGCGCGGCGGGGGCCAAGACCGCGCTGCTCGGGGGCGACTTCAACGTCATCGCCGACCTCGCCGAGCAGTTGACCGTCGCGACGGTGGACATCCCCGAGGGCGCGCCCGTGGTCGGCTCGCGCGTCGTCGAGGTCGACCTCCCGAGCCAGGCGCGCATCTACGCCCACGGCCACGACAGGGAGCCGATGACGATTCCACTGCCGCGGACGGAGATAGAAGCCGGCGACCACGTGGCGGTCCTCTCCGACCCGGACGCCATCACGGAGGTCCGGACGGCGCTCCGGGGGGCGTAGTCACTCCGGAGAGTGGAGAGGGGGTCGAGCGCGACCCGTCCGGAGGGCAGCCGGCGCGTACCGAAAGAGGATAGGTCGCGTCGTCCGGGCGCGCGATGGGAGGATGGGATACGGGCGCACCGTCGTCCTGTCCGGCGACGGCACGCGAGCCGTACGTGCGCACCCGTCGAATGGGAACCCTGGCTCTCACTTAAACACCCGTCAGACGGGCGTCTCATAGTGTCGGTTGTACCTATTTTCGGCAGGCACATGCCACCGACGGGGTGAACTGGGGCTGAACGAACAGATGGTGGGAAAACGCTGGGAACGAATTACAACCGACGCTATCACGCCGCCGTCCGCCGGGGATTTTTGGTCGCGCCGCCCCTCGATGCGGGCATGACATGGGGGACGCTGTTCGACGGCGCCGACGAGTACGACGTCACTGTCGAGGACATCGACCGGACGCTCTCGGAGCACAGGGATGACTGCTGACCCGACCCGCGTCGTCGCCGACGCCGACGTCCTCGCCGCTGACCTCCTCGTCGGTGGCGACGCCCGCGCGGCCCTCGACCACGTCCGCGGGCACTCCTGGCTCACCCTCGTCGCCAGCGATTCGCTGCTGGACGACGCCGAGGCGGTGATCGCCGACCTGACCGACGACGACCTCGCGGCGGACTGGCGCGAGCGGGTCGAGGCCGAACGGGAACCCGTCGACCACCCCGACGACGACCATCCGGCGCTGGCCTCCGCCTACCGCGGCGAGGCGGCCCACCTGCTCACGTTCGACGACTCGCTCCGCAGCGCCGAGGCCGGCCTCTCCCTGCAACCGCGCGTCTCGGTCAGCGTCCGCTCGCCGGACGCGTTCACGACCGTCTTCGACGCCGAATCGCTGTACGAGGCGACCCACGAAAGTGAGTATCCGGGACCGGACCGCGACCCCAGAAAGTAGTGCTCGCTACCGCTCGCCACCGGCCGCCATCGGCCGCTAGCGCCCGCCGTTGACGATCCTGGCGCCCCAGCGACGAAACGGGCGGGGAGTGATCCGCAGGAACAGGGTCAGGAGTTTCATCGGCAGGCCGGGAATCACGACCACGTCGCCGGACTGGAGGCCGGCGTAGGCGGCCGTCGCGACCTCCTCGGGCGTGTGGGAGAACACCTGGGCAACGGTGGAGTCGCCCATCCCGGCGCGTTCCTGGAATTCCGTGTCGACCGGGCCGGGACAGACCACGGTTACGTCGATATCGGTGTCGCGGTACTCCGCCGCCAGCGCCTCGGAGAAGCTGTTGACGTACGCCTTGCTGGCGTAGTAGCCGGCCAGCAGCGGCCCAGGGGTGAAGCCCGCGACGGAGCCGACGTTCAGGACCTGTCCCCGGGAGCGGCCGTCGAGGAACCGGTGGGTAAGTTCCACGAGCACGTCGACGTTCAGCCGGAGCTGGGTCCGCTGGTCGGCCAGGTCGCCCTCGCCGAAGCGGCCGTAGACGCCGACGCCGACGTTGTTGACCAGCGCGTCGAGGCTGATTCCCCGGTCGTCGAGTGAGTCGAACAGCCGGTCGGGCGCGTCGCCGTCGGCCATATCCAGCGGAATCGCCGTCGCGTCGACGCCGTAGTCGGTTTCGAGTTCGTCGGCGAGCGACCGGAGTCGCTCCTCGCGCCGGGCGACGAGGACCACGTCTCGGCCGTGTCTGGCGAACTCCGTCGCGAGCGCGTGCCCGATGCCGGCGCTGGCACCGGTGACGAGTGCTGTGGGTGCCATCGGGCGGTCAGACCCGTCCGGTCTCGTCGAGCCAGTCGCCCAGTTTCGCCAGCGCCCGGCCGCGGTGGGAGACGGCGTTCTTTTCTTCGGTATCCATCTCGGCGAACGTCGTCCCGTCGTGTTCGAAGATGGGGTCGTAGCCGAACCCGCCGTCGCCGCGGGGTTCGACGATGGTACCCGGGACGACGCCCTCGAAGATTTTGACCGGCGGGTCGCCGTCGCGGACGGAGTCGGCGCGCGCACGGCTCGCTCCGCTCACCGTTCGCTCGTTCGGCGCCCCCTCCCTGCGGTCGGCGCCGCCCGCGTCGAACCCCTCGCCGTCGCAGTACGCGACGACCGTCCTGAATTTCGCGCCGTGGTCGTCCTCGGGCTCCGTGAGCCGCCAGACCCGCTCGATACCGACGTGGGACTCGACGTAGGAGGAGTACGGGCCGGGGAAGCCGTCGAAGGCGTCGACGAACAGGCCGGAGTCGTCGACGATGACCGGTTCTCCGGCCTCCCGGTAGGCTTCCCGGGCGCCGTGGGCAGCGATGGTCCCCAGATCCTCGCCCTGTACCTCGGTGTAGTCGAAGTCGAACTGTTCGACCGACCCCAGGTACTCCTCGGCCTCGTGGACCTTTCCGGGGTTGGTCGTGACGAACGTGAGCATAGTGGCTATTTCCCGTATATCGTCTTCAACTCTCGGAACTCGATTGCGCTCTGGTCGAGAGATTCTTTCGCGCCACTCTCGACGTCTGGGGCGACGATTATTCCCCTCGCAGTTTGGTCGGATCGCGTCGTTTTCCAGGTCTCCAGACGACGCTGGGCTTGTTTGACAACTTCTTCGGTGATGGGCCGCAGTTTCAGCTCCACGACGACCGTCTCCCCACTTGCGTCCTCTCCGATGACGTCTATGTGAGCATTTCCGACTCGTTCTTCTACCGACCTGATCTCGAATCCCGGCTCGACAAGTTCAGGGTTCTCTGCGAGTATCTCACGAAGATGGACTTCGGTTACCTCAGACACCTCCAGATAGTTCTGGAGGGTGTCGAGTACTTTGGTGCCTGCCAGAGCGATCGTCTCTGCGTCCTCGCGGTCCACGGCACCACCGTGAACGAGCCGATTACGTATCGACCAGAGGGTTTCTATCGCGTTGGCCGTTTCCGACTGGATCAATTCGTTTTCACGGGCCTGATTCGCCAGGAACTGAAGGGTTGCTTTTTGGTCAGGTGACAGTCCTTCGGAGAGCAATATCTCTCGCAATCGGGCCTCGATCTCCGAAGTGAGATTGGCGATCGTGGTGATCGGGTCCGCACCTTCTGCATCTGGAAGCCGACTAGAGAGGTCCGATACCGTCTGATTCCTGGGCCTCTCCCGGTTTCCGAAGTCGCGACGTACTTCTTCCGGGAGATTGGCTGTTTCTGTTTGAGAGTCGATGTGCTCGACGTCCTGCTGTAGACGTTGTTTCGGAGTTTCGAGATCGATCTTGACCTTTTCGCCGCTGAAGACTAGTTTCGATATGCGAGAGGCCTGGGGAATAATCGCAAGCAGCAGTATCAGCATCCCCGTATACGCATCGACCCTCACCAATGCCTGGCCGGTATGACCGAAGGAGTAACTTACGAGAATAACGAGAGAAACGACGTAGAGAGCTCCATAGGCGACAATTTCGGGTCGAGAATCCACCCGATCCTTCACAGTATCTGTGAACAGACTACGCGAAGATTAATTCCTTCGGTTCGTCAGTCGACGATAACTTCGACGGGTTCCTCGTCGCGGTCGGTCGGCCCCTGGGACCTGCTCTGACCTTCCTGCCAGAGGAGTGCGCCGACGACGGCCAGCGCCACCCACGAGCGCCAGTTGGCGAGGTTCAGCGTGTAGCCGATGCCGAAGGGTTTCTCGACGAGCATGCCGTCGTCCGGTTGCCAGTACGAAGAGAGCAGTCGCCGGACGCTGGGACGGTCGAAGTTGTACGGCACGCCGAAAATCTCACCTGACTGCGGTTTGTCGGCCATACGCTACGGTTGGGCACGCGCCGTTAAGTCGTTTTTCCCGCCGATAGTGACGACTGACGGTCTTACCCCAGCAGCGTCGTCACGGGGCCGTCGAAGTTGAGGATGACGGCCTGGGAGCGGTCGCCGAAGACGGCCTTCCCCGTCGGCGAGCGCTTCTTGCCGGTGAGGAACACGTGGTCCGTCTCGTGTTTCTCCGCACTCTGCAGGATGCGGTCGGCTTCCGTCTCGGAGTCGCCGACGAGGGCGGCGACGGTGTTCCAGTCGACGTCGAGGTCGTCGAGGGCCTCCTCGACGGTTTCCTCGGCGCGCTGGCGGCGGTTGTCGAGGACTGCCCGCTCGTTGTACGTCGTGTGTTCGCCCTTCCCGGCGGCCTCGAGGGTCTCCCGCTTCTCCTCGTACTCCTCCGGCGTCATCAGCGCCAGCACGTCGAGGCGGGCGTCCACCCCGGCGGCGAGTTCGCCAGCTTCGCGGAGTATCGTCTGCCCGTCCTCGCTCGTCTCCAGAACCACGAGTGCTCGTTCCATGGCTTGGTTTCGGGTAGCTGACCACTTAATCTCACTGGTAGCGGCCACGCCCTTCGATTTCCCGTAGCTGGTCGAGAACGGCCCCGTCGCGGTCGCTGGCTGCGCGGTAGGCGTCCTCTACCGCCGCCCGGAGTGCTCCGGCGTCGTCGGTCGTCCCAGCCAGCGACTGAGCGAGTACGTGCAGGTCCATCGCGTGGTCTTCCTCGTCCTGCGTGTAGTAGCCCAGGCCGAAGTCGATGAGGAAGGTCCGGGCGTCGCTGCCGTCACCGTCTTTTTCGACTGGCCCAACCCGGACGTTCCGCGTCGTCGGGTCCCCGTGGACAAATCCCGCGTCGTGGATCCGCGCGAGGTGCCGGCCCACGTCGCGGACGGACGCTTCGGTCAGCGACTCCCGGAGGTCCGCCTCGCCGACGTGCTGGAAGACGATGCGGGACTCCTGGGGGTCGACGTCCCGGATGACCGGCGTCGGGACGCCGTGGCGGCGGGCCTCGCTCGTCAGCCGCGCCTCTTGCCGCGTTCGCTCGACCCGCAGACGCTCGTCCAGTGCGGGATGGCGGTAGGACCGGGGGTTTCGCTCCTTGACGACGTGGTCCCCAGCGAACCTGACGGTGGCCTCGGCGCCCTGGAGTTCGCGGTCGTCGACGGTCGCCGATTCGTCGGGCCGCTTCGCGCCCAGCCCAGCTCGCGGTTCACTTCGTTCACCGCTCGCAGATTCGTCGGGCCGCTTCGCGCCCCGACCCCGCCAGGACACCGCGACCTGGTCCGGCCGGAAGTCCGAGTCGATGCGCGACTCCTCGATAGCGATGGTGTCGCCCGCGGCGAACATCTTCGCACCGAGGATGGCGATCATCCCAGCGTTGTCCCGGAGGAACTTCGCCGGTGGGGCGTAGAAGTCGGCGCCGCGCTGGTCGCACATCTCTTCGAGCATCGACCGCAAGCGGGCGTTCTGGGCGACGCCGCCGCCGAGGACGAGTTCGTCGCCGTCGGTCAGCGAGAGGGCCCGTTCCGAGACTTCGGTGAGCATGGCGAAGACGGTCTCCTCCAGCCCGCGGCAGACGTTCTCGACGGCCTCCCCCTCGTCGACGGCCTGCTTCGCGGCGGACATGATCCCCGAGAACGAGAAATCCATCCCCTTGACGACGTAGGGGAGGTCGAGGTACTCACCCTCCTTCGCGTGGCTCTCGACCTTCGGCCCGCCGGGGTGGCTCCAGCCGACGTGACGGGTGAACTTGTCCAGCGCGTTGCCGACGCCGGTGTCCATCGTCTCGCCCAGCACCCGGTAGCGCCCGTTGCGATAGCCCAGGATGTGCGCGTTCGCGCCGGAGGCGTTCAGACAGACGGGGTCGTCGAACCCCGAGAAGTGCCGGCCCACCTCCAGGTGGGCGACCATGTGGTTGACGCCCACCAGCGGGACGTCGAAGCGCTGGGCGACGGCGCGGGCCGCGGTGCCGACGATGCGGAGGCACGGCCCGAGGCCCGGACCCCTGGAGAATGCCACTGCGTCGATGGGTGCCCCCGGGTCTTCCCCGGCCTCGGCCGCCCGCTCCTCGGCGTGTGCGATGGCGGTCTGGACGACCTGTGGAATCGCCTCACCCATGTGCTCGGCGGCCTCACGGGGATGGATGCCGCCGCTCGCAGGCTGGTAGGCGTCGCTCTCGATGAAGACGTGCTCGTCGTCGGTGTGGGTCGACGGGTCCGCCGTCTCGAAAATGGCGGCGCTCGCCGCCCAGGCGGTCCCCTCGATGCCCAGGACTCGCATCTGGTCGCCCGACGCCGCCGGTTCGCTCATCTTATCGTGCTGGATTCGGATACCCACGGAAAAGACGACTTCGATACGCGCGGGCGTGCGTCACCGGGGCTGGACCTGCCTTCATCGCGGGTCGACGGCTCCGCTCAGGACCGATCGTCCGATCCGCCGTCGTTCCGGGACCGAGAGAGCGCGACCGCCCCCGTCGCGAACGCGACCTGCGTGGCTACGCCGGTCGCAAGCGCGACGTCGCAGGCCAGGCCCGCCCACCGGACGACCGACCACGCCGACTCCCCGGCCGCGAGTACTTCGACGGCGACGGGGAACGCGAACTGGTACCCGAGAACTGCGCCGACCGGGAACAGGACGGCGCCGACCAGCGCGAGGAGCGCGCGACGGGATCCGGCGTGCGACGTACTGACCCACCACCGGCGGAGAACGACAACCTCCAGCGCCAGGACGAACCCGACGACCAGGGCGACCCGAACCTGCAGGAAGATGACGTCGAACGGCGCGACCGCGACGAGCGTCTCGACGGTCGCTGCGTCGTTCAGGCCGCTTCGCAGTACGTCCCAGAGGGCCGCCTGCATGGCGAACACCGTCGCCGGGACCGCGGCCAGGAAGGTGACTACGCCGAGGACGACCGCCAGTGGGTCGCCGAGCGTACCCACGATGACGGCACGGACGCTCGACCGATCGTCGGCCGTCCGTCGAGCGGATGACGAACTGGTCATTCGTCCGAACGGTTCACCGGTCGGGGTATCAATCTACTGGGACCGGACGGGATGAGAGGACGCGCGAACGCAGTCGCTACCGGAGAAGGTGCGTCGAAAGCGGAAAAACGGCCCTTATTTCCACTCGGTGTAGCCGCACTTGCCGCAGTGCTGGCGGTCGTCGTGGTCGGCGAGGAACGCGTCGCCACAGCGGGGACAGCGTTCGCGGGCTTCCTGGCCGTCGTCGTCGTAGTATTCGTTTCGGGCCATCGGATCAGGCCTCCTCCGCCTCTTCCTCGCCCTCGCCGTCGGCGACGATCTTGTTGCGTTCGAGCATGTGGTCCTGCTCGACCTCGCGGGCCTGCTCGGCGCTGTCGTACACCTTGGCGTAGCCGATGGTCCGGCGCATGCCGAACTTCGTGTCGAGTTCGTGGACGACGGTCTCTTCGGCGTCTTTGTTCAACATTGCGGCCAGCGAGTCGCGGACGGAGAGACGAGAGGGGGTCGCGTCCTCGTGTCGCACCTCGAACCGAACGTCGGTCCGGTGCAACATGGGGTTCTCGTCTTCCTCGATGATTTCGATGTCCATGTTTCGTTGTGTGTCTCTAGCCCTTGAGTCGCGTAAAAGGATTTCGAAGCCGTCGGTCCCGTCAGACGCCGTTCGTCGGAGCGTCCAGTTGGCGTCTCTCTGGCCGTCACCGCCTCCGTCTGGTCGTTCCGGACGGCGACCTGTCTTCCCGTGTACAGGCCGCAGGCGCCCAGGAACGTGCCTGTCACTACTCGTCGGTACCGCCGGTTCGTGATACCTGCGTGACGGGACGGGAACGTTTTTGATCCTCTCTGCCGAACCCGCTCCCGTGCCCGAACGCCGCCACCGCAACCTGGTCCTCGGGACGATGGCGCTGCTCATCGCCGTTCTGGCCGCAGTCGACGTCCTCGCGCTCGGTGGCACGTCGACCAATCTCGGCCGCTTCGACGCCGTCGTCTGGGGCGTCGTCGCCACCGTCGTCCTCGTCCCCTACGCTTCGTCACGTGCCCGCCGGGTTCGCGATCGCGCTTTCGGGAGCCGGCCGGTCCGCGTCGCCTTCGGTCTCTTCGGCGTGGGGTTGCTGGCGCTCACCGGCGGTTTGTTACTCGAAATCTCTGGGTCGTGGGGCCGTGCATCGCTTCCGTCCCGTTTGAGCGTCGGCTTCTGGATAGCTGTCTTTGCTCTCGGCGGCGTCGGCGCCCTCTGGACGGCACTCGACGGGTGACTGGATACGGCGCACCTCGGAGGCGACAGGGCTATACCGGCCGACAGCCCCCAGTACGTCATGTGGTGTCACGCAACGTTCAACCGCTTCGGCCGCTGTCACCGGCGAATCGCGAGGCCCGGTGCGGTGCGACGCGCTTCGCCCGGATCTGGGGTGCGTTCCGCGCTGGTCCACGGGGATGAGTGACGGGTCACGCGAGCGGGATCGAGCCGTCGACGCCGACGAGCTATTGACGGCGCTGCCGGACCCGGTTCTCGTCGTCGACGACGACGGCGACTACGTCGACGCGAATCCCGCGGCCTGTGACCTGTTCGGCCACGACAGGGCGGCCCTGCTGGGACGCAACGTCTCGGAGTTCGCCAGCGCCGACTACGACGTCTCGACCGCGTGGGACCGGTTCCTGGCCGAGGGCGCGGCGACCGGCGAGTTCGAACTGGTCCGGCCGGACGGCGACCGCCGAACCGTCGAGTTCACGGCGACGGCGGCCGTGACGCCGGGGCGCCACCTCGCGACGCTCCGGGACGTCACCGACCGCCGACGGATCGAGGCCGACCTCCGGGAGAGCGAGACCCGCTTCCGGCAGATCGTCGGCCGGGTCGAGGAGACGATATGGATGGCCGAGGCCGAGACCACCGAGCTCCTCTACGTCAGCCCCGGCATCGAGGCGCTGACGGGCCGCCCGCCCGCCTACTTCGTGGACGACCCGATCTGGAACTTCGTGGCCGACGTCCACCCCGACGACGCGCCGGCCGCCCGGGCCGCCGTCGAGCAGTGGCTCGCCGACGTCGAGTCGGGCGACCCCGACGACGAGTACCACTTCCAGTTCCGGTACGTCCGGTCCGACGACGCCGTCGCCTGGCTCCACGTCGACGCCAGCGTCGTGACGGACGCGGCGGGCCGGCCCGACCGCATCGTCGGCATCATCGACGACGTGACCGACATGAAGTGTCGCGAGCGAGAACTGGAACGGAAGAACGAGCGTCTCGAGGAGTTCGCGGGGATGGTGAGCCACGATCTGCGCAACCCGCTCCAGGTCGTCGTCGGGCGGGTCGCGCTCCTCCGCGAGGAAGGCGTGGCGGCCGAGTCGGTCGCCGACATCGGACGCGCGGCCGACCGGATGGCACAGCTCATCGACGACCTGCTGACGCTCGCGAGGGGCGGTGACGACGTCGATACCGTCGAGCCCGTCTCGCTGGAGGTCGTCGCGAGCCAGGCCTGGGGGACGGTCGCCAGCACAGACGCGTCGTTCGCCGTCGTCGACCGCGCGGTCGTCACGGCCGACGAGGGTCGGCTCCGCCAGCTCTTCGAGAACCTCTTTCGCAACGCGATCGAACACGCCGGCTCGGCCGTCGCGGTCGAGGTCGGCGTCGTCCGCGACGACGGCGTCGCGACCGGCTTCTACGTCGCTGACGACGGCCCGGGAATTCCCCCGGCCGACTGCGACCGGGTGTTCGAACCCGGCTTCTCCACCGCCGCCGACGGCACCGGGTTCGGGCTGGACATCGTCGCCGTGGTCGCTGCGGCCCACGGCTGGTCGGTCGCGATAACGGAGAGCGCCGAGGGCGGCGCTCGCTTCGAGTTCACCGACGTCGACGTCGCGTGAGCGGCTCGGTCACCGGACGGATAGTGCCCTCCCGATACTCAGGCTCGCCCGGCGGTTATCTCACCGATTTCGGCGAGCATGTGACTCAGGTGAATTCTATCGGACGTCCCCTCGACGAGGTCGGCGTCGATCTCGCCGGCCAGTTCGTGGATCCGGGCGACTCGGTCGCCCGAGTACCGCGAGCGGGACACGGCGAGGATGTCGTCCAGCACGTCCGACCCGCTGTGGCCCTCGTCGACGAGCAGGTCGTCGAGCGTCGAGCGGGCGTCGGTGAACTCCCCGCTCTCGGCGGCGTCGAGCATCCGCTCGACCTGGTCGTCGGCCTCGACCTCGTTGAGCGCCTCGTACGCGTTCTGCATCGTGATGGCGCCGTGCTGTTCGTGGGTGGTCTGGGCGCCCAGCACGGCCTTCCGGAGGTCGCCGTCGGCGTAGCCCGCGACGTACTCCAGGCCGTCGTCGTCGTACTCTACTTCCTCGGCCTCGACGATGCGTTCAAGCGCCCCGACGGTCTCCTCGTGGGTCGGCGCACGCATCACGACCGGGAAACACCGCGAGCGGATGGGCGGGATGAGCTGTGAGGGCTGGCGCGTGGCGATGACGAACTGCGTCGCCTCGTAGTACTGCTCCATCACCCGACGGAGCGCCTGCTGGAAGTCCTCGCGCATCCCCTCGGCGTTGTCCAGCAGGATGGTCTTGTAGCTCCCGGACATCGGCGTGTAGCTGGCCGACTCCTTGAGGACGTGGTTGATCAGGTCCGCCTTGGAGGACTCCCGCCGGCGCTTCGAGTCGATGAACGGACTGAAGCGCGGGTCGTTGGAGATCTCCTTCTTCGTCATCCCGAAGACGTCAGCGACGTTGATCTCGATGAGGTCCGAGTCGGGATTCTCGTGGACTTCGTCGGCGAGCGCCCGGACGCCCGCCGTCTTGCCCGCTCCCTTGGGTCCGTGGACGAGGAGGTTCATCGGCTCCTCGATGGCTCCCCGGAGGTGCTCGCGTGCCTGCGGCTGGGGTACGTCGTCGAGCGCCGGCGCGTAGGTCTCCGTCCACAGCGGCCCCTGCATTGAGTGTACGTGTGGCGGCGCCCGCGTATCAATCCCGCGAAAGTGGAGCGCCTTGATGGGTTGGAATTTCTTGGGTGTGAATGTGACTCGGTGGTGGTGTTCGTTGATTCTTTGGCGTGATCTGTAGACAGGATGAGGACGACAACAACCAGAAAGCCCTCGGCGCGCTCGACTCGCGCGGACCACGCTGCGCGCCGTCGGTGCTTGCGGGTCCGTGCTTCGTCCAGCCCGCCTCGCCCTTTCATTCCTCCAGGCTAGCACCGCAGCCCTGCCCTTCCCCTGGTCGCGAGTCCCTCGCCATCGCTCGGGCCCTCGCTCCCGGCCGACCGCCGTGCGGTTGCGGAGCGGTCAGGAAGCGTGATTCGGCGCGTCCGCGCCGAATCCGGGGAGGAGTGGTGGAAGAATCGCGAGTGCGTTTCATCGCACGAGCAACGCTGTCCCTGGCGGACTGAAAGGGCGAGGTTCGGTCGGGGAAGCCCGACGACGCAAGCACCGAACGGAGTGAGGCGCGCAGCGAGGCGCGCGACCCGAGCGGGGCGAGGGCTTTCGACGTGTTTGCGGAGGTGATAGCGATTGCTAGTGGTCCGTGGGCTTTCTACCACTCGTCGATGACCCTCCCCCAGTATTTCACGACCCCAAGGACCCCTCAACAGAGGTCCCGTACCGTCTCGGCAGCGTCCTCCAGCGTCGCAAGGGGGTCCTCGCCGGGGTATTCGTAGATGAGCCAGTCGCTGTCGTTCTCGGTGACGGCGTCGCTGATGCCGTCCAGGTCAAGATCGCCTTCCCCGACGGGGACGGATTCGCCGGCGTCGACGTCGTAGTCCTTCAGGTGGACGAGGTCGGAGCGTTCGCCCAGCTGGCGCAGCCTGGCGACGGGATCGTCACCGGCGGCCAGCGCGAGCCCCAGGTCGAGTTCGACGTGGATCTCGGTCGCGTCGAGGAACGCATCGAACCCGGTCTCCCCGTTCAGGTCGACGTACTCGTGGTCGTGGTTGTGGTAGTGGAACGCCATCCCGTACTCGTCGAGTTCGGCGTCGAGGACCTCCAGGCGCTCGACGGCGGCGTCGATGGCCTCGTGGGACGCGAAGTGCTCCTGGTCGAGCCACGGGACGACGATATTGTCGGTCGTCAGCGTCTCGTACCGCGTGACGGTCTCGGCGAAGTCCTCCTCCAGTTCGTCGATTTCGACGTGGGCGCCGGCGACCTCCAGTTCCGTCTCGTCGAGCGCCTCGACCACGTCGTCGGAGTCCTCGTCGGCCACGCGGAAGGCGAACTCGACGCCCTCGAAGCCGGCGTCGGCGACGAGTTCGAGGAGCTCGGTGAACGGCCGGTCCACGTCGCGGAGCGTGTACAGCTGGATGGCGGGGCGCGTCATGGTCCGAAATTGGGGCTTCGGCCGGAAAGACGTTCGCGTGGGGTCGTCGACGCTCCAGTCGCTGGGGGCACCTCTTCCGCGTCCGCGACCGACGGCTGACGTTTATCTGCCACGGGTTTGCACAGTGGTACCATGGAGGTTCCCTCCGATCCGTCGCGGCCGCCGTCCCGGCAGTCGGCGCCGGCCCACGAGTTGCCACCGCCGTCAGCACTCCCCGACCCGTCGACGCTTCCCGCCAACCCCGACCTGCCGGATCCCTTCGAGACGTTCGCTGGCGAGGCGGTCGAGCGGCGTGCCGACTGGCTCGCCCGTCGCGCCGAGATTCTCGAACTGTTCCGCCGGTACGTCTACGGCTACGCACCAAATCCTCCCGCGATCGAGACCGCGGTCGAGCGGACGCCGGGGGTCCTCGACGGCGCGGCGACGCTGACCGAGGTGACGATATCGTTTCCGGAGCTCCCAGCCGATGCCCCGTCGATAACGCTGGCGCTGTTCCTGCCGGCGGCCGCTGACCCGAACGCCGACACTGACGCCGGCGGTGACTCCCCCGCACCGGTCGTGCTGGGGCTCAACCGCGCCGGCAACCAGGTGACCGTCGGCGACGACGCGGTCACGATACTGGGTGATGCACCGCGCGCCGCCCGGCAGGAGTTCTGGTGCGTCGACCGCATCGTCGACCGCGGCTACGGGTTCGCGACGTACTTCTGCGGGGAACTGGCGCCCGATAGCGAAGCCGCCGCCGAAACGAGCGCCGGCGACGGGAGCGCCGCCGGTATCCACGCCTACTACGACGCCGCGGACCTCCCCGGCCCACCGGGAACCGAGTGGGGGACGCTGGCGGCCTGGGCGTGGGGGCTCCACCGCTGCGTCGACGTCCTCCGTGCGGTCGAGGGGGTCCGCGCCCACCAGATAGTCGTCCTCGGCCACTCCCGCCGGGGCAAGGCGGCGCTGTGGGCTGGCGCGACCGACGAGCGTATCGCCCTGGTGGTCCCCCACCAGTCCGGCACCGGCGGCGTGACCCTCTCCCGGGCGAACGACCAGGAGTCGGTCGCGGACATCACCGGTGCGTTCCCTCACTGGTTCGCCGACGACTTCGACGCGTTCGCGGACCGCGAGGCTCACCTCCCAGTCGACCAGCACCTCCTCGTCGCCTGCGTCGCGCCCCGGCCCCTGCTCGACACGGAGGGATCGCTGGACTTCTGGGCCAACCCCGACCTGGCGTACGAGTCGCTCCGGGCCGCCGCGCCGGTCTGGGCGTTCCTCGACGCCGACGGCCTGGTCGGCGACGGCCTGCTCGCCGGCGACGACGAGGTCTCGCGAGCCAGTGCGGGCGATCTGTGCCAGTACCGCCGGGACACCGAACACACCCTGAACCGGGGGTACTGGGACGCCATCCTCGACTTCGCGGACTACCACTTCGAGTGAGTCGCGGCTGTTCGAGCGCGGCCGACCTTGCGCCGAACGTCAGCCTTTTTCGCCGACCGTGCGACTGACTGGGTATGACAGACTGGGTCGCCGACCACCCCATCGAGAGCCGCGAGGCGGCCGACCCGCACCTCGCCCACGTCCAGCGGTTCCCCGTCAAGTCGCTCGACCCGGAGCAGCGCGAGCAGGCGACGCTCACCGCCGTCGGCGCGCTGGACGGCGACCGCGAGTGGGCTATCCTCGACCGTCCGGGGACCGAGCCCTACGACCCCGACGCGGCCGACGTCGGCGGTAGCGGCGACTACGTCAACGGGAAGAAGACCGACGCCGTCCACCGGCTCTGGTCCCAGTACGTCCCCCGCGAGCAGGGCGGGCCCGCGCTGGCCCTGCGTCGACGGGACGCCGACCCCGACACCAGTCGCCTCTTTCCCCTCTACGACGGCCGGTCGGGCGAGAACCCCGCCACCGAGCGCGACGTCCACGGCGACCTGAACCGCTGGCTCTCCGAGTACTTCGACCGCCAGGTGAGCGTCCGCTGGGACGGCCGCGGCCAGCACGACGACCGCGAGCGCCACGGGCCGACCGTCGTCTCGACGGCGACGCTCCGGGAGGTCGCCGCCTGGTTCGACTTCGACGTCGAGTCGGCCCGCCGGCGCTTCCGCGCCAACCTCGAAATCGGCGGCGTCCCGCCGTTCTGGGAGGACCAGTTGTTCACCGATTCGGGCGAGGTCGTGCGCTTCCAGGTCGGCGACGCCGCCGTCGACGGTATCCACCCCTGCCAACGCTGCGTGGTCCCGGGCCGCGACCCGGACACGGGCGCGGAGACGCCCGACTTTCGGGAGACGTTCATCGAGCGCCGCCAGGCGACGATGCCCGAGTGGACTGACTGCGACCGATTCGACCACGCCTTCCGCCTGATGGTCAACACCACGGTCCCCGAGGAGTCCGATGGAACGTCGGTTCGGGTCGGCGACCCCGTGCAGATCGTGGGAAATCGACCGGAATGATCTTCCCGGTCGCGAAACCATCTGGCCGGGAGGCCGTCTCGTCGGCCGACCAGGGGGAGGGCAGGGCTGCGGTGCTGTGCTGACCCTGGCGGACTGAAAGGGCGAGGTTCGGTCGGCGAAGCACGGACCCGCAAGCACTGCAACGAAGTGAAGCGCGCAGCGTGGTCCGCGCGAGTCGAGCGAGCCGAGGGCTTTCGGGCTGTTCGCTGTAGTTATCTGGCAGGATAGGGGGCTAAAACCTCGCGCTTCAGCGCGGGGATACAGCGCCCGCACGTAGTTTTAAGAGGTTCTACGGCGTACTAAATGCTAACCGAGGCGGTCTATCCGCTATCCCAATGAGACAATATCGGGATTCGCCCTTTCGTCGTGGAAGGCACCCCTTCCATTAGACGAACAGGGTGCAGGAAGCACAAGATAACCTTGAATCCCCGTCTTCTCGACGGAGGATAGGGGTAACGGTAGCGTGGCACTGCTAGCATTCCCCCGGGGATGTGAAACCGCAAATCTCCCAAATCAGCAAGCCTCCGCTTGTGGGAAGCCCCGCAGTTTACGGCGGGGAGGATGTCACGTCTACGGATTCAGTCACTCCAACAGATTCAATCGAGCACCCCGTCACTTCCACTCCAGCGTCGTCCCTCGAATCCGAGTTCAAACCCGCCGAAGGAGGTCCAAAACCAACGACGACACAACATCGGAACAACCGCCAGAGCATTAGGAACGACGCTCAAATCCCCTCTCGATGCCAATCGACTCGTTGCCGAGGATCGGCCTCGGGACTTACTCCGACGACAACAGAGAGCAGTGGCGCGACAACGTGCGGACGGCCCTCGACGTGGGCTATCGACACGTCGACACGGCGCAGGTGTACGGCAACGAGGAGTACGTGGGCCAGGCCATCGCCGAGAGCGACGTCGACCGCGAGGACCTCTTCCTCTCGACGAAGACGGTCCACGTCGACGTCCCGCCGGAGCCCGAGGACACGGCCGACGCCATCGACGGCTGTCTGGAGCGCCTCGGCGTCGACTACGTCGACATGCTGTACGTCCACTGGCCGGCGGACAACTACGACCCCGAGGTGGTCCTGCCGGCCTTCGACGAGGCCTACGAGGAGGGCAAGACCCGCAACGTCGCGCTCTCCAATTTCTCGCCCGAACTCCTCGACGAGGCACGCGAGATACTCGACGCGCCCATCGCGGCCCATCAGGTCGAGTGCCACCCGCTCCTCCAGCAGGAGGAGTTGCGCGAGTACGCCGTCGAACACGACCACTGGCTGGTCTGCTACTCGCCGCTCGGGAAGGGCGCGGTGTTCGACGAGCCCGTCGTCGGGGACGTCGCCGAGAAACACGACGTCTCGCCGGCCCAGGTGAGCCTGGCGTGGCTGCTCTCCAAGGAGAACGTCACGGTCATCCCGAAGGCGTCCAGTCGCGAGCACATGGTCGACAACTTCGCCGCCCGGGACCTGGAACTCGACGACGAGGATATCCAGCGCATCGACGACATCGACCGGACGTACCGGGAGATCGACCCCGAACACGGCGTCTGGAATCGATAACTGCGGCGAGAACTATCCAGCAATTGCGTCGGTGACCCCGCATTCGACCCGCAGCCCCCTCGTCCGTGACCCGCTGCCGATCTGTCAGTCGTCGTCCGCGTGGTCGTGGTCGGCGTGGTCGTGGTCGTGATCGTGGCCCCCGTCGGAGGCGGCCTCCGCGTCACTGTCGCCGTCGCCGGCGCCGGAGATGTCGCCGCCCGCGACGAGGGCGTCGTGGTCGCCCTCGATCATGTCCAGGTTCTTGAGGTTGTCACGCTCCTCGAAGTCGGTGACGGCGTCGCGCAGGTCCTGCTGGGTGAGCGTCGTCCGCTCTTCGGTGAGCGCTTCCAGGACGGCCTCGCGGAGGACGAGCCGGAGGTCGCTCCCGGTGAGTCCCTCGGTGATGTCGGCGAGTTCGTCCGGGTCGAACTCGTCGATGTCCATCTGCTGGGTGACCACGCGCAGGATGTCCGAGCGCATCCCGTAGTCCGGCTTGGGGAAGTTGACGATCTCGTCGAAGCGGCGCCAGACGGCGGCGTCGAGCTGGTCGGGGTGGTTGGTCGCGCCGATGAGCAGCACCTCGTCCTCGATGAGCGAGACCTCGTCGATGCTCTTGAGCAGCGTGTTGACGGCGCGCTTGATGGCGGCGTGCTCGTCCGAGGAGCGCGTCTTGGCGACGAAGTCGAACTCGTCCATGAAGAGGATACAGGGGGCGAGTCGCTTCGCGACCTCGAAGGTCTTCTCGACGTTCTTGGCGGTCTCGCCGAGGTACTGGGAGGTGATCATCGAGAGCTTGACCTCGACGAAGGGGAGCTGGAGGTCGTGGGCGAGCGCTCGCGCGACGCTCGTCTTCCCGGTGCCCGGCGGGCCGACGAACAGGAGCTTCCCGATCTCGCGCAGGCCGATGCGGGCGAGGTAGTCGCGGTGTTCGATGGCCTTGACGATCTTCTCGATCTCGCCCTCCTGGTCCGGGGTGAGCACGAGCTGGTCCATCGTCATCTGGACCTCCTCGGGGGCGCGGATGTCCACGAGGTCGAGCATGTTGTCGCCGTCCTCGTCGTCCTCGTCGTCGTTCCCGAAGGCGTCGTCGAGCAGCGCGTCGATGAACGCGCGGTCGGCCCGCGCGGGGCGATTTTGCTCGCGGGCCAGTTCGTAGTCGACGCCGTCGATCTGGTCCTCCCACTCGGCGGCGAGCACCGGGTTCTCGTTCACGTGGTCGGCGTCGACGCGCTTGCGGAACCACTCCGCGGCCATGTCGCGGTCGGTGAACTCGACGGTCCCGGCGAACTCGTCGCGGTCGGTGAACATCAGGCTGGAGATGGCCTCCCAGGGTCGCTCGACGTCGGTCGCCTCGGCGATGGCGCCCTGGTCGGCTGTCAGCGGTCGTTCGATGGTCGCGTCGCTCCAGAACGGCGCCCGATATGCCGGCGGGAGGTCGTCCGGATCCAGGTCGCGACGGTCGTTGAACAGCTTCGTCGTCAGCATGAATTCGACGACGTCGACGTCGGGGTCACTCATTCCCACCCAAGTTCGCCGGGCGGTGGGATAAGTGACTCGAATCGGAACGTGCCCCCGCGCTGGTACTCACGGATCAACGCCGAACACCGCACTCGCCGTTTGTCAGGGCTTAACACGACCGGGTTCCTAGCCGGAGGTATGTCAGACCAGACTCCCGTCGTCGTCGCCGCGAAGCGGACCCCGCTGGGCAAGGCAGACGGCGTCTTCGCCGACGTCCGGAGCGAAGACCTCTCCGTGCCACTGGTAAACGAGATACTCGCCGACACCGGCGTCGAGAGCGAGGCCGTCGACGACCTGATGTGGGGCTGTGCACAGCAGCGCGGCGAGCAGGGCAACAACATGGCTCGCGTCGTCGCACTCCTCTCGGAGCTGGGCGAGTCGGTGCCCGGGACGACGATCAACCGCTGGTGTGCCTCCTCGGCCCAGGCCATCGCGTCGGCGGCCGACGCCATCACAGCCGGCCAGCGCGATTGCGTCGTGGCCGGCGGCGTCGAGTCGATGTCCCGCGTCGAACTCGGCGAGAATATGCACACCGTCCACCCCCGCATCGCCGAACTGTACAACGTTGGCGACCTCCAGATGGGTATGACCGCCGAGAAGGTCGCCGAGAAGTTCGACGTCTCCCGCGAGGCACAGGACGAGTACGCCCTCCGGAGCCACGAGCGCGCGGCGGCGGCCACCGACGACGGCCGCTTCGCCGAGGAGATCGTGCCGATCGACACCGAGGAGGGCGCCGTCGAGGTCGACGAGGGGATCCGCCGCGACACCAGCCTGGAGCAGCTCGCGGGGCTCCCGACCGTGTTCAAGGGCGACGGGACGGTGACGCCCGGCAACGCCTCGCAGATGACCGACGGCGCCGCCGCGCTCATGGTCACCTCCCGCGCGTTCGCGGACGACCACGACCTCGACGTCCTCGCCGAGGTCGGTGACCACGAGGTCGCCGGCGTCGACCCGACGATCATGGGCGTCGGCCCGGTCCCGGCGGTCCGGAACCTCGCCGAGCGCACCGGCCGCGACCTCGACGACTACGACCTGGTCGAACTGAACGAGGCCTTCGCCAGCCAGTGTCTGTACTGCCAGCGCGAACTCGGCTTCGACGACGACCAGTTCAACGTCAACGGCGGCGCCATCGCCATCGGTCACCCCCTCGGTGCGACGGGCGCCCGGCTGCCGGTCACGCTGATCCACGAGATGCGCCGCCGCGGCGACGACCTCGGCCTGGCGACGGAGTGTGTCGGCTTCGGCCAGGGGATGGCTATCGAGTTCCACGTGCGGTAGTCGAGCAACCGCCGAACGGAGTGAGGCGGTTCACCGCGAGCGACCACCGGGAGCGAGCGTTTTTCCCCCAGGTTTTTCGGCGAGCGGTCGGCGAGCGACGTGAGCCGACCCGAAGCCGAAAAAGGTGGCAGCGGGATGGCCATCGAGTTCCACGTGCGGTAGTCGAGCAACCGCCGAACGGAGTGAGTGAGCGGGGTGAGATGCTGCTCGCGTTCCGCTCGCGCCCCTCCCGATACGAGGCTTTACGGGAGCACCGCTCCATCGTTCACAGAATGAGTTCGGTCCGTCCACGGACGTCGCATCCCGGGTCTCGCCACCGTCCGGCCCGGTCGGGGGGCCGCCATCGGATGCGGCGGGGAAAATCGAGGGACCACGCCGGATCGACGTTTTCATTCACGCCCCACTCGGAGGGGATGACGAATGAGTGACTCGCCCGGCCCGAGCGATCCCGCGGACATCCTGCTCGTCGAGGACAACCCAGGCGACGTTCGCCTCACGCGGGAGGCGTTCGAGGAGGGGCAGATCGCCAACAACCTCCACGTCGCGACGGACGGCGTCGAGGCCCTGGAGTTCCTCCACCAGCGGGGCGAGCACGCCGACGCGCCGTGGCCGGACATCGTCCTGCTCGATCTGAACCTCCCGCGGAAGAACGGCGACGAGGTGCTCGGGGAGATCGACGACGACCCCGTGCTCTCCCGCATCCCGGTAATCGTCCTGACGAGCTCGGAGGCCGAAGAGGACGTCGTCCAGTCCTACGAACTGCAGGCCAACGCCTACCTGACCAAGCCGGTCGACCCGACGGAGTTCATCGAGATCGTCCGGTCGTTCCAGGAGTTCTGGCTCTCCGTCGTCCGGCTCCCGCCCATGGAGCGAGACGATGTCGAGTGACCCGCTCAGCGTCCTCCTGATCGAGGACAACCCCGGCGACGCCCGTCTGTTCGAGGAGATGTTGCGGGAGACGGCCGAACTGCCCCGCCGCACCGACGCCGGTAATTCCGGCGACGCCCTCTCGTTCGCCCACGAACAGCGCCTCGACGATGGCCTGGACGCGCTCGCGGCGGGCGACGCCGACGTCGTGTTGCTGGACCTGAACCTGCCCGACAGCACCGGTCTCGACACGCTCGCCACGGTTGTCGACGAGACGGGTATGCTCCCGGTGATCGTCCTCACCGGCCTCGACGACCGCGAGGTGGGTATCCAGGCGATCGAGCGGGGCGCACAGGACTACCTCGTCAAGGACAACGTCACGAGCGACCTGCTGGTCCGCTCGATCCACCACGCGCTCGAACGGAACCGACAGGACCGGGAACAGGCCCGCCGCCGCGAGCAACTGGAGGCGCTCAACCGCCTCAACCGGATCGCCCAGGACGTCACCCACGCCGTCATCACGACCTCGACCCAGGAGGAACTGGAGCGGGCGGTGTGTGACCGACTCGTCGACTCCGACGCCTACCGCTTCGCGTGGATCGGCGACGTGAGCGGTGCGGTCGGCGACGTCACCCCCCGGGCATCGGCGGGCCTCGAGGAGGGCTACCTCGACGGCGTCTCGATCACGGCCAGCGACGACGCCGAGAAGGGGCCGACCGGACGGGCGGTCCAGACCGGGGCGGTCCAGGTCATGCAGAACATCCGGACGGACCCGGCCTACGAACCGTGGCGCGAGGACGCGCTCGAACGCGGCTACCAGTCCTCGGCCGCGATCCCGATACTCTACGGGGACGTCCTCTACGGCGTGTTGAACGTCTACGCGTCGTCGCCGAACGCCTTCTCCGACCCGGAGGCGGAGATCCTGGCCCGGCTCGGCAACGTCATCGGCCACGCCATCGCCGCCATCGAGCGCAAGGAGGCGCTGGTGAGCGACGCCGTCACGGAACTCGAGTTCCGGGTCGACGACTTCGCCGAGGAACTAACCGCCGTGACCGCCCAGCACGGCTGTACCGTCGAGATCGACAACCTCATCCAGAACGACGAGGCGGTGCTCGCCTACGCCCACGTCGACGGCCTCTCCCGCGAGCGGTTCAGCGAGGCGGTCGACCGCTCGGCCGTCCTCGACGACGCGCGGATCCTGGGCGGTGACGCCGAGGAGTTCGAGGTCGAGCTCGTCACCGACGCGGCCATGGCGCTGTTCGACGCGCTCGCGACCCACGGCGGCAACGTCGACTCCGCCACCGTCGTCGACGGGGAGTTCCGCTTCGTCACCGAGGTCCCGGGCGGCCGCGACACCCGGCCCCTTATCGACATCGTCACCGACCACTGCCCCGGCGCGTCGCTACTGGCCCAGCGGACGGGCCAGCACCGGGACGACACCACCGCCCGCAGCCTCGCCTTCGAGGACCGGCTCACCGACAAGCAGCGCACCGCCCTGGAGACGGCGTACCTTGCCGGCCACTTCGAGTGGCCCCGGGAGACCAACGGCGAGGAGATCGCCGACCGCCTGGGCATCTCACCGCCGACGTTCCACCAGCACCTCCGGGCCGCCGAGAAGGAAGTGTTCGGCCTCATGTTCGAGGACGAGTGATCTGTTCTCTGGTGTAGTGTGCGGGTAGTTCTCGACTGAGTTGGTGAAACGGACAACGATAATAGGAATCAGAAAGCCCTCGGCGCGCTCTCTGCAGTCAGAATCAATACAGCAAACAGAGGAAAGCCCTCGGCACGCTCGACTCGCGCGGACGCCGCTGCGCGCTTCACTTCGTTCCAGTGCTTGCGGGTCCGTGCTTCGCCGACCGAACCTCGCCCTTTCAGTCCTCCAGGTCAGCACAGCACCGTAGCCCTTCCCTTCCCCTTCCACGCGAGCGAAGCGAGTGTGGGCTCGAAAGACGAGGTGTGCCGAGTCTTTCGGTGGGTCGCGCGATGAAACGCGCTCCCGGCCGACCGCCGGGCGGTTGCGGAGCGGTCAGGAAGCGTGTCGCGCCGCAAGGCGCGACCGGGGAGGGGTGGGGAGGCAATCGCGAGCGCGTTTCATCGCGCGAGCAACGTGATTCCTGGAGGACTGAAAGGGCGAGGCGCGGTCGCCGAAGCCCGGCGAAGAAAGGACCGCAGTCGAACGCAGTGAGACGAGGACCGCAGCGAGCCGCGCGAATCGAGCGCGCCGAGGGCTTTCGAGTTGTTGTTGGGTACAGTGTCGACTCCGGAGAGCGCGCCGAGGGCTTTCTGGTTGTTGTTGGTCCCGATTCCGACTGCAGAGAGCGCGTCGAGGGCTTTCGACGTGTTGCCGTCTCTTATTCCGTCGCTATTCTGCTCACTCCAGTTTCCTCCTCACTCCAGTTGCGCCTCGACGTCGTCGTAGTCCGGGAAGTCCGGCCACTCGGTGGCGACCCAGGCGTACTCGACAGTCCGCTCCGAATCGAGCACGAAGACGGCCGGCCGGGGTTCGACGACGCCGGCCATCCCGTCGAGTTCGTGGGCGATGTCGTACTCCTCGGCCACCGCCGCGGCGGGGTCGGAGTACAGCGCGTAGTCGTCACCAAGCCCGCGCTCCTCGATCAGGTCCTTGTGGGCGTAGGGGGTCGAGATGGACAGGCCGACGACGGTGGCGTCCGCGTGCCATCCCCGCTTCGTAATCTCCTTCCAGACGTAGGTCGCGGGGAAGGCGCCGTCCATCGGGTGGAAGACGAGGACCGTCGGGCCGTCCTCGCGTTCGACGAGGTCCGAGAGGGCGACGTCCTCCCAGTACTCGTCGGTGACGAGCGGGCGCGTGAACTCCGGTGCCTGGTCGCCTTCCTCGGGGTGGTCGGCGGGCCCCAGATCGACGACGTCGAAGTCCAGGTCCATCAGGCGTCACCTCCCGTTCGCATTCCTCCGGTTTGCTCGTCGCCGTTGGTACCGTACGTCCGCTGGAGGTAGTCGACGATGTTGGCGCTCTCGCTCATCGTGACGCCGGTGTTCTCGTCGACGATGGCGGGTACCGTCCGCTTGCCCGAGAGGCGCTTGACGACGTCGCGCTCGGAGTGCAGCGGTTCGACGAAGCGCGACCGGTAGTCGACGCCCAGATCCTGGAGCGTCCGGGTGACGCGCTCGCAGAAGGGGCAGGCCTGCAACCGGTAGAACGTGATCGGCTGGTCACTCATACGGTCGCCCTTGGAGAGTGAGCCCGGTAAGCCCACCGCTTCCGGGCTATTCCATGACAAACCTTAATCCACATGGCGCGTTAGTCCACACGTCGATGGCTCTGGACCCCCCTTTGCGAGGCGAGTCGCTGTTTGCATCGCCGCTGGCCCTGCAGGTCGGCGGCGTTCCGATCCCGGATAGTGCCGTCATCGCCGGTGGGACCGCCGTCATCGTGGTTCTCATCGGCCTCTCTGCTTTCTTCTCCTCCTCGGAGATCGCCATGTTCTCCCTGCCGTCCCACCGCCTGGAGGCGCTCGTCGAAGACGGCAAGCCCGGTGCGAGGACGCTCGAACGGCTCAAGTCCGACCCGCACCGCCTGCTGGTGACCATCCTGGTGGGCAACAACCTCGTCAACATCGCCATGTCCTCCATCGCGACGGGGCTGCTGGCGTACCTGCTCGGTAACCAGGGACTGGCCGTCGCCATCTCGACGTTCGGCATCACCGCCGTGGTGTTGCTGTTCGGCGAGAGCGCCCCCAAGTCCTACGCCGTCGAGAACACCGAGTCGTGGGCGCTCCGCATCGCGAGGCCGCTGAAACTCGCCGAGACCGTCCTGCTTCCGCTCATCGTCCTCTTCGACTACCTCACCCGCCAGGTCAACCGGATCACCGGCGGCCGCGCCGCCATCGAGACCTCCTACGTCACGCGTGAGGAGATACAGGACATCATCGAGACCGGCGAGCGCGAGGGCGTGCTGGACGAGGAGGAACGCGAGATGCTCCAGCGCACCCTGCGGTTCAACAACACCATCGCCAAGGAGGTGATGACCCCGCGCCTGGACATGGACGCCATCTCCACCGAGGCCTCCGTCGACGAGGCCATCGAGGAGTGCATCAACGGCGGCCACGCCCGCCTGCCCGTCTACGAGGGCAGCCTGGACAACGTCATCGGGATCGTCCACATCCTCGACCTGGTCCGCGACCGCACCTACGGCGAGGCCGACCGCGACGTCGACCTGGAGGACCTCATCGAACCGACGCTGCACGTCCCCGAGTCGAAGAACGTCGACGACCTGCTGACCGAGATGCGCAGCGAACGCCTGCACATGGTCATCGTCATCGACGAGTTCGGTACCGCAGAGGGACTCGTGACGATGGAGGACCTGACCGAGGAGATCGTCGGCGAGATCCTCGAGGGGGAAGAGGAGGTCCCCATCGAGTTCGTCTCCGAGGACGTCGCCGTGGTCAAGGGCGAAGTCAACATCGAGGAGGTCAACGAGGCCCTGGGGATCGACCTCCCCGAGGGCGAGGAGTTCGAGACCATCGCCGGCTTCATCTTCAACCGCGCCGGCCGCCTCGTCGAGGCCGGCGAGACCATCGAGTACGACGGCGTCGAGATCCGCGTCGAGCGCGTCGAGAACACCCGCATCATGAAGGCCCGCCTGCGCCGCCTCGAACCCGACGGGGTCGAGGAGGAACCCGAGGCCGACGCCGAAGCGTCGCCGGAGTGACGGGGAATCGGGTCCAGTTTTCCGCTACCTGTGGTAGGTGAGCCGCACTACTGCGTCGTCGATCCGCCGTTTCACCCCGCCGAGCCACGCCGACGGCGAGACGGCGCGCACCGCGGACTCGTCGACCTCGATGTGGCCGCCGGCGAACGGATCGGTGGCGGCGCCATCGCCCGCTCTGTCAGCGCCGTCGCTACCGGCGTCTCCCTGACTGTCGCCCCCTTGCTTCGTGTCACCGTCGGCGGCCAGGTCCACGACGGTGCTCATCGAGCACCGGCCGCAGGCCTCCGTTCGCTTCCCGTTCACGTCCGGTGGTTCGGGCCGAAGAATGTTAACTGTTGTCTCGGGGTCGATCAGGCCAGTTCGTCGTCGCTGGTGACGCCCGGTTCCGCCTTCGCTACCGCCCCTCGGGGTCGAACAGCTCCTGGAACACCTTCTGCTGGGCGGCCCGCAGGTGCTGGTGGTAGGTCGGCCGGGAGATGTCCATTCCCTCGGCGAGTTCGTCGCCGTCGACCTCCCGGGGCCAGTCGAAGAAGCCGCCGAGGAAGGCCGTCCGGAGCGCCGTCTCCTGGCGGTCGGTGAACCGGTCGAACAGCGCGGCGCGGAACTCCTGCTGGGTGTGGACCGGCCGCTCGTGCTCGTGGTAGCCCACGAGGTCGGTGTTGTCGTAGCGCTCGTCGACGAGGCCGAACACGTCGCGGGCCTCGGCCTCGTAGGGGAGTTCGATGGCGTAGCGGACGACGCCGTGTTCGCTCTCGATGCGCTTGGGGACGGCCCCCAGGTCGACGAGCGTCTCGACGAGCGACCCGTCCACGGTCACGTCGAACAGCGCCTCACCCTCGTACTCGGCGACGCGACTGGCGGCCGTGACCGCCCCGTCGTCCTGGAGCGCGTCCATGACGTCGTCGCTGCGGGCCCCGGTAGTTGTGAAGTAGATGCGCAGCGAGCCGTCCTCCTGGGTGACGGTCCCGGTAGAACTGATCAGGGCGCCCGTCGTGGCGGAGAGCCGGGAGAACAGCAGGTCGTGGTCCTCGACGGCGAACTCCAGTTCGATCACCCGGTCGGCCGAGAGGATGCGCCCGCTCTCGAAGGCGTTGATGGTGTTGGCGACCGCGCGGCCGAGCGACTCCAGGACGACCTGCTCGCGACCGTCGAAGGCGTCCTCCCGGCCCGCACAGACGTAGAGGACGCCGTAACTGGCGTCGGTGTACTCGAGCGGGATGGCCATCACCGACTCGACGCCGGCCTCGTGGGCGGTCCGGAGCCAGCCCGACTCCGCCTCGGCCAGCGCGCGCACGTCGACGACCTGCGACTCACCCGTCTGATAGGCGGCCGCGCCCGGCGAGTCGCCGTCCATCGGCACGCTCTCGTCGGCGACGTAGAGGTTCGTCTCCCCGGTCCACTCGTGGGCGACCAGCGCCTCGCCGCGGACGTCCGGGCGGGCCAGCCAGGCGAAGACGTACGGGTCCGCCGCCGCGAGCTGGGTGCAGACGCCGAGTTCGACTTCCTCGCGCGTGTGGGCCTCGACGAGCACCTCCACGGTGTCCTGGACGAGCCCCTCGATGCGGTCGAGGATGGTGGCGATGCGGTGGCGCGCCTCGCGGACCTCTCGTTCCCGGCGGGCCCGGTTGCACGCCGCCGCCGCGTTGGTGGCCAGCAGCGCCGCCATCGTCCGGTCCACTTCGTCGAACGCGCCGGGCGTCGTCGCGCCGATGCTCAACGTTCCGTGGACGCCGATGGGGAAGAACATCGCTCCCCGGACGGGGCCGCGGTCGAAGTCGTCATCGAGGGCCTTCACGTCGTCGTACACCGCCGGCTCGCCGGAGGCGAACACCTTCCCCGGCAGTCCCTCGTCGAGGCTGTACGTCGGGCGCTCGCCCATCCGCTCGACGGCGTTCTCGCTGGAGGCGACAGGTTCGAGCATCCCCGCTTCGGGGTCGTACAGCCGGACGACGCTCATGTCGTAGTCCAGCACCGTCTCGACGGCCCGCGTCACGACGGCGGCGATGGACTCGCGGCTGGGCGCCTGCATCAGGTCCCGCGAGATGGCCTGGAGCTGCGTGATGGTCTCCGGGCTCTGGGCGACGCTCGTGGGGGCGCCGTCACCGGCACGCTCGATAGCTGCGTTCCCGCCCTCGGCCTCCCGGAGTGCCCGTTCGATCCGGTGTGCGAGGACGGCGTAGCGTTCGTCGCCGCTCCGCTGGACGTAGTCGGCCGCGCCGTCGGCCAGCACCGCCTCGACGGACCGCTCGTCGCTGTCGCCGAACAGGACGACCGGAACCTCCGGGTGTCGCTCGCAGATGCGTTCGAGGACGGTCTCCTCCGTCCCGTCGGCGACCAGGCAGTAGCCATCCGCCGACTCCCCCACCTCCCCGAATTCCGGTGCCGTCGCGACAGCGAACGAGTCCGTGAGCTTCCGGAGCGTGCTCGCGGTCCGGGCGACTTCCTTCTCGTCGGCACCCGTCACGACGACTGTTGGTCCCTCGGCCATACCTAACAGGTTAGTGCATCAGCAAATATAAGATACTGTCGCTCGGCGAACAGGTGCCCCCGACAGCCCGCCTGCCCGATCGCGATGGACCCCTCAGCGGTCGAGTTCGGTGACGTCGACGGCGCCGTCGCCGGTCACCGACACCGCACAGCCCGCGTAGGTGAACTCGACGCGGACGGGCGGCGCGGTGGTCGCCGACTCGTCGCCCGCTACCAGCGCGTCCAGCGCGTCCGGGTCGAGGACGCCGTACAGCGGTTCGAGCGTCATCGGGTCCGCACCGGTCTCCGCCGCGACGGCGGCGACGACGGCCTGACTCGCTGACTCCGCACTCGCCGTCTCGACCGTACCCATTGTTGTAGACATGTGCTGTTCGTACACTATCGACCCCCATTTCTCCAGTGGCTATCCCTGTAGTGGCAGGCCGATTTCGGGGGCTATTCTGATAGGGGCCGGGGGACGACGTGAATCGCCGATTCGGGCCTATTGGTCGTCGTCGGCGCGTCTCGGGCGGGAACGAGTGGACGTGGGTTGGCTATGGAACGACTCACATCTCTGACGCCGGCAGTCGCTCGTCACGTTCGTTCACCGCAGAATGGCTCGCGGCTCCCGTTGGTCGCCGGAAGACGTGCTCCGCCCGTCTTCCGAGCCCTCTTTCACTCCGTTCAGGAGGACGCCGCTCGCGTTTTCGAGGTTCTCACTTCGTTCGAACCTCCTATGCACCGTCCGGGAATTGAACCAGAGGGAGACGTTCCGGGCGTGCGGCGCTGTCGCGCCGTTCCGGGGCTGCGACTTCTGTCAGAGCTTCGCTCTGACAACGTCTTGCTCGCGCTGCTCGCAAGACTCCCAGGGTTCAATTCCCGTGTGAGTTGCATTTGCTGCTCGCGGATTGCTCGCAGCAAAATGCGCCGTCCGGGAATTGAACCCGGGCTCTAGCCTTGGGAAGGCTATGTCCTACCACTGGACCAACGGCGCACTCGTACACTCGCGCGCCGAGCATCGACGGACTTCGTCCGTCTCAACAACGGCGCTCACTTCGTTCGCCCCGAGGCTCGCAGTTCCTTCGGAACTGCTCACCAACGGCGCGCAGTCGCAATGCACGATTTTCTACCCGGGCGCGTCACTTGAACGTAGCGCTTCGCTCGAACTGCCCGTTCGTCCGGAAACGTTGCGCCATCGGGGAGCTATTTGTCGCTCGACGGCCAAGAGTCGTCCATGTCCGAGTCCACCACTGTCCGGCGGGCGGAGTCGCCGCTGGACGTCACGTTCTCCGAGGACGAACTGGCGGCCCACCGCGAGCACATCACCGGGTTCATCGAGTCCATGGTCGCGGAGGCGGGGGCCGACGGGGCGGTCATCGGCCTCTCCGGCGGCATCGACAGCACGCTAGTCGCGCACCTCGCCGTCGAGGCGCTGGGCGCCGACTCCGTGTACGGCCTCGTGATGCCCAGCGAGGTCAACCGCGAGGCGAACATGAGCGACGCCGAACGCGTCGCGAGCGACCTGCTGGGCATCGAGTACGACGTCGTCGGGATCGAGCCCATCGTCGACACCTTTCTGGAGGCCTACCCCGACGCCGAGGGCGACACGATGGCGGAGGGCAACCTCATGGTCAGGACGCGCGCCGTGCTGAACTACCTCGCCGCCAACCACCGCAACGCGCTCGTGCTCGGCACCGGCAACAAGAGCGAGGCGCTGGTGGGCTACTTCACCAAGTACGGCGACGGCGCCGTCGACTGCCACCCCATCGCCAACCTCTACAAGGCCCAGGTCCGCCAGCTGGCAAAGCACGTCGGCGTCCCTGCCGACCTGGCCGAGAAGACCTCCTCCGCCGAGATGTGGGTCGGCCAGACCGACGAGGAGGAGATGGGGCTGGACTACCCGACGCTCGACTCCATCCTCGCGCTCCATATCGAGGGCGGCGTCTCCAAGTCCGCGACCGCGACGGAGATCGGCGTCGACGAGGCCGCCGTCGAACGCGTCCGCGAACTCAACACCCAGAGCGCGCACAAGCGCCACGTCCCACCGGGGCCGGATCCGCTGTACTGAGTGTTTTCGGGCTTCCTAGTTTGCGTCTTTGATGGTTGTGTCTGGTGGTGCCACCGTCGATGTGGTTTCGTTCGCATCTTCTGACTACGATCGGTACAGTGTATAGAGATCTCGTTTGGTGACGTTCGAACTGGTGACGTGACTGAGGATACAAACAACTCGAAAGCCCTCGGCGCGCTCGCGGCCGCTCAGCGGGATACCCTCACGTCCGTTCGGGTAGTGCCCGCTGAGCG
>JAOPKE010000008.1 GCA_025517465.1 Halobacteria archaeon HArc-gm2
ATTGTCCGCTTGACCCGCGCCTGAAGACGCGGGTATGCGCTCGCACTATGTATCACGGTGTGTACTCACCGCAGCATTCACCAGACGTCGTCCGGGGTGGAGTCTTCGGCGACGTCCGTGTCGAGGTCGATGTCCTGGATGAGGTCGACCAGCGCCTGGAGTTCCGGGAAGGTGTAGACAGTGAGGTCGATGTCCGTATCTTCCGAGACTACGTGGGAGTCGATGACGAACACGAGGTCGGACCTGGGCCAGCCGCCCATGTCGTCGATGATGGCGGGCGTGCGGTCGAACAGCAACTGTGGCGTGCCCATGTCGATGGTCGTGTCGAGCACGTTCGCCCAGCCGTCGATGAACCCCGAGGTGAGGATGTTACCGATCTCCTGGAGGCCGCTGCGTTCCATGTCGGTGAAGCCGCCACCATCGTCTTCGCTCCCCACGCCGCCCATCATCTGTCCCACCAGGTGCCTGGCGTCGGTCGGGTCGAGGAGGAACAGCACGTAGCCGCCGGGCGCCTCGGTCAGTTCGACGTAGATGCCGACCCGTCGCTCGTCGCCCATGTGGGTCTTCACGTCGCCGATGTCGAGAAAGTTGATCTGGGAGGTCCGGACTGCGGCCGGCACCCCGGTCAGCTGTTCGAGGTGGTCGGCGACCGTGCTCGACCCCTCCTTCGCCATCGTGTTGAAGAGGTCGAGCTTCCGGACGTCGACTTCGAGACTCATACGCCTCTGTGCGGAGCGAGCGGCTTAACGCCACCGACGGACCCGGGTTTGCATGTCAATTGGTTCGGACTCGTTGTCTCTAAGAGCGGTCGAACTACTGTGTTGATCAGTTCGAGATAGAACGACTTCAACTGGTGCCGACAACAAAGGAAAGCCCCGGCCGGTTAGCCTGGAGAAACGGGCGGGACTGAAAGGGGCCGACCGCTCGGGGAAGGCGGGCGCAGTAAGCACCGAGGCCGAAGGCCGAGGCGCGCAGCAAGCCCCCCGACCCGAGCGGGAGGGGGCTTTCGGGCTGTTGTTTGTAGCTCCAGTAGCCGTCTCAACCCAAACTGATCAATCTAGTAGTTGGATCACTCGTGAACCATGCTATCGGAGTCAACGTCGCACGCGAACAGTCGATACCAGCCGCTACCCGGATGGAGTGTCGCGAAAAACGGAATCGTCAGTCGCCGCGGAGCGGCGACAGCGAGTCGTCGGCGACGGTGTCGAGGACGACCGCGGTGGTCACCTCGGCGACGCCCTCGGTGGTGACGAGTTCGCCGACGCGTTCGTTGAGTTCGGCGGTGTCGCGGAACCGGCCGACGGCGACGACGTCGTACTCCCCGGTCACCTCGTAGACGGTGACGTACTGGGCTGCCGTTCGCAACTCGTTCAGGACCTCGGCCCGTCTGGCGTCGGCGGCGGTCAACTGGACGACGGCGGTGACGTCGAACCCGAGTTCGCCGTAGTCGACGCGGGCCTCGTAGCCCGTGATGGCGTCGCGCTTCTCGAGTCCGGTGACTCGCTGTTCGACGACGGGCGGGGAGATGCCCGTCGCGGCCGAGAGGTCGTTCGTCGTCGCCCGACCGTCCTCGGCCAGGGCCGCGAGCAGTTGGCGGTCGGTGTCGTCGACCTCCATTCGCTTAGACGGCGTCGGGGCCGCTGTTACCGGTGCGGACCTGGACGGCGTCCGCGACCGGGAGGACGAAGATCTTGCCGTCGCCGGGCTCGCCCGTGTGGGCGGCCTCGCGGATGGCGTCGACCACGTCGTCGGCGGGGACGTCGGCGACGACGCACTCGATCTTTACCTTCTGGTGGAGGTCCACGACGTACTCCTCGCCGCGCCACTGGCCCTTCTTCGCGGGCTGGGAGCCGCGGCCGGAGACGTTGGTCACCGTCAGCGACGGGGCGCCGACGTCGGTCAGTGCTTCCTTGACGTCCGCCAGCTTGTCGGGGCGGACGATGGCCGTGATCATCTGGATGTCAGAGTCGGTTTCAGTTTCACTCATCGTCGGTCACCTCGCTGTCCGCGACGCTACCGTCCGTTCGTACGATACTTCCGCCATCGGTGGCGACGCCGTCGTCGACCCCGAATTCGGGGTAGGTGTCGACGCCGTGTTCGCTGATGTCGAGGCCGTCACGCTCGTGTTCGGGCGTGACGCGGGCCTGTCCGATGGCCTTGAGGACGCCGAACACGAGTGCGGTCGCGGCGATCGTCCAGGCGGAGACGATGACGACGAAGACCAGCTGGTCGACGAACGCGCCGACCATCGTGGTTCCTTCGAGGGCGCTCGACGTGGCCACGAAGGGGAACAGCAGGGTCCCGATGACGCCCGCGCTCCCGTGGACCGGGAAGACGGCGCAGACGTCGTCGATCTTCAGGCGCTTCTCGACGAAGCCGAAGACGATGGGGAGCTGGGCGCCGGCAACGGTGCCGACCACGAACGCGCCCCACCAGGTGGTGGTGTCCGGGATGGCGGTGATGCCGACGAGACCAGCCAGGAGGCCGTTGGCGACGTAGAGCGTGTCGACCTTGCCGGTCTTGATCAGCGAGACCGCGCTGGCGCCGATGGCACCGCAGGCCATGGCGATGGTCGTCGTCATGGCGACGCGACCGACGTAGCTGAACGCGCCCAGGGTGAGCGCCCCGTCCTCGACGGCGAAGACGGTCGCGGCCGTGCCGACGTTGAAGCCGTACCAGCCGAACGCGAGGATGAGCGTCCCGAGCACGGCGAAGGTCAGCGAGTGGCCGGGGATGACGTTCGCGGAGCCGTCACTGTTGTACCGACCGATGCGCGGGCCGAGGACCCAGGCCGCGGTGAGACCGGCGATGCCGCCCATCCCGTGGACGATCATCCCGCCCGCGAAGTCCTGGTATCCCAGCGAGGCGATGAAGCCACCGCCCCAGGTCAGCCCGGTGACGACGGGGTAGATGACTGCGGCGAGCAGGATGGTGTAGGCCACGTACGCGCGGAGCTTCGCGCGGCCGGCGACGGCGCCGGAGACGATGGTCGCCGCGGTCATGGCGAACACCGCGCCGAACAGCCAGCCGACCCAGTCGCCGGAGCTACCGACGGTGGCAGCACTCGCGAAGCCCGAGCCACCGACGAGGCTCGAGATCCCGCTGCCGATCAGGAAGAACATGACGACCCCGACCGACCAGGTCAGCAAGTTCTTCGTCAGCTGGTTCGCCACGTTCTTCGAGCGCACCTGCCCCGCCTCGAGCATGGCGAAGCCGGCGTGCATGAAGAAGATCAGGAACGTTACGACGAGTACCCACATGAGGTTGACACCCTCGGCGAGTACCGCTGGATCGATTTGCAGTGGTGCGAATGACATTATGATGTTCACTTTGGTGGTTTTGGCTGCTTATCGTGATTGAACGTCCAACATTCTCTCGCAAACGCCCGGCTTTGTCATGCAGTTCACGGAGGAGGGGTGGGAATCACACTACATAAGGGTTAGCTTGAATATATCCAGAACCTGTGCCAGGATAATAGACGACCGTCCAGATTAGGGCACAATATTATGGATATAAGGTGGTTGGCCGTCCAGAAAGGAGACGCTCCACAGCCACCGATTCCGACGTTCGTCCAGGGCATTTCCGCAAAAATAGCCGAATGTGGCCCGAAATCCTCGCGCGCGCTCCCTCTCGGAACGGTCAGTGCCGCTGGTTCGAGCGGGCGAATGCCACACCAGCTTGACACCGATCGCCGTGGTTTCAGCGGCTAAGTGCGGCGGCCGGGCTGATAGCGCCGAGAGGACGTAGCGCCAATGGTGGGGCCGTTCCCCGGTCGATAGAGGAAGATGGGTAAAGAGCGAACGCCGGCCCGCTCAGACAGTCCCAATGACCAGGTGTCGACGGACCAGGTAGTAGCCGCCGGTGATCGGGAACGCGACGGGCGTGAGGACGAAGAAGAAGACGGCGAGGTTGAGGTAGTTCCCCGGGTTCGGTCGCCAGCCACTGGAGTTGAGCCGGACGTAGGTCACGTCGCGGTAGATGGCGAGCGGGAACGGAACGGCGGTCAGGATAGCGAGGCCAACCAGGAGGAAGGGCAAGACAGTGCCGCTGTTCATCCCGACGGAGAAGGCGAGCGCGAGTAAGATGGTCGGGAGGACAGTCCCGGCCGCCACGAACACCCACCAGAAGTCACGTTCGACCCAGTCGACGACGTACTGGTGACGCTTGTAGATGTGATGGAGCTTCATCAGGTAGCCGAAGAAGAGGCCGAGAACCGCGTACAGCACCGGACTCGGCTGCCACTCCAGGTCCGCCTCGTTGAGCTTCTTCGTGTCCAGGTAGAGGACGAACGGCGTCAACAGCCAGGAGACGAAAAAGAGGGCGATGCCACCGATCCACCACGCGCCCAGTGCTGCCACCGCTCCCATGACGCCCGCCTCGCTCTCGCCGAACCCGAGCAAGATGATACCGACCCCGAGCAGCGCGTAGAGTGCGATCGGTAACAGCAACAGGATCTCGACGCCGCGATACGCCTTCGAGGGGACGTCCTCGACCGTGACCATCCCGGTTCTGGTTCCACCCATGAGTATCTGCACGCACGTGTCGACCGGTCAGACATAATAATTTCAGCCGTTTCGGGCGGGAAAATGTCGCTCTCGGCCAGTCAGAGTCCGAGAGGGCGGACACTGCAGTGGGAGTGGGCGCCACCGCTGCCCCGAGTCACCGGCGCGACGGTGCGCGGAGGCCCCGCCGGTCAGTCCAGCCGACTCGCCAGGTCCTCCGCGAAGTAGGTGAGGATCAGGTCGGCGCCGGCGCGTTTGATAGAGAGCAGCGACTCGAAGGCGACTTCCTCCAGGTCGAGCCAGCCCTGTTCCGCGGCGGCGTGGAGCATCGCGTACTCGCCGCTGACGTTGTAGGCGGCGACGGGGTGGTCGTACTCACGCCGGACCGCGCTGACGACGTCGAGGTAGGGCAGGGCGGGCTTGACCATCAGCACGTCCGCGCCCTCCTTCACGTCGAGTGCCACTTCACGCATCGCCTCGCGACCGTTCGCGGGGTCCATCTGGTAGTGTCGGCGGTCGCCGAACACCGGGGCCCCGTCCGCCGCGTCGCGGAACGGCCCGTAGAACGCCGAGGCGAACTTCGCCGCGTAGCTCATGATCGGCACCTCGTCGTAGTCCGCGTCGTCGAGCGCCGTCCTGATGGCCCCGACCATCCCGTCCATCGCCGCCGAGGGGGCGACCATGTCCGCGCCGGCCTCGGCGTGGGAGACGGCCGTCTTCGCGAGCAGGTCCAGCGTCTCGTCGTTGCGGACCGTGAGCGTCGGGTCGTCGGCCGCTTCGTCCTCGATCAGGCCGCAGTGGCCGTGCTCGGTGTACTCGCAGAGGCAGACGTCGGTGACGACGTAGGCGTCGGTTTCGGCCGCGATGTCGCGGACTGCCGCCTGGACGACGCCGTCCTCGGCCCAGGCCCGGGTTCCGCGCTCGTCCTTCGACTCGGGGATGCCGAACACCATCACGGCCTCGACACCGGTGTCGAGCACCTCCTCGACGCGAGGGACTGCCTCGGCGACCGGGACGCGCTCGTGGCCCGGCATCGACTCGATGGGGACTCGCTCGTCGGCCGTCGCGTCGACGAACACCGGCGCGACGAGGTCCGACGCCGACAGGTCCGTCTCGCGGACGAGCGAGCGGACGCCGTCGGCCCGCAGACGCCGGGGTCGGCGAGTGGGGTTCATGCGTGACGTTGGGAGACTCCGGGGCAAGAACCCACCGCTCCGAACAGACCGTGAGCGCGACGACGCTGCCGCAGGTAAAAGAGGGAAGACGGGGCCAGCACTCGTGATGGCACCAGGTGGCGTCTCTCATCGGCGGGGCGTGACGAATGACCGTCCCGAGCGACCCTCGCGGACTCGAACAGCACTGAGACGGCGAGCTGGGTGGAATACATACAATGGATACAAAAGCATACAACCCATACGATCCAAACGTCACGATATGCCGGTGAACTTCGACGATTACCGGGAAGCGCGGGACGACGGCGACGGCCTCCCGATCGATCCGGCGTCGAACGCCCACAGGATCCTCTCGTACCTCGCGGCGCACCCGGACCTGGGTTTCAAACCGGCAGAGATCCGCGAGCACGTCGACGTTCCGGCCGGCAGCGTCAATCCGACACTCGCCCGCCTCGAAGAACGCGGGCTGGTCGAACACGAGTCGCCGTACTGGTCCGCCGGCGACGACGACCGCCTGGCCGCCCTCGACGGAACCATCGCGAGCATGCGCGCCTTCGAGGACCGGCACGGCGACGACGATTTCGAGGGGTGGCACGAGTCAGACGTCGATCCCCGCGAACAGCGCCAGGGTCCTGACGATCACGAGCGGCGAGTGGGACACACCGATTCCGAGAGGGAGCCTCACGATACCGGGTCCCCGAGCGGCGATGAGTGACGGGCCATTCCAGCGGGGGGACGTGATCTGGCACCCCGCGCCGTTCAAACCGGCGCCGCGAGAGCGCCCGTTCCTGATCCTCAGCGACGACTCGCATCCGTTTCACGGGTCCGAATACGCCGTCGTCGGGTTGACGCGGACCGAACGACAGCGAGCGAGCGAACTGACGCCGTCGTCGTGGGCTGCCGGCGATCCAGGCGGGGAGAGTTACGCGTCGCCGTGGTACGTATTCACAATCAAACACGCGGACGTCGTCCGGCCGAAGGGGTCGCTCACCAAGGATGCGACGACCGACGTGGCGACCGCTGTGGCGCGGATGGTCGGCGTCACCTGCTAACTTGGTTGGCCGTCGCCGACGATCCCGAACAGAAGACATTTGGACGCGACGCGAGTCACAGACGACTAATGGCCTCCACGCAGTCCTCGCGCTCGCGCCTCCGCGTCTTCGCCGAGGACTACGGATTGCTCGTCATCGCCGTGACCTTCGCGCTGCTAGCTATCACTGGCGTTGTGCTCTTCTTCGTCGGCGACGCTGCCTTCGCCAAGGAACTCATCGAGACCTACGGCCTGTACGTCCTCTTCCTGATCTTCGTGCTCGAGGGGGCGATGTTGCTGTACTTCGCGCCGAGCGAGGGGATCGTCCCCTTCGCCATCGGCGCGCTCGCGACGACACCGTCGGGGTACGAGCTGGACACCATCGCGTTCATCATGGTCGTGGCCGTCGTCGGCGCGACTCTCGGCCAGACGGCCCTCTTCCTGCTCGCCAAGCGCGGCGGTCGGGAGTGGCTCCTCCAGAAACCGTGGTTCCGCGTCAGCGATTCGAAGCTGGAACGGTTCGAGGGCTGGTTCGACCGGTGGGGTCGCCCGGCCGTCCTCGTCAGCAACGCGCTGCTGTTCACCCGTGGCATGTTGACCGTCCCGGCCGGGGTCGCCGAGATGGACCTTCGTGAGTTCGTCGTGCTCTCGGCCGTCGGCACGCTGATCTTCGAGTCCTGGCTCGCCGTCGCCGCCTACTACTTCTTCGAGTTCGGCGTGATGGAACTGTTCTGAGCGCCAGGTTGTGTCACAGCCCTGCGGTGAGTACCGACAGGTAGTGTTCGACGATGCCGCCCGCCCAGAGCGTCGCGTGGGCTACCGACGGGACGACGAGGTTCCCCGTTCGTTCGTAAGCGAGGCCGAACACCAGGCCGCCGACGAACGTCTCTGCGACCACTGCGAGCACTGGGCCCATCCCCTCTGACAGGAGCGCCATCGGAACGTGCATCAGTGCGAAACAGCCAGCAGCGAGGACGAGCGCCGGCACGACGTCGAACGCCTCCCGCAACCGCCCCTGGACGACGCCCCGGAAGAGCAACTCCTCGGCCGGCGCGGCGAACAGGAACCAGACGGCCAACGCGAACAGCAGGAGCGCGGGCTGCGTGGCCAGTTCTGGAACGCCCTCTGAGCCACTCGTATGCGTGACGACGCCGAGGAACTCCAGCACCGGTCCGACGACGAACGCGACGGCCTTGAGAAGGGGAAAGATGGCCGCAATCCAGATGGCGTCACGTATCGTCGGTCGGCGGAATCGGGCGTACCGCCCTGGGGCGCCGCGGTAGACGACGTACCCGACCGCGACGATCAGGAATCCGATCTGGACGTTCTTGTTCAGCAGTATCCGTGCGGCGGCCGAGTCGCTCACGCCGAGCAATCCGGCGACGGGCCATGCGACGATAGCGACGGTGATGGCGACGACGGTGCCGACAACGGTCAGGCCGAGCGCTACGAGGACCGCGGCGTAGGGGCCGTCCCCGGATGCACCGAGCCGGTCCCCGAGCGAACGGATAGTTGACATATCCGAACTGACGGCCAGGGACCCCATAGGTCGTCCAGCAGAATTTCAGAGCCGGAAATCGTGTCGGTCCGGTCAGTCTGTGTGATCGACCACTTCGATCTCTTCTCGCAGCCACGCGACGGCGGCCTCGACCGCTTCCGAGTCGGTGCCGGTCACCTTCACCCGCCCCGGGTCGCTCCCCTTCACGGGATAGCTCCCCACCGTCACGTCGAACTGGCCGCGGATGTCTTCGAGCGCCGCGTACAGCGCGCCCTCCGGCGCCGGCGTGGTGAGCGTCTCCGATATCGCGTCGCCGCCGAAGTCCTCGGCCACCAGCGCGAACATGGCCCGGAGTTCCTCCGGGAACCCCGGGAAGACGAAGACGTTCTCGACGGCACAGCCAGGCGCGAAGCTGGCGTCGGTGATCAGCGGTTCGGCGCCGTCGGGCAGGGCCGCCTGCGCGTCGAGGTCGATGTCGAAGTCGTATCCCTCGGCGAGGTCGGGGTTCTCCTCGCGGAACTGTCGGGCCTTCTCGGCGATGGTCTCGCGGACCGAATCCTGGACGACCAGATCCCGGTCCAGCGCGTCGGCGACGGCCTCGACCGTGAGGTCGTCGGGCGTTCCGCCGAGTCCGCCGGTGACGACGACGGCGTCGAACGACTCGCTCCATCGACGGACGTAGTCGGCGATCGTTTCCTCGTCGTCCGGCACGGTGAGGATTCGCCTGGCGGTGGCTCCGCGCTCCGTTAGCTGGCGAGCCAACCACGTCGCGTTGGTGTTCTCGGTGTCCCCCGAGAGGATCTCGTCGCCGACAGTGAGGATGGCGACCTCCATGTGTGATCGGCGAGGGTCGCCGGCCGATTAAGCGTTGTTCGATGGGAAGCGGGGCGAGTCCCCCTGCCACCGAGCGGTGGACCGTCTAGATCCCGCCGGCCACCGGCTGACTCCCGCTGGTCGTCACCCGAGCCCGGCCTCACACAGTTCGGCCGGCCGCCATCAGGAAGAGAGCCACCGAGATGACGGCGAAGAGGACGGCGACGCCCTTCTTGATCGTCTCCGTATCGAGCGCGTTCGACACGTAGGGAGCGATCTGGCCACCGAGGGCGGTCGCGGGAACGGTGAACACGACCATGTTCCACGGCGTCGTCGCGAGGCTCAGGGAGTGGCCGCCGGGAACGAGCCCACCCCCGAAGACGTGGACGATCGAGGCGATGATCGCCGTGGTCGCGACGACGACGTGGTTCGTGCCGATGGCGACCCGGACCGGCACGTTCGTCCGGAGCTTCGAGATGATGCCGAGTTCGCCGATGCCGAAGCCGGCCAGTCCCTGGAAGAGGCCGCCGACGGCGTAGTTAGCGAACCGTTCGAGGTAGCCCGACCACGTGTACGTGTAGGTGTCGCCACCGCGGTCGACCCGCGTCACGGTCCCCGCGTCGTCGATGCCGACGCCCGCGGGGCCGAGCTTCCCGTCGTCGTCCGGCAGGCCCGCGTCGGTCCCACCGTCCGTCGCGACGTCGGCCCCGTCCTCCCCCGGCTCCTCGTGGCCGAGATTGGCCGTGAACATGAGATACGCGGCGGCGACGAGCGCCAGCGCGAGCAAGGCGTGAAACAGCGGCTCGGGAATGACGAACGACAGGAGCGCGCCCCCGACGACGAAGGGGAGCGCGCCGAGGACGAGCGTGAGCCCCAGCCGTCGGTCGACCAGGCCGTACTGGATGAACGCCAGCGCCGAACTCGACAGCCCGAAGGACTCGCTAATCAGCCCGACCTTCACGAGCGTCTCGGGTTCGAGCGGGTGAGCGAGCAACGGGAAGATGAAGATCAGGAACGGCACGAACAGCGCCGACCCGCTGATCCCGACGGTGTTGACGATCGTCGCCCCCAGCAGGAAGAAGGGGAACAGCCACCAGTAGTCGAGCCAGTACGACAGCCCGGTCCCCTCGGGCGTCGGAGCCGCCAGGGCGACCGCTGCGACGAACACCAGGGGCGCCGCGAAGACGAACAGGTGCTGGTGGCGCAGGAACTCCCGCTGGACCAGCTGGGTAGAACTCGCGGACATCGTCAGGTGATGTGCTGTCGCCCGTCCGTTCGCGACGCGCTCGACGACCCCACGGCGCGTAGCGGCGGTGAACCCCCATTCGAGAGGGCGATGGTGGACCGATCGCGACCGTGATCGTCGACACTACCGACCATAGCCAAGGGCGTGGGATTACCAGTTGAAAAAATCTGTGCGTCGAACCGCGTGTGTTCGTCGTTCCCACACAAATGCGCCCCGATCGCGTGGATTTCTTCCGTTCGTGGCTCTTTCGACAGATTTTCGCTGAATCGCCGTGCAGGGAACTCGCTTCTATGGCCATTCCGCTGGTCGTTCACTCCGTTCACGACCAGCCTACCTCGCGGGTCACTCCGTTCCCCGCTCGTCATTTAGTTGGTGCTCGCTGCGCTCGCACCAACCTACCTCGCATCCTTTATGCCCACCCACACCCACCCTTCGCCCATGAGCGAGGCCGAGGCCGAAGCGGTCGGGCGGGAGGAAGTCTGGATCGAAAAGTACCGCCCGACGTCGTTCGACGACATCGTCGGCCACGAGGACATCGTGGAACGGCTGCGGAGCTACGTCTCCCGCAACGAGCTGAGCCACATGTTGTTCTCGGGACCGGCGGGGACGGGCAAGACGACGAGCGCCGTCACCATCGCCCACGAACTGTACGGCGAGGACTGGCAGGAGCACTTCCTGGAACTCAACGCCTCCGACGAGCGGGGGATCGACGTGGTCCGGGACCGGATCAAGAGCTTCGCGCGCACGAGTTTCGGCGGCGTCGACTACCGCATCATCTTCCTGGACGAGGCCGACGCGCTGACCAGCGACGCCCAGTCGGCGCTGCGCCGCACGATGGAGCAGTTCTCCAACAACGTCCGCTTCATCCTCTCGTGTAACTACTCCAGTCAGATCATCGACCCGATCCAGTCCCGGTGTGCCGTCTTCCGCTTCTCGCCGCTGTCGGACGCGGCGGTCGAGGAGGAGATCCGACACATCGCCGACGTCGAAGGGATCGAACTGACCGAGGACGGCGTCGACGCGCTGGTCTACGCCGCCGACGGCGACATGCGGAAGGCCATCAACGGGCTCCAGGCGGCCTCGATTACGGGGAGCGTCGTCGACGAGGCGGCGGTCTTCGAGATAACGTCGACCGCCAGGCCCGAAGAGATACAGACCATGGTCGAGTCCGCGCTGGGCGGCGACTTCACCGCCTCGCGGTCCAAGCTCGACGAGCTCCTCACCGACGAGGGTATCGCGGGCGGCGACGTCATCAACCAGATCCACCGGTCAGTGTGGGAGTTCGGCCTCGACGACGAGCAGGCCGTGCGCGTGCTCGACCGCGTCGGCGAGACCGACTACCGCATCACCCAGGGCGCCAACGAGCGCGTCCAGCTCGAGGCCATGCTGGCGTCGCTGGCGCTCGGGAAGTAGCGAGAGACGGCCGTTCTACTCGACGTAATGTGGAATGCTCGTCAGCCCGAAAGTCTCGAAGTCGCCGTCGAACGTGAGAACGTGGTCGACCGACAGCGAATCCGCGTGAACCGCGATGACGTGGTCGGTGAAGGATAGCTCCCCGTGATCGTCGAACTCCCTGAACTGGTCGACCGCGTCAGCCAGGACGTCGTCGGTGACCGAGCGAAAATCGAACGCCGAACCGTCGTACAGGCTATCGAGCGCTTCTGTTGCCACGTCGAAGTTCGCGTGCCGACGGAGCCTGGTGACGACCTCGTCGAGGACGTAGTCGTTCGTGAAGAGGGGGCGATACGGGAGCGAACCGGTTCGTTCGGCCTCGAAAAACGCTCGCGCCGTCTCGTGGCACTGATCCCGCGGGTAGAAGTAGGCGTACAGCGCGCTGGAATCGACGAAGAGCCCCGTCGCACCGGCCGTCTTCGGCTGGAACCTGTCGAGTTCGTTCGTCACGCGCTGTCCCCGTACAGGTCCTCGTCCATCTCCCGGGCGTCAGTCTCGTCGTCGGCTGCGGCGTCGGCGTCGACCCGGTCGTGAAAGGTGAAAAAGGGGTCCTCTGGGTCGGGACGGTCCTTCGCTTCGAGGTACGCGCCCGTCGCTCGCCGTAGGGCTTCTTTCAGCGAGATCCCTTCCTCGTCGGCGAGTTGCCGGAGTCGCCGATACTCGGACTCGGGAAGTTCCGTCTGGACGACCTTGGCATCTGTTCGTGACATGGGATTTCGTCTGTTCATGAGATCGTCGAACCTGAATGGACAAAATTGTTCGCATAAGCGGCGAGACGAAGGGGGCCGATCGGGGCGGCCGACGGGAGGGAAACGGCGGGAAGGAGACGGCGTCCGCGTCGAAACGGGTAGCACGTGGCGGCCAGATCCGCACGTAGTCGGGCGATTGGGCGAGTATCCGCGCTCGACCCCTTCGGAACAGTTTTAGGCGCTGGTGGGCCAAAGATACCGCAATGAGCGACCTCGCCGACGAATACCGACTAGAGTACTTCGAGGAGGAGGGGTTCGTCCGCCGGGAGTGTTCCGAGTGCGGGGCCAACTTCTGGACCAGGGACGAGTCCCGCGAGACCTGCGGCGAACCGCCGTGTGCGGAGTACGGGTTCATCGACGACCCCGGTTTCGACGAGGCGTACACCCTGGAGGAGATGCGCGAGGCCTTCCTCTCCTTCTTCGAGGACCACGGCCACGAACGTATCGAGCCCTACCCCGTCGCCGCGAACCGCTGGCGCGACGACGCCCTCCTGACCCAGGCCTCGATCTACGACTTCCAGCCGCTGGTCACCTCGGGGTCGACGCCGCCGCCGGCGAACCCGCTGACCATCAGCCAGCCCTGCATCCGGATGCAGGACATCGACAACGTGGGCAAGACCGGCCGGCACACGATGGCCTTCGAGATGATGGCCCACCACGCGTTCAACGCCCGCGAAGATATCGAGGACCCCGAGCAGTACGCCTACCAGGGCGAGGTGTACTGGAAGGAGGAGACCGTCCAGTACTGCGACGAACTGTTCGAGTCGCTGGGCGCGGACCTCGACGAACTCGTCTACATCGAGGACCCCTGGGTCGGCGGGGGTAACGCCGGGCCCGCGCTCGAAGTTATCTACAAGGGCGCCGAGCTGGCGACGCTGGTCTTCATGTCGATGGAGCAGGACCCCGAGGGCGAGTACGAACTGAAGGACGGCAACACGTACGCCCCGATGGACACCTACGTCGTCGACACGGGCTACGGGCTCGAACGGTGGACGTGGATGTCCCAGGGGACGCCGACCGTGTACGAGGCGATCTACCCCGACATGATCGCCTTCCTGAAGGACAACGCCGGCGTCGAGATGACCGACGAGGAGGCCGAAATCGTCCACCGCGCCGCCAAGCTGGCCGGCCACATGGACATCGACGAGGCCGAGGACATCGAGGCCGCCCGGGACACCATCGCAGACCAGGTCGACGTCTCGACCGACGAGCTGCTGGACCTGATGGAACCGCTCGAAGACATCTACGCCATCGCGGACCACTGCCGGACGCTCGCGTACATGCTGGGCGACGAGATCGTCCCCTCCAACGTCGGGACAGGCTACCTCGCCCGGATGGTGCTTCGCCGGACGAAACGGCTCTGTGACACCGTCGGCGTCGACGCGCCGCTGGACGAACTCGTCGACATGCAGGCCGAGCGGCTGGGCTACGAGAACCGCGACCACGTTCGCGACGTCGTCCGCACCGAGGTCGAGAAGTACCGCGAGACGCTGGACCGGGGCGGCCGACGCGTCCGGCAACTGGCCGACGAGTACGCCGAGACGGGCGAGGCCATCCCGGTCGACGAGCTCATCGAGCTGTACGACTCTCACGGCATCCAGCCCGACATGGTCGAGGAGATCGCCGCCGAGAAGGACGTCGACGTCGAGGTACCCGACGACTTCTACGCGCTCGTCGCCGGCCGCCACGAGGGCGGCCAGGCCTTCGAGGACGAGGCGGGCGTCCCCTACGCCGACCGCATCGCCGAACTGCCCGACACCGAGCAGCTCTACTACGAGGACCAGAACCGCATGGAGTTCGAGGCCGTCGTCCTCGAGGTGTTCGACCGCGAAGACGGCGACTTCGACGTCGTGCTAGACCAGACGATGTTCTACCCCGAAGGCGGTGGCCAGCCCGCCGACCACGGGACGCTCGCGACCGACGACGTCACCGGTGAGGTGACGGACGTCCAGCTCCACGACGGCGTCATCGTCCATACCACCAGCGAGGACCCGGGTAAGGGCGAGTTCGTCCGCGGCCAGATCGACGCGACCCGACGCCGCCGCCTGATGCGACACCACACCGCGACCCACCTCGTCGTCCACGCCGCCCGGCAGGTGCTGGGCGACCACATCCGGCAGGCCGGCGCCCAGAAAGGCACCGAGAGCTCCCGCATCGACGTCAGCCACTACGAGTCCATCTCGCGCGAGGAGGTCGAGGCCATCGAGCACTACGCCAACGAGATCGTCATGGACAACGTCGCGGTCACCCAGGAGTGGCCCGACCGTCACGACGCCGAAGCCGAACACGGCTTCGACCTCTACCAGGGCGGCATCCCGCCGGGCGAACAGATCCGCCTCATCCACGTCGCCGAGGACGTTCAGGCCTGCGGCGGCACCCACGTCGCCCGCACGGGTGACGTCGGGACGATCAAGATGTTGGGCACCGAGCGCGTCCAGGACGGCGTCATCCGGCTCACCTTCGCCGCCGGCGACGCCGCCATCGAGGCGACCCAGCGCACCGAGAACGCCCTGAACGAGGCCGCCAAAATCCTCGACGTCAGCCCCGAGGACGTTCCCGAAACCGCCGAGCGGTTCTTCTCCGAGTGGAAGGCCCGGGGTAAGGAGATAGAGGAACTCAAGTCCCAGCTCGCCGAGGCACGGGCCTCGGGCGGCGGCGACGCCGAGGAGGTCGACGTCGGCGACGCGACCGCAGTCATCCAGCGCATCGACGCCGACATGGACGAACTCCGCGCCCAGGCCAACGCCGTCGTCGAGCAGGGCAACATCGCCGTACTGGGCTCGGGTGCCGACGGCGCCCAGTTCGTCGTCGCCGTCCCCGACGACGCCGACGTCAACGCCGGACAGGTCGTCGGCGAACTGGCGGGGATGGTCGGCGGCGGCGGTGGCGGTCCCGCCGACTTCGCCCAGGGGGGCGGTCCCGACGCCGACGCACTGGACGAGGCGCTCGAAGACGCGCCCGACGTCTTGCGGCGGGTCGCCAACGCCTGAGTTCGTTCGCCGCCCACTGTTTTTCGCCGACCGCCGTTCCGCCAGCGACAGCCTCGCCACGGTCACCGACCGGGACCACTCAGTTCCGTCCCGTCTGGTAAACCACTGGATCCGGCCACCACCTATCTGTCCGCCGTCGGCCAGTTTCACTTTCACTCCCCTGTTAACGGGGGTTTATATCCCCCCACGCATAATGGAAATCCATGGCAGCACAGGAAGAACTCGAAGACCTGCCGGGCGTCGGTCCGGCGACCGCGGAGAAGCTCAAGGAGAACGGTTTCGACAACTACCAGGGCATCGCCGTCGCCAGTCCCGGGGAACTGTCGAACACCGCCGACGTCGGCGAGTCCTCTGCCGCCGACATCATCCAGGCCGCCCGGAAGGCCGCCGACATCGGCGGCTTCGAGACCGGTGCCACAGTGCTAGAGCGACGCGAACAGATCGGCAAACTCACCTGGGGCGTGGACGAGGTCGACGAGCTGCTCGGCGGCGGCGTCGAGACACAGTCGATCACCGAGGTGTACGGCGAGTTCGGGGCCGGCAAGTCCCAGGTGACTCACGAACTTTCGGTGACTGTTCAGCTCCCCGCCGAACACGGCGGCCTGGAGGGTTCTACCATCTTCGTCGACTCCGAGGACACCTTCCGGCCCGAGCGTATCGACCAGATGGTCCGCGGCCTCGACGACGAGGTCCTCGCGGACACGATGGAACTCCACGGCGTCGTCGGCGAGGACGAGACGGCCGACCCCACCGACGAGGCCAACCTCGAGGCGCTCGTCGAGTCGGTGCTGGACAAGATCCACGTCGCGAAGGCGTTCAACTCCAACCACCAGATCCTGCTCGCCGAGAAGGCCCAGGAGATCGCCAGCGAGAGCCAGGACGAGGAGTTCCCCGTCCGCCTGCTCTGCGTCGACTCACTGACCGCCCACTTCCGCGCCGAGTACGTCGGCCGTGGCGAGCTCGCCGACCGACAGCAGAAGCTCAACAAGCACCTCCACGACCTGATGCGCGTCGGTGACCTCAACAACACCGCCGTCGTCGTCACGAATCAGGTCGCCTCGAACCCCGATTCGTTCTTCGGCGACCCGACCCAGCCCATCGGTGGCAACATCCTGGGCCACACCTCTACCTTCCGCATCTACCTCCGCAAGTCCAAGGGGACCAAGCGGATCGTCAAGCTCGTCGACGCGCCGAACCTCCCCGACGGCGAAGCCGTGATGCGCGTCGAGGAAGAGGGACTGCTGAACGAGTAGGGTTCGCCACTCGCCGTTTCTATCGCTTTCTCGATCATCGTCTGACGCCGGAGTGGATCTGTCGTGGTACGACCCCGCAACCGCAGTACTGCGGCCAGCTTCGAGCTGAAAGAAACGGGTTGTGAACCACTCACGTACAGATGAAATGCTTCGAACGCTGACGTTCCAGCCAGAAGCATCCGCTCGGCGTGGCGTCGAACCCCTCTCTTTCAACTCGAATCGGTCGCTGTCTTGCGTCTGACCGGTGTCTGACGCCGGAGCGAAACTCGAGACACGATGGCGAAAAACGCAATCCGTGAGTGGGTTTCGAGGTGAAGCGGAGGGGTTGGCTCGACTTCCAGTCGAGAGTGGGGTCGGCGGGGCGTCGTCGACCGGGTATCAGTCGCCGGCGGACTTCATGCCGGTCCCCTTCAGGTCAGCGCCGTCGACAGAGGACCGAAGGGCGTCCATCCCGTCGTCGCGGTCGATCCCGAAGTTGTCCTCGTAGAGGGCCTGCACGCGCTCGTACTCCGCGTCGGAGAGCGGCGGCGTCTCGGAGGCGCCCGCCCACTCGTCGACGTCGTCGGTGGTCCGGAAGGTGGGCGTGACGCTGGCGACCTCGTCGTGGGCCAGCAGCCACTGGATGGCGGCCTGGGCCATCGTCCGCGTGCCGTCGGCGTGGTCGGGGTCTTCGAGGAAGCGAAGCGTCTCCACCTTCTCCCAGCCCGTCTCGTACCACTCGTCGGGGCGGAACCCGCGGTGGTCGCCCTCGTCGAGTTCCGTGTCGGGGGTGACCTGCTCGTTCAGCAGGCCGGAGGAGTGGGGGACGCGAGGGAGCACGCTCGTGTCGGCGTCGAGTTCCCGAATCGTGTCGATGAAGTGCTGACCGGGGGTCTGCTCGAACAGGTTGAACACGACCTGGACGGCGTCGAACTCGTTCTCGACGGCGGCGTCGCCCTCGGCGAGCCAGCCGATGGAGGGGCCCAGCGCCCAGCCGATGGCCTCGACCCTGCCCTCCTCCCGGAGTTCGTCGAGGAGTTCGAGGACGTCGGGCGTCACCTCGTCGACGTTGGCGTTGTGGAGCATCAGCAGGTCCACGTAGTCGGTGTCCAGGCGCTCCAGGGAGCGGTCGAACGCCGTCCGGAGGTACTCGGCGTCCATCTCCTTCGGGAGTTCGCCGTGGCCCGCCTGCGGGTTGTTGTAGAAGTCGTAGCCCACTTTCGTCGAGAGGGTCACCTCGTCGCGGTGTTCGGCCAGCGCCTCGCCGACGAGTTCCTCGGAGTTCCCGTGGCCGTAGACGTCGCCCGTGTCGAAGAACGTCACGCCCTCGTCCAGCGCGTGCTGGACCATGCCGATCGCCTGCTCGCGCGTGCGGTCCCCCCACCAGTCGGTGCCGACGACCCAGGCGCCGAAGCCGACCTCCGACACCTCGACGCCGGAGTTGCCGAGCTCGCGGTAGTGCATGATCGGATAATACGTGTGGCCGCACTTAGCCCTCGTGGTTCGTTCGAGAGTGGGTAGTGGATCAGTGTCGGTGAAGACAGACGACAGCAACAACTCGAAAGCCCCGGGCGGTTCGACTCGGGAGGCTCGTTGCGCGCTTCGCTCACTCCGTTCGCTGCAGTGCTTACGTCGCCTGCCTTCGTCGAACCGCCCGCCCCTTTCAGTCCACCCCACGGCCCGTGGTTTGCTCCAGCCACGTTACTCGCTCTCGGTGCGTGGTTCCGGTGACTTCCGGAGGTCGGGCACCGCGACGCCAGTGGGGAACCAGTCCGAGGCACCGCCCCGGCGGACCCACCACCAGGTCAGGCCGATAGCGACGCCGAGTGCGAGGTAGACGACCAGGCCAGCCTCGGGGCCGAAGGGACCGCCAGTGATCAGGGGGTCGCCGGTCTGGCGGACGTCGAGTATCGTCGCCGGCGTCGTCAGTCCGCTGACCGGGAAGCCGTACACCGACGAGAGCGAGAGGTTCCAGGTGATGTGGACGCCGATGGCGATGCCCAGGTCCTCAGTCACGACGTACGTCCAGGCGAGGAAGAGGCCGACGACGGTGATGTTGAACGCGGAGACGAGGGTGGCGTTCGGGTTGGTGATGTGGACGACGCCGAACACCGCGGAGGTGAGGACGGCCGCGACGCCGAGGGCGGTCCGGGGACCGATCGGTCCCAGGCCGTTGAGTCCCTCAGCAATATTCGTCAGCAGGTACCCCCGGAAGAGCACCTCTTCGCCGACGCCGACGGCGACGAACATGAGGACGACGAGGACGAACGCGACGGGGAACGGCTGGTCGATACCGAGCCCGGGCCTGCTGAGGAACAGCTGTTCGACCGTGATCAGCCCGGCGGCGAGTTCGACGGCGAACACGGCCGTCGTCATCGCCACTCCGAGGAGGAGGCCGAAACCGAGGTTGCGCCACCAGCGCCGGCCGCCCAGACCCAGGTCGGGGAGCGTCCGGCGGTCGACGAACCACGCGGCGACCACGAACACGCCCGTGACGAGGACGTTCGACGCGGTCTGGGCCACGAGCGTCGAGGCCAGGATTCCGCCGACGACCAGCGGGCCGGCGAACGACAGGATCGCCTGGGCGTAGTCGACGGCGAGGAACAGTGCCAGCGACGCGAGGACGAGAATGAATGTCGCAGCGATCAACCGCCACCCGGCCCGGAGTCGCCGTTCACGTCCGTTCACGAACACGCGTCTCGTCAGCGACCGGTCGCCCGGCTCTGTCATGGCCGATCCGTCTCGAAGCTAGACCTTAGTTGTGGCTGAAGTATACCTATTCACCGGCTAACACGCTTACGTCGGGCGGTTACACTCGGGTAACGGAAACCCCTTTGTCTGCCCACTGTGTTGAGCAGTGTATGACCAAGCGTCACGTCTCGTTACCGCCGCTCGCGGAGGAGGGGCTGCGGGCGTTCATCTCCGACGTCGACGAGCGCCTCTCGGGGGAGGAGAACACGTGCGACGTCGTCGAGGACGTGCTGATCGACCTCCACGGGGACCGGGCGGCCTACGAGCGCTGGCAGGCCGGCGAGAAGGTTTCGCCCGCCGAGCGGGTGCGCCTGCAGGGGTACGACCCCTGTAACGCGACACTGGAGAGCGAGTACTACGCCGAGAAGGACGAAGAGCGGTTCACCCGGTCGAAACACCTCCAGTGGCTCTGGCGCCAGTTCGACGCGACGCCGATGGCCGACAACGTCGAGTTCGCGCTGCGCTTCCGGAAGATGATCGCCGAGCACCTCTTCGACGAGGTGGGGGAGAACTGCCGCTTCTTCAAGGGCATCTCCTTCACCTACGGCCACAACATCTCCGTGGGCGACAACGTCGTGATCCACGACGACGTCCACCTCGACGACCGCGGCAAACTCACCATCGGCGACCGCGTCTCCATCTCCGACGACGCCCACGTGTACAGCCACGACCACGACGTCAACGACCAGACCGCCATCGAGAACTATCACACTATCATCGAGGACGACGTCCGGGTGACCTACGACGCGATGGTCCGGGCCGGCGTCCGCCTCGGCGAGAATAGCGTCCTCGCCGCCAAGTCGATCGCCGCACGCGACGTCCCGGCCCACCACGTCGCCGCCGGGACGCCCGCCAAGAGCGTCAAGATCAAACCGGGCTGGGAGTCCGTCGCCGAGCCCATCGATGACGCCAACGTCGACCGCCGCGACGAACGGGAACTCGACTACGCGGTCCCCGACGACGTGGAGACGTTCGACGAGTTCGGGCGCGACCGGACCCCGCCGGACGCCTGACCGAGCCCAGCGCCGCGGGCACGAGCGTCGGGGCCACCAGCGTCGCTCCCTCGCCGCCACGCAGCAGTCACCAGATACGGACTGGGAGACGGCCAGATCCCGTCTGACTCGCTTCTCGCCCCAAAATATCCAAGTATCTTGCCAACGTATGACACAGTATGGAAGCGCTGGGCTGGCTCGTCGCCTACGTCCTCGGGTTCGCACTCGTCCAGCTCTTGCTCTACCGCTACATCCAGCGGGACGACGCCTCGCCGGACGCCGCTCCCGGCTCCGTCGACCGCTCCGCACGCCGGTCGATGGAACAGCCGTCCGCTCGACCCGGAGCAGGTGACGGGGACGGCGACGGCGAGGAGGGAGTCCACTGTCGCCACTGCGGAACCCTCAACGACTACGAACAGCAGTTCGCCTACTGCCGGGAGTGCGTCCAGCCGCTCCAGTGACCGTTGTCGGCCCGCGCCAGTGACTGTTGTCGGCCCGCGCCAGTGACTGTTGTCGGCCCGCGCCAGTGACCGTTGTCGGCCCGCGCCAGTGACTGTTGTCGGCGACGGCTCGTCGGGGGGCGAGTTTTCAGGGATCCGGCCGCACCCACCTGACCGGCCAGTCGGTTATCAGCCCTGAAAACCGAGCGCAAACACCTATACCGGGAGTTGGCATTGCAGGCAGTATGCGCGTTTCGAGCGGCGTTCCGGGATTCGATCAGCTCGTCGAGGGTGGGCTTCTCGAGGACCGACTGTACGTCATCAGCGGCCCGCCAGGGAGCGGCAAGACCACGTTCTGTGCGCAGTTCATCACCCAGGGCGCGAAGAAGGGCGAGGACTGCCTCTACGTGACGATGCACGAGACCCAGACCGAGCTGATGCAGGACATGTCGGGCTACGAGTTCGGCTTCGACCGGGCGATGCAGTCCGACGCCATCCAGTTCCTGAACCTGGTGACCGAGAGCGGCAAGCGGACTATCTCGCAGTTCGGCACCGAGAGCGGGCTGACGAACCGGCTCATCGCCTTCATCGAGCAGAACGGCGTCGACCGCGTCGTCGTCGACTCGACGATGCTCCTCCAGCACTTCCTCACCGACGTCTCCCAGGAGATAACGGGCTTCCTCTCGGCGCTCAAGCAGACGGACGCGACCATCCTGCTCATCTCCGAGATGACCGACCCCTCCTCCTACAGCGACGAGCACTACCTCGCCCACGGCGTCATCTTCTTCCACAACTTCCTCGACCGCGGGAGCATGACCCGGGGGATGCAGGTGATCAAGATGCGCGGCACGGCCATCGACTGCGACATCCGCCAGATCGAGTTCTCCGACAGGGGACTGCAGGTGTTCCCGGACGAGAAGATCGAGTCATGAGCCTCTACGAGCGCGAGTACGACAGCGACTGGGACATCCTGGACAAGGACGAGGCCACCGAACGGGCCTACGCCATCGGCGTCGCCGAGAAACTCGGCGAGTACAACCGCGACGAACTGGAGGCCGTCTACGACGAGATGGACACCTCCTACAACAAGAGCCTGGTCGAACTCGCCTACCGCGAGGGGCGCCAGGAGGCCACCGAGGCCGCCGAGCGGTCCAGCGCGGACGGCGACGCGGTCTGGGCCGAACTCGTCGAGGGCGAGACCGTGACTGTGGATCCCGACGACCGCCCCACCGGCGGCCGCGACGGCCTTCCGAAAGCGCTGGAGACGAGCGACGTGCTCGACCGCCAGGAGGTCGACAGCACCGACGTCGTCGACCGACCCGAGTTCCTGGACCGGTAGTTCGACGTCGAGTTTTCGGAGTGAGCGGTAATGTTTGCTCAGTACAGATCAAGGAGTTAGCGATCGGTGGCTTCCAGGATTGTCGCTGTTAGCACGACGTCAAACACCTCGAAAGCCCTCGGCGCGCTCGACTCGTGCGAACCCGCTGCGCGCGCTCGTTCCTCGCGTGCTTGCGGGTTCGGACTTCGTCGACCGCACCTCGCCCTTTCAGTCCACCAGGAATCAGCACCGCTCGTGCACGGAGGCACTCGCGATTAGACCGCCACCCCTCCCCGAACCCGCCGCGTCCGCGGCGGGTCACGCTTCCTTCAGTAACCACCCGGCCGGGAGCGCGTTTCATCGCGCGACCAGGGGAAGGGCAGGGCTGCGGTGCTTTCCTGGAGGACTGAAAGGGCGAGGCGTGGTCCGGGAACCCGGGCGCAGTAAGCACCGCAACGCAGTGAGGAGCGCAGCGAGCCCCGGGACCGGAGCGCGCCGAGGGCTTTCTGGCTGTTGTTGATATCGTTTCTTCCATCGAGATCGCGACGAACCAACTGGTCTGTACACAGATGACGAGAACGGCCGAGCCTCTCGCCACAGATGTACGAGTGAATCCTGGGACGCCATCACACACCACAAGAACACCACCGAAAAGAGACCGACCTAAATCGAGAGCTGATCGGGGCCGTCCTCGCTGATCGACACCGGATCGCGGTCGGAGTAGCCCACGCGGCCGATGCCCTTCGACGAGACGGCGCTGTACATCGCCAGGCGCGCCTGGTCGGCGCTCTGGTACGTCTCGGGCGTGAGGCGTTCGAGCACGTCGCCGAGGGACTCCGTGCCGTTCGGGAGGTCGAGTTGCACGTCGCCGTAGGCCTCGATGAGATCGCCTGTCGTCGCGGGGTAGTCGTGGTCGTTCATCGGCGTCGTCGCGCTGTCGAGTAGTCGCATACACCAGCATTCTTCATGGTCGTTAATAAACTTTCACTATTAATCGTACAATGCCACCAAGGGCGTATAAGGTGCACACCGGAACCGGCATAGGGTGAGCGGCCGAGGGTCGAGTCGAGATGGTCGTCGCCGACCTGCACGTCCACACGACGAACTCCGACGGGACGCTGACGCTGCCGGAAGTGCCCGGTATCGCTCGTGAGGCCGGTCTCGACGCCGTGGCCATCACGGACCACGACCGCCTCCACCCCGACCTCGACGGGCCCGTCGTCGAGCGCGACGGGATACTGGTGATCCACGGCATCGAACTCCGGGTCGACGCCGGCGACCAGCGCGTCGACCTGCTCGGCTACGGCGCCCGACCGACCCGAGCGCTCCGCGAGGAGTGCGACCGAATACAGGCGAATCGCGAGGAACGCGGCGCCGCCATCATCGACTGCGTCGAGGAGCGCCTGAACGTCTCGCTGCCCGTCGAGCCCCGATCCGGACTCGGCCGCCCCCACATCGCACGCGCCATAGCCGACGTGAGCGAGTACGACGTCCAGGGCGCCTTCGACGACCTGATCGGCGACGACTGCCCGTGTTACGTCCCCCGCGAGCTGCCCTCGTTCGAACGCGGGCGCGACCTCCTCGCCGACGCCTTCGGGCTGGTCGGCCTGGCGCATCCGCTGCGGTACCCCGACCCCGACGACGCGCTCGCCCTGTGTGACTCGCTGGACGCCGTCGAACGCTGGTACCCCTACGACGACGCGGTCGATACGGCGCCCGTCGACCGGGCCGTCGAGCGGTACGACCTGCTCGAAACTGGCGGGAGTGACGCCCACGAAGACGTTCTCGGCGTCGCCGGGCTCGACGCCGCTGCCTTCGAGCGCATCCGGACGGCCCTCGGCGTCTGATAGTGGTAGTCGTAATCCATTACAACCGTCCGTCTGACGCCTGGCATGCGAGAACGGAGGGTTCAATGCCCCCCAGTCCATAACGCCTGCCATGCAGTGCCACTACTGCGAGAACGAGGCCGACGTCGCCGTCGAGAAAGACGCGGTGAAGGTCGGCGTCTGCCAGGTGCACTTCCGCGAGCAACTGGAAGAGCTCGAGGAAGCCGAGTGGCTCTCGGACGTGGACGAAGAGCTCGACATCGACCGGTCCGAGTGAGTCCCGCCGCCCACACTCGCCCGTAGTTCTCCGACAGCGGTCGGACACCGGGTGACTTCCACTGGTCGTCACCCGAGCCCTGTCGTCCGAAAATCTTCGGTTTTCGGGATGAGCGTGGGACGCTTCGAGTCCCACGAACCATGCGAACGGGCGGCGAAGCCGCCCGTGAACAGATGACGAGAGAGCGAAGCTCTCTCGAACCACTTCACTTCGTTCAGCAGGACGCGAGTCCGATCGATTCCGTTCCGCCGGCGACCGTTCTCCCGAGACGTCTCCGCAGATTTCAGCGGCAGCGCCGCCCCGCACGCCCAGTACCTTTACTCGCTGGCCGCCCAACCATCAGACATGGAGAAGGTCACTCTCGACGCCGTCGACTCGCGGATGGGTCCCGCAGACGTCAAGCGCCCCCTCTCGGACGCGCTCGACGCGGACGACGTCGCGGTGAACTACTACGAGCTCGCCCCCGGCGATAGCTTCGGCTTCGGCTACCACCGCCACGCCGACCAGGAGGAAGTGTTCCACGTCCAGCGCGGTACCGTCACGTTCGAGACGGAGGACGGTGACGTCGACGTGGGTGCTGGCGAGCTCATCCGCTTCGCCCCCGGCGAGTGGCAACTCGGCACCAACCGGGGTGACGAGCGGGTGGTCGCCCTCGCCATGGGCGCCCCCGCCGACGCCGGCGCGACCGAGATGCTCCGGGAATGCGCCGACTGCGGCGGCCGCACCGAGAACCGCATCGAAATGACCGACGACCGCGACGCACTCGTGACGGTCTGCGAGCAGTGCGACGCGGAGACGGGCCGATTCACCTGAGATGGCCGCACGCACCGCACGAACCGCGGCCGTACCGCGGCTCGTCTACGACGACCAGTGTGGCTTCTGTACCTGGTCGGTCGAACTCGCACTCCGCCACGGCGAGTTCGAGGCCGTCGGCTTCTCGGAGCTCTCGCCGGACCAGCGCGCCCGCCTGCCCGAGTCCTACGACCGGTGCATGCACCTGCTGACCGACGACGCGGCGTACTCCTGTGGCGCCGCCGCCGAGCGGACCATCGAACTGGCGCTCCCGGCGACGCGGCCACTGTTCGGCGCCCTCAGGCAGGTCCCCGGCTACGCCCGTTTCCGCGAGGGGCTCTACCGCTGGATCGGCGACCGACGCGCGATCTGGGGGCGCTACCGGAGCGCCTCCCCGCCGGCGGGTCGGTGACACCCAGGTAGTCACGCCAGTGACACCCGGAACAGTCGACGACAGTCGTCTCTCCAACAGTCACGGATAATCAGTGCACGGACACGCATAATCTAAATGTTCAGTTTTGACATCACTTCTGTCGCCGTCTGTCGCTTTCCACATTCCTCGAGTTAGTGATACGACGGTTCGAGGTACTGGAGTCGTACCCCCAGATCGCCCGACGTAGGCGCGTCTGACAAACGATTAAGTGGGTAGAACGAGCAACAGTAACACATCAATGGGCAACAAGAACAAGACCATCTCGTTCAGGGTCAGCCAGGAGAAGTTCGAGACGCTCCGGGACATCGCAGAGGAACGTGACATCTCGCTGTCTGCAGTCTTCCGCGACTACGTCGACATGCTCGTCGCCCACGACGGCCAGGTCGAGGTCGTCCCCGAACACGAAGTCGGCGAGTCCGAGAGCACCACCGAGAGCTTCCCGCCCAAGGTCGAGGTCCCCAAGAGCTTCGTCCGGGAACACGAGCGTCTCGAACTCGAGGCCGACCACCTGCGCGAACAGCTCGAAGAGCACAAGCGCTACGTCACGAAACTCCGCCAGCAACTCGACGAGAACGACGACGAGGACGTCGTCCAGCTCGAAGACCTCGACGGCGACGACGACGAGGAGACCTCCTACCGCATCGGGAGCTTCGAAGACGTCTAACTGAACTCGGCCCGACAGACTCCGTTCTGCCGTCTATATCAGGTCGTCCCGTTTCTGCCGCGCTTTCGCCGCGACGTCTCCCTGCCCGTCGACCTCTGCCAGTGCCTCGACCGCTTCCAGCGTCCGGATCGAGTCGTCGAGGAAGTTCCGCACGTCGCCGGGATAGGCGTACAGCATGTAGTCGTCGCCCATCACGTCGACGACGCCCTGGGGACCCAGGCCCTGCTCGCGGAGTTCGAGGAGATAGCGAGTGAACTTCCGCTCGGCACAGCCGCAGTGGGGGTTGGCCTGGCAGTCACAGTCCAGGAAGTCCTCGGCGAACTCGAGGACCCGGTCGCGACTGGCCTCGTTGAGCTTCGCCAGCCCCTCGCCCTGAAACAGGATGTCCAGGGTCGCGCCCTTGAACGCACCCTTCGGGAACGACGTCTCCAGCTGAGAGGCGAGCTGGCGGTGGTTCTTGACGTATATCTTGTCCGTGATAGCCACGCTTGCACGGGAAAAGACGGTCCGGGTGCAAAAGCCTCTCGAACCGAGGGGGGAGTCGTAACGTATATTTATCTCAGCGGATAACTGATTCTTGCGAAGATGTGTCCGGGCTGGGGTAGTGGTATCCTACAGCCTTGTGGTGGCTGTGACGCGGGTTCGATTCCCGCGCCTGGACTGGTTAAATTTCTTACATGTTTTTGCCCCCACAGCGTCAGGTATAGTTTCACTTTCACCGCGCTTGGACAGCCTTAATTACAATTCCAATCCGCGAGATAATTACGCGATGTACTCGTGTCCAACCTGCGGACGAGACTTCGATTCGCATCGGGGTCTCAGTGTCCACCACAGTCGAGTTCACGACGACCAACTACCGAATCGGGCGTGTGACCACTGTGAAGAGTCGTTCTACTGTGACTACGAGCGGAAGTACTGTAGCGACGATTGTCACGACGAAGCCGTCTCATTCGAGGGGCGGTCCAATCCCAATTACGGTGGTGGAAAAGAGAGAACGACTTGCGAACTCTGTGATCAGTCGTTCGAATACTACCCGTCCGAAAAAGATGGGGTCTACTGCCCAAATTGCGTCGAAAACGCCTCGTGGCGCGACCCACCCGTCATCAGTGGGACCGATCACCACAGCTGGAACGGCGGCAAGCTGACTCTCTCCTGTGACGTCTGCGAGGCGACGGTCGAACGCTACCCCAGTGCTGTCAACGGCGAGGCTACCCTGTGTGACCGGGAATGCTTCGAGGCATGGCTCTCCGAGGAGTTCACCGGCGATGGCCACCCGAACTGGCTCGGTGGCGGGACTGGCTCCTACGGAAAGGGGTGGAACCAGGTCCGGAAACGAGCGCTGGAGCGCGATGGACACGCATGCGTGATGTGTGAAACCGGCGCCGACGAACTCGGGCGCAACCCGGACGTCCACCACCTGATCCCGGTTCGCGTGTTCGTCGAGTCGCCGCTGTTGACCATCGAGGACGCCCACACGCTCGACAACGTCGTCTCACTGTGCCCGGCGTGTCACCGTCGCGCCGAGTTCGGTCACCATTCGAGGGCGGAGCTCCGCTGGCGGGCCGGCGTTAGAGCGGCACCGTGTTGAGTGACGATAGAACGGACTACGTACGTGCCAATTGGTGATACTTTTAGTTCGTGCTGTGTGCAATACCGCCGTACTGCGGCGAGACATTCCATCTGATCACACCCATAGAAATCCAGATAGTTACCACCCGAAGTTAAGGTGGACGAGAGTAATCACCGTCTGTGCAGTCACAGACACGAATCGCGGTACTGCAGTCGATTTTTCTGGTCGTCGCCCTGTCGCTGGTCGGAGTGCCAGCCCTCGCGGGGACCGCTGTGCAGCCGACCGGGATGGACGGAACTGTCTCCGCGAACGCCGAGGCGGACGCGACGAACGGCAGCGGCGGCGGCGAGTCGCTGGCCGGCGAGACGGTCACCCTCCACGTGTCGAGCGGTGACGGCATAGAGAGGGCGACGTTCTCCTTCGAGATGACCGAGAACGGGCGTATCGAAGGGCTCGAACGCGGGGCGCGCGAGAACGCGACGGTCGAGATGCGGACCGACCGGCAGACGTTCGAGCGAGTCGCACACGCGCCGAACCCGGAGCGGGCGTTCCGGGCGGCGATCGAGCGCGGCGACGTCGAGACGCGCGTCGCCGACGACGCGGACGACGACGAGTGGAACGTGTTCAGCGGCGTCGAGGAACTCGCCCGGTCGCTCGGCCTCTGAGCGCGGGCCAGTGTAGCGCGTCTGGCGGACGGTTCTCAGGACTGGGGCCGGAAGACGGCGGCGTCGCTCTCCTCGGCGCCGTTCTGGTAGTTCGGACTCGATTTGATGATGGTCAGCGCGGTCATGATGTCGGTGCGGGTGAGCAGGCCGAGGAAGCGCTCGTCGTCGAGGACGAGCAGGCGACCGACCTCGTTGTCGTCGAGTTCGGTGAGCGCCGTCATCACGTCGTCGTCGGGCGAGACGGTGAACAGCTCGGTGGTCATGACGTCCCTGACGCGGTAGGCGTCGCGCTCGACGTCGCGGACGGCGCGGGCGTCGTCGAGCGTCACGAGGCCGACGACGTCGTCGCCGACGGCGACGGGATAGCCGGTGTGGCGCTCGCGGAACATCGTCTGGATGAGTTCGCTGACGCTCGTCTCCGGGTCGACGGTGGTGACGCGCTCGGCGGGCGTCATCACGTCGCGGACGGTGACGCCCTCGAAGGCCGCCCGCATGACCGTCTGTCGGGACTCGCTCTCGGCGCCGATGTAGATGAAGAAGGCCAGTCCGATGAGCAGTGGGTTGAACGGTGGGATCAGGCCGAAGAGGCCCAGCAGGATGGCGAACCACTTGCCGACTTCGGCGGCGAGTTCGGTCGCGCGGGCGAACGGGCGGTTGCGGGCCAGCAGCGCCCGGAGGACGCGCCCCCCGTCCATCGGGAACCCGGGGAGGAGGTTGAACCCGGCGAGCGCGACGTTCATCAGCGCGAGGTAGCCCAGCACGAAGCGGGCGGCCTGGAACCCCGTCTCCGCCGACCCCGGGACGACGACGAAGGCGACGTAAGAGAGGACGCCGAGGACGACGCTGACGATGGGCCCGGCGATGGCGATGGTGAGTTCCTGGCGCCAGTCCTCGGGCATCTCGGTCAGCTGGGCGATGCCGCCGAACAGCCACAGCGTGATGGAGTCGATGGGGTAGCCGTAGCGTCTGGCCACCAGCGAGTGGCCCAGTTCGTGGAGGACGACGCCGGTGAACAGCCCGACGGCGGCGGCGACGCCCAGGACCCACGGGAGCGAGCCGGTGGTGAGGACCGCCGCGTCGAGACCGGCGCCGGTCCGGTTGAGCAGGTCGACGGTCTGGGTGACCTGCGAGCCGATGATCCAGGCGAAGATGGGCAGGATGAGCAGGAAGGTGAGATCGAGCTGGATGGGGATCCCGAACGCACTCCCGATTCGGAACCGTCGCATGCGCGGAGCTAGAGTGGGGACGGTCTTAAGCCCCCCTGTGGAGGACAGATTCCGGCCGGTCGAGGACGCTGGTCGATACGCCTTTTGGCCGGGCGGGCGAACGCTCGCACATGAGCGACCCACTCGTTCGCCGTGCGGCGGACATCGAGTACGAGGACGTCGGCGCAGCCGACGGGATGGCGAAGGGCGTACTGGTGGGGGAGAATCATGGCGCGCCGAACCTGGCCATCCGCCGGTTTACGCTCGAACCCGGTGGATCCGTCCCGAAACACACCAACGAGATAGAACACGAACAGCACGTCCTCTCGGGGGCCTACACCGTCGGAATCGAAGGAGAGGAGTACGAGGTCGAGGCGGGCGACAGCCTCCACATCCCCGCCGGCGCAGTCCACTGGTATCGCAACGACGGCGACGAGGAAGGTGCCTTCCTCTGTGCAGTCCCGGCCGGCGACGACGCCATCGAACTGGTCGAAGAGTAGGCAACAGACCGAAAGGGGGCGCACGTGGATGGTCGCGCGGCAACGGCGTTATAATATAGCTTCATTGTGGTGGAATCAACCCGGGGCGACGGCTCGCCCGGGTCGACCTGCAATGACATCGAAAGACCGCGCGATAGATATCGTAACGGTGGTGTGCGGACTCCTGGTCAGTCTCGGGCTCGTGACCGACGGCTACCAGGAGTTCGAACGGGGCGCCCCGATGGCCGAGTGGGTCCCGCTGCTGTCGCTGGGCCTGGTCGTCGGATCCTTTCTGGTCGTGACGAGAGTCGCGGCGCGATTCGACGACGACCCGAAGACCACGGAGGGCTTCCCACTCGCTCTCCGGGCCGCGACGGGAGGCTTCGTTCTCACGGTCGCGGCCGGGATAGTCTACGTGACGTCGAATTTCACGGCTATCCTGAGCTGGGGGCACGTGGTCATGGGGGTCGGCGGCCTGCTGGTGATGCTCTGGGCGTGGCTGCGAATGCGCTCGTGAGCGGCACAGTATCCCCTCACACCGCCGGTCCGAACGCGTAGAGGCCGTCGACGGCGTTGACGTAGAGCCCGCCGTCGGCGACCACCGGCTGGGACTCGACGCCGCCCATCACCTGGTCGCCGCCGACGACTTTGTCCGGGAAGTCGTGACGCCAGTGCTCGCTGCCGTCGGTCGGGTCGAGGACGACCAGGGGCGCATCGAGGCCGATGGTCCCGACGTAGACGGCGTCGGTACCGACCGCCACCGACTGGACGGACCCGCTCTCCGAATCGGGGACGACCTGCCAGTCGGTACTCCCATCGCTCGCGGCGAGCGCGGACAGGGTCGACCCCCTGGCGACGTAGACGGTCCCGCCGTCGACGGTGATGCCCCGGGGCCGGTCGTCGAACTCGCGTCGCCAGCGTTCGCTCCCGTCGTCGAGAGCCACTGCGCGCACGGAGTCGTCGTAACTCCCGACGTACACGGTTCCGTCGGCGACAACGGGCGTCGTGAAGGCGTCCCCCGCTACCTCGGTCCGCCACCGTTCGCTCCCGTCCGCAAGCGACAGACCGAGAACGACGCCGGTGCCGTCCCAGCCGCCGGAGACGACGGCGACGGTGTCGTCGGCGACCGCGACGCCGTTCTGGCGCTTCGGCGGCTCGACCGACCAGCGCTCCTCGCCGTCGGCGAGCGCGTAGGCGCGAACCGCGGGGCGACGGACGTACTCGCCGGACTGTCCGTCGACGGCGCCGGAGAACGGAACGACGACGCAGTCGTCGACGACGGTCGGATCGGTCGGGCTGTCGTCGCCGACGTCGACTCGCCAGGCCGGGCTGCCGTCCGCGACGTCGAACGCAGCGACCTCTCCTTTCACGCAGGTTATCGCCCATCCGTCGGTGAGGGCCGGCCAGCCACGGCTCGCGTCGGGGAGCGACTGCGTCCACTCTATCCGGCCGTCGCTCGCGTCGCGAGCCACGAGTGCGGGCGCGCCGTCGACGGTGTGGACGAGCGTGTCCTCCTCGGGGGTCGGCGTCAAAGTGGGCCGGCCGCTGGTGTCCTCGCCGAGTTCCGCGTAGTGGAACAGCCGACCGTCGGCCAGTACGGGCGGGCCGCTGCGGATCCGCCGGAGGTGCCAGTACGGTTCGCCGTCCTCGGGGAGGCCGGACGCGTCCGTGAGGCCGGTGTGGCCCGCGTCGTCGCCGAACTGCGACCAGGCGCCGGCGACGTCGAGGGACTTCGGGGAGCGTTCGGTCGCCGTCGGTCTGTCCTCGTCGCCCGTGGGCGCCGTCGTGGTTTCGTCGGTGTCAGTGCGGTCGGTGTCGGTATCGTCGGCGACGGTGCCGTCGGTGGACGTACCGGGCGCGTCGCGGTCGCTACAGCCGGCGAGGGCGAGCGGGGCCGCCGTCGCGACGGCGCGGAGGGCACGCCGTCGGGACCAGGAGTCGGGCATGTGTCTCGACGCAGAGGTCTCCTGTCGGGAGGTAAGTGCTTTCCGTGCGTTCACAGCGGCGTTTCACCGTTCGGGTGTAGTCCGCGGGCCCCGAGACGGAACGGTGGTGTGTTCCCCGTGATCGTACCACGTAGGTAGTCCGAACATCTCAAGTAGCGCAGCCTCCTCTACACGGCTGTGTCTCAGCAGGTCGCGCAGGTGGACACGCTGTTCCTCCACGAGCGAGGGGACGACTACCGGGTGGCCGTCCAGCGGGACGGCGACCGCGTGTTCCACGGCGTGCTCGAATGCAAGGAAACCGACGCCGGGCCCCGTCCCCGGCGGTTGCGGATCAAGGACGGGTCCAGCGAGGAGCTGCGCAGCCCGGACCAGTTCGTCGAACTGGCCCGCCGAGCGGAGCGTATCCACGTCTCCCAGCAGACCTCACCTGCGGGTCGCGAGGAGATTCGCGAGATGCTGGCGGGGTACCAGCTGGAGTGCACCGTCGTCCGGACCTGCCGGTTCTGTGCCAGCAGCGGCGAGTACTCGCCGATAACTTCTAATACTGCGATCGACGCCGACGGCGAGTCCATCTGTCCGGACTGTGCGAAGGCCGAACTCGACCGGGAACTGGCCTTCAGCGGCGGGATCACCAGCGACGCCAGGGACCGCCTGGAGGATCTGCTGCTGGAGGTGCAGGATCTGGAGCGGATTTCGAACCTCCTGAAGGGGAACCTTGACCCCGATCTCACGAAGTTCGACGAGATTTCGGCGACGACGGACGACGTCGACCCGGTCCGCGTCGACTCGCTCGGCCTCCACCCGGGCATCCAGCAGCACCTGGAGGGACGCTTCGAGCACCTCCTGCCCGTCCAGAGCCTCGCCGTCGAGCACGGCGCCACCGACGGCGATGACCAGCTCGTCGTGTCGGCGACGGCGACGGGGAAGACCCTCATCGGCGAGATGGCCGGACTGGACAGGGTGCTCAACGGCAAGGGGAAGATGCTCTTCCTCGTGCCGCTGGTCGCCCTGGCGAACCAGAAGTACGAGAAATTCCAGGAGCGCTACGGCGACATGGTCGACGTGACGTTGCGCGTGGGCTCGTCCCGCGTCGGCGGCGACGGCAACCGCTTCGACCCTTCCGCGGACGTCATCGTCGGCACCTACGAGGGCATCGACCACGCGCTGCGGACGGGGAAGAACCTGGGCGATATCGGGACGGTCGTCATCGACGAGGTCCACACCCTCGGCGAGGAGGAGCGGGGGCATCGGCTGGATGGGCTGATTTCCAGATTGAAGTACTACTGCGAAGAGAACCCCGGCGCGGACGGCACCCAGTGGATCTACCTCTCGGCGACGGTGGGGAATCCGGGCCAGCTGGGCGACCAGCTCGGCGCCAAACTCATCGAGTTCGAGGAGCGTCCGGTGCCCATCGAACGCCACGTCACCTTCGCCGACGGCCAGGAGAAGACCGACATCGAGAACAAGCTCGTTCGGCGCGCGTTCGACAGCAAGTCGAGCAAAGGGTACCGAGGCCAGACGATCATCTTCACCAACTCCCGGCGGCGCTGTCACCAGATCTCTCGGAAGCTGGAGTACGATTCGGCCCCCTACCACGCCGGCCTGGACAACCGCAAGCGCAACCGGGTCGAGCGGCAGTTCGCCGACCAGGAGATCGCCGCCGTCGTGACCACTGCGGCGCTCGCGGCCGGGGTCGACTTCCCCGCCTCCCAGGTCGTCTTCGACTCGCTGGCGATGGGCATCGAGTGGCTCACCGTCCAGGACTTCTCCCAGATGCTGGGTCGGGCTGGCCGCCCGGACTACCACGACAAGGGGACGGTGTACCTCCTCGTCGAGCCGGACTGCTCGTACCACAACAGCATGGAGATGACCGAGGACGAGGTGGCGTTCAAGCTTCTCAAGGGCGAGATGGAGCCCGTCATCACCACCTACGACGAATCGGCCGCCGTCGAGGAGACCCTGGCCAACGTGACCGTCGGTGGCAAGGCCGCCAAGCGCCTCAACGACCGCATGGTCGGCGAAGTCCCGACCAAGCACGCGCTGGGCAAGCTGCTGGAGTACGACTTCATCGACGGACTGCGGCCGACGCCGCTGGGCCGCGCCGTGACGCGGTTCTTCCTCGCCCCGGACGAGGCGTTCGCGATTCTCGACGGGGTTCGGAAGGGTGACCACCCCTACGACGTCGTCGCCGACATGGAACTCCGTGACGAGTACGAGTGACTAGCAGATTTGTGTCGGATTTTCGGGTAACTGCTAGACCGTGACGGCGTGGCTGGACCCACTGGAACGTTCTCTGCCCGCTCTCTCGTGAGCGATGCTACTACCGCAAACACGAAGAAAGCCCTCGGCTCGCTCGACTCGCGCACCACAGTCTGCGCTCCTCGCTCTGCTGCGGTGCCCTCAGCGAAGCTGAGGACTACGCGAGAGCTTCGCTCTCGCGGTCGCTTGACGTGTCGTGCTTCGTCGACCACGCCTCGCCCTTTCAGTCCTCCAGGGACAGCCTCGCCCGCGCGATAAAACGCGCTCGCGATTAGAACCACCAGACCTCCCCGGTCGCGCCTGGCGGCGCGACACGCTTCCTGACCGCTCCGCAACCGCCCGGCCGGGAGCACGTGCCCGAACGAACGTGAGGGCCGTGCGACCAGGGGGAGGGCAGGGCTGCGGTGCCTGGAGGACCGAAAGGGCGAGGTGGGCTCGGGGAAGCCGGGACCCCCAAGCACCGGAGCGGAGCGAGGAGCGCAGGGTGGTCCCCGCGACCCGAGCACGCCGAGGGCTTTCGAGGTGTTGGCGGTTACTATTCAGACTGTCGAGAGCGCACCGAGGGCTTTCTGAATGTTATTGGGTTTGACTTCGACTGCTAGCGAGCAAATTGATTCAACACCACTACTCACAGAAGAGATGCCACCCACATACCAATAGTCTAGCTTTCATATCCGAGAAATCGGGAGATAGTTTCTTGTGTGCCGATGAAATGGGGGAGATATGGGCGTGTTCGACTTTCTCCCCGGTCGGGGTGGGGACGGCGAGGGGGCATCGTCGTCCGAAGACGGCTCGACCGACGGGGAGGGGGCAGGGGGAACCGACCGAATCGAAGACCTGACAGCGGCGGACTTTCGCGAGCGCGCCGAGACGCTGGCGAAGCGTTCGGACGTGCCGACGCTGGATTTCACCGTCGACTCGCTGGCGGCGCTCGACGACCTGGCGACCGGGTCGGCGGGCGGCATCGGCGAGGTCGCCTACGGCAGCTACCTCGGCGAGACCATCGTCCGCGAGTACGGCGGCGAGTGGACCGACGAGGACGGCTGGCAGGTGGCCGTCGCGCTGGCCGACGACCGGACGACCGTCGCCGTCTTCGACGCCGCAGGGATGTCCATCGAAGGCGACCCCGTCTTCAGCAAGGTCGCGGCCCGACTGGAGGCCGAGGGCGCGGTGCGGATGCCCGACGTCCCCGGAAGCCCGCCGGACCCCGAGGAGGCAGCCCCGAAACGAGACGTGAGGACCGACTCGACGGCGAGCGATGCGGGCAGCGAACCCGCGACCGACAGCGTGGTCACCGACGATCCGGCGGGCGACGAAGCGGACGACAGTCCGGCCAGGGACGAGGACGGCGGTACGGCCGACGACGCCACGATCGAGGCCGACGTCACAGTTGAGGACAGCGCCGCTGTCGAGGCCGACGCCGGATCTGGCGACGTCGGGGGGCCCGAGACGGACGTCGGGGCCGACATCGAGGACGACGCGGACCCGACGGGAATCGACGGCGTCGGTTCGGACGACGTGGCGTTCGGCATCGACGACGGCACGGCCGGCGACGACGATGACGACACCGACGACCGAACCAGCGTCCTGCCCTTCGGCGGGTCGAGCGACGCGACGGGATCCGACACCGAGGACGACTCCGAAGCGTCGGTGACGACCGACGACGGCCCGTCGGAACTGGCGACCGACGACGAGACCGGTGCCTCCGCGGGGCTCGCGGAGGAGGTTGCCAGCCAGGTAGCCAGCGACTCGGCCGTCGGCGGCGTGGCGCCGGAGGACGACGAAGAGTCGTCGGGAGACGACGACGCGCCGGGCATCGACGTGGGCGCTTCGAGCACCACCACGGACGACGCGACCGACGAGAGCGGACCAGCCGGGAATAGTTCAGTCGGGAACAGTTCAGCCGGGAATAGTTCAGTCGGCAACAGTCCAGTCGGGAACAGTCCAGCCGGGAACAGTTCAGCCGGGAGCGATCTGGATGGCGCCGCCTCCGCGAACGCCGCCGCGCCCCGTGGCGACACCGACGGGGAGGACGAGCCGACGGCGCCGAAACGGTACGTCCTCCGGGAGACCGCGGAGGAACTCGCGGACGGCTGGCCGTCGCGGGACCTCGACTTCACGCCCGCGTCGCTGCCCAGGCTGGATACCTTCGTCGAGGAGCAGTGGGACGGTCGGTTCCGCGCGAGTAGCCTGGCCGACCGGACTGTCGACCACGAGGACACCGGCGACCCGCTCGCCCAGCTCGGCACCTACTACGCCGAGGTGCTCGTCCGATGGCTCGACGGCGAGTGGATCGCCACCGACGACGGCGAGGGCGCCATCGAGGTGCCGGACGTCGGCGAGAAGGTCCAGCGGGTCGCCGTCTTCGACGTCGCCCGGGAGTGTCTGATCCCGCCGTCGACGTTCGCCTACCGCTACGACGCGCTAGTCAACCGACTGTACGCCGACGAGGAAGCCGTCAGCGACGGCCGCGCCGACGTGTTCGACGACGACCGCGCCTCGCTCACCTCCTCGGACGTTATCACCCAGTTCGCCGACACGGCCGACGAGTTCGTCGAGTCCTGGCCGAAGTACCCGCTCGACTACTCGCCGCGGTCGGTCCGGGCGCTCGACGAGATCGCCCAGCGCCAGACCAGGGACTGGGACCCGAGCGGCGTCCCCCTGGCCGAGGGCACCGACCCCGAGTCGCTGCGCCTGACCGCGCGGGCGACGGCCGCCGGCGCCTACTTCGCAGCCGTCCTGGTCAGACACCGGGACGCCCAGTGGCGGATCGACGGCGACGACGTCGAACTGGTCGTCGCCCGGCCCGCCGGCGAGCGAACGGTCGACCCCGTCGCCACCGCCGCCGACGCGCTTCGCGGCCGGGGGAGCTTCCTCGATACGTACGGGCGCCTCGACGACTGACTGGCGCACGCAGTCCCGTCGATAGCCCGAATCCCCACCTTTTTCGTCGCTGCGGGCGCCTCATCTGACGTGCCACTCGCAGCCGTCACGCCGGAGATGGCCTTCGTCTTCGCGCTCGTGGTGGCCTCGCTCGTCCTCTTCGCCACGGAAGTCGTCCCCGTCGACGTCACCGCCATCGGCGTGATGGTCGCGCTGTTACTCGCCGAGCCGGTCACCGTCATGCTGGCCGACGCTGGCCTGATCGCTGGGCCGCTGTACGTCCTCCACCAGCCCGGCGACGACATCTCGCCCGTCAGTCAGGGCCTCTCGGGCTTCGCCTCCACAGCGACCATCACCGTGCTGGCGATGTTCATCCTCTCGGCCGGCGTCCAGCGCACTGGCGTCATCCAGGTGCTCGGTTCGAAGGTGGCGAGTTTCACCGGTGACGACGAAGGGCGCCAACTCGGGGCGACCATCGGCCTCGTGGGCCCCATCTCCGGGTTCATCAACAACACCGCCGCCGTCGCCATCCTGCTGCCGATGGTCACCGACCTCGCCCACGAGGGGCGCACCTCGCCGTCGAAGCTCCTCCTGCCCCTCTCGTACGCCTCGATGTTCGGCGGGACGCTCACCCTCATCGGGACGTCGACGAACATCCTCGCGAGCGAACTCGCCGGCAACCTGGCACGGCAGAACCCGGCCCGTTACGGCGCGCTCCGCGAGTTCACCATGTTCGAGTTCACCCAGCTCGGCGTCATCGTGCTCGTCGTGGGCTCGGTGTACCTCATGACCGTCGGCCGGTGGCTGACGCCCGCTCGCATCAAGCCCGATTCCGACCTCACCGAGGAGTTCGAGATGGCCGACTACCTCACCGAGGTGGTCGTCCGCGCGGACTCACCGCTGGTCGGCGACACCGTCCGCGACGCGCTCATGGCGACCGACCTCGACATCGACCTCGTCCAGCTGATCCGCGACGAGGAGGTGTTCCTCGAACCGCTCGGTCCGAGGGTCATCCGGGCCGGCGACGTGTTCGCGCTCCGGACCGACCGCGACACCCTCGTCGAGTTGCTCGACACCGAGGGGCTCGACATCGTCCCCGACGCCATCCTCGACGAGGACGACCTCGAGGCCGCCGAGGAGCGCCAGAACCTCGTCGAGGTGGTCGTCTCCCCCGGCTCCTCGCTCGTCGGTAACTCGCTGGTCTCCGCCAGCTTCCGCCAGCGCTACGACGCTTCCGTCCTCGCAATCCGCCGCGGCGGCGAACTCATCCGCCGCCGGATGGACGAGGCCGCCCTCCGCGTCGGCGACACGCTGCTGGTCCAGGGGACCGCCGACAGCATCGACCGGCTGAACAACAACCCCAACTTCATCGTCGCCCAGGAAGTCGAGCGACCGGACTTCCGGCAGTCGAAGATTCCCGTCGCCGTCGGCATCGTGGCGCTGGTCGTCGGCCTCGCCGCGGTGACGCCCATCCCCATCGTCGTCTCCGCGCTCGCCGGCGCGCTCGCGATGGTGCTGACCGGCACGCTCCGGGCGACCGAGCTGTACGACTCCATCCAGTGGGACGTCATCTTCTTGCTCGCCGGTGTCATCCCGCTCGGGCTGGCGCTCCGGGAGACCGGCGGCGCAGGCCTGATCGCCGACCTGCTGGTGCTGGCCGCGCCCGCCCTGCCGGCGATGGTCGTCCTCGGCCTGGTGTACGTCGTCACCGCGCTGTTGACCAACGTCATCTCCAACAACGCCAGCGTCGTCCTGATGATCCCCGTCGCCGCGGAGGCCGCCGTCCAGCTCGGCGCCAACGCCTTCGCGTTCATCCTGGCGGTGACCTTCGCCGCGTCGACGGCGTTCATGACGCCCGTGGGCTACCAGACCAACCTCTTCGTCTACGGTCCCGGTGGCTACCGATTCATGGACTACGTCAAAGTCGGGGCGCCGCTGCAGGCGATCTTCGCGGTGGTGACGACTGTGGGAATCGCCTACTTCTGGGGCCTGACGCCCTAGGAGAACGGTGAATCGAGACTACAACTGACGAAATCACCACAAACAAAAGAAAGCCCCCGGGCGGTCACGGCGCTTCGCGCCGTTTCCTCGGGAGAGCTTGCTCTCCCGGCGGTCGCTGGCTGCGAACGCCGCTGCGCGCGGCCTTCGGCCGTGCTTGCGGGTTCTCGCTCAGCGACCGCCCGGCCCCTTTCATTCCTACCCGGCGTTGATCGTGTCGGTCGGTGTCGTGGACTGACCCGCAACGAAACGCTTTACCTTGCGAGGGATGCATGTGTTAGTGCGGGACCATGGGTTAGTGGTATACTTCGAGCCTTGGGTGCTCGTGACCCCGGTTCGAATCCGGGTGGTCCCACTGAACTTTTCGCGCCGCTCACTTGCGAGCGGCGCGTAGGTGAAGCGAGCCCCGGATTCGAACCCTGGAAGTCGCAGCGGCCGAACGGAGTGAGGCCGACCGTCTTCCTCCGGTGAGGATCCGGGTGGTCCCATCCGCTTTTCAGAGCAACATGGACCGAGAAGTCACGAAGAGTCGATAGCGGCGTCGAGGCGGTCGCGGTCACGCCCGCGGAGTCGTTCGACAGCGTCCTTGGCCGTTTCGGCTTCCGCTTCCGACAGAAGGCCGGCGACGTCGTCTGGATCGGGGCAGCGCGTTATCCGTCGGAGCATCTCTTCCATCGTCTCGTCGTCCTCCCTGTGGGCTCGAAGCCACTCGTAGTACTCCTCAGAGATGTGGATGTCCTCACCCATGCGATCTATTCAGTGATATTGGTCAAAGAGTTTTCTGGTGGGACCTCCGGCACCCTGACCGGCCCACCAAGTATGAGGTGAAATCGACGGCGACGTCTATCGGACAGAAGTATAACAGTGACGGGCGCTTCCGAGTCTGGAAGGGTCAGACACGGTCGCTCATCGCCTCAGATGCGAATGCCGTCGCGTGGTACGCGTTCGTACTGCTGGACGAGGAGAACGCACAGATCCGGATTCAGCGCAAGAAGCCCTCGACGGTCAATGCGATCGTTCAGGAATGCGGTGGTGGAATCGATCTGGACACGAAACGATGGGGCGACGGCGCGAGTTGCTACGGGCGTCTGGGAAACCAGGCGGCGTCTCAGACGACGACGATGGTCGCAGCGAAGCACCAGAGGACAATTCCGAGGAGGTAGAACGTGAGGATCACTCGATTGTTCGTTGGGAGTGAGGATCCGACGTACAGCGGTGATGTGGAGGAATCCACCTCCGTATAGTTGCTTTGTCCACCGTCTCCACCGCCATCCATCGTCATGGCCGGGCCGGTCCCAGTCCGTGCGTGGAGAACGGAGAACACGAACAGAGACGCAACGAGCAGCAGGACGATGGCTCGCCCGGAGAGATACGCGAGTGGAACGACCGTTACGCCCGCTGCAACAACGGTGTACGCGAGGAGAGCGGCGGCGAGCGCGTGTCGGTCCATGGATCATTGCGATAGGAGGTGGCCAAAAGTTTTGTGGAGAGACCGACGTTTATTCGGTGACGAGCTCTGATTCAGCCGGTGGGAGACGGCGTCGATTACACGGCCCCCCTGTTTCCGTCTCTCCCGTGTCGACGTCCGCAAGGAGAGCCTGTCATTCCCGGACCGCTGATCCCGATACGAGACGCACGAGCGGTAGAAGAGACTGAACTGGCCGGGTAGCGATGGAACCGGCAACGAGCTGGTTCGCTCTCCCGCGTGTTGGAGCGGCTCCAGGCACATCGAATTGACGTGACCCGTACGCCTGTCCACCGCTCGACCCCCAACCCACTTCTCTACCCGTCCCAAACACCGACCAATGACCGAACCGGACGACCCGGACCTCACGGTCGACGAGTTCGTCGACTACTGCCGGACGCAGGCGGGCCTGCTCTCGGGGCACATCGAGACCATCGGGACCGAAGCCGACGAGTTGCTGGACGAGATCGACGCGGAGATGGTCGAGATCCGCGAGCAACTCGACGACGGGGACGGGTCGGTCCAGCGCACGAGCGCGCCCGAATCGACGGCCGGGCCGGACGAACCGGAGGAGACTGGCGTCGACGTCGCGGCCCTGGAGGAGCGCGAGGCAGACCTGGCGTCGAAACAGAAGTTGGTCGAGGCCAAGCAGGCGCGGATGCGGGCCTATCAGGATCTGGCCGCCGGCTACACCGCGCTGGCCGGGGAACTAGAGTCCGAGGCGGGAGATGGCCAGGCGGCGATGACGCGGGTGGTGGAGTTCGAGGCCGAGGAGGACGCGCCGGCGTACTTCGAGGAGCAGACCGTGCTGGAGGCCGCCGTGGAATCGGCCGACGACAACGGCGAGGCGTAAGGACGATCGAATCCGACCCAGCGGTCAGCCGTGGGCCTCGTGCAACGTGTTCTCGATGGTGATCTGGACGTCGTCGACGGAGGCGGTGACGTCGAGGGCGACGAAGACGGCAGCCGAGTCCGCGTGGGCCCGGACGACGATGCCGTGGTCGAGGAACGTGACGAACGTGCCGACCTCGCCGAGCCAGAGCATGTCCGCCAGCAGGTCGCGTTCGAGGAAGTCGATGTGGTAGTAGTCGAACAGGGAGTCGGCCTCGTCCTCGACGCCGTCGAGGCCGCCGTGTTGCTCGGCCACGTCGTCGGCGACGTGCAGGAGCTGGTAGGACTGGGCGTCGAACTCCGCGATCACCTGCAGGTCGTCGGCCGCGACCGACTCCAGCGCCTCCGCCAGCGCGTCCGCCGGTGGGCCGACGATGGTCGACGCTCGCTTGAAGGGCATCGTTCACGATCGATCGCCACGTATCCGGTTAACGGTTGAGCCTATACTGTTAGGAAGTGGCAGCAGTCCGGTATTCTACCGGCCAGGAGCCGGTCGGCTGTCGACGCCGGTGGATGAACGCGGTGTGGCGAGCGCCGTCAGGGGTCCACCGTGACGACGACCTTCCCCTGGTGTTCGCCGGCCTCGACGTACCGGTAGGCATCCTGCACCTCGTCGAAGCCGAAGGTGCGGTCGACCACGGGCTCCATCTCGCTGGCGGCCATGGCCCGGAGCATCCGGTCGAACATGGCGCGGCTGCCGACGCCCATCACGCCCTCGATGGTGAGTGCTTTGCCGAGCGCCGGAGAGGGGTCGACCTGACCGCCCGGGCCGGCGAGGACGCCGATGAGGTGGACGTGGCCGCCGAACGCTGCGGCGTCGAGCGACTGGTCGAGCGTTCCCACGCCACCGACCTCGACGACGTGGTCGACGCCGCCGACGCGCTCCTGGACGGCCTGGCCCCACTCCGGGGTCGCCTCGTAGTTGACCGTCTCGTCGGCGCCCAGGTCGCGGGCCCGCTCCAGTTTCGCGTCGCTGGAGGAGGTGACGACCGTGCTGGCGCCGTGTAACTCGGCGAACTGGAGCGCGAACGTCGAGACGCCGCCGGTCCCCAGCGCGAGGAGGGACTCGCCGGCACCCAGGTCACCGTCCTCTATGAGGGCGCGCCACGCCGTGAGACCGGCACACGACAGCGTCGCCCCCTGCTCGTAGGAGAGATAGTCGGGGAGGACGGCGAGGCTCTCGGCGGGGAAGGTGGCGTACTCCGCGAGCGCGCCGTCGACGTTGCCGCCCGTCGAGCGGCCGACCTTCGCCGGGGTGGCCTCACCCTCGATCCAGTCGGGGGCGAACGGGGTCGCGACCCGGTCACCGGCCGAGAGCCGGTGAACCTCGTCCCCGACCGCGACGACTTCGCCGGCGCCGTCGGATAGGGGGACCACCGGGAGGTCAGTCTGTGGGTAGAACAGCTCTGAACTGGCGATGGCCAGGTCGCGGTAGTTGAGCGAACAGGCGCGGATCCGGACGAGCGCCTCGTCGGCGGCCGGCGCTGGTCGGTCGCGTTCGGTCCGCACGACGCCGTCGTAGTCGCTGGTAGCCTCCTGTGCTTCGTACAGTTTCATTCCACGTGGAACAAAGGTCTCCCCCATGTTCGGCGTTCCGGTCCGGACGGATGGGTGAACGGACCCGCGCCGGGAGTCGCCAGGAAGCTACTCCCGATACCGGTCGGGGACGTGGTGGTCGACGGACGCGGGGACGTGGCCGGCGACGACCGGGGCGAGGGCGGCGAGTCGGCGCCGCAGGAGCCCGTAGGTGACGCCGATGGCCAGGGCCGCTGCCGCCGCCCACCGGAACGGGCCGTCGAGGGCGACGAGCAGTGGCGCCCCGAGGCCCACGGCGAGCAGGACGTCCTCGGGGGCGCCGTCGTAGCGGACCCACCGCTTGGGCCGTCGCCACCGGCCCCTGGCGTGGTCGTAGACGGCGCGGTCCGACCCGTTCTCCCAGGGGCGCAGTTCCAGGCCGCCGCCGTAGCGGTCCATCTGGCAGTGGAGCGCGGCGCCGGCGAAGAGGAACGCCGCGGCGACCAGCGGCGGCGTCGCCAGGACGAGCGCGAGAGAGCCGACTGCGACCGCAGCGATGCCGTAGCCGACCGGGTAGTGCAGCGTCCGCCGGTGGCCGGCGTACAGGTCGAGGTCGGGGAGGACGGCCCCGACCAGCGCACCAGCGAGCGCGACGGGCGCGAACTCCGGGGCCAGCGCGACCAGCGGCGCCGCGATCGCCAGGCCGGTCAGCGCGTGCGTCGGCAGCATCATAGAACGATCGAGGGGAGTGAGCGAAATAAGGTCGTCGGCGGTCGCCGTCCAGAAGGCCACCGAGACGGTCCGCGGCGAACTCCGGGAGCGCCGCGCCGGCCTTCGCGTGGTCGGAACGACCCTACGGCGTCCGCTCGCCGGCGGGAATCGTCGTCTCCAGCCAGTTCTCCTCGGGCGGCAGCGGACAGGAGAAGCTCTCGCTGAACGCACAGAACGGCGTGTAGGCGAGGTTGAAATCCAGCGTCACCTCGTCGCCGTCGGTGAGCGCGCCCTCGGTCTCGAGTTCCATGTACCGACCGGCGTGGTAGCTCTGCTGGCCCGTCGTCTTGTCGCGGAAGGGGACGAACAGAGCCGCCGACTCCTCGCCCTCGCGCCGATAGCCGTCGAGTTCGACGGAGTCGCCGTCGACGTCGAACGAGAACGTGACGACGCGGAGGTACCGGACGGTCCGGTCGTCCGTCGTCTCCAGGTCGACGGCGTCGGGGTCGTCGTGGACCGTGGCCGTCGCCGCGACGCGGTAGTCCGGATCCGGCGGGAAGTAGTCGAGGCCGTCGAAGTCCTCGCGCTCCCCCGGCGGGATCGGTGACTGGCGATGCTCGGCCAGGAACTGGTCCTTCTCCGCCCGGTTAGCTTCGAGGCGGTCGGCCCAGTCGTCGGCGTCGCTCATACCGATGCTACCGGCTCCGGTCGTTTCAGTCCGACGGCTCGGGCCGGCGAGCCAGTTGGGCGAGCGATGGCCGCGTGGCCGCCCCGTACACGCTGATTTCTCCGCCGTAGTGTCCGTATACCGCCGGCCGGCGACGGGATGTAAGCTATCGTCGACGGGCGCGAGACGGTGCGGCGCGCCCCACCACGGCGAAGGCGACCCGTTCCGGGGCCTCGCAAAATGGATCTGGAGCGCCGACCGTGACGGCAGGTGACCCGGGAGTGGCAGCCGAATGGTCCGGTACTCGCAGGCGATCCCTTTTCGCGGTGACCGAGCCGCTATCTGGCGTATAACAAGGGACCTGTCCCTCCTGCGTGTTACTGTGGTCGCGACGTGCGGCCAGCCCGGTGAAAGGGTCGCTCAGCCTGGTAGAGCATCCACGGCGGTCGTGGGTGGCCGGCAACGGTCTCGGTGGTTCGAATCCACCCCCTTTCGTCCGCGCACGGGTGGTGTAATGGCAACATGCGGTCGGTCCACGACCGAGCTGGAGGTTCGACTCCTCCCCCCTGCATTCCTCTTCCCGTGGTGTCTGTGTCGCTGGCGTTTGTTCTGTAGGGCGAGTATCAGTAACGGACTTCGCAATCTGGTGTGTTCGAATTTTCGACACGGTCGGGGACGGCAAGACTTTGAAAGCCCTCGGCGCGCTCTCTGGAGTCGGAGTCGGGACCGACGACAAAGGAAAGCCCTCGGCCCGCTGAACTCGCGCGGACCGCACTGCGCTCCTCGCTCCGCTGCGGTGCTTATGGGTCCGTGCTTCGTTCACCGCACCTCGCCCTTTCAGTCCTCCAGGTTCCGCATCGCTCGCGCGATAAAACGCGCTCACGATTAGAACCACCAAGCCTCCCCGGATTCGGCGCGTCCGCGCCGAATCACGCATCCTGACCGCTCCACAACCGCCTGGCCGGGAGGCCGTCTCGTCGGCCGACCAGGGGGAGGGCAGGGCTGCGGTGCTGTGCTAGCCCTGGAGGAATGAAAGGGCGAGGGACGGTCCGGGAACCCCGGACCCGTAAGCACCGACGGCGCGCAGCGGGTCCGCGGGACCGGACCGGCCCGAGGGCTTTCGAGACATTGCTGAATCCGTTGTCCACTTCAGAGAGCGCGCCGAGGGCTTTCTTCGTCTTGCTGTCTCCGTTTCTTGCGGTGCGTTTCTCGCGAGTCCAGCAGCCACCTCACACCCAGACAGATCCAATCCATCCCGAGCCGAATCATTAGAAATCCCACACGATTATTACGCGCGCGACGCGACGGGGAGAACGTGCAAGCGCTGGACCGTCGGGCGGTCGTCTGCGCGCTAGCCCTGCTCGCCGTGCTCGGCGGCGTGAGCGGCGGCGCTGTGGCGCAGGCGACCGACACCCCAGCGGCGAACGAGACGGTCCAGCACGAGCGGCCGGAAGAAGCGGGGGAGTCGGGGGACCTCCAGGAGCTCCAGCGGTGGCTCGACGGGCGGTTGAGCGGGCAGCTGGGGTCGAGTACGGTGGCCCTGAGCGAGGGCGAGTACGAGCGGGCCAGGGCGATGCTCGGCGACGACTACGACGAGCGCCTCGAACAGTACGTCGACGTCGCGGGGGAGACTGGCGAAGGTGAGGACACGGGCGAGACGTACCGTGACGTGCGGGAGTCACAGCGCGACCTGGCGACGCAGGCCGAGCGCTTCGAGAGCGCCAGCGAGCGCTACGAGCGAGCGCGCGAGAACGGCAACGAGACCGCCGCGCGGCAGGCGGCCCGCGAGATGAACCGGCTGGGCGACCGGATCGGTCGAAGCGGGGCGAACACGACGCGGGGCTACGTCACCCTGGAGAACCAGACGGGCGTCGACACGGACCCGGAGCGGGCCGTCGTCCAGAATCTCACCGCGGACGTCAGCGAGCGACAGGAGGCGGTGCGGCAGGCCACCTTCGTCGAGACCGAACTCACCGTCCTCGAGGCGACGCGGACAATCTCCTTCACCGACCCGCTGGCACTGACCGGTCGCCTGACGGCCGAGAACGGGACGGCGGTGGCCAATCGGGACGTGACCATCGCCGTCGCCGACCGGCCCCACGCCACGACCACCGACGCGGAGGGGCGGTTCACCGTCAGCTACCGACCGCGAACGCTCCGGACGAACGCGACGAGCGTCGAGGTGGCGTACGTTCCGCGGAACGAGTCGGCGTATCTCGGGTCGAACGCGAGCGGGCCCGTCGACGTCCAGCAGGTCGAGCCGACGATCACGGTCCGCGAACACACCGAAGAGACGAGTTTCGGAGAGCCCGCCGGCGCGATCGTCGCGGTCACCGTCGACGGCCAGCCGGTGGACGGCGTGCCAGTCGTCGCCGACGTCGCGGGCCAGCGGGTCGGGCGAGCGACCACCAACGACGAGGGCGCGGTCCGCGTCGACGGCCCGCTGCCCGCGGCGGTGCCCGCCGGCGACCAGGAACTGCGCGTCGCCGTCCCGCTCCGGGACCGGGCCATCGCGGCCGCCGACGAGCAGGTCACCACCACGGTCGACGAAACCGGGACGGCCCTGAACGTCAGCGGCGAGCGCCAGGGGAGCGAGGCGACGGTCAGCGGCCGGCTTGTCACCGACGACGGTCGGCCGGTCGAGGGCCAGCAGGTCCAGCTCTCACGAAACGGGACCGTCGTCACGACCGTCGAGACCGGGCCGAACGGGAGGTACGCCGCGACGGTCCCGCTGGCGCCGCAGGATGCGGCGCCGAGCGGTCGGGTCCAGATGGCGGCGAGTTTCGACGGTGCGGGGACGAACCTCGACGCCGCTCGCGCGACCACGACGTTCGACGTCGGCCAGGCCGGGTCCGGGGGATCGAGTGGGCTCCTCCAGGAGTGGGGCGCGGGCGACGGCACCCTGTCCGTCCTGGTGGGCGTCGGCGTGGCCGTTCTCGGGCTGGTGCTCCTGGGCGTCTGGCTGGTCCGGCGCCGGGGTTCGAACCCGGACGGGGAGCGCGACGACGCGCCAGCGGTGAGCCAGTCGACCACGGCGCCAACCGACGAGTCGCCCGACCGCGCGCCCGCCATCGAGCGCGCCGAGACGTTCCTCGAACGCGGCGCCGCGGGGGCGGCTGTCCGGGCGGCATACGCGGCCATCCGCGAGCGGTACGCCCCCGACGAGGCGCCCCGGACGCACGCGGAACTCGTGGCGACCACCGAGTCCCTCGGGGAGGACGAACGGCAGGCGTTCGAGCGCGTCACGCGGGCCTACGAGCGGGAGGCGTTCGCGCGCGGGAGCGTCGACGAGCACGGGGCTCGTGACGCGCTGGATGCCGCAGGAGAACTGGTCGAGCGCCGGGAGTCCTAGACAGCCCAGCCGAAAAATCGACGGTCTATCGGGTGAACGCGAACTGTTCGCCGTCGACGTCGCCGGAGACGCCACGGTCGTTCCGCAGCCGATCCAGTTTCTCGTCGGTCGCCCGCAGTCGTTCGACGGCCGGCCGGAGGTCCTCGAAGCCGGGAGAGCGGACGACGTCGCCGCTCCGGACGTCGAACTCGAGGACGCCGTGTTGCTCGAGTCTGGGGAGGTGGTTGTGGTGGAGCGATATCTTGACCTGCCGCCGCGCCGCCTCGTCGACCGATGTGACGGATTCGTCCCGCTCCCAGGCCGCGAGCTGCACGGAGAGAGAGTCGATATCGGTGTACTCGTTCGAGAGGAGATAGTACAGCGCGAGCCGTCGCCGCGACTTTCCGAGCACTGCGCTGAGTCGATCGTCTGTGACTGGTGACCCCGCCATAGCTACCTGATGGAGTATGCCCTCCCTTACAACACGATTGCCTAACCAGTTAGGGACGATCCGACGCGCGTCTGACGTCTCGCGACACTGCCGAGTTCTTCCCCCTCGGAACCGCTCTCGGGGATCGAGGGGGTTTCGACCAGGAGTGACCCGGGAAGCGACCGCCGTGGGCTCCCGGCCTGCGGTCCCTTACCCCCACGTCCAGCGGGCGTCGAGGACGTACCGGTAGAGCCCGCTGACGCCGATGGCGACCGCGTTAGCGAACAGGTAGGAGATGGCCTGCCACTCGACCAGGACGAACAGCACCGCGAGCTGGATGGGGATGGCCGTCCCGCGCACCACGTTCGTCTTCACCAGGCCGGTCAGGTAGTCGACCCGACCCGTGTTCCGGGAGGCGCGAAACGTCCAGGCGTTGTTGAGCACGTACGAGAGGACGATGGTGATCTCGATGGCGATGGTCGCCCCGACCAGGTAGTTGAGCCCCCCGGCGTCGACGAACGTCCACAACAACACCATCTGGACCCCGGCCGCGACGGTGCCGACGGCGACGAACTTGCGCAGTTGCGGCGCGATGGGCCCGTCCAGGAGGTTGCGCAGCAGCTCCCGGACCATTATCGATAGCCGAGCGCCTCCAGTCGTGCCCCGAGGTCGTCGCCGACCTCGTCGGTCGTCGAGCGCTCGGTCCGGTCGCGGAGGCGGGCGGCGTGGGCGGCGACGAGGGGTGCGAACCGGTCTATCACCGCCGCCGCCTCCTCGGTCGGGTCCGTCGACAGGTCCGTCTGCTGGGTCGGGTCGTCGGGCCGGTAGTACAGTTCGGTCGTCGCCGCGTCGACGTTCTCGACGTAGGTCCACTCGCGGTCACGGACGCTGACCAGCAGGTCGCCGTCGTCGAGCGAGCGGGGGATGGGCTGGGACGTCACGTCCTCTCCGCGGACCGTGACGGAGACGACCGGGTCGTCGTCGGGGGACTCGCCGTCGAGGACGCTCGACGTGAGGCTCGTCCCCGCCCACTCCTCGGGCGCGTCGACGTCGAGCAGGTCGACCACCGTCGGCGGGACGTCGTCGAGGCCGACCTGTCCGTCGATCCGCCGGCCCTCGGCGCCGGGGACGTCGACGAGGAGCGGGACACCGATTAGTTCGTCGTAGAGCTTCGGGTAGTGGGCGAGGTGGCCGTGCTCCTGGAACTCCTCGCCGTGGTCGCCCGCCACGACGACGGCGGTGTCGTCGGCGACGTCGTTCGCGGAGAGCGCCTCGAGGAGGCGACCGATACTGGCGTCGACCTGCCGCACCGCGGCCTGGTACAGCGTTCGCAGATCCGCCAGGGTCCGCTCGCCGACGTCCCAGCCAAGTCCGGTCCGCGTGTGCGCGTGGAGCATCCGGTGGGTCCCCAGGCGGTCCGAGGACACCTCACGGATGTAGCGAGGCGCGGGGACGTACGGGGTGTGTGCGTCCATGTAGTGGACCCAGAGGAAGAAGGGGCCCTCGGTCTCCGCGACGAACTCGGTCGCGGCGTGTTCGACGTCGAACATGCGCGAGGTGTCCAGGAACGGCCGGTCGTCGGTGTTGCCGCGCAGCCAGGAACCGAGCCGCCGGACCGGCGAGGTCGCGAGCTGGAGCCACGCCTCGACCGTCGGGTGGGTCGCGAGGTAGCGACTGTAGAGGCTGGAGCCGACGCTGGCGACGAAGGGCTCGAACGCGTCGAAGCCGTCGTCGTACCCCCAGTGAGAGGTGAGAAAGCCGTTGGCGGCGTTGAACCCGCCCGTCGACAGGCCGGCCTCGGAGAGCGTCCGCGCGAGCGTGGGCGCGCCGTCGACGCCGATCTGGCCCGTATCGGCGAACACCGGCCGCGACCCCAGTAGCGAGGGGAAGGAGAAGGGCGTCCAGTTGCCCGTCGCGAACGCGCGCTCGAAGACGGTGCCGCGCTCGGCGAGCGAATCGAGCACCGGCGTGTGCCGGGCGTCGTCGTAAGCGCCGATAGCGTCCGCTCGCAGCGAGTCGACCGTCACCAGAACGACGTTCGAGGGTGCTGTAGCAGGAGTCATAGTCGAACGTGGGACGTGTCGCTCGGCCCGCGTCCGGCGTGTTCACCCGCGGGCAGTCGACGACTGGGCCGTCGTAACTGCCGCTGGCGGTGAGTGCGTACCGTCCCGACCGGCCGGGGCGTCAGAACCGCCACGATACTACTGAACGGTCAGTCAGTCGCTTGAGCGTTTCGGTCTCACTGAACACCGCCGCGTCAATCGGCGTCGAATCGGCGGTCGGCAGTCGTCACGGCGACGTCGTCGTCGGCCGCGTCGCCGGGGAGCCGCCGCCGTTCAAGTGCAGCCCGGATCTCCGGGGCGGCGAAGAGCAGGCCGAACAGGACGAGGCCGACCGCGACCTGGCCGTAGCGCGCCGGGGAGACGCGGCGAAAGTAGTAGAGGAACGCCGTCGTCCCCGAGGCCGGGACCGGCGCCAGGGGCCACACGAGACTCGCGACGTAGGTGCCCGCCCACTGGTCCGGCGACGTGTACAGGAGCGCCCGGTAGACGTCACCGACGACGTGGGTGAGGTAGCCAAAGCCGAACAGCGGACCGAGTTCGGCGCGTCCGCGACGGGCCGCGAGCACGCTGACGAGGACGACGACCGGGACGGCGACCAGCAGCGAGTGAGCCAGCGAACGCCCGCTGGGCAGGAGGTGGAGGCTCCAGGCAAGGGGCTTGTCGATCAGGTCCGGGAGCTGCGAGGCCACGAGCAGGAAGACGGTGGCCCGCCGCGACGGCAGGTCCCGGTGGCCCACCAGCCGGTAGACGAGGTAGGGGAGGAAGGCGACGGCGAAGTGGCCCCACGGCATCATCGTTGATATCCACTCACCGGCAGCAGTGATAACTCACAGGGACTAAAATATCATCGGTGAGAACTGGTCGGGGTGCGAGAGTGAGCGGCTAACGCTCGGACGACGCTGCACAGGACGGGACGGTCTGCACGGAACAGAACGAGACAGTCTGCACGGAACAGAACGAGACAGTCTGCACGGAACAGAACGAGACAGTCTGCACGGGACAGACTGCCGACGCGACGACGGTCACTAGTGAGTCGGTTCGGTGTCCGGCGGGAGTCGCGACGAACGCGACTAGAGGTATCGCCGAATGGCTTTCTCTCCCGCCGCCGTGATACGGACGGTCATATCGCGCTGGTCGAAGGTGACCAGATCCGCCGCGGCCAGTTTGGGGAGGTGGACGTGGTAGAGTCGCAGTTCGACGGGGGCGTCGGGGTCGACGGGGCCCGGCACGGCGTCGCCGACGGCGTGAGACCGGACGACCGCCGTCGCGAGGTCCGCCACCGACAGTTCCTCCTCGACGTCGTCGAGCGCGGTGAGGACCCGCCGGCGCACCGGATGCGTGAGGACGGCGACGATCTCGTCCAGTCGGGGGCGGTCGACGTGGCCGACCCCGTACCCGGTCGAACAGTCGTCGTGGTCACACTCTTCATCGTTTCCACTACCGTCGCCAGTCATCGGTCGGTGACAGGGCCGTCTCCCAGATTACGTTACCCCGTGCATCCGATGCACGCCGTGCAACGGCGGTGGCCAGCGACGGACGCACTCGGGAGAAGCGGACTACGCGAAGTCCCCTGGAGCCAGTTCCGTCGCGCGGTCGCGATAGGACCGGTAGACGTCGTCGGCCCAGGTTCGGACGGGCTCGCGGTCCGTCTCCAGGAGGGCCTGCGGGACGCCGTCGTCGTCCTCGACACCGATCTGGACCACGCCCTCACCGTCGAGCCCGAGGTAGAAGGGCACCGCCTCGTCGAGGCCGAACACGGACGAGCCGGCGTCGATCTGCTCGCCGAAGAGCCGGGCGTACTCGCCGTCGCAGATGGTCTCGCGGACGTCGTGACCGACGACCACCTCGGTCGCCAGATCCCCGGTCGTGATCCGCTCGTGGGCCACGCGAGTGCCGTCGATGTCGATAGACGGCAGGAGCGCACGGACGCGACTCGCGGTCCGGAGGAGTTCGGTCTGTTCTCGCGCCGGCGCGTAGGGATCGCCGGGACTCGGCGTCGTCACCGTCGCGCCGTACAGGTGCGTCAGGTCGAGGTCGAACTCCTCGTGGGGGGAACCACTGCAGAAACGGGCCGAGATCCGTGGTCTCGTCCAGTCCGTCCAGGAGTTCGCAGAACTCGTCGGCGACCAGCGTTCCGGTCCCCGTAGCACGGACCACGCCGTCGTCGCGCTCGACCCAGCCGCGTCGTTCCAGCGCCTGGACCGAGCGGACGACCGTCGACTGGGAGGCCTCGAGGCGGTCCCGGAGCGTTCGCCGGCTCGTGGGCCCCCGGTCGCTGAGGAGCGCGAGGAGACAGACGCGGGTCTTCGAGCGAGAGAGAAAGGCGACGTGGTCGAACGGGTCCTCTGACATTCCTGTATTCCCCGTTCACAGTTGGATACTTTACTGTATTCCTCGAAATAGTCGATCGTTTTGCAAATTTCGTTGACTGTAGGGCCGTGCTACTCCTCGGTGAGCGGGGCTTCCATCGAGACGACGTCGAGGACGATCTCGTCGGCCGTGTCGCTGATCGCCGCGACTTCGCCGGCGACGGCGAGGTGCGAGCGCGGCGTCGGCCCGACGACGATCGGGTCACCGACCGACACCTGGTCGACCGACCCCTGGAAGTGGACGTGCGCGGTGCACTCGGTCGGGTGGAAGACGTTCGGAAAGCGGATCCGGTCGACGGTCACGTCGACGCGCTCGAAGTCCTGGGCGAGCGTGACAGAGGCCCGCTCGTCGAGGTCCTCGCGCTGCAGGACGTCGAAAGCGGCGTCGGTCGGGCGATAGCCGCCGTGCGGCCCAGGGACCCCCTCGACCAGGTCGAGGGCCTTCAGTCCCTGCATCGTGTTCCGGACCGTCGACGCCCGCTGGTCGACCACGTCCGCGATGGTGCTCCCCTTCACGGGGTCGCCGGACGCCTGGTACTCGTTGACGAGGACGGTCACGATTTGAAGCTGACTGTTAGACAGGTCGACGCTCCCCATATCCTACCCTTCTCGTGGACGCCCCTGAGAGTACCGCTCGTCCCCGGCGACGAGTCCGACCGGCGACGGACCACTCGAAACCGTCACCCGGATGGTGAAGACGTCAGGATAGAGGTGTCGTGTCCCGACTGCGAGTACGCGGACACGGTCTGATAGTGGTCGTTGTAAGCCCTTACCGGCGTTCGACGTGGACGGTACCGGCGAACGCCGATAAAAAGTTACAACGACCACTATGAGAGGCTGTCAGTCAGTACGGCAGTCACGTCCACCTGCCACAGCGCAGACAGACCGTGGGCAACCACGGTTTGTCCTCCAGCACTCGCTGCTCGTCCTCGCAGTGGGGACAGTACGTCACATATCGTGGCATATGGACTACACTTCTGGGACGACCCTCATAGCTGTTGCCAATAGCAGGACGTGTCGATATATATCGACGTGGAGGGGAGAATCCGAGCCCAACAGTGCGATCGGTACCAGGTCGATGGACGTAGCCACCAGCTTTGTCGCCGGAAACGCAAGCTGCCGACTGCGAGTGGCCCCACGATTAATATGCTGGTAAGTACGCCGCAGCCGCCTGGGAGACATCGGAAGACGCTCTCTAGGGTGGCGAACCCATCGCATAACAATGCGCCAACAAGTCGATGGGCAAGTCAGGAATGGCACGACAGATACCGACGACGACGCGCCGGGCGAACGCGCCCGGTGAGTCGACACACGACAGCCTGACAGAACGGCCCAGTCCGCGAGGACGGGCGATACCGGTCCAGTATCGAACTGACGACCGGAGCGCGACCCGGAGGGCCGGTCGATGACGGACGCACGCACGCGCCTCACGGCCCTCGTGCTCGCGGTGGTGATGGTCACGAGCGTCGCGGTGACCGGCGTCGCCGTCGCGGAAACGTCCGGCAACGACGCCACGGCTGGCAACGACGCGCCCACCGAGGAGCCGACCGAGGAACCCACCGAAGAACCAACCGAAGAACCCACTGAACAACCAACCGAAGAACCCACTGAACAACCAACCGAAGAACCAACCGAGGAACCCACTGAAGAACCAACCGAAGAACCAACCGAGGAGCCAACCGAGGAGCCAACCGAGGAACCGACCGAAGAGCCAACCGAGGAGCCAACCGAGGAACCGACCGAAGAGCCAACCGAGGAACCGACCGAAGAGCCAACCGAGGAGCCGAGTGACGATGGACCAGGCGAGGAGACGTTCGTCGTCCAGCAGGGCGAGAACTGTTACGCGGCGACGACGCTCGGCGACGGCACCGAGACGGTCGAATCCTTCTACAACTACAGCGCGGACTACGACTGGAGCTCCGAGGGGACCAAGCACCTCCAGGAGAACCAGGTGAGCAACCTCTTCGTCTACGAGGGCTCGGAGGGATACAGCCTGGTGTTCGTCCACGACAAGCACGGTGACGGTCCCTACGGGGGCACCATCACCTTCACCGTCGACGGCCAGCCCGCCGACGGCGAGTGGGCCGTCGAGGACGACGACTACCAGGGTCGCGACGACAACTTCGACCACCACGGCACCTACAGCGAGATCGACTGGAAGTGGTCGTCCGACCGCAACGACGGCGGCGCCTTCCGCGGCCTGACGGCCGAAGACGACGTCGCCATCACCGTCGACCCGGCATTCAACGAGGAGGCCGAGGCCTGGGGCGAGTGGCCCTACTCCGGCGACGAGAACAACCGGACCGAGTCGTGGCAACTGCTCGGCGCGGACGGCGAGCCGGTGACGACGCTCGACATGACCGAGAACGTCACCGTGACGACCGGGACCTGCGCGAGCGACGAACTCAGCGCGGCCCTGTCGGTGAACGACTCCACGGTGGAGCCCAACCAGTCCGTCGCGTTCGACGCCAGCGGGTCAACCAGTGACGAATCGATCGTCGAGTACCGCTGGGACTTCGACGGCGACGGCGAGACCGACGCGACGACCGAGTCGGCGACCACCACGCACGCGTACGCGAGCGACGGCGAGTTCGACGCGACCGTGACGGTCCTCGACGAGGCCGGAGAGACGGACGCCGCGAGTGCGACAATCGCCGTGTCGGCGAAAGACGACGGGACGGACGACGAGAAAGATGAGACGGACGAAACGGACGAGACGAACGACGGGAAGACGGGCGACGCGCCGACGGCGAAGCTCGACGCGCCCGACCAGGTAGCGACCGAGACGAAGCTGACGCTCGACGCGAGCGCCTCGACCGACGACGAGGGCATCGTCGAGTACCGCTGGGACCTCGACGGCGACGGTGAAATCGACGAGACGACCGAATCGGCGACGTACGACAAGTGGGCGACGTACCCCGGTGAGTTCGACGTCTCCGTGACGGTGGTCGACGCCGACGGGAACACCGACACCGCGAGTACCGTCCTCACGGTCACCGACGGCGAACCGCCGACCGCCGACCTGCAGGTTCCCGACGAGGTGACGGTCGGTGAGGAGTTCACCGTGAAAGCGACCAACGTCTCGGACCACAGCGGCGTCGCCCACGTCTGCTGGTACGCCGACGGTGAACCCGGTCCCGACGGCGAGACGATGACGCTCTCGTTCGACTCGACCGGCGAACACACCGTCTCCGTCCTCCTGCGCGACGAGGCGGGGAACGAGCAAAAACTCACACGGACCATCCAGGTCGTCGCAGCCGACTCGGGTGAGGACTCGAAGGATTCGGACGATTCGACGGACGGTGACGACTCGAAGGACTCCGACGACTCCACCGACGACGAGTCGGACGATAACGACGACAACGACGACAAGTCTGACGACAACGACGACTCGGACGACGATTCGAACTCGACGCCGCTCAGCAACGACCACGACACCGACGACGACGAGCCCGACATCTCCATCACGTCGGTGAACGTCAGTACCGACGAGGTCGACGTCGGCGAGAACGTGTCGGTCACCGTCACGCTCGCGAACGACGGCGACGCCGACGGCACCCACACGGTGTCCCTCTCGGCCACCGGTCCCGACGAGAACGTGACCACCGAGAACGCGACGGTCGACGTCGACGCAGGCGAGATGCGCAACGTCACCCTCACGACGTCGTTCGCGACGGCAGGTGAGTACAACCTCTCGGTCGACGGCGAGACGTTCGCGCTCACTGTGGTCGACGAGGAGGCTGAGAGCGAGGAATCGGACGAGTCGGACGCCGACGAATCGGACGACGATGACTCGGACGAGTCGGACGAAGCCGGTGACAACAACCAGGGCGACACCGAGACGGAGAGCGACGACGCCGGCGGCGCTCAGGAGCCCGACGGCGACGACTCGGCCACCGGTGCCAGCGGGCCCGGATTCGGCGTGCTGAGCGTGCTCGTCGCTACACTGGTCGGCGTCGGCATGCTCGTGCGACGGCTGTAGTCGACCCGAAGACTGGCTGCCAGGGAGTTCGGCTCCCGTTCGACGATTTTCTTTGCGGGTTGCGGACTTCTTTTGAATCGAGTGCTTGCGAGTGAGAGCGATTGTTTCAGCAGACGATACCGGTACTTCAAACAGAGGAAAGCCCTCGGCTGACTCCGGTGCCGAAAGATCGCTGTCGTCCGAAAATTGGAGATTTTCGTGATGAGCGTGGGACTCTTTGAGTCCCACGAACCATGCGCCTCACTTCGTTCGGTACTTACTTCGTCGGACTTCGTCGACCGCCCCTAGCCCTTTCAGTCCACCAAGGGGCTTGCTTTTGTCCGACTACTGGGCCCCATCCCTCTCGGTCGCGAGAAGTCCGTCGACGAAGCCACGCTTCGAGAAGAGTGCGAAGCGGTCATTGGCCTTGCCATCCTCCTTACGGCAAGTTGTTCTGGTCATTTAGACGGCCTGGCTCGCTGTCTTTCACTGCTGCGAACCACGTTGTCCCCACTGCGATTGTCACAAGTTCTGGCGGGAGCTCGCCTTCGATGCAGGAGGGGAGATGGTTACTCAGGTCGCTGGGTGGGTGAAAGTGGCGGACTGGGTTCGACGTGTCCACGTTGTCCGCTTCCCGACCGAAGCGGAATTCCAGCCCTTTTTCCCTGTAGTGGTATTTGTAGTCCCCGTTCGTCCACCACTGAATATCGAAGTATCCACCAGCCTGGTGAATACCAGGGACTACGGTCACCCTCGCCTCGTGAGGTGTCCGACACGCAGACTCGAATTGTCCGTCCCTGAGTTCTTGTATCGGATCCTGTGGACACATTCCCCCAGTCTATCCTCGAAAGCATTTGTCGCCGCTGCGATCGCCTCTTCGTCGAGGGGCTCCCCACTTCCCATTCCCATTTTTCCACCTAGAGCGGAGAGACGCGAGTATCGTCCTGTCGCGTCTTCTGCGATCCGTTCGTCGCACACTCTCTCGCCTCTCGGAATCGGTAGGCCGCACGGAGGAACGTGAGGTCGCGCATGGCAGTCCGCCACTGAGATATCTCCTCGAGTTCCGCTTCGGAGAGGTCGCCATCCGAGACGAGTACCTCCTCAGGCATGTCGGTCCCGTACGTATCACGATATTCAGCCAACTCCTGCTGGAGATTCTGGATTTGATCGACCAGCGAATCGGACTTCGCCAGTCGCTGAACCCGTTGCATCAGATACCAGTCGGGGTCGCGCTGATAGAGTTTCCCGTTGTCCGTCCGCTCGGCCAGGACTGTGCCCTCCGCTGCGAGATCGTTGAGCTTCTTTCGAGCAGTCGTCGTCGATACCTCCGCTATCGCAGCGATATCGCCAGCGGTCTTCGGACTGGCGGCCCGCTTGATCACGTCTTGCACTCGATCTCTGGCCGTCGTCGATTCGACCCACTCCGCTTTCGCGAAGTCGTTGATATCGTCGAAATCGGCAGGGTCCACCTCGAATGGAGACATCTCGTCGACGGAAAGAGGCTCCTCCGGGAGCTCGTCCGAGTCCGGAAACTCGTCAGGACCGCTCTCTTCAGTGAGAGGGTCACCTGGTTTCTCGTCGGTCATCGTGCATAGTAGTACTAAGTAGAGCCAAATATATGTTTCGCGCACAGATATTTGTCATCCAACGACAGCGTGTTTGCATATAGAGAGACCAAATGCAAACAGTGGCTTCTGGTGAGTGGCTTCGTTGCATTCCGGCAGCCCAGATGCAATCGTGGCCTCGTATCCCCGTCGCTCTCTCATTCAGGCCAGCTGATGCAAGAGAGGAGATGGCCCGGTAACTGACTCCGTCCCCTTTCGCATCTCGCACTTTCGGTCCTCAGGGACTTACTGTCCGGGTGCGAGGAGCGCTTCGAGGTAGTCCATATCGTACAGCGACCACTCGCCGTCGAGGTCGGCTTCGAGTCCGTCGACGAAGCCACGCTTCGAGAAGAGCGTGAAGCGTTCTGCTCGGTCGTCTGGCCCCCATCGGACGCTGTCCGCCTTCGCTCGCAGGTCGTCGACCAGTGCGTGGCCGACCGGTTCGGCAGTCCACTTACATTCTGCGAGGAGGCTCCAGTCGTCGTTCGGGGCGAGCGCGACGACGTCGGCATCGTCTCTCCCGTGCCACCATCGGCCGACCTGAGAGTAGGGGTCGAACTCGCCGCGTCGGACCCCCACCCAGACCGCCTCGATACAGACGTCTTCGAACGTCGTCGCGACGTGGCTCGGAAGGTCGGGTTCGATCGTTCCGTCGAACACGACGTCGGGCGCCTCTTCGATCCCCGGACGGTTCGGTTCGACGTAGCTTCAGTACTGACATCGAATTGCAATTTGTTTCTTTTGTCGAAGGAGCCTGCTATTTTGTTAAAGTCCTAGAGCCGTGGATTTATTACTGATTGACTGAAACTCGGTGACGAGGATGTCGGTTCCAAGTACCTGCCCTGAGTGTGGGACACTACTGAATCACGTCAAAGCGTCTCCCGGAGGAACGAACGCCCCGATGACGATGTCGTGCCCGGACTGCGGGTTCGAAGAGACGGTTTGAGGGTGGATAGGGTGGTCTAGTGTTCACATCGTGGGTGGAACTGGAGGTCCAACCAAGATGAGGACAGTAACGTCCCCTCCTGCAGTCGCGTCCCAGAGCGTGGCCCTCACTCATTGATCAGCTCCCCCGGTGGGCACCATGACAAACTCGGTCTAGGGGATTGAGTGGAGATGAGAGATTGCCTCGGACGTTCTCAGCCCCTTATCGAGCCTTCAAAACCGGTTGAATCGTCCGGGAGGACCATAGAGAGTGGGCCAACAGACAGAACTAGACGCCCAACCAGAGCCACAGCGAGAAGTCAACCGACAGCTGTTTCGCCGGTGAGAGATGGTGAGAGGTACAATCTAAGAAACGGGGGGTGCCCAGCCGGTGGCAAAGATACGGGGGGTGAGAACTTCATAATCGGTTGCAGTCTGTCGGTTTCTGAGGGTTCTGAGTTGCCAGTTTCCCGGCAATAATCCCCTCGGAGAAAGAGTCTACACCGCGATCGATGGGGCCAAATCCACGTGAGACGCCGAATCAACAAACCCTCGTTGAGAACCAGTCGAGACAGTCGAATTCAGGCAGTATTGAGTGAGAGACCAGGCCTGCATGGGCCGTCAGCGATCGGGAGGACGAACGATTAGCCCGATTTCCCGAGCACGACCGGTGATCGAGGGTCAAATTCGACAAACCTTGTTTCAGACGCCTTCGTCCCGGAGATTTCGCGAGGCCAGGCGAACTCTGGTTCACCGACGTCGAATCCCAGAACCGACGTCTCGTCGCCAGCATTCCCACGCTTGTCTTCACGGCCTACTTCCTCGGCAGTCGACCGTCTAGTTCGCTGTCGGCAGTGTTGCGCACTCTTCCTTGCGGACGGTAGAACCGGTTTGGACCCACCACCGAACGATACAAATCCTCTTAGAGCGGTGCTCGACGCCGCTGGCAGTCTGGAAGAAGGTTTGGAAGGAGAACACTGGGTTGCTCTCTTTGTACGAGGAGACAATTTGCGCTGGGTGATGCCACCATTGTTACAGACCCGCGCAGTTATCCCTCGACGATTCGAGAGTGTGGGATAATGGAGAATCGAACTGGCAAAGCCGGGAGGGAGAAGTGATCTTGGCCAGGAGTCGTGGGATTTCTGAAAGGAATTATCCGTGGAATTTTCGGGTTTCGACGGGCGAAACCACCGATATATTGAAGGGCCTAGATACGTGAGTTCCGGGTATCTGGGTGTGGGCGCTCAGGGAACTCACCGATGTCTTCACACAACAAACTCGGCGGGGCTCGGGGAACAGTTCGAAACGGGTCCGAAGCGGACCACCCACAGGTGATCTGTACGGCGTGTCAACGACCGATCGAGGACGGCAAGCGAAGCGACTGGCGGGGGGAGCCAGTTCACTTCGAATGCGGGGCCGAGTTGCGGTGTGGTGTATCGGTTGGCGGAAGCGGATCTGAATAGAGGTACCAGAGGTATCAAGCAGCCGCTTCTTCGGCCCCCGTAAGTCGTTCTTCTGCCTCGTCGCGGTCCTCGGGATACCCAATATCCATGCGCCAGCCTTTGAGTCCGATAGCGTCGATCGTTCGCCCGCTCTTTATAAGGAGGTCGATGGCGTCCGAGATCTCGTACTCGCCGCGGTTCGACGGCTGGACGAGGTGGCAGGCGTGGAAGATAGCTGGCGAGAACGTGTAGAAGCCAGTCATCACGAGATTCGACGGCGGGTCGTCGGGCTTCTCGACGACGTCGACGATCTCGCCGTAGTTGTTGGTATCACAGACCCCGTAGCTGGACGCTTCCTCCAAGGGGACCTCCTCGACGAGGAACGCCGCATCGGCGCGGTCTTTTAGACTTACTTTAATATAAGTGGTGGTCGGTCGGGTTTTGACCAACTGAAGTACTACTAGAAGAGCAGCCTTGGCAGATTGTACTCCGTTCGTGATTTGAGGTACCAGTTGGAACTACTGATATCCGAGAGCTTTGAGTTGATCTTCTACTTCCTGAGCCCCTGCAGTCGTCTTTGAGTCAATGTCGCCTTCGACAATCTCGGGCCGGTCATCTGATGGCAATACACCCCACGGAACGTCAATCAATCCGTGAGTACGGTGGCCAATCGGATGGCCGCTGTATTCGAATGGAATAGGGAATGACCGACGAGGAAAGACGTTGCCGTGGTCAGAGGTCACGATGCGTCGCCCCATCCCGTCGGCCTGAAGTACTTTTTCAACTTCGGGGAGAACATACTCCAGCGTATCTCGATATCCTTCCCATGCTTCGTCTTCGGTCACTAAGCCACGCTGAACGGCTTCCCAGACGTTACCTGCCCCCTCGTTACCTTCTGGAGTGAGTCCCTCAAAATCCCCATACGAGGTGAATTGTAACTCTGGATGGTCGTAGAACGGGGCATGCGGTTGCATATAATGTACGACAATTCGCTTGTTCGGGTATTCGTTTCGGGCCTCGATCGCAGCTTCAGTGACCGTTACTGGGTCAATTACGTTTTCCTCTTCGTTCCACGCATCCTGCCAGACTTCAATTAATTCATGGAAAGATTCAGAAACGTGTTCAGAAACCATCGGATTTCCTGCGACGTAGACGATATCCCCATACTTGTCGGGAAAAGTCACTTTAAGCCATTCTGGTGTCGTCGACGCGCGGCTGGTCGCTTTTTGAAAGGTATCGAACCAAGACGGTGCATCTGTTTCGCAGAAAAGGTCGTATCGACAGGCGTCGCAGACAACTAGTGTGTCCCAGTCGGCAGCCTCGACGTCAATTCCACTCCGGCCAGGCCAAATACGCGTCTGGAAGTTCGCATTCACCCGATACATCAGTAATCCGCGCCACCACTTGCGGCTGAAGACACTCGATTTAGCTGCCTCCAAACGGTTCGAATTCATTTCTTCATGTGACTTTTTCACCGGCTGACATCAAATAACTGGTCCATGCCAATGGATAGGGGGAGGGGTTCTATCCAAAGGACCGGGGGTATTGAGTGTGGAAAATATACGCGTAGACATGGAAAGAGTGCATGGAAGGAGAGATTCAATACCGTTCGAAGAAGTTTTGGTTGGGCCTGTTGAGGAGATTTAATAATGGCCCAGCCAATGAAATACATGGCTTCGGTGGTCTCTCTTCAAATGGGCATCCTTCTAATCCTCGCTGCCGCAAGTAAACTCACACTCCCTCTGTATTTTGTGCTAGGGACTTTCGGATTTGTTATTGTTACTTTTTCAGTCGGTCCAAAGTGGGTACCATATAGCAGATTCACCCGTTTGAAATATTTTGCCTATATCAGCGGAGTTGTCGCTGCACTTGTTGCAATGTGGCAAGTCATTCCAAACATCATACAGCAAGTTTAGTTTCTATAATTCGCTTCCCTGAATATATACACATCCCCGTTTTCATACACCTTCTGAGTTAAGGGGCTTTCTGAATATTTGGCGGGGAACTCATCCTCTGGAGGCTTCGCGTAGGCTACAAAGAGTGAAACACCACGTCTTTCCATCTCCTCAGAGAAAATAAGGTAGGTAGCGTCTGATGTCTGGGAAATCGATTGTCGTTCCTTCACCTGGTCTATAGCTTCAAGCCCCTGCCGAGCAGTCCCTGAATAATAGACCTCTTCTAACCTCTCATCATAGTCCCGATCATATCCCATATGAATAGCCAGGATCGCACGTTGGTCTGCGTACAACATCGTCATACCTAGTCGTCCATCGGAAAATACAGGATTTGACTGAGGAATGTTTCCCTCTGCAAACTTCACGCTTTCCGCTTCATGGACCGTTACGCTACTTTCCCCATAGGATGGTTGGGTAACAATAGCTACTGACGTAGAGGCAAAAACAACAAAAATAGCCATTCCAATGATCCAGCGGCGGCGGGATGACGCCCGAACAATCAATGCACCAGTGGCTAAAACCACGAACCACATTAGTGCAGCTCCGGATCGTTGAACTGCAGGACCGAGTCCATTCCATAAATAGAACGCGAGAATCACGAAGGGGCCACTAAAAATGCCGAGTATCACGACTCGGTCAACGGGAGTTTGGACTACGCTTTCCCAAGTATCTTCCATGCCGGTTTTGAATCTATTAAATACGTACCAACTCATAAGGAAGAACGCTGCCGCCAATGCTAACACCGTTGAAATCACTCGAGGGTGGAATACGTTGGTAGCAGCACTTTGGAGCTGAGAAGAAAACACCGTCTCGTATCCCGGGTCGGATGGCAGGAGAAGGCCGATACCCTTCCCCAGAAGCTCACTTATACGATTATTTATGTAAACCCCAATTGCAGTGTATAGGAGGAGGGCTGAAAAAAGAAGTTCAGAATTTATAGAGCGGCTCCAATACTGCCCCGGCAGAAATCGATTTCCCAGAAAAAATACGCCCATTATGACCAAGAAAACCATAGCATGTGTATGATAGGCCATTGAAGCTGCTGATACGGAAATGAGGAGTATAATCAGCTGCTTCCTATGGTCTCGTACTATTATTAGGGTTACCAGAAAGAGAACGATGTAGGCGATCGCCATATTGGCAGTATGATATCCATGAGCAACTGAGCCAAATCCCTGATATGTGGGCAATACGGCAAAAGCAAAGATACCTACAGATGCTACCGGATTAGTAATTCCTGCACGACGGGCGCCAGCGACCAAGAGGAGTGGGATAATCAAAGCGCCAATGAGTGGTGCTTGCTGGATTAAAGCGAGCCCGGAATCAGCAGATTCAGTTCCAGTAACGATATTAACCATCGCGAGGAGTCTCGAACCAATGTCATAGAATTGTGCAGTGCCCCACTGAGAGAGTAACGTCAAACCTTCCCCGTTGCTTTCAGGTCTGCCATTTTCTACGATTAACTGGCGGGTCATATCGACATTTGCGCCATACCCGCTCCTCAATTGTGAGCCGGTGAATGCGGAGCCCCTCAAGGTTCGGAAAAAATATCCGATGAGAAAGACCCAGATAGTCAGAGTGAGGGCCAGGCGTCTCTTCATGGTGGCCGATGAAGTCGGTAGGAGAAATCAGTTACGCAATTCGCGGTGGTGCTGTGTAGAGACTAACACTGAGCGAATAGGCGGGCGTAAATAGACCAGCCCACGCCCCATCGAGTTGGAAGTCGTATCCAAAGGATTCGATCCTCGCGTTCCCGGCATAGTCGATGTTGGGGTTCGAGAGGTGGCACTGTCCAACGTCCAGACTAATCGCAGGCCCAGCGCCTTGATGGTCGATCCACATATCGAGGGTGTTGGTCCGCTTCGTTGATGGTGACGGTAGGGTCAGACGGCTCATTTTCGACGGGGGGTGTGGATGCCGTCACGTTTTGTGACTCCGCACTTTAGATTGATGCCAAAACCTGGGTAGCGGTTGTCTCCTCCCGTGATGGGGAATAGACTTCGCCACCCGCACTCCCGAACCAGTCATTGTAGGTAGGAATTGAGTCCTGTGCCTGTTGTGGCGTGTCGAATCGCTCAGTGACGACATCCCCTGTTTCAACATCTCGGTAAACAGTTACTGGCCCATCGCCACCAGTGATATCTTCTTTGTCTGGATATACAAAAGCGAGTTGCAAACGGCGATTCCAAGTCAGAGATTATAACAGGTCGCAAAACGGCTTCATGAATGATGAGTATTTCAGGTGAGTTGCTGAGTAGATTTAAGTCAGAATTTGCAAGTCAAATTATCAAAACATTCACTGGCTCTGTTCTTGTAGTTATCCTTGCACGCCTCCTTAGTACAGAAGAATATGGGCTATTATTTTTAGCAATCTCCATATTTGGGGTATTGAATGTTTTTAGCAAGTTAGGACTCGCTAAGTCTGGAGCAAGATATATTGCTGAATATAAATCGAGTAATAGCAACCAGATTCCTCATATCCTTAAAAAGTCACTCAAATACAATATCCTAACGATTGGTGTCGTTACCGCAGTTTTATTCCTCGGACATACCCTCATATCAGATGCTTTAGGAGAGCCTCAACTGGAACCTTTACTCCTCATTGGAACATTATACATTATTTTCGGATCACTAATGACATACGTCCGACTCTGTTTCCAAGGTTTTGAAGAGATCGAACTATCTGCCTTCATAAACGCAGCTAATAATGTAATCCGCTTGGTCATCGCTGTAACAATGGTTGGGCTAGGGTTCGGTGCATCTGGTGCGCTCCTGGGTTACGTTCTTGGATTTGCGGTGTCATCCTTCATCGGATTTTGGTTAATATATTCTAGAATTTATACAGATTATATTTCTACTGAAAGCGCAGCACCAGATCTCGGGATGCAAATTTTCAGATACAGTATCCCTCTCACCTTGACTAGCACGGCCGATGTAATCGATCGTCGCATCGATACAATCTTAGTTGGCTTTTTTCTGAATCCTGCGGCAGTCAGTTTCTACGTGGTCGGTAAACAGGCAATTCAGTTTATAAAAACCCCTTTGTCTGCATTGGGGTTCACTATTTCGCCAACTTTAGGCTCTCAAAAGGCGGAAGGGAATATAGAAAAAGCCTCAGAGATCTACGAAACCGCACTTCTTCACTCACTCCTTTTATACATTCCTGCTGGGGCAGGCCTATTTCTCACAGCTGAACATCTTATCAGACTTATTTTTGGTGCAGAGTATCTTAATGCAGTGCCAGTCCTCCAAGTGATGGCGATCTATGGTGTGTTTCAGTCGATAACTCAAATCACAAGTAATGGATTAGATTACCTTGGGCGAGCTCGAGCTCGATCGATCTCAAAAGGCATTACCGCTATTTTGAACGTAACCCTAAATATAGTACTCATCCCCAGAATAGGTGTAGTTGGAGCAGCGATCGCTACAGTGATAACGTTTGGTATATATACAACAATTAACTTCTACATCATCTATACTGAATTTGTTCTAAACCCATGGCGATTGGCAAAAAGTCTGGTTTCCATAATAGGGATAACCCTGGTAATGACCTTAGTAATTTACCCACTCACTGACATCATTAGTGGATGGGGCTCTCTTGTAGTGGTAGTTTTAGTAGGCGTAACTGTATGGGCGATCTTAGTTTTCGGCTCCGGTATTCTAGGTATTCGAGATTCATTTGGAGAAATCGTTTGATCAGTATAGTAAATTCAATCATCAATATACCGACCCATCAATCTGAAATTCTCCATAGCTTTATTGCGGATCTCATCTCTATTCGAGATTGATTCAAATTTTAAAGGGATCGTCTCATGGGGCCTATAAGAGGAAATACTTGCCCGATCAGCGAGGGACTCTACTTTGGGGTCATAATTAATTGCTAAGACAGGTTTTTGGCAAATTATAGAGAAGACTAATGAATGATAACGCATGGTGACCATTTTGTCGACGGAACTTACTCGATCCAGAGTTTCTTCAACCGAAAAACGGTAAGGATAGACGTCAATATTTAAATTCTCACGCGCAAATTTCTCATCATTCAAATGAAAAGGGATGAATATGGGATTTTCTAATTGGTTGCATATTCTTTTTATATTCGTCAAATATTGGGCCTTCGCCTGCTCTCTATCAATTCCACTTTCATAATCAAAATAACGTACGAGCTTCTCAGACTCTAAATCAAACCATGGCAGAAAGTTTACGCCGGTTCTGCCCGTAGATCTAACATCCGGACTTTGGTGCAATAGGGCTGGGCAGGCAGTCGTATGAATTTCACCATCATACACCTGCTTCAGTTGCTGCCTCGACCGTTCATCCCGTACAGTAATGAGGTCGATCCCTGAAAGCCCCTCCCTAACTAAATTACGTGAGTAAGACGACTGAAAGCCTGGTACACCTACTCCTATAACCATACCCCCATTATCTAGAAAATCAATTCTTCGGCGGAGATGTTCAGTGCCGTAAAAATCATGGATGACACCACCTCCACCAAGTATGCTGGTTGGGGCGTTACAACTCTCGATATTCTTTGAAAATAGTTGTACATTCCGGTGGTCAGAAGATAGATGCTTGAGGAATACTTCTCCAATTGACCGGTCCCCAATATTTGTTGTCCAATAACTTCCTTGTACACCGATATCGTGGGGTAATTTTGAGGAGATCCTCTGCCACTTTCGAGACAATTCACACTTTGCCAAAACAGGATCCTTTAATCCTTTAATTAGCTGATCGGATCCGTACATTATTTCAACCACCCATTTAGATTCATATCCATATTATTTCCCAGAGACACTGTTATTAATTTGTTTGATTCCAGAACATCTGCACTCTGACCATAACTGCCGTTAACAAACTAATTAGCAAGTAACCTGGCACAAGATTAGGTCTATACTTAGCTTCTCGGATCAAAGCTGAATAGAATGATGTAGGCTTTTTCGAACCATTTTCACTATGCTTTGTCCTCGCAAACTTGTGATATTGTGGAAGTGTTTGAAGATAGGCCCAGCGTTGACAAAGAATGCTTAGAAGGGTTTCGCGACCAACATGATGCTTTATCACGGTATTTATATGTCCGATATTAGCCCCATGATCTTTTACCAGATCATGAAGTTCCTCATCTTCCTTGACGACCAATTCGCTATTATGCCCACCCACGCGATCGTATAGAGACTTAGGTAAGAACCGTAGATTACCGGATTCCATCCGGCAAGAAATCGATTTTTCAATATCCGTACACTTCGTCCAATAAGTGCTTCCAATATTTGTCTCAGGAATGATTAGGGCATCATATTGGGAGGATGCTTTAACACATTCCTTAATTACACTAGGAGATAATTCCATGTCGGAATCTACGTGTAGCAAATAATCGCCACTCGATAGCTCCCCTCCTCTCACTCTAGCCGCAGCTCTGCCTAATTCTGTTTGAACTAATTGCACGTCATATCGCCCACAAATATCTGTCGTAAAGTCATCGCTTCCTCCATCCACAACGATCACCTCAATATTGTCATATTTCTGTCTGTTGATTGACTCTAAGCATATTCCGATTGTAGATTGGTTATTATAAGTCGGGATTATGACAGAAATCTTTGGAGATCTCATTTAACTGTTGAAATAAATACAGGCCGGGATTCTTAATCATGTCGGTTCAGTCCATTACCGAAACCCGATACAAACATCTTGATGAAAGAGATTCAAATTTCCCTCAAACGCTTATTAAATTCGAATACATGTATATAAGTTCAGTGGCTGACCCTTCCCAACGGAACCTTTCTTTAACTCTTTGAACCCCTCGTTCTTTTAATGTGTTCCGTAATTCGCTGTCAGAAAGAATTCTACACACATTTTCGGCAATGGCTGTTGAATCCTTAGGCTCTACCAACAGCCCGGCGTCGTCCACTACCTCTGGGATAGCGCTCGTATCAGAGGCCACGACCGGGGTTCCGAAGCACATGGCCTCCGCCAGGACCATCCCGAACCCTTCGAGCAACGAAGGCAAGATGAAGACGTCCGCGGACACGTAATACGAGACCAGCCTCTCTTCCTCGACGAATCCCGCAAACTCGACGCTTTCGGCGACGCCGATGCGCTCGGCGAGATCGGCGTACTCCTCCTGGTCCCCGCCACCCACGATGTGTAGATTCGCACCTGGGTGCTCGGCTAAGATATCCGGCATGGACCGGATCAAGTACTCTATCCCTTTCCGTTCAGTCAGCGGTCCCACGTAGAGGAGGTCGAACTCTGAATCGGACGAAACATCGGCCGTCGCTTCCCCGTCGTTTTCGAAGTCGACGCCGTTATAGACAGTCGTAATTTTCTCGGCCGGAACACCCCTCTCCACGAGGTCGTTTGCCGAATAGTCCGAGACTGAGACGACTCGGTCGGATATCGCATAGGTCCGCATCCACATTTTGTGGGCCGTGGGAAGATAGAGGTATTCGGTTGCTGAACCCGGAGTATCCCAATGGTGATAGTGTGAGACGAGAGGGGCATCGAAGCCCTTGTGAACGATCGGGGTGAACGTGTGGACTACATCCGCTTCAGAGAGAACGCGGGACTGGCGATTGATGAGGTAGTTCAGTGAGAGGAAGTCGAGAGAGAATATCGAACCGAGGCGACCTATCCGCTCCCTTACGTCCGCAAGGCGTATAATTTCCACGCCCTCGTGGTATTCGCGTTTCTTCGTGCCTCCGTTTCTGTACGTCGTGAGAACAGTGACGTCGTGGCCTTTGGCTGAGACGGCCTCCGCTAACTCACCGACGACACGCTCGATCCCGGGATTGAAACCCGGGTCGGGATGGGGATAAACGTACGTTGTGAAAACTACGTTCATGACTTGAGTGAAGGGGCCAGTGAGAGACGAGAGACGAGGAGTGCGGAGATAGTCGATGTCGCCATTGGACGAGCAGTAATTATTTTCTCTTTCACTTAGGTTTTATCGAATGGCATCTCCGGCCCATCTATTTCAGTTCAAAAGGAATTTGATATGGGGCCGATATGTGTTCTTCAATGAACATCCTTCAGGTGACTTCGGGGTATCCGCCAACCTATAGATCAGGAGGTGCTGCACGATCTGCGAAGGACCTCTCCGAAGGGCTAGTAGAACGAGGCCATTCAGTCACGGTCTATACGACTACCCTATCTGAGAATGGGGAAAACGACATTCGCCAAGAGGAAGTGATAAATGGAGTTACTGTCAAGCGATTCAGACTCCTCAGCCAGTCACTTGCCTATAACCAGAAGATGCCGATGGCTCCAATGATGTATAATTCGATCAGAAAGAATAGGGACGAATTCGACATTGCCCACATCCACGAGTTCAGAACGATACAGGCATTATTTCTGTATCACGGTTCCCGCGAGTTACCGTACGTACTCGAACCCCGTGGCGAAGTGCCGATAAATACCAAGGCGATGATGAAAAACGCCTTCGACAAGGTGGGAGGGAAATCGATACTACGCACTTCTGCGAGGATAATCGCAGCCTCGAACATAGAGGCGGACCAGATCAAGAGTCACCTTACGGACCAGTCGAATCCAGAGATCTCGCTTGTTCCGAACGGAATAGATCTAGAAAAACACCACTACGTCGAACCTGATCGTGATTTTCAGGAGAAGTACGGGATATCCGATCACGACACGAACATCCTGTTCCTCAGTCGGCTATCGAAGAGAAAGGGGCTCGACGTCCTACTCGAGAGCTATAACGAGGTCTATGAGGAATTTGAGGACCCGAACCTGATAATCGCCGGTCCTGATGAAGGGGCGCTGGCGAGTACGAACGCTCTCGTCGATGAACTGGGCCTTGACGAGTTTGTGACCATCACGGGGCCGCTATACGACACGGAAAAGCTGATGGCGTATTCGACCGCGGACCTGTTTGTGTTACCGTCGACTGATAAGCAAGAGTCGTTTGGACGAGTCGTTCTCGAAGCGCTCGCCTGTGGGACTCCCGTCGTCGTTACGAACGTGTGTGGTGTCGGAGAGTGGCTTCAGTCGGAGTACGTCACAGTCACCCCACCGCGTATTGATCGAATGGCTGAGGGGCTACGCACGACGTTGACGAAGGCCACTCATTCGGACGTGAAAGCGGAGTTGAGAGAGGACCTGGCCGAGCTTTCGTGGAGCGGCGTGGCAAAGCGAACTGAAGACGTATACGATGAGGTACTCGGCGGCGGGAGTAACCGCTGACAAGCGTCTTGGTTAGTTCAGGTACGGACCGATATCAGTCGTTACCGGCTCTCCTTGTTTCACGGCTTCGAGAACGTCGAATGATACAGCAGTCACCTCAATAGCCTCTTCCAAGGGAACAGGCGACGGTTCTCCAGCCAGAATGCTGTCCACAAAGGCGTCAAATTGACTCGCGTGCCCCTTGTCCTGACCGAGATTCAGTGTGCCGCCTTTGAAGTTGTTTATCTTTTTGGCCTCTCCATTCCCGAACGCTTCGACGTACTCTTTAGCCAGTGAACTATTCCCAAGAGTGGTGTAGATGACAGACGCCGTGCTTCCATCCTCGAAGTCGAGGGTTATATTGACGTTCTCCGGTCGGCCCGACTGTTTGCCCCGTTCGACCGTCGTCGCGAATACCTTCTCGACGCTTCTCTCGGTAACGAAACGAGCAAAGTCGATGAAGTGGCAGACTTCGCCTACGACCCGGCCACCACCGACGTCAGGGTCACGAGTCCAGTGGTCTTCCGGGAGTTCGTCGGCGTTGACGCGATAATTGAGCATGATCGGCCCGGAACCATCCCTAACCGCACCCTTCAGCTCTTGACTGGGATCCGCGAATCGGCGGTTGAAGCCCACCATCAACCTGCTCTCGGTTTCTCGAGCCGCACCGGCCACTCGTTGGAGTCCCTCCTCAGTGATAGCAACCGGTTTCTCCACATGAACGTCTTTGTCGTTGGAGAGCGCTGCTGCCGCGATCTCGGCGTGAAGGTTGTGGCGGGTTGCGACGACGACGACGTCGATGTCGTCATCCTCAACGATTTCCGAGTAATCCGTCGTAGAATAGTCACAGTCGTGCTTCTTCGCCACCTCAGATGCTGATACGCCAGTGGCAGACGCGACAGCTTTCAGATTGAGATCCTCGTGCTCTGAAAGTATCGGTAGGAGCGTTCCTTTCGCGAATGTTCCAGCACCGACCATGCCAACCGAAAGCGGGGCAGATCGCTTTGTACTAGACTGGTCATTCGCTGCGTTGTGAACTTGTTTCACCGTATGTTCACGTTCGGGGTCGTACTTCAGCAAAACGCCCGTGAAGTCCTCGTTATCTGGATTGTCGAGTATGAGATCGTAGGCTTTCGTCGCTTCGTCGATCCCAAACTCGTGCGTTTTCATAGATTCAAAGTCAACCCCGCCATCATCCATCAAGCGGAGGCATTCACGCATGTTCCGGTTCTCGGTCCAGCGTACGTATCCGACGGGGTAGTCCATCCCCTTCTCCTCGTACACCTTGTCATACCGGCCAGGGCCATACGAACGTGAAATCAGGAAGTCGAGTTCTTTGTCGTAATAGAGTTCTCTCGGAACGTCCATTCCCACCTGGCCGACTACCGACACCCGCCCTTGCTTGCGAGTGATTTCACCAGCCTGCTCAACGGGCTGGTCGCTCTTCGTAGAGGCCGCGATAATGGTAGCGTCGACGCCGTTCCCGTTAGAGAAATCGTCGGCCAACGCTTCGATGTCGTCGTCTCCGATAACACCCCCCTCATCTGCGCCTAGTTCGAGTCCTTTCTGAACCTGGGATGGGTCAATATCCAGTCCCAAAACCGGGAACCCGTAAGCGTCTAAAATTTGCGTAGCAGTCTGTCCCACCAGGCCAAGTCCGAGCACTGCGACCCGCTCACCCGGTGTAAGATCCGCCCGGCGAATGCCCTGCATGGCGATCGCTCCGATAGTCACGAAGGCAGCATTGGAGGGTTCGACGGCGTCAGGTACCGGTGCACAGAGGTTTTTGGGCACAGACACGACTTCGGCGTGATTCGCGTACCCTGCTCCGGCGCAGGCCACGATGTCCCCCCTCGAAAACTCCTCCACGTCTTCACCGACGTCGATCACTTCACCACAGCAGCTGTAACCCAGCGGCGTCGCTTCTTCGAGGCGGGCCATGACTGATTGATACGTCGAAATGAGGCCGTCGTTTCTCGCTTTCTCGAAGACTTTCTTTGCGAGGTCAGGTCGCTCCCTCGCTTTCCCCAGATAGCTCTTTTTACCAAGCTCTATCATCGACTTCTCCGTCCCCGCACTCACACAGGAGTAGTGATTCTTGACGAGGACGCTCTTCTCGCCCATACGAGGTCGGGATATCTCTGCGAGCCGTACGTCGCCTGTTTTGAAATCCTGAATTACTTGCTTCATTGAAATACCCAGTTGCTAGTGGTGTTTGCGTGTTCGTGATGACCGTAGGCGGGTGAAATTAGTGTTACGAAGGCGTAATTTCGTAAAATCATAATTCATCACTCCTGCCTATCAGATCGTAGGTTGACCCATTGATCTCGAGCGTGTCTTGGCCCCTATCGTACGTTGCGTGCTGTATATTCGCTACCGAGATTAGCATACCCGAGGGAGTCGCCTTGTACGTCGCTTCGAGCGCGGCCCTGCTGATTTCGTGGCCAAACTCGGGGAAATATCGACTCGTAGTCATAGAAGCGCTTTCACAGCCGATCAGGTGAATATTGCACAGTTCGCTTCCCGACTGGCCGTGGACCTGGAACTCGTTCTCGTCGCTTCTACGTACGCTCACTTCCGGTGAGAAGTGAAGCCGCGATGTTTTGGGTAGCTCGTTTGCCCCTTCAATTCTATCCAGTACGAGCCACCAGTCCCCGTCAGTGTGAATTCGGCGACCGTGACGATAGCGTTCACCGAACAACTTCCTGACGTGATAGTCACCAGCGAGGAGTTCAAGAGAATCCTCTCGACGGTGGTTGACTGTCGGCTGGGTTCGTCTACCCATCAAATACTGACCGGCGATGTCTATGGGTTCACTCCCACCGACCTGGATCGTATTATGAGCAGAGACGCTGCGTGAGTAGAACCGTCGTTCCGAGGCTGCGTACTCGAACACTCCCGTGTCTGCCAGAACCTGTTCTCCATCGACCCAGAGGAGGAAGCTCAAGAGGTCGTTGTGTGAATGAGCAGGGAGATGCGGTGGGCCGACCGCGCCACCGTCTACAAGCATCGTATCGTCGCCACTCCCCAGCCAGTAATATCCCGACGCGTCCAGCGTTCTGGACTGAGCATCAGTGATACCGACTGCCTCCGCATAATCCAGGCATGCTTCTAACGGAAGAGCCTCTCTGAGGACCGAATCATTGAGAAGAGGGATTTTCCCGTCCGGTGGACGGATCGACTCGAGATATCCCGTGGCGTTTCGCGCGACGTCTTCGATCGCGAGTGGCCTCGTCGTATTCGAGAGAGTCGTGAGATCGTAAGCCGTGAGATAACGCGTCAGACACTGGACGTGGTACATCGGACTGCGCTCGAAGTGGCCGCCATCGTCGAAGAATTGGTCCGCACAGGCTGTCAAGATGAAGAGCCCCTGTTTCAGCCACCCTTCCCGGTCAGATTCGAGTAGCGAACCAGCCAGAACGAGGCCGGCAGCGTTCTCGATCAGATGATTCCCACCGACGTCGTGCTCCACGTGATTCGACATGAACAGCGCGTTCTTATAGAGTATCTTCGCGAGCTTGGAATGTACGTCCGGGTCTAGGTTTCCGTCCCACCACGCGAGGTAACGGGAAAGGTTAACGAGCCTCAGTGAAACCGAATGGGGTATCCAGTTCTTCCGAAGATACCCCTCCGACCCGATTTCAGTTCGCTCTCCCCAGTCGAGAATCCAGCTGTTCATACAATCTACCAGCAGTGATGGACAGTCCGCTGGCGATTCGTATCCTAAATACGCCAGCTCGAGGAACGCAAAGCCATGAAGCTTCAATCGCCAGAACAGGGGGATTTCAGTGAGCCTGCTATCGTTCCACTGTAGCCTACTTCCGTCTGCGATGTCGAGAGGTCGATTCATATACTCCAGCGTCCCGTCCATAGCCCGCTCGGAATCGCTCTGAAGACGTTCTCTCGCCGTTGGCGGGATAGATCGATGCAACTTCGCGAGGTTCCGAGCAACAGGAGTTCGGTTGAGGGTGACATCCCCCGGAATCTGCTGCTCGTACCTGGCGTCGAAATCAATGGGAAGTCGTGGAATGAGAGCATGACGGAGCTTACGCTCGAGCACACCGGCCAACTGCTGGCGTCGCATATTCGTCCCCGTGTGGTAAAACAACGGCCAGTTGCCGGGATCGAGGAAGAAACCAATACGTGACTGCTGATCTGACGTCATGAGTATCCGCTCATCGTTCTGAGACAACTAGCTTCAGCCATCGGCCCTCACCAAGTCAGCGAGTGTGGAACTTAGCGTCCGGGCAATCTGCTCTCGGTCGTAATGCGCTTCGATGTGGGTACGGCCATTTTGGCCGAGTTGCTCGCGCAGGTCGCCGTCGACGAGTAACCGTCTGAAAGTGTCCGCTAACGCTTCTGCGTCGTTGTCGACCACGTAACCTGCATCCGCTGCATCTAGCAAATGCTCGATTTCTCCGATACCGGTCGCGACAACGGGCGTTCCAGAGGCCATATACTCGTATGCCTTCGTCGGGACGGCATACTCGAGCGTCGGATCCTCTTTGAGCGGCGCTAATCCGATTGAGGCGTCGTCGACGATATTCGGAATCTCATCTCGGGGAACGAGCCCAGTAAACTCGACCTGGTCCTCGAGGTTTAATTCGCCGACGAGTTGCTCAAGTTGTGGTCTGATATCACCGTCACCGACGATTTTCAGGTTTGCTTTGGTCCCGTTCAGATGATTCAACGCCCTGATACAGGCCTCTAGGTTCTGTGCATGCCCTACGTTCCCCGTGTAGACGAGTTGAGGATCAGGCTCGGCCTCACTAGGAGTGAACCGTTCCGAATCCACACCATTGGGCAGATGCAGGAGCTTCTCAGATGTGACTCCGTACTGCTCCGTCAGCCGCGATCCTAGTTCCTCTGTTGTCACCGTGATACGGTCTGCCAGCCGCAATACGACTCCCTGATATGCTCGGCTCAGTCTCTCCAGGGGTCCCCCTTCCGAGATGAACCCGAGACCAACTGACGCGTCAATCCAGAGGTCCCGTACGTCGACGACCCAGGGCTTCCCTGTGAAAATCCCAAGCGGGAGACCAGCCAGCCCAGTGAAGATCGGTGGCGATGACGTAATCACTGCGTCGTATTCCCGGTGGTTGAATAGAAGCCACAGAAGCGCGTGAACGGGGAACAGGAGATAGTAGGCCATACGACTGAGAAAGCTTGGATCTTCACGCGTCGGCTGCCAGGCCCACAGTCGGTGCGCAGTTATCCCATCTAACTGCTGAGTCGTCTTCCGGTCCCACGTCCGGTCGAACTGGCCATGCGGAAAAGCTGGCGGCGGAGCAAGAACCGTTACATCCCAACCTTCCTCGGTGAGATGCACAGCTGTGTCCTTGATCCGAGAGGCGTTCCCCGAGTTATCCGGCGGGAAATGTTGCGTGACGATGACGACGCGAGAGTCCTCCTCTAACATCAGTCAGAGACGGATAAGATCAATCTGGTCCCGGTCCCAGTCGGCAGGTTCCAGAATATCTTTGGTGTCGATAATACGCGGTGTACGCATCGAAGAAGTCACGGCCCCAATATCGAGATCGGCATACTCATCGTGATCAGTCGTGATCACTGCCGCGTCTGCTCCCTGAAGCGCCTCTGAAAGCGGTTCGAGTGACAGCGTTTGATCTTCGACGTGAGGATCCGTGAGGGCCAACTCCACATCGGAGGGTTCTCCCCCGTCTGCGACCGCATTTGGCGCTGCTTCTGTTCGCTCCTGGAGCTCCTGTGCAAGCGCGAGGCCTGGACTTTTTCTGGTATCGCCGACGTTCCCTTTGTAGGCCACCCCGAGGATGGCGATCTTCGCGTCGTTTAACGAGCCCAGTTCACCTTCGAGCAACTCGACCACGTAGTGGGACATCCCGTCGTTGACGTCTCGAGCTGTGGAGATCAACTCTAGCTGGTCAGATCCCTGCCCGAGGAACCAGGGATCGATCGGCAGGCAGTGTCCACCGACGCCAGGTCCGGGCTGGTGAATGTTCACTCTGGGGTGGTCGTTAGCCAGATCGATCACTTCCCTAGAATCGATTTCGTAGTCGGCGGCGAGTTTCGCGATCTCGTTCGCTAGCGCGATGTTCGTGTCACGGAAGGTGTTCTGAATGAGCTTCACGAACTCGGCCGTCGTAGCGTTCGCAGTCGTTCGGATTTCCCCCTCTACGAACGACTCGTAGAGGCGAACCGCGGCTTCGGTAGACACGCCATTGACGCCACCGATGATCCGGTTGTTCTGTCGGAGTTCGGTGATGATGTTACCCGGCAAGACAGTCTCGGGACAGTGAACGAGTGCGAAGTCCCTCCCTGCGGAGAGACCGGACTCTTCGAGCGCTGGTTGTAACGTCGCGACAGTCGTTCCGGGTGGAACTGTCGACTCGAGGATGACGGTATCACCGGTTCGAAGATGTGGTGCGATCGCCTCGCCAGCCGCTTCGACGTAGTCGAGATTAGGTTCTTTCGCATCATCGTCGAACGGTGTCGGTACACAGATAATGTGGTACTTCGCAGGTACCACTTCGTCGCTTACAGAAAGATTCCCGGACTCGAGAGCTTGAGTAACGAACGCCCGCAGACCTGGTTCGTCGAAGTGTACTTCCCCATTCTCGAGCTGGCTGATAACTTCTGTGCTCGTGTCGTACCCAATTACGTCGTTGTCGTAATTGGCAAACATCGCGGCAGTTGGAAGCCCGATGTACCCAAGACCATGTGCGCAAATTGTGCTCATTGTATCACTTTGACAGTCTGCTTCGTCATGATGGTTTCGAGTATCTGCTTGCTGGTCGTCCCATCTCCGAAGGGATTCTCCCAGTCGGCTGGTTTATCCAGCATGTGGAGGACGCTCTGGACTATCGTCTCGGGGTCGGTCCCCGCGAGTTTGTTCGCCCCGACGTCGACAGTTTCTGGCCGTTCGGTGTTGTCCCGGAGCGTCACACAGGGGACCTGGAGGACACAGGCCTCCTCTTGAACCCCACCGGAGTCAGTAAGGATCAGCTGGGCGTTGTCCTGTAGCTTCAGGAAGTCCAGGTAGTCCTGTGGTTCGACGAGTCGAACCGACTCGGGGACGGGAATATCGAATTCATCCAGTTTGTTCTCCGCGCGTGGATGGATCGGGTAGACAACTTCGGCATCGAGGAGATGGCTGGTTTCTTCGACGCCCGCGAGAAGTCCCTGGAATCGGTCACGGGAATCTACGTTCTCCGCGCGGTGAGCCGTCAAGAGGACGTATTCTCTTGATTCGAGACCGAAGGTATCCAATACGTCACTTTTCTCCACCGCAAGTGACCGGTTCTGGTGAACGGCATCGACGACTGTGTTCCCAACGACATGGATGAAGTCCTCGTCGATACCCTCGTCGAGTAGATACTGTTCCGACTCGGTAGTGGGAGCGAACAAGTAGTCAGCGGCGTGGTCGGTAAGTACCCGGTTCGTCTCTTCAGGCATTTCTCTGTCGAAGCTTCGGAGGCCGGCCTCCACGTGTCCGAGTTCAACATCGAGTTTGCTGGCTGCAATCGCGCCCGCGAGGACAGAGTTCGTGTCCCCCTGTACGAGCAGGGCATCAGGCTCTGTATCGAGGAGGATCTCCTCGATTCCAGCGATCATGGCAGCGGTCTGCTGACCGTGACTGTCCGAACCCACGCCGAGATGGTAGTCCGGTTCGGGAAGTTCGAGCTGGTCGAAGAACACCTGGTCCAGATTGTCCGAGTAGTGCTGGCCGGTATGGATGAGGTCGCAATTGAGACCACGCCGTTCGCACTCCCGAATCACCGGTGCCATCTTGATGATCTCTGGACGTGTACCTAGCGCAATCGCGATCCGGTCAACCGTCATTGGCTGACCTCCGCGAGCATGTTGGCAGTTTGATTTAGCACCAACCCAGCGAACACGCCAAGCGTGCCCAGTATCGATGCGAACCCAGCGACGAGGACCTTCGCCGGATAGAACACGCCCGAATTCTGGTAGATGAGGATGGCATCCAGCCCGTACAGCGCTCCAAAGAGGAGCAATGCAGTTCCTGGAAGACCGAAGAAGATCAATGGATGTCGATCTCTGACCAGCTGGACGAGGAAGACGACGACCGATAACCCGTGGTGGAGTGGATTGTAGGTCTGGCCGTCGATCCCATCGTAACGGACGTCAATGGGAACCTCCGTCATTTCGATGTTTTTCTCGGCAGCGTTGTTGATCATCTCACTCTCGACACCGATACCGTCCGTCGATACGTGCATCTCCTCAACTGCTGACGGGGACAGTGCTCGAAATCCACTCTGGGAGTCCGTAACCTCAGCCCCACTGGAGCCCGTCGTGAGTACGTCGAGAACACGCTGCCCAAATCGACGGTAGAGCGGCGTTTCATCATCTCCATCGGTTTCGAGATATCGACTACCAATGACCATGTCCGCATCTTCTTCGAGCACGGGATCGACAACGGCAGGGATGTCCTCGGGAAGATGCTGACCATCGCCGTCGAGTAACACAGTGGCTTCCCACTCGTCTCGAGTGGCGAAGTCGAGTATCGTCTGTATGGCAGCGCCCTTCCCCTTGTTCTCCTCGTGCTTGATTACTGTCGCGCCCGCACGTCGAGCTACTTCTGCAGTCGAATCACTGCTGCCGTCGTCAACGACGACTACTTCAGGAGCATACTGTTGGGCTTTGTGTATTGTACTTCCTATCGCGAGTTCTTCATTGTAAGCCGGGATGGCGACGAGAATATTGTCGGTGTCATGTCCCGGCAAAGCAGATTCATAGGTTGCTGCGTCGACGCAGAACTCATCTTCTTCAAGCAGTCGCTCACTGCGACCATAGTCTACGCGGTCAGTGACGTCCAGATTAACGAGTATATTCGAGCATCCCCGCTTCTCCGCAGCTATCGCGAGTCTCTGGCGAAGCGCGTTATTATCGGGCTCGTCTGCCCGCAGTTCGACGACTGTCGCACCCAGCGACTCGGCGAAATGAAGAGCCTCGCCGTGACACTCCCCGTCGTTCGTAACGAATACCTCGTAGCCCTGATCTTTCGCACGCAGAATTGCCCGTGCGAGTGGCTCGCTATTCCCTTCGGACGCGACGAAACCGACGGCGTACGTCGACTCCGGCGTCGCGACATCTGTCTGACGACCGCTCTCGTGAATTCCTTCGGACATAGTCCACCTGGCACCACCCAGAGTTGCGTGCTCGTTACGGCCCCAGACCACTGTAAAGGCAACAGTGCCGTCCAAACGTGGAGCCACCACACTCCGCGTGAACGGACGTCGCCAGCGGTAGGGTTACTGATGCACCGCACCGATGCGCTCCATCGGCGGTCCGAGTGCAACCCGTGGGCACCTTGCCATTCCTTCAATGACAGTGACAGATGCCACCGGTATATAGTTAGTGGATATTATTGTTCGGGTTCGAATTAAACAGACCCAATGGCAAGAGGACGGCGAGAATTTAACGAGTGATTAAGTTAAGAACGGAACCATCTGATTAACATGTCGGATATTATACGCCCTCAAATTTAACAACCGTGTAAGTGACCTACTAGGGAAATTGTAGAGGCGGGATTGAAGTGAATCACTCTCGGATGAAGCACGACCGTTTACAGTTGGCCCGGACGTGGGAGAATCTTGGGCCTGTAATGGGACAAGGGCACAAAAGGCGCTCAGCAGCGAACAGACCGTGCTAGTAGCCCTGCGTCCGTCTTCTACTCGTTAGTTCGGTGCTGTATCGGACTCTTCCCACATTCCACGCACGCAAACTCGTCGTCTACCGTTTCAACGACGGGCGCATTGCACGAAATACACTTCAAGGCAGATCCCCTTACCACCCGTGGATACCTTCCCATTGCTGAGTCATCCCAACGACTGGCAATCTCAAATAGTTATTGGATTGCCAGGAATTTTCCTGTGTTGGAGATTGGAGAAAGTGATCTCGAAAGGGCGTATTTTGCCAGTCATCTCCCTGTGTAGAAGTATTCAGTTCAGCGTCACCGAGTCGTCCGTGTCCTCGCCGGTACTGTCACGGACGCCATACGTCGGCACTTGCTCGATACACCCATTCGCATCGGCCTCATTTTCGACTGTGTCGCTCGCGCGGGCCCCACCACGTCCTCGTAATTGAATCAACGAAACTGCACGGGTCGTCGATCGGGACGTGAAGAACGTCCACGAAGAACTCAGTCGCCTCGCCCAGCTGGGCATCGTCTTCTTCGAAGAAGATGGCCAACGGAAGCGACCGGTCGTCTGGTTCGATGAGTTCGTCATCAACCTCCCGTTCGATCCAGAGGCTGGCGATACGGCTACTGCCCCGCCGTGAATTTACGTGCTACAGGTGGAACATGTGATACACGTCGCAACATTTTTGCGGTCGCGGTGCTGATCGATACCCATGGGAACGAGTTCCGGGTCCGACCAGTTTCGATTCCGGGGACAGGAAGTGAGCGAGGCCGTCGACCTGCTCGACGAATTTCGACTGGAAGGAGTCAACAAGAGTGAGATCGGGCGGCAGGGTGTCAAAAAGGTCCTCCGCGAGGTGACGACTGGCGAAGAGAAGGCAGCGGTGTTCGCACAGTACCAGCGGTCCGAAATCGACGAGGACGTCGCTCGCGTGTTCCTCGGGGATCGACTCGATACGATGCTCGCCGACGCCGAGGCGACGCGGGAAGCGATCGAAGACGGCGACACCAGCGATCTAGTTCAGTAGCGACGAGCCCGCACGACGTTCAAAATTCCCGCTGGAAATGACTACCCGGTATCCTGTACTCGCTGATTCGAGTGCACTCATCGCGTTGGCGATGTCGTCGGTCTGGCCGACGGCACGTGAGCAGCTGAAGGTCACGACGACGAACATCTGTCTCAACGAACTCCGTCGACACCGACAGAACAACCACGAGTACGCCCTCGAGGGGACGCGAGAATATCGGCTCCATCACGGAAGCGATCGGATCCTCGAGGCCGTCGATGCGGACGGACCAGCGCTATCGAGCGTTACAGTCGTCCCTGCACCGCACGGTGAGGATGCCGGCGAGAAATCTATTGCGCAGGAACTCGAATCGAACGCGACGGCGTACCGATACGTAGTCCTGAACGACGCTGCTGCCCGAGATACCGTACGCGAGGTCGCCGAAAAGCAGGGCCATTCTTACGCCGTCGTCCCGCCGACACATCTCTTCTACGTACTCTACGACAACGACCTGATCGAGAAACCGGATCTCTGTCACGCCTGTGAAGAGATGATGAAAGGCGAAGGATGGGACAGCGCGGGGGCTATCCACGAGATGTGGCGAACGATACCGCTCGATTGTTCGGGGTACGTCGACGATAGATTCCTTCCCTGAATTCGCAACTCGCTCTGGGGAAGACCCACTGGTACCCATTCACATCTGGTACCAGAGCAGGTTCCAGTACCCCAGCACAAGCACCATCCCAACAGCGGCAAGCGCCACCAGCGAGTAGTGGAGGCGACTCCAGCGGCCCCAGTACCCGTCGCGCCAGGCGACCACCGCAAGCCCGACAGCCCCAACTGTCGCTATCCCCCCCACGAGTGGCAACAACAGCAATAGCTGGAACGTCAATGGATCGCCGAAGAGCAATCCCGCCGGATCCGTTAGCACGAACCCGCCGAAGACCACCAGAAACCCAACGAACGCCGCAGCAGCGACGCCACCCACCCAGCGCCCGTAGCGAGCCATCGACCCAGCCCCAGACCGAGTAACACCACGATATCGTCGCCACCCCGCCGAAACAGGCCACCCAAATAACGCAGACAAGAACACCAACAGAGACACCCCCAGCACGGCCAGATGGACCATCGTCTGCTCGTAGACGCCGATGCGTTCGAAGGCCAGGGGCGGCAGGTTGCCGAAGGCCAGGTGCGTTATCTCCCCGTCGTCCTCCAGAAAAGCGAGCGCGTCCTCGCCGCCGACCTCCTCGAAGTACAGCGGCTCGACTTGCGCCCAGCGCTGGGTTTCGCCGCCCAGGAGCGAGGTGACGAGTCGGCCCTGGTCGTCGACGGAGACGGACGTCGTCCCCGTCGCGCCGACGTACTTCTCCGACGTGGTGTAGGGCATCCGAATCGCACGATACGTCCCAGTCAGGGCCGACGCACGAGTGGGCGCTTTCCCGTCGTTCTGGGGCGTCTCCTCGTCGGTCGGGTAGTACTGCTCGAAGAACGCGTCGACGAGTTCCTCCCGGGCCGGGACGCCCCCGGGGCTGTTGTACGAGACGAACAGTCCCACGTCCTCCTCGGGGATCAGAAAGAGGAGGCTGTGGAACAGATCCGTGTCGCCGCCGTGGGCGATGGCCCTGACTCCATTTCGAGACTGCTCGTAGAACCCGAAGCACATCCCGTTCAACCGGTCGTGGTGGGTGAACCGGCGCTCGTGCATCGCCTCGGTGGACTCGGCCGAGAGGACCCGTCCCGCGTCCGTCGAGCCGTCCCCGAGGTGCGCGCGCATGAACGACACCATGTCCGTCGCCGTCGCGCTCATCGACCCGGCCGGGGGGACGCCGACGTACTCGAACTCGCCCGCCTCGAACGTGTCGCCAGCGGGCGTGTATCCCTTCGAGAGCGTGCCCGGGTGGTCGTCGGGGACCGGCTGGGCGAACGTGCTCCGGTCCATCCCGAGGGGCTCGAAGATCGACGAATCGACGTAGTCGTCGAAAGACTGCCCGCCGGCCCGGGCGGCGATGTGCCCCGCGAGCGCCGCGCCGTAGTTCGAGTACGCGGCGAGTTCGCCTGGTGGGCGCACCCTGGCCGGTTGCTCCCCGCGCAGGACGGTCGGAAGCGGTTCCAGCGAGTCGGCGTCGGGGGCGAACGTCCCGCGGGCGCGCTCCTCGAAGCCGGGCGTGTGCGTCGCCAGGTGGTCGAGCGTGATCGGGTCGTCGTACGCGTCGGGAACCTCGACGTCCTCGAGGTACTCGTTCACGTCGACGTCGAGGGCGAGGTCGCCCCGCTCGACCCCCTGCATCACGGCCGTCCAGGCGAACAGCTTGGAGACGGAGCCGATCCGAAACATCGTCTCGTCGGCGTCCACGGACTCACGGGCCTCGACGTCGGCGTAGCCGTACCCCTTCGCGAACGTCTCCGATCCGTCCACGACGGAGACGGTCGCCCCCGCGATGTCGTGAGCGTCCAGGTGCGCACCCATCACGCCGTCGAGGAACGCCTCGAAGGCGTCGGGGTCGGCGAGCGGCCCGTCGGCGGCCTGGCCCTGCTGGCCGGATCCCCCCTGCTGCTGGGACTGCCCGGCGAGGGCACCACTGGCAGGGGCGGCCGTGGCGAGGCCCGTCGCCGCGAGCCCGCCGAGCATCGACCGACGGGTGCAGGTCTGCGACGACAGCTCGGGAGGATCGTCGTCGGCAGCGGTGAGGGGTGGTGTCACACCATTCTTTCACACCAATCTACATATAGTAGTATGGGTGACGGAGAGGTAGGGGCAGGCAGATTCGGCGCGGGACCGACTATCGTCGAATCCACTCGCCAGCAGAGCGGATGAGGAACGAGAACGGGGACGGACCTATTTCCCGCTCCTGGGCGCATTCCAAGTATGCACACTCCAGGCGCCGAAACCCAAACATCGAAACACCAGTCATCGACCGACGACCGATGACCGACGCCTCACAGGACGCCGGTGTCCGGGCGTGGATCGATCGCCACCGGCTCGCCTCGTTCGTCGGCATCGCCTACGCGTTCACGTGGGTAATCCAGGGCGCGCTGCTGGTCAGCGGCATGGAGGCGTCGTGGACCCAGTCGATCCTCATCGGTTTCGGCGGGTTCGGCCCACCGGTCGGCGCTGCGGTGGTCATCTGGGCCAGTGGCGGCGACCTCCGCAAGTGGGTCGGCCAGTTCTTCGAATGGCGCATCGGCGCGAAGTGGTGGGCGCTCGCGCTGGGCCTCCCGCTCGTCATCCTGACCGCGGGGAGCCTGCTGTTCGTCGCGCTCGGCGGGCCGGTCGACCTGGGCGCGTTCCCGTTCCCGGGCATCTACCTCTTCGCGCTGGCCTGGGGGACCGTCTGGGGCGGCGGGCAGGAGGACCTGGGCTGGCGCGGGTTCATGCTCCCCCTCTTGCAGGAGAAGTACAGCGCCCTGGCCGCGAGCGTCGTCGTCGGCGTCGCGTGGGCGGGCTGGCACCTGCCGCTGTTCCTCAACGCGACCACGACGCACGGCAACTGGCCGCTCTCCCAGCAACTGCTCTGGATCGTCTCGATCCTCGCGGGGTCGATCCTCTGGACCTGGATGTACAACAGCACGGGTGGGAGCGTCCTCGCCGTCGCCGTCTTTCACGCGGGCGTCAACGCGATGGGCATCTTCCACCCCGCGGACCTGGCGGCGCTGGCGCCCGGTGGCGTCCCGGACCCGGCGTTGAACCTGCTGGCCGAGGTGACCGGCGCCGTCCCGATGGTCGTCCTCGCGCTCGGCATCGTGGCCGCATACGGCGCCCAGCGGCTGTCCAGTCGCGAACCCCCGGGGGTGGAAGTCGTCGGTCTCGAGCCGAACGGCCCGTCGGCCAGCAGCGACTGACGAAGTGACGCGCGTACGCACGGTTGGGCAACGGCAACCGCGGACGGATCAAGAGGTATGCGTCGTGGCAACATAGATACACCATGACCGACGGCAGCGACCGCGCGGAGCCACTCTCGATCCAGCGGCGCGGAACGATAGATTACATGCGAGCCGCGGGCCGGCGCAGCGTCGTTCACGGCCTCGTCGAACTCGACGTCACCGAGGCGAGACGACGCATCCGCGACCGGGAAGCGGAGACGGGCGAACGGCTCTCGTTCACCGGGTTTCTCGTGTACTGTCTGGGCCGGGCCATCGACGACCATCCGGCGGTGCACGTCTACCGCGACTGGCGGGGACGCGTCGTTCGGTTCGACGACGTCGACGTGAACGTCCTCGTCGAACGGGAAATCGACGGCGAGCGCGTCGGCGTCCCACACGTCGTCAGAGCGGCGAACCGGCGGTCGCTCCAGTCGATCCACGACGATATCCGGGCGGCCCAGGCGGATCCGGGAGAGGGGCGCCAGACCAGGCTCGCCTCGCTGGGCCTCCGGCTCCCCGGCCCGATTCGACGGCAGTTCTGGCGGCTGCCACAGCTGTTTCCCCGGTACTGGAAACGCGTCGCGGGCACCGTCGCCGTGACCGCCGTCGGCATGTTCGGCACCGGCGGCGGCTGGGGGATCAGCCCGACCAACTACACCCTCCAGTTGACGGTCGGTGGGATCGACCGGAAGCCGGGCGTCGTCGACGACGAAATCGAACCCCGTGAGTACCTCGACCTCACGGTGACGGTCGACCACGACGTCGTCGACGGTGCGCCCGCAGCCCGGTTCGTCCAGCGGCTGACGGACCTCGTCGAAGCGGCCCACGGGATCGAGGCGGAACCCGGGACGTGAGCCGTGAACGGCGCCGAGAACCGACGTTCGATCGTGTCGCGGTGTCATCTGGCACTCCGAACGCGACGGCCGCGCGTGCACGCACGGACGGACTCCGGTGACGCGGCCGAGATGCCACCAGTCGACCGGGCCGGACTTCACTTTCCCCAGCGGGAGGGCCAGACCGGGACGACGGCCGGCATCAGCCTGGCGGCAACGCCAGCGTGTCGTCCGGTGGCCACGCGCCGATCACGTCCGCGGCCTCGATCAACCGCTCTCGACACGCGTCGCCGGTGAGGGCGACTTCGTCCTCGCCCCGCGTGACGACGTCCATGTCGACCAGCAACGGGAGGTGGATGTGCACCAGTCGGATGCGAGCGCGATGGGCCGTCGGCTCACGCACCGCTTCGCGCGGGATCTGGTGGCGCCGGGCGGCCACGGTGCGAGCCAGGGCCGCTTCGCTCACGGGCCCGTCCGTGGTCACCAGTTCGTACAGCAGGATCTGGCGGTCCGCGCTTCCCAGCGCTCGGAACACCTCCGTGCCTTCCATACGGCGTCCTCGGTACGGCGTACGCCACCAGGCATCAAAGGAAGCGCGCCTAGGTCCTTTGGATATCGGGTGTCGACGGCCAACAGGAGCGACGCGAAGGGCCAGACGGGAAGCGACCTCGGTCCCGACCGTCACCGATAGCCGGTGACACCAACCGAGAAGACACCGGAGACGATACAGAACAGATCCTCACGACGTCGTGCGAGGGCGAAAACGCGCCGTGGGAAGAGAAGCGGCCTCCACGGCGGGCGTCAGTGGTGGGTGGGAAGGTGGGTAGTGCCGGGTGGGAACGCCGGCGTTCAATCAGAGGCTCGCGTGGATAATGGTTGTACGCTGATTAACGTGTATAGATTAACAGAATGAGCCCTCGGCGCTCGCGACGGCGGCGACGACGAAACCCGGTGATGACGGGAGTCTGTCGCTGGTCGACAGGATTTACGGCCTCACTAACCAGAACAACCAGCCGAATACGACAATCGCTACCCGGACACGCGGCGTCGGATTGGGCTCTCGCCGCACTCGACGCAGGTGAACTCGTCGTCGACCGTCCGCACGACGGGCGCGTTGCAGGCGATGCACTTCAGCGCCGAACTTCGCGCGGATCGCGGATAGCGTGTCATCAGTCCACCCACAGAGAGAGGCGGAACGGACGTTTAGTTGTGGGATAATATATTAACTCGCGAACGTGTGGCGCCATCCGGAAACCGGCCGGGGAGCAACCGATCAGGACGGCAGTCCGAGCGAGCGCGTAGTGAGACCACCGGGGCGGCGAGTTCTGCACGAAGCGTCCGGGCAGGACCCGGCCTTCGTGGCGGACCGGTTCACTCGCGTCCATCCTGGCGACGCTTTATCGTCTCCGCAGCCCAATCTTGAACCATGAGTTCCTTTCTCGTCTGCTACGGCACCGGTGAAGGACAGACCGCCAGGATAGCCGACCGTATCGTCGACGCCCTCGGTGAGCGCGGCCACGACGCGACGGCGGTCGACGCCGCCGACCGACCGGCCGATCTCGACGTCGAGGACTTCGACGCGGTCCTCGTCGGGTCGTCCATCCACGCCGGGAAACACCAGTCCGAAGTCGCCGCGTTCGTCGAAGCGAACCGCGAGGCCCTCGCCGAACGGCCGACTGCCTTCTTCCAGGTGTCGATGTCGTCGGCCACCGAAGAGGGCGCGACCCAGGCGGCGGAGTACGTCGAGTCGTTCCTCGGCGACACCGGCTGGCACCCCGACCGCATCGCCCAGTTCGGCGGCGCCCTGCGCTTCTCGGAGTTCGGCTTCCTCAAGCGCCTGCTGGTCAGGCAGGTGATGAAGCGGGAGATGCCCGACCTCGACACCAGCGAGGACGTCGAGTTCACCGACTGGCAGGCCGTCGACGACTTCGCGAACGACGTCGCCGCGTTCGTCGAGGGGCGCCTCGGCCACACGGTCCCCGACGCCGGAGTCAGTGAAGCGGGCGACCGGTCGGAATGACGGCCAGTCACGCGCCGGTTCCGCGCTCGTCCGTCCTCGCCTCGGTCGCGATACTCGCCCTGGCAGTCCTGGCGACGGCCGTCGGGCTGTTCGTCCCCGGATTCTACCGCGACGCGCCGGCCCTCCTCCCGCAGGTGTACGGCCAGGACTTGCTGACGCTCGCCGTCGCCGTCCCGGCATACGCCGTCGCGCTGTTCTACGCGACCCAGGGGTCGCTCCGGGGATACGTTGCGTGGCTCGGCGTGACCGGCTACTTGCTGTACACCTACGCTTCCTACGCGTTCATGACCGCGTTCAACGAGCTCTACCTGGCGTACGTGGCGCTACTGTGGCTGACGCTGTACACCTTCGTCGGCGGGATGGCCCGGCTCGACGCCGAGGGGCTGAAGCGGGCCGTCGGTGAGCAGTCCGTGTGGCCGTACGTCGCCTTCCAGCTGGTGCTGGTCGTCCTCGTCGGCGGCCTCTGGCTGGGCGAGATACTCCCGGCGACGCTCGCGGGGACCGTCCCCCCGAGTATCGCCGAGGCGGGTCTCCCCACCTCCGTCATCTACTCGCTCGACCTAGGCGTCGTCGTGCCCGCGTTCGCGCTCTCGGCGTCCCTGCTCTGGCAGCGTGATCCCTGGGGCTACGCCTTCACGGCGGTACTGCTGGTGAAGGTGGCGACGCTCGGCGGCGCCGTGCTGGCGATGGCCTGGTTCGTGATCCGGGACGGCCAGCCCGTGCCGGTGGCACAGATCACCATCTTCGGGACGCTGACGCTCCTGAGCCTGGTACTGATGGCGCGATTCCTGCTCGCGATCGGTGGCGATACACGAGTGAGCGAGGAGCGACCGACCGCGGAGACGGCGGGCGAGTAACAGAACCAGTCTAGCCCAGGATGTACCGCATCCAGGGGTAGCGTTCGACGAGCGTCTCGCCGCCGACGTCGTAGTTCTCGATGTACGCGTCGAGACCCAGAATTCGGCCGGCGCCGAAGGCGGCGACGGCGAGGAACGTGAGCATGTACGCGAAGTCGCCGTTGATGAACCCGTGGGCCATGTCCCAGTTGCCCAGGTAGAACATGAGCATCATGAACGCGCCCCAGAACGCCGCCAGGCGCGTCAATGCACCGAAGACGAGGCCGAGGCCGATGAGGACCTCACCCCACGGGACGGCGACGTTCACGAACGAGACGAAGACCTCCGACTGACCCATCGCCAGGAACAGGTCGGCGGCCGGACTGCCGCTGTTCGGGACGGCACCGGTGAGGTAGCCGCCGGCGCTGAACTCCCCTGACAGGACCTTGCTGAACCCGCTCTGGAAGAACGCGATCCCCATCATCAGCCTGAGCGCGAGGATGAACCAGACGCTCAGCGTGTGTAACCTGCCGCTCGCAGTGAACCCGGCCACAGTGCTCTCTAAGCGGACTTCTTCAGTAGACATGGTGTGGGCAGATACCACAGTATGGAGGGTCTTAAGTGTGTTCGCCAGGGCCGGCTCGATGAACGGCTCAGACGGCGCTGTGGGCCCGGTGTCGGAGACGTCTCGCTGGCGGTCTCGATCACGCGCCCGTTCGGCGGTAGGCGTCGTACAGCGCGGGGAGTCCGAGTGGGAGTGCGAGCACACCGAACGTCACCTCCAGCGCGACGACCCTGGCCGAATCGCGGACCGCGACAGCGGAAACGGCCGCGATGGCGCCGATGGCCACGACGACGTACGCGAAGTCGCTCCAGAGCGGGTCGTACGTCGAGCAGTACAGCCAGCAGACGAACGTGTACGACGGCGCGTTCCACGTCGGCGGCGTGAGTTTCGGCCAGAACACCCGACAGTAGGTCGTCCAGCCCAGCATCGCCAGCGTCGGTGCTCCGACCAGCCACGTCTCGGCACCGAACCGCGACCGGTCGGCGAGGCGTTCGTACCCCGCCAGAAACAGGGCGGGAAAGCCGAGTATCCACAGCCAGATCCCGATCGAGTACGTCACGGGCCAGTGCTCGATCCGGGGCTGCGTGACCGGCAGGCGGAACGAGGCGGGCAGGGAGAACCACGGGAACGACGGGTCCGGGACGGGGTTCGTGAACAGGGCGAGGAGACACAGACCCGTCCCGACGACGAGGCCGGACAGTGCGTACCTCGTGTACGTAGATAGCAAGCGTGGTAGCTGTCGCTCGCCGCCAGCGGTCGCCGTCCGTCGCGTAGTGTTTCGAGCCATCGGTCAGTGGTCGTCGTGCCCGCCCGAAGCCGCCCCCGACGCCGTCGGGTCGACCGTGGCGAACTCGTCTGGCGTCGCCTCGAACGCTCGTTTGCAGGTCCGCGAGCAGAAGTGGTACGTCTCCCCGTCGTGGGTCGCGCTGGGACCGTCCTCGCCGGTCCGCATCCCGCAGACCGGGTCGCGGTACTGGCCGGGCGCGCCGAGTCCGCGGCGGTAGACGAAGAGGAGGAACCCGGAGAGGGCGAACGCGACCAGGTTGAGGTAGAACGTGTAGTTCAGTTCGAAGTACGTCTGTTCGGTCGCCGTCTGGCCGCCGGCCAGGTCCGGGACGATGCCGAGCAGGTCGAACAGTTGCTCCATGAGAAAGCCCGTAAATGCCATCGTCACGAAGAAGACGCCGAGGATGTACGCCATCACCTTCCAGCCGTAGTACTTCCGGTAGACGTTGAGGACCGGGACGGTGATGAGGTCGGCGTAGACGAACGCGATGACGCCGGCGAAGCTGACGCCGCCACCCCAGAGCGCGACGGCGAAGGGGACGTTGCCCATGCTGCCGACGAAACTGACGACGGCGATGGCGACGCCCATGACCGCGTTCTCGGCGCTCACCAGCAGGCCGTCGCCCTGCAGAAAGAGGGCGTTCCACACCCACTGGGGGACGAAGACGATGACGAACCCGGAGATCAGGAAACCTGCGATCACGTCCTTCCAGAGCATCGACCACTCCTTGCGGTACTGGTTACCGACCCTGTACCAGCCGCCCCACGACAGGAGTTCATCGCGCCAGCCGCCGGTGCTCGCCGCTTCCTGTCGGTAGGTTTCCATGCAGCCCGCCGAGCAGAATTTCAGCGTCTCGCCGCCGTCCGTGACGATGGAGAACTCGTCACTGCCCTCCATTCCGCAGGTCGGGTCCTCCGTAACACCGTGCTCGTGGTCGCGCTCGTTCAACTCCTCGCGAACCTCGTCGAAGAGATTCTCGGGAAGGGTCAGGTGGACGATGACCGCCATGACCGCGATGAGGACGACGCCGCCCAGCAGTTCGGCGACGAGGAACTCCCAGCCGAGCAGTAGCAGGATCATCAGCCCGAGTTCGACGATGAGGTTCGTCGACGCGAACATGAACGCGAAGAAGTTCACCGCGTGGGCGCCCTTCTTGAACAGGCCCTTGCCGATGGCCACGGCGCCGAAGCTACAGCCGCTACTCGCCGCGCCGAACAGCGTCGCCTTCGTGATTCCCTCGACGTCGCCCTCGCCGAGCACCGCCGCCATTCGCTCCTTGGAGACGTAGACCTGAACGAGACTGGTGATCGTCAGCCCCATGATGATCGCCCACGCCGCCGTCCAGAGGAACCCCACGCCGATGCGAAGCGCCTCGAACACCTGCGGCACGAGTGTCCCCTGCATCGGTCGGTCTCACTGGCCGGTTTCGAGGCGTTCCCGTCGCCGTTCGTACTCCTCGTCGCTCAGTTCGCCACGCGCGTAGGCGGCCCGGAGTTCGTCGAGCGCGGGGTCGGTCGACGCGTCCCAGCCGGTCAGCGCCCTGTAGCCGAGGTAGCCGACGCCGACGAGGACGGCGAGGAAGAGGAGTTGCATCCCCACGCCGACGACGAGCAGCCACCCCGACGGCCCGCCACTCGCGCCCCACATTCCGTGGTCCCACGTTCCGTCCATCATCGGTCCCGTGCCCATCGGTCCAGTGCCCATCGTCCCGAACCCCATTCCGAACACGGGAACGGCGACGAGGACACCGACGGTCGCGAGGACGACCCAGCCGAGCTGTCGGTCGGTCGAATTCGTTGTCATGGTATCACCCGGGTCGCGCCAAAACGCGACTCCTGTCTGAACAGACGGGTGCATCGTTCAATGCGATTGTCGTTACGATGTCAAATACAGACCGGGTGGAAATATTCGAATCGTGTCTCTGCACCGGTCCAAAGCTGTGAACGGACAGCGAACGTCGGGCAGGCCACGGGAGAAGGCGACAGTTTCGAGCGAGGGCGACCGCTTGCGATCCGAAGCCGGCGTCGAACCAGCCGGCCCGCCGTGACGGCCTTACTGGGTGAGTAGCCGTCTGAGGACGGCGTGGAGGATGCCGCCGTGTTCGACGTAGCTCACGGCGGCCGGCGTGCCGACCTGCGCCGTCACCGGGAACTCCACGGTCGAACCGTCGTCCCGCTCGGCGACGACGGTCAGCTCGTCCATCACGTCCAGGCCGTCGTCGAGGCCGTGAATCTCGAACACCTCGGACCCGTCGAGGCCGAGCGACTCCCACGAGTCGCCGTCCCGGAACTGGAGCGGCAGGACGCCCATGCCGACGAGGTTGTCCCGGTAGATGCGTTCGTAGCTCTCGGCGATGGTCGCGCGGACGCCCAGCAGGTCGGTCCCCTTCGCCGCCCAGTCGCGGCTGGACCCGGTCCCGAACTCCTCGCCGGCGAGCACCACGAGCGGCGTGCCCGCCTCCCGGTAGCGCTGGCTCGCCTCGAACACCGTGGTCTGCTCGCCGGTCGGGTGGTGGATCGTCTCCCCGCCCTCGACGCCGTCGAGCATCTCGTTCTCGATGCGGACGTTGGCGAACGTGCCGCGCATCATGACCTCGTGGTTGCCGCGGCGCGAGCCGTAGGTGTTGAACTCGTGGGGCTCGACGCCGTGGTCGAGCAGCCACTGGCCGGCGGGGAGGTCCGGACCGAACGGACCGGCGGGACTGATGTGGTCCGTCGTCACGGTGTCGCCCAGCGTCAGGAGACAGCGGGCGTCCGCGACGTCCGCGACGCCGGGCTTCTCCAGCGGGAAGTCCTCGAAGAACGGCGGCTCGCGGATGTACGTCGAGTCGTCGTCCCACTCGTACACGTCGCCGGTCGGCGCGTCGAGGGCCGCCCAGCGCTCGTCGCCCTCGAACACCGAGGCGTACTTCTCCGCGAACATCTCCGGCGAGACGTTGTCGTGGATGGCTGCCTGCACCTCCTCGGCGTCCGGCCAGACGTCTTCGAGATAGACGGGCTCGCCGTCGGCGTCGGTCCCCAGCGGCTCGTGTTCGAGGTCGACGTCCATCCGCCCCGCGAGGCCGTAGGCGACGACCAGCGGCGGGCTGGCCAGGTAGTTCGCCCGGATCTTCGGGTGGATGCGCGCCTCGAAGTTGCGGTTCCCCGAGAGGACGCTCGTCGTCCAGAGGTCGTGCTCGTCGATGGCCGCCTCGATGGCGTCGGGGAGCGGGCCCGCGTTGCCGATACAGGTCGTACAGCCGTACCCGACGACGTCGTAGCCCAGTTCTTCGAGGAAAGGCAGCAGCTCCGACTCCTCGAGGTACTGCGTGACGACGCGGCTGCCCGGTGCGAGGCTCGTCTTCACGTAGTCGGGCACGGTGAGTCCCTTCTCGACGGCGTTGCGGGCGAGCAGGCCGGCCGCGATCATGACCGACGGGTTCGAGGTGTTCGTACAGCTCGTGATGGCGCTGACGAGGACGTCACCGTGACCGATCTCGACCGTCTCACCGTCCAACTCGACCTCGACGCGCTTCGTGAGCGGCGGCAGTTCCCCGCCGTCGACGACCTCGTCGGCGGTCTCGCCGGCCGTCACACCGCCGTCGCTCTCGATACCGCCGTCGGTCTCCGCGCCTGCACCGCCCTCGCCGAGCCAGCGCTGGAGCGCGTCATCGTCGACGGCGTCGAGGTCGTCCTCGAACTGTCCGTGGAGCAAGCCGCGGAAGCTCTCCTTCACGTCGCCCATCGGGATTCGGTCCTGGGGGCGCTTGTGCCCCGCGAGGCTGGGTTCGACGGTCGAGAGGTCGAACTCGACGACTTCGGAGTACTCGGGTTCCTGTTCCCCGAACAGTCCCTGGGCCTCCAGATACTCGCGGACGAGGTCGACGTGGTCGGGGTCGCGCCCGGTGAGTTCGAGGTACGCCAGGGTCTCCTCGTCGACGGGGAACATACTGACAGTCGAGCCCTGTTCGGGGGCCATGTTGGCGATCGTCGCCCGGTCGGGCACGGTGAGGTTCCCCACGCCCGGGCCGAAGAACTCGACGAACCGGTCGACGACGCCCACCTCGCGGAGCTGTTCGGTGATGTGGAGCACGAGGTCGGTCGCCGTCGCCCCCTCGGGGAGTTCCCCCTCGAGTCGGACGCCGACGACCTCCGGGAGCTTCATCGTGATTGGCTGGCCGAGCATCGCCGCCTCCGCCTCGATGCCGCCGACGCCCCAGCCGACGACGCCGATACCGCCAATCATCGGCGTGTGGCTGTCCGTCCCGACGAGCGTGTCGGGCAGCAGCCACTGCTCGCCGTCCCGCTCGCGGGCGTGGACGACGCGCCCGAGGTGTTCGAGGTTGACCTGGTGGACAATGCCCGTCCCCGGCGGGACGACGTTGAAGTTCTCGAAGGCGCCCTGGGCCCACTTGATCGCCCGGTATCGCTCCGCGTTGCGCTCGTACTCCAGGTCGACGTTCTTCTCGTAGGCGTCCTCGGAGCCGAAGTAGTCGACCTGGACGCTGTGGTCGATAACCAGGTCGCAGGGGACCTCCGGTTCGACGAGCGTCGGGTCCCGGCCCTCCCGCTCGACGGCGGACCGGAGCGCCGCCAGGTCGACGACGGCCGGAACGCCGGTCAGGTCCTGCAGGACGACCCGTGACGGCCCGAACGGGAGTTCGGTGTCGGGGACGTCGGGCTCCCAGGCGGCCGCGTTCCGGACGTCGTCCTCGGTGATCGTCTCCCCGTCGGCGTTCCGGAGGACGGACTCCAGGAGGATCCGGATACTCACCGGCAGGTCGTCGAGGTCGCACAGGCCCTCGTCTTCGAGGACCGTGAGGTCCGCCATCCGGTAGGTCGTTCCACCGACTTCGAGTTCGCGAACCGCGTCGAATGGTACTTCGGTCACAATGTGTGGACGTTCGTGCCAGGGCGATATCAATGACGCCCCCAATCTCACGCGCCGAGAATCGTTCGTGCGCGGGCAACGAGGTGCAGGGGTCCGGGCGGTCCGCTAGTCCCGGTCGATGACGCTCGTTCGCTGGGTGACCGGATCGACGTAGACGACGTACGACGAGGCGTCGCTCTCGGCGTCGACGACCCAGACGCTGACCTGGCGCTCGACGCCGGTGACGGTCGCGTCGATACCGTCCCGTTCGATCGCGGCGGTCGCGAGCTCCCGCGCCTCGTCCTTCGAGTCGACCGTGACGTCGGTCTCCCCGAGGCGGACGGTCATCACGGGACAGGTCGCGTTGCGGACGATGCGCTCGGCGACGCTCCCGATGACGCGTCGTTTGATCCCGGTCCGGCCGTGGGTCCCCGCGACGATCAGGTCGGCGTGAATATCGTCCGCGTACGCGACGATGGACTCGGCGGGGTCCCCCTCCTCGATGGCCGTGGTCACGTCGACGCCGTGGGCCTCGGCCATCTGCTCGATCCGTTCGAGCGCGCGCTGTCCCTCCGTCTCGAGTGCGTCCTCGCCGGAGAGCCCCTCGACGAGGCCCCGGAGGTCCTCGTCGACGACGTGGAGGACGTGTATCGTGGCGCCGTACTGCTGGGCGAGGTCGATCGCCTGCAGCGCGACGTGGGCCGTGCCGGCGCTCCCGTCGGTCGGGAAGAGGATCCGTTCGTACATAGCGGACTCAACGTCCTCCGGGGGTAAGAAAGCAGGCGTCCGTTGGCGCGTGGTGGTGGGGCGAGCGTGCCGCCGCTAGTCCCCCGGCCGGGCGTCGGCGCGCGGCGACACGCCAGGGAGACTCGGGACGGAGAGGTCGACGCGGCGGAGCAACTGCGCGTTGACGGCGACGATCACCGTCGAGAGTGACATCAACAGCGCGCCGACGGCCGGCGAGAGCAGGATCCCGATGGGCGCCAGCACGCCCGCGGCCAGCGGGATGGCGAAGACGTTGTAGCCGGCGGCCCAGACGATGTTCTCCTGCATCTTCCGGTAACTCGCTTTGCTCAGTTTCGCGAGCCGGACGACGTCCATCGGGTCGTTCTGGACGAGGATGACGTCGGCCGACTGGACGGCCACGTCCGTCCCGCTGCCGATGGCGATACCGACGTCGGCCCGGGCCAGCGCGGGCGCGTCGTTGACGCCGTCGCCGACCATCGCCACCAGTTTGCCCTGATTCTGGATTTCCTGGACCTTTGTGTCCTTGTCCTCGGGCAGCACCTCGGCGAACACGGTGTCGATCCCCAGTTCGTCGGCCACTGCCTCGGCCACGTCCCGCGAGTCGCCGGTGAGCATCGCCACCTCGATACCGAGGTCGTGGAGCGCGTCGACGACCCGGAAACTCGACTCGCGGACGACGTCGGCCATCGCGAACGCCGCTATCGGTTCTCCCTCGCGGCTCGCGGGTCCGCCGTCCCCGCTCGCCCGTTCCGTGGCCTCGCTTCGCTCGCCCCCGCGGATCAAGTACACCACGGTCTGTGCGTTCTGGCCGGCCTCGTCGGCGAACGACTGGAGTTCGGGCGGCACGTCGCTATCGAGGTGAGCCAGGAGGTTCGGGCCGCCGACGTAGACCTCCCGGCCGTCGACGGTCGCCCTGACGCCCCGGCCCTTCATCGCCTCGAAGTCGGTGGCGTCCGGGACCGCGACTTCGCGTTCGGCAGCGGCCTCCCTGACAGCCCGAGCGATCATGTGTTCGGAGTCCCCCTCGACCGCGGCGGCGAGCGCGAGCGCCTCGTCCTCGTCGACGCCCGCGACGGTCTCCGTCCCGACGACGCCGTGTTCGCCCTCGGTCAGCGTCCCGGTCTTGTCGAAGACGACGGTGTCGAGGTTCCGGGCCTGCTCCATGGCGACGCGGTCGCGGACGAGCATCCCGTTGCGGGCCGCCAGCGAGGTGTTGATAGCGACGACGAGCGGGATGGCCAGCCCCAGCGCGTGCGGACACGCGATGACGAGGACCGTGACCACGCGCTCGATGACGGCGGCGTCGAACGACGTCGCGACGGTCCAGGCGACGGCGGTGACGACCGCGGCCCCCAGCGCGACGTAGAACAGCCACCCCGCGGCCCGGTCGGCCAGGACCTGCGTCTTCGACTTGCTGCCCTGGGCCTCCTCGACGAGGCGCACGATTCCGGCGAGCGTCGAGTCGTCGCCGACCGCGTCGACCCGCACCCGGAGGCTCCCGTCGCCGTTGGTCGTGCCCCCGATGACCTCGTCGCCGGGTTCCTTCGAGACGGGTTTCGACTCGCCGGTGATCATCGCCTCGTTGACGTCGGAGTCTCCCTCCTCGACGACGCCGTCGGCGGGCACGTTCGCGCCGGGCCGGACGAGCACCAGGTCGCCTGCAGAGAGGTCGCTCACGGGCACTTCCTCGGTCTCGCCCGACTCGGTGATCCGCTCGGCCGTGTCGGGCAGCAGCTTCGCGAGTTCGTCGAGCGCGCTGGAGGCCCTGCGGACCGAGCGCATCTCGATCCAGTGGCCCAGCAGCATGATGTCGATCAGCGTCACGAGTTCCCAGAAGAAGGCCGACTGGGTCGGGTAGACCACGCTCGCCAGGCTGTAGGCGAAGGCGACGAGGACGGCCATCGAGATGAGCGTCATCATCCCCGGCGACCGGTCCTTCAGTTCGGGCGCCGCCATCCGGAGGAACGGGACGCCGCCGTACGCGAAGACGATCACCGCGAAGACCGGGGTGATCCACTCGCTGCCGGGGAACGCCGGGACGGAGAAGCCGAGCCACTCCTGCAGGGTCTCGCTGTACAGCAGGACGGGTATCGACAGCAGCGTCGAGAGGAAGAAGCGCCGGCGGAACAGTTGTTCGTGGCCCTCGTGCATACCGCCGCCGTGGCCGTCACTGTGAGCGGCGCCGTGGCCCTCGCCGTGGCCGTCACTGTGACCGCCGTCGCGACCGCTCCCGTGGCCGGTCCGGGAATCGGCCTCGCTCTCGGCTTCGTCCGCGAGCATCGACTGTTCGACCCTGGATTCGTCGTCGAGTCCGTCGTCCGTCTCGGCACTGTCGTGAGGACGGGAGTGTTCCGGCGAGTCGCCATCGTCGGGTGGATCGTCGGCCATGCCGTCTCGTTGACAGACTCTACAGTAGCGAGCGTGATGGATGTATGGGTGATGCCGGTTGCCAGGCCCGCCGAGCGTAGGGCGCGAAACGTCACAGAGAGACGAGACGGAGGCCAACGGCGTCAGTCCCGGGAGGAGGTCGACTCCGAACCAGGCCACTGCCGTTCGTCAGACGTGACGAGCCCCAGCAGTTTTCGTCGTCGGTCGTCGAGCGCGTCTACCGAACGCCCGAATTCCCCGTCAGAGACCGTCGGAATCCCCGCGTCGCGGAGAACTGATATCTCCGGGTCGGGCGGGGCCTCGTCGGCCGGTTCGACGAACGCGCTATCGAGCGTGTCCAGATAGCTCTGGACGCTGGATCTGGCCCCCGTCAAAGCGAGTTCGTGACGTCCATGCTGTTCGGGAACGCCGAACCGGAGGAGCGTGAGCGTCTCGTCGAGAAGAGCGATGCTCCGTGCCGGTGCCTGGCCGGCCTGTGGGGTGTAGAAGTAGTGGAGAACTGGGTACGCCTTGTGGTTCGAGACGAGGGTGTCGAGCTCGGAAGAAATCGCGTTCAACTGGACGTCGAGTCCCCGGAACTCGTCGCCGTCCCAGCTCGTTTCGAGGATGTCGGTACTCCGGTCACCGAGGCCGCTGATACCGCTCGCGACGGACCGCTTCTGGGTGACTGCGCCGAGGACGGAGAGGACGTAGGTGACGCCCAGGGTGACGAACAGCATCCCGCTCCCGGTCGTCAGAGCCGTCGCGACCTGCCAGACCCCGTCTCGCGGCGTGAAATCTCCGTTGCCCATCGTGAACACCGAGTAGCCGACGAAGTAGAACCGCTCGACCCAGGATATCGGGCCCGCATCGCGAGTGTCGAAGAGGGCGTTCTCACCGCCAGCGAAGAGAACCGTCCAGCCGGCCCAGAGGAGCGCGATCCACGTCGCGAGACTGACGACGAGGACGAGGGGCCCAGCGAGGGAGAGCACCCGCGAATTGCCGCCCGCAACCGTCCGGAGCGCCTTCCAGGTCCACGACATCAGTCGCGTCGTGAGCGGGCCGGCACCGCCCTCCACCCACAGCGTCGTCCACAACAGATCCGTCGTGACGACCGCGAGGAGGACCGCACCGAGAGCGAGATACGCGGGCTCCACGGAGCTACCTCCGGAGGTGCGTCTCTCGCTGGCGGTCGGGCCTCGCAGTGGCCGCTCGCTCGATAGCTGGACTGTCCGGGGTGGTCGACGACAGTGATGACACAGGCACGGCTACCTGTTCGCTCGCCAACCGGAAGTCCTCGGCGGTGAGCGTTCCAGTAGCCACGTCTCGATCCGGGCGCTCACCGGGAAACACCGTGGAACCGCACGCCACCGACGACGGGATGGCCGTCACCGACGCCGGACGCCTCGACCGCGTTCGACCCCCTCCAGGTCGGCGTCGAGTAACTCAGTCCACTCGCTCGTCGAGGTGTCGGGCCAGGCCGCGTCCGATAGCCTCCATCCCGGCGTCGCCCGGGTGGAGGAGGTCCGCGGCGAGCCCGGATATCTCCAGCAACTCGGGCCCCTCGACGATGGAGAGGTTGTCGTGGGGCGACTCGGCGACGATAGAGCGCAGCGACTCCCGGTAGGCCGCGGCGTGGTCGGCGTCGCCCGAGTCGGTGAGGTCGTCGAAGTAGGGGAACAGCGTCACACAGGCGATGGGTTTGTCCGGGTGTGCCGCTGCGATCGTATCGACGAACGTCTCGGCGCGGTCGCGGAACACCTCGGGTTCGAAGCCGCCGGTGTTGGCCATGTTGACCGAGAGCGCGAGTGTCGCGACGTCCCAGTCCTCGCGACTGGCGATGTAGTCGGCTATCGCGGCCTCGCAGTAGGCGGACCCGGAGCTACCGAAGTTCAGCGCGTCGAAGCCACAGTCGCGAGCGACGTGAGTGACGTAGTCCGTGTGAGTCGCCGACGCCGCGGCGCCCTCGGTGATCGACGTCCCGTAGGCGAGGTAGCGCCGGTCGGGCAGTTCGTCGGCCGTCGGCGGGCGACAGTCGCCGGCGACGTCGTGGATGGCGGCTGCGGTCCGGCGCTCGAAGAGGATCCGACCGACCCGCGGGTCAAACCGGCCCGTCCCGTCGCTCTCGGGGAGTTCCCGGAGCCGCTCGGGAACGGTGAACGTGAGCGTCTGGGGTTCGGGACCGATCTCGGTGGGCTCCCAGGGCTGGAACTCGCCCCAGAACTCGCGGACGTGCGTGGGTTCGACCGCCGAGAGCGTGATCTCGATCTCCGCCGCCTCGTCGGTGGGTACGAACCGGACCTCGCTCCCGGTGGGGTGGCGAACTCGCTCGCTGGCCATCTCGTTCAGTTCCGCGCCGACGTCGGCCGGGACGCGACAGAGCCTGTCACCGGCCGCGTCCCACTCGGCGGGCACTGTCTCCGCGACGTTGTGCAACGAAACCGACGGATACACCTCCCCCGTCATCTAAATCGGATTACCAGTCGGGGACCGCCCACATGGTTCTGTTGGAAACGGGCCGTCTCGCACTCGCTGAAGTCGACCTGACGTCGGCTCACACCGGTGCCGTGCCGGGAATTGTTTCGGAGGGGTTATCCGTTACAACACCAAGTGTAAAACGCTGGTACACGCACAAGTACTGGCATGGGACGCCCCGGCCGTCGATAGCCACCCCCACCCACCCCCAATCCACCCCACAGGCCATCACACCGGGGCCTTTTCGACGTACATCGCCGCGACGTGTTCGTCAGCGCGTGGTCGACACTGTTTGCCCGGCCAGCCACAGTGACGACGGGAACGCACGGGGACCGTTTTCCGACCCAGAAGTTCGGCATCGGCGTTCTTTACCACGGACGTTCCAGGGTCACACGCCAGCACAACTGGCAATGGGCCCCCTGGGAGTCCCCGCATAGCCTCTGACACCGCTATCGTCGGTCTCTTCCCGGGGTTTTTCGGACGAGTGGGCGAAGAGTGGCGACGCAGCCTGCCATCAGTCCCCGAACTCACTCACCGCGAGCAGGGGCTGACGTCCACGAACACGACAGTCGCTACCGCGAGATGTACGAGAGCGGCGACACCCTGGCGATCAGGACGCTCGCCGCGAGGCCGCTCAGGAAGCTGATCACGACGCCGAGCACCAGCCCGCCGACGAGAATCTCCGTGGAGAGCTGGACGAGCCCCTCGAACCCGGCGATGGCCGCGGCCACCTCGTTGACCACCGCGACGCCGGGGTAGGTGAGGACGAGCCCCAGCGCGGCGCCCAGAATCCCGACGACTAGCGCTTTCACCGTCGTCACGGCGACGAGTGTCCGGGTTCGCCAGCCGATGGCCTTGATGGCGGCCAGCCGGTCGCGGCGCTGGTACACCAGCGAGAACTGGAGGTTGGTCGTCAGCGCGACGCCAGCGGCGACGGCGAAGGCGACCAGCGAGATACCGCTGGCGATCAGGACTGCTTGCTCGCGCAGCGTCGCCTCCAGTTGCTCCTCGTTGGTCCGGACGTCGTAGGAGGGGTAGTCGGCCTGTATCTCCCGTTCGACCTGTCCGACGTCGGCGCCGTCGTGGACGTCGATGGAGATGAACGTCGCCCGGTCCGAGTCGGTCGTCCCCGTCACCTCCTGGAGTTCGCTCAGGTGCATCGTCACCGTCGCGGAGCCGACGAACGCGGAGAAGGTGTTCGAGACCCCGACCACCTCGAACTCGTTCTGCCGGGCGGCGCTCAGCGTCCCGCCGACGTAGAGGCTGTCCCCCACCTCGACGCCGAGCTGGTCGGCCGTCCGCTCGTCGATGACGATCTCGTGGGACATCGGCCCGTCGTAGGTGCCGTTGGCGTAGTGGGTGTCCCGCGTCGAGAACTCGCTGCCGTTGATGACGTTGACCGAGGGGCCGCGGGCGGGCGCGCCGACGCCGACGACGGTCTGGAACTCCTCGCCGTCGGTGCTGGCGTAGACAGTTTGAAAGCTCATCGGCACCGCCGTCTGTATCTCCTCGCGTTGCTCGATGTCGGCGGCGACGCGGTGAGAGTCGACGAGCGTGTTCTCGAAGCCGCCGACGGCGCCGGGAGAGAACTTCAGCGGGCCGCCCGTCACCCACAGGTCCCGGCCGGAGGTGTCGAACTTCTCCTGGCCCGTCTCGACGACGCCGTAGCCGACGCTGGCCAGTATCGTCGTCGCGAGCACGGCCAGCGCGACGGCGACGATGGCCAGCAGCGTCCGGCCGCGTTCGTGGCGCAGTTGCGCCGCCGCGATGCCGAGAACTGCGCGGAAGCGCGACCCGATCATTCGGATAGCACCTCCAGAACGTCGGTCCGTCGGCCGAGGTAGATCGGATAGACGCTCCCGACGACGCCGACGACGGCGGCGACGACGAGCCCGTAGGGGACCAATAGCGGGTCGAAGACGGCGACCTCCGCGATGCCGAACTGCGCGCCGACGACGCGGTTGACGACGCCGATGCTCCCGGCGCCGACGGCCACGCCGACCAGCCCGCCGACGACGGCGACGACCAGCGTCTCACAGCCGATGAGCAGCGAGCGGGAGCGGCTGGCGAAGCCAAGCGTCGCGAGCGTCCCCAGCGTCGCCCGGTCGGCACTCACCTCCAGGCCCATCAGCGTCGCGATGAAGAGGACGCCGACGACCAGCGCCGACAGCAGCGCCGACAGCCCCACGGCCAGCGGGAGATTCGACGTCGAGGCCTGCTGGGCGGAGAGACCGCGCTTGGTGACGACCGTCGTGTGCGGGTACAGCGACGCCAGGTCCGAGCGGACGGCCGGGTCGTTCGTGCTGACGAGGATCTGGTCGGCCTGGTCGCTTTCGGCCAGCCCCGTCGCCGACTGCAACTCGCTCAGGTGGACGACCGCGATGGGCGCCGACCCGAAGCCGAAGCCAGCCTCGCCCTGGGAGACGTTGAGTACCCGGAACGACCGGTTCGTCCCCGTCCGGGCGACCTGGAGTTCCTCGCCCTCGGACGAGTTCGTGATGGACGCGGCGGCGTCGTTCACCACGGCCTCGCCGGTCCAGGGGCCGTCGTAGCTCCCGTTCGCGTAGTGGGGGTCGCCGGGTGCAAGCGGCGTCGTCGAGAGCCCGAACAGCTCCTGGCCCTCCCGCGGGATGATCCCCGCGGCGAGTACGTACTCCGTCTCGCCGGTCGTCCGGTCCGTGACGGGGACGACGCTCAGCGCCACGGGCGTCGCGTAGTCGACCCGCTCGTCGCGCTCGATGCGTTCGCTGACGGCGTGGACGTCGCCGAGTTTGACGCCGCCGCTCGACACCGCGACGGATTCGGCCGTCGACTGCTCGGGGACGACCCAGAAGTCGGTGTCGTCGTTCTGGACGACGGACTCGGCGGTCAGGCCCAGTGCCACGCCCGTCACCGCGACCACCAGCGCGACGGCCAGCGCGACGCCGAGCACGCTCAGGACGACGCGCTGGGGACTGGAACGCAGTCGCCCGACGACGCGGTGGACGGCCAGCCCCACGAGCGCCCGGCGGCGTCGCAGCCACCTGGCTCCGGGAAGGCTCATCGGTCGGCGCCCTGCACGCGGCCGTCGCGGAGGCTGATCACCCGGTCCGCGATGGCCAGGGTCGGCTGGTCGTGGGAGGCCAGGACGATGGCGTGGTCCTCGCCCAGGTCCTCGAACAGGTCGAGCACCTGCCGGCCCGTCGCCGTGTCGAGTTCGCCCGTCGGCTCGTCGGCGATCAGGAGGTCCGGTTCGGTCGCCAGCGCCCGCGCGATGGCCACCCGTTGCTGTTCCCCACCGCTCAACTGCCCCGGCCGGTGCGTGGCCCGCTCACCCAGGCCGACATCCGCCAGCAGGCTCGTCGCGCGTTCGCGTCGCTGCCGCTTGGACCACCCCAGCTCCACCAGCGGCAGGGCGACGTTCGCCCGCGCCGACAGTGCCGGCAGCAGGTGAAAGCGCTGGAAGACGAGGCCGACGTGTTCGAGGCGAAGTTTCGCCCGGCCGCGTTCGGAGAGGCGCCTGACGTCCTCGCCGGCGACGCGCAACTCGCCCGCCGTCGGCGTGTCGAGGGCGGCCAGCAGGTGCAACAGCGTCGACTTCCCGCTCCCGCTGGGGCCCTCAATCCCGACGATCTCACCGCGTCTGACCGAGAGGCTTACCCCGTCCAGCGCGCGCACGGTCGGCAGGCTGCCGCTGCCAAACCACCCACCGCCCGACCCGCGCGTGTACTCCCGGACGAGTGACTCGCAGGCGGCGATCACCTCGGTCTCGGTCGCACCCTCCCGTGCCACACCCCGCTCCTGGTTCCGGGAACTCATTCCTATGCGCACTCTGTAACGACAGTGACATAACAGTTTGGCGTTTGGTGCGACGGTGTCGATGGGGCGGCAGCGTTTCCGAAAAAGGATCGACGGGTTCGGTCCGGCCTCAGATCGCCAGGTGGCTGGCGATGGCGTCCTCGTCGGCGATCTCCGCGCTCGTCAGTTCGTCGACGATGGTGCCCCGTTCCATCGCGTAGCACCGGTCGGCCATCGTCTGGATGACGCCGAGGTTCTGCTCGACGAAGAGGACGGTCGTCCCCAGTTCGTCGTTGATCGCGCGGATGTCCTCGCTGATCTGGTCGACGATGGAGGGCTGGACGCCCTCGCTCGGTTCATCGAGCAGCAGGAGGTCGGGGTCGCCGACGAGCGCCCGCCCGATGGCGAGCATCTGCTGTTGCCCGCCCGAGAGCGTCCCGCCGTCCTGTCCGGCGCGCTCTTCGAGCACTGGGAACAGGTCGTACACCTCCTCGTAGCGGGTCACGTCGCCGTCGGCGTTGACGTGCTCGCCCATCCGCAGGTTCTGCTCGACGGTCAGGTCGGGGAAGATGTCCCGCCCCTGCGGAATGTAGCCGATGCCGGACCGCGCGCGGGCGTCCGCGGTCAGTCCGGTGACGTCCCGACCGTCGTAGGTTATCGTTCCCGCCGTGGGCTCGAGCAGGCCCGTGACGGTCTTCATGAGCGTCGTCTTGCCGACGCCGTTCTTGCCGACGACGCCGACGATTTCGCCGGCCTCGATAGCGAGGTCGATCTCCCGGAGGACCGGGGTCGAGCCGTAGCCGGCGGTCACGCCGTCGAGCGAGAGTACCGTCATCGCGCATCACCCTCGGCGTCGCCGTCGGTCCCGAGGTAGATCCGCTGAACCTCCGGATCGTCCTCGATTTCCTCGATGGGCCCCTCCCGGAAGATGTCGCCCTGGTGCAACACCGTCACGCGGTCGGCGATCTCCGCGACGAACTCCGTGTCGTGTTCGATGACGACGAAGGCGACGTCGCGCTCCTCGTTGAGCGTCCGGATCCGGTCGGCGATCGCCGCGCGCTCGTCGACGGAGAGGCCGGCGACGGGTTCGTCCAGCAGGAGGAGGTCGGGGTCGAGCGACGCCGCCATGCCGATCTCCAGTTGCTGTTGCCGGCCGTGCGAGAGGTCGCCCGCCCGCGTGTCTTCGACGTCCGCCAGGTCGGCGGCGGCCAGCGCCTCGTCGACGCGCCGCCGCCGTTCGTCCCCGTCCGCGAGCCGCTGGTTCGGCAGTCGCAGGTTCTCGCGGACGGTCAGGTCCTCGAAGACGCTGGGGACCTGGAACTTCATGCTGAGGCCGCGGTCGATCCGCTCGTTGGGTGCGTCGTCGGTGACGTCGAACCCGTTGAAGTAGATACTGCCCGCGGTCGCCGCGTGCTGGCCCGTGACGAGCTTCATCAGTGTGCTCTTGCCGGCGCCGTTGGGGCCGATCAAACAGCGTATCTCGCCGGCCTCGACGCTGAAGTCGACGGCATCCGTCGCAGTGAAGCCACCGAACTGCTTGACGAGGCCGTCGGTCTGCAACAGCGTGTCGGTGTTCGTCCCCGTCGCCCGCTGGGCGGCGGTGGTCCGGACGTTGACGTCCTGCCCGGTCGACTCGCTCATTCCTGCACCACCTCCGAACTCTCGTCGACGGCGATCGGACCGCCGACGCGACGGCCGACGGCGCGCCTGGCCCGGTCGATGGCCAGTCGACTCCCGTCAGCGAGGCCGTGGCGGTCGAAGTACCGGGAGGCGCCGCGGAGTCCCGGTACGACGCCGTCGGGCAAGAGCAGGATCGAGGCGATCATCAGGACGCCGACGCCGATCTTCGCGAACTCCGGGAACTGTACCGACGCCGTGGTGCGGAGCCACTCGATGGCGACCGCCGCGACGATCGGTCCCGAGAGCGTCTTGCGTCCACCGACGCTCACCCAGACGACGGGGTAGGCCGCCGCGGCGGCGCTGAACACGACCTCGGGAGTGATCGAGTACCCCCAGGCCATGTACGTGACGCCGCCGAGTCCGGCGATACCGCCACCGATCGTGAACACGACGAGTTTCCGGAACTTCACGTCGTAGCCGAGCATCTCGGCGCGGTCCTCGTCCTCCCGGATCGCGACCATGACGCGCCCGAAGTCGGAGTTGACGAGGGCGCGAAGACCGAGGTAGGTCGCGAGGAGGACCGCGACGATGACGTAGTAGGTGGCCGGCTGGACCAGCGTGTACGTCGCCGGGCCGGCGCCGAGCGTGATCTCGCCGATGCCGACGCCGGTGTCGCCGCCGAGGTTGACGGAACCGACGAACACCTGGCTGGCCGTCTTGCCGTAGGTGTTCAGGACGATGGTCACGACCAGCGTCGTGATGGTGACGTAGACGTCCCGGACGCCCCCGTAGAACATGAAGTAACCGAGGACGAGCGCCGACAGCGCGCCGAACAGGATGGCGACGCCGACGCCGACGGTCGTCCCCAGCGGCGACGCCAGGTTGCCGACGACCACCGCGAAGGCGTAGCCGGACAGGCCGTAGAACGCGTTCTGCCCGAAGCTCAGGATACCGGCGTACCCCCAGACGAACGCGAGCGAGAGGGCCAGGAACGCGGAGACGAGGTACCTGGTCAGCTGCCCGGCCGCGAACGGTCCCACGACGCTCGGGTACGCCAGCAGCGCCACGACGGTGACGGCGAGGGCGGCCCAGAAGCGGGTTCCGCTCCCGACGGTGTTTGGCCCCTCGAAGCGACCGAGGACGCCGGTGGGAAACGCGTCGGTCCCCATCTATGTCCCCTCCCTCGCGAGGCGGTCGCGAACGCGGTCCGTGAAGCCGGTGACGCCGTCCTGGAAGAAACGGATGACGACGACGGTGACCACCAGCAAGACGATGCTCCCCGCGGTCTGGCCGTAGACGTTGGTGACCACGGCGTCGACGGCGCCGAGCAGGCCGCCCGACAGGCCCGTCCCGAGAACGACCGACGGGCCGCCGACCACGACGACGACGAAGGACTTGACGAGGTACGTGCCCCCCATCGTCGGCGTGACGGAGACGATCGGTGCCAGCAGCGCGCCGGCGAGTCCGGCCAGCGCCGACCCGATGGCGAACGTCGTGCTGTAGACGCGCTCGGTCCGCACGCCGAGCGCCCGTGCGGTCCCCTCGTCCTGGATGGTCGCGCGCGCCCGAATCCCGTACTCCGTTCGGGTGAACAGCCAGTAGACGCCGACCAGCACCGCGACGGCGGCCAGCGCCAGCGCGACGCGATAGACCGACTGGGAGAAGGCGCCGTAGGAGATGGTTCCGAACGGCGTCGGGACGGACGGTTCGGACGTCCCGCGGAGGACGAGCATCCCCTGGGAGAGCACGAGGCTCAGTCCCAGCGTCACGACCATCGAGTCGAACAGCCGGCCGTACGTCCGCTTGATGAGGAGTCGCTCGACCACCATCCCGAACGCGGCCGTGACGCCGACAGCGAGAGCCATCGACGCGACCAGCGGGAGGCCCAGGTCGTGGTAGCCGAACACCGTCGCGTACGCGCCGACCATGATGAACTCGCCGTGGGCGAGGTTGATCACGCCCATGATCCCGAAGATGATGGCCAACCCCACGGCCGCGAGGACCAGCACGGAGAACCCCTGCAGGTACTGAAACGCGAGGTTCAGCCCGTTGACCATCCTATTTCGCCTCCTCGAAGTAGTCTCTGGGGGTGTACTGAGTCTCCTCGTCTTCGCTGGTGAGGTCACAGCCGACCGTCTCCGAGAGGAACTGCTCGGGGATCTTGCGGTCGGCGACCGAGGTGACGTTGTGCTCGGCGTCGGCCTTCATCACCCACATGTGGTGGTCGACGTGGTGGGTCGCCCCGTCGAGTTCGATCGTCTCGCCTTCCGGAGCTTCCGGCGCGCGTTCCGGACCGAGACTGATGCCCGATTCGAGCGCCTCCCTGACCTCGGGCTGCTCGAAGGTGCCGGCCTGTTCGACTGCCTTCTTGTACATGTAGGTCGAGAAGTAGTTCGTCTCGGCCTCCTCGTTGAGGTACGGTGCGTCGGGGTACATGTCGTAGTACCGGTCGACGAAGCCGCCGTCTTTCGTGTTGGCCGTCGAGGGGATCTCCTCCATGTAGTTGACGCCCGCGTAGATGTTCTCCATCGCCGGCGGGTCCAGGCGGCGGTGTTCGTACCCCTGGGCCATCGCCGTCGAGGTCCCGATGGGAACCTCCAGCCCCGCCGAGGCCTTCTGCTTGTAGAAGGCGGTGTGATTCTTCCCGACCAGCATCGACATGACGAAGTCCGGGTCGGCCTCCTGGATGTTGTTGATAGTCGAGCTGAACTGGGACGTGTCGAGGCTGATGAACTCCTCGCCGACGACCTCGGCGTCGTTCTCGTCGGCCAGGACCTTCACCCAGTCGGCCGACAGCTGCCCGAAGTTGTAGTCGGCGGCGATCGTGTAGATCTTCGGCCCGTACTCCTCGCGCAGGTACGGGAGGACGCTCCCGAGCTGCTGGCGCGCCGTCGGCCCGACGGCGAAGACGTTCTTGTCACACACCCCACCCTCGTACTGGGTCGTGTAGAAGTAGAGCTGGTCTTGCCGGTCGATTATCGGCCGGATGGCCTCGCGCGTCGACGACGCGTAGCCCGCCCACAGGACGTCGACGTCCCGCTGCTGGATCATCTTCCGGGTGAGCTGCTTGTACCGCGAGTTGTCCGACTGGGGGTCGGGGTCGAACAGTTCGATCTGGTTGCCCATGATCCCCCCGTCGGCGTTGATCTCCTCGATAGCGAGCTTGCTCGCCTTCCACTTCGGCGTGCCCACTAGCGAGAACGTCCCCGACCGGTCCTCGAGGACCCCGATTTTGACGGTGCCGCCCGAACTGGCGCTGTCGGTCGAGGTACCGCCGCTTGCCTCGCCGTCGCTCGAACAGCCCGCGAGTCCGGCGACCATCGCGGCGCCCCCGGCGGTGACGAAGCGGCGGCGACTGATCCGGTCGTTCATTGGCTGGCCCCCAGCATTCGTGCGGCTTCCGTAAATTCAGACGGCGATACTTCGTTCAGTCCACTGCTTTTCGGCGAGATTGCGCGACGAACGTCCATCATATGTTTCCATCCCTTCCGTTTCGCACTTGCTAAATAAGGGTTGCCAATCCAATCTTATATTCATCCAACTGACCTTGGAGGTGTATAAGGAATGCATTAAACTTGGGTACTAAACCGAGATTTCGTTCATTCTTGAGTGCGCTAGTGGACAGACGATCCGTTTTCCAGAGCGCTCCGGCGCCCGAACTGTCGGCCCGTCAAATCCAGCGAGAACGTGTCATCGAGGCGTGGTGTTCGAAAACCGCGGGTGATTCTGCCCGGTTCGTCAAGAAATCCCGTGAATCACTCGCCGACGACGACGACCTTCACCTGCCGAACGCCCTTCACCGACCGGAGGCGGTTGGCCAGGTCGCTGATCTCGGCCCCCGGGCCCTCCACCGTGATGGTCTCCATGCAGCGGTGGTGCGAGAGGTGGACGTGCTGGACGGCGGTGATGATGTCCTCCGATTCGTGCTGCAGGCGCTGGAGCCGGTCGGCCAGGCCGTCGACGTGGTGCTCGTGGATGACCACGAGCGTCCCGTAGTGGGTCTCGCCGTGGTCGCTCTCCCACTCGTAGGCGGTGAAGAAGTCCCGCAGCGCGTCCCGGACCGCCTCCGACCGGCTGGCGTAGTCCCAGTCCGTCGCGATGTCGTCCAGCCGGTCGGTCATCTCCGGCGGGAGGGTGAGGCTGATGCGGTCGAGGTCCTCGCTCATGCGCTCCCGTTTCGCGCCGGGCGCCAAGAGCCTGTTCCCGGCCCGAATAATACTGCGCGAAGGAAAAGTATTATCGACGGGGCGCCGGTCTCTGTGGGTATGCACATCCTCGACGGGTTCCTCGACCTGGCGGTCGCTGCCGTCTGTGCGCTGGCGTCGGCCGCGGTGCTCGCCTACGCGGCCAGACGCGTCGACGGCGAGCTCTCGGACGCCCGGGCGCCGCTGCTGGGTCTCGTCGCCGCGGGTATCTTCGCCGCCCAGATGCTCGACTGGCCGATCGTGGGCGGCACGAGCGCCCACTTCGTCGGCGGTGCCTTCGCCGCCATCCTGCTGGGCCCCCACCTCGGCGCGCTCTGCGTCGCCACTGTGGTCACCGTCCAGGCACTCGTCTTCGGCGACGGCGGCGTCGTCGTCCTCGGCGCGAACGTGTTCAACATGGCCATCGTGGAGGTGTACGTCGGCTACGCTATCTACCGGGCCCTCGCGGGCCACCACGAGATCGCCGCGGCCTTCACCGCCGGCTGGCTCGGCATCACGGCGGGCGCGCTCAGCGCGGCGGTCCAGCTGGGCCTGTCGTCGGCGTTCGCCTACGAACTCGGCACGGTCGTCCTGATCATGGGCGCCGGCCACCTCGCCCTCGGACTGATCGAGGGCGCCATCACGGCCGTCGTCTACCGCGCCGTCGTCGACGCGCGGCCGGACGTCCTCCCCGCGTCCCCGCTCCGGGAGGTGAAGGCGTGAGCGCTCTCGACCGCTCCTGGTTTCTGAAGGGGCTCGCGATACTCCTCGTCCTGACCCTCCTCGCCCCGGTGTTCGGCTGGGCTGCCGGGCAAGTGGGCTACGCCGAGCCGCTGGACAACGCCGCCGAGGCGACCGGCGCGACCGACGCCGCGGAGACGATCAACCCCGGGCTCATGCCGGACTACGGCGTCCCGGGGCTGGGCTCCGCGTCGGGGACGCTCCTGGCCGCGCTCATCGGGACCGGACTGACCCTCGTCCTCGCGACGGGCATGGGCCGGGTGCTGGCGGACTGAGATGGTCGTCGACGCCCTCGACCGCACCGTCTCGACCGTGAGCGAGCGCGCGACGGCGTTCCTGCTGTCGGCGACCGTCCCCGAACGGGACGGCTTTCTCCAGGCAGTCCACCCCGTCGCCAAGCTCGTGGGCCTGGTCGCGCTCGTCGTCGTCACCGTCGTCACCGACGACGGCCGCGCCCTCGCCGCGCTGCTCGGCCTCGCCGTCGCACTGGCCCTCGCCTCGCGCGTCCCGGTCGGCACCTTCGCCGAGCGACTCACCCTGCCGACGCTCCCGTCGCTCCTGGTCGTCGCGCCGCAAGCCGTGCTGATGGACGGCCCAGCGATGGCGACGCTCCAGCTGCCGGTCGCTTCCCTGACGGTCACCGAACCCGGCGTCGCCTACGTCGTCGCGTTCGCCGTCCGGGTCGCCGCCTGCGTGGGCTTCCTGTCGCTGCTCTTGCTGACGACGCGCTTTGCCGGCGTGCTGGCCGCGTTCCGCCGGCTCCGCGCGCCACCGCTCGCCATCACGCTCATCGCCGTCACCCACCGGTACCTGCTGCTGTTCTTCCGGGAGTTGACCAGAATGACGCTCGCCCGGCGGAGCCGCCGGTTCGCACCGGAGTCGCTGCGGTCGTCGTGGCGGACCTCCGGGTCCTTCCTCGGCACCTTCTTCCTGCGGACGTTCGAGCGAGGCGAGCGCGTCCAGCGCGCCGCGGCCGCCCGCGGCGGCACCCAGATGCGTCCCTACGCCCGGCGCCAGCCCGTGGGCGTCGCAGACGCCGGATTCGCCGCGGTGGTGGCCCTCGCCGTCGTCGGCCGGGTGATGCTCGCGTGACGGACCCGGTGATCGAGGCCCGGAACCTCGCCTACGCGTACCCGGACGGCACGGCCGCCGTCTCGGAGCTCGACGTGTCCATCGGCGCCGGCGAGCGCGTGGCTATCCTCGGCCCGAACGGCGCCGGGAAGTCGACGCTGTTGCTGTTGCTCGGCGGGTTGCTCGACCCCGACACGGGGACGGTCCGCTTCTTCGGCGAGGACCAGCCCGCAGACGACGTCCGCGAGCGCATCGGCGTCCTCACCCAGGACCCCGGCGAGTACCTGTTCAACCCCACCGTCCGCGAGGACGTGGAGTACGGCCCCTCGCAGTTCGACCTCCCGAAGGAGGCGGTCGACGAGCGAGTCAGCGCCCTCGCCGAGCGGTTCGGCCTGACTCACCTGCTGGACCGGCCCCCGTTCCGCCTGTCGGGTGGCGAACAGCGCCGTGCTGCGCTGGCGAGCGTGCTCTCGTTCGACCCAGAGGTGCTCCTGCTCGACGAGCCCCTCTCGAACGTCGACGGCGCGAACCGGGCGGAACTGCTGGACCTGCTCGACGACCTCGTCGACGACGGCGTCACGCTCGTCGTCTCGACGCCCGACGCCGACCTCGTCCCCGCGGTCGCGGATCGGGTGATCCTCCTGGACCGCGAGGGTGAGATCGCCGCCGACGGGCCGACCCGCGAGGTGCTGACCGACGTGGCGTCGCTCCGGCGGGTCGGGCTCTCCGTCCCGACGGTCGTCGACCTGTTCGACCGGCTGGGAGTGGACGACCCGCCGATTACGATCGACGAAGCGGCCGAGAAACTGGACGATCGGTGAGTTCTGTCCGGTGGGAGTGCCAATATTGCGCACAACGTCGGTGATTTAGTCGCGACAGGGGAACCTCAGCGCAGATGAGCCACGAACGAGTACCGGCGAAAGCGGAGTCGAAGCGCGCACGGACGGGAGCGGGTGATCCGTCGTGACCGACCCGTTCGTCCCCGGCGAGGTACGGACGGACGAGGGAACGGTAACTCTCAACGAGGATCGCGAGACGACGACGGTCCGCGTCGCGAACACGGGCGACCGGCCCGTCCAGGTCGGCTCGCACTTCCACTTCTTCGAGGTGAACCGGGCGCTGTCGTTCGACCGCGCGGCGGCCTTCGGGACGCGGCTGAACGTCCCGGCGGGCACCGCGGTCCGGTTCGAACCCGGCGACGAGAAGACGGTCGACCTGGTCGCCGTCGGCGGCGAGGGGCACGTCCACGGGATGAACGGCCTGACGAACGGCGACGTCGACGACGCGACGAAGGAGCGCGCACTCCAGCGGGCCCGCGAGCGGGGCTTCGTCGCGGACGAGGACTCGACCGAGGGAGGTGAGCAGGCGTGACCCGCGACGTCGACCGGGAGTCCTACGCCGAGCTGTACGGGCCGGGCGAGGGCGACAGCGTCCGTCTCGGCGACACCGAGTTATTCGCCGCGGTCGAGCGAGACCTCCGGACGCCGGGCGACGAGGCGGTGTTCGGTGGCGGCAAGACGCTGCGGGACGGCCTGGGGCAGGCGCCGGGCGTCACCAACGCCGATGGCGCGATGGACTGGGTGATAACGAACGCGACGATCATCGACCCCGTCCTCGGCGTCGTCGCCGCGGACGTCGGTATCCGCGACGGGGAGATAGCGGGGGTCGGATCGGCCGGCAACCCTGACACGATGGACGACGTGGACCTGGTCGTCGGCCCCGGCACCGACGTCTATCCCGCCGAGGGGAAGATCGTCACCCCCGGCGCGCTGGACATCCACGTCCACTTCAACTCCGGCCAGCTGGTCGAGCACGCGCTGGCCTCCGGCGTGACGACGATGCTCGGCGGCGGCTTCGGCGGCGGCGCGACGACGTGTACGCCCGGGCCACGAAACGTCGAGCTGTTCCTCCGGGCGGCGGAGGAGTGGCCGGTCAACGTCGGCTTCTACGGGAAGGGCAACGCCTCGAAGCCCGACGCCCTCCAGGAACAGGTCGAGGCGGGCGCCTGCGGGCTGAAGCTTCACGAGGACTGGGGCTCGATGCCCGAGGCCACCGACACCTGCCTCGACGTCGCCGAGGAGGAAGACGTCCAGGTGTGCATGCACACGGACACGCTCAACGAGGCGGGCTTCGTCGAGAACACGTTCGCCGCCCTCGACGGCCGGACGATGCACCTGTTCCACATCGAGGGCGCCGGCGGCGGCCACGCCCCCGACATCATGGCGATGGTCGGCGAGGAGAACGTCCTCCCCTCGTCGACCAACCCGTCGATGCCCTACACCGAGAACACCTTCGACGAGCACCTGGACATGGTGATGGTGTGTCACCACCTCAATCCAGACGTCCCCGAGGACGTCGCCTTCGCCGAGTCTCGCATCCGCGCCGAGACCATCGCCGCGGAGGACGTCCTCCACGACGAGGGCGCCATCTCGATGATGACGACGGACTCCCAGGCGATGGGGCGGATGGCCGAACTGGTCTGTCGAACCTGGCAGACCGCGGACAAGATGAAGCGACAGCGCGGTCCGCTCCCGGAGGACGAGGGAACCAGCGGCGACAACCACCGGATCAAGCGCTACGTCTCGAAGTACACCATCAACCCCGCCATCGCGGCCGGCATCGACGACTACGTCGGATCGCTCGAACCGGGCAAGGTCGCCGACCTCGTCCTGTGGGACCCGGCGTTCTTCGGCATCAAGCCCGCGGTGACGTTCAAGGGCGGCTTCCCGGTGTACTCGGAGATGGGCGAGGCCAACGGCTCGCTGATGACCTGCCAGCCCATCCAGCAGCGCCCCCGGGCGGGGGCGATGGGGACCGCCAAGCAGGCGACGTCGATGGCGTTCGTCAGCCAGGCGGCCCACGACGCCGGCGTCGGCGAGGCCTACGACCTCCAGCAGGAGGTAGTCCCGGTCGGCGGCGCGCGCTCGCTCTCGAAGTCGGACATGCACTACAACGACTACTGCCCGGACGACGTCGAGGTGGACCCCGAGACGTTCGAGGTCCGCGTCGACGGCGAGCCGGTCACCTGTGAGCCGGTGGACACGGTGTCGCTGGGCCAGCGCTACATGCTGTGATGGGAGGAACGCCCAGTATCCCGGACACGATCTGGACGTATTTACACTATCCACAAATGTCTTGCCCTGCCTGAGGAAATAACTCGCTGATAACAACAGATGTTCAACGATAACGCGACATCCACGACCGAGCGATCGAGGCGAGAAACTGGAAGCGATCGGTCGGTGGATTCGCGGCGGTCGATGCCGGCGGAGTCGCGGAGGTGGGTATGAGCGGCGATCTAGTGCCGGGAGCCATCACCGCGCGCGGGGACGGCGTCCGAATAAACGAGGGGCGCGAGACCGCCACGCTCCGCGTCGCGAACACGGGCGACCGGCCGATCCAGGTGGGGTCGCACTTCCACTTCTTCGAGGCGAACCGGGCGCTGTCCTTCGACCGCGCGGCGGCGTTCGGGATGCGCCTCGACGTCCCCGCCGGCACTGCGGTACGGTTCGAACCCGGTGACGAGAAGACGGTCGACCTGGTCGCCGTCGGCGGCGCGCAAATCGTGACGGGGATGAACGACCTCACCAACGGGCCGATAGACGAATCGACGAAGGAGCGGGCGCTCGAACGCGCCGCGGCCGCGGGATTCGAGGGGGCCTGACCGATGCGTGACCTCTCCCCCGACGAGTACGCGTCCCTCTACGGACCGACGACGGGAGACCGGGTGCGCCTCGCCGACACCTCCCTCGTCGCCGAGGTCGAAGAGGACCGGATCACCCGCGGCGACGAGACCGTCTTCGGCGGCGGCAAGACGCTCCGCGACGGGATGGGGCTGAAACCGGGCCACACGGCCGCCGAGGGCGCGCTCGACTGGGTGCTGACGAACCTCACGATCCTCGACCCCGTGCTCGGCGTCTGCAAGGCCGACATCGGGATCAAGGACGGGCAGATCGCCGGCGTCGGTAACGCCGGCAACCCGGACACGATGGACGGCGTCGACGAGGACCTGATCGTCAGCGCCAACACCGAGGTCATCTCCGCCGAGGGGAAGATCGCGACGGCCGGCGGCCTGGACATCCACGTCCACTTCAACTCGGCACAGCTCCCGAAACACGCCATCAGTTCGGGCGTGACGACGATGCTCGGCGGCGGCGTCGGCCCCTCGACGGTCGGCATCATCACCAGCGGGAAACGGAACCTCGAACTGATGATGAAGGCCGCCGAGGAGTGGCCGCTCAACTTCGGCTTCTACGGCAAGGGCTCCTCGAACGAACCCGAGGTCATCCGCGAGCAGGTCGCGGGCGGCGCGGTCGCGCTCAAGATCCACGAGGACTGGGGCGCCACCCCGGCCGTCATCGACACCTGTCTCGAGGTCGCCGACGAGACCGGCGTCCAGGTCGCCATTCACACGGACACGCTCAACGAGTCCGGCTTCGCCGAGGACACCCTCGACGCCATCGACGGCCGGACGCTCCACGCGTACCACGTCGAGGGCGCCGGCGGCGGCCACGCCCCCGACATCATCGAGATCGTCGGGAAGTCCCACGTGCTCCCGTCGTCGACGAACCCGACGATGCCCTACACCGAGAACACCTTCGAGGAACACCTGGACATGGTGATGGTGTGTCACCACCTCAACCCGGACGTCCCCGAGGACGTCTCCTTCGCGGAATCACGCGTCAGGACCGAGACCATCGCCGCAGAGGACGTGCTGCACGACCTTGGCGCCATCTCGATGATGACGACGGACTCCCAGGCGATGGGACGGATGGGAGAGCTGATCCCGCGCACCTGGCAGACGGCGAGCAAGATGAAGGACCAGCGCGGGCCCCTCGCACTCGACGCCGAGGCCGACAACGACAACGAGCGGATCCTGCGCTACCTCGCGAAGTACACCATCAACCCGGCCATCGCGGCCGGTATCGACGACTACGTCGGCTCGCTCGAACCCGGCAAACTCGCCGACGTCGTGGTGTGGGATCCGGCCTTCTTCGGGATCAAACCCGACGTCGTGATCAAGGGCGGCTTCCCCGCCTGGAGTTCGATGGGGGAGGCCAACGGCTCGCTGATGACCTGCGAACCGGTCGAGCAGCGCCCGCAGTTCGGCGCGATGGGGCGGGCCGGCGACGCGACCAGCCTCCAGTTCGTCAGCCCGCAGGCCCACGAGAACGGCCTCGATGAGGCCTACGAGCTACAGAAGGAGGTCGTCCCCGTCGCGGACACGCGCGACCTCTCGACCGACGACTTCGTGCGGAACACGTACAGTCCGTCCGTGGACGTCGACCCCGAGACGTTCACCGTCGCGGTCGACGGCGAGCATCTCACGTGCGACGCCGCGGACGAAGTGGCGCTCGGACAACGGTACCTACTATGAAACTCAATCCGAAAGACCAGGAACGGCTGACGGTGTTCATGACGGCAGAGCTCGCACGACGGCGCAAGGACCGCGGCGTCGCGCTGAACTACCCCGAGACGGTGGCGTACATCTCCGACTGGGCGTTCGAACGCGCCCGCGACGGCTGGTCCGTCGCCGAGATCCGGTCGGAGGCCACGCAGTTGCTCTCCACGGACGACGTGATGGAGGGCGTCCCGTCGATGGTCGACATGATCCAGGTCGAGCCGACGTTCCCCGACGGGACGAAGCTGGTCACCATCCACGACCCCGTCCGGTCGTCGAGCGCACGCGGGGAGAGCGGCGGCGGTGCGGAGGACGGGACGAACGAGGCCGACGAGTCCGGCGCGGAGGCCGAGTCGTGAGCCTCACCCACCGGGACGTCGCCACGGTCGGCATCGGCGGCCCCGTCGGCTCCGGCAAGACCTCGCTGGTCAGCGAACTCGTCCCGGAACTCGTCGACCGCGGCCTGGACGTGGGCGTCATCGCCAACGACATTCTCACCCAGGAGGACGCCGACGCGCTGCGCGAGCGGTTCGCGGGCATCGTCCCCGAGGACCTCGTGGCCGGCGTCGAGACCGGCGCCTGCCCGCACACGGGCATCCGCGAGGACCCGTCGATGAACCTCACGCAGATCGACGCGTTTCTGGCCGACCACCCCGACCTGGACCTCGTCCTGATCGAGAGCGGCGGCGACAACCTCGCGGCGACGTTCAACCCCGAACTCGCCGACTACTCGCTGTACGTCATCAGCGTGGCGGAGGGCGAGGACATCCCGCGCAAGCGCGGCCCTGGTGTCGTCGACTGCGACCTCCTGGTGATCAACAAGACCGACCTCGCCCCCCACGTCGGCGCGGACCTGGACGTCATGAAGGAAGACGCCGAATCGGTGCGAGAGGGGCCGTTCGTCACCACGAACTGCAAGACCGGCGAGGGGGTCGAATCGGTCCTCGAACACGTCACCGAGGGGGTCCTGTTCGCGTAGATGGCCGCCGACGCCCCCCACCCCGCGTTCGAACCGTACGCGGCCGAACCGGTCCCGCAGGCCCCCGTCGGCGCGCCGGGCAAGGAGGGCCGGCTGGAACTGGCCTTCGCCGCCGACGAGGACGGCCAGACCCACCTCGTCCGCGACTTCGCCCGGGTTCCCTTCCACCTGAGCGGGACGCTCGGCCACGATCCACACCCCGACGCAGAGACCGTGTTCGTCCAGTCGCCCAGCGGCGGCGTCGCCCAGGGCGACCGCCACACCATCGACGTCGAAGTGAAAAACGGCGGCGTCGCCCACGTCACCACCGGGAGTTCGACGAAGGTGCTCACGATGGAGCGCAACTACGCCGCCGCGGACGTCTCGCTCTCGGTGGGTTCGGGGAGCCACCTCGACTACGTGCCCGAACCAGTGATCGTCAATCCCGACGCGCGATACTACCAGGAGCTACGCCTGGACGTGGCGCCCGACGCGACGGCCGTCGTCGGCGACGTCGTCGTCCCCGGGCGTCTGGCCCGCGGCGAACGGTTCGACTTCGAACGCTACGTCTCCCGGTTGGCGTGCCACAGCGACGGCGACCTGCTGTTCGAGGACGCGACGCACCTGACGCCGGCCGACGGCGACCCGACCGCCCCCGGCGTGATGGGCGAGTATTCGGTGTACGGGACGCTGTTCGTCGTCGCGCCCGAGCGCGACGGGGACGCCCTGTCGGACGCGATTCACGACCGGGTCACCGAGCGGACTGAAGCCGGGGAATCGAACGCCCGCGCCGCGGCGACGACGCTCCCGAACGACGCGGGCGTCGTCGTCCGCGCGCTCGGCCACCGGGCCGAGGACGTCACCGGGTTGCTGCACGCGGCCTGGGACGAGGCGCGAAGCGAGTTGCTCGACGTCGGCGCCCCCGACGGGAGGAAGCTCTGATGCTCGTCGCCGACAGCTACGTCGGGAACGTCGACGAGGACTCGGACCTCGCCGAACGCCTCGACGCCGAGGACGCGCTCACCGTCACCGTCGGCGAGACGGAGCGCCGACGTTCCCGCTTTCGCACGACGGGCGACGACGGCACCGACCTCGGCGTGGTCGTCGGGCGCGAACTCCGGGCGGGCGACGTCCTCTCGGCCGACGGACGGCTCGTTACGGTCTCGCTCGAACCGGTCGACGCGATGGTGGTCGACCTCGGCGGCGTCGACGCCGATTCGGCCGCGGTCGCGACCGCGCTCGAACTCGGCCACGCCGTCGGCAACCGGCACTGGGATCTGGCCGTCGAGGGCCAGCGGGCCTACCTCCCGATGGCCGATTCCCGCGAGCGGATGGAAGCCGAGCTCGAACCCCATCTGCCCCAGGGCGCAACGATCGGCTACGACGAGGTGAGTCCCGCGCTGTTCGACGAGGGCAGTGGTGGTGGGCACGGTCACGAAGACGGTGGTCACTCGCACAGTCACGGCGACGGCGGCCACTCTCACGACCACTCGCACGGACACGACGGCCACAGCCACGCCCACGGCGTCAGAGAGGTCGACCCGGAGGGATCGTCGTGAGCGACGAGTCGACGCTGGCGGCGCTCCGGCTGGCCGACTCGGCGCTCCCTGTTGGGACCGACAGCGTCTCCTACGGCCTGGAGCAGTTCGTCGCCGAGGACCGCGTCGAGGACGCCGAAGACCTCCGAGCCCTCCTGGAGACGTACCTCCGCCGTCAGCTCGGCGTCGCAGACCTGGTTGCGCTCCGGGTGGCTCACGAGGGTGCGACAGGGGGTGAGGATGGCACCGAGGACGACGTCGACGCGGTCGTGGCGGCCGACCGGCGGCTGTCGGCGACGACGCTGACCGCGGAGTTCCGCGAGAGTTCCACGCGGACGGGCGAGCGGCTGCTCTCCCTCCAGCGCGAGTTGCGTGACGACACAGTTCTCGACGAGTACGCCGCCGCGGTCGAGGCGGGCGACGCGCCCGGGAACCACGCCGTCGTCCTGGGTGCGGTCGCCGGCCGCGACGGGGTCGACGCCGACGAGGCGTGCCTGGTGGCCTGTCACGGGTTCGTGACCGGCCTGCTCGGCGCCGCCCAGCGACTCCTGCGTCTCGGCCACACCGACGTCCAGCGGACGGTCGACGAGTTGCGGCCGGTGATGACGACCGCAGTCGAGGACAGCGCCGACCGCTCGCTCGACGAGATGGAGCCGTTCGCGCCGCTCGTCGACGTGGCGTCGGCCGACCACGAGCGCGCCGACCGGCGGCTGTTCGTCAGCTGATCGGCGGCGATCGGCTGGACGGCACTCGGTTCGAGAACGGCGACGTCGCGACGGCGACACTCCCCTCGCCGCAGCCGTGACGGTGGCGCTACGGAGGTCCGGAAGTCGAACATCCGTCGTATCAACGGCCCTACTTAAACTGAGTTCAGCAAGCCGTTATGGGGTAGGGCGCCATCGTCTCCGGTGTCATGTCTGAACAGTCGAACCCGGAGCTTCCGGAACTACCCTACGACTACGACGCGCTCGAACCACACATCTCTGAGCAGGTGCTGACCTGGCACCACGATACGCACCACCAGGGCTACGTCAACGGCCTGCAGTCGGCCGAGGAGACCCTGGCCGAGAACCGCGAGTCCGGTGACTTCGGCGGCTCCGCCGGCGCGCTCGGCAACGTCACCCACAACGGCAGCGGTCACTACCTCCACACGCTGTTCTGGGAGAACATGTCCCCCAACGGCGGCGGCGAGCCCGAGGGCGACCTCGCAGACCGCATCGCCGAGGACTTCGGCTCCTACGAGGGCTGGAAGGGCGAGTTCGAGGCCGCCGCGGGCGCCGCCGGTGGCTGGGCGCTGCTCGTGTACGACCCCGTCGCCAAGCAGCTGCGTAACGTCGCCGTCGACAAGCACGACCAGGGCGCACTCTGGGGATCCCACCCCATCCTGGCTATCGACGTCTGGGAGCACTCCTACTACTACGACTACGGCCCGGACCGCGGGAGCTTCGTCGACGCCTTCTTCGAAGTCGTCGACTGGGAGAAGGCCGCCGAAGAGTACGAGAAGTGCCTCGACCACTTCGAATAGGTCGGTAACCACCGCGCTTTTTTCGCGAATCCGGCCGTGGGCGCACGGTTCGAACGCCGGCCAGCTGCGGATCGAGGAGATCGGCAGGGCCGGCCCGCTCAGTGCGCCATCGACGGTTTCGGCGGCTGGTGACGCTTGTGGCGGGTCCGCGCACACCACCGTCTGGCCCGGCGGACGACGGCCTCGTCGACGTCGACCCGCTCGGCGACGGCGGCGTCGGGTTCCTGCTCGTCGATAGAGAAGTGGAGGAGACTGTCCAGGGTCGTCTGCCCGACGCCGAGTTTCTCGGCGTCCGTGGGTTCCGCGTTCCCGGTGCGGCGCCGGGTGCCGTCGAGGATGACCTCCGGAAGGGCCATGTCCCTGGCGAGCGCCCGGATCTCGGTCCGGTAGAGGTCGCCGAACAGCGAGAGGTCGACGCCGTTCTCCCCGTACTTCGTGACGGAGCCGAGCAGGCGCTCGGTGCGGGTGACGGTGCCGACGACGAGCCGGTTCGTGGTGTTAGCGACGTAGTATGCGCAGGCCATCCGGAACCGTTCGCCGGCGTTCCCGACCGCGACGAGGTCGTCGGCCGGGGAGCTGGCCGTCCCGACGACGCGCTGGAACGCAGTGAGGAGCGGTTGCAGCGCCAGGCGCCGGTAGTCGACGTCGAGTATCGAGGCGACGGCCTCGGCGTCGCGAGCGGGCGCCTCGTCGTTCAACTGGGCGGGCATGACGAGTCCGGTCACGCGGTCGGCGCCGACCGCGTCGACGGCCAGCGCGGCGGCGACCGCCGTCTCGACGCTGCCGTCGAGTCGGACGACGAGGCCGTCCGCGTCCGCCTCGGCGACCCCGTCCTCGAGAAAGGCGGGCAGCAGTTGCTGGACCCGCCTGACTGCCGGTTTGGACGTCGCCAGTCCCGTCTCCTCCCGGGGCAGTTCGAGTATCCGTGGGTGTGTCGTCGCGTCGCTCACGTCACGCCGCTCCGTTCGCCGTGGTCGGTTCGACGGCCATCGCGACGTCGTCAGCTTCGACAGGTTCGACTGATACGTTCACGGTGAGTGTTGGGATTCCGATTCGATATAACGGTTGCCAACAAATACCATAATCGCATTGAATCCCCTCACAATACCTATTACATAGAAAGCGATCTGTGATGTTTGAAAATAGCCGTACAGTTCTTCCCCCAGTCAGTCGAATTTCTGTCGGAAAAACGAGACTGAACGCGACGACCCAGCGTGCCCGAAACAGTGTGGATCAGTGCCAGCTGTGGGCGGTCCGAGCCGTCGCTCCGGGATGCGTGTACAGTGAAGCGCAGGCAGTGCCGTCGGCCCCCTCCGAGAGAGGCGGACCGGACGGCGACTGGCCGCTCCAGACGAACACCAGTTCGGCCGAACTGGGACGGATCGGCCGGTATATGCCGGTGATGGTGACAGGTCACGTTCTCGACGATGACACGGTACGACCGGGTTCGAGCACCAGCAGCGAGCTGCTGGCGAGTGATTTCGTCTCACGCTCGGGTCGCACCACCTCCGTGAATCATGAGAATAACTGACTCACGCAGGGGCTTGAGTGTTTCGTACGATCTCCTAGAACACATCCCCAATATAGCAAAGATATAACGAAGTTTGTCGAGATTTCCAGCTATTCTAAGATTTGGGTGGTGATATATAAATACACGTCAGATTGTGTAGCTCACAATGAGACCGCCGAGACAGCCGGTATCACCGTCGGGTGTCTCGTCGTGTGTGCCGGGTCAGCAGCGGCTACCAGTACAGTGTGTGAAGAAAAGCAGCCGGAAGTCGGAATCTCGATCTAGTCGGCCGTGCTCTCGACCGGCGTCGTTTCCGTGTCGCCCCCGGCCATAGGCGTCGCGAGCTTGTAGAGGCCCCACAGTAGCAGGACCACTAACCCGAGGATCACCAGCCCCGTCCGGAGGTTCGGGTCTATCAGTGGCATCGCGATCACTTCGCCCGCGTCGTTCGTCAGCGGTGCCGCCCCGTAGGGCTGGCCCGCGAGCGTCTCTATCAGTCCGAGGACGACGACACCCAGCAGTATCAGGCCGCCGCTGACCGCCATCGCCGCCCTATCGACCGTCGATTTGATCTGTGTCATTGTTTGGTCACCTCGTCAGCCGAGCAGGTACCGGAGTTTCGGACGTTGCTGTACGAACTGCAGCTTCTCGATGACGGCGTCCAGGCCGTAGTACCGCCCCGCGGCCAGGACCATGATCGTCACGAACAGCAGCAGGCCCATCAGGTCGCTGTTGACCAGCCCGTGGCCGAAGCCGGCGTTCCCGACCCAGAACAGGACCATGAAGAAGGCCCCGCCGAAGGCCGCGAGCCTGGTCAAGACGCCGGCCATGATCGCCAGGCCGATCAACGTCTCGAACAGCGGCACGCCCGGTGCGATCAGCCACGCCAGGTTGTTCCCCATCCACACGGGGATGGGGCCGAGCGCGGTGCCCTCCATGCCCTGCATGTACATCGGCCCGTAACTGTACGCCAGGCCGTCCTCCAGCAGCTTGGTCATGCCGGCGTGGAAGAACCACCAGCCGGTGAGTACCCGGAGGATCGCCAGCCAGTACGCCGTCAACGGCCCGTCCATGGCCAACTCGAACTCGCCCGCCAGTGGGTTGGCTGTGTTAGTAGACATCTGTGTGGCTCACATGTACGACTCCACCCTCATAGCAGGTATAAACGGGAGAGGGTTCCCGATAGCTGAAAATCCGGGTAGATGGGTTAAGTGTGGACTTCTTCACTGGGGGTGTAGGCCACAGACGACCATCGCTTGACAGCTGGCCTACCTCTGGCGGTTTTCCTGTCGGTAGCCAGATATCACGAGGTGACGCTCTTCCCGGGGCGTGAGAACGACGCTCATGCTTGAAGGTGTGTCCAGGAGAAGTCGCTAGTAGATGCAGCGGTCGTATCACTGGGCCCGGGCGTCCCGGTCTCCGGGCCACAAACCAGGCGTTCCACGCACGAGCCGACACCATGACACTTCACGCCACACTCACCCCACTGATCGCCGTCGTGACGACCGTCGCGGTCGTCATCGGCGCGACGATAACGGTTCTCGCCTTTCGAGCCGCAGATAGACACACGTCCCGGGCGCTCCGGCTGTTCAGCTACGGGTTCGGCGCCATCACCCTCGGGCTGCTCGTCGGTGGCGTCGGCGGCCTCGTGGTCGGTCTGGACGTCGAGCGAACCCTGCTGATCCAGGGCGCGCTGGTCGCCCCCGGATTCGTGCTGTTGCTCCGGTCGCTGTACAGCATCCCGCGGTCCGTCAGCGCGTAGTCGAGCACGGCCGCGAAAGTGGAAAAGGAACGGAGCGGAAAGGGGCGCGGAAACGGGAACGGAGCGGAAACGAGTGCAAACCGCCGGTTCTCAGGTCACCTCCCGGGTTCGTCACTCACTCCCGTCGAGAAACGCGGAAATTCGTCGCGCGGAGTCCGCCAGGAGCGGGACGTCGTCGGTGAACACCTCGACGGCGACCGTCCCGTCGAAGCCGGCGAGGTGTTCGGTGACGAGGTCGTACTCGATTTCGCCCGCGCCGAGCGGGAGGTGGGTGTCGCCGCGCCCGCGGGCGTCGTGGACGTGGAGGTGGGAGACGAGGTCGGCGTACTCGCCGAGGAACCTGTCGACGCCGTCGTCGCCGTCCTCCATGTAGGCGTGGCCGACGTCGAAGCAGACGGCCGTCCCCGTCTCCTGCGCGATGTCACCGAGGACGGAGAGCTGTACCCCGCGGGCCTGGTGGCCGACGTTCTCGACGACGACCTCGACGCCGGCGTCCGCGCCGGCGGCGGCGATGGCCGAGAGCTGGTCGGCGAACACCGGGCGCTGGTCGGTGTCGTGCGGGTTCCGCATCGTCGCGTGGAGGACGGCCTTTCTCGCCCCGAGCGAGCCCGCCCACTCGAGCAGTTCCGACTGGTAGTCGACGATGGCGTCGTCGATCTGTGGAATCGCCGTCGCGACGACCTGGTCGAACGGGAGGTGGACACAGAGGTCAGCGTCGACGGCCGCCAGTGCCTCGCGGATCCGTGCCTCGTCCGTCTCGGCCGGAACGAGCGCCGACTCCCCGACCGAGAGTTCGACGAACGAAAAGCCGCCGCCGGTCGCTTCCAGCCGTTCGATCGAGTCTCCTACCGTGAGTCCGACGTCCATGGGATCACGATAGTCCCGACGGGCCTTATGTGGTCGCCAGGGCGACGAACCCGGCCAGGGTCGCCGCCAGCGAACTGGGCGGCGGCCCTGGTCGGGTTAGCCCTCCTCGTCGGCCCGAACGGTGAGTACCGGAACGTCGGCAGCCCTGACGACCTTCTCGGTGACACTCCCCAGCAGGTACCGGTCCAGGCCCCGCCGTCCGTGCGTTCCCATGACGATCACGTCCGCGGCGGCCTCGTCCGCGTAGTCGAGGATCTCCCGGTACGGTTCGCCGCTCCGAATCGTCGTCGTGACGTCGACGCCGCGGTCGCGAACCCGGTCGGCCGACTCCTCGACGGTCGTCTCACCGGTCGTCCGGAGGGCGTCGACGGTCGTCGCTTCCGCGGCGCTGCCACCGAGGTACGTCGTGTTGACGACGAACAGCACGTGTATCGCCGCGTCGTGGACCGCCGCGAGGTCGAGCGCGTGTTCGAGCGCCGTCTCAGCACCGTCGCTCCCGTCCGTCGGGAACAGTATCCTGTCGTACATACGTCGAACTTCACTGCCGAATCAGTTAATTGGGAGGTAGCGATCCCGCCGAGCAGGAATGAGAGGAAAACGTAAACCGGGGACCCGCTGTCCGTTCGTCCGATCGACGTCACTCGGGTGCAATCTGCTCCAAACCGACGACAGACGGCCGGCCCCAGACACGGGGTCTCATAGTGGTGGTTGTACGCCCGTCCCGGCGTCCTGTCGAGCGCAGCGAGACAGGGCTCGACGGACGAGCAGCGCGAGTCCGTCGGCGTCCCGACGAGCACGGCGAGTCGGGGCTCAGCAGTCGAGCGCAGCGAGTCTGCTGGCGTCCGGCCGAACTGTGTGAGGCCGGACTCGATAGACGAACGGAGTGAGTCTATCGGCGTCCTGTCGAGCGCAGCGAGACAGGGCTCATCGGATGAGCAGCGCGAATCCGATGGCGTTCGACGTGGCGGGTGCCGTCGAACGTCGGTGAAAAGGTACAACCACCTCTATCAATCGTTGGCAGGGACACCGGTGGCGTCGCCGATCTCGACCTCGAGCGGGTCGTCCGTCCAGGTGACGTCCAGCGAGCGGCGCGAGCAGTAGGGCGCCAGCGTCGCCCTGGAGACGACGCCGTGGGAGACGCCCCGGTGGTCGACGACGGGGAGGTGTTTGACACCGGCACGGCGCATCCGCTCCGCCGCTTCGCGGACGGTCGCCGAGGGCCGTATCGTCGTCACGGGGGCGCTCATACACCGGGCGACCACGCCGAGGTCGTCCGTCTCGGCGACGAGCGCTACGACGTCGGATTCGGTGACGACGCCGACGACGGTGTCGTCCTCGTCACAGACGAGGAGGACCCGCACGGCCGGGTCGCGAAGGTGCTGGGCGGCGTCCGGGACCGGGGTCGAGGGCGAGACGACGGGTGCCTCGTGCATCGGGGTCGTTTCGACGGGGAGATCGAGCATGGATTGGTAACAAGTGACAATCGTGACGACATAACGCTAGTGGACATACAGGATAAATTGCCTAGAAACCCTAGTAGACAGCGAACGTGTGCGCCTGTCGAGAGCAATTTCGTCCAGAAATCGGTCGAAAAGTGGACGAACGACAGTACAGAACGAGGTCGGGCGTCTGCGGTTCGCGCCCCTACCCCGCCGACCCGTCGGTCACGTTGACCCAGAGGTGGAGGTCCCGATACGAGTTCTCGACGCGCGGGTTCGCAGGCGCCTCGTCCGTATAGAGCAGGAACTGCAACCGGAGCCGGGTCCCCGTCGTCGTCGGCGTGACCTCGTAGGGGTGGTGCCAGGTCTCGTTGTGGGCCAGTCGCGTCCCGAACCGGTCGAGTTCGCGCCGTTCGCGCACGCGCGTCTCGTTGTCGACGACGGCGACGTCCTGTAACTGGACCACCACCGTGTACGTCGTCGCCTCGTGCTCGTTGTTGCCGACACCGACCACCAGCGGTTGTCCCTCGCCGCGGACGAACTCAGTGGGGTAGCCGTCGGCGACGAGTTCGCCGTCCTCGCCCTCGGTGAGGAGGTAGAACTCGGAGAAGGACTCGCCCTCCTTGGGGACGGCGACGGCGTACCCGACGCTGGCGACGGCGACCAGCATGCTCAGCGCCAGCAGGACGTTCAGCGCCCCGTCGGTCCGCGTCTCGGGGGCAAACAGCTCTTGGCGAGCGCCGCGGTACCACTGCCGGTAGGGGACGCGGAAGCGCTCGTCGGCGGGCAAGGCCCACCGGCGACGGGCGCCGACGGCGGTACAGGCCAGCGTGACGCCGCTGACGCCGACGAGGATGGGGACGAGGCGGATGCCCCACGGCGTGAAGTTCAGGACCAGCCCCACCAGCGGCACCACGGCGATGCTCGTCCCGAAGGCGAGCGCGACGCGTTCGATGCCGTCGATGCCGGCGTCGGCCACGCCGGACGTTCCGGTCGTCGAGCCGTCGGTGCCGGAGTGGTCGTCGTCCACCGACGACTCGCCCCACGCCCCTCTCGTGACCCAGCCGGCTGTCTCCTCGTCGTCGGTGCCGCCGGAGTCGTCGGCTGGTTTCCCCACCCGGTCCGGTCCCGCCTCGGGGAACAGCGCGGCGACGAGCGCGTAGCCCGGAAGGAAGAGCAGGTACGGCAGGCCGAGGACGACCCGCAGCGGCGTCTCCGCGACCACGGGAAGCGTCGCGGCGAGGACGGTGGCGAGCGTCAGGACGACGACCGTCGCCAGGTCGGCGGGCAGGTTCCTGAGCTGTGGCGGCAACAGTGCCCACAACCACCGGCGATTATTCATTGGCGTAACATGTGTGAGTGACCTAAAAGAAACCCGTGGAAGGCGTCCCACGACGCCGGTTCGGATCAGCGGTTGCGTACGGTGACCGAGGCGATCGCCTCGAGCACGGTGCCGACTGCCAACAGCCCCTTCACGACAGTCGGGAGCGCGCAGCCGAATCGAGTTCGCTTCTGCAACCTGCATCCGAACGTGAATTACTGCCACTGCGTCGACTGGCGCATAAATTGATTGTTTTTCACGGGCATACTCCTAACAAAGTTGTATTAAACGCGGATAAGGATGTTCCTAACCCTGGCCAGGCCTTCAAATTATCTTGTCATATCAGCAAGTATTATGCCACTGTCGTTTGTCCAACCGATCAAATGGTGGGATCCAGACTACCCCAGACGGTGGTGGCGACGATACTGGTGGGCATCGTGGTCGCCTCCGTCTCGACGATGGCGCTCGCCGGCGGGGCGACCGGAATCGCCCAGGCCGGTGACACACCCTCGAGTGGCGAAGTGTTTCAGCAGGGCGACATGGGCGTCTGGGAGCGGTCGATCGTGACCCTCCGCGCGGACGACGACGACGCGGCCTACGCCCTCCCGAACGCGGCCTGGCAGATCGAGAGTACCAGCGGCGACCAGGCGTCGCTGAACCGGGACCCCGTTCCGGTGTACGACGACGGCCAGAAGGTCAGGCTGACTTTCGATCCGGACCGGGCCCAGAAGGCAGACGACTACCTCGCGGGCCAGAAGACACAGCTGATCGCCGCCCACCTCGAGGAGACCGGCAACGGCGACGTCCCGCGCACGACCGCCGAAGCGTTCGACCTGCTCGACACGGACAACGCCGACGACGCGAACGAGAACGTCTCGTTCTCCGTCGCCGACGGAAAGCGCAAACTCGCCGCTGGCGAAAACGAGTACTTCGATTCGGTCGAGGCGGGTCACACCGTCTACTTCCTCGTGACCGTGAAAGACGGGGACGGCGTCACCGTCTCCGACGACGACGTCACTGGCGTCGACGGCGAGGTGACGGTCGTCGGGCTTGAACACGTCGTCGCCCGCGCGGGCGCGGGTTCGGTCGACGCCCCCAGCAAGGTCAAACCGGGCGAGACCGCCTCCTTCGACGTCGACGCGTCGGAACTCGAGGCGGCCGACGCGGGGGAGACCATCAACCAGGGCGTCGTGATCTACGACGAAGAGAAGTACGTGAACCAGCGCTTCCTGATCGAACTGAACGACGGGGTGAGCCGGGACTTCGACGTCGACGAGGACGCCACGTTCCACTCCGATATCGACGAGGTCAACGGCGTCGCTCGCCTCGACGACCGGGTCAGTATCTTCGGTCGCCAGATCGGTGACAACCGGGTGGCCGGGAGCGCCGGCCTCGGGTTCCTCTTCGACTTCGTCGGCGAGCAGGCCGGCACTGACATGGGGAGCATCGAGGACGACTCGGCGGACACCGTCGTCCTCGACGCGTCGACGACGTTCGTCAGCGGGTCGAGCGCCGACCGAACCGTCGAGGTCGAGACGTTCAAGAACTGGTCGACCGGCGAGTACCGCTGGGTGTACGTCGGCATGGGCCAGGACAGCTCCGACATGGTCACACAGACCGGGACCATACACGTGAAGAAGAAGTCGAAGGGCGGCAGCTCCGGCGGGAGCACCGGCGGCGATACCGGCGGTGACACCGGTGGGAGTACCGGTGGCGACGACGGCGGTGATTCCGGCGGTGACGACGGCGGAACGGGCGACGCCGGCACCGGCGGCACGGGCGCGCCCGACGCCGGCAACGAGACGGAGACCGAGAAGGACGCCGGCACCGGTGGCGACGACGACGATGACGACGACGGAGACGACACCGACGAGCCCGAGCCGGCCGCCATCGAGATTACGGACGCCTCGCTGAGCGCCTCAGAGATACCGGCCGGCGACTCGGTGAACGTCTCGGTCACCCTCGAGAACGACGGCGGCGAGGAGGGGTCCGCGACGATTCGCATCCGTGCGAACGAATCGGTCGTCGCGACCGAGCAGGTCACCGTCGGCGCGGGCGAGACGGTCACCGAGACTGTCGCTGTCACCTTCGACGAAGCGGGCACCTACGAAATCTCCGCCAACGGCACCTCGGCCGGGACGCTGACCGTCACCGAGGCCGGCGGCGGTGACGACACGCCCGGCGGTGCGGAGCCGCCCGAGGACGGCGGCGGACTGCCGGTCGTCGCCATCGGCGTCGTGGTCGTGTTCGCGGGCGGCGCGGGCGCGTTCTACGTCTTCTGGATCCGGTAGCCCGCCCCGTCGTTTGGCGCCCACTACCAGCAATTTTCCAGTTCCGTTCGGATGTTAGCAGGTTGCTTAATCCCTGAATAAACCCGTCGTTTCATCAGGGTTGCACGTTCCCTGTAGATGTATGAACGCGCGCAACCTCACAGCCCTCCTCGCACTCGTCGTCGTGGTGAGCCTCGCCCCGGCGGCCGGTGCCCAGTCCGGCTTCGAAATCTCCTCCTCAGACACGACGCCCATTCCGGAACGGACCGAAACCGTCGGCGGGAACACCTTCACGATCGACTCGATGATCCGCGCCGACGAGGGCGACACCGTCACGCTGGACGTGACCGCGCCGAACGAGGACATCTATCGGCTCGAACTCCGTAACAAAGACAACCAGGTCGTCGATCAACCCCAGGGGACAGGTGACGAGTCGTTCACGTTCGACCTCTCGAACTACGAGCACGGCTCCTACGCCTTCGCAGTGTCTCAGGACGGGAGCTACGAGAAGGTCCAGCCGTTGCTCGTCAGCGGCTACGACGTCGCGGTCGACGCGCCCGAGTCGGTCGGGAGCGACGGGAGCGCCGAGGTGACCGTCGACCTCACCGAGACGGCGGCGAGTGGCGACCCGGCGAACGTCCAGGTGATCGTCGCCCAGGGCGACACCACCGAGACGTTCGACGCCTCGGGCGGTGACGGCGAGTACACCGCGACCATCGACGGCGGCGCGCTGGAAGCGGGCGACTACACCGTCTACGCCGTCGCCCAGGGCGACGAAGAGGCGTTCGGCCGGAGCGAACTCCTCGGCCTCAGCGACGGCCACTCGCTCACCGTCGAGGCCGAGTCCGGCGGTAGTGGCGGTACGGGTGGCTCCGGCGACGACGGGACTGACGGCTCGGAGTCCACCGAGGAGTCGGAGACGACCGACGGAGACGACGCGAACGAGTCCGACGGCTCGGACGACGGGTCGAGTGACGGCGGCGACTCCGACGACGAGTCGGCGGACGACGGCGCAGCGAACCCGCCGGCCAACGAGACGACCGAGACGGAGACGACGACCGAACCCCCCACCACGACCGTGGCGATGACAGAGACGGCGACCGAGACCGACGACGGCGTCGTCACGCCGGCCGACGACACCGAGACGGAGACGGAGACGGAGGCCACGGGCCTGGCCGGGCCCGGGTTCACCGCCGCCGGTGCGCTGGCGGCGCTCGTGCTGGTCGGGCTGCTGGGCCGACGCCGACTGTAGGAGAGTGGCGTCTACCGACTGGAGGAGCGCCGTCGCTCGTCTGGTGAGCGCACGCGAAAAATAGTCGAATCGTGTCGGGTCGAGTCAATTCGGATCGCGGTCGATTCTGTCGCCGACCGCCACCGAATTCACTTGTCCGACCCCTGTCCGTTCCCTTGCTGGCCGCCGTCGTTCTGTCCGTTCCCCTGCTGGCCGCTGGGGTTCACGGTGATGCGGCCGTCGCTCGTGCTGATCTGGGAGCCGTTCTCGGCGGTGGCGACGTGGACGACGCGGTAGTCGCCGTTGGGCCAGTCATCGCCGGTCTGGACCGTCAGGACGCCGTTCGGGCCGCCTTCGACGGCCGTCATCGACGCGTGGAGGACGTTCTCCTGGCCGCTGCCCTGGCCGGAGCGGGACTCGGTGACGACGACGTCGAACAGCCCGTCGAGGGTCATCGGGAGCTGGAACTGCTCGTCGGTGAGGTCGACGCCGAGCAGGGTGGCGTTCTCGCTGGTGGTCGTGGTCCCCTCGACCCGGTCGAGGGTCGTCTCGACGGTGAGCTGGTCGGTGCTAAGGTTCCGGTCGAGGTCGCCCTCGAGGGTAGCCGTCGCGCGCTGGCTGACCAGTTCTGACTGCCGGTAGACGACGAGGCCGTGGGTGACGTTGTCCGCCTCGATGTTGGAGTCGACGTGGAACGAGGCTTTCTCGCCCGGTGCGACGCGGTCGGAGACCGGTTCGACGGTGGAGGAGGTGTCGTGGACGAGCGCACCGTCCATGCCGACGACGGTCACGTCGCTATCGGCCCGGAGGCTGTCGCCGTCGGTGGCGAAGCCGTCGCCGGACTCGACCGTCGCGAGCATGAAGAGGTAGCCCCCGGACTCGTTGGGCGTGTAGCTCACGTTCAGCCGGCCGTCCTGGTCGATGGCTCCGACACCGTCCTCGTCGTCGAGCACCTCGACGGAGACGGCCTCGGAGTCGTTCTGCACGAGGTCGCGGACTTCGGTGACGGTGAACCCGTCGGTGAACCGCTGCATGCTGGACTCGTTCTCCAGCTGGACGGCGACGAGCTGGGCGTCGTCACCGGCGAAGGACTCCGTCCCCGCGCCCAGCGAGGACTCGAACACCATCGATATCGGTTCGCCCTTGTCGTACACCGAGAGCGTCGGCTTGTTCAGCGGGACGTCGCCGGTGTTCTGCTGCGGGACGTTGAAGAAGAGGCTCATCCCCTGTACCTGCGTCGGCCCACCCGGATCAGTACGCAGGGGGAGGGGCGCTCGCTCCCACACGGAGACGTTGTCCGTGACCGAGACCGTCCCGACCGACGAGTCGCTGTCGACCTGCGACGCGGATGCGGACACGGCGCCGGTCACGGGCGCGGCCATCGATAGCAAAACCAGGCTACACACCGCTCCAACGGCCAGTTCTTGGAGTGTCGGCATGGGAACAACGACCAATCCGACGCCAATAGTACTTGTTATATTTCCAACCAGTTATGGACGTTCGTCGCTTGCCAGTAGCGGGCCGCGTACTCACGGGACGCGACAGATTACTCACCGCTGGCAGCCGACTGGGTACGGGATACTCTGCGGTTTCTCGGCGGCGAAATCCGCTGCAAGGGTCCGGCCACACGGGGCGACGGCGGCCCGGGTCTCAGCCGAACTGGGCCCGGAGCCGCGCGGTCCCGGGCGCCCCGTCCCGGACCCAGCACGCGAGCGCGACGGCGACCAGGGCGAACTCGAAGCAAAGGAACGGCGTCAGCTCCATCCCGAGAAAGTGGCCGACGAAGCTCCCGGGACCGTCGTAGACGACCGGCGGAAGGACCGGCCAGGCGAGGAAGGCCAGGTCGGCGACGTCCCCGGCGAGGGCGGGCTGCAGCGCGTCGCCGGCGAGGTGGAACGCGTAGCCGACGACGAACGCGACCCCGACCTCACGCTGCCCGATTCGACGCGCGACGGTGAGGACGACGACCCAGAGCAGGCCGGCGATCAGGACCGAGTGCGCGAGCGACCGGCCGTTCGGCAGGAGGGCGAACCACCACGCCAGGGGCTTGTCGACCAGGTCCGGCGCCTGCGTCCCGAACGCGAGGGCGACGGTGCCGCGCTCGGTCGGATAGCCGCCCGACCGGCGCCGGAGGAGGGCGTAGGCGAGATAGCCGACGGCGAGGTGTCCCCAGGGCCACATGGTATTCTCCACTCCGGCGGCCGGGTAAAATAGCCTGTCCGTTCGGCCCAGCGGCGGCCGTCCGGGTGGCTCGTCGATCCGAAATCCCGACAGCTTCTAACGGTTCGCGTGAGACGGTCCTGTCAATGACAACTCGCCGGCGCCAGCGCTTCGTCATCGGGCAGGTCGTCTGGATGCTCGGGGCGGTTCTCGTGCTCGCGCTGCTGGGGTCGCTGTCGCTGGAGCTGTTCTTCGTCGTCTCGCTCATCGGCCTGCTGATCGTCGTCGAACTGACGGCGTCGTTCAGCGTCACGCCGACCTGGCGGTCGCGCCTGAAGTGGCTGATACTGCTGGGGCTGGTCGGGTTCACGTACGTCGTCGTCAGACGGATCCTGGAGATACTGCCGCCGGGGGTGATCTGAACGTGGCGCCGGACTATCCGCGGATGGCCCTCGCCGGCTTCACGCTCGTGGTCGTCCTCGCGCTAGCCGTCGCCGGGAGCACCTCGGGAGCGGCCTTCGGCACGTACAACCCCTCATGGGACGGCACGGCGGAGTTCCGATCGATCGCGGAGGGGACCGGCACGGACCAGGAGATCGCCCGGAACGCGAGCGTCTACCGGACGAGCCAGCCGAACGGGACGCTCGCCGTCGTCCTCTCACCCGAGACGGCCTACGACGAGCGGGAGAGCGCGGACGTTCGAGCGTTCGTCCGGGACGGCGGGACGCTGCTGGTCGCCGAGGACTTCGGCCCGAACGGGAACCGCCTCCTCCGCGACGTGGGCGCACGGGCCCGCTTCGACGGCGACCGCCTCCGCGACGAACGCAACTACGAGAACTCGCCGGCCCTGCCCACCGCCTCGGCCGTCGCCAGTCACCCCTACACCCGCGACGTCGAGACGCTCGGACTGAACCACGCGACGGCCGTCGCCGGCAACGTGACCGAGAACGGGACGGCTGGCGCGACGACCAACGGGACGGCGAACGAGACGAACGCGAGCGTGCTCGTCGAGAGTTCGTCGTACGCCTACCTCGATTCGAACGGGAACGACCAGCTCGACGACGACGAGACGCTGGCGAGTTCGCCCGTCGTGACCGTCGAATCCGTCGGCGAGGGGCAGGTTGTCGCGGTGAGCGACCCGAGCCTGTTCATCAACACGATGCTCGAGCGGGCGGACAACCGCGCGTTCGCGCGGAACCTCTACGAGACCCACGACCGGGTCGTCCTGGACGTCTCCCACGCCGGGTCGGTGCCGCCGCTCCAGGCCGCGGTGCTGACGCTCAGGGAGTCGCCGCTCCTGCAGGCAGCGGTCGGCGGAGCCGCGCTGGCGCTCGTCGCCGGCTGGGCCTCCCTCGCCAGCGCCGGACTGGCCCTCAGACGGCGGTTTGGCCGGGAATCGTCGACGATCGGTCGACTCGGTCGCGAGGCGATCGTCGCGGGCGTCCGCGAGCGCCATCCAGACTGGGACGAGACGCGGATCGAACGGGTAACGCAAGCAATTATGGACCGACCGCCGGAAGGGACGAACGATGAGTGAGCCTGCCGCCCTGTACGAGGCCATCGAAGCAGAGGTGTCGACGGTGCTCGTCGGTCACGACGAACTGGTCGAGCAGATCACCGTCGCGCTGCTCAGCCGCGGCCACGTCCTCCTCGAAGGAGTCCCCGGCGTCGCCAAGACGACGCTCGCGAACGTCTTCGCCCGGGCCAGTGGTCTCGCCTACAACCGCATCCAGATGACGCCCGACCTGCTGCCGGCCGACATCACCGGGACCACCGTCTACCGCAGCGGGACCGGCGAGTTCGAACTCCAGAAGGGACCGGTGTTCGCCAACGTCGTCGTCGCCGACGAGATCAACCGCGCGACGCCCAAGACCCAGTCGGCGCTGCTGGAGGCCATGGAGGAGAGCGCCGTCACCATCGAGGGAGAGACGCTCGCGCTCCCGGACCCGTTCATCGTCATCGCGACGCAGAACCCCATCGAGATGGAGGGGACCTTCGAGTTGCCCGAGGCCCAGCGCGACCGCTTCATGCTGAAGCTGACCGTCGACGTCCCCGACCGCGCCGACGAGCGCCAGATCATCGACCGCTTCTCGGCACAGCCTGACCTGGGCGCTGGCGACGTCGAACAGGTGGTCACCCCCGTGGAGATGCAACGGGCCCGCGAAGCGATCACCGAGGTCCACGTCGCCGACAGCGTCCGCGAGTACATCCTCGACCTCGTCGAGGCCACGCGGACCCACCCCGACGTCGAACACGGCGCCTCGGTCCGCGCCTCGCTCGCCCTGCTGTACACGGGCAAGGCCCGCGCGGCGATCCACGGCCGCGAGTACGTCATCCCCGACGACGTGAAGGCGATGGCCCGACCCGTCCTGGTCCACCGGCTCGTGCTGAACACCGACGCTGAACTCGGCGACGTCGGCCCGACGGACGTCGTGGCTGCCGTCCTCGACGACGTGACCCCGCCCGGCGGCGACCCCGAGGCCGAACTCGACGCGGCGGAGACGATAGCCGAGGGGGCCGCCGACGGTGGCCGGTCGGGAACTGATTTCACCCCCGACGGGGGCGAAGCCGCAGACAGGCGATAACGCGCTGTCGGGGACCGTTTCTATTCGGTCTCGTCGCCGTTCTCCCTACCGTCGTCATTCTCCGACTGCCCGGTGTCCCACCGGAGCGTGGCGACCGCCTCGCCGTCCGAGTCGTCGAGTTCGACCGTGACCGGCCGGTCCAGGCCGCGCGCCAGGGCGACGGCGACGGTCGAGACGATCGGATGGTCGAAGCGGGCGATGGAGCCGTAGGCGCCGTCGGTGACCGCCAGCGTGAGGCGACCGCCGGCGGGGTCGAGGTCGGTCCGGAGGGCGCCGGCGACCTCGAACTGTTCGACGACGGCCTCGCGCACCTGGCCAACCAGTTCGGCGGGGTCGCTGGCGAGCGGGCCGCCCAGCGCGGCCTCGAACTCGCGGAACAGCGTCTCGCCGGTGGGTTCGAGGGAGACACCCCGGGTCGCCGCGTCGCCGGAGACGACGAACAGCGACTCCAGCGCGTCGACGTCGGGGAGCGTCCACTTCTCTCGCTGGGGGACGTACAGGCGAACGCCGATAGCCTCACTCCGTTCGTCTATCGATCCCGTGGGAACGTACACCCGCTCCTCGGAGAGGCCGAGGACGAGACAGAGGCGCTCCTGGTTCCGGGCCAGCGCCTCGTAGACGGCGTCGCCGACGTCGGCCGAGACGAAGCGCTCGGGCGTGACGAACCAGGTCAGCAGGGCCGCGAACAGCCCCGTCCCGCCCAGCGCCAGCAGGACGGTCCGCGTCTCGGGGAAGAGGACGCCGCCGGCCGTGGCGAGCGCCCCGAGGGCGGCGAAGCCCAGCGCCGTCCGCCGGTACTGGCTCCGGCGGGCGCGGACGTAGGACTCGCGAAGGCGGTCGGCCTCCGCTCGCTGGCGCTCCAGTTCGGCCAGCAGCGTCTCCCGGTCCGGTTCCTCGGACGGGGCGTCGTCGGCCGACGGCTCGTCGGCTGACGCTGGTGGCTCGTGGGGCTGGGCCTCGGGGTCGGTGGCGGGTGTCTCAGAACTCATCGGTTACCTCGACGGTGACGACTGTGAAGCGGTGCAGCCCGTAAGCGACGACGGCGGCGACGGGGATCAGAAGTGCCGCGGTCTGCCAGAGCCGGTCGAGCCAGACGACGCCGGCGACCGCGAGGCCGACGAAGGCAGCGAGGGCGACGACGGCGGCGACCAGGGTTCCGACCGGGGCTCGCCAGTCGGTCAGGTCGACGAGCAGAATTGCGGCCAGCGGCGCCTCGACGAGCGCGATGGTCGCGAGGGACGCGTCGGCCGGAAGCAGCGGGGCGAACAGCACCTGGCCGAGGGCGACGACGACCACGGGCGGCGCGAGGAGCCATGCGACGACCAGCGCCGCGCCGGCGAGGATGCCCGAGACGCCGGCGACGAGGAAGCCCACGGCGACGGCCCCGAGGGTCGCGAGACCGGTGAGGACGGCCGTGAGCCGGTCGTCGGTGTCGAGTACTCCCATCATGCGCTGGCCCTCCGTCGGCGGCGGTCCCGTCCGACCGACAGCACGGCCGCCAGTTTGTCGGCCGGCCCGACCTCGTAGGCCGAGACGCGCTCGAGGTTGGCCAGTTCGCGCCGGAACGCCTCGAACTCGCTGTATCGGTCGTAGGCCGCGTCCAGGTCCGCGACGTCGCCGTCGGCGAACAGCGCCGTCGGCGTCAGGAAGACGGTGACCTGGTCGGACTCGCCGCGGGCGTAGGTGACCGCCTCGCGCAGGGCGGCCCGGTCCGCATCGTCGGTGACGATGACGGTCCAGACGGCCGTCGCCGCGCCGAACTCGGCGTTCCTGACCGTCCGATAGAGCGGGCGCGAGTCGAACCGGCGGCGGTAGGCGTCCCGGTCCGCGAAGTAGGGAGCCAGCGTCCGGCCGAACGCGGAGTCGTCGGAATCGAGGTGTGCGCTCGCGGCGCGGGCCGCGGTCGGCCGGACCGGGTCGGACGCGGCCGGCGCGCCGCGCGTCGGTTCGACCTCGAACAGGTGGGTCCTGACCGGGCGCCAGGTCTCGGTCCTGGTTCCCGGGTCGATCAGCGCCGTGGTCCCGCCGTCGCCGACGGCGTAGTAGCCCAGTTTGTCGTCCGACCGGCCGACCTGGTCGACGAGGGCGACCGCGAGCTGGCGGGCGTAGTCGATCTTTCGCGTCCCGGGCCGGCCGTCGGCCATCGTGGCCCGGTGGTCGAAGAACAGCAGCGTCTCCCGGTCTGTGTTGCCCTCGAACTCGCGGACGTGGGGCTGGTCGAGGCGGGCGGTCGACTTCCAGTCGATCTGGCGGACGGCGTCGCCGGGGACGTACTCACGGACCTCCGCAGGTTCGACGTCGCCGCCGGGCCGGCCCGCCTCGTGTTCGCCGAAGCCGGCCGCGATGCGGTCACCGCCCTCGCCGACGTGGACGTCCCGCGGCGCGCGCGGGTCCACCGCGACGTCGACGCCGACGTCCAGGGCGGCGGTCTGGCCGAACAGGCCGGCGTCGTCCGAAATCGTCGCGGTGACGTCGTCGACCCGGAACGACCCGGCGACGGGCCAGGTGAGCGTCGCGTGGTCGACGGCTGCGCGCTCCCCGGAACCGAGCGTGACCGTCACGGGCTCGCCCCTCGCGCCGGGCGGCGGCGTCACCGTGACGGCGACCGTAACCGGGAGCGCGCGGGCCAGTTCGGCGTCGACGGAGAGCTGTGCGGACTCCTCGGCCATGAGACGCGGCGCCGTCGTCAGTGAGACGTCGAGCGTGGCGGGGACCCGGCCGACGGCCCGGGCGAACTGGAACTGCCTGGCCACCAGCCAGGCGGCGACACCGGCGGCGCCGAGCAGGGCCAGCGGCTGTGCGACGACGACCCCCCAGCACGCCAGAAACAGGCCGACGACGACGAGCGTCCAGTACCGGCGGGTCACCTCCATAGCTGGTGAGTGCCACGGGGCGCCATTGAAGCTACTGGTCTAGTCAGTCAAGTTGATCGTTCCGTCCGCGGCGATCAGCTCCCCGCCCGGCGCCGCGCTAGAATATCGATCTCAGTTTTGATACCGGTACGGCACGTTTATGGCCCAGAATATATCTCCTATTCTAGCAGGTAGAGCAGATTTGAAGACGATCTTGAGGTTGCGTAATTGCCAGCCAGTCTCTAAAACTCGAAATCGATATTGATTCCAGACGAATGACGACCGAACCAGCCGAACCGTCCGAGGAGTCGCCGACAGCGACGCGCGAGCGCCGGCAGCGCGTCCGGTCGGCGCTGCCGGTCGTCTTCGTCGTGGTCCTCGCCGTCCTCACGACGGGATTTCTCGTGGCGGGTGGGCCGGTCCCGGACCAGAACGACGCCGCGGAGCGAGCGGCCGAGGGAACGCCGGGCGCCGAAGCCGACCGGCAGGACGGCGACGGGGCGACGTCGGCGCCGTTCGAGACACTCCGCTCGGCGGGAGCTGAGACAGACGCGACCGGCGGAAACGACGGCGGGGCGAGCGCCGCCCAGCCCCCGAAAGGAATCGTCGGGCCGAACGAGAGCGGGGTGAACGACACCGACGGCGACGGCATCACGGACGCGGCCGAGCGAGATATCTACGGAACCGACCCGACCGACCCTGACACGGACGGCGACGGCTACGCTGACGGTATGGAGGTCGCTTGCGGCGGTTTGCTTCCCGGCGCGGACCCGCGCCACCACGACGTCTTCGTGGAGGTCGACACCGTCCGCGGGACGCACCTGGACCCGGCCGCCGTCGGGCGCCTCCGGGCGGCCTTCGCCGACGCGCCGGTCGACAACCCCGACGGCGAGTCGGGTATCGCCCTCCACGTCAGGCGGAGCGACTCCGGCCTGCCGGTGAACGGGTCGGTCGACAGCGGCGCGCGGCCCGGCGACCACAACGACCTCCGAGACTACCGGGAGCGGTACGTCGACCACGGCGACTCGGGGTACTACTACGTCCTCGTGACGACGGAGGCCGCCTTCCGGGGTGACGACTACTACGCGGGGTCTGGCGTCGACGGCGCCGCAGTCGTGGAGTCGTTCGACTCGCCGAAGATCACGAGTTCACTGTTGATGCACGAACTCGGCCACGCCTTCGGGCTGGGCCCCGGCGAAGTCGGCGTCGACGAAGAGACCTTCGACGCGACCGACTACCGCAGCGTGATGAACTACAACGCCCTCTACGAGGTCGAGACGTACTCGGACGGCTCGGGCGATGTGGGCCGCGACGAGTGGTCCTTCGTCGCCGAGGACCGCTACCGGCCCCCCGTCGAGTGCGAAGACGACGGGACGGGTGGTGCCTGTGCGACCGCCTGCGTCGCCGGCCAGTGATTACGGACGGCGGCCCGCCCCGTTCTCGCCCCGTGCCAGTCCATTAATGGGGACTGCCGCCCTCTACCCGGTATGAGCCAGCTCCACGCGCTCGTCATCGGCGAGCGCACGTTCCCGTTCCACAGCTTCGACGAGATGGGGCCCCACGTCGAGGCGGCACTCGGCGACGGCGTCGACGCCACCCTCACCGAGGACCGCGACGACCTGCTCGACCTCTCGGGCTACGACCTCGTCGTCGACTACCTCACCGACAGCACGCTGACCGACGACCAGCAGGCGAGCCTCCTCTCGTTCGTCGAGGACGGCGGCGGCTACCTGGGCGTCCACTGCGCGTCGGACATCACCAGCACCCACGACGGCGAAGGTGGGATCGACTCGCGGGACGAACCCATCCCCGAGTTGCACGAGCTGATCGGCGGCTACTTCCTCACCCACCCCGAGCAGTCCACCTTCGACGTGACCGTCGTCGACGACGACCACCCGGTCACCGCGGGCGTTTCGGACTTCTCGGTGTTCGACGAGCCCTACCAGGTCGACTACGACGCCGACCGCGTCCAGGTGCTCGCGCGGATGGACCACCCCGACCTGGAGGACTACCCCGTCGTCTGGGTCCGCGACCACGGCGCGGGACGGGTCTGCTACGCGTCGCTCGGCCACACCGAAGAATCGCTCGAACACCCCGAGTACCGTCGAATCCTGCAGAACGCCGCCGACTGGGTCGCTGGCGCGTAGTTCGGCAGCGCGGTCGCTTCTTCTGAAAACGAGGGTTCAGTACTCCGCCGGCCACGCGCCCGGCAGCGGCTCGGGCCGATCGAGAGCGGCGTCGAAGGACTGGTGTTCGCCCGTCTCCGAGGACTCCCGGATCCCGGCGAGGACGTCGAGGACGTGGGCGGCCAGGTCACCGCTCGTCCGGTGGGCCCAGTCGGTCCGGACCGCGGCGGCCAGGTCGGCGACGCCCGCGCCTCGTCCAGCGGTGTACTCGTGCGTGAGGTCGACTTCTTCGAACTCGCGCTCGCCCCGTTTCTGGACGCGGACCGGCCCCTCGAAGTGGTTCGGGTCGGGCAGGGCCAGGGTCCCCTCGGTGCCGTAGAGTTCGAACGCGGGCATCGGGAACGTCGACCCCTGGACGTCGAAGCTCGTCAGGAGGTTAGCGGTGGCGCCGCCGGCGAACTCGATCAGGCCCGACTCGTGGGTCGGCACCTCGACGTCGATGGTCTCGCCGTTGCGTGGCTCGCTCGTGATGGTGCGCTCGTCGCTGGCCCGGGTGACCGACCCCGTGACCCGCGTCGCCGGACCGAGCAGGGAGACCAGCGCCGTCACGTAGTACGGCCCCATGTCGAACAGCGGCCCGCCGCCCTCCTGGTAGTACAGGTCCGGGTTCGGGTGCCAGACCTCGTGACCCGGACTCGTCCAGATGGCCGTCGCGCCCACGGGCTCGCCGATCAACCCCTCGTCGAGGACCTGCCGGCAGGTCTGCAGGCCCGCGCCGAGGAAGGTGTCCGGCGCGGACCCGACCAGCAGTCCCTCGCGCTCGGCGGTCTGGAGGATGGACCGGGCGCCCTCGACGGTCGCCGCAAGCGGCTTCTCGACGTAGACGTGGTTTCCCGCCTCCAGCGCCTGCGTGCAGGTCGCCTCGTGGACCGACGGCGGCGTGAGGTTGATGATTATCTCGATTTCAGGGTCGGCGAGCATCTCCTCGGGAGCCATCGCGGTGACGCCGTACTCGTCGGCCGCCTGTTCGGCGCGTTCCGTATCGAGGTCGGCGCACGCGGTGATCTCGTAGGCGTCGAAGCGGTCGCCAGCGGAGAGGTAGGCGTCGCTGATAGTTCCACAGCCGAGTACGCCGGCTTTTACAACGTCCATACTCCCCCAAACCGACGAGCGGAAAAAGAGGTGTTGGGTCGCCAGTGGCGACTGGCGGGGGACTGGCGGCGGAGATCAGTTCTGGTCGTCCGCCCGCTCCCGGATCAGCGAGTTCTCGTCGACGTAGTAGACGTACGTCAGAGTGGACCAGTCGGAGATGAGTTCGGTGACAGCCTCCGTTCCTTCAGCCGGTCCGCCGGTGTTCGAGGAGCCGGAACAGCTCACCGTCGCCTCGTACCAGCCATCGCGCTCGGTGACATTCTGGAGTTCGCAGTCGAGGGTCACCTCGCTGTGCTCGCTGTACCACAGACCGTTGTACGCGTACCGGTACTCGTGGGTCTTCACGAACTCGCCAACGGAGTCTTCGGTGAGCCTCCCAGGGCGCTCCGGCCGTTCCTTGGGGCCCTCTGGGAGCTCCACCGTCCGATTGGGCAGCGGGGTCTGGACGTCGGTGGCGGTGTCGGTTGGCGACTGGACAGCTTCGGAATGCGTCGCCGTCGGAGGACCAGCGGGACCCTCGACGCAGCCCGCCGTGAGGACGACGAGGGCGAGGACGGCGATCAGTGAGAGGGGCGAATTCGGGGACACGTGCCGGCGTACCGACGGATCCGGTAAATGCTTTCTACCGGCGTGGCGATTCCGGGGCGCGAAAACCGCCGATCGTCGCACAGAGCCGCCACAGAGACCCAAGGGAAACGCTACAGAGACCCCACAGATGCTCGCAGAAGCCTTGTCGTTCCAGGTACTCGTCGATTGACCGCGACCACTTCCGCTACGGATGGCGAACCTTCTTGAGCGAGGACGCAGTACCTACCCTCGATCGAATGGCCACTGCCGAGAACACCGAACTCACCGACGCGTTCGAGGAGTTCTACCGCAACTACTACCGGAACGAGATCGGTGAGCTCGCCCAGAAGTACCCGACCGACCAGAAGTCGCTGTGGATCGACTGGCAGGACCTGTACCGCTTCGACCCCGACCTGGCCGACGACTTCAGGAACAAGCCGGCCCAGCTTCAGGACTACGCCGAGGAGGCGCTGCGGCTGTACGACCTGCCGGTGGACGTCAAGCTCGGCCAGGCCCACGTCCGCGTGCACAACCTCCCGCAGTCGGAGGACATCCGCGCCATCCGGCACGAGCACCACGGTAACCTCATCTCCGTCCAGGGCATCGTCCGCAAGGCCACGGACGTCCGTCCCAAGGTCACCAACGCCGCCTTCGAGTGCCAGCGCTGTGGCACCCTGACCAGGATTCCGCAGGTCGCCGGCGACTTCCAGGAGCCCCACGAGTGCCAGGGCTGTGAGCGACAGGGCCCCTTCCGGCTCAACATGGACCAGTCGGAGTTCGTCGACGCCCAGAAACTCCGCGTCCAGGAGTCCCCCGAGGGGCTGCGCGGCGGCGAGACGCCCCAGGCCATCGACGTCAGCATCGAAGACGACATCTGCGGCGAGGTGACGGCGGGCGACCACGTCAACGTCACTGGCGTCCTCAAGCTCGACCAACAGGGCAACGACCGCGAGAAGTCGCCCATGTTCGACCTCTACATGGACGGCGTCGACGTCTCCATCGAGGACCAGCAGTTCGAGGACATGGACATCACCGACGAGGACAAGAAGGACATCGTCGAGCTCTCGAACGAGGACGGCCTCTACGAGAAGATGGTCGGCGCCATCGCCCCCTCCATCTACGGCTACGACCAGGAGAAGCTCGCGATGATCCTCCAGCTCTTCTCGGGCGTCACCAAACACCTCCCCGACGAGTCCCGCATCCGCGGCGACCTCCACATGCTGATGATCGGGGATCCCGGTACTGGTAAGTGCGTCAGCGGCGACACCCGGGTAACCCTGGCAGACGGATCCAGAGTCGCGATCCGTGACCTCGTTGAGGACAACCTCGACGACCCGAAGCCCATCGACGACGGGGTCTGGGACGACGTCGACTTCGACGTCCCGTCGCTCCAGGACGACGGCACGATAGCGAAGCAACGTGCGACCAAAGTCTGGAAACGAGAGGCGCCCGAGCGCCTCTATCACATTCGAACGCAAACCGGCCGTGAGCTCGACGTGACACCGTCGCATCCGTTGTTCGTACAGTCCGACGGCCGGTTCGAAGCGGTCAAAGCGGAGCAGCTTACGGAAGGCGAGTTCATCGGCGTCCCGCGCCGACTTCGCGCGGACGGAACAGACGAACTCGACGTCGACTTCCGACAGGCGAAGTCGCACAATCGGATCGATCTGGACCTCCCGGACGAGTGGACGCCGTCGCTCGCACGACTCCTCGGATACATCGTTGCCGAAGGATACGTCGAACAGCGCGCTGACAACACCGGGTTCGTTTCGATAACCAACAACGACCGGGAAGTACTCGATGACGCGGCCGAAGCGATCCAGTCACTCAACCTCAATGTTACTGAACGGTCGTCTCACGACGGAAAGGACGCCCGTGAACTCATGTGCTCTGCCGGTGAGTTCGTGAGCTTCCTCTCGGGACTCGATGAAACGCTCCTCAAACCCTCCGGTAAACGCCGCGTCCCGACTGCGGTGATGGGGGCGAGCACCGAAACGAAGGCCGAGTTCGTCAGAGGCTACATCGAAGGCGAAGGTCACGTCTCGGCGTCACAGCGAGAGATTTCGGTTGCCTCGATGAGCAAGCCGTTGCTCGAAGACGTCCGGTCGCTGCTCCTCTCAGTCGGCATCACCTCACAGTTACAGCCCAGAGACAATGGGAGTTATCGACTCCGGATCTCGGGCAACTCCTTCGCTCGTTACGTCGATCGCATCGGATTCGTCACCGAACGGAAGTCAAAGGCGTGTACCGAGTACGCGGAGACGGTCGGCAATACTAATCTGGACGTGGTTCCCGACATCGGAAGCGAACTCCGTCGGATCCGAGAAGCACTCGACCTGACCCAGCACGACTGTGGAATCCCCCGTTCCACGTATCAGCACTACGAGCGTGGCCGACGGAATCCGAGTCGAGAGAGTCTCAGGGAAGTCGTCGAAGCGTTCGAATCACACATCAGTGACCAGGACTCCACGCCGACTGGGGAAGCGGGCACGGTGGCTGATGGCGGGGGCAGTATCGCGCTCAGGCGCGACGTACAGGCACTGCGATCGTTCGTCGATGGTGACGTCGCCTGGGACCGGATCGAATCCATCGAAGCCGTCGAACCGGACGATGAGTGGGTGTACGACCTCGAAATCGAGGGGACGCACAACTACCTCACGAACGGCGTCGTCTCCCACAACTCGCAGATGCTATCCTACGTCGAGAACATCGCCCCGCGCTCGGTCTACACCTCCGGCAAGGGGTCGTCCTCGGCCGGTCTGACGGCCGCCGCGGTCCGCGACGACTTCGGCGAGGGACAGCAGTGGACCCTCGAAGCGGGCGCGCTCGTCCTCGCCGACCAGGGCATCGCCGCTATCGACGAACTCGACAAGATGAATCCGGACGACCGCTCCGCGATGCACCAGGCCCTGGAGCAACAGGAGATCAGCATCAACAAGGCCGGCATCAACGCGACGCTCAAGAGCCGATGTTCGCTGCTGGGCGCGGCGAACCCGAAGTACGGTCGCTTCGACCAGTTCGAGCCCATCGGCGAACAGATAGACCTCGAACCCGCCCTGATATCCCGATTCGACCTCATCTTCACCGTCACCGACCAGCCCGACGAGGAGGAGGACGCCAACCTCGCCGACCACATCATCCAGACCAACTACGCCGGCGAGTTGAACACCCACCGCGAGATGAACGCCACGTCGGACTACAGCGAGGAGGAGGTGGCGAACGTCACCGACGAGGTCGCCCCCACCATCGAGCCGGAGCTACTCCGGAAGTACATCGCCTACGCCAAGCGGAACTGCTACCCGACGATGACGGAGGAGGCCAAGGAGGCCATCCGGGACTTCTACGTCGACCTGCGGGCCAAGGGGCAGGACGACGACGCGCCGGTCCCGGTCACGGCCCGAAAGCTGGAGGCGCTGGTCCGCCTGGCCGAGGCGTCGGCGCGCATCCGCCTCTCCGATACCGTCGAGGAGGAGGACTCCGAACGGGTCATCCAGATCGTCCGGTCCTCGATGGAGGACATCGGCGTCGACCCGGAGACCGGCGAGTTCGACGCCGACGTCGTCGAGACGGGGACCTCCAAGACCCAGCGCGACCGCATCCAGAACATCAAGGGCATCATCAACGACATCGAGTCCGAGTACGACGAGGGCGCACCCATCGACGTCGTCGTCGAGCGCGCCGAGGAGGTCGGCGTCGACCAGTCCAAGGCCGAACACGAGATCGAGCAGCTCAAACAGAAGGGCGAGGTGTACGAGCCCCGCACCGACCACCTGCGGACGACGTAGGATGGACCGGATCTCGGCGCTGCGGAACGTGGAGGAATCGCTGGCCCGCTTCGAGGCGGGCGAGTGCTCGCTGGCGGAGCTGGAACGGGACGTCCGCGGCGTGCTCCGGACCTACGCCACCGACTTCGACGGGGAGTTGCGGGCTTACGAGGCGTCGGGCGAGGCCCTGGGGACGCTCACCGTCCTGGCGTCGTCCCGCGACGAGGCCCGCGAGCGCGTCGCGGACCTGGTCGAGGAACCGGGCAACTTCGCCGTCGAATCTGTCGAGTGAGGGGAAAATGGGAACAAATATGTTGTGGTATCGACAACTGCTGGGACGATGACCGGGGTCGCCGAGATGGTCGACGGTGTCACCACGACGCTGCTGTGCGGGGCGTCGCTGGGCGGCGAGACGCGGGAGTGCTGTGAAGCGTTACTCACGGCGGGCGCCGACGATGGCCGAGATGTGCTGTGGGTGACCTACACGCGGCCGCCGGCTGACTGTCTCGCGTCGGTGCCCGACGACGTGTCCGTCCGCGGCGTCCTCGCCGTCGGCGACGCGCCCCACTGGGAGACGTCCATCGACGGCGTCGACGTCGAGGTGGTCGCGACGCCCGGCGACATCACCGCGCTGGGGATCAAGCTGAGCCGGTTCCTCTCGGCCGGCGACGGCGACCTGACCGTCTGTTTCGACTCCGTGACGGCGATGTGCCAGTACGTCGAGCCGGAGACGGCCTACGGCTTCCTCCACACCATCGCCGTCCAGCTGTACGCCGCCGACGCGACAGCCCACTTCCACATCGACCCCGCGGCCCACGACGAGTCCACGGTCGACCTGTTCGCGTCGCTGTGTGACGCCGTGGTGAACGTCGGCGACGACGGCGACGACGAACCAGCCGTCCGGACGCGGCCCGTGCTCGACTAGACGGGCTCGTCGGACCGTCACTCGGCCGGCTCCATCCGGAAGCGCTGGATAAGAGAGATATTACCTCTTTAGTTTTGGTTAATTTTATGCAAGATCAAGTGGCAACTAGATACGTGCTCCTCGTGATAACCTACTCGCGGGCGGCCCGACAGTCACTCCGGAACGTCTGCCGGGCCCACGAGGACAGCGTCGTGCGCCGGTTCGGTCGTGCCGCCCTGCTGGAGTCCACGGGGTTCGGCGCGTTCCAGGCGCTCAGGCTGCAGGCGAAACACGGCCTCGACGTCCAGGTCGAACGCGTCGAACCGTTCGTCGAGAGCGACGTGCCCGAGCGTGTTCGCGAAGCCGCCACCGCCTACGAGAACCGCGACCAGTCGTCGGTTCCCTACCGGCAGTTCGCGTCCGGGACCGACTACCCGTCGCCGGAGTCGCTCCGGGAGACCGACGTGTGATCCTCCGCGTCGGTGGGCAGACCTTCTGCGGTGCCGTCGTCGACCTGCGAGACGTCGACGTCGACGCCAGCAGCGATGGAGCGTCGATCGCGGCCGCAATCCGTGGCGAGGAATCCCGCTGTGGCGTGCACTGTCCGCCGGCGTCGCCGGTCCACGCCCGGGCGGGGTACGTCAGGCCGGGGATGGGACTGTCGACGCGGACCGCACTCGCCGCCGCCGGTCGGTCGCGCGGACTCGATACGCCGTCCGACGACGAACTGGCCGCGGTCCGCTCGGAACTGGCGGCGCTCGACGGCGACGAAACCGAGTGTCCGTCCGCGCCGACGACGGCCCCAGACGCCGACCGGGAACGCTTGCGCGAGCGAGTCGCGGAGCTACGGGGTCGCGTCCAGGCGCTTGAATCGACCGACCGCGACGCCAGCAACGCCCGGTCGAAACTCCGGGACGCCGCCCGTCGGCTCTCGGAACTGGAGACCGAACGCGTGGCCGCCGTCGAGACGCGCGAGCGATCGCGTGCGCTGCGGGACCGGCGAGAACGTCGACTCAAACTCCAGGACCGGGGGGCGAACCTCGAACGCGACGCGCGCGCTCACCTCGTCGCCGACCTCCGCGAGGAGTTCGCCGCGGCGGTCGACTCGCTGCAGGCGGTGAGTGCCGGGGGCGCCACGGCGAACGACCGCGACCACCCGTTCGACGTCGACCCGGTCACGGCGGCCCTGGCAATCCTGCGGATCGCCGCGGTTCGTGCCCCGGTCGTCCTCACCGTCGACCGGTTCGAGCACCCCGCAGCGGCCGCCCGGTGGCTGGCGGCGCCGGTCGTCCGTCTGTGACTGCCCGGAGTTTATACCGGAGGACGGGCCCAGCCCCGCCATGGTATCACTCACCTGTGACGCCGACCACCGGGACGGGGTCACCCTGGTCACCGTCCGCCTCGACGGGGCGGGCGTCGCCCAGCGCGTCCGGTTGGCGAACCGACTCGACGGGCCGGTCTGGCCGCCGCGCCGGCACGGGGTTCCGGCGGCAGGCTGGACCGACGACGGCTTCGAGACGGTCGTGCCGGCCGACGGAGTCGTCGCCGTCGGCTACGCCTCGCCCGCACCGCCGGTCGACGCACCGGTCGCCGTCGTCGACCGCGAAATCGTCGAGGAAGGAACGGACGAGAGGGTCGCGACGGCGGCCGACGCGCTCCGCGACCTGGGCGACCCGTCGCCGCCCCGGGACGCGGTGCCGGTGCCGGTCGACGACGCGCCGGAGCCGGCAGCGGAACCCGAGCCCATCGACCCCGAGCATGCCGACGACGGAACCGCTGAGACGTCGGCCCGGGAGCGTGCCGGCGGAGCGACCCGCGATCCGACCCCGAAAACGGAGACGGCACCCGAGCCGTCACCAGACGGCGAGATTCCAGCGGCCGTCACGGCGTGGCTCGACGACGTCGAGGAACGGGTCGCGACGGCCGAACGACTCGCAGCGGCCGAGACGGTCCCCGAGGCGACGGCCGCGATGCGGGCAGCTGGCGGGCTGGACGACGCCGAAGCACTGGTCGAACGGCTCCAGCAGGACCAGCAGTCCCTGGAATCCGTCGCGAGCCGGGCCGACGCTCTCGCCGAGCGAACGAGGGCCGCGGACGTACCCCTCGAGACGCTGGAGCGACTCGCATGATCCTGGCCGTCACCGGCGGGAAGGGCGGCGTCGGCAAGTCGACCGTCGCCTACAACCTCGCCGCGGAACTGGACGGCGTCGTCGTCGACGCAGACCTCGGGATGGCCGACCTGCCGGCCTCACGCGGGCCGGACCTGCACGACGTGCTCGCCGGTCGTGCCGCGCCGCTAGAGGCCGTCCGCGAATCGGGTCCCGTCGCGATCCTTCCCTGCGGGCGCTCGCTCGCGGGCGCACGTGCCGCGGACCCGGCTCGACTCTGTGACGCCGTCGAGGCGGTCGAACGGGCCTACGGGACCGTCGTCGTCGACTGTCCGGCCGGCCTGCGGGCCGATGCGGGCCTGCCGCTGGTCGTCGCCTCTGCCTGCGTCGTCGTGACGACGCCCTCGGAGGCCGCCATCGCGGACGCGGTGCGGGCCCGCGAACTCGCCCGGGAGTTCGACGCCGGGCTGGTCCGTGTGGCCGTCAACCGCGCCGGATCGACCCCCCCGACCGCCCGGGTCGCCGACCTGTTCGGCGCGCCGGCGGTCCCCATCCCCGACTCGGAACGGCTCGGACGGGCCCAGTCGTCGGGCCAGCCCGTCCGCTCGCTGGCGCCGGCGTCGGCACGGGTCGTCGAGCAGTTCGAAACCCTCGCGCGGGCGGTTCAGTCCTGCAGGGCCTGATACGTCGACCGAAGCGTGACCGGACTGACGTCCGCGGCGTCGGCCGCCGCCACCTGCGTGAGGTCGTGTCCCAGTTCCCTGGCGGCGGTGTACAGACAGCCCGCAGCGACGCCGCCGGGGTTCCGGCCGGCGACGACGCCCTCGTCGTGGGCGCGCTCGACCAGTTCCCCGGCCCGTCGCTCGACGTCGTGGGACACGTCGAGGTCGCTGGCGAACCGCGGCAGGTACTCGGCGGGGTCGATGGGGCCGGTCGGAAGCCCAAGTTCCCGGTTCAGCGCGTCGTAGGCGACACGCAACTCGTCCTCGGTGGCCTGAGCCGCGCCGGCGACCTCGTGGAGCGTCCGGGCCACGCCCGACGTCCGGCAGTTCGCGTACACCGCGGCGGCGGCGAATCCCTCGATGGAGCGCCCGACCAGCAGGTCCTCGCTCTGGGCAGACTCGAACAGCACGCACGCCCGGTCGCGGATCGTCCTGGAGAGGTCCAGGCCGCTGACGACGCGGCGGACCTCGATGAACCCGAGCATCCTGTTCCGGTCGCGTTTCGACTCCGTCTGGGCGCGCCGGTGCTGCCGACGCAGGCGGCGCATCCGGCGGCGCTTGCGTCCCTTGAGTCGGGTCGACCGGCCGATCTCCGTCGACAGTCCCCGGTCGTGGCGCGACCGGGTGAGGGGCGCGCCGGTCCGGGCCTTCTCCGTCTCGTCGTCTTCGAACGACCGCCACTCCGGCCCGCGGTCGATGGCGTCCTCGGCCACCACCAGCCCGCAGCTCGCACACACTGTCTCGCAGTCCGACGCTTCCAGCGCCCCGTCACACTCGGGGCAGCCCTGAGATGTGATACTCATTACAGTTCGAACTTCGTCTCGAAGGGGAATGTAAAGACCGGGGGAATCACCGACTCGGCGGCGTCGGCCGGCGGATCTACCGACCGGTAACCGGTAGGTGATTCGGCGGCAACCGGACCCGTCGATACCGCAGCCGACAGGCTTACGTTCTGTCAACTGGATCGTGAAACGAATGGCGCTGTCGGACATCGCTGCGGGGATCGAGGTCACTACCGAGCAGCGCGACCGCGGCGTCGCGAGCGTCGACCGGACCGACGAGGCGCTGGCCGACCGACTGGCCGGCGCCGCCGACGACCTGCCGTGCGACGCCGAGACCGCGGCGACGCTGGTCGAACGCTACGCCGCGGGCGAGTCAATTGGCGACGCGGGACGGGCCGCCGGCGTCGCGCCGATCACCGCCGCGAAGACGCTGCATCACGTCGGCGAGCACGTCTCACCGCTCTCGCCGACCGCCCGCGACGTCGTCCGGGACTGGCTCGACGGGCGGGTCTCGCGGAGCGAGGCGCTCGCGCTCACCGGCGCGAGCGAACGGGAGTTCGCGCTTGGCGTCTACGTGGAGACCCACGAGCCCTCGGCCGACGCCCAGGCCGCCGCGGAAGGCTATCTGACCAGTGAAGACGCCACCGGCGAGAAACGGGCATCGCTCGGCGAGTCGGTGGAAGCCGGCGACGGACTGCGGTAGTCTACGAGCGGAGTCGCTGGATGCGCTTCTCCGTCGGCGGGTGCGTCGAGAACACTCGCTGGAGGAGACCCCCGTCGGCGTTGAAGATACAGAGGGCGTTTACGCTGTCCTCGACGGTCGACTCGCGGCCCTCCGCGCCGCGGGATATCTTCTCGAGCGCGCGTGCCAGCGGGTCGCCAGTGCCGATGGCGTCGCGTGCGTCGGCGTCGGCGACGTACTCCCGGTACCGCGAGATAGCCATGACGAACACCATCACGAGCGCGTTCGCAAGCGACGAGGCGACCATCGCCAGAATCCACGAACCCACGTTCCGCTCGCCGCCGAACAACACCGCGAAGTAGGCGACGTAGCCCACGAGCATCCCGATCGACTGCCCGACGACCATCGTGATCACGTCCCGGTTCTTGATGTGGGCCAGTTCGTGGGCGACGACGCCCTCGAGTTCGTCGTCGTCGAGCAGTTGCATAAGCTCGGTCGAGACGACGACCACGCCCGCACCCTTCCGCCCGACGGCGAAGGCGTTGGGGACGCCCATCTCCATCGTCATCAGGCGCGGTTCCGCCAGGTCCATGTCGCGGCAGAGCCGCCTGACCATCTGGTGGACGTGTCCGTACTGGCCGTCATCGGGCATGTCCCGCGCTCCCCGGAGCGCCATCCACTTCCCGAGTTTGTACTGCACGGCTGGTACGACGAGAATGCCGAGGAGCAGGACCGGCACCAGCGGAAGGCCGAGGAGGGCCGACAGTGCGGTCCCGGCGAAGAGGTAGAACGCGAACAGGATCGCGCCGACGACGAGCATCCGCAGTTGCAGTCCCGTGTCTGTCATACGGCGGATGGAAGGCCGTCTGGCGGTAAAAGCCTCTTGGTGACCACCTGGATCCGGGCCACTAACCAGCCAGCTCTCGCTCGGCGGGTGGCCGGTGGTCGCGGGCCGGTGACGGCAGACCCTCAGCCGAAAAACCCGTCCGAAGAGCGGTCGACCTCGACGTCGCGGTCGAAGAGGGCCGAGGTCACGTCCGCCATCGTCGCTGCGAACTCGCTGTCTGGCGCGACACAGGTTGGCGTCACGACGCCGTCCTCCCCCGTCGGGACGACGTGGTCGGCCTCGGGGAGGTGGGTCGGGGTTCCGTCCGCGACGCGGTTGGCGACCAGCGCGTCGGACTCGGAACCGAGGTCGACCAGTCGTCCCCGCATCCGGGGGAGCAGGTCCGCGCCGCGGCGGGCGTCGGGCGCGACGAGAACGCGCCGGTCCACGCCCGTGACGGCAGCGACCGACTGGTTGTCGGCCACTGGCGGGACGTCGACGACGACGTGGTCGAACTGGCGAGCGGCGTGGTCGACGCAGGTCTCGAACTGGCGCGCGGCGTCGGGCGCTTTCGCGCGGGCGACGCGCTCGAAAGGCGCGTGGACCGGAGCGATCGCGGCGCGGCCGTCCAGATCCGGCCAGACGTCCACGAGAGCGTCGCCGAAGGCGGCCTCGTCGGTGAGGACGCGGGTCAGGTCCGGGTCGATGCGGCCCTCGACGTGGGTGGCCAGTCCCTGGGTAGCGAACGCGGCGTCGAGGACGGCCACGGAGTGGCCGGCGCGGGCGAGCGTCGCCCCGACCTCGACGCTGACGCGCGTCGTCCCCGCTCCGCCGGTCACCCCGACGAACGCGACAGTCGTGCTCATCGTAAATTCACTGTGTCGTCCCCCGATAAAAAGTGTCGGACGACCGCGTCCGTCGGCCAGGACCGATAGCGACCGGGCGAAGGCGGTCACTACCAGTTGCGTCCGGGCCGCCGTCGTAACCACAAAACATATTCCCCCCGTCTCGCATGTACGTGGTACGAAGTGGGCAGCGGGTAGGGGTACTCGTGCGTTCTGCCCACCATTATCTCACTCCCGAGAGCCTTCTCCGTCCGGCGCGCGCTACAGCGAGACGGTGGAGAGTTCCTCGGAGATCTCCCGGACGTGGTCGTTGTACGCCTCTACGAAGGCCGGAACGTCCTCGACGTGGCGGCGCAGGTCCTTCGGCGACGGCGGTTCGTACTGGGAGAGGAGGTAGACGCCGCCTTCGCCGCCGACCCGGAGGTACTGCGCCCGGCCGTCCTCCCACTTGAGTTCCCACCGGCTGCCGCCGACGCGGGTGTCGAAAGTGCCGTAGTTCGACCCCGCGACGCGGTGGAGTTCGCCAGCCATCCGGTCGGCACACTCCCGGATCCGACTGAGGACCCGCTCGCGCTCGGCGACGATGTCCTCGGTCGATTCGACTGCGGGAAAGTCTGTCTCGACCTGGTCGAGCACGCCGTCGAGCGACCGGACGTGGTCGGCGAACGCCCGCACGAACGCGCCGTAGTCTTCCATCGCCGCGGCCAGCGCCTCGGGTTCGGGCTGTTGCTTCGAGGAGACGACGTACGTCTCCGTGCCGCCGTCCTCGAACCGGAGGTACTGGACGGTGCCGGCCTCGTACTTCAGCGTCCAGGTCCCGCGGCCGGTGTCGAACTCGGCCTGGCCGTAGTCCCCGCCCTGAAGTATCGAGAGTTCCCGGGCGACCAGGCTGGCGTGTTCGGTGACCTCGGCGACGACCTCGTCGCGGCGTTCCGTGGCGGCTTCGACGCCGGCGACGTCGGCGTCCAGTCCCTCGATCATGGTTGTAGAGAGGAGGGGATCGAGGGGGATAACGGCGTCGCATCGCCGCCGCGAGTCGCTTCTGGAACCGCCGTCACGCTCCCCGAGAGGTCCTCGAGTGGCCAATTCGCTCAGCCAGTCGGGGCGTCCCACTGGTCCGGTTCGTCAGGGTAGGCGAACAGGTCGACGAGGTGGTCCTCGTGACACCCCCGGCAGACGTAGTAGTCGTCGACCCCCTCGGCGTAGCTCGGGTTGAGCATGACGTGGACGGTGGCGTCGAAGGACGTCGTGGACCCGCAGATGGCGCAGTGTTCGGTCGGCATCGCTGACTCACCTGTGTTGATAGTTCACACCCAACGCACGTAAGTTGTCGTGTCCGGAGCGGTTCGTGGCGGGAGCGTCCGTTCGAAGGGGCTCGACCGTTTTCAGGCCGCATACCGTCGAAAACCGGGAGAACGGATCGTTGTTCACCAGTTACGGACCACAAAACCTATTACACACTTCGAGAACCCACCGAGTACGAAGGTGGGCAGCGGGTAGGGGTACTCGTATTCTGCCCACCGGAATCCCGTTTCGTGAGCGACGGCGCCGTCCATCGCGATCGACTGGAGCGGGTCCCCTATTGGTAGGTGCTCTATAGCGCTGGTTTCAGGCACTCTCTCCCGATAGCGCTCGAGTGAGCCGAGGCGTCAGTCGGCGCGTAACAATGGCCGGAGACCGCAAGGGCCGATCCATGACTTCGAGCGAGGGACCGAGACGAACGGGCAGACAGACGTCGCGTCGACGGGCAAGGGGTGACTGGCGACCCGCGGATCGCGCCGGCGGGCGAGCAACTGGCCGTGAGGTCGATCGCGAATGAGCAACCGGGCAGTCAGGACCGACGGCTGGCTGGACGGCCGGATAGACCAGATCGGTGCGGTCGCCGGCCTGCTGCTGGCGGCCGCCCTCTTCCCGCTGCGCTTCCTGACAGAGAACCTGTTCATCCAGGTCGTGCCGGTTCTCATCGGCATCGGAAGCGGGCTCTACCTGGTGACGGCCCACTTCGGGCGCGAGGACGTCGCGGCCGTCCGGTGGCGCCTCTCCGACCTGGCGGGCCGGAGCCTCGGCGGCGTGACGCTGCTGGCCGTCGGTTCGCTGGGGCTCGTCGCGACGACGACCGGCGGTCGGAGCCTCCCTTTCTTCGGCCTGGCGTCGGCCGTCGGCGCGCTGATCTTCGTCCAGGTCCTGTTCGTCCGGGACTCGGCGTTACGCCCCGGGTCGATCGTCCTGCAGGTGGTCGCCTTCGCCCTCGTGGTGCGGTTCGCGGCGCTGGCGACGACGCCGGGACTGATCGGCGTCGACAGCTGGACCCACGTCACCGAGTACGCGCAGGCGATCCGCGAGGGCGGGTCACTCGCGGCCATCGCGGACGTGAAGTACGTCGCCGCGCCGCTGTATCACCTGCTGGCCGTCGTCGCCGCCGAGGCGTTCAACACATCGATCCGGCTGGCCGTCTACGCGACGCTCGGGCTGGTGATGCCCCTCTCCGTCGTGCTCGTCTACCTGACGACCCGGCACTTCCTCCCCGTCCGCTGGTCGCTGTTCGCGATGGCCACCTACGCCGTCGCCGACCACGTCGTTCGGTGGGGCGTCCACCTCATCCCGACGAGCATGGGGCTGGTCTTCTTCCTGGTGGTCGTCTACGGCATCACGAAGCTGTTCTTCGTCGACCGCGAGGGGCCCGTCTTCGGACTGACGATACTGGTCGGCGTCGCCGTCGTGCTCACGCACCAGATATCGGCGTTCGTCACGCTCTGCTTCCTGGCGGCGGCCGTGGCCGCCCAGTGGGTCGTCTGGCTCGCCGACAGGCACGGCTCGCTCGGCCGGGTCACGGCCGGCCGGGAGACGACGAACGTGACGCCGGTGTTCGCATTGGTCTGCGGGCTCACCGTCGTCAACTGGGCGTTCACGCCCTACGGGTCGGGGACGTTCATCGAGACGATGGTCGGCAGCCTCCGGCGGGCCCTCGACGGCTCGGTCGGCTTCCTCCAGTTGATGGGGTCAGAGCCGGCCGCGGGCGGCGCCCTCGCGGCCGTCGTGACGGACGTCCCGAAGTGGGTCGAGTTCGTCGACGCGCTGGGCTTCTTCCTGCTGTTGACCGCGGTCGTCCTCGGCTCGCTGACGCTCGTCCGGAGCGACCGGTTCTCCCAGCTCTCGCTCACCTACGTCATCGCTGCCGCGGGGATGCTCGTGGTGGTGCTGGGGCTGCCGCTGTTCGGGCTGAACCTCTTCCTCCCCGGCCGGTGGTACGCGTTCATGTACGCGCCGATGGCCATCATCGCGGCCATCGGGGTGCGGTACCTCTCGACGCGGCTCTCCTCGCGGGCCGTCGTCGCGGGCCTGCTCGTCCTCGCGCTGGTGTTCCCCGGCGCGATGCTCGCCTCGAACAAGGCGGCGCCGGGCGACCCGATGTTCGACGAGCACTACCCGCGCTACTCCGGGACGAGTGCCGAACTGGCCGCCGTCGAGACGGTGAGCGCCATCCACCCCGACGGCGCCCCAGCGCTCCAGACCGACCACCCCTACCGAACGCTGTTCACCCGCTGGCAGGGCGAGGAGGTAGAGGGGCTGGCGCTCGGTGAGGACGGCACCGTCAGCGCCGACGCCGCCGTCTACCGGGAGTACCAGACCCACGGCGCGGCCTCCGCGAGATACCAGGACGACTGGGTCCAGGTCCAGCTACAGGAATCGACCGTCTGCGGCGGCGAAACGGCCGTCCTCTACGCCAACGAGGAGGTTCGCTACTGCCAGTCGCCCGCCGCACTCTAGACCGATGTCAGGAACTACCACCACCTCCGGACGCGTCGCATCGCACACCGACCTGGCCGTCGCCGCCGGCTACGTCGTCGCAGTGACCGCCGTGCTGGCGCTCGTCGGCGACCTGCCGACCGCCGTCGCCGTCCCGCTGGCCCTGCCCGTCCTGCTGTTCGCGCCGGGGTACGCCGTCGTGACGGCAATCGCGCCCGCCACGGCCACCCCGACAGGTGCCGACGGGCCCGGTGACCGCCTCGGCGTCCGCCAGACCCACGACGGCCTCTCGCGGCTCGAACGGCTGGTCCTGTCCGTCGTGGCGAGCGTCGCCGTCGTCCCGCTGGTCGCGCTCGCGCTCGACTTCGTCGTCGGCGTCGCCCTGGTGCCCGTGCTGGCCGGCGTCGCCGCCGTCACCGTCGTCGCCGCACTCGTCGCCGCGTACCGACGCGGGTCCGGTGCAGCACGAGGTGCTGGTGCGGCGGGCGGACCGGCGACCGACCGGTCGCTGCTGGCCGGCGTCCCGACCGACGGCATCACACTCGGCTGTGCAACCATCGCGGTCCTCATGCTCGTCGGCAGCGCCACCATGGCCGTCACCGGCGACCAGGCCGCCGAGACGGAGTTCTACCTGGTCACGGAGACGGCCGACGGCGAGTACGAGGCCAGCGGCTACACGACCGACCTCGCCGACGGCGAGACGGCCGAGTACACGCTGGGCATCGAACAGCACAGTGCACAGCCACGGGAGTACACCGTCGTCGCCCAGTTACAGGAGCGGTCGGGCGCTGGCGCGAACGCGACGGTCGAGAGCCGGGAGGAACTCGACCGGTTCTCGACCACGGTCCGACCCGGCGACGCGACCATGGAGACGGCGACGGTGACCCCGACGACGACCGGCGAGCACACGCTGGCCTTCTTCCTCTACGAGGGGAAGGCGCCCGCGGAGCCCGACCGGGCGTCGGCCCACCGGGTCGTCCACCTGCCGGTCGAGGTGACGTAGTCGGTAGATCACCGGACTGCGGTCGGCCGGAGTTCGGCAGTACACGATGCATAACTAACGAGCGATGCGGTGACGTTCCGGACGAGACCGGAGACAAACGAGTGAGTAACTGATGGTATCTGACACGACGACGCGCCGACACGCAGGTGACGCGGATGGCGAGTGACGTCGGTTCGGACGGCGGGGACGGGCGACCGCCGTGGCGACGGCGCAGCGACCCGTCCGGCGGACGGAACGGCTCGCCCGGCGAACGAAACGACGCCCAGTGGTCACTCCGTCGCGCGGAGACCCGACCCGGGCGAAGGACGGCCGAATCGAGTGACCTCCCGTCGCTGTCCGTCGTCGTCCCGACGTACAACGAGGAAGACCGGATCGAGACCTGCCTGGAGTCGATCCTGGCGGCCGTCGCGGACGACCCGTCGCACGAGGTGATCGTCGTCGACTCGAACTCGACGGACCGGACGGTCGAACGCGCCCGCCGGTTCCCGGTGACGGTACTGCGGATCCCGGACGACGACCTGACGACCCCGGGTGCGGGCCGCTACGTCGGCCAGCGATACGCCACCGGCGACCAGTTGCTGTTCGTCGACGGCGACATGCGCATCTCGGGGGAGTGGCTCGACCGCGCCCGGCGCGTGCTCGACCAGCGCGACGACGTCGCCGGCATCGACGGCCACCTCAACACCGCCGAGGCCACCGACCCCGAGCCGGTCGAGGCGCTCCGTGGCGTCGTGCTCTACGACGCCGACGTGCTCGACCAGGTCGACGGGTTCGACCCGTTCCTGCGGGCGCTCGAAGACGTGGAACTGGGCTACCGGATCACGGAGGCGGGCTACGACGTCCGGCGCCTCCCGATGGTCGCTGCCTCCCACCCCTACTCGCCCGGGGCGGCCGAACTGCGCCGGCGGTGGCGCAACGGCTACTACTTCGGCCTCGGGCAGGCCGTCCGGAAGAACCTCCGCTCACCGCGGACAGTGTGGAAGTTCGTCGACCGGTATCGCTACCGGGCGGCCTTCTACGGCTGGCTCGTCGTCGGGGCGGCGAGCCTGCTCGTCCAGCCCATCCTGGTGGTGGTGTGGCTCGCCGTCTCGCTCGTCATGTTCGCCGCCGACGTCGCCTGGGAGGGTCACGCCGACGCGACCCAGCGGCTGGGCAAGTACGTCCTCAGCAGCGCCGGGTTCGTCCGCGGCTTCTTCATGCCGCCACCCGAGCACTCGGCGTTCCCCGTCGACGTCGCCGAAGAGGTCGCCGAACCGGACGCCGTCGAGGGCCAGCGATCCGTCGCCGACGGTGGCGACGTCGTCGAGTAGGCGACGATTGCCCGTCGCCGGTCGATGCAATGGAGACACAGCGGCTGCGTAACTAACCCGCAGGCAAGGAACTCACACCACATGATCACCGACGACGCCGCGCCCGCTCGGTCGCTCCAGAGCGGGCCACCCGCCCACGCAGAAGCGGCGCCCGCGAGTCAGCCATGACCGGCGACCGTCCCTCCAGGCGGTCGTTCCTCCGTCGCGGGGCCGCCGTCGCCCTCCCGGCCGCCGTCGCGGGCTGCCAGTTCCGAGAGGACGCGCCCGAGACGACGAGTCCGGTACGAGACCGGACGACGGACACACCCACGCCGACGACGCCGACCTCGCGGGAGCGCCTCGCGTCGGCGTACGACGACCGGTTCGACGAGTACGTCGACGTCGTCGCCGCCGGCGCCAGCCCAGACGGATCCGAGCCCATCGACGACGTCCTGGAGCGGGTCGTCGCCGACGACACCCTGGCGTACGTCCCGGCGGGCACCTACCGGGTGAACTCGCTCCGCGTCGAGGGCGTCGAGAACGCCGGCCTGGTCGCCGAGTCACCCGACGAGACGAGCCTCGTCCCCGGCCGGCCCGCCGTCGACATCGGTCACCAGTTCCTGCAGTTCCACGGCGTCAGCGATTTCCTGTTCGAGGGGTTCACGCTGGACTACCGCGCGTCCGGCGCCGGCGGCGCGACGCAGGTCTTCTCCCGGGGCGACTTCGCGGTGCGAGACGTCCGCGTGCGCGGGACCATGCCCGACGAGTCGCTGCCGGGCAACCCCGCCGCCTTCCGGTTCGACGTCCGCGAGGAGTCGGCGACCGGCACCGTCGAGCACGTCGTCGCGACCGACGGCGGCCACGACGGGGGCAACGCCGTCGGCCTCTACGTCGGCGCCGCCCACGCCGGCACCCTCGAGTTCGTCGACTGCGAGGTGAGCAACTTCCCGAACAACGGGCTGTACGCCTCCGCGCCGGGCCGTGACGACGAGGCCCTGCGGGGCCGGGACGGCACGGTCCACGTCCGCGGCGGGCGCTACGCGAACAACAACATCGCCAACGTCCGCCTCGGGTCGACCGACTCGACGGCGCGGGACGTCACCGTCGTCGTCGACGAGCGCCCGCCCTCCCACGCTGGCGCGATGAACGCCCGCGGCATCCGCCTGCGCAACCGGAGCGGTATCGTCGTCGAGGACTGCGACGTCGTCGTCGGCGCCGACGCCGGCGAGGGGTTCGGCGGCCTCGTCTTCCATCCGAACGCCGGGACGTCGACGATCCGGGACACGACCGTCCGCGTCGACCGCGACGACACCCCAGCCATCCGGGCCCTCGACGACGACCCGGCGGACCCGTCCCCGGGCCCGACCTTCGAGAACGTGACCGTCACCGGGTCGGCCGCCGGCGGGTGGGCCGTCGAGATCGCCGGCCGCGCGGACGTCGCCTTCGAGGACTGCACCGTCAGCGGGACCGGTCCGGGCCGCAACGGCCTCTCCTTCACGGCCTGCGAGAACTGCGTCGTCGACGGCGGCGAGATCGACGTGCCCGGGATTCCGGTCCGGGGACGACGGTCGACGGTGGAGACGCTCGACGTTCGAACGGGCGACGCGCTGGATAGCGAGCAGTGAGGAGAGGGACCAGGACCAGTTCGGGAGCTCGGCCGTAGGTCGTTTCTACGCCCCGTCAGCCGAGAAATAACAATCGGTCGGGGGTCGGACGGTCCACCCGAGACCGATGACATCGCTACGACGACGAACGCTGCTGAAGCTGGCGGGGGCCTCCTCGGCCGCCGTCGCCGGCTGTCAGGGGTTGAATCTGGACGCGGGGCAGGGAGCGGCGAAGACCGACCAGCAGGCGTCGGGTAGAGAGGTGACGACCCGGGAGGCCATCGAGACGGGACTGCTGAACGGCATTCCGCAGGTCCGGGCGCAGGCCGACGAAGGCTCGGGGACGCGCGAGGACCCCTACCAGGTGCCCCCGGACCTGTTCGCGGACTACCACGGCACCGTCGAGTTCGGCAGCGGCTGGTTCGAGACCGACGGCGTCGAGACCGACCCGGGCTTCGACTACAGCGACACGTCGACGTACCTCAACGGCGAGGGAGTCCGGACGACCACGCTGCGCCACGCCGCGGACGAGCCGTCGACGCCGACCGTACGGCTGGCCGGCGAGGCGGGCAACTTCGGCGGCGTCCGCAACATGACCGTCTACGGCGCCGGCGAGGGCGACCGCTCCGGCGACGCCAACATCGTCGAGACGGACGGCAACGTCATCGACTACACCTTCGAGAACGTCATCTTCCGCTGGGGCGGCGGCGACGCGCTCCACCTCGCGGCCAGCGCCAGCGGCTGTCGCGTCCAGAACGCCTGGGTCGAGAACGTGAACGGCCACGCGCTCTATCTCGGCGGGGGCAACCGGCTGAAGGTCGACAACGTCCACGCCATCGGGTCGGGGTTCAAGATAGAGGGCGCCGAGAGCCACTTCACGAACGTCACCATCTTCTCGGCGGGGGGCAACGACGGCATCGTCAACACGACGCCGGGCAACCAGTACGCCGACGTCATCCTGAAAGAGGGGCTGAACGCCGGCTTCCGGGGGACCTCGCGCTTTTCCATCTCGAACATGCACGTCGAGGGCGCGAAGCAGAGCGCCATCGTCGACGGCACCGGTAACTCGCCCATCTCGAACGTCTTCGCGCGGAACTGGGGACGCGACGACGGCTGGCGGCCGCTGCTACGGGCCAGCGGGTCGTCGGTGCGGGCCAGCGGCGTCTGGGGCGACCGGACGAGCGAGGAGTACTCGACCACCTTGCTCCGCGTCGAAGACGACGACTGCTACGTGAACGGCATCGGCGGCACCGCCGGCGAGCCGTGGTCGATCACGATCACGAGTGGCACCGAGAGCGTCCTCGACAACGTCGCCAACGTCGACTACGAGCACGTCACCGACGAAGGTGTCCGGACGCTGATCAACCGCTGGGGGACCAACGACGGCGACCCGGCCGTCGAGGGGGAGTGGAACGGGCACGCCGACTACGCCGGCGCGACGAACGCCACCGTCTGGGATACGTCGACCGAGCCCTGGACCGCCTACCGCGCCCAGCCGGACGGCCAGAACTGGGTCGAACTGTAAGGGAATCCGGCGCATCCCGGGCGGGGTGTAGTGAGGCGTGGTTCCGGAACGGGCCACCGTGCCGTCGATCCACGCCACTGGCGACGGTACTGTAGCGAAGGCATAACTACGTGGAACGTCGTGGAACTGGGCTGGTATGCCAAGCGTCGCCCTCGTCGTGCTGGACACGCTGCGGTCGGATACCTTCGACGACCACTTCGAGTGGGTCCCGGGCCGGCACTTCTCGCGGGCCTACTCGACGTCGCACTGGACCGTCCCCGCCCACGCCTCGCTGTTCACCGGCACGTACGCCAGCGAGGTGGGCGTCCACGGCCACGCCGGCGACCTCGACTGCGACGAACCGGTCCTCGCGGAGTCGCTCCGGAACGCCGGCTACCGCACCCGGTGTCTCACGGCGAACCCGCAGCTGTTCCAGCACGACGGCTGGGACCGCGGCTTCGACGAGTTCGTCGGCCGCGACAGCCTGCCGTCGTTCGCGGCCGACGCCTTCGACTGGGGGGAGTGGTTCGACGGCCTCGATGCGACGGGCGTCAGGCAGTACCTCGAGGCCATCTGGCGCTGTGTCCGCTCGGACTGCGCGACGCGCGCGTCGATCCGGCAGGGGTACGAGCTGTACTCGCGTTCGGCGGCCGACGGCGGCGCGGCGGCGGTCCGCGACCGGGTCCGGGCCACCGACTTCGGCGACGAGGAGTTCCTGTTCGTCAACCTCGTGGAGACCCACACGCCCTACCACCCGGCGCGGCCGGACGACGACCCCGTCACGGTGGTCGCCGCCGACGCCTTCACCGACGAGGAGACGGACCTCCAGGCTGCCCGTCGGGCCTACGAGCGCTCGGCGGCCTATCTCTCGGACCGCTACCGCGAGATATTCGACGAACTCTCCGAGAACTTCGACTACGTGGTCACTCTCTCGGACCACGGCGAGCTGTTCGGCGAGCACGGGATGGTGAACCACTCCTTCGGTCTCCACCCGGAACTGGTCCAGGTTCCGCTGGTTATCAGCGGCGACGGCGTCGCGGACGACGTCGACCACGGCGTCGTCAGCCTGCTGGACGTTCACCGGACCGTGGCCGACCTGGCGGGCGTCGACGTCGACTCCCGTGGCCGGAATCTGCTGGCGGCTGACCGCGAATCGCGGGACTTCCGCACGGAGTACCACGGCCTGCTCCCCTTCCACGAGGCCCAGTTCGCTCGCGAGGACGTCCCCGAAGCCGAGTACGAGAAGCGCGACGCGCCACTGTCCGGGTTCGTCTCCCGGACCGGCGCCTACGCCTACGAGACCCACACCGACGGCTTCCGGACCCTCGGGGAGTTCGCCGTCGACCCGCGCGAGCGCCTCGACGAACTCGACGACGCGGTCGACGTCCGGGCGGTGACCGACGGCGACCCGACGGTCGACGAGGACGTCCGGGACCGGCCGGAGCGGGTCGGCTACGCCTGAGCGCGAGGGTGGGGACGCTGCTCGACGCCGGCATCTGGCTGCGTCGGTCGACGCCGGCGCTCGTGGCGTCACTCGGCGTGGTCGGTGAATCGCGAAAACAGCGTTCAGCGAGGAAAACGGACGCGTGACCGGACTCGGAGACAGCCGACCTCGGGGACAGCCGACCTCAGGGACAGCCGATGTCCGACGACGGCGGCGTCGAGGAGCCGTAGTGATTGTTCTCGAACTCGACGTTCTGCCAGCTGGTGGTGTGGACCTGGATGATGGCCTCGTCGGTCCAGCCGTCGGGGGTGCTCCGGGGTTCCTCGGGGTTGTAGAACCAGTTGTCGTGGACGTACGCTCCGTCGGAGGGGACGCCGCGGATGGCCACCGCCGGCGCGTTCTTGTCCTTCCGGTCCTGGTCGACGACCTCGACGGTGTTGTTGTAGATCTCGATCCGGTCGCCGCCGGGCTTGTGCTGGTCGAAGACGTGAGAGATAGCCTTCCCGGTGACGTGGTTGTAGCGGGCCGTGTAGTCGCCGCCCGTCGACTCGACGCTGTGGCGGTTGTCGTAGAAGTGGTTGTACTCGACGAGGACGTCGTTCGCGCTCGTCGTCGCCACGCCGTAGCCCGAGCCGTCCTCGGTGTTGGTGTGGAGTTCGCTGTGGTGGACGTGGGCCGACTGCTGGCACCGGACCGCCGCCCAGCCCCAGCCGTAGGCCTCCACGTTGTCGACCTCACAGCCGCTGCCGGCCAGCGTCAGGCCCTGTTCGAGGACGCCGCGGTCGTACCAGTCGCGCCGGGGACCCTCGATCCGGAGGCCGGTGACGCGGACGTCGTCGGCCGCTTCGAGCATCGGCCACGGGTGGCGGTCGGTGTAGAGCCGGCCGCCGGCCGCGCCGTCGATGCCCCGGTCCGAGGCGAGCGTGACGCCGCTCGGGATGGAGAACTCGCTTTCCCCCATGTAGATGTCGGCGTCGCCGCTGACGTAGACGACGTCACCGGCGCTCGCGCCCTGGAGCGCGTCGTTCAGCTGGGCTTTCGTCGAGACGACGACGTCGGCCGCGGACTCGGGGACCGTGTTCGCGTATCCCTCGCCGCCGCCGATGACTGGTCCGTCGTTCTCCGGCGGTTCCTCACCGGTGAGCTCGTAGGCCGAAACCTCCTCGCCGTCGAGGGTGAGCGTGAACTCGCCCTCCATCGGGGAGAAAGCGGTGACGTCGCCCGTCAGGTCGAAGGTGTCGCCGTATCCGTTCCCGGTGAGTCCGCTGACCTGGTAGGTGCCGTCGGCGTTCTGCTCGATGGTGTCGTTGTTGGTCTCGGCCGCGAACTTGCTGCCGTCCTCGACGCGCTCGGCGCCGTCGGTGACGGTGAAGGTGTAGTCGATCTCCGTGGGCGAGACGATGCGCAGGCGCTTCGACTGTTCGGGTTGCTGGCCGGTGAGCTCGTAGGCGGTCATCTCCTGACCGTCGACGGTGATCGTGTGGTCGCCCTCGAGCGGCGTGAACTCGGTGACGTCGCCGTAGACGGTGAAGGAGTCGCCGTAGCCGTTGCCGGTGAAGCCGTCGGCGGTGACCGTCCCGTCGTCGTTCTCGGTGATCGAGTCGTTCCGGGTCTCGGCGGCGTTCCGGCTCCCGTCCTCGATGCGCTCGATGTCGTCGGTCGCCGTGAACTGGTAGTCCACCTCGGTCGGCGAGGTGACGACGATCTCCCGGCCCGTGTCGGGGAACAGCGCCTCGGCCGAGTCACCGAAGCGGACGTAGGCCCGGCCGTCGATCTCGATGGTCGAGACCCAGCCGGCGTACCTGATAGCGACGTAGCCCTGGTCGACCTCGCCCTCGACGCGGGTGTCGGTCGCGGTCGAGACGGTGTTCCCGTCGGTCGGGACGACCTCGATGGCCTCCGAGGCCTCGACGACGTAGTGGCAGACCTCCTCGGTGTCGGTCGTGTCCAGCAGCATGTACTTCGAGGGGGTGGTCTGGGCGCCGGCGCTCCCGACGCCGAGTAGCGTCGCGGCCGCGGCCGAACCCGTCAGCGTCAGCATACTGCGTCTATCGATTAATCGCTCCTTACCGGCAGTAGCGTCGTCTTTCTCTGTCACTGTACCCGGCTTTCTCTGGAGTTTTAGGTTAAGTGTTGTCGCGAGTAACTGGCTGAAACCTCCCTGATTGGCGTCGGTTACGTCCCGGGAGGGACCAGTTACACCGAGTTAGTTACCAGGTAGAGGCGAACTCCTCGTCCGAAAGGGCGGATAAAGAGCCACTCTGATAACAAGAAGAGGGTAGTACGGTCCGCTTACCAGGCCGTAACGCGTTAATACTGGCCACGCGCGTCCCGGACGGTAGCCCGTTGAGAGCCTACGAGACGATCAGCCGGACGCCGCGTTCGACCGGGTCCGGCAACAGTTCCGCGGCTTCGAGCAGTTCCTCGGCGTCGAGGGCGCCGGTGCCGAGCGCGACGGCGGCGAACGCGAGGAAGCCGACGGCGGGGACGACGGCGAACGCGACGAGCGTGTTCGAGACGAGCGCGTCGAGCCCGACGATCAGCGGCGCGCCGACGGCGACCGTCGCGAGGAGTCTGGCCGGTCGCAGCCCCGAGAGCGGGTCGTAGCCGAGGTAGCGAGCGCAGGCGACCTGGAGGACGAACATCGACCCGTAGCCGATACTCGTCGCGGCGGCGGCCCCTGACATGCCGTACAGGGGGATCAGGGCGTAGTTCAGGCCGGCGTTGACGGCGGCCGCCCCGCCGGTGGCGACGATGAGCGGCCGGAGGTTCCCGTTGGCCTGGTTGATCCCGTACAGCGGCCGGGCGAGCGCGAAGCCGAGGGCGCCCGGCAACAGCAGCGTCAGCGGCTCCAGCAGGACGACGAACGCCTGGCCGTAGTAGAACGGGACGAATCGGTCGGCCAGCGCGTAGACGCCGATGGCCAGCAGCGCCGTCAGCAGGAACGCGTAGCGCGTGACCCTGGTGGCCAGCTCTGAGATGGCCTCACGCCGGTCGTTCGACCAGAGGTTCGACGTCGAGTGGAGCAACAGCGTCTGCAGCGAGATCGGGACGAGCCACATGTACTCGGCCAGCGCCAGCGCCGCCTTGTAGTAGCCCGTCTGCGCGCTGTTACCCAGGAGCCGGAGCATCACGATGTCCACGTGGAACAGCGACATGAGCAACAGGACGAGGACGATGTTGAGCCCGTTGAACGACAGCAGCTCACGCCGCGGAAAGGAGGGCGCACTCGACCGAAGGACGCGGGGGATCGAGACGTGTCGCGAGAGGACGAACCCGCCGACGACGGCCGTGAGCGCGGAGGCGGCGATCTTGCCGATCAGGAAACCCGCGACGCCGTAGCCGATCCACGCCAGCCCCAGGCTGACGCCGAGCCAGGTGAGCTTCCCGGTCACGACCAGCGACTCGGAGTACTTCTCGAGGCCGACGCCCATCAGCGACCGCCGGACGAACGCCCGGAGCTGTGCCGCGACCACCAGCCCCGCGAGCAGGTAGAAGTACGTCCTGAACCGGGGCGAGAGCAGGCCGTCGACCAGCCCGAACCAGGTGGCGCCCGCGAGGAGGACGCTGCCGACCAGCGCGAGCGCGACGGCGAGTTTCCCGTAGAAGCCCAGCACCTGCTCGCGCCACCCCGCGACGTCGCGCTCCTCGGCGACGAACTTCTGGACCCCCTCGGTGACCCCGGAGCTCACCAGGATCATCAGCATGGAGAACGTCGACATGAGGAAGGCGTAGTCGCCGTACCCGTCGGCGCCCAGTGCGCGGACGACGAAGGGCAGGGAGAGCACGCCGACGAACGAGACCAGTATCTTGGCGTTCAGGATCGAGAGGAAGCCGCTGGTCAGTTTGCGATTCATCGCCGTCTGCGCCCCGCTCGGCCCCGAATCGATCCGACGCTGTCCTGCCCGGTGCGGCCGGGCGCACGCGCTCGCGACGCGACCGCTGGTAGCCCCGTCGAGACGATCGGCAGTCCCATCGCTCCGATCCGTGCACGGCCCGGGCAAGGTAATACGGCGTCTACCAGTGAGACACGCGCCTCATTCCGCCTCGACGGTCGCCGTGATCGCGACGGCGTCCGCGTCCGACCGCTCGACGGAGACGCGACAGTCGGCGTACTCGAAGCTGAGCGCCAGCGGTTCGGCGCGTCCGGACGGGCGGGGCGCGAGGAGCGCGTCGAGAGCCTCCGGGTCGATCGTCCGGAACAGCGGCGGCAGGTCCATCTCGTCGCGCGACGTCGCGTCGGCGACCGTCTCGATCACGGCCCGGCTGATCGCCTGTTCGTCCCCCAGTGTCATCACCGTTCGTCGTCGCTCGCTCACGGTGCTATCACGACAGTGTGTTGCGCGTCGTCCCGGATAGCGGCTGTTTGTACGTCTGTAGAATCGGGTCGCCCCGGGGGGGTGCTATCGCCGACGGGCACCGCCGTCGTCGTCGAATATCGGCGTCAGGAGCTTGCGGAGACTGTCCCGGAGGTGGCGGTTGAACGTCGGCTGGCTGACGTCGAGGCGCTCGCCGACCTCCTGGCCGGAGCGCTCCCGGGGCCACTCGAAGTAGCCGCTCAGGTAGGCCATCTGGAGCGCGTCCCACTGGCGGTCGGTGAGCCGCTCGCGCAGCGCCGCCCGGAAGTCCGCCCGGGTCGTCGACTCGGCCTCGACCTCGCGACGGGCCACCAGGTCGGTCCCGGGGTATCGGTCCCGGACCATGCCGACGAACGAGGCGACGTCGGTCCCCGGGGGAAGTCGGACGACTGCGCGGCCGCCCTCGCCGTCGGGCGCCACCGACTTCGGGACGACCGCGTGGTCGAGCAACGTGCCGAGCAGTCCCTCGCCGTCGACGACCGCGTCGTAGGTCACCTCGCCGTCCCGCTCGGCGACCAGGGAGAGCGAGGCGAACGCGCCGACCGCCGCCGCGGCCGTCTCGACCCGTTCGGGTGTCACCCCCTCGACGGTGAGAAACACGCCCAGTCGACCGGCCGTCTCGCCGTCCGCGTCCTGTTCCGGCACGACGCCGTCCACCTGGACCGTCTCGCCCGTCCGGACGGCGAAGTCGACGAAGGGGTCGCCGTCGGGGAGGGCGAGTGCGAGTTCGGTCGCCCGGCCGCTGACGAGGGCCCGGCGCCGGTCCATCGCGTTGCAGGCGAAGGCGACCGCCCGCCCGACGTCGGCGAGCACCGACTGCGCCCGGTCGTCGAAGGCCCCCGGTTCGTCGCCGTAGACGGACACCACCCCGTAGGAGACGCCCTCGTAGACGAGGGGCACCGCGACGACGGCGTCGAACCCGCGGTCGCGGGCCGCCCCTCGCCAGTCGGCGTCGTCGGTCGCCGCGCCGACGTCGTCGACGACCTGCACCGAACCGGTTGCCGCCGCGCGGCCCGCCGGTTCCGCCGCCAGATCGGCCGTCGCGGCGACTGGCACGTCGTCCGGGTACGACGCAGACTCCCCGGCCGTCGCTCTCGGGGTGAGTCGGTCGCTCGTCGCGTTCGTCTCCCCGACCCAGGCGAAGCGCCAGCCCGGGACGTCGGTCAGGGCGTCGCAGACTTCACAGTCGACCGCCTCGCGGGCCGACGCCGTCACCAGGGCCGCGATCACGTCCCCCACGAGTTGCCGGTACGACCGGGCACTGACCCGACGCTCGCGCTGGGCGCGGACGGCGTCGATCTGGCGGTCCACGGTCGCCTCGGTCGGGCCGTCGGCCAGGAACTCGTCCGGGGGGACGTAGAACGCGTTCGGACAGACCGCCCCGTCGGCGACCAGTCTGGGATGGGTCCGGACGACGTCCCGCAACACGGCCGGCGGAAACTGGCCGCGGTCGTACTGGCAGAGGCCGGTCATCGGCACGTCCGACCAGAAGTCGTTGAGCGTCGCCTCGTACTCGACGAGCGCGTCGGCGACCGCGCCGCGCTCGCCACCGGCCGCCCACGTCATCTCGGCGGTGAACCTGACGTGGTCGTACCCCCCGTTCTCGACGGCGTCGGACACTGTCTCGTCCAGGAACTCGATCGTCTCCGCCGGGTCGAACGACCCGCCAGAGCGGTAGACGTCGTCCGTCGAGTGGAAGGTGAGTTGCCCCGTCTCTCGGGCCGCCGCGACGGCGAGTCCCGCCCGTTCCATCGCCGCGACGACGTCGGCCGTCGCGGTGTCGTCGACGACGTAGAGGCACCGGTCGCCGCGTTCCAGGCCCGCGCGGACGAACGGGACGGCGGCCCCGAACTGCTCGTCCCGGCTCTCGTAGAGGAGGGCCGCGTGGTTGGCCGGGCCGCCGTGGTCGAACGCGGCGTCGATCCGCCGCTGCTCGGCGCCCAGGAGGTCACCACCGCCGCTGGCGTCGGATCCGAGAGGGTGTTGCATTGGAGAGTCGCTCGTCGTCGCGGTCACGCTCGATGGTCGGTGACGGCCCTTCCGTTCCTCCCCTCCCCGGGCCACCGATTTCACCGGCGACGACCGACAACGCGCGTACGAAGTGCGTATGCGATACGAAGTGAAGGGGGCATGGCCTAGCTCTTTAGGTACCCCAGTCGGCAGCGGTCGGGACCGACCGCCAGCAGGCGACGATTCACCGTTCCTCGCACCGTACGCACTCGAAAATTACCGAGGACCCCGCCGGTTCAGCGACCAGGCCGGCCGCGCCACGGGCGGTCGGACGAACCCGGATCGTGGTGTCGGTTGTACGCCCGTACAGTCGTTCGACGGCACCGGTCACGTCGAACACCGGCAGACTCGCTGCACTCGTCTCCCGAGCCCCGACTCGCCATGCTCGTCGGGACGCCATCGGATTCGCGCTGCTCATCCGATGAGCCCTGTCTCGCTACGCTCGACAGGACGCCGATAGACTCACTCCGTTCGTCTATCGAGCCCTCTCGCTACGCTCGACAGGACGCCGATAGACTCACTCCGTTCGTCTATCGAGCCCACGCTCGCTTCGTTCGCGTGGACGCCCATAGACTCACTCCGCTCGTCTCCCGAGCCCCGACTCGCCATGCTCGTCGGGACGCCCATAGACTCACTCCGTTCGTCTATCGAGCCCCGACTCGCCATGCTCGTCGGGACGCCATCGGATTCGCGCTGCTCATCCGATGAGCCCTGTCTCGCTACGCTCGACAGGACGCCGATAGACTCACTCCGTTCGTCTATCGAGCCCACGCTCGCTTCGTTCGCGTGGACGCCCTGAGACTCCCTGCGCTCGTCTCCCGAGCCCCGACTCGCCATGCTCGTCGGGACGCCGGTGAAAAGGGACAACCGACAGTATCAGTCCCGGGACAGCGCGACCTCGAAGGCGTCGCCGTCTTCCAGCGAGTCGCCGACGTCGTCGAGTTCCTCGCGAAGCCGGGCGAGTTGCTCCTCGACGGAGGCCAGTTCGTCGGCGGTCGCGTCAGTGCCCGTCACGAGTTCGGCGTAGCGCTCCGAGAGCGAGTAGTACGTCGCGAGCGTCCGGTCGTACCGGCCGCGGCGGTGGAGCCAGCGGACCGTGGTCCGGAGCGTCTGGTCGTCGATCGGGTTCTCGACGACCCCGTCACACCGGTCGCGGAGCGACTCGGCGACGGGCGCGTCGGCGATGGCCGCGACCTGAAAGCGACAGTCGCGCTCCGTGCCCGTCTCGACCAGGCGGTCGAGGGCGAACTCGTCGCTCGTCTCGTCGACGACGAGGACGGTGACGTTGCCGTCCAGGCTGGCGAGCGCGTCGGACTCGGAGTCGGCCGTCCGGACCGGGTAGTCCTGCCTGAGCACCGACGCCAGCCGCGCCCGCTCGGTCCCGTCGGTCACACACACCAGCACCGCGTCGTTCCTCGTACCGATACCGACTTCGGCGTCGTCTAGATATGTCCTGTCCATAGTCACTCACTCCGGCCTGGGGCCGCCGCTCGGACCGGCACCAGCGGCCCCGCTCACGTCGGACCCCCTGTGGGAGTCCCGGAGCCACCAGGGGGCCGGTTCCGGTCGAACTGGACGACGAGGTCGAACAGCGTCGACAGCTTGACGAGCGTCGCCGGGTCGTGGACGTCGGCGTCGACGTGGTAGACGCCGCGGGCGCCGTTGCGTCGCACGCGCGAGAGGACGACGTGGAGGAAGTCGAAGGCCGTCTCCACGTCGACGTACTCCAGCAGGTCGGTCAGCGAGTAGAAACACATCGCCGTTCCGGCGCCGTGGTCGGCCACCTCGTCGGCGACGGTCTGGCCGAACGCCTCGACGGGGAGGACGTCGTCGACGTGCGTGACGTCCGAACCCGTCCCAGCGTCGTCGGTGGTGTCCGCGGCGGCCACCGACCGCGAGATGCCGTCGGTCGAGACGAACGAGAACGACGTCGACCCGCGCGGGAACGACCGTCGCCACGGCTCCAGGAAGTCCCACGGCGACTTCGACATCGTCACGCCGACGACGTGGTCCGGCGGTGATTCGAGCGATACCAGTAGTTCGGCGAAGAGCGACTCGACGGACTGGCCGACTTCCGGTGCGACGAGGAGGACGTTCGTCGCGTCGTCGAGGGCCGCCTGGTCGAGGTGGGGGAAGCCGGTCATGCGCCGGGCCACCTGCGTTCGCCCAGTTGGGGCATAATCGTTGTTAGGTATAGCATTCTACACCCTCTTAAGTATTTTCTCGGCCGGAGAATCGCACCACTGCAGGGTATTTTATCGTTCAGTGACTGTTTCGATTCGTATTCTTACAGTTATTTTTACGGTTAAAATATTGTATTTCTTTAGATAAATTGAATGCAGTTGGCATCCACTACCGACATGGATATGAGCCAGACAGAATCCACGACCGCGGCGTTCCTCGAATCGCACCCCAAGCTCCTCGGCGCGCTGTTCATGGCGCTCGTCCTGCTGACCCAGGCCGGCGCGGCGGCAGGTGCCATCGCCGGGACGACGGCAGGCCCCTAGAGCACGGTCGACGAAGAGATCTCGTTACTCCAGTACAGCGTGTCGTCCACGACCACTGGAATCGTCTCCATCTCCAGAAACTCGTCCAGTTCGTCGGCAGTCATCACGAAACGGTCGAAGAGCCCCGAGTTGAGATACTGGACGTCCTGGTCGTCGAAGTAGACCGACGACAGTGAGCCGAGGTGGTAGTTTTTGGACGGATAGCCGTACAGTCCGACCCGAACCTGGTCTGAGCCGTCTCGTTCGACGGTGGCCGAAAGCGACGTCCCCGACTCGCTCTGGACGATGGAGGCGTTCCCGTCACCGACGACCATGTACCGCTGGGCCAGGCGATGGCTCTCCTCCAGCAGGTCGAGCATCGACAGCAGGGAGAATCCCTGGTTCAGGAGGTGTGAGACCGTCCGCCCGATCTCCGTCGCGGTCCGGTTGAGCACCTCGGTCAGCGTGACGACGCCGCCGAGGGCGCCGGCGTCGACGAGCCCCTGGCCCTGGTCGTAGGACTGGCAGGCGTTCAGCAGGAAGGCGCCGACGTTCACCTCGGTCAGCGAGCGGGCGTCGAGGTGGCCGTCGGCACAGCGGATCCCGTCGTCGTCGACGTGGCCGATGTAGTGGAGGAAGTCGTAGTTCTCCCGGAGCAGGTCGGTGAGTTCGTCGGTGGTGACCCCCTCGCGCGTGGTGATGTCGAACTCGATCCACTCGCGCATGCCGTAGACGTCGCCGACGGCGTTCTCCTCGCGCATCGCGGGGTCGTTACACACCACGAGGACGCGGATGCGCTCGTCGGTCGTGGGCTCGACCGCCAGCCGGCGGTAGAGCTGGTCGACGGATATCTTGCTCGCGCCGAGCGGGACGCCCGACCCGATGTAGGTCTGCTCGATGCTGTCGGCCGGCGGCGGTTCGAACACGAGTTCGTCGGTAGTCGACTCGTCGTCGTTCTGTTCGGGACCGCTGGAGCGGGTGTTCGACCCGCGGACGAAGCCCGGCCGGGCGGTGGCTCCTCCCGACCAGGCCACGTCGACCCCTGGCTGGCCGCGGAAGAACGAGCGCACCTCGGGCGTCGAGTCGTCGAGCGAGCGCGAGTGCAGGGTCGCCGCCGCCGGACAGCGGATCGCCGCGAGTTCGTTCGCGAGGAACGGGAGGGCGGAGACGTGCTCGGCGTCCGGGACGACGTCGGCGGTGAGCTTCCACGCCGGGACGGCCCCGGCGATGGCCTCGTAGGGGACCGCGAGGTACTCGCGGAGCTGGGCGGCCAGCGGCTCGTCGTACAGCGACGCGAAGTCCAGGTCGACCGCGTCCTCGACGAGGCCACGCTCGTGGAGGTCGACGTCGTAGTACCCCTCCGTGCGCGTGACGCAGTCCAGCAGGAACGCCTGGCGAAGGACGCGGGTCACCGTCGCCTCGACGTCGCCGTCGGCATCCAGCGGGAAGGATGCCCCGTCGGCCCGTAGCACCGGTTCCCCGCCGATCTCGACGGACGCGCCGAGGTAGTACGCCAGCGACGCGACGGGGAAGAGATAGCCCAGGTCCGGCGGCACCTCGATGGTGACGCCGGTGTCGGGCGCCTCGATGGCGTCGGGGACGTCGAGTTCCGGGCCGAGTTCGATCAGCGGCGGGTGCCCCCGGAGCGTCGGGAACGAGCGCTCGCAACTGAGCGTCTTCAGCGCCGACCCGAGGTGGGACAGCGCCGTCGCGACGTCCGCGGGGTCGGTCGTCGTCTGGATAGTGGCCGCGGGCTGCTCGTGGAACGAGCGCGCGCCGACGGTCACCGACGCGGCGTCGGGGAACGTCAGCCGGACCCGACCGTCGCGCGGTTCGACGTCGACGCCCCCTTCGACGCCGAGGTAGAGCTTCATCTTGGCCGAGGACAGTTCCACGTAGTACTCGCCGGGGGGGAGCGACACCGACTCGCCGCTGGTACACTGGGCGACGAGGTTCACGTCCGCGTCGCGGACCCAGACGTCGACGAGGTGGGGCGTCTCCAGTTCGGTCGTGGCGACGGTCACCGCGGTGTCGACGGGCAGCGCGAACGCGTCGGTGTCCGCGCGGGTCGGATGGACCGGGACGGGCGTGAGGAGCGTGAACTGGGCGCTCTCGATGGGGTCGGAGATCCGGATCCCGGTGGGGCCAGTGATCGGCTCGACGTCCGGTGTCGTGTCCCTCATGTGCGGTCGTCGGTGTCCATCATATGCGGTCCTCGACAGGCCACAGCGTCCCGTCCGGGACGCCGGCCGTCGTCGTTCGTGCCGTGTCAAGATCCTAGCCGGAGAAAAGCCTTCCTCACAGCGCGTTCGAATCCGTCGCCCGCTTGCTATTTCCCACGTCGGATCCGTCCCTGCGGCCATGCTGGCCCACCGCGTCTGCTCACCGCTCGGCCTGGATGGCCGCAGCGATCTCGTCCATCTCCTCGTCGCCGACGCCCGGCCGGTCGTCGAAGAGCGCGTGGATCGGCCGCTGGCCGTCGTCACCGGACCGCGGGACGACATGCCCGTGGACGTGAGGCACCTCCTGGCCTGCCGCCTCGCCGTTGTTGAACGCCACCGTCGTCGCGGGCGCGTCGACCGCCGCCTCGACGGCCGGGACGACGTCGTGGAGCAGCCCCAGCACCTCGGCCGCGACGTCGTCGGGCACGTCGTTCAGCCGGGGGTAGTGTTCCCTCGGGATGACCAGTGTGTGCCCCGGCGTCAGCGGATTGGCGTCGAGGAAGGCGACGGCGTCGTCCGTCTCGGCCACGACGTTTGCGGGGATGTCACCGGCCACGATCTGACAGAAGATGCAGTCCGAGTCCATGTGCGGGGATGCGAGCGGCCCGGCTATGAAAGTTGGTGTGAGAGGCACTTCTCGGTCGGGTTGTCGGAGTGCGCGTTTCGGATGGAGATCGATCGGTTCGCTCACTAGGAGTCGGCGTCGATACAACAAACGCCTCGAAAGCCCTCGGCCCGCTCTCTGGAGTCGGCGTCGATACCGCAAACACCTCGAAAGCCCTCGGCCCGCTCTCTGGAGTCGGCGTCGATACCGCAAACACCTCGAAAGCCCTCGGCCCGCTCTCTGGAGTCGGCGTCGATACCGCAAACACCTCGAAAGCCCTCGGCCCGCTCGACTCGTGCGAACCCGCTGTGCGCGCTCGTTCCTCGCGTGCTTGCGGGTTCGGACTTCGCCGACCGTGCCTCGCCCTTTCAGTCCTCCAGGGGCAGCGTTGCTCGCGCCACGGAGGCGCTCGCGATTGAGTCCGCCACTCCTCCCCGAATTCGCGGCGTCCGCCGCGAATCACGCTTCCTTCCGCAACCGCGCGGCGGTTGGCCGGGAGCGCGTTTCATCGCGCGACCAGGGGAAGGGCAGGGCTGCGGTGCCTGGAGGACTGAAAGGGCGAGGCGGGGTCCGGGAACCCCGGACCTTCAAGCACCGCAGCGCAGCGAGGAGCGCAGGAGGTCCGCGGGACCGGAGCTCGCCGAGGGCTTTCGAGGTGTTGGTGGTCTCGTTTCTTTCAGTACCAACCCAGAAGAACCACCCACTCACTTTACACACCGACGGACCGGGGCGGACGTCGATGGACGGAGCGAACCCGCCTTCTCTCGAACTGTTCCACGCAGATTGCTCAACACGGGAGTCTTCGACCCGAAACTCCCCGCCGCGACGTGACAGCGAATTTTAGAGTGCTATGGGCCGGAAGCGAGGGGTTCAAGCCCGCGAGGCGGCGATCCGTAGGCGTGCATCTGACGTTCGTCGTCGGCGTCCGTCCCCCCGCGGACGGATCTGTCGATGAGACCACTGGCCGGCCAGCACCGCTTCCCCGTCGCCCATGAGTGAGTCGGCGACAGCGAAGCCCCCGGGCCGCCTGGGCGTCTTCGTCTCTATCTGTACGTTCTCCTTCCTGGTGAACTTCGGCCGGATCGCCTTCGCGCCGCTGGTGGACTTCTTCATCAGCAACGACATCAGCCCGGCGGCGGCGGGCCTGGCGGCGACGGCGGTGTGGGTCGGGAGTGCGTTGCCGCGCTTGCCGACGGGCTACCTGCTCACGTTCGTCAGCCGCCACCGGACGCTCCTGGGGATGGGGCTGGGGCTCTCCGCGGCGGCGGCGTTCACCGCGCTCGCGCCGGGCATCTGGCTGACGGTCGTCGGCGCGCTGTTCGTCGGCCTCGCGACGGGAGTGTTCTTCATCGCGGCCAATCCCCTGGTGAGCGAACTCTACCCCGAGAACGTCGGGATCGCGGTGGGGTTGCGCGGGATGTCCTCGCAGATCGCCGCCGTCAGCGCGCCGTTCCTCGTCGCCGTGGCCATCGGCATGGGCTCGTGGCGTATCGCCTTCGGCGCGCTCGCTGTGCTGGCGCTCGCTGGAACGGCGGCGTTCGCCCTCGCCGTCCGCCGGGCCGAGTTGCCCGACGCCGGCCGGGACGACCGCGACCTCATCGCCGGCATCCGGGCCCAGTGGCCGCTGGTCGCCGCCGGCGTCGTCTTCGTCGGCTTCACGGGCTTCGTCTGGCAGGGCGTGTTCAACTTCTACGTCACCTACCTCGGCGCCGCCAAGGACATCCCGCCGGGGACGGCCAACAACCTGCTGACGCTCACCTTCGCCGCCGGCGTCCCGTCGTTCATCGTCGCCGGCCGACTGGCCGACCGCTTCTCTTACCTCTCGATACTCCTCTCGGTGCTCGGCGGCTTCGTCGTCACGCTCGTCGCGTTCACGATGGTCGAGGGCGTCGTCGCCATCGCCGCCGTCTCCGTCGTGATGGGCCTGGTCGTCCACGGCCTCTTTCCGGTGGGCGACGCCTACCTGCTGGACAACCTCCCCGACGAGAACCGCGCGAGCGCGTACTCGGGCTTTAGCGCGACGATGATGCTCATCCAGGCGCCCGGGAGCGTGGCAGTGGGGCTTCTGGCGCAGGCTGGGTTGTCGTATTCGGGTGTGTTCTACGGCTACGCGGGGCTTGTGGCGGTGATCGCTATCGGGATGGCGGTGTTAGCGAGGGCCGGGAAGTTGCCGACTGGTTCGTGAAGCTCTCTATAAAACTTACTCAACGATGGTCCAATTTCAATAAATTATAGATGTTGGCTTATAAGAGTGGCAACCTTACTCCGATCAGTATAATTGGTCGACAACCGAACAATATTCTTATAGATTAAATGGTTAACAACACAACTGACATGGACTTCCTATGGATATTCTTATGTGTATAGCCTGGGGAAAAACTGGGACAATATGGATTTACTGGATCTCGAAGATGAAGCTATTCTTTTTGTAATTGGATTCGTTATGGCCCTTTTTGTTGCAGGAATCATCGCAGTGTCATATTTGACGATTGACTTGACAGAGAGTGCTCAAGCGCAAATTATTGCTACTGTGTTGGGTGCTATTGGGACATTAGCGTTAGCACTGGCGACTGTGTATAATATTTTCCAGACTAATCGGAATCTGGCTCTACAAGAAAAAGATAGAAGAAAACCTATAGTAAAAGATGAACTCACGAATCTAATCCAGCCGGCCATCAATTCTCTCCAAGAGAATCTACAAACAATTGAAGAATCTGACCAAGACGGATGTACCTTTGATTGGGTTTATCTTGATCAGCCAACTCTCTACTCTGTTAGTCGTGGGCCACAGTCGGTCCAAACACCGGACTCACTTCCATCAGCCCGGCTATTCTCTGAGGATCAAATGTTATATGGGACGCTAAACGCACATGACAATTATGTTTCCAAAGTTGCAAACGAGGCATCTAAATTCCATAAAGAGATGGTTCCAGAATATGAAAGACTATTGGAAGAAGATAACACTTCACTTGAAGATCAGAGTCTAAAGGTCATCTCCACACAGGTATTAGCGGAATTAGATCACTTTGCCGAAGGCCATGATCTGTACGAATTCTGGGAAGAGAACCGGAACTCTCTGATCGAATATGCGACAAACGTACCTGAGGTAACGCTGCAAGATATTCAAGCTGCAGAAAGGGTTTATCGGCGCGAAATTGTGGAAGATGGTCTTTCTAAGCTAAAACAGAGGAAAGCGAGACTAAAACAGGAATACGGGATCTCGGAAAGTGAGATTATCTCCATGAATGATGAGTGGAGAGATTGGTGAGGCCAATCTTTAAATTAGGCTGTATTTTCAGATTCCCACCGGCTGACTTACATTGTGGTATCTTATCTGACGGTTTGGAGAATCCCGACACAAGGCCGTCTCTACCTTTCTCCTGTACTACAACCGATAAGCATTGGATCCTATTGTCTGGGAAATTATACGTCGAGTAAAGCACGATGGGACTGAGCGAAACCGGAGGTTTCGCGAAGGTCATCGTGCACGCGAACGAGCGCAGCGAGTGAGCGGGCACGATGGGATTCGAACCCACGGCCGTCGGATTAGAAGTCCGACGCTCTATCCAGACTGAGCTACGTGCCCTCGCCGGTTTGTACCCGGGCCCGTGCAAAAAGCAGTGTGGATCCGTCGGTGGGGCGCGTCAGGACTCCGAGGATCCGATAGTGGCGTCGAGGAACCGCTTGATCGGCTCCGGCCCCGCTCGCGGCGTGCCCGGAATCAGCGACCGCGGAGCCTCGCTTTCCCCGACGTGGACGGTTTCGGAGACGGACTGGGCGGGTGTGGGCGCGGTCGTCAGGAGCTCCATCGCGACGCGTTCGGACTCGATGGCGTCGGGGCCGCCGTGGGCGAAGACGTGGTTCAGGCCGTGGAGTTCGTACAGCGCTGCATCGACGCCGGCGTCGGCCAGCGCGTCGGCCAGGACGTGGCTGTGGTCGACTGGGACCACCTCGTCGGCGCGGCCGTGCATCATGAGGAAGGGCGGGGCGTCGGGGGAGACGTGGGTCACCGGGCTCGCCGCTTCGTACTTCGCCCCGTTCTCGGCCTTCGGCCCGCCGATCAGGAGCGCCTCGGGCGTGCCGGGGTCGCCCACCGTCAGCGAGAGGTCGTTGACGCCGTACCAGTCGACGACGGCCTGCACCGCGCCGGACTCGTCGGGCGCGACGTCCTTCGCGAGTTCCGATTCCGAGTACGCCTCGCCCACCAGGTCCGTCACGTCGTCGACGACGCCGGCGAGTGCGGCGAGGTGGCCGCCGGCCGAGGCGCCCCACGCGGCGACCCGCTCGGCGTCGTAGCCGAACTCGTCGGCGTGGGCGCGGAGCCACCGGATCGAGGCCTTCGCGTCGACGAAGTGGTCCGGGAAGACGCCCCGTGGTACGGTGTTGTCCGGCTCGGCAGTGTACTCCGCATCCACGCCCTCGGGCACCGCGGAGAGCCGGTAGTCCACGCTCGCGATGGCGTAGCCCAGTTCCGCCGCGTAGCGCGCCGGGTCGGGGACGTTGTCGCGCGTCGCCATCACCCAGGCGCCGCCGTGGAAGTAGACGACCAGCGGCGGGTCCTCGCGCTCGGGAACGAACAGGTCGAGTTGCAGGTCGCCGACGTCGCGCTCGGCGTAGGTGATGCCCTCGTGGACGCGGACGTCGCCGGCGTCGGGCGCTTCGCTGGTGTCGGTCTGTCGGTCCATGCTCAACGCCGACGGCCGGCCGGTACGTAAGAGCTGGTGGAGCGGGCCGGGGCGGAGCGTTATCGCTCTTCGTCCGCCGGTTCGAAGTCCTCCTCGGCCTCGTCGGGGTGTATTCCGATGGCGTCGGCGGTCTGGACCGCGTCGACGCCCCTGACGTGACAGACGGCCTCGACGTCCTCGTGGCGGACCGTCGCCAGCAGGTCGTCGAACTGGAGGCGGCGGTCGATGGTGGCGCCGGCGGCTTCGAGGTGGGTGACGACCGACTCCAGGTCGGCGTCGGGGTCGGTCTCGAACACGAGGTCGATCTCCTCGCCCGGGACGGGGTCGTCGCGGATCGTCGCGACGGCTCTGGAGACGTGCATGCGCGAGGGTACTGGTCGACCCGATTTGACTGTGGCGACTCTGGAAACTGAAACCGAACCGTGACCGCCAACAGGGGAAAGCCCTTGGCGCGCTCGCCTCGTGCGACTCGCTGCGCTCCTCACTTCGTTGCGGTGCTTACGTCGTCGGACGTCGGCGACCGCACCTCGCCCTTTCAGTCCACCGTCAGAGCAAGCTCTGACGAGCCCTGCCTCGCTACGCTCGGCAGGACCCCAGGCCAGCACCGCAGCCCTGCCCTTCCCCTTCCACGCGAGCGAAGCGAGTGTGGGCTCGAAAGACGAGGTGTGCCGAGTCTTTCGGTGGGTCGCGCGATAAAACGCGCTCTCACGGCTGCGCCGTTCGAGCAAACGCGGTCGCTTCGCGCCCGCTCCGCTCCCGGCCGACCGCCGCGCGGTTGCGGGAGGAAGCGTGATTCGCGGCGGACGCCGCGAATTCGGGGAGGAGTGGCGGTTCAATCGCGAGCGCCTCCGTGGTGCGAGCAATGCGTATTCCTGGCGGATGAAAGGGCGAGGCGTGGTCGGGGAAGCCGGGACCCTCAAGCACCGGAGCGAAGCGAGGAGCGCAGAGTGGTCCCCGCGACCCGAGCACGTCGAGGGCTTTCCTTTGTTGGTGACGTCGCCGAGCACTGCTAGCGAGCGGGCCGAGGGCTTTCCTTTGTTCGCGGTACGCTATCAACTGTTAGTGGTCCCGAAACGCTCGATGTACCACCGAAAACAACCCCTCTACGCAGGCTCTGCACGATCAAATCGCGTCTCTGCCACGGCGAACGCAAGCGTGCTCCCCAGTCCAAGTAACGTCCCGCCGGTGAGCGTAATCGCCAAATACGAGATGCCCACGGAGTCGAACAGGAAGTAGGCGCTGACGCCGTGCAGGACGACGGCGATGGCCAGGACGTAGAAGGGGGCGTTGAGGAAGCGCCACTCGAAGCGGCCGTCGAGGTACTCGTCGGTGACGTGGCCGAGGCTGCTCGTGACGCCGGCGGCGGCGAACCACTGGATGGAGCCGTAGACGAGTGCGGCCAGCACGTCCAGGACGGAGGACCTGTCGGCCTGATCGAGGGTCTGGACGCCGCTGACGCCGCCGATGACCAGCAGCGCCGCGGCGACGACGTAGGTGATGAGCGTGACGCGGCCGCCGAACAGGCCCGAGCGGACGCGCTCGACGGCGGCGTCGAGGGTCTGCTCGGCACCCAGGCCGCGGGCGAGGATGTAGAGGCCCAGCAGGCCGGAGATGATGCCCAGCGCCGAGCCGGGGAGTTCGAGGCTGTCGGCGACGATGGAGAGGGGATAGATCAGCAGGAGGATGCCCAGGGGAACCAGAATCGTCCCGCGGGTCTCGGGGTCGTCGAGTACCTGCTTGATGGTGTAGTACATCGACTCCAGGTCCTGGGACTGGCGGACGACGACGCGGCGGACGCCGTCGATGTGGATGCGCGAGCGGATGACGGGGACGACCGACTCGTCCTGGGCGCCGTCGGTCACGAGCAGGGCGCGGACGTCCTCGCTGGAGGACAGCGACGCGAGCACCTGGTCCACCTCCTCGCCGACCGCGCGGTTTGCCGCGACGTCGTTGCCGTCGACGCCGGTGACGGCGGCCACCTCCACGGCCTCGTCGTCGACCTCGTCGTAGATGTGGATGCCCTCGAAGAGGACGTTCACGTCGGAGTCCTCCGGGTCGGTCTCCGCCAGTGCGACGGCGGCCGACTCGACGGCGTCACGGCCGATGACCGGCGTCTCGACGCCCGTCTTCCGGCCGAGGTCGTCGTCGAGGTCGACACAGAGCACCAGCAGCATTAGGTGTGGGTATGCTACCGGTGTTTAACTTCTTTCGGGACTGCGAAGGGATGCACGCACCCGGTCCGCCCCGTTGCGTCGATCGCGGTCTTTTTGGGGTCACTCCCTGACCACCTGACGATCACGTACGCACATGACCGACCCTGATTCGGACTCGCGTCCCACGATCGATCGACGGAAGTTCCTGACTCTCGCTGGCGCCACCGGCATCGCCGGCCTCGCCGGCTGCGACGGCGGGGGAACGACGGGTGACACTCCCTCCGGGACGGCGACGGACACGCCGACGGATACCGACACGCCGACCGAGACGTCCACCGACACGCCGACGGAAACCGACACGCCGACCGAGACGGCGACGGAGCCCCCCGCCGAGAACGGGCCGTTCGCCGAGATACCGGCGCCTTCGGGCGAGGGCGTCGAGCGCCCGTCCGGCGACGCGGGCACCCTCCAGGTGCTCGACTGGGCGGGCTTCGAGAGCGCCGTCACCTACACCTTCGACGACGGCCAGCCGTCCCACGTCGCCCACTACGACGAACTCGAAGCCACCGGCGCCGACGTGACGTTCTACGTCTCGGTGAACGCCGAGCCCGAGGGTGCACAGGAGACCTGGAAACAGGCAATCGAGGACGGCCACGAGATCGGCAACCACACCGTGAGTCACCCCCACGACGATCTCTCGGGGAGTAGCTTCGGCGAACCCGAGGACAGCCTGGCGGCCGAGATCGAGGACTGTACCGAGTACATCACCGAGACGCTGGGCCAGGGGGACGTCTGGACCTTCGCCGCCCCCTTCGGCGAGGGCGGGTGGACAGAACCGGCCCGGGAGTCGGACCTGTTCCTCAACCGCGGCGTCGGCGGCGGCTCGATAGCGCCCGGCGACGGGACGGACCCGTACAACCTCTCGTGTTACATGGCCACGGAGGGCGACACCGCCGACACGTTCAACGGGAAGATCGACTCGGCCCGCTCGAACGGCGAGTGGCTGATCTTCCTGTTCCACTCGATCCGGCCGACCGACCAGGAGTGGTTCGCGCCGGTCGACGTCGGCGAGATCACCGGGAGCGTCGAGCACGCCACGGGCTACGACGACGTCTGGGTCGACACCGTCGCCAACGTCGGCGCGTACTGGCGCGGCCAGCAGATCCTCGAATCGGCGGCGGCCGAGGAGTCCGGCGACGAGACCACGTGGACGTGGACGGTCCCCGAGGACTACCCATCCCACCAGACCGTGCGGGTCACCGTCGACGGCGGGACGCTCTCCCAGAACGGGACCGAACTCGAGTGGAACTCCAGCGGCTACTACGAGGTCGCGCTCGACGAGGAGTCCCTGACGCTTTCGCCCTAGGGGGCGTCGCTACCGCTGGCACCCGGGCGGCGTGACGTGCTCACCCCTGTTCCAGGATCGATTCCATCGTCGCCAGTTCGCGGTCGAGCGAGTCGTCGCCGATGGCCGCGGCCTCCGTCTCGAAGTAGTCGGCGAACGCGCCGATGCGCTCGGCGTAGCGCTCGGAGACGGTCAGCGGCACCGACTGCTGTTCCCACTCGCCTAACCCCTTCTCTTCGGGTGGAACTTCGATGCCAGTCGTCTCTCCGTCCGCCTCCCCGTCTCCCTCGTCCCCATCTCTCTCGTCCGCGTCGGGAGTGACGGCGTCGTCGCCCGCGCGCTCGGCGACCATCCAGTTCTTCAGGAGGTCGGCGTACCGCGAGAGGAGGACGGCCTTGCGGACGCCCGTGTTGGCGAACCGCTCGGGCTCGGCGTCTGGGAACGAGATGGTCGTCTCCGTCTCGCTCCGGTCGCCCTGGCGGTCCTCCCAGCTGGCCGAGAGTCGCATCGTCGCGTCGTCGGACTGGCGCTCGACCTGCAGTAGGACGACCCCGCCGCGGGTCTTCCCGTCCTTCGTCGGCGACGCGAACAGGGTGTTCACCCCCAGCAGTTCGTCGGTGGCGTCCTCGGCAGCAGTAGAGCCGTACACCTGCTTTACGTCGTACCCCTCCGCCTCCACCTGGAGCGAGACGTCGAACGCCAGCGGCGTCACCATGTACTCGAACTCCTCGCCGAGCGTCCGCTCGAACTCGTCGGCGGAGTGGACGGCGTAGTAGTTCGCCCCGCGGATGGCGGTGAGTTCGTCCACGAGGTCGGCGTTGAAGTCGACGCCGACGCCGACGAACGTGGCGTGGAGGTTCCGCTCGGCGTTGTCGGCGAGTTTGTCGCGCAGGCTCTCGTCGTCCGTGTCACCGAGGTTCGGCATGGCGTCGGTGACGACGACCATCCGGTTCTCGTAGGTGGACTGGTCGGCGTCTTCGTACTCCGAAAGGAGTTCCGTCGCGTCGGCGAGGCCGGCGTCGAGGTTGGTCCCGCCGTCGGCCCGGACGTCCTCCCGGATGTGGTCGCGGATGGCGTCCATGTCGGTGGCTTCGACGGGGCGGAGCGGCTTGGCGACGGCCGACTCGTCGTCGTAGAGGACGACGCCGAGGCGGTCGCCCTCCCGGAGCTGTTCGGTCAGGGCGACCAGCGCGTCGCGAGCCACCTCGATCTTCGGCCGGTCGGTGTCGCCCTCGGGGGTCTGTTCGTTGCCGTACTGGTCGTAGTAGTACTCTGAGAACGGCGACGACATCGATCCGGAGATGTCCAGAACCACCACGAGGTTCAGCTTCTTGCGGTCGAACTGGCTGGCGTCGAGCCCGGAGTTCAGCCCCACCGTCAGGTACCGCTCCGTCTCGCCGGAGAGGGGGTCGGCGGTGACTGCCGGCGAGTAGCTGGGACAGAACAGCGAGTCACAGGAGCCGTCGCCACCGGTGTCGAAGTAGTAGTTGTAGAACAGCCCCTCGTAGGCCAGGCTCTCGGGCTGGGGGAGGTACCCCCCCTCGATATTCCGCCGGAAGGACGCGATGCGCTTGGCGCCGCCGGCCGAGAGGCCGACGCTGCCGCCGTCGCCCGACGCGGCGCTCGCCGACTGGAAGGACGCGCCACCGCCACCGCTCGTCAGATTGAACAGTCCGCCGCCGCCACCGTCCTCGCGTTCGTCCGGGTCGTACTGCCAGTCGTCGATCTTTTCGGGCTCGTCCGGTGACTCGTCGCCGGGCCGTCCGCCGGGCGCGGCGAGCGAGGAACAGCCGGCGAGGGCGGTCCCGGCGCCGGCGGCCAGGAGTCGGAGGTATCGTCTGCGGGGATCGCTTTCCACCATAGCCGGTGGTTGTACACAATGTCAGTAATAGACGACGTTCGCTCAAACGGCGCTTGTACCCATGGACGAGGGGCGAACCGGCCGCCCGGCGCGACGCGTGGGACCCCACCCCAGGGTTCAGCGGCCGTTTCGCACGCTTTTTCCCGCTCGGGTGAAAATAGAAGGTACCGAATGATCTCCGAGGGTTGCGAGCAGTGCGCGAAAGGCGGCAAGATGGTCATGTTCGTCTACGGCTACTGTGACCAGCGGGACTGTTTCTATTGCCCCCTCGGCGAGAACCGCAAGAACGTCGACCAGGTGTACGCCAACGAGCGGCCCGTCGAGTCCGACGAGGACGTCATCCAGGAGGCAAAGCGCATGTCCGCGCTGGGCACCTCCATCACCGGCGGCGAACCCCAGGAGGCCCTCGACCGGACCTGTCACTACCTCTCTCTCCTGAAGGACGAGTTCGGCGAGGACCACCACACGCACCTCTACACCGGCATCACGGGCGGGCGCGAGAACATGCGCCGCCTGAGCGAGGCCGGCCTCGACGAGATCCGCTTCCACCCGCCCCTGGAACTGTGGGGCGACATGCACGGCACCGAGTGGGAGGAGATCCTCTACATCGCGCGCGAAGAGGGCCTCACGCCCGCCTTCGAGATTCCCGGCATCCGCGCCGAGGAGGAGTTCCTGGAGTTCCTCGACGAGGGCGCCGCCGACTTCTGTAACATCAACGAGTTCGAGATGTCCGACGGCAACTACCGCCGGATGCAGGAGGAGGGGTTCGAACTGAAGGAGGACCACATGAGCGCCGTCGAGGGGAGCCACGACATCCTGGAGACGATGGGCGACCACGAGCGAGTCTACTTCTGTACGAGCGTCTTCAAGGACGCCGCCCAGCACCGCTCCCGCCTGAAGCGCATGGCCCGGAACATCCGCCGGGAGTTCGACGACGTCACCGACGACGGCACGCTCGTCTACGGCAAGGCCTGGGTCGGCGAGGACCGCCTCGTCGAGCTTGGTGTCCCCGAGGAGTTCTACGCCGTCAAGTCCGACCACGTCGAACTCGCCTGGTGGCTCCTCGAAGAGATGGTCGAGGACGGCGACGTCCCCAAGGGCGAAATCGTGGAGCAGTACCCGACCTACGACGGGACTGTCGTGGAGCGGACGCCGCTGTCTGGCGGCGCGAGCGCGAGCGGCGGTCGCTCGCCGGCCGACGACTAGTAGTCGTACCGAACGCGAGCGAAGCGAGCGTTCGGCCTTTTTCACCGACGTTTTTCGAGGAGAGGGTCCCGCAGCGAACGGAGTGAGCGAGGAACCCCGACGAAGAAAAAGGTCGGACTGGGACCGTCGTGGAGCGGACGCCGCTGTCCGGCGGCGCGAGCGCGAGCAGCGGTCGCTCGCCGGCCGACGACTGAGCAGTCGTCCCGAACGCGAGCGAGGAACTCCGTCGAAAAAGGTCAGTCAGGGACGGGGTCAGGCGCCCAGGTAGAGCCGCAGCTCACCGTCGTCCTGTAGCTGGGCGGCCAGCAGATGCTCCGTCACCGGCATCGAGATCTGCTGTCCGATCTGGCGCTGGATCTTCTCCTCGAAGCGGTCGCTGACGGTGTGGTCGACGATCTCCTGGAAGCCGAGGGTGAGCAGCTCCTGCCACCAGGCCGAATCCACGTGGTGGCGCTCCCGGACGATGCTGACGACCACGTTTCCGTCCCGCGCCTCGAACGCGAGGAACAGGTCGAGGTCGACGCTGGGATTGAAGCCCCTGACCTCCGCTTCCAGGTCGAAGTCGAGCTCCAGCACCCGGTAGTAGCGGGTGCCCCCGTACTCGTACCAGTGGTGGACCGCGGTTATCTCGGTGGCGCCCGCGTAGAACAGCGCCGTTCCCTCGATGAGCTTCGCCACCTCGTCGTCGACCTGCTGGACGATGCCGGAACCGCGAACGGGCAGGTAGTTCGCCATCTCCGCGCCTTTCTCGGGATGCCAGTAGACGACGCCGCCCTCGAATATCGAGTACCGTCCGCCGCCGGACGTGCTCAGTTCGTCGCTCATCGGATACCCCAGTGGCCCCTGTTCCCAGCCCTGCTGAGCCCAGAATTCCCTGATCGCGCCGTGGGTCTCGTGAGCACCAGTGTTCCCGTGGGAGTGGATGTGGCCCCACTGGAACTGCTGAAAGTCGCCCTCGCCGTCGGGGGTGTTCTTCTCGTCCGTCAGGGGGTAGCCGAGAACGCTTCGTTCCCAGCCGAGGCTGGCCCACTTCTGTCGGATCCAGCCGTGGAGCTCGTGGGCACCGGTGTCCGGGTGCCAGTAGATCGACCCGTTCTGGAAGTGATTGAATCGCCCCTCCCCGTCCGGGGTCGTTCGCTCGTCCGTGACTGGATAGCCGAGGAAGCTCCGTTCCCACCCGAAGCTCGCCCACTTGGCGCGAATCGCCCCGTGGACCTCGAAGGCGCCGCCGGAGTGGGAGTAGATGGACCCGCCCTGGAAGTGCTGGAAGTCGCCGGCTCCGTCGGGCGTGTTCTTCTCGTCGATGACGGGATACCCGAGGAAACTCCGCTCCCAGCCGAGTTCGGCCCACTTCTCGCGGATCCAGCCGTGCGTCTCGTGGGCGCCCGCGTCGGGATGCCAGTGGATGGAGCCGTTCTCGTAGTGTCGATAGCGGCCCACGCCGTCTGGCGTGTCTCGCTCGTCGGTCACCGGCTGGCCCAGGAAACCGTCGGGACCTCCAAGTTCCGCGTACTTGGCGACGATCGCGCTCGATTCCAGTGGTTGCAGGCGTTGTTGCCCCTGTCCTCCCGCCGGCCGAAACTGGGGACGGACCGGTGGTGGCTGGAGTGACTGCCCTCCTCGCTGGGGCTGGGTCGGGCGGTGCAGGGGAGGCTGCGCCGGCGCTTGCTGTGGTGCTAGCTGCTCCGGGGAGACTCGTTGTCGTCTCTGTTCGCCCGATTGCTGGTCCGGTCGGGACTGCTCTCCGTGCTTAGACTGTTCTCCGTGCTCTGTCTGTGGATTCTGGTTGCTCATGGATGTACTGGGGCCGTGGCCACTCGACGAACTCCGCCACGAGCGAGCGGTGGTCGGGACGCTACGGCGGTGTGTGGGGATGAGTCGACTTCGGCACCCGTGTGAACAAATGACAATCGACGATAAGGTGCCTTCGATAGTTCGGCCGTCTAAGGCGGTCTTACCGGAATTCAGGTGTGATTTCCCGTCCCTTTCGCCCCTCTGGGACGGCGACCGGGACGGTGATGCGCTCGCGAGAGAGCGAACTCCACTCGCTAGTGACAGCGGCCGTCACCGGGCGCACCGTCCTGAAGCAGATAGTTGCGACCCGCAATACATGTCAACAATTCCTATTGGATTAATTTTATACTCAACCATCAATAAAATGCCGCGTGCATGTCACACAGGACACGCAGGGCGATTCTCGCCCTTGGTTTGGTCGTACTGGTAGCGGGTAGTTTCATGACTGGATCCGCAGCAGCCGCGGACGGGGGCTGTGACTACGGACTCGACACGAGTCCGTCGGGTACGTACCCACCTGCAGACTGCGCGGACGACTCCGGTGGCTCCGGCGACTGTGACTGGGGGCTCGATACGAGTCCGTACGGCACGTACCCGCCGACCTGCTGAGGCAATCGGGATTCTCGCGTTCGCGTACACCGGCGTGGATCCGGGTCCACGCCGATACCTTCGCCAGTCATCTAGCCGAAAATTTATGCTCCGTTTCCGTCTTGGAGCAGGCATGTCCTGGCGAGAACGCCGCCGCCGTCGGAGGCGGTCGTAATGGGCCCCTCGCTCGACCGAACGGCCGCCCTGTACGCCGTCGTCGGACTGGCGGGACTGGCCGTCGTCGCGTGGTTCCTTCGGAACGTGTTCTTCGACCTGTCGCTCACCGGCCGGGCGGTCCTGCTCGGTCTGACTTTCGTCGCCTTCCTCGTGGGCGCCGGCTTCCATCCCTGGCAGGAAGGCTTCGGGCTGCTAGCGGTGACGTTCTTCTTCTTCTCGGTCGTGTACGGCTCTCTCGCGTATGACGTCGGGAGGGGGACCGCTGCAATCTTGCTGTTCGGTTCGATGTGGGTCGCGATCGGACTCGCGTACCTCCTGCACGAGGGCTGGCTCGCGCTGTCGGCGGCGGAAGCCAGGTACGCACTCCTCGGGGTCCTGCTCGTGTCGGTGTCGTTCGTCGGCGCCGACCTGCAGTACGGCGAGGTCGACTACGACGTCGAACTGCGCGAGGAAGTCACCGTTACCGTCGCCGTCGAAGACGGGACCGATCCGCTGGCTCAGCAGGTGGTGCTGGGGACGGCGACGGCGACGAACACCTTCGCCTTCCGCGAACCGGTCGCGTTCCCCGACCTGCGCGTCTGCGTGTACTCGCCCGCACGGATGGCCGACCGGGGGGTGTTCTACGACGACGGGTCGTCTCCGTTTTCCCGGAGCGTCGGCGGGCACGGGACGCTGACGACGAACGTGACGATCGGTCTCTCCAGCGAGGAAGCGACCGTAGTGAACGGGACGCTCCCGGTCGAACGGGCCGAATCGTGTCCCGGCGAGCGCGACGAACCGGGCATCGTGGTCGTCGTCCCGGAGGCGATGGGCGGGTGAGGCGATTCCTGGACCGCCCGGAGGACTGGAGAGGGCGGGCTGCCTCGCCTTCTGTCCCGAGCGGTGGGACGAAAAAACTCATAACGGCAACCTGACACTGACTCCGTAGGACCCTCCATGAAACTCGACGTCGACAGCGAACGGTTCCTGTACACCATCGGCGTGGTCCTCGCGGTCGCCGCGTTCCTGTACTTCGTGCAGGACCTGGTCTTCGGGCTCTCGATTACGGTCAAGGCTGTTCTGCTCTTCCTGACGTTCGTCGCGTTCCTCGCCGTGGCGACGGCCCTGGAACGGACGCCGCTCCACGGCGTGGCGCTCGCGCTGTCTTCGGGGGCGTATCTCGTCGGTCTCGGATACGTCGTGCTCCGCTACGACGTCGGTGAGGCGGGGATCTTTCTCGGACTCGTCGTCTCTTCGGCGCTCTTCATCGCGCTCGGACGGCTGTACGATCGCCGTGCGCCGGTCCTTCCCTGGCGGACTGCCGGGGCGGTCGTCCTCGCCGTCGTCCTCGTCAGCGTGGCACTGGTCGCCGTGGACGCGGCCGGCGGCGGGGTGACCTACGACCTCCAGACGAACGAGTCCGCGTCCGTCGGCCCGCCGGCGGACCGGGACTACCCCGACGAACGGGGCCACACCTCCGCCGAGGTCCGCGTCGGGACGGTGACGGCGACCAACGAGTTCGTCTTTCGGCGGTTGGTCGCCCTCCCAGAGCTCTCCGGCTGCGTCGTCGGGACCGACGCCCCCGACGACCGGTACAGCTACGTGAGCTACGACTACAGCACCGATTGGCCGGGCGCCATCGGTGGCGGCGACTCGATCTCGGTCCCCGTCGTCGCCGACGTTCCGGTGTCGGTCAACGCGACGGAACCGGTCTCGTTCGCCGTCGAACGGCGGGCGACGTGTCCCGACAGCGCCGACCGGCCGACGGTCGTGGTGACGACCGACGGCGCGTTCGCGTAGGGCCCGTCCCCTGGTGGTTCCGGTCCGGGCGCTGTCCCCGGAGACGGCGGCGCCTGTCGCGTGACGCAACTGTTTTGGAGACGCGCCAACTACTTCGCTCCATGTCTGACTGTCCACTCGCGGACGACTGCCCCAGTTTCTCCGAGCGAATGAAAGGCATGGGGTGTACCCACTACGGCGACCGCGGCGGCGCCGAGTGGTGTAACCACTACAACCAGCCCATCTCGGAGCTGAAGACCCAGCCCGTCCAGCCCGGCGAGGAGGTCGCCGTCGAGGTCGAGGACATCCACGAGAGCGGCGCCGGCGTCGGCCGCACCGACGACGGGTTCATCATCATGGTCGACGGCGTGCTCCCGCCGGCAAAGTCCAAGGTGAAGGTGACCAAGGTCCGCTCGAACCACGCCCGCGCCGAGGAGATCGAACGCCTCGAACTCGACGACGAAGGCGAGGACGACGACGCGGACGCCGAGGCGGACGCCGCCGACGCCGAGGACGACGAAGCGGAGGAGAGCAGCCGCGGCCCCGACCGCGAGCGACTGGGCAGTCGCGACAACTTCTGGGGCAGCTAGCCCCGGACCGACGGCGCGCCCGACGTGGACAGTCTCGACGCCGCTTCTCTCTGGTGCATTTTTCCGACGTCTGCTGCTCTGTTTCGGAGTGGGTGTGACGATTCGGATTACTGCAGTAACAGCAACGGACGATACCACCTCGAAAGCCCTCGGCGTGCTCCGGCGCCGAAAGACTCGCTTCGCTCGTCTTTCGAGCCCTCGTTCGCTTCGCTCACGAGAA
>JAOPKE010000009.1 GCA_025517465.1 Halobacteria archaeon HArc-gm2
GCATGGCTAAATCGGACTCCGATAGCAATGGCCTCCGGCAGGATCAACCGGAATGTTCCCTGCAGAGCAGGGAGGTTAGGCGGGATCACGTCCACTGTTACCCGTGGACGTGGTCGCTATCGAAATGCGTCCGACGACACTCGTCGACCGAGTGTCACCGAACTACCAAGGCTAACATCAGATCCCATCTGTACGGCGGACCGCAGGGGTGGAATCCTCATTTCTTCGGACCTGAACGTTGTTCCGAATCCCCCATAAGGGCTTCGGAAGACGCCCGACGGATCTCGACTCGTCGGCTGGTCCTGTCGGCCGCGGGCACGCCGCCCCGGCCGGACTTCGTTCGCGTCATATCCGAGTGCCCTATTACACTTAAGGGCACCGGAGTTCGTCTCGCCCCGAACCGCGGGACGAGAACGACCTTCGCGTCCAATCCGAGCGCCCTGTTACACTTAAGGGCGTCGGATCGGTGCTCGCCTCGACCGTCGAGGCGGCATCGGTGTGAAGCCCGGCAGGGCTCGGTTGCCCCGCGCCGCTTCGTACTCAATCCGATGGGAGGTCTTTACTTAAGCGCGTCGAACGAACTCGCCCACGGCAGCCGATTTCATGCGGTACGCGTACCCATGGTTCCGTTTCACAGATCAGGTCCTCCGGAGAACGCTCTGTGTGTGCAGAAGATATTGCGCGGCTGGAGGCCAGTCGGTCATCCCGCGCGGTGTGCGTCTGGTCGGACTGAGTGATTCCGCGCACGTGTGGGTGCACGACGGAGTCGTATATGTCTCCCGGCACGCGTTCCGCTGGAACGCCGTGGCTCGACGGGTGGTGAAAAATAGACGAAGCGCCGTCGGTCTAAATCTCGTCGAGGTGCTCGACGCCCTGCTTGGAGACGTTGCCCTTCGTGATGTCGCCGGGCATCCAGTCGGGTTTGTCGTCGGGTGCCTCTTCGACCCAGGCCCAGCCCTCGTAGATGTGTACCTTGCGGGTACCCTTCTCGCGAAGGCGAAGCTCCTGTTCGTCTGCGTCGTCTTCGCTGTCAGCGGGGTCGAGTCGACGGGCTGCCTTCAGCGCAGCCTGCCGTGGTGTCCCACCCGAGAAGACGCTCGTTTCGTCACCGTCCGAAGTTCGGAGCGCGAAATTGCGCTTGTCCTCGTTGCGTGCCATGGTTTTACCGCTCCGTGTCAATTCATTACATGACCCCATATAAATATACCCCCAGATACGGGCGCCCTCGTGGGGTACGTTTATATACCAGATGGTATCGGAGACCATATCACGGCCGATCTCACCCCTAGATTCCGGGTGTTCGACCGCGCGCGCGCACTCGTTTGCCGTGGTGACGGAACCGGGCACGGTAGACTTAAGTATATCCTACGGCGAAGCACGGAATAGGATAGCGCGATGGTGCGAAAGAAGAAGCTCAGTCCGAGTGGCGCCAAAGACGAGGACGGCGAGTACCACAACGTCCACATCAACATTCACGAGGACGAACTCGCGGTCGCCGGTATGGACATCGGCGACGAGGTGTTCGTCCGGGTACGAGACAACAAGATAATCATCCAGAAAGCCAACCCAGACGACGTCGAACACGAGTTTTGACCCCACGACCGACGAGCGAATCGCACCGCCGGGCAGACGGTTCCTACCTCTAGTCACATGACCCTGTACGACCTGGCGAAACCACTCCTGTTCTCGCTGCCGGCCGAAACCGCCCACCGCATAGTCCACCGATTACTCGACGCCGCGGACGGGACACCGATCACCGCGGCCATGGCCGACCGGTACGTCGTCGAGGACTCGCGCCTCACCGTCGAGGTGTTCGGCCAGTCCTTCGACAACCCTGTCGGCGTCGCTGCTGGCTTCGACAAGAACGCCCAGATCCCGGGCGCCCTGGCTGCACTCGGCTTCGGCTTCGTCGAAGTAGGTGGCGTCACGGCGGTCCCCCAGGACGGCAATCCCCGACCACGGATGTTCCGTCTGCGCGAAGACGAGGCCATCGTCAACCGGATGGGGCTGAACAACCACGGCGCCGACGTCGTCGGTGACCGTCTCGCACGCACGGACGCGCCCGTGCCAGTAGGCGTCAACATCGCCAAGAGCGAACACGTCGGCACCGACGACGCCCCCGCGGACTACTGCGAGACCTACGAGCAGGTCGCCGAGGGAGGCGACTTCCTCGTCGTCAACGTCTCCTGCCCGAACTCCCAGGGATTCGAGGAACTGCAGAACAAGGGCGCGATGCGCGCGGTGCTCTCGGAGCTCAAAGACGCGGGTGCGGGCCCGCTGCTCGTGAAACTGTCGCCGGACCTCCCGGAACCCGCCGCCGAGGACGCCCTGGACCTCGTCACCGAACTCGACCTGGACGGCGTCGTCGCAGTGAACACGACCACCGAACGGCCGAGTTCGCTCCGCAGCGACAACCGGGTCGAAGAGGGCGGCCTCTCGGGCAAACCCATCGAGGACGAGGCCACGCGGATGGTCCGCTTCTGTGCGGAACGCGTCGACGTCCCGGTCGTGGGTGTCGGCGGCGTCTCGACCGCCGAGGGCGCCTATCGGAAGATCCGGGCCGGCGCCTCGGTGGTCGAACTGTACACGGGGCTCGTCTATCAGGGCCCCTCCATCGCCCGGGAGATCAACGAGGGCCTGCTCGAACTCCTCGAACGAGACGGGTTCGACTCCGTCGAGGACGCGGTCGGCGTGGACCTGTGACCGGGAAGGGACCGCCGACAGCGCCCGTGGCGGGCCAACACTGATTGTTTCGGCCGACGCAGTCGTCGTATGGAACCCGACGTCGAAGACAGTTCGACCGGCGCCACAAGGAAGATTCACCTCGCCTCGTGGGACGACCGCTTCTGGGCCTGGCTCATCGACGTCATCCTCGTCGGCGTGGTGCTCTCGGCGTTCGGCGAGGTCGTCGGCGTCTTCTCCGTGCTCACCGGGAGCGTCGTCGTCTCGCCGTTCCTCGGCGTCAACGGCCTCGGCCTCTGGATTTACTGGACGGCCCTCGAAGGGTACCAGGGACAGTCCGCTGGCAAGATGGTGCTCGATATCGCCGTCACCGACGAGCGAGGTGAAGACATCGACTACCTGACGGCCGCGATCGAGAGCTTCGGGAAGGCGTTTCTCCTCCCGATCGACCTGCTGATCGGCTGGATCGCCATGGAAGACGAGTACGTCAGGCTGTTCAACGAACTCTCCGCGACCATCGTCGTCAGGGTACCAGAGGACGACGAGATTCCAGCGGGCGTCGAGTACGTGCGTCCCGGCGAGTAGCCAGTACGGTCAGACCAGCCGCGGGAACAGGAACCCCGTCAGCGCGGACATCCCCAGGACGTAGACGACGGCCTGCAGCGGCCCGATCTGCAGGGCGATGTAGAGCCCACCGCCGGCGACGAGCAGGAAGATGCCGATGATGACGAACAGGACCCGCCGACCCTTCCGGGAGAACCGTTCCAGTGTCGATTCAGTGCTCATTGGTCCGTGGGTGACGGCCGGGCGCTATAGTTCTTGTCGAAGCCGCCGGTCGGGAAACAGGCGGCGAGAAGGGGCGAGCGGAATCGCTCGCCGCGGCGGGGTCAGAGCGCCCGTCAGTACGTCACCGAGAACCACCCGGAGTCTGTCGCGGCGCCGTCCACCTCGTAGGTGAAGTAGTAGTCTATCACGTCACCGGCCGAGAAGTCGCCGACGACGTAGTCCGGCGTCGTCTCGAGCGCGTGCGTGTCGCCGCTCGGGTTGTTCATCCGGTAGTTGTACTGCGTCCCGCCGTCGACGGTGTAGTGGAGGTCCACCCAGTTCGAGTCGACGTTCGAGACATACTCGAAGCGCAGTTCGTCCGCGACGCCGTCGGCGCCGCTGATCCGGCTGACGGCGTACGAGAAGTCGTCCGTCGTGCCGCTATCGGCGTTTCCATCCCCGCCGCCGCCACCACCGTCGTCGCCATCGCTACCGTCGTCGCCATCGCTACCGTCGTCGCCATCGCTACCGCCCCCGGTGCCACCGTCGTCGCCCCCGGTTCCACCGTCACCGCTGCCACCGCCGCTCCCGTCACCGGTTCGGGTCGCGAACGAATTCGCGGGGACCGACAGGCTCGTGCCGTCGGAGAAGGTGACGGTCGTGGCGGTATCCGCGCCGTTGTAGGCGACGTAGGTCAGCTCGCCGCCGTCGTCGAAGACGTGGGCGAGCGGGTGGTCGGCCGTGACGTCACGGCGCGGGTTCCCGAGTTCGAGCAGGGTGTAGATCCAGTGGTACGTGTGGGCCTTCGTCTCGCCGAACTCGGGCGAGTAACTGCCGGCCTGGGCCTCGAACATGGACGCCGCGTCGTCCGGGTCCGAGAACGCCCGGTAGTTCCAGACGATGTCGGCCCAGTAGTCGAAGTTCGTCCCATTCTCGGCGACCAGTTCGTCGTAGTTCCGCCCGACCGCGTCGGGGTGCCACCCCAGGTACAGCGAGTGGCCGTCGAAGGGGAGGTAGTTGATGCCGTGGATGGCCTCCGGGTCGCCGGAGAACCACGTCGCGTGGGAGAGTTTGCTCCCCCAGACGATGCCGGCGGTGTCGTGGTCCCAGCCCTCGGGGTGGTTCTCGTCGTCGACGTCGAACCAGTACTCCAGCGCGGCAGTCACCTCCGTGGTATAGAGGGAGACGGCCCACTCCAGCAGGTCGTCGTCGCCAGTGAACGTCGCGTACTGGACCATCGCGCCGTAGGACTGGATGGCCTCCGAGGAGGACTCCTGGTTGTTGCCGTCGCCGAACTCCGCGGAGCCGGCGGCCCACGAGTGGCCGGCATAGGGACTGAAGTTCCGCAGGAAGGGGAACGACCCGGCCGGGTTGTTGGCCGGGTCCTGTGCGCCGGACGGGCGCTCCCAGTTCGCGTAGTCACGGATCAGCAGTTCGATCATCCCGCCCCAGTTGGCGTCGTCGGCCCACGAGGGGTCCTGCCGGGCGAGTTCGGCGGCGCCGCGGACGAAGTAGCCGTAGTGGAAGTGGTGGTCGTTCAGGTCGCCGGCGGAGCCGAACGAGTCGGGGTAGCCGATCAGCGTCCCCCAGTTGTCGTTGTAGTAGAACAGGTCCGCGGCCTCGCCGTCGTCGGCGGTGAGCCAGTTCTCCAGTTCGGCCCGCATCGTCCCGACCAGCCCGTCTCGTTTCGCAGTCTCCCCGATCTGGTCGGCGATGACCGCGGCGTTGGACAGCCGGCCGTAGTTCTTGCCCGTCCAGTAGGTACCCGACCCCTGGGAGTCGTCGATGGTCTCCGCGACGTCGCCGACGTAGCCCGCCAGTCGCGACCGGTCGTAGCCCCCCTCGTCGGGGAGCCCCGGCAGGACCCCCGGGAAGTCGTAGCTCGTCTCGAACGAGGACCCCGCGACAGTCTTCATCGTCCCGCGGGCGCACTCGTAGGTGTACGGCGCGAACGAGGCGTCCGTGTACTTGTGCTGGTGTGGGTACAGCGCCGTGATAGTCCCCGAGTCGGCGCTCTCCGGTTTGTCGTCGGTGGTGAACGAGAAGGTCGTCGACACCCGTCCGTTCGCCCGGTCGTAGGTCGGTTCCACCCGGGTGTCGGTGATGTGATTGTACGCGTAGCGCGCGAACTCGTCGAGCGTCGACCCGGCGCCGTCCGGCAGGATGGCAACCGTCAGGTAGCCCGACCCGTTCGTCCCCGCAAGGTCGTTCGTGAGCGTGGTACTCCCGACGCCGCCCCAGGTCGCTCCCGCGGGCGCGAACAGGCCGTAGTGGGTCCCGTCGACGCTGACGCCGAGGACGTTCCCCCGGTCGGCCCACACCGACGGCGCCGCCTCGAAGTCGAGTTCCGCGCCGCCGCCGGCATACTCGGCGTAGACGAACGGCGAGCCCTGGACCAGGGTGACGTCGAGCGTCGTTCCCGTCCCGTCGCCCCACCGGAGGTCGACCCCCCAGTCGCTCCAGCCGTCGACGCGCACGTCGGCGAACGTCCCGCCGGCGTGGCCGAGCGCGAAGTCCGCCGCGTAGCCGAGAACGGCGTCCGACGACGGGAAGGACCACTCCGACGGGTAACCGACTTCCAGCCCGGCGTCGGTCGGATTCCCGTAGCCCGGGTGCCAGAAGAGGTTCTCGCCGAATCCCGTCCAGGCCACCGAAGACCACCAGTCGTTGGTCTGGACCGGTCCCGAGACGTTTCCGGTGGTGTAGATCGCTCCCTGTGGTTCCGATTCCCCCGCCGGCAGGTCGGTCGCGTAGCTCCCGTTGCCGACCGGTGCCGCCTGGACGCTCCCGACGCTCGCCGTCGCGCCGAGGCCGGCCGCGCCGGCGGCCCCCAGCGCCTTCACGTAGTCGCGCCGGCCCAGGCGGAACCCCTCGGGCCCGTCGGCCCCGTCACGTTCGGTCGTCGACTGTCCCCCCTCGTCGCCGTCTCCCGACGGCGTTCGCGGTGAATGATCCGACATGGTTGGTGTGGCGCCCCGACCGCCTCGTGGGCCGGAGGCGTCCGGAAGAGTAGACGCGTAGATGACATATTTCCACTCACCACTCGGGTAGTGAACGGGGGGAACCCGACGGCGCCCGCTCCAGTCGGGCATCCCGTCGCTCCGCTCGTTCCGTGAACCGGAAGTCGGGAATTAAGGCGTCGGCGGCCGTTCGTACTCGAACGGCTGCGGGGGACACCGGAACAGCGAACCATGAACACGGAAGCCATACAGAGAGGGTTGCAGACGATCGGGTTCAACTCGTACCAGGCGCAGGCGTACGCGGCGCTGCTCGAGCACGGCGCGTTGCCCGCCATCGACGTCGCGAAACGTAGCGGCGTGCCCGGGTCACGCATCTACGACGTCCTGGCGGACCTCGAACGGGAGGGGTACGTCGAGACGTTCGAGCGCGAGGACCGGCGCTACGCCCGCGCCGGGGAGCCCTCCGACGTCGTCGACGGGTTGCGAGACACGAGCGAACGACTCTCGGCGGCGGCCGAGGACATCGAGGACGGCTGGGAGCAGGCCACGCTGCGCGACCACCGAATCGCCCTCTTCGACCGGGTCGACGCCGTCCTCGATCAGGCCGAGTCCCTCGTCCGGGCGGCGGAGACGTCAGTCGACGTCGCCGCGACGCCGGCCCAGTACTACGGGTTGCAGGAAGCCATGCGCGAGGCCCGTGAGAACGGCGCCGTCGTCCGCGTCTCCGTCGAGGGGCTCGGCGACGACGCCGTCGGCTCCGAACAGCCCGCGACAGCGATCCGTCGCCGACAGATCCCGGGTCCATTCGTCGCGCTGGTCGACCGCACCCACATCTGCTTCGCGCCGAACGAGCGAGCCCCCGCCTCCTACGGCATGGTCTTCAACGACGACATCCTCGCGTTCGTCTTCCACTGGTACTTCCAGCTCTGCCTCTGGTCCGTCTGCGAGCCCGTCTACCGACGTGCCGAGGCCGAGTACACCTACGTCAGCATGGAGGAGTTCGTCCGCGACGTCTACCCCTTCTGGCGGGCCGGGAGCCTCGTCCCGGTCACCGTCGTCGGCGTCGATACCGATACCGGCGAGAAGCGGGAGGTGACCGGCGTCCTCGCCGACGTCGTCTACCCGGAGCACGACCTCGGTTCGGACGACCCGCCGACCTACGGCGAACTCGCCAGCCTCGTCACCCTCGTCGTCGAGAGCGACGACGGCCGCCACCTCGTCGGCGGCTGGGGCGCCGTCTACGAGGACGTCGAGGCCGAACAGATCGTCTTCCACAGTTCGGAGCTGGTGCTTCCTCCCTCGGCGTGATCAGGGGTGTTCGGGGTGTGGGCCGTCGACCTCGGGCGAGCGACTTTGGTGTCCCCCTTGAACTTAGTCGGGGGTGATGGGAATCGTGTGTGTACTGAATGGTTGGTTCGCGAGAATTTTGCTGGAAGAATCAGTACCACCACCACCCAGAAAGCCCTCGGCGGGCTCCAGTCCCGGGGCTCGCTGCGCGCCTCACTCCGTTCGGTGCTTGCTTCGCCCGGGTTCCCGGACCCCGCCTCGCCCTTTCATTCTGCTCTGTAGGATCGCTTGAGTGGGTCTAAGGTGACCGCGATCGACCTCCGAATGTTACCCAGCAGTTAGACGCCAGGAGCATTCACCCGTTTTCCACTCTGCTACGGGTGATCGGTGCATCATAGCTGGATACTGTTGTTCGATCCCATCAATACTCGACCCCCGAGACCGGCCAACTAGCGATCCTACAGAGCATTTCATTCCTCCAGGTCAGCACCGAAGCCCTGCCCTCCCCCTGGTCGCGAGAGCCTCGCTTTCGCTCGGCTATTCGCTCCCGGCCCAGCGGTTGCTGAGCGGTGAGGATGCGTGATTCGCGCCGGACGGCGCGAATCCGGGGAGGTTTGGTGTCTTGCTGAACGGAGTGAGGCAAGGCTCGTCAGAGCAAAGCTCTGACGGTGGTTATAATCGCGAGCGCGTTTCATCGCGCGAGCGAGGCTGGACCTGGAGGAATGAAAGGGCGAGGCGAGGTCGCGTGGGCTGAGCGGGCCCTATCCGAGCGACGGAGGAGCGAGGATATCCCGCTCAGCGCGCGGCGAGCGCGCCGAGGGCTTTCGAGGTATTGTCGTCTCCAATTCCGTCTCTATCTCGAACCCAACCGATCGCTCACTACACTCCCTGTACTGAACGGCGATCATACACAGAGCAGACACAGAGAAGCGAATGTCAACAGCGCCGCCGCGACGGACAAAACCAGTAGGTCCGGGATTAGGCAGTTACTAAGAACCGACTTACTCCAGCGCGTCCAGGCGGAACTCGAAGGCCGCAACCGGCAGTTCCAGGTCGTGCTCAACCACCTTTTTCCGCGTCGGGCGTCCTCGCTCACTGCGTTCGCTGCGGGCGCCGCTCGCGCAAAAACGTGGGCGAAAAAGACGCTCGCTTCGCTCGCGCGGATTACTCTAACGCGTCCAGCCGGAACTCGAAGGCCGCCACCGGCAGTTCCAGGTCGTGTTCCACCAGCACCTTCGGGTGGACTTCGCCGATGACGCCCGCAGACTCGCCGTCAAGCACCACTTCTGCAGCGCGGCCAGAGATGAACGTCGGGTGGTCGGTCGGCGGCGTCTCCAGGTCTTTGCCGAAGGCCTTGGCGAGCGTCTGGAGGCGGGCCTTGGCGTCCTCGTAGGAGGCGTCCGTGCGCGCGAGTGCGCCCGCGACCGTGCGGTGTTCGGCGACGCCGGTGTTTTCGGACTCGTCGATCTCCGCGGCGAGGCCGATCTCGGCCAGATCCTGGGGGTAGGCCCGGTGGGTGTTGTTCTCCAGGACCATCAGGACCGACGGGAGCGCCCAGGTCCGGAGCATGGTGTAATCCTCGCTGTAGGGCTGCTCGATGGTGACCGGGTCGCCGGCGCCGAGGACGTCGGTGCCGGGTTCAACTTCCATCCGCTCGTAGTTCTCTTCCTCGTTGATCATGTGGAAGTTGAGCAGGTCCTCGAAGCCGAGGCCGACGAGGGCGTCCCGGGCGGCGTCCTCCAGCCGGGAGCGCTCGTGGCGCCCGCCGACCGTCGAGACGTCGGGGTACTCGGGTTCGAGCGTGTTGAAGCCGTAGGCCCGACCGATGTCGTCGATGACGTCTAGCGGGTGGAGCACGTCGACGCGGTACGGCGGGACGTCGAACTCGTAGGAGACGGCGCCGTCGTCGTCCTCGTCACCGCGGGCGTCCAGTCCCGCGCGTTCTGCGCAGTCGACCACTTCCTCGGGGTCCATCTCGACGCCGAGGATCTGTTCGATGCGCTCGTGGGTGACGGTCTTGGTCTTCGTGGCGAGGTCGGGGCGGACGAATTGCTGGCCCGAGTACTCACCGGGCGCGTCGGCCGAGTACTCGACGCGGACCTCCTCGACCTGCCCGCCGCGGGCGTCGAGCGCGTAGCAGACGATGTTGAGCATGTGGTCGATTGTCCACTGGTCCGTCCCGGTCATCTCGATGAACAGGTCGCGAGAGCCCGTCGAGACCTCGGTCCGGCGGCCGTTGACCACCGGCGGGAACGAGAACAGGCCGATGGCGTCGTAGATGGCCGGCACGCGGTCGAGATCACTCACGAGGTCGGCGTACTCCTTGCCGATGTGGTGGCCCTCGACGACGTCGCCGGGCGTCATCTCCTGGTCGCCCTCTAGCGGGACGAACGTGTCGCCCTCGGGGTCGATGCCAGTGTAGCGAACGGACTTCCCGCCGCCCTCGACTCCGGCCTCGCCCTTGAGCATCGTCAGGTCGTGGACGCCGATGGCGCCCTTGGCGCGCTGGCGGCCCATCGTCGCGTGGAGCTTCTCCTGGAGCTGGATGATGGAGTCCAGCGCCTCGTCGTCCATGTCCAGCCCGCGGACGACGGCGGCCGTGACGTAGGGTCGCTCCGGCGGCGTGTCCTCGACTTCGACGACCCACTCGGCGTGGTTCGTCCCGGGCGTGTACACCCCGCGGTCGTCGCCGTACTGGTAGCGCAGCGAGCGGGCGACGCCCTCCACGGAGAGCCGGTCGAGTCTGTCGGGGGCGAATTCGAGCTGGAACTCGTCGTCCTCGGTCCAGCCCTCGAACTCCAGACCGAGATTGAACAGGTCCGAGCGGAGTTCGTCGTCGTCCTTCTCGTCGTGACCCGTCAAGCGGCGGAGCTCGTCGGGGTCGACGTCGACGACGGGCATCAGTACACCACCTCCGTCTCGCGGAGGAGTTCGAGGTCCGCCAGCGTCCCGTGGACGTCGCGGATGTCCTCGAAGCCGTACATGAGCATGAGCAGGCGCTCCAGCGAGAGCCCCCACGCCATCACGTCGGCGTCGACGCCCAGCGGTTCGAGCACCTCGGGCCGGAAGATGCCGCTGTTCCCGACCTCGACGATCTCGCCCGTCTCGGGGTGGGTGCCGAACAGCTCGAAGCTCGGCTCCGTGTAGGGGTTGTAGTGGGGCTTGAACTCCAGGTCGGTGATGCCGAACTGCTCGTAGAACTCGGTGAAGGTGCCCATCAGGTCCCTAACTGAGAGATCCTCGGCCAGGACCCACCCCTCGATCTGGAAGAACTCGAGCAGGTGCGTCGGGTCGAGCGTGTCGTTGCGGTACACCTTCTCGACGCTGAAGAACCGCTGCGGTGGCTCCAGGTCGCCGACCTGGTGACCCGACAGATAGCGCATCGAGAGCGAGGTCGTGTGCCCCCGGAGGTCGATGCCGCGGGCGACGTCCTCGTCCCACGGCGAGTGGTAGCCCTCGCCGTCCGGGCCGACGCCCTCCAGGTGGGCCGACTTCACTCGCTCGACCAGGTCCTCGGGCAGGTGGTCGATCTCTTCGGGGTTCGAGAGGGCGAACTGGTCCCAGTGGGTGCGTGCCGGGTGGTCCTGGGGCATGAACAGACAGTCGTTGATCCAGAACTGCGCGTCGGCGTGGGGGCCCTCCATCTCCTGGAAGCCCATCCCGACGAGGACGTCCTTGACCCGGTTGGCGGTCTGGCGGAGGATGTGTTCCTTCCCGCCCTGGAGCTGCTCGGCGTCGGCTTCGACGTTGTACTCGCCGAACTCGACGGCTTCCCACTCGCCGCTGGTCAGCAGCGCCGGCGTCACCTCGCCGACGGTCTCGGCGACCTCGACGCCGGCCATCAGTTCGGTCACGCCGTCGTCGGTCAGCCTGACCGACCGGACGGTGGTCTCGGTGCGCTCGACGAGCCCGCGCCGCTCCAGCTGGTCGAGGGCGTCCGCGTCGGCGTCGTCCGGACGGCCGTCCGCGACGGCTTCCAGCGCGAACATCTCGGGGTCCTCGCCGGGCGTCGCGTCGGGATCGGCGGTTATCTCGCCGCTGTCGATCACGCCGTAGCCCTTGCGAGCGTAGTTCGACAGCGCGATGTCGACTGCGCCACCCTCCAGCCCGGAGGCGCCGATGGCCTCGCCCATCGAGACCGGCCCCTCGTCGGCGCCGGCGTCGACGGCCGCAGTGTAGAGGTCCTGCTCGGGAAGGCTCTCGTCGACGTACCGGTCGCCCTCCTCGGTGAGTTCGACTGACTCGACCGTCTCCTCGGAGACGGTGAGGAGCCCTTGGTCTTCGAGTTCGAAGGCGGCCCGCGTGGCCGTCTCCGGTTTGAGGTCGGCCTCGGCGGCCACCTCGTCGATGCGCCTGTCCTCGTCCGCGTCGGCGGCCCGGAGGACCGCCGCCTGTGCCTGTGGTAACTTCATGCGATAGTGGTCGTTGTCTGTTGTACCGGTGGTTCGTCAGTTAACGGTTCTTGTTGCTGCGCGTGTCGACGGAGTTCCGTCGAGTAGTAGCGCCCTCCCAGAGCGAGCGGTTTCGTCCGGGGTCGCGTTCCGGCGACCCCGAAGTCCACCACCCGTCAACGGGCGACGAAAAAGAAGCCGAACCCCGGGCGCTGCGGCGGCTGGCGCACGGATCGACCGAACGGGGGTTCGGATGCCATGTGCGAAACGTACGCACAGGGCGAAAAAAGCGTTGCGGAGCACGCCGAGGTGTTCGACGGCCTCATAGTGGTGGTTGTAAGCCCGTACCCGCGTTCGACGCCATCGGCCACGTCGAACGCCGGTGAAAAGTTACAACCACCACTATCAGTCGTCCGACGGCGAGGGACCGGCGAGGGCCTCGTCGTCAAGCCAGCCATCGGCGTCCGCGCCGTCGTTCTCGTGATAGATGGCCGGGTGGTCGTCGACGGCCAGACTCGGAACCGGCACCGTCTCGAGGGTGCCGTCGGCCGCCGCTGTCGACTGGGCCGACGCGGTCCCATCGGCGGACTGTGCAGACGGCGAATCGTCAGGAGACGGGTCCGGCGCGTCTGTGCCCGGCGCGTCTGTGCCCGGCGCGTCTGTGCCCGGCGACGGATCTACCGACGCAGCAGTCACCCGGTCTGCCGGTATCAGGTCCGTCGGAGGACTATCGCCGTTCTCGGCGGCTATCGGTTCCGCGGACACCCCGTCGTCCGGATCGGGGTTCGCCGGAGCACCGCTTTCGGGTTCGTCCGGGGTCGCTCCAGTCCCCGACGAGGGGGGCTCGGTTCCGTTCGCCGATGGGGCCGTCGTCTCACCGTTCTCGCGACCGTCCGTCGTCACCTCGGCGCTGGTGAGGCCGCCGGACGAGGGCGACTCGTCCGAATACGAGAGGGGGTCGAGATCAGTTGTGCCGACGCCGCCGATCTGGGAGTCCGTCGGCCGGTAGACGTACGTGACGGCGTCGCCGAGGACGACGAACTCGCCCCGGTCCCGGTCCTCGACGACGCGCGCGTCGGTGTCGATGGCCACGTCGACGAGCCCTTCGAGCGAGTCGACCGGGACGAGCGGGTCCGCTCGCGCCGACGCTGGCACGCGTGCGTGCGTGATCCAGTCGTCGAACCGCTCCCGGGTGGCCGCGGCAGCCAGACGCTCCCGGTCTGCCCGGCTCACCGCGAGCGCGTCGCGGCGCCGGGCGACGGCGATGGCAGCGAGTCCACCGACGCCGGCCACGAACAGCAGCGGCGCGCCGACTTCCCGGATCGGTCCGTAGGAGCGCTGGACGGCGACCTGCTCGGTCGTCCCGTCGGAGTCGGTGAGCACGTCCGGGTCCGGCTCCTCGACGTGGTAGACGCCGACGCCGGGTTCGATGGGAAGGTGGTAGCTGCGAGTCTCCTCGACTGACTGACCGTTGCGGGTGCCCGACACCGTGACGCGCGAGGTGACGTTGACCTCCGTCTGGCCCGGGCTCGCACCCAGCTGGCGTTCGATCCGGCGGGCGCGCTCGGAGAGGGCGGAGACGTCGACCGAGAACGGGACGGTGACCCGGTCGCCCGGCGCGACCGAGTCGACCTGCTCGCGGTTCAGTGGCCGCTCGACGCGCCAGTGCTCGGTCGTACCGTCCCCGTCGAACGACGACACGGAGCGAATTACGGCCACCGTCTCGACGGTCACCGTCAGCGACCCGCCGTCGCTGGCCGCGTACTCGTAGGCGAACCGGCCGTCGAGCGTCGGCGCGACCCGCTGGAAGTACACCGACCGGTTCCGGAGGGCGGCCCCGCGCTCGAAGGCGTCGGTGCCGTTGACGACGGTCGCCCGGTGGGAGAACTCGCCGGACGACTCCCAGTCCGACACTTCGCGGGTCTCCGTCGTCGTCCCGGGCGCGACGTGGGTCCCGTACGTGACGTAGCCCCCCAGGAGCGCGACGAGAACGAGCGCGGCCACCACGAGCGCGAGGTTGTCGTCGACGAGTATCCTGAGCTGCCGGAGTCGGCGCTCCGTGGCGTCCAGGCGCGGCGCCGTCGCATCGTCGTACGACCCCGTCATCGTTCGAACCCCAGCAACGTGCCTCGCGCCGGGTCACGGCCGCGCGAGCGCGACCGAACTCGCCCGGTGCCGAGCAGCCGCCTGTTCAGCAGGTAGAACGGCCCGGCCAGTAGCGCGTCCACCGCGAGTATCGGGAGCCAGGGATGGATCCCGTAGAGCGCGTCGATGAGCGGCCGGGGGAGTACCGCGAGGTACCGGTGTTCGACGACGTAGTGCCGGTAGTAGCCCGTCTCCGACGGCGCGGTGAGGGTCACCGAGACGCTCCGGGACTCGCGCGCGGGGACGGCCACCGACGTCGGTTCGACGCTCGCCCGGTCGCTCCGCGAGTCGAAGTACGCGACGACGGGGACGAACCCGCCGTTGCCGACCGGGTAGTCGACAGACTCGCTGGTCCCCTGTTCGATGACGCGCGGGCCCGGCGAGTCGGACTCGGAGCTGACGACGCCGAACTGCTGGGGCCCGGCGGGGACGACCATCGCGGCCGTCGCGGCGACGACGACGAGCGCGGTGAAGGCGGCGGCGTAGAGCCGCGGATCCGTCGGCGTCTCGCGCGTCCGGGTGCGCTCGCGCTCGCCACCGTCGTCCCGCCAGGCGCTCACGAGGTAGTAGCCGACCGTCGTCCCGGAGAGGAGGTAGGCCAGGCCCTGGGGCCCGAGCACCGCGCGCGTGCCGAGGAGTCCGGCGACGTGGCGCTGTCCGGTGTCCAGTATCGAGCGCGCCCCGGTGACTGCCGTGCCGAGTCCCGGCAGGACGAGCACGTCGCCGCCCGGTCGCCAGGCGACCGCGACGACCTGTTCGGCCTTCACCGGCGGCTCGTCGCCGTCCTGATCGGTGAAGGGGTTCGCGTCACCCCTCGTCACGTAGCCCCGGTCGGTCTCCTCGACGACGCGGTGGGTCGTGAGCCCGCCGCCGTGCAACTGTTCGGCGCGGAACACCACCACGTCGCCCGTCTCGACTGGCCCGGCGGCGGCCGCCGGGATGGCGACGAACCCGTCACCGGGTTCCAGCGTCGGCTCCATGCTCCCGGTCGTGACGTAACTCAGTAGTATCGGCTGACCGAGCGCCTGCCCGGCGACCATCGCGCCGAGCAGGACGACGGCAGCGACCTCTACGGCGACCCCGAACCCCCGTTCACCACCCATACAGCGCCCTTGCGTTCAAGATGCTAAATAAGTAGTGGTGAAATAAAGGAGAGAGATCACGACGGACCGGACCGGCGGCCAGCCAGGTCAGTCCGACTGAAGCGCCGAAATCTCCGCCTCGAGTTCCGCCAGCTTCTCCGCGGGAATCTCCGACTTGTCGTCGTGGTCGTACTCGTCCGATGCCTCGAAGTAGTCGTCGACCGTGGGTGAATCGGAACTCATGGTCAGGCCTCCTCCGCGGTGATCCGCATCTCGTCTTGCAGGCTCACGTCCGGTTCGCCGTCGGACTCCAGCGACAGCGCGACCACGTGGTAGTCCTGGGACTGCCCCGGACTGAGCGTGATCGAGAACGCCGCCGGGACGATGAGGACCAGCAGCAGCGACGTCGGGAACGGGGCCCCGTCCGTCTCGATGAACGCCAGCGGCGTCACCTCCAGGTCGATGTCCTGGGTGCCCTGGTTCTCGACAGTGAAGACGTTCGCGAACGTCGTCAGCGCGTTCGCGTTGACGCCCTCGCCGCCGGCGATTCCGTTGCCGATATTCGAGTTGCTGCCCGAGAAGTCGAGCGCGAGGGCGTCGCTACTCGTCGTGTCGGCGTACTGTCCATTGGGCCCACTGTGGGGCTTGATGCCCAGGTACGCGCTCGCGTCGCCCGCGACGTCGATGGTTACGTCACGACTCGCACCGACCGAACTGAACGCGCCGGTCCCGACCGCTGCGCCACCACCGGCGAGCGCGCCGAGACTCAGCACGAATTTGCGTCGTTCCATCTCTGTTCACCCCGTCAGGCCACCGCCTCGACGACGACGGTGTCGAGTAGTTCGTCGCCGTCGCCGACGCCTTCACCGCGCGTGTCGATCTGGAGGCTGACGTAGACGCTCTCGCCGGGACTCAGCGTCACGTCGTTGCCGGAGCCGTCGATCCGGGCCGTCGATCCGTTGCTCTCGTCGTACGGATCGCTCGCGCCCTGGGCGTCGTTGGCGAAGAAGCAGACCAGACCGCTGTTGTCACCGGACTTGGCGATGGAGACGTCGACCGACTGGGTCCCCTGGTTCTCGACAACGAACAGGTCGTCGATGCGCGTGAGCGCGTCCGGGTTCACGCCTTCACCGCCGGCCGCGGTGCTGTTGCTCGGATCGAGGGTGATGCCCAGCGTGCCGGAACTCCCGTCGTCGGTGACGTACGGAGCGTTCGGCCCGCCGGCCCCCTCGAGCCGGAGGTACGCGGAGGCGTCCGACGCGACTTCCACGTCGACGTCCCGACTGGCCGTCACGCTCGTGAACGCGCCAGTCCCCATTGCAGCCGCCGAGCCGGCGGCGAGCGATCCCACACCTATCATGAATTTGCGTCGTTGCATTGGTACTCACACCTGATTTCGACCACACCCCCCTGACCCGTACTGACGCGGGCCGTCCGCGATTCGTTTCGCGGGTGAGTGTGCACTTTCGTCGACGACCCCACACCCCATTGTATCGAGCCGCCGGAACGAAGCGGCCCGATCGTATCGGTCGGTCTGAACCGGCGCGCCAGGGCATATCACCCGGCCTGAAGCGGCCGAAGGACGTGCCAGAACGGACCGCAGGGGGAGTCGTACCAGCGAACTGGTGGCTCTCCGTCCAGTCTTTCACCATCGCAGACCAGTTCCAGCGTCCGACCCGGCCCGACGGCTGTCAGCAGCCGCGGCGAGCGGCGTTTTTCGTACTAACCCCCCAACTTATATTTACAGGATCTATACTGTAATTTGGTGAGGGGTGGTCATGAGTAAATCAGTACAGCCATCGGGTTCGATAGGGATCGAGAGCGGGTCTGAGGGCGTCTCGCACGACCAGGGGTTCGACCTGCTGAGTAACCATCGCAGACGATACGTCCTCTACTATCTCCACGAGCGCGACCAGCGCGCGGAGCTGGGGGAACTCGCCGAGATCGTCGCCGCGTGGGAGAACGAGGTGAGCCTCAGCGAGGTTTCCTCGGCCGATCGGAAACGGGTGTACACCTCGCTCCAGCAGGTTCACCTGCCGCGCATGGACGACCTGGGGGTCGTCGAGTTCGACGACCGCGAGGGAACGGTCCGGCTGGGGCCCGCGTCGGACGACCTCGACGTGTACATGGAGGTCGTCACCGGCGCTGACGTCCCGTGGAGCCAGTTCTACCTCGGGCTGAGCGTCCTCAACGTCGCACTACTGGCGGCCGCGGGTGCGGACCTCGTCCCCCTGACGGCGTTCCCGGACATCGCCTGGGGCGCGTTCGCGACGACGACGGTCCTCGTCGCCTCGGTCGTCCACACGTACTACAACCGCACCGAGATGCGGCTGGGGTCGACCGAGCGGCCCGCCGAGCTAGACGGATGACCCGACGCCGACCGGTCGCGGTGCTCGCGCTCGCCGTCTCGCTGGTCCTGGTGACGAGCAGCGGCGGGTTCACGACCGCGGCGAGCGAGCGAACCGTCCAGATCGCCTCCGGTGCCGACGACAGCGCCCTGCTGACGGTGGAGTCGGCGGCGCCGGAGCTGCCGAACGGCAACCACCGGGACGTCACCCTGCTGACGATCACCAACCGGTTCCCGGCGGCCATCGTGGACGTCGACGCGTCGGTGCGTTCGGCGGGGCACCCGTCACCGCCCCGGCTCACCGGCCACGGCGTCCAGCCGCCGCCGACGCCGGTCGGTATCGGGGAGTCCGTCGCCGTCACGGCCAGCGTGACCTGCGGGGCCAATCCGCCCGGAAGCGACCGGTTCACGATCCGTCTCGCAGCGACGACTGCGGGCGGGAGCAGCGTCGAACTGGAGCGAAACGTCACCGTCGTCTGCACGGGCGAGCCCAACCGCGGCGAGAGCGGACGGGACCGGTCGAAACCGGACGGCGCTACCCGGTCGACATCGAATCCAGGCAACGCCGATTAGTAAGCGACTGTCGGCAGCGGAAGTCGGAACCGTCGCGAGGTCACTGCCGTTTGCGGTCGGAGTCGAGGTCGATGTCCAGTTCGTCGATCTTCGCCTCCCACTCGTCGCGCTTCTCCTGGTGGTCCTCGAGGAACTGCTCCATCAGTTCGGCCGCCTGCTCCTTGCACCCGCCACAGAGGCGCTCGCCGCCGACGCACTCGTCGTACACCTCCTTGGCGAACTCGTCGTCGTCGCCCGCCAGCAGGTAGGCGTACAGTTCGTACACCGGACACTCGTCTGCCTTCCCGCCCTTCTCGCGCTGTTCCTCGGCCGTCGCCCGGCCGCCCGTCGTCGCGGACTTGACCTTGTCGTAGCCGTCCGCGGGGTCGTCGAGCAGGCTGATGTGGGAGGCCGGAATCGAGGAGGACATCTTCCCGCCGGTCAATCCGGTCATGAACCGGTGGTAGATGGACGACGGCGGCAGGAAGCCGTAGCCGCCGTGGTCGAGTTCGACCTCGCGAGCCAGTTCCTCGGCCGCCTCGCGGGAAAGTTCGAAGGAGTCGACGTGCTCGTCGTAGACGCGCTTCTCCCCCTCGACGGCGTCGATGAGCGCCTCGAACGCGTCGTCGGTCGCGTTCCGGTCGAGGAACCGCGTCCGCGGACGGAGCGGCTCCTTGCCCGCGTTCTCGAGTTTCTCGACGAGTGAGTCGACGGTTGCGGGGTCGCGGCCCGCCGTCTCGTACTGACCGCGGGCGTCCCGGAGCGCCTCGGCGGCGTCCTCGCAACGCAGGGGGTCAGCGCCGTCGCCTGCGTCGGTGGGTTCGTCCGTGAGGTCCGCGTACAGGTCGTCGAGTATCTCCCGTTCCTCGTCTTCCAGCCCGAAGCCGGCGTAGGCGCGCGTGACGCCGAAGTAGCGCATCCGCGAAGCGAGATCCCTGGCCAGGCGCATGTGGGGGTCCTGGTCCGGGCCGACGGGGATGACTGTCGGCTTCGGTTCCTCGAGCTGGGGGTAGAGGATGTCGGCCATCTGCGTGACGACGCTCTGCATGTGGGAGATATCGGTCTCGCCGTCGAAGTCGTAGATGGCGCCCATCTCGGAGAAGTTCGCCTCGGCGCCGAGTTCGAAGGCCAGGTCCTGGACCTCGCGGTTGTCGGACTGGCGGTACAGCTCGCCCTCGTCGGGGTCGAACCCGAGCGCGAGCAGGCTCAGCAGGTAGTTGCGCGAGTGCTCGTCGATCTCGTCCCAGCTGAGGCCGCGGGCGCTGTGGGCCTCCAGATCGGCGATCAGCGCGTAGGCGTCCCCGCCCTGTTGCTGGTGCCAGATGATCTCGTCGAACACCAGCTTGTGGCCGATGTGGGGGTCGCCGGTGGGCATGAACCCCGAGAGGGCGGCGAACTCCTCGCCCTCGCGCATCGCCGTCGCGACCGGTCGGTAGTCGCGGTGGCCGAAGATGACGCCGCGGCGCATCAGGTAGTGCGGGTTCGGTACCTCCTCGAGGATCTCGTCGAACTCCTCGATGCCGAACTCGGCAAACAGCTTCCGGTAGTCCGACACCGTCGAGGAGCCCCACGGGTCCAGGGCGACGTCGTCGGCCCCCGCCGCCTCCGTCCCACCGTCAGCAACTGGTTTATGACCGGAACCGTCCCGGTCGGAGTCGTCACGTGTCATCAATTAGGCGATATTCGAACCGACACGCGCAAAAAGCGTTCGTTTTGCCACCCGCTACGGCGTCAGGCGTTCGACGTCGACCCACGAGACGCCCTCGTCGTCGACCAGCGCGAACACCATCGTCTTGCGGACGCCGTGGGCCAGGCGGACGTCCAGCGCCAGGTCGCGCGGTTCGAAGACGTGGTCGGCCGGGAGCACGCGGACGAGCAGTTCGGAGTGACCCAGGTCGTCGACGGACTCGACGTCGGCGTAGGTCCGGAAGTCGGCGCCGAACTTGAAGCCGGTCTTGGGAACCATTCCCTCCTCGCGCAGGCGTTCGTACACGCGCAGGCGACGGTCGAACCGGTCGCCCTCGACCTCCCGGCCGCGCTCGCGGACCGCGTCGGCGCCGCCGTCGACCGAGAGGACGCCCTCGTGGGCGAGCGACGCTGCCTCGACCAGGGAGAGCTGGACCGCGCCGTCGCCCCCGTCCTGGTCGTCCAGCCGCTGGCCGTAGAAGCCGCGTTCGTACAGTTCGGCCGGCGGATCCCAGCACAGCACCCGGTCGGCGAGCAGACTCCCCTGGACCGGTGGAATCTCGCTCGCGCTCGTCCCCGAGACTTCAGGCCGGCCGGTTTCGAGGTAGGTTATCTCGCTCTCCTCGTCGACGACGGCGAGGACGCAGTCGCCGAGCGACTCCGCGGCGACCGACTCGCGCTCGCTGACGACGCAGACGTGGTAGGCCACCTCGTCGTCCCACGGCCCCTTGCCGCGAGGGTACACCTCGAAGTCGACGGAGCGGTCGTCCACGTCGGCCTCGCGGTTCCCTTCGGTCGGCGCCGGTCGCGAGAGGTAGAATCCCCGGTCCCGCAGGTCCTTGTAGACGAAGAAGGCCACCTCGGAGACGGCGGCGGAGGCGAGGAACTCCCCGACGTCCATCCCGTCGACGTCGTCGAGGTCGCCCCGGTACAGCAGGTGGGCCGCCTCGACGGGAGCGAGTTCCAGGGCGCCGCCGTCGACCGGCCGGCCGTAGCCGCGGGCGTCGTAGAACCGTTCCCGGGCCTGCTTGCCGGCCCGGACCACGTCCCCCGCGAGCGTCGCGTTCATACCTCGACCCTGCCACCGCGGGACCAAAGCCCCTGTGTTTAGGCGTCGGCCGCGGAGACCGTCTCGCCCTCGCAGGTCGCGTCAAGACAGCGCCGCCCGCTGGCCGTCTCGAACACGGGGAGCCCACAGTCGCACGTTCCGACGACGACGCCGGCGGGGAGCGAGAAGCCGGTGTCGCAGTCGGGGTAGTGCTCACAGCCGACCAGCAGGCCGCCCGTCCGGAGGACCCGGAGGTCGCCGTCACAGGCCGGGCAGTCCCACTCCCGGTCGAAGGCCGCCTTGACCCGCTCGTCGAGGGACTCGCAGTCCCGGTCGAGACACACCTCGAAAGCGCGCCCGCGCTCGGCCCGCAGCGTCGGGAGGCCACAGTCGTCGCAGCGACTGCCGGTGACGGTGGCGTCCGAGGGAAGCCCGTACCGGGAATCGCAGCCGGAACAGGTGACGCCGCCGCTCGACCGGACGAGCGTGCCGGTACAGTCGGGGCAGTCGCCGACCGGGACGCCCGCGCTGGAGGCGGGATAGCGCGCGCTCCCGTGTTCCTCGTGCGTGACGACCCGGAGCAGTTCGTCGCCGTCACGGGCGGTGACGGCGCCGTCCTCGATGGCGACGCTGTCGGCCCGTGTGAGCCACGCCACGGGCTGGTACCCGTCGACGTCGTGGACCAGGACGGTGTTGTCGGGTTTGACCACCACGAGTACGTCGCCGCGTTGCTCGCGTTCGCGGGGTCCCTCGAAGACGGTCGTACAGTCGCCGGCCATCACACGGATTCCGTCGTGCATGGCCCGGGCTGGTCCCGTGTTCGTACTTGAAGGTTCGGAGGGATGGGGTTCGAAAACGGCGTGGAGAGGCGGAGCGTGGAGGGCCGGGCCGTGGAGGGACGACCCGGAGGAGGGCGGGGACGTCAGGGGTCGGACCGTGGAGAGGTGGTCCGCGGTGGCCGGGGAGCCACCAGGTTCCGGACTGCCAGTTCGACCGCGTTCAGGCCTGGTCGCGATTGTAATCGCGACCGAGGAACAGCGCGGCCGCGTTGAGCGCGAGGGCGCCCAGGAGGAGGAAGAGCTCCTGTCCGTCGAGTCCACCGTACATCAGCGCGGGGTAGACGAGCGGGATGAGGACGGCGGCCCAGAAGGCGACCGTCTCGATGGGGCGCAGGGCGATCGTTCGGAGGGTCTGTACGTCGACGGTGGAGGCGGATCGGTCGAAGCCGAATGGGGACGCGATGGACATTGGTGCTCTCTCCTCACTCACTCCTTGGCACGAATACCCCATATAATAGGTCGACCATTGGCGATAATTCGCTTCGTTTCGGGGAACTATACACCCGATACTCACCTTTTACCCGCGATCGTTCGAGTTTTTTCACAGCCCCAGAACAGAGTAGACAGTTTATAGGCCATCCTAACGTTGTATCTCTGATGTGGCGTTGGGGAGCGGTCAGAAGTTGTTCGTGGTGGCTAATTGTCGCGACGGTGGTGCTCGAGTGGTGTCTGAACCCACGGTCGGTGTCGAACCAGTTTCCTGTCCGCTCGTGTGCGCGAGTCGGTACGTAAACTCCTCGCAGAGAATCGGCCGCAAATCGGGCTGAATTACCGCCCCAGTTATCGGAAGGAAGAATCCGCCGCAAGCGGTTAAATAGCGGTATTGACGACGACGTGTATGAATCTGCAGGTCAAGTTGATCGTTCTGTTGTTGACGATATCGCTGGTACCGCTGTCCGGCGTCGGACTGCTCTCTGCGAACAGCATGGGACAGCTCAACCAGGACGCACAGGCCCAGAGCGGCGACTACCTGCGCGGCGAGATGACGGACCAGCTGAACAACAGCGTCGAGGCGCGCCAGGAAGGGATCCAGAACCAGATCAACCAGCGCGAGGTCGACGTCAGGTCGCTGTCGGAGTCCTCGACGATGGAGAACTACCTCGCCGCCCAGAACGGAGAGATGGCACTGGTCCAGGAGACGAGTCAGGCCCAGCTGGGACACATATCGCTGCAGATGAACACCGGCATCGACAGTGCCACGCAGATGGTCCTGGAGAAGGAGTACGACGGGCGTTCGTGGAATCAGCTGTCGCCGTCCGAGCAACGACAGGTCGAGCGGGACGTCGAGGCGATGATCGGCGGCACTTCGGGCACGGGAGTCCACTCCAGCGGGACCATGGCCGACGCGTTCCAGCCGGGCTACGTCGGTGAGACTGGGTACGCCTACATCACCGATCTGGAGTCGAACATCGTCGTCCACCACAGTCTCGACGAGGGACACAACCTCAAGGAGGACAGCGGCGGGACGCTGGTCGTCTTCGAGGACATCAAGAGCCACGTCCAGTCCGACGAGGCGGTCCGGAACGGCGAGGACTGGGGCATCGCCGAGTACGAGTGGGAGGACACGACCCAGGAGGGGAACCCGGAGATGACGAAGTTCATCGCCTACACCTACTACGAGCCCTTCGACTGGATCGTCGCCCCGAGCGTCTACTACCACGAACTCCAGCAGACCGCCGTCGACGACGCCGAGAGCGAGATGGAGAACTCCTTCGAGCGGTACCTCCAGACGCGGACGGTGACCGTCGGCGACAACGAACGCACCGCCTACGAGGAGATTACGTTCGTCGACGCCGAAGGGTCGGAGATCCTCCACGCGGAACGGTCCGGCGGCGACGTCACCACGGGGGCCGACGGCTCGCGGACCTACGCCGACCAGGACTGGTTCGTGATGGCGAAAAACGGTGACCGGGGAGAGAGCCACTTCGGCGAGATTCGCACGGAGAACGGCCACGAACAGATGCACGTCGCGACGCCGGTGTACCACAACGGCACCTTCGAGGGCGTCGTAGCCGCCGAGTTCAACTACTCGATCGTCACCGAGACCACGAACCGGGTGACGGTCGGCGAGACCGGCTACCTCTACGTCCTCGACGGCGAGGGCCGGATGGTCAGTCATCCCGAGCGAGCGATGGTCGAACAGCGAACGAACGTCGCGGAGGGCGAGTACGGCGCCGAACTCGGCGAGATCGCCCAGAGCCGGATGCTGGAAGGCGAGTCGGGGATGGCGACGTACACGAAGCAGGTCGAGGGCGAGGAGAACGCGACGCAGTACGTCGGATTCGCACCGCTGGACCTGGGGATGAAGCAGTTCACGCTCGTGGCGACCGTCCCCGAAGAGGACGTGAACGAACCGATTGCGGCGCTGGGGGCGGTGCTCCAGGGCACGACCGACTCGGCGCGGAACTTCATCCTGGGGCTGTTCGCCGTCTCGGCGCTCGTGGTCGGTGTGACCGGCTACGCCGCGGCCAGGTACATCTCGCGGCCTATCGAGCAGATCCGTGACCGCGCGACGGCGATGTCCCGCGGCGAGTTCGACCAGACGGCGGCGATCGACGCGCCCGACGACGAGATCGGCGAGATGGTCGACGCCTTCGAGGCCATGCAGACGAACCTCAATCGACAGGTCGACCAGATCGAGGCCGTGAGCGAGTCCCTGAGCGAGGGGACGCTGGACGACGACATCGAGACGGACCTGCCCGGGAAGTTCGGGGAGATCATGGAGGGGCTCGAAGCCGGCATGAGCCAGCTCGGCGCGAGCTTCGAGGAGATCAGCCGCGCCAGTAGCAACGTCAGTGCGGGGACCCTCGACCAGGATCTGCGCACGGACCTGCCGGGCGACTACGGCGAGGTGATGCGCGAACTCGACGGCGGCCTCCAGCAGCTCTCGGACAGCTTCGACCAGCTCCGGCGCGTGAGTACGGACATGCGGGACGGCCGGCTGGACCAGGACCTCGACACCGACCTCCCCGGCGCGTACGGCGAGGTCATGGCGAACATCGACGAGGGACTGGACGCCGTCGACGAGAGCATCGCCCGCGTGCAGGACATCGCCCGGGAAGTGAACAGCGCGAGCAACGAGGTCGCCGCCAGCGCGACCGAGATCGAGGCCGCCAGCCAGGAGGTCGCCCAGTCCGTCCAGGAGATCTCCAACGGCTCCGACCAGCAGTCCGAGAACCTCCAGGAGGTCGCAAGCGAGATGAACGACATGTCGGCGACCATCGAGGAGATCGCCTCCTCCTCCGTCGACGTCGCCAACACTGCACAGGAGGCGGCGGCCCGCGCAGAGCGAGGGAGCGACCAGGCCGCCGAGGCCTCGGCGGAGATCAAGGAGATCGAGGACGAGGCCGACGAGGCGGTCGACCAGGTCGCGGACCTGCAGGCCGAGATGGACGAGATCAGCGAGATCGTCGGGATGATCACCGACATCGCCGAGCAGACCAACATGCTCGCGCTCAACGCCTCAATCGAGGCCGCGCGCGCGGGCGAGGCCGGCGAAGGGTTCGCCGTCGTCGCCGACGAGATCAAGTCCCTGGCGAAGGAGGCCGGGGAGGCGACGGAGGAGGTCGAGACCCTCATCACCGAGATCCAGTCCTCGACCGGCGAGACCGTCGACGACATCCAGGGCATGCGCGACCGCGTCCAGAGCGGGGCCGCGACCATCGAGGAGTCCATCGACATGTTCGACGAGGTCGCCGAGGCCGTCGACGAGGCCGAGGGCGGCGTCCAGGAGATCAGCGACGCCACCGACGACCAGGCCGCCACTACCGAGGAGGTCGTGGCGATGGTCGACGAGGTCAGCACCGTCAGCGAGGAGACGGCCGCCGAGGCCAGCAACGTCTCGGCCGCCTCCGAGGAACAGACGAGTTCGCTCACCGGCGTCACGGAGAACGTCCAGTCGGTCGCGGGCCTCGCCGACGACCTCGAGGAACTGGTCGACGAGTTCGAGGTCAGCGGCGACGGCGCGGACGCGACTGGATCAGCGTCGACTGACGTCGACGGACCCGACCCGACCACAGTGGACGACCCGACGGCGGCGGACGACTGAACCGTCGCTACGGCCGGTTCGACGACGCTCTTTTTCTGCGGTGATGGCTGCTTCGGCGAGTGTCTGGTCTCGGTCGCCCCCGGATCGTCGATTTGGCCGGTCAGTCCGACCGCGGCGACCGGTCCGACGGGACGAACGCCAGTTCGTCACCGGTCCGGTAGTGCGCGGCGACCAGTAGCGCCGCGTATCCGCCGAACCCGGTGAACCCGGCGCCGAACACGAGCCCCATCAGTGCGACTCGCATCCCGAGTTCGATCTCGGTGAGCAAGCCGACTGGTGTGATGGCGAACGCTGGGAGCGAACCGGCGAGCACGAGCTGTCTGAACTCTCTGGCGTCCGGAGTCCCTTCGTCCTCGCCGGGCCACCTCGCCCGAGGAATCCCCCACAGGCTGACGGCCGTCCCGAGGCCGAGAAAGAGCCCGACGGGAAGGGTGAGCATCGGCCCCGCCCCGAGGGGCCACTGCACTGCCACGGCCGCGATGAGGCCGACGATAGAACCTGCGACGAGCGACGAACGACGAGAGGGTGGCACGGGCGACGCTACACGTGAATGGGTCGTGAAAATTTCGAATGAGTTTCCCTCGGTAAAATCCCGGTTACTCCACGCGGACGGTCCGGTGTTCTTCGACCAGCGGGAGCGGCAGTTCGGGGAAGCACACCTCGACGCAGAGGTCGAGTTCGTCGGCGTCGGCGCCGAAGACTGCGACGGGGACGGTGGCCTCGCCGAGGTAGGACGGCTTGGCCGTCATTTCGTGGCCGTTGATAGTGACGCGGATGCCCGCGCGGGCGCTGCCCGCGACGGATTTGACCGTCACCTCGTGGAGTTCCCGTTCGCCTTTGGCGATGGAATCGGGCAGGTCGCCCCACTCGACGACGACAGCGGGGAGTTCGCGGGCGTTCGTGACGATTCGGTCGGCGACGCCCTCGCCCAGGCCCGCCGAGACGAGGCCGGAGACGCCGGCGTCGACGACGTCGGCGGGGGTCCGGTACCCCTCGGCGGCGAGCGTGCTGGCGCGACCGGGCCCGACGCCGTTGATGGCGGTCAGGCCCACCGCGCTCTCGCTGATGCCGTTCTCGACGCGGGCCTCGACGCGGCGGGCGAGGTTCGCCGCCTTCGGGCCGGCGAAGCGGTCGAGGAAGGAGCGGAACGCCGCGAGCATGCGTAGCGCGTTCTGCTTGATCACCCAGGCGTCGCTCTTGAGTTCGGTGGGCGTGGTGCCCGACATCGAGGAGTGGAGGATGGCGAGCACCTTGCGCGGGCCCGGGTCCAGGTCGTCGGCGCGGGAGCCGAGCACCGCGGCGACGGCGTCCTCCTCGTCGGACCGGGCGCTGACGCTATCGAACTCGGCGGCGGCGGCCACCGCCCGGAGCACGTCGTCTTCCACCAGGTCGACGCCGTCGTCGGCCCGCTCGGCCGTGTCGGCGAAGCCGCGGGCGGTCTCCAGGCGGAGGTAGAACTTCGAGGCGAGGCGTCCGAGGGCGGTGCCCTCCACCGAGAGGTCGTCCATCTCGACGAAGCCGTCGTCGACGAGCGAGCGCAGCGTCTCGCTGACGCGCTCGCGCAGGTCGCTCCCGGCGACGTACTCGTGGGGCGCGCTCTGGGCGCGCTGGTAGTAGAACGTGGTCTCGAGCCAGTCCATCACGTCCTCGACGTCCTGCAGGGTGCCCAGTGCGATCTCGGCGTTGAGATGGGAGTCCATGTCCTCGGCGAGGCGGGACTCGATGTCCTTCCCGTCCCGGAGGAGGTCGCGGTACTTGTCCGCGTCCGAGCGGTCGCAGACGATCCAGGCGTACCCCATGTCGTCGTAGCCCGGCCGGCCGGCCCGGCCGAGCATCTGGAGGACGTCGAGGGGGCTCATGTCCACCTCGCCCTCCAGGGGGTCGTGGAGTTTGGTGTCGCGGATGACGACGCAGCGGGCGGGGAGGTTCACGCCCCAGGCGAGCGTCGACGTCGAGAAGAGGAGCTGGATCTTCCCCTCTTTGAACCACTGCTCGACGCGGTTCTTGTCCTCACGAGAGAGCCCGGCGTGATGAAAGCCCACCCCGTCGAGCACGGACTGGCGCAGCGTGTCGTTGTTCAAATCGCTGGCGTCGGTATGGAAATCGTACTCGCCGCGGGCGCCCATCGGGACGTCCCGCTCGACGATCTCGTCGCGGGCCTTCTTCGCCGCCTGGACGGTGTCCTGGCGTGAGGAGACGAAGACGAGGGCCTGGCCCTCCTCGCGGATGTGGGGTTCGGCCAGGTCGAGCGCGCGGTAGAGGCGGCGGTACTTGTCGGCGAAGGCGTTCTCGCCGTGGGAGTAGGTCTTGACGTCGGCGTTAAGCGGCACCGGCCGGTAGTCGTCGCCGAACTCGAAGGTGGTCTCGGGCGTGGCGTCGAGCCACGCGGCCACGTCGTCGACGTTGCGCATCGTCGCCGAGAGGGCGACCACGCGCGGGTCACAGAGGCGACGCATCCGAGAGATAGTCACCTCGAGGACCGACCCTCTGCGGTCGGAGTCGAGCAGGTGGACCTCGTCGATGATACAGCAGTCGACGTCGGTGATGAAGCCGTAGCGCCGGGAGTCGTGCTTGCGGGTCGCGGAGTCGGCCTTCTCGGGCGTCATCACGAGGACGTCGGCCCGTTCGGCGCGTCGGGGGTTGAGGTCGCGTTCGCCGGTGACGACGTAGACGGAGTAGCCCAGTTCCTCGAAGCGCTCCCACTCGCTCTCCTTCTCGTTGGTGAGCGCGCGCAGCGGGGCGAGGAACAGGGCGGTACCGTCCTGCTCCAGCGTCTCGCAGATCGCGATCTCGGCCAGTGCGGTCTTGCCGCTGGCGGTCGGCGCGCTCACCACCACGTTCTCCGCGGAGTCGGTGAACGCGGGGAGCGCCTCCGTCTGCATCTCGTTGAAGCGGTCGAAGGGAAATGCGTCGGCGTACTCTGGGAGGACGTCCGCCACCGCGACGGTCGTCTCCGTGTCGGCGCGACCAGCCACGTCAGACCGAGAGACCCGGTCGGTGAAAGGCGTTACTATGCCGGGGTGAAAGTGAACGGCCGGGCAGCGGAGTGGGGAGGGAGCGCGCCCCGCGACCCGGCGTTAATCCGCCGCGGCGGCTCCCTCGCCCGCGGCGCGTTCGAGCATCCCGCGCCGGGTCGAGTAGGCAAAGTAGCCCGTCAGCCACAGCGCCGCGGCGACGTTGGAGATGGTCACGGCCCAGAAGACGACGCGGACGTCGGCGGACAGCAAGTAGACCCCGCCGGCGGCGATGGGGACGCGGACCGCCCAGTACTGCACCAGCGTCGAAACCATGCTGACCGTCGTGTTGCCGGCGCCGTTGAAGCCGGCCTCGACGGCGTACATCGCCCCCAGCGCCCAGTAGCCGTAGGCGAGTATCTGGAGGTACGCGACGGCGAGCGCCAGGTCCGTCCCCGCGAGGTCGGGGACGAAGACGCGCGCTATCTCGGCGGGGAAGAACCACTGGCCGGCCCCGACGACGAGGAGCGCGGCGGCGGCGAAGCCGACGCCGAGCCAGGTGGCCCGGCGCGCCCGGAACGGCCGGTCGGCGCCGAGGTTCTGCCCGACGACGCTGGTCGCCGCCTGTGCGAGTCCCTGTGCCGGGACGAACGCGACGGTCGCCACGCGGGAGCCGATGTGGTACGCCGCCAGACCGGCGGCCCCGCCCGCGGCGGAGACGACGGCGACGACGACCAGACGGGCGACCTGCCGACCGGCGTTCTGGCCGGCGATGGGCGCGCCAACCTCCAGAATCGCGCGTGCGGCCGACAGATCCGGACGGAGTGCCCCAGGCGTCAGCCGAAGGCCGTTCCGGCCCCGGACCGCCAGCGCGACGGCGAAGACGGCGCCGACACCGTAGCCGATCCCCGTCGCCAGCGCCGCGCCGAACAGTTCCAGGCGCGGGAACGGACCCACGCCGAGGATGAGCAGCGGGTCCAGCACGACGTTGACGGCGATGGCGACGAGGTTGACGTACAGCGCGGCCCTGGTGTCGCCCCAGCCGGTGAAGCCGCCCTCGACGGTGTCGCTCACGGCGATGGTGAACAGCGCGAACGCGTAGGCGGTCAGGTAGCTCGTCGCGCCGGCCGCGACGGCCGGGTCGCCCGTCAGCAGGCCGACGACGTCGTTGGCGCCGAACATGACGACGGCGGCGATGGCGACGGCAAGGACGAGCGCGACCGTGGCCCCCGTGAACGGAACCCTGCGCGCGGCGGCCAGGTCGTCGGCGCCGACGCGCTGGGACGTGACGACCTGCGTCCCGGTGAATACCATCACGAACGGCACCAGCAACAGGCCCACGACGACGGCGGCGAGCCCGACCGCGGCCACGGCCGTCCCGCCGAGGCGACCGACCCAGAACAGGTCGACGACCTCCATCGCCACGAGCGCGAAGTTCTGCACCACGAGCGGGCCGGCCAGCACCAGGAGGACCCGTCGGAGCGACCCGCCGACGATCTCCTCGCGCGAGACGTCGAACATCGGTACTACTTGCGACTCTGCCGCGTGTTAAATATTTGTATCGGCACCTGTCGAATAATCGAAGTCCGCCGAGCGAGGGGACGACGTGGCGCTCGTCGCGTTCCGGGGCGACACGAACGTCATCCTCACCAACGCGGCGCTCGCGGTGGCACACACGTTCTACCGCTACGACGACACGACCCAGAGCGAGTGGGCGAGGAGCTGACGGCCGATCGAGAGCGGCGGCAACGTCTTCCCGGAGTAAACGACTCCGGGGTCTGGCCGGGTGGGGTCGGCCTGACGTTTATTGTCACGCGCGTCCGCACACGTCCACGTGACCAACGACTGGGACCCGGAGACGCTGTTCGACGTCCTCGGGAGCGAAGAGGTCCGGCAGATCCTCGCGCTCGCCGACCGCGAGCCGACGTCGGCGGGCGAACTCGCCGATCGGCTCGACGTCTCACAGCCGACGGTCTACCGCCGTCTCGACGCCTGCGAAGCGTACGACCTCGTCGAGCGGGGGACGACGATCGACGACGAGGGGAACCACTACCAGGTGTACGAGACGAACCTGGAGCGGCTCTGCTACGTGGTCGACGACGGCGGCTTCGACGTCCACGTCGAACTCCGTCAGGACGTCGTCGACGGTGACGACGGCGGCTGACCAGCGGGACCGGGAGCTTCACGGCGTGAAAACGCGGCCCTCGTCCCGCTCGCGAGCAGATACGGACGGAACGCCCGTCAGGCGGCGTGGCGGGAACCCGTCCCCGCGCGCTTCCCGTGCGAGGAGCGCGCCCGACTTTGCGGACTGAAGCCGCGCGCGGCTTTTTAGGACCTCAGTCGACTATTTCCGGCGGATACGATGTCCGTGATACAGACCGTCAAATCGGCCGTCGGCCTCGAATCCGACCAGTCGAACTACGAGTGCGTCGAGTGCGGAACCACCTTCGAGAAGGGCATGGATCCGGACTCATACTGGTTCAAATGTCCCGAGTGTGAGACCCGGGAACCGCTCGGCGGCGACCACGAGTGACGCGGCGACCCGAGGCAGGTCGCCCCTCGATAAGCCGATCGTATCGGGACAGGGACGCTCGTCCGTCACTGTGTGGCGAGTTCGTGGCGCGTGGTCGTCGCAACAGCCCGACGTCGTAACACCGCTATAACGAAACGCGTCGGGCGTGTAGATCCACCGATGGATCGGCGTACCTTCCTCGGCACGATGGGGCTGGCAGGAGTCGGCGTCTTCGCCCGGGCCGGCGACGGCGGGTACGACACGATCAGGGTTCCCCAGGACCGGCCGACGGTCCAGGCCGGCGTCGACGCGGCCGCGCCGGGGGACCTGGTGCTGGTGGCGCTGGGCACCTACGACGAGACCGTCGCCGTGACGACACCCCGGATAACGTTGCGGGGGCGCGACCGCAACGGGGTGGTCCTCGACGGCGGATTCCAGCGCCAGAACGGCGTCGAGATCGAGGCCGACCGCGTCGCCGTCGAGAACCTCACCGTCAGGCGCTACCGGCGCAACGCCGTCTACTGGTCCGGCGTCGTCGGCTTCCGCGGTAGTTACCTCACCGCCTACAACGACGGCTACTACGGCATCTACGCCTACGACTCCCGCGACGGCCGCTTCGAGTACAGCTACGCCTCCGGCCATCCCGACGCCGGCTTCTACCTCGGGCGCCACCACCCCTACGAGGCCGTCGTCTCGGACGTCGTCGCCGAGCACAACGGCATGGGCTACTCCGGGACGAGCACCGGCGCCGACCTGACGATTCGTGACTCCGTCTTCCGGTTCAACATGACCGGCATCGCCCCGAACACGCTCGACCGGACCGACCCGCCCCAGCGCGCCAGCCGCATCGTCGACAACGTCGTCTACGGCAACGACAACCGCGACGCCCCCAGCGTCGCCCACACCTTCCCCACCTTCGGCACCGGTATCGCCCTCTGGGGCGCCTCGGACAACCTTGTCGCGGACAACCTGGTCGACAACCACACGAACTACGGCATCGTCGCCCACCACAACGTCGTCCCGCCGTCGGGGAACACCGTCCGCGGCAACGTCGTCCTCGACTCGGGCCGGGCCGACCTGGCGCTCGGCACGCCTGCGGGTGCGGGGAACGAGTTTTCAGGGAATCAGTTCGACGACAGCAGGCCGCCCGGGATTCAGCGGGACGCGAGCGAGGGTTCCGAGCGGGTGAGCGAGGTGCTAAACGCCCAGCAGCGCGACGTCGACGACGGCGAGTTCCCCGGTGGCGACTATCGGGAGCAACCTGAGCCCGGCCCCCAGCCCACGATGCGCGACCCCCAGGCCGACCCGATTCCCGCGAGCAAAGGCGCTTCCTGGGGTTCGTAGAGACGGAGTCCGTCGTGATACAACAGTGGAAAACAGGACGTCGAAAGCCCTCGGCGCGCTCCCTGGAGTCGATACCTGGGCCAACAACACGCCGAAAGCCCTCGGCGCGCTCGCCTCGCGCGGCTCGCTGCGCTCCTCGCTTCGCTCCGGTGCTTGCGTCGCCGTGCTTCGGCCAGCGCACCTCGCCCTTTCAGTCCACCAGGTCCCGTATCGCTCGCGCCACAGAGGCGCTCGCGATTGAACCGCCACCCCTCCCCGAACCCGCCGCGTCCGCGGCGGGTCACGCTTCCTTCCGCAACCGCCCGGCCGGGAGCGCGTTTCATCGCGCGACCAGGGGAAGGGCAGGGCTGCGGTGCGGTCCCTGGAGGAATGAAAGGGCGAGGTCCGGTCGACGAAGTCCGAACCCGTAAGCACGCGAGGAACGAGCGCGCGCAGCGGGTTCGCACGAGTCGAGCGGGTCGAGGGCTTTCCTTTGTTTGCGGTATCGTCAGTGTCTCCGAAGAGCGGGCCGAGGGCTTTCGAGTTGGTAGCGGTAACTCCACACCACAATCCACCCCATCAACAAACCCATTCAGATCAGAGGACCGCATCCTTTTCATCGCCCGGATCAAACCAAGATCCAATGAGTCAGACGCGCAAGCCCGACTGGCTGAAGATGCGGCCGCCGTCGGGCGAGCGGTTCACGGAGATCAAGCAGTCGCTCCGTGACCGGGACCTCCACACGGTGTGCGAGGAGGCCAACTGCCCCAACATGGGCGAGTGCTGGAGCGGGCGCGACGGGCCGGGGACGGCCACGTTCATGCTGATGGGCGACCGGTGCTCGCGGGGGTGTAACTTCTGCGACGTCGAGACGGGCGGGATGGAGCCCCTCGATCCAGACGAACCCGAGAACGTCGCCGACGCCGTCGCCGACATCGGCCTGGACTACGTCGTCCTCACGTCGGTCGACCGGGACGACCTGGCCGACCAGGGCGCGGGCCACTTCGCCGACACCATCCGGGCGATCAAGGAGCGCGACCCGTCAATCCTCGTCGAGTGTCTCGTCCCGGACTTCCAGGGCGAGGAGCGACTCGTCCGGGAGATTCTGGACGCCGAACCCGACGTGTTCGCACACAACGTCGAGACCGTCGAGCGCCTCCAGTGGCCGGTCCGGGACCGGCGGGCGGGCTACGAGCAGTCACTGTCGGTACTCCGGCAGGCCGAGCGGGAATCGGACGTCTTCACCAAGACCAGTCTGATGCTCGGCGTCGGCGAGTACGCCCACGAGGTGTACCAGACCATGTCTGACCTCCGGGAGGTGGGCGTCGACGTAGTCACTTTCGGCCAGTACCTCCAGCCCTCGCGCTCGCACCTCGACGTGACCGAGTACGTCCACCCCGACGCCTTCGACACCTGGCAACGGGTGGCCGAGGAGGAGTTCGACTTCGCCTACTGCGCCTCTGGCCCGATGGTCCGGTCGTCGTACAAAGCTGGGGAACTGTTCGTGGAAGCGGTGGTGCGCGACGGTGAAGGTGTCGATCAGGCGCGCGAGCGTGCGCGAAGTGTATGAGGTTCCATTCTGTCGTTTAGCCGACCGAGAATCACGATAGGGTCCGGATCAGCGTTCAGACGAGTGCCCCACAGGATTATGTAGCCGGGGAAGAAGTAGCAGCGTACATTGGTTGGGCTGTTAGAAGAACCCCTCTAGATAATATGCCCCTACACCCCCCCAAAAGCAACGCACCTGACGACGCGATCTGGTGGCGGTTCAAAAACCAGTCACGCGTCACTCACCTCTTGGTCGCTCTCGGGGGATTCGCCGTTTGGTTCGGCGTTTACGCGTACTGGCTGGACGGTGTCGCGGGAGATCTCCACTTCGCCGCCGCGGAAAGTCCAGCAGCGATCGTCGCCCGTCAAGAAGCGATTCGAGTCGCCTCCGTCGCCTGCTGGGTCTGGTTCAGCCTCGCCTTCATGGTCGGCAAAGGGGGCCCCTTCCTGAATACGATAATCTACCCAGTGTTGGCACTCGTATTCGGTCCGTTGGTGACTTCATTGGCGGTATCCGGAAGTGTACCGGACACTCTGTATTCGTCCACCAAGTCAGCGATACATCCGATATTCGTCGTCGACGCGATCTCGCTCCTCGTTCTCGGAATGTTTGTTTGCCTCGTCCTCGTCGGGGGCTTTCTCGTAGTCATCCACTTCGTCACTGGAACGGGAGAAGCGTGGGCAGAGAAGCACATGCCCGAGGCGTATCACGAGATCGAACTCGAAAATCCCGAGAAGTGGGAGGACTAGGTAGAGCCGGCGCTCTATCGAACTAGAGAAGCCGAACCGGCTCGTTAGGAGCGCTGATCGGCGGCGAATACGTCCACCCCGACGCCTTCGACACCTGGCAACGGGTGGCCGAGGAGGAGTTCGACTTCGCCTACTGCGCCTCTGGCCCGATGGTCCGGTCGTCGTACAAAGCTGGGGAACTGTTCGTGGAAGCGGTGGTGCGCGACGGCGAGGACCCGGAAGTCGCTCGCGAGCGGGCGCGGACGGCCGACTGAGGACCCCGGCGGGAGTCGACGCCGAACGCGATCAGCTATTTAATCGTTTTGTCGGTCTGCAACCCGGAGCGGGTCGGCTCCTCCCTTTAAGCCACCCGCCACGTAATCGCTGCGTAGATGCCAGAATCGTTCGAGAACGCGTCGCGACGCGGGTTCCTCCGGCGAAGCGGTGCGGCCATCGCTACCGGGCTCTCGACCCTGAGTGCCGGCTGTTCCGGCTTGCCGCCGCTGGGCGCGCAGGTTCGATACGGCGCCGTGGACGCCCCCGTCCCGGACGCGCCGACCTACCGCGACTGGCTCCCCGCGCCGTCGGTCCTTCCCGAGGAAAACGGCGACGCCGACGGCGTCGAGCCGTGGGTCCACGTCCCGCCGTCGGCCGACGCTCCGGCGTGGGCCAGAACCAGCATCGGCCGGTCCCTCGTCGCGTTCCGGACCGACTACGTCGGCGTCCACGTCGACGACGTCGACGTCGCGCTCACGTTCGGCGACGCGACGGTGCTCCGCGGGCCCGTCGACGAAGCGACCGTCCGCGACGTCGTCGCCGACACGCCCTACGAACCGGTGGGCACCGACGGCGAGTACGACGTCTACGCGCGTCCCGACACGGAGCGGGTCGTCGCCGTGAGCACGGAGGCCGCGGTGTTCGGCAACGGCCCCGCCGCTCGCGAGACTGTCCGGGCGGTCGTCGACGCGGGCCGCGGCGACGTCCCGCGGTACCACGAGCGCGACGCGGATCTGGCCGCGCTCGTCGACGGCACCGGCATGCGCCGGTGGGCGTGGCTCTGGCCGGGCGGCGTCGGTGCCAGTTCCGGCGACGACGACCTCCGGACGGACACCGTCGGGTGGGCGAGTTCGTTCGACCACGACGCGGACGGCGCGTACTACGTCCAGACGTGGGTCTTCCCGCCGGAGTACGACCTGACGGCGGGCGCGGTGAAGGAGTCGCTCGATTCGAGGCGCCGGGCAGGGCGGCCGAGTGCGACCGAGGTCAGCGCCGTCGACGTCACGGTCGACGGTCGGGTCGCCACCGTCGAGATGTACCTCTCCCGGGACGTGGTCGAACGGGTCCTGACGGACCGCGACCTCGTGACCCCCCACGTCACCTGGCGGGCGTCGTTCGACGCCGACGCCGACAGGCTGACCGTCCACCACGCGGCGGGCGACCCGGTCCGGACCGACCGGCTGTGGGTCGAAGGGACCGGGCACCAGACTGACGAACCGGTCGCGGTAACCGCGGACGTCGGCGCCCGCCTGGAACCGGGCGAATCGATCACGGTCTCCACCGCCGACGCCGAACCGGACGCCCTCGTCCGGCTCGTCTACCGGAAACCGAACGGACACGCCTCGACCACGCTGTTCGTCTACGACCTGCCATGAGCACAGCACCACGCGCCGCCACGCCTCACCGGTCCGTCCGTCTGGCGGCCACGGAACCGTTCCGTTCGCCGTCCGCCCACCGCTCCGACCCCATACCGACACTTATGCCACCAGCAAGCGACCCGCCGGGCGTGCCCGACGACCCGACGCTCGCGGCCGTCGTCGAACTCCTCGACGACGAGCACGTCCGGCAGATCCTCACGGCCACGAGCGTCGACGCGCTGAGCGCGAAGGAACTGAGCGAGCGCTGCGACGTCTCGCAGGCGACCGTCTACCGGCGCGTCGAGCGTCTGACCGACGCCGGCCTCGTCGACGAGCGGACCCGCCCGCGGGCCGACGGCCACCACGACACCGTCTACGTCGCCGTCCTCGACGAGGTGTCGATCCGGCTCCGGGACGGCGAACTTCAGTTCGACCTCGACAGGCGCGGCGACGACGTCGCCGACCGGCTGACCAGGCTGTGGGAGGGGTTCTGAGATGGCGCCCTTCGACGCGTTCACGACGGTCGAACTCGCGACGACGGCCGCCGCCGCGGCCACTGCCCTGGTCGGTCTCTACATCGGCTACCAGGCCTACCGTGGGCTCCGCCGCCACGATAGCGCCCCGATGCGCTACCTCTCCATCGGGATGGTGCTGCTGTTCGGCGTCACCTACGCGACGGCCTTCGCGGGCAACGCGCTGTTGCAGGTCGGGGCGTTCCCCCTCGTCTACCAGGGATATTTCCGGCTGGTGGTGCGATTGATCCAGCTCTCTGGGCTGCTCTGTATCGCGTACTCGCTTTATCTCACGCGGGCGGACGCGCGACCCGCTGACCGTACCGTAGAGGCAGACGACTGAGCGCGAGCGGGACTGCTCGGGTGCCAGTGCAGTCCACGAGGCCGACGAGCGCGACTGTTCGTTCGTCAACTCTCGACGCGAAAATACGTCCACTTTTGATCGAATCTGCGCAGGGATTCGGGAGTATAGCACCTGTACCCGCGAAAACCCTAAACGTCGCGGGAGACAATACCACACCCATGTCACACCATGCCAGGTGTTCTTCGCCGTGAGTATCCTCCAGCGCGACCCGACCGACCAGGTACAGGTCCTCGCCGAGGACGGGTCGGTCCGCGAGGGCGCGTCCGTCCCCGACCTCTCCGACGACGAGTTCGTGGCGATGTATCGCGAACTCAAGCTGGCGCGGCACTTCGACCAGCGGGCGGTGAGCCTCCAGCGCCAGGGTCGAATGGGCACCTATCCGCCGATGGCCGGCCAGGAGGGCGCCCAGGTCGGGAGTGCGATGGCGCTCGAAAAGGAGGACTGGCTCTTTCCGAGCTATCGCGAACACGCCGCCCTCCACGTCCACGGCTGGCCGCTGGACCAGGTCCTGCTGTACTGGATGGGCAACGAGGCCGGCAACGACCCGCCCCAGGGCGTCGCCGCGTTCACGCTCTCGGTCCCGATAGCGACCCAGATCCCCCACGCGACGGGGTGGGCCTGGGCCGCCAAATTGCAGGGGGACGACGCGGTGGTCGCGGCGTACTTCGGCGACGGCGCCACCTCGGAGGGCGACTTCCACGAGGGGCTGAACTTCGCGGGCGTCTTCGACGTCCCCGCCGTCTTCCTCTGTAACAACAACCAGTGGGCCATCTCGGTGCCCCGGGAACGCCAGACCGCGAGCGCGACGCTGGCCCAGAAGGCCGCGGCCTACGGCTTCGAGGGCGTCCAGGTCGACGGGATGGACCCGCTCGCCGTCTATCAGGTGACGAAGGAGGCCGTCGACAAAGCCCGCGACCCCGACGAGGGCGAGCGCCGACCCACCCTGATCGAGGCCGTCCAGTACCGCTTCGGCGCCCACACCACCGCCGACGACCCGAGCGTCTACCGCGACGAGGACGAGGTCGAGGAGTGGCGGCGAAAAGACCCCATCCCGCGCCTGGAGGGGTTCCTGCGCGACCGCGGGCTGATCGACGACGACGATGTCGCGGCCATCGAGGAGTCGGTCGCCGACGAGGTAGCCGACGCCATCGACGCCGCGGAGTCCCACGCCCGCCCCACGCCCGAGGAGATGTTCGCCGCTGTCTACGCGGAGATGCCCCAGCGTCTGGCCGAACAGCTGGACTACCTCCAGGGGTTGCGCGAGCGCCACGGCGACGAGACGCTTCTGGAGGGGTAACATGAGCACGCAACAGTCCGCCACCCAGAACCTGACGCTCGTCCAGGCCGTGCGCGACGGCCTCTACGGCGAACTCGAACGCGACGACGACGTCGTCGTCATCGGCGAGGACGTCGGCGAGAACGGCGGCGTCTTCCGGGCGACCCAGGGCCTCTACGACGAGTTCGGCCCCGACCGGGTGATCGACACCCCCCTCGCGGAGTCGGGCATCGTCGGCGCCGCCGTCGGCATGGCCGCCTACGGCCTGAAGCCCGTCCCGGAGATACAGTTCTCCGGCTTCGCCTACCCCGCGTTTGACCAGATCGTGAGCCACGCCGCTCGACTGCGCTCGCGGAGCAGAGGCCGGTTCTCCTGTTCGATGACGCTCCGGATGCCCTACGGCGGCGGCATCCGCGCCCCCGAACACCACTCCGAATCGAAGGAGGCCTTCTACGCCCACGAACCCGGGCTGAAGGTCGTGATACCCTCGACGCCCAGCGACGCGAAGGGCCTGCTCGCCGCGTCGATACGGGATCCGGACCCGGTGATCTTCATGGAGCCAAAACTCATCTACCGGGCCTTCCGCGACACAGTCCCCGACGATGACTTCACCGTCCCGCTCGGCGAGGCGAACGTCCGCCGCGAGGGGTCGGACGTCTCGGTGTTCACCTGGGGCGCGATGTGCCGACCGACCATCGAGGCCGCCGAAGACCTCGCCGAGGACGGCATCGACTGCGAGGTCGTCGACCTCCGGACGCTCAAGCCGATGGACACGGAGACGATCGTGGAGTCGTTCCGGAAGACCGGCCGCGCCGTCGTCGTCCACGAGGCGCCCAAGACGGGTGGATTAGCTGGTGAGATTATCGCGACCATCCAGGAGGAGGCGCTGCTCTACCAGGAGGCGCCCATCGGTCGAGTCACCGGCTTCGACACGCCGTTCCCGCTGTACGCGCTGGAGGACTTCTATTTACCAGAGCCCGCCCGCATCGCCGACGGGATCCTGGACGCCGTGGAGTTTTGAGTCGGTTGTTTCGAGTCGTCGGTTTTGCGGAAAGGGGTGTTCGATTGCGGGAATTGGAACGAAAACACTCTGAAAGCCCTCGGCCAACTTTTCGGAGCTGCTGTCGATACCGCAAACAAGGGAAAGCCCTCGGTGCGCTCACCTCGCGCGGCTCGCTACGCTCCTCACTTCGCTCCGGTGCTTGCGTCGCCGTGCTTCGGCCAGCGCACCTCGCCCTTTCAATCCTCCAGGTCAGCACAGCCCCGCAACCCTGCCCTCCCCCTGGTCGCGCAGCCCTCACGTTCGTTCGGGCACGCGCTCCCGGCCAGACGGTTGCTGAGCGGTCAGGACGCGTGTCGCGCCGCCAGGCGCGACCGGGGAGGAGTGGTGGAGTCATCCGCGAGCGCGTGCCGGAGGCCGCGCGAGCAACGCGGTGCCTGGTGGACTGAAAGGGCGAGGCGTGGTCGACGAAGCACGGACCCGCAAGCACTGGAACGGAGTGAAGCGCGCAGCGTGGTCCGCGCGAGTCGAACGCGCCGAGGGCTTTCGGGATGTTGTTGGCCCAGGCATCGACTCCGGAGAGCGGGCCGAGGGCTTTCGACGTTTTTGTGGCATCGTCGCCGACACCTAGAGAGTCGTTTCCATCAGCACTCGCCCACCAGCCACTAACAGCATTTCCCACCAATCAGAATCACCCCGCAGCCGTAGCTAGCAGTTTTTATCCGGCGGGGCACCGAGGTTCACGGCATGTTCGAGTTCAAGCTGCCGGACCTCGGCGAGGGCGTCGCCGAGGGAGAGATTCTGGCCTGGCACGTCACGCCGGGCGACGCCGTGGCCGAGGACGACGTACTCGCGGAGGTGGAGACCGACAAGGCCGCCGTCGACGTCCCCTCCCCGGTCGACGGGGTCGTCGAGGAACTGCGCTACGACGAGGGCGACGTCGTCGAGGTCGGCGAGGTAATCGTCACCATCGGCGAGGACGGCGACGCCGAAGCGACCGACGGCGAGGCAGCCGACGCCCAGGCCACCGAAGCCGACGAGAGCGAGACCACCGAATCGACGGCGAGCGGCGAGAGCGGTGGGGAGACGGCCACCGCCGAGACCGAGGTGACCGGCGACGCGGTCCAGAGCGCGAAGGGCGGGCGCGTGTTCGCACCGCCGAACGTCCGCCGACTCGCCCGGGAACTCGGCGTCGATATCACCACCGTCGCCGGCAGCGGGCCGAGCGGGCGCGTCTCGGAAGTTGACGTCCGCGCGGCCGCAGAAGCGGGCGAGCAGGAAGCGCCCGACGAACAAGAGGACGAGGCTGACGAGAGTGAGGACGACGGGACACAGCTCAAGTCCGCCGTCAGTCGCGTCGGCGAGGACGATGGCGGCGAGACCGACGAAGACGCGGAGGAGGACAGCCAGCTCAAGTCGGCCGTACGCAGAGTTGGCAGTGACGAGTCCGACGACGCGGACGCCGAGGCTGCCGGTGGCGACCAGACCGAAGATCCGGCCGTCAGGTCCGCCGTGAAGAAGGTCGGCGCCAGCGACGGCGACGCCGCACGGGACCAGACCCTCGCGACGCCGGCGACCCGCAAGGTGGCCCGGGAACTCGGCGTCGACGTCGATTCGGTTCCCACGGACGAGACGCGCGACGGCGAGGCGTACGTCACCGAGGAGGCGGTACGGTCCTACGCCGAGCGCCGCCACGCTGCCCTGGCCGGCCGTCCGGCGGAAGGAGCGGAGACGCCGGACGAGACCGCCGGCGACGCGAGCGTGAGCGACGCGGCGCGCGAGCAGCGACGGCAGGCGGTCGACGGGGAGAGTGCGACGCAGAGCCAGACGGAACGCGCGCCGGAAACGCCGCCGCAGCCGACCGACGAGCCGGCGGAGAAGGTCGTCGACGCCCCCCGACCCACCCGCCGGGAGCCCTACCGCGGCGTCCGCCGAACAATCGGCGAGCAGATGCAGCGCTCGCGCCGCGAGATTCCCCACGCGACCCACCACGACATGGCCGAGGTGAGCGCACTGGTCGAGGCCCGCGAGCGACTCAAGCCGCTGGCGGAGGAACGCGGCGTGAAGCTGACCTACCTCCCGTTCGTGCTGAAGTCCGTCGCCGCGGCGCTTCGGGAGCACCCGATCCTCAACACCGAACTCGACGAGGAGGCCGAGGAGATCGTGTACAAGGAGTACTACGATATCGGTGTCGCGACGGCGACGGACGCGGGCCTGATGGTCCCCGTCGTCCGCGACGTCGACGACAAGCGCATCCTGGAGGTCGCCGCGGAGGTGAACGACCTCGTCGAGCGGGCCCGCGACCGCTCCATCGAGCGCGCGGAGATGCAGGACGGCACCTTCACCGTCACCAACTTCGGCGCCATCGGCGGCGAGTTCGCCGACCCCATCATCAACGCACCCCAGACTGCCATTCTCGGCATCGGCGCGCTGAAAGAGCGAGCAGTGGCAGAAGACGGCGAGGTCGTCGCGAAACAGACCCTCCCGCTCTCGCTGGCCATCGACCACCGCGTCGTCGACGGCGCCGACGCCGCGCGGTTCGTCAACACCGTCAAGGAGTACCTCTCGGACCCGACGCTGCTGTTGCTGGAGTGAGTCGGCGAGGCGGGCCAGAAGCACGCCCCGATATCGTTTTACCTCCGCGAGAACCACGCCAACAACGTGCGTAGTAAATCATTGAACGGCGTCTGGGCGTTCCGCCGGGTCGGCGACGACCGGTGGCTCGACGGCGCGGTCCCCGGCGGCGTCTACACCGACCTGCGCGACGCGGGCGAGATCCCCGACCCGTTCTACGGGGACAACGAACTCGACGTCCAGTGGGTCGGCGAGTCCGACTGGGAGTACCGCCGGACGGTCGACGTCGGGGCGGACCTCCTCGACCACGAACGCGTCCTGCTGCGCTGTGACGGCCTGGACACGGTGGCGACGGTCCTCGTCAACGGCGAGGAGGTGGGGAGCTCGGTCAACATGCACGTCGGCCACGCGTTCGACGTCGCCGACGCGCTCGTCGCTGGCGAGAACGAGGTGGTCGTCCGCTTCCGCTCGCCCGTCGAGTACGGCGTCGAGCAGGCTGAGGAATATCCCTACGAGGTGCCCTGCACGCGCTACCCCGTCGACCAGCCCGGGCGGCCGTTCGTCCGGAAGGCGCAGTGCCACTTCGGCTGGGACTGGGGCCCCTGCCTGCCGACGATGGGCATCTACCGCGACGTCGCGCTCGAAGCGTACTCCAGCCCGCGGATCCAGTACGTCAAGACCGAGCAGGACCACGGCGGCGATGGCGATGGCATCGACCTGACCGTTCGCGTGGGAATCGACGCGCCCCGCGCCGGCGAGTACGAGCTCGCTGCGACCCTCCCGAACGCCGACGCCGCAGCCGAGGTGACCGCGCCGGTCTCCCTGGCAGCCGGCCAACAGGAACTCGAACTCACCGTCCCCGTCGCGGCGTACGACCTGTGGTGGCCCAGCGGCCTGGGCGACCAGCCGCTGTACGACCTCGAAGTCGAGATTACCGACGAGGATTGCGGGGACAGTCACACCCACACCGACCGGATCGGCTTTCGCGAGATCGAACTCGTCGTCGAACCCGACGCGGCGGGGACCGCCTTCTATTTCGAGGTCAACGGCGAACCGGTGTTCGCGAAGGGGGCAAACACGGTCCCGGTGTCGCCCTTCTACGGCGACGTCACCGCGGAGCGCTACGAGCACCTGGTCCGCAGCGCAGCCGACGCGAACATGAACATGCTCCGGGTCTGGGGCGGCGGGTACTACGAGGACGAGGCGTTCTACGACCTGTGTGACGAGTACGGGCTCCTCGTCTGGCAGGACTTCATGTTCTCGTGTTCGCTCCACCCCGCCGACGAGGACTTCCTCGACAGCGTCGAAGCCGAGGTCCGCCACCAGGTCCGGCGCCTGGCGAACCACCCCTCCATCGCCCTGTGGTGCGGGAACAACGAGAACGAGGTGGCCCTGTACGAGTGGTTCGCCGACCACGAGCACCACGCCGACCACGTCGCAGATTACGAGAAACTGTACGAGGGAACGGTCGGCCCGACCTGCCGCGAGGAGGACCCCTCGCGGACGTACTGGCCCGGGTCGCCCTCCAGCGGTCCGGGAACCGACGACCCGGACGTCTTCGGGTCTGGCGACGTCCACTACTGGGACGTCTGGCACGCCGGCGAACCCTTCGAGAAGTACCTCGCCACAGAGCCCCGGTTCGTCTCCGAGTTCGGCTACCAGTCGTTCCCGTCGACGGACGCGCTGCGGACCGTCATCGAGGAGGAAGATTTCAACCCGACCTCGCCGATGATGGAGCACCACCAGCGCAACCCCGGGGGGAACCGACGGATCCTCACACAGATGGCGGAGACGTTTCGCATGCCCTTCGACTTCGCGGACTTCGTCTACCTCTCCCAGGTCCAGCAGGGACTGGCGATGCAGACTGCCATCGAGCACTGGCGCCGGCGCAAGCCCGAGACCATGGGCACGCTGTACTGGCAACTCAACGTCCTCTGGCCCGTCGCCTCCTGGGCCTCCATCGAGTACGACGGCAAGTGGAAGGCCCAGCAGTACATGGCCCGCCGGCAGTACGCGCCCGTGCTGGTCTCCTTCGACCCGGGATTCGAGGGCGCCAGCGGTGCGGAGAACGCCCAGGCCGAGGACCCCGACGCGACGGAGTGGGGCGACGTCCAGTCCCAGACGCTGTGGATCACCAGCGACGTGCCCGAACCGCTGGACGGACAGGTCGACCTGGCAGTCGTCCACCTCACGGACGGCCGACTCGTCCACGAGGAGGCGGTCGAACTCGACCTCGGTCCGAACGCCAGCGAGGAACTGACGACCGTCGACTGCGACGACCTCCCCGACTGCGTGGACGTCAACGAGGTTATGGTGCGCGCAACCTACAGCGGGCCGGAGGAGTCCTACCCCGCCACCGCCTTCTTCGAGGACTACAAGGCCCTCGACCTGCCCGAGCCCGAGCTATCGGTCGAAATCGACGGCGCCGACGTCACCGTCGCCAGCGACCGGGCCGCGCTGTTCGTCGAACTCGACGTCGGCACGCTCTCGGGCGCCTTCTCGGACGACTTCTTCCACCTCGCACCGGGCGAGGAGCGGACGGTGACGTTCGACTCCTACGACGGAAAGCGCGAGGCCGTGGTCGAAGCTGCGATCGAGGACGCCCTCGATATTCGGCACCTCCGCGCGACGTACTAGATCGGCGGCAGGGTTCGAACCGCCCGCGACGACACCGACCACTTCGTTCATTCCGACCCCCCGGATCCCCAAGATTTTCAGTCGGGTTATCCGACGGTCCGTACGTGACAGAGCCCTCCACTGCCATCCTCGCGGATGGCCTCACGAAGCGGTACGGTTCGACGACGGCCGTCGACGACCTCGACCTGGCCGTCGAGTCGGGCGTCGTCTACGGCTTCCTCGGGCCGAACGGCGCCGGGAAGACCACGACGATGCGCATGCTCACCGGCCTCGTCGAACCGACCGACGGCGCGGCCAGCGTCGGCGGCACGCCCTGCACGAACCGCCGGGATCTCGTCGACAGGGTCGGCCTGCTCCCGGAGGAACCGCCGCTGTACGACGAGCTGACCGGGCGCGAACAGTTGCAGTTCGCCGCCGACCTCCGGAACGTCCGCTGGGAGACCGTCTCCGACCGAGCGCTGGAGATGTGCGAGGCGCTGGACCTTGCCGCGGACCTGGACCGCCGGGTAGAGGGGTACTCGAAGGGAATGGCCCAGAAGACGGCGTTCGTCCAGGCCGTCCAGCACGACCCCGCCGTCGTCTTCCTCGACGAACCGACCTCCGGGCTGGACCCGCGGGCGGCCAGGACGCTCCGCTCGCAGATCCTCGACATCGCGGCGAGCGACGCGACGGTGTTCCTCTCGACCCACGTTCTCCCCGTCGTCGAGGAGATCGCCGACGAGGTGGGCGTACTCCACGACGGCCACCTCGTCGCCGAGGGCGCCCCCGACGAACTCACCGCCGCCGCACAGGGCGGTGCCAGCGACGCCGACCTGGAGGACGCCTTCCTCGAACTGACGAACGAACCGGACGCGGCGCTGGGCCGATGAGCGACGGCCCGGCCGCCGGACGGGGATCGGGCGGACGGTCGACGCGCGGACGGTCGACGGGCGGTCGGCCGACCGACGGTCGCCCGGGCTCGCGGCCCGCGACGTGGCGGTCGCGGATCCGGAACGACGTCCGCGACGCCCGCGTGCTCGCCCGGACCGAACTGCGCTGTCGGGTGCGAGACGTCCGCGGGAGTGCGCGGAAACTCCTCTCGGTCGCCTTCATGGCCTTCGCGTTCGGCGTCTTCTTCCCCCTCGTGCTGTGGGGCGTGGCGACCGGGTTCGGACGGGCGCTGGCGAGCGGAAGCCCGCCGCTCGGAACCGCGGGCGTCGCCTTCGGCGGTATCGCCGTCCTCGGCCTGTACGTCGGTGGTGCCAGCGGGTTCAACCAGGAGGCCGCCGGAGCCGTCGGCCCGCTCGTCAGGACCTCGATCTCGCCGACGGCGATGTCGCTGGGACGCCTCGGCAGCGAGTCGATCCAGGCGACGGCGGTCGGCGTACCCACGGCGGTCGCGTTACTCCTCGAAGTGGCGGTCGGTGCGAGGGGACCGGTGGCGCCCGCCCTGCTCGCCGTCGCGTCGCTGCCGGTGTTCCTCGCCGCGCTCGCCGTCGGTCGCCTCCTCGGCGACGCGATCCGACACGCGAGCGAGGTCCTCCGGGTGTCGCTGTGGACGAAGGTACTGGTCTTCCTCGCCGTCACGGTCGTCGGGTACGTCGGCAGCTACCGGTTCGTCTACGCCGGGCTGGACGAGACCGGTGGACTCGCAGGGGCCCTCCCACCGGCGTTCCTCCCCGGAGCGCCGCTCCAGGCCTACGCCGGCGTGGCCTTCGCCCCGCTCGGTGCGGACCCGCGACCGCTCGGGGGTCTCGTCGCCGTTCTCCTGCTCGCCGCCGTCCCGCTCGGCTTCGCCGCCGCGGTGCGGTGGGAGACCCACTTGCTCCTGCGTGAGTCGCCGGGCGACGAGGAGCAGACCAGCGGGAGCCGCGGCGTGCCGTGGCCGTTCACCGCAACCCCCTCGGCGAGGGTAGCCTGGCGGTACCTGCTGCGCACCCGTCGGGACCCACGGATGCTCGCCCACCTCGGCCCGTTGCTGTTCGGGATGCTCGGCATGGGCGCGAGCGTCTTCCGGAACCCCGGGTCGCTGCTCACCGTCGGTCCGCCGGCGGCCACCGTCGCCGGCGCGACGGTGGCCGGCGCCGCGTACTGCATGAACCCGCTGGGCGACGACCGCGACCAGTTGCCGCTGCTGCTCACTAGCACCCGGTCAGTCGCGGTGTTGCTCCGTGGCCGAGTGCTGGCCGGCCTGGTCCTCGGACTCCTCCTCGCCGTCGGGGTGGGAACGCCGCTGAGTATCGCCTCGACGTCGGTTGTCTCGACGCTCGCCCTCGCCGGCTTCGCCGTCGTCCTCTCGCTGGCCGGCGCCGGGACGGCGCTCGGAATCGGCGCCGTCCTCCCGCGGTTCGAGCGCCGCGAGTACATGAGCGTCGAACGGGCCCACCCCTCGACGATCGCCCTGATCTGCTACCTGTTCGGCGGGCTGTTCGTCGGCGGAATCGGCGTCTTCATGGTCGCCTGGAGCGTCGACGCGCACTCGCTCCTCCTGCCTGCCATCGCCTGGACGGTCTACCTTGCCGTCCTCGCACTCTTCGGTGGCGGCGGCTACGTCGCCGCCGTCCGGAAGTTCGACCGGTTGACGCTGGACGAGACGTAGGCGGAACGCGAGGTGGGACGGGGTCGAATCAGTCTCGCATCACACTCCGACGGTCCCCGTTCGAGCGCCGGGCGCCAGTACGACCCCACGGACGACGTACGGATCACCGAGACGACTGCAACGACGGACGACCCGTCGAGGACCCGCTGACCGAGCGAATCCGAGACCCACAAAACCTTTCAGATCGGTTCTCACACGTTGGATCGACACAGATGGTCCCCCACACGCGACGACGCTTCCTCCACGTAGCGGCCGCTGCGGCGGGCGGGTTCGCCGGCTGCAGCCAGTTCGCCGAGGACTCGGCCCAGTCCACGCGGACGGCGACCGAAGGCGCCAGACCGGACCCGTCGGCGAGCAACACGGCGACGGACCCGCCGACGCTGCTGGTCCGCGCCGACACGGCGTGGCCGCCCGTTCGCCTCGACGACCCCGACCGGGAGAGTCCCGAGACGCCCGAGCGCGACCACATCTCGGGTCGGATCACGAACGAAGTGATCGGTAGTCAGTCGCGGGCCGATCAGCTCACCGTGACCGACGGCGTCACCGCGGGCGGGGTCGGCGAACGCGAAGAGACCGACGTGAACGGAAACGGCGGGGCCGACGCCGCCGAGGCGGTGTCGGCGTTCGTCGCGGAGACCGACTTCGACAGCGAGACGATCTACCTCCAGAGCACGCGCGTCCGCGAGTGCTTCCGGTTGCAACTCTGCCACGTGTCCTGGCAGTCCGACTCCGTCGACACCGACTACACCCAGCAGCTCCGCCCGTACGACGAGCGCTGCGAGGCCGACACACACGTCTACGAGTCGCGGCTCATCCGACTCCCGGTCGCCCTCGACGAGGAGTCGGTCAACTCGTACAGCACTGGCATCGGCGGCAGCGGCCGCTGTGACCCCAACGGACGGGCTCGCGCCGAGGTGTCGAGCGGCGACGGCGAAATCACCGAGACTGCGCCAGCGACCACGGGAACCGCTACGGCGACCACCGAGACACCTCACCAGACCACCAGCGGGGGTGACCAGTAATGGGAGACGGATCCCCCACGCGGCGCGGCTTCCTGGCCGCCGCCGGAACGACGCTGCTGGCGGGCTGCGGGAGTCTGGATCAGCTGGACGGGGGCGACCCGGAGACCGTCTACGCACACGAACTCCCCCAGGCCGCCGAGGACGGCGAGGCGGAACCGATACTGGTCGAGGACGTTCCCGCCGATATCGAACGAACCGCGCTGGACGACAGACGCGGGCGCGTGACCGAACTGCTCGATACGCTCCCGATGGCGTTCGGCCCGGCGGACGTCCCGAACGGCCACGTCCGGGAGCGACTCGTCGGCGCGTCCGAGGACGCGACGAAGTACGTCGACGACGCCCGGACGGCGAAGACCCGGCTCTCGGCGCTCCAGTCGCTCCGGGAGGCTCGTTGTGAAGCGCGCTACGCCGCCGCCGGCTGGGCGTTCGTCGCGGACGACCTGACAGCGGAGGAGGTGCAGGCCGACCACGAGGCAGCCGTCGACGAGGCCGAATCGCTGGAATCAGAGCACGAGTACGCCGGAACGGACCCGGTCGACGCCGCGCTCGTTCACGCCCGCATCGAGCGGAACCTCCGGCTCGTGCTAGACGACGAGCCCCCGTCGATTTACGCGCGGAAAAGTCCGCTACTGACCGTCGCCGAGTGGGGCGAGCACGCGGAGTCGGCGCGGGCTCGCGTCGACGACAGTGAGTACCTCTACGATCGGTTCACGTCGTCGCTGCCCGACGACGCCGGAACGGTCGAGGAGACGCTCGACGCAGCGGCGGAATCGGTCGCCGCCGACCTCCGGGAGCGTCGCGACGAACTGCCTCCCGAGCCGACCGAGGACGACTACGACCTCGTCGACCGACTGCGGTACCGCCTGCGAGACGAGGCCGAGGAGAGCCCGGAGCGCGTCACCGAGGCGCAGGGCCCGGCCAGCGCCGTGCTGGCCGCGACCGAGGGACTCGTCGAGGTTGGGGCGTTCGGCCGGTTCCAGGAGCGGGTCGACGACGGCGAGACGTTCGGCGCCGAGGAGACGGCGGACGTGCACGAGGGCCGCAACGAGGCGCTCGACGCCATCCGGACGGCGCTGTCGGAGAGCCCGCGACCGGCGCTCGCTCGCCCGGTCCTCGCGGACGCGGCGATGACCGTCGCCTGGGCCGACGAGTCGCTCGGCCGGTTCAGCGGCGAGGTGGGTCTCAGGCGCCTCGACGACCCGATGCAGAAGTACACCACTGCGACGCTGCGGGCCAGGAGCGTCCCGGACGCCGTCGAGCAGGTCGTCGACGCGCTGGGCGGGTAGCCGGAGTCACAGACTGTTGTGGAGGCGTTTCGTACGGAGATTTATGTAGGCGTAGTACCATCGTATTACCATGGAGTACGCGAGCGTGAGCGTCAAGTTCCCGGTCGAACTCGACGCCGAGATCGAGCGATTTCTCGACGAAACGGGACTCTACACCAACAAGAGCGAGTTCATCAAGGAGGCCTGTCGGTCGCATCTACAGGAGCTCAACGACGACACGGCGATCACCGCCCTTCGACTGGAACAGCTACTCGCCCGGGCCGAACAGAACCGTCAATCCGATGCCGAGATCGAATCCGAACTCGCGGCACTCGGCGAGAAGGTCGATCCGGACGACCTCGAACTGGCGGTCGAAGAGGCTGGTCAGTAACGGTCGAGAGACGGTACCTCGATTGATTGCCATCCTCGATACCACCCACTTTTCACGTCGCCGGCCGACCCCAACAGTAGAAAATGGTCGTCGGAGACGTCACTACCGGAACGGAGGTACTGGTCGTGGGCGGCGGACCTGGGGGCTACGTCGCCGCCATCCGCGCCGCCCAGCTCGGGCTCGACACGACGCTGGTCGAGAAGGACGCCTACGGGGGCACTTGCCTGAACTACGGCTGTATTCCCTCGAAGGCCCTCATCTCGGCGACCGACGTGGCCCACCGCGCCGGCGACGCCGAGCACATGGGCGTGTTCGCCAACCCCGCCGTCGACGTCGAGGCGATGATGGAGTGGAAGGACGGCGTCGTCACCCGATTGACCCGCGGCGTCGAGTCGCTCTGTGAGAACGCGGGCGTCGAACTGGTCGACGGCGTCGCCACCTTCACCGGCGAGAACGAGGCTCGCGTCGCCCACTCGGGCGAGGGACAGGGTTCGGAGACCATCGCCTTCGAGCACGCCATCGTCGCGACGGGGAGCAAGCCCGTCACGGTCCCCGGCTTCGAGTTCGACGGCGAGCGCATTCTCTCCTCGCGGGACGCGCTCGCGCTGGAGTCGGTGCCCGAGAGCCTGCTCGTCGTCGGCGCGGGCTACATCGGGATGGAGCTGTCGACGGTGTACCAGAAGCTGGGCTGTGACGTCACCGTCGTCGAGATGCTCGAGGAAGCGCTGCCGGGCTACGACCAGGACGTGACGGATATCGTTCGCGGGCGCGCGGAGGACGTCGGCGTGGACTTCTACTTCGGCGAAGCCGCCAGTAGCTGGGAGGAACGGGAGGACGCCGACGGCATCCGCGTGGCGACGGAGAACGAGGAAGGAGCAGTCGAGGAGTTCAACGCCGACAGGGCCCTCGTCGCCGTGGGCCGCCAGGCCGTCACCGAGGACCTCGGCCTGGACGCGCTCGCCGTCGAGACGGACGAGAACGGCTTTATCCCTACCGACGACCAGGCCCGGACCGAGCAGGACCACGTCTTCGCCGTCGGCGACGTCGCCGGCGAGCCGATGCTCGCCCACCTCGCCTCGAAAGAGGGAGAAGTCGCCGCCGAGGTCATCGCCGGCGAGCCGTCGGCCCTCGACTACCAGGCCGTCCCCGCAGCGGTCTTCACCGACCCCGAGATCGGCACCGTCGGGATGACCGCCGAGGATGCCGAGGAGGCGGGCTTCGACCCCGTCGTCGGCCAGATGCCGCTGCGGGCCAGCGGCCGGGCGCTCACCCTCGACGAGAAGGAGGGGTTCGTGAAGGTCGTCGCCGACGCGGAGAGCGAGTTCGTCATCGGGGCCCAGATCGTCGCCCCCGAGGCCTCGGAATTGATCGCTGAGGTCGGCCTGGCCATCGAGATGGGCGCGACGCTGGAGGACATGGCGGCGACCATCCACACCCACCCGACGCTCTCCGAGGCGGTCCACGAGGCCGCGATGGCCGCCCGGGGCGAGGCGATCCACACGGCGAACCGCTGAGTTCTCTCGATACCTTCGACCAACCGGTCAACACCATCGTTCGACGACGGGCGCCAGTTCCGACGGCAGCGAGAGGTCGCTCACCTCGTCGGCTGGCACCCACCGCGCGTCGACGATCGGTTCGACGTCCGGATTCTCGTCCGTCGTGAGGTCGCCTCTCGGAGCGGTACAGCGGAACACCGTCGCGACGTGGGCGCCTACCGAGGACTCGAAGGCGAAGGCGTCGACCGGGTCGCCGACGGTCACGTCCAGGCCGGTCTCCTCGTGGACTTCCCGGGCCGCCGCCTCGCGTGGCGATTCACCCGCTTCGACGCCGCCACCTGGCAGGATCCACAGCCGTTCTCCCGCCATCTCGACGGCGACGAAGAGGTACTCGTCGTCGCGCTCGACCAGCGCCCGGGCGGCTGGACGCGGAAACGGCCACGAGAGGACCCCCTCCAGCACTCGCTGGCTCGCGGCGGACAGGACGTTCGTGAGCATGACGGAACGGCGCAGTGGAGACGAAAAGACGTTTCGCCGTCCCGTCGCCGCCGTCAGCCAGATCGGGTCACGCCGCGTCGACGACACAGCGGAAGCCGATGTTCCCGGTCGACGCGTCGGGCGCGTTCTTCGACCGCGCTGCCAGTCGGTAGCGGTTGCACCACGACTCGTGACAGAGATAGGACCCACCCCGCATCACGCGCTCGTCGCCGTCTGGCGGTCCCGTGGGATTGTCCGGGTCGTAGGCGTCGCTGGCGTGGTAATCGGGGCTGAACCAGTCGGCACACCACTCCCAGACGTTGCCGCAGACGTTCGAGAGGCCGAAGTCGTTCGGCTCGAAGGCGTCGACCGGTGCGGTGCCGAGATAGCCGTCTGCGCCCGTGTTCTGCTCGGGAAAGTCCCCCTGCCAGACGTTGCAGCGGTGCTCGTCGTCTGGGACGAGTTCGTCGCCCCAGGGATACCGCCGGTCGTCGTGCCCGCCGCGGGCGGCGTACTCCCACTCGGCCTCGGTGGGGAGGCGCTTGCCTGCCCAGTCGGCGTACGCCCGCGCGTCGCGCCAGGAGACGTGCGTCACGGGGTGTTTCAGCAGATCGTCCTCGACGACGTGGGAGTCTGGGCCCGTCGGCCGGAACCAGTTCGCGCCCGCGACGACGCACCACCACTCGGTGCCGGGGACCCGCTGGCGGACGGCGCTCTCCTCGTCGACGAACTCGTGGAAGACGAACGACCAGCCGTACCGCTCGGCGTCGGTGGTGTAGTCCGTCTCTTTGACGAACTGGAGGAACTGGGCGTTGGTGACGGCGAATTTGTCGATGTAGAATGGATCCACGGTGACTGAGCGCTCGGGCCCCTCTCCGTCCTCCGGGTAGCCCACGTCGTCGTCGGTGCCCATGCTGAACGTGCCGCCGTCGAGTCGGACCATCCCGCTCGTCCGGTCGTCGCCTTCGGTGGCGGATGGTGTTCTGTGGGATTCGTGAATGGTGGACGCATCCGCGTCGGTCGAGGCGCCGACCGATCCGTTGGACGGCGCACAGCAGGCCCGCTCGTCCTCTGCCATACTTGATGATTGGTTGCTTGGAGAGTAAGTGCTTGGGGAGAGGACGGATTCGGTAAAGATGACGGATCTAATACTTCGAGATCTCTCGCTTCAACGCAGAGAATCGGCAGAGACAATACGAACAAAGGAAAGCCCTCGGCCCGCTGAACTCGCGCGGACCACACTGCGCTCCTCGTTGCACTGCGGTGCTTGTGGGTCCGTGCTTCGTTCACCGAGCCTCGCCCTTTCATCCACCAGGACCAGCCTTGCTCGCGCACGGAGGCGCTCGCGATTAACTCCGCCAACCCTCCCCGGATTCGCGGCGTCCGCCGCGAATCACGCATCCTGGCCGCTCGGCAACCGCCCGGCGGTCGGCCGGGAGCGCGTTTCATCGCGCGACCAGGGGAAGGGCAGGGCTGACGGCGGTCGGCCGGGAGCGCGTTTCATCGCGCGACCAGGGGAAGGGCAGGGCTGCTGTGCCTGGAGGAATGAAAGGGCGAGGCGGGCTCCGGGAACCCGGGCGCAGTAAGCACCGCAACGGAGTGAGGAGCGCAGCAAGCCCCGGGACCGGAGCGCGCCGAGGGCTTTCTGGGTGTTTGCCGTATCGTCGTCGGCTCTCGATAGCGGGCCAGGGACTTTCTGTGTCCCATTTCCGCCTCCTGGGACAGTTCGAACTACTCCGAAACGCGCACCGTCACCTCGTTCACATCGCTCTCGGCGTAGCCGTACCGAATTGCCTTCGCACGAATCGTCGTCTCGCCCTCGGAGAGACGAATCGGCCCGGTGTACAGGTCCCACTGGACCTCGCTCCCCTCACCGTCGTCCACGACGTATCCAACAGAAGCCCCCTGCGTCGCGCAGTACAGCGAGAGGGTCGCGGGCCCGTCCAGTTCCACCTCACCGTCGACCACCTCGCGTTCCCGGTTCCCGGGCGCGTTCGGGACGAACCGGGGCGTCGCGGTCGTGGGCTGGTCGTCTCCCTCGTATCGCTGGTGGACCATCTGCGACTCGGCGACGTCCCCCACGTCGTCCACGCGCTCGCGCCACTCGTCCAGTGCGTCCCGCAATCGCTCCAGCACGTCGGCGTGGGCAGGATTACCAACCAGATTCTCGGTTTCGTGAGGATCGTTCGCCAGGTCGTACAGCTCTTCGGCGGGCCGATTGTCCGCGAACCATGCCTGTGCACCATCCAGCTCTCCCTCGGCGTCCCGTTCCAGTAACTCTTGCATCACCGGGTGGCGATTCCGGTAGGGGATCCACTGTCGGTACGGCCGGCCGGGGCTGTAGTGGCGGACGTACCGGTACCGTTCGCCGCGGACCGATCGGATCATGTCGTAGGACTCGTCGTAGCGGTCCCGGGTCGAGACGACGAACTGGCGCCGCTCCTCATTCGCAGCACCCAGAAACGGCCGGCCGTCGCAGTACTGGGGGACGTCGAGCCCACACGCCGACAGCATCGTCGGGCCGAGGTCGACCAGGCTCACCAGGCGGTCGTCGACGTCGCCGTCGTCCACCTCGCCGGGCCAGCGGACGACCAGGGGGACGTTCGTCCCCGAGTCGTAGGGCCAGCGCTTGGCCCGCGGCAGGCCCTCGCCATGGTCGCTCCAGAGGACGACGATGGTGTTCTCGGCGTGGCCGTCGGCGTCCAGGCGGTCGAGAATCTCGCCGATCCACTCGTCGGAGCGGGCGACGTTGTCGTACTGGCGAGCGAGGGCGGTCCTGGTCGTCTCGGTGTCAGGGAGATACGGCGGCACGTCGACCGCGTCGGGATCCGTCTCGGGGTCCTCGACCGCGCCGCCGAACTGGTCGTCGGTGCCGGGTTCGGTGGGGTCCCACTGGCCGCTCTCGTGGGTGACGCCGTTCGTGAAGACGGCGAAGAACGGCTGGTCGGGGTCGCGGACCTCGTCCCACCAGCCCGGACCCGACCCGGGGCCGTCGGTCCGCGAACGCGACTGCGTGGCGCCGCGCTGTCGGTCCCACATCGTGAACGGTGCGCCGAACTGGTAGTCGGTCTTCGCGTCGAGGGTGCAGTAGTACCCCGCGCGCCGGAAGTACTCGGTAATCCCGGTGACGTAGTGGGGCGGGACGGCGTCGTACGGCGTCGGCAGCTCCGGCGCGGCGTCGTTCGTGTGGGTCGTCCGCATGTGGTGGGTGCCGATGGCGTTCTGGTGGCAGCCCGTGAAGACGGCGGAGCGACTCGGCGCACACACCGGCGCCGTCGAGAAGGCGTTCGGGTAGCGTCGTCCCTCGGCGGCGAGTCCGTCGACGTTCGGTGTCCGGGCGAGGTCGTCGCCGAAACAACCCAGACGGGGAGAGGTGTCCTCCATCGCGAGCCAGACGACGCTGGGGCTATCCGGGTCTGTCATGTCGTAACAATCGAGCGACCGTTCCAAAAGCGTTGGCCGGTCGCCGTCAACCGACGGCCACTCGGGAGTTGGTCCTCCGATACCTTCGCGGCCGCGTCGCTTGGCAGCGACCTGTCGGACGAGTTATTTCCAGTCGGCCATCGATAGGTACGACTTACGTACCAGTTGCGTTCGAATACAGCTAGATAGCTGCGTGTCAGCGGCCGTTTTCGAACGTGATGCGGCGATTCTCTCCGATTGTTGGGTCCGGCGGGAAAAGCATATGTAGCGGGTCACGAAACGGCCGGCAGACTCACCGGACTTGACATCCATCACCTGCCTGAAGGCAGGGGAATCCCTGACACGGGGGGCCCGGCCTGCTGAACCGACCGGCGCAGTTTCAGCCCCACTCCGCGAGCGTCGTCTGTGCGGGTCTCGCACTCGGCTCGCGGCGGGCTGTGGCACTGTCAACGGTGCTCCCATCCCGTGGCGAGTCATCGCGCTCCGATTTCCAGGGAACGCTCTCTCCCCACGGGTCGACGCGACCGGCGATGTTCGCGGCCGCGTTGATATCCGCTTGATACTCCGAGACCCAACACGCCGCGTTCGTGCACGTGAACGCCGCTTGCGATTCACGACTGCCGATATGTCCGCACGCGTGGCACGTCTGGCTCGTGTAGCGCGGATTCACGAACTCGACTGCGATACCCGCTTCGAGAGCCTTGTCCTCGATGCGGTCGGTGAGCCGGGCGAACGCCCACGCGTGCAAGCGCCGGTTCATGTACGTGCCGTAATCGAGGTTCTCACGGATGTGAGACAAGTCCTCGAGGACGATCACCGGGTCCTCGAAGGAGGCGGCGTACTCGACGGCTTCCCGAGACGCCTTCTCGACGATATCCGTCAGCGCGTTCTGGTAGTAGTCGAAGCGTTCGTCAATACGCCACTCGGCGGCGTCGCGTTCTTGCAGGCGCTTCAGCGTGGTGTGCATCTCTTTACGGAGTGCTCGCGCACGACCGCCATCGTAGATGTACGGTTGAGTCGGAGTGCCGTCCTGACAGGCACAGCCTGTCAGCAGCTTGGACTCGCCTATATCGAACCCGATCCGAGTCGGGTCGTCTGTCGGTTCCGGGTCGACGACGTCGTACTCGACGGTGACGTGCAGCACCCAGGTCGTCCGGTGCTGCTGGAGTCGAAACTCGCCGACTGTCACGTCGTCGGTGAACAGGTCGAACCAGAGCGATTCCTGCTCCGGGTTGATCCGAAGCGGAATCCAGAACGCATTGCCACGTCCAGCCTGGGGAACGCGCCAGCAGAACTCGTGCGTTCGCTCGCTGGAGTGGTCGATTCGGAAACCCCGGTTCGTGAAGCGGACCGGGTGATCGTCCCCAATCTCCGCCGCATCGTACGTTCGGGAGAGTTGTGGGACGTAGCTCTTGAGCGCGTCCTTGGCGTAGGACGTGAGCGTGTACGGCGTGACAACGTCGTTGACCGCCGACTGCGTATCCGCACCACTCTCGAAGGCGTCCTCGAGAGTACGGCGGTAGGTCGCCACAGTCCGTTCGAGACGCCGCTCTTTGTGCGCCGTTGGCGGCGCAAGCGTGGCCTCGAGCGTTTTCGTGGCGGTAGTTTCGGCGACCATCCAACACCAGAATGTACGGTCCAAAGGCGTAAAAATAACATGATGCTATCAAACATATATTCGAGAGATTCGAATCGAAGTCGACGACGGACAGTACGATCGACGAAAGGATGTGAAAGACGCGCACGGTTTGACCTGGCGTGGTCTCTTGGTCAGCGGAGCGAAGGGGTTGGATTCCAGCGGACCGTTACACGAGGAGTGAGCGATCATGCGACGCGCTTCCTCCACGCCCTCAAGGACGTGGTATCTGCGCTGTGGTCTCTATGAGCACGGAGCAGTCACCGGACGACGTCCGCAGTTCGACCATCGTGAGTCGGTCGCCCGGCCTGGCCTACGAGCGGATGCGCGAGGGGCGACGGACGCACTTCGCCCAGCCGCTGGCCGACAAACTCCGCGTCGAGGGGGCGCTCCTCGTCGCGATGGCGGCCGCGCTCGCCCTGGCACTCGGTGTCAGTGGCGGCGCAGCTGGAACCGCCTCGACTCGACTTCTCACCCTGGGCACCGCTGGCGGCGCGCTGGTCGCGGCGGGGGCGACGGTACACGCCGCGGTCGGAACGTGCCGCCTCCAGTGTGAACCGCTGACCGAGCGCCAGGCGCTGGCCCTGGTCACGGTCGAGGACGCCGCCTCGTACCTCGGCATCGCCACTGGTGGCCTGGTCGTCGCGGCGACGGTCGCGGCCGCGCTCGTCGGGCTGGTCACCGGGTGGTCGCCGGCGACTTCGACGTCGTCGGTCACCGGGGCTGTCGCGGCCGGCGCGATGGTCGCCGCGATGGTGGTGCTCGCGACGGGGCGGTTCTTCGAAGGACGATTTCCTCGGCGTGGGTAGGGAGCGGCGTCCGAAGGACGGCGCTCCGGAAGCCGAGCGGGAGCGGAGCGGTCACGGAGTGACCGCGCTTGCTCGAACGGAGAGTGAAACGACCCGTGAGAGCGGAGCGACACGCGAGGAAAGGGAGCGGTGCCCGGAGGGCAGCGCTCCGGTATTACGAACGGGGAGTGGAACGACCCGTGAGTAGGAAGAGTACACACTGTCAGACCGCGATTCTTTTCACGGCCACCGCAGTATCGGGAGGCATGACGACGCTCACGCTGGGGCCCGCAGGGACCTACTCCCACCGGGCCGCCCAGGCCGTGGCCGACGGGGACGACATCGAGTTCCTCGAGTCGGTCACCGCCATCGTCGAGGCGGTCGCCGACGGCGACGCCGACCGCGGGGTCGTTGCCGTGGAGAACAGCATCGAGGGGTCGGTGACGGAGTCACTCGACGCCTTCGCCGAGTACGACGTCGCGGTGGTCCAGGAGATCATCACCCCCATCCGCCACGCGCTGCTGGCCCAGGACGAGGAGTTCGATACCGTCGCCAGCCACGCCCAGGCGCTGGCCCAGTGCCGGGGCTTCCTCGAGGAGCACTACCCCGACGCCAACCTCGAGGCGGTGGCCTCGACGGCTCGCGGCGTCCAGCGCGCACGCGAGGACGCCTCCTTCGCCGCCATCGGCCACCCGGCCAACGCGGCCGACGCCGAGGACCTCCAGGTGCTGGCCGAGGACATCCAGGACCAGTCCTCCAACGCGACCCGGTTCCTCGTCGTCGCGCCCGCCGAGGAACGCTCCGACGCGGGGTCGAAGTCCTCCTTCATCGTCTACCCGGACGTCGACTACCCCGGCCTGCTGCTGGAACTGCTGGAACCGTTCGCCGACCGGGACGTCAACTTCACCCGCGTCGAGTCCCGCCCCAGCGGCGAGCGCCTGGGCGACTACGTCTTCCACATGGACGTCGCCGCCGGCCTCTACGAGGAGCGCACCCAGGCGGCGCTGGCCGACGTCGAGGACATCGCCGAGAAGGGCTGGGTCCGACGGCTCGGCTCGTACGACTCCGAGACGGTGCTGTACTGAGCCGTCCGGAGCGAACCGTCCGGAGCGATCCGCTCCAGCCCGGGACGGTTCGACCAGTTCTGACACCCGAATTATAAGAGAGGCGGCGTCCAACCCCCGGCGTAGAACGATGGCAAAGGATCCACTCGACGAGATAGAGCGCGTGTTCGGTCTGCTGAGCCAGCAGTTCGGGACGGAACTGGCCGGCGTCCCGACGGACCTTATCGACGAGGGCGACGCCTACGTCGTCCGCGCCGACCTGCCCGGCTACCGACCCGACGACGTCGACGTCTCGCTGCCGGACGCACGGACGCTCCGGATCACCGCGAGCCGAACGGGAGACCAGGCGGAGGGCCGGTACGTCCGGCGCGAGCGCCGCCAGCACACCGCCGACCGGACCGTCTCGCTCCCCGAGCCCGTCGTGGGGGCGGACGCGAGAGCGAACTACGACGCGGGCGTGTTGACCGTCCGACTCGCCAAGCCCCGTGACGACGGCGACGACGACGAGACCGACATCCCGGTGAACTGATCAGCGGGGGAACGGGACGGTTATGTACCGCATACTCGCGGTGCCGTCCGTGCTTCGGCCGGACCGCAGTCGGCCCTAGGCAGGCTAGGTACCATATTCTTATTCTGTGAACAATTAAAGAGATAGTAATGACGCCTCCGGCCAACGACAGCGGGCTCGCGGACGGTCCGTTCCGCTCGAAACAGTTCACGCCCGCGGAGTTAGACGAACTCTTCGACGTGCTGGCCGACGCCCGGCGGCGCTGTACGCTGCAATCGCTGAGCGACGCGGGCGGAACGGCGTCGTTCGACGAACTCGTCGGCGACGTCGCACGCCAGACCGTGGCCCGACCGATCGGTCGGGAGCAGCGCCGCGAGATCGCGACGACGCTGTACCACGTCCACCTCCCCAAACTGGCGTCGGCCGGCCTCGTCGCCGACTTCGACCCGGACGGCGAGGTCGCACTCGCCGAGCAGGTAGACGACGTCCCCCACTCGCTATTCGAGTGATCGCCTGTCGCGGTATGGTAGCCCTTTTAGTCGCGGCTGGGTAACTGGGCGACATGGATTACGAGCCCCAGGAACTCGAATCGAAGTGGCGCGAGCGGTGGGCCGACTCGGGGCAATACGCTGCCGATCCGGACCCAGATAGCGAGGACGACCCGACGTTCATCACCGTCCCCTATCCCTACCCCAGCGGCGGGATGCACATCGGCCACGCCCGCACCTACACCGTTCCCGACGTGTACGCCCGCTACCGGCGACTGCAGGGCGACAACGTCCTCTTCCCCATCGCCTGGCACGTCACCGGCACGCCGATCATCGGCGCCGTCGAACGGCTGAAGAAAGGCGAGGAGAGTCAGCTCTCGGTCCTGCGGGACACCTACGACGTCCCCGAGGACGAACTCGAAGACCTGGAGACGCCGATGGGGTTCGCTCGCTACTTCGTCGAGAACCACTACAAGGCGGGGATGAAGCAACTGGGCCTCTCTATCGACTGGCGCCGGGAGTTCACCACGAACGACGAGCGCTACTCGAAGTTCGTCACCTGGCAGTACGAGACGCTCCGCGAGCGCGGGCTGATGGACCGCGGGCTCCACCCCGTCAAGTACTGCACCAACGAGCAACAGCCGGTCACGACCCACGACCTGCTCGAAGGCGAGGAGGCGGAGTTCCAGGAGTACACGCTGATCCGCTTCGAGACCGAGATCGGGGGCGAGGACGGCGAGGAACACGACGTGATAGCACCGATGGCGACGCTGCGACCCGAGACGGTCCAGGGCGTGACGAACGCGTACGTCAACCCGGAAGCGACGTACGTCCGGGCCACCGTCGACGGCGAGGAGTGGCTGATTTCGGAGGCGGCGGCCGAGAAGTTCCGCCTGCAGGAACGGGACGTCGAGGTCCACGAGTCGTTCCCCGGCAGCGAAGTGGTGGGGTCCGAGGTGACCAATCCGATCACCGGCGACGAGGTGCTGGTGCTGCCCGCGGGTTTCGTCGACGCCGACAACGCGACGGGCGTCGTCATGTCCGTCCCGGCCCACTCGCCCGACGACTACGTCGCGCTGCAGGAAGCCAAAGCCGACGACGAGCGCATGCGCGAGTACGGCGTCGACCCCGCGGAGGTGGAGTCCATCGAACCGGTCCCCATCCTCACCATCGAGGGGTACGGCGAGATTCCGGCGAAAGATGCCGTCGAGTCGGCGGGCATCGACTCCTCGGACGACCCCGGACTCCACGACGTGACGAACGACCTCTACCAGGACGAGTTCCACTCGGGGAAACTCAACGACGAGTACGGCGAGTTCGCCGGGATGGTCGTCGAGGACGTCCGTGAGGAGTACCGCGAGCACCACCGGGACTCGGGCGCCTTCGATACGATGCAGGAGTTCTCGGAGGAGGTGATCTGTCGCTGCGGCGGCGACGTCGAGGTGGCCAAACAGGACACCTGGTTCCTGCGCTACGACGACGCGGAGTGGAAGCAGAAGGCCCACGACGCCGTCGCCCAGCTCGACGCCATCCCGGAGAACACCCGCGAGCAGTACGACCACACCATCGACTGGCTCAACGAGTGGCCTGCCATCCGGAACTACGGGCTGGGCACCCGGCTCCCGTGGGACGAGGACTTCGTCATCGAGCCCCTCTCGGACTCGACCATCTACATGGCGTACTACACCATCGCCCACCGGCTGCAGGAGATTCCGCCGGACCACCTGGACCGGGAGTTCTTCGACGCCCTGTTCTACGGTCCCGACGCCGTGGACGAGCCCGACCAGCGCGCGCTGGACCTGCGCGAGGAGTGGGACTACTGGTACCCCGTCTCCGTCCGGTGTTCCGCCAACGACCTCATCAGCAACCACCTGACGTTCTTCCTCTTCCACCACGCAGAGCTGTTCGACCCGGACAACTGGCCGGAGGGCATCACCGTCATGGGGATGGGCCTGCTGGAAGGCGAGAAGATGTCCTCCTCGAAGGGCCACGTCGTCCTGCCCGGCGAGGCCATCGAGCGCTTCGGCGCGGACACCGTCCGCTTTTTCCTGCTGAACTCGTCCGAGCCGTGGCAGGACTACGACTGGCGGGCCGACCGCGTCGGCGACACGCGCGACCAGTTAGACCGGTTCTGGAACCGGGCCCAGGAGGTCATCGACTACGGCGTCGAGGACGTCGTCGACGTCACCGTCGACCTGGAGATGGAGGAGACGGAGGTGAGTTCGACGGCGGACGGCGAGATCCCCGACCTGCCCCACATCGACCGCTGGCTCCTCTCGAAACTCCAGGAGACCGTCCGGACCTGCACCGACGCGATGGAGCGCTTCGAGACCCGGACCGCCAGCCAGACCGCCTTCTACGGATTCGAGGAGCACCTCAAGTGGTACCGACGGCGTGCCGACCTCGACCGACCGGGCGCGAAGTGGACGCTGCGCCAGGTGCTCGACGCCCGCCTGCGCCTGCTCTCCCCGTTCATCCCGTTCCTGACCAACGAGCTGTACGAGCAGCTGAACGACGAGCCCGTCGAGGAGGCCGCGTGGCCCGAACCTGACCCCGCCTTCGAGTCCGCGACGACGGAAGTCCACGAGCGCCTCGTCGAGACCGTCACCGACGACGTCCACGACATCGTCGACGTCACCGACACCGACCCCGACGTCGTCCGCCTCTACGTCGCCGCCGACTGGAAGCGGACCGTCTTCGACGAGGTCCGGGAGACCGGCCCCGACGTCGGCGCGGTGATGGGCAAAGTGATGCAGAACGAAGAGCTGCGTGAGAAGGGTAACGACGTCAACGACCTCGTTCAGGACCTGGTCGAACTGGTCCGCGAGCGCGACGACGAGACGCTGGACGCCCTGGCGGACGTGGACGAACAGTCCGTGTACGCGGACGCCCGCCGCTTCCTCGAAACCGAGTTCGACGCCGACGTCGCGGTGTACGCGGAGGACGACGAGGACATAGCGGACCCCGCCGGCAAGGCCAGCAACGCGATTCCGTTCCGCCCCGCGGTGCATCTGGAGTAATCGGTTTTGGGTGAGATCTTCTTTCTCGGTGTGGGGTCTTCTCACTCGGTAGGAGTGGACGCTTGGTCTGAGTGTGTGCTGAGTGGGTGGTTCTCGGTCGAGTTGGCGCTGGGAGAAACGACACCGCAAACACCCAGAAAGCCCTCGGCGGGGTCGGGTCGCGGGGACCACCCTGCGCTCCTCGCTGCGCTGTCGTTCGAAAGACGCTGCGCGTCTTTCGTGATGACGAGAGAGCTTCGCTCTCTCGAACCACGGTGCTTGGGGGTCCCGGCTTCCCCGACCCCGCCTCGCCCTTTCAGTCCACCAGGACAACACAGCAGCCCTGCGCTCCCGGCCGACCGCCGCGCGGTTGCGGATCGGTCAGGAAGCGTGATTCGCGGCGGACGCCGCGAATTCGGGGAGGGGTGGCGGAGTCGATCGCAAGCGCCCCTGTGGCGCGAGCGATGCAGTTCCTGGAGGAATGAAAGGGCGAGGCAGGCTGAACGAAGCACGGACCCGCAAGCACCGAATGGAGTGAGGCGCGCAGCGTGGTCCGCGCGAGTTCAGCCTGCCGAGGGCTTTCGACGTGTCGTCGTTTCCTGTCCGGTCGATAATTCTAACGCCACCAAACGATATCACATCACCCATAATCCAACAACCGCTAACCCCGGAAAGACTACGCGAACGAGAGCACATCGTCACGAGAAGAGCGAATGGAGACGTTTTATCAGCCTCGCGGGCGTAATTCGAGCCAATATGGCTACCAACGAGGCTGACGACGAAGGGTTCATCCGGTCCGTGACGCCGCTGACGGGGAGCAGTTCCAACCAGCAGATGGACGCCATCGGCTGGCTGGTGTTCCTCGGGATGCTCATCGTCCTGCTGCCACTGCTGCCCGTGTTCGTCGCCGTCTGGCTCATCTCGAAGGCGACCGGTCGCTGAGCCGTTCTCCTGCCGTCCTCATCGCCGCCGTCCGCTATACGTCGGTACCGACGAGCGTGAACTCGGTGCCGTCGCCGTTCTCGCGGGCCCGTTCGTAGGCGACGTGAGCGGTGGCGACGTCCTGGATGGCCAGGCCAGTCGAGTCGAAGACGGTGATGCCGTCCCCGTCGGTTCGCCCTTCCTTCTCGCCGGCCACGATCTCCCCTAGTTCGGCGTGCAGATCCTCGTCAGAGAGGACGCCCGCGCTCCAGGGGACGTTGATCTCGCCAGAGTGCGTACACTGGGCGTAGTCGTCGATGACGAGTGTGGCGTCGAGCAGGACGTCGTCCGATATCTCGTGTTTACCGGCAGCGTCGGCGCCGATGGCGTTGACGTGGGTGCGCTCGCCGACAGAGTGGACGAGGGGCGCTTCGACCGGTGTCACCGTCGAGAGGACGTCGCACTGTGCAGCTTCTTCGATAGACCCGCCGCGCACCGCGAAGCGGTCCGAGAAGTGGTCGACGAACGCCTGGACCGCCTCGTCGTCCTGGTCGGCGACGACCACCTCCGCGATGTCACGGACCTGGGAAATCGCTTCCAGTTGCGTGTAGGACTGGACGCCGGCGCCGACCAGGCCCATCGAGCGGGCGTCGTCGACGGCGAGGTAGTCGGTCGCCACTGCCGCGGCGGCGCCGGTCCGCTTGCGCGTGACGTGCGTGCCGTCCATCAGCGAGAGCGGGAAGGCGTTTTTCGGATCGGAGTAGATGATCGTCCCCAGCACCGTGGGGAGGTCGTACTTCTCGGGGTTGTCGGCGTGGACGTTCACCCACTTCACCGCGGCGGCGTCCCACTCGTCGGTCGCCACGTAGGCCGGCATCGACCGGAAGTCGCCGTTGTACTGTGGCAGGTCGACGTAGGACTTGGCCGGCATCACCACGTCGCCGCGGGCGTACGCGCCGAAGGCGCCCTCGACGGCGTCGATCACGGCCGCCAGCGGCGTGTTCGCGTCGACGTCGTCGGGACCCAGAAGCAGCGTTTGCATACCACGAACTCTCGGCCGCTGGTACTTAGCAGGTCCGCAGGGACGAGCGCGCGGAGCGGGTGCCCGGATCCCGCGCTACTCCCAAGATGGCCCGTAGACGGCGCAAGACCTGTCATCACGGACGGATCTGGGGATCGGTTTTATGTGACGACGGGGAGTGTGCCCGTCTGTCATGCGGGAACTCATTACGATGTGGCGGGACACGCGGATGATAATGCTCGTGGCGGTGATCGCGGCCATCTACGCCGCGGTGTTGATACCGTTCAACGCGCTGACGATCATCCCGGGGATCACCAGTATCCGGCCGGCGAACGTCTTCCCGGTCATCTTCGGCATCATGTTCGGCCCGGCGGCGGCCTGGGGGTCGGCCATCGGCAACCTGATCGGCGACGTCTTCAGCGGCCAGCTGGGCCCCGGGAGCGTCGGCGGATTCGTCGGGAACTTCTTCTTCGGTCTGGTCGGCTACAAGCTCTGGGGCAACCTCGGACCACTGTCCAGCGGCGAGGAACCCCGGATGGACTCGGCCCGCCAGGTCGTCGAGTACCTCGTCATCGCGCTCACCGCCGCGGCCGCGTGTGCCGCCATCATCGCGTGGTGGCTCGACGTGCTGGAGCTGTTCCCCTTCTCCGTACTCGGGACGATTATCACGGTCAACAACTTCCTGGCCGCCGCGGTGCTCGGCCCGCCGCTGCTGTACCTGGTCTACCCACGCGTCAAGGAGATGGGCCTCCTCTACCCCGACGTCATGCGTGAGGACGACCTGCCGGACGTCGCGCCCTCCCGCCGACAGCTCGCGGCCACCGGCATCGTGGCGGTCTCCATCGCCTGGGTCGCCATCGGTATCGCCATCAGCGTCGGCGTCGAGGGCACGCAGTTCCTGGCGACGACCGGCGAGACGTTCGGCCAGGGCGGGTCGGTCACCCAGCAGGTGCTGGGCGCGGTCGGCCTCCTCGTCCTCCTGGGGCTGACGGCCATCTCCGGCGACAGCCTCTCCGAGATGGTCCGTCGCTGACAGGGACTCTCCCCAGAGTACGAACGTTTACAACTGTTCCCGTTCACCCTTCCGTCGATGACTGGTACCGCGGACGAGCGGGACGACGGCGTCACCGCTCGGCTCCGTGACGTGTTCTTCTCCTACGACCGCGACGCCGATTTCGACGAGGGGTCGGGCCGTCCGGACCCGGACGCCCGCGGCGGGCTCGTCCTCGACGGCCTCGACCTCGACGTTCCCGACCACTCGTTCACGGTCGTGATGGGTGCAAGCGGCGGCGGCAAGTCGACGCTCCTGCGGACGTTCAACGGCATCATCCCCGACTTCATTACCGGCGCGTTCGACGGCGAGATAGACGTCGTCGGCCACGACGCGACGTCGACGCGGGTCAGCGAGATGGCCCGCGACGTGGGGATGGTGATCCAGGACTACGAGGCCCAGCTGTTCGGCACGTCGATCACCGCCGAGGTCGCCTTCGGCCCGGAGAACCTCGCCGTCCCGGTCGCGGACATCGACGACCGCATCGACGAGTCGCTGGCCGTCGCGGGGCTGACCGACCTCGACCGCGACCGTGCGCCCGACGCCCTCTCCGGCGGACAGAAGCAACGCCTCGTCTTCGCCGGCGTTCTCGCCATGCAGCCCGACCTCCTCTTGCTCGACGAACCGACCAGCGACCTCGACCCCGTGGGGAGCCGCGAGACGCTGTCGGTGATCGGTCGCCTCGCCGACGCCGCCCGCGCCGACGAGCGGGTGGGCGAGTGGGCCGGCCCCGACTCCATCGTCCTGGTCACCCACAAGATAGAGGAGGCGCTACTGGCCGACCACGCCGTCCTGCTGGAGGGCGGCCAGGTCGCTCACTCGGGGGCCGCCGAGGACGTGTTCACCGACGTCGACTCGCTGCGGGACTCCCGCGTCGCGGTCCCACCGCTGGTCGACGCCTTCGATAGGCTAGGCTTCGACCAGCCCGACCTGCCGCTGTCCGTCGACGCGGCCGCACAGACGGCCGCCGAATCAGATCTGCCCTGGGACCCGCCGGCGACGCGCGGCGAGGCCCTGCCCGGTGCGCCCGCGGGAACGGCCCCGGACGTCGGCGACGTCCTGTTCGAACTCGAGGACGTCGCCTACGAGTACGACGCCGACGGCGAGACCGTCCGGGCAGTCGACGGCGTCGACCTGACGATTCGAGAGGGTGAGGTCGTCGCCATCGTCGGCCACAACGGCAGCGGCAAGACGACGCTGGCAAAGCAGCTCAACGGCCTGCTCGACCCCGACGAGGGTGTCGCCCGCTGGGACGGGAGTGACCTCACTGACCTGCAGATGTCCGAAGTCGGCCGACGCGTCGGCTTCGTCTTCCAGAACCCCGACCACCAGATTTTCGCCGCCACGGTCGAGGAGGAGGTCGCCTTCGGCCCGGAGAACTTCGGGCTGGAGGGCGAGGAACTCGACCGGCGCGTCGCCGAGGCGATTCGCACGGTGGACCTCGACGGCCTGGAGGAGGCAGACCCGTTCAACCTCTCGAAGGGCCAGCGCCAGCGCGTCGCGCTGGCGAGCATCCTCGCGACCGACCCGGACGCCATCGTCTTCGACGAGCCGACGACCGGCCTGGACGCGACCCAGCAGGAGACGTTCATGGATCTCGTCGCCGAACTCAACCGCGAACAGGGCGTCACCGTCGCGATGGTCACCCACAGCATGTCGACGGTGGCGACGTACGCGCCCCGGACGGTCGTGATGGCCGACGGCCGGAAGGTCGCCGACGCGCCGACGCGCGAGCGGTTCGCAGACGAGGACCAGCTCCACCAGTGGGACCTGCGCCCGCCACAGCCCGTCGCACTCGCCAATCGCCTGGCGGCCGACCGGGGGATCGACGACGCGCTCCCGGCGCTCTCCGTCGACGAACTCGTCGCGGGGCTCGGCGGAGGCGAGACGCGGACCGCGACGACCGACGCCGCGGGGGACGACCGATGAGCGGGGGGTCGTCGCTGTACGTCAACGGCGATTCGATTCTCCACCGGCTCGCGCCGCGGGCGAAGATCGCGCTGGCCCTCGGCGTGTTCGCCGTCGCGCTTGCCTTCGACAACCCCGCGTGGGTCGTCGTCCCGTTCGCAGTGAGCCTCGTGACGCTGCTCGCGCTGGGCGGCCTGAAGAACCTCATGCGAGTCTGGTTCGTCGTCGTCGCCATCTTCGTCGTCGGCATGGTCGTCTGGCCAGCGTTCGTTCCGGCGGGCGGCCCCGTCGTCCTCTCGACGCCGCTGCTGGACGTCACCCGGGACGAGGTACTCCTCGCGCTGGGTCGCTCGACCCGCTTCGCGTCGTTCATCGTCACCGGCCTGCTGTTCGTGACGGTCACCTCCAACGAGGAGATCGTCGCCGGCCTCCGGAGCCTGGGCGTCCCCTTCGCGTTCTGTTTCGCCGTCGGGACGGCGCTGCGGCTGTTCCCGACGCTGCTCAGCGCGACCGGGACGGTGCGACAGGCCCAGGAGGCCCGCGGCCACGACGTCGCTGCCCGGTCGCCGATCAAGCGGATCCGCAACTACGTTCCCCTCCTGATCCCCGTGTTCATGACCGCCATCCGCAACGTCCAGACCCAGTCGATGGCGCTGGAGGCCCGCGGGTTCGACACCCGACGGGAACGGACCTTCTACGGCCGGCGGCCTCTCTCCGGCCGGGACTGGCTCGCCATTCTCGCCGGGGTCGCCCTCATCGTCGGTGCGGCCGTCGCGCGCTACGTCTTCGGACTCGGAGTAGTCTGAGTCAGCGGCGGCCGGAGTCGTGACGTTCGGTGTCACGCCACGGAAACCCTCATCGGGACCCCCGACCTCTCTCGGTCATGCGCGACGCACCAGCGGACGAGGTACGGGCGATGGTCGACCGCGAGACGACCGCCTGGGACGAACGGGACGTGGAGACGCTGCTGGACCTGTTTCACCCCGACATGGTGTGGGCGTGGCCCCCGACCGGGTACGACCACGACCCGGCGACGTGGAATCTCGAGTTCGGTCGATTCGACCGCGAGCGGTGGCGCGAGGAGTGGCAGGGCCTGTTCGACACGCACGACCTCGTCCACAACGACCGGGAGATCGTCGACGTCTCGGTGAGCGACGAGGGCGACGGTGGGATGGCCGTCGTGGACATCGACACGCTCTGGCGTCACCGGGAGACCGGTGCGGCGTTCCACTGGGAGGGGCGGACCGCGAAGATCTACGCGCTGGTCGACGACGAGTGGAAACTCACCGCTCACTGGGGCGCCCTGCGCTTCGACGACGAGGGGAACCCGCTCACGGCCGCGGCGGAGAGGTGACGAAACGGGGCGATCTGCCCCGGCCACAACTGTTAGGTACCGGACTCCCCGACCCACGATAGATGTCAGCACTCGACCTGCACCGGATCGGACTCGGCACCTGGCAGAACGACGACCCCGAGCAGTGCGCCGCGAGCGTCCGGACGGCCCTGGAGATGGGCTATCGAAATATCGACACGGCACAGGGCTACGACAACGAGGACGCCGTGGGCCGCGGCATCGCCGAGGCCGACGTCCCCCGTGAGGAAGTCTTCCTCGCGACGAAGGTGGACACCGACAGCCTCGCCCACGACGACGTGCTCGACTCGACCGAGGAGAGCCTCGACAAACTCGGCACCGACTACGTCGACCTGCTGTACGTCCACTGGCCGATCGAGACCTACGACGCCGAGGGGACGCTCTCGGCGTTCGACGAACTGTACGACCAGGGCAAGATCCGCCACGTCGGGGTCTCCAACTTCGAACCCCACCACCTGGACGAGGCCCGGGAGATTCTGGACGCGCCACTGTTCGCAAACCAGGTCGAGATGCATCCCTACCTCCAGCAGACAGAACTGCGCGAGTACGCCGCAGAGCACGGCCACCACGTCGTCGCCTACTCGCCGCTGGCCCGGACGAAGGTCCTCGACGACCCCGTGCTCGAAGACATCGCAGAGAAACACGACGCGACGATTCCCCAGGTGACGCTGGCCTGGTTCCTCGCGCTGGACAACGTCACCGCCATCCCGAAGGCCACCAGCGAGGCGCACATCCGGGCCAACTGGGGCGCCTACGACGTCGATCTGGACGAGGAGGACCTGAACCGGATCGCCGACCTCGACGAGGGCCACCGCGAGGTGGACTTCGACGGCGCCCCCTGGAACCAGTAGGACCGCCACGGACGCGGTTATGGACGCGGAGACGGGCACCACAAGACCGATACCGGATCGGTCTCATTCTCGGCCGAGATGGAATTCTCGTTCCCGCACGCCAGACCCCTCCAGGCCGGCAAACTCGCCGCCACGGTCGTCGCCCTCCTCGTGAGCACCGTCGCCTTCTTCGGACTCGTGCCCGTCACCGACATCACGACCCTCTTCCTCGCACCGGTCGTCGCGTTCTTCCTGACGATGGTCGTCGTCGCCGAGGCGCTGGTCGCCGGCTATCGCGCGCTGAGCGACGACCGCCGACTGACCGAACGACTCGCCGACCGGCCGCTGTACGCCGCCGTCCGTGCGCTGGAAGCGGGACTCGCCGTCGTCGCCGTCGCGGGGTTCGTCGCGCTCGTCGCCTGGATTCCCGACGGCCCGATGGCCGGACCGGGCGCCATCGGCGTGTTCTTCGTCGTCGTGGGCCTCGCCGCGCTGGTGCTCGCGGGCACGCTCCTCCGGACGGTCGCGGAGTACGTCGACTATCGCAGGAGCAACTCGGCCTGAGAGAAAGAGAACGAGGGAGCCCGCCGTCTGCTCAGAAACTACTGTCGGGGTGTTCCCACTCTTCGGTGTAGGCCTGCTGGCTCTCGGTCATGTCGTCGATGGAGACCCCGAGCGTCTCCAGTTTCCGGTCGGCGACGGCGCGGTCCAGGCGGTCGGGGATGTTGTAGAGCCCCGGTTCGAGGTCCGGCCCGTCGACGAGCATGTCGTAGGCGGCGACGAACATCATCGCGAACGTCGTGTCCATCACCTCGGCGGGGTGGCCCTGGCTGAAGGGGCCAGTGAGGTTGACGAGGCGACCCTCGGCCAGCAGGTTGAGCCGCCGGCCGTCGGGCATGTGGTACTGGGTTACCCCCTCCTTCGGCGTGGAGGTGGACTCGGCAGCGTTCTCCAGGGCCTCCAGGTCGATCTCGACGTCGAAGTGCCCGGAGTTGGCGAGGATGGCGCCGTCCTGCATCCGCTCGAAGTGCTCCTCGCGCATCACCTCGCGGTTACCCGTCGCGGAGATGAACAGGTCGCCCACCTCGCTGGCCTCGGCCATGTCCATCACGCGGTGGCCGTCCATGTGGGCCTGGAGGGCTTTTCTGGGGTCGACTTCGGTGACGATGGTCTGGCCGCCCATCCCGCGGGCTTTCCGGGCGATGCCGCGGCCGCAGTAGCCGTACCCGCAGACGACGACGTCCTTGCCCGAGATGATGGCGTTCGTCGTGATGGCGACGTTCGTCAACGAGGACTCCCCCGTCCCGTGGACATTGTCGAAGAAGTGTTTCATCGGCGTGTCGTTGACGCCGTAGACGGGGAACTGGAGGATTCCCTCGTCCTCCATCGCTTCGAGGCGGGTGATGCCCGCCGTCGTCTGCTCGCCGCCGCCGACGACGTCCGCTGCGACGTCGGGGTGTTCGGCGTGGACCTTCGCGATGAGTTCGCAGCCGTCGTCGAGGATGAAGTCCGGTTCCTCCTCCAGCAGTTCGTGCTGGGCCGCGTCGAACTCGTCGTCGGTCATCCCCTCCCAGGCGAAGGCGGTGATCCCCTCCCGGGCGTCCAGCGCGTCGACGACGGCGCCGTGGGTGCTCTGGGGCTCGCTCGGCGCGAAGAGGACTTCGGCGCCCGCTTCACGAAGGGTCTCGATGGCCACGCCCGACTTGGTTTCCAGGTGCGAGGCGAACGCGACGGTGTACCCCTCCAGGGGTTTCGTCTCGCCGTATTCCTCCTGATAGGAGCGGAGGATCGGGGTGTACTCGCGCGCCCAGGCCAGCGGGTCGTCGGCGTCGTGGGATACCGGAGACATTCGCGATTGGTACTCCGTGACAAGGGTTAAGCGCTGTGAATCCGGAAGCGATCTTTTCGCAACGGAGAGTCCGGAACCGACGGATCAGACACCGCAAACAACCAGAAATCCCCGGCCCGCTACACTCCCGCGACTCGTTGCGCTCCTCGTCCTTCGGACTGCGGTGCTTACATCGTCGGGGTTCGTGTAGCGGGCCGCCCCTTTCAACCCCGCCCACAGTGGCTGATCGACCGGCACGGGTGGGAATGAAAGGGGCGGCGGGCTCGGCGACGGCGGACCCGACAAGCACCGCAGGCGGAGTCCTCGTGAGCGAAGCGAACGAGGGCTCGTCAGAGCTTGCCTCTGACGGCTGCCGAGGAGCGCAGTCGCGGTCCACCGAGTCGAGCCCGCCGGGGCTTTCTTGTTGTTTGCGGCAGTTCTCTCGGCCGCTCTCGTTCCAGTCCCGACCATTCCAGAGAGACCACCAGACTTTGGGCGGTGCACACCGCATACACACCATCATGAACGTCGTCGTCACGGGCGGACGCGGCCAGTCGGGACGCTGGATCGTCGGCCGACTCGCCGCCGACCACGAGGTGACCGTCTTCGACCAGGCACACCCCGGGCCGGACGGCCACCCAGAGGTCTCCTACCGCGCGCTCGACCTCACCGAACCGGGCGGCGTGTTCGACGCAATCACCGAAATCGACCCCGACGCCGTCGTCCACTGGGCGGCCATCCCCGTCGCCGGCAACCACCCCGGCGTCGACCTCTACCGGAACAACACGCTCGCGGCCCACAACGTCCTCACGGCGGCGGGGCGCGTCGGCGCCGACGTCGTCCAGGCCTCCTCCGACGGCGCCTACGGCTTCTTCTTCGCCGAAGAGACGCCGGTGCCCGACGAACTCCCGATCACCGAAGACCACGCGCTGCGGCCAGAGGACGACTACGGATTGTCGAAGGTCGTCACCGAGGAGATCGGGAAGACGATCGCCCGCCGGGACGGCGTATCGGTGGCCTCCATCCGGCCCTCGTGGATCCAGGAGCCCGGGAACTATCTCTGCCGCGAGGACGACTACGTCGAGGACCTCGCCGCCGGCGCGGGCAACTACTGGTCTTACGTCGACGTCCGGGACGTCGTCGACCTCGTGGAGGACGCCCTCACGGGCGACCTCGACGGCCACGAGGCGTTCAACTGCGTCGGCCCGGACAACGCGCTGGGCCGGCCGCTCGCCGAACTGATGGAGTCACACTACGGCGCGCTTCCCGAGGACTGCGACGTCGAGGGCGACGCCTCGGCCTACGCGACGGCGAAGGCCACCGAGCGACTGGGCTGGGAACCGACGCGGTCGTGGCGCGAGGCCGCCGACGAGGACGTCGAACCGCCGGCGGTCTGAGCCGAATCTGATACCGAAAAAACGGCGACCTCAGTCGTCGTACTCCTTCTGGAACCCGCGGAACTCGGTGCGGTGGGCCTCCTCGTCGGTGAGGATAGTCACCGCCAGGTCCTCCGTGACGGGGTCGTTCCCTTCCTCAGACGCCTCGATCAGGTCACGGTAGGTCTGGATGGCGTCGTGTTCGGCGTCGAGAACTCCCTCGATGACCGACAGCACGTCCGTGGTGTCCTCCGGCGGCTGGAGCGTCTCCTGGCGAGCGACGAACTCTTCCGAGCCCGGCGGCCGTGCGTCCAGTTGCTTGAGCCGCTGACCGATCTGCTCGGCGTGGCCGAGTTCCTCCTGGACGTCGGCCCGGAGGCTCTCCTTGATCTCCTCGGCGTGGATGCCGTCCAGCACGATCGAGAGCGTCTGGTAGTTCATCACGGTCTCCATCTCGTCGCCGTAGGCCTTCTTGAGAAGGTCGATTACGCGGTCGTCCGTCATGACGGGTCGGAATTGTAGCGTCTGAAACATATCAGTGTCGGCTGACGAGACTGTGCCGCTATTATAAAGATGAACAAAGGAAACCGGTACCAGCATCCACGCGAACGGAGTGAGCGCGGTTCACTGAAAAAATACCGCGAGGCCGAACCGCAAGCCTCGCGTGTCGCTCCGCTCCCGCTCGGCATTTCGAAGGCGAGTCGCTGCGCTCCTCGCCTTCCTACATCATGCCGCCCATACCGCCACCCATGCCGCCGCCCATTCCGCCGGGGGCGCCACCGGGGCCGCCTGCACCGCCCTCGTCGCCGCCGGAGGTCGACAGGTCGCCGGCAGCGATGATGTCGTCGATTTTGAGCACGAGGTTCGCGGCCTCGGCAGCGGAGGAGACGGCCTGGGTCTTGGCGTGAGCCGGTTCGACGACGCCGGCGTCGAGCGTGTCGACGACGTCGCCGGTGAAGACGTTCAGGCCCGCGGAGACGTCGCCGTCCTCGTGGGCGGCGCGCAGGTCGACCAGCGCGTCGATGGAGTCGAGCCCGGCGTTCTCGGCGAGCGTGCGGGGCACGAGTTCGAGCGCGTCGGCGAAGGATTCGACGGCCAGTTGCTCGCGACCCTCGACGCTGTCGGCGTAGTCGCGCAGGCGTCGGGCGACCTCGACTTCGGGGGCGCCGCCGCCACCGAGGACGCGGCCGTCGGCGACGGTCGAGGAGACGACGTCGAGCGCGTCCGTGACGCCGCGTTCGAGCTCGTCGACGACGTGGTCGGTGGAGGCGCGGAGCAGGAGCGTCACGCCGTGGGACTCGTCACCGGTTCCCTCGACGTAGAACAGGCCCTCGCCCTCGTCGCGGCGGACGGACCCGCGGCCGAGGTCGTCGGCCGATGCCGAGCGGATGTCGGAGACGATGTTGGCGCCGAGCACCTCGCGGAGGAACTCGATGTCGGACTTCTTGGCGCGGCGCACGGCCAGGATGCCCTCCTTGGCGAGGTAGTGCTGGGCCATGTCGTCGATGCCCTTCTGGCAGAAGACGACGTCGGCGCCGGTGTCGACGATGGCGTCGACCAGTTCCTGGAGCTGCTCTTCCTCCTTGTCGAGGAAGTTCTGGAGCTGGCTCGGGTCGTCGACGGAGAGCTGCGCGTCGACGTCGGCCTCGTCGAGTTCGATGGGGTTATCGAGCAGGAGGACGTCGGCGTCGTCGAGGTCGGTAGGCATCCCCTCGTGGACGGGGTCCTTGTCGACGACGCCGCCCTCGATGAGTTCGGAGTTGCCGACCGTGGAGCCGGTCTGGGTCTCGATGTTGAGGAACTCAAGGTCGGCGACGACGGAGCCGTCTTCTGCCTCGACGGTGACGGCGTCGACAGCGTCGACGATGAGCTGGGAGAGCAGCTCCTTGTTGAGTTCGGCGCCCTTGCCGGTCATGGAGGTCTCGGCGACCTTCCGGAGCAGTTCCTCGTCGTCGGGGTCGACCGAGGTGGCGATCTCGTTGATCTGGGACTTGGCCTCCTTGGAGGCCATGTCGAAGCCCTTGATGATCGCCGTCGGGTGGATGTCCTGGTCCAGCAGTTCCTCGGCGTTCTTCAGGAGTTCGCCAGCGATGGCGACCGCGGTCGTCGTCCCGTCGCCGGCCTCGTCCTCCTGGGCCTCGGCGACTTCGACGATCATCTCCGCGGTCGGGTTGTCGATGTCCATCTCCGTGAGGATGGTGACGCCGTCGTTCGTGACGGTGACGTCACCGAGCGAGGAGACGAGCATCTTGTCCATCCCCTTCGGCCCGAGCGTCGAGCGTACCGACTCGGCCACGGCGCGGGCCGCCGAGATGTTGTGGCTCTGTGCGTCCTTGTCTTTCATCCGCTGGGAGTCCTCACCCAAGATGATCATGGGCTGGCCGCCCATCTGTCGCTGGCTCATAGTCACTGATTGATTGAATGTGATTCTATATAAAAGTGAGGGTTCGGCAACGACGGTGGGTAAACGACTTCATCGCCTGCTGAGGGGATAATCACCCGACAGAGCCGCTACACCCGAGGGAGTATGTTATTCCATGTCACGGATCCCGCCGGTTCGAATCGGACGTTTATATGGAGTCAGTCGACCGGCTCCTTCCAGTGGACCGTCACGGTCCCGACGACGAAGCTGTCGTCCGTCTCGGTGTCCCGCCGGAACCTGATCGTGTTCTCGCCCTTCGTCAACCTGGCCGCGGTAACGGTGTCCATCCAGTACTGCCACCCCTCGCGCGCGGGGACGTCGAACCCCGAGAGCGGCTTGTCGTTGACGAGCACGTCGTGGTCGTAGGTCCCGACGTCGTACACCTGCATCTGGACGTAGGCGTCCTGGGGGTCCCCGGTCGGGACGTCGAACGTGTGCTGGTCCGTCTTGTCGCCCGAGTAGGACGCCCACGGGACGTCGAGGCCGTCCTCGTCCGGGCCGAGGTGCTCCTGAAACGACACCAGCGCGTAGTTGGCGCGGTACTCTGCCATATCTACCTGGTCTCGCGGCACCCACTCGAAGGTTCGGGACGATTCGGGCGAATCGGACGGTCCAAAGGAGCCGTCTCACGCCTCCGGCCCGACGCCGTCGTCGAGGAACCGCTCCCCGACGTCGCCGCTCGGGAGCATGCAGGCGTCCTTCCGGCCGAACCAGTCGTACCGGTTGTTCGCGACGAGATTGTAGACCGCGTCCCGAATCGGCCGCGGGAGGACGAGGAAGTGACGAAGGAGCGGATAGAGCCCGTCGAAGTGCCGGGCGGCGCGGAGGCCGCCCTCAGACTTCGTGTACGCCTCGCCACCCTCGATCAGGACGAACGTGTCGAAGTCGTCGGTCGGCAGGTCGTGTTCCTCCAGCAGCGCCTGGCCGACGGGCGACTGGAGCGACGCGAACCGGAACGTCCCCTCGGCGTCGCGTTCGACGACGAACTGCACGATCGAATTACAGAGGTTGCAGACGCCGTCGAATAGGAGAATCGGGTGTTGGTCGGTCGGCGGGACGTCCGCGAGCAGGTCCGACTCTTCGGCCGCCTGGCCGGCGTCGTCCGTCGACGGGGAGTCGGGCCGTGACATACCCGACGTTCGGTCGCGACCGGAGAAAGGCGTTGTGGAGAGCGGTCTGTCGGCGTGACCGAAGTAAGTGGGGGTCGGCGCGGAAACGAACCGTCGTGGAAAGTCCGCTGAAGGTCATCCAATCAAGCGACACACAGCCCAAGATCTCCCACGGCGAGCATACCGCGCGAGCGAAGCGAGCGCGGTTTCCCCGGACGCGAGCGAACGAAGTGAGCGAGACGTCCGGTTCTTTTTGGTCCAGATTTTTCGAGGAGTGGTTCGCGAGCGGAGCGAGCGAACCCGACGAAGAAAAAGGTGGGACGCCAGGACTGGGATTTGAACCCAGAATCCCGAAAGGGAACACGCTTTCCAGGCGTGCGCCTTACCGTTCGGCCATCCTGGCACGCATCGATACGTCCGCGGTTGTCGGTTTAAGAACTTTCGTTCTGGGTCGCGCGAGTGGGTCGGTGACTCACGGGTTTTCGTTCTCGGTCTCGTCGACGACTTTCGGACCGTCATCGTCGACCAGCTGCTGCTGAGACCGTCCGGTGACGAACGCGGCGGCGATGCCGACCACGACGGCGACGCCGAATTTGACGCCCCAGTCGACCAGGTCGCCCGTGGCCAGTTCGTAGGCCTGTATCAGGACGAGGAAGGAGAGCAGGCCGAGGGCGCCCCAGAGGAGGCGGCGTTTCGTGCGCGGGTGCATGCAATGGAGTAGCTAAATCGCTATTAATCAATATACCCATATTGAGGGACATACTGGGATGTTCTGGTTAAGAACAGGTATGTGGCATATTTTATTATCCATTCATCACTTATTGGCTAAAATCGGAGAGGGTGCTTTGATTCGGCTCTGAAGTTGACCATTGTTCTACGAGATACATCAGTCCACTACCGAACCCCGAAAAGATGGACCATAAGCCAGATAATATGGTAATAACTTGGGCAGCTGTTGCAAGTTCGACTACTGAATCACGCTCTTCACTACCAGTTGTGCCGTTATTTTGGGCACTTGCATCATCAACTGACGCCGTTCCAGTATCTGGGTTTGTCGTCTGAGCTTCTGTTAGCGTTTCCGTCGAGATCCCTGTTGGTTCAGTGAGAGACTCTGTCGCAGTTTCTGCCTCGTTCGTGGCTTCAAGAGGAGTCTCAGTCTCTTTTGTTGGAGTTGCTAGTGTAGTCTCATTTAGTACCGGAGAATCAGTAACACGTGTCCCATAATTGATCTCAGTCGCTGTTCTCGTTGGCTCAGCCGAGCCAGGAGAGGCGACGGGTGGTTGCTCCGCTCCCGGATCCTGAGTTACAACCAGTGCAGACGTGATAGAGGCAAAAATAATTGCAAAAAGGCCAAAGAGCATCGCGCTCGCTGCCCAAATTCTCCAATTGAGGTAGCGAGGAATTTCATCACGGGCCATGCGATCCGTTCACAAATTGGAGTACTCAACCCCTGTTGTTAGATATTGTCATGCAACAGACTCTTGGTGGCGATCACTTAGGAACGGAAGTCTACTCAACCACTCTCAAACCGTCGCAATCGCCTCTATCTCGACGCCGACGCCCTTCGGGAGTTCGTCGACGCCGACGGCGCTGCGGGCCGGCGGCTCGTCGTCGAAGAAGGACTGGTAGGTGTCGTTCATCGCGTCGAAGTCGTCGATGTCGTCGAGGAAGACGGTCACCTTGAGCACGTCGGCCATGCCGGCACCGGCTTCCTCGAGGACGGCCTGGACGTTCTCCAGGGCCTGCTCGGTCTGGACGTCGACGGCGGCGTCGTCGAGCAGGTCGCCTTCGGGGGTGAGGGGGATCTGGCCGGCGGTGAACACGAGGTCGTCGGTGGCGGTCGCCTGGCTGTACGCCCCCACCGCGGCGGGGGCCGCGTCGGTGCTGACGATGCGTTTCATACCCGAAGGGGCGGCGGGGACGGCCTTGAAACCAGCGGGCCGTCGCCCCAGGCGACGACAGACTACACGCCGTCAGACCAGGATCTCGACTTCGTAGCCGGCGTCCTCGAGGCCGTCGATGATCGCCGCGACGTGGTCGTGGCCGCGGGTCTCCAGGTCGAGTTCCACCTCGGCGTCGTTCATCGCGATGTCCCGGGAGGTGCGGTCGTGCTCGATGGCGTAGATGTTGGCGTCGTGTTCGGAGAGCACCTCGACGAGGCGTTCGAGGGCGCCTGGGCGGTCCTTGAGCACGGTCCGGAGTTTGAGGTACCGACCGGTCTCGACGAGGCCGCGCATGATGACGTTCGTCAGGACGTTCAGGTCGATGTTGCCCCCGCAGAGCGCCGGTACGATGGTCTCGTCGTCGGCGTAGTCGAAGCGCTCTTCGAGGACGGCGGCCAGCGAGACGGCGCCCGCGCCCTCAGTCAGCGTCTTTCCCCGTTCGAGCAGCGTCGTCAGCGCGACGGCGATCTCCGAGTCGGAGACGGTGACGACCTCGTCGACGCGCTCCTGGATCACCTCAAACGTACGCTCGCCGACCTTCCGCGTCGCGATGCCGTCGGCGATGGTCTCGACGGACTCGCGGGCGACGACCTCGCCCTTCTGGAGCGAGTCGGCGACGCTGGCGGCGCCCTCGGCCTGGACGCCCACGACGCGGACGTCGTCGACCTTGCCCTTCAGCGCCGTCGCGATGCCGCTGATCAGCCCGCCACCGCCGATTGGGACGACGACGGTGTCGACGCTCGGCAGGTCCTCGGCGATCTCCAGGCCGATGGTCCCCTGACCGGCCATCACCTGCCAGTCGTCGAAAGCGTGGACGTAGGTCCGGCCCTCCTCGCGCTCTATCTCGTGGGCGCGCTCGGCCGCTTCGTCGTAGTCGCGGCCGTACAGCACGACCTCGCCGCCGTAGTTGCGCGTGGCCCGGACCTTGGAGATGGGCGCGTGCTCGGGCATGACGATGGTCGAGTCGACGCCGATTCGCGTCGCCGCCAGCGCGACGCCCTGGGCGTGGTTGCCCGCGCTCGCCGTGACGACGCCGGCGTCCTGCTCGGCTTCGGAGAGCGTCGCGATGCGGTTGGTCGCCCCCCGGATCTTGAACGACCCCGTCCGCTGGAACAGTTCGAGCTTGAGGTGGACGTCGGCGCCGGTCATCGCCGAGAAGGTGTGCGAGTAGTCCAGCGGCGTGTGCCGGGCCGTCGCGGAAACGCGGTCCTGGGCCGCCAGCACGTCCTCGAAAGTCAGCATTGCCCGAGCGTTGGACCTGCGGCTACGTAACGATCCGGTGTTCGTGGTCGTGCGAGTGTAATGTGGAGCGTTCAGGTTGCTAACTGCATTGCTACAGCGGTCTATACACTCGACATCCCACAGCCACCGCTCACGAGTGTTACTTCGAGGGGGGAACGAATAGATTGTGTGACTGCAGCCGAAGCGATGGGTGGATGGGTCATAAAGGCCACCCGTGCGGAGTGAAAGTGAAAGTGCCGGACGGAGCGGCCACAACACGGCCGTGCGACGAACGTCAGACGCCCGTCGTCGGCACGGATCGCCTGGAATAAATCGCCAGGCAGCCCCCACCATTTCGTATGGAGATCGAGTGACGATAGCGCGTTGCGAACGGTTCTCACGGCGAGGAGCGAACGAGGACGTCCTCGTCCACGGCGTAGGCCGCCACGCGCTCGCGAAGCGGCCCGTCGCCCGGCCACGACGCGGGCGCGTCCAGTAGCTCTGGGTCGCCTACGTACGTCTGAACGGTTCCGCCGCTGGCGTGGGGGAACGGGACGCGGACGTACAGGCCACGGTCGACGCCCTCGTAGCTATCGAGGACGGCGACGTCGTCGGTGACGAGGACCCGCCCATCGACTGCGCCACCGGGTGCGAGCGTCGGGTACTCGCCCTCGACGCGGTGAAGGCCGTCGAGCGTGGCGTGGCCGTCGTACGCGAACTCGTCGAGGACGCTGCTGGCGATGTCAGGTTCACAGAGCGTGCCGTAGACGAAGACGTGCATGGATCGACGGTCGGATCGAAAAGGTCGACGAACGACTACCGCTCTTCGACGGGGACGAACTCCTGGTCCTCCGGGCCGGTGTAGCGGGCCCGCGGGCGGATCAGGCGATTGTCGTCGATGTACTGGAAGACGTGGGCGATCCAGCCGCCGACGCGGGACATGGCGAAGATGGGGGTGTAGATGTCGATGGGGATGCCCATCTGGTAGTACGTCGACGCCGAGTAGAAATCGACGTTGGGGGCCAGGCCCTTCTCCTCGGCCATGTAGTCCTCGATAGTGGTGGACATCTCGTACCATTTGATCGACCCGGCGGCTTCGCCCAGGTCCTTGGATTTCTCGCCGAGGATCTTCGCACGGGGGTCCTTGACGTCGTAGACGCGGTGGCCGAAGCCGGAGACCCGGCGGCCCTCGTCGAGAGCGCCCTTGACCCACTCCAGGGGGTCCTGCTCGGCGTCGTCGACCTCCTTGAGCATCTCCATGACGTCCTGGTTGGCGCCGCCGTGGAGCGGGCCCTTGAGGGTGCCGATGGCGGAGGTGACGGAGCTATGCAGGTCCGAGAGCGTCGAAGCCGTCACGATGGCGGAGAACGTCGACGCGTTGAGGCCGTGGTCCGCGTGGAGCACCAGCGCCATGTCGAACGTCTCCGCGAGGACGTCGTCGGGTTCCTCGCCGTTGAGCATGTAGAGGAAGTTCGCGGCGTGAGAGAGGTCTTCCCGGGGCTGGACGGGGTCGTCCCCCTGGCGGATCCGTGCGAACGCCGCGAGGATAGTCGGAATCTTGGCGGTGATGCGACGGGCCTTGCGGAGGTTGGCCTCGTCGTCGGTCGGGTCCGCGTCGCCGTCGTCGGGGTCGAACGCCGACAGCGTCGACACCCCGGTCCGCAGCGCCGCCATCGGATTCTCGTCGGCCTCGGCGAGCGCACGGACCACTTCGATAACCGCGTCGTCGACCGCCCGTTCGGCCACCATCGAGTCGGTGAACTCCGCGAGTTCGCCCTCGTCCGGGAGGTGGCCGTACCAGAGGAGGTAGAGCACCTCCTCGTAGCTCGCACCCTTCGCCAGGTCCTCGATCGTGTACCCGCGATAGACGAGCTTGCCAACCTCGCCATCGATGTCGCTCAGATCCGACTCGGCGACGAGGACACCCTCGAGCCCTTTCTTGAGGTCGTCTGACATACGGTAAGCGTTCACTACGTGCCGGGAAAAGCATTATCTTTCGAAGACCGACACGAGCGGACTGACCGCCCCATTTTGTGGATATTCGTTCAATAATCTGGAAAACAGTGGGCGAGGATCGTCGGAATCGGCGGTCAACGAAAGCATCTTTCGGATCTGTCGATACCGCATGAATGGTGACAACACGGCGCACGAGTTCGGTCGCGTCTCCACCACTATCAGTCGCGCCACTCCGTCCGTAGTAGCCCGTACTGGACCATGTCCCGGTGCTCGCCGTTCACGAACATGAACTTCCGACGGCGACCCTCCTCGGTGAATCCCAGGGACTCTAGCAGGCCACGGGAGGCGTCGTTGAACGCGAACGCGCCCGCCCCGACGGCCGGCGTGTCGTAGGTCCGGAACGTGTAGTCGACGGCGAGGGCGACGGCCTCGCTCCCGTATCCTTCGCCGTGGACCGCTGGGACGAGCCAGTAGCCCAGTTCGGGACGCTTCCAGTCGGCGTCCTCCACGGAGACGACGCCGATGCGGTCCACGTCTTCGGCGTCGACCCGCCCCGATCCGGCGTCGTCGTCGAGACAGACGAGGAACCGATCGTCGTCTCCTTCCTCGAACGCCGTCTCGATCTGTTTGCTGGTCCTGACCGGGGTTCCGAGCGGATAGCGTAGTTCGGGCTCGTTGCCCCGCTGGAGGAACGGCACGTCCTCGCTCTCGACCGTCCGGAGCGTGACGCGCTCGCCGCTCGCGACGCGTGCGCCTGGCATGGCTGGACGGTCACGAACGGCCGGTAAATGTCTTCTGCGTCGGCCGGGCTCGACCAGCGGTGGCGCAACGACCGGTTTTTTGCCCGGCGGTCACGGAGAGTAACGTATGCCCGGCGACGAGGTGGCCTACGAGCCGGTCAGCGTCAAGGCGATGCTGGCCGAGATGAAAGACACCGCCGAGCTGCTGATCGACCTGTCGTACTCCGCCGTCCTGCTGGGCAGCGACGAGGTGGCCGCCGAGGTGCTGGAACTGGAAGAGCAGATGGACGTCCTCCAGCTACGGGCCCGGATGAGCCTGCTGATGGCCGCCCGGACCACAGAGGACGCCGAGGCGCTGGCGCCGGTGCTGGGGATGGTCGGCGCCGCCGAGAAGATCTCCGACGCCGCCGGCGACATCGCCAAAGTAGTACTCGAGGACATCGGCCTCCCCGACGCGATGCGGGCGGCCCTGCCCGAGGCCGTCGAGACGCTCGTTCGAGCGACGATCGCCGCCGAGTCGCCGTTCGCCGGCGAGACGCTGGCGGCCATCAACCTGGAGACCGAGACGGGCGTCCGCGCTATCGCCGTCCGTCGGCAGGGCGACTGGCTGCTCAACCCCGACGCCGACACCGCGCTCCGGGCCGGTGACGTCGTCCTCTTCCGCGGTCCCGAGGAGGGGATCCTTGAGGTGTACCGGGACGCCACTGGCGGGAAGACGTACGAACCCCCGGAGCCGCCCGAGGGCGAACTCGGCGACCTGGAGCGAGCCGTCGACTCCATCGTCCTGATGAAGGACATGGGCGAACTCGCCGTCGACCTGGCCTACGGCGCCGTCCTCTTCGACAGCCAGGACGTCGCCGAGGAGGTCGTCGAACTCGAAGCCGAAGTGGACGCCCTCCAGTCCCGCTTCGAGGCCTGGACGCTCCAGGCCGCCGGCCGCGTCGAGGATCCGGTGAGCCTCCGGGGGCTGGTCCACCTCGCCCGCTCGACGGAGGTCATCTCCGACGCCGCCCTGGAGATCAGCGAGGGCGTCCTGCGCGGGCTCTCGACCCACCCCGTCGTCGCCGAGGCGGTCAAGGAATCGGACGAGATAATCGTCCGCGTCGCGGTGGAGTCGGGCAGCGCCTTCGACGGCACCACCATCGGCGCCGAGCAGGTGAAGACCGAGACCGGGATGCGCGTCATCGCGATTCGTCGAGCTGCCGGGAGCGAGCGCGCCACCCGCGAGGGGAGCGACTGGGTGGTCTCCCCCAGCGCGGAGACGACCCTCGGCAGCGGCGACGTCCTGATCGCCAAGGGGACGCGCTCGGGTGCCGAGCGATTCACCGCGCTGGCGACGGCCGACTAATAGACGGTCTGGGCGCGTCGCTCTAGGGTATTCTCGATCTGTTTCGTGTAACGAGCGATATCGGTGGACGATGTGGTACGGCGAGTCGCGACGTGTTTCTGGACTGTCGGGACATTCGTGGAAGGCCCAGAGGTGGATACAGCAAACGGACTAGAATATCTGTGGCGACGAACCCGTGCTGAAAACGAGCAACGCTATCCATTCGAGCGCTCTTTCGAGCGCTCGTCGACAGTTGCTCGCTCTTCGCGCTCCGTATCGATCAGTCGGTCCAATCGCCGCTCGAACTCTTCGTCTGAGATTTCACCGGCGGCGTACCGGTCTTTGAGCGTTTCGAGTGGATTGGGCTGAGTCGGTTCTGCACTGTCTCGTAGCCGCCACCACCGGAGGCCCAGCCACCCGCCATAGACTCCGAGTATGAGTGCCGTCACCGCGACCGCTACCGCCCCCGACACAATGCCAGCAATCGCCAACGGAACCACGACCAGAATGATATCCGCCCCAAACACCAAAAAGAGACCGAGGAACTCCCCGGTTACGAGTCGCTCTCCTTCCTGTGTCATAGCGTTGTCTTGTTACGCCGTCGTTGTGAGACTTTCTCTTGTCGGATGCCACCGAAGGTTATCCTGGAGATGCGAACAGACGACTACCGGCGACATCTGACCCGAGGCTATCCTACTGGTAGATTTCGTCGCACGCTGAACACAGACGTTCCATCATTGTACGGCGATTAGAATACTTACCCAATCTGTCGGGCCTTCCGATGGTCAATACCCATCCACACTGATCAGCAGCGTCACGTGAAGGTGATTGAACCCAGCCGGCCCAGACCACCTACGTCTCACGGGCCAGCCTGATAGCCGAAAACAGCGTGAACACGGCCGTCGTCAGGCCACCCAGGGAGACGGCGAGGACGAACCCCAGGGCGACGTAGAGCACCGACGGACGCGTGGTCCCGGGAACGACGACGAAGAAACCGAACACTGCCAGCGTGACGACCAGGGAGACGGCGAACCCCCACTTCGCGTTGCGCCTGACGTTCAGCGCGCGGACGAACGCCGCCCGCCCTGACGGTTCGGTGCGTTCTGACACGTCCGCGGGTTGGGCGGGGGCGATAAAGGGCGCGTCGGTTCGGAGCGGCGACGTGTTTTTCAACTAACCGGTCGTCTTCGGAGGTATGGGCCACGGTACCATGACGCTCGCCGCGGCGGTGGTCGGATGAGCGCCGCCGGCGATTCCGACGACGCCGAAGAGCCGGAAGATGCCGAGGACGCCGCCGGCGCCGCGAACGCCGAGGACGAGGACGAACTCGACGTCCCCAACTGGGACGACGAGTACCTCGACCGGGTGGGCGACAGGTTGCGCCACAGCTACGACCTGGCGAAGGACCACCAGGTCGACGTCGGCGGGAGCGTCGCGGGCGGACGGTTCGACCTCTACGGACGCCTGGCGATCACGTCCCAGCGACACTTCATCCACCCGAACCTCACGTACGGCCACCACGAGCAGACCGAGCACCTCTACGCGCGGCGGGCCGAGTCGGTGACGGTCGCCGACCTGGAGGCCCTCGTCGAACTGGGCCACGATATGGCCGACGAGCGCGTGGCGGCCAGCGAGGAGCACTTCAGCACCGACTTCACGTTCGCGCTGATCGTTCCGGAAATTCCGGAGAAAGTTCGCTCGTTCGTCGACGGCTTCAGCGACCGGACGCTCCTGAGATACGGCTATCACGGCCACTACGAGGTGAACCTGGTCGTCGTCGCGCCGGAACGGGAGGACGTGGTCGCGAGCGAGTCGACCGACGTCGCCCGCGCGTTCGCGCTGTGGGAGTCGGGCGACGAGGGAGAGTCGTCGTCGGGACTCCTCTCGCGGCTACTCCCTTAGTCGTCGGAGGCCTCCGCGGGGCCGCTGCCGCCCCTCCCCGTGAGCGAGTCGCGGTCGAGGCCGCCCCGGGCCTCCCTGATGTCGTCGACGCTGTAGCGCACCAGGCCGAAGATGAGGCCGACCAGCACCAGCGCGATGAGGCTCTGGAGCACGAGCGAGAGCGTCGCGAAGAAGCCGCCCGCCTCACCGGCGAGGATGGTCGACGGGTTGCGAAGCAGCCCGATCCACAGCAGCGCGACGACGGTGACGGCGAGCATGAACACCAGCGGCACCCCGGTCGAGACGAGCTGTTTGTCGTCGTCCCAGTTGGCGAGCCACACCGTGGCGACCAGCAGGGCCAGGGCCGCCAGCGACTGGTTCGCGCCGCCGAACAGCGGCCAGATGTTCTCCCAGGTGCCGCTGGCGACGAGCAGGTAGCCCGCCGTCGCGAGAATGCCGGCGTTGACGTACCTGTTCGTCGTCGTCCGCTCCAGGCTGGTCTCCGGCGTGCCGACGACCTCCTCGTACATGTACCGGCCCAGGCGCATCGCCGTGTCCGTGCTCGTCAGGAGGAAGCTGACGAACACGAGGCCGATGAACGTCGCCGCGGCGGTGACGCCGAGGCCGAACACCGTGAGCAGCGCGCCGCCGCCGGCCGGGAAGGTGACGAGCGCGGAGCTCAGCGTCTCGGTGCCGCCGGCGATGATGGAGACGGCGATGACCGCCGTGATGGCCAGCAGCCCCTCGCCGAGCATCCCGCCGTAGCCGATGACGCGGGCGTCGGACTCCCTGTCCAGCTGTTTCGCCGTCGTCCCCGAGGAGACCAGCGAGTGGAAGCCGCTGATCGTCCCGCAGGCGATGGTGACGAAGAGGAAGGGGAACAGCGGCCCGAGAGCCGGGTGGACGAAGCCGGTCCAGCCCGGGATCTGGGTCGTCAGCGACGCCACTTCGACGCCCTCGATGCCGGCCGAGGCGACGTCGACGGTGATGGGCGAGAACCCGATCACGGTGCCGGCGATGGCCCCGAGGATCATCCCGCCGACGCCGACGTACAGCAGGCTGGACGTGAGGAAGTCACGGGGCTGGAGCAACACCCACACCGGCAGCACGCTCGCGGCGAAGGCGTAGAGGACGGTGACGAACACCCAGGCCGCCATGTTCGCGTTCGTCGCGGCCGCCAGCGGGAGCCAGCTACCCCCGTCGCCCAGCAGGACGATGGTCCCGGCGGGCAATCCCTCGCGGGCGAAGACGGCGATGGGGTACTGGAGTCCCACCCAGACGCCGCCGAACACCATCGCGACGAAGGCGACGGCCCCCGGCAAGAAGGGCAGGTTCAGCTGGTAGAGGTAGACGCCGAACAGGACCGCCAGGGCGATGTACACGAGTGACGCCGTCGCCGTCCACGGGAAGGCGTCGAACACCAGCCCGATGAGGTACGCGAACGCGGCGATGACGAGGATGATCGTCAGGTACGCGAACCACAGCAGCATGTTCTTGCCCCGCTCGCCGACGTACTCGCCGATGATGTAGCCGATCGACTTGCCTTCGTGGCGGACCGACGACGACAGCGCCATGAAGTCGTGGACCGCGCCGAACAGCGGGTTGCCGATGGCGATCCAGATCAGCGCCGGGATCCAGCCGAAGGCCGCCGCGGCCGTGATGGGACCGGCGATGGGCGCGCCGCCGGCGATGGAGGAGTAGTGGTGCCCGAGCAGCACGGACCGCTTCGAGGGCACGTACTCCTGGCCGTCGTCGTACTTGTGGGCCGGCGTCTCGTTCTCGTCGTCCAGTTCGACGAACCGCGCCAGGTACCGGGAGTACCCGACGTAGCCGACCGAGAACGTGACCAGTGCCAGAACCGCCATCCACATGACCTGAACCATGGTATGGGAACACCTATCAGAAACGGAACGCCGAGCGCCGCCTTAATTACACCCGAAAGTATATGACGAATGGTGTTTCTAACACCTTGCTATTGCCACGTTCGAAGGCAGTAGCGAGGGCTTTCTGAGCTTGCAATGTCACATGCCGCAAATATCTGCGGTCGTTCCCACCAATAACTGGTACGTGACGTGAGCCCGGACGGTGAGGTCCGCCCGCCACCTCGGTCAGCGGCGACAGCACCCGTCACGCCTCGACGGAACCGGCAACCTCGACGTCCAGTTCGTCGGCGACCGCTGCCAGCAGGTCCGAATCGACGTCGCCCGAGCGGGTCTCCACGACCCCGACGACGGGCTCGTCGAACCCGTCTCGGATCTGGGCGAGGTGCTCGCGCTCGGTCGCGACGCGCTCGCGGAGGTAGCGGGCGCCCCGGCCCTGCTCGTCGTCGTCGGGCGCCGGCGTCACCCGGTTGACGACGAGGCCGTCGACGGTCAGGCCGGTGTCGGCCAGCTGGTCGACGGCCCGTTCCGTCTCGCTAACCGAGAGCCCGTCCAGGTTGAGGACGAGGAAGAACCCTGACGCTTCGCGGAGGGTCTGCGCCGCGAACTCGAACTTCTCTTTCCGGTCCCGGAGGTGGGCGATGATGGGGTCGTCGTCGAGCCGCCGCCGGGCCGCCTGCTTCCCGATGGCCGCCTTCTCGAACAGGTCGACGCTCTGGACGCGCTTGGCGACGAGGCGCTCGATCCAGTCCTCGAGGAACTCCGGGAGGGCGAGCAGGCGGAGGGTGCCGCCCGTCGGCGAGGTGTCGAAGACGACGCGGTCGTAGTCGTCCGCGTTTTGCATGACGTGAATGAACCGGTCGAACAGCGCCGCCTCGTACGCGCCGGGCGTCTGGTGGGCCAGTTCGATCTGGCGGTCGAGTTCGTTGACGATGGACGCGCTCACCTGGTCGTTCATCCGGCGGCGGACTTCCTGCAGGTGGCGCTCCACCTCCTCGTCGGGGTCGATTTCCATCGCCCAGAGGTGGTCGAACCCCTCGACTCGGCGGGCCTCGTCGCCGAACTGCTGGCCGAACACGTCCGAGGTGCTGTGGGCCGGGTCCGTCGAGACGACGAGGGTATCCAGCCCTGCCGCGGCGCACTTCGTCGCGTAGGCGGCGGAGACGGTCGTCTTGCCGACGCCGCCCTTGCCGCCGAAGAAGACGAATTTCTCCATCAGTGGACGTGGTACTGCTGACCCTTCCGTTCGAGCAGCGATCCGCGATCCCACATCCGCCGCTCCCAGGCCTCGAACTCGTCGCCGAGGTAAGGCAGCAGTTCGACGGTGTAGTAGGAGATGGGACTCGGGATGCCGAAGGCGTCGGCGAAGCAGGCGAAGAGGAACGCGTCCTCGACGTCCTCCGCCTCCTTCTCTATCTTCTCGCTGGCGGGGTGTTCGACCATCCCGTGCCAGAGACCGTGGGCCCACTCCTCGACCCACTCGCGGAACGCGGCGATGCGTCGGTCGAGCCGGGCGCGTCGGTCGCTCATACGCCCCTCTCACCGCCGGGCGCCGTACCGTGGGCGTCAATGACAACCATGCAAGGAACTTCGCAATCGAGCAACATAAGCGTGCGGTCGCGGCGGATAGCGGCTCTACGGCCCCCCTTCGGGGTCGGCGAGGACCAGCGGGCGCGTTCCACATGCGTAGGAGCCACATACCAAAGCCGTTCGTGGGACCAGCGACCCCATGGCCGCCGAGGGCGACCTGCGCGTCCTGCTCGCGCTCGATCTGGTGCTCTCTTTGCTGTTCAGCGTCATGGTCGTCACCCTCCTGGATTTCGCGGGTATCAACGAGTTCTCCTGGCCGACCGTCGCCGCGTCGACGCTCTTTCTCGCGATAGTGACCTACGTCGTCGTGTTGCGGTGACTGTCAGTGACGGGACCGTGCGAGACGTGGCTGCTCGCTGCGTGAAACAGAAGGTATTCATGTCACCTGTATGATCGGCTGCTATGCGACGTCTCAGCGCTACCGGGGCCCTCAGTTCGCTCGCCTTCCTCTTCGGGTTCTCTCTCGTCGGGCTTTCTGCGTGGGTGGTGGCGGGCTTCCACGCTAACCCCCCGCAGGGTGAAGCGTTCGGTGCAGGACTCGCTTACTTCGGCACGTACGCGCTCGGCGCTGTCGGGGTCGCAGGCATCGGCTTCGCACTGGTCATCTCGCCCGCGCGGGCAGACGGCGGCGGGCTTCTCACGGTGGGTCGCCGCCAGCGCCAGCTCTCCGGCGCTGGACTGACCGTTCTCGTGGCGAGTCTGGTCGCCCCGGTCGTCGCTATCCAGGTAACTGGCATCGTCAACACCATCCTCACCTTCCTCGGACTGGTCGCGACGGGGACGCTACTCGTCGTCGTTGCGCTCCTCTGGACCGTTAGCGAAGCAGTGCTGATCCGCGCCGGCGTCGTCGACTAGAAGAACAACAGCGAGATGCCAGTGTACACGCCGTAGCTCAGACCGAACGCGAGCACCAGCGACCCGATCCAGGCCAGTACCGTGTACCCGATCTTTCGGGCACTAACCTCGCCCTCGCCGGCCGCGAAGCCGCTGCCGATGATCGAGAAGATGATTATCTCGTTGAACGAGACGGGCACGCCCAGGTACACCGCGGACTGGGCCAGCGCGAACGCCGCCATCAGCGCCGCGATGGATCGGCGCGGCCCCAGCGAGGAGTAGTCCTGGCTGACGGCCTTGATCATCCGCGGTGCGCCGGTCCAGGAGCCCGCGATCAGCCCGATGCCGCCGAACACCAGCAGGACGGTTATCGAAACCGTCGGCCCGGACTCCGAGAGCAATAGCGGTTGGAGCGGTCCGATAGCAAGCCCGACCTGGCTCCCCCCGGCGGAGAAGGCCACCAGCCCGCCGAGCGCAAGCAGGAACCGTCGCTGTCCGCCAGTCGCGTCGCGGCGCATGTCGGCCGTCAGGAGGCCCGCGGCGAGGACGACGGCGGCGAGTGAGACCAGTATTTCGACCAGCGATCCGCCGCCGACCGCCCGCGCGACCGCCGTCGCGATAGAGGCCTGGTTCTCGCCCGGCGCGAGCAGCACGAACTTGATGTGGACGAGCGCCAGGCCGACGAGCGCGCCCAGCAGCGCCACAGCCCGGCGTTCGGGCACGGACTCGTTCCGGAGGAATCGCGCGGTCAGGTACGCCATCGCGGCACCGACGAACGGCATCGCGATCCACATCCCGCCGATGACGACGTACTGGTCCCAGGCCGGGCCACCGCCCATCGCGATCCCGACGCCGATGACTGCGCCCGTGACGGTAAAGGCCGTCGCGATGGGGTAGCCGGCGAAGATGCCGACGGCGACCAGGAGCGCGGCGATAGTCAACGCAATCGTCGCGGCCACGGCAGTTAGTCCGCCGCCGGGTAGTACGACCAGCTCGTTCCCGACAGTGTCGGTGACTGCCGCGCCCTGCAACACCGCCCCCGCGAATCCGAGAATCCCGACGAAGAAGCCCGCTCGCATCACCGAGATGGCGTTCGCACCCACTGCCGGGGCGAACGGCGTGGAGCCGGAGGACCCGGCGCCGATGGCCCACGCCATGAAGAGGCTCGCCGCTGCCGCGACGACCAGCGTAGCCAGTGTGGCTGTCGCGACCATCTGCCCCGGAGTTATTGTCGGTTCTGTATTAGGCTGCCGGTTACCTGCCCCGTTTGCGTGGTGTTCAGCGCGTCGATCCGAGCGCAAGCGACACCCACCGCGGCGGCTACGATCAGATTTATATCAATTCGAGGTGTCACTTCACGTCCGAGGAAGAGGATGTTTCGACAGATCGTTCGCGGCCTGTTCGGTGACGACGGCGGGCACGGGGAGTACCAGTGCCAGCGCTGCGGACGAGCGTTCGAACACCGCCGACAGGTCTGCCCGACCTGTGACAGCTACCGCATCGAACGACGGGAGTGGTGACGCCGAAGGTTCGCGCCGCCAGAGCCTCGTCAGTTCGTCTTGCCACCTGCCCGACGTCAACCCGAAATTGACTCGGCCGGCGCCTCGTCAGTTCGTCTTGCCACCTCCCCGACGTCAACCCGAAATTGACTCGGCCGGCGCCTCGTCAGTTCGTCTTGCCGCCGGGATCCTTCTCCGGTTCCGCCATCACTTCCTCCTCCGTGACTTCGAGCCCCTCGGCGGCCTGGGCGACCTCGGTCTCCTTCTCGGTGTTGACGTGCCAGCGGTCGACGGAGGTCTCGTAGTCGGCCAGCCGATTGGAGACGCGCTCTTTGAGGTCGTCGTCGTTGACGTTGACCTCGAAGACGTACTCCGGCCGGTCGTCGCCGTTGACGCGCTGGAGGTTCGCGCTGACGAGTTCGTTGTCGAAGTAGTACGGCGCGATCTGGGTCATCACGTTCTTGTACACCTTGTCCTCGACGGCGCGCAGGGCCTTCCGGCCGGCCGAGTCCGCCGCGCGCGCGACGTAGTCGAGGCTCTCGCCCCAGGATTCGACGGCGTCCTCGGGCTCGTCGAGGTTCTCGTAGGAGTCGGCCAGTTTCTCGCCCGCGGTCCGGAGGTCGTCGTCGGGGTCCTTGCCGGCCTTCTCGCCCTTGCCTTCGCCGACGCTCGCCTGCTCGGCCGTCTTCTCGTTGACGTCGTCGTCGAGGCGTTCGTGGCTCTTGGGCCGCCACTCGTCGAACCCGTCGAGGGCGTCGCTGCCCACCTCTTCTTCCACGTCTTCGTCGTCGGCCAGGTCGTGTAGCGCCTGCGTGATGCGCTCGCCGTGCTCGACGACGTCGACCCAGCCGCCGCGTCGTTTGAAGCCGGAGACGCTCTCCTCTATGTCCTTCATGGTAGCTCAGAATACTCGTGCGGCACCGCCCAGGGGTGGCTGCGTCGGGGGGCCATTCGTCGTTAGCAGTCCTTGTCGATACGTGCCCATAAACCTTCTAGTCGGAGAGAGAGTGACAGCCACAGTGACATTTTTTGCCGTGGCACCCGAAGCCGAGCCACCATGCCATCGGCACTGATCGTCGTCAGCGAACACGGCTACTGGGGCGAAGAATGTATAGACCCGCTGACAGCGCTGGACTCGGCCGGTGTCGACGCCACCGTCGCGACGCCGTCGGGTGACCCGCCGGAGATAGACGAGCGCTCGGTCGACCCCGACAGCGTCGGCGAGGAAGAGGCCGAGCGGATCCGCGAGATTCACGAGACCGACGAGCGCCTGAACGACCCGGAACCGATCGCGACGGTCGACGCCGCCGACTACGACGCCGTCGTCTTCCCGGGCGGCCACGGGGCGGAGTGGGACGTCAACCAGGACACCCACGCCCGCGCGCTCCTGCGCGACGCGGTCGAGGGCGAGGAGGGCACGGCGCTGGTCGTCTGCCACGCCGTCGGCATCCTGGCCTTCACTCGCGCTTCCGACGGCGAGTTGCTCGTCGAGGGCCGCGACGTCACCGGCTTCCCGAACGAGTGGGAGGAGGGCATCGTCGACGAGGACGACCGCCTGCCTGACGGCCGGAAGCTCCCCTACTGGGTCGAGGACGAGGTCGTCGCGGCGGGCGGCAACTGGGACGCCGAACTCGACGCCGATTCGAGCGTCACCGTCGACGGCGACCTGATCACCGCTCGCGGCCCGGAGTCCTCGACCGAGGCCGCCCAGACGTTGATCGACGAGCTCGGGATTCCCGCCGAGTAACGACAGCCATACGCCGTTTTTTGCATCGCATAACTATGCGCCCGTCTCCGGTATCTGTGGGGTATGACGCGTGATCAGACCAGACGGAACTTCCTTCGCGTAGCCGGTCTCAGTGGCGTCGTCGCGCTCGCCGGGTGTGGCGAGGGCGGTGACGGCGGCGACGGCGGCGACGGTGGCGCCGAGACGGAGACCGAGACCGACGGCGACGGGGGCGGGTCGCCGGCGGAGACGACGACGCCGAGCGAGGCGGACGGCGGCGACGGTGGCGCCGAGACCAGGCTCTCCTGGCACGCCGGCGGCCAGGGCGGGACCTACTACCCGCTCTCGAACGAGTTCAAGACCATCGTCGAGGACAACACCGACTTCACGCTGAACGTCCAGTCGACGGGCGCGAGCGTGGAGAACGTCGGCAGCCTGGCCAACGGCGACGCCGACTTCGCGCTCATCCAGAACGACGTCGCGTCGTTCGCGAAGAACGGCACCGGCATCGAGGCCTTCGAGGGCAACGCCATCGAGAACCTGATGGGCGTCGCGACGCTGTACCCCGAGACGATAACTATCGTCACGCTGGCGGACACGGGCATCGAACAGCTCTCCGGCCTGGAGGGTGCGACGATCAACACCGGCGACCTCGGGTCGGGGACGCAGGTGAACGCCCTCCAGATCCTGGAGGCGGTCGGCATCGAGGAGTTCGACGAGCAGAACGCCTCCTTCTCGCAGGCGGCCGACCAGCTCCGGAACGGTGACATCGACGCGGCCTTCGTCGTCGGCGGCTGGCCCGTCGGCGCCATCGAGGACCTGGCCAACACCAACGACATCAACATCGTCCCCATCGAGGGCGAGAACCGCCAGGCCGTCATGGACGCCGCCGACTGGTTCTCGGAGGACGAGATTCCCGGCGGGACGTACTCCGGCGTCGACGATGCCGTCCCCACGGTCGCCGTCCAGGCGATGATCGCCACCAACGCCGAACAGCCCGCCGAGACGGTCGAGACCGTCACCGCGGCCATCTTCGACAACACCGACGCGCTGTCGACCAAGACCGACTTCATCACCGCGGACTCGGCACAGGACGGGATGTCGATCGAACTCCACGAGGGAGCGGCCGCGTACTTCGACGCCTGAACGGGCTCGGATGGTCCGGACACGGACGGCCCTCGGCGCGTTGCTCGTGCTGGCCCTCGTCGTCGCAGCGGGTGCGCTCGCCGCGACCGGTGGCGGGTCCACGGTGGCCAGCGCCCTCGACGCCGACTCGGCCGACCGGACGCTGGTCGTCGCGGACGTCGAGACCGGCGAAGCGTACCTCGTGACGCCGGTCGAGAACGGGACCACGGTCGCGCTAGAGTACACCCACAGCGTCGAGAAGTCCCGCGTCTACGACGAGTACGCGGTCCGGGGCGACCGCCTGGAGATGACCCGCATGGAGTTCGAGTCCTACGGCTGGGGGCTGCCCGCCGACGCGAACGTCACCCTGGAGAACGGGACGTTCGTCTACGATCCGGACGGCAACGTCTCGGAACTGACGGTCAAGCCCGGCCGAATCGCCGGCCACCGGCTCCACGTCGGTGACCGAACCTACGACCTGGTGAACCGGACCGACGCGCGCTCGGTCCGGATCCGCGTGACGCGACGCTCGACGATAGCCGCGACGTTCGAGGACGTGATCCCATGACTGCCGACCCAGGAGACGACCCAGACCGACCGGACGACGACTCGGACCGACCGGACGACGAGCCACCCCGTGACGCGGCGGACGGAACACCACCGGGCGAGCCGGCCGACGCTGCGACCGATACTGACCCGGACGCCGAGACTGACACCGACGCTGACGAGGAAACCGACACCGACGCGATCCTCCAGGAGATAGAACGAAAGCGGTCGATCCGGGGATGGCTCGCCGTCGCCGTCGCGGCCATCGGCATCGCCTTCTCGGCCTTCCAGCTCTGGTTCGCCGCCCGCGGCCAGGCGTTCGAGGTGACGCTCCCGGTGTACGGCGAGTTCGAACTGGCGACGCTCCAGTTGCTCCAGGTCAACGCCATCCACGTCGGCTTCGCGCTCGTCTTGACGTTCCTCATGTACCCCGCGACGACCGGTGACGGGCCGGTGACGCGACGGCTGGCGGCGTTCGGCGAGGGTGTCCGGGGGCGCTTCGGCGCGAGCCACCCGGTGACCCGCGGCGTCGAACGAGTCGGCGACGGTCTGCGGTGGGCCTTCGTCGACCCCGACCTCGACCGGGTCACGCCGATGGACCTCGTGCTCATCGCGATCGCCTTCCTCTCGGTGGCCTACTTCATCACGGACTTCCAGGAGATTCAGAACATGCGCGTGTTCGGCCTCAGCGCCGGCCGCCCGGTCCAGGAGGTGTTCACGTTCCTCGAGCCGATATCGGCACTCTTCGGTCCGCTCGCCGACACCTCCTACGCGTTCGCGCTGGGCGTCGTCGGCGTCGTGCTCGTCCTGGAGGCGACCCGTCGGGCGATCAGCCTCTACCTGATGATCATCGTCGCCGCGTTCATCGTCTACGCCCGGTGGGGATTCGTGATCCCCCAGGACGCCGCCTACGTCGGCGTGCTCTCCATCCCACCGCTCTCCTGGGAGTCGATCGTCCAGAACCTCTGGTACAACACGGAGAACGGCGTCTTCGGCATCCCGGTGACGGTGTCGGTGCAGTTCATCTACATCTTCATCCTCTTCGGCGCGTTCCTGGAGATGTCCGGCGCCGGCCAGTGGTTCATCGACCTGGCCTACGCGGTCACGGGTACCCGGAAGGGCGGGCCGGCGAAAGCGTCCATCCTCGCCAGCGGGTTCATGGGCACCATCTCCGGCTCCTCCATCGCGAACACGGTGACGACCGGGGCGTTCACCATCCCGCTGATGAAACGGTCGGGCTACAGCCCGGAGTTCGCCGGCGGAGTCGAGTCGTCGGCCTCCTCAGGCGGCCAGATCCTCCCGCCGGTGATGGGCGCGGCCGCGTTCCTCATCGTCCAGTACACGGCGACGCCGTTCGCGGACGTGATCATCGTCGCGACCATCCCGGCCATCGTCTTCTTCTTCGGCGTCTGGGTGATGGTCCACTTCGAGGCCTCGCGGGTCGGCATCGGCGGCCTCGATCCCGCCGACCTCGTGCAGCCGCGGGGTCACCTCCGGACCGGCTGGTTCTACCTCGTCCCCATCGTCCTCCTCCTGTACTACCTCATCGTCGCGCGACTCTCGGTCGCCCGCTCGGCCTGGTTCACGCTGATCGCCATCACGGCGCTCATCGCGCTCGTCGCGGCCTACAGTGACGAGACGCGCGGGAGACTCGTCGCCAGCTTCGTCGGCATCTCGCTGCTCGCGTTCGCCTGGAACCTCGTCGGGAGCGCCGACGCGGGGACGGCCGGCGCGGCCCTGACCGCCACGCTCGGCCAGATTGGCTGGATCCTCATGGGCGCGGGCGTGTTCACACTGGCGTCGAAACCGCGGCTGGATTCGTCGCTGCTGGAACTCGACCAGCAGGTCGACGACTCGCTGATCGCCGTCACCGGGTGGATATCCCGTCCCGGCCTGCGCGACAACGGCCTCGCCCGGTTCACCGGATTCGTCGGCAAGTCGATGGACGCCGGCGCGCGCACGGCGGTCCCCATCGTCATCGCCGTCGCCGCCGCGGGCGTGATCCCCGGCGTCATCAGCGTCTCCGGCCTCGGCCCCAACCTGGTCGCGCTCATCCGGTCGGTCGCCGGCGGCTCGCTCGTCCTCTTGCTCCTCATCACCGCCGTCTCGTGTATCATCCTCGGGATGGGGATGCCCACGACCGTCACCTACATCATCCTCGTCTCGATGCTCGGGCCCGCCCTGGTCGGCTTCGGCATCCCGGAACTGGCCGCCCACCTGTTCATCCTCTACTTCGGCGTCATCGCCGACATCACCCCGCCCGTCGCCGTCGCGGCCTACGCCGCCTCCGGCGTGGCCAAGTCCGACCCGTTCCAGACGGGCATCGAGGCGTTCTCGCTGTCGCTCAACAAGGCCATCGTCCCCTTCGCGTTCGTCCTGACGCCCGGCATCGTGTTGCTCCGGGAGAACCCCGACGCCGCCGACCTCCCCGCCGGCGAGAAGTTCCGGGTCCTCACCACCGCCGACCTGGCCGACCCGACCTGGGTCGTTCCGGAGGTGGTTATCCCCGTCGTCGGAGTGTTCCTCGGCGTCATCGCGCTCGCGGCGACGGTCATCGGCTACGTCTACGCCGACGTCTCCCGCGCCGACCGCGCGCTGTTCGCGCTCAGCTCGCTCCTCCTGATGGCGCCGGGCCTTGCCGTCTCGGGCACCTACGACGTCCTCGAACTCGTCGGCGTCGCCAGCGGCGAGGTGACGCTCTTCCTCGACCTGACGCTCCGTGCGGTCGGCCTGGCTCTGTTCGCCGCCCTGCTCGTTCGGAACCGTCGACGGGGAAGTGCCGGGACCGAGCCAGGGCGGACCGCAGAGGCGGTCTGAGTGGGGTTTGGCTATATGTTCTGGTTGTCAATACACAACTCGGCACGGTCAGCACGAGCAGTTGCCTGCGATCCACGACGGAGCGGAAGTTAACACATATATCCGACAACCGTGCATGCCTCCGTTATATGCAATTCTGTGACGAGTGTGGCTCGATGATGCACACGGAGGGCGACGCGTGGGTGTGTCGCTCCTGTGAGAACGAGGAGCCGCGGGACTCGCGAGCAGAAGCGGCGATGACGACCCAGGACGGACAGCGGGACGACGGGGCACCCACCGTGGCCGACGCGACCCAGGACACCACCGAGACGATGCAGGAGCCCTGTCCGGCGGACGGATGCGACAGCGACCGGGCCTCCTACGAGATGATGCCGAAGCCGGGCGGCTCCTACGAGGTTCGGCTGTTCACCTGCGTCGAGTGCGGCCACAAGTGGCGCGAGTCCTGACGGCGCATCTCGCGAACCCCGCCGCGTGAAATTGCACAGACCGCCACGTCAGACTCTCCAGTTCGATTCACCCACTCGAACTACATTCTCACACACCAACCCTACTCGCGGGAACCCAACATCGTTTAGACGCTGGCCGGCAACGAAACTTCCAATGACAATCGAGGACAGAGGCGATGCCTCAGTCGTCACGCACGCCCTCGCACGGGATCAGCTCTCGACGCTGCGCGACGTCGAGACCGAGCAGGTCGCCTTCCGCAAGGGACTCGTCCGCCTGGGCCGCATCTGCGGCTACGAGATTATCGATGGCCGGATGGAGACCGAATACGTCGAGATTCAGACCCCCCTCACGGAGACGATGGGCGAGCGCGTGAAGGGGCTCGACGACGTCGTCATCGTCAACGTGCTGCGCGCGGCGACGCCGTTCGTCGAGGGGCTGCTCAAGGCGTTCCCCCGCGCTCGCCAGGGCGTCATCTCCGCCAGCCGCGACGAGGAGGCCGGCCAGGGTGAGGACGGAAGCTTCCCCATCTCCGTCGACTACGTCAAGATGCCGGAGATCACCGAAGAGGACACCGTCATCGTGGCCGACCCGATGCTGGCGACGGGAAGTACGATGGTCGCCGTCCTCGACGAAATCCTCTCTGGCTCCCCCGAACCCGAGAACCTGATCGTCCTCTCGGCCGTGAGCGCGCCGCCGGGGCTCGTCCGACTGAACGAACGGTTCCCCGACGTCGACCTGCTCACCGTCTCTATCGACGACGAACTCGACGACGACGGCTTCATCGTCCCCGGCCTCGGCGACGCCGGCGACCGGGCGTTCCGCACGACCTGACCCCGGAAGCCGCCACCTACTTCGACGATCCGCGAACCCGATCGTTTCGGGTGGAAACCACCAGCGGGTAGGACGACAGATTCGAAAATTCGGTATTATTCTCCATCTGAAATGGTGGTTCTATTTCGCACGTGCGAGAAAACTAGTCGGACGACGAACTGGGCTCGATAACTGTCCGTTCGGTCTCACGGGTCGTTCCTCCCTGCTCGCTCATTCGTCGGCCCCTCGTTCCACTCGGGCCCGACCGCTGCTCGCGTGTCGTTCGCTACGCTCACTCCCGCTCGCCCGCTGCTCACGGCTCCCGCTGGTCGCCGTTCGCTCATTCGTCGGCCCCTCGTTCCACTCGGGCCCGACCGCTGCTCACGTGTCGCTTACTCCGTTCGCTCCCGCTCGCATATTCGGCGACCGCTCACTCCGTTCGCGCTCGCCCACTCGTCGCACTCGCGATCCGATCCCTCAGGTCGGCGGCCTCTACCACCGGAACACGAACGTCGAACGTCACATCCTCGCCGTAGTCGGCGTCGAACTCGACGCCGGCGCTCTCCAGGATGCCCCTGACGTCACCCGAATCGTCGTACTCGACAGTGATGGAAAATCGCTCGTGGGGCCGTTCGGTGACGATGCCGGCGTCGTCGACGGCCTTCTTCACGGCCCGGGAGTACGAGCGGGCCAGGCCGCCGACGCCGAGGTTGGTCCCGCCGTAGTAACGGGTGACGACGGCGACGACGTTCTCGACGTCGCGCTGCTGGAGGACGTTGAGCGCGGGCTTGCCGGCGCTCCCGGACGGTTCGGCGTCGTCGCTGGAATACTCGCGCAGCGGGTCGGCCCGGACGCGGTAGGCCGGGACGTTGTGCGTGGCGTCGTCGTACTCCGACTCGATGGCGGTGACGAACGCCTCGGCCTCGTCGACGGTGGTCGCCGGCGCGACGTGGCCGATGAACTCCGAGCCACGCACCTCGAAGGCGGCCTGCCCTCGCTCCCCCACCGTCCGGTACGCCTCGTCCTCGCTACTCACGCCCACCGCTTGGGACCTCCCGCTCTTCGCTCTTGCCCTCGCCGACCGAGCGGTCGGACACCCACTGGAGGACGAGTCGCCCCATCGGCTTCGTCGCCACGGTGACGCTCCTCGTCAGATCACTCGGCTTCGACGGCCCGGACGGTTCGGACCAAACTGCATCGGAGCAGTCGCTGGCGGACTGAATTCGGAGAAACGGTCGAACGGCCCGCCCCGCTCGTTCACTCGATTTCGATACGCCGCACGAACTCGAACGCGCGGAGTTCGTTGATCAACTCGCCGGGCAGGTCCTCGTCGGTGATGACGTACAGCACGGGCTCGTCGGTGAACTCCGGGTCCTCGGAGATGACCTGGCGGATCGTGAGCTCGTGGTCGGCGATGGCGTCGGTGACGGTGGCGACGATGCCCGTCTCCTCGGCGTCCCGCACCGCGACGGTGAGGACGGTGAGGTCCAGCACCGGCGCCAGGTCCATCAGGCTCGGAATGGCCGAGATGTTCGTGAAGATGCGCGTCAACTCCTCGTCGTCGAGGATGGCGCTCGTCGTCGCGTCGACGACGCGGCGGTCGACGCCCACCTCCCGGGCGATGCCGGTGTTGGGGATCTCGATCCCACCGGAGACGACGCGTCCCTCGTCGTTGACGGAGAAGCCTCGTTCGAGCAGCAGGCGGATGACGGCCTGCTGGCCGGGGGAGTCCGAGAACTTCTCCATTATCTCGTCGAACGTCGCGCCGCCCGGCGGGCCGTCGTCGCTCATCGTTCCCCTCGCATTCGCTTACAGCTCCCCTTTCGTGCTCGCCACGTCGCCGCGGCGCTCGTCGATCCGGGTCGCGTCGTCCAGCGAGCGCGCGAGGCCCTTGAACAGCGCCTCTATCTCGTGGTGGGCGTTCTCGCCAGAGACCTCGACGTGGAGCGTCAGCCCGGCGTTGTGCGCAAGCGAGCGACAGAAGTGCTCGGCCATGTTGCTCGTCAGCCCGCCGACGCGGCCCTGGGAGAACTCGCCGTCGAACTCGAAGTACGGGCGGCCCGAGACGTCGACGACGACGCCCGCGACGGCCTCGTCGAGGGGGACCTTGCGGTCGGCGAAGCGGACGATACCGCGCTTGTCGCCCAGCGCCTCCTCGAAGGCCTCGCCCAGCGTGATGGCCACGTCCTCGACGGTGTGGTGCTCGTCCACCTCCAGATCGCCGTCGCAGGTGACGGTGAGGTCGAACAGCCCGTGGGTCGCGAAGGAGTCCAGCATGTGGTCGAGGAAGCCGACGCCGGTGTCGACCGTGGAGTCGCCGTCGCCGTCGAGGTCCAGGGTGACCTCCACGTCGGTCTCGGCGGTCTCCCGGGCGACGGCCGCGGTTCTGTCGGTCATGGTTCGACTGTTTCGGCCCTCGTACTTGGCGATTGCGTCTAGGAGAGGTTGTTTTGGGTGATGATTCGGATGATGGCCGAATTTCTTCGGCCTACACGAGAGCCGTCGATCACAGCACCGGGAACAGTTGAAAGCCCTCGGCCCGCCCGCTAGCAGTTGATCACAGCAACACAATCAGTGGAAAGCCCTCGGCCCGCTCGACTCGCGGGACTCGCTGCGCTCCTCGCTAGCGCTGCGGTGCTTGCGTCGTCCGGCGTCGCCGAGCGAGCCTCGCCCTTTCATCCACCAGGATCAGCCTTGCTCGCGCGATAAAACGCGCTCGCGATTAAAACCACCAAACCTCCCCGGTCGCGCCTGGCGGCGCGACACGCTTCCTGACCGCTCGGCAACCGCCCGGCCGGGAGGCCGTCTCGTCGGCCGACCAGGGGAAGGGCAGGGCTGCGGTGCGGTACCTGGAGGAATGAAAGGGCGAGGCGGGCTCCGGGAACCCCGGTCCCGTAAGCACCGCAGCGTCAGCGAGGAGCGCAGCGGGACCGCGGGACTGGAGCCCGCCGAGGGCTTTCCTTTCTTTGCGGTCCTGTCTCTTCCGACAAGTCGATCCATCCGTTAGTCACTTGATCGTCAGACACTCGTCGGCGGGGCGTCTGCCGGGGGTTTATGACCGATTTTCGGCCACCAGTGGACGTGAACTACGAGACGGAGGTGGGTGCAGCGCTGCTCATGGCGTCGGGGTTTTTCTTCTACGTGACGCTGGAGCCCGACATCGTCGGCGCGGTACTGGTCACCATCGGCGCGTGGGCGATGGTGCTCCCCCGGGTCTTCCGGTCCGGGACGTCGACGTCGTGGTAGTCAGGCGTCGGGGCTCGTGGCGGCCTCCCGACGGCGTTCGGCGACGCGGGCCGCGACGAGGACGACGAGCGCCAGCCCGAGCGGGACGAGCAGGAGTTGCATCGCGAGTGTGGCGTCGGAGCCGCTGATGACGACGCCCATCAGGGCGGGGACGGAGCCGACGCCGAGCGAGGAGGAGACGGCGGCGATGGCGGTGACGGGGCCGCTATGGTGGGGGACCGCCTCCGTCGCGTAGCTGATCAGCAGCGGGAAGATGCCGCCGATGCCGGCGCCGATGGCGGCGACGCAGGCGAGTATCCACAGTCCCTCGGCGTATACGAACGTGACGTAGAACAGCGGGACGAGCGCGACGAGGATGGGGAGGAGCAGCCGGAGGTAGCCCACGCGGTCGGCGACGCGGCCGTAGACGAACCGCGCGGGGACGTAGCCAGCGATCATCACCGAGAGCGTGATGCTCGCCAGGTGGGAGGGGAGTTCACCGTTGGCGTAGGTGGGCAGCCAGATGAACAGACCGCCCTCGACGCCGGTGCCGAAGAACATCGCCGCGGCCATGCCGACGACCTCCGGGCGGCGGAGGAGTGCGGCGACGTCGGCCCGGTCGATCGGTTCCTCTGAGGACTCGACGGCGGGCGCGTCGAGGCGCCAGACCAGCAGGGCGAGCGCGCCCATGCCGGCGGCCAGCGCGTAGTAGGTGAGGCGCCAGTCGAGGAGAGCGACGGCGGCGATGACCAGCAGCGGGCCGACGACGGCGCCGGCGGCCCACGCCATGTCGTAGTAGCCGTAAACGCGGCCGCGACTGTCGGGGTAGAAGTGGCTCAACAGCGGTCGGTTCAGGCCGCGGACGACGCCGTTCATCGTCCCCCGAATGAGGACGGCCAGCAGGAAGACCGCGAGCACGGGCGCGATTCCCATCGCGAGCAGGGCCAGGGCGCTGCCGACGAGCCCGAGGGTGACGAAGCGCTGGGCGTCGAGGTGGCCAGCGCCGAAGCCGACGAACGCGATGACGACGAGGTAGCCGGCGGTCCCGGCGGGCGCGATGAGGCCGAGTTGCCACTCCGGCGCGTCGAACGCCTCGCCGAGTTCGACGATGACCGGACCGCGGGCCATCATCGCGATACCGGCCAGCACCATCGCCGCGAAGATCGCGAGCGTCCAGAGTCGTCTGTTCGACTCGTCGGCCTGGTCGTCCGACCGCGTCACGCCCCACCCTCCCACGACGCCGACGGTCCCACGCGCCGGCCAGCAGGGGCTATCTGTGCGGTCATGCCCGTTCCTGCGTACCGGTCGGCAAAAGCGTTTCGAGATCCTCACTGACTAGTCAGTCAGCCGGGCCGAAGCGCCCGACTGCGGCGGCCCCACCCTGCACGACTACGGCGGCTCTACAGCGCGTCGCGCGCGTCCGCCAGCGAAAAACGCCCCTCGTACAGCGCGCTGCCGACGACGACCGCACCGGCGCCCGCATCGCGCAGCGCCACTACGTCCTCGACCGTCGCGACGCCGCCGCTGGCGACGACGGGGATGTCGACGGCCTCGACGACGTCCCTCACGGGGTCGGTCCGAACCCCCTCCAGCTGTCCCTCGACGTCGACGTCGGTGAACAGGATTGCGCCGGCACCCAGGTCCTCGTAGCGCTCGGCGGCCTCGGCGGGGTCGAGTCCGGTCCCCTCGGTCCACCCCGAGACGACGACCTCCCCGTCTTTCGCGTCGAGGCTGACGACGACGCTGCCGGGGTGCTCGTCGCTGATCTCGCCGACGAGGTCCGGCTCCTCGACCGCTGCCGTCCCGAGAATTACCCGGTCGACGCCGCGGTCGAGCAGCGAGACTGCGTCCCCGGCCGTTCGGATCCCCCCACCGAGCTGGACGTCCACGTCGACGGCGTCGAGCACGGCATCGATGGCGTCGGCGTTCTGTCGCTCCCCCTCGAACGCCCCGTCGAGGTCCACCAGGTGGAGCGTCTCGGCGCCCGCTTCGACCCACCGCTCGGCGGCCTCGACGGGGTCGCCGTACGTCTTGCCGGTCCCGCGCTCGCCCCCGACGAGCTGGACGACCTGCCCGTCCTGCATGTCCACCGCCGGAATCACCTCGAACGTCTCGAACATGGGTTGTGGTGGTCGCGGTGCCCGTGAAAGCGTGTCGGTCCTAGGAGTGAAAGCGATGAACTGGACCGGGAGGGAGACTGCTACAAACAACAAGAAAGCCCCCGGACGCTCGGGTCGCGCGCCTCGCTGCGCGCGCTCGTTGCACTCGCGTGCTTGCGTCGTCGTGCTTCCCCGAGCGTCCGGCCCCTTTCAGTCCCACCCCGTGGATCATCCGAACGGGCGGGACTGAAAGGGGCGACCGGTTCGGCGAACCCCGGCGAAGTAAGCACTGCACGGAACGAACGAAGTGAGTGGAGGAAGCGCGCAACGAGTCGCGGGAGCCGAACCGGTCGGGGCTTTCTTGTTGTCGTTAGAACCAGCAGTCGCACAGACCCACGAGATTCCAACCCTACTCTCGCCCCGAAGCCTTATCCGCGCCGTCCGTCATTCCCCGGCAATGACTGCGGACTCACCCATGTCGCGGCTCGAGCGGACCATGGTCGGCCGAGAGAAGTCGACCTATCGCCAGTTCGTCAGGGCCATCACGGTCGTCACCATCGCGCTGGTGCTGGCCTGGCTGCTCACTCGCTTCGGCGTGGCGGGCCTCGACACCGACCTGGCGCCGCTGTTCGCCACCGCCGCCGGGGTCGCCGTCGCGGCCTACGTCGTGATGGGGATGGTCCAGTTCGTCGTGCTCGCTCGCGCGTACGACCGCGGGGCGACGGAGGTGGCCCAGACCGCCGAGGAACTCGAGGAAGCCGCCGACACCGTCGCGAAGACGGCGGACGAGCTCGACGAGACCGTCGAGACCGTGGAGAAGGCCGCCGAACAGGTCGACGAGGCCGCCGGCCAGGTCGACCAGAGCGCGGAGACGGTCGAGGAAGTCGTCGAGCAGGCCGACGAGGTCGCCGCCGACCCCGACAAGGCAGTCGAGGCGAGCGAGCAGGTGAAAGAGGCCACCGAGCAGGTCGACGAAGTGACCGAACAGGTCGACCAGGCCGTCGAGCAGGCCAGCGAGGCAAAGCAGAAGACCGACGAGGCCAAGGAGACGGCCGATTCGGTCAAGGAGACCGTCGAGAAAGAGAAAGAACACCTGCCCCAGGCCGAGAAGGGCGACGAAAGCGACGAAACGGACGGTGGGACGGACGACGAAAGTGGTGCGGGCGGGCGATAGACGGCCGCGCTAAGGACTCCCCGGCCCGCCGGACTTCTCCAGATGTCGACAGCATTTAACCGAGCCACGGCGTTGCCCGTGTATGGTCGAAGTGCTTCTCGTCGTCGGTCTTCTCGTCGCGGTGTTCGTCGGGTTCAACATCGGCGGGTCGTCGACGGGCGTCGCGTTCGGCCCCGCGGTCGGGAGCGACATCATCTCGAAGACGGCCGCTGCTGCCCTGATGACCGGATTCGCGCTGCTGGGCGGGGCGACCGTGGGGACGCGCGTCATCGAGACGATGGGCGGCGACATCGTCCCCCAGGCCGAGTTCACCCTGGCGGCCAGCGTCACCGTCCTCTTCTTCGTCGGCCTCGCACTGTTGATCTCGAACCTCTTCGGCGTTCCCGCCTCGACGTCGATGACCGCTGTCGGCGCCATCGCCGGTCTCGGCGTCGCCTCCGGCACGATAAACTGGGAGGTGATGGGGCAGATCGTCACCTGGTGGCTCGTCGCGCCCATCACGGCGTTCTGGGTGTGTGCGATGATCGGCCGCTACCTCTATCCCCACCTCGAAGCCCGGTTCGCGATCGAATCGCCGGGCGAGGAGAAGTCGGTGCGCGAGCGGGTCGGCGGGATTCTCGTCGTCGCCATCGCCTGTTACATGGCCTTCGCGGCCGGCGCGTCGAACGTCGCCAACGCCGTCGCCCCGCTGGTCGGAAGCGGCGATCTCGGCCTCTACCCGGGGGTCGCGCTCGCCGGTGGGGCCATCGGTCTCGGCGCGTTCACCATCGCTCGCCGGACGCTGGACACGGTGGGCAGCGGCCTCACCCAGCTCCCGATACTGGCGTCGCTCATCGTCGAGATCGTGAGCGCGAGCATCATCACCGGGCTCTCCCAGATCGGCATCCCGGCGAGCCTGGCCGTCTCCGCGACGATGTGTATCGTCGGCCTCGGCTGGGGCCGGGCCACGCGGACGACGCGCCTCGCCGACGCCGCGGAGGCCGCCGTCACCGGGAAAGCGGCCGTCGGGAGCGGTGACGGGGGCGGCGTCTCCGTCAACGCCATCGCGGCGGACGACGGCACCGACGCCACCGCCAACGGCGGCACCAGAGACGTCGCACCGATCGGCGAGGAGGACCCGGACGACGTCGCCACCGCGGCCGACCTGTTCGACCCGGACGCGACCGGGCGGGTGGTGATGCTGTGGATCCTCACGCCGACCATCGCCGCGACGGCTTCCTTCCTCGTCTTCGAGTACCTCCCCGTCTTCTGAACCGGTGCCGGCCTCGCCGGCCCGCAGTCAGCCGCTCTCGTCTCACCAGGAGACCGCCGTGTGTCGCTCTCCCAAACCTGAAGTAAATTTAATATATCGGCACTCACAGGTCGGAGTACCATGCCAGACGTGACTAGCTGACCGCGAGCCCGTCGTGGTGGTGCCGTCGAGACTGCCGTGGCAGGGCTCCCCGTTCGCGAGTACCGTCCGCCGACCGTCTACACGTACTCCCCTGCCAATGAGAGACACACGCAATCCGCACGAACCGCCACCGCCACCGCCGCCGATAACGCCGCCCCGTCTGCTGGCCATCACCGCAGGCATCGCGGCGATTCCGGCGATACTGTTCGCGATCGAACACCCGACCGCTACCGCCACCGCGCTCCTGTTTTTCGGCGCGGTCGCGACGGCCGTCAGGCTGGAGTGACCGCCGCCAGCGGTCGGCGCCCCGTTCCACCCCACCGTTGCTCCGGGCTCTCGCCCCCCTCTCGTTCGGGGCCGCCGCCTCGCCGAGACCGCTGTCGGTAGCCTTTAACCGCCGCTGGCCGAGCATCCGGTATGGTCGAGGTCCTCTTCCTGTTCGGCCTTCTCGTCGCCGTGTTCGTCGGCTTCAACATCGGTGGCTCGTCGACGGGCGTCGCCTTCGGGCCCGCGGTGGGCGCCGGCACCGTCTCGAAGTTCGGCGCCGCGGTGCTGATGACCGCCTTCGCGCTCGCGGGCGGGTTGACGGTCGGGCGCGAAGTCGTCGACACGCTCGGCAACAACCTCGTCACGACCGAGTTCACGATGACCGTCAGCATCGTCGTGCTGTTCTTCATCGGCTTCGCCCTGTTCCTCTCGAACGTCGCCGGCGTCCCCGCGTCGACGTCGATGACTGCCGTCGGGGCGATGGCGGGACTCGGCATCGCACAGGGGACGCTCAACTGGGACGAGATGGGCCGAATCGTCATCTGGTGGCTCGTCTCGCCCATCCTGGCGTTCTGGGTCAGCGGCGTCGTCGGTCGCTACTTCTACCCGGCGCTGGTCGAGCGTTTCGCCGTCTCCCAGACAAAGGGGTCGTTGCTCCAGCTCGACCGGTCGGGAACCGTCCCGTCGCCCGAACTCGGCGAGAACACCACCCAGCGGGAGTTCGTCGGGACCGTCCTCGTCGTCGGCATCGGCTGTTACATGGCCTTCTCGGCGGGGGCGTCGAACGTCGCCAACGCCGTCGCCCCGCTCGTGGGCAACGGCTCGCTCCAGATGACGCCGGCTATCCTCCTGGGAGGTGGGGCTATCGGGCTGGGCGCGTTCACCATCGCCCGCCGGACGATGGACACCGTCGGCAACGACCTGACGGACCTCCCGCTGCTGGCTGCGCTGCTGGTCGCCATCGTCAGTTCCACCATCGTCACCTTCCTCTCGGCGCTGGGCATCCCGGCGAGTTTCGTCATCATCGCCACGATGAGTATCGTCGGCCTCGGCTGGGGACGAGCGACCCGGACCACCAAGCTCTCTCAGACCGTCCGCGGCGAGGTGCCGGGCGCCTCACCCGGCGCGCTCAAGGCCGACGCCGAGGACGCGCCGACCGTGGGCGGCGGCCAGTCGACGCCGACGCCGGGCGAGCACGCCCCCATCGGCGACGAGGAACGCGAGGACATCCCCCGGTCCTCCGACCTGTTCGAACCCGAGGCCACCGCCCGTATCATCCTGCTCCAGAACATCGTCCCGATGGTCGCGACGATCGCCGCGTTTCTGGTCTTCCGGTTCACCCCGATAGCGTGAGGCGATCACCGGCACGCTCGCCCCGGCAGTGGGTGTGAGTATCTACCACTCTCGTGCCAGCCAGGTTGTCACCCGCGGTAGCGAAACGGGGCCTGGGTTACGATAGAGAGGATATTTTCCGCTTTCGCTTGAACGAACAGCAAAGTCTAACAGTAGGGCGGGCGAACTGGTCTACTGATGCCCACGGTAGAATACCTAAACTACGAAGTAGTCGACGATCAGGGCTGGGACATGTACGACGACGACGTCTTCGGCGAGGCCGCCGATATGGACCTCGACGGCGAGGACTACGGTACCCTCGACGTCAACGAAGGCGAGTACATCCTCGAGGCCGCCGAGGCACAGGGCTACGACTGGCCCTTCTCGTGCCGCGCCGGCGCCTGTGCGAACTGCGCAGCCATCGTCCTCGAAGGCGACATCGACATGGACATGCAGCAGATCCTCTCCGACGAGGAGGTCGAAGAGAAGAACGTCCGCCTGACCTGCATCGGGTCGGCCGCGGAGGACGAGGTCAAGATCGTCTACAACGCCAAGCACCTCGACTACCTGCAGAACCGCGTCATCTGAACGTCGACGTTCGACCACCGGTCGAGAGTCGGCGACCCAGGGTTGCACTCGGCAACTCTGTCGTTCTCGTGCGATCTTCTCGGAGCCGTTGCGCCGTCTGTGTCTCTCGCCAGTCCCGCGACTCCGTCGCCACGACAACGATTTAGTACGCGCGCGGGACACCCAGCATATGGCACAGGAACGGGCCGAGGCCGCGGGGCCGATCGACGCCTTCCGGCAGTTCTTCGCCCTCCGGCGGGACGTTCTGGTCCTCTCGCTGGCGATGTTCGCCTTCAGCCTGGGGTTCCAGATGACCAGCCGGTTCCTGCCGGAGTACATGGTCGCGCTGGGCGCCTCGGGCTTCGTCGTCGGCCTGTTCGGCACCTTCGGCAACGTCATCTCGGCGGTGTTCCCCTACCCCGGCGGGGCCGTCTCGGACCGGATCGGTTCCCGGTACGCCCTGACGCTGTTCGGCCTGCTCTCGACGCTCGGCTTCGCGGTCTGGCTCGTGGCGCCCGGCGTCGGCGCGTTCGAGCTCGGCGGCGTCACCGTCGAACCGTGGATCTGGATCTTCGTCGGTCTCGTCCTCGCCCAGGCCTGGAAGTCCTTCGGCCTCGGCGCCACCTTCGCCGTCGTCAAGCAGGCCACCGACCCCTCGCGGCTGGCGGCGGGCTTTGCCAGCACGGAGACGTTCCGCCGGACGGCGTTCCTGATAGGCCCGGTGCTGGCCGCCGTCCTCATCGGCTTCCACCCTGCGTTCACGGTGAGCTTCCAGTACGTCCTCGCCGTCGCCGTCTTGTTCGGGATTCTCGGCACCGTCGTCCAGCATCTCCTCTACGACGCCTCCTCGGACACCATCGGCGGCTCCTTCGAAGGGGTCGACCAGATTCGCCGTGACCTCCGGGACATGCCCGGCGAACTCCGCCCGCTGCTCGTCGGCGACACGCTCGTCCGCTTCGCCAACGGGATGGTGTACGTCTTCTTCGTGCTCGTGGTCACCCAGTACCTCCAGGTGGGCCTGGAGACGACCGTCGCTATCGCCGGATTCACCTACCCGGTCGACTTCTCGCCGGCGGCCTTCTTCGGCTACCTCCTCGGCGTGGAGATGCTCGTCGCCCTGCTGGTGATGGCCCCAGCCGCCAAGGCCGCCGAGCGGGTCGGGCTCAAACCCGTCGTCGCGCTGGGCTTCGCCGTCTACGCGATCTTCCCAGTCGTCCTCATCAACGCACCCGCCAGCGCACCCGCGATGGTCCTCGTCTTCGCCTTCTCGGGCCTCCGGTTCGCCGGCCTGCCCTCCCACAAGGCGCTCATCGTGGGTCCGGCCGAGCAGGACGCGGGCGGCCGCGTCACCGGGACGTACTACCTCCTTCGCAACACCGTGGTCATCCCCAGCGCCGCCCTCGGCGGCTACCTCTGGCAGTACGTCACCCCCGAAGTCGCCTTCACCGTCGCGGCCGCCATCGGCCTCCTCGGAACGGGCTACTTCCTCGTCTTCGGCGAGGAGTTCGAGGCGTACAAATAGAGCCGACGCCGCTTTCGACGTGCTAAGACTGGTATACAGCCGGCATGGGTGGGACTGAAAGGGGCGGCCGTCTGGACGACGGCGGACGCCGCAAGCACCGCAGGAACGAACGCAGTGAGTGACGAGGAGCACAGCAAGTCCCCCGAGTCCAGACGGCCGGGGCTTTCAAGTTGTTCGTGGTTTTGGCCGTTGCAGTTTTCAGGTGACATACACCAACACACCATTCACGAGAGCGCCGCAAACGCTATACCGGACCGGTCGCATCACCGAATCGTGCTCGCATCGACGCCCGACCTCCTCAGACTCGTCGCCGTCCCGGTCCTGGGATGGGCCGCCTGGCGCGACGTGAAGACCCGCCGGGTCCCCAACCGGACCTGGAAACCGCTGGCCGTCCTGGCCGTCGTCCTCCTGCTCTGGGAGGGCGCCGGTGCGTGGGCGACCGGCGACCGGCTGTTCTTCCTGCAGGTGGCAATCAGCGTCGGGTTCATCGTACCGCTGTCGACGGCATTCTGGTACGTGGGGAGTTTCGGCGGTGCCGACGCCAAGGCGTTCTACGTCGTCGCCATCCTGTTCCCGGTCTACCCCGTGTTCTACCTGCCGTGGGCGGCGCTGCCGCTCGAACCGACGCCGGTCGGCGTCTTCTCGCTGACCATCCTCTCCAACACGGTGGTCGTCGGCGCGGCCTACCCGCTGGCGGTCGCGCTGGGGAACCTCCTCCGGGGCCACGTCGGCTGGCCGATGCTCATCGGCAAGCCCGTCGCCTGGAACCGGGCGACCGACGAGTACGGCATGCTCCTGGAGACGCCCGACGGGTTCACCCGCGGCGGTCTGGACCTCGACGCGCTCCGGATGTACCTCCAGTGGCGCGGCGAGTCGCTGGCCGCGCTCCGCGAGGACCCGGAGCGACTCCGCCATCCCGACACTCTCCCCAGGGTCCCCAACGCGCCGGGTGACGGTGGCCTGGCCACCGACGGCGGCGTACCCGTCGACGGGACGGCCGCGCCGGACGACGGTGAGAGAGGCGCTGCTCCCCCCACACCGCCAGCCGAGGACCCCTGGGGCGCCCAGGCCTTCCTCGACGACATCGACCACTCGGCCTACGGCACCTCGCCGGCGCAACTGCGCGAGGGACTGGAGGTGCTCACCACCGCCGAGGAGGTGTGGATATCGCCGGGCATCCCCTTCATCGTCCCCATGTTCTTCGGGCTACTCCTCTCGCTCACCTACGGCGACGTCCTGTTCACCGTGGTCGCGGCCCTCGGATTCGCGTAGGGAGTCCACCGCTCGAACGCCGCGAGCAGAAAGCCTATCCGGACCACGCGCCTCCGCTCGTCCATGAGCGACGCCGCCGAGACCGCCGAGCCAGAGCTGGCCTTCGACGAGCAGGAGTTGCTGCCCGCGGTGGCTCAGGACGCCGACACCGGCGAGGTGCTGATGCTCGCGTACGTCACCGAGGAGGCCCTCGACCGGACCCGCGAGACGGGGTTCGCCCACTACTACTCGCGCAGCCGCGACGAACTCTGGAAGAAGGGCGGCTCCAGCGGCCACACCCAGGAAATCGATGAGGTCCGCGTCGACTGCGACGGCGACGCGATCCTCTACCTCGTCGACCAGGAAGGCGGCGCCTGCCACACCGGTTACGAGTCCTGCTTCTACCGCACCGTCGACGGCGAAACGGTCGGCGAGCGCGTCTTCGACCCGGACGAGGTGTACGAGTAGGCCGATGGCGGACCCGGTCGCCCGCCTCGAACGCGCGGACGCGGACCGGCGGGACGCCAGGGAGCGGATCGAATCCGTCGGTGAGGGCGACCTACGCGACCTCCGCGAGGCGGTCGCGGACCTGCGGGAGATCCTCACCGCGTACGAGGACCGGGCCGTCCGCGACGAGGACTTCGCGGCCTTCATCGAGTTCCAGGACCGCATCGGCCACTTCACGAACGACCTCCCGGAGGACCTGCCCGAGCGCGACACCTTCGAAGCCATCGACGACCTGCTTCAGCAGCGCCGCCTCGTCGAGAGCGACTTCGCCGAGGCCCGGGAGCGACTGAACGAGGCCGAAGCGGCGCTCGAACCCCTGGAAGACTGGGAGGACGCGACCGACCGCTACCGCGAGGCCCGCCGCGCCGTCGGCCGCCGACTCGACGAGGTCCGCGACGAAATCGCCGATCGGGAACGCCTCCAGCGCCTCGGCGAGGCCGACCTGGACGCGCCCGTCGAACGCCTTCGGGACCCTATCGAGACGTACGACGCGAACGTACGGGAGGCGTTTGCATCGTTCAGAGCCGACTCGTCGGCCCGCGCGGTGCTCGACTTCCTGGCGACGACGACCAACTTCCCGCTCGTCCCCTTCGAGCGGCCGCCCGACGACCTCCGGGAGTTCGTCCGGACCCACGAGGCCGGCACCGAGTCGATCCCCCAGTTGCTGGAGTACGCGGGCTTCTCGCGGTCGAAACTCGACCACTACGTCGAGGATCCGGACGCGCTCAAGCGCGCCGTGGCGACCCAGCAGACCTACCTGGAGCGCCTCGACGCCGGCCCGCTCACCGTCGACTGGCCCCCGCCGGAAGCCGACGTCCTGCGCTGGCAGTGCGACGAGCGCATTTCGGTGGTCGGCCGGTTCGCACCGGACGTGGTGCCGGACCTGCGACGGGTTCGGGAACTCACCCGTCGCGAGGACTACGACCGGTTGCGAACCACTGCGCAGGCCCGCGACCAGTTGACCGACACGGAACGCGAGCGGCTCCGGAGCGGCGCCGTCGAGCAGGAGCTCGCGGAGTTACGCGAGGAACGCGAGCAGCTAGAAGCCGCGCTGGAAACGTATCCGGAACGGTGAGCGCTATTTCAGTCACCCGAACCCGGAGTGGACGCCCACCGTTGTAGCCTCAATCCAACATCCTCGTTCGCTCAGACGCACATTCAAGTGGGAGGGGGGAGAACGTCAGCCAATAGCCATGTCGAAACGAGCCCCCGAAGAAGCGGCCGCCGACGGGACCCCGCTCGTCGAACTGTTCGGCGACGGAGCCAGGGCGCGAATGCTCAGCGTCTTCGTCGACGAGCGCAAGCGCGACCTGAGTATCAGCGAGATCGCTCGCCAGGCGGGCGTCGCCCGGAGCACCGTCTACGACCACCTGGACGACTTCCTCGACCTCGGCGTCGTCGAGTTCACCAGAGAGACCGGCCCGAGCAAGCGCTACCAGTTCAACGCCGACAGCGACATCGCGGACTTCCTCTACAAACTCGACGGCACAGTATTATCGAAACTGCTGGCAAACCGGGACGACGTCGACTACGACGGGAACGACTAGTCCTGCACGCGCCCCAGTGCGTCGCCGAACATCGCCGCCAGTTCCTCCGCACGACTTTCGGTCCGAGCCTCGGCGTAGATACGGATCACCGGCTCGGTGCCGGAGGGGCGGGCCAGCACCCAGCCGTCGCCGTAGTCCAGGCGATAGCCGTCGGTCGTGTCCAGTTCGGCGACGGCGTCGCGGGCAGTGTCCTCGATGGCCCCGATCATCGCCGTCTCCTCGGCCTCGTCGGCGTAGCCGACGGCCTCGCGGACGTTGGCGTAGCCGTCGAACGCGCCGGCGACCTCGCTGGCCGGTCGCTCGGCGACCAGTTCGCAGAACTTCGCGGCGGTGTAGGCGCCGTCCCGGGCGATGCGGTAGTCGGGGTAGATGACGCCGCCGTTGCCCTCGCCGGCGATGGCGACGCGCTCGCCGTCGGCCTGTAGCTCCCGGACCCGGGTGATGATGTTCGTGCTGCCGATGGCGGTCAGAGTGAGGTCGGCGTCGGCCGCCTCGACGACGTCGGCGACGCGCTGGGAGGCGTTGACCGCCGAGACGACCGCGTCGCCGGGCTCCAGGGCGGCCTCGACCAGCGCGGCCAGCGCGGCGTCGCCGTTGACGAACTCGCCATCTTCGTCGACGAACGTCGCCCGGTCGGCGTCGCCGTCGTGGGCGACGCCCAGGTCCGCGTCGGTCGCTTTCACGTGTTCGGCCAGGTCGGCGAGGTTGGCGGCGACTGGCTCCGGGTCGCGACCGGGGAAGTGACCGTCGGGCTGGGCGTTGACGGTGTGGACCGTACAGCCCAGTTCCCGGAAGAAGTCGGGGCTGGTGTGACAGCCGGCGCCGTGGCCGGGGTCGACGACGACGGTGAGGTCGGCGTCGGCGATGGCCTCGCGGTCGACGGCGTCGAGGATCCCCTCGACGTAGGACTCGCCGACGCCGTCGACGTGGCGGGCCGCGCCGACGTCGGCCCAGGAGACCGGCGTCCACGCCTCGGCCTCGAGTCGCTCCTCCACGCTGTCGAGCGTCGCCCGGTCGAGTTCGACGCCGTCCGGACCGACCAGCTTCACGCCGTTGTACGCCGGCGGGTTGTGCGAGGCGGTGATCATCAGTCCCGGTACCCCCTCCGCGGCGCAGTAGGCCTGCAGCCCCGGCGTCGGCAGTTCGCCGAGTCGGTCGACGTCGAGGCCGACGCTGGCCAGGCCGCTGGCGGCCGCGTTCGCGAACAGCTGTCCCGTCGTCCGGGTGTCGCGCGCGAGCGCGGCGCGGTCGGCCTCCCACACCGTCCCCGCCGCCTGCGCGATCTGGAGGACGTACGACGGCGTCAACTCCTCGTTGGCGACTCCCCGGACGCCGCTCGACCCGAACACTTGCATCCAAGTGGGCATGTGGTGGCGAGTTGCTTAGTGGTACCGCTCGTATCACGACGTATCCGGCGGGCTCGTGGCATCTCGCTGACTTTCAGGGGAGCGGCCGGACGGTATCTCGCACGGATCTGGCAACCTCGAGACGGCGAGCAACCTCGAGACGGCCTCGACGAACGCACGCTGACCACACTTTCCCGGCCGACGACCGACGCCTATTTGTATACTGACCAGATAGTCAGTCGGTAATGGCTCCGGACGACTCGTCCAGGGAGGCGATCATGTCGGCCACGTTCGACGCCCTCTGTGAGCACGGCTACGCGAACCTCACGATGCAGTCCATCGCGGACGAGTTCGACAAGAGCAAGTCGCTCATCCACTACCACTACGACTCCAAGGACGACCTGCTCGCGGCGTTCATGGACCACCTGCTGGAGAACTTCGTCGAGATGGTCACCGGCTGCGGCGGCCAGGACCCGGTCGAGGAACTCCGCAGAATGGCCGATATCGTCGTCGTCGGTGCTGACGACGGCAACGACGCCAACGACTTTCACACGGCGCTACTCGGCCTGCGCGCCCAGGCGCCGTACGACGAGAAGCTACGCGACCAACTGGCGCGCAACGACGCGCGGATCCGCGAACTGATCGCCGACATCGTTCGCGACGGACAGGAGCAGGGACAGTTCGACGAGTCGGTCGACCCCGAGGAGTTCGCCGCGCTGTTTCGCTCGGCCATCGAGGGCGCCCAGGCACACGGCGTCGTCCTCGGTGACGCGGCGCCCACCGACGAGGTGATGGCCGCCGTCGACGACCTGCTCGTGGACCGACTCCTCGTCGGCGAGGAGGGCGGCGAGTGAGCGAGGACCCGGACCGCGACCTGACCTCGGGGTCGCTGTGGCGCCCGCTGCTCGCCCTCTCGGCGCCAATCGTCGTCACGCAGCTCCTGCAGGTGCTGTACAACCTCGTCGACACCATCTGGGTCGGGCAACTGGGGAAGGACGCGGTGAGCGCGCTCTCCTTCTCCTGGCCGCCGGTGTTCGTCCTCATCTCGCTGGGCGGCGGCCTCACGCTGGCCGGGAGCGTCCTCGTCGCCCAGAACAAGGGCGCCGACAAGCTGGACCGGGTCAACGAGGTGGCCGGCCAGACGCTGGCGTTCGTCACGCTGTTCTCGCTCGTGCTCGGTGTCGTGGGGTACTTCATGACGCCGACGTTCCTGCGACTCATCGGCGCCGAACCGGGGACGAACGTCTTCGCGTACTCCGTCGAGTACATGCGCGTCATCTTCGTCGGCGTCTGGTTCATGTTCGGCTTCTTCGTCTTCCAGTCGCTGTTGCGCGGCTGGGGCGACACGAAGACGCCGATGTACCTGATGGGCCTCAGCGTCGCCGTGAACATCGTCCTCGACCCGATCTTCATCTTCGGGTTCCAGGAGAATCCGCTGTTCGCGCTGGTGAACCTGGAATCGCTCCAGGCGTCGCTGTACGCCGCCACCGGCTTCACCGGCTACGGCGTCCAGGGCGCGGCCATCGCGACCATCATCTCGCGCTCGCTCGCGACGATTCCGGGCATCGCGCTCCTGTTCACCGGCCACCTGGGGCTCTCGCTGTCGCTCTCGGACCTGCGACTGGAACTGGAGACGATGAAGAAGATCGTCGAGATCGGGTACCCCGCCAGCATCGAACAGAGCTCCGGCGCACTATCCTACAGCGCGATGACGGCCATCGTCGCCATCGTCGGCCCGACCGCCGTGGCGTCGTTCGGCATCTCCTCGCGGATCAACTCGCTGGTGTTCCTGCTGGCGGTCGGCCTCGGGATGGGCGTCGAGACCGCCGTCGGCCAGAACCTCGGCGCCGAGCGGGCCGAGCGGGCCCGGCGCGTCGTCTTCATGGCCGTCGGGATGCTCGTCTCCGTCTATCTCGTCCTGACGCTGGTCGCCGTCACCTACGCCGAGCCCATCGTCTCGGTGTTCATCGACGGGGAGGGCGCCGCCGAGGTGGTCGCCATCGGCGTGCGGTTCCTCTACATCGTCGCGCCGACGTGGGGGCTGATGGGCGTCTTCCACGTCATCAAGGGCTGTTTCAACGGCGCCGGCTCCACCCGCGCGGCGATGATCTTCTCGGTCACGGCCGTCTGGGGACTGCAGGTGATCCCTGCGTACGTCCTCCTCCGGTGGTTCGAGATGGGCACCGACGGGGCCTGGTGGGCCATCGCCCTGATGCACGTCGGGGCGGCGCTGCTCGTGACGGCGTGGTTCGCCAGGGACACCTGGTCGGACAGGGTCGTCGACGAAGACGACCTGGCGGCGACGCCGGCCGATTGACGAACTCGCATCTACCGATGTTTCACTGCTCTCACGCCCGTCGACCTAGTTCGACCCCGCGCAGTCGTGGGACGGGGTCGTACGCCTGTGGTACTCACACCCACAGAAATCACAGGGCTCCGGAACGACACGTCCCGTCCGTCGTCTGCGAATCGCCGTCCTCTCCCGTGCGTTTCGACCACCGCAGTTCGCGAGGTAACACGTGACAGATTCAGAGACCACTCCCGTCGACGGCGACCCGCTCGGCCACCTGATCCGGCGCTACGCCCGCCCGCACAGCCTCCGGTTCGTCCTCGGCGGCGCCGGGATGGGTCTCTCCCAGATACCCGGGCGAGTCCCGGCGTTGCTCGTCGGGGTCGCGCTGGACGCCATCTTCCTCGAGAGCACGCGGTACTCGCTGCCGCTCGTCCCTGACGCGTTGATCCCGGAGGAGCAAGCGGGGCAGGTCGTCTTCACCATCACGTTGCTCGCGGTTGCGTTCGTCTCCGAGGCGGTGTTGAGCTGGCTCGGCGGCCGGATCTCCGGGACGGCGACGTACCGGACGCTCCACGACGTCCGCGTCGACACCTTCGACGCGCTCGTGGGCCACGAGATGGGCTACTTCGACGACCGGCAGACGGGGGACCTGATGAGCGTCCTCAACAACGACGTGGGGAACCTCCGGAAGTTCGGCGACGCCTCCTTCCGCGGCCTGCGATTCCTCCTCCAGGTGGTCGTCTCCTTCGCCTTCATGGCGCTGCTCCACTGGCAACTGGCGATACTGCTCGCGCTCATGCCGCTCGTCCTCGCTGGCCTGAGCTACTGGTACGCCGTCCGGGTCGAGCCGCGCTACGACGCCGTCCGCGCGACTATCGGGACCGTCAACTCCCGGCTGGAGGACTCCATCGACGGCATCACGACGGTCAAGGCCTTCGGCACCGAAGACGACGAGCGCGACGCGATCCAGGACGTCTCCGCCCGGTACCGCGACGACAAGTGGGACGTCATCCGCCTGCGGCTGGCGTACAACCTGAGCACCTGGTTGCTCGCGTCGCTGGTGTTCATCGGCGTGTTCGCCGCCGGCGCGCTCGTCGTGATGGGCGACGCCCCCGCCTTCGTCGACCCCCTCTCGGCCGGGACGCTCGTGACGTTCCTCTTCTACGGGAAGTCCTTCTACGCCCCCATCCGCCAGCTCATGCTCGAAGTGCTCGACAGCTACGAGAACGCGCTGGCCTCCAGCAAGCGCGTCGTCGCGGTGCTCGAACGGACGAACGCGCTCGACACCGACGACGAGGACGGCGATCTGTCGGTCAGCGAGGCCCGCCTCGACTACGACGAGGTCGCCTTCGCCTACGACGGCGCGGAAGAAGCGACCGTCGAAGACGTCGACGTCACCGCCGAGCCCGGCGACCTCGTGGGCATCGTCGGTCCGACAGGGGCCGGCAAGTCCACCATCGTCAAGCTCCTCTTCCGCTTCTACGACCCCAGCGAGGGGACCGTCCGCATCGACGGGACGGATATTTCGACGGTCTCGCGGCGCAGCCTCCGCCGCCACCTCGGCTACGTCTCCCAGGACCCGTTCCTCTTCTACGGGACGGTACGGGAGAACGTCGCCTACGCCGTCGCGGACGCCACCGACGAGGACGTCGTCGCGGCCGCGAAACTCGCCGGCGCCCACGAGTTCGTCACCGACCTGGCCGAGGGGTACGACACCCACGTCGGCGAGCGTGGCGGCCGCCTCTCCGGCGGCCAGCGCCAGCGCATCGCCATCGCGCGGGCCATCATGCGCGAGCCGGACATTCTGGTCCTCGACGAGGCGACGAGCCACGTCGACAACGAGACCGAACGCCAGATCCAGGCCAGCGTCGACGCGCTGGGGGCCGAACAGACGACCATCGCCATCGCCCACCGCCTCTCCACGGTCAGGGACGCCGACCAGATCATCGTCCTCGACGACGGCCGGATCCGGGAGGCGGGCACCCACGACGAACTCGTGGCCGAGGACGGGCTGTACGCCGACCTCTGGCGCGTCCAGGTCGGTGAGACGGACGCCCTCTCCGATTCGTTCCTCGACAGAGTGAGCGAGGGCGAGGAGGTGGTTCGATGAGCGAAGCGAGCGACGACGGTGACGGGGAGACGTCGAATGCAACGCGCGACGACACCCCGGACAACGTCGCCGACGCGGCGGTCGACCGGTGGCCGCTGTACCGGCTCGTCGCCGAGAGCGGCCGCGAGAACGCCCTCTTCGTCGTCGTCGGGATTCTGGGCAGCGGACTGGCCCAGGTGCTCGCGACGGCGGACATGTTCGTCATCGGCATCGCCTTCGACGCGATGTTCAACGGGCAGCCCTACGACCTGCCGCTCCTGCCGACGGGCGTCGTCCCGGGCGACGAGCCCGCGAGGATGCTCGCGTTCACCGCGGCGCTGCTGGTGGGGCTGAAGGTGGCCGACGTGAGCCTCGCCATCACGGGCCAGTACTGCTGGAACCTGCTGGCCCAGCGCATCCAGCACGCCGTCCGCGTCGACGCCTTCGACACCGTCCAGCGCCTGGGGATGGGCTTCTTCGACGGCCAGCAGACGGGCGACGTCATGAGCGTGCTCAACAACGACGTCAACCGGCTGGAGGAGTTCCTCACCAACGGCCCGCAGATGACCGTCTACGCGACGGTGGTGACCCTCTCCTCGTTCGGCTACATGGCCCTGCTGAACTGGCGTCTCGCGCTCGTCGCCGTCGCGCTCGCCCCCGTCGTCGCCGTCGCCAACTGGTGGTTCGGCCGTCGCCACGAACGCCGCCACGACGTGGTCCGCGCGGAGACCGGCAAGCTCAACGCCGCCCTGGAGACGGCCATCAGCGGCGTCCCCGTCGTCAAGGCCTACGGCGGCGAGCGCCACGAGACCGACCGCGTCGCCGACCGGTCGCGGGTCCACCGCGGCGCCATCTGGCGCTCGCACGTCACCCGCTCGCGCCACGAACCGGCGCTCCGCCTGCTGGCCGGGATGGCGTTCCTGCTCACCTTCGTCGTCGGCACCCAGTGGGTGCTCGACGACCGCTTCTGGGTCCTCCAGGGCACGCTGACGGCCGGCGAACTCATCCCCTTCCTCTACTACACCCAGAACCTCGTCGGGCCGATGCGGGTCCTCGCCCGGGTGACGGGGTTCTACAAGGGCGCGAAGGCCGCCGCCAAGCGCGTCGTCGGCATCCAGCAGGTCGAACCGCCTCGCGAGGCCGAGGGCGTCGAACTCACCGACGTCGACGGCGCCGTTCGCTACGACGACGTGAGCTTCGGCTATCCCGGTACTGACGAAGAGGTGATCAGCGACGTGGCCATCGACGCCGCCCCCGGCGAGACCGTCGGCCTCGTCGGTGCGACCGGCGCGGGCAAGTCCACCCTCACGAAGCTCCTGTTACGCTTCTACGACCCTGACGAGGGCGCGGTTCGGCTGGACGGCCACGACGTCCGGGACGTCTCACTGCCCTCGCTCCGGGACTCCATCGGCTACGTCGCCCAGGACCCGTTCCTCTTCACCGGCACCGTCCGGGAGAACATCGTCTATGGAGCCAGCGAGGTCGACCCGCAGGTGACCTCGGGACGAGCGAACGGGGACGAAGGACCCGTGAGCGACGACGTCTCGGACGCCGACGTCGTCGCCGCCGCGAAGCAGGCCGGCGCCCACGGATTCATCTCGTCGATGGACGCGGGCTACGAGACCGAGGTCGGTGAGCGCGGGACGAAGCTCTCGGGCGGCCAGCGCCAGCGCATCGCCCTGGCCCGCGTCCTGCTGACCGACCCGCCGCTGCTCGTCCTCGACGAGGCCACCAGCCAGGTCGACAACCGGACCGAAGTCCTGATCCAGCGCAGCCTCGCCGAGGTGACCGCCGACCGGACGACTATCGTCGTCGCCCACCGGCTCTCGACGGTCCGGGACGCCGACCAGATCGTCGTGCTCGACGACGGCGAGATCGAAGAGGTCGGCACCCACGACGAACTCGTCGCCCGTGAGGGCGCCTACGCCGACCTCTGGAAGGTGCAGGTGGGCGAAGTCGGGGCGGACTAAGCCGCAGTGCGGTCACCGAACCGGCCTCGATTCGAGTGATGAAAACGAACAGGGACCCCACCTACGCCGCCACTAGCTCAGGCGCCTCCTCGTCGAACAACTGGGCGAGCAGCCGCTGCTGGCCCAGGCGGAGGTGCCGGTTCACCGTCGGCTGGGTGACGTCGAGCATCTCCGCGACCTCCTCGCCGGTGCTCTGGCGGGGCCACTCGAAGAAGCCGGCGAAGTAGGCCGTCCGGAGTACCTCCAGTTGTCGGTCGGTCAGCTCGCCCAGTAGCGACGAGAGGAGCTGCTGGCGGGTCCCCATGCCTCGCTCGACGTTGCGCCGGGCGGCGAGTTCGACGGAGGGGAACTCCTCGCGGAGCGTCTCGACGAACTCGCGGACGTCCGTCGACGTCGGCAGGTCGACGACGGCTTCCATGCCGGTCGCCGTGGCGCGGATGGACCGCGGCGAGGCGCCCTGGTCCACCAGCGCCGACGGGAGGACCGCCCCGGAGACGGTGACCTCGAACAGGCACCGGCCGTCGTCGCTCTCGCTCACGAGTCGGCACTCCGTCACCGCGTAGAGGCCCTCGAGGACGTCGGCGACGGCGTCGGCGGCCGCCCCGGTGGTGGCGAAGAACAGCCGGGTCTCGTCGGCCGACCGGGTCGAGATGCCCTCGTACTCGACGTCGCAGTCGGCGTCGCGGGCGACCCGCGCCAGTACGCCGGTGGGGTCCTCGAACTGGAGCGTCAGCTCGACGACGGTGTCGGCGTGGAGCGCCTCGCGGGCCGAGACGGCGTTGATGGCGTTGGCGATGGACCGCCCGAGTTCGGCGAACACCGTCCGTTCGAGGTCGCCGAAGGTGTCCGGCTCGCCGGCGTAGACGGTGAGGGCGCCGTGGCTGTACTCGTCGACGGCCAGCGGGACGCTGATCACCGAGTGGAAGTCGTTGGCCAGCGCGCCCCGGCGCCAGGCGTCCTCGCGCAACCGGTCGACGACGTTGCCGACGACCGTCGCCTCGCCGGAGCGGGCGGTCGCCAGCGATGGCTCGGCCGAGCCTTCCAGGTCGTCGAGCGCGAGCGTGTCGAGGTAGGTCTGGCCGGACCCTGCCCACGTCCGGGGAACGAGTTCGTCACCGTCGCCGTCGAACCCACCGATCCAGGCGAAGGCGACGTCGTCGGACTCGACCAGGCGGTCGCAGACGGCCGACTCCACCTCCTCGCGGCTGGTGGCGCCGACGAGCGACTGGTCGACCCGGCGGATGATGTCGTTTATCTGGATCTGTCGGCGGAGTCGCTGGTTCTGGGCTTCGAGTTCCGCGTCGCGCTTCCTGAGGTCGGCCTCGCTGGCCAGGCGGTCGAAGGCGGCCTCCGTCGTCGCCACGAGCGTCTCGGCCAGGCGCCGGGTGTCGTCGTCGATGCGGGGGCCGTCGGTCGCCACGACGAACACGCCGTGGTCGCCCATCGGGACGAGCAGCCCCCCGTCGACGGACTCGCCGAACACCCGCGACTGGCGGGCGGTCTCGGCGTCGTCGAACACCACGCGCTCTCCCGTCGCGAAGCAGTTCCAGACGGCCGCGTCGTCGCCGACGCCGACGGCCGGCGCCCCGTCGGAGAGCGTCTCGAACGCGTCGGTGTAGGCCGCCGGGACCAGCCGGTTCGACGCGTCGTCGATGGTGTAGACGGCGACGCCCGGGACGTCGAACAGCGACGCCGCCGTCTCGACGACCAGGTCGGCGACCTCCGTCTCGGATTCGGTGTGGAGCAGGTCTCTGGTGGCGTCGTGGAGCGACTGCAGGGCCAGTTCGCGCTCCTTCTGCCTGGTGATGTTCTGGAACGCCCCGCGGAGCTTGACAGTCTCCCCGTCTTCTCGTATCGCCTTCCCGATGGTCCTGATCCACCGTTGCTCGCCGTCGGCGGCCTGGATCCGCGCCTCCTCGTCGTACCTCCCACCGGCCTGGACGATGGTCTCGACCGCGTCGCGGATACGGTCCCTGTCCTCGGGGTGGTAGAACTCGAAGGCCTCCTCGACGGTCAGGTCCGTTCCCGGCTGGAGGCCGTGGATGTGGTACAGTTCGTCGGTCCAGGTCAGCCCGTACGGCTCGCTGGTCACGTCCACCTCCCACCCGCCGACCGCGGCGAGTTGCTGGGCCTGTGCGAGCATGTCCTTCGTCCGTTCGAGTTCCCGCTGGCGCTCCTTACGCCTGGAGATGTCCTCGCTGACGCCGAGATTGCCGACGATGGTTCCGTCGGCGTCGCGCAGCGGCGCGGCGGAGAGACTCAACTCGATTCGCTCCCCGTCCCTGGTCTGGCGGAGGACTTCGGCGCCCCGGACTGTCTCACCGCCGGCGAGGCGACGCAGGATATCGGCGTGTTCCTCGGCCCGCTCGGCCGGGACGATCGGCATCGGTTCGCCGAGAATCTCGTCTTCGCGCCAGCCGAAGATTCGCTCGGCCGCCGGGTTCCACAGCGTGACGGTCCCGTCCGTGTCGAGGGCGACGATGGCGTCCGGCGAGGCGTCGATGACGGCGTTGAGCCGTTCGTTCGTCTCCTGGAGTTCGCGCTCGCGTTCCTTGCGTTCGGTGATGTCCTCGATGTACCCCACGACCTCGCTGATGTCCCCCGTCGCGTCGTACACCGGTCCCGTCGACAGCGAGACGTCGATCCGCTCGCCGCCTTTCGTCACCCGTTCGAGTTCGACCTGCGAGATGGCCTCGCCGTCGAGAACGCGCTGGCGGACCGGGTCCGGGTCGTCGTCGTCGCCGTCGGGGATCGCCGGGTACGGTTCTCCCAGCACCTCCTCGGCGGACCACCCGAATATCTGCTCCATCGCGTCGTTCCAGAGCGTGACGACGCCATCGGGTGTGGTTCCGACGACGCCGACCGGTGACGTCTCGATGAATTTCTGCATCCGGTTCTTGGTCGCCCGTAGCTCCCGTTCTCGCTCTTTCTGTTCGGTGATGTCCTGAATCGACCCGCGGAGCTTGACGACCTCGCCGTCCTCGTAGACCGCCTCGCCCAGCGCCCGCACCCACCGGTGCTGGTCCCCCTGCGACTGGATCCGGACCTCCATGTCGTAGCTCTCGCCGCGTTCGATGGCCGCCTGGAACCTCTCCTGGATGTAGTCTCGGTCGTCGGGGTGGTAGAGGCCGACGGCCATCTCGACGTCGACCGCCGTGCCGGGTTCCACGCCGTGGATGTCGTACAGTTCGTCCGACCAGGTCATCTCCGGCGGGTCGGTGGTCAGGTCGAATTCCCACCCACCGATGCGGGCGATCCGTCCCGCCTGTTCGAGGAGGTCCGTGGTCCGTTCGAGTTCGCTCTCCCGTTCCTTCCGCTCGGTGACGTCCTGGAGCGCTCCCCGGTACTTGACGAGCTCGCCGTCCTCGTAGATCGCGTCGGCCAGCGTGTGTATCCAGCGTACCTCCCCGTCGTCGGTGATCATCCGTGCCTCGAAGTCAGTGGCCGGCCCCCCCGAGAAGATCGCCTCGAGGTTCTCGCCGACCCGGTCCTGGTCGTCCGGGTGATACTTGGCGACGATCTCGTCGAAGTCTATCTCGTCGCCCGGCTCCATGTCGTGGAGCCGGTACATCTCTTCGGACCACCTCGGTTCCGGCGGGTCGGTCGTCACGTCGAGTTCCCACCCGCCGATGTCCGCCATCTCCTGGACGCGCTGGAGCAGGCCGGTCGTCCGTTCGAGTTTCCGTTCGTACGTTCGCTGTCTGGTGACGTCGATGACGACGCCCTCGATCGCCTCGACCGAGCCGTCGTCGGCGTAGACGCCGCGCCCCTGTTCCTTGACCCAGCGTCGCTCCCCGTCGGCGGTGTCGATGGGATACAGCAAGAAGAACGGCTCCCGTTCCTCGACCGCCGCCTCGATTTCGGCGGCGATCGCCTCGTTCCGGTCGGCGATCACGTCCTCGTCCCAGTTCACCTCGCCACTCTCTAGCACTTCGGGGTCGTAGCCGGTGATGTCGCTGACCCCCTCGCTGACGAACTCGGTCCGCCACGGCGGGGCCGCCTCGGACCGGTAGACGTACCCGGGAACGTTGTCGATAAGCCGCGAGAGCTGCCGTTCCTTCTCCTTGCGCTCGCTGATGTTCCGGCCGATCCCGGCGATCACGTCGTTCCCGTCAGGGTCCGTCAGCGGCGCCGCGACGAACTCGAGCGGGATCGAATCGCCCTCTTTCGTCCGGTAGTCGACTTCGAGCGGTTCGCCCACGCGGTTCTCGATGTCGGCCAGCGCGGCCGTGATCCGGTCGGCTTCGTCCTCGGCGAAGAAGTCCCGGACGTTCATCCCGGCTATCTCCTCGTCGTCGTACCCGGTCACCTCGGTGAGGCTCCGGTTCCACCGTTTGAGCTCCCAGTCCTCGTCGACGAGGTAGAACACGTCGTCGATGGCGTCGAGGACGTCCTCCGTGTACTCCCGGTACCGTTCGAGACGGTGCTCCCGCTCGCGCAACTGCCGCTCGCGCTCCTTGCGCTCGGTGACGTCGTTGTATATCCCGAGCATCCGCCGGTGGCCGTCCTCGTCGTACACGACGCGGCCGCGGGCGTTGACCCAGATCCATCGACCCTCCTCGTGGCGTAGCCTGAACTCCGTCTGAAACAGTTCGCCGCTCTCGAGAGCGCGATGGACCGCCGCGTCGGTTCGTGACACGTCGTCCGGGTGAACCCGCCGTTCGAAGGCGTCGTACGTCCCCTCGAAGGTGCCCGGTTCGAGCCCCAGCATCCGCTCGAACGTCTCGCTCCAGTCGACTTCGTCTGTCTCCAGATTCCAGTCGTAGACGCCGGTTTTCGTCCCTTCCAGTGCGAGTTCGAGTATCCGTTTCGTCTCACGGAGTTCCGACTCGCGCTGCTTCTGTTCCGTGATGTGCAGTGTGATGCCGATGAGCCCGCGGACCTCGTCGTCGTCGTCACGCCAGGGCACCTTCGAGGTGAGGAGCCACTCCTCCTCGTCGGGCTCGAACTCGACTTTCTCCGTGATCGGCTCTCCCTCCTCGATCACCCGGCGGTCGTCCTCGTAGCTCTCCGCGGCGAGTTCGTTGGCGAATATCTCCGTGTCGGTCTTTCCGCGGAACCACTCCTCGTCGTCGGGGAACTGGTCGTCGATGTACGGGAAGCTCGTGCGAACGTATCTCGCCTCCTCGTCCTTGACGTAGAGGCTGACGGGGATCTGTTCGAACAGCGAGTTCAGCAGGCTCGCCTGGCGCTCCAGTTCGCGTTCGTGATCCGTGCGCTCGGTGACGTCACGGCCGATTGCCGCGACGACCGGATTCCCGTCGGCGTCTTCGAGCGCCGAGGCGACGAACTCGTAGGGGGTCCGCTCCCCGTCGACCGCGGCGAGTGGCGCCTCGATTCGCACGCTGCCCGTCTCGGAGGCAGCCCGTATCGCCCCCTCGACCGTCCGGTGTTCGTCCGCCGGGAACCACTCCAGGAAGTGGGTCGACTCCATCTCCGCGTCGTCGTATCCGAGCACGTCGGTGAGACGCTCGTTCCACCGCTGGGGGTAGCCGTCCTCGTCGATGACGACGAACACGTCCTCGACGGCGTCGAGCGCTTCGTCGGTGGCGGCCGCGGGACGGTCGAGTTCGCGTCCGGCACCCCCGGTTCGTCGGTCGCTGCCCCCAGCACGGTCGGCCAGCGACCCGACGGCGTCGTACAGCCGGCCGATATCGTCCTCGCGGTCGCTCTCGAAGTCGACGTCCTCGCCGTCCTCGAAGCGCTCGATCCGGTCGAGGAGGTCGCCGACGGCGTCGTCGTCACCGCCCGCGACGGCGAGTCCCGCGAGTCCCACGAACACCGGGCCCGGACCGCCGAGGCCCCCGAATACTACTGGGTCGCCGAAGATGCCCACGGAGACGGCGACGCAGAACGCGACGGACAGGACGAACCACGCGTGAACCCGATTCCACCGGTGGAGCCACCGGTCGGTCGCGGGAACCACGCCCCATGATGCAGTCATATCGTGTCATTAGAGTTCGACACTCATTATACACGTTCATTCAGATGCATTTCAGAAAGACGGCTGCTCCCCGGAGCACTGCAGAGCCGCCGGAAGCACGGCGAGCCTGCCCCGTCGCGGCGGGTCGGGGCGGATGCGAATCGGCGGGAACACTATACACGTTACCCCCGTCGCCCGCCGTCGCAACGCATATTGCGGACAGCGAAATGACCAGTCTGCTCGTTTGTACGACTACAATGGAAGCCACTACCGCTGTGCGAGAGACCGACGCCGTCTGCGCAGACATCGTCCAGGCTATCGCCGACCACACCGAGACGGACCCCCTCGAGATGACGCCCCTCGCGACCGTCATCGACACCGACGCCCTCGAGGCGCTCGTCAGGACCGGGTCCGGCGTCCGTGTCACCTTTCAGTACGGCGACCACGCCGTCGACGTGGGAGCGAATGGAGTCGTCACGGTCGACGGCGAGGAGTACGTCTCCCCGTCGGTGGACGCAGGCCGATGACGACGGGCGAACGCCTCCCGAACGCCGACGGGGAGATCAGGGAAACCTACGAGGTCCACACCGACGGCGATCACACGGTCGCGACCATCGCCGACCCGGAGAACGGCCACGCCTGGGTCCAGTCGGACCGCGTCCAGTCTATCGTCCCATGACACGACACAGACCAGGGTCTCGGCGGCACGAGCCGATTGTCCGTCGAGCACGACTCACCGTCACGTGATGGCCATGATAGAGTCAGGGTCTTCGCCGGCCGAACTCCTGCCGGGAGAGGAGCAGTCCGCCGCGCCGATTAGCGTCCTCGGCGTCGCCGCCGACCCCGACGGGGAGGAGGGGCTCGGCGAGCTGCTCGCCGGTGATTCCCTCGCCGATGCCGACCAGATCAGCGTCGCGACGGTCACGACGCCGGCGGCGGCACCGGCCCACGTCGACGCGGCGGACTGCGTCGTCGGCGGGCCCGACCTCTCCGACGCCGACCGCCTCGAACTGCTGGAGACGATACGGGACCGTGACCGGACCGTCCCGACTGTCCTCCTGGCGGCGAATCCCTCGCGAGCGGTCCGCGACGCCCTCGCCGAACTCGACTGGACCGAACGGCTCCGACCGGCGACCACCCGCAGCGAGTACGCGCACCTCGCCGACCGGATCCGTACCGTCGTGGGATACCGCCGGGCGACGGACCTTGCCCGCCGGTCGCTGGCCGCCCTCGCCCACGGCTCAGACGCCGTCGCCATCGTCACGCCGGACGGCACCGTCGAGTACGTCAACACCCTGTTCGCCCGCCAGTTCGGCGCGGCGCCGCCGGAACTCGTCGGTCGGCCGTGGCGCGCGCTGTTCCCCGATAGCGAGGTGGCCCGCCTGGAGTCCGACGCCTTCCCCAGCCTCGCGGACGGCTGGCGCTGGATCGGCGACTGCGAGCTTCGCCGGGCGGACGGCTCCACCTTCACCGCCCAGACGCGCATCGACGCCCTCGACGACGACAGCCTGGTGTTCACCGTCTCGGACCGGCCCGTCGACGAGAACTGATAGTAGTAGTTGTAAGCCCGTACCGGCGTCCGGCCGAACTGCGTGAGGCCGGGCTCGATAGACGAACGGAGTGAGTCTATCGGCGTTCGACGTGGCCAGTGCCGGCGAACGCCGGTGAAAAGTTACAACTACCACTATGAGCACCGCTCGACGCCGTTCCTCCGTCCAGCCGTCTCGTCACCACGCTCTCTTCACGCTGTCGTCCGGACCGCTTCGAACCGCAACCGCCGGTAGTCGGCCGTCCACGTCCCCGACGCCGCGTCGAACAGGGCGTCACGGCAGCGGTCCTCGACGGCGGCCACGACCGCCCGCCGTTCGGCCTCGTCGGGCCCGGCCAGCAGCGAGTCACCGAACATCCCGAGCCAGTTCCGGAGGCCGTCCCGTCCGCCGTCGAGTTCGGTCGGCCGGTCGAACAGTCGCATCAGGCGGACCTCGAAGCCGTGGCGTTCGAGCAAGCTCGCCTGTTCGCCCACCGTCGGGAAGTACCAGGGACTACTCGCCTCGTACCCCCGATCAGTCAGTTCCCGGATAGTGGCGTCGACGATGGTCGCGACGTTGCCGCGGCCGCCCATCTCGGCGACGAACCGACCACCTGCGGACGAATTCTCCGTCCCTCGACGGAGCGCGTCGGCCACCCGCTCGACGACGGCGTCCTGGTCGGTCATCCAGTGGAGTGCGGCGTTGGAGAAGACGGCGTCGAAGGGCTCGTCGGACGCGAACTCCGTGGCGTCTGCCCGCTCGAACGCGAGGCCGGGATACTGTTCGCGCGCCTCGGCGACCATCTCGGCGGACTGGTCGACGCCGACGACGTGCCCCTCGTCGCCGACCGCCGCTGTGATTTCGGCGGTCAGGTGGCCCGTCCCACAGCCCAGGTCGAGGACTCGCTCGCCCGGTGCCGGGTCGAGCAGGTCGACGACGCTCGCACCCATCTCGTGGACGAACGCGTGGTCGCCGTCGTAGTCGCCGGCGTCCCAGCGGTTCGCAGTCCCGTCCTCGCTCATGCTCCCCCCGCTTCGACTGCGTCGCTCCGCCTCGTCTCGGTCATGACTCGAACTCTCGAGGTCGCCGCAAAAGTGTTTCCGAGCTATCGTTCGTTGTCGTCGGGAACAGCGCTGGACGACGCCGCGTTACTCGTAGGCCGCGAGGAGCCCCCGGGTCGTCCGCTCGACGTCGCGCGTCGTGACGAACTCCGAAGCAGCAATCTTCGCCTCGACGAACGCATCCGGCGTGATCTGGAGGGCGTGGCCCGCGGGGAAGTGACTCGCCGCCGTGAAGTCCTGGAACTGCTCGCGGAGGATCTGGGGGTAGTCGCTGATGTCGACGTCCTCGCGTGGCGGGATCGACCCCTTGATCCGGTTCAGCGTCTGCTGGGCCGGCGGCGAGGCCATGAACTCCAGGAAGGCGCGAGTGTCCTCGCCGAAGTCGGCGTGTTCGGCCGCGACCAGCGCGTCAGTCGAGAGCATGAACACGCCCTCGGTGCCCGGGAAGACAGCGTGGTCCCAGTCGACGCCGTAGTCGAAGTCGGCCTGGTCCTCGTAGGAGCCGGCCATCCAGTCGCCCTGGTGGAAGAACACCGATTCGCGGTCCATGAACCGGCCGTTGGCCTGAACCATGTCGACGAAGGTGGCGTCGTCGCGGGCCAGGTCGGCGTAGGCGTCGAGCAGTTCGACGGCCTGCCGGAGTTCGCTCTCGTACCGGCGGGTCTGGCCCTGCGTGATGCCCGCGTACGTCTCGGCGCCGAACTCGCCGATGACGATGTTCGCAAAGAGCTGGAGGACGTCGGATGGGTTCTTCATCGGCTGTTCCATCCCGATCAGGTCACCGTCCTCGCAGGCCGAAAGCACCTCCAGGAACTCACTCGGGCTGTCGACGCGGGCCGGGTCGACGCCGTACTCCTCGGCGAGGTCGACGTGGTAGAACAGGTTGTTCATCCGGTGGATGTCGATGGGGATGCCGTAGTACGCCCCGTCGAGTTTCGAGCGTTCGCGCGGCCCCTCGATGAACACGTCTTCCCAGCCGTTCTCTTCCCACAGGTCCGAGATGTCCCGGATCGCGCCGGCCTGCTGGTACGGCGCCAGGTTCTGGCCCGGCCACTCGACGAACACCGGCGGCGGTTCCTCCCGCAGGATCTGGCTCTTGACCAGCATGCCGTGGTCGTCGATCGTGTTGGCCTGGTCGGCTACCTCCACGCCCGGATGTTTCGATCTGAAGTCGGTGAACAGCTCCTCGATCATCCGCTTGCCGCCGCCCTCCTGCCAGAAGTGGGCCATCTCGACGTCGGCCCTGCCCGACGACCCGCGGGTGTGCGAACTCATTTGCGAAAGGATCACCGTTCTGGGTTATAACGGTTGGCTGGCGCTTATCAGTCGAGATAATGGGAATCCGGTCGACACCAGCCTGCTCGCGGGTCGCTACGCTCCCCGCTCGCAATCAAGGTGGTTCTCGCTCGCTGCGCTCAGAACCGTCCTACTGCTCACGGCTCGCTTCGCTCACCGTTCGCAATCAAGGTGGCCCTCACTTCGCTCGGCGCCAGCCTACTGCTCGCGTGTCGCTCCCTGCGGTCGCTCCCGCTCGCAATCAAGGTGGTTCCTCCCTGCGGTCGGAACCACCCTACTGCTCACGGCTCGCGTTGCTCGCCGTTCGCAATTTAGGTGGCCCTCACTTCGTTCGGGCCACCCTATGTCCCATGCTGCCACGAATCCATATACTCGGCCTGTGCCTCCGACAACTCGTCGAACTCCACGCCCTCCGCAGCCAGCTTGATCTCCGCGACTTCCTTGTCCAGCCGGTCCGGAACGTCGTGAACACCGGGACCGTACTCGTCCCCGTTCTCCACCAGCTCACGAACACAGACCGCCTGCACGCCGAAGGACTGGTCCATCACTTCGACCGGATGGCCAAGCGCGATGGGGGTCGCCAGATTCACCAGCCGGCCCTCGGCGAGCACGTTCAGCCTTCGGCCGTCCGCCATCTCGTAGGCCTGCACGCCGTCGCGGGCCTCGTACGTGTCGACGGCCAGATCCGAGAGCGCGTCGAGGTCGACTTCGACGTCGAAGTGGCCGGCGTTGGCCAGCAGGACGCCGTCCTGCATCTTCTCGAAGTGCTCCTTCACGACGACGTCGCGGTTGCCCGTCGTGGTGAGGAAGACGTCGCCGATCTCGGCCGCGTCTTCCATCGGCATGACGTCGTAGCCCTCCATGTGCGCCTCCAGCGCGCGGCGGGGTTCGACCTCCGTCACGACGACGTCGGCGTTCTGGCCGCTGGCCTTCTTGGCGACGCCCTTGCCGCAGTAGCCGTAGCCGGCGACGACGACGGTCTTGCCGGCCCACGAGAGGTTCGTCGTCATGGCGATTGAGGCCAGCGAGGACTCGCCCGTGCCGTGGACGTTGTCGAACAGGCGCTTCATCGGCGTGTCGTTGACGGCGAAGACGGGGTACTGCAGCTCGCCGTCCTCGTCCATCGCGCGCAGGCGGTGGACGCCCGTGGTGGTCTCCTCGGCGCCGCCGACGATGGTGTCGATGAGTTCGGGGTAGTCCTCGTGGATGGCCGCGACGAGGTCCATCCCGTCGTCGACGGTGATTGTCGGATCGTGGGCGATGGTCGCCTCGATGGCCGAATAGTACTCCTCGTCGTCGACGCCGCGCTTGGCGTAGCAGGTGACGCCGTCGACCGAATCCAGCGCCGCGCTCACGTCGTCGTGGGTCGAGAGCGGGTTACAGCCGGTCATCGCCACCTCGGCGCCGCCGGCCGCCAGGACCTCCGCGAGCACGGCCGTCTTGGCCTCGACGTGCATCGCCATCGCGATGCGCTCGCCGGCGAAGGGCTGGTTCTCCTCGAACTCCTCGCGGAGGGCGGCCATGATCGGCATGTGCTGGCGCGCCCAGTCCATCTTCCGCTGACCCGACTCGCGGGCCGATTCGGGGTCGTCCAGTTGCTCCGTAATGGGTGCAGTCATGGCCGAAACAAGGGGGAGACCGCTGAAAACGCTACCGCTACGGGAGCGCGAACGGATCTCGCCGCGTCCGTCGTCCAGCGGCCGTGCGACAATCCCGACGGCTCAACACCAGTCCGGAATCCCGTCGCCGTCACTGTCCGAAGGCGACCCCGGAGGGAGGGCCGGCGCCGCCGGCGCGGTCCACTCGTTGACGACGAGGTCGTTGCCCTCGTCGTCCTGCAGGATCACCCAGTACGTCTGTCCCTCCTCACAGATGGGGTCGAGGGCGGCGTCGCTATCGAAGCCGTCGATGTGGACGTACTCGCCGGCGCGGACCTCCGGTCCGCCCGTCCAGACGTCCGCCCAGATGACAGTGTTGCCGGACTCGTCCTTGATGACGATGTTGTCCCCGTCGACGGACCGGCCGACCTGGTGGGTGATGGTGACGTACGGGCGGTCGTCCGTGTTCCCCTCACCGCTCGGCGTGTACGACCGGTCGAATCCACTGTTGGGGACCGGTTCCCGCAACTCGCCCTCGAAGCCCATCGCGAGTGACGCCACGACCGCGGCCAGGACGACGACGATACTCACCAGCAGGACGACGCCGATCACCGGCGATACGCCGCGACTCCCAGACGTCCGCGCACCCGTCCACCCCATGCGTCTCATCACCGGTATCAGCGTCGCGACCAGCATAAGCCCCGACGAGAATTTTCACGTCGTGACGACGCCGTCGCTCGCCACGTCCGATCGGAAGAACCGACCCGGCAGTGGAGGTGGTCAGGAACTGCTGGCGCGACCGTGACGGCGCGCCGTCTGGAAAAGAATCTCGCGTCGATTGCGCGTCTATTCCGCTTCGGTCTCGGTTTCGGTCTCGTCTTCCTCGTTAGCGCCGTCGTCTTCGTCGGCGTCGTCACCGGGGCCGGCGTGGGCTGGCGGGCCGCCGCCGTTGCCATTACCGCTGGCGCTGTCCTCGTCGTCACCGTCGCCCTTGTCGGGACCACCGGCGTGGGCAGGCGGGCCGTTGCCGCCGTTGGTCTCGTTGGCGCTCTCGTTCTCGTCGACGGACTCGTTCTCGTCACCGGGGCCGGCGTGGGCCGGCGGACCAGCGTGGTCGGGTGCGTTGCCCGGGTTGTTCGAGGTAACGTAGTCAGCGACCTGCTGGCCGATGGCCGTCTCGCCGTTGCCCAGTAGCTTCTGGACGAACCGAGAGACCTGCTGTCCGAACGCGGCGTCGGTCCCGTTCGTGCCCGTCAGGCTGGCCGTCGTCGTCGCCGTCTGGTTGTTCGCGCTCGCGGTGACGTCGACGGTGACGTCCTCCTCCGGCGGCGACAGCAGGAGCGCGCCCTTCTCGTTGGTCGTGTGCGTGCCCGCCTCGTCGTAGGTGCCGTTGCCGACCACGGCGACGTCGACGGTGGCGTTCTCGACGCCCGTCCCGTTCTGGGTGACGGAGATGCTCACGCCCATTTCTTGCGTGACGCTGACGTCCAGGGGTTCGTTCGCCGCTACGTTGCCCGAGTCGCTCGCCGCGGCCGCGGCGACGCCGGGGCCGACTGCGAGCCCGAGCATGCCGACGGCCGCGACCAGTGCAAACAGTTTCGTGTGCATCGTACTCGCTACTGGAGACTGGATGGGGATAAACCGGCAATCTCGTTCAGGTGGTTCAGGCCGTTCACCGCCACAGCGATACCACCCCATATGTAGTTACACGGTTCAAAAACGCCACTCAGTGTTTATTTCACTACCCGAAAGCGTTCTGGTTGACGGGGCTGTAGCGGTTCTCACCCACGATCCGCCCGAAGCGAACGGGCCGAACGCGAGGGGCGCACGTTGACGAACGCCGGCAGACTCGCTGCGCTCGTCTCCCGAGCCCGCCCTCTCACAGTTCGGCCGAACGCCATCGGATTCGCGCTGCTCATCCGATGAGCCCTGTCTCACTGCGCTCGACAGGACGCCGATAGACTCACTTCGTTCGTCTATCGAGCCCACGCTCACTTTGTTCGCGTGGACGCCGGCAGACTCGCTACGCTCGACTGCTGAGCCCGACCTCGCTTCGCTCGGTCGGACGCCAGGGAAGCGTATTTGGTCCCAAGGGCCCTCGACACGGGCATGCGCGCAGCAGTGTTTACCGATTACGGCGAACCCCTGGACGTCCGCGAAGTCGAGGACCCGGAACCCGAACCCGACGGCGCGGTCGTCGCCGTCGAGGCCTGCGGCGTCTGCCGCAGCGACTGGCACGCCTGGCAGGGCGACTGGGAGTGGCGCGGCCTCGACCCCGTCCCGGGCCACATCCTCGGCCACGAACCCGCCGGCCACGTCGTCGCGGTCGGGTCCGAAGTCGACCACGTCCGCGAGGGCGACCACGTCGCCATCCCCTTCAGCCTCGGCGACGGGACCTGTCCGCTCTGCCGGAAGGGGCACGCCAACATCTGTGAGAATCGCCAGGCGCTGGGTCTCCAGCCCGAAGCACCGGGAGCCTTCGCCGAGCAGGTACCCGTCCCCCACGCCGACCACAACCTCGTCCACCTCCCAGACGGCGTCTCGTCGGTCGACATGGCGGGCCTGGGCTGCCGGTTCATGACCGCGTTCCACGGGCTGGCCCACCGCGCCGACGCAGGCGCCGGCGACTGGCTCGCCGTCCACGGCTGTGGCGGCGTCGGCCTCTCGGCGATCCACATCGGCGACGCGCTGGGCCTCAACGTCGTCGGCGTCGACCTCGACGACGAGAAACTCGCGCTCGCCGAGGACCTGGGCGCCGACGAGACGCTCAACGCCGCCGACGTCGACGACGTCCCCGGTACCGTCCAGGATCTGATCGGCCGCGGCGCCGACGTGTCGATGGACGCGCTGGGCATCGCCGAGACCTGCCAGAACGCAGTCAACAGCCTGGGACCGATGGGCTCGCACGTCCAGATCGGCCTGACCACGAGCGAGGAACACGGCCAGATTCCGCTGCCCACCGACGAGATGGTCACCAGCGAGGTCGACTTCCACGGCGCGCTCGGCATGCCGCCGGCCGACTACGACGAGATATTCCGCATGGTCGCGACCGGAAAACTGGATCCGTCGGCGGTCGTCTCGGAGACCATCGGCCTCGAGGACGTCTCGGCGACCCTCGACGCGATGACGAACTTCGACACGGTCGGCATCCCGGTCGTCGACTCGTTCTGAGCGGGACCGTCTGCCGTACTGGTCTCGCTCGTTACGTCGAGATACTGCCCGGCACCGACTGCAACGCCACTGATAGTTCGCCGTCGGGACCGGGGCGACGTGATTCCGAATCGGTACATGTGGCGAGCGTCACCCCTAAATCTCCGCGCCTGGTCGTCTCTGGAAACCCCAATGAGTTTTGTCGTCGAGCTTACTATTCGAGACCCGCCGCTGTTCGCCGGGGTATTCGGTGCGGTCCCGGACACGACGGCGACGATCGAAAGCTACCATCACTTCAGCGACGGCCCCAACGAACACTACACCTTCTTCTGGTGGGTCGAGGGGAGCGATTTCGCCGAGTTCGAACGACACATCCGGGAGTATCGGTACGTCTGTGAACTCCGTGAACTCGCGACGGTCGGCGAGCGGCGACTCTACCGGCTGACCACGAACTCACTGTCGGAGAACGTCATGCTCTCCCCCCACTTCCGTCGACACGACGTCTCCATGCTCGACAACGAGGGGTCAGTCGAGGGGTTCTGGCTCCGACTCCGCGTGCCGGACCGGGAAACGCTCAGGACTGTCGTCGGCGAATTGCGGGCGATGGACACGGATCCCTTCGTCGACCGGATCTACTCCGAGCAGGTGGCCGGACGGGGGACGGAGGACCTCACCGACCGCCAGCGGGAGTGTCTGTCGCTGGCCTCCGAGCGTGGCTACTTCGAGACGCCGAGCGAGGCGACGCTCGGTGAACTGGCCGGGGACCTCGACGTCACGCCCCAGGCCCTCTCGAAGCACATTCGCGCCGCCGTCCGCAAACTCGTCGAACGGGAGCTGTCTGCCGGACACGATCCCACCCACTCGACTTAAAGGGGTTTCTGGATCAGCCAAATACTCTCCCGCCGTCTCCGGGTATTGTCTAGTGACATGTACGACGACTGCGTCTCTTCGCGAGCGCTGGATAGACTCTTCGACGCGCTCAAATCCATCGACCGGCGACGGCTTCTCCTGCTTCTCAGCGATCACCACCCCGAAGTCGACGCCGCCCCGTCGCTTCCCGAGATCGCCCCAGAGAACGGCGACTACACCAGGTACGTGACCGGCATGATCCACAAGCACATCCCGAAGCTCGCCGACTACGGCTACGTCGACTGGAATCCGGCCGAACGAGTCGTCCGACGCGGGCCCCAGTTCGACGAAGTGGCGCCCGTGCTGGAACTGCTCGTCGACAACCGGGAGCGCCTCCCGGGCAAGTTTCAGTAACGGGGCCCCTGCTCACTCCCGCTCGGCGCGGGCCACCAGGTCCCGGGCCGCCGTCTCCGCGCGCTCCCGCACCGACGATTCGTCGAACACCTGCACCTCGCGGTCACGCATGAGAACCTCGCCGTCGCAGACCGTGTGGCGCACGTCGCTCCCCTTCGCCGCGTAGACGAGGTGACTCACCAGGTCGTGGTGGGGCGTGAGGTGCGTGGCGTCGAGGTCCACCACGGCGAGGTCGGCGTTCGCGCCCGCCCCGATGCGCCCGCCGTCGAAGCCGAGCACCTCGGCCCCGCCGCGGGTCGCGATCTCCAGGACCGTTCCAGCGGCCATCGCGCTGGCGTCGTCGGCCGCCAGTTTCCCGAGCATCGCCGCGTCGCGCATCTCGTCGAACAGGTCGAGATCGTTGTTCGACGCCGCGCCGTCGGTGCCGAGCGCCACCGAGACGCCGGCGTCGACCATCGCCTGGACCGGCGCCATGCCGCTAGCGAGTTTCATGTTCGACGCGGGGTTGTGGACGACGCCGGTGCCGCGCTCGGCGAGCAGGTCGATCTCCGTCTCGTCGACGTGGACGCCGTGGGCGAGGAAGTCCTCAGGTTCGAGCAGGCCAATGTCGTCGGCGTATTCGAGCGGGCGCTCGCCGTGCTCCTCCACGATGGGGTCGACCTCTCCCTCCGTCTCGTTTGCGTGGAAGTGGATCGGAACCCCCGCCTCGCGGGCCTCGGGGACGTACTCGCGGTAGTACTCCTCGCCGGCAGTCGTCAGCGAGTGGGGCATGAACGCCGTCCGGACGCGCCCGTCGGCGTATCCGTCGTATTCATTCGCAAACGCGAGGCCGGACTGGAAGTCCTCGTGGGCGTCCTCTTCGTCCTTCCCGACGGAGATGCAGCCCTGGCCGAGCAGGCCACGCATCCCGGCGTCGTCGACAGCCTCGGCGACCTGCTCCATGAAGAAGTACATGTCCGCCAGCGCGGTGGTGCCCGATTTTATCATCTCGGTCAGTCCGAGCTCCGCGCCGACGCGGACGTCCTCGGCGGTGAGTTCGCCCTCGACGGGCCAGATGTCCTCCTGGAGCCACGCGTCCAGTGGCTTGTCGTCGGCGTAGCCCCGCAGCAGCGTCATCGAGACGTGCGTGTGGGCGTTGACCAGCCCCGGGATGACGAGGCCGTCCGCGGCGTCGAGCTCGTCGTCGCCGTCCAGCGTGCCGGGGTCGTCGACGGCGACGATATTCCCAGACTCCTGGTCGACGAGGACGTCGGCCTCGGTGACCGTGTGGTCCGGCAGCAGGACCTGCCCGCCCGAAACGAGAAGTTCGCTCATGGACGTGGGGTTCTGGTCGCGGGGGCGTCAATCTGCTGGATTCGGGTGCACACTGGCGCGTGGGTGGTTGTCCCGTGAACCAGAGAATCTCTCTGACCCGTGTTGCTCGGTATCCCGGGATCACTCGGTCATACTGTCATCCCCGCCCTCCGTCGATTCTATCGCGTCGTCGATTCGCTGGATACGGTCCCTGACCTTCTCGTACTCGTCGTCACGGTAGCTGGTAATTCGCTCACGGTAGGGTTCGACGTGACTGGCGTCGGCTTCGGCGATCAGAGCCAGTGCCAGGGCAGCATTCGCCCGCGGACCGTCCGACAGTGTCGGCAGTACCTCGACCAATTCGTCGACGGCGTCTACCACGAGCGCCGGATCGACCTCCGCAGCAGCGGCAACGATGCCTGCGCCCTTGTCCCGAAGCCGGGAATCGTCGGCGGTGAGTGTGTCGACGCCGACCGCCGCGAGCCGATCCGTGTCTTCGATAGCCGCGCGCAGATAGACGAGTGTATTCAGCAACGGCGTCCGACACGCGACCCGCTCTTCGGTCCTGAGCACCTCGAACAGACGCTCCTCCCATTCGGCGACCATCGACGGCTGCTCAACTGCGACGGCCCGCAACCCCCTCCCGGCTCTGTTTCGGACCGCGTCGCTTTCGTGGGCGAGCAAGTCCACGAGCGCGTCGACCTCGTTCCGCGGAATCAGTTCGCCGGCCGCCGCTCGCTCCTCGATTTGCTCGGCGTGGGCCATTCGCGCACGAACCGGGTTTGCAGTCAGTCCGTTCGTCCCGTCGTAGTTACTGAGAACGAACAACGTCGTGCCGCTCAGGACGACGAGGACGTAGAGGTCGCCGAACTCGAACACGGCACGGACACCCACCAGTCCGGCGATGGTCACGACGACCGTGTAGATCGTCGATAACTCGCCGTGCGCGTACTCGGCGTAGTACCCGATGCTGGCAGACCGGTCGGCCGCTCTGCCCGCAATGAGCGCCAGCTGCTTGGAAACAGCGCGAAGATCACCCGAACTGGGAAATCCGGTGTATGCCAGCGCGGTTCCAACCCAGAGACACAGCGCGGCGAGGGACTGACGGGGTAGTCCGGCAGCGACGAAACGCTCGGCGAGCAGTGCCAACGGCACGTCGCTGCCGGCGACAGTCCCCTCCATCCCAGGCCGACGCACCACCACACGCACGCCGTAGAGCGCCGCCAGGGCGGCTCCGGTATTACCCGCGAGCGGTGCGGCGCTTACCAGGAACGAGCGCCACCGTTCCGGCGGTTCCACGGTGGAGACCCACCCTCCGAGACTCCGTTGCCGTAGCGGATCGTCGGGCCAATGGAACAGGACCACTTCCTCGACCTCCACGCCGAGGAGTCGACACGTTACGTAGTGGCCGAGCTCGTGAGCGACGATACCCGGAAGAATGAGGAGAGCGAACGCGTTGCTGAGTACCGTCAACAGCGGATCTACGACGCGTGAGAACGCCGGAACCGAGCGTGCAACGAATGGCATTTTCTGGGCCATATCGCCCACTTTACTTCAAATGCACAGGTGGTCGGAACGATTTCGGCCGGACCGTACAACGATGACTGTCGGTTCCGTGACAGAGCGGTCGGATGGCAGGACCTTCCCGCCCGAAACGAGAAGTACGCTCATGAGCGTGGGTTTCTGGTCGCGGGAGCGTCAATCTGCTGGATTAGGGTGGAGTGTTCAATCCTCGAAGTCACTCGCGGACGCTCGCTCGTGCGGATAATCTTCCCAGCATTTAATTCCGACGTGGTCAGCAACTTCGTCTATCGTCGCCGGGTCGATCGTCACCGGATGCTTCGAGATGAGCAAGATCCCACCGTCGGCGAGTTCTTCGACGTGAGGTGCCGGTGCGGACAACAATCGGTTTCGTCCAATGGCCTCGACTTCTTTCGGCGGAAACAGATCAAGCCAGGTCAGAAACTTTCTGTCGGTCGGTGGCAGGTCATCAACCGAGAGAGGTGCTTTCTGGTTCTGATATGTTTCGATACCGAACACCGCTCTAGGGTGCCCGTCCAATACAGCATACAGGTGCTTAACTGTCTCGGCTATTTTGTGTAGCGGCTTCGCTCCTGCTATCTCGCTCGTATTCTCAAGGGTTGGCCCGATAGTATAGCGTATCTGAACGAGATTTCCATCTGGGTGGTCTGAATTTCCGTCTGTGAATATTATACTGAGCAACATATCGTCAACGGACACATATACCCTGTATCGAGCCCCGAGATCGTCTTCCTGAATTTCTTCAATCTCGTAGGAGTCCGCTGTCTCCGCAAATTCTACAACTACTTCGAATGCCTCGTCTCTGGAACGTTCGGGAAGTACGAATACTGCTTTGATCGATTCCTCCAACATCGTCTGGCACAGATATTTTCTTGTTTATCCCCACATCAATTATCGCCCTCACTCACTGCTCGATATCTACAGAGCATAGATGTTCTGGCAGAATCCGTTGAAAGCGACTTCTCCTGGGAGGGTGCGTTCGAATATGACCTCGACCGAAGGGGAAAGACAGTTGCCTCGGGCCCGCCATCCCTCGTTATGCGCATTGCCGTGCCCAACAAGGGCCGCCTGCACGACCCGTCGGTCGAGTTGCTGGAACGCGCCGGGTTGCACGTCGTCGACGGCGCGGACCGACAGCTCTACGCCGCGACGGTCGACCCGGACGTCACCGTGCTGTACGCCCGCGCCGCGGACATCCCGGAGTACGTCTCCGACGGCGCCGCCGACGTGGGAATCACGGGCCTCGACCAGGTCCGCGAGGCCGACCCCGGAAATCTGGAGGAACTGCTCGACCTGGGCTTCGGGTCCTGCAAGCTCGTCCTCGCCGCGCCGGAAGAGGGCGACATCGAGTCCGTCGAGGATTTGGCCGGCGGCACCGTCGCGACGGAGTTCCCCAACGTCACCCGGAGCTTCTTCGACGAGGAGGGCGTCGACGTCGACATCGCGGAGGTCTCCGGCGCGACCGAACTCACCCCCCACGTCGACATCGCCGACGCCATCGTCGACATCACCTCGACCGGGACGACGCTGCGGATGAACCGGCTGAAAGTGATCGACGACGTGCTGGAGTCCTCGGTCCGCCTGTTCGCCCGCGACGACGTGGCCGACGACGAGAAGGTCCAGCAGGTCGCGATGGCGCTGAGCTCCGTCATCGCCGCGGAGGACAAGCGCTACCTGATGATGAACGTCCCCGCCGACGCGCTCGACGACGTGAAGGAGGTCCTCCCCGGAATGGGCGGGCCCACCGTCATGGACATCGCCGGCACCGACGACGTCGCCGTCCACGCCGTCGTCGACGAGCGCGACGTCTTTGAGACCATCAACGCGCTCAAGGGCGTCGGCGCGAGTGACGTGCTGGTCACCGAGATCGAACGCCTCGTGGAATAGCTTCCCTCCTTCCTGCCAGTCGCTCCGGCGGTCGTCCAAGTCTCCGTCTCGGCGGCCGAGAACGAAGAAAGCCCGCTCAAACGAACCCGAAGATATTGTTCAGCGCGACGATCAGCACGCTCGCGAAGGCGAAGTGGAGCGCCGTGAGCGCCGCGGTCGACTTCCACGGCAGGTCGTAGGCGTAGTTGATAGCGAGCGCGTCGGCGACCAGGATCGCGACCAGGGCGATGACGAAGTCGACGCCCGGCGAGACGAGGGTCCGCTCGCCGAGGCCGTAGCGACCGAGCAACAGCGAGACGACGGCGGGGACGATGCCGGCCGCGGCGGCGGGCTGGGTCGGGACGTCGCCGACGAAGAACGTCGCGGCGAGGTGGAGCGTGACGGCGTAGAACAGCCAGCCGAGCAGGACGGTGCCGACGACGGCGAGGATGCCCTGCCCGGTTGGGTCCGGTTGCGACTGGAGGGGCAGGGCGAGGCCCGAGATCAGCGCGAGCATACCCGCGCTTCTCGGGCCGCTGGCTTGGGTGCTGTCATTCGAGACGCCCGCTCGATTCGCGCTCGCGGCGCGCGACCGCGGACTCGAGGGGACCGCCACACGACGGGCAGGTGACGCAGAGCGGACTTCGTTCGGTCTCCTGGCCACATTCCTGACAAACGTACTCCGTCATGGCCGCTAGTGACGTGTATCCGACGGAACGTAAAATTACGGTCGCCGTTCGTCCAGTTTTTCGCCGGGATGGGAACGCGACGGTCTCGTTTCGGGAACGAGTCGCCGCCATCGTATAAACGGCTTCACGAAAACCGCAAGAAGGAACGGGTGTGGTCGAATGTCCAGTAAAATCGTATAATGGATATCAGGGCAGCGCTTATCCGTGCTAATTGCTCACGAACGATTGGCTATGAGACCCAATCCCACAGTTCCCGAATCGAACCAGTACGAATGCCCATCCTGTGGAGCGCGAGCGAGCGACCCGGACGACCGGACCTGCTCGGGCTGTGGCACGTCGATGCGCTATCTCGGCCACTCCCGAGACCTGTAACCGATGCCGAGCGGCCCGGCCGACCGACGCGACGGCCGACGCGGAAGCGAGTGAGACGGCGTAGCACGTCCGTCGCCGGACTCGCGTGACTGCTGTGCCGGCCCACGCACCGGTCGCCGAGACCGAAATGGGGTGAACGCGTCGCTCCGGGCCGAAAGCGAAGAGAAGAACCGCCGCCTCGACGGGCTTATTCGAGCAGGCCGAGCTCTTCGAGTCGCGAGACGATCTTGTCGACCGCTTCTTCGGCGTCGACGGGCTTCTTGCCGCCGGTGATGACCAGCTTGCCCGAGCCGAACAGCAGCGCGACGACGTCGGGGTCGTCCAGCCGGTAGACGAGGCCGGGGAACTGCTCGGGCTCGTACTCGATGTTCTCCAGCCCGAGGCCGATGGCGATGGCGTTCAGGTTGAGCGTGCGACCCAGGTCCGCGGAGGTGACGATGTTCTGGACGACGATCTCGGGGTCCTCGTCGACCTGGATGTTCAGGTCCCGCAGCTTGTCGAAGACGATGCGGAGGCTCTCGTGGACGTCGTCGGTGCTCTTGGCACCGGTACAGACGATCTTACCCGACCGGAAGATCAGCGCCGCAGATTTGGGTTCCTGGGTCCGGTAGACGAGGCCGGGGAACTGCTCGGGGTCGTAGTCCGCGCCCTCGAGGTCCATCGCCACGCTCTGGAGGTCGAGTTCCTGGCCGATACCGGTCGAGGCGACGACGTTCTCGATATTTATAGTTTCCTTGGGATCTGCCATGTCTCGTTTTAAGTCACGTATTTAAGGCTTATAAAGGTTCATGCATCCATTGATACGTTCCTCTATCGACCGACAGTTCTCCCGGACGGCGCGGGGATGCGCGAGTCGAACCAGTGGATGGAATCGATCACACTGCCGAGAGTACTACCGTGAACAACGACAGAGGAAAGCCCCGGACCTGTGCGGTCCCGCGGCTCGCTGCGCTCCTCAGTCGCTCCGCTCCCTTCGGTGCTTGCTTCGCCGGGGTTCCCGCACAGGTCCGCCCCTTTCATTCCCACCCGGTATCGCCTGCCTCATCCGGAGAAACGGGCGGGACTGAAAGGGGCCGTCCTCTCGGGGAAGGCGGACCCGACAAGCACCGCAGTGAGCGTTGCGAGCGAGGAGCGCAGTCGTGGGCCCCCAACCCGAGAGGACGGGGGCTTTCCTCTGTCGTTGAATACGATTGCTCTCCTGCCGTTGCCTTCACTCAGCCCCACTATTAGCTATCAGTATCCGCGGACCGGTAGGCTGATTGGCGCACCACTGCGCCCTACAGACGTGTACGTCCTCGAACTGGCGGGCCAGGACGACGAGTTCGCCGCGCGCGAGGCGGCCAGCGTCGCCAGCGACGTGAGCCTCGTCGCGCCGGGGCTCGCGACGGCGAGCGAACTCGACCGCGCTCGCGCGCGGACGCTCGCCTACACCCACCACGCGAGCGAACTGGTGGGGACCTGCGACCCCGACGTCGAGAGCGCCCGCACCCTGCTCGAAGACGCCCCCGCCACCGACCGCTCGGGGTCCGTCGCCGTCCGCGCCGTCGACGTCCGCTACACGACCGACGTCGACACCCAGGCCGTCGAGCGGGAACTCGGCGGCGTCCTCGTCGACCAGGGCTTCTCGGTGGACCTCGACAATCCAGACCACGAACTCCGCGTTGTCTTCAGCGACGCGGCGGGCGACGTCGACGACGATACCCCCGGACGGATCTGCGCCGTCGGCTGGGCCGTCGCCGCCTCCGTCCGGGACTTCGGTCAGCGCATGCCATCGGACCGGCCGTTCTTCCAGCCCGGGAGCATGGCGCCGATGGACGCCCGCGCACTCGCCAACCTCGCCGGCGCCCGACCCGGCGCGACGATTCTCGACCCGATGTGCGGCACCGGTGGCGTCCCTATCGAGGCTGGCCTGCTGGGCGCGAGAGTCGTCGGCAGCGACGCCCAGTGGAAGATGGTCCGCGGCGCGAGCCAGAACCTCGCCGACGCGCTCGGTGAGGACCGGAACGCGGACGACCCCCGCTATCCCGAACCCGGCTCGTGGGATGTGTTTCGCGCCGACGCGACCGACTTTCCGGTCCGTGACGACGCCGTCGACGGCGTCGTCTTCGACGCCCCCTACGGTCGCCAGTCGAAGATCGAAGGCGACCTGGAAACTATCGTCTCGGGCGCACTCGCCGAGGCCCGCCGCGTTTCCTCGTGCTGCGTCCTGATGGCCGACCGATCGTGGGAGGACGCCGCAGTGGACGCAGGCTGGACCGTCGACTCGCGCTTCGAGCGGCGGGTCCACCGGTCGCTCGTCAGGCACGTCCACGTGCTCGACGGGTGAGGATTCCCGCGCGTTCGCAGTAGAATCAGTCGAGGAGTGCCAGCGCCGTCTCGCTGTCCCCGTCCATCTGCGCCAGCAGGTCCCGAACGAACTCCCTGGATTCCTCGTCGGCCCTCACCAGCACCATCCCCTCGTCGGGCTGGCCGTACACCACACTGGCGCCCTCGGGAACGGCCAGAATCGCGGGGAGGGCGGCCAGGTCCTCCTCGCCATCGACGCGGACCAGAGTCGTGCCGGCCTCGTCGATGCCGGTCCGGAGCGTCTCCAGCAGATCGCTCGTCAGCGTCGCCGCAGGATTGTCGATCGTTCGCTCCCGGTCGAATCCCGTGATACCCTCGCGTATCTCCTCGTCGACGGTCTGGCGCTTGGTCTTCTCGTCGACGAAGGCGACGGCGGGAACGTGGTCCGCCTGCAGGAGGTGGTAGGTGACGACGTCGCCGACCGCGACGATTGGTTCAGTCGCCGCGGAGAGAAGCGTCTCGGCGTCGGTGTAGATCGGCCCGAGCGGGTCTTTCAGTTCGCCGCGGAGCGCGTCGGGCAGTTCGAGAACGACGTCGGACACGTTCAGCGGACTTTCAGCGCGTAGCTCCCCGGCTCCGTGACCTCCATCTCCTTGGCGATGTCGGAGCTCTCGGGGTGGGCGATGACGACGTAGCCGGCCCAGTCCTCGGTGAGCGAACTCGACCCGCAGGCGTCACACACCTCCTCGTTCGAGGCGTCCTGGACGCGGTGGCACTCGCGGCAGACCAGTCTGTCGGCCATCAGCTCTCACCGGCTTCCGCCTGCTGGGCGGCGCGTTTCTCGCGCTCGGTCTCCAGCCAGCCGTGCTTGCCGAGGCCGACCTGCTTGGCCGTGAGGCCGATCTTGGAGTCACGCGGGTTGCGCTCGTCGATGCTCTTGGTGACGATGCGGGCGCGGACGGCGTCGCCGACCGCGAGCGTCTCGTTGGACTCGCGGGAGGCCAGCGCCTGGCCCTCCTCGTCGTAGGCGAGGTACTCGTCGGATATCTGCGAGACGTGCAGCAGGCCGTCGACCGGCCCGATGCCGACGAAGGCGCCGAAGTTGACGACCTCGACGACCTCGCCGTCGACGACCTCCTGCATCTGCGGATCGTAGGTGAGCGCGTCGAACTCCGCCTCGAAGAAGACACCCTCCTGTCCGGGGAGAACGGCGCCGTCGCCGATGTCCTTCACGTCGATGACCGAGACGACCGAGCCGACGTCCTCGTCCATCCGGCCCTCGAGTTTGTCCTGCAGGAGCTTCTTCACGAGGTCCGGCGTCACCTCTGCGAGATGCCTGGGCGGTACCTCCACCGTGTCGCGTAGTCTGACCCGTTTGTACATGTGTTATGGTTGAGTGATGGCGAGTTTGTGCTGGCCCCTTAAACTAATTACTGGTACGCCCGCGTCGAGCAGACGGCGTTTGAGGGGCTTGTCGTTCGTGACCGCGTGCGTCGCGTCCGGGTGGCTCGCCAGCTCCAGGACGGCGTCGTCGGCGTAGTCCGCGTCGGTGGCGACGGCCTCGCAGCGCTCGACCAGGTCGCGTCCGACGCTGGCGGCGGTGGCCTCTTCCCCGTTGCCGTCGGCCAGTTTCTCGAGTTCCGCGACGACCGCTTCGGGGGTGACCAGGTCGGTCGTATTTGCGACCCGTTCGAGTTCGTCGAACAGCCTGACGTCGCATTCGACGGGCATCATGAGTGCGTTCGTGTCGACGACGATCATTCACGCAACGTGCCGACGCCGATGAGGCGCCAGCGCGCGCCGACGCGCCGGTTGATCGCGATCTTCGAGCCCGGTGCGGCACAGACGGGCCGTTTGAGAGCGACCTCGGCCTCGCCGCCGCGCGCGCTCGTGACCGAGCCAACCGTCGTCGCGGTGCCGATAGTGAGCATCAGCGGCTCGCCCGTGCTGATCTCCTCGACCTCGCCGGCGTTGTCGCCGACGATCCGTTCGAGCAGGTCGACGTCCATCGTGAACTGTTCGAGCGTCGGCGGCAGGCTCCCCGGCGGGCCGGCGACCTGACCGGCCAGCGCGTCGCCCTTCGTGATCGACGGGTCGAGACCGGTACCGACGCCGAGCAGGCCGCCCGGGGTCGCCTCGTCGACGAAATCGCCGCCGGCCTGGATCGACCGGACGCTCGTGGTGACGGGGCGCCACTCGGTCTGGCCGCCTTCGTCGACCTCGCGGCCGGGGCGAAGCTCTATCTCGTCGTCGACCTCGAGGCTGCCCTGGACGAGCGAGCCACCGAGGACGCCGCCCTTGAGGTCCTCCCAGGTCGTCCCCGGGCGGTTGATGTCGAAGCTCCGGGCGACCATCATCTGCGCGTCGACGTCCGGGTCCCGGTCCGGGGTCGGAATCTCCTCCTGGATGGCCTGGATGAGCAGGTCGGTGTTGACGCCCTGCTGGGCAGACACCGGGACGATTGGTGCGCCCTCGGCGACGGTGCCTTTCACGAACTCCTGGATCTGCTGGTAGTTCTCCTGGGCCCGCTCCTGGTCGACGAGGTCGACCTTGTTCTGGGCAATGACGATGTTGTCGATGCCGATGATGTCCAGGGCCATGAGGTGCTCCTCCGTCTGGGCCTGGGGGACCGGCTCGGACGCGGAGACGACGAGGACGGCGCCGTCCATGATGGAGGCGCCCGACAGCATCGTCGCCATCAGCGTCTCGTGCCCGGGGGCGTCGACGAACGACACCGTCCGCAGGACGTCGGTCTCGACGTCGTGCTCGCCGCAGGTTTCCTCGACCGTGAACGCTTCCGGTTCCTCCTCCTCGGGACAGCGCCGGAAGGTCGCGTCGGCGTAGCCCAGGCGGATGGAGATGCCGCGCTTCATCTCTTCGGAGTGCTGGTCCGTCCATTCGCCAGACAGCGCCTGGACCAGCGTCGTCTTGCCGTGGTCGACGTGGCCGACGAGGCCGATGTTCACCTCCGGGTGGTTGTGGGATGTCATCTCGGGAGTAATCTTGGTGTGATTTCGCCCCCTGGGACTGATAAGCCTACTGTTTGCGGCCCAGATTCCGGGCAGGCGGCCTCGCCGCGCGTCAGTTCCGGCGGTCCTCGGCGAGCGTCCGGACGCGACTCGCCAGCCGGTCGAATCGCTCGGAACGCATCCGCTTGTGGACGAAGGGAACGCCCGCGTCGTGCGCCGCCTCGACCAGTTCGGGCGCGTCGTCGCTCGAAAAGAGGATGCCCGGGGGCGCCGGCTCCGTGTCCGCCACTCTGTCGAGGAACGTCAGCCCGTCCATCGTCAGCATGTGGTAGTCGCTCACGACGGCGTCGAAGGATCGCTCGCGGACCAGCTGCAGGCCCGTCCGGGCGTTCGTCGCCGTCGTCACCGCCAGCGCGTCGTCGGCCCGCTCCAGGAACTCCTGGACGAGGTCCGCGAGATCCGGTTCGTCGTCCACGACGAGCACCTCGACGGGCGCGTCCACCTCGTCTCCTTCGGGGTCTGTGTCCTGTCCCACGTCCTCCACCACCGCCATGTTGCTCACCCCTTGACCCCCGGTCACCATATATCGCCACGAGCGCTTTCGCGCGCTGAGAACGCCGTCAGACGCTCGCGTGACGACGTGCTTTTGCCCGCCGGCGTCCTGCCCTTTCCCGTGCGCGAATTCGCGTTCGAACTGGCGCTGTGTGCCCACCTCGAAGGCGGGGAGGGGCCGCTGGGCGAGGCCCTCCTCAGCCGCCAGCTCGGCGCCCACGTCCACGGCCGTCGCGTCGTCGACGTCCTCGCCGTCGAGCCCGGCCCGGAGTTCGACGAGCGCGCGGCCATCACCCCCGAGCGCATCCCCACCGCCGCCGTCGAGGCCGACGTCGGCCCCGGCCGGGCCCGCTACTGGAAGGACGCCTTCGACTGCCACCCCGAGCGGGCCGAGCGAGCGCGGGAACTGGCCGTCGAGCGTGGCTTCTTCGAGGCCGAACGCCGCGGCGGCCGGACCTACGTCCGCCAGGTCGCCCGCTACCCCGACTGGTTCGGCTCGCTGGTCGCCATCGAGAACAAACCCGACCTGGGCCGTCCGGGCGACCTGGAGATGCAACTGCGGACCGACGTCTCGCTCGGCCTCGTCGACGAGGTGGTGCTGGCGACGGCCTCCCACGTCACTGGGGCGCACCTCAACCGCATCCCCGACGAAGTGGGAGTGTGGCGCTTCGACCCCGAGACGGACGAGCGGGCGGTGATCCGCGAGGCCGATCCCCTGGCCGTCGACGAACCCGGCGTCGAGGTAGTCGAGTCGTACCCCGGGCGGACCGACGTTCGGGTCGTGACGGCGGACGAGAAGGCCCGGGCCCGCCGCCGCCTCGCCGAACGCGCCTACGGCAAGGGCTGGCGGACGTTCGACATCCCGGCGTGCGCCCAGTGCTCGCCGGACGAGGACGGCCTCCCCCAGTGCGCCTGGAAGGGCCGTTCCGTCCGTGCGAGCGACGAGTGTGGAACCGACTGCGCTGGCTACGAGGAGAGCGAGGCCGTCAGCGTCGACACCGACTCGCTGCGTGCCGAGCGGTCGCCCTGGAACCCGGAGCCGGCCGGTCGGAAACGTCAGCAGTCGGGACTGGACCGGTTCAGCTAACCGGTCCGGCCGAGCGGTCTGATTCGGCTAGTCCTGGCCGCTCGGCTCGCCGTCCGCCCCGGTCGTCTCGACGGGCGCCTCGTCCGCGACGAGGTCGGAGTGTTTCGTCCGGGCCTGGTAGTTCGCCGCGCCGGCGATGCCGGCACACATCCCGATGCCGAGCACCAGCGCCCAGTCGATACCCCCCGCAACGACCTGGAACGTCGCCGCCGCCGCGACGGCGCAGGCTAGCGCCGCCCCGCCCGACTCCGCAATTCCTCGGCGCTCCATGCACCGGCTCTAGACGTTCTCCACTATAGTCGCTGGGGCTGTCTCAGAGTTCGAATCGCTCGCCGTCCAGGGCCACGTCGTCAGCGAAGGCCTCCGCTTCGGGGACGAAGTGGGCCGTGTGGACGATGCGGTAGTCGTCCACGACGAGATCGTCGGCCAGTGCCCGCGCGCCCGTGAGGGTCATGTGTTTGGTCCCGAAGGTCCGCGGGACGCCCGCGTCGTCGTAGTGGTCCCCGCCGGCGGGGTGATTCTTGCAGAGTTCCGCGTGGACGATGCCCTCCACGATGCCCAGGTCCGCGCCGCGCAGGACGTCCCGGGACTCCTGGGGGAAGGCGTAGCTCGTGTCGCCGGAGATGGCCAGCGAGGCGCCGGTCTCGGGCTCGTCGATCCGCAGCCCGTAGGTCGAAAGCGGCGGGTGGACGCCCGGCACCAGCGTCACCTCGAACCCCGCCGCCGCGAACGGCTCGAAGGGCGTCTCGGGGGTGACCGTCACCTGGTCGAGGTAGTGGTAGCGCGAGTCGACGTGCTCGGCGACGCTCTCGCCCAGGTTCGGGTCGTGCTCGTCCGCGGCGTGGACCGGCAAGTGGTCGAGCAGGCGATAGGCGTTGCCCAGGCCGTCGAGGTGGTCGAAGTGGACGTGGGTGATGACGGCGGCGTCCGGCAGCGGGACGTCTTCCCGGCGGAACTGCCGCCGGAAGTCCGGGCTGGCGTCGATCAGGAGTGACTGGTCGGTCCGCTCGTTCCGGACGTGCACCGAGAACCGGGTGCGTTCGACGTCTTCCTCGCGTGCGCGCTCGCACGTCTCGCAGTCGCACCGCGGCGTCGGGGTTCCCGTGGTGTCGCCCGTCCCGAGCAACGTGACCTCCATTGGTGTGGTTGTGTCGCCGGCCGGCCCTAAACCTCGCGACTTGGAGTGGGTGGATTGGGAGAGTGTCGTTCCGTGATCAATGGTACCGAAAACACGTCGAAAGCCCTCGGCCCGCTCGGGTCGCGGGGACCACCCTGCGCTCCTCGCTTCGCTCCGGTGCTTGGGGGTCCCGGCTTCCCCGACCACGCCTCGCCCTTTCATTCCTCCAGGAACTGCATGGCTCGCGCGGGCTTCGCCACGCGCCCGCGATTGACTCCACCACACCTCCCCGGATTCGCGGCGTCCCGCGCGAATCACGCTTCCTGACCGCTCCGTACCCACCCAGCCGGGAGCGAGTAGCCGAGCGAAAGCGAGGCTCTCACGACCAGGGGAAGGGCAGGGCTGCTGTGCGGACCTGGTGGACTGAAAGGGCGAGGCGCGGTCGACAAAGTCCGACGAAGTAAGCACCGGAGCGGAGCGAGGAGCGCAACGAGTCGCACGAGTCGAGCGGGCCGAGGGCTTTCGAGGCGTTTGCGGTTTTGCTCACTGCACACGAACGGACCGAGACTTTCCGCCGACTGTAGTTGCGGTCCTCTCCTCGAACAGCACTCACTCGAAGAATACCAGCCACTCCTCAAAATCTCACACATAGCCGGAGACCGAATTAGTAAAGGCGCCCAACACAAACCGTGGTGTAATGGTATCCCTCGGTACGGCGAGTGCCGCGCCCGGTGAGGTGGACACGGGGCGGTTGCAGGTGGGCGAGACGCGCGACGGGAGCCCGTTCGGGTTGCCCGTCGCCGTCGTCAACGGGGCCGAGGACGGCGAGACGCTCTATATGCAGGCCGCCAGCGACGGCGACGAACTCAACGGCGTCGGCGTCGTCCAGCGCGTGCTCCCCCAGCTGGACCCGGCGGAGCTGTCGGGGACCATCCTCGTGGTCGGCATCGTCAACTACCACGCCTTCCAGGTGGCCGAACACCGCAACCCCATCGACGACACGAAGATGAACCGGGCGTACCCCGGCGACGAGAACGGCACCTCATCGGAGCGCATCGCCGCGGCGACGTTCCAGGCGGCCAGACGCGCCGACCGCATCCTCGACCTCCACCAGGGGTCGACCTCGCGGATGCTGGAGGAGTGCCGGGTTCGTTGCGGGCAGCGCCACCGACTCCACGACGAGTGTCTCGAACTGGCGAAGGCGTTCGGCTGCGGGTACGTCCTCGACCAGAAGGGCCCCGACGGGCAACTCGCCCGCGCAGCACCGGACGAGGGCATCCCCACCATCGATCCCGAACTCGGCGGCAGCGTCGGCTGGGACGAGGACGCCATCCAGACCGGCGTCGAGGGCGTGTTCAACGTCCTCCGGTACTACGACTTCCTCGGCGGTCGCCAGGCGCTCGAGACGCAGACCCGCGCAACCGGCTTCGACCAGTACGGCGCCCCCGCCGGCGGCCTGGTCAGCTTCGAAAAGGACCTGGGCGACCGGGTCAATCGCGGCGACGCCCTCTATCGCATCACCGACGTCTTCGGCGAGGTGAAGGCCACCGTCACGGCCGACGCGCCGGGCATCTTCTGGCGCTCCCGGCGCCTCCCGCAGGTGGCGACGGGGGAGTACGTCTGTTCGGTCGGGACTGACGTCGACTCGGTCTGAGGCGGCCGGCCAGACGACGCCGGACGCGTTCGACCCCGACGTCTGATGGCAACAGTGGCCGACAGTTCGTGTCGCCTGTAACACAAGACATTCATACAGGTTCCGAGACCACCGGATATGCGACGCCGCAAATTCCTCGCGACGACCGCCGCCCTCCTCGCCGTCCCCTTTTCGGGGTGTTCGGACCCGTCGGGCCGACTCTCGCTGGAAAACGTGGACGACGACGAGACGCTCGCCCGGCGGTACGCACAGACGGACGACCAGCTCGACGACGACGAACAGCGGATCCTCGACGACGCCGTCGCCGGCGACGAACCGGAGCTGAACGGCACCAGTCCGCACTTCGAGGAGGGGTCGTACGACCAGCGGGCGCCCGTCGCCCACGACGGGTCGTACTACAACGTCTCCCACGAGGTCGTCGAGACCTACCAGTACGCGCGCCACGGGATCGGACTCGACCTGAACCCGCCGGAAGACTTCTCGCCGTCCGAGGGCGCGATCGCCGTCGAGGACCTGCCGCCGGTCGACCGCGACGTCGTAGCAGAGTTCTTCCCGGTCTCGGAGGACCACCGGGAGACGGACGGGGCCGACGTCTTCCACATGGGGACCTACTCGCCGGCCGAGGAGGCCGAATCCGTCCTCGTTCCCGACCCCGAATACGACGCCGTGACCCGAGACGGGACCACCTACCCGGTCGAGATCGACGACGGCGGCCCCGTTGAAATCACCCGATACCGGTACGAGACCACGCAGGTGGCCGCATCCCACGCCGAGATGGCCGCGCGGGTCCGCGACCGGTACCTGTTCACGCTAGAGGGCCTTCCCGAGGACGAACGCGAGATCATGCGTGAGGCCGCCAAGAACGGACGCTACGTCACCGAGGAGACGCCGGGCCAGGCGTTCGTCGATCTCCTCGACCGGTTCCGTCCCCACCGCCCGCTCGAGGGCGACGGCGAAGACTACGGCACGTGGCTCGTCGCGTTCGACGGAACGGTGTACCTGGCGGACGTTACCGCTCCACTCAACACACCGGCGAGCGAGTCCGGGTGAGGCGCCCGCTACTCGGTGTCCCAGACGTCGGCCACGGCCCCACCGAAGGAGCGGGCTGCGACGGGAACGGGCTTCGCCCCCGTCGTGTCGACTCGATATCTATTTGAGCAGCGGTCTAGAGGTGGCGCGTATGGTCCCCGATCTTACACGACGGCGGGCGCTGGTCGCGGCCGGTTCGGTCGCCGGCATCGGCCACCTGAGCCCACCTGCCGTAGCGGAGCAGTCCAGAGCGAACCCGCCGGATACCGGCCCGCCCGACGGCAACGAGTGGCCGATGGAACGGCGCGACCCCGCAGGGACGGGGTACGCACCGGACGCGAGCGGGCCGAAGGATGGCGTCCGGGTTCGGTGGAAACAGCCCGTCGAAGCCAACCTGGGGTTCTTCTACGGTGTGACGCCGATCGTCTCGGACGGACTGGTCTACGGCGTCGACCGTGAACTGGTCTGCGTCGACGCGGCGAGCGGCGAGGTCGTCTTCAGGGTCGATCGCGAGTACGTAAACCCGCCCGCCGTCGCGCCCGCGAGAGCCTACGAGCACCCGACGCTGGTCTTCGACTCCCGACGGGGCGTCGACGGGCTGGACGCGCGTGGCGGGATCGCACTCGCCGGCCTCCGCCTGGGCTTGCGACGCTGGTCGATCGAACGAGACCAGGGTCTGGCGACGACGATACTGGGTGGACAGGACCACTCCGTCCCCGTCGCGGCCGGTGATTCGGTGTTCGTCACCACTGGCGACTCCGTACTCGCCATCGACGCGAGCAACGGACGCGTTCGCTGGCGACGCCCCGGCGGCGGCTATCGACCGGCCGTCCGCGACGGAACGGTGTACGTCGCGAGCTACGCACGTGGACTCCTCGGCTACGACGTCGAGAGCGGCGAGCGAATCTTCTCGCCCGACGATGTTCAGTCACCGCTCTCGGTCACTGCCGCCCCGGAGCGGCTCGTGGTCCGGTGCCACCGACCGATCGTCGGCGTCGACTACGACGGGAGCGTCGCCTGGCGAAAGGGTCCGGAAGAATTCTGGGGCCGCGGCGCGATCGCGGCGGCAAACGGCGTCGCGTACACGGCCGGCGTCGACGAGGAGAACTCCCTCGTCGCGATAGACGTCAGCGACGGGACCACGCTGTGGACGAGTTCGATGGAACCGGAACAGACGCCACAGTCCGCCCCACCGTCCGTCGCCGACGGCGTCGTTTACGTCCCGGAAGACGACGCGGGACTGGCGGCAGTGGACGCCGAAGACGGACGCGTCCGTTGGCGGTTCGACCCCGGCGAGGATCCGACGCGGTGGTCGCCGGCGGCGCTCGTCGGCGAGACGCTGTACGCGCTCGCCGACGGCCACCTCTACGCACTGGAGGAAGCATGACGGGCCACGAGCATCACGGACGGGACCACACCGACGAGAGCCACGAAGCGATCCGACGCGTCACGACGACCGCCCTCCTGCGCGAGGGGGTCCGAAACGTGCGCGCCCATCCCGAGGCCCTCGTCGCGCTCGTTCTCTCGGGCGCCCTCGTCGCAGGAATCGACTGGGTGACCCTGCACGGCGCCGTGCCGACGACCGGGTACGAGGGGGTCCAGACGGGCGAAATCACCGTCGCGTTCGGCGTGGTCGTCCAGGCGTTCTCGCGCGCTTCCGTCTCACCGCTGACGCTCGTCGGGCTGAAGCCGGCGTGGTTCGCCTGGGCCGTCGGACTCCAGGTGGCGAAGGTCGCCGTCGGCGCCGGCGGGGCCGTCTACGCGCTGGCCCGGCTCCGCAACGTGGAACCGACGGCAGCCATCGCCGTGCGCTACGCAGTCGTCGTCGCAGCTCTCACGCTCTTCCCCTGGGACGTCACGTTCGAAGGAGGGTCCATGATCATCGGGATTCCGCTCATAATCGCGTTCACGGTCGTGCTGGTCAGGTTGTTCGCCCTCCCCGGGCTGCTGGTCGACGGCCTGTCGATCACGGCTGCTCTCCGGCGAAGCTGGGGCCGCACGGCAGGCCACGGCTTGGCGCTGTTTGGAACCGTCCTCCTCGTCGGTCTGTTCAATCACCTCCTGACGAGCGTGCCCGTGGTCGGCCCCGTCGGAAGCGGGGTCGCCGCGGCGCTCCACGCCGGCGCAGTCGTCGTCTTCCTCCGGCGCACCTCGGAGTGACCGAGTGGCTCCGGGCGAGGAATCCCGCGTCGAGGCAGTCCGGAGGACTTACTCCGTGTCCCAGACGTCGGCCATCGGACTCGACCGCGTCGAGGCGCCGCTCCGGGAGCGAGAGCCCGCACGCGACCCGGACCGCGAGCGCGACCGGCCGCTCGACCCGCTCTCCGACCCGGCGCTCTTCCCCTCGACGCTCTCGCCGCCGAGCGCGTCCACTGGCGAGAACTCGGGCAGGTTCGGCTCGGACATCCGGTCGACCTGTTCCTCGAACCAGTCGGGCATGTCCGTGCGAGCACGGTCGAACAGGTCCAGCAGCGAGGAGTCGGCGAGGTAGGTAGAGCCGTAGTCGTCGGGCGCCCTGACCACGCGGCCGCAGGCCTGGATGACGGTCCGGAGGGCGGCACGGTAGTACCAGCCCCACTGGCCGTCGGAGAGGCGCTGGGCGACCCTGGAGTCCCGGGTGTTGGGATAGGGCGCCTTGCAGATGACCTGCCAGCGACAGAGGTCGCCTTCGAGGTCCAGGGCCTCCTCCATCTTCACCGAGAGGAAGACGTCGGGGTCGTCGGTGCGCTTCCACGAGGTCAACTGGGCGTCCCTGTCTTCCGATTCGTGGCTGCGCAAGCGCTCGCCGACGCCGAAATCGCGCAGCAGGGACTCGAGTTTCTCCTTGATCGCGTAGGAGTGACAGTGGATGAGCCCCTTCTCGTCGGGGTGTTGCTGCATGATCCGGACCACCTGGCGGGCGATCTTGGGCAGGGTCTCGTCGCGCTCCTCGTAGGTCATCTTTCCCTGGGTGACGTCGTACAGCGGCCGGTTCTCGACGGGGAAGGTGTGGCCCACCTCCACGAGGGCGACGTCGTCCGTCGAGAGGCCGACGTTGGCGCAGAAGGCGTCCTTGTTCAGGATGGTCGCCGACAGCAGGGCGAAGCGCTGGCCCCGGTCCCAGACGGTGTGTTTGAGGTATTTTTCGGGATCTAAGGGTTTGATCGTCACGCTCGTGCCCTCGCCGTCGGGCTGGTCGACGACCCACGTCGTCACGCTGTCGGGGTCGCGGTAGTCCTCGGCGAACCACGACAGCTCCTGGCGGAGCTTGTTCAAGCGGTCGCGTTCGGCCACCTCCTCGGCGGTCAGTTCCTCCTTCTGGCGGAGTTCCTTCACCCGGCGCTCGGACGTGGCGGCCAGGCCGTCGGCGTAGTTCGCGGCGTCCTCCAGGTCGTCGATGGCGGGCGGGGCCCTGTCCTCCCAGATGGGCACCGTGTCGGGGCCGAGTTCGATGGCGGCGTACATCTCGGCCCAGTCGCCCAGGCCGTGGGCCTCGTCGACGACGGCGACGTCGCGCGTGCCGAACACGTCCGAGCCAGCGGTCTGCATGAAGTAGGCCAGCGTCATCGCGGCGACGCGGCGGTTCGACGCGATGGCGCGGTCCGAGAAGTACGGACAGCGGTGTTTGACCTGGCAGTCGAACATCCGCTCGCGGGCGCAGGGGGCCTGGTTGACCGGCGTCTCCGTCTCGCCCGGGAGGATGCAGCTGTAGTTGTTCTTCCCCCGGATGACGTTCAGGTCGTCCAGCATCGGCTCCTCGGCGACGTCGTCGAGCTGGGAGACCTGCGGCGTCGTGTAGTAGGCGTCGATGACCTCCTCCGCGTCGGCCTCGCCGGCGGTCCGGGCACAGCCTGCGATGGCGCGGGCAAGTAGCGACTTGCCGCTGCCCGTCGGCGCGCGCACCAGCACGACGCGGGCGCCGTCCTCGAAGGCCGCCTGGATGTCCGCGAGCGCTTCTTTCTGGTTGCCGCGATAGGAGGGCGCGGGAAACTCGTCGAAGATTCGCGCGGCGTTCACGTCCACTCGCAGTCTCCGGGTCCACGTCAATCCATCGGAGCAAATCGGCCAGTTATATACCGCCCGCCGGATTCGACGTGGCCATGCGATCGACACGCCGTACGTACCTCACGGGTATCGGTGGACTCGCCGTGACCGCTCTCGCCGGCTGTAGCGAGCAAGCAGGCGGCGAGAGCGCTCCGTCGGTCGCGACGGTGGGCGAGCCGACGGTGCCCCCGGCCACGCCAGATGGGTGACCTGATGCTCCAGAGGCACAAAACACATTACGGGACGGCGATTGCGTCAAGCAGACGAGAGAACGGGAGTGTCACTGGCCTCACCCGCCTCGCGACAGGCGCGGCGTCGCTGCGACCGGCGACTCGTCACGACGCTCTCCAGCGGCGGAAGCGGGCCCGAGAAGCGATGCGAACCGGACCGAGCTGGGGCCACTCTCCCGGGCGTTTATACACGAGTACGACAATAACCCGGTGACAACCCGCCTGGGAGCGCGCTTCCGGCGCGCCAGAGCACCAGACCAATGGAAGAACCAGTCTGCGTACTGTACTACGGTCCCGACGCCGCCGCGCTCGAGCAGCGGTGGGAGACGACCGAGCGACCGTTCGCGCTGTCGGCGTTCGACGACGCCGGAGGGGCCCGGGAGTTCGCCGCCGGGACGGCCGTCGACGCACTCGTCTGCTCGGGGCCGGACGCGATGGCCGTCGTCGACGACGTCCGCGACACCGTCGGGCACGTGCCGGTCGTCGTCCTCGACGACGGGGAGACCGACGCCGTCGCGGCCCTGGCCGACGGCGTGACGCACTGTCTCTCCGTGGACGAACGGGACCGCGTCGACGTGATCGAGCGCCTCGAACCCGTCGTCACGCGCTACCGACGCGAACGGCGTGAACGGACCATGCTCGACTCGCTCCTGGAGAACATCCCGCTCTCGGTGTACTTCAAGGACCGGCAGAGCCGGTTTCTCCGGGTTAGCGACGCGATGACGTCGATGATGGGCGACCCGTACATCGAGAGTCCCGACGGCGTCCGCTACTACGCGCCGGCAGACATCGTCGGCACCACGGACTTCGACGTCTTCCCGAACCACCTCGCGGAACCAGCCACACAGGACGACCGGTCGGTGATGGAGAACGAGGAGCCGATCGACCGGGTCGAACACGCCTACGGCCCGGCGTTCGACGGGAGCTACGTCGCCACGTCGAAGGCGCCGTGGTACGACGAACAGGGCGACGTCGTCGGCCTCGTCGGCGTCACGCGCGACATCAGCGAACGCAAGCAGTACGAACACCAGCTCGAACGCCAGAACGAGCGGCTCGAACGGTTCGCCGAAGTGATCAGTCACGACCTGCGCAACCCACTCGAGGTCGCCAAGAGCCGCCTCCGCTTCGCCAGGGAGGAGTGCGAGTCGGAGCACTTCGACGCCATCGACCGGTCGCTCGACCGGATGGACGACCTCATCGCCGACGTGTTGACCATCACGCGCTACGGGGAGACCGTCGAGGACCCCGACCTGGTCGACGTCGCCACCGTCGCCAGCGACGCCTGGGACGTCATCGACTCCCAGGGGGCGACGCTCGCGGTGAACACCGAGCTGGTCATCCGTGCCGACACCGGCCGGCTCTCCCAGCTCTTCGAGAACCTGTTCCGTAACTCGGTCGAACACGGCGCCGAGGACCCGGCCGACCTCACCGTGACCGTCGACGACCTCCCCCACAGGTCGGGGTTCTACGTCGCCGACGACGGCGTCGGCATCCCCGAGGACGAGCGCGATTCCGTCTTCGAGTCGGGGTTCAGCACGGACGAGGAGGGGACCGGGCTCGGCCTCGACATCGTCCGGTCCATCGTCGACGCCCACGGCTGGGTCGTCGAGGCGGTCGAGAGCGAGGGTGGCGGCGCCCGCTTCGAGTTCAAGAACGTCGCCGAGAAGGACCGCTGAGCGGGCGCGACCGGGCCCGCGCCTCCCCGGTTGTGCTTACAGGTCGGCGACGTGCTCGCGCGTAATCTCCTCGTCGTCGGGCAACCGGTCGATGCAGGCATAACAGAGGAAGTGTTCGGTGTCGTCGACGAGTTCGAGCGTCATCCCGCCGGTCGTCTCCGTCGACGTCGACCAGATGCCGGCGATGCCGCCGGCGATGGTGACGTCCTCGCCACAGCCGTCGCAGGGCCGGGTCGTCATACCCCACGTAGGCCGACCACGGCGATAAGTCCCCGGCTGCCCCCGGCATTTATGCACGAGTAGGTCAACCAGCTAATGACATCGCCCCTGTCAGCGCGACACTGGGGAGACCAGAGAGACACCGATGCAGAAGGCGCCCCTGGTGGTGTACCACGGTCCCGACGCCACAGCGGTCACAGAGCGGTGGGACCAGCAAGGCCGGCCCTTCAACCTGCGCGGCCTGTCCGCGGCGGACGACGTTCTCGACGCCCTCACCGAAGACGACGTCGACTGTCTGGTCTGTGCAGGCGGCGAGGACGTGCTGGCCCTCGTCGACGACGCCCAGGCGTCGGTTTCTGGCCTCCTGGTAGTCGTGTTCGGGCGGGAGGACCTCGACGCCGCCACTGCGCTCGAACACGGCGCGGCCCACTTCGTCGACATCGGCGAGAACGACCCGGTCGAGACGCTCGAAGCACTACGCTCGGTCGTCGATGAGCACCACACCCAGCGCCGTGACCGGACGATGCTCGACTCGCTGCTGGAGCACATCCCACTGTCGGTGTACTTCAAAGACCGCGACAGTCGCCACGTCAAAGTGAGCGACGCGATGCCGTCGATGAACGGGCGCCCGTACATCGAGAACCCCGACGGGGCCCGCTACCACACACCCGAGGACGTCGTCAGCCTCACGGACTTCGACCTCTATCCCCCGGAGCTGGCCGAAAGCGCGACGGCCGACGACCAGCGAGTCATCGAGTCCGAAGACCCGGTCGTCGACCAGGTCGAACACACCTACGGCTCGGCGTTCGACGGCACGTACGTCGCCACGTCGAAGGCGCCGTGGTACGACGACCGGGGCAACGTCGTCGGCCTCGTCGGCATCACCCGCGACATCAGCGAACGCAAGCAGTACGAACACCAGCTCGAACGCCAGAACGAGCGGCTCGAACGGTTCGCTGGCGTCATCAGCCACGACCTTCGCAATCCCCTGGAGGTGGCCCAGGGCCACCTCCGGCTCGCCAGGGAAGACGGCGACCCGGAACACTTCGACGTGATCGAGCGGTCGCTCGACCGGATGGACGATCTCGTCGAAGACGTCCTGCGCCTGGCACGCCAGGGCGGGACCGTCACCGAACCGGACGCCGTCGCCGTCGCGACCGCCGCCAGGGACGCCTGGGACGTCGTCGATTCCGGCGACGCGACGCTCGTCGTCGACTCGGATCTCGTCGTCATGGCCGACCCGAGTCGGCTGGCACAGCTGTTCGAGAACCTCTTTCGCAACGCCCTGGAACACGCCGCAGACCGACCCGACGCCCTCACTATCACGGTTGCGGACCTGCGGGATGCACGCGGCTTTCTCGTCGCGGACGACGGCGTCGGCATCCCCGAAGACGAGCGAGACACCGTCTTCGACGCGGGCTTTTCGACGGCCGACGACGGCACCGGACTCGGCCTCAGCATCGTCCGAACCATCGCCGACGCCCACGGCTGGCAGGTGACGGTGACCGAGAGCGACGGCGGCGGCGCGTGCTTCCAGTTCGGGAACGTCCACACTCCCGAGAGCTGATTCGCGCCCCGAATTTTTGTAGCTCGGTCGCGGAGAGAACAGTATGGAGGTGAACTGCGAAGGGTGTGCCGGCTGTTGCATCGACTGGCGCGCGCTGACCGACGCGACGGTGGACCACGAGCGTCGCGGCCGGTACGTCCCGCTCGACGACGTGGGGAACCTCGCACCGATCCGCCGCGACGAGATCAGAGCCTTCGTCGACGAGGGGTTCGGCGACGTCCTCCAGCCCCGACTGTTCGCCGGTGAGGGCGACGCTACCGTCACCATCGACGGGACCGAGGTGGCGGCGATTCGCGGCCGACCCGCCTTCCTCGTCGGCCTGCGCAAGCCGCCAAAACCCGTCGGTCCCTTCGATCACGACCCGACGTGGCTGCCGACGTGTGCCTTCCTCGACCCGACGACGCTGCAGTGTCGCATCCACGGCGAGGAACTGTACCCGGAGACCTGCCGGCGGTACCCGGGCGAGAACCTCGCGCTGGAGGTGGAGACGGGATGCGAGCGCGTGGAAGCGGTCTTCGGTGGGTCCCGGCTGGTCGACGACGAGGCGCCCGACGACGCCGACCCGACCTTCGGGCCCGCCGCCATCGGCACGACGGTGTTCGCCCACCCCGACCCCGAGCGGCTGACGGGCGTCGTCGAGCGACTGCAGAACGACGAGTCGACCCGGGAGGACCGCGCGGAGTTCGTCGCCGTCGCCGCCGCGTCCAGCCCCGCGATGCTGGCGGTCAGCGACCCCGTCTACGAGGAGACGCGCGAGCAGGTACTCGACGCGGATTCCTGGGCCGGACGGGCGATCGATCGATGGAGCGACCGGGCCGGCGACGCCGGGACGGCCGCGCCGGCGCCCGCCCCGCTCGCCGAGGAGATCGAGGAAGAAGCGGGCGCGCCGGAGACGCCGGGCTGGGATGCCGTCGGGTCCGACGGATAGGGCGCGTCGGGTCCGACAGTTAAGGCGCCGCGGCCGCGACTAGGCGGTATGCGCGTCCTCGTCACCGGTGCGACCGGGTTCGTCGGCGGTCGCCTCGTTCCAGAGTTGCTCGAGCGCGGCCACGACGTCCGCGTGCTCGTTCGCAACCCCGACGGGTACGACCCGCCCGAGGGCGTCGACGTGGTCACCGGCGACCTGCTGGAACCGGGGAGCTTCGACGCCGCGCTGGCCGACGTCGAGGCCGCCTACTACCTCGTCCACTCGATGGGCTCGGGCGGCGACTTCGCCGAGCGCGACCGGCGCGCCGCCGCGAACTTCGCGCGAGCCGCCGGGGAGGCCGGCGTCGACCGCGTGGTCTATCTGGGCGGTCTCGGCGAGGACGACGACGGCGAGGGCGAGGAACTGTCGGCCCACCTCCGCTCCCGGCGCGAGGTCGAGCGCGTCCTGGCCGACGGAAACTACCAGCTGACGACGCTGCGGGCGGCGGTCATCATCGGAAAGGGGAGCGCCAGCTTCGAGATGATCCACCAGCTCGACCGGCGCCTCCCGGTGATGGTGACGCCCCGGTGGGTCCACACGCCGTGCCAGCCCATCGCCATCGACGACGTCGTCGGCTACCTGGCCGGCCTGCTCAAGGTCCCCGAGACGGCTGGTGAAACGTACGAAATCGGCGGCCCGGAGGTGCTGGACTACGCCACGATCATGCGCCGCACTGCGGCGGTGATGGGCCGACGAGAGCCCGTCATCATCGGCGTGCCGGTGTTGACCCCGGAACTGTCGGCGTACTGGATCGGGCTCGTGACTGACGTCCCGACGAGCGTCGCCCGCCCGCTCATCCACGGCCTCAAGACGCCCGTCGTCGCCGACGACGAGCCGATCCGCGAACTCGTCCCCATCGACCTGACGCCGTTCGACGAGGCAGTCGCGCGGGCGCTCGCGAACGAAGCCGAGGGCGAGAGCGACGGCGAGGGCGAGCGATGAACGAGGGTAATCGATGAACGAGAGGGAGAGCGACGACGGGGGCGAGCGATGAGTCGAGAGCCCACCCCACCGATCGAGTACGGCGAGACGTGGGTCTACGAGAGCATCGTCGGCGCGATCCCGGGCCTGGACCTGTCGGCCCGGGCCGCAGTCGCCGTCCAGTTCCTCCTTTTCGAGGGCGCCGTGCTGGCGCTGGCCGCCGTCTACGACCTCTGGACGGCGGCGCTGGCCGGGACCGCCGCCGTGCTCGTGGCGGCGGCGGGCAGCGTCGCCATGTTGACCATCGCCCGCCTCGCCCGCCGCGCCGACGCGCCGCAGGCCTACCGGCAACTGCTGTTCGGGTCGAGCATCGAGGTGGTCCTCGGCGTCGTCGCCTTCGTCGCGCTCGTCACGTACCTCTTCGTCGTCGACCCCAGGGGACCCGACGCGGGACTGGTCACCTCCCTGTTCGGCCCCGAACCGCCGGCACTCGTCGTGTTCCTGATGCTGTTGATCCTGTGGGACCTGTGTTACCGCATCGGCACCGGCTGGTGGGCGAGTGTCGTCGCGCTCTGGCGGTCGCTCCGGTACCCCGTCGACCCCCAGGAGAGCAGCGCCCACCGCCGCGCCGACCTGGCGACGATGGCCTTCGGCCTGCTACAGCTGGGGCTCGTCCCCTTCGTTCGCGACGAGTGGGTCCTGCTGGTCGCCGTCGCCGGCCACGTGCTGGCCGTCGTCATGGTGAGCGCGCTGGCCATCCTGATCGCCGACAGGTCAGCGAGAAACAAGTAGCCAGAAGCGAGTCGCGAGTGAGGTCACGAGGACTTGATCTGCTGGAACTGGTCGAGCAACTCCTCCGTGGAGTCGCCCGAGTCGTAGTCCACCTGGCCGCGGTACTCCGTCCGGTCGTCGTCTTCGCTCAGGTCGACTTCGGCGTTCTTGCGTTCGCGGCGTTCGTGTTCTTCGTTATCGTAGGCGCCCATCGACATTGGTTACCACACACAATCTTGCATGTTAGTGCCTATCAATGTAACGGTCTCTCGGATCGGCGTTGATTTCGGTGCGAACGGGCTGGAGAACGTGCACCGATGGAAGGGTGAGTGGTTCGGGCCTGTGTTCGCGGTTCACTGCGTTCACCGTTCGCACGTAAGCTGGCCCCTCCCTTCGGTCGGGCCCAGCCTGCTCGCGGGTCGTTCCTCCCCGCTCGCATATAAGGCGGGCCGCTCACTGCGTTCGCGCCCCGCCCTCCAGAAGCCTCAAACCGATCCACAATCAAAGAACCCCCATGGCAGGTCCCGTCCGGTTCCGTCACTCGCTCGAGGGCTGGAGCGAGCAACGGGTTCACGACGCCCTCTATCAGCCCCTCGACGCGAACTTCGGTGCGACGCTCGCTTCCCCCTGGTTCTCCCCGCCGCCCGGCTACGAGGCCCGGCGCCTGGAGATGGACAACGGCGACCTCGCGCTGTTTTCCTGGTCCGACGACGACGCCTACTGGCTCGGCAACACCGAGACGCCCGAGACGCTCTGGCGAACGGACAAGTGCACCTTCGAAGAGGCGCCCTATCCGGTCACCCGGTGGGCCCAGCGCGAACTGCTCGCCCAGCTCGAAGAGGAAGACCCCTGGCTCGCCGACTACGACCACCTCGCGTGGTTCTTCCTCCCCGTCTTCTTCTCGAAGGACGGCCGCGAGAGCACGCGTAACTTCTTCCGCGAGCACGCCGCCGGCTTCCCGGACGCGGGCCGGGAAGCGGGACTCGAGTTCTACGAGTCACTCTTCTCGACCGGCGTCCTCGACGAGTACCGCTACACGATGGCCAGCAAGCTCGGGACGAGCGCCGGCGTCGACCTGACGCGGATGCAGGCGACGATGGGCGAGTTCAACGTCGCCAGGCTCCTCTACGACGCCGACCACGACTTCGAGCCGGAGGTCGAACTCAGGTCGGGCCACGCGCTCGACTACCAGGTCGACGACGTCCTCGTCGAGGTGACCCGGCCCCAGCCCCCGCGGCGGCGACGGGTCGACTCGCCCGTGGCGGCGGTCAAGGCCTCCGGCAACGCCAAGACGCGCGACCAGATCGCCATCCACGGCAACGCCGCGCTGTTCGTCGACTGCACCTCCTTCCGCGACGACCACTGGCGCCAGATCATCGGCGAGAAGCCCGCCGTGGGCCACGAGCCCGTGGTCGTCTTCCGGATGCGGCCGGACGGGCGGACCGAGGGGTACGTCCGCGGGAACCTCCCGCTCGACGTGGGCGGAGTCCTCTCACAGCCCGCCCAGTGACGGGCTAGACCGGTCGTGCCCGTTCTACTACCTGTTCCACTGCGCGTTCTGCAGACGCTGCGCCGCAACGCGACGGCATCCGGTAACAACCTGAGAGCCAACTTCGAGGTACAGTTACCCCGGTCGGCGCGATAGATTCGGGCAGGAATGTCCGAGACCATCGTCCTGTACGTTGGCTCAGACGGGTCCGACGGACCGCCGCCGGGGGATCACCTCCTGAGCGACGCGGACGGACAGGTCCTCCGGCGTGAGACGGTCGCGGCGGCGAAGGCGACGCTGACCGACCGATCCGTCGACTGCCTCGTCACCGCCTACGACCTGCCCGACGGGACCGGGACCGAGCTGATCGGCCACGTCCGCGAGGTCGACCCGGACACGGGCTGTATCCTCTGTAGCGACGCGTCCCGGGACCGGATCGACACCGAGGCCGACGCGGGAACGACCCACGTCGCGGAGTTCGTCCGGACGGATAGCCAGGGGGCGGCCACTAGAGTCGGTCAACTGGTGGATACCACCGCCGATCGCCGGAGCCAGACGGCCTACCCGCTGCCGCAGAACGAGGACGAACGGCTGGCGGCGCTGGAACGCCACGACTTCGACTCCGAGCGGTTTCTTTCGGCCGTCCGCCGGCTCACCGACGTCGCCGCGGCGCACTTCGACGTCGCCCAGAGTTCGGTGAACCTCGTCACCGAGCGAACCCAGGAGTTCCTCGCCTGCCACGGCGAGTCGTGGGACGCGACGACCCGCGAGCAGTCCATCTGCACGTTCACGATCCTCGAAGACGGCGTGACAGTCGTGGAGGACATCCGGGAAGACCCCCGATTCGCGGATAACGAGTTCCTCGAGGAACTCGGCATCCGGTTCTACGCCGGTGCGTCCATCACGACCGACGACGGCCTCCCGCTCGGGACGGTCTGCGTCTACGACGACGAACCCCGGGCGTTCAGCGACGACGACGAGGCGTTCCTGGAACTGCTGGCGGCGGCGGCCGCAGACTGGCTGGCGATACTCCGGGAACTGGCGGAAGGGGAGGCGGACCGGAGCAATAGGCGAGCCGACACCGACGGCGGACGAGGTGGCCGATGACCCGGAACGCGGCCGCGCAGTTCCGGTTTCCGGCCGGCCTCTCGGTCGACGGCGTGGACCCGGGGACGAACGTGATGGTCGGCGGGCCGTCGGGCCGGGGCGCCCGCGAGGTGGCGCTCCGACTGGCGATGGCGGGCGGCGAGGACGAGGGCGTCGTCCTGCTCTCGGCCGACGTCGGCGGGCGGTCGCTACTGGACCGGGCCGAGCGCGTGACCGGCGGGTTCGACCGCGCACGGGTCGGTGTGGTCGACTGCTCCGGCATCGAGGACGACCAGCAGCGCTTCGACGAGCACGGGCGGACCATCGACGACCCCGGCGACCTGCTGGGGATCCAGATGGAATTCTCGGTGCTGTACGAGACGCTCGTCGAGCGCGGCCTCGACCGGGTCCGGGTGGGCGTGTTCTCCGTCTCGTCGCTGCTGGCCCACGCCGACCTCCGGGCGGTCTCGCGGTTCGTCCACATGCTCACCGGCCGGGTCATCGCGACGGGGGACCTGGGCGTGTTCGTCGTCGACGAGGCGATGCAGGACGACCGGACCGTCGACGCCATCGAGCGGTTCTGTGACGGCGCCATCGACGTCCGCGACGGGACCGACGGGACGTTCGAGGCCCGCGTCCGCGGACTCGGTGTCGAGCCCTATGGCGGGGACGAGGCCGAAGGCGGACACGGGGTCGAGGCCGGAAGCGAGCACGGAGCCGGAGACGAGGCCTGGCGGCCGGTCTCGACCGTGGAACGCGACCAGCAGCGACGGCGACCCTAGTCCTCTCGCCCGCGGGAGAGTTGCTCGCGGGTCGCTGCGGCGTCACCCTCGCCGTCGAGCGAGAGGCTGTCGATCCGGTCGAACTCGGAGCGGAGGCGCTCGAAGGCGGCGTCGGCGTCGTCGGCCCGGTCCTTCGCGTTCGAGAGGTGGCGGACGCAGGTGTTCCAGTCGTCGGCGAACTCCTCGAAGCGCTGGCCGAGCCGCTGGAGCCGGTCCTGCACCGCGAGGGCCTCCTCGGAGAGGCGCTGGGCGTGGACGCCGGCCTTGACGAGTTCGAGCTTCTGGCCCAGCGTCAGCGGCGAGACGACCTGGACCCCCCTGCTGGTGTACTCGCGCAGCATGTCGTACTCCTCGGTGACGAGGTGGTAGTAGACGCTCTCGCTCGGGATGAACGCGAAGGCGAACTCGGCGGTCCCCTCGTCCGGGCGGACGTACGCCGTCGCGATCTTGTCGAGCTGGTCGTCGACCCGGCGGGCGAACTCCTGTTCGTGACGCGCGCGAACCTCCGGGTCGTCGGCGTTCACGGCGCGCTCGTAGGCCTCCAGCGGGAACTTCGCGTCGATGGCGACGAGCCCGTCGGCGGTCTCGACGTGGGCGTCGGGGCGCCGGTTGCCGACGACGGCCTCCTGGGTGCCGAACATGTCCGGCGGGAGCTGGTCGGCGAGGATCGTCTCCAGTTGCTGCTCGCCGAAGCTCCCCCGGTGCTGGGGCGTCTGCAGCATCTGCTCGACGTCGCTGTGGAACTGCTTCATCTCGCGGGCGTGGGTCTCGATCTGTGCGGCCGTCCCGTCCAGGCCGAGCCCGGCGATGGCGTTGCCGACGGAGGACTGGAGCTGGGCCTCGTCGAGCTGGGCTGGACCGTCACCGCCGCCGCCGTCACGGACGGCGAGGACGAGCACCGACAGCGCGAGGACGACGGTCGCCGCGCCGAGGGCGACTTCGAGCGTGGTCATACCCGGACCAGACCGCATCCGGCCTTAAAACCACCTGGCCGCGACCGGACGGTCGCCTGGTACCGACCAGTCACGAGTCGGACCGGAACTGGCCCGTAGCGGCCGGCGACCGGTAAAGGTCGGGAATTAACCGGTGCGGAGTCGTAGGAGGCCCATGCTCCCGCTCGCGTTCGGCTGGCGCCACCTGCTCTTCGCGAACTGGCCCGTCGACACCGACGTGCTCGACGCCCACCTCCCCGAACCCTTCGCCGTCCAGGAGTTCGACGGCACCGGCTGGCTCACCGTCGTCCCCTTCACGAACGTGGACACCCGACCACGGGGACTGCCCGCGGCGGTGGGGCTCCCGCTCCCCGAACTGAACCTGCGGACCTACGTCACGATGGAGGGGGAACCCGGCGTCTACTTCTTCAGCCTCGACGCCGACAGCCTGCTGGCGACCATCGCGGCGCGGCTGACCCACCACCTGCCGTACTACAACGCCGACGTCGACATCGGCTGGGTCGACGGGCGCGTGGAATTTTCCAGCTACAGGCGCCAGCCGGGGGACCGTCCCGCGCACTACCGCGCCACCTACTGGCCCACTGGGGAGCCGTTCACGGCCGAACCGGGCTCGCGCGCCGAGTTCCTGACCGAGCGCCGGCGCCTCTACACACAGGCCCCCGACGGGTCGGTCCGGTACACGGACGTCGACCACCCGCCGTGGACGCTCTACACCGCCGAGGCCGACGTGACGGAGAACACCCTGTTCGAGGCCAGCGGCTTCGACCACCCCGACGGCGACCCCCTCTTGCTCTTCAGCCCCGGCACCGACGTGACGACGACTCGGAGCCGGCGCTGGGACTGATAGTGGTGGTTGTAACTTTTTACCGGCATTCGCCGGTACCGGCCACGTCGAACGCCGGTACGGGCTTACAACCACCACTATGACGGGAGAACGAGGAAGCGCCGTCGGCGAGCCCGACCCTCAGACCGCCAGGTACGAGAAGGTCATCAGCACGACGTTGTAGACGGCGTGGGCGACGACGGGAACGACCAGGTTGTCGGTGTACTCGTACACCGCCCCGAAGATGCAGCCGACGGCGGTGATGAGGAGCGCGCCGGCGACGACGGACGCGAGCGCGCCCGAGTAGTTCGCGAGGTGCATCGACCCGAACAGGAGGCTCGCCCCGAGCACCGCCGGAATCGGCCCGACCCGCTGGCGGAGCCGTCCCTGGATCGCCCCGCGGAAGAGCAGTTCCTCGGCCGGCGCGACCAGGACGACCGACAGCGCGGCCAGACCTAGCAGGAACGTCGGGTCGGTCGCGGCGACGTCACCGATGACGGAGTCCGGCACCAGACCGAGGACCGAGAGGAGAACCGAGAGCCCGGTCGCGATCACCAGCGCCAGCACCACGCCAGCGAGGATAGCGATAAGGTCGTTGCGGGAGGGGCGCCTGACCGGGACCGGAACGTCCCGGACCCGGACGTAGGCGTACCCGACGGCCAGAAACGCGACCTGGCCCGCGGCCGTCGCCCCCAGGAGGACCGCCGTGCCCGCCAGGTCGTAGCCGAGGACGAACATCGGGACGATGAAGGCCACGCCCGCGACGAGCGAGACGAGGAAGGCGAGGACGGTGAGGCCGAACAGTTCGAGGACCGGCAGCGCCCAGCCCGCGCCGCGAGCGGCCGTATTTGCCATGTACGGGGCCTCGTGCGGCCACCCCGTAACTGTTCGGGGGCTGATAGTGGTGGTTCGTTCCCGGAGGGACGCGACGCCGACCGAGCGTTGAAATGGTTGGGAATGCTATACGAAGGCGAGACGTTCCCGCCCCACCATGTCATTCCTCAACCTCACCAACGAGACCTGGCTCGACCTGACGGTGAACCTCGTCCCACTGGCAATTCTGGCGTTCATGGACGTCCTCTTCTGGATCTTCAACCCCTGGGGCTGGGACCCGCTGATCATCGTCGTCTCGCACTTCCTGACGCTGTTTCCCCTCCTGTTGCTCGGGATACTGACCTACGTCAGCGGCCTGTTCGTCCAGCGCGACGAGGGGAAAGCGGCAGCCAGGGAGTGAGCGGGCCGGTCGCCGGCAGCGCGAGCCGACCACGCGATGGCGAGGTCGACCGACACCAGACTGGTCGCCGAAAGGACGACCAAAGACGGATAGTGCGAGGTTATCGAACGGGTCGCCGATGGGGCCCCGAACGGAAGCACCTCCAGACCGGGCAGAGCGGCGCTCTGAGTGGACGCAGTCGGCGGATGGGAGGGCGGAGAAGCGAGCACGAGCCTCGCAGGAGAGACGAAGCGGCCGTCGGCCGACTCGACGCCGATAAGCCGGTCTTACTGGAATCGAAGCCGGCGTCTCCTCGATACTCGGCCTATAACTTCGGTGGCTTCCGCCCATCACTGGGGCATGAAAGCCTCTGCGGGCGGGAGCGTCACCGAACCTCCCAGCCAGGAACCACCGTCGAGGGTCGAAGACCAGACGGTCTGGACCCGTCCCCCGCACGTCCTCTGGCTGACGCCGGACAAACCGGACAACATCAGCGTCGGCCGGAACCGGATCGCCGAGCGTCTCGACGCGGACGGCATCGAGGTGACCGTCCGGGGAACGACGCCGTCGACGATACTCGCCTCGTTCCGGGAGCGAGAGCAGTACGACGCGATCGTCGGAACCACGCGCTCCGGTGCGATGGCCGGCGCGTTCCTGAGCGTACTCACTGGGACGCCCCTGGTCGTCGACCACGTCGACCCGATCCGCCAGCTAGAGGAGACCCATCCGCCGTGGCTCGTGGTCGCCGTTCGCTGGGTCGAGAACCTCGCGTTCTGGCTGTCCGAGCGCGTCCTCTTCGTCTACGAGGAAGAGGAATCCCGCGTCAACCGGTTCGCGGACGCGTCCTCGCCCACCGAACTCGGCGTCGATTACGAGCAGATAGCGAACCCGTCACCGGCCGCCGTCGAGGCCGCTCGCGACCGGATCGGTGACGACGACCTCGAGGACAACGTCGCGATATACGTCGGCGGCCTGGAACCGATCTACCACGTCGAGTCGCTCCTCGACAGCGTCGACCACCTCGAGGACTGGAGCCTGCTCGTCCTGGGCACCGGGTCGCTCGCGGACGACGTCGAACGCGCCGCGGCGAGCAACGACGCCATCGTCTTCCCGGGAAGTGTCCCCCACGAGGAGATGCCCGGCTTCCTGCACCTCGCCGACGTCGGCGTGTGCCTCGTCGACGACCCGCGCACGCTGAAGGTACTCGAGTACGGTGCCGCGGGGCTCCCGACCGTCCATCTGCGTGGTCGGTCCCAGAGTCGGTTCGGCGGCCTGGTGGAGTACTGTGACACGAGTCCGGAGAGCATCGCCCGGGCGGTCCAGCGGGCGCACGAGCGTGACGGCGAGGCGCTCGGCGAGTTCGTTCGCGCCTACGACTGGGGCGACATCGGCGCACAGTATCGACGAGCGATCCTCTCGACGGTCTCTCGAATCAATGCGTGACATCGTCCTCGTCACGGTCGACTCGCTCCGCGCCGACCACGTCGGCTGGCAGGGGTACGACCGCGAGACGACGCCGAATCTCGACGACCTCGCGGCCGAGGAGGCGCGCGTCTTCTCCCGCGCGTTCTCACACGCCTGCTCGACCCGGCCGTCGTTCCCGAGCATCCTGACGTCGTCGTACGCGCTGATGTACGGCGGGTTCGAGCGGCTCTCGGCCGACAGGACCACCCTCGCGGAAGCGCTCTCCCGTGGCGGCTACCGGACCGCGGGCTTCCACTCGAACCTCTACCTGTCGGCCGACTTCGGCTACGACAGGGGGTTCGACACGTTCTACGACTCCCGGACGGACCCGTCGGTGACGGCGAAGGTCAGGAACGCCGTCAAACGTAACCTCGACAGCGACGGGCTGGTCTATCGGACGCTCCAGGGGCTGTTCAACGCCACCGAGAAACGGACCGGCATCGAGGTCGGATCGCCGTACGTCGACGCCGTGGAGCTGACCGACCTCGCCCTCGAGTGGGTCCGGGACGAGGGCGGTGACGACGGTCCGCGGTTCCTGTGGGTCCACTACATGGACGTCCACCACCCCTACGTCCCGCCTGCCGACTACCAGCGGCGGTTCCGGGACGACCCAGTCTCCGACCGGGACGCCGTCCAGCTCCGGCGAAAGATGCTCGAAGCACCGGAGGACGTCACGGACGAAGAGCGACAGACTATCCTCGACCTCTACGACGCCGAGATAGCGTACGTCGACCGGGAAGTCGACCGGCTCCTCGAAGAAGTCAGGTCCGCCTGGAGCGACGATACCGTGGTCGCGTTCACGGCGGACCACGGCGAGGAGTTCGCGGACCACGGCGGGTTCAGTCACAGCGCGACGTTCTACGACGAGGTGCTCCACGTGCCGTTCCTGCTGGCGGACGGGACCAGCGGGGAGCCGGGCGAAACGATGGAGCCGGACGAGACGAGCGGCGAGTCCGACGACCTCGTCGGGCACCTCGACCTCGCGCCGACGCTCGTCGACTGCGCGGGCCTCGCGCGACCGGACGCCTTCGAGGGGACGAGCCTGCTGGACGACGACCGGGACCGGTCAGAGGTGGTCGCGGAGTGGGCCGACACCGATCCGGAGTCGGACGCCCGTCGATACGCGATACGGACCGAGGACTGGAAGTACGTCCGGATGGACGACGGCACGGAACGGCTGTTCGCCCTGCCGTCGGACCCGGGCGAGCGGAACGACGTCGTGGATACCATGCCGGCGGTGGCCGACGACTTCCGCGCCCGGCTGCAGGACCACCGGGAACTGCTGGCCGAGACGAACCGGGACCTGGGCGACGTGCGGATGGAGGAGGACGTCGCCGAGCGGCTGCGCCTCCTGGGCTACCAGGAGTGACGACGCCGCTCGTGGGAGCCGGGTCGCACCGCTCGTGGAACCCGTGTCGCACCGGGAGGGGCCGGATCGCGCCTGGAGGGTATCCGGGCGGTCACGGAACGATCTTCTCGGCGATCCGCTTGAGGGGACCCAGGTCGACGTCGAACCGCTCCTCGAAACTCCAGAGGAGCACGAGTTCCTCCTCCTCGATGCCGCCGAACCGGAGGACGATGAGCGCGTACAGCGAGACGAACGCGCCGAACCCGACGACGAGCAGCGGGAGCGTGACCACGAAGAACGTCGTCGTTATCCAGTAAACGACGCCGACGACCAGCAGGGCGATCAGGCTCGGTCGTACCATCCCGGCCGTGAACGGCTGGATGCCCGTCTCGCCGTAGAGCTGGTACGTGTACAGCGCGTTCAACAGCCCGTAGGAGACCGACGTCGCGACGGCCGCGCCGAGCAGCCCGTACTCCGGGATCAGCAGGAGGTTGAGAGTGACGTTCGTGGCGGCGACGGCGATGTTGTCGTACATGATGAGCCGCGTGCGACCGACGGAGGTCAACGTGTTCCCGTTCGGGCCGACGACGGCGTGGGTGAAGAAGCCGACCGCCAGCACCGACAGGGCCAGCGCACCCCCGTCGTACTCCGCGCCGAACGTCACCCGAATGACCATCTCCGGGAAGAGCACCACGACGAGGAACACCGGCAGCGTGGCGAGCAGGATCCACTTCGAGGAGAGCTGGTAGGTCCGGCGCATCTCCCCGACGGAGTCCCCGGCGTCGAGCGACGAGATGACCGGCATCACCATGAACCCGAACGCCGACAGGACGACCGTGAGTAGCTGGGCGAGCGGATAGACGACGTTGTAGACGCCGACGATGGTGGTCGAGGCGAAGTAACCCAGGAAGAACGTGTCGATGTGGGAGAGCACCTGGAGCATCGCGGCGGTGATCATCAGCGGCGCGGAGAACGCGAGGAGTTCGCGGTGCATCGACGTGGCCGGCGCGTCCGCGAACAGGGGCGTGTAGCGGACCAGGTAGTACGCCCCGAGCAGGCCGGCGAAGACGTAGGCGACTCCGTAGGCCCACGCGGCCGCGACCGTCCCGAGGCCGTACAGCAGGACGACGGCGACCAGGAGAAAGCGGGAGACCGGGAGCGTGAGGTTCTGGATGAGCACCTTCGGGAGCGACTGCTGCATCCCCTGGACGCCGCCGATCGCCATCCGGAAGACGACCGCGAACGGCAGGACGACGCTGAACACGCGGATCACCGGGGTGACGGCGGGGTCGTGGAAGACGCGAACGGCGATCAGGTCCGCCGAGAGGAAGAGGCCGACGCCGGCGAGGAGTCCGACCGGGAGCGCGATTTCCAGAGCCGATTTCAGGACCCCGCGGCGGTCTGCGGGGTCGTCGCGTCGCGGCAGGTACCGGCCGACCCCGCTGTCGAGGCCGACGAGCACGAATATCGACGTCGCCGTCATGAGCTTCAGCCCGATGGAGACGGCGCCGTAGTCGGTCGGGCCGAGATACCGCGCGATCAGGAGTTTCGCGACGAACGAGACGACGAGTTCGAGGACGACGCCGGCGAAGACGATGCCGGCCCCCTTGAAGATCTGTCGGATCCGGTCTCCCTGGATGGCCGTGCCCATCGGCTCACCTCCGTTTGCGCATCGTGAACTCCAGCACGCCCGTCACGTATGGTAGTTTCACGAGTTCGATCAGCGAGGGGTTCCGCTTCGAAAGCTGCTTGAGCAGCCAGGAGGGCGGTCGCGCGTACCACTTGCCGGAGGTGCCGAACAGCCGGACGTTCCGGTGGACGACGGTCAACCCGGCGTCGGCCCCGACCTCGTAGGACAGTTCGTCCTCGGCGGTGTAGTACATCGGCGTCCGCCAGTACCAGGTCGACCGGTGGGTGGGATCGTTCTTGGCGCTCCTGCTGTGGGCCAGCGGCACTTCGGCGTAGAACTCGCCGTCGTCCCGGAGCGCCTCGCCGACCTGGCGGAACACCGTCGGGAGGTCGTCGTGCGGGAGGTGTTCGAGGACGTGGTGGGCCTCGATGCGGTCGAAGGACTCCCGCTCGAAGGGCCACTCCTCGGTGACGTCCGCGACGACGTCGACGCCCGGCACCGCGGCGACGTCGACGTTCACCCCGTCGGTCGCCGGGTTCTCGCCGCCGCCCAGTTCGAGGATCCGCTGGCTGGCCATCACTGGGAGCGGACGTCGTCGTAGACCTGCAGGTAGGTATTTGCGGTCCTCTCCCAGGAGAACGCCTCGGCGCGTTCCCGGCCGCGGTCCTCGAACCCGACCCGGTAGTCGTCGTCCTCGACGAGGCGGCCCAGCAGGGCGGCGTGTTCGGTCGCGTCCATCGGGTCGTCGACGTACGCCGCGGCGTCGCCACACACCTCCAGCGGTGAGCCGCGACGGGTCGTGACCACCGCCGTCCCGCAGGCCATCGCTTCGACGAAGGGTAGCCCGAAGCCCTCGTACAGCGTCGGCAGGTAGAGCGCCGAGGCGCGGTTGTAGTAGTCGATCAGGGTCTCTTCGGGGACGTATCCCGTGACCTCCGCGTTCGATGGAAGTTGGTGGGGGTAGTCGTCCCACATCTTCCCGGGGAGAACGAACCGAACGTCGGACAGTTCAGCCATCGTCTCGACGATGGTGGGGACGTTCTTCCGCGGGTTGCGGTTGTTGACGACGACCAGCACGAACGGGTCGGCCGTGTCCGTCGGCGTGGTGTCCTCGAAGTCCTCGCTCCGGCCGAGCGGGATCACCTGCGTCCGGTCGGCCGGAACGCCGCCCCTGTTTACCGCGAGTCGTCTGGTGTACTCGGTGCTGAAACCGATCCGCTGGGGCCGACGGGACGTGAGCCGGAATATCGCCCGCATGAGCATGAAGATCCGGTGGTCGGGACGTTCCAGGAGGTCGCGGCGCGAGCGCCACCAGTGGTAGCCGCCGTGCTGGGTGACGACCATCGGTTTCGACGAGAGCCACACGCCCACGTCCCGACGGCGGAAGGGGATGGTGTTGAGGTGGACCAGGTCCGCGTCGCGCCACTGGTCGACCTCGAAGGCGTTCTCGTCGTCGAGCACGTACCGCTTTATCTGCTCGATGCAGTACAGGCCGCTGCTCTTGCTGTCGTAGTGCGTGTCGAACCAGATGGCCGTCGGTTCCGTCAGCGTCGCGGTGGTCGGCGGTTCCTGGAGCATTCTACGTCACGTATCCGAGATCGGTCAGTCTGTCGGTCACGTCGGCCGTGACGTCGTGCTCGTCCATGGTGTCGCCCGCCGTGATCGCCTTCCGCGTCTCGTAGGGCAACGCGTCCCAGGGGACGCGGACGTTCCCGGGCGTGTAGATCGACTTCCGGTGGCCGTAGTCCCGGACGGGAAACGGCCAGACGCGTTCGCCGAGCATGTTGCCGTGGTCGGCAGTGAGGACCGATTTCCCCGGGAGGTCCAGGCCGAGTTCCTTCGCGACTGGATACACGACCCGGAGGTTGTCGGCGTACGCTTCGAGAACCGCCGATCGGTCGACGGTGCCGCGTTGCAGGGCGTCCCAGGGGGACTCGTCGACGTTCCAGAAACTCCCGGGGAGGTCGCTGCCGACGAACGGCTGGTGGGGTTGCATGAAGTGGACGATCAGTCGTTTGTCGGGATGGGCCGCCGCGACCTCCCGACTCCGCTCGGCGAGTACGTCGGGGAGGACGGTCCCCTCCTCGTCGTCCCAGCCATCCTCCCACACGTCGTACCTGGCGTGGAACTCGTTTTCCGTGATGGTCGAGACGTACGGGTTCGCGGTGACGTACACCGTCTCGGGGAACGACCGGCCCGCGAAGTTCTCCGTGACCCACTCGGGCGTCGAGGCGCCACGGGAACGGACGCTCTCGCAGTTCGGATTGACGACGTCCCGGTAGAGGTCGAACCGACACGCGTCGAGGACGAGGAGGTTGTCCCAGTCCTTCGCCATCACGTACTCGCCGGTGTTTCCCTCGACCCGGCGGAACCAGAGCCCGCCGGCGATCCGGTGGAGAAATCGACTCTTCCACCACGTGGGCGACGCGCCGTGTTCACGGACTTCGTCGAGGACGTACTGTACAGTGGTGTAGGCGTCTGCGATGTGGGACATCGATGAGTCAGCGGGGATCGAACGATCGGTGGAGATCCGGGCAGGGCAGTTGCGTCGGCGATACCGCGTCTGCCAGCATGTTAGCTTTCTGACTACTAATAGATTCGGGAGGGGCCCGGTCTCACCGGCGAGAGACCGACAGCGAGAAACCGGCGAGCCGCGGAAACCGCCGCCGACTCGTCGACGGGGGACCTACAGGTATCCCAGATCCCGCAACTGGGACGTCATCTGCTCCCGCTCCGCGTCCGTCTCCGGGGCCGTGTACGTCGGATCGCCCATGTAGCGGCCGCAGTACTCGACGAGCGCCGGGGTCACGTCGAGGTGCGTCTCGACGCCCCAGGGCCGCGTCCCCGCCCAGATGCCCGTCGTCTCGTCGTGGACGTGGATCCACTTCCCGCGAGGGTCGTGTTTCATCCCGTGGTCGCTGACCACGAGCACGTCGTCGGGGTCGATGGCGTCCACGAGCCGGTCGGACGTCTCGTCCATCGTCCGGTAGGCCCGCTCGATAACCTCCGCGTCGTCGGTGACGTGGAGCAGTCGGTCGAGGAGCGTGAAGACGACGAAGTGGAGCCTGAACTCCTCGCGCTCGACCAGTTCGAGGACGAGGTCCCGTTCGGCCTCGTGGGTCCGGAACAGGTCCTCGACGTAGCCGTCGCGGATCTCCCCCGCGTCGTCGAACTTCGACGGTTCGCCGTCGTAGCGCTCCCGGACCCACGCCTCGAGCGATTCCGGCTGGACACTCACCTCGGGGCTGGGGAAGCCGCTGACCGTGACGCCGTCGGTCTCTTTCGGCGGGTACGTGAGCGGCACGGCGAACGCCAGCGAGTCGGGGACGTAGTGCCAGACGCGCTTGTACGGGACGTCGTCGTTCGTGGGCTGGCGACCGAGCACCTGCCGTCGCGCCCAGATCCGGGCCGGCCGGCCGAACAGGTTCCGCGGAATCAGCCGGTCGACCGACGAGAACAGGTCGAACCGACGCTCGTCCTCGATCAGCCCGCTGAGCATCGCGACCCCGTGTTCCCGGGTCGACAGCCCGGTCGTCAGCGTCGTCCAGGCGCTCCCGCTGTCGATCTCTCTCGACTGCCAGAACGGTTCCGGGAGCAACACGCCGCCGTGGTCCAGCCCGCCGTACCACTCGAGGTCGTACTCGTCGAGGTGGGACTCCGTCGCGCCATCCCAGCCGACGACGAGCACCTGCTTGTCCATGGTAGTTGTTAGTTCGCCGACATACAAGGGCTTTCGGTGCCCGGCGACAGACCCGGGCCGGGGTTCCAGCGGAAGGCCCGTCCACCGACCCGTCGACGCTCACTCCCAGTCGTAGCCGAACTCGTCGGCGTCGCGGTGGATGTAGTCGTTCTCCAGCGCCTCGCTCACGGTCCGGCCGAGTTCGTCCAGCGCCTCCTCGATGTCCCCGACGTCGGTCCGGTCGAGCGGGCCGTCGGCCCCCGCCAGGTCCGCCGGCACCGACGGCGCCCGGTACCCGACGTCCTCGGCGACGGGGTTCCAGTAGAGGTCGATAGCCTCGATTAGGCCGGCGTCGCGAACGACCCGGAACTGTTCCTCGGTCAGGTAGGTGTGTTCGGCCCACTCGGTGAAGGCCGCCTCCCACGCGCCCTGGTCCAGGAGGGCGGCGAGTTCCTCGCGCCGGTAGTTGCCGCCCGTCTCCTCGTCCAGCTCCTCGACCGCGTCGTAGTCACCCGGGTCCTGGGGCCCGTGTAATGCTGGCGGGTCGGGGGGTTCGACGTCGAGTGGCATGTGTGCCTCTACGGCCGGCAACGGTATCAGAGTTGTCGCCGAAATGGATCGTAAGCGGGGGCGATTGGAGTTTTTTGTACCCAGGGACCGTAGGAAGAGTCGTGTCAGACCGAAGTCACGAGGCGGACGAGGAAGGCGAGCCCGAGAACGACGACGAGGAGTTCGAACTGGAGGGTGAAATGGACCGCGAACAGGGCGCGGCGGTCCTCCGTCGGCTCGCCGACGGCGTCGAGAGCGGCACCGTCGAACTCGACGACGAGGAGGAGCCGGTAACTGTTCCCGAGCGCTTCGAGGTGGAAGTCGAGTTCGAGGAGGAGAACGACGAACGCGAACTGGAGGTGGAGTTCGAGTGGTCGACCGAGGACGGGGAGTCCGCGGCGGAGGGTGACGAGGAAGCAGGAGACGGCGGCGAATAGCGACGAAGCCGACGGAGAAGTCGGTTCTCGCTTTCGCCTCGATCACTCAATCGTCGTCGGCAGTGTACGCACCCCCACGACGTTTGATGCGTGCGGCGACGAGCCGCTGATCGTCCTGCCGGAAGGTCACCGAGAGCCGGAACTCTCCGATGCGTATCTTCTTGTACGGACTGTTCTGGAGCGGTTCCCCATAGTCCGGCGGGTCACGCCACGGCGACGAGACGATTTCGTCGAGCTTGTCGAGTATCCGGTCCTGGTCGGCGGGTGACAGCTCGTCGAGGTCGTCTTCAGCGGTCGATGAGAGTTCCCACGTCCACCCGCCGTCACTCATCCGTACCGAACCGTTCGCGGGCTTCCTCGGCGCTCGTCGTCCGCCCCTCGCGGATGTCCTCCTCGGCTTCGAGCAGGGCGACGAGTTCGTCGCGGTCGAACGTCGGGAACTCGACGGCGTCTCGAAGCGTGTACCGGATGAACTCGCTCCGGCTGTTGAACCCGCGTCCCTGCCACGTGTCGTCTATCTGTTCGAGGAACGACTCGGTGAGTTTGAAGTTGACCGTGGCGATGTCGTCCTCGCCGTCGTCGTTCGTGGCCGCTTCAGACATATAGGCGTAATACGCCTGTCTTACCAATAGTCGTTTCGCCGGCGCTCATTTCCCGCGTACTCGCCGTCGATAGCCCATCGAGGAGACACCGCTAGCTATGGGACTTTCGGTAGTCAGCCCTCTGTGAGCACACTTTGCCGAAGTTGTGTCCCCGAGAGGACGTTCCCTGGCGGGTTTCGAGTCTATCCCGCTCCGCCTCCGACGCAGCAATCGCTCGGCGACGGAGCGCCTCGCAGAATAGCGTCGGAGAAGCCTAGGCCGGGATTTGAACCCGGGCTCTCGTCCTTACCAAGGACGCGCTTTACCGCTAAGCTACCCAGGCAGGCATCTCTTGGTTACCCTGAGTCGTCTTTAGGCGTTTCGATCGGAAGCGGGCACGCGAATCCCTCTCACTAGTGGTCGGCGGAGGTGCGGACCCCGTCGCTGGCCGGCGGCTCCGTCCCGGCGAGCGTGCCGAGCGTCTCCAGGACGTCGCTCTCGGCGACGCGCTCGACCGGCGGGAGGCCGTCGGCGGCGAGGTCGGTGGCGTACTCGCGCAGACGGGCCGGAGCGCGGCCGCCGGCGGCGGTCGTCCCGGCGACGACGGCGAGTTCGAGGACGTCGGCCTCCAGGTCGGTGTCGGGGGAGTCGTCACCGGTCACGCGGCGGACGGTCTGGTCCGTGCCGAAGGCGCGGACGACGGCGACGGCGGCCTCGGCGGCCTCGGTCCGGGCGAGCAGGTAGAACCCCCGGGAAACGAGGATGTCGGCGATGAGGATGTCCAGGTCGGCCTCGTCCCGCTGATTTGGCGAAGCGGGGCTCGACGAGTCAGCGTGGCCGTTCTCGGCCGGCCTGACGTCGGCGTCTGCCCAGGGGTCGTCACGAGCGAGCGTCCGCGTGAGCCTGAGGCCCTCGTAGATGAGCTGGACGCCGGCGGCGCGCTCGGAGAGGCGCTCGACGGACTCCTCGCGGACTGCGCGGGCACTGGCGAGTGTGAGAACACCCGGCGTCACCGACGCGGCGTCGAGACGGTCCTCGATCCGGGCGTGGAGGCGGTCGGGTTCGACGTCTTCGACCGCCGCCAGCGCGGCCCGGCGGACCGCCGCGGCTTCCTCCATTGATTCAGGGTTACGACGGGGAGGCCAAAGACCTTTGGAAACGCCGAGGGTCCACTCAATCGTGATTCACGCGGCCACAGACGGCGACGTCGCTGTGGTGACGCTCGACCGCCCACAGCGCCGCAATGCGCTCACCCGCGAGGGGCTGGCCGAGCTCGGAGCGGCCATCGAGGAGGCGTCGGCGCCCGTCCTCTATCTCCACGGCGCGGGCGCGGCGTTCTGCGCCGGCGCGGACCTGGACGTGGTCGACGCCCTGGACGAGCACGAGGCGGCAGCGTTCGCCGCCGAAGGGCAGGACGTCGCCCGCGCGCTCGCTACCTACGACGGGGCGACCGTCGCCGGAATCGACGGTGCGGCCCGCGGCGGTGGGGTGGAACTCGCCCTCGCCTGTGACGTCCGGGTCTGTACGCCCGAGGCGACCCTGGCCGAGAGCGGCGTCTCGCTGGGGCTGTTCGGCGCCTGGGGCGGGACGGCCCGCCTCCCCGACGTCGTCGGCCGCGGCGTCGCGGCAGACCTGGCGCTCTCCGGCCGGGTCCTCGACGCCGAGGAAGCGAGGGGAGTGGGCCTGGTCTCCCGCGTCGTGGACGACCCGCGGACCGTCGCCGACGAGATCGCCCGCAACGACGCCGATTCGGTCCGCGCCGTCGCCGAACTGCTCCGGAATCCGGCGGACCCCACGAGCCAGGAGGAACGCGAACGGCAGAGCTTCGCCGACCTGGTCGGTAGACGGTCTGACGAGGACGGGTAACTGGGCCTGTCGATTCGTATATCGTTGGAAGCGTAACAGTTGAATCCTTCTAGCGCCCACGGTGGACCAATGCCGGAGTGCGACTACTGCGACGCCGCGTTCGAAGACGAGGATTCCTACCTGGCTCACCTCCGGGACGCACACGAGGGAGAGCTCGGCTCGATCGACAAGCGGCGCGTCGACGACCTGGAGCGCGACGACGGGAGCGCGATTCCGACCGGTCCGGCCGTCCTCGGCCTCGTCCTGGTCGTGGGGCTGGGACTCGTCGCCTACCTGACGCTGTTCGCGGGGTCGGGCGGCGGCGGCGCCACCGACCTCCCGAACCGCGGCGACCAGGCGGTCATCTCGCAGGTCCAGAACGAACCGTCGTCGGGGAACACCCACGTCGAAGAGGGGACGGAGATAGAGTACGAGCGGACGCCCCCGACCGGCGGGACCCACTACTCCGGCGTCGTGAACGCGGGCTTCTACGAGGAGCCCCAGCCCTACGGCCTGCTCGTCCACACGCTCGAACACGGCCACATCGTCGTCTACTACGACCCGGCCGAGCTGAGCCCCGAGGCAGAGGAGAACCTGCGGACCTACGCCCAGACCTACACGGGCACCTGGCAGGGATTCGTCGTCGTCCCCACCCCCGAGGACGACCCCGAATCGGCATACGTCCTGACGGCCTGGGAGAACCGCCTGACGATGGACGAGTACGACCCCGAGACCGTCCGCCAGTTCACTGGCGAGTTTATCGGCCGCGGCCCCGAGAATCCAGTCCGACCGCGATAGGGTGTGAGTGGGTGTTTTGTGAGTTTTCGCCTGAAGAGAGGAGACCGCTAACAACCAGAAAGCCCTCGGCGCGCTGAACTCGTGCGGACCACCCTGCGCTCCTCACTCCGTTGCGGTGCTTGGGGGTCCGTGCTTCGTTCACCGCGCCTCGCCCTTTCATCCGCCAGGCAACCGCACCGCAGCCCTGCCCTTCCCCTTCCACGCGAGCGAAGCGAGTGTGGGCTCGAA